>CBDAQB010000003.1:0-2241948 GCA_965198825.1 Acetobacteraceae bacterium | reverse complement strand
GGCGACATAGACAATTGCATGCGCAATCTCATCGGGCTGGCCGACCCGCTTCTGCGCATTGAGCGTCGCGAGGTAGGCCTTGACGTCCGCGCTGCCGCCGGTGAACCGGTCGAGCATGCCGGTCTGGATCGGTCCTGGTGCCACGGCATTGACGCGGACACCCTTGTCACCGACTTCGAGCGCCACGGATTTGGTCAGGCCCTCGACGGCATGTTTGCTCGCCGAATAGATCGAAGCGCCCGCACCGCCTTCATGGCCGAAGGTCGAGGAGAGGTTGACGATGCTGCCTTTGCCCTGCGCCAGCATGACGCGCAGCTCGTGCTTCATGCTGAGTATGGTGCCCAGGACGTTTGTGTCGAACGTGGCTGCGTAGCTCTCGGCGGTCTGGTCGGTGGCGGGGCCAGGCTGTCCCTCGGTGCCGGCGGTGTTGATGGCGATGTCGAGACGGCCGAAGCGCGCAACGGCGGTATCAACCAATGCGCTGACATCGGCATCACTGCGCACATCGGCGCGCACGAACTCGGCCTGTGCACCCGTGGCTCGCAACTCTTCCACAAGCGCCGCGCCAGCGTCCTCGCGACGTCCGGAGACGACGAGATGGGCGCCCCTGCCGGCGTAGAGGAAAGCGGTGGCGCGCGCGATACCGGTGAGCGCGCCGGTGATCAGGACTACGGGGGTATTCATTTTGAAATCCTTTCGTGACCGCGGGGGGCGTCATGCCAATCCGTCGGGCCGGGCTGCTGTTCGGCACGGGGATCGGCGTGGTGTTGTCTTCCGCTGGCCTTGATCTGTGCGTTGCCGTGCCGTTCGAAAAAGACTTTGTTGGTTGGTCGTGATGCCCATAAAGTATGGCGGTGGATATTCGTCATCTTCGCTATTTCATCGCGGTCGCGGAGGAAGGCAGCCTGACCGTGGCGGCCGAGAAGCGGCTGCATACCGCCCAGCCATCGCTCAGCCGGCAAATGCACGATCTGGAGGCCGAGCTTGGCTGCGCACTGATGACGCGCACGTCCAAGGGGATCGCGTTGACCGCGGCCGGCCGGGTATTTCTGGATCATGCGCGCGTAGTGCTGTTGCAGATCGAGGCGGCGAAGGAAGCGACGCGGCGAGCCGCGGCACCGGCTAAGGCGACCTTCGTGATCGGTTTTCTGACGGGATATGAATTCGAATGGCTGACGCCGGTCCTGCGCATCCTGCGCAACGGGCTGCCCAACACGGAAATCGTCATACTCAGCCTGTCATCTCCCGAACTGGCGGACGGACTGGTTCGCGGCAAGGTCGATCTTGCGTTCATGCGGAGGGAGCGAAATGCGCCCGGCATCGTGTTCACGAGACTGACCGAGGAGCCGCTGATCGTGTTGATGACGGCCGATCACCGGCTGGCCGAGCGCGACGCCATCACGCCGCAGGATATTGCCGGGCAGGCGCTGGTGGGGGTTCCGCACGACAAATCCCCGGCGCTCCGTGCCATCACCGATGCCTACGCGGCACGGATCGGGATCGACCTCACGCCCGATCACCTGGTGGATAATCTTTCGATGGCAGTGTCACTGGTGGCCTCGACGGGAGGCGTGGCGCTGATGCCGCTCTATGCGCGCAACCTGCTCCCGCCGACGGTGATCAGCAGGCCACTCGCGGGCGTGGCGCCGGTCATCGACCTGTCGCTTGGGTATAGCGAGACCAATGCCTCGCCTGTGTTGAAGACGGTGGTGCCGCGGATCGGCGAGCTGAAGTTCCAGCGACCCGGCTGAGCGGGCATCGGTGACACCGACATGCGGTGCGGCGCGCAGGCCGCGCCGCACGCTGGCGCCCCGAAGATCAGGCCTGGCTGAACAAGGCCACGAGCTGCTGGTTGAAGCCGTCAACGAGCGCATGTTCATGCGGACCGGCGTTGTCGCGCAGCGGCCGTGCGGACTCGACGACGATCTCGTCTGCATCGGTGCCGAGCAGTTCCATGGTCTCGCTGATGAACTGGTCGAGCGGCATGGCCTGCTCGGCCTCGCGGCTGTTCATCAGGTCGGTACGCACCCAGGGTGGCGCAATCTCGATCACCCGCACGCCGGCGCTTTTGAGAAGGAAGCGCTGCGACAACGCATAGGAATGCAGTGCTGCCTTGGTTGCGGAGTATACCGCCGTCAGTGCCATCGGCACGAAGCCAAGAACGGAACTCGTATAGGCTATGACGGCACCTTCCTTGCCCTTGAGATGACCCACCAGCGCGCTGGTCATGCGTATGGGGCCGGCGAAATTTGTGCCGATGGTGTCGAGCATCTGCTTATCGTCGATCCGGCCGGCAGCCTGGTCGGGCAGCATGATGCCAGCATTGTTGATGAGCACGTTGAGATCGGGATGTTCGGCGATCAGCCTGGCCGCGGCGGCTTCGATGCTGGCCGGATCGGCGATGTCGAGTTCGATGGCGGCCATGCCGGGGTTGGCGGCGATGATCTCGTCGAGATTGGCGCGTCTGCGTCCGGAAATGATCACCTTGTTGCCAAGCTTATGAAACGCTTCGGCCAGCGCGCGGCCGATGCCCGACGTGCCGCCGGTGATGAAGATCGTATTGCCGGTCATTTTCATGGGGGTTCTCCAGACATGGGGTGGATGATTATGTGTTTCAGGCAGAAAGGCGGCGCGGTGGCGTTGATGTATGTGGCACAGTCAATCGGGAGGGGCGCGGATCAGGTGAAGCGGCCTGTTGTTCAGTGTAAGTCGCCAACGGAACATGATCGCGCTCTTCCGGTGTTCGATTATACGGCGGTCAGACGGTGGCCGGCTGGAGGGCCGGATAGTCGGAATAGCCCCGGGGGCCGGACGCATAGACGGTCATCCAGTCCGGCTCGGCGAGCGGCGCGCCGGTTTTCAGACGCTCGACCAGGTCGGGATTGGCAATGAAGGGCCGGCCGAACGCGATAAGGTCGGCCAGTCCCGCACCGATCAGACGGTTGCCGCGCAGGGCGTCCATTTGGACGTTGGCAATGAGCGTCCCTTTGAAGATCGGGCGGAAGTGGCGGAACATGCCATCACCCATAAGCGGTTCGAGCGGCGTGTCGGTGAAATCGGTGGTGGCTCCCATCAGCAGGAGGTGGGACAGACCATAGCCGTCAAGTTCGCGGACTGCGTATTCCGCCATCGGCAGCGTGTCGTCATTCGCAGCGAACACGCCGCTTTCGTGCATCGGGCTGAGTTTCACCCCCACCCGCGACGGCTCAATAACGCCGAGCACGGCCTCGACGACTTCGAACAGGATACGGGCGCGGTCCTCGATCCCGCCGCCATACTCGTCGGTTCGGAGATTGGTTGCCTTGTTCATGAACTGTGCGAGAAGATAGAGATAGTTGGCGAGAATCTGCACGCCGTCGAAACCGGCCTCCATCGCGTTTCGGGCGGCGCGGGCATAGTCGGCGACCGTCCGGTGGATCTCGTCACGCGTCATCGCCCGTGGTGCCACGGTTGGCACGCGACCGGCGGCGGTGACGGATATTTGTCCCGGATCGACATCGGAGGCTGATAGCGGGCGCGCGCCGCCGCGCAGATTAGGGTGGGAGATGGCGCCGGTGTGCCAAAGCTGTGCCACGATGCGTCCGCCAGCAGCATGGACGGCGTCGGTTACGTGGCGCCAGCCGCGCTGCTGAGCGGCGGTCCACAGGCCAGGCGTGTCTGCCCAGCCGAACCCGTCCGGACTGATGGCAGTCGCCTCGGCCACGATCAGGCCGGCCTGCGCACGCTGCGCGTAATACGTGGCCTGCAGCGCGGTTGGCACATGATCGTCAGGTCCCGCCCGCATACGCGTGAGCGGCGCCATGACGATACGGTTCGGGAGTGCCAGGTCGCCCATGTGATAGGGGGTGAACAGGGGTTCGGTTGTCATGGGAAATCTCCTTTGCAAGGCAATAAATCAGACGGTGACGACGATCTTGCCGACCTGCTCGCCGGCTTCCATGAACCGGTGTGCTTCGGCGATCCGATCGAAGGCGAAAATGCGCGCGACGGTCGGGCGAAGGGCGCCTTCGGCGAGGCCGCTGCCGACGAACTGCTTCAGCGCCGCGAGTTGCCCGTCATTGCGAGTCAGTGCGGTGAGTGCGAGTCCGCGAATGGTCAGATCGCGCGCTAGGATTTCAAAGGGCGGCACAATCGTCGGCCGGGGATCGAGCGCGCCGTAGAGCACCAGCGTGCCGCCCGCCGCGGTGGCCTGATTGAGGGTTGCGAAGTCCGGGCCGCCGACCGGATCGAAGACCAGTTCGGCTCCGCGGCCACCGGTGACGGCACGGATTTCTGCCACAACGTCCTGCGCCGTGGTGACGATGACCGCGGACGCACCGAGGTGGCGCAGGCTTTCTGCCTTGGCGGCACTGCGCGTGAGGGCGAGCGGGTGCGCGCCGAGCCGTCGCGCGGTCTGGATGGCCGCCAGGCCGACGCTGCTGGAGGCCGCATTGATGAGCACGCTCTGGCCTAGCCTGAGTGCGCCCACTTCCACCAGGCCGCCCCAGGCCGTGCCGTAGGCGGCCCAGGTGGCGGCGGCTTCCGTGGCGCTCACATGATCCGGTATGGCGACCAGCGCGCGCGCCGGAGCAATGGCCGCTTCGCCATAGAGCGCGTATTCCGCCGCGCCATAGGCCGGGACGAGAGCGACGCGGTCGCCCACCGCAAATCCGGTGACGTCCGGGCCGAGTGCCTCGATCACGCCGGCCGCCTCGAAGCCCAGGCCGGTCGGCAGTGGCGGCTTTGCGGGCGAGCGGCCGGAGCGGAGCGTGATCTCCGTGCGGTTCAGGCCGATCGCCTGGATACGCAGACGGACTTCGCCATTTCCCGGTTCGCCGATCTCGACATTTTCGATGCGCAGGACGCTCGCGTCGCCGAATTCGTGGATGCGGATGGAACGGGTCATGACGCAAAGCCCTCGCAAGGATGGTTGCTGAGAGCGAACATCGTCTGCGGAGGCCCCGCCCGGTAGCGGCGCAGTTCGGCTAATTCCTATGCACGGACCGCAACAATGGACGGGCTGTCTGCGCGTCAAGGCCGCGGCTTCCCATATCGTGGCTATTCAGCCGGGAACGACCGATGGGCTGCGCTCGAAAGCCGCCACAAGATGGTCGATCGCGGCGCGTGCGGCCGCCCGCGTCGCCCGGCCCATCGGGAAATAGGCGTGCACCGGTATGCCGGCCAACGTCCACTCGGGGAGCAGGCGCACCAGCGTGCCATCCTCCAGTTCGCGGCGGCAGGCCCAGCCGCTTGTCGAGGTGATGCCGAATCCCGCAACCGCGGCGGCGATGGCACCTTCGTTCTCATCGGTCGAGAAATGAAATTCGGGTTTGATGGCTGATTCCTCGCCATGTCTTTCGAACCGCCAGGCTGTCGGCACGGCGGCGGCGGTCCCGCCGACAATGCGGTGCAGGACGAGATCGACAGGTGCCTCGGGCGTGCCGTGCCGGGCTAGATAGTCGGGCGCCGCCACGATCACGCGCGGGATCGTGGCTATGCGTTTGGCTGTGGCCGTGGCGTCGGCCAGCTGGCCGAGGCGGATGGCGACATCGACGGCGTTGCGCACGAGGTCCTGCCGCTGATCGGCGAGCTGGAGCTGGATGTGCAGAGCCGGATGCCGCTCGGCGAAGGAGGCTAGGCGCGGGATGACGTCGCGAATACCGAAGCTGGTGGGCATGCTCATGCGCAGGAGCCCGCGCAGCTCGCCGCCCTCGCGCACGCTATGCTCGGCCTCTTCCAGCGCCGCAAGGACCGGCTCAATCCGGGCAAGGAATTCACCCCCGGCCTGCGTGGTCACAACGGCCCGGGTGGTGCGCGACAGCAGCCTGACGCCCAACTCGGTCTCCAGCTCCGCCACAATCCTTGACGCCTGTGACTGCGACAGGCCGCATTCCCGCGCCGCGGCCGAAAAGCTGCCGAGACGCGCGACGCGGGTGTAGAGGCGGAGAGCGAAGTTATCCTTGATCAAGTCCCGTCGGCTCCTCTCGGGACGGCGCTGCTGCCTCGGCTCCGGGCGGTGACGTGTTGCGCACGACAAGGTCGGCGGGCGTCAGCGTCCAGCAGGCTTGTCCCTTTCCCCTCCTTGAACCCGATTTAGATAAACAGCGCAGCATTCCCCACGTTGGCTTTTCATGGCGACGTGGTGACAGCCAGGAGAATAGCCGATGCAATGCGTTGGACCACAAGGCGTTGATTGACCTTACGTCTACTTCAGAATGTGCGAGGTCCGCTTTCTCTGATAGCTGGTCCAGAAGCAGGCCGTCCGCTTACGGCCAGAAGCGGCTGCAGTCGGAGCGCGGCTACGACACCTCTATGCAGGCATCCCATCCGCCGTCAGGCCCACCCTTCAAGCAGCATCCACGAGGCGCGCTAAGCCGACCCGAAAACCAAGTTCTTCTATGGCGCCGGGACGATGATGGCTGCGGCGGCTGATGGAGCCATCGCCGCTGGTGAAATGACAGTTGGCATCGTAGGCGCTCCCGAGACTGCCGGTATCAGCTTGGCGATGTCTGCCGAAACCGTGAATGCGGCTGCAGCAGCCAAAGAGGCGACGCTGGCCGGAACCGCCTTGATGGCGGCTGGCTCGCCGTCCAGTGGCGGAAGAGGTGGCCAACGTCCGACCCCCATGCAGGCAAAACAGTTAATGGATTACTGAAGGGTAAAAAGGGCCAGGCGCCGAGCATGGGGATGAGCGGCGGACACAATGCGGATGATATGCGCACAAATCCCCTACCTGATCATCTCAGGTCTTCCTGCCAACACACGTTTTCAGGGAATTTGGTGGGCGCACTAGGGCTCGAACCTAGGACCCGCTGATTAAGAGATCGCTGTAGTTTAGGCTAGAGATTTGATAAAACACGATTCTTCTTCCCGCCGGCAAAATCAGTATTCCAGAATGCAAGCGCCATTCCCGCCCGTCCCGCCGCCGCCACCATCGAGGCCGCCGCCGCCGCCGCCGCCCGGAGCGCTCCCAGCAAGGCCGTTGACCGACGTTGTCGCGTTCGAGGCGACGAAGGGAGCGCCGGGACCGACTCCGTAACCTGCCGTTCCGCCGCTCCCACCTATGTAGCTTGGCGTGGAGCCGCCTCCATCAGTGCGTGCGCCGCTGGCACCCTGGCCGCCGGCAAAGGCGATCGTCGCACCGGAAGAGGATCCTCCCGCACCTCCTGACGTGCCGAAGGCGCCAGATGCTGCGCCAGCACCGCCGGCTCCCCCTGCAGCCGTGACCATGCCGTTGAACGAGCTGGACCCTGCGTTGTTGCCAGCCGCGCCAACGCCGCCGCCCATGGCGCCGCCGTTGACGGTTATCGTGTAGGTAGAGCCTGGTGTGACCGCGACTATCGCCTGAGCGTAGCCGCCGCCGCCTCCGCCTTGGCCGACAGAAGATGCCCCGGACGCGCCGCCTCCGCCGCCGCCGGCACCGATCAGGGTGACTTTGACCGAATACACGCCGGCCGGAGCAGTCCAGCTGTTCGTGCCCGGCCCGAAGCCGATCAGACGGCCGCGGCCGATGATGCTCGCGGCGTGGGCCATTTGGGTGAAGTCAGACATGTTGAGTGTCTGGCCGCTCGAGGTGATGAAATTGTCGATCTCACCGCCCGTCTTGTCGAACCAGTAGCAAGGGGCCTGTGTCCCCTGCACCGTCATCCCGTCGCCATTAGTGAACCAAGAGTCCGTCGCCGTCGGCAGCGTGACCGGGCAAGGCGAGGAGATGGCGTCGGATCCGAAGATCATAGCACCCGTGGAAGCAAGGGCTTCGCCTCGGCCGCCGATCAGACAGGCAGCGACGATCAGAAACGCGGCGACGATGCGCATGAGGTGTCCTGTTAGTTGTGAGAATAAACCGGCGAGAAAGCATTCACCGTCAGCGCCACGCTGGAATTGAGCGCCTCATAGCCCGCGCCAAACCCGGTGAAGTATTCAGCGCCCGTCAGCTTCCCTTGCGCCTTCAGGTAATTCATGGCCGCGAGAAAATCGAACGTGCCGGCGTGCAGCGGCACCGTGTTGCTGTTCGTGTCCACAGGTCGGAATTGATAGTAGGGCACGCCCTGCCCGTTCGCAGCCTGATACGTGACTTTCCAGTTGATCGCAGGCGTCGAGCCAATGGCCGCGCTCGTATAAGTGCCGACCATGGCGTTGTTGTTCAGAAACCCCGTGACGGTCGTGGGGGCCGGGTCCAGATAGACCTGCATTTCCTTGCTGATCGTCGCAGTCGAGCCTGCCGAACTGGTGAACGCGAACCAGTCGAAGGTGAGGTTTCCAGCGTTCGTCTGCGTCGGGTAGGTGAAATTGAAAGTGAGGTTGGCTGCGGTGAGATTGTTGATTGTGGACGGCGAGATTAGGGGTGTGTTGTCGAGGTAATTGCCGTAGTCGAGGAAGGTGAACGAGCGGACGCCTGTGTTGCTGTCGCTCGGAAAGGTCGTGACAAAATTGGTCTGTAGCGGGAAGTTTGCCGTGCCTTTAATGGCGTGGCTGTTCGCCGCGCTTGTCCCGCTGGGTGAGTCAATGTGGAAGATCGCAGTGTAGGGGCCAGAGGCTACGCGGTCGTTTGGATAGCCAGGCGGGCCGCTTTGGGTTGTGCCATTGGAGGTCTCTAGGACGTTCGCCGTGTAGATCGGAAGAGGGGGCAGGTAACAGGTTCCGCCGCCTACGCAAGGGAGCACAAGCACTTGAGCGTGGGCGCTTCCGGCGAGGAGCATAAATAAGGCTGTTAGCGCTTTACGCATCGTTAATGACTCCTGCTAGGGTGCCCAGAGCCCTGGAGACGCCATGAGTGAAGCAATCGAACTGCCGGCCGCTACCCAAGTAAGGCCGCAGGAAAACCGTGCCCTCACGGGCATTCGCGGCGTAGCTGCCTGCTGGGTGGTGCTTTACCACTACTTCAAAGACGTGCATGGACTGTCGGTCTTTCGACCAATCATTGCGCGCGGCTACATCGGCGTTGATCTGTTCTTTGTGCTGAGCGGCTACGTAATGGCCCTCAATTACGGCCACGTGTTCCGCTCTGGCTTCACGACCAGAGATTACTTGACGTTTCTCGGAAAACGACTTGGCCGCATCTACCCGCTCTACATCGCCGTAACTATCGTAGTCGCCCCGCTGGTGGTCGCCGGTTTGATAGACCAGCGCGAGATCTCGGATGTTGATGCCGTGCGAAACGTCTTTCTTGTGCAGGGATGGTTCAGCGCTGGCGGAAGCATCGTCCACCCTGCCTGGTCCATTAGCGTCGAACTTGCAGCCTACTTGGCATTTCCTGTCCTGGTTGCCCTCGTTCTTGAAGGGCAAAGGTATCGAGAGATGCTGGCAGTGGCGACCGCCCTAGCCGTGCTTCTTGTGCTTTCGGTGATGAGCACACCAGCGCTCTACGAAATTGTTCGGGGTCACTCGTTTCGGAACGGCCCACTGGACGTGTGGAGCGGCCCCTACTCGCTTCTAAGGTGCTTCGCTGGGTTCGCGCTTGGCATGGTCGCTTTCCGGCTTTCCACGCGTGTCGGAGCAGCGCTGCGCGCCCAAACAGCGGATGCCGTCGCTGTTATTGCGCTCGCTATGCTCTTCCTGCCCAGTGACGATGTGGCCGTAGTCATTGCCTTCTTCGCGCTCACGCTTGCGCTCACGCGCGCTGGGTCTTGGGTTGGAGCTTTTCTGTCGAGCACGGCCATCTACTGGCTTGGGGAGATTTCCTACTCGATCTATCTGGTGCACGATCCACTGGAGGGCGCGGTTCGATGGCCTGCTTTTCGTATCCTTCAGACGCACCACGTTCCGCACGCTTTTACGCTTGCAAATGTCGTCCCGCTTGCCCTGACACTGATCGTCGCCGCCGGCTCGTTCTACTGCATAGAGCAGCCGGCCAGAGGCTGGGCGAAGCGGCTTCTCAGTGATCGAAGGACATAGCTGCACGTCACCAGCCCGGCGGCGTGCGAATGAAGCGGCCTTGTTCAAGCAGGGCCGGTCCAACGACTTTTGCAGGTGTTGACCAAGGACCGGTGATGCTTGAGCCAAGGCAATAGCTATACCCGGTGCCTTGATTATCTACCCAAAGAACCCATACGCCATCCTGTCTCAGGGTGACAAACGGCCCCTCTAGATGGTTACCAAGCCCATAAGGATCGACACCAGCGGTTGCCGTGTAGGGTCCGGCTACGTTGGTTGCGGTCGCATGCTGGATAGTGCTCGGGCCGCCCGATGTGGTTGACGTCCTGGTGGCGTAGTAGAGATGGAAGGTGCCATCAGAAGTCTGCATCAAAAAGTAGTCGAGCCCATCGGTCGGCGGCGTGCCTGTCCACGTGAGGGGAACGCCCACACTCCAAGCGCCTCCGGTTTTCCAGGTGGCATCACTCGGCGTGAAAAGGTAAGGCTGAAAGTCAAGCCCACTGTCGGGACTTCCTGCCGCCACCACGCGAGGCAAACCGTTCGTGTCAACCCACATGGAACTGTCTTGGTTGCACACAAAGTCCGGTGCCCAAATTTGCGGGTTACCGCCCGATATGCCGCTGTTGATTTGCGTGAGCGTGGATATGTTGAACTGATCAAGACAGACGCAAAGCTTCCAAAACGTAGAGCCGGTGTAAGCGATCCAAATTGTCGGCGTGCCGTCCGACATAAGGTGCGGGTCACGAATGCCTGGCAAATAGGTTCCGTTTAGAAGCTTGCAGATGCCCGAGCTAGGCCGAATCTCCGTGTTAATCAGGTCGTCACTCTGCACGAGAACCAAGCTCTTGGAGTCCGAGCTTTCATCGGTGCCGTCTGCAAAAAAGAACGAGCCTAAAAACGCACCCTGGTTGCGCGGCTTCCCAAGCAACTGCCTTGCCCACTGCTGCAACCCAGGCCATTCCGCATCGGATACCCGCCCGCTGAATGACACAAAGGCAATGAGCGTGCCGCCCATATTGTTCGTGATAGCACCCGTGTTGCTGATCGACGCCATGAGGGTTGCGTGCGCGCCGTCTGTTGCAAGCGCGGTGCCGGTTGCCGCGAGAGCAGCGCCAATGATTTGCCTGCCGTCGCGCCAGACTTCCTGGTTCACGCCGTCCGTGCGTATCCCTTCAACAATGGCTGTGCCGAACTGTGGTGCGTAATAAGACAGGTCGATTGTGCCGTCTGATCTACCTGTGCCGAAACCAGCAACGTCCGGGGTGTTTGGAGTAGTTGTCGTCGCTGGCCTGAAGGCGCTCCAGACATATGATACAGCCGCCGCTGCTCCGCTTGCAGCAGGAGCGTGCGCAATGCTTTGAAACCCACGAAGGTTCGCTGGCTCTATATCGGTCAGAGAATATATTGCCAGCATGGTGCCGACTTGACCGGTGTAGCTCCTATTCAGATAGGTCGAGGACTCGTTGCCCAGAGCGCCGAGGCGTCCGGAACCAACATCCCGCGAATAGGTCGGGCGATTGGCTGAAGTCGTTTGCGTCAGCGTTTCTGTTCTCGTGCTGAGAGCAGAGTTGACCTGTGCAATGGTTGCGCCTGTTGCTGCTAGCGTCGTTCCGGCCGTCGAGAAAACCGTGTTGCCGCGCGTGAGATCAAAGTATTCCGTCAGCGTCGCGCTAGTGATTTTGTCGGGAGAGATCGGTGCGGGATCGGGAAGGTAGCTCATCTTCGATCACTCCACGATGTAGCTAGAGAGCGAGGCGATCCAATCCACGACAAGATCGGCCTTGCGCGTTCCGCTCGGGCTCATGTTGATGGTTTGGGAAACGCCGTCGAACATGCCGGTGACGTTGCAGCTTCCCGCACCAAAGCACTTGATGATGTGGCGACGGTTATCGACGGTATCGTTCGCCAGCGTCATGGTGACCGAGGCCGTTGCATTCAGGATGGATAGATCGTCGGAAACCGTAATTGCGCCTGCTGCGGTGTAGGTGTTTTTCACTAGGCTGCCGGCGTAGGCGCCGCTGTTAAGGGTGTTCGGCGTCAGCCCCCCGCACACGCCGTTGTTGTTGTATTGAAGCTGACCGTTCGTGCCGCAGGGCGCTCCGGCGCCACCTGGATTGCTAGGCAGGCCGCCGTTCGATTGTGCGGAAGCGGCAAGCGGCAAAAGCAGCAGCACCGCAAAAAGGAAATGCTTCATCTCAGTATCCCGTCACGGTCGTGGCAAGCTGCGTCGCGTCGAGCGCGGAAATGCCTTGCAGGTAGAAGGAGCAGGTGTCGGCAGTGAGGTTCGCCACATCGACATGGAGGTAGAGGGTCAGTGCAGACTGGCGCGGCGAGTTGATGCTCGAGGCCACGAGGGCCTGTCCGGCACCCGTGATCAGCGGGATCGCGCTCAGCAGCGTCGGCGCCACCAGGCGTGTCCCTGTGGCGCCTGGGCCCGTCCAGATCGACACTTGCGCCAAGCCCGGTGTCGTCGCGCAGTTCGCGGCGTCGACTTCCTTCAGGACGAAAGGCGCGAGCACCTGCGTGATCGTGAAGGCCGCATGATCGCCGGTCGTGTTCAACGGGACCGCGTTGGCGATCGCCAGGTTCCGGAAGGATCCGCGCAAGCCCATGATGACTGAATGCGCTGTGTCCCCGGAGGCGTCGCCGGAGAGCGTCGGCACCACGTCGTCGGTCGCGCCGTTGAGATGCGTCGGCGTCATGTGGCCGGTCGCGCCAGGCGCGATGGTGACGATTGGGTTGGCCGAGCTGAGGGCCGACGCTGCGGCCGCTACGGCCGTGGCCGACATGGACGCGCCGAGGTCCGTTAGTGCCGAGGCCGACGGCTTGACCTTGCACGAGGCATCCAGGTCGCCCACGCCGCATGCTGGCGGCCCAGCAGGTCCTGCGGGGCCTTGCACACCCTGCAGCACCGTGACGACCGGCGGCATGGTTCCCAGGCCGTTCTGCGCATAGCCAAAGGCCGGCAGGAACAGCAGGGCCAAGGCGACGGCGCGCATTATTTCACCGCGAAGCACGAGAAGGCTGTCTGATTGGCGGTGCTGACGGCCCAGAGCTGGCCGCTTGGCGCGCCGGTGAAGGGCAGCTGGCTGTTCGGGGTGAGGGCCACGTTGGCGCCTGAGGGCGTGGTGGTCAGGTTCTGGCCGCCAGTCTCGCCGGGAAGCGCCCAGCGATAAACGATGTTCGCAGTGCCGGTCGCATAATAGACCAGCCCTCCGCCGGCCCGGCCGGCGTTGGCCGCGGTGTCGAGCAGCAGCGTGGGCGTGGTGCCGATCGTCGTCGCCGAGCAGGCCGAGGACGTGCCGGAGTAGGGGGCGACGGCCGCGCCGCCTCCACCTGACCCGCTACAGCCGATGACGCAGTCGATCACCTGGTAGCCGAGATTGTCCAGGACGATCGGGTGGTAGAGCGCGTCCGGACCTATGCCGAGCTCGACACGGGTGTTCGACGGGATGCTGCTGACGGTGCTGTTCGGATAGGTCGTGTAGGGACCGTACGTCGCGGCACGAGACGTCGATGCTGATGCAGCCAGAATAAGGGCAAGCAGCGGCAGGAGAAGGATGCTGCGCATCGATCTTGGATCCTTTGATGATGGCGACGTTGAGGCGCGCGGTCAGAAATGCGACACGGCTTTGTAGTGGACAGCGATGACATCATTGGCCGCCTCACCTGTGACCCAAGGACATTCGACAACGAAGCCGTTTGCGCCCTCACCAACGACAGTGGGAGTGCCGCCATCGGCGTTCTGCGTGAGGTCGCTGCAGAGTGCAGAGTTGGTCAGGAGCGATTGAAAAGTGATCGCCGGGAGCGCTGCGCCGCCGCTGTTGGTGAACATCGTGGTCGGAAACGTCACCACAGCGTGCGCAAAGCCCCCGGCCGCAAAGCTGGAGGGCGCGATCATGGTGACGGCACCAGCTTGCGGAAGGCCACTTGAATTGGAGTTGCACACCGTGCCGAAAACGCAAGAGGCCGTTAGCCATCGCTGATCTTCCTCGATAGCCGCGGCCTGCGCCTTCTTCTTCACCGCCATGTTGTTTGGAGTAGGGAAAACACTTTCGAGGATGAAGCCAAGAGTTGCGCCCTGAGTGGCCGCCAGATTTGTGGTGCTCGAAAGTCCAAAGAATGGGCCGCCGATGTTCCACGCGTTCGCAGATGGGGCCTGATAGTTTGATCCAACCGAACAGGAGATCGCTATGATGGCGCCGATATAATCGACGCCTGAAAATGCCGGCCATGTTCCGCTCGTCGGTCCTGGCACGAGGAACGAATACTGCTGCCACGTACTAGCCGTCGCAGGCAACGTGAAAGGCGTCACGTAGCTGTCGCTATTGTTAGCATTCTGGATCGAAAGAGCACATTGCGCGCCTGCAAGGCTCGAAATCGCGTCGAGATTGATGGTGATCGGAAGCGCGTTGGACGTGCCCCAATTCAGCTGTGCCATCGACGACCCTTCGATGGGCGTGCGAATCGCATACATCTGGGAAGCCGTTGGCGTGGCAGCCGCCTGGACTGTCAATACCTCCTGGTAAGGATGCCCTAAATAAGACCCGGCGGCGATGGCGCGCGTGTTTATGGAGGCCGGGTAGCTGCCCTGGGTGTAGAGCGACCAACCATCGATCACCGGCGCACCGTTGGCGAGACCGGCACCGTTTGTGCCGTGCCAAATGACCTGGTCGATATCAAGGTCCGGATTAAGGTTTAACGGCTCCGTTGGCGCATACGGCCAGCAGCCTGCCGGGCTGAAACCGTTGAAGCCGGAAAGGGTGCAAAGGTTGACCCTATTGAACTCAGGCGCGCCGGCTATCCAGTTGCCGAGGTTCGGCAGTGTGACATCGCCTTGCATCGTCCAGGCGCTTGGCTGATCGGCGATCGCGACAGACGAATTCAAGAACTGCGAGACGAAGATATGCTCGTCCAGCATGGTGACGCCGGTCACCGCGGATGCTGTATCGATATGGAACAGCGAGACCGTTGATTGGTTGGCCTCGTCGGCGAAGGCAAAGGTCTTGAAGATCGGCGTCGGGTTCGTGCCAGTGATGTTGAACTCGCTGATCAGCTTGGACGGCGAGCCGCCTTCGCTGTGCGTCGGGTGATCAAAGAAAATGTCGCGCGACGTGCCGCCAGGGACTTCATACCAATCCCAGACATAATTGCCCGTGCCGTTCTGCAGCAGATAGCCGTCGAAATGAAAGCCATCCATCATGGACGCCCACACAGGCACACCCGAGCCGTTCACGCGGATCGAAGAGTTGGTCACCCTGCCGCCATCGAAAGAGCCTGGCGTATCGATCGTGCCGCTGCCAGTTTGGTAGATCGACGGATTGACGCTGCTGTTAATGAAGTGGGTGACACCGTCCAGACAAAGAGCCGCGCCAGGCGATGCGTTCGAAACTGCGCCAGAATAGGTGTTCAACACGAAGGCTTTGTGGAGGTCGCTACTCTCGGTGCTGTTCAGCAGCACGCTGCAAATAGGGGCAGGGCCGCTGACGTAAAGCCCATCGAACAGGTTATCACCGCCCTGATCGTTCGTGCCATTCAGTCCCACACGGCCCGCGGCGAAATCGATCGACGGCGTCAAAGTCGGATCCGGGATGACGCCGAGGTTCATAATGCGGATGCGTTGGCTGTGCAGCATATCGAATGCGATCTTGCCGGCTGCGGTCGAGTAGATCGGGCAGCCGGAGAAGTCCAAAACAATGCCTGGGCCATTCAAGCCAGACGCGTTGATGCTGGTGTCCGATAGCGCGAGGCCCGGCGGGCACGTCATGCGGATCGGGACCGCGCCGCCGCTGTTCTGAATTGTCGTCGCCTGCCGAATGTAGGCCAGGGCGGCGGAGATCGCGAGCCCATCGACCTCGTTCGTCAACGCGGTCGCCGTGGGATAAATCGCCTGCCACTGAGACAACGTCCAGCCTGCCGTGCTTGTCGGCGTCGTCGAACCGTTCAGATAGACGGTGGTGATGCTGGAGAGCGGGTGAGTCGTGCCGCTATCGAAGGCGCCAAAGTCGGACGTGTCTACGCCCAAACCCTTTGCTCGCGACCGCGTCACGCATTGCGCCGATCCGGCCAGGGATGTGGTGATGCAGCCGGCAGCCGCCTGCGTCGGTGAAGAGCCGACCGCCACGGAGCTGGAGGCCACACCGGTCGGAGCCGACTGAGCGAAAGCTGAGGCTGTATAAAACAGCGCCAACAGAGCGAGCAGGTGACGCATCAGTTTGCTCCACCCCAAATGCCAGCTCCAACGATTGGGCTCGCGACCATGATCGCGGCGCTGTAAAGGCCGGTGCACTGAGTGGCGGGGCCGTTCGGCGGCAGATAGATCACCTGCGCGGCGCCAGCCGTTCCTGGACAAGTGAAGGCACCACTCTGAGCCGTCTGGCCACTGCCGCTACCGAGGGGAAAGCCGACGCAGAGACCCGCTGTCGCGTTGTTGTTCTGGATCGTGCAGCCGTGCTGGACCTGGCCAGGCGGGATAAAAGTTTGCCAGGTGTTGGCAACAGCGATCGAAGTTGCCGTAGGTGTCGCGGGAGCTAAAGCAGTCTGCCCCGCGGTGCAGCCGACTGCACAATCCATCATCTGCAAATGGTTTGCATCAAGGGAGATCGGGCCGTAGCTGCCGTTCGGATCAAGGCCGAGATCGACCCGCGTGCCGGGCGGGAGCGCGCTTTCCTGGCCGTGCGAGCCAAGAGTGACGCTGTTGCCCATAGCTGGCTGGGCAAGACACGGCGAGGCACACAGCCATGCAAGGAGCGTGGCTGCGAAAACGAAAGTGCGATGCATCGGTATCCTCGTGCGAGGTGTCAGGCGAGAGAGGTCGGAGCGGGGCCGCCGAACATGACCCGCACCGGCAAGGTGATGGTGCGGTTGACCGCCAGGCCGCCTGCCGTTTGGAAGGCGACCTTGACGGCGTAGAAGGTCGCGCCGCTGGCGCTTGGCACGCCGTCGCCGATCATCCAGGTGATGCGCTGGCCATCGCAGCTCGCCGCGCTGATATCGATGTCGGTCGGTGTGGGGTTCGCCTCGATGGTCGAGGGCACGATGCTGTCGCCGCCGGCGTCGGCGAGGAACACCGAGCAGTCCAGATTGAAGTCCAGCGTGTCGCCAGGATCCTTGTCTGGCCACCGCAGCTCGCGCGCGCTCGGCAGATGGGCTGGCGGAAGAACGATGGTGCGGCGGGCGGACGACATCAGATCTCGAGGCGAAAGAAGCTATGGCGGCCGATGCGCGCCGTCAGCTTGTGGGTGTCGCGGGCCCAGGACGGATGTGCGACGGCGAGGTTCGCGTAGCTGTCGGCGCCGTGCGTGATGTCGGCCTGCGTTCCGGCGATGATGGCGGCGGCGAGCGCCTCTACGTGCAGGAGTGCTGGATCGTTCTCGCCGATGGCCAGGATGCGCGCACGGTCGGCGGTGCCGGGCATCCAGGCGTCGAACTGGTAGATGCCGCTGTCGGAATGGCGAAGACAGACGCTCAGGACATCATGGCCCCACCAGCGCGGGTGCTTCCAGCGGTTGCGAGCAACGCAACCGACGGCGATCATGCCGATGTCGCCGTCCTCATCCGCCTCGCCCTTCATCGTCAGGCCCAGGATGCGTCGCTGCGGGGCAAGAATGGCAGGATACGAGGGAACAGCGGTCGCCGGCGCAGCCGCGGCGACTTGCGTGTCCGACATGACAAACTCCGTTCTTTTTTGAAGAAAAGAAGCAAAAAGCTTTTTGTTTGTTTCCGCCGGTCAGCGGCTATTTGACCACGACGCGGGCGGGCGGAGCCACGCTCTGGCGCCGGTTGAAGATGTTGCCGAAGAACCCGCAATTGTCGTTGATTTTTAGGAAGTAGAACAATGGCTTGCTGTAGCCAGCCGGGAGCGGCCCCTCGAGGTGCATGTGCAGGCTGTAGGAACCAGTTCCAGGAGCATCGTCGGCAAGCGCGGTCTCACGAACGAAGAATACGTCGTCAAAATGCTCTTCGGTGTGTGGCTGGCCTTCATCGTAGGAGACGACGAGCCTTTTCGCGATCGCTCCCGGACAGGCCCAAGCCGTCCGCTGCCGGTTCACGGGAACCAGGATGTCGACGCCGCTGATGGTAATCGGTGTATCAGAGCTTCGATAGTAAGACGCGACCGGCGCGCCCCGGTTAAGCGCCGAGATGATGAGGACTGTGCTGATCGCGGTCGCAACCACCGAAACGCATGAGGTGATGACGAGCCGGAGCGGGTCCTTTCCCCACAACTCGGCCCAGGCGTGGTGCAGATGGATCATGGGCGGTGCGCCGGTCCACCAAGGAAGCCCAGCAGCCACGAGCCCACCACTGTAACAATGCCCGTGACGATCACGATCGAAATTTGCGTCAACCATGCGAGAAATCCTGTCCGCTTTTTCTTTTCCTGCTCCCTTTTGTCGGCCACCCAACGAAGGTTTTCTTCAATCTCTCGACGCCTTGCTGCCATCTCCATCGCGAAGCTGAGGCCGCCACGGAACTTGAGAAGATCGTCTCTTGTAGGCTCTTCATCATCGCCGCGATCGAAAAGCCGTTTGATGTAGCTGTTTGTAGCGTTCTGCCGTGAGATGAGAACGGCAAGCTGCTGCTTTATGTCTTCTGGCAACGGCTCACCCACGTTTATTAACCTTCCTAAAATGGAGGCATCATCGCTGCATGTCGCTATCCGCTGAAATGAAACTCGGCAAAGCCTCGAACAGGCTTCAGGAATAGCTAAAAATGAGAGTGCTATCTGCCGGCTTGATCTGGTTCATCACGCATTCGAGCTGCGTGTTCGTGCGAAAGCTTTCGAGCAGGTCTCCCGCACGGCTCTCGCCCGCGCGGAAGACGGTCGGCGGCGCGATCGCCGTGGCGTTGATGGTCCAGGTAGCGCTGTTAACGGCACCTCTGGTGATCGTGATCGCGTATCCCAAGGCGGCTGCGACGGCGATGAAGTAGCCCGCGCTCTGACCGCCGATGGCGACGATCTTTGCGAGCAACGCGTTGTGGCGCTGCTGCAGGGTCGCGCCGAGAGGCGTGCAGTGGTCGGGCAGTCCGTAGTCCGCCTCCCAGAACGGCAGCAGCTCGACAGTCTGGCTGGGGACCGTCTCCACCTCGGAGAGTTGTGCCGCACGCGCATGAAAATCGGCGAAGGATTGCGCCGCGCCCTCGACCAGGTCGGCAAAGAGATCTCCGGCGCAGGCATCACCTGGGGGCAGCTTGGCCAGCATGGTGGCAGTGAACTCGGCCACACCGGCAAAGGCGATCGGGTTGCCGAACTGGACGTTCGATAGCGGCGTGGAAGCGGCGGCGATCATGGCGCGGTGACGGCCCCGAGCTGCGCGAGCGTGCCGCTGCCGCTCACGATGTCGGCGGTCGGAGCCGCGAGGTCGAAGCTGGCGACGCCGGCTGATTGCGTAATTGCGTCTGAGATGGCCTCGAGGAACGTCGTGCCGCCGGCGCCGCCGAGAGGAATGCCGTCGCCGAAGGTGGCACCGCCGGGCGTGGCGGTCGCGAAGAGCGCTTGCAGGCTCACAATCGAATTGGCGAGCGCCTGAGCCTTCGTGTAGCCGCTCGCTGGCACGAGATTGTCGATTGTGACGGCCGTGGCGCTGGCAGTCAGCGTCACGTTCTGACTGTCGACGTGCACCGGATAGTTGGCGACGATGCTGGCTTCAACCGTGGCGATGTCGGGTGCCGTCGGCAGAATGGAGCCGGGAGCGCGGCCGTCGAGCACGAAGGCATAATCAACCGTCGCAACACCCCTGTTCTTGGGATAGACCCACACGCGGGTGACGCCAGGCACCAGCTTCGCCCAGGCGACATAGTCGCGAGCGGCGCCGCCCTGTGGCGGTTGCTGAAGACGGGCCAAAACGCGAGGGCGGTATGCGGCGTCTGCCTCGATGTCGATACCGCCAGTGATGCCCGCCGCGTCGACCGCAGCTTGCGGATTTACGCCAGCGACGGCAACGACCAGGCTCAAGGCGGTCCCAGCCTGCTGATTGTAGGCCGATCCTGTTTCGAGGGCGGTGACAGTGCCGCCGGCGGTTCCACCCGCGCCGAGCGTCACGCTGTTGCTGAGCTGGTAGGAGAGGCTGCTGTCTTCTGTCTGCAGGATGCTACCTGCTTTGATGACGGATGTTGGCTGGCCATCAAAAATGACCGGCCCTGAGGCCGTCGCGCCCTGTTCGCGAAGAACGTTTACCTCGGCGCCGCGACGGTCGAGATAGACCCCTGATGTAGTGGTGACGAAAAACCACTCGGCCAGATTGTCGAGGTAGGCGTATTCGTTGTTCAGCTCGAGCGCCAAGGTGAAGCCGACGATTGTCGTCACGGAGCGCGCCAATGCGGGGTCCAGCCCTTGCAGGCCGGCTTGCAGGTTGGCTGTCACGCGCTGGATCAGGTCGGACAGAGACGGGCGTGCAAAGACCGTGCTCATGTCGAGAGGGTTCCTAAGCTCGCATCCCAGAGGAAGCGAAAGCGGGTGACGACAGGCACGCCAGCGCGCGTCTGGCTAATGGCGATCGAAACGTTCAAGCCGGTCGCACTCGCCCAACTGGTGGAAACCGCGATGTCACTGGCCACGCCTGTCGCAATCATCCAGGCGAGCGCTTCGTTGATGTCATCCTGGATGAGCTGGGCGTTAGCTGGCGTGGCGGTGCAACGTCGGCGCAGCCAGAGCTTGCTGCCGTAGAAGTCGGGCGAGCCGTCGGGAAGCGGCTGGAGGAAAGCATCACCCCACCAGCCACGGCGATCCGTGACGCCAAAGGGGAGGGTGTCGTCGGGGCCAGCGAGACGGTCGCATTTCAGAGAGAGCAGGACAGAGGTTTGCAGACTGCTGTCCAGCGCGATGTCGCCATTTTCAAGGGCCAAATCGATGCTGGTGCCGTCGGGCGAGAGGAAGAGGCCGATGTCCATGTCAGCTTCCGCCGGTGAGGTGGGCGTCGGTCATCAGCTGATCAGGAACACCGGTGGTGCCGCCCTGCGGGTCGGAATGGCGGTGCGTGTTGTAGATCGGCTGGAATTCTTCGTGGATCAGCCTTTTGAGGGCGTCCCTTGCGGGCCCCCACTTCAACAGGGCGGTGACGATTTCGGTGCCGGTGACGCGAAGGATGAGCTGCTGGCCCGTTGCGGCAGTCGACAGGCCGTGTTCGCCTACTTGCAGATCAGCGAGTGCATCGGCCGTGTTGTCGCCGCCGAGCAGAACCTTGTGGCTGGCAAAGCCGGACATCTGCAGCTCGATGACGTCAGAGCCGGCGATCGGGCTGGCGACATAGCCGGGTGGCAGACACAGTTCGATAGTTTCGTGCGTGTCTTCGTCCAGAACCTGCGTCTGAACCAGCGTGCGTCCGCTGATCCTGGAGGTCAGCACCTTGGCGCGCAGGATCATGCTGCGCAGAGCGCCGTTCATCAGCGCGTTCTTTTTTGAAAAAAAGAAGCAAAAAACTTTTGCAGGTTTGCGCTGAGTTTGTCTTCACACTCGACCCAGCAAAGTAAAAGTTTTTTGCTTCTTTTTTTCAAAAAAGAAGTCCTTTCCTACCGTGACTAATCCGAGATGCCGGCTCCATCCCAGTTCGGCGCCGTCTTGCCTTTTTTGCCGCGCCTGGTGTGCAGCTTCACCTGACCAGGATCCGGCGTGTAACCTTCGACTGGGCCAAGTTTTAGGCGCGTCGTCTGACCTTCGCGATCGTTGTAGCGAAAAGTGACGCCTGCAATCAGCAGATCCTGGTCGATGCCAAGCGCAGGCACCGTGGCTGAAACCAATTGATTGAGCGCCCAGACTGGAGTGCGCGCTGTCGTGTCGGACAAGCCGCCTTGCCGCCAGCCTTTGACGGTTATCTCGGCTTCGGTGCCACGGCCGAATTCAAAGTTACGCTCCCAGTTTGCGCGGCGTTGCATTCCGGCCTGATCAAGCTGCGCCTCAGCCATCGTTACCCGTGGTCGGTAGCGTGGAACGCTGGTGTCGACAGCAGACGCCTTCATGTTGGTGATGACCGGCGCCGAGGTTGGAGCAGATGCACTGCCGATACCTCCGGCACCGCCCCAGCCCGGTGCCGCGCTACCAATCGCGTGCTGACCTTTGACGATGTAGACGCTGAAGCGATTGGCGCCGGACAGCTTGGCGCGGCCTTTCCAAATATTTTGGCCGTAAATGAGACTTCCGGTTGCGTGCTCGCTTCCAGCGCTCGTGAGAACCAGCTGGCCGAGTTCATTATCTGTGATCAAAACGCCTGAAAGGCGTCCTAGCCGCTCAAGGAACGGAAAGGCTTTCTCGGAACGCTGTAAGGTAGCATCTGGAAAGACTTGCGTCGCATCGGTTTGCACAATGACGTCTATTCCGAACGGCTTGCAGATGGCGCGCGCAATCTGTTCGAGTGTGTAGCCTCGAAACTGCCCAGATGCGATGTCTGGCGTGCAGTCTACCAGATCGCAGGTTTTGCTTCGGCCGATAACAGTGATCTTATGGGTCCTGTCATCGATTTCTGGATCGACGTCATCCACGTAACCGGTGAGCACCGTTGAAGTGCCGATTTTTACAGAACAGGGCCTGAAAAGGCCCGGCAATGACCCCCCGTAAGGCGCGCTCCCTTGCGACGTCACCGTAAGCTGGAAATGACTTGCCATTCTGTCGAGTGCACGATGGACCTCGATGTCCATCCAGCCATCAAAAATCTGACCATTTACGAAAAGCGAGATCGTGTCCGTCATGTCGGCACGAGCCACACGCCCGTGGTGGGCATGAAGCTGGGGTGGACGGCATCATTGAGGGCGACGAGAGCGTCGGCCTGGCTCGCGTCGCTGTAGAGGCGCTGTGCCAACACGGCGCTGGGGAGCGACAGCGGCGTGTTGTAGGGGGCAAGGCTAGGCAGACTCTGCGCACGCGTCAGGAGATCGGCGCTGGCCAGGCCGGAGAGACCGAGCCAGCCTTGGAAGAGCGCATCATCGTCAGCCGCCGCGGCAGCGAGCAGGCGCTGCTGGATGAAGCCGAGAAGCTGGGTGCGCGCCGTCGCGGCGGCGTTGGACGATATCCAGTTCGTGCCAGCGTAGATCTGCGTCAGCGCCGCGACCGCACATCCGCACACCAGGTCGGCGAACTGTTGGGCGAGCTGAGCCTGGAGAGGCGCCTGAAGAGCGCTGGGAGTGACGCTAGGCACTGACCAGGTCGCCAAGCCAGCCAACCCCTGCGATGGGTCCGCAGGCTGTCTGGCAAGGCTGCTTGTCTGCCCCAGCACCGGATCGTCGGTGAGTGCCGGGGGATTGCCGGCAGAGGCGGTGATGAGCGTCGCGGCCGTCGCGAAGGTGTCCGAGATGGCGATCGCGACAGGGTCGCCGGCGAAGCCGGTGACGCTGCTGGTGGCCGCGCTGGTCCCGGCGCTGGGTGAAAGCACCAGGTTGTTGAGCAGGCCGCCGAGCTGGAACAGGATCGACGGCTGCAAGCCGGTGAAGCTCGACACCAGGGAGCCGATGTAGGCTTCGCCGATGCCCAGCAGGATGCCAGGCCGTTCGGCGATGACGCTGCCGATCGCGAAGGCCTGGATAGCGAGCGAGATGATGCGGTTGGCGCCGGAGAGCAGGCCGGAGGCGGTGTCCGTCGCAACGGTAGGGCCCGGACCTGTGCCACTGTCCCA
The DNA here is from genome assembly GCA_965198825.1 of Acetobacteraceae bacterium. Classification (GTDB taxonomy): domain Bacteria; phylum Pseudomonadota; class Alphaproteobacteria; order Acetobacterales; family Acetobacteraceae; genus BOG-908. Next base: position 2,218,495 of record CBDAQB010000003.1, on the reverse strand, counting down.
GAAGACCAAATCGAAGACGGCCATGCCGCCCTGCGTCGCCTCCTCCCGGAGTGTCACGCTCTCGCAGGAGACGGTCAGGCGGCCAAGGTAGGGGTGGATCAGCGTGGCAGGGCCGGAAGCCCGGCAAGCGACACGCAGTGCGTCGCGCGCGATGAAGTAATCCTGGCTGGTCAAGTCGGCGATGACATAGGCGCGGATGCGCCAACCATCTTGCGCCTGGCCAAGATCCTCAACCGTCGGCTTGTCGCGGCCGGGATAGGATGTGCGGGCGAGGCGGCGGCCGCCGGTTTCGTCATGGCCGTCGACCAGGAAGCTGACGGCGCGAAAGCTGGCGGGCTGAAGGCGATCGATCCAGGTCATGCCTCAGCCTTCACGAAGCAAATGGATCGAGATCCCAGGCCCGGCCGGTGTTGATACGCGGGCTGATGAGAGGGCTTCCCGTCACGGCCGCGGAGGTCGTCGTTCCGGGCGGCGCGTTGGTAAAATCGATCGAGATTTTGACCTCACCAGTGACATCGGCTGCTGGCGCGGGCGACCGGGTGGCGGAAGGCGGCGGCGGCAGCGGCGAGCCGGCAAACGGCAGGCCGTAATCGTCCGGCGTGGCGAGATTGCCCGGGCTGTTTACGAAAGCATCGACGGTGCGAGCAAGGCCTCCGGTAGAGTAGGAGCGGTTGGCGAGGCGGGCAGCGGTGCGCTGCTGCGCGGCGAGCTCGGAGCCACGGTCCGCCACGAGCTCCCGGTTCGCGATGGCCGCGTGAGTGACGACGTGGAGGCTGGGATGCTCCGCATCGACCGGAGCGCCGCCGAAATGCTCTCGGAGGAACACCGCGAGGGAAGCGCCGCTCGCGGCGAGTGCGGCGATCGCCAGCGTGCCGATCAGGACCGGCGGGATCAGCTCTAACGCGGCTGCGACGGAACTGCCGGCGATGACCGCGGCGCCTTCGCCTGCCGCCGCAACCGCAACGCCACCTTCCGCAGCGCCTAGGCCAGCCTCGCCGGCGACGGTTGCGACCTTCGCCAGCTTGCTGCCGCCGGCGATTGCCGCAGCACCAGGCGCTTCGGCAGCCGCCAACTCCTTTGCGCCAGCCACTTCGGCTGCCGTTCCGACCTTTGCCCAAGCCGGCACCAACTCGGTCGTCAGCTTGAGGACGAGATTACCAAGCGCCAGGCCGAATTTCGCCGCGTCCAGGATAGGCTCGGCTAGAAACTTCAATCCTTTGAAGGCGAGCACGCCGCCAAGCACTTCAGCAACCACCTTGACGCCGCCGAGGTCGTCGATGAAGTGGCGTGCTTCCTTGCCTGCGTCCCGCAGTTCGGTGCCGACCTGGTGCCAGGGCACATGCTGCAGCCAACCGGAGAACTCTTTGACACCTTCAGCGATGTCGCCGGTGATCCATTCCCTGTTTGCGACGACGAGGTCAGCAGCCTCGTCGATGAGTGGCCGCAGCACCGGGGCCAGCTTGCCGCCCAACATCTCAGTGAAGCCACCTGTCGCGATCGTCAGGTGATGCATCGAATCGTTGTAGGCTTCGAGGCCTTCACCATAAGCCGACATGTCGACGCCGAAAGATCGCGCCTCGCGCTGCAGCTCCTCGATGCCCTTCTGTCCACGCATCAGCATCGGTATCAGCTCAGCGCCGCCGCGACCGAACAGGGCGAACGACATGCGGGTGCGCATCGCCGCGTCGCTGGTATGGGCAAAGGCGTTGGCGAGGAGTGGAAAAAGGTCGTTAGCACTGCGCAGGTGACCATTGCCGTCGCGCAAGGCGATGCCGACGTGGCTGAAGAGTGCCGCAGCGTCCTTGTTTTTGCCCGCCGACGCGTCTGCGATGGTGCGGTTGAGCTTGGAGAAACCCTTGTCCATCGCTTCGACAGACGTGTCGGTCAGCTTGGCGACGAGGTTGAGCTCGTGCAGCTGCTCGGTAGCAAGACCAAGAGACTGCGCAGTATGGGCGAGTTCGCCGTAGGCTTCAGCGGTGTGCTCAACGGTCTCGAAGACGGCAGCGACGGAGCCGATGGCCGCAAAGGCCGCGAATTGCGGGATCAGTTCGGCGATCGAACCGCCGACTTCGCCGATGGAGGCGTGCAGGTGGCCGAAATGCTCGTGGACCAGGTCGACGTGCTCGCTGAGCGCGGCGAACACATGCGGATGGTGAAGATGCTCCGTCATCTCGCCCGTATGGGCGGCTTCGAGGCCTAGGCCGTGCAGCTTGGCCTTGATTTGATCGATCGTGTGGCTGGCGTCGTCGCTGGCGGCGATGACGGCGTGGAAAACCTCATTTTCAGCCATTTGGCTTAGCTTCCCGCTTTGCGATCATGGCGGCAGCACGGGCGAAGTCGCCGAGCTGGTCGAGAGGCAGCGAAAAGGCGAAGCCTATGTCTCCAGCCCAGCGCCCCCAGGTGAGGATGTCTGCGACGATCTCCGCTGGGGCGCGTAGAAAAAAAAGGCTTTCAGCACCTCCATGGCGCCCATGATGTCCACCGCCTGCAGCATGTCGATCGTCGAGGCGGGCACTTGCGCCATCGTGGACAGAAGCAACCGAGCGGACGGAAAATGCACCACTTCGGTGATGGCGCCGGTACGCGGGTTTCGCTCCATGCTGTAGGGGTAGCCGGAGGCAAGGATGTCTTTGCCTGTGGGCGGCCGCAAGATAAGCTCTTCGATCTTTTCGCCATGAGCCTGAACAGGCTCGAAGAGCGAAATCGTGACGGCGTCGCGCGACATGATGCTTCCTTGCGGCTTAAGAGGTCAGTTCCTGGGCCGACAGGCCGGCGAACTTGACGCCCATCTTCGCCTCCACGGCATCCGTCTCGATATCCCCTTCCTGCCAGGCGTTCGCGAGCAGAACGGTGATGCCGTTGTCGAGCTCGACAGTCAGGGTGCTGTTTGTGATCTGACGGAGCTGCTGCTGCGTGATCGTACCATCTGCGACCAGCTCGCTGTCGATCATCGGCTCCTTGTAGGTTGTGATGAATCCGAGCGTGCCGTCGGGGCCGTTCTTGGCGGTGCGCTGCTTGCCGCCCATGCTGTAGCGGAAAGATCCCGCGACGCGATACTGCGCGCCGTCGATCTTGAAGTTGAGCGTTCCGCCCAGATAGTTCGAAAGAGCCATGGTCTAGCCTCCGAATGCCGCGGCGGCCGCCGCCGAGTATTTGCGGAATTGGATCGTCACGCCGATCTGGCGCAGCCCGACGACGAGGAACGGCGCAAAAAGCGCGTCGAGCTCGCTGGGGTTGTTGGCGTTCCGGCTCACCACCGTCGCCGCCAGCATCGCATCAGCATCCTCCACCAGGCCGTCATTTTGCATGACGAGGTAGAGGGCGAGGAGGCTGGCGCGGTATGTCGCAGGCGTGACGATCGGCAGGCCCGGACCAAACTTTGTTCCAGTGTCTGCTACCAAGCTGCGCGAGAACTGCTGCGTGTTCATCGCTTCGATGCGATCGCCGATTTCGGCGAGAAGGAACAAATCCTCGGTGTCGAAATAGCTCTGATCAGCCTGCCCAAAGCTGTTGAACTGGTAAGTTGTGACCGCGCGAAGGATCGTCGGCGTTCCAGTGCCGTATTTGGCAAGTCCCAAACCAAGACCAAGCAGAGTTTGCCAGCCTGCCTTAGTGAACTGGGCGCCTGCGTTGGGAGGCGCCGTGAAGCCGTTCAAAGCGAGCGATTGCACCGGGCGGTTTGGCTGCGTCCGCAGGCTTGGAGCCATGGCGCCAGCCCAGATTGCCGCGGCAACCGGCTCCCAGGTCGGAGAGGCCGGCTCGTAGGCGAAAATCGAAGTGTGTGGATCGTTTTCGTTGGCACCGAGCCCTGTGCCAAAGGTGACAAGGTTGGCGAAAGTGTCGGAGTGGGCAGAGAAGGCGTGGCCCCAGGTCTTGCGCGTTGCGTCCCAGCGGCCGCCAGAGAACGCCATGACGAGGGCGACAGCCGTGAGGTTCGGCGTGTCCGTGTAGGGGTGGACCAGAAAGCGCATCGGCAGGTCGCCGAGGATGCCTGCGAGGTTCACAGCGCCCGCGGAAAGCTGAGGATCCGTGGCACCGCCGGTCATGGCAGTGACCGCGACCGCGACGCCGGCCGGCAACACCTGACCGCCGGAGATCCCGAGCGGATTGATGCGCAGATCGATCATATTGCCGAGCGTGCCGCCGTTTTTCGCGGTCAACGTCAGCGTTCCGGTCGCCGACGTGGCGACGACCGGAAGGTTCGGGTTCGCGTTGACGGCGGCAGCCGCGTTCGCGGCCATGACGGTCGGGGTATCTCCGGCGCTCACGCCGACAGGCGCAAGCACACCGGTGACAGCGATGTTGAGGGTGCCGTTCGCGGTCGCCGGGCCGGTGATGGCCATGGTTCCAGCGGCCTTCGTAGCGCCGGCCGCATCAGCGACGGGCAGGCAATAGATCGGCCCAGTGCTGTCGTTGTTGAAATAGGCCTCAAACATGAGGGCCAGCATGGAGCCGGTGCCGAACAGGTTCCTGGCCTGGCTGATGGAGGCAACTCCAACGGGCACCAGAGGCTGAACAGTCACCGTCTGTCCGACGATCCAGGTCGGTTTGGCGGCCTGATTGACGCCCGCCTGACTGTTATCGAAGGCGATCTGGTCAAGCGGATAGAGGATGTTGCTCTGGACGATGGCGGCCATGGATCAGTCCCCAGGATCTTGAATCACGCTTGCGGAAGCGAGGTATCGACGACGAAAAGCGTTTTGTGGCCTTGATCGTCCGTGCCGAGCTGCTCGGTGTTGACGATCGTCTTGAGCGGCACCGCGACTGTGCGAAGGCCGGCGGGCTGGCCACCAGCGAGAAGCGGTGTGGTGTTGTCCGGCGTGTAGCGGTCGCGCCAGGCCGTGCTGACGTCGATCATGAATTCTTCGATCTTCCGGCCGCCGTTCTCGCCGTAGACGCGCTTTTCTTCGACGCTGGATACGCTTTCGACCAGGCCCGGCCAGATCGGGTCGCTCATCAGTCCGTCGAGCGCGGCCTGGCGAAGCTGGTCGCAAAGGATCGTGGCGCGGTCTGCATCGGCCGCGATCACCATGCCCTGAATGCGCAGCGTGTAGCCCACTTTGAAGATGGGTGGACCGCCAGCGGCACCGATAGTGTCGCGTCGCTCTGTGCTAAATACTAGCAAACAGGGGTAGTCTTCCAGCTGCACAGGATCCTGCCGGTCGAGGAAGACACGCCCCTCGACGAGCGGCACCGCCGCGGCGAGCACGGCCTTGGCCGCGATACGCAGCCGGGTGCCGCGTGGCAACGACGCGAAAGCGGTGTCGCTCACGAATAGGTCGGCTGAGAGGGCGTGAGGTTGGCCTGGTTGTCGTCGGCGAGGCTGATTTCGAGGTCGATGTGGCCGACGCCGTCGGCGAGCGCGTCGCGCACCTGCCAGAGCCGATTGCGAATGATCAGGATATCGCCTTGCTCCGGCGTCGCATTGGGAAACTGGCTCGCCTGGACGCCAAGGATCGTCTTTTCGTCCTGCACTTCGTCACCGCCGGAGAAGCGGGTCACAAGCTGCCTCTCCTGGAAAATGGCCGTGATCGACACCGGCTGGCCGTTTTTTGGCTGGAAAAGCACCGGCTCGCCGAACGTGCCCATGCAGGGCCCGACGACGAGCTTATCGAAGTCGATCATGCGGCTTCGGTGTGCTCGACCGCTGGCTTTTCAGCGTCCCCATGGTCGACCGCCGCGGCTTCGGCCTCTGGAACGTCGCGCTTGACGGCATGAGGATGCTCGAACGTCACCAGGCCGTCCTCGACCCACTGGGCGGCCTGATGGGCGGGAAGCTCGAAGCCCGTGCCGGTGGGATGTGGCGCGTGGCCGATCCCCATGTAGAGATCGCCCTTCGCGTAAACCCGCTTGGTTTCCATGGAAAAGTCCTGTCGTCTGGGTGCGAGGGTGCCGACGGGCTACAATCAGACGCCGAGATGGCCGCGAAGCAGCATCTCGGGACGTTTGCAGATAAAGAGCGGGTAGGACTTCATCTTGAGGTTCACCCAAGCCTTTTCGCTTGAGGGATCGATATCGACGATCACCTTGAGAGGCTCGCCGAGCCGGTTGACATCGTCCATGCCCTCACCAGGCGCCCATGCCACGTCGAAAGTCTCGTAGGCCTTGACGGGAAAGAAGCGGGCGTAGTTGGTGGGAATGGCGACGGTCGAATTGTCGTCGGTGCCGCGATAGTTGTGCCAGTAGATGCCGCCGAAGTAGAACGCGTCGAAGGTGTGGCCTTCGCGCAGAGCGACGGCAGCCGTCCAGTTCGCGTAGGTGCGCACGACTTCCGGGTGCTGCACGATAGCGTCGTAGAAGGCGTCGCCGCACAGCGCGTGGACCTCGGTGACGTTTTCCACGAAGGCACCCTGGCCGGCACGCTTCATGGCGCGCACGACGTTGTTGCAGGAGGTGATGAAGTATCCCGCCGGCTTGTTCAACGTGTTGAGGAGGTCGAAGCCGATGTCGTTCGGCATGGCGATGCCGAACTCGGCATACCAGTTGCGGATCACCGTGGCCCCGTCCGCATCGAGCACGACGCCTTGCACGGCGCCGAGGCGATGGTTTTCCCAGGTGAGGTTCATGTCCCGCTTCAGATGAAGCAAGCGCCGTGCTACCTCGGTCTCGACGGTCTTCAGATCGAGCCCGTCGCCGTTTTCATCACGCACGTTCTGGATCGAACTGGCAAAGAGCGTGTCTTCCTTCGCCAGGCGCGGGCAGTCGAAATACCTCGCCTGGCGCTTCGTATCGATAAGCTGCGGCAGCGGAGCGCCGCGCGGCGTGGTCGGAATGAGCGACAGGACGTTCTGGCGCATGTCGATCTGCACCGCCGTCGTGGCGATCGGCATATCCTCGAAGATATCCATGTCGCCGAGCAGCGTCGGGACATAGGGATCCTTGTTGACCTGGCGGGTGAGGGTGACGCCGGAGAAAGCATCCTGGCGGAAGACGTTCATCGAAATCATGCTACTGCTCCGGTGTCAGGTTGGCGCTAAGCGCGGGTGAAAAGGCTCAGCGCGCCGAAATGCCGAGCTGCTTGAGTTGGCGGGCGGCGGTTTGCATGCCGGCAAGCGTCACGCCGGCGCCAAACTGCAGCTTCGAAGCGTTGACCTCGGCCATCCGCATGATGGCGGTTGCGTTGGATGTGCCGCCGGCCGGTACGTAGACGCGGTTGTAGACGATGCCGGCAGCCGGCAGCGCCCCGGTGTAGGGGACCGCGCGGCCGGTGCCGGCTCCGAAGCCGATGGTGATACGGTCGCCGGCAACATAGGCCGTTCCGCCGGCGGTAATCAGGAAGGTGACCTCGTCCTCGTAGACGACGCCTGTCCGGCCAGCCGCGAGCTGGCGGCCATCGGGCGCCTCGACGTTGAAGGTCGTCGCGCCGGTGAAGTCGATGATGTAGTTGCCTTGCAGGACCGCGGCGCTCTGGAACGGCTCGACGTTCGTCAGCGTGCCGTTGCCGGTGCCGACGTAAGCCACCGCCGGCGGCACGCCGTTGGCGATCGTGACGGTGAAGTGGTCGCCGGCCACGAAGGCGGTGCCGCCCACGTTGAGCTGGAAGGCGATGCCATCGGAGTAGGGCGTTCCTGCAACGCCATTGGCGAGCGCGTCGCCATCCGGCCCGACGACGCCGAAATGAGTGGCGTCGGTCATGGTGACGACGTAGTTGCCGAGCTGCTCCGGCAGCGGGTTGGCGGCTGCATTGGTGACAGCGCCATTGCCGGTGTTCGTCGGGCTCGAGGTCACGACGGCGGCGGCCAGCGCGGCGAAGCTGAAGACCGTGCCACCCTGGATGAGGAGGTCACTCGCCCCCGCCGTGTTGTCCAGCGTGATGATTTCACGGGACATGGTTCCGAGGTCCCGGACCAGGAACTCTGCGGTATACCATTGTTCATTCAGGACGGGACTGACCATCTTACTAACCTTTCAAGTATCGCTCGTCGATGTTTCGGAGGTGACGCGCGCTCTACTTGCGGCGCTGGCGGCTTGAGCTTGGCTTTGCGCGCTCCATCGCAGCATCCCAGCGCGCATCGATCGCTGCCTGCGTAGAGACTTCAGTGCCGGCGTTTGGTCCCGGTGTGCGCCCGGAATGGGGCTCCATGCTGTTCTTCAGGCCGCTGGCCGAGGCCTGAGCCGGGGTGCGGTCGAGCATCGCGCAGGCAGCGTCGCGGCCCATGTTGCTGTTGAAAGCGAGGTGCGCGGCCATATCGAGCTTCTGGTCAGCGCCTTTGTGCGCGAAGATGGCGGCACAGCGGGCGCGTTCACGAAGCCTGGCGCTGCGCACGGCCTGCTTCTTTTCGCCCTTGCGCACGTCCTTTTCGTCGGAGTCGTCGTCGCCTTCTTCGTCCTCGTCGTCGCAGTCATCATCCTCGTCATCGTCATCGTCATCATTCTTCGCGGACTCGGCGGCCTTCTTTTCTTTTGCGGCCTTTTCGTCCTTCTCGCGCTTTTCGCGCATCTCGTCGGTTTCGTCTTCCGCGTTGGCGGCGGCCGACGCAGGGGCCGGCGGTGCGGCTGGCGATGCTGCGGCGGTCTCGCGACCTGCGCCGATGCCGGAGAAGACTGCAGACGTGGACAGTGCGGTGGAACCGCGGCCGAATAATCTCATGACGTTGGCTCCAGTGTTTTGAAATGATGGGGTCGGCGATTACGTGCTTGGGACCGCGACGTGCTCAGGGAACAGCATCGCCGACGCCGCGCCGATCAGGACGGGAACGGCCGCCTTCCAGTCCATGCTGCCGTTCAGCAGCGCGGCCGCAGTGCCGAGAAGCGTGGAGAAGCCCAAAATGGTGGTCTTTTGCTTGGCCCAAGCGACGAACGATTGCATGGGGATGTCCTTTCAGGCGGATGACGGTGAGAGTGGCGATTTACGAAATACGCGAGACGAGGTCGGCAAAGGCTTCGGCCGGGCTCATGACGGCATCCACAAGGCCTTGCGCGAGCGCGTCGCCCGCCATGAAGGTCGCGGCCTCCATGTCGATGATGTCGGACGCGTCAAGGCTGCGATTGCTTGCAACGGTTTCGACGAAGAGCCCGCCGAGCATATCGATTTGCGCCTGGAAGCGGTCACGCGCTTCCTTTGGAAGCGCCTGGAACTGGTTGCCATCGGCCTTGCGTGCGCCAAACTGGATGATGTTGACCTTTAGGCCGGCTTTCTGCAGCGCCTGACTGAGATCGACGAGCATGGCGATGACGCCGATGCTGCCGGCGCCGCCGGTGCGCGGTATGGTGATATGGTCTGCAGCCGAGGCGATGGCGTATGCGGCGCTGAAGGCGCACTCATCGAGGATGGCCCAAATGGGCTTTGTGCCGCGTGCCGCGGTGATGAGGTCGACGAGGTCGAAGCACCCCGCCACCTCGCCGCCAGGGCTGTCGATATGCAGGGCGATCGCCTTGACTTCAGGATCCTTCATCGCTTCGCAGAAGCAGGATCGGATGCCGTCGTAACCGCACATCCCGCTGTACGGGCGCATGCTCCCCAGCTTCTGGACGAGCGTTCCCTCGATGCTCACGATCCCCACGCCCTGCTTCAGGTCATAAGGCGTGTCGCTGTGCGCGGCGTCGTCAAAACCCCAGTCGTCGCTCATGACGCTGGCCTGTGGCGCCATCTGGTTGATGGTGACCGAGCCGATGTTAAAACGGTCGGCGAGTGCCGCCATGACGATCTCGGCCTTGCGCGGATGCAAGGCGAGAGGCTCGTTGAAAAGCTTTTGCGTGATGTGGGCGAAGCGGTTCATCCGAACACGCCCCATGCGACCGCGACGATGACGGCCCAGCAGATGGCGCCACCTAAGTGGCCGACAATGACGGCGCGCGCGCCGCCTAGCGGGTTTGCGCTCGTGTCCTCGTCATCGAATGACATGAGCGCTCCCTTTGGTGTGTTTCGAAGGCTGAAGCTAGGAACCCGCAGCTTTCGAGGGATCGATGGCGACGGTCGCAACGACGGCGGCAGATGGAGGCGGCGAGACAGGCACGCCAGAAGTGGCGCCAGCGTTCTGCGCGGCGAGCGCGCAATCGGCCTGTACCGTGGAGGCGAGCTGGTTGGTCGCGAGGATCGCAACCGGTGCGAGCGTGCCGGCTTTTGCCGTGGCAACGCCGTCGATCAGGCCGACGACGACCTGGCCGCCGGACTTGTCGAGTGCACAGAAGAGCTGGCCCGGCGTCGTCTGCAGGGCGGTGACGATTTTGGCCTGATCCTTGTTGCCGCAAGCCGAAAGCGCGAGGCACGCGACACCGAGCAGGCAAAGGCGGACAAGGGCTGAATGACGCATGCTTGTTACTCCTGAGAACGGCTGAAGAGACGGGCGATGCCGCGGAACCAGGCGACGAAGCCGATGATTTTGAGAAGGCCGAGCATGTTTTCGAGCCTCGGCTATTGTTCGAAGACGATCCGGTCAGAGACGATTTCGTTGACAGCAAAGTCGTCGACCTCGGCGAGACCGGCGTAGTGCCATGTCATGAGGCTGAGTTCCGCGATGATCGGCAGTTCGGTCGAAAACTTCGGGTTGCTGCTTCTGACCCAGTAATAGCCAGGCTCTGGATAGACCCGCGCCGCGCTCGCGACCGGCGCCAGCCGCGATGGATGATGACGGTGCGTCATACCGGTTGCGGCTTCCGATCTTCGTCCTGCGCCGGCTCGGCGCCGGTGTAGACTTGCGGCAGTCTCAGGCCGAGCTCATGGAACTTCGCGACCTCGGCGGCACGCTGGGTGACACGATCTTCCCAGTCCTCGCCTTCGATGTCTGCGCAGCTATCCTCGAGCGTGCCGAAACCAGCATCGAGGCCCAGCACTTCACCCTGGCGTTCCTTGACCGGGTCGATCCAGCCACGGCCCGGACCGATCCAGCGGCAGTCGATCACGGCAGTGCGGAGGTCGCCGAAGAGATAACCGGATGACTTCGGATCCAGGTCGGCGCCATTTGGAAGCGCGCCCGGGAAGCGGCCGCAGAACTCTTCGACGAAGCAGCCGTAGAGCGGCGTGGCCGTGTTCACCGCGTAATCGGTGCGGCGGCGAATGCTGTTCTTCCACGATTGCGCCATGGCGCCGCGATAACTGCTGTAGTTCACGTCGCGGAAATCGCCGCTCACCTCCTGATCGGCTTGTCCGGTGCCGGCGGCGATGAGGCGGATGGCCGAGCTGTGGAACTCCTTGTAGTCGTCTACGTGGCTGCCACCCTGCACCGTCTGGATCTTGTCGTTCGGCGCGAGCACGGGAATGCGCATGCCGCCGACCGTCACCGGCTGCTGCTGGTAGAGGGCGCTTGCCAGGTTCTGAAAGAACTCCTCGTTGCCGGCACCTGCGCCGGCCTGCGCCTCGAGCGCATCGCCGACATCGGCGCTGTTCTGCGAGCTGGTGATGAAAAAACCCATGACGCAGCGAAGCACTGCGGCCTGCAGGCTGCTGGCGTCGAACTTGTTGAGCATGCGGAAGCGGCCGAGCACTTCGGCGAGGATGCCTGTGCCGCGATGCTGACCCGCACTGTCCCGGTCGAAGTCGTGCACCACGATCGGCCGGCCCCAGGCTGTCTGCCTGTCGAATTCGTCCCAGGTGAAGGCCATCATGTTGTCGTAGGGATCGTACTGGTGCGCGCGGCGGATGGCGTAGCCGATCGGGCCGCCGCGATCGTTGATGTGGACGCCGCCGCGCCAGGCGTGCGTGTCGATCATCTGGTTGCGGTTGGAGAGACGGTCTGGGTTCACCACCAGGAACCGAGTGGCGTAGGCACCGAAGTCGGCGTCAGGATCCCAGATCGGCATGACCAGGCCGTCGCCGTCCAGCACCTTGTGACGCATGTTGCTGCGCATCATCTGCGCGAAATTCTGCGTCTCAGTCGCGTCGCAGGTGCGGCTGTTGGCGAACAGTTTCCACTCTGCCTTGATCGCGGACTTGAATTCCTTCGCCCAGGCGGCGTCGAACTTCAGGCCTGTCCAGCGGCTGAGCGCCTCCCAATTTGGTTGCGGCACCGGGAAAAAGCTTGATCCAATGGCCGCATCGAGAAAGCGGTTGATCGCACCCTTCGCCCAGCCATCGTTGCGCACCAGGTCGCGCGCGCGGGCGACCATGCGGTCGCGGTCGAAGTTGATCTCGCTATCAGGCGACCTGATCCACGGCTGCCAGGCGAGCATCTCCTGGTTGCGAGGCACGGCGCCGTCGTAGGCGAAGCCTGACGTGCCACCCTCTGGCGATGGCACCAGGCTGGCACGCATGCGGATCGCGGCGATGTCGCGTGCGGAGATCGGCGATCCGCGCCCGTCGAGCAATGTGCGTCCTGTCACCGCAGGTCATCCGTCACGTGAAAACGACCGGGATGGCTGAGCGGCGACCCATGAGGCCGAGGGCGCGCTTCAGCTCGTCGATGTGATTGCGGAGGGCATATTCGGTCGTGCGCGTGAAGGTGACCGACTTCTGGCCGCTTCCTTCGCCGTAGGAGACGACGGCTTCCTTCTCGCCGCAGTCGAGCTTGTGCAAGGCGGCGAGCGCATCGGCGAGATACTGGCTCAAAATCACAGGTGGCAGCCCGGCGAAAGCGCCGGTCGCGGAGGCGTTGCCGACAGGGAACGATCCCAGCACATAAGGGGGCTGGGAGCCGGACATCGATCGGTTTCCTGTCGATTGCGGTCTAGGATGACCTGGTGGTGTAGGCTGCGCGGCCGAGCTTCTCGAGACCGCAATGCGCGATCATGAACAGCTCGGCCGAGACGAGGCAGACCTTGATGATCTGCGCGTAGGTGACGTTGTCCCAGGCGAGCGCCGCGTCGTAGACGACCTGGTTGAAGTTCGCGATTTCGTTCCGCGGGAGATCGCGGCGTAGCAGCTCGATTTCGCGGTTCGTCATGCGCGCGCACCCTGGGCGATGATCTGCTTCAGAGACAGGCGAGCGCCTGGCGGCGGAGCGATGCCCGTTGCCGGGGCTGGTTGAGGCGCAGGGGGCGTGGTGGTGACAATCGATGGTGCGAGCGCCTGGACGAGGCGAACGGCAACCTCGGCAGGTGTCACAGCGGGCGTGGGCGGGCCTACCAGCGGGTTCTGATCCCAGGCGCGGGCCCATGGTGGAGGGCGCGTCCAGTCAAAGCGTGACGGGGCGTGGAGATGGGCGATGACGGCATTCATGACCATGAGGTCCAGCGCCTCGTTGCGGGCGGACGTCTTCTCCCAACGGCCGTTGAGGGCCTTTTTCTCGGCCACCAGCTGCTCGAAGAAGCGGTAAGGCGGCTTTGGCTCGCGGAGCGGGGCAGGCACGTGCACGTAGCCGGGACCCGGCTCAGCGCGGCGCAGTTGAGTGGCCAGCTGATCCTTGAAGCTGGTTGGGCTGAAGACGCCGAGCGGCACCTCGCCACGGGCCGCGGCGCGCCTGTCCGAACGCTGTGCGTCTGGCTTGACCACCGAGAGCGTGCTGGCGTTGAAGCCGGATGCCCCTTTTAGGAGCAACAGGTTGTAGGTTTCACGGCCGCCGACGATGCCCATCATCTTCGCGCGGGTGCCGTCGACTGCTGTGCGGCGGCGGCGCCAGGCGTCATAGGCCTGCTGCGTCACGCCAGCCTGGCCGCCTGAGTCGCAAGCGACGGCGCGGACGCGCATGACGCGGCCGGTTGCATCGTCGAGAGGGAATTCGGCGAGCATGCAGACGGTAAAAACGTGGTCCCAGGCCTCCTTGTTTGTGGCTGGATCGGCCGGGATGCCGCTAATCTCGCGGAAGATGCGGCGGTCGATGATCCAGCTTTCGCGGTCCACGCCCCAGCCGCGGAAGATGACCTCGAAGCGGTTGCCCTGGACGTCGATGGCGCAGGTGATGAAGCGAACACCGGCGGGCACGATGCCGAGGCGCAGGGTTTCGTCCGCGCGGTTGGCAAGCGTTTCAGCGTCGACTGTGCCGGCGGTGTTCGGCGGGTCGTGAGGCACGCCAAGCTGCTTGACGCAGACTTCACGGGCGGAGCGATCGATGCCTTCGGCTTCGTCGTCGCGCTGCGCCTTCACGAGCGCACGGGCAAGGCCACCTATGCCGCCGAACAGGAAGGGCGACATGACACCGACGATCCAGAAGCCGGCGGTGTCGTTGGGCGCGAGCGCGCCGGTGATCTCTCCAGTCTCCTCGTCGATGTTTTGACCATGGCCGATCCACTTGCCGCGCGCGTTCATGGCGCGGCGGTCGGTGTCGAGCACGATGCAGCCGTTGTGCGGGCACAGCAGGTGGGCCTGGTCCGCGATATCGTCGAGCGACGCTTCTGCATCGTATTCGAGCGACATGTGGAAGCGGGTGCCTGGGTTCGGCGAACTGTGCATGCCGCACTGCGGGCAGGGCCACCACCAGGTGCACCGGGTGCTATCGCGGTAGAGCGACATGATGCCGCTGGTCCAGAGCGCCGGCTTGCTGCCGCGCGCACGGTCCATGTGCGATAGCGCGAAGAGCTTGCTTTCGCGGCCGAACGTTTGGCGACGGACATCGAGGAGCGTCTTGGGATCGGTGCCCTGGAGGTCGACCGCGTCCCATTCATCCATGACGATACGCGGCGCTGATTTGCTGATCAGGTGGCTACGCGTGGCGGGCAGGAACTCGACCGGCATGCCGGCGAAGCCCTTGAACTTCAGGCTGTTGTCCGTGCGCTCCGCGCCCAGGCGATTGCGGATCTGCGCGTGGGATTCGATCGCCGGATTGACGACTTTCTTGACGTAGGCTTCGACCGTGTCTTCCGTCGGCATATACCAAAGCATGGCGGCCGGATCGGTCGCGACGGACTTGAGCAGCCAGTTGAGCGCCGATTCGGTGCCCCCGCATTGGCCCGGTTTAGCCAGCGCGACGGTCGTGTAATCCGGACTGTCGAGCGCATCCATGATGCCGACGAGGTAGGGCGCTTTTTCGTGCGTCCAGAGGCCGACGTAGCCGCCGCCGTGGTTCTCGAGATAGCGGTTCGCAGCAGCCCAGTCGGCGGTGGAGATACGCTCTGGCGGGTTAAAGCTCAGCAGGACCTGGGCGATCAGCGCGGCAGGGTCGGCGTAGCTGGCGGCGGCGTTAGAGGAGGGCTGGTTCGTCTCCATGGTTGAGGGTTTCCGGATCGGTCAGAAGCTGCTTCCGCAGGGTGGCGACCGCGTTGCGCTGCGCGTCGGCAAAACGCGCCTCGATGGAGCGGATGACGGTTTCTGGAAGGTTTGCATCACGGCAGGGAATGCGAATGCCGGTGGTGAGGTCGCGTCGGAGGTTGATGAGCACGGCGGAAACGATGGATCGGACTTTGGCGGTTTCGATCAGGAAACCGGCCGAGATCTGCTCTTCACGCTCGATTTTGCGGAGCTGGGCGAGTTTCAGGCGGTCGCCGGCGGTGAGGCCGGGGGTTTCCTCCTCGGCTGACACGCCTGGGAGGGTGTATTGCCTCATCAGATCGTCGCGAGCCTGGCCAGCGGCTATGCGGGCCTGGTCGAGCTCGGTCAGGAAGGCGACGACAGCGGCCGGATCGAACTGCCACTCGACGCCGTTTGTGCCGCGCCGAATGACCGGGAACGCATCGCCGTGCTGGCGCAGCATTTTGTCGAGTGTCGGCAACGAGCATTTGAGGATGGACGCGAGTTCGGCCTTGTTCACGCGCACGGCGCCGAACTCAGCCTGGTCGTGTGCCGGCGGTTCAGACATCAACACCACCAACAACTTAAAGCGTTTTTCAAACCCTACAAAAACTGTTTTCAAAGGCGGCGCGAAATACCCGCGGTAGGCGGGTCCGGCGGGAAGGACCCGCTCTACGGGGCGCTCCGCATTCCACGCGGCGTGGACGTGGTTCGGTCTAGTGGTTCGACGATGCGATGGCTTCGCGCAGGCGGCGCATGAGCGCGGGCCGGAACGTGGCGCGCACGGCCTGCTCCACGCGAGTGCGGAAGTGGAAGATCGCGTGGTAGTGCGTGCTGGGCTCGAAGCCGGTGAGGCGTTGCACCTTGTCGTCTGCCAACCGGCGGAAGTAGCCACCAGGGTTCCGCCCACCAATCCCGTGGCCTTTGAGGTAGAAGACCCCTTGTTCGCGGGACTTCACGCTGGCGACTGCCTTGCGGCGTTTAGCCTTCCGACCCGCTTTGTCGCCGATCTGCGCCGCCAGACGTTTCAGCGCACCAGACGGAATGTTGCCGTGCGCATCGAGGCCGATTGCACCAGGCACGATCAAGGCCTGAGCACTTGGCACACGGCTGTTTTCGGCAGGGATGCGCGTGCCGCCGATCTCTTCGTGCAGCAGGTAACCAGCCTGGATCGGCTTAATGAAGACTTCAGACTGCAGCGACGTCTTGCTCGCTGTCTTGATCGCCAAACCCTGCAACGTGAAGCTGGTGGGACGGTCGAATATCTGAGGCAAGGCGTTTGTCACGCGCTGACGCGCTTCGGCCGCCGCATCGTTCAGCGCCCGCGCTGTTGCGTAGGGCAGCTGTTGAGACTTGATGGCATCCAACGCGCGAGCCGCTCGGTCGAAATCGCTCTTGACAGAGACGCGGATCATCGACGGTCGCCTGACAACAAAAAACCCGACACCAAGGGCGCCGGGCGTAATTTCGTGATCGTGGGAATTTCCTACCCAATAACGTGGTGGCCAGTCAAGCGGTCATTTTCGCGATGGGAACGATTTCGCTGCGCACGCTCTCGCAGACGCTCTCAGGGATCGTCGTTTCGATCCATCCAGCCATCTCGGCATAAGCGTGCAGCGCCTGCTGCAGCACGCTCTTGACCGTTCGCTGATCCATTCTGAGCTGGTCCGCGACTTGCCTGACACCCATGTTGTCGCAGGCGATTAGAAAAACCAGGCTCGCGACGCTCGTTGTTCCACGCACCATTTTCAGCCCCATGGCGTCTCGCCAAGGGCAATATCGCTCGCGGTAGGCACGTGAGAGGGCCGGCTGCCAGTCGGTGTTGTCCGAACCACCGCGCAGCTCGCCATACGCACTGCCTCTGATCGACTGAGCACCAGCGATGGCCGTGTAGACCTTCAGGATCTCGCGGGCAGCGCGCGCCTGCTCAGGCGTGATGTCACCGCTTTCCATGAGAACCACGATGATGTCGCGGCGGAGTTTTCGGACCGTGTCGGCAGTCGCAGCACGTTCCAACTCCGCTCTGCGGCTTGCACGGTCGCGCTCGATGCGATCGCGCCGGATGCGGTCCGCCTCCTGCAGCGTGGCGAATTCGCTGCGAGCGCGCATCACCTGCGCCGTTCCAAAACTGCTATGCCCCATAATCGCCTCCGCTCATTACGAACTCGTTTTGTCGGTTACGCGGTTACGGCGGCGGTTACAGCTAAATCTATGTATTTCAATATGATAGAGATAGATGTAACCGTGTAACCGCTGTAACCGCACTTTGGCTGCATTGCGCTTTCATTCTCTCAGCGCCGAAAATAATTGCTTAGGGAATTGCCGATTTTGCGGTTACGCGGTTACATCGTTGATTTGATAGCATCTTTCCGGTTACACCCCTGGTTACGGCCGGTTACGCGGTTACATCGCTGAAATCGCTAGGATTTCACTACAACTCTCGCGGCGGATCGCTGCCCGGCCGCCGCTCATCGACTAGCTGCAGCTCCTCAAGTGGCAGCCAGATCGCCTTGGTGACGACGCCGCCGACACGGATTGCATTGGTCGACCGCTTGCATCGATCCATCTCCAGCAGGCCGGAGATCCAGCGGCTCGCAGCCCAATCACTATTCTCGAAAAGCGAGGCCAACTCGGTCGCACGCGGGTTGAGCCAAATGCCGCCGCCCATGCTCAAGCAGGGCTCGGGAGGAATGCGAGGATCCGGATTTTCTTCCAGCCTGATGACACGGATGCCATGCGCCCCCAGCGCGCGCTTTGCCGTGTCCACGCCGGTTGCATAATCCTCGCCAATGACGTTGCCAGCTATCACCCTGAGGATGAGGTTGCCGATCGGCTCGCGCGCCGTGCTGCGATCAAGCTGGACCGCCTTTGTCATGAGGTATTGCACCAGGCGCCTGGCGTTGCTGTCCTCCGCGACGATGTCGGTCGTGCGGGTGAAATCGGCGAGGCCGGCAACACCTTCGAGCGCGCCCCGCGCCTGCGGGTCACCATCCCTGACCAGCACCCACCAGCCGGCCAGGATGGCGCCGAGCTGGTCCATCTCGCGTGGCGCGCAACCCTTCGCCGACAGCTCGGTTCGGAAGCTTTCGAGCGCCCGGTTGTAGCGTTCCCAACTGGACAGCGCGCGCCCCCACAAGGCCGGGCCGAGTTTCTTCATGTTCGCGATCAGCGCCTCGTGCGCGGCGCGGAAATCTTCGCCGCCATCCGGCCGGTCAAGCTCGATCAGCGCGAAGCGGCCGAGGTGTGTCTCACGCATCTCCGGCGGCGCGGTCGCCGCCATGATGACGCTGCTGACGACTTCGATGCGCCGCGCATGCCCATCTATGCCGCCGCGCGCGCCCTGCGTGCCACCACCACCACTCGCGGTCAGCACCAGGTCGAGCAGCGTCTGCGCACCACGCACATCACCACCCGACTTCTCCGTCTCATCGAGGAAGCAAGGCATGGCGCGGCCATTCAGCCCCTGCTCCAGCCCGGCCTTCGACGTATCGTTGGAGAACCAGTGCATCGGCGCGCAGGCACGCAGCACTTGCAGCAGCGTGGACTTGCCGCACCCTGATTGGCCCAGCAGGAAGCCGGAGCTGCGCCATTGCGCCGCGCCGCCAAAATAGGCTGTGCCGAGCAGCCCGACGACGACGATGGCGCCGCCAGCCTGCCGGAACTTGAATAGCCGTTGTAGCTCGCTCTGCAGCGTCTCGCCGATCGAATGATCGCAGGGCGTCCCAGGTCGCGGAACGGGCGCGGCGGCCGCCCAGATCGTATTGTCGATGCGATGGCCGGCATCATGCCAGTTCGTGCCGATCAGCACCTTGTCGCCGCAATGCACGGCAGGGAATGCCGCTGCACCAGGCGTTGCCGTTTCGGGCCACACGCCAGGCCGGCGCAGCACGATATGGTCGCCCCACATGCCAGACTGGAAGCAGGCGCGCGCTAGATAGGCAGACGCCTGGTTGAGCGCGAAATCGACGACGATCTCTTCCTCGATGTCATTGCCCTGCTCATCCTTCGCTTTTCGCTTGATCTTCTTCGGGAACTGGGAGCGTAGCCATTGATCCTGTCCGCCGAACAGGGTGTTGAGCAGTTCATGACGGTTGCCGAGCGCGCGAGCCGACAGCTCGACTTGCTGTCCAACGCGATCAAGGAAATAGAAGCGGCCGCAGAGATGGCCGAGCGCCATGATGGGGCAGGGCGTTTGCGAGGCACCATCGTTTGGCGGCGGCGCTGCCGGCGGCCCATCGTCGCGTCCGCCCTTGACGACCGTGAACGCGCGATCGGCGCCCGCCACGGAGCGTGCAATTTCTGCTGGTCCGTCTGACATAACTGCTGCCGTCGAGCTCAGGTTTCGGACTTTAAGGCAAGCATCGAATGCCAGCGCTGCAAATGCTCAGTCTTTCGCGCCCTTCGTCTAAATATCTCGCTTTGATCGAGGTCAAACCGATTTATGACAAGGTCGATATTTGCGAGAACATCTGCAATCTCTTCTTCGACCCACTTACGATTCAACTTGCCAGTGACAGGTTCTGACGCGTCTATGCCTTGTATAACGCAGCGAAAAATAGCCGCACCAGCTTCGCACAGCTCCTCGCCAAGCTTGCCCAGATGTTTAAGATCTAATGGATCAGATGTCGGAACCCATGGGTTTAACGCCCAGGACGTAGACGGATCCGATGGATCGTGCAGCGGGTGCGAACGCTTCTGATCAGGCATGCACCATCCCCCCGGATGTTTTGACTTTCGGCGCCGGCAACTTCACCAGCGCATCGTTGAAATCTTTACCGACAGGCGAGCGGGCAATGCGCACGTCATGGCCGCGCTCGAGCAGCACGTTGCACACGCGCTGGAGGCCCCAGGCGGCGGCAGGATTCTCACCGTCATTATCGGCAAGAATGATGATCGGCCCGATCGTCAAGGGCAGATCGATCGACGCCATGTTCGCCAGGGAGACTGAGCACAGCACGCGATACTGAGGGCAGGCGAGCGCAACCGAAAGGCAAGTTTCGATGCCCTCGCCAATGCACAAAGTCTCGCCCGGCGGCGCATCCGCAAGCGCCAGGCCGCTTTCGCCGCGCCACAACCTGATGGTGCCGCCACGCGGCTTCGCCAGCGTCTTTTTGGGATTATCGACGCGGGCCTTGTGCCAGACGCCTCTGGTATGATCAAGCCAAGTCCGGTGCGTCGCGATATGCACCTGCTTGCCATCGATCAGCGTGGAGACGGCCGCCACCAAGGCGGGAAGCTTGCGGTTCGCCTCGGCGCACCAGCACGCAGGATGAAAGCGGAGCGCCCGAGGCTGGCGACCCAGGCGAGTGAGATCAATGTGCCGACGCAGCAGGTACGCCTCTGCCGGGGTGCCTGCAAGCGACGCCTCAGCCTCCAGCCAAAGAGCCAGCGCCGAATTGCGCTTCTTCGTTGCCTCGGCCTCTGCAGCCTCGTCCGGCGCACGCTCAGGGACGTAGGCCCGCTGTGTCGCCGCGACGTCACCATTCGCCAGCCCCAGCCAACGCAGCGCCCAGCCATAGGCGCGCTTTTTGTCGCCGCGGTAGAGAACGGCCGCGACCAGGTCGAGCGCGTCGCCAGCCTCACCGCTGGCGAAATCCATCCATACGCCGGCCTTCGGACCTGTCAGGTGCACCGCCATCGAGGTGCCGCGCTCGTTGGCGACCGACCCGACAACCCATTCGGCACTTTTCCTGACGCCCGCGCTGAGGATCTCGGCACAAAGCGCCGATGCACGTGCCGCCAGCATGCGAGATACATCACCGGCCGCTGGGCTACATCGGCGCGCCTCGTTCAACGTGGCTCACCACGTCGCAACTCGGGAATACGCGCATAGGCCTGGGCAACATGCTCGACGCAATAGGGCTTGTTGGCGACTGCATTAGCCTCGCAAAACCGAAATTCACGCGTTCCAGGCTCACCTAGCGGCCAGCAGCACGGAGTTTGCACACCAATGCGCCTGGCAGGCTCCTCGCTGGCATGATGGCGCTCATGCTGCACGGCGATAACCTTGGCAACGACCGGGCTGAGACCAGCAGGGGGGGGTGTGACGGGCGCAGGCGCTTTGATCGCTGCCAGCTCTTCGAGCGTTTGTTTGGGCGCGCGTCGTGGCTGGGAACGCCGCGTCGTCTTGCCCGACCAATCGATTGGGCTTGGGCGGCTGAGATTGATGCGATTCGCCTTGTTGACGACAGAATTCTTCGAGATGCCCATTCGCCGACCGATCTCAGCGGTCGAGTGGCCTTCGGCCCACAGGCTACGAAGTTTTGCGATTGAGGCATCTGACCACTCCACGATCAGGCACTCGCCGACGACGTTATCTTTGCGGCCGCCGCCTTCCGGCCAGACTGCGTCCGGCGCATGTGTTCGTCTTTACGTTCCTGATCGCGTGCCGCGTCATACGCCGCGACTGCCGCGCGCTCGGCCGCCGGGACGATCGCGGTGGTCGGTTCAAGGATGGCCGTGGGGCAGCGCGTCACGCCCTTTTTGGCGATATGCTCAGCAACCATTGCGGCATCCCGCTCGCGTTGCCGTTGCGCCGATGTCGGCGGGGGCGGCGCCGACCTTCCAAATGGCCGGGGCGGGACAAAGGCAGCCAGGGGGGGGGACGGCTTTCTGATGACCTGCTGCGGCGCAACCACGGGAGCAGGCAGAGGGACGGCACGCACAGGAGCGGCAGGCTTCTGCAGCGGTTTATGGGATACGGCCGCAGGTGCAGCTGGGGCCGCAGGTGGTTGAGCGGCGCGAAGGTTTATTTGCTGCATGAAGCCTGATGGGCGCCTGAGCCCGTAGTGATTGGCAGCGAACTTGATGTTGTCTTTGCTCACGGGCGCGCCGGGCAGCCCGGCGAGCATGGCGTAGATGGCGTCGACAGGCGTGCCCTTGGGCCAATGCTCGCGCAGAACAGCGAGGCGTTCCGGCGTGTAAACCTTCGGCGGCGACCCAGCGCTTCTAGGCTTTGCGTCCGCCGCACGGCGAGAGAAGCCGGCCGGCCGTTTGACGCCGAGATGGTGCGCCTGGATGCAAATCTGCTTCGAGGTCAGTGTCCGGCCGGGCATACGATTGAGCGTGTCGGTGATCGCATTGACGTCGATGCCGAGAACCCACTGCTGCTTGATGACGGCGTTACGCGCCTCGCTGAATTTCCTGGTGTCTTCGCGGTCGATCTCGACGCTGATGATTGCGGATTGAGCCGCAAGCTTCGCCCGGACCTCCTCTGCGACGATAGCGTCGATGGAGGCCTCGATGCGTGCCAGCAAATCCGGGTGCAGCGTGCTCCGGAGAATGTCGCGGACGCTGCGCAGTGCGTCCGCCATCACACCGTCTCAGTCTCGTCGAGGCCAGCCGTGCGGATAAACTGGCCGGTCGCCACGATGCGGATCACGCGATGCCGCGACCATTTGCGTTCGACTATCAGGCCCTCGTGCACGAGGAGAGCCATGCTTCTAACTAAAACCTGCCGATCGTCACTGCTGTTTGGAAACCCAGCACGCTCCACAAAATGGTCGACGCTCGGGAAGACTCCGTCATCGTCAGCAATGGCCAAAAGGGTGCGGTAAACATCCGCCACGCGCCTTATGCCCGCGATGGAGCTCGGCACGACGTAATCGCAGGGATGAGCTTTCAAGGTGCTTTCCGCGACCGTGCGCCGGTTGATCGTCGCACCGGGCCTGCCTGCACCCATTTTCGCCTGCATCAGCGGCCAGCTCAGCTGGCCATGCTCATTCAGGCAGCCGCGCGCGAACGTGGCGCCGCCGCTGGTGCGCACCTGGTCAGGCATCACGCTCTCCACTGGCTTGAAGGGGAACGACGGTAGGCGGCCTGGTGATGATGCTCAGCGCCGCGTTGGCGGCGCGCACCAGGTCGCCAAGATCGATTTGCAGGGTGCGGCGCTCCGCCTCCCCCATATCGCCGGAGAGGGCGCGCATGGCATCCGCCAAGGTGCGGCCTGCATCGGTCGCCACGAGCTGCAAGGCCCTGGCGATGTCATTGTCGCCGACCAGCTCGACGGGCAGCAGCAGGCATCCCTGCGCGCGAGCGAGGGCGGCGGTGATCAGCGGCTCACCCGCGATGCGCTCCAGGTCGAGCACGACATCGATGGGCGCGTGCCGCTCATCTGCCTGGACGGACCCGTATTCGGACAGCTGGCTTTTGGCGACGCGTGTGCAGGACGCCGCAGCCTCGAGGCCGCCCAGCATGACGACGACCTGCTTGAACGCCGTTTTTAAGGCGTTGCGATCCTCGATCGCGGAGGCGCGAGGCGCGGTCATGACGCGGAGGGCTTCCGCATGACGCCGCATCGATGCCGCGCCACTGTGTGGAAGGAGACAATAAATGCAAAGCGAGGTTGGCGATAAGAATGGCGCGGCTCTAGGCTGCCGCGAAGGTAGCTGGAAAAGGATCGATTACTTTGCTCGACCGCCGAACTCTTCTTGCCCTCGCTGCGAGCGCTACGTTTATCAAAACGGAGGCTGTTGCCGCATCGACCGATCAGGGATGGAGCTTTCCGGAAGACGAAACCTCCGAACTCGCACGGATGACGCCGTCGCAGCGGGCGACGCTGGCAATCTTTCGAGCCGTTGTTCCAAGAATGGCCGATGCGCCGACCATGGACAGCCGAGGCGCCGCTCAACAGGAAATCATCAACAGACTCGAAAAGGCGAGGCTGCCGCGCAAGTTCACAAACTGGTCCGCGACAGTCGACAAGACGGACGTCGACGACGAACGCGCGCTGATCTTTCTGAAGATCGGAAAGAGCTTCGTCGCTCGCACCGCGTTCCTCAGTATCGTGGATACCGAGAACACGGCTATTCTGCCAGGCTCCAAGCTCTACAAGCGTGCGCGCTCGTTTATGAGCGGTCAGCCGGTCCGCTTCGACGGTTATCTGGCCAAATTTCTGCTCGATGGGCGAGGCGACACAGCTCTGCCGGTCGCGTTTCTGATGCGGTTCGCGGACATCCGACAGGTCACATAGCCCGGACATCACGCTGCCTGATCCTTAGCAGGGCAGGGTTCGATGAAGCGATTGAACGCGAACTCGACCTTGTCCCAATTAGATCTCTGTGCCGCGGCTCCGTTCTTCCAGCGCACCCAAGTGCTTTGATTCAGCGGCACCTCTCGGCAGAGGGCGGCAACCGACAACCCTTCAGCGCGAAGGCGCTGCTCGATCTCGGAAATACGGGCACGAACGTCCATGCTTGAAAGCATATGCGACGCATATACGCCGGTCAACAAGCATATCGATGCGTATGCGACGCGTATGCGGCAGGTTCCGCCTATGCAGGAAATCGACCCCGAGCTGCGCGAAGCAACGATCGACTGGGTGAACCGGACTGTCGAGCGCGGCTACGCCCACGTGACCGCGTTGAGCGAGGTCGCCGGCGTCTCTCAGTCCTCATTCTCACGCCTATTTAGTAACCCTGCTTACATGCTATCGCCTGCATCTCTGGCCAGGATTGCCCTGGTCTCGGAGGCTCCAGTCCCGCCGCAGCTCAAGAAACTGCTGGACCGGGTCCCGGCTAGACGGCAAGAACGAGAAGTGAACATAAGAGCCTCGAAGGCCGGAATACCAGTTTGGTCGTGCCACCCGGTTGTTAGGGACGGAGAGTTCAAACTCAACCCAATGTCTGTCCAGGACCTCACGCGCCCGCCATCCATGTCAGGCACCGCAAAGGTCGTCGGCTTCTATGCTCCTGACGACACCATGGCGCCGCGGTGGATGGCCGGCGAGCTTGTTCTGATCGATCTCGCCAGGTCCGGGACGTCGGGCGACTTTGTGCTGATTACGCTACACTCCACCTCGGATCGACCTAACGACGACGAGACCAACCTGCTTCGGCGCCTCGACAAGCGATCGGGCGGCTACGTCCACCTTTCCTCTCTCAACCCCGACATGCCTGCCGAGAAGTATCCCCTCGACCGCGTCGCGAACACGCGGCGCGCGCTGAACTGGAACGATATCACCAGGTAGGCGCATCGCGCATATGCATTGACGCGCATATGCGACGCATATAGGATGCATTTCTATCGCACCCCGCGATGGAGGCATCCGTGTCCCTGTCCCATGCTCCCTTCCGTCTTTCGACCCGTGCCTCACGCGCGCTGAGCGCGATAGAGCAGGAAGATTTCGACGACCATTTGCGCCGGCTCCAGATCTGGTATCCGCACGCGCCCTTCGTGATGCAGCACCAGGCTGCCTACATGCTGGCGAGCCATGCGGCTTGCAGCGATGCGCTGCTCATCACCGCCGACACGTTCCGCGCCTACGTGGCCTTCCTGCCTGATATCAGCGTCTGCGTTGGCCAGAACGTGCTGGATATGGCGCAGCACCTGGTCATGAAGGCACCTGAGCGGGCGCGTTTCTGCGGCCAGGGGCGCGGCGCGTGAGCAGCATGTGCCGCGTGGCGCCGCCACCTGCCGAAGCCACGGCTTACTGGCAGGCGCGCCTGCAACGCGTGGCGCCCGCGACGCCTTCCGATCTCCTTCTGCTGGCAGCAGTCGCCCTCGCGAGTGAAAGCACGACAGGCGAACTGCTTTTCGTCGCCGAGCTGATGCACCTGGCCGCCGATGCCCGGGCCAAGAGGGACGCCCTCGTTGCCGCCGAGATCCGCGCCGTGTCGCAACTGCTGCGCACCGCCGCCTTCGCGCGCAGTCCGCACCTGCACCGCATCGCGCCCAGGGCCGTTCAGGGAGACGCCGCATGAACGGCATCACGATCAGCCGATTAGTGAAGCCGCGCCAAGTCGTCGTCTACGCGCCGCTAGGAGCCCAGACGCGCTTTCGCCGCGCGACGCGAGCCACGCTCGTTGCCGATAACGTTCTGGGTGGAGTCGTCACCGCCATGGTGGTGCGCGTCGATGGCGAGGGTGACTTCACCGTTCCCGCCGGCTGGATCGATCCGCCAGGCGCACCGGAGCCCCAGCCTGCGCACCGCTGCGTCGTCGTCGACTTCGCGACGCGCCGCGTGATGTCGGCGCCTGGCTGCGAGCCGCGCGCATGACGACGATCACCGACGACGAGCTCTACGCGATACGCGACGTCGCCTTAGCGATCGACACGCCGCCTGCCGCAGCTCCTGACAGCGATATTCCGGAGCAGTTCGACACAGAGATCGGAAATCGCGCCGAACGCATCGCCTCGCTGTGCGAGGAACTGCTGATGTTTCGCGCAGCCGTTCGGCTCGTCGATGGCAAGCCCGGCGAGCGCGAGGCGTTTCTCGCGATGGCGCCGCACATCAAGCTGCCGCTTCGCATTGGCGAGGACGGTTTGATCCTCGACGCGACCGGCATGGAGGTCGCCTGCGTCGACTTCGAGCGCGAGCATACCGACGATGCGACACAAGGCCTGCAGGCGATGATCGTGCTCGCCATGAACGCCTGCGCGATCGCCGGCAGGAACAGTGCACAAAGCGCTGCGGAGCTCACGCCATGACCAATCGAAATTCCCGTCTGTGCCGGTTTTGCCGGCGCTGGTGCGGGCGTCGGCACGGGACCGTCATCCCGCAAATCCTCCTGTTCACCCCTGAAGGAAGAGCCATCACCATGAATATCAAGCTTCCGAACGACG
Organism: Acetobacteraceae bacterium; assembly: GCA_965198825.1. Classification (GTDB taxonomy): domain Bacteria; phylum Pseudomonadota; class Alphaproteobacteria; order Acetobacterales; family Acetobacteraceae; genus BOG-908. The sequence continues at coordinate 2,191,896 of CBDAQB010000003.1, read as the reverse complement.
TCGTTCGGCGTATCCCCATCACCGTTCTCGACGCGGGCGGCGATGTCGTCGCGGCCGGTGCCGGCGATAAATTCAGCGTCGTCGTCAGCGACACGGTTTCCTTGGCCGGCTCGATCGGCACCATGTCGGACGACAGCAGCGCCGCGCTGATCCTGAATGCTCTCGTGCCTTTGGCGACCGGCATCTCCATCACCGTGTCGGACGCACAAGGTCTCGCGACTTTCGAAGGCACGGTCGACATCGTTGCCGACCTCCGGCCGACCACCATCTCGCTCGACCTGGCGGATGCGGTCGACACGACCCAGCCGGTTCCTGCAGCGGCAGCCGCTTCCCCGGCTGGCGGAGCAAGCGTGCCGGGCGGTGCAAGCACCGTGGGTGGTGGCGCCAACACGGTCGCGGGCGGCGCGAACTCCGTGGCCGGCGGGGCCAGCACCATCTCAGGCGGGGCAAACACCGTTGCAGGCGGAGCGAGCACTGTCCCTGGTGGAGCAAGCACTGTGCCTGGGGGCGCTGACACAACCGCCAGTGCCGCCGGTTCTCTTACCGGCCTCACGCCGCCTGCGGCTGTTGTCGGCACGCCAGGTGCTGCTCCGGTCGGTCCCGCCACGGATCCTGCCGGCCCGGCCGCAGCCGCGCCGCCAGCATCCTCCGTCTAGTCACTCAACCAGCCCCGCCGGCAACGGCGGGGCTTAGCTTTGGAGCGCAGCTATGCCTGCGGTAATCATCTTTTGCGGCCCCGGCAGCGAAAAAAACCGAAGAGCGGTTGCACTCGCAAAATTCTACGGCAAAAGCGTAATCTTCGATGCGGTCGAGGACGCGACAGTCTACGACATAAGCAACGACGATGCCCTTATTCTCGTCAGCGTGCCTTTCGATGGAGTAATTCCTATCGAGCAGGCGCTGGAAAACATGGCGCGCGAAGCGGTGATAGAAGCCGCCTTCAATGCCATGGAGCATTGTGAGCGCAGAACGCTTGGCGACGGAACCATGCACGTTGCGCGCGGCATTCTTGCAGCCGCCATCAACAACTACGATCGTGAGGTAGCACGATGATCGAGCGCAGGTGGCTGCCAACCAAGTATCAAGATGAAATCATTCCACCAGCGCGGGCAACGCCTGACGCCTGGATCATGAGACTTGCCGATGGGGCCTATGCGCTTGCGGCTGCCGATTATGCGTGGGTTGACGGCAAGCCCGACGTGGAACCCAACGAGCTTCTCAAGGAAGGTTCTATCGTCGAGTTCGAGTGGCACGAAATTTACGGCATCTGGCTACTGACGTTTTCGCGGTCTGACGCCGGAGGCCTGAGCTGGAAGCTTGATAGCCCAGAGCCGGCCGTCTCACCAGGAGGTCTACTCCTCGTGGCCGAAGAAGGTGATTTCGAAAGCGCCACTGATTCTCTCGAAAGCTTCGTCGAAGACTGCAGGTTCTACGACGAGCCGCGAGACGGAGACACGAAGAGTGTAGTGTTCTACGCCTGGTCATTACCGATCCCTCACGTCTTCCGAGCAGGCGCCTTCGTCATCGTTCAAGGCCATGAGCAGCCGTCATGACGGTCGGCAATAAGCTGCCGCTTCGCTTTCAGCGCAAACGCGAAAAAGGCTGGCGCAAGCCGAAGGGCGCAATCGACGTCACACGGCCGGGCCGTTGGGGCAATCCGTTCAAGGTAATCTACGACACCGCAGGCTGGTGGGCGCTGCGCGATCCAGCAAACGGCATTTGTCATGCTAGTAAACGCGCTGCGAGTGGCACCGCGGTCGAAATGTTCCGCGAGGAAGCGCTGGCGCAGGCAGCCGACATCCGTGCGCAGCTCGCCGGCCGAGACCTCATGTGCCACTGCCATCTCTGCCCCGACCACGCCGAAGGCAAGCCGGCCGGCGTGAAATGCGAGGCCTGCGATCCGTGCCATGCCGACGTGCTGCTGGAAATCGCCAACCTACTTGTGGAGAGCGCCCCATGAACCTCGACCAGGCGGGCTACCTGGCTTTCCTTCAATCAAAATTTCGCTTTGCAAAACTGCATGGCTTTGATGTGTCGGCGGAAGCCGTTAACCCAATCCTTCGGCCACACCAGATCGACCTGGTCCTTTGGGCGCTTCGCCTTGGCCGAGCTGCCATCTTCGCCGCTTTCGGTCTCGGTAAAAGCTTCATCCAGCTCGAAATCATGCGCCTTGTGCTGGCTGAAAAGGGCGGTCGCGCTCTGATCGTCATGCCGCTTGGTGTGCGGCACGAGTTTCGCCTTGATGCCGAAAAGCTCGGCATCGCCGTTCAGTTCGTCAGGCGCAGCGAAGAGGTGGAGGCGGACGGCATCTATCTCACCAACTATGAGAGCGTGCGTGACGGTAAGCTGGACCTGGCGCTCTTCACGGCCGCCAGCCTTGACGAGGCGAGCGTGCTGCGCAGCTTCGGTTCCAAGACCTACCAGAGCTTCCTGGCCCTATTTGCGGATATGCCGTTCCGCTTCGTCGCCACAGCCACACCGAGCCCCAATAACTACAAAGAGCTGATCCACTACGCCGGCTTCCTTGGCGTGATGGACACAGGCCAGGCCCTCACACGTTTCTTTCAGAGGGACCCCAACAAGGCCGGAAACCTCACTCTCTACCAACACATGGAGCGTGAGTTCTTTGGGTGGCTGCACAGCTGGGCAGCCTTCGTCCAAAAACCTTCCGACCTCGGCCATTCCGATGAAGGTTATGACCTCCCGCCGCTGATCACGAACTGGCACGAGGTCGCGGCAGAGGACATTTCAGGCGGCGAGGACCGCGATGGTCAGCTGCTGATGATCAAGGATGCTGCCCTAGGCCTGCCACAAGCCGCAAAGGAGAAACGCGAGAGCATCCCGGCCCGCATAGCGCGGATGATCTCCATCGTGCAGGCGGCTCCCGCCGATCATTTCATCCTCTGGCACGATCTGGAGGCGGAGCGCCACGCCATCGGCGAGGCACTCGCCGGCGTCAACATCCAGGGCTTCAGCTCAGTCTACGGTACACTCGACCTGGAGGAGCGCGAGCGGCGCGTCATCGCCTTCGCCAACGGCGAGCTGCGCATTCTCTCCACGAAACCGGAGATCAGCGGCAGCGGTTGCAACTTCCAGCGCCACTGCCATCGCGCCATCTTCCTTGGCATAGGCTACAAGTTCAACGACTTCATCCAGGCGATTCACCGCATCCGGCGCTTCCTGCAGCCGCACCAGTGCGAGATCGACATCATCTACTGCGAGACCGAACGGGAGGTGAAGCGCGAGCTGCAGCGCAAGTGGGCCGAGCACGACGCTCTCACCGCCCGCATGGCCACACTGATCGCCGAACATGGGCTCTCGACTTTGGGTATAGAGGCCGAACTCGCCCGCACCATCGGTGTCAAGCGCGTCATCGAAACCGGCGATCGCTACGAGGTCGCGCACAATGATTGTGTCGCAGAGGCGGCGATCATGGAGACCGACAGCGTCGACCTGATCGTCACCAGCATCCCCTTCGGAAATCACTACGAATACAGCATTTCCTATGAGGACTTTGGCCACAACGACGACAATGTGCGCTTCTTCGCGCAGATGGACTTCCTAACGCCAAACCTGCTGAGGATCCTGCGGCCTGGCCGGGTGGCTGCCATACACGTGAAGGATCGCATCCGCTTCGGCAACGTCACCGGCCTCGGCATGCCGACCGTCGATCCGTTTCATGCCGACTGCATCGCCCATTACCGTCGGCATGGCTTCGCCTACATGGGAATGATCACGATCAACACAGACGTGGTGCGGGAGAACAATCAGACCTATCGCCTCGGCTGGTCGGAGCAATGCAAGGACGGCTCCAAGATGGGCGTCGGATCGCCCGAATATGTGCTGCTGCTCCGCAAGCTACCGACCGACACGGCAACCGCCTACGCTGACGTGCCGGTGAGCAAATCCAAGGCGGAGTATTCGCGCGGCCAGTGGCAGATCGACGCCTCCGCCTTCTGGCGCTCATCCGGCAACCGCTTTCTGACTGCGGAAGAATTTGCTGGTTACGGGCCTGATCGGCTGGCGAAGCATTTTCCGGAGGCGACGCTGCGTGCGGTCTACAACTACGCGGCGCACGTGAAGCTTGCAGAGGAACTGGACACGCGCTTGCCGAGCACCTTTTCGGCCATCGGCGTCGCGAGCCACGACCCGGATATTTGGCACGACGTGAACCGCATGCGCACTCTCAACGGCGCCCAGGCACAGCGCAACCTGGTGCAGCATATTTGCCCGCTGCAATTTGATATCGTGCAACGGCTGATCAATCGCTTCACGAACAAGGGCGAGCTCGTCTTCGACCCTTTCGGCGGCCTGTTCACCGTCCCCTGCGTCGCGCTTCGCATGGGTCGACGCGGCCGGGCCGTCGAGCTCAGCACCGATTACTACCGCGACGGGCTGCGACATGTTCGAGAGACAGCACGCGACAGTTCCATGCCCACCCTGTTTGACGTGGAGGCTGCGCTGGTGAGCGAGGAACCCCATGCCATCGCGAGTTAATCCAGTCGGCCAATTGACGATGCCGTTTCTCCCCGACATGGAGGACGATGGCGGGGTTTCTGAGCACGCCCGGATGGTGCATGCCGTCCAGGACCTGACGATCCCGCAACTACGCAAGCTCAGCCGCGACAGCCGCAAAGCCGGCGTGAAGCTGCAGGTGCAATGGGTTGTCGACGAGGCGTTGACCGCAGCCGTCATGGCCGAGCCGAAGGACTATGAGGTCGAGGACGGCCTCAACGAGCACGGAGTGTTCGAAAACCCGTGCGAGGCGCTGACACTCCTCAGCGGCGGCATCAGGATCGTCATTCAGGTAGCTCGCAGCCGCTTCGGCCATGTCGCGGACTGGACCATGGAGTTCCAGCCGCATTCATCGATGGGCGGCTTGCCCAAGCTGAATGACCAGGCTTTCCCGCAGAAGGCCGGCGCGGTCGTCGCGAGCCTTGATGATCTCTCCGCCTACCTCGACACGAACTACGCGCAGCACGTCGATGAGCCGACGCAGCGCCTGGCGGCCGCCAGCCAGGCGCTGATTGCCCAGCACCGCCAGCTCATCCGGTGTGGCCTGCTGACGCTACCAGCGGTCAGCGGCACAGCGAAGCCGGCGCGTGAGAAGGGCAGGGCGGCGAAGCCCATTCCGGCCCGGCCAAAACGAGCGAGGAAGGCCGCCTGATGGGTGTCAGCTGGCAATGGGGCGCACCACGGCTGCTGAAGCGCGAGCAGCTGCGCGCCTATCTTCAGGTGCCCGACGCCGAGCTGCAGAGCAGGATGGACAAGGGGCAGGTGCCAGGACCGCTATGGGGTTGCGACGCGGCACTTTCCTCCGCGCGCTGGGACAGGCACGCTGTCGATCGCGCAGTGGACAGGGCCTCGGCCATCCCGTCCCACATCGATGCGGCCGTCGAGGAGCTCGACCATGAATTCGGCATCAGACCGGCCGCCGCACGCAAAGCTCGTTAAGGGCCACTGGTATTGGGACCCGCCCGACCGGCTGCGGAAAAGCCATAACCTGAAAACCAAGGCGGCCGGTACGGATCAAGCTGCCGCCTGGGCTTACATCCGCACGCTCAATCGCGATCACCTGGGCATGGGCCCAGGACAGCCGGTCGTCGGCAGCGTCGCGTGGGTGCTCGAGGCGTTCCTCGAGAGCGAGCGGTGCAAGGGCCTCGCCGCGTCGACCCAGAAGGACTACCGCTGGCTTGCCAGGGGCATCTTGCGGCCTTTTCCGATCGGTAGCCGCACCCTCGGCGAGCTGCCCGCGCTGGCCGTCAAAGCGCGCCATGCAGACGGGCTCTATGCCGAGCTGAAGAAGAGCAAGGGGAACGCCACGGCGAACTATGCCTGCCGCTTCGCCAGGCGCGTCTGGAAGTGGGCAGCCAGGCGCGAGATGGTCGATCCCGCAAATCCCTGGGCAAGCATGGAGCTGGCCGGGATCAAGCCCCGCACGGCTTTGTGGACGCCGGAGCAGGTTGACCAGGTGGTCGCCAAGGCCGACGAGCTAGGCCGCCCCAGCCTCGGCCTCGCCACCCTGATCGGCTACTGGTTCGGTCACCGCCAGGGAGACGTGCTCGCTCTCACCTGGTCGGCCCTCGAGGCCGAGGAAGTCGACACCAGCAAGACGAAACGCACATTGCCGGTGAACGCCGACGTCTACCCGGTATTGGCCCAGGCCCTGGCAGAGGCGAGAGCGAACGCGAAGCAGGCAGCTTTGACGGCCGTCCCGCAGCGCGTCCCGCCGGCCCACGTGCTCATTCACGAGCGCACCGGCTTGCCCTACAGCCCGCACACCTTCCGCCATGATTGGCGAGACGTGGCGACGGCCGCCGGTCTTCCGCCCGATATTCAATTTCGCGATTTGCGCGCCACCACCATGACCGAGCTGAGCGACAGCGGCGCCGATGTCATCAGCATGAGCACGCACAGCGGTCACAAGACGCCGCAGATGGCACGGCGATACGCCAGGCCGACGCAGGACCAATTCACCAACGCAGCCAGGAAACGGCTGAGCAATCGCCAAGGAAAATGATGTGACGACAACACCCAGGAATGAGCCACCACCCGCCCGACCCGGCGATAAACGAGCGCCGGAAGCTGTGAGTGAAGAGTGGATTTGCACCCCTCATCATCCATGGCGATCAGGCTTCTCGACGCCGGTCGTGCATCCAGCAGGGTATGAGTTTACTTGCCGAGATAGCTATCCAGACCTCTACATAGTTACTTACCGGTGCGACGTATGCGGCACGGAATGGGAAGTGGAACTAGCGAAGTGAGCCACCTTGAAATTGCCCTCGAACCAAAGCCCTACATGCAGGGCTACCTTGCCGCCGCGGTCTGCAAAAGCCGCTTTCAAAACGGCAATATGGTGAGGGCGCCTCGATGCCCGTTCCAGGTTGACACGCAAGACTTTCGCTCCTGGTTCAGCGGCGTGGTGGATTGCGCCATCGATCAAGACGCCGAGCCGATCCGCCTCACGGTCGGCGTTATCATCTGTCCTGAGTGCAAAGCGAAGAAGCTATTATGACGTCTAACCCTAAAGCCGCCGATCCGGCCGCATTCGTTGTTGGCGACACAGTGCGTGTGAAGCATGGCGCCTACGAAGGCATGATTTCTAAGGTGTTTGATATCACGCACGGCATGGTCGAATTGCGGCATCTAAACAAGCAGACCGGCGTGTTGAACCAACCACTTTTCTATTTTGCAGAAGTGGAAAAGCACGATGCCGACCGGTGATCAAACAGCCGTCGAGATGCAGCCGCACGTCACCTGCGAAGCGTGCGCCATGAGCAGCAATCGTCATACCGCTGCCACCCGCGCTGCTCAGATATACCGAGAAGCCCTGCGTCTACTTGCGCAGGGACGAAAAGACTGCGGTCGTCCCATTGGCGGTGAAGACGCCCGACAAATAGCGCGGGTCGCCCTGCTTCGCACGGATGAAAATTGGAGCGCTTAATGGCCTATGAAATCGCCGCGAGCGTTCGATCGGAGGCTCAATCAATGGCGCTTGAAGCGTATCGTAAGGCCATGATCGGTCGGCCTCACATGCCCCCACCCGACTCTGGTGAGGGCCAGCGTAAGATCGATCGGCTTGCAGACATCCTTGCCGAGGCGTTGCGAGCGTGAGCGACTATAAAAACGCCAGTGAGTTGCAGCCGTATCTCACGTGCGAAGCATGCGGCGTGCACTATCCGGTCGGTGCACCTGGTTCCTATATTGACGACGAGCAGTGCCACCTATGCCCGGCCTGCGCGGCAGAACTCAAGTCTCAGCTCGAGGAAGAAGCTGCCGAGAACGAAGAGGGCGCACTCAGGGAAACGACTAGGGAAACAGGGAAACTCAGCTCCCTGAACCCTTGAAATGGTGGGCGCAGTAGGGCTCGAACCTACGACCCGCTGATTAAGAGTCAGCTGCTCTACCAACTGAGCTATGCGCCCGCCGTGCGGAAGCGGGCGTATAGCAGGGCATGCGCCGGAGGGAAAGTGGGCGGGAAAAAGGCCCGAGGCCACCCCATATATCGCGGCGCCGAACGGAGTAGTGCCTTGATAGACAAGCTGGAATTCCTCCTGGCGCTGGCCACCACGGAGCACTTCGGCAAGGCGGCCGAGCTCTGTGGCGTCACCCAGCCAACCCTCTCGGCCGGCGTTCAGACCCTGGAGGCGCAGTTCGGCGTCCGGCTGGTCAACCGCGGATCCCGCTTCATAGGCTTTACCGATGAAGGCGCCCGGGTGCTCGGCTGGGCCCGCCAGATCGTCGCCGCCCAGCGCGGCATGCACGACGACCTCCGCGCCCTCCGTCATGGCCTCTCCGGTGAACTACGCCTGGGCGTCATCCCGACTGCCCTGGCGATGGTCCCGGCGCTGACCACGCCGTTCCTGGCGCGCCATGCCGGCGTCCACTTCACCATCAAGTCGATGAGTTCGTACGACATCCTCGCCGGCCTCGAGAACCTGGAGATCGAAGCCGGCCTCACGTACCTGGAGAACGAACCGCTGGGCCGCGTCCGCGCCATCCCCCTCTTCTCCGAGCGCTACCGCCTCCTCACCGCCTCCCACCTGGCTCTCGGCGAACGCGCTTCGGTCACCTGGTCGGACCTGGCCGGCCTCGACCTTTGCCTCCTCACCCGCGACATGCAGAACCGCCGCATCCTCGACCGCCTCCTCGGCCGCAGCACCGCCGGCCGCCCCCCGGTGCTCGAGTCCGACTCCATCATCACCCTGCTGGCCCACGTCCGCACCGGCCAATGGGCCAGCATCCTGCCCGAAACCCTGGCCGAACTGGCAGGCGTAGCCGACCCGATACGCAGCATCCCCATCGTCGAACCCGAAGTTACCCAGACCGTCGGCCTGGTCATACCGAGCCGAGAACCCCCCACGCCGCTGTGCGCCGCCTTGACGGAAGAGGCCGCCAAACTGCGCTTCGATCCGGTCTAAAAAGCTGAGGTTGATAGTTTTGTTCTATCGCCGCATGGGCCTCATCGGGTTGATGATTCAGCAATAGCAGCCCATTAAACTCTCTTGTCATTGAGAGATTCCATGCGCGCGACAGGCCAAACGACGACGCCCGCCGGCAGCGGCTGGGACCCCGCCCTGGCTCGTTCGATCATTAACGAGCATGCGGCCATGCCCGGCGCCACGCTGCCGATCCTGCATGCCTTGCAGGAAGCTTTCGGCTATGTGCCGGACGAGTCTGTGCGCATGATTGCCGAAACGCTGAACCTGTCCCGTGCGGACGTCCATGGCGTCGTCACTTTCTACCACGACTTCCGCTCCGCGCCCGCCGGCAAGCACGTGCTGAAACTCTGCCGCGCCGAAGCCTGCCAGGCCATGGGAAGCGCCAAGCTCGCCGCCGACCTTCTCGGCCGCCTGGGCATCGCCTGGGGCGAAACCACGCCAGACGGCAAACTCACCGTCGAACCCATCTACTGCCTCGGCCTGTGCGCCTGCGCCCCCGCCGCCCTCCTCGACGGCGAACCTGCCGGCCGCCTCGATGCCGGCATGCTCGAAGCCATGGCCGAAGGAGCGATGCACGGATGAGCGCCGTGAAAATCTTCGTCCCCTGCGACGTCGCAGCCCTCGCCGTGGGCGCGGAGGCTGTCGCCCGCGCCTTCAAGGATGCCTTGGCCACGCGCGGGCTCGACGCCCAGATCGTACGCAACGGCTCCCGCGGCATGTTCTGGCTGGAGCCGCTGGTGGAAATCGAAACCCCCTCCGGCCGCATCGCTTACGGCCCGGTCACCGCCGCGGATGTCCCTTCCGTGCTCGACGCCATGCTCGTGGAAGCCGGCGACCACGCCCTGCGCATCGGCCATCCCGAAACACACCCGTTCCTGGCTGCCCAGACACGCCTGACCTTTGCCCGCTGCGGCATCATCGACCCGCGCTCGGCCGAGGATCACCGCGCCCACGGCGGCGGCCGCGGCCTGGCCCGTGCCCTGGAACTCGGTCCGGATGCCATCGTCGAGGAAGTCACCAAATCCGGCCTGCGCGGCCGCGGCGGCGCAGGCTTCCCGACCGGCATCAAATGGAAGACCGTCGCCGGCGCCAAGGCGCCGCAGAAATACATCATCTGCAACGCCGACGAAGGCGATAGCGGCACCTTCGCCGACCGCATGATCCTCGAGGGCGACCCGTTCCTCCTCATCGAAGGCATGACCATCGCCGGCCTCGGCGTCGGCGCCACCCAGGGCTACATCTACTCGCGCTCCGAATACCCGCACGCCAACGCCACGATGCGCGCCGCCATCGTCAATGCCTATCGTGAGGGCTTGCTCGGCCGCGACATCATGGGCTCAGGCCAGCATTTCGACCTCGAACTGCGCGTGGGCGCCGGTGCCTATGTATGCGGCGAGGAAACCGCTCTCCTGGAGAGCCTCGAAGGCAAGCGCGGCGTCGTGCGCGCCAAGCCGCCCCTTCCTGCGCTGGAGGGCCTGTTCGCCAGCCCCACCGTGGTGAACAACCTCCTCTCGCTCGCGACCATTCCGGTCATCCTCTCCGAAGGCGCCAAATTCTACGCCGACTTCGGCATGGGCCGGTCGCGCGGCACCATGCCCATCCAGATCGCCGGCAACGTGAAGCACGGCGGGCTCTTCGAAACGGCTTTCGGCCTCACGCTCGGCGAACTCGTCATGACCCACGGCGGCGGCACAGCCACCGGCCGCCCCGTGCGCGCCGTTCAGGCCGGCGGCCCCCTCGGCGCCTACCTCCCGGTCTCCCAGTTCGACACCCTCTTCGACTACGAAGCCTTCACCGCACGCGACGCCCTCATCGGCCACGGTGGCCTAGTCGTGTTCGACGACACCGTGGACATGATGGAAATGGCCCGCTTCGCCATGGAATTCTGCGCCATCGAATCCTGCGGCAAATGCACCCCCTGCCGCATCGGCGCGGTACGCGGACGCGAAACCATTGACAAGATCTTCGCCGGCGACCGCGTCGCGCAGAACATCGCCGTTCTAGAAGACCTTTGCGACACCATGAAGTTTGGCTCGCTCTGCGCGTTGGGTGGATTTACACCGTATCCGGTCATGAGCGCGCTGCGGCATTTCCCTGAGGATTTTGGGCCTCGTAGGCCTGTGCAGGGAGAGAAGGAAAAGGAAGAACTTCTTTTTTGAAAAAAAGAAGCAAAAAACTTTTTGGACCTAGGGCCGAGCCTATCCCCACACCCAGCCCAAACTCGCAAAAGTTTTTTGGTTCTTTTTTTCAAAAAAGAACGCCTTCCTTCCTAAAACAAAAAAGCACCACGCCCATAAAAGGACTCATCCCGATGAGCCTAGTTCAAGAGACCGACTACGGCACGCCCGCCTCGCATAGCGACACGATGGTCGAGCTCACCATCGACGGCAACGTGGTGCGCGTTCCGGAAGGCACGTCCATCATGCGCGCCGCGCAGGAAAGCGGTGTCTCGGTTCCGAAGCTTTGCGCGACGGACATGGTAAAGTCCTGGGGCTCCTGCCGCCTCTGCCTGGTCGAGGTTGCAGGCCGCAACGGCACGCCGGCTTCGTGCACCACGCCTGTCGCGCCTGGCATGGTCGTCTTAACGCAGACCGATCGGCTCAAGAAGATCCGCAAGGGCGTCATGGAGCTCTACATCTCCGACCATCCGCTCGATTGCTTGACCTGTGCCGCAAACGGCGATTGCGAGCTGCAGGACATGGCCGGCGCCGTCGGCCTGCGCGAGGTGCGCTATGGTTTTGCCGGCGACAACCACCTCGTCATGGAGAAGGACGAGAGCAATCCTTACTTCACCTTCGATTCCTCGAAATGCATCGTCTGCTCGCGTTGCGTCCGTGCCTGCGCGGAAGTGCAGGGCACCTTCGCACTGACGATCGAAGGCCGCGGTTTCGAAAGCCGTGTCTCTCCCGGCATGTCCGAGAAGTTCATGGATTCTGAATGCGTCAGTTGCGGCGCCTGCGTGCAGGCTTGCCCGACCGCGACGCTCACCGAAAAGTCGGTGATCGACATCGGCCAGCCCGAGCATTCCGTCGTCACCACCTGCGCCTATTGCGGCGTCGGCTGCAGCTTCAAGGCGGAGATGCGCGGCAACGAGCTCGTTCGCATGGTCCCCTACAAGGACGGCCAGGCCAACCGCGGCCATAGCTGCGTGAAGGGCCGCTTCGCATGGGGCTACGCCACGCACCGCGACCGCATCACCGACCCGATGATACGCGGCTCCATACATGAGCCGTGGCGCAAGGTGAGCTGGGACGAGGCGCTGAACTATGCCGCCAGCGAGTTCGCGCGCATCCAGGAGAAATACGGCAAGCAGGCGCTTGGCGGTATCAGTTCCTCCCGCTGCACCAACGAAGAAACCTATCTGGTGCAAAAGCTGGTGCGCTCCGCCATGGGCACCAACAACATCGACACCTGCGCCCGCGTTTGCCATTCGCCCACCGGCTACGGCCTCGGCGCAGCGTTCGGCACGTCGGCCGGCACGCAGGATTTCGACAGCGTCGAGCACACCGACGTGGCCCTCGTCATCGGCGCCAATCCGACCGACGGCCACCCGGTCTTCGCCTCGCGCCTCAAAAAGCGCCTCCGCGAGGGTGCCAAGCTGATCGTCATCGATCCGCGCCGCATCGATCTCGTGCGCACGCCGCATATCGAGGCCCAGCACCATTTGCCGCTGAAGCCCGGCACCAATGTCGCCGTGCTCACCTCGATCGCCCACGTCATTGTCACCGAAGGCCTGGTCGACGAGGAATTCGTCCGCACCCGCTGCGACTGGGAAAGCTTCCAGGATCTGGCGGAATTCGTCGCCGAGCCACGCCATTCGCCCGAAATCACCCAAGGCGCGACGGGCGTTCCCGCGGCCGACCTGCGCGCCGCTGCCCGCCTCTACGCCACCGGCGGCAACGCGGCGATCTACTACGGCCTTGGCGTCACCGAACACAGCCAGGGCACCACCACCGTCATGGCCATCGCAAACCTCGCGATGATGACGGGAAACATCGGCCGCGAAGGTGTGGGCGTCAATCCGCTACGCGGCCAAAACAATGTGCAGGGCGCCTGCGACATGGGCAGCTTCCCGCACGAACTCCCCGGCTACCGTCACATCAGCGACGACGCCACGCGCGAAATCTACCAGAGCCTGTGGGGCACGCCTCTCGATTCCGAACCGGGCTTGCGCATTCCCAATATGCTGGACGAAGCCGTCGCCGGCCGCTTCATGGGCATCTACATCCAGGGTGAGGACATCGTTCAGTCCGACCCGGACACGCGCCACGTCACCGCGGGCCTCGCCGCCATGGAATGCGTCGTCGTGCAGGATCTCTTCCTGAACGAGACAGCGGATTACGCCCACGTCTTCCTCCCCGGTTCGACCTTCCTCGAAAAGGACGGCACTTTCACCAACGCCGAACGCCGCATCAACCGCGTCCGCCGCGTCATGCCCTCCCGCTCCGGCATGGCCGATTGGGAAATCACCATGGCGCTTGCAAAGGCCATGGGCCACACCTGGATCTACAAGCATCCCAGCGAAATCATGGACGAGGTCGCCGCGACAACGCCGAGTTTCGCAGGAGTCAGCTTCGACCTTCTCGACCGCGTCGGTTCGGTTCAATGGCCATGCAACGCCGAGAACCCGGTCGGCATGCCGGTGATGCACGCCGAGCATTTCGCGCATGGGGCAGGGCGCTTCCTGATCACCGAGTATGTCGCCACCGAAGAGAGGACGGGCCCGCGCTACCCGCTCCTCCTCACCACAGGCCGTATCCTCAGCCACTACAACGTCGGTGCGCAGACCCGCCGTACCGCCAATGTCGCCTGGCACAAGGAGGATGTTCTCGAAATCCATCCGAGCGACGCTGAAATGCGCGGCGTGCGCGACGGCGCCTGGGTGCGCCTGGCCAGCCGCGCCGGCGAGACCAGCCTGCGCGCCCTCATTACCGAGCGCGTAGCCCCAGGCGTCGTTTACACCACCTTCCACCACCCGGTGACGCAGGCGAACGTCGTCACCACCGAGCATTCCGACTGGGCGACCAACTGCCCCGAGTTCAAGGTCACCGCGGTGCAGGTATCCCTCTCGAACGGTCCCAGCGCCTGGCAGGAAGAATACAACCACCACAGCGAAGAAGCCCGCCGCATTAAAGTGGCGGCCGCAGCCGAATGAGCCACGTGGAGTCCGCCGATCGGTTGGTCATCATGGCCAACCAGATCGGCACCTTCTTCGGGAGCCAGCGCCGCGGCAACGCCGGCCAGGCCGTCGCCCAGCACCTGCACAAGTTTTGGACGCCCGGCATGCGCGACCGGATCAAGGACCACCTGGAAGCGGGCGGCGAGGGCCTCAACGACGCAGCCCGCGCCGGTGTCGCCCACCTCGACGACATTCACCACGACATTCCCGTCGGCCCCGACGACGACAGCTCAACCCACGAGCAGAAGAAACCCGGCGGGCCGTAACTCGCCCGCCTGATATTAAGCAGCCTCGGGTGTAATTCCCTTCACATAGGCAGCCATCTCGTCCTTCCCTGCGCACATTCCTCCCCGCGCCGTGAAGGCCGCTCGCACCACCGCATTCACATCGGCGGTCATCTGCTTGAACCGGCTGGCCAGCTCTGCCGTCGAGCCGACGCCATAAACTTCCTTGACCGCGCTTGCCGCCTTGGCAAATTGCTCTTCGTCCGACTCGGCGCCCCAATCCCCCTCCGCCTTGCGGATCGAGACCAGCTTTTCCTTGATCGCCGCCGAACTGCAACGATCTCGAACAGGCGGCTCTTTCGGCGGCGGTGAAGTTTTCGCAAAAAAAACGCCGCTCCCGAAGGAGCGGCGTGGCGGCTAGGCCTTTAGAGGTAGCTTAGTAGAAGAGAATAGCACCCGCCGTGAAGGCGTTCGAATGCGCCTGGTTCGGCCCATGCGATGTCGCCTCTTCATGCGCATACTCGGCAACCAGCGTCACCCAATCGGTAAGGGTGAAGTAGCCGGCACCGATCTCGCTCGAGTTGCGGCGAACGAGATTTGGTGTGAACTCGCCAGGCGCTTCATAGAGCGAACTCTCGCCATAGCTGCCGACCAGCTTCAGCTTGGGCGTGATGTTATAGGCGCCCTGGGCATAGAAGCCCTCGGAGTCACGCAGCTCGCCGTTCGGCGCGATGCCGTCGAAGAACTTGCCTGTCGTGCCGACACCCTTGCCACGGTAGTAGTAACCGGTTGCGGCAAACGGCCCAATGGTGAGCTTGGCGCCTGCTTCGCCGGCAACCGTGTCCTTGCTTCCGCCCGGGTTCGGATCGAGATCGCCGACGCCCTGAATGTTCTGCTGCGGCTGCGTCATCACGCCGGCCCAGACATGGGCTGCTACACCGCTGAACTTGGCGTCGTAGGTGACCTTGCCTTCGAACAACGGAACATTGTGCGCCGTCGCGGTGCCCGAAAGATTGGCGCCCGCGAAGGCAAACTCGTTCAGCGGCTGGAACATGCCGACCGTGCCTTGGAAGCCGGCGAAGATCGGGCTGATGTAGGTGATCTGCGGCATGAAGTCGGTGTAGATGTAACCGACGCCGATGCGGCCGAGCGAGGTGTTGGCAGGATCGGCGTTGTTGCCAGACGAACCCACGCTCAGCAGCGTGGCGTCGTTCAGGATGGCGTCGGATCCAAAGATGCCGATGTCGCGGCCGATCTTGATGGTGCCAAGCTCTTTCGTGCCGAACGTCATGTATGTCTTACGGAAATCGACGCCCGAAGTGCCGAGTGCCGTGGACGTGCCGCCGTTGTTCGCGTTCAGCAATCCGACACTGGCGCTGTTCAGGCCAGGATACATGCCGAACACCGCCGATACATCGATGCCCGCCTGCGTCGTGCTGGCGGACGCGATGAAGGCGCCAGGCAGCAGGCCGTTACGGATAGCGGACGAGTCGAAGCCGCTCGCATCGGCAAGGCCACCGCCCACCGCGGTGCCAGGCGTTGCACGGTCCGCGCTGGAGTAGGTGTAGAAACCGTTGACGATAGCAGAGAAGTTCAAATCCACTGCGCCCACGCGTATGGTCACGCCCGACCCAAGCTTATACGGCTCGGCATGAACGATGCCCGGATCGTTCTCCATCTGCGTCATCATCGTCTGGCTCTGGCGCATCGCGGCCTGTGCCGCCGCCGCACTGGCAGCCGCATCGATCGCCGCCTGGCGCGCGGACGCCGAAGGCTGCTCTTCCTCAGGCGCTGCATAAAGCTGCGTCGTCTGCCCGCGGCGGCCTTTCGTCGCACGCGCATTATGCATGTGCTTCGCCATCAACGAACTATATTCGGAGGACGACAGGCTACCCTTGGCCTTCAGGATATCGAGCAAGTCGGTATATTCGTCGGCGCTCGCAACGGCTGGAAGCAGCAGCAAAGTCGATGCGAGCAAGACTGCCCGGTAGTTCTTCATGTTTCCCCCCCCTGGGCCACGTTTCACATGGTCCCGTAATGACGCAGTGCAGCGCAAAATCGACCGGTAACCGATCGCATCGTTGCGACGCATACCAAACTCTTAGGACGAGTTTTGCCCGCTGGCGATGGTTTTCAGACCTTCAAGACTGAGACCTTCGTCGGAAGTGTCGCACTGTTGCGCCGATGCACACTGCCTCGCAGGCCCTTCAACTATGAGCATTTTGTCGCATGGCGCTCCCGGCCTTCCGGGGTTAGCGTCGTCTCATGATCCAGGGTGCTCATGCTCTCGCCGCCACCGCGTCGCCGCCAAGCGGCGCTGTCCTGATCGCCGACGACCATCCGCTCTTCCGCGACGCGCTGGCTCAAATCGTCGGCTCCACCCTTCCTCTGGCGCGCGTCGTCGAAGTCGGCAGCGTGGACGAAGCGCTAGAGGCGCTCGCCAGCACCGACTTCGAACTCATCCTGCTGGATGTGAACATGCCCGGCATGAACGGCATGGCCGGCCTCCTCTCGTTGCGTCGCAAAGCGCCTGCAACGCCGGTCGTCATCGTTTCCGGCAAGGAAGACCGCGAAACGATCGACCAGGCCATCGGCTGCGGCGCCGCCGGGTTCATCCCCAAATCCCTCTCGCGCGACGGCATGCGCACCGCCCTCGTCGCCGTGCTCGCCGGCGAAATCAGCATGCCGGACGAAAGCCCAGGCGAGAGTGCCGCCGGCGCCCGGCAGGCGGCCGTGGCCGCCTTGTCGGCGCAGCAGCGCCGCGTGCTGGAAATGATCTCCGCAGGCAAGGCCAACAAGATTATTGCTTACGAGCTGGATATCTCAGAAAGCACGGTGAAGGCGCACGTCACCGCCATTCTGCGCAAGCTCAATCTCCGCAGCCGGATTCAGGCGGCGCTTTACGCAACGAGACAGGGGTAGGAAGCACTTCTTTTTTGAAAAAAAGAAGCAAAAAACTTTTGCGATGTGGGACCGAGATCGTGGAAACGCCCGGCCTCAAGGTCCAAAAGTTTTTTGCTTCTTTTTTTCAAAAAAGAAGTGCTTCCTTCCTAAGCCTCGAAAGGCAAAGCCGTCAGCACATGCGTGATAAGGCTGCGTAATCGAGCAGGCCGAACCGGCTTATGCATCAAATGATGCCCCGCTCCAGCCACGAGCGACGCCACCTCCTCGGTATAATCCGCGGTGGCCACCACCGCCGGCACATCGCCCCAACGCCGCCGCAACGTCGCGATCGCATCGAGACCGGTGACGCCGTTCTCCAGATGATAATCCGCAATGATCAGTTCCGGCGCCGTCGCCGCATCGGCCGACTGCAGCGCCTCGGCCGCCGACCGGGCCCCGCGAATCTTCATGCCCCACCCGCCCAGCAGCACGCCGAGTCCCTCGACGATATGCGGCTCGTCGTCGATCAGCTGAACCGTTCGTCCCCGCAACGAGCTGGGTCCTCCGGTCGGCTCGGGCAGTGACGAAGGCCGCCGCAGGCACACCGCCGGCGCATCGCTCACAGGCAGAACCACGCCGAAGAAACTGCCTCGCCCGGGCATGGACCGCACGACGAGCCGATGTCCCAGCATTCGGCTGATACGCCTGACGATCGACAGGCCGAGTCCCGCCCCACGATCGGTTGAATCCTGCCCAGGCGGCAGCCGCCGAAATTCCTCGAAGATCTCATCCTGCTGCTCGGCCGCGATTCCGATACCGGTATCCCAAACGCCGACGAGGACACCTTCCGCATGCCGCAGATGCCCGATCAGCACCCCGCCGCGAGTCGAGTAGCGCAGCGCATTGGAAATCAGGTTCCGCAGCACGCGCGAGAGCAGTTTCGGATCCGTCTGCACCACCACGTCGCCGGCAAACACCCGCAGGCGAAGCCGCCGCCGTGCCGCGATCATGCGGTATTCCTCGGCCACCGGCTTCAGAACGTCCGCCAGCGCGAAGCTGCAAGGCGAGGCCGGCACCACGCCCGCATCGAGCTTGGCCACATCCAGCAGCGCTGTCAGCAAATCATCTACCGAGTCGAGCGCCGACAGCGCGTGCCGAACCAGCTCCCGGTTGGGCGGCGACAACCGCCGCTCGCTCAAGGCGGAAGCAAACACCCGCGCGGCCGCCAGCGGCTGAAGCAGGTCGTGATTGGCGGCGGCAAAAAACTTTGTCTTCGCCAGATTGACCTGCTCGGCCTCCGCCTTGGCTGCCATCATTTCTATATTTGCCTGCAGCAGCTCCGCCGTACGGTCCGCCACCCGCCGCTCCAGGCTCTCGTTCGCCTCGCGCAGCGCCTCGACAACCTCGCGCTCGCGCCGCCGCTCCTCCTCCAGCTTCACGCCCGTAATGTCGGTGTAGAGCGACACCGTGCCCCCGCCGGCCATGCGCCGTTCGGAAATCTGCAGCCAGACGCCCTCCTGGAACTGCACCACAAAAGGCTCGCCCGGGTTCTGATGTTTCGAAAGCCGGTACTCGCTCCAGCTCGCCACGCCGTCGGGCAGAACGATGTTCCGGCCTGCCGCTGCCACCACCGCCTCGAACGGCGTGCCAGGCTCGGCGGGCAGATCGCCCCAAACCTCGCGGTAGCGCCGGTTGGCGATCACCACCCGGTCATCTGCGTCGCACAGGATGATCCCCTGGTTGATCGCCTCGATGGCGGCAACCAGCCGCTCGCGCGCCTGGCCTTCCTCGTCTTTCGCGGCTTTCAGCGCCGCGTTCACCCGCTCGAGCTCGCGCAACGCCGTGGTCAGCGCCGCCGTCCGCTCCTGCACCTGGTTGCCCAGCGCCGCCGCCGTCTGGAACAGCGCAAACCCGCTGCCATGCAGATGCGCGCCGCGCTCGATCGCCGCCATCAGCGACCCGTTGATCTTGCGCAGCTTTGCATTCTCGCGCGCCAGCGCCGCGACATCGAGGTTCGCCGCCTGACCCACGTCAGGCATCGTGCGCGTTCTCCGGAGCCGCCGCCGCGATCGCGATGCCGGTGAAGGTATGGTTCACATGCATCGAATCATATTGCTCGCCGTAGGTCAGGAAACCAACAGCATGGTTGCGCTCCACCACGCGCCCTGCTTGCGCCCGCAATCCGTTCTGGTCCATCTCCAATCCGCGAAGAATGCAGTCGAATGCGATCACCAGCTCCGGCTGCCCGATCTCGGCCGTGATCCCCTCGAACGTGCTCTCCAGGTTGCGCACCAGGTCGAGCCCGCGCGCCACAGTCAGCACCACGCCTTCATCGATGGCACACAGGAACGACAGACTGTCATCGGCATTCACCCGCCTGATGGCGCGCACGAAACTCTGGTCTCCGATGCGCACCACCATCGGGTGCGTCGCGAAATCCGCAGGCGTCAGAGCCGCCCGATCCAGCCCCGTAATCCGCGCGTACTCCAACGCCGCCGGCTCGGCATTGATCTCGGTAACGATCCGCCTCTGCGGATTCGCCCCCGTCACTACCGTCTTCTCCTCGCCAGGCACGAAATGCTCGGTCTTGAAGGCCAGGAACCGCCGCCGGCTCGCCACCACGATGACAAGTGCGCAATGGCGCAGGAACGCGCCCTCGTGCAGCACGAAAGTCCGGTCGAACCGCATCCCGTCGCCCGCCGACCCGCCGCGTATCGGGATTCCTGCCAGCGCCCCGTAGGCAGCGCTGATCACCACTTCCTCCCGGCCGCACATCCCGTCGATCAGCGTCATGGCAAACAGATTCTCATGACGTGCCCAAGGTGCGGCGTCATGGATCGCCAATCGCGTCCGGCGCACCACCGCCTGCATCGCCGCCGCATCGGATCCATGCAGATCCTCGATCAATCCAACCGCCGCCGCGAACTCCGGCGCCGCCAGGGCGATCCCCACGATCGACCCCGCCGCATACCCGCCGGGCCCGATCTCCCCTGCCGTCGTGCACCCGGCCACCTGCACGCCCTCGAATGCCCGCGCTAGGGCAGGGGCCAGCGCCGCCAGATCGCGGTCCGGCGAAATAAACAGCAGCACCAGGCAACAATCCGGATGCCACAGCGCCGCGCGCAAGGCCTCTGCCGCCTCCACGGGATCGGAAGCCGTGGTGATGGCGCGCTGTATGCCTGGGCGGATCTTCGTCTGGACTGTCATGATGGCCTAAGGAAGCAAGGTCTTCTTTTTTGAAGAAAAGAAGCAAAAAACTTTTACGACCTGGGACCACGCTTGTCGAAAGGCCCGGCCGAAACTCCCAAAGGTTTTTCGCTCTTGCTGCCTACTTCTCCGGTGATGCCACAGCCAGGGAATGCCCGGCCGCCTCCCAACCGTCGCTCCCGTCGGGATACCAGGCCACATGCGGTATGCCGAGCATCACCGCACGCCGTGCGGCATTCCAGCTCATCCAGCAATGCGACAGGCAGTAGAACACCACCGGCTGGGACGGGTGGGCATCGACGGCTGCACGGAGATGATTTGCGAACCAGGCGTTCAAAGCCGGCGAGATCGCCCCACGTCCGACATCCGGCATCCAGATGCTGCCGGGAATATCGCGCCGTGGCAGGGGCATCCAGGGTGATCCAGCGGGACGGTCTGGAGGCGGCCGGGCTGCTGATATGACATCGATCAGAACTGCCCCGCCATGCGCCAGCAGGTTGGCCAGCGCCTGCGTGTGCAGAACGGTGGCGCCCTTCAGCGTGTCAGGTACTGGCGCGCGGTAATCATCCTGGCGGTAGCTGTCGGGCTCCGGAACGGCAGCGCCCGACAGTAGCGCAAGAACGAGCCAGGCGGCGCGCCTAGCCAGGCGTGGCAGTGGTTGGCGGTGCGGCAATCGGCTTGCCCTGCTCATCGAGCAACGGAATGCCATAGTCCTGCAGGATCGCGGTGATCTGCGGCCTGTCCTTGGTGATGATGCTGTTCAGCTTCCGGCGGAACTCGTTATCCGACATGCGCACGCCCATGGCGATGTGATAATCGAGCCGGACCTTGCTCGACTCAGGATCCATGAACACCGCGTGCAGCGGCAGATGGTCATGTTTGATGTAGTACCCTGCATAAGGACCCCAAAGTAGGCCGACACCGACATGCGTCCTGATGATGTCCTTGAGCATGTCATGCGCCGGTTGATCCACGCGCGTATCGACCACCAGCGGGTAGATGGCGGTATTATCCATCATCTGGTTCTGCACCACGAGGTCGGTCGGCGGCGTGCCTGCGATCAACCCGATATGCTTGCCGAACAGCGAGGGGTCGTCGATCTTGTTCGTGGGCAGATGCGCGTCTTCACGCGTCACCATCATATAGCCCGTGTGATAATACGGGTCTGTCGTGGACAGATCGCCCATGCCGGCGACTGTCCCGATGATCACGTCGCACCGGTTCTTCAGAATGGTTGCGCGAACGAAACCTTGACTATCTGGGAACCAAGTGTAGGAGACGGGAAGTTTCAGTTCCTTCCCGATCAGCTCAGCGATCTTGTTCTCGAACCCTTCCTGCTTTTCGTTCGAATAGGGCAGGTTGTGCGGATCCGCGCATACGCGCAACTCGGTCTGCGACACGAGGTCGGGATTCGTCTGCGCGTGCGCAGAAGGAGCCCCGAGGCCGGCCGCCAGCGACGCTGCGGCCAGCCCTGCGAAAGCGTACTTGTTAAACATTAATTCTCTTCATGTTCCGGATGCCCACGCCCAAGCTTGCCGTCCGAACGGGCGAGCAGGTAGGCGTAGATGTTGTCGATGTTCTCGACGACGTCTTCATTGGTGCCGAATGCCGGCATGACCTTGTCGTTGGACTGGTCGACATGCTTGCGGCCGTTGATGATCGTCTGCTCGACCTGGTCCTTCGTCATGACCTTGAGGCTCTGCGTCAGGTTCGGCGCATAGGAGCTGCCGGCGCCATCCGGGCCGTGGCAGCGCATGCACTGGTCACCATAGTAAAGGTAACCCTTGTAGGTGTTCATATCCACCTTTCCACCCGGGTAAACCTTGTAGGGCTTTCCCGGATCGACATCCGCCGCAGCGGGTTTGGCGGCCGGCGTGTCGGTGGCGAAAGCGCTCATGCCAACGCAAGCAAATGCTGCAACTGCGAAGGCGAATACTGTATTCTTATGGACGATCATCCAAGTCTCCATGACGGCGATACTCGGTCTCTTATGTAGGGCAAAGAAAAAAAAGACCAGGGACTACTCCCTGGTCCTTAGGTTGATGCACCGGAGTTTGACCTCTGGCGACAATCCGGAAGCGCCGTTTTGGCGCTCCCGGACCCTTTAGCTCTTAGTTCGACAGGCCGAACACGGTGAGCACACCGCCGAGCTGCGTGTAGTTGGACAGCGACTTGTAGGCGCCGACGGCGCCGAGGCCCGCGTTGTCTTCGCTCAGGCCAGCCGCCATGCCGATGCCGGCCCAGCCGCCAACACCGGAGAGAACGGCGAGGTACTGCTTGCCGTCATGCTCGTAGGTGTTGATGTTGCCGATGATGCCGGAAGGCGTCTTGAACGTGTAGAGCAGCTTGCCGTTCTTCTCGTCCACGACGCGCATGTTGCCGTCGAGCGTGCCATAGACCACGACGCCGCCGGCAGTCGCGAGCGCGCCCGACCACACCGAGAACGTCTCGTGGTCGGTCCATGCCACCTTACCGGTGTTCACGTCATAGGCGATGAAGTTGCCCAGGTTGTTCTCACCCTTGGGCGGATACATCGACAGGGTCGCGCCGACGAACGGCTGACCTGCGGTGTAGCTCACCTTGAAGGGCTCGTAGTCCATGCAGACGTGGTTCGTCGGCACGTAGAACATGTGGGTCTTCGGCGAGTAGGCGGACGGCTGCTCATCCTTGCTGCCGAGCGCCGCTGGGCACACGTTCTTGGTGTTGTGGTCGGCACCCTGGTCGCCAGGCGCATAGGCCGAGACGACTTCCGGGCGACCGGTCTTCAGGTCGACATGCGTCGCCCAGTTGACGGCCGGATCGTACTTGTTGGCTTCGAGCAGCTTACCGTTCTCACGGTCGAGCACGTAGGCAAAGCCGTTACGATCGAAGTGAACCAGCGCCTTGGTCATGACATTGTGGACCGGAACGTCCGCGAGGATCATCTCGTTGACGCCATCATAGTCCCACTGGTCATGCGGGGTCATCTGGTAGGCCCACTTGGCAACGCCGGTGTCTGCGTCACGCGCGAAAATGGTCATCGACCACTTGTTGTCGCCGGGACGCTGAGTCGGGTTCCAGGTGCCGGGATTGCCGCCACCGTAGTAGATCAGATTGAGCGACGGGTCATAGGACAGCCAGCCCCAGGTTCCGCCGCCGCCATTCTTCCACTGATCACCCTTCCAAGTCTTTATCGAGCTGTCAGCGCCAACCGGCTTGCCCATCGACATGGTCTTCTCAGGATCGAACTTGATCATGTCGTCGGTGCCGGACGTGTAGGCTTTCCATGCGAGCTTGCCGTCGGCAATGTTGTAGGCGGTCATACGCCCCTGAATGCCGAACTCGCCGCCGCTGACGCCGACCAGGACCTTATCCTTGACGACGAGCGGAGCCGACGTGCCGGTCTCGCCCTTGCTCGGATCACCGTCCTTCACCGACCAGGCAACCTTGCCAGTCTTGGAGTCGAGCGCCACGAGAGTCGTGTCAGCCTGGTGCAGGAAGATCTTGCCGTCGCCATAGCTCACGCCACGGTTAACCGTGTCGCAGCACATGACCGGAATGACGTCCGAAGACTGCTTCGGCTCATACTTCCAAACGATGCGGCCGTTCTGGTTCAGGTCGAGCGCGAACACAGTGTTCGGGAACGGCGTGGACAGATACATCATGTTGCCGATCACCAGCGGGCCGCCTTCGTGGCCTCGCAGCACGCCGGTGGAGAAGGTCCACACCGGGTGAAGGTTCTTGGCAGTGGTGGTGTTGATCTGCGTCAGCGTGCTGTAGCGCTGGCTGCTGTAGTTGCCGAGCGGCGTTACCCAGTCCTTGGGATTTTTCATCATCGCGGTCAGGTCTTCGGCAACCGCCGACCCGGCCCACAGGCTGGCTCCGAGCGCACAACACGCCGAAACCTTAAGCAAATGACGCATTGAATGCTTCATGGCGATCTTCACGTGTTCATTCCTCCGTTAATCGTGCCCTGGATGTTCGGGAACTTTAGGCCGTAGACCCGAAGACTTTGGCACTTAAGCAGGGAAAGCACAATCCGCCTAAACCAACCTTATTACCATGTTGCACCGCACAATCGATAAGACCTTGGTAGGGGTCTTGCAGCTTTTCAGTTCGTCGCCAACAGCGCCGCCGAAGCATGCTCCAAACGACTCTCTGCAGGCGTTCATCAGGCTTTTTCCTGATGCGGCAGGTTCACCTCGCACCGCCAGCTCGACAAATGCCATTTCGGATGTGCGACGAGATATTCCTGCGCCCGCTGCTGCGCATCCATCATGCAAGCGGAAGGATTCGAGAAATCTTCCAGCGGATCGCGCTTCTCGACGCAGGCGCCAGGCGGCTGCGCAGAATCGTTCACCGCCGGCGCATCTGGCGGCGGCGTGGCGCCGAGACAGTAAATCAAAACCAGCTCAATCATCTTTTCCCTCCGTTGACAGCACGGCTGCCGCCCGTGCCACATCTGCCCATCTGGAACATCTGCCTGACCCGAACATCTGCTTCGTCTCGCCCGAACGGCAACCCATTATCCCCCCAGTCTATCACCCAAGCCTTTCCCCAAGTTCCCAAGGATCCACTGCTTTGGCCCATCACGACACACTTGCCGGCCTAGCCGCCGGACTGGCCCTCCTCTGCACCGCCACTGTGGCCGTCGGCCAGGAACGCCACCCCAAGAACGACTACCCCACCACGGCGAGGGCCGATTATGTCATAGGCTGCATGGCCGCAAACGGCTTTCACCGCGAACTGCTCGACAAATGTGCGTGCAGCATCGACACCATCGCCGACGAGATGACCTACGACGACTACGACAAGGCCAATACCATCCTCAGCATGCAGCAAGGCGGCGCCGGGCCCCGCGGCGGCCTCTTCCGCGACACGCCCGTCGCCAAGGAAGAAATGGAAAAGCTGAGGCGTGCTCAGGCAGAAGCCAACTTACGCTGCGGCGGCTAGCGGCTGCTAAACAGGAGTAAGAAAGCAGTTCTTTTTTGAAAAAAAGAACCAAAAAACTTTTGCGACTTGGGACCGTGCCTGAGGAAGTGCCGGGCCTAGACTCCCAAAAGTTTTTTGGTTCTTTTTTTCAAAAAAGAACTGCTTCCTAACTAGCGCTCCCCCCAGCCGAAAATACCTGGTGGAACACAGTATGAGCACTGTCATCTACCGTCACATCGATCGGCGCAGTCCCGGGCTTGAACCCGAAGGTAATCGAAGGATCCTGGCTCAGCGAAATATCGCCCTGCATGGAAAATACCAGCGCGTTGCCCTGCTGAACCACGACCTTCTGCACATAACGCGCCGGCGTATAAAGCCGCGTCACCTGGTTCATCTGCATGCCGTTGGCGTTCGGATGGCTGATCAGCAACTCCGCCACTTCGGGCGTGGACGCTGACCCCGCATCGCGCACCATGAACTTCATCCGCCCGATATGCGCGAGCGCCTCCGCCTGGTTGCTCGTGCCAGGCGCCGAGCACCCGCCGGCCGCTTTCACGAACCGCGCGACCGAATAAAGCTTCTTGTCCGCAGTCTCCACAACGGCGTGCATGAGCGTATATTGATCGACCCGCACACGCGTCTTCAGCAAGTGCGGATCCGCCGCCGGCCCGAAATGAAAGGCGGCGGCAAGCGGCGCCGGATTGTCGTCGATCACCAGGTAAAGCCCGATCACCGGCTGCGACGAGGTGCCGAGTTTGTCGGAGATCGTGACGGAGACTGGAACCAGTGAAGCGTCGAGCGCCCGGACAGGCGCATCGAGCTGAACCATGCCCGACCCATCCTGCGGCGTGCGCCCATCGAACAGCGCCTTCGCCACATCCGTCCAGCGCGCGGCCCGGCTCGCCTCGGTCTCTTCCGCATGAACGGCTGCGGGCAAGAGAACGCCGGCGAAGAGAGCGGCGACCAGGCTCGTGCGCATCATTCCCATTGGAGCTCCTTGTAAGCCTCGGTGACGTTCCGTCCGTTATAGGCGTCGAACAAAGCCCAGTGCCCGCGTTGCGCCGCCCCCGCATCGGACACCGTCGCCGTAATATCGCGGCCCTTCGCAATATCTGCACGGACGTCATGCTGCAGAAGCTGCAAATAGCTCTTCTCAGCCATATCGCCAGCAGGCCAGGCAACGGATGCAGGACCATGCCCCGGCACCGCCCGCGCCGCCACGATTTTTTCGAGCCCGCCGAGCGCCGCCAACCACCCCTTGAGGCTGCCATCCAGCGCCGGCACCCGGTCGACGAACAGCAAATCCCCCGTCCACAACGTCGAACTCGCCGTATCCAGGATGGTGAGATCGGTGTCGGTATGCGCCGACGGCCACGCCTGCAGCACCAGAACCCGTCCGCCCAGGTCGATCTTTGCCGTGTCCTTCACCAGCATGCTCGGCGCGACCGGTTTGCCAGTCGCCGCATCGCCGAGCACATCGGCCAACCGCTTGCGGTCATACTCGCCACGCGCAGCCAGAGCGCCTGGAAGCATGAAGTGCCCGGCATAAACAGGATGATCCGCCAGGAACGCCCCGCCGCCGAAAACATGATCCGGATGCGCATGCGTCATGATGACAAACCGGATGGGCAATTTTGTGCGTTGCAATATCGCCGCGTGCAAAGCCTCGCCGTCCGCCAGGCTGCCGCCGGGATCGATGACCGCAACCGCCTGTGTGCCGACAATGAACCCGATATTCGCTATGCCATCGGCGTTGGCGGCCGTCGCTTCCGCTGTTGCCCCAACCCGCACGTAATCGCCGGGCGCCACTTCCACGACAGGCGCAGCAGTCACTCCCGCCCAAGCATGCCCGAAGGCCGCCAGCCAAAGCCCTGCGATCAGACTACCGGTTCGCCGCACAGTTCTATTTCGCGCGCTTCCGGGATCGGCGCACCCATGCGCCTATAAACGAACGGCCGGCCTGTCGTTTCGCTTTCCGCGACCGCCGCCGCCATGATCGGATGATGCGGCGACAGCGCGCACGCCGGATCCGTTGCCCCCGCATCGCCAAGCAGCGCAAAGGCCTGGCAGCGGCAGCCGCCCCAATCCTCCTCCGCCTTGTCGCACCCGCGGCACGGCGCGGGCATCCAATCCGTCCCCCGATACCGCTGGAACGCTTCCGAGTGGTTCCAGATATCCGCCAGGCTATGATCGCGCACGGACGGAAACTCGAACCCAGGCAGCGTCTCCGCCGCATGGCAGGGCAGGGCGCGCCCGCTCGGCGAGATATTCATGAATCGCCGGCCCCAGCCGCCCATGCAGGCCTTCGGGCGAATCGCATGATAATCGGGCACGACATAATCGATGACCATACGGCCGGCGAGCCGCACCCGCTCCGACTCGACCACCGCGGTTGCCGCCAGAAGCTGCTCGCGACTCGGCAGAAGCGTGCCGCGGTTCACCAGCCCCCAGCCGTAATACTGCACATGCGCGATCTCCACGCGCTCGGCATGCATCGCCTCCGCCATGGCGATCATGTCCGCCGTCCGCTCGACGTTCTGCCTGTGCACCACGAAATTCAGCGTCAGCGGCAGCCCCGCCTCGCGTATCCGCTCCGCCGCCAGCTTTTTCTTCTCGAACCCGCCTCGATAGTTCCCGATCCGGTCGTTCCCCGCCGGATCCGAGTCCTGGAAGCTCAGCTGGATATGATCCACACCGGCATCCGACAGCGACCGCATCATCTTGTCATCGAGCAGCACGCCCGAGGTGATGATGTTGCTATAGAGGCCGACATCGGCAGCCCGCTTCACCAATTCCGGCATGTCGCGCCGTATCAGCGGCTCGCCGCCCGAGAAATGCACCTGAAGAACACCGAGCGCGGCCGCCTGGTCGAGCACGCGCAGCCAGTCGGTGGTCGCCAATTCAGTGGCGACACGATCCATGTTGAGGGGGTTGGAGCAATAAGGGCACTGCAACGGGCAGCGATGCGTCATCTCGGCCAGCAGGCCCATCGGGGCCGCGGGAACGCTCATCGTCTCAATGCCCGGCTAGAGAAAGAGAATGGCCGCCGTGGCGAACCACGGCGGCCCAATCGCAGCCTACTTCTTCGCTTCCGCGCAGGCGTAGGAGTTGATTTCTGCGCCGAGAGCGATCTCGACGATCTTCGGGGACTTCCAGCTCATGTTTATCCTCCTTCTTGACCAATTGAACCTTGGCACGGGCGGACGCCAAATCAACACCCAGCCCGCCGCGTCCTTAGCCGAAACACCAGGCCCGTGCAAATGTAACCAAATGCTAATACTTGTTGCGGCGCAGCATAAGTAAGCAGAGAACAAGCACCGACGTCCTCCGCCGAGAAAAAGAAGCGAATGCTTCTGCCGGTTCCTCCTGAACTCCTCAAATCAAGGTGCCCGAATGGAACAACCCCCCCGTAAGTCGATATGGACGCGTCTGTTCGGCGGGTCCACCGTCCCAGCGCAAACCCGTGCTGCGGAGCCGCAGCGCGAAGAAACGCACGTCAACACGGAGACACCGCTTATGTCAGATGCACTGCACATCCATCCCGCAGTTGACCATGGACTAACCCCAGAAGTCGAAGGCTTCAGCGGCGGCACCCTCGTCTGCCACTGCACCACCAACCCGGTGAAGGTCGCCATCGACAGCCAGGTCCTGTTCAATCACGCCTGCGGCTGCACCCAGTGCTGGAAGCCATCCGGCTCCATGTTCTCCGTCGTCGGCGTCGTCCCCGAGGGCAAGGTTCGCGTTCTCGAGAACGGCGACAAACTCCACGTCGTGAACCCGTCCGCCACCATCCAGCGCCACGCCTGCAAGGAATGCGGCGTTCACATGTATGGTCCGATCGAAAAGGAGCACCCGTTCAAGGGTCTCGACTTCATTCACGTCGAACTCAGCCACGAAAAGGGCTGGGCGCCCCCGGGCTTCGCGGCCTTCGTCTCGTCTGTCATCGAAAGCGGCGTGTCGCCTGAGAAAATGGGCCCCATCCGTGAGAAGTTCCACAGCGTCGGGCTCGAGACCTACGACTGCCTCAACCCAACCCTGATGGACATGATCGCCACCTTCACGGCGAAGAAGAACGGCGCGCTTCCCGCCTAGTCGAAACAATCAATCGATCCAGGGGCAATGCCCCTGGATTTGCTGCGTTGCAGCATCTTGAAGCACCACTTGTAAAAACGCGCCTTTCAGGCAGATGAACAATGGCCACCAAGATGGCCAGCCACCTTCAACCGTCCGATTCGAGGAAGCTTTATGCGCCGTTCCCTCACCACCCTTGTCATCGCAGGGGCTGCCCTCTTTTCCGCCGGCGCAAGCAGCGCCTTCGCCGCAGGCGACGCCACGGCTGGCGAAGCCCTCTTCAAGCAAAAATGCGCCATCTGCCACTCGCCCGACGCCGGCGTGAACAAGATCGGTCCGAGCCTCCACGGCGTCGTCGGCCGGAAAGCCGGCAGCCTCGATGGCTACACCTATTCGGACGCCATGAAGAACGCGAACCGCACCTGGGACGCCGCCACGCTCAGCGACTATCTCACCAACCCGCGCCAGAAGATCCCAGGCGTGAAGATGATCTTCGCTGGCCTGCCTGAGCAGAGCGACCGGGATAACGTTATCGCTTATCTTTCGACGTTGAAGTAGGAAGCAAGGTCTTCTTTTTTGAAAAAAAGAAGCAAAAAACTTTTGCTACTTAGCGGTGCCCACCAGAAATGCCGGGCCCAAGAGAGTAAAAGTTTTTTGGTTCTTTTTTTTAAAAAAGAACGCGCTTACTGAGGCAGCACATGCTCCTCGAGCAAGAAGTGCAGCCCCCGATACCAGCTATCGTCGGTATTGCCGCGGATATCCACGCTGCCCCCCGCCACCTGCTTTCCAGTCTTCGCGTCCTCGACAACAAGATTGACGTTGAGGATGAGGTTGCTGACCTTCTGCACCCAGCCATAAACCGCCTGCGACGCTCCGGCCTTCGCGGCGTCGGGCAATTCGCACCCGTTGCAATCCTTGATCCCGTTCGTGCTCGCATGCAGCGCCGCCGCCGCCTTCGTGGTATCGACCACATCATAACGACCGGACTTCTGCAGCATGTCCGCCAGTTGAGTGCCTAACTTCGCAAGCCGCGCCTGCTCTTCCGGCGTAGTCGGCGCCGGCGACGTGTTCACCATGTCGAACCCGAAATTCGCGATTTTGACAGGCGCTGCAGACAGCGATACCGGCAGACCCACCATGACGACGCACGCACCCAGAATTCGCCCCAAATTCCCTGTATTCGGCCTCATTCTGGCAATCCTCCCGCTATTGGCGTCTCCCGCAAACGCCGCGGGAAGCGATGTGACCATCGATTATCTCTCGCTTAAATCACACATCTCCTATCCGTCCACCATGCTGGATCCGCCGCCCCCCAACCAGGGCATCGAAGGCGCACGCCTCGCGGTCGGCGACGACCAGCTCACAGGCAAATTCCTCAACCAGCATTTCGTCCTGAACGAAATCACCGCGACCGACGAAGCAACCCTCCTCAAAGCGGCATCGGCCGAACTCGCCGCCGGCCGCCGCCTCTTCGTCGCCGACCTGCCGACTGCAACCTTGCTGAAGATCGCCGATCTCCCCACTGCGCACGACGCCATCATCATCGACGCCACAGACCAGGACGACAGTCTCCGCGCCGCCGATTGCCGGCGAAACACACTGCACACGCTCCCTAGCCGCGCCATGCTCGCGGACGGTTTGATGCAGTATCTGACGCTGAAAAAATGGACCCGCATCATGCTCCTGACGGGGCGCGACCCAGCCGACAAGCTCTACGCAGACGCCATCCGCGGCGCCGCCGCGAAATTCCAGATCACCATCAAGGCCGACCAACCCTGGACCTTCAACGCCGCAGCACAGCAGGCGGACACCGGCCACTACCAGGTCAACGATGAAGTCGCCAAAGCCACCCAGGACATCAGCTACGACATCCTCGTCGTCGCCGATGAAGCCCATAATTTCGGTGACGAACTCGCCTATCGCACCGACACGCCACGCCCCATCGCCGGCACATCAGGCCTCGTCCCCAGCGCCTGGTCGCCGGTCATGGATGAATTTGCCAGCACCCAGCTGCAACTTCGCTTTCACCAGGCGAACAGCCGCTGGCCCACCGACCGCGACTACGGCGCCTGGCTCGCCGTACGAGCCATAGGCGAGGCCGCGACACGCAGCGGCAGCACCGATCCCGCCGCCATCATCACCTACATGCATGGTGCGGATTTCGCGCTCGCAGGCTACAAAGGCCCCGAACTGAGTTTTAGAAGCTGGGACGGCCAGCTCCGCCAGCCTATCCTGCTGGCGGACACGCGCTCCCTGGTTTCGGTCTCGCCGCAGCCGGGCTTCCTGCATGAAACCAACGACCTCGATTCCCTGGGCCCTGACCAGCCGGAGACGCAATGTCACTTCAAGTAAGAGCAAGGCAAGGACTTCTTTTTTGTAAAAAAGAAGCAAAAAACTTCGACTCGGTAAGGCCCGGCACCAACGCAAGCCCAGCCCAAACTCGCAAAAGTTTTTTGGTTCTTTTTTTCAAAAAAGAACACGCTTTCTCCGCTTTGCTTCTGCTGCTTGCCCTCTGCACCGCATCCCCAGCGTGGGCCTTCCGGATTTTCATATCCAACGAGAAGGACAACACGATCACCGTGCTCGACGGCACCAGCTACGCCGTCATCGCCACTGTCCCTGTAGGCGCGCGTCCCCGTGGCATCGTGCTCTCGAATGACGGCAAGAGCCTCTACATCTGCACGTCGGACGCGGACCATATTGAGGAGCTAGACCTCAAGACGCTCACCGTGAAACGCACGCTGCCCAGCAACCCCGATCCGGAATACATGGCCCTCTCGCACGACGGCAAAACCCTCTATGTCGCCAACGAGAACAACAGCGAGGTCTCCGTCCTCGATGTAGCCGAAGCGCGTATCACTTCCGAAATCCCTGTCGGCGTCGAGCCTGAAGGCATGGCGGTCAGCCCCGACGACAAGATCGTCATTTGCACATCAGAGACGACGAGCATGGCGCATTTCATCGACGTCGCCACGCACCAGGTTGTCGCCAGCGTGCTCGTTGGCACCAGACCTCGCTTTGCAGCTTTCACGAAAGACGGATCGAAGCTGTGGGTCTCTTCGGAAGTCGCCGGCACCGTCGCCGTCATCGATGTCGCCACGCACAAAATACTCAAAACTCTCCACTTCGATCTGCCTGAGGTGCCGAAAGCCTCGATCCAGGCGGTCGGCATCAACCTCTCCGCGGACGGCAAATACGCTTTCGTCAGCCTCGGCCCGTCCAACCGCGTCGCTGTCGTGGACCAGGCGACTTACGACATCAAAAAATATCTCCTGGTCGGCCAGCGCGTCTGGCATGCCGACTTTTCGCCCGACCAGAAATTCCTTTTCACTGCCAACGGCATCAGTAACGACATGTCGGTCATCGACGTCGCTGCCCTCGATGTCACGCAGTCGGTTCCCGTCGGCCAATCTCCCTGGGGTGTCGTCGTTGCCCCCTGAAACGACAGCCTCGGAAGCAGCCCTCTCGGTCGCCGGCATCAGCCACGCCTTCGGCACCCGAGAGGTCCTGCACGACGTCAATTTCGCGGTGCAGCCCGGCAACTTCTCTGTTCTCCTTGGCCTCAACGGCGCCGGCAAGACGACTCTCTTCGCCCTGATCACCCGGCTTTATCACAGCCGAAAGGGCCGCATCGCCGTTTACGGCCATGATGTCGAGCGCGAACCGCTCGCGGCGCTGGCGCGCCTCGGCGTCGTGTTTCAGCAATCCACGCTCGACCTCGATCTGACCGTCTACGAAAATCTCTCCTATCACGCCTCGCTGCACGGTCTTTCGCGCGCGGCCGCGAAGCCGCGCATCGAGGAAGAGCTCGACCGCATCGGCCTGCTCTCCCGCGCCAAGGATCGCGTACGCGCCCTCTCTGGTGGCCAGCGCCGTCGCGTCGAACTCGCCCGCGCCCTCGTACACGAACCCGCGTTGCTGCTTCTGGATGAACCAACAGTCGGCCTCGATATCGAAAGCCGCCGCTTCCTTCTCGATCACGTCCACCATCTCTGCTCATCCAGAAGCCTGGGCGTCCTCTGGGCCACCCACCTCATCGACGAAGCCGAGGGCGACACGAGAATCATCGTCCTCCACGGCGGCCGCATCCTCGCCGACGGCACACGCGAAGCCGTCCTGAGCAAAACCGCAGCGCCCAGCATGAAGGACGCGTTCGACAGCCTCACGCGGAAACTCGCCGCGTGAACAACGCCCGCGCCATTCAATACGGGAACTGCCTCGCCGGCATCATCCGCCGCGAGGGACAGCGCTGGCTTCACCAGCGCGGCCGCTTCATCTCCGCCCTCGTCAGGCCCTTGCTGTGGCTTGTCGTTTTCGCAGCCGGCTTCCACTTTGTGCTCGGCGTTTCCATCGTTCCGCCTTACCGCACCTACATCCCTTACGAAGTCTATATCGCGCCTGGCCTCGCCGGCATGATCCAGCTCTTCAACGGCATGCAAAGCTCCCTCTCCATGGTCTATGACCGCGAAATGGGCAGCATGCGCACCCTCATGGTCAGCCCATTCCCCCGCTGGTTTCTGCTCAGCGCCAAGCTCATGGCGGGCGTCGCCGTCTCTGTTGTGCAGGTCTACATCTTTCTGGCCATCGCCTGGTTCTGGGACATCAAGCCGCCCGCCTGGGGCTATGTCGCCGCACTCCCGGCCCTCATCCTGTCCGGCCTCATGCTAGGCGCACTCGGCCTGGTTCTCTCATCTTTTATACGGCAGCTCGAAAATTTCGCGGGCGTCATGAACTTCGTGATCTTCCCGATGTTTTTCCTTTCCTCCGCCCTTTATCCCCTCTGGCGCATGCAGCAGGCCGACACGCACCTCTACTGGCTCAGCCAGGCAAACCCCTTCACCCACGCCGTTGAGCTCGTTCGCTTCGCCCTCTACGAGCGCTTCAATCCACTTGCCGCCCTCATCGTCACCGCATACCTGGCCCTCTTCATGGCGCTCGCCATCATCGGCTACGATCCAGGCCGCGGCCTGATCGCGCGCAGGGCAGGGGGAGAGACCTCATGAAAACACTGGCCATCGCCACCACAATCCTGATCGCCGCAGCTTCGGCCGCCATCGCCCAGCCGCCGCCGCAAGACCCCGATTGGCCCTGCGCCCAGCGCCTCGTCGCCAAACTCGAGCCGGGCTCCTACTGGGACGGCCCGCCGATCCCCACCGACACCGGCTGGCGCGACAACCAACCACTCGCCGCCGTCGTCACGGACGTCACCGATCGCGACACCAGCAACGAAGACGCCCAGGCCAAACTCAAGGCCTATATGGAAAGCCTTCCAGCAGCCGACCGAGCGAAATCCACACCCGCCCTCTTCGGCGCACTGGTCGATCAGACCAACGACGAACGCGGCATGCTCATCAACCGCATCGAGCAACTCTCCCACCGTCAACACGCACTCAGCGACACCATCTCCGATCTGAATGCCAAGTTAGACGCCGCTCCCCCTGACAAGCGCGACGACATCAACGGCCAGCGCGACCTCACCATCCGCGCGTTCCAGGAAACCCAACGCACCATGCGTTACGCCTGCGAAGCCCCAGCCAACATGGACCGCCGCCTAGGCCTGCTAGCCCACGTGCTAACGGCGTACAAATAGCCTTCGCCGTGGGAGGGTCTTCAGACCCACCACCTAAGCCACGCCACCAACAATCAAATATCCAGCCGCTCGCTCTTTGTCAGAACACACCCGGCAATCCGCCACGACCCATCCGCCTCATGTTCCATGTCGTACAAGGCAAGCGCCCCTTCACCTGATGGTCCTACCAGCTCCACCTTCTGCTGCAGCTTGCCGCCATCCTCCGGCGTAAGGTCCCCAAAAGTGACCGACCGCGGCCTCACCACCGCCATGTAACCGATCCGCGCCATCGCCAGGAAATGCGCCCCGTCGCCGAACTTCGCCTGAATGCTAGGCGCCGCAAACCGCAGCGCCGCCGCCCCATCATCCCGCTTGAAAGCCTCCATCTGCGCGCTGATGACCTGCTGAATGGCAGCGCGATCCCCCGGCGCCACAGCCTGCGCTTGGGCAAAGCCATGCGATGCTACAAGACAAACCAACGCCGCCAGGATCGTGCGCAAGGCCGCTACCTTTCTCCGCCAAGGCAACACTGCGCCCAGGCCGGGAACGACACCAAATCACAGAAGTGTAGTGCCGCCCAAAATGCCGTTATTGCGAGGAGCTCTTGCGACGAAGCAATCCAGAGCAACTCAGCAAAGTCAGCTGCTCATGCGCGGCCGCAAGTCCGAACTCCTGAGAAAACGGCGGTCAAACGCTCCCTAAAGAAACACATCGCTAGGCGTATCGGCCTTCAAACTAGCCCCCAACTCCTGCCCAAGCCGCTCGGCATCGGGCGGCAGCCCTTCCAGGCACCGCTTGAGCAGGAATGTGCCATCGGCCCGCGCGACAAGCCCGGTCAGCCGCAGCCGCCCGGCCGGCGTAATCCGCGCATGCCCGCCGATCGGCGTGTGGCAGCTACCATCCAGCACCGCGAGCATGGCGCGCTCGGCCGTCGCAACAGCCCGCGCCTCAGGGTCCTCGATGGCAGCAAGCATTTCGCGCAGTTCGATGTCGTCCTCATGCACGGTAATGCCCACGATGCCCTGCGCCGCCGAAGGCACCATCACCTCTGGATCGAAAATCACCGAAGCCTCATGCGCCATATCCAGCCGCTTCAGACCAGCAAGCGCCAGCAGGCTCGCATCGCAATCCCCAGCCCGCACCTTCGACAAGCGCGACTGCACATTGCCGCGAATGGTCGTGATACGCAGATCCGGCCGCGCGTGCAGCAACTGAGCCTGGCGCCGCACCGAGGAAGTGCCGACAAGCGCCCCATGCGGCAGGCACGCCCACGGATCATCCGCCGGCGGCGCTTCGATATCCCGCCCGAAAATCAGCGTATCCCGCGCATCCTCGCGCTTCATCGTGCACGCGAGCACGATCCCGTCCGGCAGCTTGGTCTCGAGATCCTTCAGGCTATGCACGGCGAAATCGATCCGCCCATCGAGCTGCGCCTGGTCGATCTCCTTGGCGAAAAGCCCCTTGCCGCCGATGTCGGCAAGCCGCCTGTCCTGCACCGCATCGCCTGTCGTCTGCATGGCATGTTCCTCGAACACATCCATGCCCTTCAGCACCGGGCAGAATTTCCGCAGAACATCCAAAAAGGCCCTTGTCTGCACCAGAGCCAGAGGCGAACGCCGCGTGCCCACACGCAACGGCAGCGACCGCGCGTGACGCTTCGTGCGGCGTGGGGGAGGGGGCAGAACGTCGCCGTCAACAATATTCTGGGAATCAAGCAGCACGGTTCAGCTCCCGGTGAATGGGGTATTTTCTTGGACGACGACGTAATTCAGGAAGGCTGCGAAACTCACCCACGCGAGGTAGGGAAACATCAGCCAACTGCCAGT
This sequence comes from Acetobacteraceae bacterium, assembly GCA_965198825.1. Taxonomy (GTDB): domain Bacteria; phylum Pseudomonadota; class Alphaproteobacteria; order Acetobacterales; family Acetobacteraceae; genus BOG-908. Next base: position 2,155,084 of record CBDAQB010000003.1, on the reverse strand, counting down.
GCGCGTGACAGGCCGCAGAGCCACAATCAGGGCAGCTATGCTCAGCCAGAGTGCCGCCACCTCCGCCAGCGCCCAATCGGGCCTGTGCAGGCGAAAGAACAAGGCGCTCCACAGGATGTTGAACACACCATTTGCCGCAAACATGCCGGCGATCACAGCCCAGCGCCGAAGCGACGGATGGCTCTTCCACGCCAACGCGCCCGCTACGGCAGCGCAGGCGAAAATCACCGTCCAGGCCGGCGCGAACAGCCAGTCCGGCGGCTGGAACCATGGCTTGTGCAAGGCGCGATACCAAGGACCCACATCCGTCATCAGCCCGCCGAGCGTTCCCACCACCACGGCGCACAGCGCTGCCACCAGAATAGGCCGGCCACGGCCGCTCGCCGTCTTCTCGAACTCCGCGTGTGCGGCTGCCTGCATCAAGGCGTCACCACCCCAAACAAATGTGCCAGATCCTTGAAGAAGATCTTTGCATGCGCCACCGGCTTCGAGCGCACCAGCTTCTTGTTCATGTAGGCCTCCCACGTGAGGCGCTGCACGTCCTTGTCGCGGCAAATGCTCACGAACTTCTCGCGCCGCTTATCGCTGCTATACCAAAACCATTGCATAATCCCAAGGATCATGAAGACCCTGCCATGCTCTTTCATGAACCGGCGGCGCGGCTGCCGCAGCACGCGAACATCGCCCGTCGTGACGAACTTCGCCGCCGCCTCCGCGGCAAAACGCCCTGCGGCCATGGCGTAGTAGATCCCTTCGCCAGATGCAGGCGCGACAACGCCTGCAGCGTCGCCAGCAAGCAGAACATCACGCCCGTTATCCCAACGCTTCATCGCGCGCAGCGGAATAGGCGCGCCCTCGCGCCGCACGGTCTCCGCACCAGCCAACCCAGCCGCCGTGCGCAGCGAACCCACCGAGCCACGCAGCGAAAATCCTTTTCGCGCCGAGCCCGATCCCACGCTCACCGTATCGCCGTGCGGAAACACCCAGCCATAGAAATCAGGCGACAGCTTGCCCTGGTAGAAAATGTCGCAGCGTGAAGGCTCGAACATGCGGCCCAGCATATCCGCCGTCCCGACCGCCGGCGCACGCACGATCTCATGATAGGCGAACACGTAAGGGATTTTCTCCGCGCCCTTCACGCATTGCTTGGCCACATTCGAGCGTGCGCCATCCGCCCCGATCACCAGCTTCGTACGCACCTCGCTGGCAACCGCTGCGCCGTTCTCCGATTTGGCGTGAAACCGCACGACGGTGGCGCCATCGGCATCATGATCCACCGCATCGAAAGTCCCGGTCTGCCGAACCGCGCCGAAATGTGCAGCACGCTCGCGCAGCCACTCATCGAAATGCTCGCGATCGACCATGCCGACATAGCCGCCGTCAATCGGCATATCCACTTCCACATCCTTCGGCGACACCATGCGTGCAGAGCGTATGCGCGCCACGATAACATCGGGTGGAACGTCGAAATCCTTCACCAGCCGCGGCGGAATGGCGCCGCCGCACGGCTTGATCCGGCCCCCACGATCGAGCAGCAGCACCGACCGCCCGGCCCGCGCGAGATCAGCGGCCGCCGTAGCACCAGCCGGCCCGCCGCCCACCACGACCACATCGAAATCCTGCACGCTGCTCATGCCGCAACTCCTTCCATGGCGCCCGCGGGGGCGGCGGTGGTTTGTTCAAACTTCGTGGCGTGACCTTGGAAAACACCGGCCGCCAGCCGTGCTGCGACAACGAACAGCAAAGCCTCCAGCGCGAACACGGCGGCGTAAGCAGGTGCCGGGATGCCGAACACCAGCCTGAACAGATCGCTTGCGCCAGTGCCGAAAATCCCGCCTGCGCCGAACGCGACAGCCTGTGCCGCGCCCCAAAGACCCATGCGAACACCTTCGCGCTGCCCACGCCCCTGGCTCGCCAGCCCCATCATCGACCCGATGGCCGAGACAGCAAAAGCGCCGTTCGCAACACCAAGAACGAATACAGAGCCGCGCAGCGGCCAGCCCGGAACGAGCAATCCGCCGGCCGCGATCGCCAGCAGTGCCAACGCCGAAGCAAGGCACCCGCCAATGGTCCAGAACCGCATGGCCCGCGTGCGGAACTCGCCCGCCAATCCGCCGGCGATAGCCACCAGCAGCATGCCAACCATGACACCGCCATGCTGCGCGCCGGTAAGCCCCGCCGTCTGCCCCGGGCTCATGTGAAACACCGCCCCTGCGAACGGCTCGATGATCAATTCCTGCGCGCTATAAGCCAGCATGCTGACGAACACGAAAATTGCGAACTGCCGCGCCTGCGACTCCGCCCAGATCTCCCGCAGCGCCACCAGGAACGAAGGTTGTGGTCCCGCCGGCGCCAGAGCTTCGGGAGCAGCCGCAGTCTCGATGCGCCAAACCGCCGCCACTGCAATCATGAAGGCAACGCCAGCAACTTCCGCCGTCACCATGATCAGCCGCGCAGTCGAGAACGGCTGCAGCAGCTTCCCCGCCACCGTTGCACTCACGGCAATGCCCAGGATCATCAGCATCCATAGGATGGTCGCCGCAGGCGCCCGCCGCCTTGGCGCCACCTGTTTTGCCATCAGAACCAGCAACGACGTGCCCGCCGAACCGACGCCTACGCCAATCGCGACAAAAGCGGGCAGGGCGCAAGCAATTCCCCATGCTGGATGCGTCGCCATCAACGCCGTCGCCGACGCGGCAGCCACGCTGCCCGCCGCCAACAACCCCATGCCGCCGATTATCCAAGGCGTCCGGCGGCCGCCCATATCCGACCCGAAACCAAGCCGCGGCCGCAGGATCTGCACCCCATAATGCAGCGCCACCAGGATCCCCGGCAGGATCGCAGGCAGCGAAAGCTCCACTACCATCACGCGGTTCAGCGTGGACGTCGCAAGCACCACGATAGCGCCAAGGCCGGCTTGCACGAGTCCGAGCCGGATGATGGAAATCCAGGTCATGGCAACACACTTGACGTCAGCAAGCATGTTCTTCTTTGAAAAAAAGAACCAAAAAACTTTTGCGACTTTGGGCTGAGCTTGCGGTAGTGCTGTGCCCAAACAGGTAGAAGTTTTTTGCTTCTTTTTTTCAAAAAAGAAGTCCTTCCTTCCTCCCCCACGCTTAGGCCCCCCCCAGCAAAGGCCGAAGCGCAAACGCAGTCACCATCATGCCAATCACATAAAGGCTGGTCCCCGTCGCATTATACCAAGGCGCCTTCGCGCGAGGATTGAGCAGCAGCGCCGGCATCAGCGCTCCTTGCAGCAGCACCAGTACGGTCACGGCCGTCGCCTGCGCGAGAAAACCCCAATGCAGCAACAGCCCTGCCACCACGATCTGCGGCCAGGCCATCACTACGCAGCACAGCCGGGCCGCGCGATCGGCGCCCATCATGGCAGGCAGCGAGCGTATACCCATGCTGCGGTCACCTTCGATGGATTTGAAATCGTTCAGCGTCATAATGCCATGCGCGCCAACGCTATAGAGCAGGGCTATGACGATCACACGCGTGCTGGGCAGCGCACCCACCATGATGGCAGCTCCTGTGAACCAGGGCAGCCCCTCGTAGCAAAGCCCACAGGCGGCATTACCCCACCACCCGTTCATCTTAAGCCGCAGCGGCGGCGCGCTATACGCCCAAGCCAAGGCCAACCCAACCATCGCCGCGCAAAACGTCCAGATGCCAAGCGCCGCCGCGACGATCACCGACAGCACGGTCCAGGCAAGGGCAAGAAAAAGCCCGCTGCGGCCTGGCATTCTCCCGGAAGGGATCGGCCGGTTCGGCTCGTTGATCGCATCCACATGGCGGTCGAACCAGTCGTTCGCCGCCTGGCTTGTCCCAGTCACCAAGGGGCCGCACAAGGCGACTCCCGCGGCAATAAACAACCAGTTTGCTGCAAACGGCCGCCCGGACGAAACCAGCCCGCACCCGAACGCCCACATCGGCGCAAACCAGGTGATCGGCTTCAGCAACTCCAAGGCCGCCCAAACGCCTGTGCGCGGCGCGCGCATTTTCGGAACGCTGTTGCTCGCAGCAAGGCTGGCGCTCATCGCGATCAGCTCTCCTCTGCCGAACTCAAGTCGCCCAGCCCATAGCGGCGCAGCTTGACATACAAGCTCTGCCTGCTCAGCCCGAGCATCTCCGCCGCCGAGGCGCGATTGTCGTTGGCCAGCTGAAGCGCTGCCTCGATGCACATCTTCTCGATGACATCGGTCGACTCCCGAACCAGCTCCTTAAGCGACACCCTGCCGATCAACTCGGTGAGCTGCTCCAGGGAACGGGGCACCGCCGCAGTCGGCACACGCGCCGGCTCCACCATCATACGCGGCCCGATGTTGCGAATGGCAAATCCGAAAGAGGAAGCGCCTCCGCTCCCCACGCCGACAGCCGAAATCTCCACTTGCGACAGGCTGCCATCATCCGACCGCACGCTCGTCGTAAAAAACCGAACCGATCCGCGCTGACGCAGATTGGACATCAGCACGTCTAGCTCCACGCCATTCCGTCCCACCCAACGGTCGAGCGTCTCGCCGCGCGCCTGTTCCTCGGTCACAAGCCCCGCCATGCCAAGGAACGCCATGTTCGCCGTGAGAATGGTGCCCGCATCATCGGTCACCACGAACCCGTCCGGCGCACTCTCCACCAGATTGAGCAACTTGCGCTTGAGGTCCGGAACGGCTGCAGGCGCGCTCTGCTCCCGCGATATCCTGACGAGGAAGAGGTTCGCGTTCTCCTGCCTGAACAACGAAGCCGCAACCACCACGCGCGCATCGCCTTGCTTGAGCAAAGCGGTGATATCGTCCACCCGAACCCCAAGCCGCGCAGCATTGAGATGCCCTTGCACGGCGTCGATCGACTCGGCTGCAAAAATATCCCCGACCCCAAGCCCGCTCGCGTTCTCACCCATGCCGAGAATCGTGCGTGCAGCCGGATTGGCATCCACTGTCCGCAACTTCGCCGCATCAAAGATGAGCAGCGCCTCGGACGACATCTGAAACAGCAGCCGGTAGCGCATTTCGGTTTCGCGCAGCCGCGAATAATCCCGCTCCAGCGACTCCTGTGCCGACATCAGCTTTTGCTGCAACACCGACAACGCGCGCAGGTCGCGCCCGAACACCACGATGCGCTCGCCTTCGCCAGCCTGCACGGCGCAATACAGCACCGGCACCGACTTGCCATCCTCGCGCAAATGATTGAGGTGGCGCCAGCGCGACTTTACCTCGCTACCTTTCTCCGCGTCGCGCAGCAGGGCAGCGACTTTCGGCCTGCTGTCGGGTGCCACACAGGTCGTGAGCTTGCGGCCGATCCAGGAGCTGCTGTCCGGCAACTCTTCCGAAAGTTCCTCGTTCTGGAAAGACATGTCCTGAACCGTGCCCTCGGCATCGAGGATGAGCGCGATGTCGGACGCGGCGGCGATGAGGGTCGCAACCGTGTCCGCGTCCAGGTCACCGAAAGAGGCCACGGGGGAAGCAAACGCTTTCACGAGAGACGAGATCCTCCACTGCATGTTCTCGTTTCCCGCCTAGAAACTAGTCTTCTGTGGGTCGTCTACCGCCCCTTGTTGCGGCGTGAGTATAGCGCCGGAAGCAGCGCCGCCAGTGCACGCACCGGGTGAGGACGCGGGAAACCTCATCGGTGTCGGGCCACAGAAGAAACGAGTGTGCGCGCCTGCTGCACGGCCTCGCGCGCATCGGCAGCCGTCGCATCCGCGCCGACCATCGATGCAAGTTGCGGATGCTCGGCAAAAATCGGCCCGCCGACCATGATACGAACACGCGAGTTGCGCGAAACGCGCCGTATGGCGCGTATGTCGCTTGCAAGAGCCTCTAGGCGCTCACTGCAACTTACCGATATGCCGACTAGTGCCAGGGATTGCTGCCGCACCATGTCGAGCAGATCCGCACTCGTGGCAACCGGCTCGTTCCAGACATCCCACCCAGCGCGGCGGAAGAATTGCACCACCATGCTGATGCCGAGCCCATGCTGCTCGCCTGGCATCTGGATCAGCAGCGCGCGCGGGCTATCCGGCCGCACACTCGCATCGCGCATGAAATCAGGCTCCAGCGACCGCATGATATGATGCAGCCGCACCAGTCCGACCGTCACTTCCGAAAAGTCGCAAACATCGTCCGCCCACATCGCGCCGAGCCGCCGCGCGGCAGGCGTCAGCAAATCGAGGTAGAGCGACTCCGCTGAAGCCCCGAGCGCGCGCATGGCATCCACGAAATTCGTGGAAGCCGGCTGATCGCTTGCCAGCAAAAGATCGACCAGCCCGGAAACCTGCGCAGGGGAGGGCGCTGGCGCTTCAGCCGCGGGTTGCCTGCGAACGATGGTCTCTGAGCGTTGCATCATCAGCAAGCGCGGAATGACCTCTTGCTCGACCGTCCGCTTCAGCAGGTCATGGCGGCTCATGTCCCCGGCATCCGCCGTCCGCCTGGCGCGCGCCGATGCCCCATGATCGCGCGCCGGAAGCGTAGCGCTCCCTTCAGTCCATGCTCCCTCGGTGACCAATTGCTGTGTCATGCGCGCCATCGGCTGCCTCTCCCCTATTGAAGACCTCCTCCGTCCAAAAGTGTCAAGCCAGATTTACGTAAGCCCAGCTTGACAGGTGCGGCGCCCCAGCCGTAGCGTCCTTGAAGGCGATCGGGAGGCGTTGTCAGGCCATGTTCATGACGGAACTTGTCGGCAGGGTCATGAATGCCGCGGATTGCGCGCCCTGGGGCGCCGCCGCCGGCCGGCACGTGCCAGGCTACGGAGACCAGGAAAGTCTGCTGCACCGCGTCAATTCCGCCATCAACCAGCGCCCCGGCCGTCCTCTCTACACACCCGCCGAGCGCGCCAGGCGCGATGCCACTCCCTGGACACTGGTGCAGGGCATCCTCGCCCCCACACAGTTCCTGGTATTCCTCATCAGCCTGGGCTTCGTCATCCACTTCCTGGTCACCGGGCGCGGCGAGACGGCTGCCAACGCCTCCATCCTGACAAAGACCTGCGTGCTGGCGATCATCATGGTCACCGGTTCGCTGTGGGAAAAAGCCGTGTTCGGCCGCTATCTTTTCGCACCCGCCTTCTTCTGGGAGGACGCGGTGAGCATGGTCGTCATCGGCCTGCACAGCCTCTATGTCGCCGAACTCTTCGCGGGCAGCATGGACGGCCGCCGCCTCATGGTCCTGGCTCTTGCCGCCTACGCCAGCTACCTGGTGAATGCCGCGCAATTCGTCTTCAAGCTGCGCGCCGCCCGCCGTGCAACGCCCGCCTGGCAACCTGCCGCCATCGACGGCTTCGGCCACGTCTGATGCCACCAGACGGCATGGTCACCACGAACCTGCAAGGCTGCACCGATCGCCCGGTCATTCGCGAACGCGGCCAGCGCGAAGTCTTCTGCGGCCTCACCGGCATCATCTGGCTGCACCGCAAGATTCAGGACGCCTTTTTCCTCGTCGTGGGCTCCCGCACCTGCGCCCACCTCATCCAATCCGCAGCCGGCGTCATGATCTTCGCCGAACCGCGCTTCGCCACCGCCATCATCGACGAGCGCGATCTCGCCGGCCTCGCCGACGCCAATGACGAACTCGACCGCGTGGTCCAGCAACTCCTCTCGCGCCGCCCGGAAATCCGCATGCTTTTCCTGGTCGGCTCCTGCCCCTCGGAAGTCATCAAGCTCGATCTCTCCCGCGCCGCCGAACGCCTTTCCGCCACCTACGCCCCGCAAGTGCGAGTCCTGAACTATTCAGGCAGCGGCATCGAAACCACTTTTACCCAGGGCGAAGACGCCTGCCTCGCCTCGCTAGTGCCGATCCTTCCGCAACAGACGTCCGCGGCCAAGGAGCTTCTCGTTGTCGGCGCACTGGCCGAAGTCGTGGAGGACCAACTCACCCGCCTGCTGAACGCCATCGGCATACCCGATGTGCGTTTCATGCCGCCGCGCCGCTCCATCGACCTGCCGGCGGTTGGCGCCAACACGCATTATCTGCTCGCCCAGCCATTCCTGGCAGACACGGCGCGGGCGCTCGAGCAGCGTGGCGCCACCCGTATTCCCGCGCCATTCCCCCTGGGCGTCGAGGGCACGACCAAATGGCTTCAGGCGGCAGCAAAGGCTTTCGGCATCCCCGCTTCCGCAGTGGAAACGGCCATCGCAACGCCACGCGCCCGCGCGGAAAAATCCATTGCGCGCTACCGCGACGAACTCGCCGGCCGCCGCATCTTCTTTTTCCCTGACAGCCAGCTCGAAATCCCGCTCGCGCGCTTCCTTTCGCGCGAACTCGGCATGAGCCTGGTCGAAGTCGGCACTCCCTATTTGCACCGCCAGCACCTGGCCGAAGAACTCGCCTTGCTCCCCGAAGGCGTGCAGCTCAGCGAAGGCCAGGACGTCGAACGCCAGCTAGACCGCTGCCGCGCCGAACGCCCCGACCTCACCGTGTGCGGACTCGGTCTCGCGAATCCGCTGGAATATGAGGGGCTTTCGACCAAATGGTCGATCGAGCTGCTGTTCACACCCATCCAGGGCTTTGACCAGGCAGGCGACCTCGCCGAACTTTTCGCCCGCCCTCTGGTCCGCCGCACGCGGCTGAAGATCTAGCCATGCAGCTCACCCTCTGGACCTACGAAGGCCCGCCGCACGTAGGCGCCATGCGTATCGCCACCGCCATGGAGGACATTCATTACGTCCTGCATGCGCCGCAGGGCGACACCTACGCCGACCTGCTCTTCACCATGATCGAGCGCCTGCGCAAGCGCCCGCCCGTTACCTACACCACCTTCCAGGCGCGCGACCTCGGCGGCGATACGGCACAACTCTTCAAGGATGCAGTCCAAGGCGCCTACGAACGCTTCGCGCCACAAGCCATGCTGGTAGGCGCCTCCTGCACAGCGGAACTCATCCAGGACGACCCGGGCGGACTCGCACGCGCCCTGAACATGCCGATCCCCGTCATTGCGCTCGAGCTTCCTGCCTACCAGAAAAAGGAAAACTGGGGCGCCGCCGAGACTTTCTACCAAATCGTCCGCGCTCTCGCCGGCCCCTCCGTGCCGCCCCCCGGCACCGTTCGCCCCGAGCGCGCCGCCGGCGTCCGTCCGCGCTGCAACGTGCTGGGCGCTTCCGCCCTCGGCTTCCGCCACCGCGACGATACGCGTGAAATCACCAATCTTCTCGCGCGCCTCGGCATCGATGTGAACGTCGCCGCCCCGCTGGGCGCCACGCCGGCCGATATCGCACGCCTCGGCGACGCCGATTTCAACGTCGTCCTCTACCCCGAAGTCGCAGGCCAGGCCGCCGCCTGGCTGCAGCGCAGCTTCGGCCAGAAATCCACCAAGACCGTTCCGATCGGCATAGGCGCCACGCGCGACTTCATTGCCGAGGTGGCGACACTCGCCGGCATCGACGCCACCTCCATCCTCGCTGAAGCGTCGAGCAATCTCCCCTGGTATTCCCGCTCCGTCGACTCGACTTACTTGACCGGAAAACGGGTTTTCGTGTTCGGCGACGCCACCCACGCCATTGCCGCCGCCCGCATCGCCGCCCAGGAGATGGGTTTTACAGTCGTCGGCATCGGAACCTATAGCCGCGAATTCGCACGCGAAGTCCGCGAGGCCGCCAAGCTTTACAACGTCGAAGCCCTCGTCACTGACGACTATCTCGAAGTCGAGGCACGAGTCGCCGAACTGCGCCCGGAACTGGTTCTCGGCACGCAGATGGAACGCCACATAGCCAAGCGCCTGGGCATCGCCTGCGCGGTCATCTCCGCTCCCATACACGTGCAGGACTTCCCTGCGCGCTTCTCGCCGCAAATGGGTTTCGAAGGCGCGAACGTCATCTTCGATACTTGGGTCCACCCGCTCATGATGGGCCTCGAGGAACATCTGATCACCATGTTCCGCGATGATTTCGAGTTCGCCGACGGCGCAGCGCCTTCCCATCTCGGCGCGACATCCGAGCATCGCGCACTACGCGAAATTTCCGACGTGGAACAACAAGCAAGCGCCGAAGACGAAGTCCTGGTGCTGGAAAAGGCCGCCGTCACCTGGTGCCGCGACGCCGAAAAGGAACTCGGCAAGATCCCCTTCTTCGTCAGGGGCAAGGCGCGCCGGAACACAGAGAAATACGCCGCCGACCACGCTATCATGACGATCACAGTGGACACGCTTTATGATGCAAAAGCCCACTTTGGCCGCTGATCCCATCTTGCGCGACGGTGCCGCGCCTTTGCGCATGGTGATCGTCACCATGGACAGCAACCTCGCAGGCGCCGCCGCGCGTGCCGCCGGCGACATCAAGCGGGCGCTGCCAGGCTTCGAACTCGCCGTCCACCCCGCCGACGTCTGGGGCAGCGACCCGGCCGCACTGCAAGCCTGCCGGGAGGACATCTCCCGCGGCGATATCGTCATTGCGACGATGCTTTTCCTCGAAGACCATATCAAGGCCGTTCAGCCAGCACTCGCCGCGCGCCGTGAGAATTGCGACGCCATGCTCTGCTGCATGTCGGCCGCCGAAGTCACGCGCCTCACGCGCATGGGCCGCTTCGACATGGCGCGCGAACCCACCGGCGCCATGGGCCTCCTGAAGAAAATGCGTGGCGGCAAGCCAGGCGCAGGGGCGGCGGCCGCAGGCCACGCGCAGATGAAGATGCTTCGGCGCCTGCCGAAGCTGATGAAATTCATTCCCGGCACCGCGCAGGACGTCCGCACCTATTTCCTCGCCTTGCAATACTGGCTGGCTGGTTCAGAAGAAAACCTCGGCAACCTGATGCGCATGATGGTCGAGCGCTTCGCCGATGGTCCGCGCCTCCACATGCGCACCAGCGTCCGCGCCGCCGCACCTCTGATCTATCCGGACGTCGGCCTCTATCATCCCAAGCTTCCAGGCAAGGTCGCCGAGTCCACGAGCGGCCTGCCGCGCGGCGGCAAGGCGGGCACAGTCGGCCTCATCCTGCTCCGCTCCTACATCCTCTCCGGCAACGCCGCGCACTACGACGGAGTCATCACGGCCCTCGAAGCGCGCGGCCTGCGAGTCATACCCGTCTTCTCGAGCGGACTCGACGCCCGTCCCGCCATCGAACGCTTCTTCTTCGAAAACGACATCGCTGCCGTGGACGCCGTCATTTCGCTGACCGGCTTCTCATTGGTGGGAGGCCCCGCCTACAACGACAGCCGTGCGGCCGAAGCGCTCCTCGCCCGCCTCGACGTCCCGTACATCACCGCCCATCCGGTCGAATTCCAGTCCGTCGAGCAATGGCAGGGCAACGCGCGAGGCCTGCTCCCCATCGAAGCCACCATGATGGTCGCCATCCCGGAGCTCGACGGCGGCATGCTGCCCATGACGTTCGGCGGCCGCTGCGGGCGTGCGCAAACCGCCAGCCCTTGCCCCGGTTGCGAAGGCACCTGCGCGCGCCGCATGGTTTCGCATGCCGAACGTGCCGCCACGCTCGCCGACCGCGTGCTGCGCCTCGCCACACTGCGCCGCACTGCGCGCGCGAACCGCAAGATTGCCGCCGTTCTCTTCAACTTCCCGCCGAACGCCGGCGCCGCAGGCACCGCCGCCTACCTCGCCGTCTTCGACTCTCTTCTCAACACGCTGCGCGCCCTCGAAGCCTCCGGCTACAGCGTCGAAGTTCCAGAGTCAGTGGACGCGCTTCGCACGACGTTGCTCGAAGGCAATGCCGAAATCCACGGCACCGACGCCAACGTCGCCGCGCGTGTCTCCGCGGATCACCACGTCCGCCACCAGAGTTGGCTTGGCGATATCGAGAAGGCCTGGGGCCCCGCGCCGGGCCGCCACCAGACGAACGGCCGCGACATCTTCATTCTCGGTGCCCAGTTCGGCAATGTGTTCGTCGGACTGCAGCCCGCCTTCGGCTATGAAGGCGATCCGATGCGTCTCCTCTTCGAAAGCGGCTTCGCGCCGACACACGCCTTCGCCGCCTTCTATCGCTGGATACGAGAGGATTTCGCAGCGAACGCCGTGCTTCACTTCGGCACACATGGCGCGCTCGAGTTCATGCCAGGCAAGCAGGCCGGCCTCTCTGAAGCCTGCTGGCCCGACCGCCTCATCGGCGACGTACCCAACTTCAACTTCTACGCCTCGAACAATCCGTCCGAGGGCATGATTGCCAAGCGCCGCGCCGGCGCCGTGCTCATCAGCTATCTCACGCCCGCGGTCGCAAACGCCGGCCTCTACCGCGGCCTTCTCGAACTGAAATCCTCTCTGGACCGCTGGCGCGGCCTTGAGCCGGAAGTCGAAGCCGAGCAACGCGAACACCTCGCGGCCCTCATTCAGGCGCAGGCTGCCACGGTCGATCTCGCCCAGGCAGAACCCGCCTGGTCCGGCGACGTGGAATCCCAAATCGCACGACTGGCGAACGCACTTCTGGAACTCGAATACACCCTCATCCCGGACGGCCTGCACGTCATCGGCGCGCCGCCCGATGCCGCGCAGCGCGCCGCCATGCTGGACGCCGCTGGTATCGCCGACCCGGAACAGCGCACGGCCATGGACAAGCTGCTGTCCGAAGATCACGAACTCCCCGCCATCATCCACGCACTGGACGGCGGCTATGTCCGTCCCGCTCCAGGCGGCGACCTCATCCGGACCATGGATGTGCTGCCGACTGGCCGGAACCTGCACGGCTTCGACCCCTTCCGCCTCCCAAGCGTCTTCGCCTGCCAGGACGGCGCCCGCCAGGCCGACCGCCTGCTCGCCCGCCACGCCTTGGACGGCAACAAGATTCCCGAAACCGTGGCCATGGTCCTCTGGGGAACCGATAACCTCAAATCCGAAGGCGGCCCGATCGCCCAGGCGCTCTGGCTGATGGGCGCCGCCCCGCGCTTCGACTCCTACGGCCGCCTCTCAGGCGCCCGCCTCATTCCCCTCGAGGAACTCGGCCGCCCGCGCGTCGATGTTGTGCTGACCCTGTCTGGCATTTTTCGCGACCTGCTCCCGCTGCAAACCAAACTTCTCGCGGAAGCAGCGCTCATGGCGGCGAACGCCGACGAGCCGCTTTCGCAAAACCACATTCGCCGCCACGCCTTGCAATACCTCGCACAGCACGGCGGCGACATGGCGCAAGCCGCCCTTCGCGTATTTGGAAACGCAGACGGCGCCTACGGCTCGAACGTCAACCAGATGGTTGGCGCCGGCGTCTGGAACGATGAGGACGAACTCGCCGATGCCTATGTCGCGCGCAAGGGCTTTGCCTACGGCATGGACGGCGTTCCGCAAAAGCAGCCCACGATCCTCGGCCATGTCCTGGCAAGCGTGGACATCACCTACCAGAACCTCGACAGCATCGAACTAGGCGTCACCACCGTCGATCACTACTTCGATACGCTTGGCGGCATCACCCGCGCCGTACGCCGCGCCCGCGGCGGCACCGCCGCTTCCGTCTACATCGGCGACCAGACACGCGGCGACGGCGTCGTGCGCACGCTCAACGAGCAGGTTTCGCTCGAGACACGCACGCGCGCCCTTAACCCGAAATGGTATGAGGGATTGCTCAAGCACGGCTACGAAGGTGTTCGCGAAATCGACGCCCACGTCACCAACACCCTTGGTTGGTCAGCCACCACGGGAGAAGTTTCTCCCTGGGTCTATCAACAGCTTGCGGAAACCTACGTGCTGGACGACGATATGCGCGAGCGTATCGCCAAGCTGAATCCGAAGGCATCCGCCAAGATCGCGAACCGCCTCATAGAGGCGCATGAGAGAAACTACTGGTCGCCCGACGACGCGACCTTGCAAGCCCTGCGACGCGCCGGTGAAGAACTCGAAGACCGGCTCGAAGGCATTACCGTGGAGATGGCCGCATGACGACCGACACCCTGGCCCGGCCCTCACTGACTGACAAGCCACGCAACAATCTGTTGCCCAAAAGAGGCGATGGTGAGGGCAGTGTGCAGGTCCAGCTCGATCCAAACCTGAAGATCGGCACAGCGAAGGTCTTCGCCGTTTACGGCAAAGGCGGCATAGGCAAGAGCACGACCTCCTCGAATTTGTCTGTCGCCTTCAGCAAGCTCGGCAAGCGCGTCCTGCAGATCGGCTGCGACCCCAAGCATGATTCGACGTTCACGCTCACCAAGCAGCTTCAGCCCACGGTCATAGACGTGCTGGAGACAGTGAATTTCCACTCCGAAGAACTGCGCGTGGAGGATTTCGTCTTTCAGGGCTACAACGGCGTCATGTGCGTCGAAGCAGGCGGCCCACCTGCAGGCACCGGCTGCGGCGGCTATGTCGTCGGCCAGACGGTCAAACTCCTCAAGGAGCACCACCTCCTCGAAGAAACCGACGTCGTGATCTTCGATGTTCTGGGCGACGTCGTCTGCGGCGGTTTCGCCGCCCCCCTTCAGCACGCCGACCGCGCGCTCATCGTCGCCGCCAACGATTTCGACAGCATCTTCGCTATGAACCGCATCGTCGCCGCCATCGCAGCCAAATCGAAGAACTACAACGTCCGTCTCGGCGGAGTCATCTGCAACCGCAGCGCCGCCACCGACCAGGTCGACCGCTACAACGAAGCCACCGGCCTCTCGACTCTCGCCCACTTCCCGGACCTCGACGTCATCCGCCGCAGCCGCCTGAAGAAATCCACTCTGTTCGAAATGGAAAGCTCGCCCGAGCTCGAGAAAGTCAAACTCGAGTATCTGCGCCTGGCAGCATCGCTTTGGGCCGGAACACAGCCGCTCACAGGAACGCCGCTGAAGGACCGCGACATCTTCGAGCTTCTCGGATACGAGTGATGAGCACGGCCAGCTACATCGCCAGGCGCGGCGAACTCGAAACCTACTTCGACCGCACAGCAGTCGAAGCCTGGGCGCGCCTCACGTCCGACGCACCGGTCAGCGGCATACGCGCCACCGTCCGCGCCGGCCGCGACCGCATGCGCGCACTTCTGCTCTCCTGGTTGCCGCAGGACATGCGCGGCTTGCATCTGCTGGACGCAGGCTGCGGCACTGGCGCCCTCGCCGTAGAAGCCGCCAGGCGCGGCGCCAAAGTCACCGCCACCGACCTCTCCGCCACCCTTGTCAACCTCGCGCGCGAGCGCACGCCACGCGATCTCGGTGACGGCAGCATCGAATTCCTCGTCGGCGACATGACCGAAGCCGGGGCAGGGCGCTTCGACTACGCCGTCGCCATGGACTCCGTCATCCACTACCGCGCCCCCGATCTCGCGCGCGCCATCGCGACACTCTCTGCACGCACGGAGCGCGGCGTGCTCTTCACGGTAGCCCCCCGCACCACGCTTCTCACCATCATGCACGCCGCCGGCCGCTTCGTTCCGCGCGGCGACCACGCACCTGCCATTGAGCCCATCAGCCCCAAAGGCCTGTCGCGACGCTTGCAGAAGGATCCTGCGATGTCCGATTGGCGCCTCTGCCGCAGCGAGCGCGTCTCCAGCGGCTTCTACATCTCGCAAGCCATGGAATTGGTGCGCGCATGAGCGCCGTCTCCGTAAGCCGCGCGAAAGCCCTCAACGCAAAACTCGCGTCGAAATGGGCATCCATCGGCCCCACTTTCCTGCCCTTCGCCGATGCAGCGACCGAGGAACTCCCCTGGGGCCGCCTGCTTCGCCTGTCGCTCTTCCAGGTCTCCGTCGGCATGGCGGCCGTTCTCATCATCGGCACGCTCAACCGTGTCATGATCGTGGAGCTTGGCGTTCCAGCCTGGCTCGTTGCCGTCATGGTCGCCCTGCCGCTGGTCTTCGCTCCGTTCCGCGCAGTCGTCGGCTTCAAATCCGATAACCATCGCTCCGTCCTGGGCTGGCGCCGCGTCCCCTATCTCTGGTTCGGCACGCTGCTGCAGTTTGGCGGTTTCGCCATCATGCCATTCGCCCTCATCATCCTCTCCGGCGATACCACGGGCCCGATCTTCGTCGGCCGCATCGCCGCGGCGCTTGCCTTCCTCCTCGTCGGCGCAGGCCTTCACACCGTGCAAACCGTCGGCCTGGCACTCGCAACCGACCTGGCGCCGGTCGAGAAGCACCCGAAAGTCGTAGCCCTGCTCTGCATGATGCTGCTCCTCGGCATGATCGCCAGCGCCCTGTGGTTCGGCTTCATCCTCCGCCACTTCACCGAGGTGAAACTCATCCAGGCCATTCAGGGTGCGGCCGTCATCACCATGGTGCTGAACGGCGTTGCATTGTGGAAACAGGAAGCGCGTGATCCTTCCCTGACTCGCAAGGACACCCCCCGCCCCACCTTCGCCGAATCCTGGCGCGAGTTCGACCAGGGCGGCCGCTCCCGCCGTCGCCTGATCGCCCTCGGCTTCGGCACAGTTGCGTTCAGCATGCAGGACATTCTGCTGGAGCCCTACGGCGGCCAGGTCCTTCACCTCACAGTCGGCTCCACCACGGCACTCACCGCCCTTCTCGCAGTCGGCGGCCTGCTGGGTTTCGGACTCGCAGCAAACCTCCTGTCGCAAGGCCGCGATCCCTACCGCCTCTCCGCTGTCGGCGCACTCGCAGGCCTCGCCGCCTTCACCGCCTTGGTCTTCGCCGCCCCCTTCTCCTCGATCCCCCTGTTCGCAACAGGCGTCGCCCTGATCGGCTTCGGCGCCGGCCTCTTCGCGCACTGCACGCTCACCGCGGCCATGGCCATCGCCGGCCGCGGCCAGATCGGTCTCGCCCTCGGCATCTGGGGCGCCGTGCAAGCCTCCGCCGCCGGCATCGCCGTCGCATCAGGCGGCTTGATTCGAGACGCTGTCGCGAGCTTTGCCAACCGCGGCGCATTCGGCCCCGAACTCGTCAACCCCGCCACCGGCTATTGCGCGGTCTATCTCATCGAAATCGGCCTGCTGTTCGCCACCCTGGCAGCGGTCGGCCCCTTGGTGCGAACCAGCCAGCGTCACAACTATTCCGAAAACGCCATCTTCGCAGTGAAAGGTTGAAACGATGCAAACCGGCGCCATTACCGGCTACATCGACGTCGCGCAGCTCGCGCTCTACGTCTTCTGGGGTTTCTTCGCCGTCCTCGTGCTGTGGCTTCACCGCGAAGGCAAGCGCGAAGGCTACCCGCTGATCACCGATCACTCGGTGAACGTCGAAGGCTTCCCAGCCATGCCGCAACCCAAAACCTTCCTGATGCAGGATGGCTCCGTCCGCTACGCGCCGCGCGACGAAGCACCCGAAATCCCCAACGGAACGCCCTCCGCGAGCTTCCCCGGCGCTCCGCTGGACCCCATCGGCAACCCCATGCTGGCAAACATGGGCCCAGGCTCCTACGCCCACCGCCCGGACAGCCCCGAACTCACCTTCGAAGACAACCTCGCCAAGATCGTTCCGCTGCGCGCCGCGGCCGATTTCTTCCTCGCCTGGGAAGATCCAGACCCGCGCGGCATGGCCGTCGTTGGCGCAGACAAGGTGATTGCAGGAACCGTAGTCGACGCCTGGATCGACCGCTCGGAAATCGTCGTCCGCTACCTCGAAGTGGAACTCGATGCCGTCTTCGGCGGCCACCACGTCCTCCTGCCGATGAACTTCGCCAAGATCAGCGCCAAGCGTAACGAGGTGAGCACCGGGTCCATCCTGGGCGGGCAATTTGCCGAAGTGCCTGCTCTGAGCCACCCCGAAACGATCACCATGCAGGAAGAGGAGCGCATTACCGGATACTTCGGGGCCGGAATGCTTTACGCGACGCCGCAGCGGTCGATGCCGTTGTTGTAAGGAAGGAAGGCCTTCTTTTTTGAAAAAAAGAAGCAAAAAACTTTTGGATCCTTAGGGTCAGCACCTCCACAAGCCCAGCCCAAAGTCGCAGAAGTTTTTTGGTTCTTTTTTTCAAAAAAGAACTGCTTGCTGAGAGTCACAAGCACAACAAAGAGGAACAGAAGCAATGAGCAAGGGACTCCCAGGCAGGCTGCCCGCAGGCGAGCGCCTTCTATGGCAGGGCTCACCCTCCTGGCGCACGCTCCTGCGCAGCATGTTCCACATCCGTGCGGTCGCCGCCTATTTTGCCATTATCATCGCCTGGTGCGCCGCCAGCTACCTGCGCAACGGCGACAATGTCGGCGAGGTCGGCCTGTCCGTCCTGCGCATGAGCGGCGTGGCGCTCGTGCCTCTCGTCCTCATGGTGATCTACGCACTCCTGCTGCAGCGCACAACAATCTACACCATCACCACCCGCCGCATCGTTCTGCACCATGGCGTGGCATTCCCCATGTCCATCAACCTGCCCTACGCGCGCATCGCGTCCGCCGCGCTCTCGACGAACGCTGACGGCAGCGGCGACATCCCCGTCACCCTGACGGATGGCAGCAAGGTCGCTCTTCTCGCCGTCTGGCCGAACGCCCGCCCCTGGCGCATGCGCAACCCCGAGCCGATGCTGCGCGGCATCAAGGACGCCGCTTCCGTCGCGCAGATCCTTTCCCGCGCCCTGGCTGCTTCCGCTGAAATGCCTGTCTCGGCACGCAACGCCGTTGCGTCGCAGCCAGCGGGTGCTACGGTGCAAATGCCGGCCGCAGCGGCGGCCTAGAACGAGTGCCTCCCATGCACACCGAACGCGCCATAAGACCCAGCCACTTCTCGCGTTTCCCCCTGATGGTGGCGGGAAGCATTCTCGTCGTAGCCGTCCTGGGCACCTTCGCCGCGCACCACGAAGGGGCAGGGGCCATGCAGCCCACCGCCACCCTCGTCGCCGAACGCACCCTCCGTTTCGAAGACCGCGCGGATGGCGCCGTCCTCGTCATCAACGCCGAGAACAACAAAACCATTGCAGTCATGACCGGCCAAAGCGGCTTCCTGCGCGGCACCCTCCGCGGCTTCGCCCGCACACGCAAGATGGACCACATTGGCGAAATCCAGCCCTTCCAGCTCTCCTCCTGGTCGGACGGCCGGCTGATCCTCAAGGACCCTTCCACCGGCCGCTATGTGGACGTGGAATCCTTTGGCCAAACCAACGAAGCCGTTTTCGGCCAGCTGCTCTCCCCGGCGCTCTACGCGTCATGAGCCTGTTCGCCCCAGAAACGATCGAAGTCGCCTGCGACATCGACATCGAGCAGACCCAGCGCAGCTTCCACGCGCACGCCGTGCCTGACGGCATCGATATACGCCCGGGCGACACCGTCCTCGTCCATGGCCTCCCTGGCCACGTCGATTTCGGCGAACACCTGATCTTCCGCAGCACCGCCACAGTCACCCGCGCCGGCGCCCTCCCGCGCCTCTGGACCAAGATCGCCCAGCTTTTCGAACTCACCGAACTCTTCGAAGTCGGCTTCCAGCCCCTGGACGAAGCCGATCGCCAACCGAAATATCCCCGCGCTAACCCAATCCCCTCGGCCGCACCCCAATGGGCCCTGAATTCGGCAAGGAGCGCCACATGAACGCCGCAACCCGCCCCGCCATCCCGCTCGCAGAGCGTGCAAGCTCGATGAATGCCACGGCGCAACGCGCCGCCTCCATGAACGAGAGCACGCGCCTAGCCCAGCAGGACACGGTCCTCAGCCCGCGCTTCTACACCACCGACTTCGCCGCCATGGAGAAGATCGACATCTCCCCCGTGCGCGCCGAATGGGACGAGCTCATCGCCGAACTCAAGCGCGACACCAACAAAACCCATTTCACCCGCAACGAACTCTTCGACCGCGACCTCTCCACCATGCCGCCCGACCTGCGCGCGGAATTCATGGATTTCCTGGTCAGCTCGGTCACCGCCGAATTCTCCGGCTGCGTCCTCTACGCCGAAATCAAGAAGCGCATCGCCGAAGGCGACATACACGACCTCTTCTCCCTCATGACACGCGACGAAGCCCGCCACGCCGGCTTCATCAACGACGTGCTCAAGGATTTTGGCGTCGGCGTCGACCTCAGCTTCCTCACCAAAACCAAGAAATACACCTACTTCCAACCCAAGTTCATCTTCTACGCCACCTACCTCTCAGAGAAGATCGGCTACGCCCGCTACATCTCCATCTTCCGCCATTTGCAGGCGCATCCGGACCGCGAATTCCACCCCATCTTCCGCTGGTTCGAAAACTGGTGCGCGGACGAGTTCCGCCACGGCGAAGCCTTCGCTCTCCTCATGCGCGCCAATCCGAAACTCCTCAGCGGCGTCAACAAACTCTGGATCCGCTTCTTCCTCCTCGCCGTCTTCGCCACGATGTATGTGCGTGACCACGCCCGGCCCGTCTTCCACGCGGCCCTCGGCGTCGACCCCACCGAATACGACTTCAAGGTCTTCCGCATTACCAGCCAGATCTGCCGCCAGGTCTTCCCGGTCGAACTCGACCTCGACAACCCGGCTTTCGCAAAAGGCTTCGACCGGCTGTGGGAAATCACCAAATCCAAGAAAGCCGCGCGCGAGCAGGGCGGCATCGTCGGCGCGCTGAAATCCTATGCGCTGACCGCACAGGCAGGCGCCACCTTCATCCGCCTCTACCTGCTTCCCACCAAGCGCAACGCCCTGCCCAGCCGCGTCCGCATGGCACTCGCCTGGTAAGAACGAGCCGACCCGCCAGATGGCCCTTTACGTCACGCCAGCCGCCTTCGCGCTCGCCGTCTGGTGGTTCAGCACAGGCGTCATCGTCTATCTGAACAACCTGCCGCCACGCACCTTCCGCTGGAGCATGGCGGGCGGCTCCCTCATCGCGGCCGCCGCCCTCTACCGCCTCCACGTCAGCAGCGGCCTGGCCACCCCGGCCGCCGCCTACACCGCCTTCACCTGCGGCGTTCTCGTCTGGGGCTGGCACGAAATGGCCTTCTTCATGGGCCTCCTCACCGGCCCGCGGCGCACCGCCTGCCCGCACGGCTGCGGCGGCTGGGCCCACTTCGGCCACGGCATCCAGGCCTGCCTCGACCATGAGCTGGCCATCATCATCTCCGCCGTCGCCGTCCTCTGGGCCACCCTCGGCGCCCCCAACCAGGTCGGCCTATGGACCTTCATGATCCTCTGGGGCATGCGCCAGTCCGCCAAGCTGAACGTCTTCCTGGGCGTGCGTAACCTCAACGAGGAATTTCTCCCCGCCCACCTGATGTTCCTGAAAAGCTTCATGAAACGCCGCCCGATGAACGCCCTGTTTCCGGTCTCCATCGTGCTGGGCACCTGGATCACGGCCATCCTCGTCGCCCACGCTGGCGAGGCGCAAACCCGCTTCCAGTCGGTCGGCCTGACCTTCCTCATCACCATGCTCGCCCTCGGCGTCATCGAGCACTGGTTCCTCGTCCTCCCCCTCCCATTCGCCCGTATCTGGGGCTGGTGGCTCCAGCAGCAGGGCCGCACCCCCACTCACGCCATCGTCCACGAACACCGCCCCCATGCGTGCAGCGGCGACCAGGACCCACAACCCGCTGTTGCCTGAACCTGCCCCCAGACCCATACAAATCCCCATAGAAGCCCAAGGAGACGCAGCGCCATGGACTACGAGAACTTCTTCCGCCAGGAACTCGACGGCCTACGCACCGCCGGCAACTACCGCGTCTTCGCCAACCTTCAGCGCCAGGCCGGCAGCTTCCCGCGCGCCACCCACATGCGCCCCGACCGCAACCGGGACGACGAAGTCACCGTCTGGTGCTCGAACGACTACCTCGGCATGGGCCAGCACCCCACCGTCATCAACGCCATGCACGAAGCGCTGGACACCTGCGGCGCCGGCGCCGGCGGCACCCGCAACATCTCCGGCACCAACCACTACCACGTCCTCCTAGAGGAAGAGCTCGCCGGCCTCCACGGCAAGGAAGCCGCCCTCCTCTTCAACTCCGGCTACATGTCCAACTGGGCCGCCCTCTCCACCCTCGCCTCGAGAATGGAAGGCTGCACCATCTTCTCGGACGCGAAAAACCACGCCTCCATGATCGAAGGGGCCAGGCACAGCCGCGCGAAAATCGTCATCTTCAACCACAACGACCCCGAAGACCTCGACCGCCGCCTCTCCCAGCTGGACCGCGACGCCCCCAAGCTCGTCATGTTCGAATCGATCTACTCCATGGACGGCGACATCGCCCCCATCGCCGAAATCTGCGACGTCGCCGACAAGCACAACGCCATGACCTACCTCGACGAAGTCCACGCCGTCGGCCTCTACGGCCCCCACGGCGGCGGCATCGCCGAACGCGAAGGCCTGGCCGACCGCCTCACCGTCATAGAAGGCACCCTCGCCAAAGGCTTTGGCGTCATCGGCGGCTACATCACCGGCTCAGCCCCGCTGATCGACTTCGTCAGAAGCTTCGCGAGCGGCTTCATCTTCACCACCGCCCTCCCGCCGGCCGTAGCCGCCGGCGCGCTAGCCAGCATCCGCCACCTCAAGCAAAGCCAGGTAGAACGCACCGCCCACCAGGAGCGCGTCGCCCACCTCCGCCGCCGCCTCGACGCCGCCGGCATCCCCCACCAGATGAACCCCAGCCACATCGTCCCCGTCATCGTCGGCGACGCCGTGCTGTGCAAACAAATCAGCGACCAGCTGATGGAACAGCACAACATCTACGTCCAACCCATCAACTACCCCACCGTCCCCCGCGGCACCGAACGTTTGCGAATTACCCCATCCCCAGTCCACACCGAAGCCGACATCGACCATTTGGTAGCCGCCCTCACCACCATCTGGTCCGACCTCCAACTCCGCCGCGCTGCTCGCGGACTGACCTCAAAAGCCGTAGCCCGCTTTTCGCCTTGGCGATGTAGGACCGTCGGAAGCAGACAAGCCAAGCGGCACAGGGGCTCTGCCCCTGGACCCCGCTGGGGACTCGTCCCCAGACCCGTCACTTAAGACCGAATTGACGTGAGAAAGCTCGAGTCGCTGATTTACCTCAATGAGGCACCGGACCTTATGTTATTAATAGTTCACTCTAAAGCATAGATGCAGTCTTCAATCGAAGTGCAGATTTCCGCACCCTTATGGATCGATCTGATTGACAACACTATCAACAGCAGCAAGGCCCACATTAAGTTGGCTTCTGTTCACCTTCACCTCTGGGTCATTGTGTACTGAGTAATAGTCCTGCCTCATCTTTGACAGTGGTGTTCCATGATGTGCTGCGACCACTCCAGCAGTATTAAAGTCGCGTAATTCGCCAACATACGAATTTAAAAAGTCATCTCTAGTTGAAACACAGTGGCCTCGAGGCGAAAACCTGCTTGGATTTGAAATGTACTCACCATAAAGTTGCTCAGCCGTTGCCTCCGAAAATGCTGCAAAAGCTGCCGCGGCGCCCTTGAACTGTGTAAACCTATTCCCGATTGCTAGATGAACTTTCGGAATTTGCATACTTCTCATCGCAGCTTTCGCAGCAAATGTATAATTACCAAAGAACGGGTGCGGCGGCGTCGTCCCGTGCAATAACGCGAACAGAGCTTTCACTGCTACCCGAGAAGAGTCGTCAGCATTTACCGGAACAAGAAGTCGGCTCGCTCCGCAGATAGCTAACTCGGTGTATATGGCAAATGATGGGTTGGTATCAAAGAAGACCGTCCAGCTATTTTGATCAAGCCCATCAACCATGCGTCTGAAAATCTGATGAACCCAAGCCCAAGGGTCCGCGAGGCCGGGAAAGGGCGTCCGACTTGCCTCATCATTGATAGCTGGCGCCATCAATTCGAGATTGCCGTCACCGCTTAATAAATGAAGATTCGGCGGGATAGCACTATTTATCGTCGAAACTTGTATCGAGTAACTTGAGAGTACTGGTGTTACTCTATTCAGTATTGCGTCGCTCAGATAACCCACCACACTGTGTGGGCTCGCTAGTGAGCAAAGCGTGAGAAGCTGGGCTTCACCTTCAATTCCGCCTCCAAGTAGCAACATCGAACTGTTAGCTTGTGGACACATATCCACGACCAAGACATTGCGAAGTTGGATTCAACTCTGCAAAGCGGGAGGCAATGTGGAAGGTTATGGTGCTCTTGCCAGTCCCTCCCTTATTGTTCCAAATCGCGTATGATTCCATGAGGTCGACTTTCCTGGCAGGCGTGGGAAACTGGCGATGTCAACAACGAATACATTATCTAGCGGAACTTTCCACCAGGCACTCAGCTCGGTGTCACCCGTCGCCTGCAGCTTATAAGCAGCAGAAGCCTTTGGCCCGGTTTATTATACGACCTGCCTTCCGTTCCGCCCTTCTAGCAAGCGTAGGGTGGGTTAGCGAAGCGTACCCACATATACAGCATCACCCCAAACCGGTTGCTTGCCAACCAAGCTTCCGTGCTACGCATCGCCCGTGCCGCGATCGCAATCTGTCAATGAAAAGCCGGTCCGGCTACCTTCCTAAAATCCAGCCTTCCCAACCCGCCGCCGCTTCTTCTCGTTCCGTCTGTTCTGCCCGGCGTCCCTCAACCACCTCGATCATCTTCAAAAGCCCCATAAAGGCATCAAACCGGTCCTCTCCGACCGATCGCGAGCCAAATCCGTCACGGAGTGCCGCGAGCGCATCATCGCTGAAGATGACCTCATGGCGCGCACCCCAGCGCACCACCGCATCACTCTTCTTCAGTCGGTCACCTTGCTGACGCTTGCTCTCGCTGCGCAGAAAACCCGCGCCCACCATGCGATAAGCCTCCGCTGGATAAGTCTCGGCGACGACCACCCCCGGCGCCTTCGCGAGCTCTGCCAACGTCCCGTCAAACGGCCATAGCGAAGCGCCCCGTTGAAGCGCTGGCCGCACAATCTCGCGCCAGCCACTCAACGCGCCTTTGCCAACCTGATTACCCCCAAGCGTCCAGAACAAGGAGCACGCCGCCTGCCGATGCTCAGTCCGCCGCTCGCAAACCCGAAGCAACGCGTCGAAGCTGCCCGCCCCCAACCCCGCAACCAACTCCGCCCGCGACACGCCTTTCGTAGATGCCGCCGGGTAGAACGGTCGCCTGATCCCAATATCGCTCGGAACCTTCGCCACCTCGAAGAACTCGCTCCACGCGCCCTCTCCAATGCCAAGCAATAGCTGCCGGAAATCGTCGAAGCCGGTCACGGTGCCAAACGCAGTCGGCACGCCAATCGGAAAATCGAATCCGGCCAGAACCCGCCGTCCCGCCGCGGCGTTCTGGAACGCCTGATTTAGCAAGGCCTCCGACGTCCCAACCAACTCCGGCGCTCCAACGGCCCAGCCCGTAGCCGACCGCTCCGCCGTAGCCATCCATCGCTTCGAAGCCGTAACGCTCCAGTCCGCATGAATAAGTCGGTCGAACATCAAACCCGCCGTTGCAACTGGAGCAAAACGACCATTATGACACCTTGCAAGGCACCGACCAAGAGTGACCCACGCTAGGCATGAGAGGACAGGCCTAGCAAAAACGGACAGTCCAAATCGTCGCGTGGACCACCTGGTCCCTCCAAACCTTCCCCGCCGCCACCCGCCTCTTCGACCCACCCCTAGCCAGCCAGGAACTGGAAGCAACCCCAACCCACACCCAGCCGCTGGCCTTCCTCCACCAACCGTGTGACACGGCCTGCCTGGCATAGACGAAGCGAGCCAACCCATGTTCGACGAACCCGGTTTTCCAGGCGACCCTGACGATGACGCCACCACGCCCGCGCTTTACACGTTCGTCTATTGCAGCCGTGCCGCCGACGGCGTGGACGACGCCGAGGTCAACCGCATCATCGAGGCGGCGCAACGCCACAATCTCACCTGCGGCATCACCGGCGTGCTCGTTTTCGGCAGCGGCGTCTTCTTCCAATGGGTCGAGGGGCCTGCTGATGCGGTGCGCAAGCTGATCGCGAGCCTGCATGGCGATCCGCGTCATTACGATATCGTCTCGCTGGACCAGGGCGAGGAAAAGCGCGAGCGTCTCTATCCGAATTGGCAGATGGAGCGCGTTGGTCCCGACGACATCCGCGAAGTGCTCCAGGACGCGCTAGAAAGCGCCGAACACGAAAACAATATTTCAGCACTGAAACGCATTCTCGATCACTTGGCCACGAACTCGCTGGATTCGCTTGGAAGACCGGCGTGCAAGCCAACGGCAACATCAACCGCGAGATCGACTTCCGCATCCGGGCCGGTATCCGCGGCGTCACGGTGAAGCTCGCGGACGGCAAGACGCCTGCATCGACCTCCTGACGGCGCACCTGGAGCCGGGCGCCGTCGGAGCTGTTGGAGCAGCAAGCCATAGGGCGGAAGAGCGTAGCGAGATCCGCCAACGTCTCCTCCGCCCCTCAAACAAGCTCCCAATAGAGAGCCGCCTAAGCGGCAAGCGCCAACTCGACGTCCGCCGCGTCCGACCCCGAGAGTGGCCCGCCCGAGGGACGGTTGATCATCGCCGGGCAAGGCGGCGGATCATCATCGTCGTCATCATCGTATCTCTGGCGAAACCGCCAGCCCTGATCCCGGCCGGCCCGCCTGCCTGAAGCTCTCCTCTGCATCCCCAATCTCCCCGTGCTCGAGCGAAGGGCTTCCCGCAAAAAGCCGGGAAGCTAAGACTGTCTTGATGACGCGCTCGCCTTAAGCAGCCTGGCGCGCGTCCACGTTCTCCAGCGAAAGATGCTGCACTGTGTTCTGATTTTCCGCCGTCACATTGCGTGAACCGACATCGATCCGCCGCGGCTTAAGCTGCTCCGGCACCTCGCGCACCAGCTCCACAGAGAGCAGTCCGTTCACCAGGTTCGCAGAAGACACCTTGACGTGGTCGGCAAGGTTGAAGCTCTGCTTGAAATTCCGGAACGCCAGCCCCTGGTGCAGGAACTCCTGCTGCTTCGGCTCGGCCGCCTTCTTCTGCCCCGTAATGAGCAGCACATTGCCCTGCTGCACCAGCTCGATCTCGTCCGGACCGAAACCCGCTATAGCCATGCTGATACGATACTGATGGTCGCCGGTCTTCTCGATGTTGTAAGGCGGCCAGTCCGGGCGCGTACCATTGTCGATCATGTCGAACAGCCGGTCGAACCCAACCGTGGAACGAAAGAACGGCGTGAAATCGTAAGTCCTCATCACCACATTCTCCTCAAGCAACATGGTTTGAGCGGCCGCCTCCGCGGCGCCCCGTCGATCCCAAAGGCCTCGACGTCGCCGAACTAATTTTTGCACCCGACCCCTTCAAGCCCTCTAAGGAGAAAAATTTTCGTCCGCCAAATCGGCGGCCTCAGCCTCATCCCACAAACCACGCGGGGCCAGTCGCAAGCCCGCATCCTTGGGGAAGGCCGGCTTCACCACACAAGCGACGGCTTGGAAGGCGCCACCAAGTAGGGTTCATCATCTCATTTGTTGGTCAAATGGTGCCGTGGATCAATTTTCCGGGCGCTACGCGCACGAACGCTAGACGATCTTCAAAATTAAAGACATATTCTTCCCGTCGGGAAGAAAAATGTGTCAAAAATAGATTCGTCTCGCCTGTTGATAGAAGCGCGCTCTTATCGACCGGACATCGACGGCCTGCGCGCCCTGGCGATCATCCCTGTCGTTCTTTTCCATGCAGGCGGCTCGCTCATCCCCGGCGGCTTCGCCGGCGTGGACATGTTCTTCGTCATCTCCGGGTTCCTGATCGGATCCCACGTCCACCTCGAAATGACGACGCGGCGATTTTCTCTCGGAAAATTCTACGCCGCCAGAGCGAAACGAATCCTCCCGGCACTACTATTGGTTGTCGGATTCTTCTATATCCCCGCAATCCTGCTGCTGTCCGGCCAGGAACTGAAGGACTACGCGCTCGAGGCAATGTCATCATTGACGTCGTCCTCGAACATCCTGTTCACCGTGACGAAGTCGAACTACTTCGCATCGGCCGCGGGTCTCGACCCTCTTCTCATGACCTGGTCGCTCGGTGTCGAAGAGCAGTTCTACCTTGCCTTTCCATTCCTGCTCGCTCTGATCATCAAGCTTTCTCCCGGGCGCGAAATCTGGCCCCTGGCCGCTATGTCAGCGGTGTCGTTCCTGCTTGCGGTCTATCTATCTGTCCACTTCCCGACGCCAGCGTTCTACCTCCTTCCCACACGCGCTTGGGAATTGGGCATCGGCGTGGCCGGCGGCATACTGATTACCGACGGGCGCTATAAACCGCGAGCGTTGCAGCATCGTGCAGCTTTGGAATGCGTCAGCATAGCGGCCGCACTTTTGCTGCTATGGACTCTCGTCGGAATACACGCGGCGGCCGGCTTTCCTGGTATCCCAGCCCTGGCGCCATGTTTCGCTACGCTCTTCTTCCTAGGAACGCAGTCCAGTTGGCTGAACCAGCGCGTCCTGGCCAGTAAACCACTCGTTTGGATCGGAAGGGTTTCTTATTCCTGGTATCTCTGGCACTGGCCATTGATGAGCTTCGCCAGGATCAGCATGGCCGGAACTCTGAGCCTACGCATTGGACTAGCAATAGCGCTGCTCTCGTTCCTGCTCGCCATAGCAACTTACTTTGCCGTAGAGCAGCCTTTCAGAAGATCCAAGGTGAGCGTAAAACCTCTTCTTTCGCGTTATGCTGCCGCTCTGGCGGCGTGTTGCATTCCCGCCTTCCTCCTGTGCCTGGCAAACGGCTGGCCCACGCGTTACCCATCGGCACAGCGTATCGATGCGTCCATGCACAACGCGGCAACGGATGTTTGTCTGTCAAGCTACAGGCAAATTACGCCGCGGAACGACGTTCCTTGCATAAGTAGCGACAATGCGGTGCCGAGGCTAGCGGTTATGGGCGATAGTCACGCGGCAGCACTGGCTCCCTTCCTGCGATCACAGGCTACCCAAGCCGGATGGGCCGTCGATGATTTCACAAAAACCAGTTGTCCCCAACTCGGTTTGATAACACGGAACATCCCTGCTCGGCCGACACACGCCTCCGAGTGCGCCACATTCAATCGCCGCGCACTACAACTGGTCCTATCCACCCCAGAGATCCACGCGGTTCTCTTGGCTGGTTTTTGGTCTGCGCCCTTTGGAGAAGAGAGCGCGGGCGAAAAGTTTGTCAATGCTGGAGCCGACCCAACCACCGTAGATGCAGCTCACAGCTGGCAGAACCTGCGCATCGGAGTGGAAGAGGTAGTGACGGAGCTGAAGGCAAAAGGAAAGCGTGTATTCTTGATGGTGGACGTGCCCCGCTTTCAAGTCGATCCACCGTCCGCATTACGGACAAACGCAATTCCACTCCGCCTAGCCTTGAACAACCTGCTCGGCGGCTCGGATCTAACGAAGGGCAGCGAGGCCGAGGATATCGCCATCAGTGCAGCTGACCGGAAGACCTCGGATATTCTACAAGACGTCGCGCTCAAGACTGGCGCGACCCTGATCAATCCAACGAATACTTTGTGCGACGGAGCTACCTGCACCTACGAAGTTAAAGGCGAGCCCCTTTACGGCGATCAGCAACATCTCACTCAACTAGGCGCAAAATACGCACTGAGCAGCGCAGCACTATTCACAGCCGGTAAAATACAGGACCTTCAAGCGAGCCCTTAGGCTCCCGAACGGAGCGGCCGCGATTGAGGCACTCCGTCCCAGTGGCCTGCCTCAAAGCAAGCAGTTCTTTTCTGAAAAAAAAGAACCAAAAAACTTTTGCGACCTGGGACCGAGATCGAGGGGACGCTCGGCCTAAGTCCCAGAAGTTTTTTGCTTCTTTTTTTCAAAAAAGAAGACCTTCCTTCCTACCCCGTAACCTCATAATGTACCGGCTTAAAAGACCCATTATTAGATTGCAAAGCCGAACAAGCCGTAAGCCCCACGATCAAATCTTCCTCCGCCCGAACCGAAAACCGATCCCCCGCACGGCTCAGAGGCGGCTTCACCGTCAGCCGACCATCCTCATCGATCGCCACATTCATGAAAACGTTAAACGTCACCGGTATCTGGTCGGGATCGATCCCGAAAGGAGCGAGCGCCTCAACCAGGTTTCCAAAGCAACCCCTATGCGGGTTCTGGTCGCCATAGATGATCCGGAACGTATCCACCGAGCAAGGTGTCAGCAGAAAATCATGGCGCCCCACCGTATCCTCGACGATCCGCATCAGCACCCGGCTGCGGTTGGAATAGATCGCATCTCCCAGTTTCGGCACCAGGCGCTCGGCGTAATCCAGCGTCCGCCCCGAAGAGATCACCTCTCGTGTGTCGGTGCGCGAAAACGCCAGCAGATCCGCCACCTGCTCGCCCTGAGGATCGACGATCGTCAAGGTCTGTCCACGATCGAGCGTGAACGCCGTCCCCGACCGTGGCGGTATCTCGATCATCACGACTGCTGCGACTGCGGTGGCGAAGGCCGCTCGAAAGAAGCCTCCCAGTCGTCGTTCACCGCACGCCCGCTATACTGCCTCGCTTCGGAGGTCTCGCCATGCCGCGACAGCATGGGATTGATCCCACCCGAGTAAGCCGAATCGCGCGACAAGATCTGCTCTCTCAACTTCTCATAACGCCCATCCGCCCGAAGCTTCTCGAATTGGTCATGGAGGTTAAACACCAGCGTAGGCCGCTCGAAGCGCCGCGCCTTCCGACTTGCGTGCGGATGCAACCCAACCACGAAGAACCCCTGCCCGCCGAAGCTCAACGAAAAATGTGGATCGGCAGGATCGGCGCTGACACGCATATCGCGCGGTTGCTGTCTGTGCACGTCCTTGTCCGTCAACGACTGCACCCGATCCCACAAAGCCCGCTCGAAAGCTGCTTCATCCAGGTCCAGCGGCCCATCAAACACAATTGCAAAACTTTGAAAGAGCACGGGATCCATCGTGTAACCACGCGCGAACGCGAGCAGCGACGGATAGATCCGTAGATCGTCCCACGACGACGTAATATCCCGCGCCACCATGATCTCCATGCGTGACGCCTTGAGCGCCGCCTTAGCGCCAACGCACGGAAAGTTGCGCTCCTCGATGAAGCTTTGAAAATGCCTTGAAAGCGGATGGTCCATGTCGTTGGAGCGGTAAAGCGCCCGCTCCTCTTGCGACCAGGGGCAGGCTGAAGCAGCGGTTGTTGGGCTATCGGTATTCTCTTCCATCCGGGGCACATGGGCCGCGCCGCCTTAATCGCCACCACACAGCTGCGCGACCAATCATCACGCAACCTCCTCACAACATTGCGAACATCTCACGTTACCATCAGCCACGTTGGCGGCCCGTCTGCTCTCGCCATATCACCAACATGAATCAAAATCAGGCACCTGTGCTCGAAGCGCTGGAGATCGTTCAGCGCGACCCCATCACCGGCTTCGGCGGCCCAGGCCATAACATGGGCCAAGGCGCCGACGACGACGTTCTGGCCCTACTCGGCAAGCGCGCATTCGAGGCAGACGTCCTCACCCCCAAGGGCCTCGACGACCGCTCCGAGTCCGCTCAGGTCCTGCAACGAGCCTGGGCGCTCGCGGCCGAAGCTTGGGGCGGCGACCTCTGCCGCTTCGTCATCGGCGGCTCCACCCAGGCGCTCCAGGTCGCCATCAGCGCCCTCGCAGGCCCCGGTGAGCCCGTGCTCATCGCTCGCAATGCCCACCGCGCCGAATTCAACGCCGCCGTCATCGCTGGCATCGATCTGCGCGTCCTCCCCGTCGTCGTGGACCGCGAGCTCGACATGGAGCACGGCGTAGACCCCGCCACCCTCACCGAAGCGCTAGACGCCTGCCCAGGCGCCAAGGCCGTCGTCATCGTCAGCCCAAGCTTCTATGGCGTCACCAGCGACATCGAGGCCTTGGCCGCCATCTGCCACGCCCGTGGCGTCCCCCTCGTGGTGGACAGTGCCTGGGGTGCCGCCCACCCGTTTTGCAGCGGCCTGCCTCAGCCAGCCAGCCGACAGGGCGCCGATATCATGGTTGCCAGCGTCCACAAGACCATGGGCGCCATGGCCCAAGGCTCAGTCGTCGTCGTCAGCGGCGCGCTGGTCGACCCCGGCCGCTTCATCCTCGCCTTCGAAGCCTTCCGCACCACCAGCCCCTCAGTCCCCATCCTCGCCTCCATAGATGCCGCCCGCCGCAGCCAGATGCGCGACGGAGAGGCCCTCTGGAACGCCGTTCTCGCCAGGGCAGGGGAGGCGCGCCGACGCCTCGCTGCCATCCCCGGCATCTTCGTCCGCGGCCGAGAAATCCTCGGCGGCCCAGGCGCCGCCGACATGGACGAAACCAAAGTCGTCCTCTCCCTCCGCTCCCTGGGCATCACCGGCTTCCAGGCCGACGAATGGCTGCAGGCCAACCACCGGGTCAGCGTCGTCCTCGCCGACGTGGACCACATCCTCGCCGTCTTCGGCCTAGGCACAACCGACGCTGATACCGACCGCCTGGTAGAAGCCGTCACCGCCCTCGCCGAAGCCGCCCGCAAAGGCGACCGCCACCTGTTCCGTCCGAAAAACCCGGTCCCGTCAGTAGCCGACCTGGACGTCTCGATGGTCATGCCCGCCTCGGCCGCCTTCCACGCCCCCTTCGAAATCGTCCCTCTCGCCAAGGCAGCCGGCCGCATTTCCGCGGAAATCGCCGGCCCTTCGCCGCCGGAAGTGCCGCGCCTCGTGCCAGGCCAGCGCATCGGCGAAATCCACGTCCGCTACCTCCTGGGCTGCCTCGAAGCAGGCGCCTACCTCCCGGACCCGACCAACCACGGCAAGGACAAGATCCGCGTCGTCAAATAACGTGAATTCGTTAAAAGATCGTGTTGAGCTCCCGCTAACTTCGTGCTCAGAAAAGCCACTGTCTTCTCCCTCCCCCCTTGTGGGGGAGGGCGGGGTGGGGGGCGGGCAAGAGGCGCCCTACTACTCGAAAGAAAGCAGTTCTTTTTTGAAAAAAAGAACCAAAAAACTTTTGCGACTTGGGTTTGGGCTTGAGGATAAAAAGTGCTCACTGCATCCGTTAAGCATCCCGTTGTCACTTTGCGCATCGCAGCGTGGGTAATCGGGCTGGTAGCAGGGATGCCACTCACATTTATCACGGCAGTAATCGCTGCGGCCTTGTCGCGTCGCCAAGTTTCGACGCCTAAACGGAAGGACCGCGCGATCAACGATCGCATGTCACTTGCCGCGAATGCATCGACGTGTCGTTATGGTCACGAAACGCGTCACTGAACGACCTCAAGGGTCATTCCGATGTATAAGCTCAAGGCATGTCTCATCGGGCTAACTCTTGCCACCTGCGTCGGCTGCCAGCATGCTATGCTGGCGGCAATCGGGTTGCTGGTTGACCATAGCACCGTCCACTTGGTCTATAATGCCAGGGCCACTCTGCAATTTTCGCTCGGCGATAAACAGATCACCGCAATCCGGTATGCGCGTATTACCTACCGCACTGGCTTCGATGGGCAGTATGGCCATGCGTGTTATGGGCCCGGCGTTACCGACTGCACATATGAAATCACAAATGACTATTTCATAGGCCTGCCGGACGGAAATATTGCTCATGTCCATTTGAAAAATTCGACAATCGACGGTAGACTGAGCCGGATTGCTGTTGGCGAAACGGGCAGAGGTGCGGGCCTCGTTTCCAGTGTTCTGAGCGACAAGTTCCCTCATGATCCGGATGCCGACAAGCTGGACTCAGGGTGTCACCGCATCATCAACAATGTGCGGGACAAACTCTATGGAACGCCAACGAGCGAATACTCCGGATACCCAGCAAACATCGCGTTCGAACGCCTTCCCAATGATGCGGCAGTCGGCAAGATCGACAACTTGGACTACTTTTTTCATGGTCCTCCATGCGCAGATCTAATCAAAGGAGCATCACGAGACGTAGTTGTCGCTACGCGTCCTCAACCAACACCTCTATAAGCCCATTGCGTAACACTTCCCGAGAGACGCTCATGGGCTCCATGCCTCCCACCACATCCGTCTCAGTCAGGTGGCATTCATCGTCTGCCGCCGTCGGGCTGTTCGTCGGCGATAGATTGTCAGCCATTTTCGATTTGCGCGACGCGGCCCCGACAGGCCGTTGTGCCATTCCCGAGGACCGACACCTCTTCCCAATACAATGAAACGCCGCCCAGAGCCTGCCGCCCACGTCCTATAGGTTACAACCGAGCGACAACTTTCTGGCAGCTCGACGCTCAAGGCCAACGAAGAAAAACCTACTCAATACGACTCCGCAAAGAATTCACTTGCCCAGCCGAGGCATACCTTCCTATCATCCACTCGCCATGCACATCCCAGACCGCATCTTCCGCGCTCAGGCCGACGACATTCCGGGCTGTCGCCCTGAGCCGTCCGCCCTTGAGGCCGACCGGGCCGACCGCATCGTCCGGATCGCACGCACCCTCATCTGCTCCCACGGCCGCGAGGCGATCTGCCTTCGCAGCATCGCCGTCGCGGCCCGGCTGAGCCCCCGCATGCTCCAGCGCCACTTCACCGACATGGAAGCGCTCATCGGCGAAATCCTCACCCGTCATCTGCAAGCCCTGGCAGCCGCCCTCAACCGCGCCCCTGCCGGTGGCGCCGCGAAACGCGCCGCCTATGTCACCGCCACGCGCAGCGGCTTCGGCACCTTCAGCGCAATCCACGATCTCTTCATCCGCCACCGCGGCGCCCTGCCGCCGGACATCGCCGAGCCGCTCGACCACTTCCGCCGCAGCCTCGGCATCACCCTCGCCGGCAGCCAGGGCGACGTAGCCCTCACCCTGCTGGACACCCTGTCCATCGATCTGCCGCAAATCGAATTCCTGCTCGAGCGCCTGGCGGAACCTCCTGCCGCCACCCCAACCTTTACAAAGGCGCCCACTCAGATCCAGGAAAAGCCGGAGTCGTCGCAAGCGCCGGCTTCGAAACCGCAAGGAGCGCTTGAGCAACATTTCGAGGACACGCTCTTCCGAACACTGGAATCCCAGTTGCAGGAAGAAAAAGCCAACGTGCTGAGATGGCGCAAACACCCGCGAACAGGCGGCTTTCTCGCCACCTCGGCTCGAGAGAGAGCCCTCTGCACCACCGCCGAAGCACGCGCCGGCCCGTAAGGCCGGAGTACCCGCACCGGTTCGAGCAGAAGCCCATAGTCCTTTTCGTGCAACTTGCGATGCGCGTCACCCGCCTCCGCCTGCCAGTGCCCGCGCCTCGGCGATCGAGCTTGCCGCTACATCAGGGTCGCCATACCCGTCGCAGCATCGTGGTTGAGATCGCAATAGGTCCGAACCCCCTCGCTTTTCGGATCCTGTAAATGCATCGGATCGAAATCAATGCCGCGATTTGCCGGTGACGAACGCAGACGGCGTTGACAGCGGCAATGGCGTTCATCAGGGGCTTCGTGTTAGGTCGATTGGGTGAGCGGGCGGCGCCCGCGTCGTTGCAGGCAGGCAGAGGTCGGATGGCTCGCGAACACCGCACCCTTTTCCTCCTCGCTGCTGCCCTCATCCTCTCCAGTTGTGCCGAACCGCAGCGCCCCGTCGCAGCCCGCGCGCCGGCCACAGACCCGAACATCGGCTGCGTCTCCGCGGTGCCGCCGGAGACGCCGGCGGGCACGGTGCTCGACGTGTCCCTCCTCGAGCAGCGTGTCCTGGCCTTCTCACGCGCCCACATCGGCCGCGTCCTTGGCACCGGACAATGCGCCGAGCTGGCGGACCAGGCGCTGATCGCCAGCGGCGCCCGGAGCTTCATCGACTACGCCGCCAACACCCGCGGCGACGACTATGTCTGGGGCGATCCGGTGGACGTGACCCTGGCCCGCCCGGGCGACGTGCTGCAGTTCCGCGACTTCACCATGCGGGTCACCACCCGCACGGCAGGGGGCGCCGTGAGCGACGAGTCCGACGATGCCGAGCACCACACCGTCGTCGTCGAGGAGAACCATGGCGGCGTCATGACCGTCTTCGAGCAGAACGTGGACGACGACCCGGCCGTCCGTCGCACCCACTACTTCACCGTGCCAGGCAGCTTTCCAGGCCGCGGCGACGGCAGGGCCGACCGGGGCGCGGTGACGACGGTGCGCATCACCGGCTCAGTCCACGCCTATCGCCCCGAGTCGCGGTGACGCACCGGCAAGGTAAATTGCGAACGCTTCTCGTTTGCATCATTATCCTTTCGCAACCTCCTCTCTTGTCAAACGTCCTGTGCCTGTGATGCTGTCCCGGCGCGCCGGGACAGGTCGGCTGCCGATGCATGGCAAACTGGGAGAGAAAACCATGAGCAATGAATGGAACAACGATGCGTCGCGCCGTGGGGTGCTGCGCGCGGGACTGATGATGCTGGCCGGCGGCGCGGCCGTCGCGGCGACCGCTAGCGCGGCGCGTGCCGACGATTCCGACTCCAAGGTCGATCAGGCGACGGTGCAGTATCAGATGACGCCGAAGGATGGCGCCAAGTGCAGCGGCTGCGTGAACTGGATCGATCCGAATGCCTGCAAGGTCGTCAAGGGGACGATCAACCCCAACGGCTGGTGCGTCGCTTACGCGCCGAAGGGCACCTAACGCCCTGCTGCAGCTCGGGCGCCCCGTAGTGGCTTGATGCCGGCGCCCGGCTGAAAAAGAAAAAAGCCCCGCGGTTGCGGGGCTTTTTGTTGTTTGGAGGGGAGACTACTCCTTCGTCGTCGGCGCGGCGCCGGGTGTCTCTGGCGGTGGCGTTGCTGCTGCCGTCTGCGCTGGGGTGGGGCCGGCTAGCTCAGGGAAGTTCTTGATGACCGGGGTGCCATAGAGGGGTTGGTAGATGCCCTGGTGGCAGGTGGCGCAGTTGATCTTGGCGACGTCGCCGGTGGGGCCCTTGCGGGCGACAGGGAAGACGTCGGCGAGAGAGTTGAGATAGTTGTTGTTGAGGTCACGCACCATGCGGATGCCGTACCAGGCGGTCACGCGCGTGGGGGCACTTTCGGCCCAGTTGCCGAAGGCGCGGCTGTTGTGACAGTAGGTGCAGTTCACGCCTAGCGATGTGGCGAAATGCATCATCAGCGCGTAGGTCCACTCGCTCTCCTTGATGGAGTGCGGGTTGTTGTCTGGCAACGCGGTCTCGCCCTGCTGGCGGATGTTGTAGTCGTGCTCGAGGAATGGCGTGAAGGGATCGTAAGGCAGGGAGCTGTCGCCTGCCGCGGACGCCGGATGCGCCATGCCGGTTTGCGTCTCTGCGTAGCCGCCTGCGGCGATCGGGCCCGGGTTCTCGAACCAGATGCGCGAGGGAACCGGGTTGCCACGATGGCAGGTGTAGCAGACCACGCCGGCGCCTTGGACATGCGTGGTCCAGTTGGCGTTGATGTTCTGCGTCATCTGGATCATGCGGCGGGCGACGATCTTGGTGTAGTTCACGTCCTCCGCCATGTTCGCCACGTTGTGGCAGTAGGCGCAGCCCTGCTTCGGCGCCACCCACTGGGTGATGGACACCATTAGCCTGGTGAACTGACCGACGCTGAGGCCACCGAGAACCTTGACGTTCTTGTAGACGGCCGCGGCCTTCGGCCCGGCATTACCCGGCTCGGGCAGGGCGCGGGGGAATTTGTTGACGTCGGCGAGATCCGCGAGCGTGCGCGGGTTGTAGATCTGATCCAGGCCGGTGCCGCGGAAGCCGCGCTGCACGCCGACGATCGGCGGCCGTTCAAACTTCAGCAGCACGACCAGGCTCAGGCAGACGGCCGCGGTAATGCCGACCAGTGTCAGGCCCCAGCGGATGCCGTGGCTGATGTGATTGCCTTCATCGTTCATTTCGGCGCTCCCGGAAGGGTCGAAGGATCGACGACCGTTCCCCACACGTGCGGGTAGGAAGCCGCAATGCCGTGCTTCACGCCCCAGAGATACCAATTATCCACGACCGTGCCTGTCAGAAGGATGCCGATGCCGCCTGTAAGTGGGCAGAGCACAGCAAACCACCAGGCCCAGCGATGGATCGATTCAGCGGTGGCGTTGAAGCCCATGGTCCAGCGCCAGAACAGCGCGCCGCGCTCGAAAGCCGTGCCGCGGTCTGCGATCTGCTCCAGCTCACGCTCGGCGCCGTAGCGGGTGGTGGCCAGAACCGTCGCCGCGTGCATCGCAAAGAGCAAGGTGGAACCGTAGAGGAACACGATCGAGAGCATGTGGAATGGGTTGTAGAACAGGTTGCCGTAGCGGAGCGAAAAGGCTGCGGTCCAGTCCAGGTGCGGGAAGATGCCGAACGGGACCGCTTCCGCCCACGATCCCATCAGCAGCGGCCGGATGAAGCCGAGCACGAGATAGAGCCAGATGGCCGCGGCGAAGGCCCATGCGGTATGGGTGCCCAGGCCAAGCGCGCGCGCCCGCCGGTAGATATTGACCCACCACAAAAGGATCGATGTGGTCAGGAAGAAACCGGCCATGAGCCACCAGCCGCCTTGCGCCAGCGGCGGAAAATGCAGGCCGTAGGACGGGGCAGGGGGCTCCAGGGCGAGCCATGGAAGCTGGCGCACGAACTGCACCGGATCCCAGTTCACCGACGCCCACATGTTCAGGCCGATGATCTCGAAGGCGATGAAGCCGCAGACCAAGGCAGCCAGTCCCGTGGTGCCGAGATAGAACGGGCCGACCTGGGCATCGCCGAGGATGCCGAAAAGATGGTTGAAAAACGGCTCGCCCGATCGCTTGGAGGCGGGCGTGGGCAGGGCGGTTCCGGCATAGACCGGCCCGCGTACCTGCAGCCTGGTGAAGATGTTTTGGTACTCTGCCATTTCCGGCGTTCCCTATGGTTTAGGTTCGACGATAGGGAAGGAAGGTGTTCTTTTTTGAAAAAAAGAACCAAAAAACTTTTGCCATGTGGGACCGAGATCGTGGAAAGGCCCGGCCCAAACGTCCAGAAGTTTTTTGCTTCTTTTTTTCAAAAAAGAAGTCCTTTCTTCCTCCTTTCTAATGCGACCAAATCGGCAAATTAAGCCACCAGGTCCACCACTCCGGCCATCCACGCGTCCAGAACGGCCCGCTGATGATGATGCACACCGCGCTCCAGAACCCTGCAGACAGTGCCAGGAAGAGTCCGAGGCGGTGGATGCCCAACGTGCCAATCGAGTAGCCGATGATGTCGCGGAAGAAGGTGTTTTCGTGTTCCGGCGTCTTCATCACCTGGCCAGGGCCCGGGTTTGCGGCCGACAGCACCAGAGAGCCGTGGAGAGAGAGGGCCAGGGTGGTGGTGAAGAAGAACGACACCGCCAGCATGTGCGCCGGGTTGTAGTGGAAGTGGAGATATTGGTAGCCGGTGTTCGACACCCAATCGAGGTGGCTGAGGATGCCGTAGGGGAAGCCGTAGCCCCAGGCGCCCATGAGCACAGGGCGGATCACTTCCAGCGAGATATAGGCGAAGATCGCGACGCTGTAGGCGAAAGGGACATGGTAGCCCATGCCGAGCTTCCGCGAGATTTCGACTTGCCTGAGCGCCCAACTGCAGAAAGCGCCGATGGCGCAGATGGTGATGACCTGCCACAGGCCGCCATCGCGAAGCGGCGCGAACGCCAGGCCATAGCTGATGTCGGGCGGGGCGATGTTGATGCGCCAGATGTTCCAGGTGTCGCCGATGGCGGCGCCGTAGATGATCAGCAGCGTGCCGAGAATGGTGAAGAAGATCGTCGTGACGCCGAAAAATCCGACGTAGAATTGCCCGACCCAAAAGTCGAACAGGTCGCCTCCGACCAGGGTGCCTCCGCGTACGCGGTATTTCGGCTCGAAAGTGAGCATGGACATGGGGTAGTTCCTCTGGTCGAGGCGTGCAGGGCGGTCTTGGAAAACCGTTGTCTGGACCGGAAGGAGCCGGTTTGCGGCCGGCTCCTGTCCTATCCTACGCGCCTTGTTACTTGGGTGCGGTCGTCGGCAGAGGGGCTTGCTGAGAGACCATGCCGCCGTGGCGGGGTCCGTCAAGCCAGTTGAAACGATCCGTGCTCAGCAGGATGAAGTGGATCAGGATTGCGAGCACGAAGAGGAAAATGCTCAGGGCGACGAGCACCCTGCGCGGATCGAAAAGCAACCATACACGCCACATGTTGCTGTCTCCTTCAGCCGAACATTGATTTCACGGCATTCACGCCGTCGAGCATCGACGTCGCATAGCCGTTGGGGCCAGGCAGCCATGGGCGCCACGACCACACGAGGAAGTGGGCAACGACGGCAATGGCGGTGAAAACGAGAAAGCTGGTGATGAACAGTGAATGGAACTCTTTTGCTTCAGCCTCGGTAAGACCCGAGATGGGTACTGACCGTCTGGTGACGTCCGACATGGATGGACCTCCGGTGGGCATCACCGCGCAACTCCCGCGCGGCAGGGATCGCCATGACGACCATCGTCAGGGCCAGTAACCTGTGAGGCGTTGCCGCCCCTGACAGGCATCTTGATCACGCGGTGATCGCCGCGAGCGAACGCACGACCCGGTCGGCCGTGATACGTCCCTCGCGCGCGCTCCGCGCATCGGCTTCGACGCGATCACGCAGCCGCTTGGCCGCAGAGATGCGCACGAGAAAAGGCGTGTTCTCCACATGCTCGTCGAGGACGGCGAGCGCCTCGTCATCCCACGGGTCGGCGTTCCAGTCGCCGGCGCGCGTGGGTGTCGGATCCACGCGGTCCATTTCGGTACCGAGGGGAAGGATGTGGAACAGCGCATCGAACAGGGCGTTGCAGTAGTCCTGAACGATGGTGGTGGCGCCGGCGTAGCCCATGAAAGGCGTGCCGGTGGAACGGCGGATGATGGCGCCGGGAAACGACGCCGGGATGAACATGCAGCGGCTGCCCAGCTCGGCCGCGTACATGCGTTCGTTGAAGGAACCGTAGAGCACGAGAGGCGGCGACTTCTTCAGTGCCTCGCGCACTGCCGCATTGTCCGGCTTGGTGCCGGCCGTGCGGGAGAATGAGAAGGTGCAGGGGATGCCGAGCTCGTCCTCGAGGAATTGCCGCATGCCGCGCGCGTAGGTGTCGGTGGCGACGATGGCGAAGGAGGCGGTGGCGAAGAAATCCTGCGTGACGCTGCGCCAGAGATCCCAGATCGGCTTGATGGTGGTGTGCTTCTCCGCCTCGATGAACGGCTCGGGATCGAGACCGGTGAGTTCGCCGAGCTTGCGGAGGAAATTGGTGGTCGCGAAGATGCCGATCGGCGCTTGCAGGTACGGCCGGTCCAGCTCCTCGCAGAGGATGCGGCCGAATTCGCGATACATGCAGATGTTGACGTCCGCATTCGGCAGCTTGGCGATGTCCTCGACATGCGAGCCGAGCGGGAAGACCAGGTTGATTTCGCAGCCGATGCCTTCGACCAGCCGCCGGATCTCAGCGAGATCGGAGGGCATGTTGAAAGTGCCGTAGATCGGCCCGATGATGTTCACCCGCGGCTTCACGCCCGGCGCGCGCTCGGGGCGTGGCTTGATCTTGCTTTTCTTCGCGCCGAATTCGGTCCAGAGCCAGTAGATCGCGCGGTCGGCGGCCTGCCACTGGTCTTCGTCGATGGTGCGTGGAATGAAGCGCAGCAGGTTGCTGCCTTCAGGGGTGACGCCGCCGCCGATCATTTCGGCGATGCTGCCTGTCACGACGACGGCGGGGAGGTCGGGGTCCTGCGAGGCGGCCGCCCGGCGCATGGCACCTTCGGTGCCGTCCATGGAGAGGTTGTCTTCGGACAAACCCGTGACGACGACAGGCAACTCGTGTGGTGGCAAACCGTCGGTGTAATGCAGGACCGCGGTGACGGGCAGGTTTTCGCAACCGACCGGGCCGTCGATGATGACGCGTAGCCCGCGCACGGCGCTGAAGGCATAGACCGCGCCCCAGTAGCCGCCCGCCCTGTCGTGGTCGAGGACTAGCATTGGGTCTCAGCCTTCGTCAGTGCTTTATGCCCGACGGCCCCCACCCCGGCCCTCCCCCACAGGGGGGGAGGGAGAAGTGGCGCGGCGTTTCGGCAAGCGCGGCCCAAAGTCGCAAAAGTTTTTTGGTTCTTTTTTTCAAAAAAGAACATGCTTCTACGTCCCCACAGCTTCGAGCGCCTTGGCGCGAGCTTCACGAGCACGGCGGGTGCGTTCGCGGGCGCCTTTGGGTTCGACGGGTTTGCCTTGCCAGCCGTAGCCGGAGGCATCTCCTGTGCCCACGTCTTCGAAGAATGATTTCATGCGGGCGAAGCGGGGCGCGCCTTTGGTCTGGGCGGCGACGATGGCGGCGAGCGATCCGGCGCCTGGTGCGCCGAAGAGCGGGCGGGCGGAGACCATGTTGGTGAAGTAGAGCGCGGGGATTGCCAGTTCCTTGGCTTTTTGGACCAGGGGCGTGGTGCCGATGGCGAGGTCCGGGCGGACGTCGGTCATGGCGGCGAGATCCTGGTCGAGCGAGGCGCGGAACTGCACGAAGGTGCCGTGTTCCTCGAGCCAGATGCGATCGGCGTCGCTCCATTCGGTGCGCGGGCAGGCGGTGCCGACGTAGGGAACGTCCGCGCCGGCTTCCATCAGGAGG
Organism: Acetobacteraceae bacterium; assembly: GCA_965198825.1. GTDB lineage: Bacteria > Pseudomonadota > Alphaproteobacteria > Acetobacterales > Acetobacteraceae > BOG-908. The sequence goes on along the minus strand of CBDAQB010000003.1, from coordinate 2,113,001 downwards.
CGGGCGACGAGGAGTTCGCTGCCTTCGTAGCCGGAGACGGTGATGCGGGCGTCGATCGGGTTTGCTTCGAGCGCCGCGCGGATGGCGGGAAGGGCCTTGTTCTTGGCGGCCTCGATCCGGTCGGTGGTGATACCTGCAGCGGCGCCCACTGACTCCAGCCAGGCGGCGGTGCCGTCCACGCCGACGGGGCCGGAGCCTACGACGGGGCGCCCGGCCGCGCGGAATTCGCGCACCGATGCGGTGTAGAAGGGGTGGATGGCGGCGGCGACTTCGCAGTCCAGCGCTGCGTAAAGGTCGCGCCACTCGCGTGCGGGGAGCTGAGGGGCGATGCCCATTCCCATGGGCGCGAGCATGGCGCCGATGCCTGGAGGATCGCCCGGGAAGAGTTCGCCGATGAGGGCGACCGTGGGCATGTCCTGAACGCTGCGTGGCCTTGCGACAGGGCCTTGCTCGGCTTCGGTGCGGGCGTATTTCAGCATCGCGCCTGCGAGCACGTCCTTGGCTTCCGCGTGCGTGGGGACGCCAAAACCCGGGACATCGATGCCGATGACACGCACGCCGTCGATCTGCTTCGGCAAAAGATCGAGTGGGACGCCGGAAGCGGTCGGAACGCAGAGGTTGATGACGACGACGGCGTCGTAGTTTTCGGGCTTGGCCGTTTCGTAAACGGAGGCGCGAATGTCTTCGTAGAGCTGGCCCTTGACCAGCGTCTCGGAGTTGAAGGGAACGTAGCCGACGGTTCGCCTGGCGCCGTAGAAGTGCGAGGTGAAGGTCAGGCCGTAAACGCAACAGGCAGAGCCTGACAGGATGGTTGCCACGCGGCGCATTCGGAGGCCGACGCGCAGGGAGCCGAAGGCCGGGCACATGGATTGCGGCTGGTCGTGCGGGCCGCGCGGATAGTCGGTCATCAGCCGCTCGAGCGATTCGCTTTTGCCTGCTGCGCGCGCTGCGTCGACCATGCGCTCGCGGCCGCCGTGGCAGCCGCCGCCTTGGGCTGCGGGTTCGACGGGAGGGATGGAGCCATCCATTCTCACGCGCCTTCGTAGATCACTTCGAGCGAGGCTTTGGTGTTCACGGCGGCGGCACACATGTCCGCTTCGGTGGCTGGCACCAGGACCACGTCGCGGCCGACTGCGTCGCCTGCGAAGAGGCCGAGCAGGTTGTCGTGGCTGAGCGGGGTTGGGCGGACAGGCGGTGCTTCGGCGACCTGTTGCGCGAGCTGCTCGAACATGGGCGCCCAGCGGCCGCCCGGCGTGCCGATGATTTCGTAGTTGGCGCTTTTGCGGCGGATGTCGTCATCGGCCGGGATGGCGGAGAGGACGGGAATGCCGACGGCGGCCGCGAAGGCGCTGGCTTCGCCTGTGCCGTCATCCTTGTTGATGACCATGCCTGCGACGCCGACGTTGCCGCCGAGTTTGCGGAAGTAATCCACGGCAGAGCAGACGTTGTTCGCGACATAGAGCGATTGCAGATCGTTCGAGGCGACAACGATGACTTTCTGGCACATGTCGCGGGCGATCGGCAGGCCGAAGCCGCCGCAGACGACGTCGCCGAGGAAGTCGAGCAGGACGTAATCGAAGCCCCATTCGTGGAATCCGAGTTTTTCCAGCAGCTCGAAACCGTGGATGATGCCGCGGCCGCCGCAACCGCGGCCGACTTCGGGGCCGCCGAGCTCCATGGCGTAAACGCCGTCGCGCTTGAAGCAGACGTCGCCGATCTTGACGGCCTCGCCTGCGAGTTTCTTTTTCGAGGAGGTCTCGATGATGGTGGGGCAGCTGCGGCCGCCGAACAGCAGCGAGGTGGTGTCGCTCTTGGGGTCGCAGCCGATGAGCAGGACTTTCTTGCCCTGCTGCGCCATCATGTAGGAGAGATTCGCGAGCGTGAAGCTCTTGCCAATGCCGCCCTTGCCGTAAATGGCGATGACCTGCGTTTCTTTCTTTGCAGGCGCGGTGGAAACCGCATCGGGCTCGATGGCGGCTTCGGCGCGCAGGGCGTCTGCCATGCTGACCTGGGCTGGTGAAGGGCCGCGCGCGCCGACGGTTGCGTTCATGAGCAATCCCTCCAATCGAGAACCATTTTCAGGCAGTCCGCGTCGCCGAAGGCGGTGCGGTAGGCTTGGGGCGCGTCCGATGCGTCGGCGCGGTGGGTGATCAGGCTGTCGAGAGAGAGGGCACCTGATTCGGCGAAGTCCCTGACTGCGACGAGGTCTTCGTGCTGCCATTGGGCGGCGATGCGCAGGCGGGCCTCGCGCATGAAGGCGGGCGGGAAGGCGAAGGAGAGCGGCTCGCTGTAGAAACCGGCGAGGACGATTTCGCCGCCAGGTGCGAGGCGGGCGATGAGGGTGTCGAGAAGTTTGCTGTCGCCGCTTGCGTCGTAGATGGCGCGGTAGTTGCGGCGGTCGTCGTCGGCGGGGTCGATCACGGCGTAACCGTCGGCGCCTGCCGCGCGGCCGGCGTTGCGTTCCCAGACTGTGGGTGCGCCGCCGGCTTGCACGGTGAGGCGGGCGAGAAGCCGGCCAAAGGTGCCGTGCCCGACGATAAGCTCTGGAAGCGTGGCGCCTGGGGTGGCCATGGCGTGGCGCGCCGTGGCGGCGAGTGCGAGGAGTGCGCCGCGTTCGCCCAGGGTTTCGGAGACGGTGACGAGCCTGGTGCCGCCCGCGACGACGCGGGAGGCGGCGCCGCCGAAAAGGCCGCGCACTTCGCCGTAGCAGCGGGCACCCGGGACGAAGACATGTTCGCCTATGGTGCGGCCCGATTGGGGGCCGGCTTCGCGCACCTGGCCGACCGATTCGTAGCCTGGGACGAGTGGGTAGCCCATGCCCGGGAAGGCCGGCATGCGGCCGCTGTAGAGAAGGCGCTCGGTGCCTGTGCTGATGCCGCTGAAGGCGATGTCCACGACGCATTCGTCCGGCGCCATGGGCGTCAGGGGGAGGGTTGCCACGGCGAGCTGCTCGGGAGCGTTCAAAACGACTGCGTGTGTGTTCAAGACGACCTCCCTGCGCGCCCGGAGTCCGGGCGGTGTTAACTGTAAGCCTAGACTTACGCTAAGGCATGTCAATGCGGATTTACAGTCATACCGACGAAAGCAGGGCGCTTGTGAGTAGCGGGGTATGTGTTTTGAGCTGCTGGACGCGCGTAAAGCCGGCGTCGCGCAGCATTTCGGTGAGGCGCGCGGCAGTGCGGGGGCGGCCCTGACCCATGGCGAGGAGGTAGATGCCGAAGTAGGCGTCGCCCATGGCGGCGGCACCGGGGGTGCCGGCCATCGGTTCGGCCAGGAGGAGGCGGCCGCCTGCGGGCAGGGCGTTTCGAGTCGCCCGCAGAATGGTCATGGCAGAGGCGTCGTCGTGGTCGTGGATGACGCGGACCAGGGACATCAGGTCGGCGCCGCGGGGGAGCGGATCGTCGAGGAAGCTGCCGCCGAAGGTTTCCGCGCGGGCGCCTAGGTGCGCATCGGCGAAGCGCGCGCGGGCCTGCTCCGCCACCGCGGGCAAGTCGAACACGGCGACGCGCAAGGAAGGATTCCTTTCGGCCGCGCGCTGGGCAAACAGCCCGCTGCCGCCGCCAACATCGAGAAGCCTTTGGTGGCGGCGCATGTCATAGGCGTCGAGAACCTCATCGGCCACCAAGGGCTGCGAGGCCGCCATCAGGCCGGTGTAGGCGCCGACATCCGCGGCACCAGGCGCAGGCTTCGCCGCATACGCCCAATATCGGTTCAACGCACCGCCGCGCGCCTCGCCGCGAAACAATGCGACAGGATCAGCAAGATCGGCGTAAAGCATGCCGTGGTGCGCCACCATTGCCGCCACCGCATCGTTGCCGACGACAGCCGCGCCTAGCGATCCCAGACCGTAACGGTTTTTGCCGCGGCGCTCGACCAGATCCAGGGCCGCGGCGGCGTCCAGCAGGCGCTCGGCGCCTGCTTTCGGCAGGCCCAGACTTGTTGCCAGCTCATCGAGCGTCAGCGGGCCTTTGGCGAGGATGTCGAACAGGCGAAGTTGCAGGCAGGCGGAAAGGATTTGCGAATAGACGAAGCCTGCGCAGAGGTCGAACAGGTCGCGTGTTCGGCGTCTGGCTACCGGCCTGGTGAGGGGGAAGGCGGCAGCCCATCGGCGGAAGTTCGGGTTGGTGACCAGGTTGTCTCTGAGTTGCGAAAGCCAGGCGGTAGGAAGGCCAGGGGCTCTGCCCCTGGACCCCGCTGGGGACTCGTCCCCAGACCCCATTTTTTTAGGGCGTGAGGGCTTGGGCGACGTCCAGGGGGCAGAGCCCCTTGGCCTTACTTCAGCACCCTCAAGCCGCATGCCGAGACAACTCGGCAGGCAGCAAGCGCATGGTTTCGCTGAGGATATGGCTGCGAAGTTCGACAGCGCCCGGGCAGGGCGGCACGGCGGCGACGGCGTCGCCGGCGAGATCTTCCAGAAGCGAAATGGCGCCGGCTAGGCCGAGCTGCAGGACGGCGCTGGGGCGGCCCAGGGCGGCGTCGCGGCCGACGGGTTTGCCGAGGTCCTGCGAGGTAGAGGTGGCGTCGCGTATGTCGTCGGCGATCTGGAAGGCTTCGCCGAGGCGCATGCCGAGGGCTCGCCAGGGGTTGGGTTCGGCGCCTGCTGCGGCGGCGCCTGCCATGGTGGCGGCGGCGAAGAGGGCGCCGGTTTTTTGTTGCTGGTATTGAGCGAGGTTTGCGGTGGGTTCGCATTCCCAGGCCTGGCCGGCGACGATGCCGGAGGGGACGCCTACGGCGCCGGCGACGATGGAGACGAGCCTGGCCAGGCGTGCGGGGGCCTGGATGGCGGCGTCCGCGAGGGTTTGGAAGGCCAGGACGATGAGAGCGTCGCCTGCGAGAACGGCGAGGGGTTCGCCGAAGGCGCAGTGAATGGTGGGGCGGCCGCGGCGGGTGTCGGCGTTGTCGAAGCAGGGGAGGTCGTCGTGGACGAGGGAAGCGCAGTGGAGGAGCTCGATGGCGGCTGCCGCGGCGTCCGTGAGAGTGGGGAGGTCGTCGGCGCAGGCGGCGGCGACGGCGAGGCAGAGGCGGGGGCGTATGCGGGCGCCGCGCGGGAAGACGGCGTGGCGCATGGCTGCGGCCAGGCGCGGCGGGGAGGTGGGGTTTTCGGCTTCGGCGATGGCGGCGTTCAGGGCTTTTTCGATGCGTGACAGGGGATCCATGCCGGCAAACTCCTGAGCAGGCAGGCTGTCAACTTGGCCTGTCTGTCAAAAGTGTCATCTTGCATTGACAGTCTGTCAAGAACATTGTCCGGGTTGTTCGGGTGGAGCCTGCATGGCTGAACAGGTCGTTGTTGTGGGGGCTGGGGTTGGGGGGCTTGCGGCCGCGGTCGAGCTGGCCGGGGCAGGGTATGATGTGACGGTGCTCGAGCGGGCTGCCGCGCCCGGGGGGAAGATGCGACGGGTTCGCGCAGGCGGCGCGGCGATCGATGCCGGGCCCACGGTGTTCACGATGCGCTGGGTTTTCGAGGAGCTTTTTGCCCGGGCCGGAGCCTCGCTTGAAGCTTGCGTGACGTTGAGGCGGGCCGAGGTTCTGGCGCGTCATGCGTGGGATGATGGAGCTAGCCGGCTTGATCTGTTCGCCGATGTTGCCCGCTCGGCGGAGGCGATCGGGACTTTGGCGGGGAGTGCCGAGGCGCGAGGGTTTCTTGGCTTTTGCGACCATGCGCGGCGGATTTATGCGACTTTGGAGACGCCGTTCATTCGCGGTTCACGGCCGACGCCGCTGTCGCTGGTGCGTGACGCCGGGGTTTCGCCGATGCTGCGCATCCAGCCTTTCGACAGCATGTGGAAGGCGCTCGGGCGGCATTTCGCCGATCCGCGGCTGCGGCAGCTTTTCGGAAGATATGCGACTTACTGTGGATCTTCGCCGTTTTCGGCGCCGGCTACGCTGATGCTGGTGGCGCATGTGGAGCAGGAGGGGGTTTGGTATGTCGAGGGCGGCATGCATGAACTGGCGCTTGCACTGGCGCGGCTGGCTTTAGGGGTTGGAGGTTCGATCCGTTACGGGTCTGAGGTGGCGGAGATCGGCACTGCGGCTGGGCGTGTCTCGGGCGTGGTGTTGAAGGATGGGGAGCGGATCGCGGCGGATGCCGTGGTGCTGAATGCCGATAGTGCGTCGCTTGCGGCAGGGTTTTTTGGTGATGGTGTTCGCAATGCCGGCGCTTCGGTGGGGCATGAGGCGCGGTCGCTTTCGGCGATCACGTGGGCGATGCGTGCCAGCACGCGTGGTTTTCCTCTGGTGCGGCATAATGTTTTCTTTTCGCGCGATTATGCGGCGGAGTTCGCCGATCTGTTCGGCAGGCGCCGGCTGCCGCAGGCGCCGACGGTTTATGTGTGCGCGCAGGACCGGGGCGATGGCGGCGTTCATGAGGGGCCGGAGCGGCTGCTTTGCCTGGTGAATGCGCCGGCCGATGGCGATGTTTCGCCGCTTTCAACAGGAGATATCGAGACATGCACGACAGCGACCTTCCGGCTTCTGGACCGCTGCGGGCTGCGCGTGGATCAGGCGACGGCGACAACGGTTCGGACTACGCCGGCGGAGTTCAACGCGCTGTTTCCGGCGACGGGGGGCGCGTTGTACGGCCAGGCGGTGCATGGGGCGATGGCGACGTTCAGAAGGCCGGGGAGCAGGACGAAGCTGCCGGGGCTTTATCTGGCGGGAGGCTCGACACATCCGGGGGCAGGGGTGCCGATGGCCGCGCTTTCGGGGTGCCGGGCGGCGGACAGCGTGCGCGCGGACCTCGCTTCGACAGCGCGGTCCCGGCCCGTGGCTATGAGTGGTGGTATGTCGATGCGCTGAGTGATGATGGGGCGCATGGGATTACGATCATCGCTTTCGTGGGCAGCGTCTTTTCACCTTGGTATGCGTGGGCGCGGCGTGGCGGACGGCAGGCGGATCCGGCGGATTTCTGCGCCATGAACGTCGCACTCTATGGCAAGGGCAAACGGCGGTGGGCGATGACGGAGCGGGGGCGAAATGCCGTTTCGCGTTCGGCGGATCATTTTCGTGTCGGGCCGAGCCAGATGGAATGGGACGGCGAGTGTTTGACCGTGCGCATCGAGGAGCGTTGCGCGCCTTTGCCTTTGCCTTTGCGTGGGACTGTGAAGTTGCATCCGGCGGCGTTGCCGGAGCGGGAGGTTTTGCTGGAAGGGCGGGATCATCGGTGGTCGCCTATCGCACCTGTTTCGCGCGTCGAGGTTGCTTTCAGCGAGCCTGGGCTGAGCTGGTCGGGGCCTGCGTATTTCGACACCAACGCGGGTGCATCGCCTTTGGAGGAGGCGTTCGTGGGGTGGGATTGGTCGCGCGCGCCTGGGCCTTCGGGCACTTCGGTCCTCTACAATGGGTTGCTGAAAAGCGGCGAGGAGTTTTGCGCGGCGCTTCGGTATCGGCCTGACGGGAGCGTGGAGGATTTCGATGCGCCGCCGCGTGTCGACCTCGCGCGCACCTTGTGGGGGCTGGCGCGGCGGACGCGGGTCGATGAGGGGGAGACGGCGCGTGTTCGGGAGACGCTGACGGATGCGCCTTTCTATGCGCGCTCGGTGATCGAGACGACGCTGCATGGGGAAAGGTTGCAGGCCATGCATGAGAGTTTGGACATGCGGCGGTTCGTGTCGCCGTGGGTGCAGGCCATGTTGCCGTTCAAGGCGCCGCGCGCGTTTCGATGATCTCACCGCCAGATGGTGTGTCAAAGAGCATCCCACCCAACAGTGCTAGCTCAGCCCAAAGTCGCAAAAGTTTTTTGGTTCTTTTTTTCAAAAAAGAACGCGCTTGCTCAGCTAACGGCCTCGGCGCCGATCTTGTTGGCGAGCGTGCGCAGGATGTCGACATCGGTGGAGGCGTCGAATTTGCGGGCGAAGAGAGCTGGGCTGGCTTCGAGGTAGTCGAGGTCGGCCATGGTGAGCACGGTGGGGTGGGCGGCTGGTTCGATGAGGCGGATGGCGCGGCCGTATTGGGGGGCCTGGCGGTCGCGGAAGGGGCCGTTGAGGAGGAGGGTTTGAGCGACCAGTTCGTCACTTAGAGGGCTGAAGCGCATGTAGCGGTCCATGGCGCGGCGGAAGGGGGCGGTGCGCTGCCATTCGCAGAAGTCGCGCGGGAGGATCACCCATTGCGAGCCTTTATGCTCGATCTTGAAGTGCTTGGGCGGTTTGCGGTGGCCTGGAAGGATGATGATCTTGACTGGGGATTCGATGACGCGCGGGCGCCTGGGATGCCAGTCCTTGGCCGGCAGGTCGGCGAAGGCTTTGGTTTCGACGTAGATGCGCTCGGGATGTTCGGCGAGGATGGAGCGGATTTCTGGTAGCGGCTTGAGGGGGTAGCACTCGCCGCTGAGGTTTACGAAGTGGGTCCAGCTCTTGTCCATGTCGAGAAGGATGTCGATGGCGTCGAGGCTGATCTTGCCGAGGCTCCAGCCGCCCCAGTTGGTGGAGCGTGGGCGGAGCAGGCGGATATTGGGCTTGCCTGCGATGAGTTTCTTCACGGCGCTGTAGGTGCCGCCGCGGCCCTTGAAGTTGAACAGGCTTTTGAGATCGACGTGAACGAGAAAGACGTCGTTGGGGTTGTAGATCGCCCGCAGCAGCCAATCGAATTGCTCGGGCTTGCGGTGAAGCATGATGAACCATGCGATGTTGCCGCCGGGGTTGTTCATGCGGCGTCCCCGGTCGTGGCAGGAGGTTTCAGGCCTTGCAGGAGGAGGGCTTCGAAACTGCCGCCTCCCGTGCGCCGGATGGTGTAGCGCGTGGTCTTGCCGGGGCCTGCGAGATGGACGGTGCCGATGGGACGAAAGGGCGCGTAGGGCTCGCACAGCGCGTTCGCCTCGTCGCTCCACATGGGCGGGCCGCGGTCGCAGATCCAATTGTAGCGCGGCGGCAAGATCGTTGCCTGCAGCTTGGGTTTTTCGAACATGCCGCCGTAGGCGAGGCGGTTGAGGGAGAACTGGTCGTGCGGCGTGAGCTTGCCTGTGCGGTCGTAGGCGCGCTTGTAGAGTTCCGCCCATTGGTTCCAGTGCGGGCTGTCGGCGCGCATGGCGAAGAGGCCGGCGTTGAGGTGGGGGCGCGACAGCAGCCAGGCCGCATCGAAGGGGCCGTAGCCCTGCATCATGTGCTTGGCGAACCAGCCGAACAGCCAGCCCTGAAAATGGTAGGCGCGCTCACGCTCGTGCGAAATGGCGAAGCCGGTGTCGATGGCGCCCTGGCGGTAGGCGTCGATGACCCACCAGCCCTGAAGCCAGATGTCGGAGTCGATCCAGATGTAGATGTCGAAACCGGGAAAGTAGCTGGGCAGGAAAGGACGGGCGAGGACGGCCAGTTCGTAGGGCCTGAGCCGGTCGAGGGGAATGCCCATGTGGGAGCGTGGCGAGACGACAGAGATATCATGGTCGGTGAGCCACTGGCGGTCGGCTTCGGTCTGGCCGACATCGAGGCAGCCGATCGAGACGGTGCTGCGTTCGGGGAAGGATTCCAGCGAACGGATGAGCCCTTGCAGGACCGGCATGACCTTGGTGTCGCCGCCGGTGATGACGATGGTGCGCAGCGGGGTTTTGGTGGCGGTCTCGCTCATGGGGCGGTGCGCCTGACGCTGCGCGCGAGCCTGCCTGTGATGCGCGTGGCGAGAAGCGGCCAGGTACGCGGGTGCGTCGCGATGATGGCGGCGGCGTGGGGCAGGCCGCGGCCTTCGGCGAGTTCACGCTGTGCGTCGAGATAGGGGATCATGACGCTGTATTCGCGTGCCCGCCTGTCGAGAAGGCGCTTCAGTTCGGGCCGCGACACGATGTTGTGGCGGCGCTGGAAGTCGCCGTTGACCTGCAGCGCATTGCGATAGTCGTAGCGCCAGGCGCCGCTTCCGGTGGATGTCCAGCGGCGCGCCGTGGGGCTGAAGGGAAGGGTCCAGTCGTAGAGCGGTTCGTGCACGAGCCAGCCGCGGCCGCCTGCGGCGAAGAACTCCATCATGAAGTAGAAATCCTCGGAGAGCCTGGCGTCAGGATGATAGGCGAGGCCGGCTTTTTTCATGAAAGAGGCGCGCAGCATCGGCTTGAGGATGCCGAAGTCGAAGCTGGCCGCGGGGTTGGAATGCGCAATGAAGTCGGCAAGCGCGATAGGGCGGCCTTCGCCTGGCGCCTCGAAGGCCTGACGGTGGACGGCGCCTGTCGCGTCGTCGCTGTGGATCTGGTTGTCGGCGACCATGTCCACCTGGTGGGTTTCGCCGGCTTGCACGAGGGTGGCGAGGCGGGTGGGGAGGTAGCGGTCGTCGGCGTCCAGCACGGCGATCCAGGCGCCGCGGGCGATGGAGGCGGCGTGGTTCATGGCGCGTGATTTGCCGCCGTTCTGCGCCAGGGGAACGACGACGATGCGGGGGTCGTGGCGCGCGGCTTCGGTGGCGATGGCGAGGCTGTCGTCGGGCGAGGCATCGTCCACGATGATCAGCTCGAAATCCTCGAGCGTCTGCGCCTGCACAGAGGCGATGGCCCGCTGGAGCGTACCGGCGCTCCTGAAGACCGGGATGATGACGGTGACCCTGAGGGCGGCGGCCGGGACGTCAGAGATCACAGGTCATGCTTGCACTTCGGCCGTGGGGTGGCGGGGCTAGTGGTGTGCCGCGGGCGCGCCGTCTGACGTGCTCGTTCCGCTAGAACTCGGCGAGGAGCGCATGGTTTGCGGCGCCGCATTCGGGAAGGTCGCGGCGGATTGGGGGGCCTGGCCGGTTTGGGGCTGCATGAGGGGAGGAGAGGTCTGGCCTGGTTTCAGGGCCAGGGTGTTCTGGTTCTTGAGGTTCTGGCAGCCCACGAAGCCGACGCCGAGCAGGAAGCAGAGGGTGACGAAGCCGCCGACGCCCATCCAGACCGAAGCGCTGCTGGAGTGGCGCTCGCGCTCTTCGAGCCAGAGCATGACCACTTCCATCGGCGGGTGCGGCGGCTTGGCAACAAGGCCGAGCAGGCGCTTCATCGGATGCTTGGCGGCGCGTTCGTTCAGATAGGCGCGGATTTCGTCTGGGCCGCGCGTTTCGAGGGCCTGATACCAGCGAAGCAGGTCGGCGGGGTCGTAGTTGACGTATTCGTAAACGCCGATGACCCCGCGCCAGAACTGGGCGACCTTGATCTCTTCGTGAAGCTCGGTTGCCATGAAATTCCGTTCCCGCGCCGGCTCGCTGAGGGCTTACTCCGGCTGGCTTAACCCCGGCTGATTTACCCCGGCGGTTTTACCCCGGCTTTTTTAACAGAGACGCCTACGATACCCCATAGGCGCGCATGAAGACATGCACGGCGCCGTCCACCACGCGGTCGATCTCGGCCTCGGTGGCGCCCGGGATCATGCCGAGGCGGCGCTTCATGCAGAGTTTGGTCTGGATGAGGCCGAACATCTGCTCGGCGGCGAAATCGGGGTCGTCCACGAGAAGGCGGCCTTCCGCGGCCAGGGTGCGTATCCATTGGCTCAGGTGGCGTATGGCGGGGGCGGGCCCGGCGGCGAAAAAGGTTTCGGCGAGGAGAGGGAATTTCTCGGCCTCGGCGATGACCATGCGGTAGATGGCCAGGCCCTCCGGGGAGACGAGAACGCGCAACATGCGCTGGCCGATGCGGCGCAAAGTGGCCTCGGGAGGCTCGTCCAGCGCCATGTCGTCCATCATGGAGGAGATGTTGCGGCTGCAGTCGCGTGTGACATAGGCGGCGAAGAGGTCGGCCTTGCCGGCGAAGTAGTTGTAGAGGGTGCCCTTGCTGACGCCGGCCTCTGCGGCGATGCGGGACATGCTGGCCCCTTCGTAGCCGTCGCGTGCGAAGACGGCGGCCGCGCCGTCCAGGACCTGGCGTTCCTTGTCTGGCGAGAGGAGCTCGGCGTCCGCCACTTCTATGTTCCTAAGGTGTCGAGTTGACGATCGGGGTGAAAGTTCTAGCTTGCGCCACGTTGACCGAACCGATCGGTCAGATCAAATCAAACCCGCGCCCACGGCATCGGCCGATGGCGATTTTTGCGGATGGCGCCTTGGCTGCGCTCTCCGGTGTGCTCGGATAAAGGATACTGCTCTTGCGCCATCTGGTTGGGGTAGGGGGTGCCGCCTTGGCATGCCTGGCCGTGTCCGCCTGCACGGTGGGGCCGGATTGGACCAAGCCGTCGATGTTCTCGCCCTCAAGCTGGTTCGGGCGGGCGGCGACGCCGGCGCCTAGCGCGCAGCTGGTCAGCGAGCCGGTGGCCGAGCCGGTGAGCGCGGAGTGGTGGGGGCTGTTCGGGGATCCCGAGCTGACGTCGCTCGAGACGCGCGTGGTGAGCGCCAACCTCAATGTGCGTATCGCCACGGTTCGGCTGCTGGAAAGCCGGTCGCAGAGGCAGATCACCGGATCCGACCAGTTTCCGACCTTGCAAGGCGATGGGTCTTACACGCGGGAGAAGATCAGCCAGAAGGGTGTGCTGGGGCTGTTCGGTGGGGGAGCTTCAGGTGGGGGGACGCCGACGTCGTTCGGGAGTTCGGGCTCGCTGGCCAACGGGACGAGCGGGCGGTCCGGCGGAATACCGGCAGCGGCGGCAGGGCAGAGCACGAGCATTCCGCCTTTCAATCTGTGGCAGTACGGGTTCGATGCTTCGTGGGAGATCGACCTCTGGGGGCGGGTGAGGCGCGAGGTCGAGGGGGCTGATGCTTCCGTGGAGGCTTCGGCAGACGCGCGGCGTAACTCGCTATTGTCGGTGCTCGCGGAAGTCGCGCGCGATTACGTGCAGCTCAGGGGTATTCAGACCCAGCTCGATATCGCACGCGACAACATCAAGACCGAGCAGGAGAGCCTGACCCTGAGCCAGGACAGGGCGAGGGCAGGGCTCACTACGGAACTCGATGTCGCCAATGCGGCGGCACAGCTCGACAGCACGAAATCGCAGGTGCCGCAGCTCGAGCAGCAGCAGGCGCAGATGATCAATGCGCTGAGCTTCCTGCTCGGCGAGGCGCCGCGAGCGCTGGAGGCGGAGCTGATCGTGGCGAGGCCCGTGCCGCCGGTGCCGCCGCGCGTGCCGATCGGGCTGCCCTCGGAGCTGGCACGCCGGCGGCCGGATATTCGGCAGGCGGAAGCGCAGCTCCACTCGGCGACGGCGGACATCGGCGTGGCGGTGGCGGATTTCTATCCGAAGGTGACCCTGGATGGGAGTTTCGGGCTGCAGTCGCTGAGCGCCAAGGATCTCGGCAACTGGGCGGCACGGCAGTATGGGTTCGGGCCGACGATCAGCCTGCCGATTTTCGAGGGCGGGCGGCTGCGGGCTACGCTCGCATTGCGAAAAGTCGAGCAGCAGGAGGCGGCGCTGAATTATCAGCAGACCGTGCTGCAGGCCTGGCACGATGTCGATAATGCGCTGACCGCTTATGGCGCCGAGCAGAAGCGGCGCGATGCCTTGCAGAATGCGGTGATGCAGAACCGGCGCGCCGTCGGGTTGTCCCGCCAGAGATATACGCAGGGCGTGACTGGGTTTCTTGACGTTCTGGATGCTGAGAGGAGCTTGCTGTCGGCGGAGCTGCAGCTGGCTGATAGCACGACTACGGTTTCGGAGAATTTGGTGCAGCTTTACAAGGCGCTTGGTGGGGGGTGGGAGAAGTCCTATCCTTTGGAGACTGCTAGCAAGTAAGCGATCTTCTTTTTTGAAAAAAAGAAGCAAAAAACTTTTACTGGTTTAGGCTGGGGTCAGGGCGATTTGGTGAGGAGCTGGTCTATGGCTCCTGTTGCGTGTGCTGCCGATACGATCCAGGCTCGGTGTGGGCCTTGCGCTCGGCCTATGATGCAGTCGTATTCAAGCTTTTTCAGGGCGGCCAGGTGGCGAAAGCCCCAGTGGACGTAGGCGTCCATTTGCAGTCCATTTGCAACCGTGTTGGTCCAGATGGCTTCGGCATTTTGCAACCGGGGCGACAGAAACCGATGTTGGTCAGGCCGGCGCCGTGTGGGGCTACGATGGCTTCGGCGCCGCGGAACAGGCGGGCCTGATCAGGAAGGCTCAATCGCTCGGCTGCGATCGGCACGAAGCCTGATCTTCTGAGCGCGCTGATGATTTCGGTCTCGTTCAACAGCCTGCGGCTCGGTGCGCCGCGGCGGTCCAGGTATATGCGCTTTGGGAATTGCTCGGCGCCGTCCGCGATGTTGGCGGATAGCCGATCGAAGAAATCGCGGACGACGGGATGGTAGCTGGACGTGCCGTAAACCGTCATAGGCAGGATGAGTGTTTCGATTTGGAGTGACTCGCCGTCTTTGACGGTGCGGACAGCAAGGTTCGCGTCTTGCTGAAGATGCGGGAAGAGTTTGTGCTGAACTTCACCTAAGGCCGGGAGCAGAACGGTCGCTGCTTGCGCCAGCAAGTGGGCAGGTATGGTTGCCACGCGTGCCAGGCTGTCCAGCATGGCGTGGAAGAAGTTCGTCTGGCTGCCTGCAAGAAGGGTGATGTGGGTGCCTGGCAGCCGCTCTATTGGCGATGATGGCAGAGTGACTGTGCGTTCGGAAATCAGGGCTTGGGTTTGGAATGGATCCGTTCCGGCCAGGGTCTCTTCGACGATGTCGGGGCCGATCGTAACCAGGCCGGAGGAGCCGTGGATGATGGCGTCGCGGATGATGAAGAGGGCTGGGGTTACGCACTCGTAGCTGTCGTTTCGCCAGGAGATGGGTTGCGGCTCCTCGTGAATGGGCCAGCGTTCCAGGAGTTCGGCGCCGAACCTGAGCGGAGGGAGGGGGATGCGCGCCGGGGCGAGGGATTGGGCGTGGTAGATGCGCGCTTCGGGCGAAAGGCGGTTGCCTTTGCTTGCCAGGGAGTCGATGGTCTGTCGCCGGAACTCGGATGGGGGTTCCACTGTGTTCCGGGGGCTCGTTGCTAGTTGGTGCAATGCCAAAAAGCATTGCACCCTACAAGGTGGGTGCTTGTGCGTTTGGCCCTCCCCCACCAGGGAGAAGGGAGTGGCTCAGCGTTTTCGTAGGCTCGGCCTAAACTCGCAAAAGTTTTTTGCCTCTTTTTTTCAAAAAAGAAGTTCTTGCCTTCGCTTTACGTGAGTCCAGCAAACCGCACGGCTTCTTCGGCGGCGCGGAAGAGGGCTCGGCTTTTTTGTTTTGTTTCTTCGTATTCGGCTTCGGGGATGCTGTCTGCGACGACGCCGCAGCCGGCTTGGACGTGCATGATGCCATCTTTGACGACGGCGGTGCGCAGGCCGATGCAGGTGTCCATGGTGCCATCCGGGGCGAAGTAGCCGATGCAGCCGGCGTAGATGCCGCGCCGAACGGGTTCCTGTTCCTCGATGATTTCCATGGCGCGGATTTTGGGGGCGCCGGTGAGCGTGCCGGCTGGGAAGCCGGCGATCAGCGCGTCGAGTGCGTCCACGTCCGGGCGGGCCTGGCCTTCGACGTTCGATGAGATGTGCATGACGTGGCTGAAGCGTTCGATGGCGAAGCTGCTGGTGACGTGGACGCTGCCTGGGGTGGCGACGCGGCCGACGTCGTTTCGGCCGAGGTCCACGAGCATGAGGTGTTCGGCGCGTTCCTTGGGGTCGGCGAGGAGCTCGGTTTCGAGGCGGCTGTCTTCTTCGGGGGTGGCGCCGCGCGGGCGGGTGCCTGCGAGGGGGCGGATGGTGATCTTGCGGTCGCGCAGGCGGACGAGGACTTCGGGGCTGCTGCCGACGACGGCGAAGTTTCCGAAGTTGAGGAAGAAGAGGAAGGGGGCGGGGTTGATGCGGCGTAGCGCGCGGTAGAGGGCGAAGGGGGGCAGCGCGAAGGGCGCGGAGAAGCGCTGGCTGGGGACGACCTGGAAGACGTCGCCTGCTTCTATGTAGGATTTGGCGCGCTCGACGATGGCGAGGAAATCGTCGTGGGCGATGTTCGAGGTGGGGGCTGGTTGCGGCGGGAGGGTGACTGGCGGGGCCGGGAGCGGGAGGGGGCGCTGGAGTTTCGCGCGTGCGTCGGCGACCCGGGCTTCGGCCTGGCGCAGGGCGGCGTCCTGGGATTGGCCTGGGGTTGGGTAGGCGGGAGCGGCGAGGGTGAGTTCGTCTTTGACGTGGTCGAAGACGGCGAAGAGGGTGGGGCGGAGGAGGATGGCTTCGGGAAGGTCGAGCGGGTCGGCGTTCTTCTCAGGAAGCTGCTCCATGAGTCGGACCATGTCGTAGCCGAGATAGCCGACGAGGCCGCCGATCATGGGAGGCATGCCGGTGGGAAGCGCGAGTTTGGTTTCGCCTATGAGGGCGCGGAGGGAGTCGAGCGCGGGGCGGTGGTCGGGCTCGAAGGCGTGCGGGGCAGAGGCCGCAAAACGGTTGACCTCGGCGTGGCCGTGGCGGCAGCGCCAGATGAGGTCGGGCGCCATGCCGATGACGGAGTAGCGGCCGCGGGCGCTGCCGCCTTCGATGGATTCGAGGAGGAAGGCGTTGGGCTCGTTGAGCGCGAGCTTGAGGAAGGCGCCTACGGGGGTTTCGAGGTCGGAGACGCCGATCCAGGAGGCAAGCTGGCCGGCTGGGGTCACTCCGAGCTCTGCTGGATGAGGCCGTCGATCGCTGCTGCGTTCACGCGCGGGTTGGCTGCGGTGCGTAGAGCCTGGGCGTAGAGGGTGAAGTAATCTTCGCGGAGGGCGCTGGTCAGGCCTTTCTGGGCCTGGTCCAGGCTGGTCGGGTCGCTGGAGGGGGCGGGTTTGGTGACCTGGGCCACGCTGGCGACGACGAAGCCGGCGTTGGTCTCCACCATGGTGGCTTCGCCCGGCTTGAGGATGAAGATCTTCTGGATCAGCTCGGCGGGCACGCCTGGTGCCGGATGGTTGCGCATGAGCGGGGGCGTAGTCGCGACTTGCAGGCCGGAGCCCCAGGCGGCGTTCTTCAGGGTCTGGCCGGATTTCACCAGGGTGACCAGGCGGGCGGCGGTGGTTTCCTGCTGGTGGCGTATCTGGTCGTGCTGCCAGTCGGTGAGGACCTGGGCGCGCACCTGGTCGAAGGGTTTGGCGGCGGGTTTGGTGATGCTGTCCACGGCGATGGCGTACCAGGCGTGGTTCGCGCTTTCGGTCGGCTGGATGGCGTCGCCGGGGTTGGTGTGGAAGGCGGCGGCGATGATGGCGGTGCGAAGGTCGTCTTTCGCGGGAAGCGGGGCCGGGGTGCCGTCGAGCGTGTTGCCCTTGTCGTCCAGCGTGCCTTCGGCGCCGGCGGCGCCGAGGTCGGAGGGGACTTCGTCGATCTTGGCGCCGCCTGCGAAGAGGTCCTGGAGCTTCTGGGCGCGGGCGTCGATGACGTCGGCGGCTTTCTCGGCGCCGAGGCGCTGGCGGATGGTGTCGGTGAGGTCGGCGAAGCTGGGGTTGCGGGCGGGCTCGATGGCGGTGACGCGTACGAGCTGGAAGCCGAGCGGCTCCTTGATCGGGCCGACGACTGCGTTCTGCGCGGCGGCGAAGGCGGCCGCGGCGAGTTCGGGCGAGGGGATGTCGGCTTTGGTGGCTTTTGCCAGGTCGGTGGCGCTGGCGCCAGCGGTTTTGGCTGCGGCCTGGATGGCGTCCCAGCTTGCGCCGGCCTTCCATTGGGTTGCGAGCTTCTGGGCAGCGTCGGCGGTCGAGGTGGTGATGACCTGGAGGCTGCGTTTTTCCGGGGCCTTGAACTCGGCCTGGTGCTGGTCGTACCAGGCTTTCATGTCCGCGTCCGAGAGGGTGAGGGTGCGGGCGATAGTGTCCGGCGAGAGGACGACGACCTTGATGTGGCGGTATTCGGGCGCGGTGTAGCGGGTCAGGTTGTTGTCGTAGAAGCGGTGCAGGACCGTGTCGGCTGGGGCAGCCGGGAGAGGCTGGCCGGCGAAGGGCAGGGTAACCGTTTCGGCGCGCCTGGTCTCGTTCATGTAGGTGAAGACGAGGTCGGTCAGGAGTTTGCTGGGGGCGGCGTTGGCCTGGACGGCGCCCAGGAGCTGGTTTTGGGCGAGGTCCTGGCGGACCAGGTCGAGGTAGCGGCCTTCGGTGAGGCCGTTGCTTTGCAGGACCTGAAGGAAGGTCTGCTTGCTGAAATTGCCGTCCGGGCCCTGGAAGCTGGGGGTGGCGAGCACCTGCTTGCGGACGTCCGAATCGGGTACGGCGAGGGAGAGGCGCTTGACCTCGTCGGAGAGGGCCTGCTGGGTGACGAGCTTGTTCAGCGTCTGCTGGGCGACGCTGCGGCGCATTTCGGGCGGGATCTGGTTCGGGTCGGGGAAGCGCTCGGCGAGGCGGCGCCAGCCGGCCTGGAACTCCTGCTGGAATTCGTTGGGGGTGATGTCGTGGCCGTCCATGCGGGCGACCGCGCTGCTGCCTGCGCCGAGGTTGCGCACCACGTCGGCGATGCCCCAGGAGGCGAAGCTGGCGCCGAGGATGATGAAGAAGATTCGCGCAGGCCAGGTGCCGGCGAACTGACGTAGTGTAGAGAGCATGGCGCGTTCCAGGGGGTCGCTTTGGGGCGCACCATAGGCATCGGCCGGTGAAGAAGGAAGTCCGCGGGCCGGCCCCTGGAAAGGCGGCGGGGAACCTTGCGGACGGGGCCGATTTTCGGGTTTCGAGGAGTGGTCGATGCGTCCTTTGGTAGCCGGCAATTGGAAGATGAACGGCCTCAGGCGGGTGGCCGAGGGGCTGGCGGCGGAGATACGCGCAGGCGCCCTGTTGCTGGAGTGCGATTTGCTGGTTTGCCCGCCATTCACGGTGCTCGGCGTGGTGGCCGAGGCGATCGCGGGTGGGACGCTGCTGCTGGGCGCGCAGGATTGCCATGCCGCCGCCCGCGGCGCGCATACCGGGGACATTGCGGCGGAGATGCTGGCGGATGCCGGATGCAGTGCGGTGATCCTCGGGCATTCGGAGCGGCGGGCGGCGCATCACGAGCATGACGACATCGTCCGTGCGAAGGCGGTGGCGGCGATGCGGGCCGGGCTGCGGCCGATCGTCTGCGTGGGCGAGACGGAGGATGAGCGCGAGGCGGGGGACGAGTTCGCCATCGTCGGCAAGCAGGTCGCGGGGAGCTTGCCGGACGGGTATGCGGGCGATGTCGCCTACGAGCCGATCTGGGCGATCGGGTCCGGGCGGGTGCCTTTGGTGGCGGATATCGCTTCCATGCACGCGCATATCCGGGCGGCGCTGGTGGAGCGGCTGGGCGAGGGTGGGCGTGCGCCGCGCATCCTGTATGGCGGGTCGGTGAAGGCGGAGAATGCGGAGGCGCTTTTGCGTGCGCCAGAGGTTGGGGGGGCGCTCGTGGGCGGGGCTTCGCTCGATGCGAAGGCGTTCCTGGCCATTGCGGAGGCGGCCGGGCGGGTTTGCAGGCCGGTTGCGGTTTGACCCTTCCCCGGTTTCCAGTAGAAGGCGCGCTTGCATTGAATTGAGCAGGCTAGATGACGGCGTTGACTGCCCTGACCCCCGTGCTGCGCGTGCTGCACCTGTTCGTGACACTGGCGATGATCGGGGTCGTCCTCATCCAGCGCAGCGAGGGCGGCGGGCTTGGCATCGGGTCGAGCCAGGGCATGGGCGCGTTCATGAGCGGGCGCGGCACGGCCAACCTGCTGACCCGCACGACGGCCATCCTGGGCACGCTGTTCTTCGGGATTTCGCTGGCGCTGGCGATGATCAACCGCGGGACGGGCGGGGCAGGGCGTGACCTGCTCGCCAATCCGGTGCCGCCTGCTTCGACTTCCACGCTGACGCCGCCTGTGACCAAGGCGCCCGCGCCCGCGCCCGCGGCGCCGCAGACCCCGCGCGTGCCGACCAGGTGACTGCGGTGCCGGCTTCGGCCGGTGCAGTCCATTTCGATGTCGATGTGGTGGTTGTGGGGGCTGGCGTGGCCGGGCTCTCGGCTGCTGCCGCGTTGCGCGCCGGCGGGGCGTCGGTCGTGGTTCTCGAGGCCGGCTCCCGCATAGGCGGGCGTGCGTGGACGGAGAGCCCGGCAGCGCTCGGCGGCGTAGCGTTCGATCATGGGGCGCAGTGGCTTCATGTGGCGGAGAGCAATCCGCTGGTGCCTCTCGCCCGCTGCGCCGGCGAGACCGTGGGGCCCGACAAGGATTTCGACGACCGGCTGGTGATTGCTGGCGGTCCTGCTGCGAAGGCGGCCTATGAGGCCGGGACGGAGGCCTGGCATGCGGCCGTGACCAGCTGCCTGGATGGGCCGGACATGTCGCTTGCTGCTGCTGCAGAGGCGGTGGCCGATGCGCCATGGACGGCGACTGCGGAGTCCTGGGAAGGGGCGATCATCGCGGCGGCCGATGCCGATGTTCTCAGCCTGCGCGACTGGGCGGCGAACGAGCTCGATGGCGCGAATTTCGTGACGCCCGGCGGGCTTGGGGCGATGCTGTGCCGGATGCTGGGTGGGCCGGCCAATCCGGTCCGGCTTAGCGTGGCGGTGACCGCCATCGGCCTGGAGGCGGCTGGCGTGCGCGTGCAGTCGGCGGCGGGGGATTTGCGGGCGCGGGCCTGCATCGTGACGGTTTCGACCGGCGTGCTGCGGGCTGAACGGATCGGCTTCTCGCCTGGTCTTCCGCAGGAAGTGCTGTCGGCGCTGGATGGTTTGCCCATGGGGCTGCTGTCGAAAATCGCGCTGCGGTCGGCCGGAGGTTCCCGGCTGGGGCTCGAGCCGGATAGCGAGTTGTTCGGCCGGGTGCCGGCGCGTGGGGCGCCGTTCCTGCCTTTGATGATGTGGCCGGACGATGCGGATCTCGCCATCGGGTTCGTCGGCGGGCGGGCGGCCTGGACACTCGCCGAGTCGGCCGAGTCAGCGACGGCTTTCATGCGCGAAGAGCTGGTGCGGTTGCTTGGAGCAGGGGCGGCGCGGGTTTTTTCCGGCGGCATGCTGGCGACGGAGTGGGGGACGGATCCGCTGTTCTTGGGCGCCTACGCTTATGCCAGGCCGGGGTGCATCGAGGCCCGCACGGTGTTGTCGCGGCCGGTGTGGGATGGGCGGCTGGTGTTTGCGGGGGAGGCTTGCGTCAGCGACGGCAAGGCCGGAACGGTCGCGGGCGCTTACGAAAGTGGAACATCGGCAGCGGCCATGCTGTTGCGCGGGTTCCCGCACGCGGCAAAGCCAGTGTAGAAGGAGCGCCCATGACCCGGTACGTATTTATCACCGGCGGCGTGGTCTCCTCGCTTGGCAAGGGTATCGCGTCCGCGGCGCTGGCGGCGTTGCTGCAGGCGCGAGGCTACCGCGTGCGGCTTCGCAAGCTGGACCCGTATCTCAATGTCGATCCGGGCACGATGAGCCCGTATCAGCATGGCGAAGTGTTCGTGACCGACGATGGTGCGGAGACCGATCTCGACCTCGGGCATTACGAGCGGTTCACCGGCGTGTCGGCGACGAAGGCCGATAATGCGACGACGGGGCGGATCTATTCGGAGGTGATCGCGCGCGAAAGGCGCGGCGATTATCTCGGCGCGACGGTGCAGGTGATTCCGCACATCACCGACGCCATCAAGCACGCCATTACGCGCCAGACGGACGATCTGGATTTCTGCCTGATCGAAATCGGCGGGACTGTCGGCGATATAGAGAGCCTGCCGTTCCTCGAAGCGATCCGGCAGCTCGGCAACGATCTCGGGCCGGCGCAGACGATGTTCGTGCATTTGACGTTGGTGCCTTACATTCCGAGCGCCGGGGAGCTGAAGACGAAACCGACGCAGCATTCGGTGAAGGAGCTGCTGAATGTCGGCATTCAGCCGCAGATGCTGCTGTGCCGTTGCGACAGGCAGATCCCGGAGAACGAGCGCCGGAAGATCGCTTCGTTCTGCAACGTGCGGCCTTCCGCGGTGATACCGGCGCTCGATGTGGATACGATCTATGCCGTTCCCATCAGCTATCATGAGGAGGGGATGGACCGCGAAGTGCTGCTGCATTTCGGCCTGCCCTCCGAGGACAAGCCGGACCTGTCGCGCTGGCGGCGCATCACGAACGTGGTGCGGGCGCCGGAAGGCGAAGTGCGCATCGCCATCGTCGGCAAATACATTAACCTGCTCGACAGCTATAAGTCGCTGGCGGAAGCGCTGGCGCATGGCGGCATCGCCAACCGTGTCAAAGTACATCTCGACTGGGTGGATAGCCAGATTTTCGAAACGCCGGACACGGTTCACCGGCTGGAGAACGTGCATGGCATCCTGGTGCCGGGCGGGTTCGGCGAGCGCGGGACGGAAGGCAAGATCGAGGCGGTGCGCTTTGCGCGCGAACGGAAGATCCCGTTCTTCGGCATCTGCTTCGGCATGCAGATGGCGGTCATCGAATGCGCGCGGAACCTCGCGGGGCTGAATAGCGCATCGACGACCGAATTCGGACCTACGCCTGAGCCTGTCGTCGGACTGTTGACGGAGTGGGCACGCGGCAACGAGGTGGAGCGGCGCAATGCAGGCGGCGATCTCGGCGGAACGATGCGCCTTGGCTCGTATCCTGCGCACCTGGCGGAAGGGTCGCTGGTCCGCAGCCTCTATGGGAACATGGGGGAGATCAGCGAGCGGCATAGGCACCGCTACGAGGTGAACGTGCATTACCGCGAGCAGCTCGAGGCGACGGGGATGATGTTCTCGGGGCTTTCGCCTGATGGCGTGCTGCCGGAGATCGTCGAATATCCCGATCATCCCTGGTTCATCGGGGTGCAGTATCATCCCGAGCTGAAGTCGAAGCCTTTCGATCCGCACCCGTTGTTTGCAGGATTCATCGCAGCTTCCGTGAAGCAGGCGCGCCTTGTCTGAGGTGAAGGTCGGCAGCCTGGCCATTGGCAACGACCGGCCGTTCGTGCTGATTTCGGGGCCGTGCCAGATCGAGAGCGAGGCGCATGCGGTGGAAGTGGCGCACGCGCTTCATACCATTACGCAAACGCTCGGCATCGGGCTGATCTACAAAAGCAGCTTCGACAAGGCGAACCGCACCAGCGCTTCGGCCGCGCGTGGCGTCGGCATCAAGCAGGGGCTTGCGATCCTGGCTGGTATTCGCGAGCGTTTCGGCATTCCCGTGCTGACGGACGTGCATTCGGCAGACCAGTGCGTGCCGGCCGCCGAAGCGGTCGATGTGCTGCAAATCCCGGCATTCCTGTGCAGGCAGACCGATCTTCTGATCGCCGCCGCAGAGACAGGCGCTGCGATCAACGTGAAAAAGGGGCAGTTCCTCGCACCCTGGGACATGAAGAACGTGGCGGCCAAGATCGAGTCAGCCGGCAGTCGCCGCATCCTGCTGACCGAGCGGGGCGCGAGCTTCGGCTACAATACGCTGGTGACGGATTTCCGCGCGCTGCCGATCATGGCGCGGACCGGCTACCCGGTGGTTTTCGATGCCACGCACTCGGTGCAGCAGCCAGGCGGGATGGGCGCTTCCTCAGGCGGCGAGCGGGAGTTTGCGCCCGTGCTGGCGCGGGCGGCGATGGCGGTGGGTGTGGCGGCGGTGTTCATCGAGTGCCATCCCGATCCGGATCATGCGCCCAGCGATGGCCCTACCATGCTGCCTTTGCACGATATGCCTGGGTTGCTGGCGCGGTTACAGAAGATCGATCTGATTACGAAAGGCTAGGTAAGGAAGGACTTCTTTTTTGAAAAAAAGAAGCAAAAAACTTTTACCACTTTGGGCTCGGCCTTTCCTCGAGCACGGTGCCAAGTCGCAAAAGTTTTTTGCTTCTTTTTTTCAAAAAAGAAGTCCTTCCTGCCGCTTCCCTTCCTTCGCTTCCCTCGAAAGGCCCCAATCATGAGCAGCATCGAAGACATCATAGCGCGTGAGATACTCGACAGCCGCGGCAATCCGACGGTCGAGGTCGATGTCGTGCTGGACAGCGGCGTCGTGGGGCGGGCTTGCGTTCCTTCGGGCGCGTCGACGGGCGCGCATGAGGCTTCCGAGCTGCGTGATGGTGAGAAGAACCGTTATGGCGGCAAGGGGGTTCGCCGCGCGGTCGAGAATGCGGAGGGGGAGATTTTCGATGCCATTCGCGGCATGGATCCTTCCGAGCAGTTGCGCATCGACCAGATCATGATCGATCTCGATGGGACGCCGAACAAGTCCCGGCTGGGAGCCAATGCCATCCTGGCGGTGTCGCTGGGGATTGCGAAGGCGGCTGCGGCGGATCTTGGTCAGCCGCTTTATCGCTATGTGGGCGGAGCGTTCGCGCGGGTTTTGCCTGTGCCGATGATGAACATCGTCAATGGCGGACAGCATGCGGATAATCCGATCGATATTCAGGAGTTCATGGTGCAGCCGGTCGGCGCCGGGACGGTGTCCGATGCCATTCGGATTGGCTCGGAGATTTTCGCGGCCTTGAAGAAGGGGCTGAAGGAAGCCGGGCACAACACGAATGTCGGCGACGAGGGCGGGTTTGCGCCGAATTTGAAGTCGGCCGATGAGGCTTTGGCGTTCATCTCCAAGGCTTGCGAGAAGGCCGGGTATCGTCCCGGGGAAGACGTGACGTTTGCGCTCGATTGCGCGAGCACGGAGTTCTATTCCGACGGGCTCTACAAGATGGCGGGCGAGGGGAAGAGCCTCGATGCCGAGGGCATGGTGGCGTATCTCGATGATCTTTGCAGGCGTTATCCGATCGCCTCCATCGAGGATGGATGCGCGGAGGATGACTGGGCCGGCTGGAAACATCTGACGGATGTGCTGGGCGGGCGGGTGCAGATCGTGGGCGATGATCTGTTCGTCACCAATCCGGAGCGGCTGCGCCGCGGCATCGAAATGGGTGCCGCGAATGCGATCCTGGTGAAGGTCAACCAGATCGGCACGTTGAGCGAGACGCTGGAGGCTGTGGATATTGCCCATCGCGCCGGCTACCGGTCGGTGATGAGCCACCGGTCGGGAGAGACGGAGGATGCGACGATTGCCGATCTCGCCGTTGCGATGAATTGCGGGCAGATCAAGACGGGTTCGTTGTCGCGTAGCGACCGCACGGCAAAGTACAACCAGCTTATTCGCATCGAGTCCGAACTCGGCTCGACCGGGATGTATGCAGGACGGACCATTCTGAAGCACACGGAGATCGCGAAGGCGTGAGGAACTTAGCTTGACCGGCGGGAACCTCGGTCGGGTGCGGTCGTTTGATCCGGACAACCGACGACAGGAGGTTCTCATGGATAAAGATCGCGCCGAGGGCATTGGTCATCAGATCAAGGGCTCCATCAAGGAAGGCATTGGCCATCTGACGGGCGACAAGAAGACCGAAGCCGAAGGCACTGCCGAAAAGGCCGCCGGCAAGGTTCAGAACACGGTAGGCGGCGCCAAGGATGCGGTCCGCGATACCGCAGACAAGATCTAGCTGCTAACTCGCTAAAAAGCCCGCCACGGTATCCGTGGCGGTTTTTTGCGTCTTAGAGCCTGACCGGAAAAGAGATTGAGCGATCTAAGTTGGCTTGGTGGCGTATGGGGCGGTCCGGATACGCATCCGCCGTCTTCGAAGCGAGGGGCCGCGATGATGGTTCGGCGTATTGCGGCGCTGCTCGTGTGCGGGCTTTTAGCGCCCTCGATGGGCTGGGCTGGTCAGTATCCGGTGCCTGACGCCTCTGTCGCTTGGACGGCCGGCTACGCGCTGATCGTCCGGCGGCTCTGTCCGCTCTGGGACGCCAACTATGCCGCGCTGTATGCGGGTGGTGGCTTGATGACGCCGGACCAGCCGGAGTGGGAGCCGCACGGCAAGGCTGCCCTTGCTTTCCGGGCGGGGGGCGAATTGGCCAATGAGGGCTTCAGAAGCAATCCGGCGTTCTGCATCGACCCGGTGGATGCTGCCGGGCCGGAGGCCGATAGGGTCCGCCGGGTCATCGTGCCACGACAGCCGCCCGCCGGCCGCAGTTGAGGAAGCGGTCCACCAAACCTCCGGCAGCATCACGTCTCGTCACATCCGTCTGCCCACCAGGCGGCTGGCACGAGTCTGATACGGAATGATAAGTTCCAAGTCATCCTCCTAAGCCTGGCGTTTCCCAGATCCCGGCCGAAAGTCGCAAAAGTTTTTGGTTCTTTTTTCCAAAAAAGAACGCCTGTGCTTGCCTTGATCTCATCCCCAATCTGAGTCATACGACGCCCCGTCACGCAGCCTGACTCCCAGGCGGCGCGATAATTCACACGCGGGGCACTTTCCTGGTTTTCCAGGTCCGGTGCCGCAGGCGACGCCCCGCGGAGGCTCAACCGGACTTTTAGGAAAGGACCCGCCATCATGGCGATGCCCGATTTTTCACTGCGCCAGCTTCTCGAGGCAGGCGTTCACTTCGGCCACCATACCCGCCGCTGGAACCCGCGGATGGCGCCGTATCTCTTCGGCGTACGCAACCAGGTTCACATCATCGATTTGCAGCAGACCGTCCCCATGCTGGACCGGGCGCTGCGCGCTGTGCGTGACACGACGGCCGGCGGTGGCCGCGTTCTGTTCGTCGGCACCAAGCGGGCGGCGGCCGAGTACGTGGCGGATGCGGCGAACCGCTGCGGCCAGTATTACGTGAACCACCGTTGGCTCGGCGGCATGCTGACCAACTGGAAGACCATCACGGGCAGCATCAAGCGCCTGCGCCAAATCGACGAGATGCTGGCGAGCGATGTGCAGGGTCTCACCAAGAAGGAGATCCTCGAAATGACGCGCGACCGCGACAAGCTCGAGCGCTCGCTGGGCGGCATCAAGGAGATGGGCGGTCTGCCGGACATCCTGTTCATCATCGACACCAACAAGGAGAAGCTCGCGGTCGAGGAGGCGAACAAGCTGGGCATTCCGGTCGTCGCCATCCTGGACAGCAACTCCGATCCTGCCGGCATTACGTTCCCGATCCCGGGCAACGACGACGCCATCCGCGCCATCACCATGTATTGCGACCTGATCGCGGGCGCCGTGCTGGATGGCATCAGCCAGGAGATGCAGGCGTCCGGCCGCGATATCGGTGCTGCCGAGGATCTGCAGGAAGTGGTGATGCCGCAGGCCCCTGAGATGACCAGCGACCCGGTGGTGGAGGCTGCGCCTTCGGTGGCCGCCGACATGACGCCGGAAGAGATGCTGGCTTCGGCTGAGCCTGCTGGGGCTGCTTAATTCGGGTATGAAGGAAGCAGTTCTTTCTTGAAAAAAAGAACCAAAAAACTTTTGCGACTTTGGGCCGGGCTTGAGGACATGCTCGGCCCGCAAGACGTGCTTCGCTTCGGCCCTTAAACGATACGGAGACTTGGACATGGCTGAAATCACAGCGGCCCTTGTGAAGGAGCTGCGGGAGCAGACCGGCGCGGGCATGATGGATTGCAAGCGCGCGTTGACGGAGAGCGAAGGCAATCTGGAGGCCGCGGTCGATTGGCTGCGGAAGAAGGGACTGTCGGCGGCTGCAAAGAAGTCCGGCCGCCTGGCGGCAGAGGGTCTGGTCGGGGTCGCTTCGGCGCCGCAGAAGGCGGCGATGGTCGAGGTGAATGCCGAGACCGACTTCGTGGCACGGAACGAGACGTTCCAGGGGTTCGTCGAGACCCTGGCGAAGATCGCGCTGGATGTGGGCGAGGACGTCGAGGCGCTGAAGAAGGCGCCGTTCCCGGGCAGCGCGCGGACCGTCGCCGAGGAGCTGACCCACCTGGTGGCGACGATCGGCGAGAACATGACGATTCGCCGGGCGCGGGTTCTGTCGGTGAAGTCCGGCGTGGTCGCGACCTACATGCATTCGGCGCTTCGGCCGGGGCTTGGGAAGATCGGCGTGCTGGTGGCGATCGAGGCGAAGAGCGAGATCGACGGGCTGGAGACGCTGGGTCGCCAGGTCGGCATGCATGTGGCGGCGACGCGGCCGGACGCGCTGGATGTCGATGCGGTGGATCCCGCGGCGCTCGAGCGCGAACGGGCGGTGCTCTCCGAGCAGGCGCGGGCGTCGGGCAAGCCCGAGGCGATCATCGAGAAGATGGTCGAGGGCCGGGTTCGGAAATACTACGAGGAGGTTGTCCTTCTCGAGCAGGTCTGGGTGCATGACGGCGAGAGCCGCGTGCGGGCGGTGATGAAGAAGGCCGGCGGGGACCTGGTGGCTTTTGCCCGGTTTGCGCTTGGCGAGGGGATCGATAAGGGGCCGACCGGGGACTTTGCGGCTGAGGTTGCTGCTGTTGCTGGGGTCTGAAGGGAAGCAAGCAGTTCTTTTTTGAAAAAAAGAACCAAAAAACTTTTGCGATTTTGGGCCCGGCTTGAGGAAGTGCTGGGCCTAAAGGTGCGGAAGTTTTTTGCTTCTTTTTTTCAAAAAAGAAGTCCTTCCTTCCTGTGGCTTTGCCTCAGAGCCTGACCTATACCGTCGCCCCATGGCCGAAGCTCCCCAGTATAAACGCGTTCTCCTGAAAGTTTCCGGCGAGGCGCTCATGGGGCGCCGGGAGTATGGTCTCGACACCGACATGGTGAAGCGGATCGCCGTCGATGTGGGCGACGTGGTTGCCATGGGCGTTCAGGTCAGCCTGGTGATCGGCGGGGGCAATATCTTCAGGGGTGTATCCGCGGCGGCGAGCGGCATGGATCGCGCGCAGGCCGATTACATGGGCATGCTAGCAACGGTGATGAACGCCCTGGCGATGCAGGCGTCGCTGGAGAAGCAGGGCACGCCGACGCGCGTGCAGTCGGCCATCCCGATGGCGAGCGTATGTGAGCCTTACATCCGGCGCCGGGCAGAGCGGCACATGGAAAAGGGCCGGGTGGTGATCTTCGCCGCCGGGACGGGAAATCCGTTCTTCACGACGGATACGGCGGCGGCGCTGCGTGCGGCGGAGATGCGTTGCGATGCGCTGCTCAAGGGCACGCAGGTGGATGGGGTGTATTCGGCCGACCCGCGCCGTGATCCGGATGCCAAGCGCTATGAGGAGCTGACCTACCTGGAGGTGCTCTCCCGCGATCTCGGGGTGATGGACGCTGCGGCTATTTCGCTGTCGCGGGAAAACCGGCTGCCGATTATCGTCTTCAACATTCATGCGCCCGGCGCGTTCGCGGCGGTGATGCGCGGCGAAGGGCCGTTCACGAAAATCGTCGAGCCCGGCTGAGGCAAGCTCCCGGGCTGTTGCGAGAGGGTTCTTCCCGCACAGGCCGCCATGCGGTAGGCACTGCTGGATTGCTATTGTTGATTGCAAGAGTTTTGGAGGAAGCACCGTGCCCGCGGACTTGAACGCGTTGAAGGAGGATTTGACGCGACGGATGGATGGCGCGCTGGAGACGATGCGCCGGGATTTCGCAGGCTTGCGGACAGGGCGGGCGAGCCCTGGGCTGCTTGAGCCGGTGAAGGTCGAGGCTTACGGGTCTGAGGTGCCGATCACCCAGGTGGGGACGATCGGGGTGCCGGAGTCGCGCATGATCACCGTGCAGGTCTGGGACAAGACGCTGGTGGGCGCGGTGGAGCGGGCGATCCGTGATTCGGGGCTCGGGCTCAATCCGGGGTCTGACGGGCAGGTGGTACGGGTGCCGATCCCGCAATTGACTGCCGAGCGGCGCGTCGAGCTGGCGAAGGCGGCAGGCCGATATGGCGAGGGCGCGCGCATTGCGGTGCGTGGGGTGCGTCGCGACGGCATGGAGAAGATCAAGGGTTTCGAGAAGAAGCACGAGATCAGCGAAGACGACGTGAAGGACTGGTCGGACGAGGTGCAGAAGCTGACCGATTCCTACATCAAGCGGGTGGACGAAAGCCTCGCTGAGAAGGAACGAGAGATCAAGCAGGTCTAGCGGGAGTGGCGCAAGGCAGCCTTGTTGCGGTCGATGAGGCGGCGCTGGCCGAGACGGCGGGCGTTCCGCGTCATGTCGCCATCATCATGGACGGCAACGGGCGGTGGGCGGCGGCGCGCCGGCTGCCGCGCGTGGCCGGTCATCGGGCGGGCGCGCAGGCGGTAAGGCGCACCATCGAGGCGGCGATCAGCCATGGGGTTTCCTGGCTGACGCTCTATGCGTTCTCCAGCGAGAACTGGCGGCGGTCGGATGACGAGGTGGCCGACCTCACCGGGCTGCTCCGGCATTATCTGAGGCACGAGATCGCAGAGCTGCACCGGGAAAAGGTGCGGCTTCGGGTGATCGGCGACAGGGCGCGGTTCGGGGCCGATGTGGCAGGCGAGCTTGCCGACGCCGAGGTGCTGACGTCGCGCAATACGCGGCTCAATCTGACTGTGGCGCTGTCCTATGGCGGGCGGTCGGAGATCGTGGCGGCGGCGCAGGCGATTGCGGTAGCGGCCAAGGAAGGGCGGCTCGATCCGGCGGCGCTCACCGAGGAGAGTTTCGCGGAATTCCTGTTCACCGCGAGCATGCCCGATCCGGACCTGGTGATACGCACGAGCGGGGAGCGGCGGGTGTCGAACTTCCTGCTCTGGCAGGCGGCATATGCGGAGTATCTGTTTCCCGAGGTACTGTGGCCGGATTTCGGGGCGGCGCATTTCGCCAGCGCGCTCGATGATTTTGCCGGCCGGGCGCGGCGGTTCGGGGCGCGTCCTCTAGCGTGAACGAAGCATAGCCAGCGTGAGCGACGTCGCGAAGGGTTCGCTCCGGTGGGGTGATCTGGCGATCCGGGTGGCGTCCGCTGCGGTGCTGGCGCCGCTGGGGCTGGCTGCCATCTGGTTCGGCGGCACTGTCTGGGCCGTGGTGCTGGCGGTGATTTCCATCGGGCTCGGGCTCGAGTGGGCTGGGCTTTGCGGCATAGGCGCGCGGTCGGTTCGCGGGGTGCTGGTGCCTGCCTCGCTGCTCGCCGTCGGGCTGGCTGCGGCGTTCGTCTCGCCGCCTGTGGGGCTCGTGGTGCTGATGGCGGCGGCTTTGGTGACGTCGGCCGCTTCGTCGCGCTTCTCGGCAGGCGTGGGGGTGCTGTATATCGGCGCGGCTTATCTCTCGCTGCTCATGCTGCGCCATGCACCGCGCGGCTTTGCCGATGTGCTTCTGGTGGTGCTGGTGGTGTGGGCCTCCGACATCGGCGCCTACATGTTCGGGCGTATGCTCGGCGGCCCGCGGCTGGCGCCCCGGCTGTCGCCTTCCAAAACCTGGTCGGGGGCGGTTGGCGGACTTGCCTGCAGCATCTGCGTGGGCATGGCGGTGGCGAGCGGGTTCGGCACGCCGCCCATGCGCCTGTTCACGGCGGCCTGGCTATCGGCGCTGCTGTGCCTGGTGTCGCAGGCGGGCGATCTGCTGGAGAGCGCGGTGAAGCGGCATTTCGGCAAGAAGGATTCCGGGCGGCTCATTCCGGGGCATGGCGGATTGCTTGACCGGCTGGATGGGTTGATCGCGGCGGCGCCGGCTGCCTTCGTGCTGTCGCTTTTCTGTGTTCCTGGGGGAGCGCTTTGGGATTGGGGTACGCCTTGATGAAGAATGCTTCCGTCGAGACTGGTTGCGTCAAGAATGCTTCGGTGAAGACTGGTTTCGTCAAGACTGTGACGGTGCTCGGCAGCACGGGCAGTATCGGCAAGAGCACCGTCGATCTGCTGCTGGCGAACCGGGACCGCTATCGGGTTCTGGCCCTGGTCGGGAACCGCAATGCGGCGCTGCTGGCCGAGCAGGCGCGGCTGTTGGGCGCCGAGCTGGCGGTGTGTTTCGACGAGGCGATGCATCCGCAATTGCGCGATGCGCTGGCTGGGTCTGGCGTGCGTACGGCATGCGGCGCCGATGCGGTGCTGGCCGCGGCACGCATGGGCGCCGACTGGACGATGGCGGCGATTACCGGGGCTGCCGGGCTGGCGCCGACGCTGGCGGCGGTCGAGGGCGGCAAGCAGATCGCGCTTGCCAACAAGGAGGCGCTGGTGTGCGCCGGCGATGTCATGCTGCGTGCTGTGGCGAGTGCGGGGGCGACGCTTCTGCCCGTCGATTCAGAGCATAACGCGATCTTCCAGGCGCTGGCAGGCAGCGAGCGCGTGTCGCTCGAGAAGATCATCCTGACTGCGTCCGGCGGGCCGTTCCGCAATGCGACGCGCGAGGAGATGGCGCGTGCGACGCCGGCGGCGGCGTTGCGGCATCCCGTCTGGTCGATGGGCGCCAAGATCAGCATCGATTCGGCGACCCTGTTCAACAAGGGGCTGGAAGTCATCGAGGCGGCGCGGCTGTTTGCCCTGCAGGAGCGGGACATCGAGGTGCTGGTGCATCCTCAGTCGGTGGTGCATGGCATGGTGTGTTTCCGCGACGGCAGCGTGCTGGCGCAGATGGGGTCGCCGGACATGCGCATTCCGATCGCGCACACGCTGGCCTGGCCCGAGCGGCTGGCGACGAGTTCGCCGCGTTTGGACCTGGCTACTGTCGGCAAGCTGGAGTTCTCGCCGCCGGATGAGCAGCGATTTCCGGCGTTGAGGCTGGCGCGTGAGACGCTGCGGGCAGGGGGTGGTGCGGCCGCGGTGCTGAGTGCGGCGAACGAGATTGCGGTAGAGGCTTTTCTGAGGAGCCGGATCGGATTCCTGGAAATCGCTTCCATCGTCGAGGACGTGCTAGACCGGCTCGGTTCGAGGGCGGCGGCGACTCTGGATGCGGTCGTGGCGCTCGACGGCGATGCCAGGCGCCTGGCGGAGAACACTGCCGCGGCGCGCGCGGCGTAGGGAGCCGGAATGCACGACTTGATGTCTAACCTCGGGGCGCTGGCGGCACGGATTGGCGTGTTCGGGGTTCTCGTGTTCTTCCATGAGCTTGGGCACTACCTCGCGGCGCGCTGGCGCGGCATTTATGTCGAGGCGTTCTCGATAGGGTTCGGGCCGGCTCTGCTGTCCTGGAAGGACCGCCACGGGACGGACTGGAAGCTTTCCGCTGTGCCGCTCGGCGGCTATGTGCGGATGCATGGCATGGCGGTCAGCGTGCTGGCTGAGGACCAGGTCGATCAGGCGGCCATACGGCACGGCGAGGCGTATTTCGAGAAGTCGGTGGCATCCCGGGCGATTGTGACGGCGGCCGGGCCGATCGCCAATTTCGTGCTCGCGGCGGTTCTCTACATCGGGCTGTTCGCGGTGGTCGGGCAGCAGGTGGCGATCCCCGATCCGGTTGCCGGGCGGGTCACGCCTGGCGGACCTGCGGACCAGGCCGGAATTCGGAAGGGCGACCGGATCGTCATGCTCGCCGGCCAGCCGGTCGCGAGCTTTTCGGCGATGAAGGACATCATCGTCACCAAGGCGGGGCAGGCGGTGCCCGTGCAGGTGAAGCGCGGGGCGGCGGACGTCGCCTTGACCGTTCATGTCCAGAATGACGGTGGTGTCGGCCGCATCGGCGTGGAGAGCGCGAGCCGGGTGGAATATCTGAGCCCGCCGCAGGCGCTTCGCGCGGGCTTGCAGCAGACCTGGGACATGCTGTCCGGCACTGCGGTCGGGCTTTGGAACATTGTTGGCAGCGGCAAGGGTTTGAACGAAATCGGTGGTCCGATCCGGATCATTCAGCTCACAGGCGAAGTGGCGCAGCAGGGGTTTGCCGCCCTGGTCGCCCTGACCGCAGCACTTTCGGTGAGCCTAGGGCTGTTCAATCTTTTTCCGATTCCGATCCTCGATGGCGGGCATCTGCTGTTCTACGCCATCGAAGCGGTGCGTGGACGGCCGTTGCCGCCGCGTACGCAGGACTATGGCTACCGTGTCGGATTCGCCATCATCGGTTCGCTATTCCTGGCGATTTCGCTGCACGATCTGGTTCGCGTCGGTGCTTTCAGCTGGTTTAGCCGCATCGTCGGCTGAGCCTGGAAAGCCTTCGGCGTGGACACCGGTGGTAAACTCGGGTAGCGGGCTTTTCAGGCGGCGGGTATTCTCCGCATCTCCTGCCCGGCGCCGTGACGCACCGGCGCGGTAGTCGCTCTCCTCGGGGGTTCTCTGTTGTATCGTCATCGCGCGGCACTTCTTGCGACTGTCTGCATGCTCAGCGTCGTCACTGTCGATCGGCCTCTCGCACAGCCGGCTTCACCCGATTCGCCAAACGCTGCGCCGGGTGCTGACACACCCTCGCCGGCACCGGCGCCTGCAACTGTGCATCGCCGTCCGCGTGCGCTGCGCACGCGTGCGGCGGGTCCGCAGGCGGCGCCGAGCGGGACCATTCAGGCGATACGCATCGTCGGCAACGAGCGCATCGAGAACAGCACCATTCTGTCTTACATGCTGGTGCAGCCTGGTGATCCTTTCACCGGCGACCGCGTGGACCAGAGCCTTCGCACGCTCTACGCGACAGGGCTTTTCGCGGACGTCAGCCTGCACCGCTCGGGCAATGACCTCGTGGTGTCCGTGCGTGAGAATCCGCTGGTCAATGCGATCAATTTCGAAGGCAACCACAACGTCAAGGAAGACGATTTGCGCAAGGAGCTGCAGCTCCGGCCGCGCGCGGTGTTCACCGTGCGCATGGCGCAGACCGACCGCACGAAGCTGCTCGGCATCTATGCGGGCAAGGGACGGTTCGCGGCGACGGTGGAGCCCGAGCTCGTGCGGCTGCCGCAGAACCGGGTCAACGTCATCTTCAAGATCGTTGAAGGGCCCGAGACGAAAATCAGCCGCATCATTTTCGTTGGTAACAAATCGTTTCCGGAAGGCGAGCTGAAGTCCGTCATCGAGACGCGCGAAGACCGGCTCTGGCGCTTCCTGAGCAGCAGCACGCAATTCAATCCTGAGCGCATCAATTTCGACCGCGAGCTGCTTCGCCGCTTCTATATTTCGCATGGCTACGCGGATTTTAATGTCACCAACACGGTGGCCGAGCTCTCGCCTGACAAGAAGGCGTTCTTCCTCACCTTTCAGATCAACGAGGGGGAGCGTTACCGCGTCGGCAAGATCACCGTGCTGAGCGAAGTGGCGCATGTGGATGCGTCGACCTACCGCAAGCTCGTCAGTGTCGAGGAAGGCGCTTTCTACAACGGCGACCTGGTGGAGAAGACCAGTACCCAGATCCAGGACGCGGTGCGCGCGGATGGGCATAATTTTGTCGTCGTGAATCCGCGTATTGCGCGGAACAAGGCCAAGCACACCGTCGATCTGGTTTTCGATATCGCTGACGGGCCGCGGCAATATGTCGAGCGCATCGAAATCACCGGCAATACGGTGACCAAGGACAAGGTCATCCGCCGTGAGTTCCGCTTCGCGGAAGGCGATCCCTACGATCCGGCGTTGTCGCGCAGGACCAAGCAGCGTCTGACCGACCTTGGCTACTTCGGCGACGTGAAGATCACGCCGCAGCCAGGCTCGGCGCCGGACCGCATCATTGCTTCGACAGAGGTGACGGAGAAGGCGACGGGACAATTGTCGCTGGGCGGCGGTTATTCGACCGACGCGGGCATCCTGGGCAACGCCGGCCTGCGCCAGACCAACCTGGTGGGCACGGGTATCGATGCCGGCATTACGGGCACGCTCGGCGCCTACGAAAGCCAGCTCGATCTGTCGGCGACGGATCCGTATTTCCTCGACCGCAACCTGGTTGCCGGCGCGGACCTCTTTTACCTGAACAACAACAACCAATACGTCGCCGTTTATTCCGAAATGCGTATCGGTGCGACGCTGCGTCTCGGCTACGCCTACAACGACCACGTCAGCCAGTCGTTCAGCTATCTCGTCACCGACCGTGACGTGAACAACCTGCAACAATATGCCAGCATTTATGTGCAGGACGAGGCCGGCTACTCGCTGCTGTCGCAGCTTGGCCAGACCTTGTCTTTCGACTACCGCGACAGCCGGGTGAATGCGCATAGCGGCTTCGTGGTGCGGCTGGGCACCGACTTCGCCGGCCTTGGCGGTGACGAGAAATATATTCGCGCCAAGCTGGACGGCACGTATTTCATTCCGCTCGACAGCTTAACGGGGAATGCGGACTGGGGCATCGCGGTCTCCGGTGGTGCCGGCTACCTCGAAAATCTGCAGAGCCATGAGCGCATCATCGACCGCTTCTTCCTGGGCGGCGACAATTTGCGCGGCTTCCTCGACCAGGGCGTGGGACCGCACTCGGTCGCGTATTCGTCATGCCTGGTGGCGACATCGGCATTGCCGAAAGGCGAGGACTGCGTGAAGGCCGGTGAAATCAACTATCACGGCAGCGACAGCCTCGGCGGCAACTTCATCTATACGCAATCGACGGAGTTGCATTTTCCGTTGCCTGTGAGCAAGGATTTCGGGTTGTCGGGACGCGCGTTCGCCGATATCGGCGGCTTGTCCGGGCTGAATGTTCCGCCGAATGCGATCAGCACCTGCCTGCCGACGTCGCGGCATAACAAGCAGGGGCAGCCGGTCGATCAGTACGGCAACGTGATCTCCAAATGCTACTACGATGATTCGAGCCCTCGCGTCGGTATCGGCGTGGGCGTCTCTTGGAACAGCCCGTTCGGGCTGATCAACATCGACCTCGGCATTCCGGTCGTGAAAAAGCAGTACGACCAGACGCAGGTCATTCGTTTCGGATTTGGTACGAGGTTCCAGTGATGCGCACAGGTTTGTTGGTTTCGGCCGCGTGGGCAGCGGCGTTGGCGGTGATGCCGCTTGCGCACGAGGCGAAGGCGCAGAGCAACCCGGGCTGGTTCGTGCCGGCGAAGCCCGCTGAGCCGGCGGCCCGGCCGGCGGCGGCACCGCGTACTCGC
Source organism: Acetobacteraceae bacterium (assembly GCA_965198825.1). Taxonomy (GTDB): domain Bacteria; phylum Pseudomonadota; class Alphaproteobacteria; order Acetobacterales; family Acetobacteraceae; genus BOG-908. The sequence continues at coordinate 2,076,663 of CBDAQB010000003.1, read as the reverse complement.
CGTGTGCCGGTAGCGCAGGCGCCCCTGCCGCCTCCCATGGCGCAGGAACCGGAAGGCGCTCCGGAAGGCGACGCGCAACAGCAGCAACAGCAGCCGATGCCGAACCTGCCGCAGCCACCCATTCCGGCTCTGCCTGATCTGGTGGCGCCTGCCTATGCGGCGCTGGCGACAGGCGACGCGGTGAAGGTGAGTGCGTCGGGTCCTGGCGCGGCGCTGCCTGCGCCGCTCGATGCAACGGCGACCTATTACGTCATCAAGGGTGCCGCCAATACGGTGACCCTGGCGGCCTCTGCTGCGAACGCCACGGCCGGGACTGCCATCAAGCTGACGTCCGCGGGAGCGGGCGCGCTGAAGCTGGCGACGACAGCCAAGCCGACGCCAGCGGTTGGAGAGTTCACCGCGAACGGGGATAACCTGAAGCTGCTGACGGGCGGCTCGGTGCCGCCTTCTGCGGCGATCGGCGTGCTCGGCGTGCCCGACGTGATGCGCGCTTCCAGTGCGGCGCAGGTGACGGAGAAGATCATCGGCGCGCGCAAGGAGAAGCTGCGCGTCGATGTCGAGCGCGCGCAGGCGACGTGGCGCGAAATGGAGCAGCAGCTTCAGAACGAGGCTTCCAAGCTGACGCCCGAGCAGGGCCGGGCGAAAGAGCGTGCGTTGCGCGACAGGGTGAACAGCGACAGGCGGGCGCTGCAGGACCGCAACCGGATCATCCAGGAGGCCGGACAGGTGGCGCTCGGGCAGATCGAGCGGACGCTGATCGCCATCATCCGCCAGGTGGCGGATAGCCGGAACATGAACCTGGTGTTGCACCGCTCGCAGGTGGCGCTCAACGTGCAGGAGTTCGACATCACCGACGCCGTGGTTCAGCAACTGAACCGCACGTTGCCGACGGTGCAGATCCCGCCGGAGAACGTCGATCCGGCGACCTTGCCGAAGGATTGGGGCACCCCGCCTGCCGGTTCGCAGCCCGCTGTGGGTCCGGCGCCGGTGCCGACTCACTGAGGGAAAGGTCTCATTCATGGATGGCCCACCGCAAGGCGCGCGTGAGGGTGCACTCGGCGACCCTCGCTTCTTCCTGTGCGCAGGGCCTTTCAGCCTAGGGGATGTGGCGGCGGCGGCAGGGACACCCTGTCCCGCCGGCATGCAGGACAGGATGCTGAGCGGGGTGGCGACCTTGGCCGCCGCGACCTCCTCGGATGTGAGCTTCATCCATAACCAGAAATATCTGGCTGACGCCGAAAACACGGCGGCGGGGGCGGTGATCGTCTCCTCGGCCTTGAGCGCGCGGCTGCCCGACGGGGTCGTGCCCCTGGTGGCCGAGGACCCCTATCTCGCCTGGTCGAAGGTGGGCTGGCTGTTCCATCCAGCCGAGACGGCAGCGGGCGGCATACACCCGACCGCGGTGATCGATCCGTCGGCGTCGCTGGGGGAGGATGTTCAGGTCGGCCCTCATGCGGTGATCGGCCGCTCCGTGATGGTGGGCGCACGCTCGGTGATCGGCGCCGGCGCTGTGATCAGCCCGGGCGTGGTGATGGGTGAGGGCTGCCGGATCGGCGCCTTGGCTTCGGTGACGCACGCCGTGCTCGGCCATCGCGTTTATGTGTATCCAGGCGCGCGGATCGGCCAGGAAGGATTTGGCTTTGCGATGACTGGCCAGGGCTTCGTGACGGTTCCTCAACTCGGCCGGGTGATCCTGGAGGATGACGTGGAAATTGGCGCCAATTCGACGGTCGATCGCGGCGGGGCACGCGACACGGTGATACGCAGAGGGTCGCGCATCGATAATCTGGTCCAGATCGGCCATAATGTGCAGATCGGGCGGTATTGCGCGCTGGCGGGCCAGTCGGGCGTGGCGGGTTCGTCCATCCTGGAGGATTTCGCGCAGCTCGGCGCGCAGGCCGGCATCGCAGGCCATGTGACGATCGGGACCAAGGCTAGGGTCGGCGCGCAGGGCGGCGTCATGTCCAATGTTCCTGCCGGCGCCGATGTGATAGGCAGCCCGGCCCTGCCGGTTCGCGAATTCTTTCGCAATGTCGCGGCGCTGCGCAGGCTGGCTCGCAGGAGTCCGCAGGAAAGAACGGCAGGCTGAACACCATGGACGGAAGCACCAACCAGAGCACGCCAGTGGATGCACCAGACGGGGCGCCGTTGGAGGCTGATTACATCGGCACGCTCGATATCGCACGCATCATGCAGGCGATCCCGCACCGCTATCCGTTTCTCCTGATCGACAGGATGGAGGAGGTGGTGCGCAGCCACTCCGCCATTGGCGTGAAGAACGTGACGGTGAACGAGAATTTCTTCCAGGGGCATTTTCCGGGCCATCCCGTCATGCCCGGCGTGCTGATCATCGAGAGCATGGCGCAGACGGCGGCGGTTCTGGTGGTGGAGACGCTCGGCCCGACAGCCGCTGGCAAGCTCGTGTATTTCATGACGATCGAGAATGCGAAGTTCCGCAGGCCGGTCGTGCCGGGCGACCAGTTGCGCGTGCATGTGACCCGTGAACGCAGGCGGGGAAACGTTTGGAAATTCCGCGGCGTCGCGCGAGTCGATGGCGTGTCGGTGGCGGAAGCGACCTACAGCGCCATGATCATGCATAATGCCAACGCTACGGCCGAGTCTTAGCGCGTCATCGGTAACGTTATGCAATACGTCTTGAGTTGCAGCTTCCTGCGGCGGGCCTAGGGTTCTTGGCGAAGTCTGTCATTTCACCTGAAGGCGAGTCGGGCAACATCATGGATCAAACTGTGGATCTTGCCCCGGAGATGCCGAAGTCTGCAGCCGGTATCGATAACGTTGCCGATTGTGCGCCGGCCGTGCATGCGACCGCGGTGGTCATGCCAGGCGCCCGGTTGGGCGAGGGCGTGACGGTCGGGCCGTGGTGCTATGTCGGTTCGGGCGTGGTTCTCGAAGCGGGCGTCAGCCTGATGAGCCATGTCGTTGTCGACGGCGATACGCGCGTCGGCGAAGGCGCGGTGCTTTATCCATTCTGCACGGTCGGACTCGCGCCGCAGGATCTGAAATACAAAGGCGAGCCCACGCGCACGGAAATCGGTGCGCGCACGCAGATACGCGAGCACTGCACCATTCATCGCGGGACGGCGACAGGCAGCGGAATCACACGTGTGGGCAACGATTGCCTGCTGATGGCGGTGGTTCATGTGGCGCATGATTGCACCCTGGGGAATGGCGTGATCGTGGCGAACAATGTCGTCATGGGCGGGCATGTGACGATCGGCGATGGCGCGGTGATCGGCGGCGCTACCGCGCTGCACCAGTTCGTTCGGATTGGACGCGGGGCGATGATCGGCGGCGCCTCAGGCGTGGAGGCGGACGTGATCCCGTTCGGCACGGCGCTTGGCAACCGCGCGCGCTTGACCGGCCTGAATGTGGTGGGGCTGAAGCGCCGCGGCGTCGATCGCGCGGGACTGCACCGGCTGCGCGCGGCGTTTCGCGCTTTGTTTCCGCCTGGGGACGATGTTGGGCAGGTTTTCGCTCAGCGCCTGGCTTCGGTGCGTGAGACGGCTTTGGACGATGTCATGGTGGCGGAGATGCTGGCTTTCATCGATACGCCCAGCAAGCGCGGGTTGGTGCGGCCGGCGCGTATGCGTGGCGAGGATGATGAGGCGGGGTAGGAAGGCAGGTCTTCTTTTTTGAAAAAAAGAAGCAAAAAACTTTTGGACACTCGGGCCCAGCACTTCCCCAATCCCGGTCCCAAGTCGCAAAAGTTTTTTGGTTCTTTTTTTCAAAAAAGAACGCGCTTGCTTCACTCTTAATGAAAAACAATAGCCTCCACGTGTTCCACGTTTTCAGCGAACGGAGCGTAGGCATCGGCGCCGCTTTCGATCGCCATGGTCTCTATGGCTTCTCGTATGGCAAATACTGCCGCATCCAGCCGCAGGTGCGCGGCCTCCTCTGCCAGGACCCGAAGACAATGGAGAATGCCGGAGGCACTGGCAGTCAAGGCGCTGTCCTCATCCATGCCGCTGGTTCCGCACTTGGGGGGCCCACGTGAACAGCAGCGATCCTATCTTCACGAAACCGTGATGACAAACGAAATTATCGGGCGGTCGTCCGTCTGTTCTAGGGCAGAGGTATGAACACGCTCGGAATCCTGGCGGGAAGCGGGCCGTTTCCAGGGCAGGTGGCGGAGGCGGCGCAGCGGGCGGGCCGGGCCGTGTTCATCATCGGGTTCGAAGATTTTGCCCAGCCGGCGGTGATCGGCGCTTTTCCGCATGAGTTCGTCCGGGTGGGGGCGGCGGGGCGCATCCTGGCTCTGCTGAGGCAGAACGGGTGCCGGGATCTGGTGCTCGTCGGGCCGGTGAAGCGGCCTTCGCTGCTGGATTTGCGGCCGGATGCCGAGGGGGTGCGCATCCTGTCGCGTATTGGGCGGGCGGCTTTTACCGGGGACGATGGGCTGCTGGCGGCCGTGGTGCGCGTGCTGGCCGACGAGGGGTTTCATGTGATCGGGGCGCATGAGGTGCTGGCGGAGGCGCTGGGGTCGTCCGGATTGCTTGGGAAAGTGCAGGCCGATGCGTCGGCGTTCGCCGATATCGAGCGGGGGCGCGAGGTGGTCAGGGCGCTGGGGCGCGTGGATGTCGGGCAGGGGTGCATCGTTCAGCAGGGCATCGTGCTGGCGGTGGAGGCGATCGAGGGGACGGATGCGATGATCGGCCGGGCTGCCGGGCTGGCGCGGCCGGGGCCCGGCGGGGTGCTGGTGAAGATCGTGAAGCCCGGGCAGGACAGGCGGATGGACCTGCCGACAATCGGGCCGCGGACCGTGCAGCTTGCGGCCGAGGCGGGGTTGCGCGGGATTGCCTATGAGGCGGGTGGGACGTTGCTGACCGACCGGGCGGCTTGCATTGCGGAGGCGGATGCGAGGGGCCTTTTCCTGATGGGCATCAATGCCGATGTGCTGCCGGGCTCGCCACCGGCGGCTGGAGCGATAGGAGATCAGAATGGCGGGTAAGTTTCTGCATACGATGCTGCGGGTTCGCGACCTCGACGCGAGCATCGGGTTCTACGCGAACCTGCTAGGGATGCATGAGCTGCGCCGGAATAGGGTCGAGGCGGGGCGCTACACGCTGGTGTTCATGGGCTATGCGAGCAATGCCGAGGGGCAGGCGGAGATCGAGCTGACGCATAATTGGGACCAGGCAGAGCCTTACGATCTCGGCAATGCATTCGGGCACCTGGCGGTTGGCGTGCCGGATGTGGCGGCCGCGTGCGAGAAGGTCCGCGCCGGCGGTGGCGTGGTCACCCGCGAGGCCGGGCCGGTGAAATTCGGCACGACGGTGATTGCGTTCGTGCAGGATCCGGACGGCTACAAGATCGAGCTTATCGAACGGGCGTGAGCCTTTTCGATGTCCTGGCAGACGGGGCGAAGTTTCTCTCTTCCGGGCTGACTGGTCCTGGGGTTTGGCCGTTTTCGACGGAGACGGTCCGGATCGGTGTCACCGGATTGTCGCGTGCGGGGAAGACGGCGTTTCTGACGTCCGTCGGGGCCAATTTGCTGGCGCGGCCGTCGCCGCGTTTTGCAATGGCGCCGCTTGGGGCGACGGATGTTCCGGCTTTCGACGAGCCGGCGTATCTGCGTTCGCTGGCGGGGGATCCGCCGGCCTGGCCCGATCGGACGAATGCGGTTTCGCTGCTGGCTTTGACGACGACGATCGACCGCGGTGCTTTGCCGCCTCGTCGCCTGCGGCTGGAGTTTCTGGATTATCCGGGGGAGTGGCTGATCGATTTGCCGCTGCTGGGATTGTCGTTCGAGCAATGGTCGCGGTCGGTGATGCGCCGGCTGGCTTCGCCGGAGATCGCGTCGCTGACGGCGCCTTTCCTGGCGTTTGCGAGGGCATTGCCTGCGAAGGCGGCGGCGGATGAGTCGCTGGCGCGGGCTGGGACTCAGCTCTATCGCGGCATGCTCGGTGCGTTGCGGGATGCGGGGCTCGCCTACCTGCAGCCGGGGCGGCATCTCATGCCGGCGCCGGGTCCTGAGCCGCCTTGGATGGAGTTCTTTCCGGTGACGAGCGAAGGCGGGCTCGCGCAATTGCTTGGGCGCCGCTACGACGCTTATGTCGAGGCGGTGCGGCGGGATCTTTCCTCGCCGCTGTTTGCCGAGGTGGACCGGCTGGTCATTCTGGCCGATGTTTTGTCATCGTTGCATGCCGGGCCTACGGCTTTTGCCGACACCAGTGCCGCGCTGGCTGCTGCTGCCTCTTCGCTGCGGTGGGAGTGGTCGTGGCTGGAGGCGTTTGCGGCGGTTCGGCATCTGCGGCTGCCACCTCGAGTCATTTCGCGGGTGGCGTTTGCCGCGACGAAGGCGGACCATGTCGCTGACAGGCAACGCGGTAATCTGGCGGCGTTGATGAAGTCGTTGGCGACGGTTCCCTCGACGACGGTGAAGACCGGGCATTTTGCCATCGCTTCCGTGCGGTGCACGGAAGATTTCATCTGGTCGCTCGACGGACGGCCGGTGTCGGCGGTGCGCGGGCGGGTGCTTGGGCAGCAGGTGCTGACGCGGTCTTATCCGGGAGAGGTGCCGGACAGGCCGCCCGATGCGGATTTCTGGCAGCATCCTTTTCTGGCGCTGCCGCAGTTCGAGCCGATGCGGCTGCCTGATGGCGGGCGGTCGGGCGTGCCGAATATCGGGCTCGATGCGTTGCTGGGATTCCTGCTGGAGGATTTGCTGTGAGCGAAGCGCCTTCGTTGCGGATTGCGCCTCGGGTCGAAATGGAGGGGCTGCCAGCGGCGCGTCTGGAAGCGGAGATCGTAGCCGCCGAGCCGGTTCTGCCGAAGCGCTGGAGCATGCCGGCGCTTGTCGTGGCCGGCGTCAGCGTTCTGCTTCTCGGGTTTTCAGGCCTGGAGACAGTGAATTTCCTCGAGGCTGAATATGCGGCGTCGCCGGTGCTGGGCGGACTTGCCGGCGCGGTGGCGGTCTCTGGTTTCGGGCTGATCGGGACAGGGATCTGGCGAGAGGTGTCCGCGCTCATGGCGTTGCGCGGCGTCGACAAGCTGCGCGCGGCACTCGGTGGTTCGGATGCCGTCGCCCGTGCGCATGCTGCAAGGACGTGGCTTGCAGATCTGCCCGAGGGGCCCGCACTTCTGCCCGCCATTAATGCAGTGAACGATCCTGATGCGATCCTCGCGCTCCTGCGCGCGGGACCTGTCGCAGCACTTCGGCTTCGCACCGATGCGCTGGCGCGCAGCGCGGCTCTGCAGTCAGTGGCTGGCATTGCCGCGATGCCTTCGCCTGGACTCGCGGCACTGTTCGTGGCGTGGCGCGGTATTCGGCTGGTGCGTCAGGTGGCCGCATTGCATGGGTTGAGACCGGGGTTGTTCGCGACCCTCGGTTTGCTTCAGCGTACGGTGCTGGCTGCCGGCGCAGTGGCTGGCGTCGAAGTCGCCGCGAATACGGCGGCGCACGCGCTGCTGTCGAATGCGATGTTGCAGCATGTGGCTGGGGAAATGGCAGGAGCGGGTGTGGCGGCGCGGCGAATGGTGGTGCTGGCTCGGGCTGCTGCTGTGGCTTGTAGTCCGGTGCCGGTTAAGGAGTAGGGAAGGTAAGGTAAGGGGTAGGAAGGTCTTCTTTTTTGAAAAAAAGAAGCAAAAAACTTTTGCGAGTTTGCGTTGTGTTTGAGGATTGGCCGGGCTCGTTTGTCGTGCGACTCAGCGGCTCTGGATCGCTTGAGGCGAGGTGTCGCCTTAAGCGCAGTGCCAAAATCGCAAAAGTTTTTTGGTTCTTTTTTTCAAAAAAGAACTGCTTTCTTCCTGCTCAATGTGCCGCCGGGCCGCGCGCTCCCGCGCCAGGTTTGTAATTCGAGAACAGGAACGTGAAAGGCACGATCGTAAAGGCGGCGACGGCGCAGATGTTGAAGACGTCTGCGTAGGCGAGAACCGAGGCTTGCTGGTGGAAGGTCTGATAGATCAGGCCGACTGCGGTGTCGTGCGTGGTCGCTTTGGCGTGTCCCATGCTGAAGAGGGCTGCCTGGTTCTGCTGGACCAGGTTGTTGTACGGCTGGTTCAGCGGGGTGAGCCAGCGGGACATGTAGGCTTCGCGCGTTTGCGTGCGCTGGGTGATGAGGGCGGTGGCGGTGGAGATGCCGATGGAGCCTGCGACGTTTCGGAACATGGTGTAGAGGGCTGCGGCGTCGCCGTTGAGTTCGCGCGGTAGCGAGGCGTAGGCGATGGTGGATATCGGCACGAACATGAAGGCGAGGCCGGCGGTCTGGAAGGCGCGCATGGTGGCGAGGCGGAAGAAGGTGACGTCCGGCGTGAGTTTGGCAGAGTAGAGCAGGGCGAAACCCATCAGCGTGAAACCGATGGTGATGAGGTATCGCGTCGGGATTTTGGGCAGGACGCGGGTGACGAACGGGATGAGCATGATGATCACCACGCCGCCAGGCGAGAGGATCAGGCCTGCGAGGGTGGCGGTGTAGCCGACGACCTGCTGCGCGAACTGCGGAATGACGACGGCGCTCGAGTACAGGATGAAGGCCATGAAGGCGATCATCATGACTCCCAGCGAGAAGTTTCTGTCGCCCATGACGTGAAGGTTGACGACCGGCTTCTTCGCGGTGAGCAGCCAGCCGATGGCGCCGGCGATGCCGAGGAAGGCGAAGAGGAACATGACGCGTATGAAGGGCGAGCCCAGCCAGTCTTCGTCTTCGCCGCGGTCGAGCGCCACCTGGAGGCAGCCGAGGCCGATGGTGATCAGGCTGATGCCGATGAAATCGATGCCGCGGCTGCGGCGCTCTTTCACCCATGGCGGGTCTTCGACGAGGGTGAGCACGCCGAAGAAACCCAAGGCGCCAACGGGGATGTTGATGAAGAAGATCCAGCGCCAGCTGAAATTGTCGGTGATGTAGCCGCCGAGGGTCGGGCCGACGATGGGGGCGACGATGGTGGCGATCGCAACGACGCCCATCGCCTTGCCGCGCTGCGACGGCTCGAAGGTGTCGAGGATGATCGATTGCTGGTTCGGCTGCAGTCCGCCGCCGAAGAAGCCTTGCAGCAGCCGGAAGATGATCAGTTCAGGCAGCGTCGTCGAGGTGCCGCACAGGAACGAGCAGACGGTGAACATGACGATACAGATCAGAAAGTATCGTTTGCGGCCCAGCAGGTCCGAGAGCCAGCCGCTGATGGTCAGCACGATGCCGTTGGCGACCAGGTAGCTGGTGAGCGCCCATGTGGCGTCGTCGTAGCTGCTGGAGAGGCTGCCTGCGATATGCGGCAGCGACACGTTCACGATGGTGGTGTCGAGCACCTCCATGAAGGCGGCGACCGTCACCACGATGGCGATCGCCCATGGATTGGATTTCGGCTTCCAGGCGGCGCCGGCGTCGCTCAATCGAGGGCTCCGTCGGTGAGGCCGATGGTGGGTTCGACGGAGATGCCGAGCGGCAGGGGAAGGTTCGGGTCCAGGCCGCTGTCGATGTCGATCTTCACAGGCACGCGCTGGACGATCTTCACGTAGTTGCCTGTGGCGTTTTCAGGCGGGAAGGCGGTGAACTTGGAGCCGGAGCCGAGCTGGATGCTGTCCACGTGGCCGCGGAGCTTGAGGCCGGGGTAGGCGTCCACGTCGATGCGGACCCTCTGGCCTGGGCGCACGCGGTTGAGCTGGTTCTCCTTGAAGTTGGCGGTGATCCAGACTTCGGGGGAGACGATGGAGAAGATCTGCTGGCCTTGCTGGACGTAGTTGCCCTTCTCGACGTTGCGCCGGGTGACCCAGCCGTCCTGAGGGGCGCGCACGACCGTCCAGTCGAGATTGAGCTGGGCCTGGCGGACGGCGGCTTCGGCTTGCATGACGCTGCCCTGGAGCTGCTTCACCTGGGCGCCGCTCTGGGCGACGCTCGGCTTGACCGGCATCGCCTGGGTGACCTGGGCCTGGGCGAGGGCGACCTGGGCTTCTGCCTGGCGGAGGGCGGCGGTGGCGTAATCCACCTGCTGGCCGCTGGTGGCGGCGCGGGTGAGGCTCTGCTGACGCTTGTAGTCGGTTTGCGCCTTGAAGAGGTTGGCCTGGCTGTCCTTGAGCTGGGCCTGCGCCTGTTCGAGGCGGGCGGGGAAGTTCACTTTTGCGACTTCGAAGCCGAGCGAGGCGGCGGCGACCTGGCCCTGGGCAGCGGCGAGCTGGCCCTGGGCTTGTTCGAGGGCGGCCTGGTAGTCGCGCGGGTCGATGTGGATGAGCGGGTCACCGCGGTGGACGAACTGGTTGTCGTTCACGTCGAGCGAGACGGTGTAGCCGTTGACGTGGGGCGCGATGGTGACGGCCCGGCCGTCCGTATAGGCGTCGTCGGTGCCTTCGAGGTTCTTGGTGGAGAGGTAGTACCAGATGCCGCCTGCGATGAGCAGCAGGAGGATGAGCACCATGCCGATACGGACGAAGGGGCGGGCGCGGCCGCGGCGGCGCTCCTGGTTTTCCTCGGCTTCGCGCTTGCGGCGGGCGTCCGGGGTTTCCTGGCTCTGCTTGGGCTCAGGAGGTGCTGCGACCTGGCGGTCTGGGAGGGTTTCGCTGTCGGCCATGAGGGCACCCGTGTCGCTTGAGCAATTCGTTGGTAGGCGGGCAGTCGTAAGCGGATCGGGAGTCTGACCCGCTGACCGATCGGTTCGGTCACCTATTTCGTCGGTATCCGCGTAATCCCAAGGGAGGCAGACGGCAACCTCTGCGTCTTATTCCTGGAACGCCTGGGTCCGTACAAGCCTGGCGTAGAGGCCATCCGCGGCGATCAGTTCCGCGTGTGTGCCTTGTTCGCGGACGCGGCCGTCCGCCATGGCGACGACGAGGTCGGCGTCGCGCACCGTGGAGAGGCGGTGGGCGACGATGATGGTGGTGCGGCCGAGGCGAAGGTGGGACAGGGCGGTCTGGACGGCGGACTCGCTCTCGGCGTCGAGCGCGCTGGTGGCTTCGTCGAGCAGCAGGATGCGGGGGTCGCGGAGCAGGGCGCGGGCGAGTGAGACGCGCTGGCGCTGGCCGCCAGAGAGGCGCATGCCGCCTGGGCCGACGGTGGTTTCCAAACCGTTCGGGAGGGCGCGTATGAAATCGGCTGCTGCGGCGGCTTCCGCGGCTTCCCAGACTGCGGTTTCGGTGGCGTCCGGGCGGCCCATGCGGATGTTGGCGCCTACGGTGTCGTCGAACAGCAGGGTGTCCTGGCCGACATAGGCGATTTCGTCCCGCAGGCTCTCGAGGGTGACGTCGCGCACGTCGGCGCCGTCGAGGACCACGCGGCCGCCGGAGACGTCGGCGAGCCTGGGCACCAGGGTGAGGGCGGTGGATTTGCCGGCGCCCGAGGGGCCGACGAGGGCGACTGTGCGGCCAGGAAGGGCTTCGAAGGTGAGGCCGTCGAGGCCGGAGCGGCCGTCGGGGTAGATGAATTGGACGTCCTCGAAGCGGAGGTGGCCACGGCCTTCGGGCAGGGCGATGGCGTGGGCGCTGGCCAGGATGTGCGGCTGTTCGTCGATGACGGAGAAGACGCGGGAGAGGCCGGCGGAGCCTTCCTGAAGGGCGGAGTTCAGCGCGCCGAGGGCGCGGACGGGGCGGGAAGCGGTGAGCAGGGCGGCGACGAAGCCGGAGAAATCACCGAGCGTGTTGCCGCCGTGAGCGGCGCGCCAGCCGGCGAAACCGAGCACGAGGGCGACGGCGGCGCCGCCCAAGACTTCGAGGAAGGGATCGACGCGGGCGCGGCTGCGGGTCATGCGCAGGAGCGAGCGGTAGAGCTGGTCGAAGGCGCGGCCGGAGCGCTGGATTTCGGTGTCCTCGAGGCGGTAGGCGCGGACGGTCCTCGCCTGGGCGAAGCTTTCGGTCAGGAGGGTGGCGGTCTCGCCCAGGCGCTCCTGCATGCCGCCGGAGGCGCGGCGCACCTTCTTGCCGACGCGCTGGATGGGGAGGGCTGCGAGGGGATAGAGCGCTGCGGCGATCAGCGAGAATTGCCAGTCCAGGTAGAACATGGCGCCGACGAGGCTGACGACGGTGACGGCGTCGCCTACCGCGTTCACGGCGCGGACCAGGGCCTCGCGTATGGTGGTGGCGTCCGTCGTGAAGCGGGCGGCGAGGGCCGCGGGGGCGTCGCGCTCGAGGCGGGCGAGGTCGGCGTAGACGAGGTGGGAGAACATCCTCTCCTGCAGCTCGCGTATGACGGTCAGGACCAGGCGCTGGAGGGTGACCGTCTGGCCATACTGGGCGGCCGCCTTGGCCGAGGTGATGACCACGACCAGGGCGGGGATCTGGTAGAGGATGCGGCTGTCGTGAGCCTCGAACATGGAGAGAGCGCGGGCGATCACCACGGGGTAGAGGCCGGTCAGGCCCGCCATGATGGCAGTCAGGGTGAGGGTAACCGTCAGGGTCAGGCGGTGATGGCGGGCGTGCTCGCGCCAGAGACGGCGCAGGAGGGTGCTGCTGTCGGTCTCGACCAGGGGCTTGGGTGTCGTCGCATCCATGGCGGCGGCGTCTAGCACAGGTGGCTTGGAGCCGTCTTGCCGGGGCTAAGTGCTGGCCTGCCGCTGGGCGGAGAGGCCGGAAGGTCCACCACGAAGATGGGAAGAACGCGAAGGTACGCGAAGGCGCTAAGCTATCACGAATGTTGTTCGGCTGGAGGGTCAGTAGCGCTTCGCGGTGCACTCTCCCACGAGGTTCGACAGCATCCATCAGTTTGCCGGGCGTCTTCATGCGTCTTCGCGTAATTCCCTGCTTCGTGGTGGACCTTGACCACACCAGCCCCATTACCGAAGCACCCGAGAATGAGCGCCAAGTGCCACTGGGGCCGCTTGAAGTCGGGATGAGCAGGGAGCAAACCCTGCCCGCACGACCGCGCGCAGAGGATGCTGATGGCCAAGATTTCTGTGAAGACCCCCGTTGTCGAACTCGATGGGGACGAGATGACCCGTATCATCTGGGGGTTCATCAAGCAGAAGCTGATCCTGCCCTACCTCGACATCGACCTGAAATATTACGATCTCGGCATTCAATACCGCGACGAGACGAACGACCAGGTGACGATCGATGCGGCCCTGGCCATCAAGGAATACGGCGTCGGCGTGAAATGCGCGACGATCACGCCGGACGAGGCGCGGGTGGCGGAGTTCGGGCTGAAGCGCATGTGGCGCAGCCCGAACGGCACCATTCGCAACATCCTCGACGGCACGATCTTCCGCGAACCGATCATCTGCAGCAACGTGCCGCGGCTCGTGCCGCACTGGTCGCAGCCGATCGTCATCGGGCGGCATGCCTACGGCGACATCTACCGCGCGGCCGAAACCAAGATACCCGGGCCTGGCCTTGTCACGCTGCTCTACGAGCCGGCCGACGGCAGCGAGGAAATGCGCTTCGAAGTGCATGACTTCAAAGGCCCAGGCGTGGCGCTTGCGATACACAACACACGCGCCTCCATCGAGGGGTTTGCGAAGGCGAGCTTCAACTACGGGCTGCTGCGCGGGTATCCGGTCTATCTTTCGACCAAGAACACCATCCTCAAAGCCTATGACGGCATGTTCAAGGATGTGTTCCAGGAAGTGTTCGATGCCGACTTCCGCGAGGAATTCGAGAAGCGTCACCTCACCTACGAGCACCGGCTGATCGACGACATGGTCGCCAGCGCGCTGAAATGGTCGGGCGGATATCTGTGGGCCTGCAAGAACTACGACGGCGACGTGCAAAGCGACATCGTGGCGCAAGGCTTCGGATCACTGGGGCTGATGACCAGCGTGCTGCTCAGCCCTGACGGACAGACGATCGAAAGCGAAGCGGCGCACGGCACCGTCACGCGGCACTACCGCGAGCACCAGAAAGGCCGCGAAACCAGCACCAATCCTATCGCCTCGATCTTCGCGTGGACGCGCGGGCTGATCTATCGTGGCAAGTTCGACGATACGCCGGATGTGACGGCCTTCGCGGAGACGCTCGAGCGGATTTGCGTGCAGACTGTCGAGGCTGGGTTCATGACCAAGGATCTGGCGGTTCTGGTTGGGCCTAAGCAGGCCTGGCTCAATACGCAGGATTTCCTGGATAAGCTGGATTCGAATCTTACTGCTGCCATGAAGAAAGACTAGGGAGGAAGACTCTTCTTTTTTGAAAAAAAAAAGCAAAAAACTTTTATTCGTTTGGGCTCGGCACTTCTGCAGGCCCGGCCCCAAGTCGCAAAGTTTTTTGGTTCTTTTTTTCAAAAAAGAACTACTTCCCTCACTTCCTTGGAGAACAGGTCCCCATGATTCCAAGACGCACGTTTGTCATGAGCTCACTCATGACCGGATTTACCGCAGCCGTTGCACGGGCGGCGACTGCGCCGATCGTGACCGGCACGGACGGCCTGGCGGCCGGTGAGGCTCAGGTTCCGGTCAGCGACGGTCATTTGCCGGCTTATTTCGCGAAGCCGGCCACCGGCGGGCTGTTTCCTACGATCCTCGTGATCGAGGAGATCTTCGGGGTTCATGATTATATCAAGGATGTTTGCCGCCGGCTGGCGAAGCTCGGGTATCTTGCGGTCGCACCAGAGCTTTATGCGCGGATAGGGGATCCTTCGAAGCTGAGTTCGCCACAGGAGATTTTCGACAAGATCATTCTGAAGGCGCCGGATTTCACCATGCTGACTGACCTCGACAGCAGCGCCGTGTGGGCGCGGGAGAACGGCGGCGATCCGGCGCGGCTTGGGGTGATGGGATACTGCCGCGGCGGGCGCGATACGTGGCTTTATGCCGAGCATAATCCGCATCTGAAGGCGGCCGTTGCGTGGTATGGGCCGGTGGTCGGGCCGACTTCGCCGATACAGCCGCACACGCCCATGGATCGTGCGGCCTCGCTGCGCTGTCCTTTGCTGGGTCTCTATGGCGGCAAGGATCAGAGCATCCATCAAAAGGATGTGCAGGCGGCGGCGCAAGCTGCCACCGAGGCGGGGCATAAGGTGACGATCAAGGTGTTCCCCGATGCCGGGCATGGGTTTCATGCCGATTACCGCGACAGTTACAACGAGGCGGCGGCGAAGGCCGGGTGGGCGGATGCGATGGCCTGGTTCAAGCAGTACGGAGTTGCCTGAGCCGCACGATGGCTTCCGACAGCACTGTCGATAGCCTGCCGGAGAGCGCGGCTGGCCCGGAGGTTCGCGCGCCTGCGAGTGCGGGCGAAATACGGCGGGTCATGGTCGGGCTCATGCTGGCGCTTACGCTGGCGTCGCTGGATGGGAATATCGTGGGGCCGGCGCTGCCTCGGATCGTCAGCGATCTTGGCGGGCTGTCGCATCTTGCGTGGGTGGTGACGGCGTTCTCGGTCGCTTCCACCGCGGCGACGCCGCTTTATGGCAAGTTGTCGGATCAGTTCGGGCGCAAGCCGGCGTTCTTTGTTTCCATCGGCATTTTTCTCGCGGGATCGGTGCTGTGCGCGCTGTCTCGCAGCATGGTCGAGCTGATCGTGTTCCGCGCAGTGCAAGGGATCGGCGCGGGCGGGTTGCTGACATTGTCGCAGACGACGATTGCCGATCTGATATCACCGCGGGAACGCGGGCGGTATCAGGGGCAGGTGGCTGCGGTGTTTGCCGTGTGCAGCGTGGCGGGTCCGTTGCTGGGCGGGGTGATTACGGATCGGCTGAGCTGGCCTTGGATCTTTTACATCAACCTGCCTGTCGGGTTGACTGCGCTGGCCTTCATCGCGACGGCGCCCGGGCGGCGTAAACCGCCGGGCGGAAGGGGCGTGGATTTCCTGGGTTTTGCCCTTTTGATCGCGGGCACCTGCGATGCGATGCTGACGCTGAGCTGGGGCGGAAATGCGTTTCCCTGGACCTCGCCGCTTATACTCGCCATGGCCCTGTCCACCGTGGTTTTGTTTGCGCTGCTCATCCCCGTGGAGCGGCGGGCGTCGGAGCCGGCGCTGCCGCCGCGGTTGTTCGCGGACAAGGTTTTCGTGTGCGGCGTGACGGCGGTGAGCCTGTCGGCCATGGCGCTGTTCGGTGCGCTCGTGTTCATTCCTCTGTTTTTTCAGCTCGTGCTTGGCGCGACGGCTACCGAAGCGGGGCTGCGCATGGCGCCGCTGATGGCCGGCCTCATCGTTTCATCCGTGATTGGCGGGCGGCTGGTGACGCGCACGGGGCGTTACAAGATCTTTCCAATCATCGGTTTGACGCTTGCGACCTTGTCGTTTGCTTCGATGTCGTATGCGGCAATCCTGGGGGCCAGCGCGAACGCTTTCGATACGCTGCTGGTGGCGCTTGGTGCTGGCATCGGTCTCGTGATGCCGAACATGACGACGGCCATTCAGAACGCTGTCGCTACGCGTGATCTCGGCGTGGCGACGGCGACGCTGGCGTTCTTCCGTTCGCTGGGAGCGGCTTTCGGCGTGGCCTTGGCGGGGACGGTGCTCAACGGCGTTCTGCGTGCCCGGGTGGCGCCGGCGTTGCTGCAGCAGGGTTTGACGCAACTCCGTTCTTTGCCGCCCGGCGACCGCGTCGTCATGACCAGCGCCTACAGCCACGCGCTTGGGCTTACGTTCGCGGTTTCCGCTGCGATCGCCGCGGTGGCGTTCGGCTTTGCGGTGGTGCTTCCAGAGCGGCCGTTGCTCAAGGTGCGCAGGTAGTAGCCAGCCCGCCTTTTTCGCCGGTGGTCGAGCTGCGACCGGTAGCGTAACCTTTATGATGTGGTCCCCGAAAACGGTCGCAAGCACCTGCAGGCGGCTGCACGCGGCGGAGGGATCATGATGGAAACGGATATGGAAGTGACCAGGCCGAGGCAGGCAGCCTTTCGGTTGCTGCTGGCGTCTGCCGGCACGCTGGTTTTGCTGCTTGTCATCATGGCGTTCCTGCGCCCGGACATGATGATGGGTGCGTTCCACCACATGGAAGCGATGATTGGCATGGAAGCAAGCACGACGCCTTGAGGGTGGAAGTTTTGCGAGGAAGGAAGGCGTTCTTTTTTAAAAAAAGAACCAAAAAACTTTTGCGACCTTGGGCCGGGTGTGAGGATAGGCCCGTCCTAAACGTGCAAAAGTTTTTTGCTTCTTTTTTTCGTAAAAGAAGATGCTTCCTTTCTTAGACGAGCCGCAATCCCCGCCGCCGAGCGCGTGCGGATGCCCCGCGCGGCAGATCGAGCGGCAAGAGGGGGCTGCTGTCCTCTGTTCCGGTCGCTGCGTATTCGGCCTCAGGCAAATGACGGCCAAGGTAGTTCGCGGCCAGCGTTCGCATGACGTAGTCCACGACGGAGCTGGCCTGGCCGACGGCGGGGTCGCCTTCGACTGGGCCGGCGGGGGCGAAGTCGCTGAGTGCAAGGGCGTCGATGTAGGCGTCGAGGGGGACGCCGTGCTGGAGGCCGACGCTGAGGGCTTGCGAGAGGCAGTCGATGAGGCCGCGGGCGAGGGCGGTTTCGCGTGGGAGGGAGATGGTGACGTCGCCGAGGCGGCCGTCTGCGTATTCGGCGGTGCGCAGGAAGATGCGGTGGCCGGCGACGGCGGCTTTCTGGGCCAGGCCGCCGGAGCGGGCGGGCAGGGGTTCGTGGCGGATTGCTGGGGTTGCGGCCGGGGACGAGGTGACGAGGCCGGGGAGGCTGGCTGGACGGGGCGGCATAGTTTCGAGGAAGCGGGCGATTTCGTCGTGCATGGCGACGTGCGCGGGGAGGCTGGGGTTCGGAAGGAGGTCTTCGCCTGAGAGGGTGGCGGCGAGGGCGGCTTCGGGGGAGAGGTTGGCGGTCGCGAGGCGGTGCTGGGCGGCGCGGGTGAGGTGCCGGTCGCGCACGGGGGAGAAGGCGGGGGCGATGCCGCTGGTTTCGATGCCGAGCATGGCTTCGGCGGGGCCGGCCGCGAAGATGCCGGTGGCGGTTCGGCCGTCCGGCGTTCTGCGTACGGCGCGCCGGGCTTGGGCAGCGGCTTCGGCGAGGCCTGGGACGGCGCATTGGGCGGGCGGGGCGGGCCAGTTGGCTTCGGTCGCCAGGAGGTCGGGCTGGTCGCCTTCGAGGGCGCTTTCGACGCGGGCGCGCAGGAGGGCGGCAAGGCAGGCGGCGACGGCGCGGGCGGGGCGGCTGTCGTAGGGGATGCCGAGGCAGGCGAGGAGATCGTCGAGGCCGGCAAGGCCGATTTCGATTGGGGAGGCGGGTTGGGCGAGCAGGCGGCAGGCGCGTGTGGCGTAGGCGACGGCGTCGCCGAAGGCTTCGACGTCGAAGCCGCAGGTGTCGTCGATGAAGCCGGCGGCGTTGATGATGTAGCCTGGCGGGCCGGCTTCGCCGCGCCAGACGGCGGTGGTGGGGCAGGCCTGGCGGAGGAGGAGCAGGCGGTGGAGGTGGGTGGCGAGTGTTTCGTCGCCGTTGTCGGCGCGGCTGCGGTGGGCGGCGGTGGTCAGCCAGAGGGCGGCGGCGTTGGCGAGCGAAATGGGGCCTTCGCCTGGGGTGACAGCGGCAAGGGCGGCGGCGGCTCGGTCGTCCCAGGAAACGGGGAGGGTGACGAGGCGCGGGGCGTCGTCCGGGTCGGCGGAGGCCGCCGTCTGACGCATGCGCACACCTTGCCAGAGACGGTTCATTCTCATGAGCGATGGTAAGCACGTCTTGCGCGACTCGAAAACACAGATTTTGATGGAATGGGGTCAGCCGGCACTAAATGTTGTGGATAAGGGCGGTCTCTGGACCGGGCGCAAGCGACACCGTATATCCAGCGGCATGAATATCGGCACGCGGCTGTTCACCTTCCTCCATGGCACCGCGGTCGGGACCGACGCCGCGGGCAACCGGTATTTCCAGGATCGCAAGCCGCGCGGGCACGGGCTCCGGCAGAGGCGGTGGGTGGTTTATGCGGGTCCAGAGGAGGCGACGGCCATTCCGCCCGAGTGGCACGCCTGGATCCATCACACGACCGACGCGCCGCTTTCCGACGTGGGGCGGAAGCCCTGGCAGAAGCCGCATTTGCCGAATTTGACCGGGACGCCGCTGGCTTACCGGCCGCCCGGGCATGATTATCAGGGAGGGCATCGTGCGGCTGCGACAGGCGACTATGAGGCCTGGTCGCCGGATGCTTGAGAACTGACATGGCAAGGCATAGTCCCGTAGAGGTTCTGACAGGCGCTGCCGTTCTGGTGGTGGCGGCTGGTTTCGTGGTTCTCGCTTTCACCAGCACCGGGCAGGGGAGCAGCCATAATGGCTATCTGCTGCATGCGGCGTTCGATCATGTGGACGGGCTGAATACGGGCGCGGATGTCCGCATTGCCGGGGTGAAGATCGGCAGCGTTCAGAGCATTACGTTGAATCCCAAGACCTATGAGGCGGATGTTTCGTTTACTGTGCAGAACGATGTGTCGCTGACGACGGATAGTTCCGCGCAGATCAGCACGGACGGGTTGCTCGGCGGCAAGTTCATGGCGCTGACGACTGGCGGCGACGACAAGACGCTGAAGGATGGCGGGGTGATCACCATCACCCAGGGGTCGGTGAATATCGAAGGCCTGATCAGCAAGTATATCTTTCCGAGTGTTGGGAGCGGCAAGGGTTCCACGAGTTCTTCCAGCGCGCCGGGTGCGTCTAACCCGCCTGCGGCAGCGCCGGCCGACAAGAGCGTGATGCCGCCGCTGAAATGAGCGTCGAGGTTCGCACGCGCTGGGTCATGGCCGATGGCGAGCCGGTTTCTTGCCGCGAGAAGCTCGTGGTTCTGGAAGAGAACGAACGGGAGCTGCAGCAGGTGATGCAGGATGCGTTCGAGGATGCCGTGCTCATGGGGGTGGACGAGCACTGTGCCCGCGAGCGGATTGCGGATCTGCTGGGCAAGCTGGTTTCGCCGAAACGATGATGCGCGTGCTCGCGGGCTTGTTGTTGATGACGGCTGCGGCTTCGGCCGCGGAGCCGGTGGCGCCGCCAACCATGTCGCCGCCGGACACGTGGGTCGCCAAGGGCGGGGCGGTGCTGCGTGTGCTGAACAAGATCGATTCGACCGTTCAGGAGCTGACGCTCAAGGCGGGCGAGACTCAGCAGGTGCAGTCGTTGAGCCTGTCCGTCGAAGGGTGCTTCGTGCGGCCGGACGATTTGCCGCAGGATGCCACGGCGCATTTGAAGATCGCCGACACGCGGCCGGGCACGCCGGCGTTCGATGGCTGGATTCTCAAGAACGAGCCGTCCCTGAACATGCTCGAGCATCCTGTCTACGACGTGCAACTCGTGGGCTGCGCGTAAACGGGCCTCATCGTCGCCGGTCCGGAACTGTTGGGATCACGGGCGGTTCTGCCGGCATGAATGTGTCTCTGCCACCCCCTGACCGGGCCGCTTTTCTGCTCGACCTCGATGGCACGCTTCTCGATATCGCGCCGACGCCCGATGCGGTGGAGGTGGCGCCCGGGTTGCTGGACTCGCTGCGGGCGCTCCGTGAGCGGTGCGGGGGAGCGTTGGGCGTGGTGACCGGGCGGCCTTTGCGGCAGGTGGATGCGCTGATGGGGGATGCGCCGTTCACCGTGGCGGCGGAGCATGGGACGGCGTTGCGCCATGCGCCTGGGGAGGCGGTGGCGGCAATGGAGATTGCGGCTGTTCCGGAGCACTGGCTGGCGGAGGCGCGCCGGCAGGAGGCAGCTCATCCCGGCGTGGTGCTGGAGCACAAGGAGTTTGGCTTCGTGCTGCATTACCGGGGCGCACCTGGAGCTGGGGACGCGCTGAGGGCGGCGGTGCAGGGATTGCTGGAGGAGCAGCCGGATCGGTTTGTGCTCCTGGCGGCGAAGATGGCCTGGGAGGTTCGGCCTTCCGGCATCGACAAGGGGTCGGCGGTTCGGGCCATCATGGCGCGGGCGCCGTTCGCCGGGCGGCTGCCGGTGTTCGTTGGCGATGACGTGACCGATGAGGATGGGATCGCCGCGGCCGAGGCATTGGGCGGGTTGGGTCTGCGGGTTGCGGACGATTTCGGTGAGGCGTCCGACGTGCGCGCCTGGATTGCGCGGCTGGCGTCGGGTGACTCGGGCGCGTGGCGGCTTTGATGACGGGGTCCCTATGTCCCGCCTGGTAATCGTCTCCAATCGCGTGCCCTCGGTGAAGGGCGGTCAGCAGCCGGCTGGCGGGCTGGCCATCGCGCTCGCGGACGCGATTGCTGAACATGAGACGCTCTGGTTCGGCTGGTCTGGCAGGGAGACGCGTGGGGCGCCTGGCGACAAGCCCAAGGTTCAGCGTGTCGGCGGCCGGCTGACGATGGCGACGATCGATTTGTCGCATGCGCAGTATCAGGGTTTCTACGTCGGGTTTTCGAACACCATGCTTTGGCCGCTGTTTCATGGCCGCACGGGGTTGGGGATTTTCGACCGCGCCGAGCTCGGCATGTACCGCGAGGTGAACACGCGTTTTGCCGATATCCTCAAGCCGTTGCTCAAATCCGACGATGTCGTCTGGGTGCATGACTACCAGCTCATCATGATGGGGCAGGCGCTACGCGCGGCGAAAGTTGGCAACCGTGTCGGGTTCTTTCTGCATATTCCCTTTCCGCCGCCGGGGCTTTTCGAGTTGCTGCCGCAGGGCAAGATCCTGTTGGAGAGTTTTGCCTGCTACGATCTGGTGGGGACGCAGACGCAGGACGACGCGGATAACCTCAATGCCTGCCTGGAGAAAGCCGGTCTGGAGGCGAAGGCAAGGGCGTTCCCCATCGGCATCGATCCGCAGGAGTTTGCGTCGGCCGCGCTCGGCAGCATCGGCAGCGACGACATGCGCCGCATGGACGAGAGTTTGGGGGACCGCGCGCTGATCCTCGGCGTCGACCGGCTGGATTACACGAAGGGCCTGCCTGAGCGGTTTCGCGGTTATGCCAAGCTGCTCAGCGATTTTCCCGAGCATCGCAACCAGGTGACGTTCCTGCAAGTGGCGCCGGTGTCGCGCGGCGACGTGGCGCAATACCGCACGTTGCGGCGCGAGCTGGATGGTCTGGCCGGGCGCATCAATGGCGAGCATGCGGAATTCGACTGGGTGCCGCTGCGTTATCTCACGACGTCTATCGACCGTGGCACGCTGGCTGGCTTTCACCGCCGTGCGCGCGTGGGGCTGGTGACGCCGCTTCGCGATGGAATGAATCTGGTGGCGAAGGAATATGTCGCTGCGCAGGACGAGAAGGATCCTGGCGCGCTGGTGCTGTCGCGGTTTGCCGGCGCTGCCTCGGCGATGAAGGGCGCTATTCTGGTCAACCCCTACGATCCGGACGAAATCGCCGAGGCGCTGCATGCCGCTCTGACGATGAGCGCCAAGGAGCGGCGGTCGCGTTGGAAGACCATGAACGATGCCGTGAACGCCAGCACGGCATCGATCTGGGCCAGGGACTTCCTGGCCGCACTTGGGGAAAGCGCGAAAGCCTAGCTAGGCGGATCGCGCTGCGAGGATGGCATCCCGCATTTGCGGGAAGGTTTTGAAATTCGACTCGTCGTTGAGGTGCCCGCCGCCTGGTATGATGTCCAGCGGCGCATCAAGGCCGGTGGCGATTTCCTGCGAGCGCGACGGGGGGAAATAGGGATCGTCCGCGCCGGCCCAGCAATGCGAGGCTGGCCCTTTCCGCGCGCGAATGGCCGGCCAGTCGAAGGGTGTTGCGAAGAAGGAGCGGTTGATCGTGTCGTAGTCGGCAAGGTTGAGCGCGCCGATGAAGCCGGCGGCCAGGAAAACGCCTGCCAGTGGCGACTCCCTGCGCTCGATGACGCGTAGCGTAAAGGCGCAACCCAGGCTGTGGCCCACGAGGATCGTCGGCGCCGGCGGGAGGGCTTCGACCGCGCTGTCGTAGATGCTCAACCAGGCTGGAAGGGATTGGCCCTCCGGGGTGGGAAAGCGGGGACGCAGGACTTCGATGCCTTCGGCTTCCAGCGCTGTCTGGAGCCAGGGAAACCAGTTGGTATCGGGGCCGCCGCGTGCGCCGTGGAGGATGATGACCCTGAGCGGGGCATTTTCTGGTGGCATGGTTGGACTCCTTTGCGGCCGTGTCGGTTGTGGCTGGCAGGCGTTCGGCTTGGTCTTGCCACCTGACCATCTTATGGGGTCCAACGCTGCGCGATGTCAGATCACATGCCCGGCCGGCGCGCCAACCTGAGACAACTGCAGCAGATCATCGCCGGGCTCGGTGAGGGGATCATCCTCGTCAGCCCTGACCAGGCCATTCTGTGGGCCAATGAAGCGGCGCTCCAGATGCACGGGGCAGAGTCGCTG
This sequence comes from Acetobacteraceae bacterium, assembly GCA_965198825.1. Taxonomy (GTDB): domain Bacteria; phylum Pseudomonadota; class Alphaproteobacteria; order Acetobacterales; family Acetobacteraceae; genus BOG-908. Next base: position 2,053,575 of record CBDAQB010000003.1, on the reverse strand, counting down.
GCCGACCTGGGCGCGGATGTTGCCGATTACCGCAAGCGCTTTGCCTTGCGATATCGGAACAACCACAAGCTGCCCGACGGCGAATATCCGATCGACCGGGTGATCGCCGGCGAGGCTTTTTCGGAAGTCATCGTCGAGGTTGCGGCCGCCGGTGCGGACGAGCCGCAGTGGGTTCACCGGGTGCGCAGCCTGGTGCTGACGGACGAGGACGGGGAGCCGGAATGCCTGGTCCTGGTGCTGCAGGATGCGAGCGCCCGCTTCGAGGCGGAAGAGCGGTTCGAGAAGACCTTCAACGCCAATCCTGCGCCCGCCGTCATCGCGCGTCTTGCAGACCTGCGCTACATCAAGGTGAATGTCGGCTTTCTGGAGATGACTGGCTACGAGCGCGAGGCGGTGCTCGGCCGGTCGGTTTACGAAGTGGATGTCATGGAAGGCGCCGACAAGCGCGACCTCGGCATCGAACGGCTGACGGAAGGGCGCACCATTCCGCAGATGGAGGCGACGCTCAAGCTGCCGCAGGGCGGCACCAAATGCGTCGTCGTCGCCGGCCAGCCCATCGAAATCGGCGAAGAGCCCTGCATGCTCTTCACCTTCATGGACATGGAGCCGCGCAAGAAAGCCGAGGACGCGCTGCGCCAAAGCGAGGAGCGCTTCGCCAAATCGTTCCGCCTGGCGCCGGTGCCGACATTCATCAGCAATGCCGCGAATGGACAGATACTCGATGCCAACGAGGCTTTTACCGCAGCTACCGGCTACGGCCTGACAGAGGTGATCGGCCGAAGCGCCAGCGAACTGCGTCTGTGGGACGGCTCCGCGTCGCAGCGTATTCTCGATGCGGGGCTGTCTGCGACAGGCAGCATTCGAAACCTCGAACTGCCGGTGCAGACGAGAAGCGGCGACATGCTCGACTGCCTGGTGTCGGCCGAGACAGTGACCATCCATGGAACGGCGTGCGTGCTGAGCGTTCTGCAGGACATCACCGAGCGCAGGCGTAGCGAAAGCGAGCTGGTGGCGGCTATCGAGGCAGTGATGCACGACACCTCGTGGTTCAGCAGCACAGTGGTCGAGAAGATGGCGGCGCTGCGCCGCCCACACGGCAGCAACCGCCCCGCGCCTGAACTCGCCGACCTGACCGCACGGGAGACCGAGATCCTTTCACTGATCTGCCGCGGCATGGCGGACAAGGAGATCGCGCGTTCGCTCGATCTCGCGCTGAACACGGTGCGCAACCACGTGGCTGCGCTTTACAGCAAGCTCGGCGTGCACCGGCGCGCCGAAGCCCTGGTGTGGGCGCGCGACCGCGGGTTCGGCGGCACCGCGCCCGCCGCGCGCCCCGCCAGGCCGGGCAGCCGGAGCGCCAAGGCGCGCTGAGCGGCGCAAATGCACTACCCTTCCTGATGCAAACGCGCCGCTGAAGACGCCGTAGCGCTCGCCACCTTCCGTGCACTGACGAAGCCCCGGCCATTCCGGCCGTGACGAGCGCCAGGCCTGATGAAGGAATAAGCACATGGACAAGGATCGCATCGAAGGCGTTGCCCAGCAGGTCAAGGGCTCCATCAAGGAGGCCATCGGCAAGGTGACCGGCGACACGCAGACCGAAGCCGAAGGCAAGGCCGAAAAGGCTGCCGGCAAGGTGCAGAACACCGTCGGCGGCGCGAAGGACACGGTTCGCGACGCGCTGAAGTAGTCGTCTAAGATCGGGAAGCGGTGCCCGCCTGGAGCGGGTGCCGCTTCTTCCGAGGCAGAAAGGAAGAGTCTTCTTTTTTGAAAAAAAGAAGCAAAAAACTTTTCGAAGTCTTGGCCCGGCACTTTCTTAGGCGCGGCCCTTTGGTTTGGGTATCGACACATGCTGTTGAAGAAACTTGATGATCGCGTTCGGTGCCACGCCCATGATTTGTGGGTGGCGGAGGGCAGGCCGCACGGGCGCAACGATGAATTCTGGTCTCGCGCGCAGGCGGAAGTGACGCGTCTGGTGGAGCGGGAGAATGCTATCCGGCGCGCGGCCTATTTGTTGTGGCTCGACGCTGGAAAGCCGCTTTGGACGGCTGAGCGGTTTTGGTTTGCTGCTGAGCGGGCGTTGGGGAAAGCGTAGGAAGGAAGCACTTCTTTTTTGAAAAAAAGAAGCAAAAAACTTTTACGAGTTTGTGCCCAGCCGTTCCACGATCTCGGTCCCAAAGTGCAGAAGTTGTTTGCTTCTTTTTTTCAAAAAAGAAGTGCTTTCTTGCCTACCAATTCGACCCAAAAATACTCGGTATCAGCCCCTTCTGATCAGGCGAGACGCAGACGCTGTGTTTGTCGCAGCTGTCGCCCAGAGCTGGGACATAGGAGCGGGCGGCATCCGATTGCCAGGCTTCGTCTGGCGTGGTGCCTGGACGGTTGTCCTCGGGAACTTCGAGGTGGTGGCGGCGGGCGTAGACGGTGATGCTTTCGTTGGCGCGCAGGTCGTTCGTGACTTCGTCCTTGTCGTAGGCGCCGGCGATCAGCGGGTCGCGGCGTGGGCCGAGGGAGAACCAGTCGGCGGTGCCGTGATCCGAGGAGAGGAACGGGTTGTCGGACTTGGCTGTCTTGTGAGCTTGGGTGGCCTGCTGGCCCCAGGCTGAGTCGAAGGCTGCCATGTGGGACGAGGCGAGGGCGGCCAGCAGCGTCAGCGTCGGGGTGGTCAGTCTCGTCATCGGCTGCTCCTTGGGCCCGGCGTGTCGCGTCCGGCATGAGAGTGTTACGCGAACCAGCCCCTGTGGGTCAGGAAGCGCAAGAATTTTTCCGCCTGTATGGTCACGAGCACCATGGCGCCCATTCCCACGAAGCCCACGACCTGCCTCACGGCCAGGGCGCGGGCGAGCGGCATGGTGAGGCCAGTATACACGTCAAAGACGGCTTTCGAGAGAAAGTAGAGCGCCCATAGCAGGGTCATGAGCTTGAAGAGGCGGATCGTAGAAGCATCCGTGAAGGTCTGGCCGGATTGCTGCTCGGCAAGCTCCTGGAACACCGAGCGGCCGCGCATGCCGAACAGGAAGAAGGCCATGACGGCAAGGTTCGTGAGAACGCCCTCCCACTTCAGCATGAAGGGAGTCTTGGCGACGATGTCGATGATGCCGAACACGATCACCAGGGTGGTGGAAAGCACGTAGATCTTCGGAAAGCCGAGCTTCGCGCGGTGGCGGCGGACGGCGTCGATGGCGACGAAGACAATGGTGCCGGCGATCGCCGCCTTCAGGCCCACCGTGTACATGAGGGCATAGAAGACGACGATGCCGCCGAAGTCGAAAAGCACGCCGGCGCCTAGGGCGCGCGCGGCGGCGATGAGTTTTTGCAGTCTGGTCATGGTTTGATCAAAACAAGCGTGTTCTTTTTTGAAAAAAAGAACCAAAAAACTTTTGCGACTTGGGACCGAGATCGTGGGAACGCCTGGCCTAAAAGTCTAAAAGTTTTTTGCTTCTTGTTTTCAAAAAAGAAGACCTTCCTTCCTCTCAATGCGCAAACGCCTGATGGATGCCGTCGAGCGAAATCTGCACGGCGAGTGCTGCTAGCAGCACGCCCAGCACGCGCCCTGCGACGCTGGCGCCGGTGTCGCCCAGCAGGCGCGAGATGGGCCTGGCGGCGAGGAGGGCTGCGAAGGTGGCCAGGATGGTGACGGCGACTGCGGCTTCGATGGCGACGATGGACCAGATGTTGCCGGCTGCGTGGCTATGGAGGACGACCATGGTTGTCATGCCGCCTGGGCCGGCGATGAGGGGAATGCCGAGCGGGAAGATGGCGATGTCTTCGTCGGTGTTCATGGCGGCCTGCTCCTCCTTGTCCGTGCTGCGCAGCGCGTGGCGGCCGGTGACCATGTCGGCTGCGGTGAAGAAGAGGAGGATGCCGCCTGAGATGCGCATGGCGGGCAGGCCGATGCCGAGGGAGGAGAGAAGGGCTTCGCCGGCAATGCCGAAGGTGGCGAGCACGACGAAGGCGATGATGCAGGCACGCCTGGCCTGGGACGCGCGCTCGGCGGCCGTATCGTTCGGCGTCATAGCCGCGAAGATGGCGGCGGTGCCAGGGGGATCGACGATGACCAGGAGGGCGACGAGCGCGTAGAAGAAGATGTTCAGCGCTGAGCCGATCACGTGAGTTGACCTAGATTAAGGAGAAGCGAAGGTCTTCTTTTTTGAAAAAAAGAAGCAAAAAACTTTTGAGAATTTGGGCTCGGCACTTCCACGATCTCGGTCCCAGGTCGCAAAAGTTTTTTGCTTCTTTTTTTCAAAAAAGAAGTTCTTCCTTCCTACCCCACCCGGGCCTGCTTGGCGGCCTCATACCATGGCCGTTGTGTTTTCTTGTAGTAGGCGCCCTGGAGATCCACCCGGTGGATGATTTCGGCGTATTCGGCCTGGCTTTTGGAAAGGTCGCCCGTGCGGGCGAGCAGGGCGGCGTAGCGGGCGCGGGCTTCCTCGCCCGGGTAGGAGTCGGCGAGCGCGGCGAAGGCGGTGATGGCGTCGCCGGTGCGGCCGGCTTCGTCGAGCGCGCGTGCGTAGAGGAGGTCGGTGTCGGGCTTGTGGTGCTCGGGGTTTGCGGCGCGCAGGCGGTCTATGGTGGCCAGGGCAGCGTTGGGGTCTTTGGTGGCGAACTGGGCGCGGGCGAGGCCGAGGAGGATGCCTGGTTCTTCGGCGTGTATGCCGGTGGCACAGGCTTCGTAGAGCTTCAGGGCTTCGGGCGCGTGGTCGAGGCGCATGGCCTCGTCGGCGAGGTTGAGCTGGTTCTGGACAGTGGGGGCGATTTCCACGGCGCGGGAGAGTTCGCGGTAGCGGCGGCCTGGGTCGAGGGCGGTACTGGCTTCGCTGCGAAGGCGCCGGGCGGCGCTGCCGCTGGTCCATTCGGGAAGCAGCTCGAGGATGACGTAGAGCAGGCAGCCCAGGAAGGGGACGAACACGATCAGCCAGAGCCACGGGTTCATGCGGCCGGTGCGGTAGGCGTGGATGGCGAAGGCGATCTGCAGCCCCAGCGAGATCAGGCCATAGGACATCGGCGGGAGGCACTTCTTCGGTTCGAAGGGGCGGGTTAGTCCATTGTGCGTGCCGCCTCAACCGCGATGGCGAGGTCGGCGGGTGTGTTCACGTTGAGGAAGGCGTTTGGGTCGGGGAAGGCGACGTGACGCATCCCGATCTCGGTGGCGAAGCTCCGCACCCTGGGGTTTTGCCAGGTTTGAAGACGGTCGAGGCACGTGACCGGCCAGAGGGCGGCGAGGGGGTGGATGTTGCCGCCGCTGGACGCGCAGGCGGGGGCTGGCTGAAGGCGCTGGGCGAGGTCGCGCGGGATGAAGGGGGTATCGCCCGGGACGGTGAGCAGCGCTTCGGCGCCGAGGCTCGCTGCCCATTTCAAGCCTTCGAGCACGCCGGCGAGGGGGCCCTGGTCGGGTGTGGGATCGGGGAGGACAGGCAGATGGTAGGCCGCAAAGCGGGAGGGGTCGCCGTTTGCACTCAGGGCGATGGCTTGTGCCTGGCCCTCGAGGCGGCCGAGGATTTCGGCGAGGATCGTTCGGGAGCCTAGGGACAGGAGCGGTTTGTCACGGCCGCCCATGCGGACGGCGCCTCCGCCTGCCAGGATCAGGGCGGCTATCATTGGCGAGGATTGGGCGGGTTGGGGCGAACGACGGGGATCGAACCCGCGACAACCGGTACCACAAACCGGCGCTCTACCAACTGAGCTACGTCCGCCACCGTGAGCGCGGGGTTTAGTGCCGCGGTGGGCGGGGCGTCAATCACCTGCGCAACGCGGCGGAGGCGCCGGGGTGGATGCCGAGGCGTTAGGCCCCATGTCGTTCTCGCCGCTTTGAAGGAAATTTGCATGCGCTACAAATTGCTTGGCCGCACGGGGCTTTATGTCTCCGAACTCTGCCTGGGCACCATGACCTTCGGCGGCACTGGGGAAGTGTGGAGCCAGATCGGCGATCTTCAGCAGGACGCCGTGACCGGCATCGTTCAGAAGGCGCTGTCGGCGGGCATCAACTTCATCGATACGGCCGACGTGTATTCCGAGGGCGGGTCGGAACGGCTGCTTGGCCAGGCGCTCAAAAATCTCGGCGTTGCGCGCAAGGACGTGGTGGTTGCCACGAAAGTGTTCGGCGGCATGGGCGACGGGCCGAACGACAATGGCGCGAGCCGGGCGCATATCATGGATGGCGTGCAGGTGAGCCTCGAGCGGCTGCAGTTGGATCACATCGATCTTTATCAGATCCATGGCACCGACGCCGTAACGCCCATCGAAGAAACCTTGCGGGCGCTGGACGATCTCGTGAGGCAAGGGCTCGTGCGGTATGTCGGCGTGTCGAATTGGCAGGCATGGCGGATCATGAAAGCGCTCGGCCTCAGCGAGCGCCACGGCTGGACCAAGCCGGACAGCCTGCAGGCCTATTACTCGATCGCCGGCCGCGACATCGAACGCGAGATCGTGCCCCTGCTGCAATCGGAAGGCGTTGGGCTGATGGTGTGGAGCCCGCTTGCGGGCGGGCTGCTCTCGGGAAAGTTCGGCCCTGGCTCTGCAGAGCCGGCCGGATCACGCCGGGTGGCGTTCGATTTCCCGCCGGTGGAGCGCGACCGTGCGTGGGCCTGCGTGGCGGCCATGCGGGAGATCGGCGATCAGCACGGCGTTTCGGTGGCGCAGGTCGCGCTGGCCTGGCTGCTCGCCAAGCCCTGGGTCTCCAGCGTCATCATCGGCGCGCGGACGGAGCAGCAACTGGTCGATAACCTTGCTGCGGTGTCGTTGTCTTTGAGCGATGAGGAGATGACGCGGCTGGATGAGGTGAGCGTTTTGCCGGCGGAGTATCCCGGGTGGATGGTGGCTCGGCAGAGCCGGTTGCGAGTGCCTAAGGTTTTTGAGGAGAAGACGTAAGCGCGTTCTTTTTTTAAAAAAGAACCAAAAAACTTTTGCGACTTGGGGCCGTGCCTTCGTCATCATCTCGGTCCCACAGTGCAAAAGTTTTTTGCTTCTTTTTTTCAAAAAAGAAGTGCTTCCTTACTTCTGCAAATTATCAGTCCGCCTGACGAAATCAGCCACGTTATCGTGCAGCTGCTTCAAGGCCTCCATGTTGGCATAGACCATATGGCCCGACTTGTAGGCGCGGAACTCGATATTGTTCTGTAGCGAAGGCGGGATGGGCAGGTGGCGCATTTCGTAGAGGCCCTCGAAGAAGGGGGTGGCGAGATCGAAGTAGCCATATTCCATCTGCACCTTGAGCGTGGGGTTGTATTTGAGCGCATTGGCGAGGTCGGGCATGACATTGCCGGCTCGTTCGGACGGCTGTTCCGCGCCGGGCGGTTTGTGCTTCATGTCCCAGCTTTTGTAGAGCTCGGCGAAGCTGACGTAGGTTTTGCCTTCGCCGTATTTCAGCACCTGTCGCGCGTAGTCGTTGAAGCTGGAGACATAGGCGGAGCTGATGGCGGCGGACTGCGGGTCGTAGCCGGCTTCCTTGTCGAGCGGATCAATGGCAGGGCCGGAGAAGCGTGAATCCAGGCGGCCGGTGGTGATGTCCTTGTCGATCTGCAGGTTTTGTTCGAATTCACCGCCGGTGACGCGCAGGTTGGCGCGGTCGATATAGGCGGCGGGTAGGCCGGTGTAGTCGTGCAATTTGCCGATGATTTGCGACCGCTTGTCGGCGGGGAGGGTGGCGCCGGCGGACAGGGCAGCCGCGTAGTCGCCCAGGGCGAAGTCCTGAACATTCTTGAGCAGGGCGTCGAGATCGCCGTATTTCGGATCCAGGCGGTGATGATACCAGGCGGTGGCGGCGTAGGTAGGCAGGGCGAGCTCGTAGGGCAGGTCCACGCCGGGATTGACGTCGGCGCCATCCACGCTGAGGTCGAAGTTCAGGATCTGCGAGAGCAGGATCACGCCGTTGAAGTCGGTTGCCTTCTCGGTTTCAAGAAGGTTCACCACATTGGCTGAACGAGTGGTGCCGTAGCTTTCGCCAAAGAGGTATTTCGGCGAGTCGAAACGATGGTATTTCGACAGGAATTGCTGGATGAATTCGGCAAAGGCGTGCGCGTCCTGGTCGATGCCGTAGAACGCTTTCTCCTTGTCCTTGCCTGCCGTGCGGCCGAAGCCCGTGCCTGGCGCGTCGATGAACACGAGGTCGCTGGCGTCGAGAAGGCTCTCGTCGTTGTTGACGAGATGGTAGGGCGCGGCCGGTGAATGGACACCGTCCGCGGTGACGACGCGCTGCGGGCCGAAGGCGCCCATGTGAAGCCAAACCGTCGCCGAGCCTGGGCCGCCGTTGTAGAGAAAGGTGATCGGGCGCGTCGAGGGATCTGCGCCGTGCTTCATGTAGGCGACGTAGAACATCGCTGCTTCTGCCGTGGGATTTTTCTCGCTGTCGCTTTCGGTGTCGGGCGGGGGCACGGCGTCGTCCCAGCCTTTCGGATGAACCACGAGCGTTCCGGCAATCGCCTGGTAGTCGATATGGGCGCCGCCGACGGTGACCGAGCCGTTGGTCATGCTTTCGGTTGGCGTGAAATGCGGCGGCTTCGGCGCTGATGGTTTAGCGTCATCGGCCAAGGCGGCGAGGGGGAGACACGCCAGGATGAGCGCGGATGAGGCTCGTTTCATGTATTTTCCCTTTGATGAATTAAAAGGAAGGACTTCTTTTTTGAAAAAAAGAAGCAAAAAACTTTTGATCCCTTGGGCCCGGCACTTCCTCAGGCGCGGCCGAAAGTCGCAAAAGTTTTTTGGTTCTTTTTTTTCAAAAAGAACTGCTTCCTTACGCTACTTCAAAAAGCCCAGCCGCCCCCATCCCGCCGCCTACGCACATCGTCACGACGACGAAACGCGCGGCGCGCCGGCGGCCTTCGATGAGGGCGTGGCCGGTCAGGCGCGACCCGCTCATGCCGAACGGGTGGCCGATGGAGATGGCGCCGCCGTTGACGTTGAGGCGGGCTGGATCGATGCCGAGTTTGTCTCGGCAGTAGATGACCTGCACGGCAAAAGCTTCGTTCAATTCCCAAAGATCGATGTCCTGCACGCGCAGGCCGTGGCGGGCGAGCAGTTTAGGCACGGCGAACACCGGGCCGATGCCCATCTCGTCGGGCTCGCAGCCGGCTACGGCGAAGCCGCGGAAGATGCCGAGCGGGTTGAGGTTGCGCCGTGCGGCTTCTGAGGCGCTCATCAGCATCTGCACGCTGGCGCCGTCCGAGAGTTGGCTGGCGTTGCCTGCGGTGATCGTGCCGCCTTCCTGCACCGGCTTCAGGCCTGCGAGCCCTTCGAGCGTGGTGTCGGTGCGGTTGCCTTCGTCTTTCGTGAGCGTCACTGGCTCTTCGGAGAGCAACGCGCCGGCCTTGTCGCGCAGCTGCTTCGTCGCGTGAATAGGCACGATTTCGTCGTCGAAGCGGCCTGCTGTTTGTGCGGCGGCGGTGCGTTGCTGGCTGGTGAGGGAATACTCGTCCATGGCCTCGCGTGCGATGCCGTAGCGTTTGGCGACTACCTCCGCGGTGGTGATCATCGGCCAGTGCAGTTCCGGCTTGTGCTCATGTATCCAGGGGGATTCGTAATGTGCCAGGTTCTTGTTCGGCAGGACGAGCGATACGGAATCCATGCCGCCGGCAATGAAGATGCCTTCCTCGCCGCCACGTATGCGCTGCGCTGCAAAGGCGACTGTCGTCAGCCCGGAGGCGCATTTGCGGTCGATCGTGGTGCCGGCGACAGTGACGGGGAGGCCGCCTTCGATGGCGCTGATACGCGCGATGTTATTGCCCGTAGCGCCCTCGGGATGACCTGATCCCATCAGGACATCTTCGATCTCCCGCCCTTCGACGCCGGTCTTTTGCATGAGGGCGCGAATGACATGGCCGCCGAGTGTGGCGCCATGCGTTGCGTTCAGCGATCCGCGATAAGCCCGCCCAATCGGCGTCCGCGCAGTCGCGACAATAACCGCATCTTCCATCCCGGCATTCCCTCACTCTCGGTCCCAAGTCGCAAAAGTCTTTTGGTTCTTTTTTTCAAAAAAGAACTGCTTTCCTAGTTGGCCAAATCATTAAGGCTGAGCATAGCCAGCAGCAGCGAACTCACAATACCGGCCACCGCCACACCCATGGTCAAGATGAGCACAGGCACGAGAAGGGCGGTAATGCGCTCGATGCCGATGCGGGATTGCTCTTCGTGGATTTCCGCTGCGCGCAGCGACATCGTTCCGAGCTGTGCGGTCTCCTCGCCGAGGCGAAGAAGATAGACGGTGCGCACGGGGAAGATGCCGCTTTGCTGAAGCGGCCGCGACAGGCCGGCGCCGCCTTTGGCACTTTCGGTGGCCGTGCGTACAGCGGCTTCGGCGGCTGCGTTGCCGATGACGTCGGAGACGATGCCGAGGGCGCCGACGAGAGGGACCCCGTTTTGCAGGAGGGTGCCGAGCGTACGGGCGAAGCGGGCGGCGAGCAATTCGCGCGCCAGCGTGCCGACGATCGGGAGCCGCAGGAGGGACCTGTCCCAGGCGAGGCGGACGTTCGGTCTTTGCAGCGCCTGCCTTGCCGCCATGACGAGGATGACCAGGAAGATTGCGGCGTAGAGTCCGTAGGCGCTGACGAAATGGCCGAGTGCGATGACGATGAGTGTCGGCTTCGGCAGGGTGGCGCCTGCCTGTTCGAACATCGGCACGAACTGCGGCAACACCTGGGTGAGAAGGAGAACGATGCTGCCTATGCCTGCGACCAACAGGATGGCCGGGTAGATCAGCGCCGAGATGACGCTGGAGCGAAGGGCGCGCTGCTTCTCGAGAAGGTCGGCGAGCCGCTCCAGCGTGTTGGCCAACATGCCGCCTGCCTCGCCGGCGCGTATCAGGCCGACATAGAGGCGGGGAAAGCTGCGGGGATGCTGGGCGAGGGCGGTGGCGAAAGGGGCGCCGTCGCGCACGGCTTCGCGCACCTGGGTGAGAATGGTGCGGACGTGCTTTTTCTCCGCTGTGTCGACAAGGAAGCGAAGCGCGCGGTCGAGGTCCTGGCCGGCAGTGAGCATGACGGCGAGTTCGCGCGTGGCGTCTGCGACATCCTGGCCCGAGAGCTGCCTTGGGCCGCCGAAGTTGGCGCCGAGCACGGTCGAGAAGGAGCGGGCAGCGCGGTCGGCAGGCTCGGCGCGTACGGGGAGGCTGCCTTGGCGGCGCAGAAGGTCGATGACCGCCTGTTCGCTGGGGGCTTCGAGGAGGCCTGTGGTGGTTTCGCCTGTGGCCAGGATGGCGGTGTAGCGGAAGCTTGGCATCAGGGGAGCAAGCAAGTTCTTTTTTGAAAAAAAGAACCAAAAAACTTTTGCGACGTGGGACCGAGATCGTGGAAACGCTCAGCCTCGAGGTCCAAAAGTTTTTTGCTTCTTTTTTTCAAAAAAGAAGACCTTCCTTTTCTAGTCACGCCTCAGCCCGAATGCTGCGCACGACTTCCTCGATCGTCGTCGTGCCCGCCAGCGCCGCGTCGAGCCCGGCCTGGAACATGGTCACCATACCTGCTGCGACAGCGGCGCGTTCGATTTCGCTCTGGTCGGCTTTCGAGAAAATCAGGTGCTCGATTTCAGGCGTGGGCTGGAGGAATTCGGCGATGGCCTGGCGGCCGCGGTATCCGGTGCTGCGGCATTGAGCGCAGCCGACGGGGTGCCAGAGCTTGAGGGGGCCGTGCGGCGAGCGGGTGCGGAGTTCGAAGCGGGTGATGAGTTCGGCGGGTGCGTCGGTTTCGCGCTTGCAGGCGTCGCAGAGGCGGCGGACCAGGCGCTGGGCAAGGACGCCGCGCAGGACGGCGGTGAGCAGGTAGTCCTCGAGTCCCATGTCGCGCAGGCGGGTGATGGTGGCGGCCGCCGAGTTCGTGTGAAGCGTCGAGAGAACGAGGTGGCCGGTGAGGGCGGCTTGCACGGCGATCTGGGCGGTTTCGAGGTCGCGGACTTCGCCGACCATGATGACGTCGGGGTCCTGGCGGAGGATGGAGCGGAGAAGGGCTGCGAAGGTCAGGCCGATGTTCGGCTTTGTCTGGATCTGGTTGATGCCGTTGAGCTGGTATTCAATCGGGTCTTCGACGGTGACGATGTTTCGCGTCGGGTTGTTGATCGTCGTGAGGCCTGTGTAGAGCGTGGTGGTTTTGCCGCTGCCTGTGGGGCCGGTGACGAGCAGGATGCCGTTTGGGAGTTCCAGCGCGCGTGTCCAGTCGCGCACGACGTTCGCGGGAAGGCCGAGCTTTTCGTAGTCGAACACCACGCTGCTGCGGTCCAGCACGCGCAGGACGACTTTTTCGCCGTAGAGCGAGGGGATGGTGGAGACGCGGAAATCGATGTCGGTGCCGCGCACGGCAAGCTTGATTCGGCCGTCCTGCGGGAGGCGGCGTTCGGCGATGTCGAGCTTCGACATGATCTTGATGCGGCTGATGATGGCGGGTGCCAGGCGGACGGTGGGGCTGTCGGCTTCGTGGAGCACGCCGTCGTAGCGGTAGCGGACGCGCAGGCGGTCTTCGAAGGGCTCGATGTGGATGTCCGAGGCGTGGGTTTCGACGGCGCGGCCGATGATCTGGTTGACCAGGCGTATGACGGGGGCTTCGCTGGCGAGGTCCTTGAGGCGTTCGGCATCCTCTTCGAGGCCGGCGCCGTGGTCGCCTTCGCCTGACGGGGCTTCGGCGTCGCCTTCCGGGTAGAGGCGCGTGTAGGCGGCTTCCAGCTCGATGGGGACGGCGATTTCGAGGCGGACGGGGAGGTTCACCGCGGCGGCGATGGCGGCCGGGGTGAAGTCGTCCAGCGCGTCGGCGACGGCGAGGGTGAGCACGTTGTCTTCGACGACGAGGGGCAGGGCGCGCGCGGTGCGCAGGAAGCGCGGGTTAAGGCGTTCCGGGTAGAGCGGGGCCTGGGGGTAGCGGGCGGGGCTTGCGACGGGGACGCCGAGGAGGGCGGCGTAGGCTTCGGCGAGGCCGCGTTCGGTGACGAGGCCCAGCTGGATGAGAACCTGGTCGAGCCGCTGGCCGCTGTCGGCTGCGACGCGGCGGCCGCGTTCGATGGTTTGCGCGTCGCATTGGTGGGCGCTGATGAGGAGGCTCGCCAGCAGGTCGAGGCGGCCGTTCTGGCGCGACTCCTGGTCGGTGCCCTTAAAGGCTGGGTCGGCCGGGCCGGGGGAGCCGGCGTTCGACTGGCCTGGGACGATGCGGACGCCTGAGACGGTCATGGCGCTGTTCTAGGCTGTTGGCGCCCGCCAGCCAATCGCCGGGTTGCGCGCGGCGGGAGACGAACGATGTTCAAGAGGCGCAAATCATAAACTTTGTTCTGCCTCAATCTGGAACAAGCCTGCGCGTGGGGATGCATCCAGGGGAGGCGCTGTCCGCGGTTTTGGACGGTGGCCGGAATGACACAGCCGTGAGGTCGCTTTCATGCGGCCGTAAGCCAGGGTGTCGCAGGGTGTGTGCGTGGAGTTATTGATCTAGGATGCTCAACACGAAGACCGCTACCGAGTCAGAGAGTACCGCCGCCGTGCTGCGGGCGGCGCTGGATGAGCTGCGGGTTGGCGGCAAGGTTCCGCGCGATGCGGCTCTGGGCGCTTTCAGGCGGCATCTTGCACGCATCCAGAAAGAGGTGCGTGACGAGTTCGAGACATACCGGATGGCCGGTGTGGAGGCAGCGCAGCGGCTTTCTGCGCTGACCGATGGCGTGGTGCAGATGCTTTACGAGCATGCGCTGTCGCAGATCGTGGGCGAAGCGCCTTTGGCAGACGCGGTGGCGATCGTGGCGACCGGCGGATATGGGCGCAGCATGCTGGCGCCGTTCAGCGACATCGACCTGCTGTTCCTCGCACCCGACGAGCCGCAACCGGCGACGCTGCGTGTCATCGAATACATGCTTTATTTCATGTGGGACCTGGGGCTGAAAGTCGGCCACGCGACACGTTCCATTGAGCAATGCCTGACCGATGCGGATGGGGATCTGACCATCCGCACCAGCCTGCTGGACGCCAGGCTGCTGACGGGAGACGCGGAATTGCTCGCGCGCTTCCTGGTCGAGTTCGAGGAGCGGCGGATATTGTCGGGGGCGGCCGGGTTCATTGCCGGCAAGCAGGCGGAGCGGACGTCAAGGCAGAAGCGGTTCGGCGAGAGCGCGTTCCTGGTGGAGCCGAACATCAAGGAGGGCCGGGGCGGGCTGCGTGACCTGCAGACGCTCTACTGGATGATACGCGCCGCCTATGGTCCTTTCACGCCGATGCAATTGGCGGAGGGTTATCTCAACCTGCTGGAGCCGGGCGAATTGCGGCGGCTGCGGCGCTGTTGGGACTTCCTTTGGACGGTGCGTTTTCACATGCACTACGTCTCCGGCCGCGCGGAGGACCGGCTGACGTTCGATCTCCAGCCGGTGGTGGGCGCCCGCATGGGCTACACGCGGCGTGAGCGACAGGACGGCGTAGAACGCTTCATGCGCCATTATTTCCTCACCGCGCGCGACGTGACGCGGCTGACCCTGGTGCTGGAGCCGGTGGTGGTTCGCAAGACGATGGGCGAGCCGGCGGTGCAGATGCAGACCGACCAGGTTCTGCTCGAGGCGGGTTTCGTGCTGGCGGACGGGCAGATTGCGCCGGCGCGGCCGAAGGATTTCGAGGATGAGCCGATACGCATGCTCCGCATGCTGGATTTCGCACGCAAGCGCCGCCTTGTGCTGCATCCGTTGGCGATACGCGCGCTGATCAGGAGTGAGCGGCGCGTGGTGGCCTTGCGCGGCGATCCGGAGGCGGCCGAGATTTTCCTCGATCTGCTATGCGGCAAGGATGCGGACGAGAAGCCGGACGGCGCGCGCTGGCTGGCGATCCTGAACGAGACAGGCATTCTCGGGCGGCTGCTGCCTGACTGGGCAAGGGTCGTCGGGCAGATGCAGTTCGACACCTATCATGTGTTCACGGTGGACGAGCACACGATCGAAGCGGTGCGGATCCTCAATTCGCTGGAACGCGGCAAACTGGCGGACGTGGCGCCGGTGGCGAGCGGGATCATCGAGGATCTGCAGTCGCGCCGGTCGCTCTACATGGCGATGCTGCTGCACGATGTGGCGAAGGGGCGGGGCGGCGATCATTCGACGCTCGGCGCCGAGGTGGCGGCGCAGGTTTGTCCGCTCCTCGGGCTGAGTGCCGAGGAGACGGAGACGGTTTCGTGGCTGGTGCTGCACCATCTCCTGCTGAGCCAGACCGCTTTCAAGCGCGATATCGATGACCCCAAGACGATCTTCGACATTGCCGAGACGATCCAGTCGCCGGAGCGGCTGAAGCTGCTGCTGGTTCTGACGGTGGCGGATATGCGGGCGGTGTCGCCGCGCGTCTGGAACGGCTGGAAGGCGACCTTGCTGCGCGAGATCTATGCGCGGGTGGCCGAGGTGCTGGCGGGCGGCCTGTCCACCAGCGAGCGCGACGTGCGGGTGAAACGTGCGCGTGATGCGGCCGACGAGATGCTGATCGAGCAGGGCTGGAGCGAGGCGGACAGGGCGCTGTTCCGCGGCCTGGGTTATCCCGGCTACTGGCTGTCGTTCGATCCAGAGACGCATGTGCGACACGCCCGCCTGGTGCGTGACGCGGAGGCGCGTGGTGCGCCGCTGACGGTGCAGACCGAGCCTTTGCATGCGCGCGCGGTGACGGAGGTGACGGTGTATGCCGCGGACCATGCAGGGCTTTTCAGCAGGATTGCCGGGGCGCTCGCAGTGGCCGGCGCGTCGATCGTGGATGCGCGCATCCACACCATGACCAACGGCATGGCGCTCGATACTTTCTGGGTGCAGGACGCCTCCGGCGGCGCTTTCGACCAGCCGCACCGCCTGGCCAAGCTGTCGGTTCTGGTGGAGCAGGCGCTCTCCGGACATCTCCGGCTGAACCAGGAGATACCAAAATTGACACAGGCGATGATGGGCAGGCGCATGCGCGCCATCCATGTGCCGCCGCGCGTCGTCGTCGATAACCGTGCGTCGAACAGCTACACGGTGCTCGAGGTGAATGGCCGTGATAGGCCAGGGCTATTGCATGATGTGACGTCGGCGATCAGCGAACAGGGGCTGCAGATCGGTTCCGCGCATGTGACCACCTACGGCGTTCGCGCGGTCGATGTTTTCTATGTAAAAGACGTGTTCGGTCTGAAAATAGAGAACGAGCGCAAGCTTGGCGGCTTGCGTGATGCGTTGCTCGCGGCGTTGACGCGCGGCGGCGATGTCGAGAACCCGGCCGTGATTACGGCCATACGTCCACGCCGCGCCGATGCGGACGCAGCCTGACCTCAGCAGGAAAGATGCTGACGCGCCATTTTGGCGCTTGCTGATTGCACCTGCGTGTTCGGCGCTCTTGAAGTTACGTTTGCCTGAGCGGGATGCGGTTTCCGCCTCGTCGCGGGGCGTCTGCGTCAAAGACGGGCAGTTCGCGTTTTCGGCGTTGCGCCGTGCCGATCGCCGTGTGCGGCGAGATGTTAATTATCTTGTCCACACCTTGTCGAAGTTGCTTGCGTTAAGCGTTTGGGAAGCAAAGTCTGGGAAGGTGGGTACAAGACGACGCGCCCGATTCCCGTCCGCACGGTCCGGAATTGTGATGGCCGGCAAGAGCCTCGCGTATGGCGGCGACGTCGATCGCACCCATGATTTATGGTGTAGGCCTGAGAGTTGCTTGCATGTGGCCAAGGATTTGATGCTCAGTTAAGTTGTATGCGTGGAGAAGTCTCACATGGGTAAGTTGGACGACATCTTCTCATTGCACGCCAGCCTTCGCGACCGGACGCGCGAAGTAGAGATGAGCCTGGGCGACTATCTCGAGGCATGCCGCGAAGACCCGCTGTGCTACGCGAGCCCGGCCGAACGCATGCTGCGCGCCATCGGCGAGCCGGAGATGGTGGACACGTCGCGTGATCCACGGCTCAGCCGCCTGTTCCTGAACCGGACGATCCGGGTTTATCCGGCGTTCGCCGAATTCCATGGCATGGAAGACACCATCGAGAGGATCGTGGGTTTCTTCCGGCATGCCGCGCAGGGGCTCGAGGAGCGCAAGCAGGTGCTTTACCTGCTCGGGCCCGTAGGCGGCGGTAAATCCTCCCTGGGCGAGCGGCTGAAGGCGCTGATGGAGCGCGAGCCGATCTATGTGCTGAAGGCTGGACAGGAGCTGAGTCCTGTATTCGAGTCGCCGCTTGGACTGTTCGAGCCTGAGGAGATGGGCGAGGTTCTGCTCGCGCGTTACGGCATACCGCGCCGGGTGCTCACCGGCATTGCCAGTCCTTGGGCGTTGAAGCGGCTGGAAGAGTTCGGCGGGGACATCCAGCGCTTCCGCGTGGTCAAGCTGTTTCCGTCCAGGCGCAAACAGATCGGCATCGCGAAAACCGAGCCTGGCGACGACAACAACCAGGATATCTCGGCGCTTGTCGGCAAGGTGGACATTCGCAAGCTGGAGAGTTTCAGTCAGAACGATGCGGACGCCTACAGCTTTTCGGGCGGATTGAACCGGGCGAACCAGGGCATTCTCGAGTTCGTCGAGATGTTCAAGGCGCCGATCAAGATGCTGCATCCGCTGCTCACGGCGACGCAGGAGGGGAATTACCTCGGCACGGAGAACATCGGCGCCATTCCGTTCCAGGGTATTCTGCTGGCGCACTCGAACGAGGCGGAGTGGCAGAGTTTCAGGAACAACCGCACCAACGAGGCCTTTCTCGACCGCGTGAGCGTGGTGAAGGTGCCTTACTGCCTGCGCGTGACCGAAGAGAGCAAGATCTACGAGAAGCTGATTTCGGGATCGGCGCTCGCGGATGCGCCTTGCGCGCCGCATACGCTGGAGATGCTGGCGCGCTTCGCCGTGCTGTCGCGGTTGAAGCCGCACGAGAATTCGCGGCCGTTCGCGAAGATGCGTGTCTATGACGGGGAGAACATCCGCGAGACGGATCCCAAGGTCAAAACCATGCAGGAGTATCGCGATGCAGCGGGCGTCGACGAGGGCATGGACGGGATTTCGACGCGTTTCGCCTACAAGGTGCTGTCGGCCACATTCAACCATTCGTCCAACGAGGTGGCGGCCGATCCTGTTCACCTGATGTATGTGCTGGAGCAGGCCATTCGCCGGGAGCAGTTTCCGCCCGAGACGGAGGCGGCTTATCTCGCGACCATCAAGAGCGAGCTGGCGTCGCGCTACGCCGAGTTCATCGGCAACGAAATCCAGAAGGCCTATCTGGAGAGTTATGGCGACTACGGCCAGAATTTGTTCGACCGCTATCTGGATTACGCGGACGCGTGGATCGAGGACCAGGATTTCAAGGATCCCGATACGGGGCAGATGCTGAACCGCGAACTGCTCAACGCCGAGCTGACGAAGATCGAGAAGCCGGCGGGCATCGCGAACCCCAAGGATTTCCGCAACGAGGTCGTCAAGTTCGCGCTTCGTACGCGTGCGGCGAACGGTGGCAAAAATCCCTCTTGGACAAGCTACGAAAAGATCCGCGAGGTGATCGAGAAGCGGATGTTCAGCCAGGTCGAGGATTTGCTGCCTGTCATCAGCTTCGGCTCCAAGAAGGACAACGAGACAGAGAAGAAGCACAATGATTTCGTCAGCCGGATGGTGGCGCGCCACTACACCGAGCGGCAGGTCCGGCGGCTGGTCGAGTGGTACATGCGCGTGAAGCAATCGGCCTAGGCAGGAAAAAGGCGCCATGATTTCGACGTTGTTGCCGCTTACGCGTTTCACATCATGAACTGAGCCGCTTCCGTGGACATCATCGATCGTCGATCCAATCCGCATGGCAAAAACCTCGAGAACCGGCAGCGGGTTCTCGCACGGGCGCGGGCGGCGGTATCACGGGCGATGCGGTCTGCCATCGAGAGCGGCACCTTAAGGGAGATCGGCCGCGACCAGGCGGTGACGATCCCCTCGGACTCGCTGCACGAGCCGAGCTTCCATAGCGTTTTCTCTGCCGGCCAGCGGCAATTCGTGCTTTCCGGCAACCGCGTGTTTTCCACCGGCGACCGGCTGTCGCGGCCGCCTTCGTCCGCCGGACAGGGCGGCGGCGATGGTGACGGGGAGGGCGGCGGGGAGCAGCAGGACGGCTTCCGCTTCGTGCTCACGCGCGACGAGTTCCTCGACCTGTTCTTCGACGATCTGGAACTGCCCGACCTGGTGAAAAGCCAGATCGTCGCGGCCGACACCATGGCGCCGCTGCGCGCCGGAATCAGCGTGGATGGCTCGCCCTCGCAAGTGGACATGGCGCGTACGATGCGCCAATCGATGGCGCGGCGCATCGGGCTGCGCAGGCCGACGTCACCCGACCGCCTGGCGCTGGAAGCCGAAATTGCAGCGCTGGAAGCGAACGGCGACGACGCGGCCCGCCTCAGCGTGCTGCGTGCCGAGCTGGACCTGCTGCAGCGCCGGCAGGCGCGCGTGCCGTGGATCGATCCGGTCGATCTCCGCTACCGCCGCTATACGCAAGTGCCGAAACCGACTGCGCGTGCCGTGATGTTTTGCATGATGGACGTGTCGGGGTCGATGACAGAGTCCATGAAGGATCTGGCGAAGCGCTTCTTCCTGCTGCTGCACGTTTTCCTCGAACGCCGCTACAAGCGCGTCGAGCTCGTGTTCATCCGTCACACGGAGACAGCGGAAGAAGTGGACGAGAACACGTTCTTCACCGACCCGCGCACAGGCGGCACCGTCGTGTCCACCGCCCTCGCCGAATGCATACGCATCCAGCGCGCGCGTTATCCGCAGGATTCGTGGAACATCTACGCCGCGCAGGCTTCGGACGGCGACAATTCGACAAGCGACACCGTGCGGTCGCTCGGCATGCTGGAGCGCGACATCCTGCCGGTGGTGCAGCATTTTGCCTATATCGAGGTGGCGGCTTCGTCGGCTTATATTCGCGGTGAGACGGATCTCTGGCGCGGCTATGCGCCTCTTGCCAACCGCGAGCCTCGGCTGGCTATGCGCCGGGTGACTCAGTCCCGGGATATCTTTCCGGTGTTCCGTGATTTGTTCGGGCGTAAGGCGGCGACACCGTGAGGTTGCTCAGACAAGTGGCGGAAAGGACTTCTTTTTTGAAAAAAAGAAGCAAAAAACTTTTACTAGTTGGGGCCGGGCGTTCCCACGATCTCGGTCCCACAATGCAACAGTTTTTTGCTTCTTTTTTTCAAAAAAGAAGTGCTTCCTTTCTGTCTTTCAGAGTCAGTGCATAGTGGGCAACGAACTTCTCTACACAGGCACAGACTGGGATTTTGGCACGCTGCGCCGCAGCTATGACGCCATTGAGCGGATTGGGTGTGAAGAGCTGGGGCTGGAGATTTATCCGAACCGGATCGAGGTGATTACGTCCGAGCAAATGCTCGATGTTTACACCGCGCACGGCATGCCGCTGACGTATCGGCACTGGTCCTATGGCAAGCGGTTCCTGCAGCATGAGAACAGCTACCGGCGTGGCTATAGCAGCCTGGCTTATGAGGTGGTGATCAATTCCAGTCCGTGCATCAGCTATCTGATGGAGGGGAATACGGCGACGATGCAGGCGCTGGTGATTGCGCATGCGGCGTTTGGGCATAATCACTTCTTTCGCAACAATCATCTGTTCCAGCAATGGACCGATGCTTCGGCGATCCTCGATTATCTCGAGTTTGCTCGTAGTTACATCGCCGAGTGCGAGGACCGTCACGGGGTTGCGGCGACCGAGCGAATTCTGGATGCGGCGCATGCGCTGTCGCGTCATGGCGTCAGCAAACATGCCGGTGCGCGGCCGCTCAACCTGAAGACGGACCAGAAGCGGGAGCGCGAGCGGCGGGAATACGACGAGCGGGTTTTCGACGATCTATGGCGCACCTTGCCTGACAAGAAGGCCGCGGGCGGAGCGGATCCCTCGATCGACCGCCGGGCGCGTCTCGGGCTGCCGGAAGAGAATTTACTGTATTTTGTCGAGAAGACCTCGCCGCGGCTGCAGTCGTGGGAGCGCGAGATCGTGCGCATCGTCCGCCTCATTGCGCAGTATTTCTATCCGCAGCCGCAGGCCAAGGTGATGAACGAGGGGTGCGCCACCTGGGTGCACCAGCGGATCATGCGGCGGCTGCACGAAACCGGGCAGATCGACGATGCGGCGTTCCTGGAAGTGCTGCATTCCACCAGCAATGTCATCATGCAGCCGGGCTTCGATCATCCGGCGGGTGGGCCTGGCTTCAACCCCTACGCGCTCGG
This sequence comes from Acetobacteraceae bacterium, assembly GCA_965198825.1. Classification (GTDB taxonomy): domain Bacteria; phylum Pseudomonadota; class Alphaproteobacteria; order Acetobacterales; family Acetobacteraceae; genus BOG-908. The sequence continues at coordinate 2,032,457 of CBDAQB010000003.1, read as the reverse complement.
CTATGCCATCATGACGGACATCGAGCGGATGACGACCGACCCGACCGACGAGGACCGCGCCTGGTTTCCGGATGTAGCGGGCAACCAGGATCCGCTCGGCACGCTGCGCTATGCGTGGGCGAACTTCCGTGACGAGAGCTTCATTCTTCAGTTCCTGTCACCAGCGGTGATGCGGCAGTTCCGCATGTTCCGGCTGCTGGACGATACAGAGGATACCACGCTGCTCGTCGATGCGATCCATGACGACGCGGGATACCGCGCCATCCGCCGCAGCCTGGCGCAAAGCTATGACCCGGCGGTGGGCGATCCGGACGTTCAGGTGGTGGACGTGGATCTGGAAGGGGATCGGCGGCTTATGCTGCAGCATCGGACCAAGCGCGGGCAGTTGCTGGCGCAGCCGGATGGGGCGCAGACGTTGCGGCATCTCGCGACGCTGTGGGGGTATGAGGTGCGTATGGAGGAGGTCGATTCAGAGACCGACGCTGTGCTTGCCACTCATAGTGCTAGTCCGCCGGTTTAGTCAGGAAGGTCTTCTTTTTTGAAAAAAAGAAGCAAAAAACTTCTGGACATTTAGGCGCGGCACTTCCGCAAGCCCGGTCCCAAGTCGCAAAAGTTTTTTGGTTCTTTTTTTCAAAAAAGAACTGCTTCCTTCCTTAAGCCGGCAACCGCTCCCCGCGCGTCTCCACTGCGAACGGTATCACCAGCAACCCCAGTGCAAACGCAATGGCGGTGAGCGCCACGGGCGTGCCGAGCGTGCCCATGTGCTGCACGCCGGCAGCCAGCGCGAAGTTCACGCCGGCGCCGATGAAGCGGCCGATGGAGGTGCAGAAGGCGAAGGCGGTGGCGCGGACTTCGGTGCCGTATTGCTCGGGCAGCCAGAGGCTGTAGATCGCGAAATTGCCGCCGAAGAAGCCCAGGAAGAAGAGCACGGTCATGAAGACGGGGAGGGCTGTTGGCGCCGGGAGATAGAAGGCCCAGCCGAAGCTTGCGACGATGGTCACGGCCATGCCGGCGAAGAAGATGCCCAGGCACCAGCGCCGGCCGAGGCGGTCGGCGATGGAGGGCACGGCGAGGCAGCCGAGGATCGTGCCGATGGAGAGCAGGCCGGTGCCGTAGGAGGCGGTGCGTACGGCGTCCGGCAGTTTCTGGCCGCTGGCGACGGCGAGCTTGATGATGGCGGTGGGTTCGTAAACCGCGCCGGCCCAGAGGCCGATGATGGCGACCGCGACCAGCGTGGTGTTTACGAGCGTGCGGTGTAGCAGGACGCCGGAGAGGATCATGGCCAACGGCGAACGGCGCTGGGCGGCCGAGCCGTGCGCCTGCTGCCAGCGGGCGGGTTCCTTCACTTGCAGCAGGGTGACGACGGAGACGATGACCGGCGCGAGGCCGCAGAGGAACATGGCGCGCCAGCCGAAGCTGGCTCCTACGGTGGCGTTCAGCACGGCCGCGACGAAGAAGCCGGCGTAGTAGCCGGTTTGCAGGTAGCCGGCGCCCTGGCGGCGGCGGTCTTCCGGCCAGGCTTCGGCGACATAGGTGCCGGCCATGGCCCATTCACCGCCGATGCCGATGCCTGCGAGGAAGCGGAAGAGGGCGAGTTCCCAGACGTTGCCGGCCAGCGCCGCGGCGCCGGTGAACACCGAGTAGATCAGCACGGTGCCGGCGAGTGTGCGGGTGCGGCCGAAGCGGTCGGCGATCGGGCCCCAGATGAAGGACAAGCCCCAGCCGACCAGGAAGAGGCCGAAGAGCAGCGAGCCGGCGAAGGCGACGTCCGCGGGGGTGGCGCCATAGCCGGAGCGTGGCAGGAGTTCGCGCATCGCCGGTGCGAGGACCAGGGCGTAGATGAAGCTGTCCATGCCATCGAGCATCCAGCCGGCCCAGGCGGCCCAGAAGCCGGTGATCTGCTGCGAGGAGAGACGCGTTTTTGTGGACGCGCCTATGGTTCCGCTTTCCTGGTGTGCCGACATTGTTCCTCCCTCGCCCGCTGTTTTCAGCAATGCTTCCGTTCTGCGGACGAAGGGTATTAGGCGGCCTTCGCTGCTGTAGGTTTGCCTTTGCGCACCGCTGCGAGCGCGTCAACCTCGGAGGAGCGGACGACCCGGCCGGTGTTCGCAAAGGCCTCGTGGTTCGCCTCGATGCTGCCTGGGTCGTAGAGGTAATTCACCATGATGCCGAAGGATTCGGCGATGCCGCGCCGGGCGGTGTTGCCGAGCCAGTTGATACGCTCCAGGCGGGCGCCGTTGCCGAGGTGGAAGCGGGCGACAGGGTCGATCTTCTGGCCGTTGGCGGCACTGCGGGTGATGTAGGTCGCGGCTAGGCGGAGGAGCGGGCCGCGCAGTGCCTTGATACGCGCGGGGTCGGTCCACCAGGCGCCTTCGGCAGTGGCGTCGAAGCGCTCGCGGGGTGTGGCTTCTGGTGGGGCGAAGGCGGCCATGGCGGCGAGCTCGTCGTCCGTGAAGGGGGCCGGGCCGGCTTCCCACTGGCCGTCGAGCCAGGCACGGAAGCCGGGGACTGGGGAGAGGGTGGCGAATTTCTTCAGCTTGGGGAGTTCGGCTTTCAGTTCCTCGACCACCTGCTTGATGAGGAAATTGCCGAAGCTGACGCCGCGCAGGCCCTCCTGGCAGTTGGAGATGGAATAGAAGATGGCGCTGTCAGCGTCCTTGGGCGGGCGGCCGGCGCCGTCCGCGGGGGGTGCGAGGAGCGGCTGAACCGCGTCAGCGAGGCCGGCGGTGAGGGCGACTTCGACGAAGATCAGCGGCTCGTTTGGGAGCGCCTGGTGGAAGAAGGCGAAGCAGCGGCGGTCCGGCAGGAGGCGGCGGCGGAGGTCCTGCCAGCCGTCGATTTCGTGGACCGCCTCGTAGGTGATGAGTTTTTCCAGGACGGCGGCGGGCGTGTCCCAGTCGATGCGGCGGAGTTCGAGGAAGCCGCGGTTGAACCAGGAGGAGAAGAGGTGGAGCAGATCCTGGTCGAGCGGGCGAAGGGTGGGGTCGGCGCGGACGTGGGCCTGCACTTCGCGGCGCAATTCGATGAGCATGGCGGTGCCGCCAGGCGCCATGTTCATGCGGCGCAGCAGCTCCTGGCGCGGCGGTTCGGCGGCGCGGTGCAGGCGGCTGGCGGCGGCGGGGTCGGGGGAGGCGAGATAGGCTTCGGCCGCGGCGCGCAAAGCGTCGGCGTCGGGTGCGAAGCCTTCGCTGACGGTGTGCATGACGTCGATGCGTTCGGCTTCCTGCATGCCTTGCAGGCACTGGACGAGTTCGCGCGCGACGGCGGCGCCGGAGGCTTCGCCACGCTCGGAGAGAAGGGCCGCAAAGAGTTGGCGCGCCCGTTCGGCAGGCGCCATGTCGACAGCCGGCACACGTATGAAGGATCGGCCCTGGTCGGCGATGCCGGTCCAGAGACGGTCGAGCCAGGAACGCTGTGTCACAGTCTGCGCCATCGTCCCGGTCCTTGCGTTAGAGCCCTCACGTCAAGAATTAAGGCGCGAAGGCTGCGACGCCAACCTATGGGAGCATCAACAATGTCCGACCATGCCGAGGCGGCTAATCCGCGGCTCCTGCCAGGCCCGATGGGGGGCGCGGTCATCCTGGATCTGTCGCGCATTCTCGCCGGCCCCTACTGCACGTTGCTGCTGCACGAGCTTGGCGCGCGGGTGATTAAGGTAGAGCCACCAGGCGGGGATGATTCACGCGCCTATGGGCCGTTCCGCGACGGGGAGTCGCTGTATTTCGCCGCCATCAACCGCGGCAAGGAGTCGATCGCGCTCGATTTGAAGCAGGAGAAGGATCTGGCGATCCTGCACCGCCTGCTGGAGATCGCCGATGTGGTGGTGGAGAATTTCCGGCCTGGGACGATGGAGAAGCTCGGGCTCGGGTGGGATGCGCTGCATGCGCAATATCCGCGGCTGATCTACGCGGCCGCCTCAGGTTTCGGGCACACGGGGCCGGAGTCGAAGAAGCCCGCCTACGACATGATCGTGCAGGGGCTCGGGGGCATCATGTCGGTGACCGGGCATCCTGGGCAGAAGCCGGCGCGCATCGGCGTCTCCGTGGGCGACCTCGGCGCCGGCATCTACACGGCGCTTGGCATTGCATCGGCATTGTATCACCGCGAGCGGACTGGCGAGGCGCTGAAGGTCGATGTCTCGATGCTCGATTGTCAGCTCTCGCTGATGGAAAATCCGGCCATGCGCTATCTGGCGACGGGCGATGTTCCAGGGCCGATGGGCGGACGGCATGCCACCATCACGCCGTTCGCAATCTTCGAGGCGTCGGACAAGCCGATCGTGATCGCTGCAGGCAACGACGGGCTGTTTCGCAAACTCTGCGCGGCGCTGGGCAAGCCCGAGTGGATCGCGGACCCGCGTTTTGCCACCAACGACACGCGCCGCGGTGTCGCGGGTGAATTGGCGGAGATGATCGAGGCGGTGCTCGCCTCGCAACCGGCGTCGCATTGGCTTGCGGTGTTCGAGGCGGCCGGCATTCCCGCAGGCCCCATCAACACGATTGCCGAAGCGCTCGAGCATCCGCAGGTGGCGGCGCGCAGCATGGTGGTGGAGGCCGGCGGCGTGCGGATGATCGGCAATCCGGTCAAGATCCAGCCTTACGCTGCCAACGATGATGGCGTGCGGGAGCCGGCGCCTCGGTTGGATGGGGATCGGGCGAAGTTGTTGGCTGAGGTGGGGGAGTAAGGAAGCGGTTCTTTTTTGAAAAAAAGAACCAAAAAACTTTTGGGAGTTTGGGTGGGGATTGGGGGAGTGCTGGGCCTTCCTTGTCGGGATTTGGGCTTGCGGCGCGTTCGTTAAGGTCCACCGCGAAGATGGGAAGAGCGCAAAGGCGCGCTAAGAAGCCGGGATCAAACGATGATTGTTTCGCCGTAGTAGACTAGTGCTTCGCGAAGCAATCGTTCCCAATCAGGCTCGACGCCTCCTCAGTCCCCACCGAAACATGCAAAAGTTTTTTGCTTCTTTTTTTCAAAAAAGAAGACCTTGCTTCCTGCCTTACGCAGCCCGCAAAGCGCGAGGCAAAGAGGCGATAGCGGCGTCGACGATTTCGGCATCGGCGTTCCCGCCGAGGCCTTGGGCGATTACCTGCGAGGCTGCCTTGATGGCGACGTTGGCGGCGGTGTGCTGGACTTCGCTGATGGCGGCTTTTTCGGCGGCGGCGATGCGGTCCAGCGCCATGCGTTCGCGGCGGGCGGCGGAGGCTTCCGCTTCGGCGTGCGAGGCTTCGGCGAGGCGGGCGGCTTCGGCGTGGCTGCGGGCGAGGACGTCTTTTGCTTCGGCGAGGGCCTGGTCGCGGGCGCGCTGGGCTTCGATCAGCATGGCTTCGGCTTCGGCGCGGAGGCGGTGGGCTTCACCGAGTTCGGCGCGTATGGCGGTTGCGCGGCCGTCGAGCATGCCTGCGAGGGCTTTCCAGAGCCTGGAGCCGAACAGCACGAAGAAGACGAAAAAGGAGACAAGGACCCAGAATTCGGGGTTGTGGAGGATGCCGTGGTGCATGTCGGCTCCTAGGCCATTTCGGCGGTGTTGTGGCGGACCTCGCGGTGCTCGCTCAGGACCTCGCTGACGGCCGCGCCGAGGCGGTTGCCGTCTGCGCTCAGGCCGGTGACCCGGGTGTAGACGGCTTCGGCGGTGGTGGTGGCGAGATCGTGGAGCGATGCCATGGCGTCGCGCCGGGCTTCGCCGATGCGGGCTTCGCTGTCTGAGAGCTGGCGGTCGAGGCGGGCGTTCACTTCGGCCGTGCGGGCTTCGGCTTCTGCCTTGGCCTTCGTGGTGGCGGCGGCAATGGCGGCCTGGCTTTCGGCGTAGGCGCGGCGGCGGGCTTCGGTCAGTTCGGCGACCGCTGCGTCCGCGGATTGCTTGGAGTGGCGGGCGGCATCGAGTTCGGCGCCGATGGCGGTGGCGCGCTTCTCGAGCACTGCCTCGACCCTGGGCAGGCCGCTGCGTGACACCAGCCAGTAGAACACGGCGAAGATGATGGCGCCCCAGACCACCTGCGAGATCAGCAGTGGGTTGGCAAAGTCCAGCTGCGGCATGGTGTCGGCATGCGCCGTTCCGGCCGCCGTCCCGACGAGGGCGGCGGCGAGAAGCAGGCGGGTGCGGGTGATCAGCAGGCCCATGGGGGGTCTTAGGTGAAGAGGATCAGGAAGGCGATCAGAAGGGCGAAGAGGGCAACCGCTTCCGTCAGCGCGAAGCCCAGGATGCCGAGGCCGAAGACCTGGTCGCGTGCGGCGGGGTTGCGGGCGATGCTGGTGACCAGTGCCGAGAAGATGTTGCCGATGCCGATACCCACGCCGGCCAGCGCGATCACGGCAATGCCCGCGCCAAGCTTCGTTGCGGCTGCTACGTCCATGGTAAAATCCTTGATCTGGTTATGAAGTTGGAAGGGATGAGCGGCGCTTAGTGCAGGTGCACTGCGTCGTGCAAGTAGATGCAGGTCAGGATGGCGAACACGTAGGCCTGCAAAGCGGCGACCAGAAGTTCGAAACCCATGAGCACCACATTGATGGCGAGTGGGAAGACTGCGCCGACCGCACCGATGATCGACGCGCCGCCGAGCATGACGACGAAGCTTGCGAAAACCGCAAACATCACGTGCCCGGCAACCATGTTCGCGAAAAGCCGGATCGACAGGCTGACCGGGCGCGAGAGGTAGGAGATGATTTCGATCGGCACGATGAGCGGTGCGAGGAACACCGGTGCGCCGGCCGGAAAGAAGTAGGTGAAGAATTTAAAGCCGTGCTCGACGAGGGCGACGATCGTCACGATGACGATGACCATGACGGCGAGGGCGGCGGTCACCGCGATGTGGCTCGTGTAGGTGAAGCTGAACGGCACCAGGCCAAGCAGATTGCCCATCAGCACGAAGAAGAAGAGCGTGAAGATGAAAGGAAAAAAGCGCTTTCCCTCGGGACCGATCTGGTCGACGGCCATGCGGTAGATGAAGTCGTGCGACAGTTCGGCTGCGGCCTGCAGGCGGCCGGGAACGATGGCGGCGGGGCGTGCGCCGAAATAGAGCAGCGCCATGACCAGCGCCGCACCGATGACCATGACGAGGTTGGCCTGGGTGAAATTTACCGAGCTGCCGAGCGCACCGAATGCCGGATGCAGGACGAATTGCCCGAGGGCGTCGATGGCGGGCTCTCCGGCCACCGGATTTGTTGCAGGCGCCACTATGCCAGTCCTGTCACGTTACGCATTCCTACTTCCGCCCCACTCACCGCGTGGGCTTTGCCGATGGCGGCGAGACGACCCGCCACACGTTCAGCACCCCTGCGACACCTCCCAGCAGGACAAACAGCACGAGGAACAAAGGCAGGGTGTGCAGCCAATGGTCCAGCGCCCAGCCGATGGCGACAGCCACCACCAGGGCAGAAACCAGCTCCACGCCCACGCGAAGTCCGACCCCCAGCGACGAGGTTTCCACCTTGCTGGTTGCCGATCCAGGCTCAGGCTCGAGCTTATCCAAGCCTTGCCTGCCGCGGGCCGACGCCAGGCGCGCTTCGAACGTGCCTTTTGTGCCCTCTTGATCCTCGCCCATTGCCGCCCCGGATGTCTGACCACCCGCGCCGGAAGGCCGGGGCTAGCTAGATGCCGCAGTGCAGGGTGTCAAGGCGAGCGGAGGTCGCACCGGCGCAGGATGGCGACAGGTTCGACAGGTGTGGGTCTGCCGTGATTCCGGCTGCTATTTCAGCGGCATCTGCATTTCGACTCCCGGCGCCTTGGCGGTGTTGCGGTCGTCGATGGCAGAGGGGCTCGAGCCTTCGACATAGCCGTCGCCGACGTGCGGGTAATGAAGCTGGAGCAGGCTTGGTGTGACCTGTGTGTCCGGCGCCTGGCCGGGAGGTACGTCCGAGACATTCTCGTTCGGGACCGGCGCCGGCTGGGTGCCTGGGACCGCGCGATCGGCGGGGCCCGCCGGTGCCGGCCTTGCCGCCGCAGTGGCCATGCCGTGGTGGCGGTGCGCATGGTGGACATGGTGCGCAGCCTTGATCTTCTGATCGGCCGATGGAGCGGCGGGGTCGGCGAAGGCCTGGCCTGACGCCATGGCGACCGTGAGCCATGCGGACGCGGCAAGGAGGAGCTTGGGTGTGTTCATCATTGGCATGCAACGAGCGGCACAGTATTTCTGTTCCCGGGATCCGTCAGGAGCGGCGCGCCAAGTGGCTTTTCCATCATGACCTATGGCGTTGATCAGTGCCGCTGCTGCGGCACCGAAATCAGAGTCGACCGTACTGAAGCGCTTCGGGAATATCAGGAGTCGCTGAGGCGGAAGCCGACCATGACGGAGGCGGAATGGCGGCGGCAAGGCTTCCTGGCCATGCCGACGCCCATTCAGATGCGGCAGGTGTGGTATGGGTGCTGCCAGCCCTGCGGCGAGAGGCTGGTCAACAAGAGCATGGGCGCGTCCAAGCGCATCGCCATGGTCGCGGTGGGGGCCGCCATCGCCTTCGCTTTGATCTGGCGGGTGACGCTCTACATCACCGGCTGATCACGCCGGCTACTCGGCCGCCTGCAGCGTCTCTTCGACCATGGCGGTGGCGCTCTGGAGATCGACCGACAACAGCCGGGAGACGCCGCGCTCCTGCATGGTGACGCCGAACAGGCGGTCCATGCGCGACATCGTCAGCTGGTGGTGGGTGACGACCAGGAAGCGTGTGCCGGTGTCCCGCACCACGTCGTCCAGCAGGGTGCAGAAGCGCTCGACGTTCGCGTCGTCGAGCGGGGCGTCCACTTCGTCGAGCACGGAGATCGGCGCGGGGGTGCAGCGGAACACGGCGAAGATCAGGCTGAGCGCTGTCAGCGCCTGCTCGCCGCCGGAAAGCAGCGAGAGGGTGGAGAGCTTCTTGCCTGGCGGTTCGGCATAGATTTCGAGGCCGGCCAGGAGCGGGTCGTCTGAGCCGGTCAGGGCCAAATGGGCGCGTCCGCCGCCCATGGTGCGGGTGAACAGGGTGCGGAAGTGTTGGTCCACTTCGGTGAAGACGGCCGTGAGGCGGGCGCGGCCTTCGCGGTTGATGTGGCCGATGGCGCCGCGGAGTTTGGCGATGGCGGCGGTCAGTTCGTCGCGTTCGCGCTCCAGGGTGGTTGCGCGCTCGTCGAGTTCGGCGAGTTCGAGGTCGGCGCGCAGGTTGACGGGCCCCATGTCGTCGCGCTCGCGTGTGAGGCGCTCAGTGCGCCGGCGGGCGCGTTCCTCGGCGGCTTCGGACAGGTCGGATGCGGCCGGGAGGGCGGGGACTGCGTCGCCGTGCTGCGCCAGCCGCTCGGCGATGCGCGATGCGACGGCGGCGAGCGCGCCTGCCGAAGCTTCAAGGGCGCCTTCCGCGCGGGCGAGGGCTGCGCGTGCAGCCGCCTCGGTGGCGTCTGCCTGGCGGAGATCTGATGCTGCGGACCGCAGCGCCGCCTCTGCCTGCGCGAGGGCTGCGGCCCTCGCGGCGTGCCCGGCTTCGGCCTCTGCAAGGCGTTGGTTGCCCTCTTCGGCGCGCCTTTGAAGGTCGGCTGGGGCGGCCGCGGCGGCGGAGGCCTCGAGCCTGATGCCTTCGGCGCGCGAGTCGAGCGCGGCGGCGCGGGCGGCGGCCTCCGTGAGGCGGGTCTGCCAGTCGGTGAGTTCGTCGGACAGGCCAGACTGGCGCGCCTGGTTCTGCGCGAGCTGGGCGGTGAGGGCTTGCAGGCGGGTCGCCGCCGCCATGCTGCGCTGGCGGGCTTCGCCGAGGAGGGCGCGCGCCTGCGTGGCTTCAGTGGCGAGCAGGGCGGGATCGGCGATGGCGCGGCGTGCCTGCGCGGCGGCTTCGAGAGTTTGGGTGGCAGTGGCTTCCTCGGCCGCGGCCTGCGCGAGCAGGCTGGCGAGGGCGGCGAGGCTGGTTTCCGTGCGGTGGTGCTGCGCGTTCAGGCTGGCCAGGTGCTCGCGGCTTGTTTCTACGGCGGCTTCGGCCGCGGTTCGCCTTTGCAGGGCTGCGTCGGCGGCTTCGCGTGCGGCTGACAAAACGCGGGCAGCGTTCTCGGCGGCCGTGGCGGCGAGCGATGGGTCGGGCAGCGCGCCGAGCAGCGACGTGGCGGCGTCTTCAGCAACTTGGGCTTGCTCGTGTTCCTGCTGGCGGCGGGCGAGCTGTGGCGCGACCAGCGCGGATCGCTGCCTGGCTGCTTCGGCTTGCGCCGCGATCCGGCGTGCCTCGTCCTCGAGCCGAAGGGCTTCGGTCCGTCGGCTTTGCCTTTCGTCGCGTGCTGCCGCCAGGGCGGTTCGCGCTTCCTCGAAGCGGCATTCGCATTCGGCGAGGGTAATGGCCTGGTTGGCCGGGTCGGGAGAGGCGGCGACCGCGGCTTGAAGCTGTCGCACCTCCGACTCGGCGGCCTCGCAGGCGTCGGCCAGTCGGCGCGATGTCGGCAACAGGGCCTCGTAGCGCACGGCTGCATCGGTGGCTGCCGCTTCCGCCGCGGCACAGGCCGCCGTGGCCGCCCGGGCCTTCGCCTGCGCGGCTTCGAACGCGGTGGACGCTTCCGCTTCCTGGGCGCGGCAGGCGGAGGCGGCTTGCTCGGCTTCGATGACGCGTGCGTCCGCTGCGCCGGCTTCCTCGCGCGCCGCGGCGGCTAGCTGGGCGACGATCTGGAGCCGGTTGCGCTGCTGCAGGCGCGCCGCGGCGGGGGATGGAGCGCCGGCGCGGGTGACCGGACCGTCCCAGCGCCAGACATCGCCCTGGAGAGACACAGCGATTTGGCCAGGGGAGAGACGCGGGTGGATGGCCTCGCCCTCGGCCGCCTCGACCAGGATGGCCTGCGACAAGGTACGGGCCAGCGCCTTCGGTGCGCCGACCTTGTCCAGCAAGGGTGCGAAGCCTTCCGGCAGAGGCGCCGGTGGCTGGTCAGGCAGGGTAGCCCAGAAACGCGGGGCGGCCGGATCGAGCCCGTGGTCGGAGGCTTCGCCCAGCGCTGCGGCGACGGCCGCTTCCAATCCTTGGGGCACATCGAGCGCGTCGATGGCGCGTTCGATGTTGTCGCCTGTGTCTCCTGACAGGGCGGCCTGGATGCCTTCGGCTTCGGCTGCCAGACGCTGGGCCTCGGCTCGCCTGGCGCTTGCCTCCGAGCGTGCCGTTTCGAGCGCCTGCTCGGCTTCGCGACGGGCGGCTTGGTGGCCGGAGAGGATCTCGCGGCAGGAGGCAAGCTGTTCTGCCGCTGACGCTTCGGCGGCCTTGGCCGTGTGCAGAAGGGCAGGGTCGGGGCGTGCTGCCTCGGCCTGGGCGAGCGCCAGGCTGTGTGCGTCGGCTTCGGCTGCGAGACCGGCTGCCTTCTTGCGCGCCTCGTCCAGCATCGTGTTGGCGCGTGCGAGCGCTGCAGACGCTTCCGCTACGGTCATGGCCGCAGCGTTGCGGGCCTGCTCGGCGATGCCGACGGCTTCCTCGGCTGCCTGCAAGGACCGCTCTGCCTGGCTCGCTTGGGCTGCCGCGGCTTCGGCGTCTTGGGTTGCCTTTTCGATCACGTCGGCGGGCGGGTGGCCTGCTTCGGCGTCGGCCACAGCGGCGGCGAGTTCGGCCACCGATGCGCCCAACGCGGCGGCGGCTCGCTGCGACTCGGCGAGGCGCCTGGATGCCATGTCGAAATCGGCCGCCTGGTCGCGCGCCGTCGCATCCGCGGCGGTTTGCGCTTCGGTGGCGGCGGCGCGGGCTAGCTCGGCTTCCTCAAGCGCGCGGCGCGCCATGCGCAGGGCGTCGGTGGCGGCTGCTGCGTCGTCGCCTGCGGTGGCCAGGCTGGCGGGATCGATGCGCCTTTCTGCCAGCGCCTCGTAATCCCGTCGGCATTGTTCGTGGCGCGTACGCGCGGCTTCCACAGCCTGCGCGGCGCCCATGAGCGCGGCTTCGGCGGCCGCCAGCGATGCGGAGGCGGCGGTTGCCGCCGCGGCGGCGGTGTCGGCCAGGTGGGATGCCTCACGCTCAGCTTCGGCGGCGTCGGCGCTTTCTCGCTCGGCGGCTTCGACGGCTGCGGGGAGGGCCGCGATCGCGTCGGCTACGGCCTTCGACTCGGCAGACAGGCGGGCGCAGAAGGCATCGGCTTCGGCCTTGCGGCGGCAAGCGTCGGACACGTCCGCTTCGACGTCGGCCAGCCTGCGCTCTGCTTCTTCGAGGGCGCGCGATGCCTGGCCGGCTTCCGCAGCCAGGCCCTCGCCTTCGATGCGGCGGCGCTCCAGCAGGCTCCTGCTCGCGGCTTCCTGGGTGCGTGGTTCCAGGACGGCGTTTTCGGCTTGCGAGAGGCCGGCGGTCGCCCATTCTACTGCCGCCGAGGCTGCCGTGGATGCGGCGACAGCGGCCGCGTGGTCGGCTTCCGCCTGCCGGCGGTTCGCTTCTGCCTGGCCTTGCAGGATGGCGAGGTAGTCGGCTTCCGCGTTCCGGATGAGGCCCGAGATCGACCGGTAGCGGGCGGACGCCTTGGCCTGCTTGCGCAGGCTTTCCGCGCCGGCTTCCAACTGAACGCGCAAATCCTCGGCGCGGGCGAGGTTCTGCTCGGCGGCACGCAGTTTCAGCTCGGCCTCGTGGCGGCGGGCGTGCAGGCCGGTGATGCCCGCTGCCTCCTCGAGCACCTGCCGGCGCTCCTCCGGCTTGGCGGAGACGAGGGCGGCGACGCGGCCCTGGCTCACCATGCCGCTGGAGCGGGCGCCGCTGGCGAGGTCGGCGTAGAGGGTCTGGACGTCGCGTGCGCGCACCTCGCGGCCGTTGGCGCGGAAGGCGGAGCCGGCGCCGCGCTCGATGCGGCGTGTCAGGGTGAGTTCAGCCTCGGCGGCAAAGGGTTCGGGCAGTTCGCCTTCGACCGTCACCGTCACCTCGGCGAGGTTGCGGCTGGGGCGGGCGACCGTGCCGGCGAAGATCACGTCGTCCATCTCGCCGCCGCGCAGCGAGCGGGCGGAGGTTTCGCCCATCGCCCACCGCAGGGCCTCGACCACGTTCGACTTGCCGCAGCCGTTCGGCCCGACGATGCCGGTGAGCCCCGGAAGGATGTCCAGGGCGACCGGCTCGGCGAAGCTCTTGAAGCCAGCGATCCGGAGTTTGGAGACAGTCGCCTTCATGCGGTGGGAGCAGCCGCTGCCTTACGCACCAACGAGCTTTTCGAAGGTGTCGTAATTGACCTCGCCGCTGTGGACCTTGCCGTTGATGACGAAGGTGGGGGTGGCGTTGATGTCGTATTTCTTCTCGGCCACCGCCTGACGCGCGAGGATCTCGGTCTTTAGCTTGTCGTCGGCGAGCGTCTTGTCGAACAGGTCGCGCGGCATGCCGGCCAGGGCGGCCTCTTTTGCCAGTTCTTCCTTCGGATCCACGCTGCGGTCGTAGGCCCAGCGCTGCTGGCTCTCGAGAAGGCTCAGCATGAAGGGCTCGTAGCGCTCGGGCGGCAGGGCGCGAGCGAGCATGGCGGCCATCAGGTCGAGCTGGTCGCGCGGATATTCGCAGAACACGTATTTGATCTTGCCGGTGTCGATGAGCTGGGCCTTCACCTCCGGATAGACGTCTGCGGCGAAGCGCGCGCAGTGCGGGCAGGTGAAGGAGAACCATTCCTCGACGGTGATTTTCGCATCTGCCGATCCTTCGGTGCGCGGCGCCATGCGCGGGTCGGCAGGAGCGTCGTCCGCTCGCGCGAAAGCGGGCGCCGCCATGAGGGCGGCGGTGGCGGCAAGCAGGTGGCGGCGGGTGGGCTGCATGACGGAGACCTCGGGCGGTGGGAATGTCGCGATTGATGCCGCTTGGTCCCGCTGCGCGCAACCTTGGCGGCAGAAGGAAGCAAGGACTTCCTTTTTGAAAAAAAGAAGCAAAAAGCGTCTATCCGTTTAAGCCCAGCCTATCCCCGCACACGGCCTGCATTCGCAAAAGTTTTTTGGTTCTTTTTTTCAAAAAAGACCATGCTGCCTTCCTAAAGATCCAACACCCGATCCCTGACCGTAGACCATCGCCACCGAGTCGTTCACGCGCTGTTAGGGCGCTGTGCGCAACAGTCCTGCCGCACGGGTTCGGGATACGGCATGGCTCAGATCAGCTGGCTGAGCGGCGTCTTTGGCGACTGGACGAATGCTTCGCTTTGGAGCGGCGGCGCAATGCCGGGTTCTGCGGACGCGGTGACGATCGGTGCGGCCGGCCTTACGACGTCACGTTGTTCAGCGCGGCGAGTGCCGCTTCGCTGGCGATCAGGGCGGCTGGCGCGACTTTCTACGATGCCGGTTCGCTGGCGCTTGGCGGGACGCTCAGCCTGCAGGCGGGGACACTGGCGCTGGCCTATGGCGCGATCAGCGGCGGCACGCTGGCGTTGGTAGGGGGTACTCTCCTGGCTGGCGGGGGCACCTTGGCGGGCGTGGCCGTGCAAGGAGCGCTCGGCTTGCAGCAGAGCCAGGCGACCTTGTTCGTGCGGTCGGGCCTGGTGCTGACAGGCGCGGGCGGGAGTGGCGCCGGCAGCGTGGCACTGACAGGCAGCGGCGCGGCGCTGGATTTCATCGGCAGCCAGGGACTGAACAACGCGACGATCGACATTGGCGCGTCGGGGCAGGGGGCGGCCGCCAGCCTCGGCGTCGTTCACGATGGCACCGCCCAGGTGGGTGCGACGCTGACGCTGGGCGCGTCGCTTTGGCTGCGCGACCTGTCCGGCAATGGCGTGATTGCCATCGGGGCGACGAACACCGGGACAGTCGCCGGCTTGCCGGATGCGCTGGTCAACGGCGGCACGGTGACCGTGTCGGGGGCGCGGAGCAGCCTTCTCCTGACGGGTAGCGGCACCTTTTCGAATACGGGCTCGCTGGCTGTCGCAAACGGCGCGACTCTGACGATCGGCACGTCCGGGTTCACCAACGGCGGGACCATGAGCGTCAACAATGCCACGCTGGCGCTCGGCGGGACTTTTTCGGCGTCGCGGCTCGGTGCGCTTGGCGCGTTCACGCTGACGAATGGGACGGTCGCGGTGACGGGCACCGCGGATAACCGCGGGGGCACGCTGTCGATCGGCGCGGGGTCTGTGATCGGGTCGGCGCTCGGGGCGGTTTCGCTTGGCGGCACCTTGCTGGGCGGCATCGTGGTCGATGGCGGCGGAGGGCTGAGTTTCGGCGCAGGCAGCGGTGTGCTCGACGGGGTCGCCTACGAGGGGGTGCTGGATCTCTCCGCGGGCGGCGCGGTGACGCTGACGGATGGCGCGGTCGTCGTGGGTCCGGGAGGCGCCGGGGTCGCCTCCATTCTCGATACCGGTGCCGGGAGCGCTCTGCTGCTGCGCGGCAGCCAGGTGCTGGACAATGCGACGGTGGCGCTGGGCAATGCACGGCAGGCGGCCGTGCTCGGCACGGGCGATGCCTGGCTGGCGAGCGCTGCCACGACAGCGACCCTGGGCGTGAACCTCACCGTGCAGCAGGCGGCTGCCATGGCTGCGATCGAGGCGAATGGCAGTGCGCTGAGCGGCTTCGGGCTGGACGATACGCTGGTGGCGGCAGGTCTCATTGCGGGCGCGGTGAGCGGGGGGACGCTCGCGCTGAGCGGGCTTGGGACTTTCATCAACCAGGGGACGATTGCCATCAGCAATGGCGACACTTTGTCCGTCTCGGCGGCGGTTTTCTCGAATGTCGGGACGCTGCTGGTGTCCACTGGGGCGACCGCCATCCTCGGCGCGGCACAGGGTGGTTTCTCTGGCGTGCCGGCTCCGGTCTGGTCGAATACCGGACAGATCATTGTCTCGGGCGGAACGCTGGTTCTTGCCGGCTATACGACGACATCGCAGCTCGGGCGGATTTCGGTCACCGGCGGCGTGGTGACCATCGCTGGTACGCTCGCCAATGCAGGCGCCACGCTCACGCTGGGCGCGGGAGGGCTGCCGGGCATTAGCCTTGCCGGGACGATCGTAGGCGGCACCATCGTCGACAGCCGGAACCTGACGGCGGCAGCGGCCGGCACCGGCGTGCTGGATGGCGTGACCTACCAGGGCACGCTCGGCCTTTCCGCCGCAGGCGCCTTGCTGCGGGTGCGCGACGGCATGACGGTGAACGGCACCATCGTCGTGAATGGCGCTGGAGCGGACCTCGCGTTCTGGGGCAGCCAGGAGCTGGACGGCACGCGGTTGCAGCTAGGCGCGTCCGGCACAGCGGCGGCGATCGATGTGCAGCACGATTACACGACCCTGGCCGGCAGCACGCTGACGCTCGGCGCCGGCCTCCTGGTGGTGCAATCCGGCGCGCTTGCCGCCATCGGGCTGGCGTCCGACCGGCCGACGGACGCGATCGTCAATCTGGGCACCATACGCGCCGGCATCGCAGGCGGGCGCCTGGTTCTGGGGGGCGCCAGTTTCAGCAACCAGGGCACCATCGCGGTGTCGAACGGCGACACGCTGGCGATTACGGCGGCGGCTTTCAGCAATAGCGGAGCCATCAGCGTGAGCAACGCGGCCTTGTCGATAGGCGGGTCGCTGACCTTGGCTGAGCTGGGCACGCTGACTCTGTCGAACGCCGCATTGTCGGTGACAGGGACGCTCGACATTTCGGGCACGACGCTCGCCTTGGGCACCGGGTCCTCCGTCGGGCATCTGTCGCTGATCGGGACACTCGTGGGCGGCACCATCGCCGACGCAGGCGGTGGGCTTGGCGTGACAGGCGGCGCCGCGCTGGACGGGGTGACCTACGAGGGCCTGCTCGACGTCAGCCGGCCGTTCGCGCAGCTCGCCATAGCCGACGGGATTACGCTGACGGATGTGACCGGGACCTTGCCAGGGATACTCATGCTGACGGGGGCCGCGGCGCGGGTCGTGGTGACGGATACCGAGACCATCGACAATGCGGTGGTCGATCTGGGCTCGGCCGCGGTGGTGTATCTTGGCCAGAAGATACCGCCGGCGGAACTCGCAGCGGGGCCGGGGGCTACGCTGACACTTGGCGCCAACGCCGTGCTGTCTCAGGTGGGATCGTTCGGCATCCTGGGCGATGCGGCGCTTGGGCAGTGGAGCGACAGCATCGTCAACCAGGGCCAGGTGATATCGGCGACGCAGGCCGGCACGCTGGTGATCGACGCCAGCTTTTTCACCAATGCAGGAACGCTCACCCTGGCGAATGGCGGGTCCGTGCAGGCGCAGAATGTCGGGTTCACCAATGCCGGTACGATTGCCATCAGCGCGGCCGGATCTTTCGTGGTGTCGCTCTATGATTATTTCGCGGCGCCGAACGCAGGCGCATCGGTCTTCACCAATACGGGTACGATCGCTATTTCGGGTGGGCTGTTGCAGGAGGTGACAAGCAACGGACTGTTTCCCCAGGTGCCGTTCATCAATGCCGCGGGCGCCTTGATCAAGGGCAGCGGCATTATCGCGGCGCAGGTGGCGAACGCGGGCACTATCGAGGCGTCAGGCGGGGTGCTTGCCCTCTACAGTCCTGTGACAGGAACAGGCACTATCCTGATCGATCCGGGCGCCGCGCTAAACCCGACGGGAGGAACGCCGGCGGGCGACACGATCACTTTCGGCAAGCCGGCACCCGGCGCTGTCGGTGGAACGCTGGTGATCCTGCAGCTCGCCAATTTCAGCGGTGCCATCGCCGGCTTCGGCGCTGGCGACATCATCGACTTGCCGACGACGCAGGTGACCGGCGTCGCCATCAGCAGCGGCACGCTGGTGGTCAACACGGCCGCGCTCACCGAGCATTTCATCACGCCGGGCGGCCTGGGCGGCGAGATCTCCGTCGGCCACGACAAGTTCGGCGGCAGCACCATCGCGATTACGCCGCAGACGATCGGCGGAGGCGTCGCGACCATTGCGGTCAATCAGGCGGCGATGATCTTCTGGGGCGCGCCGGCCGGCGACATCTTCCAAGGCGCTACCGCCATGCTGAACGGCGCGCGCATCAGCAACTGGGTGAACGCGGACAAGCTGGATTTCACCGATCTCGTGAAAGGCAGTGTGCATCTCACCTATAGCCAGCAGACAGGGTATGGATTGCTGACTGCCTCGGACGGCACGCACAACGCTTCCGTCACGCTGTTCGGCACATTTACGGCCGCGAACTTCGGCGCTGCCGCGGATGGGCACGGCGGGACGATCATCAGCTACCACTCATAGATTTTCCGTTTCGAAGAGAAGTGCCGTGCTCAAGGCCTGCACATCGACAGGCCCGTGCGCATTGGCTTGCCAGACGCGCCGAGACGGCAAACCGAGACACGCCGCCAGTGCGCCGAAGAAATCGTCGCTCGCCAGGCTCTGCTCCAACTCGCGCGGCACGATCTCGATGATTCGTGTTCCAGCCTTGGCCCAAAGCAGATTGGAGAGAGCGGCGCCGTGCTGCGCCACGATGATTTCGGCCCAGGCGAATGCCGCCACCTGCTCAGCGAGCGTCAGGCCATCGAGCGCTGTGACCAGGAGATTGTCCGTGTGGGCGCCAAGAAATTCGGCCAATGCATCGAAGTTCGCGATCGACCGCCTTTGTGCTCCCGCCGTCTTCGCCTCGCTCGCCGCGGACGCGTAGAAGGGATCGGGAGGATCGCGGCGGATCAACAGGATCCGCTCGCCGGTGCCGGTGAAGCGCGCATCGAGATCATGGCGAGCGCGCTTTATCCCGGGCGCCAGCCTGCCGAAGATCCAGCCGCGCACCTTTTGGAATGTCGAAGCATCGTAGCGGCATGGCCAGTCGCGGCCTTCCAGCACTATCCTGCGCCCGGGCGCCTCCAACACCATCGCGTCGTGCGCCGTTGCCGGGAGCACCACCAGCTCCGGCAGCCGAAGCTGGTGCAGCAGGGGGTCCATAACCGCGCAACTGCGCACGAAAACCCGGCTGCCGGCGAGATCATCCCAGGCAGCGACCAGCGGCACGAGGAAGCCCAGAAGAAAATGATGATAGTGCTGGAACGATCCCTGGCGCGTGTGCATCGTCAGGTGAATGTCTGATTGTTCCGGGTCCGGCATGGATGGCTGGTTAGTATGGGAGGGCGGGAGGAAGCAAGGCGTTCTTTTTTGAAAAAAAGAACCAAAAAACTTTTGCAATGTGGGACCGAGATCGTAGGAACGCCCAGCCTAAAGGTCCAAAAGTTTTTTGCTTCTTTTTTTCAAAAAAGAAGTCCTTTCCTCCTTTCTGCTTCCCCTAACCCATTGATTCTGAAAGCCAGTAGGAAATAAGCAGCCAAGGCGTTAAAACCCCGGCAGACCAAGGAACCGAGCATGGCGGCTTTCAAGAGCACGGAGCATTATATCGCATCCCGGGACCTGGAGGTCGCGGTCAATGCCGCGGTGACGCTGCAGCGGCCGCTGCTGGTGAAGGGCGAGCCGGGAACGGGCAAGACGGTGCTTGCGCACGAGATTGCGGCCGCTTTGGGCATGCCGCTCATCGAGTGGCATGTGAAGAGCACGACCAAGGCGCAGCAGGGGCTTTACGAGTATGACGCCGTGTCGCGCCTGCGCGATGGGCAACTCGGCGATGCGCGCGTGCACGACATCGGCAACTACATCGTGCGCGGCAAGCTGTGGGAGGCGTTCGAGGCGGCGGAGCCGGTCGTCGTTCTGATCGACGAGATCGACAAGGCGGATATCGAATTTCCGAACGATCTGCTGCTCGAACTCGATCGGATGCAGTTCTTTGTCTACGAGACGCGGCAGACGATTGCGGCGCGGCGGCGGCCGGTGGTGATCATCACGTCGAACAACGAGAAGGAACTGCCTGATGCGTTCCTCCGCCGGTGTTTTTTCCATTACATCCGCTTTCCCGACAGGGAGACGATGGAGCTGATCGTCCAGGCGCATTACCCGGACATCAAGCAGGAGCTGGCGCGCGAGGCGCTGACCATGTTCTTCCGGACGCGCGAAATGCCTGGGCTGAAGAAGAAGCCTGCGACAAGCGAATTGCTCGACTGGCTCAAGCTTCTGATGATCGAGGACATGCCGGCGGAGGCTTTGCGCACGACGGACAAGAAGGTGGTGATACCGCCGCTGCATGGGGCGCTGCTGAAGAACGAACAGGATGTGCATTTGTTCGAACGCTTGGCGTTTTTGGCGCGGCGTGAGTAGGGAAGAAAGGACTTCTTTTTTGAAAAAAAGAAGCAAAAAACTTCTGGACCTTTGGACAAGGCACTTCCGCAGGTTCGGCCCGACGTCGCAAGAGTTTTTTGCTTCTTTTTTTCAAAAAAGATGTCCTGCCTTTCTCGTGTACCAGACCTGACATGTTCGCCAGCTTCATCCAGCAACTCCGCAGTGCACGCCTGCCGGTTTCCATTACCGAGTACCTCGCCTTGCTGGGCGCCATGCAGCACGGCGTGGCCGGGCAGAACGTGGATGATTTCTACTTCCTGGCGCGCGCCACGCTGGTGAAGGACGAGCGGCATCTGGACCGCTTCGACCGGGTGTTTGCCACCGTGTTTCAGGGCGTCGAGCATATCGACGGCGATCTCACGACGGCGATCCCCGAGGAGTGGCTGCGGCGGATGTCGGAGAAGCTTCTGACACCTGAGGAGATGGCGGAGATCGAGGCGCTAGGCGGCTTCGAGAAGCTGATGGAGACGCTGCGGCAGCGGCTCGAGGAGCAGAAGGAGCGGCACGAGGGCGGCAGCAAGTGGATCGGCACGGGGGGCACGTCGCCGTTCGGGGCTTACGGCTATAATCCTGAAGGGGTGCGCATAGGGCAGGCGGCTTCACGGCACCGGCGTGCGGTGAAGGTGTGGGACAAGCGGGATTTTCGCGATCTCGACGAGGATAGCGAGCTTGGGTCGCGTGGGATGAAGATCGCCTTGCGCCGCTTGCGCCGTTTTGCGCGCCAGGGGGCGGCGACTGAGCTGGATTTGAACGGCACCATCCATGCGACGGCGAACAATGGCGGGTCGCTCGATCTGCGCATGGTGCCGGAGCGGCATAACGCGGTGAAGATCCTGCTTCTGCTCGATATCGGCGGGTCGATGGACGACCATGTGCGGATGTCGCAGGAGCTGTTCTCGGCGGTGCGGTCCGAGTTCAAGCATCTCGATTTCTTCTATTTCCACAATTGCGTTTATGAGCGGGTGTGGCGGGAGAACAGGCGTCGCGATGCGACGTCGCTGGCGACGTTCGACCTGCTGCGGACGTATCCGCGCGATACCAAGCTGATCGTCGTGGGAGACGCGACGATGAGCCCCTACGAGATCATCCAGGCGGGCGGGTCGGTCGAGCATTGGAACGAGGAGGCGGGGCAGGTTTGGCTGCGCCGGTTGTTCGAGCATTTCCAGTCGAGCGCGTGGCTGAATCCTGCGCCCGTGGAGCAATGGGGGTATACGCATTCCGTCGAGCTGGTTCGCAAGCTTTTGGAGGGGCGCATGTTCCCATTGACGCTCACGGGCCTGGACGATCTCGCGCGCAGCCTGTCCCGCTGATGCGCCGGCGGGATCGCAACGCCGGACCCTCTGGCTTCACGCTCATCGAAATGCTGGTGGTGGTCGCCATACTCGGGGTCGTGATGGCCATCATGATCGGGCGTGGGCCGATGCGCAGCCAGGGGCTGCAGCTCCGGGCGGCGGCGAGCGCCATGGTGCAGAGCTTTCGGGCGGCGCGGGCGGCGGCGATCGCGACCAACCAGAATGTCATCGTCGCGATCGACCCGGCGCGGCATGTTTTTGCTGTCGGCAAGCAGGCGCCGGTCGTGCTTGCGCCGAACCTGACGCTCGAGGCGCCGAAGGAGGCGCTTCCCGGGCCCGGGACCGTGCGGCTGATCCGGTTCTCACCCGATGGCAGCTCAAGCGGGGGCGAGGTCGTTCTCGGCGCCGGGGCGAAGCGGATCGCCATCACCGTGCAATGGCTCACCGGCCAGGTCAGCGCGGCCGATGCCGGCTAGGAGCACCGGAGTGCGGGAGAGAGGTTTTACGCTTCTCGAGGTGATGGTGGCTTTCATCATCGCGGCGCTGGCGATGGCGGCACTTTATAGCGGCACGGTGAGCGGGCTCGATGCCACGACGGCGGCGGCGCAGTACGACGAGGCGATTTCGCTGGCGCGTTCGCATCTCGCTGCGATCGGGCGCGGCGAGTCGATTTCGCTTCAGGAGCGCAGCGGGACCGACGGCGAGGGGTTCACCTGGCATTTGCGGATACGGAAACACGCCAGCCGGACGCTCACGCTCAGCGACCAGGACAGGGCGAACGATGTGAAGCCGGCGCGTGGGGTGTTGTTCGATGTCGTGGTGAGCGAGAGCTGGTCGTCGGGCGGGCGCAACAGGCAGGTGACGCTGGCGACAAGGCGGCTCGACGTTCAGCAGGATAGCGGCACGTGACGCAGGGTGTTTGGAGCAGGCGGGAAAGCGGTTTCACGCTGCTCGAGGTGATTGTGGCGATAGCGGTGCTCGGGCTGATCCTGGCGGGTCTTGCCCAGGCGACGCGGTTCGGCATGACCGCCTGGGGGCTGGAGACGCGGCTTGCCGACAAGGCGGACGAGCTGCAGCGGGTGGATCGCGTCGTTCGCAATTTGATCGAGCAGGCGGCGCCTGCGGTTGCCAACGGCGACAAGCCGTTCGCGGGCCAGGAGCACCGGATGGTGTTCATCACCCAGTTGCCGGACCAGCCGGAGGACCAGCCGGTGCGCCGGGCGCAGGTGTCGCTGGGGGTCGATGACAAGCACCGGCTGGTGGTGAAATGGCAGCCGGACGCCAATGCGACGCCGCTGATGACACTGCCGCCGCCGCAGGAGGTGGTGCTTGCGGAGGGCGTGTCTCGCATCGATCTCGCCTATCGGCAGGCGTCGGGCGATGGCGGCAAGTGGACGAAGAGCTGGTCTGATTCGGCATTGCCGGCGCTCGTGCAGATTCATTTTCTGCTGCTCAACGAACACCGCAAATGGCCGGATATGGCAGTCGCCACTCAAATCGACCCCAACGGCAGTTTTTGATGGCAAATTCTACTATGCCGGCCATCCGACGCACTTGGCTCCGCTTCCGGTGCTCGCGGGCAGAGAGCCCGCTCCGCTCCGGTTCTCGCCAAGCACGCCGGCTGACTCGGCCTAGCGAATTCTTGGACGCTGCTGGCAGCAAGCGGGGCGAGCGCGGGTTTGCCTTGTTGATCGTGCTTTGGACGATGGTGTTGCTGGCTATGCTGGCGACGCAGGTGACGGGGGCGGGGCGGGCGGAGACGAAGGTGGCGCAGGCGCTGAGAAGCGGGGCGCAGCTTCGGGAGGCGGCGGACGGGGCGGTGCAGGAGACCATCTGGCACATGCTGGATGGTGATGGGGATTATTGGGCGCCTGGCGCTGCGGTTCGGGTTCTGGACGAGCCGGGCGGGCGGGTTCTGGTCACCATCACCGACGAGCGCGGCAAGTTCGACATCAACCAGGTGCCGCCTGTGGAGATCGCGGCGCTGTTCTCCGTGCTGGGCGCCGACAATACGGTGGCCAAGCAGGTGTCGGAGGCGATCAACGAGTGGAGGACGCAGTTGCCGCCAGGCAGCACGGACCAGTCCTCTGCCTCGGCCTACAGGATGCAGGGCAAGATGTGGGGCCCGGCTGGCCAGGAATTCCAGCGGCTGGACGAGCTTCTGCTGGTGAGCGGCATGACGCCCTCGCTCTACGCGGCCAGCCTGCCTTACCTGACGCTGGCGCTGGAGCAGGGGCCGTGGCTCCCCTACGCGCCGCCGGTGATCATGGCTGCGCTGGCAAAGGCGAAGCGGGAGGCCGGGCTTTCGATCGATAATGCGGATGTAAGAGGCCCGATCGTCGTGAGGATTGCCGCGCGCGCGCAGGGGCAGAACGGCGCGGCCTTCACCCGACGCGTCCTGCTGCGCCTGGACGGCTCGCTCAGCGGTCCCGCCTGGAAATTTCGCATCCTGGACTGGGAAAGCGGCCCCGGCACCTGACCGGCAGGCTCTGAATTCACGCCAAGAACCAAGCCAACATCCAAGAAGTTTTTGGTTCTTTTTTCAAAAAGAACATCCTGCCTTCTTCTTGCCTTGCTTCGGTATCGAGGGGGAGACAAGCGCCGCCCAGGCGGATACACGACCCCGCGCCGACTCTGTTCCGCCGCCTGCACTGACTAGGAGACCCCCCGATGATGCGCCTGATTTCCGCCGCCGCGGCTGCTTTGCTGTGGACGACCGCCGCCGTTGCGGCCGATGCCGATCCGGTCGTTGCCCAGCAGGGAAGCTACGCGGTCACCACCAGCCAGGCGCGCGCGATGATCAGTGTCGCTGATCCCGACGTTCAGAAGAAGGTGGCGGCCGATCCGGCGGCGCTGAAGGACTTCCTGCGCACCGTGCTTCTGCAGCATGCCATCATCGAGGCGTCGAAGGCGCAGAAGTGGGAGCAGCGGCCGGAGGTGGTGTCGCTCCTGCAGCGCGCGCATGACCAGGTGCTGGCGCAGAGCTTCTTGAATGCGCAGGCGCCGGTGCCGGCCGGGTATCCGTCCGATGCCGACGTCCAGGCCGCATACGATGCGAACAAGGCCCGCTTCGTGCAGCCGAGAACCTATCATCTGGCGGAGATCGCCCTGCCGGCGTCGGCGATCCATGGCGACGATGGGCGCAAGCGCCTGGCCGATGTGAGGGCAAAGCTGCAGCGCAGCCACGGGAGCTTCGAGGATGCCGCCAAGCTCGTGCCAGGATCGCACTATGCCGACCTCGGCATGGTGCCTGACACGTCGCTGGTCCCGACGGTGAGGCCTTCCATTGCGGGGCTGCCCGAGGGCGGCATCAGCGAGCCGATCTGCAACGCCGCGGGCTGCACGCTGCTGCGGCTTGTCGGAACGAAGCCGGCCGGCGTGGCGGCGCTCGCCGACGTGCACGACCAGTTGGTGCGCGCGCTTCGTCAGCAGAAGACGCAGCAGGAAGCACAGGCGTATGCGAATTCGCTGCTCGCCAAGGATCCGGTGCAACTGAACGAAATCCAGTTGTCGCACCTCACCGGTTCGACCGCGCAGCATCCCTAGGGGTGTTCATGCAGGCTGGGGTGGCCCTCGCGCTAGTTAACACTTTGCCGATTACTTGACCCTGCTCCCCTGATCGGCCATGCACCCTGGCCGTTCTGGGCGGCTACACTGGTGAGAGATACGAATGCGCGATCGCGGTGACTTCCTGTTCACGTCTGAGTCCGTCTCGGAAGGTCATCCGGACAAGGTTGCCGACCGGATCAGCGATACCGTGCTCGACGCGTTCATGGCGGCCGACCCGCAGGCGCGCGTCGCCTGCGAGACCATGGTCACGACAAACCGGATCATCCTGGCAGGCGAGACGCGCGGGCCGGCTTCGGTCACGTCAGAGCATCTGATCCACCTCGCCCGCGAGGCGGTGCGCGATATCGGCTACGACCAGGAAGGCTTCTCCTGGAAGCACGCGCATGTCGAGTGCCATCTGCATGCGCAGTCGGCCGACATCGCGGTGGGCGTGGATAGCGCAGGCAACAAGGACGAGGGCGCCGGCGACCAGGGCATCATGTTCGGCTACGCGACGACCGAGACGGACAGCCTGATGCCTGCGCCGATCCATTATGCGCACCTGATCCTGCGCACGATCAACGAGCTGCGCCACGCCGGCGACGAACGCGTGAAGGGCTTGCTGCCGGACGCCAAGAGCCAGGTCACGCTGCATTACAAGGACGGCAAGCCGACGAAGGCCACCAGCGTCGTGCTCTCGACCCAGCACGAAGAAGGCATGGAGCAGTCCGCAATCCACGAGGCGATCCGCCCGCTGATCGAGAAGGCGCTGCCGGAAGGCTGGATGTGCCCGGCCGACCAGCTCTACATCAACCCGACCGGCAATTTCGTCATCGGCGGCCCCGATGGCGACTGCGGCCTCACAGGGCGCAAGATCATCGTCGATACCTACGGCGGCGCGGCGCCGCATGGCGGCGGAGCGTTTTCCGGCAAGGATCCGACGAAGGTCGACCGCAGTGCGGCCTATGCCGCGCGCTATCTCGCCAAGAACGTGGTCGCCGCCGGCCTGGCTCAGCGTTGCACCCTGCAGATCAGCTACGCCATCGGCGTCGCCTACCCGCTCTCGCTCTATGTCGATCTGCACGGGACAGGGCATGACGTGGAGGAAGCCAAGCTCGAAAGCGTGCTGCGCGAGCTGATGAACCTCTCGCCGCGCGGCATACGCGAGCACCTGAAGCTGAATGCGCCGATCTATGTGCCGACGTCGGCCTACGGGCATTTCGGCCGCACGCCGGACGAGGCGCTCGGCACGTTCACCTGGGAGCGCACGGACCTCGTGCCGTCCCTGCAGAGCGCTTTCGGACGGTAATGGACGTCCAGGGGCCGCATCCCCTGGACAGCGCCGCCTTGGAACCCCGGATTAAGCCGTCGCCCGATCGGCTCTACGGGCGGCAGAGAACCCATGCGCTCAGGCCACGGCAGCAATTGCTGCTCGATGTCGCGCTGCCCCGGCTGCGCTTCGGCGGTGTCGAGGCGTTCGGGAATAAGCCGGTCTGGCTCGAGGTGGGTTTTGGCGGTGGCGAACACGCGCGCGCCCTGGCGGCCGCGCACCCGGAGATCGGGCTGATCGCCTGCGAGGTGTTCGAGCAGGGGCTGTGCTCGATGCTGGCCGCCCTGGTCGCGGAGGGCGAGGAGGCGACTTCTGCCGTTCCCGCCAATCTGCGCCTCTGGGACCAGGACGCCCGCGGCCTGTTGCGCGACCTGCCAGAGCAGAGCCTCGACAGGCTCTACCTGATGTTCCCCGATCCCTGGCCGAAGGCGCGCCACGCGAAGCGCCGCTTCGTTCATCCCGACACGGTCACGCTGGTAGCAAGCCGCCTCAAAGCGGGCGCGGAATGGCGCATCGCCAGCGACGATCCGACCTACCAGGCCTGGGTTTCCGAGGTGATGGGTTCGCAGTCCTTATTTGCCGCTCTACCGGTTTCGCATGAGAGGCCGGAGGGTTGGCCTGGCACGCGGTATGAGGCGAAGGCCTTGGCTGCCGGGCGTTCGCCTATGTATTGGAGCTTTGTTCGGCAAGCAGGCGAGGGGTAGGAAGCATGTTCTTTTTTGAAAAAAAGAACCAAAAAACTTTTGCGACCTGGGGCCGGGATTGAGGATAGGCGCGGCCCAAGGATCCAAAAGTTTTTTGCTTCTTTTTTACAAAAAAGAAGTGCTGCCTTGCCTGGCTTACGTTACGCCAAATCAATGAACAGCTTTAACGAAATACCTTGCGTGGAACTGCCTGGATCGCCTGAGGCCGTGATCGAGGATGCCTACTGGCAGGTCAATCCGGATGCGCAGGCAAGCGGGCTGAGTGCGGCGGAGCATTTCCGGCTTCATGGGCAGGCGGAGGGCCGCAAGCAGGCGGTGAACGGCGCCGCCGTGCGTGCCTTGCGCGAGGAGAAGCTTGCGCGTGTCCGGTTCCGGCGACGGCCTCATGCGGAGCGGGCGCCTGGCGAGACCTGGAATTTCCTGACGCCAGCTCTGATCGAGGAGTTTCGCATTCCGCCGCATCCGCCGGTGTCGGCGCACGCTTACGGCGGGTTCATTGCCGATATGCAGCGTGCCAGTCCGGAGAAGATGTTTCTGGATGTCGGCGCCGGGCTGCGGTCTTCGGTGACGAGCAACATGGTCAACATGGATATTTTTGCTGCTGTGAGCACCGATGTGGTGTGCGTCGGCGAGGATCTGCCTTTCGAGGATGAGCAGTTCGATTTCATCCTGTGCGCGGCAGCGCTCGAGCATACGCGGCGGCCCTGGGAGGTGGCGCGTGAGATGTGCCGGGTTTGCAAGCCGGGGGGGACGATACGGATCGACTGGCCGTTCATCTCGCCGGTGCATGGCTATCCCAGCCATTACTTCAACGCGACGCCGGAGGGGGCGCTAAGCCTGTTCGAGCGCGAGTGCACGATCGTGTCGAGCACGGTGGAGCCGAACAATCATCCTATCCATGGCATCTGGTGGGTGCTGTCGCTTTGGCGCGCCGGGCTGCAGGGCGAGGCCAAGGCGGTGTTCGAGGACATGCGGCTGGGCGATCTGCTGTCGCAGCCGCCTGATGCGTATCAGGAGGCGGCGTTCTGCCGCGGGCTCGATCCGCAAATCCTGCGGTTCATTCCAGCGGGCTCGACAGTCGTAGCGGTGAAGAAGACCGATGGTCCGGGTGCGTGGGGTCTGGCGGCGGAGAACGACGCTCTCCGCCGCGAGATCGAGGTGATACGCGCCTCGACGTCGTGGCGGCTGACTTCGCCGCTGCGGCGGGTGGTGTCGCGCTTCAGGCCGAGGCGTTTAGCCTAGGTCTCGGGCAGCATGCGCTGCAGCTCGGCTTCCTTGTCGATATACTGGTGCTTCAGGGCGCCGATGACATGGACGACGAAGAAGGCGACCAGCACGTAGGCGAGCGAGGTGTGGATTTCGCCGAACAGCGAGTGCACCTGCTCCTTGGTTGCCGGATCGAGCGATTGCACGGTGCCGATGCGGAACCAGGGCACCACGCCGAACAATTTCAGGGGATGGGCGGCCGCCTCTTTCCAGGCCGAATCGTGGATCCAGCCGGTGAGCGGCATGAGGAAGATCAGCAGGTAGAGGGCCGCGTGGGCGCTGTGTGCAGCCAGGCGCTCCCAGCGTGGATAGGCGGCAGGCAGGGCAGGCGGCCGATGGGTCAGGCGCCACAGGATGCGCATGATCACCAGGAGAAGCACGGTGATGCCGATGGATTTATGGAGGTTCACCATCGGTCGCTCGGCGTCCTTGGGGAAGAAATCCATGGTCCACATGAGGGCCACGTTGATGATGATGAACACCGCGATGACCCAATGCAGGAGCATGGCGGTGCGGGTGTATCTCTCCGGTATCATCATTCGGCGCGCTTTCCCCAGCTCGGCTTCTGTATAACGTCGGCTTACGTGAATTTTAGCTCATAGCCCGATCATCGGACGGGTGCACCAGCGGCCAGAACATCCACATACGGTCTTGGCGGCGGCGAGTTGCGGCAGTCTGGATTGACCCACGCTGGATTGGAAACACGTGCCGTTTTCCCTCGATCAGGCGTTCGCCGCCAACTCGCCGCGCAGGCAGCAGATCACCACGCCGTGGCCCAGCCTGGTGATTCACGGAAGCGTGTTGGTGCTGTGGGTGGCGCTGTTCGCACGCGCCTTCATGGGGGGCGGTGTGTTCGCGTGGTCCGCGGGCATCGTCTATGTCAGTTATGACACAGTGCTGCTGGTGTTCGTGTTCGTCCAGACACTGGCGCTGATACGGCCGCCTGCATCCGTCGTCAGATCGTGCCGGCGCGACCTCGGCATCATCGTCGCGGCGCATAACGAAGCGGCGGTGCTGCCAGGCACCATTGCCGCGCTCTATGCGCAGTCCGATCCGCCGGACGAGATCATCATCGCGGACGACGGTTCCTCCGATGCGACGCTGGCAACGCTCGCCGCCTATTTCGGCGGTGCGATACCGGCGCTTGGCAGCATAACGGCGCCTGCCCCCGAGCATCCCGGGCTACGCTGGCTGCGCCTCCCTCACGGCGGCAAGGCACAGGCGCTGAACGCGGCGGTGCTGCATATGCAGTCCGACGTGGTGCTTACCGTGGATGCCGACACCCAGTTGGACCGTGACGCGCTCGGCGCCATGCGCAACGCCTTTGCCGCGGATCCCGATCTCGTCGCGGCCACCGGGGTGCTGGTGCCGATCTGCGCCTCAGGGGTTAGCGGGAGGCTGTTCCAGTGGTTCCAGACCTACGAATACATCCGGAATTTTCTGTCCCGCTTCGCCTGGATGAGGCTGGACAGCCTGCTGCTCATCTCTGGCGCCTTCGCCGGGTTCAGCCGCCAGGCGCTGCTGGATGTCGGCGGCTTCGACACCGACTGCCTGGTGGAGGACTACGAACTCATCCACCGCATGCTGCGCCACGCCGATCAGAACGGGCTCACCTGGCACACCGCCGTGGTCGGCAATGCGGTGGCACGCACCGATGCGCCAGCCAATGCCGGCGCCTTCCTGCGTCAGCGGCGCCGGTGGTTCGGCGGCTTTCTGCAGACGCAATATTGGTATCGCGACATGGTCGGCGCGCGCCGCTACGGCTGGCTCGGCACCGCCATGCTGCCGGTGAAAGCCATCGACACCATGCAGCCGGTTTATGGCCTGGGCGCCTTCTTCCTGCTGATCTACTTCCTGGTCACCGGCCAGTTCGCGGTCATCCTGCCTGTCGCCGGCGTCATGGGCGCGAAGATCGCCATCGACCTCGCCTTCCACGTCTGGTCGGTATTTCTCTATCGCCGCTGGCTTGGCCGCGCCGGGGGCGCCCATCTGGGAGGCGCCTTCCTCGCCGCGATCACCGAGCCGTTTACGTTCCAGTTGTTCCGCCATCTGGGCGCTGCGCTGGGGTGGGTGGTGTTCTTACGAGGCCAATCCAACTGGGGCACCAAGCCTAGGGAGGCCATGCTGGAAGCGAGGTAGGAAGGTCTTCTTTTTTGAAATAAAAGAAGCAAAAAACTTTTGCGACTTGGGACCGAGATCGTGGAACAGCCCGGCCTAAATAATCAAAAGTTTTTTGCTTCTTTTTTTCAAAAAAGAAGACCTTCCCCTTTACTTGCCTACTTCCTCCAACAACCCACGAACAGCAGCCAAAGCCTGATCGGCATGGGCCGCCTCCGGCCCACCGGCCTGGGCAAGATCAGGCCTGCCGCCGCCGCCTTTGCCGCCGACTGCGGCGCTGGCGGCGCGCACCAGGTCCACGGCGCTGAGGCGGGCGGTGAGGTCGGCTGAGACCGCGACGACGATGCTGGCTTTGCCTTCCGCGGTGGAGACGAGGGCGACGACGCCGCTGCCGAGTTGCTGGCCGATGGCTTCGGCGAGGCCTTTGAGTTCGCGTGCCGGGACTTCGCCCATGTTGCGGGCGGCCAGGCGTATGCCGGCGACATCCTCGATTTCCGCGGCAGACGCGCCGGTGGCGAGTTTCTTCTGGAGTTCGGTGACCTGGCGCTCGAGGCGGCGGCGGTCTTCGATGAGGGCTGCGACGCGGTCGGGCACGTCCGCCGGGCTGGTGCGCAGGGCGGCGGCGACTTCGGCGAGGCGGCGGTCGGCTTCTGCGGCCAGCGCCTCGGCGGCCGGGCCGGTGACGGCTTCGACGCGGCGGACGCCTGCGCTGACGCCGGTTTCGCCGACGATGCGGAAGAGGCCGATGTCGCCGGTGCGGGCGACGTGGGTGCCGCCGCAGAGTTCGATGGAGAAGGCGGGCTTGCCTTCTTCGCCAAGACCCATGCTGACGACGCGGACTTCGTCGCCGTATTTCTCGCCGAAGAGGGCCATGGCCCCTTCGGCGACGGCGGCTTCGGGGGTCATGAGGCGTGTGGTGACGGCGGTGTTTTCGCGTATGCGGGCGTTGACCTCGCGTTCGGCGGCGGCGAGTTCCTCGGGCGTCATAGGCTTGTTGTGGCTGACGTCGAAGCGCAGGCGGTCGGGCGCGTTGAGGCTGCCTTTTTGCGCGACATGGGTTCCGAGCTGGCGGCGCAGCGCTTCGTGCAGCAGGTGGGTGGCGCTGTGATGGGCGCGTATGCCGGTGCGGCGGGTGTGATCGACAATGCCGTTGACTGCGCCGCCAACTTTCGCTTCGCCCGCTTCGATGACGCCGAGATGGAGGAACAGGCCGAGCTTCTTCTGGGTGTCGTTGATTCTGATGCGCAGGCCGTCTGCGCCGGCAATGATCCCCTGGTCGCCGACCTGGCCGCCGCTTTCGGCGTAGAAGGGGGTTTGGTTCAGCACGACGGCGACGTCGGTGCCGGCCGGCGTAGAAGCGACGGATGCGCCATTGGCGACGAGTGCGACGATTTCGGCTTCCGCGGCTTCGGTCGAGTAGCCCAGGAACTCGGTGGAGCCCACGGCTTCGCGGAGCTCGAACCAGACTTTTTCGGTGGCGGCCTCGCCAGAGCCGCTCCAGGCTGCGCGGGCGCGGGTGCGCTGCTCGTGCATGGCGGCTTCGAAGCCTTCCACATCCACGGCGCGGCCGGTTTCGCGCAGCGCATCCTGGGTGAGGTCGAGGGGAAAACCGTAGGTATCGTATAGGCGGAATGCGACATCGCCAGGGAGGGTGACGCCTTCGCCCAGCTTGCCGGTCTCGTCGGATAGAAGGGCGAGGCCGCGTTCCAGCATGGCGCGGAAACGGGTTTCCTCGAGCAGCATCGTTTCGCTGATCAGCGTTTCGGCCTGGCCGAGTTCCGGGTAGGCGGCGCCCATCTGGCGAACCAGGGCAGGGACGAGTTTGTAGAACACCGGGTCGCGCGCGCCCATCATGTGCAAATGGCGCATGGCGCGGCGCATGATCCGGCGCAGCACGTAGCCGCGGCCTTCGTTGGACGGCAGCACGCCGTCCGCCATGAGGAACGACGAGCTGCGCAGATGGTCGGCGACGACGCGGTGGCTGGTTTTCGCAGGGCCGTCCGCAGGCTGGCCGGTGGCTTCGGCGCTGGCGGCGATCAGCGCGCGGAAGACGTCCGTGTCGTAGTTGTCGTGCACGCCTTGCAGAATGGCGGAGATGCGCTCCAGCCCCATGCCGGTGTCGATCGAAGGACGCGGCAGCGGCGTGCGCGTGCCAGGCGGGCCTTCCTCGAACTGCATGAAGACGAGGTTCCAGATTTCGATGAAGCGGTCGCCGTCTTCGTCGGGGCTGCCAGGCGGGCCGCCGGGGATGTTCGCACCGTGATCGTAGAAGATCTCCGAGCAGGGACCGCAGGGGCCGGTGTCGCCCATGCGCCAGAAATTGTCCGACGTCGGGATGCGGATGATGCGGTCGTCGGAGAGGCCGGCGATCTTGCGCCAGAGGGCGGCGGCGTCCTCGTCCTCGGAGAAGACCGTGACCAGCAGCTTCTCGGCCGGAAGGGCGAAATCCTTGGTGATGAGGGTCCAGGCGAGCTCAATCGCTTCGGCCTTGAAATAATCGCCGAAGGAGAAGTTGCCGAGCATTTCAAAGAAAGTGTGGTGCCGGGCAGTGTAGCCGACGTTGTCGAGGTCGTTGTGCTTGCCGCCGGCGCGGACGCATTTCTGCGAGGAGACCGCGCGCGTGTAGGGGCGCTTTTCCTGGCCGGTGAAGACGTTCTTGAACTGCACCATGCCTGCGTTGGTGAAGAGCAGGGTCGGGTCGTTGCGCGGCACCAGCGGCGAGCTTGCGACCGGCTGGTGTTTGTTGCGCGCGAAATACTCGAGGAAGGTGGCCCGTATGTCGTTGCTGCTCGGCATGGAGCCCGATTAGCCCACTGATAAGATGAGGGGAAGGGCAGCGAGGGAAGGTCTTCTTTTTTGAAAAAAAGAAGCAAAAAACTTTTTGACGCTTAGGCCCGGCACTTCCACGATCTCGGTCCCAGGTCGCAAAAGTTTTTTGGTTCTTTTTTTCAAAAAAGAACTGCTTCCTTCCTAAGCAAGTGGCCCCAAAACATCCCGCAAGCCGAACTCCCCAGGCAACGCGCCACGGGGGAACAGACGGTTGACGTGGCCCATCTTCCGGCCGGGACGGGCTTCGGCCTTGCCGTAGCAGTGGGGGATGAGGCCGGGCGTTGCCAGGATGGCTGGCCAGAGCGCCATGCCTTCGGGGCCGATGAGGTTCTTCATGACGGCGTCCGAGTGCCTGACCGCGGGCGGCAGGGGCAGGCCGGCGACAGCGCGTATGTGCATTTCGAACTGGCTGACGGGGCAGGCGTCGATGGTCCAGTGGCCGGAATTATGCGGGCGTGGCGCCACCTCGTTCACCAGGATGGTGCCGTCGCCATCGATGAACATTTCCACGCCCAGCAAGCCGACAAGCTGCACGGCATCGGCGAGCCTGCGGGCGACGTCGCGGGCTTCTGCGGCGGCGCTTTCGCTGATCTGGGCGGGGGCGAGGGTGAGATCGAGAATGTGGTTGCGGTGCCGGTTCTCGACCGGGTCGAACACCGCCATCGTGCCGTCCGCGGCGCGGGCGACGATGACGCTGATTTCGAGTGCGAAATCCACGAAGGATTCGAGGATCAGCGGTTTGGGGGAGAGGCGTTCCCAGGCAGCCTCGAGGTCTTCAGGGGAGCGCAGCACCGCCTGGCCGCGGCCATCGTAGCCGAGGCGGGTGGTCTTGAGGACGGCCGGCAGCCCGAGCTGAGCGGCGCCGTGTTCGAGGTCGGCGAGATCGCTGATCGGCAGCCATGAGGCGGTGCCGATGCCTGCGGCGTTGATCAGGCTCTTTTCAGTCACGCGGTCCTGGCTGACGCGAAGGACAGCGGGAGACGGGTGGACGGGGCGAAGCTGGCCGAGCAGATCGAGGCCGGCGGCGCTGACGTTCTCGAATTCGAACGTCACGACATCCACGGCTTCGGCGAAGCTGCGCAGGGCTGCGGGATCGTCGTAGTCGCCGACGGTGGCGGCGCAGACCTGGGCTGCGGGGCCGTTCGCTTCGGGGGTGAGGACGCGGCATTGGTAGCCGAGGCGGGCGGCCGCCATGGCGGACATGCGGCCAAGCTGGCCGCCGCCGACGATGCCGATGGTGCTGCCTGGAGGAAGGGCGGCAGGATGGGGCTTGTTCATGTGGTTTCGGGCACGTCGCCGACGGCGGCCGTCTGTTCGGCACGGAAGACTTCGAGGCGCTCGAGGAGAGAGGGGTCTGCGCCTGCCAGGATAGCGGCGGCAAGCAGGGCGGCATTGATCGCGCCGGTGCGGCCGATGGCAAGCGTGCCGACGGGGATGCCGGCCGGCATCTGCACGATGGAGAGCAGGCTATCGAGGCCGGTGAGGGCGTGGCTCTGGCCGGAGAGGCTCGCGACGGGGACGCCGAGCACGGGAAGCGTCGTCCAGGCGGCGCACATGCCGGGAAGGTGCGCAGCGCCGCCGGCGCCGGCGATGATGACCGACAGGCCGCGGGCGCGAGCGCCCTTGGCGTAGTCCGCCAGGCGGTCAGGCGTGCGGTGCGCGGAGATGATGCGGGTTTCGTGGGGCACGGCGAGGCGCTCCAGCGTTTCGGACGCGTGGCGCATCGTCGTCCAGTCGGATTGGCTGCCCATGATGATGCCGCATTGTGGCGCGGTCATGCTCCCGTCCTCATGCAGCAGTACTCATGCGATGTTGTCTGGGATGAGCCGGCTTTCGAGCCAGGAGATTTCGTCCTTCAGCATCAGCTTGCGCTTTTTCAGGCGCTGCACCTGAAGCTGGTCCAGGGGGGCGGGCGCCAGGCGGGCGATGACGGTGTCTAGGTCTCGGTGTTCGCTACGCAACTCGTGCAGCTTGCGAAGCAGGGAATCCCGGTCGATGAGCATGGGGGTTGCTTAGCATGGGCGGGCTTTCCAGAAAGCCCCCGCGATTTCGGTAGTGTTTTTCGCGCGCGGCGTATTACGTTTTGAAGGCACCCGCCATTTGGGGTGCGATCTTCAGCATGGAGGCACCATGAGCCTGCAAGCCCGTATCGAGAGCCTGGCCACACGTCACGCCAATATCGACGGACGGATCCTTGATGAAGACCATCGTCCACGACCGGACGAGTCGACCATAACGAAATTGAAAACAGAGAAGCTCAGGCTCAAGGACGAGCTGGAGCGGCTGCGCACCCGCTAACTTTTAACAAACAAGGGCCAGGGGTCTCCCCCTGGCCCGGTATTGATCAGGCGGCTTCGTCCGTCTCGATCTGCGGCAGCGGGGGCGGGGCCTTGCCTTCGCGTATGAGCCGCTCGTTCGCGGTGTTCACCATGGCGTTGAGATCGCCCTGCGTGCAGAGGCCGAGGATCACCGGATCGCGCGGCTTGATGTTGGCGCTGTTCCAGTGCTGGCGGTCGCGGACCTTCTGGATGGTGTCCTTCGTGGTGCCGAGCAGCTTGATCACTTGCGCCTCGGAGAGCTGCGGATAGTTGCGCAGCACGAAGGCGATGCCGTCCGGCCGGTCGTTGCGCTTGGCGACGGGCGTGTAGCGGGCGCCCTTCTGCTTCTTCGGCGTATGGGTGGTGACAGGCATCAGCTTGAGGCGACCGGCAGGGTCTTTCTCGCAGCGGGCGATTTCCTCGGCCGTGACCTGGCTGTTGGCGACGGGGTCGTAGCCGACGATGCCCTGCGCCACTTCGCCGTCGGCGATGGCCTGTACCTCGAGAGGGTGCATGCCGCAGAAATCGGCGATCTGTTCGAAGGTGAGTGCGGTCTTGTCGATGAGCCACACCGCGGTGGCTTTTGGCATCAGGGGCAGAGTCATGGCAAAAATCCTTCGGCGCAGGCCGCGTCCGGGCCGCCGGGTCCAGTTTGAGGTGGTTGGGAGAGCCCGGGGCGGGGGCACGCCATCATTTCAGCAATGTGGCGGATATGGGGCGGTGCATCATAGCGGGTCAAGGGAGGTTTCATGCGTGACGATGAAGAAAACCTGACAATCGGGTCAGCTATGGGTCGCCCGACAGGGCTGGTTCCGCACGCGGATCTGTCCCCGCTCAGCGTGTCGGCGCTGCGCGAATACATTTCGGCGTTGCAAACCGAGATCGGCAGGGTAGAGGCGGCGATCGCGCACAAGGACGCGGCGCGTGGCCATGCGGACGGGTTCTTCAAGAAGGCGCCCAAGAAGGCGCCATGAAAAAGGGCCCGGACGAATCCGGGCCCCATACTCATAGCCGGCTGTGGTCAGAGGTTCGGCTGTTACGCTGCCTGCGCCTGGCCCTCGACGACCTGGCTGTCGTTGGCGATGACCGGCTGGCCGGCGCCGATGGTAATGCGGCGGGGCTTCAGGGCCTCGGGCACAACCCTCTTCAGGCCGACATGGAGCAGGCCGTTCTTCAGGTCCGCGCCATCGACCTGGATGTGGTCGGCGAGCACGAAGCGGCGCTCGAAGGCGCGCCCGGCAATGCCGCGATACAGCACTTCGGTCTTGGCAGCCTCGGCACCGCCGACACGGCCGGACACGACGAGCGTGTTGTCGCGCACGACGATCTCGATGTCTTCCTGGCCGAAGCCGGCTACCGCCATGGTGAGGCGATAGGTCTCTTCACCGGTCTTCTCGATGTTGTAGGGCGGATAAGCGGGCGCCGCGGCCGCTTCGGTCGCGGTGTCGACCAGGCGAGCCAGCCGGTCGAAGCCGATGGCGGTGCGGAAAAGGGGGGCGAAGTCGTACGTCGTCATGATCAAAAGACCTCCTGCAAGAGCAAGGTTTACGATGTGGCCGCTCCACAAGGAGCCGGCCGGTTCACGCTCCAGAGCCCCATTTGGGCACCCCGGACAGTGCAGGAATTGGTCAAACGCCGCCGCCGGTTCAAGACCGGTGCAGCCGCGTGGCGGGCGAATTTTCGAAGGGTAGTAAGGTCCGCCGGGGCGAGCCCGGCGGAGCGAAGAAGGGCTAGGTGTTGCCCTTCTTGAGGCCGATGCCGGCGAACTTCTTGTTGAACTTCGCGACCTGGCCGCCGGTGTCGATCATGCGCTGAACGCCGGTCCACGCCGGGTGCGATTTGGGGTCGATGTCCAGGCGGATGGTGTCGCCGGCTTTGCCCATGCAGGAGCGGGTCTGGTAGGTGGTCCCGTCTGTCATGATGACGGTGATGTCGTGGTAGTCGGGGTGGATCCCGGACTTCATGGCGGTGGCCTTTCATGCATGGCGCCGCCGATGCCGACCGGAAGCGCGAAGGGCGGGTCTATAAGGGGGCGGAGCGCCCTCTGCAATGGCGATCCGTCCAGCCAGGTGGGAGACTTGTTCTTCCCGTCCGGTATCGTATCGATAAGCTATGCTCGACGATATCAGGCGAACGGCGAAGGCCGGCCTCATGATGGTGCTGCATCTTGCCCTGGCGCTCCTGGCAGCCGGATGCCTCAAGCTGTCTGAGGTCGTGTGGACCTTCCTGTTTCCGGGATCGCAGCCGCTGGTGCTGGGCCTGTTCCCGTTTCGCTGGATATTGGAGATGGGGGAGACCGCCATCGTGCTCGTCTTCACGGGCTTCGGCGTTTTCGAGGCCATCAGGATCATGCGGGAAGAGTGAGCAAGAATCAGGAAGGCTTGAAAGGTCTGGAAGAAGGCATCGGGACTGCCCTATTATGAGGCCTTATCGGATAGTTGCCTCATGTTGATGAAAGCCGCACCGCGATTTGCGGAGTCCATCTTGGCCACACCGCCGTTCTTGCCGCCTCATCTCCTGGGTTGGGCGATCCGCATGTTCGCGCTCTATCTCGGGGCGGCAGTGACTGCGATGGTCGCCGGCACTGGCGTGCTTTACGTCGGGCACCTGGTTCAGCCGCCGGATCAGTGGCCGGATTTCCGCCCTGTGGCTCACATGCAGCCCGCCTCCCATGTCGAAGCGGCGCCCGGCGTGGTTCAAGCGCCTCGCCTCGAGGCCCCTGCCGTGCCTGTCGCTTCATTGGGGAGAGCCGAACCATTTCCTGTCCAGCTCGCAGATGCTCCTATCGGGAAGGACGAACCCGATGCCCCAGGGCACGTGATCGATGGACAGGAACTGAGACGTGGCCAGCTTTTAAGGGCTATGCGGCTGGCCGGCTTCACCAAAGCCGATGGTAAGAGTAGTTCGTTTACCTTATTCGCCCCTTCGGACGGGGGCTTGGAACGCCTGTTGTCCAATGCCGCGCAGGACAAGTTGCATGCGGACGGCAAGGCTAGTCTTCGCCAGCTTTTGGCCGGGCACGCTGTCGCTGGCGATTATTCACTGGAGCGCTTGCGCAGCAGACTGAAGCAGCCAGGGGACCATGTGACATTGCATACTGTGGGTGGCGGCGTCCTGATAGTGACCTCACGGGACGAATCCTCAATTCTTGTGCGGGACGCGTGGGGACGCGAAGTGGCTATGGCCGCGGCGCCTGAACAACCGAAGGACGGACTTCATTTTTTCGACCAGGTTGGCCAGTCCGGAAACATTGACGCGGGATCGCGCTAGACCACGCATCGCGCCATCCGCGTGAATATCCTCTCGATACAGTCCGCCGTCGCCTATGGGCATGTCGGTAATTCCGCCGCCGTGTTCCCGCTGCAGCGGCTGGGTGCTGAAGTGTGGCCGGTTTCGACGGTGCATTTTTCCAACCATCCGGGCTATGGCGCGCACACCGGAACGGTGGTGGCACCGGCAGCAATCGCGGCCCTGATCGCGGGGATAGAGGCGCGTGGCGCGCTGGCGCGGTGCGACGCCCTGCTCACCGGCTATATCGGCGATGAGGGCACCGGCACGGTCATGCGCGATGCAGCCGACCGGGTGCGCAATGCTAATCCCGCCGCACTCTGGTGCTGCGACCCGGTGATGGGCGACCAGGCGCCGGGCATCTATGTCCGCGCGGGAATCCCTGACTTCTTTCGCGACCAGGCTGTACCAGCGGCCGATCTGCTTACGCCTAACCTGTTCGAGCTCGGCCTGCTGACCGGCCTGCCTTGCGCTACACTGGCGGAAACCCAGGCCGCAGCCGGCGCCCTGCTGGATCGCATGCGTCCGTCGGGACCGCGCGCCATTCTGGTGACCAGCGTTCAGGTGGAGGATACGCCGCACGATGCGCTCGACCTGCTGGTCGTGTCGCCTGGCGCCTGCCATCGGCTCCGCACGCCTCTTCTGCCTATGGCGCCGAATGGGGCGGGCGACGCGATGGCCGCGCTGTTCCTGTTCCACATGCTGAATGGTGGCGATGCAGCGGCGGCCATGGCGAACGCCGCGGCCTCCGTGCATGGCATTCTGCGCCGGACGCTGGAGGCAGGATCGCGTGAGCTGGTGCTGATCGAGGCTCAGGACGAGCTGGTTCGCCCTACGCATCGGTTTGAATTGGAGAGCTGCTGAGAAAGTAAGGGCAGCAACAGAAAGATCTTCTTTTTTTCAAAAAAGAAGACCTTCCTGCCACTTACCTTCCAGCGGCCGAACGCTGCCCCAAAATGGTCATATTGCACCGCACCCGGCGCCCAGGTTTCGCCAAGATCGGTCCGTAAATACGAGCGTGCCGGGACAGCGTGCCCCGGCTTCAAAGACGGATTTCGGCACCCATGTCGCTCCTCAAAACTTACGCCCGCGTGCTTGGCACCTTTGCCCAGAGCCGCCGGACGATCGCCCTTCTCGCTGCCGGCAACCTGGCCGTGGCGACGCTGCAGTTCCTCGATCCTCTGCTGTTCGGCCATGTGATTGGGCTGCTGTCGCACTCGGACAGCATGAAGCGAAACGATCTGTTCATGCAGGGCGCCATGCTGGTGGCTGCATGGGTCGGCATTGGCGCCATGGGGATTGGGGCGAACATCGCGACGGCCGTTGGCGCGGAGCGCACCGCGCATCGCACGCGGCTGTCGGCGATGAGCCGTTGCTTCAACCATGTGCTGGCGCTGCCGCCTTCGTTCCACAGCGGCGCGCAGTCGGGCGGGGTGATGAAGACCATGGTTTCGGGCTCGGATTCGCTGTTCGCCCTGACGCTGACGTTCTTCAAGGAGAACCTGGCGACCTATCTCGCTATCGTGGTGCTGCTGCCTTTGTCGGCCGTGCTGAACTGGCGGTTGTCGCTGGTGCTGTTTGCGCTGGTGACGGTGTTTGCCGTGGTGACGGCGTTCGTCATCAAGCGGACGCAGGCTGGGCAGCGGCAGGCCGAGATCGCGCATTCCGAGCTGGCCGGGCGGGCGCAGGATGCGCTCTCCAACGTCGTGGCCGTGCAGTCCTTCGGGCGCTTGCAGGCCGAAGCGCGTGAGTTCGCGCAGATCATCGAGAACGTTGTTCGTCACCAATTCCCGGTGCTGAACTGGTGGGCCGTCGTGACGGTGCTGACGCGTGCCTCGAGCACGCTGGCGGTGATCACCATTGTGGTGGCAGGCGCGCTGATGCATCTGCACGGCCAGGCGACCGTGTCCGACATCGTGTCTTTCATGGGCTTCGCGACGCTGCTGATCGGCCGCCTCGAGGCTGCCGTGAACTTTGCCTCCAGCCTGTTCATGCGCGGGCCGGTGCTGCAGGATTTCTACGCCCTCCTCGACACGCCAAGCACGGTGCCTGAGCGCGACGATGCCGAGACGCTGGCTGTGACGCAGGGCGAGGTCGCCTTCGAGAATGTGAGCTTCGCCTATCCGGGCGGCCCGGCGATCCTGTCGGACATTTCGTTCATTGCACGGCCAGGCACCGTCACCGCACTGGTGGGTGCGACCGGCGCTGGCAAGTCCACGGCCATGCACATGCTGCAGCGGCTGTGGGATCCGAGCTCGGGCGGCATCCTGATCGATGGCGCCGACCTGCGCGACGTCAGCCTCGACAGCCTGCGCGCCAACATCGGCGTGGTGTTCCAGGAGAGCCTGCTGTTCAACCGCTCGATACGCGAGAACCTGCTCGTGGGGCGCCCTGATGCGACACAGGCGGATATCGAGCGTGCCTGCCGCCTGGCCGAGGCGCATGATTTCATCAGCCGCCAGCCGCAGGGTTACGACACGCTGGTGGGTGAGCGCGGGGCCAACCTCTCTGGCGGCCAGCGTCAGCGGCTGGCGATCGCTCGCGCCCTTCTGAAGGACGCGCCGATCCTGATCCTGGACGAGGCGACCTCAGCGCTCGATGCCGCCACGGAAGCCCGGGTGTCCCGCGCGATGGCAAACCTCATGCTCGGCCGGACCACGTTCGTGATCGCACACCGGCTTTCAACCGTGCGTGATGCCGACGAGATCCTGGTGTTCGACGCAGGCCAGATCGTGGAGCGCGGTAGCTTCGATGGGCTGTGCGAGCGGCGTGGACGGTTTGCCGATCTGGTGGCGAACCAGCTTACTGGCGTGGAGGCGCATTAGAAGAAGAAAGCATCTTCTTTTTTGAAAAAAAGAAGCAAAAAACTTTTGGGCCTTTAGGCTGGGCGTTTCCAAGATCTCGGTCCCCAGTCGCAAAAGTTTTTTGGTTCTTTTTTTCAAAAAAGAACGCCTTCCTTCCTTGCTGCGCCGCACACCTACTTTTTGCATCCCAACCAGATTGAGCGCAGCGTCGGCGGTCCACGAAATTAGCAGGGAGCCGCTTCATGACAGTCGCTGCCATCCTTCATCACAAGGGCCACGAAGTCGCATCCGTTCCACCGACGACCCTCGTCGGCGAGGTCGCGAAACGGCTCGCGGACCACAAGATCGGCGCCATCCTGGTGCGTGATACCGCCGGCCAGCTTCTCGGCATCGTCAGCGAGCGTGACATCGTGCGCAGCGTTTCCCGCGTCGGCGCCGCCAGCCTCGAGATGACGGCCGCCCAGCTCATGACGAGCGTGCTGTTCACCGTGACGCCCTCGACCACCGTAGCGCAGGCCATGGCGATGATGACCCAGAGCCGGGTGCGTCATCTCCCTGTACTCGAAGGCGGGCAGCTGGTCGGTCTCATCAGCATCGGCGACGTGGTCAAGGCGCTGATCGGGCAGCAGACCCAGGAAGTGGACAGCCTGCGCGCTTACGTTTCCGGGTCCGTCTGAGGGTTTTAGGGCGTTCTGGGGTAGACAATCCGTAACGAAGCGGCGAGAACTCCGCCCGCTTTTACCGGAGTCTCCAAAATGCTGCCTCCCAAGCTTATGCACCGTCCGGGTTGGATCGGTGATTTCCAAGCCTTCATCATGCGCGGCAACGTGGTGGACCTTGCCGTCGGTATCATCATCGGCGCGGCGTTCACCGGCATCGTGCAAAGCCTGGTCAAGGACGTATTCAACCCGGTTATCGGGCTGCTGACGGGCGGCGTCGATTTCTCCGACCGCTTCATAACGATCCGTGGGCCCGTCGAGCCCAATCTCGCCGCGGCCAAGGCCGCCAATGCGGTGACCGTGAACTACGGGCTGTTCGTCAATGCGGTGATCCAGTTCCTGATCGTGGCCTTCGTCGTGTTCTGGCTGGTGCGCACGCTGCAGCGCTTCATGCGCAAGCAGGAGGAGGCGCCTGTGGCTGCCGGTCCTACGACGAGTGAAGTGCTGCTGATGGAGATACGGGACGCGTTGAGGGGGCAGGCTTCGGTGACGCGGGGGCCTGTGGTTTAAGGAAGGAAGCAGTTCTTTTTTGAAAAAAAGAACCAAAAAACTTTTGGACATTTGGGGCTGGGCCTATCCACGATCTCGGTCCCAAGTCGTAAAAGTTTTTTGCTTCTTTTTTTCAAAAAAGAAGTCCTTCCTTACCTAAAATCCCGAGTGTGCACCTTAATGGATGAGCCCGCCCCAAAGTCCGGCACATAAATATCCCGCACCTTGGCCACCTGCCTGGCATCAGGCGCGCCGCCGTGCTTGGCTTCGTCGCCACGGCCGGTGCGCAGCGGGAAATCGCCGTCGCGGTCCCCGACGCTTCGGAGCATGTCCGACAGATCCGTCAGCCTGTCGACGATGATGTGCGTGACGCCGGCTTCACGCTGCAGCTTGCCGTGGCAGGCGATCATGCCGGCGGCGAGGATGACTCGGCGCTGCTGCTCGAAGATCTTGGGCCAGACGATAAGGTTGGCGTGGCCCGTTTCGTCCTCGATGGTGATGAACATCACGCCCTTGGCGCTGCCTGGCTTCTGCCTGACGAGGACGATGCCGGCGATGGTGACGCGTTTGCCGTCCCGCAAATCGTCCAGGCGCCTGGCTGTCACGGCGCCCATGCGGCCGAGTTCGTGGCGTATGAAGGTTACGGGATGGCGGCGAAGGGTGAGACCGACACTGCGGTAATCTTCCACCACTTCACGGCCCGGCTTCATGGGCGTGATTTGCGTGTCCGGCTCGGCGTAGGTTTCCTGCTGGGCGAACAAGGGAAGTTCGGTGTCGGCAAGCGCGCGCACTTCCCACAGGGCCTGGCGTCTGTCATGGCCGATGCAGGCGAAGGCGTCGGCTTCGGCCAGGCGTTCCAGCGCGCCTGCGGTGACGTGGGACCGGCGGTGGAGTTCTTCCACGCTGAGATAAGGCATGTCGGCGCGATGTTCGATGATGGCGACGGCATCTTTCTCGGCGAGGCC
Organism: Acetobacteraceae bacterium; assembly: GCA_965198825.1. Classification (GTDB taxonomy): domain Bacteria; phylum Pseudomonadota; class Alphaproteobacteria; order Acetobacterales; family Acetobacteraceae; genus BOG-908. The sequence continues at coordinate 1,988,796 of CBDAQB010000003.1, read as the reverse complement.
TTTCGCCATGCGCAGACCCAGCCTCACGGCGAAGTAGCGGCCCTCTGGCTCCAGCGTGCAATCCCACCGGCTGTCGTTGATGGAGATGGGGCGGATCTTCACGCCATGGCGGCGGGCATCGCGCACGATCTGCGCCGGCGCGTAGAAGCCCATGGGCTGTGCATTGAGAAGGGCGGCGCAGAACACGTCGGGGTGGTGGCATTTCAGGTATGAACTGGCATAGGCGATAAGCGCGAAGCTTGCCGCATGGCTCTCCGGGAAGCCGTAGCTGCCGAAGCCCTCGATCTGCTTGAAGGTGCGTTCGGCGAATTCCTTGGCATAGCCGTTCCTGACCATGCCCTCGATCAGCTTGTCGCGGAAATGGCTGACGCCGCCTGTCATCTTGAAGGTTGCCATGGACCGGCGGAGCTGGTCGGCTTCGGTGGGCGTGAAGCCGGCGCAGACCATGGCGACTTTCATCGCCTGCTCCTGGAACAGCGGAACGCCCAGGGTTTTCGCAAGGACCGCCTCGAGTTCCGGCGTGGGATATTCGGGTTTCTCCAGGCCTTCGCGGCGGCGCAGATAAGGGTGCACCATGTCGCCCTGGATAGGGCCCGGACGGACGATGGCGACCTGGATGACGAGGTCGTACATCTCCTTGGGTTTCAGCCTTGGCAGCATGGACATCTGCGCGCGGCTCTCGATCTGGAAGACGCCGAGCGTGTCGGCCTTCTGGATCATGGCGAAGGTAGCTGCATCTTTCTTGGGGATGCTGTCCATCGTGAGGGTTTTGCCGCGATGGTCGGCGAGGAGATCGAAGGCGCGGCGCATGCAGCCGAGCATGCCCAAGCCCAGCACATCGACCTTCATGAATTGCAGCGTCTCGATATCGTCCTTGTCCCACTCGATGATCTGCCTGTCGTCCATGGCGGCGGGCTCGATGGGGACGAGCGTGTCGAGGCGGTCCTGGGTCAGCACGAAACCGCCAGGGTGTTGCGAGAGGTGGCGCGGAAAGCCGATGAGCTCGCGTGCCAGCTCCAGGGTCAGCCGCAGCCGGCGGTCGTCCAGATTGAGGTTGAGCTCGGCCGCATGGTTCTCGTCCACGCCATCCTCGCTCCAGCCCCACACTTGGCTGGACAGCAGGGCCGTGACGTCCTCGGTCAAACCAAGGACTTTGCCCACTTCGCGCACGGCGCCGCGGGAGCGGTAGCGCGCCACTGTGGCGCAGAGTGCCGCACGGTCGCGGCCGTAGGTTTCATAGATCCACTGGATGATTTCCTCGCGCCGCTCGTGCTCGAAATCCACGTCGATGTCCGGCGGTTCGCGGCGCTCCTCGCTGAGGAAACGCTCGAACAGAAGATTGCCCTGCAACGGATCGATGGCGGTGATGCCGAGCACATAGCAAACGGCACTGTTCGCGGCACTCCCGCGGCCCTGGCACAGGATCCCCTTGGAGACCGACTGCTGCACGATGCGGTTTACGGTGAGGAAATACGGCGCGTATTCCATCCTGCCGATCAAGGCGAGTTCGTGCTTGAGCTGCGCCAGCATCTTCTCCGGCACCTTGCCTTCGAACCGCTTTTCCACCGCCTCCCATGTCAGCAATTCGAGCTCCTGCTGCGCCGTGCGCCCAGGCGTGCTCACCTCGTGCGGGTACTGGTATTTGAGTTCGCCCAGGCTGAAGCGGCAGCGGTCTGCAATCACCGCGCTGTTCGCAATCGCCTCCGGGTGCCTTGCAAAAAGTCGCGCCATTTCACCAGGCAGCTTCAAATGCCTGTCGGCAAACCGCTCGCGCCTGAAACCGGCATCGTCGATCGTGCAGCCCTCGCGTATGCAAGTGACCACGTCCTGCAAAATGCGCCGCTCAGGCGTGTGATACAGCACATCGTTCGTGGCGACGCACGCGACGCGCGCCTGCGCCGCCATGCGCTCCAGCCCGAACAGCCGCTGCACATCGCCGGGCCGCCTCTGAAGCGTCAATGCCAGATAGGCGCGGCCCTGAAAAACACGCGACAAACGCTGCAGGTTCGCCAGCAATGCCGCATCGGGTGCATCCGCCAGCAGAACGGCAATCAGACCCTCGCCATGCGCTTCGACATCGCTCCACGCGAGATCACAAGCGCCCTTGCCGGCGCGCGACTTGCCTATGCTGAGCATCCTGCACAGCCGCGCATAAGCCGCGCGATCGGTGGGATAAACCAGCATCGCCGTGCCGTCTGTCAGCACCAGATGGCAGCCGACGATCAGCCTGATACCGATCTCCGACGCCCTCTGGTGCGCCCTTGCCATGCCAGCAAGAGAGTTGCGGTCGGTGACCGCTATGGCCTTGTAGTCGAACGCCAGGGCTTGCGCGAACAGCTCTTCCACGTGAGAGGCGCCACGGAGGAAGGAGTAGTTGGAGGTGACTTGGAGTTCTACGTAGGTCAAGGCAAGGCCTTCTTTTTTGCAAAAAAGAAGCAAAAAACCTTTGGACCTTTGGGCCGGGCGTTCCCACGATCTCGGTCCCACATCGCAAAAGTTTTTTGGTTCTTTTTTTCAAAAAAGAACATGCTTGCTATCCAAACACGCCATGCAAAAACCATTGCATATCCCCCGTAACCCCACCCTCGCCATCGCCACGCCGGAACAGCCAGAAGCGCTGCCCGCTTTCGTCCTCCACCTGGAAGTAATCCCGAACGGCCCAGGTCTCGTCAGCATTCTTCCACCATTCGCCGAACACGCGCTCGGGGCCGTCGGCGCGTTTGATGGTGTGGATTTTGCGTTTCCAGGTGAAGCGTGCCGGCGGGTGGTCGGGGAGGAGCGCCATGGCTTCGACCGGTTTTGGGGGATCGAACAGTCGGGTGGGGCGTGGCAGGCGGTCGGGCCATGATGCGCCTTCCGCACGGGCGAGCGGGGGTGTTTCGCAAACCGAGCGTTCCGGCAGGTCGCTTTGCATGGGCTTGGTGCGGAAGATGCGCTCGCTGCCCAGGCGATTTGAGAGGCTGTCCACCAGGCGCGCGAGATCGGTGTCGGGGGGTGCGTGGCCGAAATGCGTCATGATCTGGCTGGGATCGAGGGAGTTGGTGAGCGATGCGGTGAGCAGCATGGTCTCGATGCCGAAGCCGGGATCGATGGTTTCGATTTGCGGCAGGAGGAGCCTGGTGAGATGGGCGACGTCCCGTGTTGGCGCGGCGGTGCCAATGCGTATCGCCTGTGCTGCGCCATCCACGCGCTGGAACACGAGGTCAAGGCGGCAGGCGCCCAACCCGCGGCGCTGGAGTTTTTCGCAGAGCGCTTCGACGAGAAGGGCCGTGGCGCGTGCGAGGTCTTCCGGCGTGGCGATGGGTTCGGGAAAACCCATGCGTGTGCGGGGAAGTTCGGCGACCGCCATGGGTTCGATCGGCTCCGGTGCGGTGCCTAGCGCCTGGTCTAGGCGACGCAGGGCGGTGTTGCCGAAGCGGCGGGTGAGAGGGGCGCGCGGCGTGCGCATGAGCTGGCCGATAGTGTCGAAGCCGAGGCGGCGCAGGCCCTGCACGGTGTCGTCGGCAAGGCGCAGGGAGGCGACCGGTAGCGGTTCCAGAAGCGGGCGCATGCCGCCAGGCGGCGCGATGGTGATAGGCGCCTTGCTCCAGCGTGCGAGCGCGTGGGCGGCGCCTGGCGTTTCTGCGACGGCAACGCAGGCATCTATGCCGCTTTGCGTAAATCTCCTGACCAGGTCATGCAACATGGCCGACTCTCCGCCGAAGAGATGGGTGCAGCCGGTGACGTCCAGCCACACGCCATCAGGGGGATCGGGTGCTGCCAGCGGTGTCAGGCGGTGCAGGCACCAGGCTGCGAGGCGGTTGAGCGCGGCGGCATCGGCGGCCGGGTCAGCCTCCACGATGAAGAGTTCGGGCACCATGGCCTGGGCTTGGGCGACGGCCATGCCTGGGCGCAGATCGAGCTTTCGCGCACTTGCGTCGGCAGCCGTGATCAGCCGGCGTGAGCCGAACTTTTGCGCCACCAGCAGGGGACTTCTGGTTTTCTCAGGCGGCTTGCCTGCCTGAAGCACGGCGTCCTGCTTGTGCAGCCGGTCCGTAGGCCACGTCGGCAGGTAGAGAGAGACGACCCTGCGCATCGCAAGCCTCCAAGATCCAGTGTGCAGCTTCGCCGCTTCGGCAGCGCGTCAGGTCCACCCGCCATCGCGCCCGGCCGATGCCTGCCGCTGGCGAATCGCCGAACAGGGGCGGGGTCGAGGGGATCGGCGTGATGCGCCACCGGGTGGCGGCGGCGGTGAGGGTTTCCTCGAACGGGCGGCCTTCCGGCCGGCGCCTGATGAGAAGCGCCATGACGCCGGTTTTCTCGGCGGCCAGGACCAGGCGGCGCGACGCGGTCATGGAGAGCTTTGCAGCTTCCCCCACGACGGCGCAGAGGCCGGTGTGGCGCAGCGCTTCTTCCATGGCGAGCAGGACGGTTTTTTCGTTTGGCGCGCGGGCGTGAAGCAATCGGTCGGGTGTTACGCCGGCGCAGGCCAGGCCTGGGGCGAACAGGTCGCTCGCCGTGGTGATCCAGAGGGCAGGGCCTTCCATGCGTGCCAGGATGCCTGCCGTGAACAGGGCAGCGGCCGCGCCATGGATCTCGTCGGTTTCACCGCCGGACACTTCATGAAGGGCGCCACGCACCAGGCCAGCTTCAGGCAGATGGGCATCGACGTCCGGTATGCCGAATGGCAAAATCCCGCCAGGGCGACCGGTAGCCCGCTCCAGCAGACGGATGCGCTCGCGCAGCTCGTCCAGGCAGGCTTTCGTGGCCAGGGTTGGCAAGGAACTCATGTTCCTATTTTGTTCCCGTATGCAGGAAGGGTCAAGCTTTTGCTGACCCCTTGGCGGATTCTCCTGCATCAGTGATCGCCCGGGAGCGTGCTCTGGCAGCGCGCCCCCGGGCCGGGTGTCACTCTTCTTCGGCTGACTCACCGGCGTGGCTGAGCGCCTCGCCGAGCGTCTTGATCTTCTCGGCGTTCTTGCTGTCTGCCTTGCCTGCGAGCGTGACCGTCTCGTGGCCAAGCTTCACCATCAGCTTCTTGATCTGGCTGCCGTCGATCTTGTCGGCCTGCAAATGCTTCTTCAGGCTCTCGAGATCGCGGATGATCCCTTTCACGCCCGGCGCTTCGACTTTCTCCAAAGTCGTTTCCCAGCCTTCAATGTTCTTGACTGCGGCGCTTACGGTGAAGCCCTTTACGCCGTCCTTGATGTGCTTGATCGTTGCGTCGAACTGCGGCATGCAAAAGTCCCTTGTTGCTGTCGATGCCGTTTATAACGGCAGCGCCATGCGACAGCGCCGATGACCAAGAGAGGTTTCGGTATTTCACGGATTGGTCAGAAAATATTCAGTGCTTGACAGCGTCCGGTTCGAGACCAAGCAGGCGGGCTACCGGCGCTAGTGTCCAGCCCTGCAGCGCCACCGATGCGATCACCACGACAAAGACGACGTCGAACATCGTTCGTCCGGCTTTGAAACCTTCCAGCAGAGGTACTGTGGTGAGGTAGATCGGCACGGCGCCGCGCAGGCCGGCCCAGGAGACGAAGGCCGCCTCCGGGATGCGCCATCCGAAAGGAAGCAGGCAGGCGAACACCGCCAGCGGCCGCGCCACCACGATCAGCACGGCCGCGATCGCCAGGGCGTCGAGGGCGACAGGCGGCAACTGGTGCGGGGTGACCAGCAGCCCGAGCATGAGGAAGAGCACGATCTGCGCGAGCCATCCGAGGGTGCCGAAGAAGCGCGTGACCGGCTCTCCCGCTGGGTGCTGGTGATTTCCCACCACGAGTCCGGCCAGGTAGACCGCCAGGAAGCCGCTTGCGCCGAGGATCTGCGCGCCGCCGAAGACCGTCATCGCAACGCCGAGCGCCAGGATAGGCAGGACAGGGCGGTCGGCGTTCAGGCGGCGGAACAGCGCCAGCAGCGCGTAGCCGCTGGCCAGGCCGATGACGATGCCGCCGCCCATTTCCTCGAGAAAGAGCAGGCCTGCGGCGCGCGCGTCGAGGCCCTGCGGCGCCATGAGCCACTGGACCAGTGCCAGGGTGAGGAAGACGCTCATCGGGTCGTTGAGGCCGGATTCGACTTCCAGGGCCGCCACGACGCGTGACGGCACAGGCGCGCGCGACATGTGGAGCAGGACCGAGACGGCGGCGGCGTCTGTCGGGGCGGTCACCGCGCCGATCAGCAGGGCTTCCGGCCAGGAGAGCTGGAACAGCCATACGGCAGCGGCCCCAACGACGCCGGCGCTGATCGCCACACCGGCGGTTGCCAGGGCGATGGAGGGGAGCAGGGCCTGCTTGAGCATGCCGCGGCTGGTGCTCAGGCCGCCCTGGAACAGGATGGCGGCCAGCGCCAGGCTGCCGACGAGATAGCCCTGCCTGAAATTATCGAAGCGGATGCCGCCTGGGCCATCCTCGCCTGCCAGCATGCCGACGGCGATGAACACCAGCAGCAAGGGCGTGCCGATCCTGCTGGTGACAAGGCCGGCAAAGATCGCAGCCAGGCACAGCAGCCCGCCGACTAAAATAAGTTCATGACTGCCCGCCAAGGGTGCTCCAGGGAATGAGGTTCCAAGGACTTGTCCTTGATGAAGCCGGGGATAGGGTTTGGGGCAAAGCCCAAACCTTGCTTAATGCAACGGCTCCACGCCGGCCTGAGCCAAAGCCGGTGCATCAAGCCGGATCTCATGCATACGATCAGTGACCCAAGCCGAGCCGTCCCACATGCGCCCCTCGATGGAGGCGCCTCCATCGTCGCCGATGGTAATGCGGTTGTAGGCGTTGGGCTCGCCGCCGCGAAGGCGGGTCGAGGTGGCGGAGCCGCCCTGCACCACCAAGGGGGATGAGCCGGCACTGGCGGCCATTCGAAAATAGGCGCGGTGAAGGTGGCCGGCGAGCACCAGGCGCACGCCGTGCTCGGCGAAGGCGGCCAGCGCGAGCCGCGCGTTTCCGGCGACCTGAGGATGCGGCACGCCTTCGGTGGGGGCGAGAAGCGGATGGTGGCCGACGACGATGCGCACGAGGTTTTTGGGAAGGGCGTCGAGGCGGGACAGCAGGCGCCGGAGGCGGTGGTCGCTGACCCGGCCTTTCGACCAGTCGAGGTGGGCGCTCGCGCGGCGGGCGGTGTTGAGGCCGATGACGGCGACGTGGCCGTTCTGCCAGAGCGGTTCGGTGCCGTCGCCCATTTCGCTGCGCCAGCGGGCGTAGGGCGCGACGAAGCGCTCGAGCAGGCGGTAAGGGGTGATGTCGTGGTTGCCAGGCACCGAGAGGGTGGGCACGCGCAAGCCGTCGAGAAAGGCGCGCGCGGCGCTGAACTCACGCCGGCGGGCGCCCATGGTGAGGTCGCCGCTTACCGCCACGAGGTCGGGCCGGTCGGCCTGAAGCTCCGCGGAGAGGGCCAAGACGACGTCCGGGTCGACTGCCTCGAAATGCAGGTCGGTCAGATGCGCGATGCGGGTTGCCGTCATGCCGGCGATGCGACCGACAGCGCCTTGGGAAGAACGCGGTAGCGGAGGGGCGGCGTCAGCAGGCGCATCTCGCCGTCCACGAGGGTGCGCAGCGCCGTTCGGTGCGAGTGGATTTCGAGTTTGTCGGTGTGCAGCACGGTGATACCGCCGTGGCTCGACAGGCCCGGGATCAGAGCCTGCAACAGCACCCGCACCAGGCGCCAGGGGGTGTTCTGGTGGACGATATAGACGCTCAGCGTGCCGCCATCGAGGCAGCTTCGGCCGAACAGCCGGCCCGACTGGTCGTCGAGCGGATTGACCGTGATGGTCACTGAGGGACTCCGGACCTTGTAGCGCCTGCCATTGCACCGAAGCGTCAGCCGCATGGCGCGGTTCCGGCGCCATGCCCGCAGCCCGGCCTTGGCGAAAGTGAACCAGGACAACGGGCCGCCACCCGCACGCCTGCTCGCCTCCCGGTGGCGGGTGAGGTTCGCGGGCGTGCCGAGCATGGAGGCACAGGTGAAGACGTGGCCGTCCACGTCGCCCACGTCGATGCTGCGGACCCGCCCTTCCATCATCGCCTTGATGGCGGCCGCCGTGTCGCCCACCGGGATCTGCAGGTCCTTCGCCAGAAGGTTCATCGTGCCGCTGGGGATCACGCCTAAGGCAGGGGCAACCTCGGCGGTCAGCGCCTGGGCGGCGCAGGCGATCGAGCCATCGCCGCCCGCGATGACGATCATGTCCGCGCCAGTCGCACGGGCGCGTTCGATCCGCTCTGGCAGGGTGCCGGCATCGGGCGGGATGATTTCCACCTGTGCGCCAGCGGATTCGAACAGATGCTGCAGCTCCGCGGCAGCGTCGGAGCGGCCCAGGAGCGCGCCGGCGTTCGCATTCATGACAACGGCAAGGCGCCTTGCGACCGGTTCTGTCGCGGCTGCTGGGGTTTGGTTCACGGTTACTGCCAATTTTTGGAGGAGGTTCGGTATGCGTGGACAAAACGACGCTCCGGCAAGATGGTGCCGGCCCGATAGAGAAAAGGAAGTTCTTCTTTTTTGAAAAAAAGAAGCAAAAAACTTTTACTTCTTTGCAACGAGCTCCATCGATGGATGGGGTGCCCTGCACCAAGTGGTAAAAGTTTTTTGCTTCTTTTCTTCAAAAAAGAAGACCTTCCTTCCCGCCTTCAATGACCCCGCCATCAACGACCCCCGCCATCAACGACAAGGAGCAAATCCGCAATCATGGACATCTACGCCAGCCCCTTCTTCGACCAGGCGCGCGAGAACTTCGCCGTCATCGCCGATTACCTCGAAATCCCCGAACACCAGCGGGACAGGCTGCTGCTGCCCAAGCGCGCCATCATGGTCGCCTGCCCGATCCATCGTGACGATGGCAGCGAGGCAGTGTTCAACGGGTTCCGCGTCCAGCATCATTTGACCATGGGCCCGACCAAGGGCGGCACCCGTTATGCAGCCGACCTGCACATGGGCGAGGTGGCGGCGCTGGCGATTTCCATGAGCTGGAAATGCGCGCTGGCAGGGCTGCCGTATGGCGGGGCGAAGGGTGGCATCGCGGTCGATCCCTATGGGCTGAGCAAGCGCGAGCTGGAGGCGGTGTCGCGCCGCTACATGCAGGAGATGATCCCCTTCGTCGGGCCGCATACCGACGTCATGGCGCCGGACATGGGCACCAACGAGCAGGTCATGGCCTGGTACATGGATACCTATTCCATGTATCAGGGGCGGACGGTGACCGAGATCGTCACCGGAAAGCCGGTGGACGCCGGCGGAACGGTCGGGCGGCGCGAGGCGACTGGCCGCGGGGTGGTTCACCTGGTCGGCCGGGCGATGGAACGGCTGAACATCGACCCGAGCGACGCCACCGCCATCATCCAGGGTTTCGGCAACGTGGGTAGCGTGGCCGCTTCGAGCCTGGTGCAGCAGGGCACCAAGGTGACAGGCGTGTCTGACCATACGGCCTGCTACTACGATCCGCGCGGGCTCGATATTCCCGCCCTCATCCGGCACACCGAGCAGCATGGCGTGCTGCGCGGCTACTCGACGGAGGCTCTGTCCGACCCGGCGCAGTTGCTGACCCGGCCATGCGACGTGCTGGTGCCGGCGGCGATGGAGCGGGTGGTCACCGGCGACGTTGCGCGCAAGCTGCAATGCCGGATCCTGGCAGAAGGGGCGAATGGTCCGACCACCCCTGAGGCAGACCGGGTGCTGGACGAGAGGCGGCGCGAAATCTTCGTCATCCCGGACATCCTGTGCAACGCGGGTGGCGTGGTGGTGAGCTACTTCGAGTGGGTGCAGGACCTGCAGCAGCTGTTCTGGACGGAGCCAGAGGTGCGTGACCGGCTCAACCGTGTCCTTGAACGTGCATTCCAGGCAGTTATGACACGCTCGGAGCGAGATAATGTCTCTCACCGCACGTCGGCCTTGGCTATTGGCATCGAAAAGGTGCAGAAAGCGAAACTGACGCGAGGATTGTTCCCGTAACGGTTCTCGCGCGGGATATTTGCGCCAGGATGGGGGTGTCAGGTGGGTTTGCTGGATCGTTTCGCGCACAGCTTGGTCATGCTGATTTCGACGTTTGCGTCGTCGATCCTGGGCGCGCTCACCTGGTGCGAGCAGGCGATCAGGGGCACGATGAACGAGGCCGGGCTGCATGGCGGCGACCTGCAGACCCTCATCCTCATTTTCATGGTCGGCAGCTTCCTGATCGCCGTGTCGCGCCTGTTGCGAGGGCGCATCCGGTCAGCCCTGGTGGTCGTCCTGATGCTCACCCTGGCGCACGTGGTCAGCAGCGTCGCCCACGGCTCGATCGCGGGCTAGTCGGTCGCGCCGGACGGTGCGGCGAATGGACAGCATTTCGTAAACCAGCAGCCCAATGACGATGAGTTCGACAATAACCCACTCAAACCGGGCCATCTAAGCCCAGCCCGAAGTCGCAAAAGTTTTTTGGTTCTTTTTTTCAAAAAAGAACACGCTTGCTACCCCTCGCGAAGAGCCGCGCCGTCGGTATGCAGCCGCTCCAGCAGCCCGAATAGCCAAGCCATACGCTCGTCGAAATTGCGCGTGGTTCGTCCGTAAGCAGGCGGCGCCGATGAAGCGGCGTTGACCAGGAAGGTGGCTGCCGCGAGCGCGGGGGCATGGGCGTTCGAGTGGCTACGCAGGACTGCGGTGAGGCTGCGGCCCAAACCGTCCAGTTTGCGGCCAGAGGATACGCGGGCGCGGGTGGTGATGGAGTCGCCGCCGGCCTGTTCCACTTCGCGGCCGATGGCGGCGTAGAGGCGACGCGCGGCGTCGATGCCTGGCCGGCAGGCGAGGGGAAGGGCGCCGATGCCGTCGGTGCCGCGGGCATAGAGGAAGTCGGCGGAGGCCAGGAGGCGGCGGACGATCTGGCCGAGGGCCGGGGTGAAGGCAGGGGCGGCGAGGAAGGCGTCCGGGTCGATGCCGGCTTCGTGCAGCCAGGCGAGCGGGAGATAGAGGCGGCCGGCGCGTGCGTCCTCGCCGACGTCGCGGGCGATGTTGGTGAGCTGCATGGCGATGCCGAGGTCGCAGGCGCGTGCGAGGGCAGCTGGCGCGCGGACGCCCATGACCATGGCCATCATGATGCCGACGGTTCCGGCGACGCGGGCCGCGTAGTCGTGGAGGTCGGCGAGGGTTTCATAGCGGCGGCTTGTGGCGTCCCAGGCGAAACCTTCGAGAAGCGCGTCCGGCACGGTGCGGGGAATGCGGTGGCGGGCGACGACCGTGGCGAAGGCGCGATCCGAAGCCTGGTCATAGGGGCGGCCGGCGTAGGCGGCGTCTAGCCTGCGGGTGAGGGCGGTGAGGGCTTCGGTTCGGTTGCGTTCGGTATGCTCGTCGTCGATGGCGTCGTCGGCGAGGCGGCAGAAGGCGTAGAGAGCGGTAGCCGAATCGCGCACGCGCTGGGGAAGGAGAAGCGAGGCGGCGTGGAAGCTGCGTGATCCGTGCCTCAGCTTGGCGCGGCATTGGGCGATGTCGGCCCGCTCCGCCGCCGATCCTCCCAGGTCATGCAGGGAACTGTGCATAGGACATTCCACGGCTGCGGTGAGCGTTGCCCGTCAAGCGAGCTTAGCACCAGATGTGTAAACCTAAGCTGACAGTGGGAGCGGGCGCAAGGGCGGTTGTCACCGTTTCCACCTTTGAACAAGGTCGAAGACGTGGGCTGCCAGGGCGAGGAGGAGGGCGCCTGCGATGGCCGGCCAGGCTGCTCCACGCACGGCCGCGATGGCGGCAGCGAGAAGGCACATGCCGGCGCCGAAGTCGCCTGCCAAAAGCCGGGGCGGAATGCCGCGTCCGGAACGACTGTGGAGGGTGAGCAGGATGGCGAGTTCGAGAACCATGCCCGCCAGGATGAGCGCGAAGGCCAGGCCGCTGCCGAAGAAGCCGGTCATGCCGCCAGGACGCCGCAAGCGCGGGCATGCTGCAGGATCAGGGCTGCGGTTCCTGCTGGATCCTCTTCGTGTGCGAGGTGTCCCAGGCCGGGCATCACCGCCAGCGTGGCGCCTGGGATCATGTCGCGCAGGCGGGCTGCGTCGGCAGGCGGGATAGAGCGGTCACCGGCGCCGGCGACCAGGAGAAGGGGCACGGCAAGGTGCGGCAGGTCTCGCACCAAAGGTGCCAGCTCCCAGTTAGCCATCATGCGCAAGGCTGCGGCAGCGTGCGTGGGCTGGCGCACGACGCGGGCGTAGAGGGCGACGCCGCGGTCATCGAGCCTCGAGCCGGTTCCTGCAAGCAGCCGCTCGACGACGCGCTGGTCCGTGGCCCTCCAGGCGAACAGGTTCGGAAGCAGCGGCAAGCCCACGAGAAGGCGGGCGAGAGGGGCGAACATCTGTCCCGGGACGCCGCCTAGCGGCAGCATGGCGCCGTTCAGGCTGACCAGGCCTTTGGCGGGCAATGCTCCGTCGAGGCTCATGCGGCAGAGGATGGCGGCGCCGGCCGAGTGGCCGACGGCGAGCGCCGGGCGCTCGCCGAGCTTCGCCAGCAGCTCGGCGGTGTCGCGCGCCATGCCTGGAAGCGAGAGGCGGTGCGAGGGGGGCGCCTGGGTGAAGCCGTGGCCGGGCAGATCGGGCGCCACGACCGTGAAGTGCTCGGCCAGGATAGGCATGAGGTCGCGCCAGGAGTGGGTCGCAGCGCCTGTGCCGTGGAGCAGAAGCAGGGTCGGGCCGCTGCCCATGATCTGGACATGCCAGTCCAGCCCGGCCGCACGCACGAACTGGCTGTGCGCGGCGTTCGGCCAGTCCCGGAGGGCGTGCGCCGGTGTGGCATCCATCGGGTTAGCGCCGCAGCCGCATCAGGAGGCAGCCGCCGCTGTCTTGACCTGGCGCGCGAGGCCTGCGGCGTTGGCGTAGGGCAGCGGCAGGTAGAGGGCGCCCATGCTCTCGGCGACGTTCCTGGCCGCGGCTTGCGGACGCGGGGCGGTGTCGACCAGAACAGCGCGCAACGAGGCGGCACGCAGGCGTAGGCAGGCCTGGCGCGCATCGTCTGTCGCGCGGGCACGGCCTGCTGAGCCGTCCAGTGCGATGTTGCCGCTGCCGTCGGTGAGGAAGACGAGGGTCGGGGTGAAGCCGCCGCGGCGTACTGCCAGGGCGAGCGATGCGCCGGCCTGTATGCCGGCCGCAAGCGGGGTGGGGCCGCCGCCTGGCAGGCCGGCGAGGCTTCGCTTGGCGCGGACCAGGGAGCGTGTGGGAGGCAGAAGAAGGGCGGTGCCTTTGCCGCGGAAGGCGAGGACCGCCACTTCGTCGCGGCGGCGGTAGCAATCCGCCAGCAGCATTTCGACCGCGCCTTTGGCTTCCGCGAGGCGGTTGAAGGCGGAGGATCCTGAGGCGTCCACGACGAAGATCGTGGTAGTGCGGGACCGCTGCTCGAAATGCTGGGTGCGGAAATCACGCGAGCGGATCAGGATCCTTTCATCCGCCGCGCCAGTCTCGGCGCGCCGCAGGCGCTGCCAGGGTGCGGCCGCGCGGAGCGTTTCCACGACATGGAGGCGCTGGCCGTCGCGAGGGGCTGCTTCGCGCACGCCGGCCGGGCGGCCGCGCAGGCTGCGCAGGGCCTCGCCCGCCTTGCCCGGCTGGCGGGTGCGGGTCCGTTGCAGCCCTGGTGTGGCGAGCCGAGCCAGCAGATCGAGCGGGATGGCGGCGCGCGCGGCGTCCAGCACCACGTCGGCGGGTGGGGTGTTGCTTGCCGTGGCGTCGGACGCGTCCGGCTGGTCGCCGGATGCGTCGTTTTCGGAGGTATCGGGCGGGGGCTGCGGCGAAGGCGCCTGTGCTTCGGCAGGCTGCTCCTCCGGCACTCTCGACGCGCGCGGCGAGAGCACGAGGCGCGCGGCAGCCGCGGCATCTTCGAGCGTGACCGAGGACCGCCCGGCCAGCGCCGCGTGCGCCCTGGCAGCGTTCGCCGCGAGAAGGCAAGGTCGAAGCTGGTGAATGCCGAGGGCGAGGGCGCTTTTGCAAAGAGCGGCGATCGCTTCGTCGCCAATGGCAACCTGTGGAAGCAGCGCGCGGGCCGCGGCGATGGCTTCCGCGCCGATGACGCTGGATGCGGTGTCGCGAAAGCCGATCGGCTGCAGATCGAGAAGGAAGGCCAGGCGGTCGAGAAGCGCGGGCGCAGGGGCGTCCTCGTCGGCCTCGCTTTCGTCCAGGGCGATGACTCCAAAGGCCGCCGGCTTGTCCTCCTGGATGCCGTCGCGCGCCATGGCGACGGTGCGCGTGTCCATGGCGGCGGTCAGGCGCGCCGCGGTTCCTGCCGGGAGCCGCTCCGCCATGCCGACCAGCAGCACGCCACCGTCTGCGCGGGCCAGGAGACCCTGCTGGCTAACCGGCCGGCCGAGCTGGAGCGTGGCCGCGAGGTCAAGTCCGCCGAGAAGGGCCCCGTCGCCCACGGATGCCGGCGTGCGCAGCCACGGAGAACAGGCGGGAAGCAGGGTGCGAAGGGCTGCAAGCCAGGCGTCACGGACGGGGCCGGCGTGGGCCTGCAGGCAGGCGCCGCCGACGCCTGCAGGATCAATGGCGAAGAGCGCCGCCGCGAGCAGCGCGTCGGACCAGGGCGAGGCTTCGTTCAAGCGTCGATCAGGTCCCGGCCCGGGACCTTCTGCTCCGCCTCGTGGCCAAGCACCTGCTCGATGGCGCGCTGCACGCGCACGGTCGCATCGGCCTCGTCGAGCGGATCGCGGCGGAGCCGGTGGCGTAGGGCAGAGGGGGCTACGGCGCGCACATGCGCGATGTCCACGGTGGCGCTGCCGTCGAGGCTGGCCAGGGCGCGGGCGGCGCGGAGAAGCGTCAGCTCGGCGCGCAGACCGTCCGTGCCGAGGTGCATGCAGAGGCGCGTCGCCGCTTCGAGCACGGCATCTGGCACGGACAGCGCGGGCAGCAGCGCGCGTGCTGCCAGGATGCGCTGCTGCAGGCGCTCGTCCGCCTGGCGCCAGGTCTCGACGAACGCGGCGGGGTCGCGCTCGAACGCGTCACGCCGGCGGACGATGTCGATACGGGTGCCGATGTCGGTGGGCGTGCCGACCTGGACCGAGAGGCCGAAGCGGTCGAGCAGCTGAGGACGCAGCTCGCCCTCCTCAGGGTTGCCGCTGCCGACCAGGACGAAGCGGGCAGGGTGGCGCACGCTCAAACCCTCGCGCTCGACGACGTTCTCGCCCGACGCTGCGACATCGATGAGGAGATCGACCAAATGATCCTCGAGGAGGTTCACCTCGTCGATATAGAGGAAGCCGCGGTTGGCGCGGGCGAGCAATCCCGGCTCGAAGGCGCGTTCGCCGCGTGTGAGCGCGCGCTCCAGGTCGAGGGCGCCGACGACGCGGTCCTCGGTGGCGCCCAAAGGCATGTCGACGACCGGCACCGGCGCGGTGCGCGTAGGCAGGGCGCCAGCCTGCGAGCGCGCGCGGCAATCCTCGCACCAGGCGTCCGCGCGCGCCGGATCGCAGGCGTAACGGCAGCCATCCACGACCTGCATGGGCGGGAGAAGCGCGGCGAGCGCGCGCACCGCCGTGGACTTGCCCGTGCCGCGGTCGCCGAAAACCAGGACGCCGCCGACGCTCGGGTCCACCGCGGCGATCAGCAGCGCCTGCTTCATCTCGTCCTGTCCGACGATGGCGGAAAAAGGGAAGGGCGTTCGCATAAACCGGCGTTCCTGCGGAATTTCTTTTGTTTAGCTGTAAGCCGAGGCGCTGAAAAAGGAAGGGTGGCCGCCTATATCGCGCATCCGAGCCATGCACCGGACTCTGCGTGTTCTGCCTCCCCACGCGCAAAGCTTGTGTGTAGAACCCCCCAACCGCACCGCCACCTGCCGCTCGGCACCAGGCTTACGTGCCCGCCAGACAAGCAGGAGAACACCTCGTGTCCCAGCCCTCTCTTCGAATCACCCGCCAGGAAGACCGTTCCGGCGTTTTCACCTTCGACGTGTGGAACCCCACCAAGGCCGCCTACGAGCCGGCTCCCTCGTTCGAAGCAGCGATGACCCAGGTCAGCCGGCTTGCACAGGATATGCGCGAGCTGTGGATTTCGCGCGATACGGCGCTTTCCACGCTCTCCGGACCGCCCATGCCAGCAACCGACGCCGAGTTCGCAGAGCTTCGCGTCACCGCGCAAGCGCAGCGCCACTACGACATACGCAGCTTCGACCAGCCGGATTGGACGCATTTCCGCGGCTATATCGCCCAGGCGGCAGAGCGCATCTGCGGCGAAGTGGGCTATGTGCCGCCCAGCGCCGTCATCCCGACACCGCCGACTCCGCGGCTGCAGTCCAAGAGCGCCTGAATTTCGCTTTAGACGTCTTAGAAAAAGGCCTCTCGGTTCGCGGAGAGGCCTTTTTCTTGGGCGCGGTTAAAGCAAGCGCGTTCTTTTTTGAAAAAAAGAACCAAAAAACTTTTACATGTTTGGATGTGAGTTTGTTGGAGAGGCTGGGCTTAGACTCGCAAAAGTTTTTTGGTTCTTTTTTTCAAAAAAGAACGCGCTTCCTGTCCTTCTAAACGTGAAAACTCTCGCCGCAGCCGCATCTTCCCTTCTCATTCGGATTGGTGAAGATGAAGCCGGCAGACAGGGCTTTCTCCTCGTAATCCATCACCGTGCCGATCAGGAACAGGCTCGCCTTGCGGTCCACCAGGACGGTGAGGTCGTGGTCGCGGACGATTTCGTCGCTGGCGCCTGGTTCGGCGACCCACGACATATCGTAGGACATGCCCGAGCAGCCCTTGGTGTTGACTGAGATGCGCAGCAGACGGCCTTCGCCGCCTTCGTAGAGCGAGCGCAGGCGATCCGCGGCGCGCTCCGAAAGGGACATCAGCGGCGGCAAAGCGCGTTTGGCGCGTGGAGAGGTTTGGGTGTCGCCCATGAGATTCTCCTGATCAGAACATGTTCAAGGCGAGCCGCGCCTCTTCGGTCATGCGGCTTGGATCCCAAGGCGGATCCCATACGGTCTCGACATCGGCGGAGGTGACGCCTGGCACGGCCATCAAGGCGTCGCGCACCTGAACTGGCAATTCCTGCGCGCTGGGGCAGCCCGGGGCGGTAAGGGTCATTTCGACTTTGACGGCGCCGGCGTCGCTGATGTCCACGGCGTAGATCAGGCCGAGTTCGTAGATGTTCACCGGGATTTCCGGATCGTAGATGGTGGCGATGGCGCCGAGCAGGGCGTCTTCGGACGGCAGGGCAAGCACTTCGCCGTCTGGGGTCCAGCTGCCGGCGACGCTGGCGGTTTCAGGTGTGCTCACTGGTTGCCTCCCGGCGGCCGGCCAAGGCGGCAATCAGGGCCGCCCAAGGCAGGGTCGCACATTTTATCCTCGACGGGTATTCCGATACGCCGGCGAGCGGCAGCAAGTCGTCGAGCGACTTGTCGTCGGTCGCGCCGGTTTTGGCGAGTGCGGCGAACGCTTCGGCAAGTTGCTGGATTTCGGCGGCGCTGCGGCCCTGCACGGCGTCTGCCATCAGGTCGGCGGATGCCATGCTGATGGCGCAGCCGCGGGCCTGGAAAGCGGCTTCGGCGATGGTGTCGCCGTCGTAGCGCACGCGCACTTCCACGCGGTCACCGCAGAGCGGATTGTCGCCTTCTGCTGCTGCATCGAACGGATCCATGGAGTGCATATGGCGCGGGTTGCGGCTGCGTTCCAGGATGATGGTCTGGTAGAGGTCGCGGACGTCGTCGAACATCAGGCACCGGCCGTGGCGGCGAAGAAAGTGCCGACGCGCTCGAGCGTGTTCGCCAGCACGTCGATTTCCTCGTGTGTGGTGTAGAGGCCAAAGCTGGCGCGTGCGGTGCTGTCCAGCCCGAGGCGCCGCATGAGCGGTTCAGCGCAGTGGTTGCCGGCGCGCACGGCGATGCCGTTGCGGTCGAGCAGGGTGGCGATATCGTGCGCATGCGCGCCCTTGAGGGTGAAGGAGAAAACGCCGCCGCGGTCTTGCGCCGATCCGATGATGCTCAGGCCGGGCACGTCGGAAAGCCGGCGCAGGGCGTGTTCCACGAGCGAAGCTTCATGCGCTTCGATATCGTCCATGCCGATGGCGTTCACGTAGTCGATGGCGGCGCCAAGGCCGATCGCCTCGACGATGGCGGGCGTGCCGGCTTCGAACTTGTGCGGCACTTCCGCCCAGGTGGAGCGCTCGAAGCTCACGGTGCCGATCATGTCGCCGCCGCCCATGAAAGGCGGCATCGATTCCAGCAGCGCGCGCTTGCCGTAGAGCACGCCGATGCCGGTGGGACCGTAGAGTTTGTGGCCGGTGAACACATAGAAGTCGGCATCTATGGCCTGCACGTCGATCTTGCGGTGCACGGTGGCCTGGCTGCCGTCGAACAGCACGCGTGCGCCAGCCTCGTGCGCCATGGCGGCGATGCGCACGGCGGGCGTGCAGGTGCCCAGCACGTTCGACATGTGGGTGATGGCGACAAGGCCGACTCTGCCGTCTTCCAGGCAGCGGGTCAGGGATTGCAGATCGAGCTCGCCTGCGTCGGTGATCGCCGCCACACGGAGTTCGATGCCATGTGCGTCGCGCAGCATCTGCCAGGGAACGAGGTTGGCGTGGTGCTCCATTTCGGAAATCACCACGGCCTGTCCCGGCTTGAGAATGCCGCGGCCGAAGCTGTGCGCGACGAGGTTGATCGCCTCGGTGGCGTTGCGCGTGAAGACGATTTCCTCGCGCGACGCCGCGTTCAGCAGCGCTGCCACTTTGTCGCGCATGGCCTCGTAGGCGTCGGTCGTGCGTTCACTCATCCAATGCAGGCCGCGGTGAACGTTGGCATATTGCGTCTGCATGGTGTGCGACATGGCATCGATGACGGCGCGTGGTTTCTGCGCCGAGGCGCCGCTGTCGAGGAAGACGAATTTCTTGCCGCGTATGGTCTCGCCGAGGATTGGAAAATCCTCGCGTATGCGCTTGACGTCGAACGCCGGGCGCGTGGAGATGGGAAGAAGCTGGTTCATAGCGTTTCCTGCGCCCACCAGCGCTCCAGCACCTCGTCGAGCAGGGCGCGGGCGCCATCATGGGCGATCATGTCGAGGGCCTCGGCAAGGAAGGCGCGGACGAGCATGGCGCGTGCCTCGGCCTGCGGAATGCCTCGGCTGACCAGGTAGAAAAGCTGGTCGGCGTCGAGTTCGCCTACGGTGGCGCCGTGGCTGCATTTCACGTCGTCGGCGTAGATTTCCAACTGCGGCTTGCAGTCGATTTCCGCGTGAGGCGACAGCAGGAGAGCCTGGTTCATCTGGTAGCCGTCAGTTTTCTGCGCCGCGCGGGCGACTTCGATCTTGCCCTGGAACACGCCGCGCGCATGGTCGGCCAGCACGTTCTTCACTACCTGGCGCGAGGCGCAGGACGGGGCGTCGTGCGAGACGACAGTGGTGAAGTCGGCGTGCTGATTGCCGCGCAGCAGTTGCGCCGTGTTGATGGCGGCGTGGCCGTTTGCACCGGCGAGGCGCACGTGGATTTCAGTGCGTGCGAGGCGGCTTCCCGTAGTGAGCGTGAAGCTATCGTAGATCGCATCGGCCGCGATGTCCGCGTAGATGGTCGCCATTGAAAAGGCGGACGTGCTCTCGTCCTGCAGGCGCACATGGGTCAGCGAAGCGTTTGCAGCGACGCGGATTTCCGTCACCGGATTGTGCAGGTAGGTGCCTGTGCCTGTCGCGATTTCCACGATCGCCAGCCTGGCACCTTCGCCGAGGACGATCGAATGGCGCGGGTGGAAGGCGATCGGCGTGCCGTGCAGTTCGTCGCCCATGCTGATCAGCACAAGCGTTCCCGCATCGTGGCCGGCCGGCACGTCTATGACGGCGCCATCTTCTGCGAGCATGGTGTTCAGCGCCACCATCCGCTCCGACTCGGGGCGGGAGAGTTGGCCGAAATCAGGCTGCCCGGCGAAGCTCACCAGCGGTTCGCCGCTTGGCATGACGCAAAGGTCTTCCCTGAGCCTGCCTTGCACGAACACGAGGCGCGGCGCGTCTGCCAAGGCGCCGAGCGCAGGCAGATCAGGCGTGGAAAGGGCATCGCCGGCTTCGGTCAGGGGCTCGTGGAAACCTGTCTCACCGAGAGCGCGCAGGCTGGTATATTTCCACGCCTCCTCACGAACGGTGGGTAGCCCCTCGCGATTGAGGATGGAGGCAGCTTCCGCACGGCGTTGGGCATCGCCGGGAAGTTGGCTGCGCAGGCCTTCGTAGCGGCGGATAAACGGAATGGCCGACGCTTGCGGCCGGATTTCCACGATCGTTGCGTCTGCCATGATCAGGCTGCCTCGGCGCTGACCTGCGCATAACCCTGCGCCTCCAGCAGCCGCGCGAGGTCGGCATCGCCGGTGCGCACGATTCGGCCGGCGACGAGCACATGCACCACATCCGGCTTGATGTGCTCGAGCAGCCGCTGGTGATGGGTGATGACCAGGGCTGAGAAGTTGGGCGAGCGCAGCGCGTTCACGCCGTCGCCGACGATCTTCAGCGCGTCGATGTCAAGACCGCTGTCCGTCTCGTCGAGGATGGCGAGCTTCGGCTGCAGGATGGTCATTTGCAGAACCTCATTCCGCTTCTTCTCGCCGCCCGAGAAGCCGACATTGACGTTGCGCTTCAGCATGTCGTCCGGCATCTGCAGGCGCTTGGCTTCGGCGCGTGCGAGCTTCAGGAATTGCGCGGCATCCAGTTCGGTCTCGCCGCGCGAACGGCGGATGGCGTTCAGCGCGGTGCGAAGGAAGTTCGCGTTACCCACACCCGGCAGTTCGACAGGCGCCTGGAAGGCCAGGAAGATGCCGGCCTGGGCACGCTCTTCCGGCTCCATGGCCAGCAGGTCGGTGCCGTCGAAGGTGACGGAGCCGCCGGTGACTTCGAAATCCTCGCGGCCGGAGAGCACGTAGGAAAGCGTGGATTTGCCCGAGCCGTTCGGGCCCATGATGGCGTGGATTTCGCCATCGGGTACGGTGAGGTCGATGCCGCGAAGGATGGGCTTCTCGCCGATGTTGGCGTGCAGGTTCTTAATCTCGAGCATGACTTTAGCCCACTGATCCTTCCAGGCTGACGGCAAGGAGCTTTTGCGCCTCCACGGCAAATTCCATCGGCAGCTCCTTGAGCACTTCACGGCAGAAGCCGTTCACGATGAGGCCGACCGCCTCCTCTTCCGAAAGGCCGCGCTGGCGGCAATAGAAAAGCTGGTCCTCTGCGATCTTGGACGTCGTCGCCTCATGCTCCACTTTCGCGGTCATGTTGCGGTTCTCAATATAAGGCACGGTGTGCGCGCCGCACTGGTCGCCGATGAGCAGGCTGTCGCATTGCGTGTGGTTTCGCGCACCGGTCGCCTTGGGCAGGATTTTCACCAGGCCACGGTAGGTGTTGTTCGAGTGGCCCGCCGAAATGCCCTTGGACACGATGGTGCTGGTGGTGTTCTTGCCGATGTGGATCATCTTCGTGCCGGTATCGGCCTGCTGATGATTGTTGGTGAGCGCCACGGAGTAGAACTCGCCGCTGCTGCCTTCGCCCTGCAGGATGCAGGAGGGATATTTCCAGGTGATGGCCGAGCCGGTTTCCACCTGAGTCCAGGAGATCTTCGAACGCGCGCCGCGGCAGGCGCCGCGCTTGGTGACGAAGTTGTAGATGCCGCCACGGCCTTCCGCGTCGCCGGGATACCAGTTCTGCACGGTGCTGTATTTGATCTTGGCATCGTCGAGCGCCACCAGCTCCACCACAGCGGCGTGCAACTGGTTCTCGTCGCGCATCGGCGCGGTGCAGCCTTCGAGATAGCTGACCGAGGCGCCTTCCTCGGCGATGATCAGCGTGCGCTCGAACTGGCCGGTGTTCTTGGCATTGATCCGAAAATAGGTGGACAGCTCCATCGGGCAGGCGACGCCCTTGGGGATGAACACGAAGCTGCCGTCGGTGAACACGGCCGAATTCAGCGCGGAGAAGAAATTGTCAGACGCGGGAACCACGCTGCCGAGATATTTCTGCACGAGTTCGGGATGCTCGCGCACCGCCTCGCTGATCGGGCAGAAGATCACGCCTGATTTCGCCAGCGTGCTGCGGAAGGTGGTCGCGACAGACACGCTGTCGAACACGGCGTCAACAGCGATTTCGCGTGTCTCGACGCCGGCTAAGGCAGCGCGCTCGCGCACGGGAATGCCGAGCTTGTCGTACATGCGCAGCAGTTCGGGATCGACCTCGTTCAGCGACGCAGGGCCCGGCTTCCTCTTGGGTGCCGCGTAGTAATAGGAATCCTGGTAGTCGATCGTGGGGAAGTTCAGCAGCCCCCAGTGCGGCTCCGGCATGGCAAGCCACGCGGCATAGGCCTTGAGGCGCCATTGCAGCAGCCAGTCCGGCTCGCCTTTGCGCTCGGAAATCAGCCTGACGATGTCGGTATTCAGCCCCTTGGGGGCGAAATCCATTTCGATATCAGTTTCAAAACCCCAGCGGTATCCGCCTTCGGTGACCGACTGGACGGTGTTCAGGGTTTCGGCAACGGCTGGCATTATGCTTCCTTAGATTAACGGCGGCGCGAACGCGGACTCTTCGGCGAAGGCGGCAGCGGATGGCGTATGAAGTTCACGAAAAGCACGCGGGACTGCGGCCGCCATGTCCGACAAGGTGATGCCCGACAAAGCCGCACGTATGGCCTCGTTCACCGGATCCCATCGCCCGTGCAGTGGGCAAAGCCGCTGGGTTTCGCACCCACCGCCATCCACACAGGCGGTCAGCGCGATCGGCCCATCAATGGCGGCAATGACGTCGCCGACAGGGATGGAAGAGAGCGAGCGGGTAAGCCGGTAGCCGCCCTTGGCGCCGCGATGCGACGTAACGAGCCCGCGGCTCGCCATCGCCTTCAGGACCTTGGAGACGGTAGGCTCAGGTATGCCAGTAGCCGACGCGATGCCAGGCGAGGTCTGGACGCCGTCGGCACGCGAGAGGCGCACCAGCACGACCACGGCATAATCGGTCAGTTTGGACAGCCTGAACATCGCACCCACACGCCAGTTGATTACGCCTTGGAAAGGCAATCGGACCTGTGCGGTCCTGTTTAACTCAGATGCGGCTGATGGGGGTCCACGTCAAGGGTTAACCCTTTGCTTCGCGGCACATTTTGCGGCAGGTGGGTGGGAAGGCAGGAAGGTCTTCTTTTTTGAAAAAAAGAAGCAAAAAACTTTTGGGACTTGGGGCAGAGATGTTGGAACAGCCCGGCCTCTCGGTCCGATGACCGAACCTCGGCCGGCTGCCAGCCTTCTCGTTCTGCGTCAGGAGGCGGGCGTGGTGCGGCTGCTGATGGGGCGACGCTCCGCCCATCATCGCTTCATGCCGAACGTGCTGGTATTTCCGGGCGGCGCCGTCGATGAGGCTGACCACCATGCCCTTGTTGCGACACCGCTCAAGCCATCGGTCCGCGCGCGCCTCGAGCGGTCGGCTTCGGCCAGCCTCGCCCAGGCGCTCGCGGTGGCCGCGGCGCGTGAGTTGGAGGAGGAGGTCGGGTCGAGCCTCGGCTCGCCGCCCGGGCTCGCGAATCTCGATTATCTGTGTAGGGCGATTACCCCGCCCGACCGCTCCACCCGCTTCGATGCACGGTTCTTCATTATAGACAGCGCCTACGTGGAAGGTGAGCCGAGGGGCTCGGACGAGATCGAGGCGCCGGGGTGGTACACGGTCGAGGAGGCAATGGAGCAGCCGATCGCGTTGGCCACAAAGGCGGTCTTAGGTCAGTTCGGCCGGTGGCTCGCCCACCACGACCGTGACGGCCCAGTCGCAACGCTAGAAAATCGCGTGTGGGTTCATAAATAAATGCAACCCTTAGTAGTAAATGAACGCTAAGCTTCCAGGATCGTGGCTATCTGATTTGGGGTGGTGAATGCGCCTGGGCGAAATTCTTGTCATGCGCGGCATGGCGTCGGTTGCGAGCATTACCGAAGCTTTGGACCGGCAGCGATCGCATGGCGGGCGGCTCGTCGATTACCTGGTGTCGATGGGCATTACCACCGAGGCGGAATTGGCCAAGGTCTTCGAGGTCACCCCGGTGATGCCGCGGTCCGTCGCCGAGACGGGCGTGCTGCGCGGCAACCTGCTCAACCTCATGCTCAAGTTTATGCGGGCGGAGGCGCTGGAGCTGCTTCCAGACCTCAGCGAGCGCATGAGGCTGCCGCACAGCGTGGTGCAGGAGCTGCTCGACGAAGCGGTGGCCGGGCGCCAGGTGCATGTGCTCGGGTCGATCAACGTCGGCATCGTCCGCTACATGCGCTACGCGTTGAGCGAGCAGGGGCGGCTCGATGCGACCGAGGCGATGGCGCAGAACCAGTATCTCGGCCCGGCGCCTGTCTCGCTCGAGGCCTACACCACCCAGGTCATGAAGCAGACCATCAAGAACGAGCAACTCGACGTCGAGACGATGAAGCGCGGCTTCAACGGGCTGATGGTCGGCGACCATTACATACGCAAGCTGCTCCCAGCGGTGAATTCGGGCCAGACGGTTCTGCTCTACGGGCCGCCTGGTAACGGCAAAACCAGCATCGGCCTGCGCATCGCCAGCGTGTTCCGCCAGCCGGTGCATGTTCCCTACGCCATCGAAGTCGCCGGCCAGATCATCAAGCTCTACGACAAGACGCTGCACCTGCCGTTCGTCACGGAGACCGACGAGTCACGCGCCGAACTGGAGACGCTGTCCGTGCGCGGCAGCCTGCAGATCGAGGCATTCGATGCGCGCTGGATGGTGTGCCGCCGGCCGGTCGCCATCGCCGGCGGCGAGCTGTCGCTCGACATGCTCGAGCTGCGCTTCGACCCGGACGCCCGCACCTACGATGCGCCGCTTCACATGAAGGCGCTCAACGGCATGTTCCTGATCGACGATTTCGGCCGCCAGAAGGTGAACCCGACCGAGCTGCTGAACCGCTGGATCGTGCCGCTGGAAAGCCGCATCGATTATCTCAAGCTGAACACGGGCAAGAGCTTCTCCATCCCGTTCGACGAGCTGGTGTTCTTCTCGACCAACCTGCAGCCGGCGGATTTGATGGACCCGGCCTTCCTGCGCCGCATTCCCTACAAGATCCGCATGTTCGCGCCCGACGTGAACGAATACAGGCAGATCTTCATGCAGTGCGCAGCCTCGCGCGGCCTTGCCGTAGAGGAAGGCGTGTTCGAGTTCGTGGTGAACCAGCTCACCGGCCGCCGCGCGCATGGGCTCGCGTATTTCCAGCCCAAATTCATCAGCGACCAGGTGCTGCAGGTATGCCGCTGCTTCGATTTGCCGATGGTGATGACACGCGACCTGGCGGCCGAAGCCATGGGCAATCTTTATGTCGAGAGCGGGCCTGAGCCTTCTGAGTCGGCAGGGGAGATCGTTGGGTTAACCGTGGTTGCCTCTTAGCGCAGAGTCACGCTGGCCTGAACCTGCGCCAATCGCCTCGCGGTCCCACTAGGGCAAGACCGCGAAGCAAACTGAAAGTCGTATGTTTCCGCGAGACGGGCGCCGCTTTTCTTCTCAGAAAAGCGGCGTCTCCGTCTTAGTCGCTGGCGAGCGTCGTCCGCGTCATCGCTACCTTGCCGGACAGAATGTCCGAGACCTTCACCAGCGGATACCCGACATAGATATCCGTGCTCTGGCGCCAGGCATCGACGATTTCATCGCGCAACTCTGCCGCACCGGCCGCAAGGCGTGCGGTGGCAAAGGCGACTTCAGCAGGCTGCGCCGTCTGGAAAAGGTCGGTGCCCGCCACCTGATAAAGCGGCACTACCTGCGCCAGGGTCTGCGCCAGATATTGCGGCACGCGTTGTTCGATCGCGCAACCGCAATTGTGATAGGCCGGCACTTCCGCCTGCAGCTCGGCTGGGCTGACGAAGTTCTTCACGAACGCGCCTTCGAACTGCGCGTGGATCGGCTTGGTGGTGTAGCCGTTCGGATTTGGGTAGTTGCCCCAGCCATTATAGTGGATCGACACATGCAGAGGCTGGCTGGCGTCGCCTACGAAATGGCTCCAGTAGCCGATGTCGCGCAAGGTGAGCGTCTTGCGTAGCTGAAGCTGGTAGTCGAAGTAGGTTTTGTCCTCGGTGGTGGTCGCCGTCTGCAGGCCCTTCAGCAAAGCGCGGTAAATACCAAAGTCCTTGCGAACCTGCTCGAAGCCGTCGAGCATCTCATAGGGCAAGTAACCACCCGTATATTGGTCCTGGCCGCCGGGCGATGTTGCGGTGCGCTGCGCCGTGTCGAAAGCCTCACGCGTTGCTGGCAAGGCATTCAGCGCGACGACGCCGCCGACGACGACACCGTTGTCATCGATGTCGATGTAGTGGCCGGGATCACGCTCGGCATCATGGACATTGTTGAAATACGGATATGGGATCGCATACTGCTCGATGGTGACGGTCGTCTTCGAGATGTCGGCCTCCGGACCTTCCTGGCCGATCTGCTGCGCAGCCTCGACGGTACGCACAAAGGCGGGGACGTCGCTGGTCAGCGCGAACACCGCGGCGGTGCTGATTTCGACATGCCCGGTATGGCCCCAGGCAAAGGCATTCTGTGACAGCAACGTGCTGCCGAGCAGGGCTGCGGCGTAGATCGCATTTTGCGACCTGATATGAAACATGGCTTGTCTCCTCTGAGCCCGATTGTTGTGGGCACAGGAAAAAAGCCGGTTTCGACCCACGGCAGCGTGAAACTTGGATGACGATTCGTCTTGGAGAGGCAAAGACAAGAACTTTTTCTGATTGTCTGTTCGGAAAACGGGCTGGCGAGTCCCATGGCGCGACATGGGGAGCACCGGAGCGCCGCGCTGGATGCCGTTAGCCACGTCAGCAAGCGACTTCTTCTTTGAAGAAAAGAAAAAAAATGTTTTGGACCTAAGGGCCGGGCATTTGCACTCTATCGATCCTGATCGTGGAAATTCTCTTCTCCTTTTCAGAAAGAACATGCTTTTCTTCTCCTCTCCTCTAGCCAGGCAGGACTCTGGATGAAGATCGAGGGCGTCAGCCACATCGACGCCTATACCCAGGTTTCGCGGGAGGTCGCATGCATCAGGATCGCTGGCGAAGAGCGAAGCCTGGCACCTGCTCCGCAGTTCACCTTTGGACCGATGCCGGATCATCTGACCCACTCGATGTTCGGCAGTCTCCACACCGGGGCTATCAGTTGCTACCGCATACAGGACGGGCGGATCGGCTACGACGCCGTCGCATTTCACAAAAACACAGCGCTTTGGTCGTTGGCTTTCAACCACGGCGAAGATTTTGTCTGCGGCGTCCTGGCCCGTCCGGAGCGTGCCGGTGAAGGCCTGCCCGTTCGGCGCATCGCTGGCGTTTGTTCCTGTATTCATGGGCCAGGATACAACGTCTATGGCCATTGGTTGGTAGACTTCCTGCCACGGCTCAGCGTGCTTGCTTGGGCCGGGTTCGACATTTTCAAGCTTCGCTACATCCTGCCACTTGACTGTCCACTCTACGGATTAGAGTTCCTCAGGCTCATCGGCATCTCGAGCGAGCAACTGATACCCTACCGGCAGGACCTCGAGGAGATTCAGTGCGACGAACTGATTATTCCGGCCAATCTGCGCACCGGCAGCCGCTTGCATAGCTCTTTCAGACGCGCGACTGACGAGTGGATCAGTCGCATCATCCCGTCACGGCATGACATTCATGCCGAGCAGCGGCTGTTCGCGTCGCGTAGCGCTTTCCTCTCCGACCGCAATTTAGCCAACCGAGAGAAGATCGAAGCTCTGGCGGTGTCGGCAGGCTTTGCGATCGTGCATCCGGAACGCTTGAGCGTGGCAGAGCAGATCACTCTTTTTCGCAGCGCCCGGCAGGTGATCGGCGAATATGGCTCGGGACTGCACAACAGCATCTACGGCAGTGCAACGCTGCACAGTTGCGCGTTGCGTGGCACGTCACACTGGCTGGGCTTCATACAATCCAGCCTGGCGCACGCTTTTCGCCAGCCGGTCAGCTATGTGTTCGGGTTCGCCGAGCCACATGCCAGAACATATGACTTTGAAATCGATCCGAAAAACTTCCGGCGGGCGCTGGAGTGTCTGGAGGTAGAGTTGAGCGCGTGAGCCGATTGACGAATCGGGGGTCTGGGGCCTCCAGGCCCCAGCGGGGTCCAGGGGCAGAGCCCCTGGCCTTGGCTTGACTGACTAAGCCGCCGCGCTCTCGCTCTTCTTCTCGAACCGCTTGCGCTCGTTCGGATCGAGGTACCGCTTGCGCAGGCGGACGGCGCTTGGCGTGACTTCGACCAACTCGTCGTCCTCGATGTAGGCGATCGCCTGCTCGAGGCTCATGCGGCGCGGCGGAATGAGGAGCATCGCCTCGTCCTTGCCGGCGGCGCGGATGTTAGTGAGCTTCTTTTCCTTGATCGGGTTGATGTCCAGATCCGATTCGCGGCTGTGCTCGCCGAGGATCATGCCGACATAGACAGCTTCGCCGGGGTTCACGAACAGCGTGCCGCGTTCCTGCAGGTACCAGAGCGCGTATTGCACGGCATTGCCGTTCTCGCTGCTGATGAGCGAGCCGTTGCGGCGGCCTTCGATCGGGCCGGCCCAGGGGCGGTAGCCGGCGAACAGGCGGTTCATGATGCCGGTGCCGCGGGTGTCGGTGAGGAATTCGCCGTGGTAGCCGATGAGGCCGCGGCTGGGCATGATGAAGGTGAGGCGCACCTTGCCGCCGCCCGAGGGACGCATGTCCTGCATCTGGCCCTTGCGCCGGCTCAGCTTTTCAACAACGGCGCCCGAGTAGGGCTCGTCCACGTCGACCAGCACTTCCTCGAACGGCTCTTCCTTCTCGCCGGTCTCTGGGTTGGTCTGGGTCAGCACGCGAGGACGGCCGATGCTGAGTTCGAAGCCTTCGCGGCGCATGGTCTCGATGAGAACGCCAAGCTGGAGTTCGCCGCGGCCGGCGACTTCGAATGCCTCACTCTCCTGGCTTTCGGTGATCTTGATGGCGACGTTGCCTTCGGCCTCGCGCAACAGGCGGTCGCGTATCTGGCGGCTGGTGACCTTCTTGCCTTCCTTGCCGCCGAGCGGGCCGTCGTTCACGCGGAACGTCATGGCCAGGGTCGGCGGATCGATCGGGATGGCGTGCAGCGGCTCGGTGAGTTCGGGGGCGCCGATGCTGTCCGGGATGGTGGCGTCGGTCAGGCCGGCCACGGCGACGATGTCGCCGGCTTCGGCTTCCTCGACGGTCACACGGTCGAGGCCGCGGAAGCCGAGAAGCTTGGTGAGGCGGCCGGTCTCGACGGTGGTGCCGTCCTGGCGGAGCACCTTCACCTGCATGTTGAGCTTGGCACGGCCCTGCTCGACGCGGCCGGTGAGAACGCGGCCGAGGAAGTTGTCGTATTCGAGGATGGAGGCGACCATGGCGAAAGGCGCCTCGGCGTCCAGGTTCGGCGCGTGGACGTGGCTCAGGACCAGGTCGAACAGCGCGTCGAGGTTCTTGCGCGGGCCTTCGAGTTCGACGTCGGCCCAGCCCTGGCGGCCGGAGGCGTAGAGCATCGGGAAGTCGAGCTGCTCGTCCGTGGCGCCGAGGGCTGCGAAGAGGTCGAACACTTCGGTGTGGACTTCGTCCGCGCGGGCGTCCTGGCGGTCGATCTTGTTGACGACGACGATGGGCTTGAGGCCGCGCTGGAGCGCCTTGCCGACGACGAACTTGGTCTGCGGGAGAACGCCCTCTGCAGCGTCCACCAGCACGATGGCGCCGTCGACCATGTTCAGGATGCGCTCGACCTCGCCGCCGAAGTCGGCGTGGCCCGGGGTGTCCACGATGTTGATGCGGGTCTCTTTCCACACCACGCTGGCGCACTTGGCCAGGATGGTGATGCCGCGCTCCTTCTCGAGGTCGTTGCGGTCGAGCGCGCGCTCGACGACGGCCTGGTGCTCGCGATAGGCGCCGGATTGTCGCAGCAGCTGGTCGACCAGCGTGGTCTTGCCGTGGTCGACGTGGGCGATGATGGCGATGTTGCGGATATCCATGGGGCGCGGTTCTCGGCTCTGGGTGCGGCGTTGGCGGATGTCGCCATACGAAAAGGGCCTGACAAACATGTCAGACCCCCTTGGCCGGCTGCTGGGCGGTAGATAGGGCTTTGCGTTCGCAGATGCGAGAAGAAAAAGCCCTTTTTTATGCGGGGCTGGGTCCTATTGAGGCGCTGCGACACCTGGCGCCATCGTCCCGGGCGCCATCGTTCCCGGCGCCATCGTCCCCGGGGCCATAGAACCAGGAGCCATGGCAGCGCCTGGCTGCATGCCGGTCGAAGTCGTCGAAGTGCTGGTCGAGTGCATGGCGCCGTATGGCATCATCGTTCCCGCCGGGGGCGACCCCATGCCCTGGACGGCCGAGGAGTCGTTGATCGCCACGGCGATGGCCTGGCGGGCGCCCGGAACGTCGTTATGGCCGAGCGCCTGACGGGCTATGCTCACCTGCCGGACCATGTCGTTCTGCGAGGGAACGTTGGCTTCGCTCACCGGCGTGCTGCGGTCGAGCAGACGGGTTTCTGCCATTTCGAGCGCCTGCTGCGCCTCGCCGGTGCGGTGATGCACCAAAGCCGTCTCGGCTGCCCGGAGATAGCCGACGGGAGCGGCATTCTCGCCAACGCTCGGGCTCTGGAAATGCGGGGCAATATCCGAGCGGCTGTCCGATCCGTCGATGTTGCTGGCCTTGTCGGACGCCGGGCCGCTCTGGCCGGTGCCTGGCTCGTGCGCCCATTGCTGGGCGAAAGCGGGAGCAGCGAAGGCGAGGGACAAGGCAGAAGCCAGGAGAAGGTTTCGCATTTGAGATGTTCCTTGCGAGTTCGATGGCGCCCAGCCGGGCGTTCAGTCGTCGAAGCGGAACGACTTTTGATGATGAGGGTTGCGGCGGCAGGTGAAGCGAGATCAAGCCGCAGCCCAGCCCAAACTCGCAGAAGTTTTTTGGTTCTTTTTTTCAAAAAAGAACGCCTTCCCTACCTCTCCTCCAGCACGAACCGAACCGGCCGATCCGGCTGCGTCGTCACGATCCCCCGAGGCATCACCGCCCCGGTCCCTGCCAAAGCGATCCTGAACCGCGCGAGCAGGCGTGCCAGGACGAGGGTTGCTTCGGTCAGAGCAAACTGGGCGCCGACGCAGATCCGGGCTCCGGCGCCGAACGGCATGTAGGCATAGCGCTCTGGGGCCGGGGCGCCGGGGAGGAAGCGGCTGGGGTCGAAGGCGTCGGGGTCGGTCCAGCGGCGGCGGTGGCGTTGGACGACCCACGGCGAGATGGTGACGACGGTTCCTGGCGAGACCCTGTGGCCGGCGATCTCGTCCTCGGCGACGGTCTGGCGGACGATGAGGAAGGCCGGCGGATAGAGGCGGAGCGTCTCATCGATGTGGGCGCGAAGCAGAGGCAGGTGGGCGAGCGAGGCCGAGGCGTTGGCTTCGGAGAGGTCGGCCGAGGCGGCTTCCTGGGCTAGGCGGGCTTGCTGGCCGGGGTAGAGCGCGGCGAGATAGACGGCCCAGAAGAGGGTGACGGCGGTCGTCTCGTGGCCGGCCAGGATCATGGTGGCGACTTCGTCGCGCAACTGAGCATGGTCGAAGCCGGCGCCGGTTTCGGGGTCGCGGGCCTGGCTGAGAAGATCGAAGAGATCGCGGGCCTCACCCTGGGGCATGGCGGTGCGGGCGGCGATGAGGCGGTCGAGAAAGACCAGCCATTTTTCCCGGAATTTCTGCCGGCCGCGGTCCTTCGCAGAGGAAAAGCGCGGCGGGAGCATGAGGTCGAGAACGCCAGGTTGGGCGAACTGGCGGCCATAGCCCAGGAGCATGCCGCGGAGTTCGTCCGCGAAGCCGCGCATCTCCAGCGAGAACATCGACTGGCCGGCGATTGCCAGCGCCAGGTGCTGCAAATGCGGGAGAAGCTCGATCGGGCGGTGCTGGCGCTGGGCGAGCTGGTCCTCGGCCGCGGCGGTCGCGGCGACCACGTGCTTTGCCAGGATCGGCATCGTCCGGGGGGCGAGGGCCGGCGCGATGGTGCGCCGCTGATGGCGCCAGGCATCGCCTTCGGCGAGGAAGAGGCCGTCGCCCAGCACCGGCTGCAGCACGCGCTTGGTGGTGCTGTTGCGCTGGTAGTTGGCGGCGTTGCCGACGAGCACGTGGCGGATGGCGTCCGGCGCGTTCACCATGAGCTGCTGGCGGCCGAGGAACTTGCCGGGGAGGATCTCCTCCTCGTAGGCGAGCTTGCCCCAGAGTTCGAGCGGGTTCCTGCGCAGGACAAGGAACGATTCGAGCTGGGTCCGCTGCCTGGTGGGGAACGGCGGATGGGGCGGAATGGGCAAGGGCGCGTGCAGCATGGCCTTGCACATGGGGCGGGCAAGGGCTGCTGCCATGGCGAAGCGCGCCATGAACGACAAGCTTGAACGGTTTGGGTTGGACTGACAGAAGCCCGCCATGACCCTTGCCGAATCTGCTGTGGTGAGCCGGCCGGCCAGGGCGAAGCACGTGCGTGAGACGCTGTGGATCGCGGCACCCTTGGCGCTGGCGCATCTGGCGCAGCTGGCGATGGCGACGACGGACACGGTGATGCTCGGCAGGATCGGTCCGGCGGCGCTGGCGGCCGGCAGCTTCGGCGGCGGGCTTTTCTTCACGGCGTTGTTCGCGCTTCAGGGCGTTCTCAGCGGCGTCGGGGTGCTGTCGGCGCGGGCGCTTGGCGCCGGCGATACGGCCAGGATCCCTGGTGTCTACTGGACCGGCGCCGCGTTGGCGGCCGCGCTGGCGCTGCCGCTGTTCGCGGGCGCTACCTGGGCCGCGCCTTTGCTGCGTCTGGCGGGTGAGCCGCCGGCTTTGGTAACAGATGTGGTCGCCTATCTTCACGTGCTGCGCTGGGGAGCGCCGGCCGGCATCATGGGTATCGGGCTGATGCGCGTGTTCCTGCCTGCCGCGGGGCTGGAGCGGGCGCTGATGTGGGTGGTGCCCTCGGCCGTCGGGCTGAACCTGCTGCTCAACCGGGTGCTGATCTGGGGAGTGAACTGGGGCGGCGTGTCGGCGCCGGCGTTCGGCATGCGCGGGTCGGCTGCGGCGACGGCCATTTCGCTCTGGGTGGTGACCCTGGCACTTCTGGCGCTCCTGCATGGGCGGCCCTCGTGGCGTGGCCTGGTGGTTCCGCACCGGCCTGGCGCTGCGAACCTGCGTTCGCTTCTCCTCATCGGGCTGCCTGTGGGGGCGACCGTTCTGGTCGAGGTGACGATGTTCCTGGGCACCAGCTTCCTCGCCGGCACGATGGGCGACACGGTGCTGGCCGCGCACATGATCGGCTTCAGCGTGGCCAACATCAGTTTCGTACTGCCCTTCGCCATCAGCCAGGCGGCCAACGTGCGGGTCGCCTCGGCCCTGGGAGCGGGACGCCCGGACGAGGCAAGGCGGGCGGGGTTCGCGGCGATGGGGCTGACGGCCGGGATCATGGCCGTGATCGCCCTCGCCCTCGTGGCTGGCGCGCGCTCGCTCGGCGGGCTCTATGTTGCGGCCGGGACCGCGGAAGGCGCTACGACGGTGGCGATCGAAGCCTCGCTGCTGCGCATCGCCGCGATGTTCCAGGTGGCGGATGGCGTGCAGACCGTGGCTGCCGGAGCGCTGCGCGGCATGCACGACACGCGCGTGCCGATGCTGGTGGCGACTTTCGGCTACTGGGCGGTGGGGCTTCCAGCCGCGTGGCTGCTCGGCGTCAGGGAAGGCGGCGGGGTGCAGGGGCTTTGGTGGGGCCTGTTCCTCGGCCTGGTCGTCGCCGCCGTTTGTCTGACCATGCGTTTTGCCAGGCAGTCCCGGCTTGCGCTTACGGCTTGACCGCGAGAGCCACCTCGTTGCGGCGCACGAAAGGCAGTGCGAACGGCGGATCATAGGAGAGGTATGAGGGCTCGCCTTCGGTTTGCACGCCGGCCTTTGCCAGGGCGGCCCGTAGCTGCGCCAGCTCCTTCGCTTTCGCCTTGTCGCTGATCGAACCGGAGTAGCGGATCACGGCGAACTCCGTGGATGGCAACGTCACGATGCGAACCGCGGGATCGGTAGGATGCGGCGGCGCATTGGCGACGGAAGGCGGAAGGAAGAAGCGCATGACCGACCCAGCCTGTTCGACAGGCTTGGTCATGGGAATGGCCTGAGACGCTTCCTCGACAGGAACGGTCATCGAAATGCTGTGCTTACCGGTGTTGGCGCCGGTGATGTAGCGGAACAAACGGCCGAACGCCTCGCCGTCGTTGCCATCCTGCATCGTCGTTTCCACCGCGACTCGCGGCGCATAGGCGCGGATTTCGATGCCGGGCGCCACGTCGCGTACGACCTGGTAGCGCGGCTGATCGTAGGGGCTGCGTATGCCGACGACCGAGAGACCGGATTCGGCTATTGCGGTCGCGTAGTAGAAGAAGCTTGCCATTTGATCCGAGCGAGGAAGAAAGGACTTCTTTTTTGAAAAAAAGAAGCAAAAAACTTTTGGGAGTCTAGGACGGGCTTGTCCTCACGCACAGCCAAAAAGTCGCAAAAGTTTTTTGGTTCTTTTTTTCAAAAAAGAACTGCTTGCTAATCCTTAAATCCGCCAAGCGGAACATGCGGATGAGGCACCGCCGCAAGCAGCGCCGGCACGAACAGCAATGTCGTAATGACCGTGCAGAACAGGCTCATGAGCAGCAAGGTGCCCATGCTCGCCGTGCCTGGGTGCGCCGAGAGGGCCAGCGAGCCGAAGGCGGTGCCTGTGGTGAGCGAGGAGAACATGACGGCGCGGGCGGTTGCCGATCCTAGAAAGCGCGTGTTCCCGGCGCGCCAGTTCATGACGAAGTAGATGTTGAAGGAGACGCCGACTCCCAGCAGCAGGGGCAGGGCGATGATGTTCGCGAAATTCAGGCTGAGGCCGAAGGAGCGGAGCAGAAGCACAGTCAGCAGCGCGGAGACGATGAGGGCGCTCAGCACGAGTGCCACATCGAGCATGCGGCGCAGAGCGACGGTGAGGATGATGGCGATGGCGCAGATGGCGGCCAGCGCGGCGGTGCGGAAGGCGGCGGTGATGGTGGCCGTGCTTTCCACGATCCAGACGGCAGAGCCGGTGGCGTCCGGAAGAGCCTTGGTGATGCCGGCGACGAATTGGCGGATGGCGCGGGTGTTGCGGACGCTGGCGGCGGGGAGAACCTGAAGGCGGGCGCGGCCGTCCGGGAGAACCCAATCGCGCTTTATGTCGGCGGGAACGTCGGCGAGGGTGACAGGGGTGGCAGTCAGCGCCAGACGCAAGTGGTCGAGCTGCATGGGCAGGTATTTGGTCAAAGCGTCGTTGGCGGCGAGCAGGGTGGCGTCCGGTGCGGTGGCCAGGCGCGCGAGGTCGCCGTCGATGGCGCGCAGGGGATCGTTCGCGGAGAGGCTGGGGGCAACGCCGTCGAGCGCGGTCTTGAGCTTGACGGTCGCCGTCCGGAGTGCCGCGGCGTCGAAGGGCGGCGGAGAGGAGGGAGCGGCCAGAGTCACGCCGAGGATGCCGGCTGCGTCCTGGATGAGGGCCAGCTTGGCCGGCTGGTCGGTGGGCACGAAGCTGTCCAGCGTGAGGACGTCCTTGACCATCGGAAGATGGGCAAGGCGGGCGGCGGCCGCGGCAGCGTCTGCGAGCGACGGCTTGATGGTCTCGATCGTGTAGGGGTTGGTGAGCGGGTCGCCCATCAGGTCGTAGAGGGTTTCGACCGCCTCGGTGTGCTGGTTCTTGGTGTGAAGCGGATCGCCGTCGAAGGGGATGAAAGGCGTCAGGATGGCGCCGCCGAGTGCCAGGACGACGAAAACCGCCAGGATCGGGCGGTGGATGCGCACGATGAAGGGGTCGATGCGGCGGACCGGCGGAGGGCCAACCTCGCGCGGCTCCTCAGGCGGATGGCAGAGGTCGATCATCGCAGGCAGGAAAGTCAGGGTGCAGACGAAGGCGATGATCATGCCGCCGCCTGCGATGGTGCCGAGCTGGGCGACGCCCACGAAGTCGGTCGGCGTGAAGGCGAGGAAGCCGCTGGCGGTGGCGAGCGATGCGACCAGGATCTGTGCGCCGGCGCGCCGGCCGGTTTCGCGTATGGCTTCGTGCATCATCGGGTGGGCGCGCCGGCGTTCGCGAAGCCGGACGCTGAACTGGATGGCGAAGTCCACGGCGATGCCGACGAACAGGATCGCGAAAGCTACCGAAATCAGGTTGAGCGTGCCGACGGCGATGGCGGCGAAGCCGGTGGTGAGAACGAGGCCGAGCACCAGGGTGGCGAGGATGGGCACCACCAGGCGCCAGGTCTGAGTCGCCAGGAAGAGCCAGACGATGACGAGAAGGAAGCTGCCGATCAGGCCGACTGCGGCGCCTTGCACGACGGTCGCGAACTCCTCGTCCTCTAGGGCGACGGAGCCGGTGACGCGCACGCGCGCCCGGTGTGCGGCGATGTCAGGCAGGGTGGCGGCCGCGGCGCGCAGGGCATCGGTCGCGGCGCCGCCCGGCTGAAGGGCGTTGTAGTCGAGCTTCGGCTTGGCGAGGACGAAGCGGTATTTGCCTGCGAGGTCGGCAAGCGGACCCGCCAGCAGGTTTTGCCAGGAGAGGGGCTTGGCGTGGCCGTCTGCGGCGGAGGCGAGCGCCTGGTGGAACGCGGCGAGCGAAGGGGCGAGGTTTTGCGCATCGGCCTGATGGCGCTTCACCCCTTCGACGACCAGGTCGAGGGCTGAGAAGAGGCCGCGCAGGGTCGGGTCGGCGACGAGTTGCCCGAGGAACGGCTGCGCATCGATGGTGCGCTCGAGCAGATCGGCGAGCGGCTTCTGGTCGATAAGGAGGAAGGCGTTCTTCTGCAAATAGGGCGAGGCGTCGGGCTCGGTGACGCTCGTAAAGTTGGTCTTGTCCGCGCGCAGCTTCTGGGCCAGGGCCGCGGCCGTGGCGTCGGCTTCCTCGGGGATCTGCGCGTCCACCACGCCGACGAGGACATTGTCGTTTTGCGGGAAGGCGGCGTCCAGCGCGTCGCTTGCCTGCTTCCAGGGGAGGTTCTGGGCGAACATGCCGCCGGTGTCGGTGGTGACGCCCAGGCGCTGCTGGGCTGTCACCAGGCTCAGCGCCGCGAGGAGCAAGGCGACCGTGATGACGAGCAGCCGGTTGCTGCTGCAAAAACCGACGATTCGCGGGAGGGTGGCGCGGGTGGTGGTAGCGACGCCCATGGGAGGCAGACTTCGTTAGTGGGCCGGGGGTGATGCCATGACGGAGGCTGACTGGCCAGGGTGTTCGGCAATGAAGCGCTGCACGTCAGCGAGCACGGGCGCTCTCCACTGGAAGGCCGGGGCGATGGCGGCGATCAGGCCGACGTGGCCGATGCCGGGCAGGATCTTCACTTCGGCATGGCCGCCGGCCTGGTTCACATGGGCGGCAAGAGAGATGCTGTTCTTCGGCCGGACGGTCGTGTCGGCGCTGCCTGCCAGGAGCAGCATCGGGGGTGCTTTCGCATCGACATAGTTGACCGGCTGGGTTGCCGGATTGTCGCGCGAGCCGAACACGCCGATCACCTCGGGGTCCACGATGGGCAGGAAGTCGTAGGGGCCGGCGAGGCCGATGAAGCCGGTGACCCGGGCGCGGCTGGTGCCCGCGGCTTCGAGCAAAGGGGCGTCGAGGGCGAGCATGGCGGCATTATAGGCGCCGGCGGAATGGCCCATGAGAAACAGCCTGCCATCGCCGTGCAGCGCGTCGGCGTGCGATGCGGTCCAGGCAAAAGCCTGCGCGCAATCCTGCAAAAAGACCGGGTATTTGACCTGCGGGTAGAGACGGTAATCCGGCACCACGACGATGTTGCCCTGGCGCGCGAGCGTTGCTGCCATGAACGGGTAGATCGACTTGCTGCCGCTGTTCCATGAACCGCCGTAGAAAAACACGACGATGGGCCGCGGTGTGTCGCCCGGCTGGCTGTAGATGTCGAGCTTTTCGCGCGGATCGGTGCCGTAGGCGACGTCCCTGGTGACGTGAACGCCTGGCGTGATGGCGTTCAGCACATCCACCGGCGTGCAGCGCGCGAGGGTGAGTGCCGCCAGGATGGCGATACGGGGTTTTTTCATGGTGGGTGCTTATGTTCGGTTGCGCGGCCTTATCGCGCGGGAGCAAGCGATGTTCTTTTTTGAAAAAAAGAACCAAAAAACTTTTACGCCTTCGGGCTCAGCCTCTCCTCAAAAGCCGTGCCCAGGAAGCAAAAGTTTTTTGCTTCATTTTTTCAAAAAAGAAGTGCTGCTTGCTCCGCTAAACGCGAACGAGATCGGCCGCCACCTGATCGCCGGTCATGCACCAGCGGTTCCTGCCGAGCGCCTTGGCGGCATAGAGGGCAGTATCAGCGGCCGCCAGCCAGGCGTTCGCATCCATATAAGACGCGTCGATGGGCGCCACGCCGAAGCTGGCGGTGATCGATAAAGGCGGATCGTGGCGGATCTGCAGTTGGGAGATGAGCTTTCTGAAGCGCTCGGCACAGCGTGTCGCGTCGGACGCGCTCGCCTGCGGCAGAAGGATGCCGAACTCTTCGCCGCCGAGCCTGCCGAAGCAGTCGCCGGCGCGCAGCGTGTCCATGCAACCGGATGCCAAGGCGCGGAGAACGCTGTCGCCGGCCGCGTGGCCGTGGGTGTCGTTGATCGGTTTGAAACGGTCGATGTCGAGCAGGATGAGCGCGCTTTGCGTGCGGTTCCGGCCGTGCGCGAGCAGGCTTTTATCGATTTCGGCGAGGAAGGCACGGCGGGACAGCGCACCGGTCAGGTGATCGTTCTGGGCGATGAGGCGCAGCTCGAGTTCGTCCACCACGACGGCGGCGAAACTCTTGAGGATTTCGAGCTTGGCCATATCGAACGACCGCGGGACGGTGTCGTTGATACACAAGGAGCCGACATTGTAGCCGTCGGGCGTGCGGAGAGGGACGCCGGCGTAGAAGCGGACGTGCGGCGGGCCGATAACAAGCGGATTGTCGCGGAAGCGGGGGTCGGCCAGCATGTCTTCGACGACGAACGCGTCGGCGGTCTGGATCGTGTGGCCGCAGAAGGAGATATCGCGCGGCGTTTCGCAAGCGTCGGCGGGAAGCCCCTGCTTGGACTTGAACCATTGCCGATCGGCATCGACGAGGGACACGAGCACGATGGGAACCGAGAAGATCGTTTTGACGAGCAGGGTGATCTTGTCGAAAGGCGCTTCCGCGGCGGTATCCAGGACGCCGTAGCGCTCGAGAGCAGCCAGCCGGCCGGCCTCGTCGCCTTTCTTGTTGGCGGCAGCGTGATCGTTTTTGTTCATGGGCAGCAAGGCATGCCTTCGCCGATCGATCGGACCGTCGATTGCAGCTCCTCGGCATAGGAGGTCATGACGACGCGCAGATGGTTTTGAACGGCGCTTTCCTCCAGCCCCGCGGAGCGCAGGGCCAGGGCAAGCTGACGAAGGGTTTCCTCGTGCCGCATGGCGTTCACGCGCAGCAGTTCGGGAAGATCAGGGACGCGCCATGCCTCAGGGTTCACACGAGGCGGCCGAGATTCTTGCCCATGCGTATCAGCGGGACGGCGACGCCGCCGCGTGTATCCGAAATGCGCTCGATGTCGATGTAGCCGCAGCTCCGGTAGAGCGGCAGTCCGGACAGGGTGGCCGCAAGCTCGGCTTGGCGGAAGCCTTCTGCGACGGCGGCGGCTTCGCAGGTGCGCAGAATGAGCCGGCCGATGCCGCGCCTGACGTAGCTCGGATGGGTGTACATGGCGCGTATGCGCGCCGCATCGCTGCGGGGATCGAGAAGGGCCGGGTCGCGGTCGGGCGAGTGGCTGCCGCCATAGAGCGTCGCGCGCCGGCTCCAGCCGCCGCAGCCGGCCAGCGTGCCGCCGGCGTGCACCACGAAATAGGTGCCGTCCTCGATGAGCTGAAGGTCGAGCCCCATGATGGTGCGGCTCGCTTCGATCTGCTCGGCGGTGAGGAAGCCGCGCTGCAGTTCGGAAATGGCGGCGGCCATCAGCGGCCCGAGGCCGGCGATGTCGGCTGCGCGTGCGCGGCGGACGATGAGCGGCGCGTTCATCGCCGCCGGGTTCTCCGCCGTGCCGAGCAGGCGGCAGATGGCGCCCTCGACCATGACGGGCGGCGCGTACCAAGCGTCGTGGAAGCGGAGAGGGGATGCATTGAGGTCCATTTATGCCACCGCTGCGTTACGAAGTTGAGCCACCATGTCGGCGCTGGTCCAATCCATTCCGCCCTGATGGGCGACGACGACCTCGTCTCCCGCCTTGGCGAAAACCATGCTGCGCGGAACGGCATACATGCCCTCCGCATTCATCAGCGCTTCCTGGATGCGGCCACGGCCGTTGCTGCGCGACGGGGTCGCGAGCTTGAAACGGACGCCGCGGCTTGCCGCCGTCTCCTGGTCGCCGGCGAACCAGCTCGGATGGCTGATGAGCACGACATCGAGGTTCTGCGGGCCGACGGCGGCGACCAGCGTGTCGAG
Source organism: Acetobacteraceae bacterium (assembly GCA_965198825.1). Classification (GTDB taxonomy): domain Bacteria; phylum Pseudomonadota; class Alphaproteobacteria; order Acetobacterales; family Acetobacteraceae; genus BOG-908. The sequence goes on along the minus strand of CBDAQB010000003.1, from coordinate 1,948,522 downwards.
CTTGGCGAGTTCGTTGATGCAGACGGGGCACCAGTTCGCCCAGAGCTTGATCAGGGTCAGCGGCTTGCGGCTTTGCGCGATCGAGAAGCTGTCGCCGTTCGAATCGACAAGTTCCAGCTCTTTCCAAAGCGAGGCGAGCGAATTCTCGGCGGCGCTCTGCGCCTGAGCCTTGCCGATCGTCGTGGCGAACAGCGCGGCGGCGCCTGCGCTTGCCAAAAAGTTCCTCCGCGTGTTCGTCATCGTGGCCATGTCGAAGCGCCCCCAAAATCCCGGGAACCCCGCCTCGCGCCGCGCTGGTCATGCGCGCGTGAGTTGGTGTTCGCCTTCCTGTATGGGACAACGGTAGAGCACGCCATGCGGTTTGCACGCTATGGTTGTATTTATTAATAACAAGCTCGTGAACGTAGAGCGGCATGCGTGAACCTTCTCTTAAAGATGGTTCGCCGATCAATATTGCAGCTTGAGAAATCCTGGCGTCGGAAGCCAGGGATGGCGGAAGCGCCGGCGACTAGCCTATGCCGCGCACCACCGGAATGGCCAAGTCCTTGATCTTCTTGCGCAAAGTGTTGCGGTTGAGACCGAGCATGGCGGCCGCCTTGATCTGGTTGCCGCGTGTCGAGGCCAGGGTCAGGCGTATGAGGGGGCGTTCCACCTCGGCGAGCACCTGATCGTAGATGTCACGCGTGGGCATGCCGTCGCGGCTGGCGGAGAGGAGGGTGCGTATGTGCCGCTCCACGGCGGTGCCGAGATCCTCGCCGGGGCCGTCGTAGTCCGTGTGCTCGGCCCTGTCGGCGGGTTCGGTGAACTCGGCGGCGATGATGTCGGCGGTGATGGTTTCCTGCGGGGTCAGCGCGGACAGCCGACGCATGAGGTTTTCGAGTTCCCTCACGTTGCCCGGCCAGCGATAGGCACGCAGGGCATCGACGGCGCCTTGGTCCAAAATTTTAGCCGGCAGGCCGCCATCGCGCGCCCGTTCGAGGAAGTGGCGCGCCAGGACGGCGATATCTTCGGCGCGCTCCCGCAGCGGCGGCAGGCGAATCGGCACGACATTCAGGCGATAGAAGAGATCCTCGCGGAACTGTCCGGCACGGATCGCCTGGCGCAGGTCGCGGTGGGTAGCGGCGACGATGCGTACGTTGGCGCGGATAGGCTGGCGGCCGCCGACGGAGGTGAACTCGCCTTCCTGCAGGACGCGAAGCAAACGGGTCTGCGCCTCGGGAGGCATGTCGCCGATTTCGTCGAGGAAGAGGGTGCCGGCAGCGGCCTGCTCGAAGCGGCCCTGGCTGCGGTTGTGTGCGCCGGTGAAGGCGCCGCGCTCGTGGCCGAACAGCTCGCTCTCGATCAGCTCACGCGGGATCGCGGCCATGTTGATGGCGACGAACGGGCCTGCGCGGCGGCGGCCGTAGTCGTGCAGGGCGCGTGCGACCAGTTCCTTGCCTGTGCCGGACTCGCCATTGACCATGACGGTGAGGTCGGTCGTCGTCAGGCGCGCAATGGTCCGGTAGATCTCCTGCATCGCCGCACTGCGGCCGATGATCGGCAGGCGTTCCTCGCCGTCGCGCGGCTCGAGCGCCGGATCGGCGATGGCGGCGGGCGCCGCCAGCGCCCGGTCCACGACCGCGAGCAGTTCCTTCAGGTCGAACGGCTTGGGCAAGTATTCGAAGGCGCCGCGCTGCGTCGCCTTCACGGCGGTGATCAGCGTGGATTGCGCGCTCATGACGATGACGCGGAGTTCGGGGCGGTGGCGCTTGATGCGCGGCAGCAGGTCGAGGCCGTTGTCGTCGGGCATGACAACGTCGGTGATGACGAGATCGCCCTCGCCTTCCTCAACCCAACGCCAAAGCATGGCGGCCGAACCGGTCGCGCGCACCTGGTAACCGGAGCGCCCTAGAGCCTGGGTAAGAACGGTGCGGATGGAACGGTCGTCGTCGGCCACCAGGATGGTGGGGGGGCTTGGCATCTATAGAGTACGGGTCGTCAAAGCATTGGCCGTCCGGAAGCAGGCGGCCATCTACAGGGTGCCGGGTCCGCTGATGGTTCCGTCTTCCGGAAACACCGGAAGGAACAAGCGAAAATCCGTTTTGCCAGGACGGCTGTCCACCTCCATCAAACCCCCATGCTCGCCTACGATCTTGGCGACGAGTGCAAGCCCCAGGCCAGTGCCGGTCGGCTTGGTGGTGACGAAGGGGTCGAACAGGGTTTCGCGCATGGCCTCGGCGATGCCCGGGCCGGTGTCGCGCACGGTGATGGCGAGCGGCAAATGCACGCGCCTGGTCGGCATGCCCGGCTTGTCGCCTGGCAGCGCCACGCGCATGCCGTGCTGGTAGGCGGTCATCAACGTGATTTCGCCAGCGCCGTAAGCGCCTGGTTTGTTGCCGGCGTCGGTGATGGCCTCGGCGGCGTTCTTCACCAGGTTCAGCAACACCTGGACGAGCTGGTCGCGGTTGCCGAGCACAGGCGGCAGCGAGGGATCGTAGCTTTCGTTGATGCGCAGATGCGCCGCGAAGCCGGTCTGCGCGAGACGCCGCACATGCTCGAGCACGCGATGGATGTTCACCGCATCGCGCACCACCGGCTTCTCGCCGAACATGCCCATGCGGTCCACCAGAGCGTGAATGCGGTCGGCTTCCTCGCGTATCAGGATGGCGAGTTCGCGGTCGTTCTCGGCGACAGTATTCTCCAGGAGTTGCGCCGCGCCGCGTATGCCGGAGAGCGGGTTCTTCACCTCGTGCGCCAGGATTTCGGCCATGCCGGCGACGGACCTGGCCGCGTTGCGGAAGCTGAGCTGCCTGTCGAGCGCCCGCGCGGCCGACTCGTCCTGGAAGGTGAGCATGACCAGCGCGTCCTCGTCATTGATCCGTTGCTCGGCCAGGGGCACCGCCTGGACGGTGACTCCGCGGCGGAGGAGGCGTGGGCTTTCGAGGGTGAGATCGTGCTCGATGACGACGGTCTGGTCGCGCCGCGCCTGGGCGATGAGCGGGAACAGGGCGCAGTCGGACGGCAGGAGATCGGTCAGGGAAAGGTGGCGGAGCTGGGTGATCGAGACGCCGAGAAATGCCTCGGCGGCCGGGTTCGCGCTGGAAAACCGGTCCTGCCTGTCGATGGTGACGCATGGGATCGGCAGTGCGGACAGCATCGCGCCCGCGTCAGGCGACGGACGGACCAGGGCAAGGGCGGGACGGTCCTGGCGCAGCTTGGGAAGGGTCATGCCGCCAGCGCCTCTGGCTCGGGCGCCGGGGTATCGCGTGTCGCGCGGCCGGCGATGAGCGGCGCGTAGAAGCGCTCGACCAGATCGATGACGGCGGCGGGATCGGTCAGGCGCATGACGCCTGCGCGGAACTCGGCCGAGCCGGGCAGGCCGCGCGAGTACCAGGCGACGTGTTTGCGGGCCAGGCGCATGCCCGCGTCCAAGCCAAAATGGGTGAGCATGGCATCGTAGTGCTCGAGCAGGATGGTTTTCTGCGCGCTGAGGTCAGGCTCGGGCAGGCGTTCGCCAGTGCTTAAAAAATGGGCAACTATGTGAGGCAGCCATGGCCTGCCGTAGCAGGCGCGGCCAAGCATGACGCCATCCGCACCCGAACGGCGAAGCGCCTCGGCAGCGTCCTCCGGGGTCAGGATATCGCCGTTGACGATGACCGGGATGGACACGGCCGCCTTTACCTGGGCCACGAAGTCCCAGTCAGCCGTGCCCGTGTAGAATTGCTGGCGGGTGCGGCCGTGTATGGTGACCATGCGTATGCCGCTCTCTTCGGCGATGCGCGCCAGGGCCGGCGCGTTCAGCCGGGTGTGGTCCCAGCCCATGCGCATCTTCAGAGTGACCGGCGCCGATACGGCCTCGACGGTCGCAGACAGGATACGGGCGGCTGCGCACTCGTCTCGCATCAGGGCCGACCCGGCCTGCTGGCCGACGGCGACCTTGCGCACCGGGCAGCCGAAGTTGATATCCACGATCTCGGCGCCACGGCCGGTGACGATGCGGGCGGCCTCTGCCATGGCAGCCGGCTCGCAGCCAGCCAACTGGATGGAACGCGGTCCCGCGCCTTCGTCCAGCGCCGCCATGCGCAACGTGTTGCGGTTCTCCCGCACCATCGCCCAAGATGCGATCATCTCAGAAACGACAAGGCCGGTGCCTAATCTTTTGGCAAGGCGGCGGAACGGAAGGTCGGTGACACCCGACATCGGTGCCAGGATGACCGGCGTCTGGATCGTCACATCAGGGGCAAGCCTGATCGGCGATAGCCTGGAGGCAGGGGCTTCTGAATTGCCTAGCATTTGAGCAGGCTACCCTGATCGCGCTCGTGCTGCAACGCACATAAGGTTCGATTGCGTAAGAAGGTGCTTAAATGTGACGGTTTGAAGAAAGAAAGTTCTTCTTTTTTGAAAAAAAGAAGCAAAAAACTTTTGCGACGTGGGACCGAGCTCGTGGGAATGCCCGGCCTCAAGGTCCAAAAGTTTTTTGGTTCTTTTTTTCAAAAAAGAACATCCTTCCTACCGCTTGTCTTCTTCCTCCCCGTCAAGCAAAGCCACCCCCATGCGCATCGCCGCCATCCTCGTGGCCGCCGGCACCGGCAGCCGCTTCGGCTCCGTTTTGCCCAAGCAGTTCTGCCGTATCGCCGGCCAGCCCGTCATCAGACATGCCGCTCAAGCCTTGTCGCCACACGTGTCGCTCATCCAGCCGGTCGGCGACGCGGCGATGATCGGCGAGGCGCTGTCAGGGATTGCGCATCTGCCCGTCGTGGCCGGCGGGGCGCAGCGGCAGGATAGCGTCCGCGCCGGGCTGGAGGCGCTGGCGGAGCATGCGCCCGACATCGTTCTGGTTCATGACGCGGCGCGGCCGTTCATTCCGGCGGGTACTATCGAGGCGCTGCTGGAGGCGTTGCGGACGCACCGTGGCGCCGTTCCAGCGGTCGCCGTGGCCGATACGCTCAAGCGTGTCGATGGCGCGGCGATCGTCGCGACAGTGCCGCGGTCGGGGCTGTATCGCGCGCAGACGCCGCAGGCGTTCGATTTCGCGACCCTGCTTGCGCTGCACCGCGGTCCGTCGCATGCCGGCGCCACCGACGATGCCTGGCTGCTCGAGCAGGCGGGGATTGCGGTCGCGATCGTGCCGGGCGCCGAGGCGAACCGTAAGTTGACCATTCAGGAGGATCTTTTGGCGCTCGAACACTCGCTCGCCCCTGCGCTCATTCCGCGCGTCGGCACCGGTTTCGATGTTCATGCCGTGAAGGCGGGGCGGCCAATGATCCTGTGCGGCATCACCGTGCCGTCGGATGTCGGACTGGACGGGCATTCGGATGCCGATGTCGGCATCCATGCGCTGTGCGACGCGATCTATGGCGCGCTGGCGGAGGGCGATATCGGGCGGCATTTCCCGCCGACCGAGGCCGACTGGAAGGATGCCGACAGCGCGCGTTTCCTGCGTCATGCTGCAGAGCGGATTGCGGCGCGCGGCGGGTTCCTGGCGAATGCCGACGTCACGCTGATCTGTGAGCGGCCGAAGATCACGCCGCATGCGCCGGCGATGCGGGCGCGTCTGGCTGAACTGCTTGGTGTTTCGATCGACGCGATTTCCGTCAAGGCGACGACCACCGAGCGGCTGGGATTTCCAGGACGCGGCGAGGGAATAGCGGCGCAGGCGGCGGTGTGCGTCATGGTGCCGCGTTGAAACCAGGCTCCTTGGCCTGCGCCGTGCTGGCGGCCGCGGCACTCGGCGGTTGCGCCTCGGGTCCGCCGCCGGTCGCGGCGTGCCCTCAGGTGCCGCCGCCGCACGGGGCGATGATGCCGATCGACAAGCCGCCCGTGTCGGCGAAACGGCTAATCCTCAAGCCGGGACACTGGGAGTGGAACGGCCATGCCTACATCTGGTCGTCGCCGGAATGGGTGGATATCCCCGAAGGGACGCGCATCCTGTGGATCGACGGGTTCTGGACTCCGGCAGGCGGGGGCTGTTTCTGGACGGCCGGACGCTTCATATCGTCTGTGGAACGCTAGCGCCGCGGGAGGGCTGAGGCTGTCATGGACGAGCATCCGCCAGCCCGCTCCATCCCAGGCGCCTCACGTGGCACCGGACCGGTGGTGGCGGAGGGCTCCATCACCGCGCTGCGGCTTCTCGATCTCGCCTACGCCATCGATCTGCAGCAGGCGGAGTCGCTGTGGGCGCAGCAGGCGGGGCAGGGCGCGCGGTCGCGGCTGACAGGGACGCCACCCAAGGCGGTGGATTTCGACGAGGCGCCGCTGGGGCTGATGCTGCCGCCCGTCATGCTCGACCTCGGACCTATCGCACTGGAGGTACAGGTTGCGGCCCGGCTTTATGCCTTCGGCGTCGTCACGCTCGCCTTGACCGTTCCGGCCGAGGGGCTCGGTTGGTCCGAGTTCACGGCGCGGGTGAATGCGGTCGAGGCGGCGGTGGGCCCAGAGGCGCATGCGGGCCTTTGGGGCGAATTGCTACGCCGGCTGCGGCTCGGCATCGAGCCTGCGCTGACCCGGCCGAACCGGTCGGAACTGGTCGAGGATTATCTGGTCGCCACCGTCCATCGCTTTGCCGAGCCGGTGCCGGCCGCGGCGATCGGGCGTGAAATCGATTTGATACCGCTGCTGTCTGGCGAAACACGGCCGCTGGCGGAAGGCGCGCGCGCCGACCTGCTGAGCCGGCGCTTCTCCTACTACACCGACGATCTGGTGGTGCTGACCTGGGACCGCGCTTTCATCTACGAGCCGCGACGCGAAACCGATGTGGCCGACGTCATCGAAGTGGCAAACGCGCAGTTCCTGCAAATGCGCTATTACGACGAATTGCTCGATGCCGAGCTGCCGCGCATGTACGACCTGGTGGAGGAAGCCACGCGCCGGCGCGCGCTCGGGCCGCGCCGCTTCGCCGGTTTGGCGCGGCGGCTTTACACGCTGGTCGCGGAAGTCACCGAGCTGACAGAGAAGGTCGATAACGCGCTGCAGGTGACAGAGGACGTATATCTGGCGCGCGTCTATGCCGCGGCGCTCGATCTCTTTCGTGTGCGCGCCGTCAGCGCCGCTGTGGACCGCAAGCTTTCGATCATCCGCGATACGTATGCAGCGTTGTACGACGAGGCGGCGAGCAGCCGGGCTGGACTCATGGAAGGGGCGATTATTGCTCTGATCGTTGTCGAGATCCTGCTTGCGGTGTTTGGACGGCATTGACGGAAGGCAGCAGTTCTTTTTTGAAAAAAAGAACCAAAAAACTTTTGGACCTTTGGGCTGGGCGTTCCCACGATTCCGGTCCCACATCGCAAAAGCTTTTTGGTTCTTTTCTTCAAAAAAGAACTGCTTCCTTGCTGCCTTCTTCCGCCATGCTATCATCGCTGTGATGGCAGGATGGATCGAGCGCAGCCTGCGGCAATTATGCCGGCGGGCATCCTTCCCGGCGCTGCTTATGGCGCTGGCATGCCAGTTGGCGCTTGCCGCGGCGGATCTGCCTGATCGGCCAGCCGTCCAGGATCTATCGGCTCTGGCTTCCGTCAGCGTGCTTTGCCATTCGCCGTCGCCGAGCGAAGCGCCCGCGCAGGGACACACGCATCCTGCCGTAGCCGACTGCGGCTTCTGGCTTTCCGCACAACCTGGCGTTCTGCCTGCCGCGGTTCCAGAGGCGCCCGCGCCTGTGCTTCTGCTGACATGGCGGGGCCGGTTGGCGCAGGCGCGTGCGCCGCCTTTGCTGACGATCGGCGCGGCGTTTCCGCGAGGTCCTCCCACTCTGGTTTGACGATCCATCGAGCGTCGGCTGCAGCATCCGCTGCGGCCGGCTTCATGTGTTTCAAACCAGGAATCATTGTTGATGAAGCGACTATTAAGCATGTGCGCACTTGCGTGCACAGCGGTGCTTGCAAACAGGGGTGATGCCGACGCGCACGCCATTGCCGGTGCGCGCGTTTTTCCCGTGACCCTCACGCTGGACGACCCCGGCGTCGCAGACGAAGCAACGGTGCCGCAGTTTCAGTATCAGCGCTCCGGCGCCGAGGGCGGGCCGGGGCCGGTGCAGGAAGTCGATCTCGGCTTCGAGTATGATAAGCGCATTACGAAGGATTTCGGCTTCGCCTTCAACGATGGCTTCGACATCCAGCACACCGAGCACGACAAAACGCGCACGGGCTGGGAGGACCTCGTCGTCACCGCGAAATACCAGGCCTTCATCAGCGCGCCGCACGAACTCATCGTCTCGCTCGGCGTCATTCGCGAGTTCGGGCGAACGGGAACCATCCATACCGGCGCCGACATCTATGGCTCGACGGCGCCAACGATCTATTTCGGGAAAGGGCTTGGGGATCTGCCGTTCGACTCGGTGCGGCCGTTCGCGGTGACAGGAGAATTGAGCTATGTCATCGCCGACCGCGAGTTGAAAGCGGTCGGTGCGCCGCCCCCGCCACCACTCGTGACGCCTTCAGCCGGCCTGGCGGCGGCCGCTGTCACCTACAACAACGGCTACAGCAATGCCTGGTCGGGCGGGCTGTCGCTGCAATACAGCATCCCTTACCTGGTCTCCCAGGTTCGCGATTTCGAGGCGCCGCAGTTCTTCAAGCATCTGGTGCCGCTGGTGGAAGTGACCTGGTCCTCACCTGCGTCGTCGCCGAGCACGCAAGGCACACAGATTACCGTGGCGCCCGGATTCATCTGGATAAACCGGTCCTATCAGGTGGGCGTGGAGGCGCTGATCCCCGCTAATCGTGCGACGGGCACGAATGTCGGGGCGATCGTGCAGTTTCACCTGTTTCTCGATGATTTGCTGCCGAATAGCTTGGGTAAGCCGGTGGCGGATTGGTGAAGCAAGAAAGGACTTCTTTTTCTCAAAAAAGAAGTCCTTCCTTCCTATTCTTGTTGGAGTTTCCGATGAAATATCTACTTGCGCTAGCCGTCCTATTTCCAGTCTCGGCGTGGGCGCATGCCCAGCTAGAAGAGGCTGTGCCGCCTGTTGGCAGCACCGTCGCAGCGGCGCCGGCTGAGTTGCAGATGAGTTTCAGTGAGGGCCTGGAGCCGCGCTTTTGCAAGGTGGCGGTGACCGCTGCGTCTGGCGCTTCGGTCAACAATGGGGCGCTGCATGTCGATCCTGCCGACGCCAAGCATCTCTTTGTGCCTGTCTCTAAGCTGGCGCCTGGCGTTTACACGGTGACGTGGCATGCCGTGTCGGTGGATACGCACAAGACCCAGGGCACCTACCATTTTACGGTTTCTCCGTGATTCCGTCTTTCGACATCGAGGGCGGGCTGCCGCTGGCTCTGGCGCGCTTCCTGTCGGTAGCGGGTTTGGTGTTGGCGGGCGGCAGCGTTTTCTATCTGGCGTTTGTGGCGCCACGGGGACTGGCGCCTGCGGTGCAGGCGCGGCTGCGGCGATTGAGTTTGCTGTCGTTCGGCGGGGCTTTGGCGGGAGCTGGCATTTGGCTGCTGGCGCAGACCTTCGACTTTGCGGGAGCGGTTGCCCCAAGCGATATCTGGTCTGTGCTGGCGCATACGGAATTTGGGCACCTCGTTGCGGCACGCGCGGTCTTGCTGGCGTTTGCCTTGGTGGCGCTGCGGCTTCGGCATACTCTATTCTCAGCAGCGCTCGCTTGCACGGCGCTGGTTTTGCAGGCGGGGCATAGCCATGCGCTGGCGATGGGCGGTTCGCCTTTGCTCGTGATCTCTGCCGGGCTGCATGTGCTGGCTGCCGGACTCTGGTTGGGCGCGCTGCCCGCATTGTGGATCGCATTGTCGGACGCGGAGCCGGTGCTCGCTCACACCGCGGCGCGGCGCTTTTCCTTCGTCGGCATGGCGTGCGTGGCGGCGATCCTTGGGACGGCGATATTCCAGTTTTCGGTTCTTGTCATGGGGCTGCCCGGGTTGGTCGGGACCGCTTATGGCTGGATGGTCGGCGTGAAGATCGTTCTTTTCGCTGTGCTGATCATCCTTGCAGCGCGCAACAAGCTTGCCTTGACGCCCGCACTTGCCGGCACCGATCCGGCACACGCTGTGCGCGGCCTGAGGCGATCGATCGCGGTTGAGGTCACCATTGGCGTGGCCGTTCTGGCTGCGGCCGGCGTGCTGACCGAACTGCAGCCGCCCATGCATCTGCAGCCGCTTTGGCCGTTTGCAGAGCGGTTTACGCTAGACACGATCAACGAGGATCCGGATTTCAAGCGTGAGGTGCTGGAAGCGGCTGCGGCATTGGCTGGCGGCGGTGCGATCCTGCTCGCGGCGCTGCTCATGCGCCGCTTCCGGCTGGTGGCGGCGGGGCTGGCGGCCGTCATTGCGTGGTTCGCTGTTCCGCATCTCTCACTGCTGCTGGTGGAGGCGACGCCTTACAGCTTCTACCACTCTCCCACGGGCTTTTCGGCGGCCAGCATCGTGCAGGGTGCAGCACTTTATCCAACCCACTGCGCCGTGTGTCATGGCGCTTCGGGCAAGGGGAACGGGCCGTTGGCAAAGACGCTGCCTGTGCCTCCCGCGGATCTCACCGCCGGGCATTTGTGGATGCACAGCGATGGCGAGCTGTTTGGCTGGCTCACGGACGGCATCGATGCGCCGCGCGGCGGCAAGGCCATGCCGGGCTTCGGGCACGCGCTGTCGGAGGATGAGCGCTGGGCGCTGATCGACTTCATCCATGCCAACAATGCCGGGCAGACGATGCACGCGACCGGCGGATGGTCGCCGCCTCTGACAGCGCCTGCGTTCGACATGGCATGCGCCCAAGGCCGCCGGCGCCTGGACGCCTTGCACGGGGAACCGGTGCGGCTCATCCTCGGCGGGACGGGGAAGATCGATACGCAGCCTGGCCTTGTGACCATTCTCGCGGCACCGTCGGCCGAGGCGCCCAGGGCCGGACTTTGCATTGCGTCCGATCCTTTGGTGGAACAGGCGATGATGATCGTGAGCGGCATGGGGATGGCGATGCCTGGCACTGCGTTTCTGATCGACGGCGACGGCTGGCTGCGGGCCATGCAGATGCCTGGTGCGTCGCCGAGCTGGAGCGATCCGCAGGTGCTGGCGGCAGCGATAGGGGATATGCACATGCACAAGGTCAAGCCGAAACCGGCGGCGGCGATGCCGATGAACATGCCTATGTGATGGCGATGAAACGCAAGACATCCGCGTCCTCCCGGCGAGTGCCGCATCGCGCGCTGGCGCTGCTGGCTGCCGGCGCAGGCGGGCTGCTGTTGCTGGCGGCCGCGGTGGCATGGCTGTCGGATGCAGCGGTTCGGCCGCTGGCAATCGGCGGGCCGTTTTCGCTGACGGACGACCATGGGCGCGCGGTGACCGACCGGGACTTCAAAGGCCGCTATCTGCTCGTGACCTTCGGCTATACGCACTGCCGCGACGTGTGCCCGACGACGCTCACCGCCATCACCGGCGCGATGGACACGATGGGCGCTGCGGCCGACCGGGTGCAGCCGCTGTTCATCACGCTGGATCCGTCGCGGGATACGCCGGCAGTGCTGCAGCACTACATGGCATCGTTCACGCCGCGTCTGATCGGGCTGACGGGATCGACCGACGCGCTGGAGAAGGTTGCAGCCTCCTACAAGATCACGCGCATTCTCCGGCCTTCGGACGGGCAGATCGACCATAGCTCGGTGATCTATCTCATGGCGCCAGATGGCCGGTATGTCGCGCCTTTGCCGGCAGACGACAGCGGTCCAAAGCTGGCTGCGCGGCTGGCGCACTATATGTCCTGACGCACAAATATCGGTGGCCGTGCGGGAATAAAGTGGCCATTCCGAAGATCACCACTGCAGCAGTGCAGGAGTTGGTCGCATGGACGAGAATTATACAGGACGCCGGCATGTACTCGAGTGCATGGTGTGGGCGGGGGCCGGAATACTCTGGTCGGTTCAGGGCGGGATACCGCGCTCGTTTCTGATCGACAGCGCTGAGGCGGAGGAGCCTGCGTCCGGGCTGAGTTTCGTGCAGATCAGCGACAGCCATATCGGGTTTGCCAATCCGCCGAACCTGGACACGCCCGCGACCTTGCAAGAGGCGGTCAAGCTCGTCGCCGCGCGCAAAGGCGATGCGGCTTTGATGATCCATACAGGCGATGTCAGCCACCTTTCAAAGGCGGCGCAGTTCGACACGGCGGAAAAGATCATCGGGGAAGCCGGTCTCGAGACGCATTACGTGCCGGGCGAGCACGACGTTCTCGTCGACGATGGCCGAGGGTTCTTCGAGCGGTTCACGAAAGCCGGTTCGCGCGGCTGGTACAGCTTCGACCAGGGTGGCGTGCATTTCGTCGGCCTGAACAATGTGCAGAACCTGGAAGCCGGCGGCATGGGCAATCTCGGGCCGGACCAACTCGCCTGGCTGCGCGACGATTTGCGCGGGCGCGCGGCGAGCCAGCCCATCGTTGTGTTTGCGCATGTCCCGCTCTGGACGGTTTACGCGGCCTGGGGCTGGGGCACCGACGATGCGGCGCAGGCGCTGACCATGCTTTCGCGCTTCGGGTCGGTGACGGTTCTGAATGGCCACATCCACCAGATCATGCAGAAGGTGGAGGGGCACTGCACCTTCCACACCGCACGCTCTACGGCTTTTCCGCAGCCCGCACCTGGCGCGGCCCCATCGCCCGGGCCGATCAAGACGCTGCCGCCTGGCCAATTGCATGCCTACCTTGGCATCGCCCAAGTATCGCTGCGAAAAAGCCCAGCACCGCTCGCCATTATCGATACGCCGCTTGGCGCCTAGGAGTGCCGGCGATGCGAAACAGGGTTGGATGCTACAGCGTTCTCATCGCGCCGTTCCTGCTGGCGGCGGGTGCCGCGCCGGAGCCCGCAATAACAGTGAATATCGACAATTTTGCCTTTTCGCCCGCCACCGTGACGGTGGCTGTGGGGACTGCCGTGACGTGGAGCAACCGCGACGACATTCCGCATACCGTAACGAGTGCGGACACGCCGCGGGCCTTCGGGTCGGAACCTTTGGATACCGGCGATCATTTCACCGCGCGCTTCGATCATGCCGGACGCTTCGCGTATTTCTGCTCGCTGCATGCGCACATGCAGGGGATGGTCGTGGTGCAGTAGGTGCGTGCTAGGTTAGGTTCTCAGCCGTATCGAGAGGGAACGCTTGGCTCGGGAACCATCGGCGTTCGAGCGGCTGGTGATGCCGCACCTCGATGCCGCAACCAATCTGGCGCGCTGGCTCATGCGTGACGCGGCCGCCGCCGACGATGTCGTGCAGGAAGCGATGATCCGGGCGTTGCGCTTTCATGAAGGGCTGCGCGGGGCGGCGAAACCGTGGCTTTTGCAGATCGTGCGCAATGCCGCCTATGCCGCCATGGCCGCGACACGCACCCAGCCGGCAAGTCCGTTGCATTCGTCTGAGGTTTCGTCGGAATGGGTCGATGCCGCGCCGGATCCCGAGGAGGCGCTGATGAAGAGCCAGGCGTATCGCTCGCTCGACGAAGCCCTGGCCGCGCTGCCCGCCGAATTGCGGGAGGCGCTCGTGCTGCGTGAACTCGAGGAGATGAGCTACAAGGAGATCGCTGTCATCACGGGTGTTCCGCTCGGCACCGTCATGTCGCGCCTCTGGCGCGCGCGTCAGTTGCTCATGGAGGCCGCGTCATGACGGCCGAACCCTGCCAGGACATGCACCTGTTGGTGCAAGCCGAAATCGACGGTGAACTCGATGCATCGCAATCGGCAGCACTCGCCGTGCATCTCTCGCAATGCCCGGACTGTGCGGCTCTCGCCAAGCGTCTCAGCGCGCTGTCGTCCGCCCTCCGCACGACAGCCACCCGCCACCGGGCACCAGGCGATCTGCGGCGCACAATTGGAAAGACCGCGCATCCGACAAGGGTTTCACGTAGGCCATCGTGGGCGCACGGCGCTTCGTTCGGGCTCGGCCTGGCTCTCGCAGCGTGCATCGCCATCGTGCTGCGCCCCGCCGATACTGCTTCGCCGCTGACCGACATCGTGTCGGCGCATATCCGCGGCCTGCAGCCAGGGCATCTCGTCGATGTGGCTTCAACCGATCAGCATACGGTCAAGCCGTGGTTCGACGGCCGGCTCGACTACGCGCCGCCGGTGCATGATTTCAGCGCACGGGGCTTTCCGCTGGTGGGAGGACGGCTCGATTATCTCGACGGCCGGCCTGTGGCCGTCCTGGTGTATCGGCGCGACCGCCATGTGATCGATGTGTTCGTGTGGCCTGGCGATGGTGCCGGGCACGATGGGGCCGTGAGGGGTTATCATGTCGCGGCGTGGGCGCAGGGCGGGATGATGTTTCGGGCGGTCTCAGATTTGAATGTGACGGAGTTGGGGGAGTTGGAAGGTTTGATCAGGAAGTAAGCGTTCTTTTTTGAAAAAAAGAACCAAAAAACTTTTGCGAGTCTAAGCCGGGCGTTCCCACGATCTCGGTCCCACAGGACGGAAGTTTTTTGCTTCTTTTTTTCAAAAAAGAAGACCCTCCTTAAGCTTCCTTCCTAACAAAAGCCGCCCCCATCACAAGGCAAACCAAAGCAGCAATCCAAGCCGAGCGATCCGACTGCAGCATCAGCCACACGCACAGCAGGCAGGCAGCGACGGCGATCATGCCGCCAGCAGGCAGCATCAGCGGATGCGGCTGCTCGGAGAGGCCGCGGCGGCGCAAAATGATGAGTGAGGCGGCGGTCAGTCCGTAGAGCATCAGGCGCGTGAGCGTGGAGGCGGTGAGCGCGCCGAGAAAGCCGCTGGTGACGGCGATCGCCCAGGCGATGAGCGTGTGGATCAGCACGGCGACATGAGGTGTGCGGAAGCGCGGGTGCACGGCAGCGAGGGCGGTTGGGAGTTGACCGGATTGGGCGAGCGAAAAGACCAGGCGCGGGCCGACGAAGAGGATGGTGAACAGGGTGCCGCTCATGGAGATGATCGCGCCGATGACCACGATGGCGCCTGCGGGGCGGCCGAGCATGGCGACCGCGCCGTCGAACAGCGGGCGAGGGGAGGCGGCGACGTTCGGCACGACGCCTGCGCAAACAAGGAGGATGCCCGAGTAGAGCGCGACGACCATGCCTAGGCCGGCGAAGAGGGCAAAGGGGATGTCGCGGCGAGGATTTCGCATTTCTTCCCCGTTCACCACCGCCGAGTCGAGGCCGATCAGGCCGAATAGCAGCAGGACGATGGCAGGCGACCAGTGGGCCACTGGCGGGAATGGGGGCAGGGAGGCGAGATGGATCGGCGGCAGGAAAAAGAGGCCCACCAGCACGAAGCCCGCCAGCAGGGCCAGCTTGGCGACGGTGAAGAGGGCGTTCGCGCCGGCCGAGAGCGCAACGCCGCGGTAGATGATGGCGCCCAGCCCGAGGCTGAGCAGGGTGATGGCGGCGATCCGGCCGCCCGGTTCCGCAATGGGCGGCCAGAGCCCGGCGGCGTAGCTCACGGCGAGGTTGATGATGCTGGCATAGGCGAACAGCCGGGTGGCGACGGCGAGCCAGCCGGTGATGAAGGCCGTGCGCGGCCCGAACGCGGCGCGGGCGTAGAGGATGGAGGCGCCTGTGCCGGGATAGCGGCTGCTGGCCTCGGCGTAGCAGGCGCCGACCAGTCCCACGAGGATGCCGCCGGCCAGGCAGGCCAGTACGCTGTAGACTCCGAGCAGGGCGTATACCTTGCCTGGAAGGCCGAGGATGCCTGCGCCGATGGTGCTGTTCACCATGAGGAACACCAGGTCCCACCGCCCCAACGCGCGTACCAGCGACGTGCCGGCTGGCGGGTCCTGTGCCATATTTTTGACCACCATGCCCGCCCACCCTATATGCCGCGTATGCTCAAGAGGCTGGAGCCCCGATGAATTACCGCTCTTACCAGCAGATCACCCGACGCAAGTCCCGGCAAATCCATGTCGGGAAAGTGCCGGTGGGTGGCGATGCGCCGATCACCGTGCAGACGATGACGAACACGCTCACGTCGGACGCGGCGGCGACGATCGCGCAGATACGTCTGGCGGAGATCGCCGGCGTGGACATCGTGCGGGTATCCTGCCCGGACGTGGAGAGCACCGCGGCGCTGGCCGAGATCGTGCGCGAAGTGAACGTGCCGATCGTGGCGGACATCCACTTCCACTATAAGCGCGCCATCGAGGCGGCGAAGGCCGGCGCTGCTTGCCTGCGCATCAACCCAGGCAACATCGGCAGCGCCGAGCGGGTGCGCGAAGTGGTCAGCGCGGCGCGCGATTATGGGTGTTCCATCCGGATCGGCGTGAACGGCGGCTCGCTGGAGCGGCATCTGCTGGAGAAATACGGCGAGCCGAACCCCGACGCGCTGGTCGAAAGTGCGCTGGAGCACGCGAAGATCCTGCAGGACCACGATTTCCACGAGTTCAAGATTTCGGTGAAGGCGTCGGACGTGTTCCTGGCGGTCGCGGCGTATCAGCAGCTCGCCGAGGTCTGCGACCATCCGCTGCACATCGGCATCACCGAAGCGGGCGGGAAGCGCACCGGCACGGTGAAGAGCGCCATCGGGCTCGGCAACCTGCTGTGGGCCGGCATCGGCGATACGCTGCGCGTGTCGCTGTCAGCCGAGCCGGCGGAAGAGGTGCATGTCGGGTGGGAAATGCTGAAGTCTCTCGGCATCAGGCACCGCGGCGTGAAGATCATCTCGTGCCCGTCATGCGCGCGTCAGGGGTTCGACGTCATACGCACCGTGGCGACGCTCGAGGAGCGGCTGGCGCATATCGAGACGCCGGTGACCTTGAGCATCATCGGCTGCGTGGTGAACGGGCCAGGCGAGGCTTTGATGACCGACATTGGCCTGACCGGCGGCGGCAACAACCGCCACATGGTCTATGCGGCAGGCAAGACCGACCACACGACCGATGGGGGCAACATGATCGACCACATCGTCGAGCTGGTCGAGGCGAAGGTCGAAGTCATCAAGAGCGAGGCGGCCAAGGAGGCTGCAGCGAGTGCGGCGAACCTGGGCGCAGCCGGGGCAAAGCAGGCCGCCTAGGCCGGCGTTTGCACGGACTCGTTGCCGGGTGAGCTAGTCGCCCGGTGACAGCAATTTTCGCAGCGCTCGAGGATCGGCAATGCCCCGTGTGCGGCGCAGCGCCCGAGAACGGCACGCTGTTTCTCGAAGCGTCCTACGACCCGGCGCGCATCAGCGAATTCAGCTTCGCGTCCCGCAAGTCGCCGGAGTTCATGTCCTACCGGCTGCTCAAATGCGCCGATTGCTCCACCGTCTATGCGCAGGCGGCGCCGCCCGCGGCCGTTCTCGCGGCGGCCTACAAGGCGGCTTCCTACGACAGCTCCGAAGAGGCAAGGCTTGCCGCCGGCACCTATGTGCAGGCCCTGCTGCCTGCCATCGCCGCGCTGCCGCAAAAGGCGCGGGCGCTGGAGATCGGCGCAGGAACAGGGGTGTTCCTCGAGCGCCTGCTGGACGCCGGGTTTGCGGACGTGGTCGGGGTCGAGCCGTCCTCCGCGGCCATCGCGTCGGCATCGCCTACCATCCGGCGGCACCTGCGCGAGGCCGTGTTCCGCGAGGAAGACTTCGAACCGGCGAGCTTCGACCTGGTCGCCTGCTTCATGACGCTGGAGCACGTCTCCGATCCGCGGCCCCTCGCGCGCGCCAGCCTCCGCCTGCTGCGCCCAGACGGCGTTCTCGCGCTGGTGACGCATGATTACACGGCCCCTTTGAACCGCATGCTTGGCCGCCGCTCGCCGATCATCGACATCGAGCATCTTCAGCTCTTCTGTCCCGCCAGCCTGAAGCGTCTGCTCGGCGATGCCGGTTTCGGCGGCATCGCCACGAAGCCGATCGTGAACCGCTATCCGCTGCGCTACTGGGCCCGGCTGACACCGATACCGGGAGGGCTGAAGCCGGCGGCGCTCGCCACGCTCGAGCGCGTCGGGCTTGGCGGCGTGAAAGTCAGCATGGGCGTCGGCAACATCATGGCTTATGGATCGAAGCCGTAAATTTCGGAGGATCGCACTTGATCGGACGCCTCTCGGGCTGTGCCCTGCTGCTGCTTCCCGCGCTGGCACAGGCCGCCGAACCGCGGCTGCAGGACGCCACCATCTCGGGCAACGGCAACACCATTACCATCAACAACATGCCGGTGCGCACCTCGCACGGCACGATCTACCGCGACGTGACCATCGAAATACGCGTGGACGAAAATGGCGTCGTCAGCTTCGCACCAGGCGCACGCCCGACCGACGTGCCGAAACCCATCGTGCAGGCGCCCGCGCTGCCGCCGAAAATCCAGCAGTTCCGCGAAGGCACCTACGCCGCCGAGGACGGCACGCTCATGCGCCTGACCTTCGGCACCACGCTGCTCGACAGCACGCCGCTATGGACGTTCACCCAGTTCGGCGGGCAGCCGGGACCGATCGGCGAAGCGACCTGGTTCGAAGGCCCGATACAAGGCAGTCCGCACGCCGCGGCAATCAGGCGGGCCGGCATTACGTCCATGCTCTACAGCTACGGCGTGACCACCAGCGGCGAAGGGTCGTTCGCGCCGCACTCGATCATCGGCGCGACGCAGACGGGCAACGAGTTGACGATCGTCAGCTTTCGGCATGGGTGCTGCGGGAACGGAAAGTCGCCTACCGGGATTGAGTCTTATACTTACACGATCAAGCATTAAGGTTAGGCAAGAACTTCTTTTTTGAAAAAAAGGAGCAAAAAACTTTGGGGCTGACCCAGATCCGGTAGCAAGTAGAGCCTACCACGCGTTGCGGGGCAGGTGGTAAGGCGGTGTTTCGTTGTTCGGTTGAAGTGCCGTTTCGTCGTCCCGGCCATGACTCTCCACGGCTGCACGGCCAGGCGCAGTCAAGGCTGGCCGCAGGCCACCGCGGAGCGGCGCGAAGCGGCCTTTACTGCGCCTGGCCGTGCAGTCACGCTGGTTTGGCGGGGGCATGAGAGGTTAGGCTTTTCGGCGTGGCCCAGCGCTTGATCTGACGCAGCTGAGCGGCCGGGCTGCCGTAGTTGAAGCGGAACTCCGCCTCCTTGAGGAACAGAGCGAAGTGCTTGCGCGGAATGCCGTTGTAGCGGCTGAGCGTGCGTTTGGCGTGGTTCCAGAAATTCTCAATGCCGTTAATGTGGTTGATTTTCCCAGCAACAAACGCATGCTGATGGTTGATCCTATGATGATGGAAATCCGACACATCCAGTACATCGTAGATGTTGTAGCTGTCGGTATAGACCACAGAATCGGGTACCACCTTGGCGCGGATGACAGGCATCAGCGTGTCGCGCTGCAGGTCGGGTGCAACCATTGTGTAGACGCGGCCGCCGCGTTTGAGGATGCCGAAAACGGCCACTTTGCCCGCAGCACCGCGTCCCCGCTTGCCTTTGCGATGGCTCTCGAAATAGCTCTCGTCGATCTCCACTTCGCCGTCGAACGGCGCCTCTTCGATCAGCCGCTCAGCGATGAGCTGGCGCAAACGATGGAAAAATAGAACGGCCGATTTGGGGTTTATTCCGCATAAATCGGCCGCCGTTCTGGCAGTGGAACCAGCGACGAAAAGCTCGGCCAGCCGGCCTTGCTGTTTTTCCATGAGGCGACAACGCCTTAGGTGCATTTCCAGACCCTAGATCAGCTCCGGATCTGGGTCAGCCCCAAAACTTTTACGATGTGGGACCGAGATCTTGGGAACGCCCGGCCTAAAAATGTAGATGTTTTTTGCTTCTTTTTTTCAAAAAAGAAGTCCTTGCCTTTACCCCGCCGCCACGTGCGCCGCCGCAATCAACTCATCATCGATCTTCGCGGCGCGAACGGCTGCGGGGCGGCTGCTGACAGCCGCCCAATAACTCTCGAACGCCGGCCGCTTCTCGATCGAGCCGAAGCGCAGGCCGAAGCCGATTTGCGAACCGAGATAGACATCGGCTGCGGTGAACAGGCCATCGACCAACGTGGTGCGGCCGGTGATGGCCTGTTCGAGCGTGTCGAGGGCGAGCTCGAAGCTGCCGTAGCCTGCCATGCCGGATTTGCCTGGTGGTATGACGAAGCCTAGCGCCTTGTTGGTGATGGCTTGCTCGACGGGGCCGGCGGCGAAGAACAGCCAGCGGTAATAGGGCGCGCGCAGCAGGCTGCCTGAAGGCGGGGCGAGGTTCGCGGCGGGAAAGGCGTCGGCGAGGTAGGCGCAGATGGCGGCGGTTTCGGTGACGACCATGTCGCCGTGGCGGATCGCGGGCACTTTGCCCATGGGGTTGATGGCGCGGTAATCGCCGCATTTCATGGCTTCGCCGTAGCCGACGAGTTCGGTGCGGTAGGGCTGGCCGGTTTCCTCCAGCATCCAGCGGGCGATGCGGCCGCGGGACATCGGGTTCGTGAATAGGACGAGCTCTTCGGGCATGGCATTCCTCCCGCGTTGGTGCCGTGACGGCGCCTTATGTTTATCGTTACCCTACCATCTTATCCGGAGAACACAACATGAACATTCATTCTGTGCTCATTAGTCCGCTGGCAGCGCTCATTGCGGGCATTCTCATTCTGATCATTCCGCGGCTGCTGAACCTGATCGTGGCGATCTATCTGATCGTCATCGGCGTCACCGGTCTGGCGCCGCACTTCATTCATTGAGGCTGGGGTGGCGTGGCTTACCGACGCGAACGTGCTAGGTCCGCGCTCCTTTTAACGATGTTCGGGATATCACTTGGAAGCGCTGCAGCCGGTTCGCGGAACGCGGGATATTTTGGGCGAGGACCAGCGGCGCCATGCCCACGTCATCGGCACGGCACGCGAGACCGCCGGCAACTACGGTTTCGACGAGTGGGTGACGCCGATCTTCGAGGATACGCGGGTGTTCGCCCGCACCCTGGGCGACACCTCCGACGTCGTGACGAAGGAGATGTACAGCTTCGAGGATCGCGGCGGCGACAGCATCACCTTGCGGCCGGAGAACACGGCGGGGATCTGCCGGGCGCTGGTGAGCAACGGGCTGACGCAGTCGTTGCCGCAGAAGGTGTTCTATGCGGGGCCGATGTTCCGTTACGAGCGGCCGCAGAAGGGGCGCTACAGGCAGTTCCACCAGATCGGCGCGGAACTGATCGGGCCTTCGGAGCCGCTGGCGGATGCGGAGATCATCGCCTTGGGATGGGATATTCTCGGGCGGCTAGGCCTGGCCGATGAGGTGATGCTGGAGCTGAACACGCTGGGCGACCTGGCCAGCAGGGGCGCCTACCGTGAGGCGCTGGTGGCGTATTTCACCGCTTGTTCGGACCGGCTGTCCAAGGACAGCCAGGATCGGCTGGGCCGCAACCCCATGCGCATCCTCGACAGCAAGGACGAGGGCGACCGCGCGCTGGTCGCCGAGGCGCCTGTCATTGCGCCTTACCTGACCAATGAGGCACGGGCTTTCTACGATGGGGTGAAAGAGAACCTGGCGCGCCTGGGCGTGCCGTTCCGCGAAAATCCGCGTATCGTCCGAGGGCTCGACTACTACAGCCACACTGCATTCGAATTCGTCACCACCCGTCTGGGCGCGCAGGGCACGGTGATGGCAGGGGGGCGGTATGATGGGCTGGTTGCCGAGATGGGCGG
The DNA here is from genome assembly GCA_965198825.1 of Acetobacteraceae bacterium. Lineage (GTDB taxonomy): Bacteria > Pseudomonadota > Alphaproteobacteria > Acetobacterales > Acetobacteraceae > BOG-908. The sequence goes on along the minus strand of CBDAQB010000003.1, from coordinate 1,927,076 downwards.
CCCTTCGACGCCCGCGGTGGGCTGGGCAGCCGGGATCGAGCGTTTGTCCATGCTGCTGGCCGAGCCTCCGGCCGCCGCTCGTCCGGTCGCGGTGATCCCGCTCGGCGACACGGCGGAGGCGGCGGCGCTCTCCGTGCTGCAGGCGCTGCGCGGGGCCGGCATCAGGGCCGAAATGGCGTATCGGGGCAACATGAAGCGGCGAATGGAGCGTGCGAACAAGATCGGCGCGCGCGCGGCCGTTATCCTGGGCGATGATGAGCTGGCGCGTGGTGTGGCGGCGGTGAAGGATCTGGTGGCAGGCGTTCAGACCGAGGTTGCCTTGGGTGATCTGCCCAGGCATCTCGCCTGATCTGAAGGGGATCGTGACGTGCTTTCTTTGAGCCGGATTGGGGCGGCTGACATTCGTGTTCGCGATGTTGCGTTGACCAAGCACGAGCTTTGCGTCGCTCTCGGCAGCCCGGCACCGCTTGGTTCCGAAACGTGGCGGTCGTCCCTACCTGATGAAAACTGAAGATTTCGAATGAGGATGCTGAAAGAGTGCGCGATGCCGGAGCCTGATTTCCGATGAATTTAGCGCAAAAATTCGACCGTATCGTTGCGCGCGCGGAGGAGCTGCGTTCGGATCTCAGCAGCGGCCTTGGCGGCGAGGCGTTTTCGCGTGCGTCGCGCGAATTGTCCGAGCTGGAACCGGTGGTCGGGCGCATCGAGGAATTGCGCGAAGCCGAGACGCAGTCTGCCGAGGCGGAGCAGATGCTCGCCGATCCGGAAATGCGTGATCTGGCAGAGCAGGAATTGCGGTCGCTGCGCGAGCGGCTGCCTGCGCTGGCACGCGAGATCCAGATCGCGCTGCTGCCGAAGGACGAGGCTGACGAGCGAAGCGCCATCCTCGAGATCCGTCCGGCAGCCGGCGGCGACGAGGCAGCGCTATTTGCGGCAGAGCTGTTTGCCGCCTACCAGAAATACGCCGGCCTGAAAGGCTGGCGATTCGAATTGCTCGAGTATGGCGACACCGAGTTGGGCGGCCTGAAGGAGGGCATTGCGGAAATCACCGGCCGCAATGTGTTCGCACGGCTCAAATACGAATCCGGCGTGCACCGCGTGCAGCGCGTGCCGGCGACCGAGACACAGGGCCGCATCCACACGTCAACGGTGACGGTGGCGGTTTTGCCCGAAGCCGAGGAAGTGGATGTGCAGGTCAACGAAAGCGATTTGCGCATCGACGTCTATCGCGCGTCAGGCGCCGGCGGCCAGCATGTGAACAAGACGGAAAGTGCTGTCAGGATCACGCATATTCCGACAGGCATCGTGGTTGCCATGCAGGAGGAGCGCAGCCAGCACAAGAACCGTGCGAAGGCGATGAAGATCCTGCGCGCCCGCATGTACGAGCAGCAGCGCGAATCGCTGCACGCCACCCGCTCCGCCGACCGCAAATCACAGGTCGGCACAGGCGACAGAAGCGAGCGCATACGCACCTACAATTTCCCGCAAGGCCGCGTCTCGGACCACCGCATCAATCTCACCCTGCACAAGATCGACCGCGTCATGGCCGGCGAGTTCGACGAATTCGTCGACGCACTCACAGAAGAAGACCAGGCAGCCCGCCTCGCAGCTGATGATTGATACAGGGCTCCTCGATCTCAGGAGCCCGCATTCGCTACAGTCGTGCACCCCGGCCCCCTTCCCAACCCTCCCCGACGAGGGGGGAGGGAGAAGAAAACTGGCTCACAGATTGCAGCGTTCGCCGCTGCGCGTGTTGATCTCACCAGCAACGCGAGAATTCGCTAGGCCGAGTCAGCTGGCGGTGTGGGCGAGAACCGGAGCGGACCTCTATGGTCCGTGAGCACCGGAAGCGCAGCCCGCGCCGTCAGATGGCCGGCATAGTAGAATTCTCAGGCGGTGGGGATGTCGCAGACGTGAGTCCGGTGGATATCCGTCGGCGCATCCGGATAGCTGCCCTGGAGGGCGGCGGCCCAGCCGCCTGCGCGTTCGGCCAGGTAGAATACGGTGAACTGGGCGCCGGCGAGCGCCTCGAAGCGGTGGCCGTCCACCGCCGGGAGGGTGGCGCCGTCGTCGAGCACGTGGGTGACGTTCTGGCCGTCCGGTCCGCGCACCGTCACACGGCCGCAGAGCGCGTAGTCGTAGGATCGGGCGGCCGGGATGACGACCTGCTTTTCGTCGGTCTGGTGGTCGGCGTTCAGGACGAAGGTGGCGACCAGCCGGCCGTTGATAAAGACGGTGGTCGCTTCCTCCACCTCGGTGGGGTCGGCGTTGTCTACCAGGGTCAGCGTCGCCGTGGCCTGGGCGGCGCGGGCGGGACTGATCGCCCAAAGGCAGAGGGCAAAGGCAACCGTGAGCGAGGGGCCAGGCGAGAATGGGCTGGTGAGGGGGCGGTTCGTCATCGCTCGCTTCGTCGTCCTTCGCTTCCTGGGTCAATGTAGGCCATCGTGATCGCCCTGGAAGTGGCACTGCAGCAAGCGGCGCACCGATTAGCGCAGGCGGGCATCGAAGCGCCGCGCCGCGAGGCGCGTCTGCTCGCAGCCCATCTGCTCGGCCGCCCGGCGCGGGCACTTTTGCAAACCGGCCTCGAGGTGGATGGCGAGGCGTTCGACCGGCTCGTGTCGCGGCGGGCGGCGCGTGAGCCGCTGGCGTTCATCACAGGGACGGTTGGCTTCTGGAGTCTGGAGCTGGAGGTGGCGCCGTACACTCTCATCCCGAGGGCGGACACCGAGACGCTGATCGAAGCGGCAGCCAGCGTCGCCGCACCCGAGGAGATCAGCCGGATCCTGGATCTGGGTACGGGCACAGGCTGCCTGCTGCTCGCGGCGCTGACTGTCTTCGAACAGGCCTTCGGTGTGGGGGTGGATCTCGCACCTGCCGCGGCGGCGCTGGCGCGGCGCAACGCCGAGGCTAACGGACTCGCCGCCCGCGCGGCCTTCCTGGCCGGATCCTGGGCCGACGCGCTGGGGCCGCAGGCGCGCTTCGATCTCGTCTTGTCCAATCCGCCCTACATCGCGTCGGCCGACATCCCAGGGCTGATGCCGGAGGTCGCCTGCCACGAGCCGGCTCGGGCGCTCGATGGTGGCGCCGACGGCCTGCGCGCCTACGCCGCCATTCTCGCAGCGCTGCCGGCGTTGCTGTCGCCGACTGGATACGCAGTCCTGGAACTCGGAGCCGGCCAGCGGGACGCCGTGTCGGAGCTGGCACAAACCATGGGACTTGCAGAGGCTGAATGCCGCGACGATCTGGGAGGCGTCTCCAGAGCGCTGGTTTTGCGGCCAGCCGTGACGTGATCCGGCGGCAAAAAAACCGTTTGGCAACGCGGACGTAGGAAGCTAGGGTCCGAACGCGTCGAGAAGATCGACTCCGGAAGATTGGGGCATGCCCCGCCGTTGTGATCGCTGGCGCGTATCCTGGCCAGAGTGGCCGGTAGGATCAACACCTCGCCTAACCCATCACCCATCGGGCGCGATCTCGCTGAGATCGGGGGCCACAGGGCAGGGGGCCGCGATCAAGGAAGCATAGTAGTTATCGGATGAACATGAAACGCATGCGCGGACGGAACCATCGCAATAACAATGGCGGTGGTGGAGGCGGCGGCGGAGGTGGCGCGCCCCGTCAATACGGCGGAAATGTTCCGCTCAACCGAAACCATGTCTTCGATAGCAGCGGGCCCGACCTGCGCATCCGGGGAACTGCTCAGCAACTCTTCGAGAAATATTTGCAGCTCGGCCGCGATGCAACCGGCTCCGGTGACCGGGTCATGGCGGAAAGCTACTTCCAATATGCCGAGCATTACTTCCGCATCGTGAGCGCCATCAACCAGGCGACACAGCAACAGGCGCCGCAGCAACAGCAGCACCAGAACGGCGGCGCACCGCAGCATAACGGCCAACGCCGCCACGAGCGCGAAGCCTATGAGAACGGTGATGCGCAGCAGGGCAGCTACGAAGAGCAGCCGGCTGTCGAGACGCGCGAAATCCCCATCGCAGCAGCACCGACCGAAGCAGCCTGAGTCACAGCCGGCGTCCTCCCGGCGGCCAGGCAACCTGCCTGACCGCCGGGAGGATGTTGACGTTTAGACTGTCGCTCAGGCGGCTTCGCCGAACATCTCGATGATCGCCGCGCAGAAAGCCGGCAGGTCGTCAGGCTTCCGCGATGTGACGAGCTTGCCGTCGCGCACCATCTTCTCATCGACCCACTCCGCACCTGCATTGCGCAAATCGGTCTTCAGTGATGGCCAGGACGTCAGCTTCTTGCCACGCACGGCGTTCGCCTCGATGAGCGTCCAGGGAGCGTGGCAGATGGCGCCGATCGGCTTGCCACTCTCCGCAAAGTGCCTGACGAAAGCAAGCGCCTTCTCATCGACGCGCAGGTAGTCGGGGTTGGCCACGCCGCCAGGCAGCACCAGCGCGTCGAATTCCTCAGGCTTCGCGCTGGAAAGTTCGGCATCCACGGTGATCTGATCACCCTTTTCGGCATGGTTCATGCCCTGGATCTTGCCCGCCTTCGGCGACACGACGACCACCGTGGCGCCAGCCTGCTTCAGCGCTTTCTGTGGTTCGGTAAGCTCGACCTGCTCGACGCCGTCGGTGGCCAAAATGGCGATCTTGAGGGACTTGATGTCGCCCATAGAATTGTCTCCTGTCTGGTGAGCGACTGGAAACGGTGTGGTGGGTGCTTGAGTTTCGAGAGGAAGGAAGGTCTTCTTTTTTGAAAAAAAGAAGCAAAAAACTTTTGCATTGTGGGACCGCGCGCGGACAGTACGGGCCTAGACTCGTAAAAGTTTTTTGCTTCTTTTTTTCAAAAAAGAAGTTCTTTCCTTCACTCGATCAAAATCGCCCGAAAATCATTCACATTGGTCAAAGTAGGCCCGGTGATAATCAACTCACCCAAAGCCTCGAAAGCGCGATAGGCGTCGTTCTGAGCCAGGCAGGCATGAACATCGACACCAGCCTCTCGCGCCCGCACCAGGACATCGGGAGAGATGATGGCGCCCGCGTTATCCTCGGTTCCGTCGATCCCGTCGGTATCGGCGGCGAGGGCGTGGATGCCCGGATGGCCGTCGAGGGCGACAGCGAGAGCCAGGAGGTATTCGGCATTGCGGCCGCCGCGGCCGTTGCCTCGGACTGTCACCGTCGTCTCGCCGCCTGAGAGCAGCACGGAGGGCGGCTCGCCGGAGCGGGCGCGGGCCATGGCGGCCTGGCTTGCCGCCACTTCGCGGGCTTCGCCTTCGATATCGTCGCCGAGCATGACAGGCGCGTAGCCGGCCGCCTTTGCGATGGCGGCTGCGGCCTCCAGGGAGGCTTGCGGCGTGGCGATCATGATGTGCGAAGCGTGGGCGAGCTGGGGCGAGCCGGGCTTCGGGGTTTCGGAGGCCGGATCGGCCAGGTGGGCGGCGACCGCGGGCGGCACATCGATGCCGTAGCGCGCCAGGATGGCGGCCGCTTCGAGCCGCGTCGTCGGGTCGCCGACCGTCGGGCCGGACGCGATGATAGAGGGGTCATCGCCTGGAACGTCCGAGATCATCAGGGTGAGCATGGGCGTGGGGTGGGCTGCCGCTGCGAGGCGGCCGCCCTTGATGGCGGAGAGATGCTTGCGCACGCAGTTCATTTCGCCGATCGCCGCACCCGAGCGGAGGAGTGCCTTGTTGATGGCGCGCTTTTCGTCGAGCGAGATGCCGGGCGCCGGCGCCGATAGCAGTGCCGAGCCGCCGCCGGAGATCAGGCAGAGGATCAGGTCGTCGGCGGTATGGCCCTTGACCAGATCCAGCATGCGGCGGGCGGCGGCCTCGCCTGCGGCGTCCGGTACCGGATGCGAGGCTTCGACCACTTCGATACGCTTGGTAGGCGTTCCGTGGCCGTAGCGAGTGACCACCAGGCCCTCGAGCGGGCTTGCCTCCGGCCAGTGCGCTTCGACCGCGGCCGCCATGGAGGCGGCGGCCTTACCGGCACCAATGACGATGGTGCGTCCGGGCGGCGGAGCGGGCAAATAGGGAGGAATGCAGAGGCTGGGCGAGGCCGCATCGATGGCGGCCTTCAGCATCGCAAGGAGCAGGTCACGTGGCGCGGAAGGTTGCATATCGGCAAGATGACTGCCTAACCGCTGCCATGCTAGTCACCGATCAGGAGAGGGAACAAACAAGGGATGTCTAACGGGGAGCCAAGCCAGGCGCACGGAAACCAGCATGAGAAGGCGCTCAGCGACGTCGAAATCGCACAGGCGGCGCATCTTCTGCCTATCCTCGAGATCGCACGGGATCGCCTCGGCGTGGCGCCCGAGCACCTCCAGCCCTACGGCCATACCAAGGCCAAAGTCGATCTAGCCTATCTGGGCTCCTTGAAGGATCGTCCGGACGGCCGCTTGATCCTGGTCACCGCCATCAGCCCGACGCCCGCAGGCGAAGGCAAGACCACGACGACCGTGGGCTTGAACGATGCGTTGAACCACATCGGCCGTAAATCGATCGCCTGCCTTCGCGAGCCCTCCCTGGGTCCGTGTTTCGGCGTGAAGGGCGGCGCGGCAGGGGGTGGGTATGCGCAGGTTGTGCCTATGGAAGACATCAACCTGCATTTCACAGGCGACTTCCATGCCATCGGCGCGGCCAACAACCTCCTGGCGGCTCTCCTCGACAATCACATCCACTGGGGCAACACGCTCGATATCGATCCACGACGCATCAACTGGCGACGCGCCATCGACATGAACGATCGTGCGTTGCGCTCGATGGTCGTGGGTCTGGGTGGGGTGGCCAACGGGTTCCCCCGCGAGGACGGCTTCGACATCACGGTCGCGTCCGAAATCATGGCGATCTTCTGCCTGGCGACGGATCTCGAGGATCTGCAGCGCCGCCTGGGCAACATCGTGGTCGCCTACACCAAGGGCAAGAAAGCGGTGACTGCCGGCGACCTCGGCGCGGTCGGCGCCATGGCCGTGCTGCTGCGCGACGCTCTGGCGCCGAACCTGGTCCAGTCGCTCGAACACAATCCCGTGTTCATTCACGGCGGCCCATTCGCCAATATCGCTCATGGCTGCAACAGCGTAATCGCCACCAAGGCGGCGCTGAAGCTCGCCGATTTCGTGGTGACGGAAGCAGGGTTCGGCGCGGACTTGGGCGCCGAGAAGTTCTTCGACATCAAGTGCCGCAAGGCGGGTATCACGCCGGCGGCCGCGGTAATCGTCGCGACGATACGCGCGCTGAAGATGCATGGCGGAGTCGCCAAGGCGGACCTCAAGCGCGAGAACGTCGAGGCGCTGACCAGCGGCTTCGCGAATCTGCAGCGGCACGTCGAGAATTTGCGCAAGTTCGGCGTGCCGGTGGTGGTCGCCATCAACCGCTTCAGCGCCGACACGCAGGCGGAAATCGAGAAGGTGCAATCGCTGTGCGCGTCGCTCGGCGTGCCATGCTGCATGGCCGACCATTGGGCGACAGGCGGTGCAGGAGCTGCCGACCTCGCACATGCGGTGATCGACGCGATGGACAACGCGGCTGCGTCCTTCAAGCAGCTCTATCCGGAAGATCTCGGCCTGCTCGACAAGCTTGGTGTTATCGCGCGGGAGATCTACCGCGCCGATGGCGTGACTGCATCCGCCGGCGTCCGCAAGCAGGTGGCGGACATCGAGGCGGCAGGCTTTCGCAACCTTCCTGTCTGCGTCGCCAAGACGCAGTACAGCTTCTCGACCGACGCGACGGCGGTGGGCGCGCCGACCGGCTACGATCTGCCTGTCCGCGAAGTGCGCCTCTCTGCCGGCGCCGAGTTCGTCGTCGCAGTGTGCGGCGACATCATGACCATGCCTGGCCTTCCCAAAACGCCTGCAGCCCAATCTATCGGGCTGGATTCGTCCGGCCGTATCGTCGGCCTCTTTTGATCCGCTGAGGAGCTTTACACATGTCTGGCCGTCACTTCCTTCATGTTCCCGGACCGACCAACGTGCCGGACCGCGTCCTCAACGCCATGCACCGGCCGATGGAGGATCACCGCAGCGCGATATTCCCTAAGCTTGCCCTGCCGCTCTTCGAAGGGCTGAAGAAGCTCTTCAAGACCACGACCGGCCAGCCGTTCATCTTCCCAGCCACCGGCACCGGCTCGTGGGAAGCGGTGCTGGTGAACACGCTGAGTGCGGGCGACCGTGTTCTTGCAGCGCGCTTCGGCCAGTTCAGCCATCTCTGGATCGACCTCGCACAACGCCACGGCCTCGATGTGCAGGTTCTCGAGGAAGCCTGGGGCACCGGTGCTTCGCCTGAGGCTGTCCACGCAGCCCTGGCGGCAGACAAGGCGCATGAAATTCGCGCCGTGATGATCGTGCAGAATGAAACCGCCACGGGCGTCACCAGCGACATCGGCGCCATCAGGCGTGCGATCGATGCTGCCGGCCATCCTGCCATGCTGTTCGTGGACGGTGTGAGCTCCATTGGCTGCATCGACTTCCGCATGGACGAGTGGGGCGTCGATGGCGCGATCACCGGCAGCCAGAAGGGCCTGATGCTGCCGGCCGGTCTGGGAATCTGCTGCGTCAGTCAGAAGGCTCTCGAAGCAGGCAAGGCGGCGCGCCGCAACAACCCGCTGCGCCGCTGCTTCTTCGACTTCGACGACATGATCAAGGCCAACAAGGACGGCTACTTCCCTTACACGCCAGCGCTGCCGATGCTCTACGGCCTGCGCGAAGTGCTGGAGATGATTGCCGAAGAGGGACTGGAGAATATCTTCGCGCGGCACCGCATGCTCGCCTCGGGCGTGCGCGCGGCGGTGCGCAAGGGCTGGAAGCTCGAGACCTGCGCCAAGGATCCGAAGTGGGACAGCGACACCGTGACAACCATCATGGTGCCTGAGGGCTTCAACGGTGCGCAGGTGATCAGCCGTGCGTTCAACCGCTATAATCTCGCACTCGGCGCCGGCCTCAGCCAGCTTGCAGGCAAGGCATTCCGCATCGGCCATCTTGGCGACCTCAACGAACTGATGTGCCTGGCTGCTGTGACGGGCGCCGAAATGGCTATGCTCGACACAGGCATCAAGGTCGAGCCAGGCAGCGGCGCTGCCGCGGCGCAGGAGGTGTATCGCCACGCAGGCGAACAAATCGTGCAGAAGGCAGCGTGAACTCACGCATGGAGCGCGTCGTATTTCTCGACCGGGAAACATTGGGGGCCAGCTTGCGAAAGCTGGCCTTTCCACATGAGTATGTGGAACACGAAGTCACCGAGCCGAACCAGGTCGTCGAGCGCCTCAAGGGCGCGACGATCGCCATCATCAACAAGATCCGCATCGATGCAGGCATGCTCGCGCAATTGCCGGACCTGCGCCTGATCGCTGTCGCGGCAACGGGCACCGATGCGATCGACATCAAGGCGGCGAAGGCGCAAGGCGTTACGGTCTCCAACATCCGTGGCTACGCGCAGAACACCGTGCCCGAGCATGTGCTGGCGCTGATGTTCGCCCTGCGCCGCAGCCTCGTTCCCTACATGAACGACGTGCGGGCAGGCGTCTGGAACACGTCTCGCCAATTCTGCTTTCTCACCCATCCGATCAGCGACATTGCCGGCTCCACCATCGGCATCGTCGGCTTCGGTGCTCTGGGACGCTCCATCGCCAAGCGGGCCGAAGCCCTCGGCATGCGCGTGCTCGCGCATGATGCCGTGCCAGGCGAAGGGATTGTCGATCTCGCGACCATCATTCGCGAAGCCGACGTTATCACGCTTCACGCGCCGCTCACGCCTGAGACACGGCACATGATCGGCGCCGCCGAGCTGCGCGCCATGAAGCGCAACGCCATCCTGATCAACACGGCCCGCGGCGGCCTCGTGGACGAAGCGGCGCTGGCCGACGCACTCCGCGCAGGCGAGATCGCCGGCGCAGGCTTCGATGTGTTGACGAAGGAGCCACCAACCGACGGCAATCCGCTGCTCGATCCAACGATCCCCAACCTGATCGTGACGCCGCATGTGGCTTGGGCCAGCAGCGAGGCCATGCAGGGCTTGGCGGATCAGTTGATGGATAATGTCGAGGCTTTTGTGGCGGGGCAGCCGCGTAATGTTGTTGGCTAAGCAAGCAGTTCTTTTTTGAAAAAAAGAACCAAAAAACTTTTGCGACTTGGGACCGAGATCGTGGGAACGCACGGCCCCTAGGTCCAAAAGTTTTTTGCTTCCTTTTTTTAAAAAAGAAGACCTTCCTTCCTTCTTCCTGTCAGGACCAGAATGCCCGCCAAACTCCTCTACCAGCTAGACACCGACGCCACGCCAAGCGTGTTCGACAGCGTCGTCGGCTTCGACGGCGGTGCCGACCACGTGCTCGGCCACGCCAACATCACAGCCGACATGGTAGGGCCTTTGGTGGAAGGCGCGATCTACACGCGCGGGCCGAAGGACAAACAATTCACCGCGCTGTTCATCGGCGGCAGCAGACTGGAGCAGGCGGAGGCGATATTCCAGGCCGCGCAGGCCAAGTTTTTTGCCAAGTTCCGTGTCTCGGTCATGCTCGATAGTAACGGCTGCAACACGACGGCCGCTGCCGCGGTGGCCTTGCTGGTGAAGGCAGGCCCGGTATCCGGCATGCGCGCCGTGGTGCTGGCTGGCACTGGACCGGTTGGTTCGCGTGCGGCGGCGATGCTGGCGCTCGAGGGGGCAACGGTCACGATCACCGGCCGCAACCTGGCAAAGACGCAGGCTGCAGCGGCCGCGATCTCCTCGCGCTTCGGCGTGCCAATCGCAGCCGTCGAGGCAGCCGACGAGGCCGCGCGTCATGCGGCCATTGAAGGAGCCGGGATCGTGCTGGCTGCAGGTGCCGCCGGTCACCAACTGGTCGCAGCCGAAAGTTGGCAGGGCAGCGCGTCGATAGAACGCATGGCCGACTTCAACCCCGAGCCTCCTCTTGGCCTCGGCGGCATCGATGCCTCGGACAAGGGCCGCGACTACGCAGGAAAGCTTGCGTTTGGGGCGCTCGGGATCGGCGGCTTGAAATTGAAGCTTCACCGGACATGCGTCGGCAAGCTTTTCACGTCCAACGACCAGGTGCTCGATGCGGAAGCCATCCTGGCGATCGCCAAGGAGATGGCATGACAGCGATCAAGGATGCCAGCATCGAGGGTTTCCTCACCGAGCTGGCCAGCAAGGCTGCCACGCCAGGCGGCGGCAGCGCGGCGGCCGTCATGGGGGCGATGGGTGCAGCACTCGCCTCGATGGTTTGCAACCTGACCATCGGCAAGAAGAAATACGCCGGCGTCGAGGAAGAACTTCGCGGCGTGCTCTCGCGCGCCGACAGCCTGCGTGGGCGCCTGATCTATGCCATCGAGGAAGATGTAGCGGCGTTCTCGACCGTTATGGCTGCCTATGGTTTGCCAAAGGATACGCCCGAGCAGCAGCAGGACCGTCTCGGCGCCATCCAGGCAGCCTTGCGCGAAGCCTGCGATGCGCCGTTGGCCTGCGTGAAGCTGTGCGCTGAGGTCATCGATCTCGCCGCCATCGTGTCGGACAAAGGCAGCGCCGCGGTCATCAGCGATGGCGGCGTCGCGGCACTCGCGGCCAGTGCGGCATTGCGCAGTGCCGCGCTCAACGTTCTTGTGAACGCCAAGGCGATCGACGATCGCGCCTTCGCCGAGGCGCGTCTGGCGGAGCTGGACGCGATTTCCGGGAGTGCCACGGCCAAGGCGGAAGCGACGATCCGCGCTGTCGAACAGGCACTCCGCTGATAGGCCCTGGCTTCATCGCGCGCCTGCGCTATGCTGCCGGCAAAATACTGCTCCGGCATGGACCGGGGCTGACCTCCATTCCACTTTTCAACCTGAGGGCAGAGACATGAACACCCACACCGCCGCTGCCAATCCGAGCCGGTTCTTCTCCGCGTCGCTCGCCGAGACGGATCCCGAACTCGCCGCCGCCATCGGCCACGAGCTGGAGCGCCAGCAGGATGGCATCGAGCTGATCGCCTCGGAGAACATCGTCTCGGTCGCGGTGATGGAAGCCCAGGGCAGCGTTTTGACCAACAAATACGCCGAAGGCTATCCGGGGCGCCGCTACTACGGCGGCTGCGTTTACGTCGATATCGCCGAGCAACTCGCCATCGACCGCGCCAAGCAGCTGTTCGACTGCCAGTTCGTCAATGTGCAGCCGCACTCTGGCGCGCAGGCGAACCAGGCGGTGTTCCTCGCCACCATCAAGCCGGGCGACACCATTCTCGGCATGAGCCTGGCAGCCGGCGGCCATCTTACCCACGGCGCCGCGCCCAACCAGTCCGGCAAGTGGTTTCGCGCGGTTCAGTACGGCGTGCGGCGCGACGACGGCCTGCTCGACTATGAAGAGCTCGAGCACCTGGCACGCACGGAAAAGCCCGCGATGATCATCGCAGGCGGCTCGGCCTATCCGCGCATCATCGATTTCGCCCGCATTCGCGCCGTGGCAGACGAGGTCGGTGCGGTGTTCCTGGTGGACATGGCCCATTTTGCTGGCCTCGTAGCCGCAGGCCTCTACCCAAGCCCGCTGCCGCACGCGCATGTGGTGACGACGACGACGCACAAGACGCTGCGCGGGCCACGTGGCGGCATGATCCTCTCCAACGATCTTGAGCTTGGCAAGAAGATCAACTCCGCCGTGTTCCCTGGCCTGCAAGGCGGCCCGCTCATGCATGTCATCGCAGGCAAGGCGGCCGCCTTCGGCGAAGCACTGCGCCCGGAATTCCGCACCTACCAGCGTGCCGTTGCGGACAACGCAAAGGTGCTGGCGCAGACGTTGGTCGATCAGGGCCTGGCGATCGTCACCGGCGGCACAGACAGCCATCTCATGCTGGTCGATCTGCGGCCCAAGAAGGTCACCGGCCGCGCCGCCGAAGCCAGCCTCGAGCGCGCCCACATCACCGCGAACAAGAACGCCATTCCGTTCGACCCAGAGAAGCCGGCCGTCACCTCCGGCATCCGCCTGGGCACGCCGGCCGCCACCACCCGCGGCTTCGGTGCGGCAGAGTTCCGTGAAGTCGGCTTGATGATCGACGAGGTCATGGTTGGCATGGCGACCGGCGAGGCGGCACAGACTCAGGCTGAGGCGTCGGTCGGCGCCCGGGTCAAGGAGCTGTGCGCGGCGTTCCCGATTTATGCCGGGCAGAACCTGGGTCGCCGTTAAAAGGAAGCACGTTCTTTCTTGAAAAGAAGAACCAAGGAACCTTTGGTTTTTTGGTTCTCGCTTCCTTGAATTTGGGTTGGTAGAAAATGCGACTTTCTCGGGCGCTGGTGCCTACGCTTCGGGAGACACCTGCCGAGGCGCAAATTGCCTCGCACAGGTTGATGTTGCGCGCAGGACTCGTGAGGCAGACGGCATCGGGCATCTATGCCTGGCTGCCCATGGGCCTTCGCGTGTTGAATAACATAGCGAACATCGTGCGTGCGGAACAGGGCGTTGCCGGCGCGCAGGAACTGCTCATGCCCACGCTGCAAACCGCCGACCTTTGGCGCGAGAGCGGCCGCTACGATGCCTACGGGCCGGAGATGCTGCGCATACGCGACCGGCATGAGCGCGACCTGCTTTACGGTCCGACGAACGAGGAGGTGATCACCGACCTCGCCCGGCAATCGATCAAGTCCTACCGCGAACTTCCGCAAATGCTTTATCAGATACAGTGGAAGTTCCGCGACGAGGTGCGCCCGCGCTTCGGCGTGATGCGCGGCCGCGAATTCCTGATGAAGGATGGCTACAGCTTCGATCTCGATTACGAAGGCGCGCTGGTCAGCTATCGTCGCATGATGCTGGCTTACATGCGCACCTTCGCGCGCATGGGCGTGCGCGCCATTCCGATGCTGGCCGACACCGGCCCTATCGGCGGCGACCTGAGCCACGAGTTCATCGTCATCGCCCCGACCGGCGAAAGCCAGGTATTCTATGATTCGACACTGGAAGATCTGAACTACCTGGGCGCGAACGTGAGCTACGACAGCCCGGCCGATCTGGAGAAATTCCACGGCCTGATCAATTCGTATTATGCCGCCACTGAAGAGAAGCACGACACGGTGCGCTGGGCCGAGGTCGATCCATCCCGCAGGCGGGAAGGCCGCGGCATTGAAGTAGGCCAGATATTCTATTTCGGCCGCAAATACAGCGAGACCTTGAAGTTCGCCGTGGCCGGGCCGGAAGGCCGCACGATCACGCCGGAGATGGGCAGCTACGGCATCGGCGTGTCGCGTCTCGTCGGCGCCATCATCGAGGCCTCGCACGACGATGCCGGCATCGTCTGGCCGGCGGCGGTGGCGCCGTTCAAGGCGACGATCCTCAATTTGCGTGTTGGTGACGCGAAGTGCGATGCCGTGTGCGAGGATCTCTACGCGCGCTTCGGCGGCGACGTCTTGCTCGACGACCGCGACGAGCGTGCGGGCGGCAAGTTCGCGGATGCGGATCTCATGGGCCTGCCCTGGCAGATCATCGTGGGCCCACGCGGGGCCGCTGCCGGCACCGTCGAGCTCAAGCGGCGTGCCGACGGCGCGCGCGAGGAACTCTCCATGGAAGCGGCACTCGCCAAGATGAATGACGGATCTACAGCGAGCGCCGTGTAGGTGTTCGGTCCGTTCGAGCGTGCGATCGCCGGCCGCTATCTGCGCGCCAGGCGAGGCGAGAGATTTGTCTCGGTCATCGCAGGGTTTTCGCTGATCGGCATTGCGCTCGGCGTTGGCACGCTGATTATCGTCATGGCCGTCATGAGCGGGTTCAAGGACGACCTGCTCTCGCGCATCCTCGGCCTGAACGGCCATCTTGGCATCTACGCCGACAGTGCCGCCGGCATGACCGACTATGATGCCATTACCAACACGATACGCGGCCTGCCCGGCGTCGTCACCGCGGCGCCGCTGGTCGAAGGCCAGGTTCTCCTCACGGGGCATGGCCAGAACGCAGGCGGCCTCGTGCGCGGCATCAAGCAGGAGGATCTGCGCCGCCTGCCGGCCATTGCGGGCAATATCCGCGACGGCTCGCTGGATGATTTCAAGGGCGATGACGCGATCGCCGTGGGCATCGTGCTCGCGCAGCGCTTTGGACTTACCATCGGCTCGAAGTTGACTCTGCTGTCGCCCAACGGCGCGGTGACGGCTTTCGGCACCGTTCCTCGCGTAAAAGCCTACAAGGTTGTCGCGATCTTCCAGGCGGGCATGAACGAGTACGACGCAACCTATACATTCTTGCCGATCGAAGCTGCGCAGATCTTCTTCCAGAAACCCGATGCGGCGACGCAGATCGAAGTGCGGGTAAGCGACCCGGAGCACGTGGGGATCGTCAGTACCGAAATACGCGATGCCCTTGCAGGCAAGCCGCTACGGGTCATCGACTGGACCCAGAGCAACGACAGCTTCTTCGCCGCCGTCACGGTGGAGCAGAACGTGATGTTCCTGATCCTGACGCTGATCATCCTGGTGGCGGCGTTCAACGTCGTGTCCTCGCTGATCATGATGGTGAAGGACAAGACGCGCGACATTGCGGTGTTGCGCACGCTTGGCGCCGGGCGAGGTGCGATCATGCGCATCTTCCTGATGTGCGGCGCGTCGGTCGGGATCACCGGCACGCTCGTCGGCACGTTCCTGGGCGTGGTGTTCTGCCTGAACATCGAACATATCAGGCAGGGGCTGCAGAGCATTACCGGCACCAAGCTGTTCGACCCTGAGGTTTACTACCTCGAGCACCTGCCGGCGAAGCTCGAATGGCCGACCGTCATGCAGGTGATGCTGATGGCGCTGGTGCTCTCGCTTCTGGCGACGCTCTACCCGAGCTGGCGTGCCGCGCGTACCGATCCGGTCGAGGCGTTGCGCAATGAGTGATCCGCTGGTGCTGCACGACGTCGTGCGCACCTACAAGAGCGATGCCGGCGAGTTGCCTGTTCTGCGCGGCGCGAACCTTACGCTGAACCGCGGTGAGATCGTGGCGCTGGTGGCGCCATCGGGTACTGGCAAGTCAACCTTGCTGCATCTGGCAGGCCTGTTGGAAAAGCCGGACGGCGGCGAGGTGCTGGTGGACGGGCGGGATGCCGGACGATTGTCAGACCAGGAGCGGACATCCATCCGGCGTGACAAGATCGGCTTCGTCTACCAGTTCCACCATCTGCTGGCCGAGTTCTCCGCGTTGGAGAATGTCGTGCTGCCGCAGATGATTGCGGGTGTTGCGAGGAAGAAGGCTGCCGGGCGCGCGAAGATGCTGCTGGAATCGTTCGGCCTGGGGACACGCACGGCCCATTTGCCTGGCAAGCTGTCCGGTGGAGAGCAGCAGCGCGTGGCGATTGCGCGGGCGCTTGCCAACGCGCCGTCGGTCATTCTCGCGGACGAGCCGACGGGAAATCTCGATGTGGGCACTGCCGATATCGTTTTCGCGGAGTTGTTGCGCATCGTTCGTAGCCAGGGCGTCGCTGCCCTGATTGCCACGCACAACGCCGAACTGGCCTCCCGCATGGACCGAACTGTGACTCTGCGCGATGGCCTAATAGTTCAGTTCTAAAGGCTCGGCCTAGCCCCAAAAGCAATGCCAAATAACAAAAGTTTTTCGCTTCGTTTTTTCAAAAAAGAAGTGCTTCCTTTCTTTTCAAAACCGCCACGACATCGTCCACAGAGATACTCTCGATCCCAGCCCGCGCACCCGCAGCCGAGACGATGGGAATAAAGCGCGCGCTATGGGTGAGCGGGCCTGATACGCCGAACAGCCCATAGCCGGGCCGGCCGAGTGCGACGCGCACGTTCAGCATTCCGCTATCGTTGCCGACGAACAGGGCGGCTTCTGCCAGCAGGGCCATGACGTCGGCGAGTGGCCAGCCGACGGCGAGGCGGATCCGGGTGGTATCGCCGAGGTGTGCGAGCACGGCGTCCGCGATGCCAGCTTCGGATTTTGCAGCCAGAAGCAGCACGCCTTTTGCGCCTCGTGCGAGCAGGATTTTGGCGAGCGCTGCGAAGCGGTCGGGCGGCCAGCAGCGGTTCGGCTCGGTGCTGCCTACGCCCAGGACGGTCCATTGGCTGAGGTCGCCTTCGCGGGCGCGGACGGCTTCGGCGGCAGAGGGCAGGGCGGTGAGTTGGGGGGTATCGGGGAGGTCGCCCAGGCCGAGTGCGGTTGCGTAGGCCTGCGCCTGTTCGGTGGGATGACGCGTGGCGTCGCTAGCGGGGAGCGAAGGGCCTGCGTTGAGAAAGGCGCGTTGCAGGCCGTATCCGTAGCCTTGGCGACGCGGGATGCGGGCGGCGGCCAGGGCTGCGGCAAGGCTCGTGCTTTGGTGCAACAGAACGGACGACGTGGTTCCCAGGGCGCGCATCTCGCCGACCAGGCGGGCGAACCCGAGGGGGCCATCGTGGCGGCCGCGGCGGTTAGGCGGGTTGCGGTCCAGCCAGATGATGCGCCGGATGGATGGGTCGCCGGCGAGCAGCACGTCGGCCGCCGTGCTTCGTTTGGTCATGAGATCGACTGGATTTGCGCCGGCGAGCGCATGGATCAGGGGTAAATGCCAGATCAGGTCGCCGATCCCCGGACGGGGCTGCACGATCAACATGCCGCCGTCCGGGGTCGAGGCGGCGGCGCTACTCGGCAGCGACGGCGCCCAGCTGGTGCTCGATTTCCTCCAGCGAGCGGCCCTTGGTCTCGGGCACCACGCGAAGGGTGAACAGGAAGGCGGCCATGCTCAGCACGGCGAACATCAGGAAGGCGGCCGCACTTCCCAGGGCGGCGACAAGCGGCGGGAAGATCAGCGTGACCAGGAAGTTCGAACCCCAGTTCGCCACTGAAGCAACGCCCATGCCTCGCCCACGCACGGCGAGGGGGAAGATCTCCGAAATCAGCAGCCAGAACACCGGCCCCAGGCCGATGGCGAAGAACCCGACATACGCGGCGACCGAGAACACGGTGAGGTAAGCCACCGCGCCGTGCGCACCGAACGCGAAGCCGCCGGCGAGCACCAGGAGCATGACGATCATGCCGCCCAGCCCCCAGAGCAGAAGCGGCCGGCGGCCGGCGCGGTCGAGCAGCGCCATGGCGACGACGGTCATGATCACGTTCACCAGGCCGACGCCGGCCGTGGCCAGGATCGACACCGAGTCGGACGCCATGCCGGCCGAGCGGAAGATCGTCGGCGCGTAGTAGATCACGGTGTTGATGCCGGTGACCTGCTGGAACACGGCGAGCGATATGCCGACGATGACAGGCAGGCGGGCGCCGCTCTTGAACAGCTCGCTCCATGGCACCGCAATGCTGCCCTCCTTGCGGACATCGGTGCGCAGCTCGGCGAGCTCCCCCTCGACATCGGTCCCAGGGCGCAAATCCTTCAGCGCCTCGCGCGCCTCGCCGGTGCGGTTCTGCCCGGCGAGCCAGCGCGGGCTCTCCGGCAGGAACAGCATGCCGATGAACAGGATGGCGCCAGGCACCGCGCCGAGGCCGAGCATCCAGCGCCAATTCCCCGCCGCACCGGTGAGCGAGTAGTCGGCGAGGTAAGAGACGAGAATGCCGAAGGTGATGCAGAACTGGTTCAGCGACACGATGCCGCCGCGGCGCTCCTTCGGCGCGATCTCGGCAAGGTAGAGCGGCGTCAGCATGGAGGCGACGCCGATCGCGACACCCACGACGGCGCGCGCCGCCAGCAGGATGCTCAGCGAGGGTGCGAAGGCCGAGCCAAGCGCGCCCACGACGAAGAGAGCCGCTACGAACAGGATGACCAGCTTCCGGCCGAACCTGTCGGAGAGGAAGCCGGCGAAAGCCGCGCCCAATGTGGCGCCCACGAGCACGGCGCTGGTGGCCACGCCTTCCATGCCGGCGCTCAGGGTGAAATCGCGCTTGATGAATGGCAGCGCACCGGAGATGACGCCCGTGTCATAGCCGAACAGCAGTCCGCCTAATGACGCCAGCGCCGCCAGGATGGTAAAATTCACGCGGCAGCTC
The DNA here is from genome assembly GCA_965198825.1 of Acetobacteraceae bacterium. GTDB lineage: Bacteria > Pseudomonadota > Alphaproteobacteria > Acetobacterales > Acetobacteraceae > BOG-908. The sequence continues at coordinate 1,908,223 of CBDAQB010000003.1, read as the reverse complement.
CCGAAAGGTTATTATTGTATTCGCATACGGATTTCGTATGGCGTCTTTTGGTGCCAGTTTTGCGCGAATCACACAAAGGCGGTCAACGCCTGACGGAGGTCACGATACGATGCGTCTTCTGGTTTCGGCTGCTTGCCTGTTGGCGTCCACAGCTCTGGCCCATGCCGATGGACTTGTCGCCGCCACCATAGGAACGCCTTTCGCGATCCCGGACGGGCTGAGCTTCACCGGCGGACAGGTTGGCGAAGCCTCGGGCAACCCGGTGGGAGGCCGCTCGCAGGGCGGCGGCTATGCGCAGGAAATCCACTTTGGCTTCGACCTGGACAGCAAGCTCCTCGGCTGGGATGGCGGCACGTTCCACGCGCTGATCACCCAGCGCGCGGGTAGCTCCGTCTCCAAGAACGACATCGGTAACCTGCTCACCGTGCAGGAGATCTACGGCGACGGGCAGACTGTCCGAATCACCGAGCTCTCCTACGAGCAGCAACTGTTCGGCGGCCTGGTCGATGTGGAAGGCGGCCGCCTGAACATCGAGCAGGATTTCGCCTCCTCGCCGGTCTATTTCGGCACCGCGCTCTACTGCAATTTTCAGAACAACGCGATCTGCGGCGAGCCCATCGCGGCGCCGCTCAACGACAGCGGCGAGATCGCCTATCCGGCGTCCTCCTGGGGCGCGCGTGTCAAAACCTACCCGGCGAAGAATGTCTATGTCGAAGCCGGCGCCTACGAGGTGAACCCCACCCTCTATCTGTCGAAGAACGGCTTCAAACTCGGCATCGATGGCTCGACCGGCGTCATCACCGTGGCCGAGACCGGCATCGTGGTGAACCACGGCGGTTATGTCGGCAACTACCGGGTGGGCGGCTATTACGACAACACCTCGGGCTCCGGCGTGGCAGGCTCGATCGGCCGCGTCTCGGTGCCTGACCAGGGCGGCCTCAGCGATCTGAACGTTCCCCTGCATACCGGCCGTAGCGGCGGCTGGCTGCTGGCGGACCAGACCATCCAGAAGGATCCCAATAACGCCAAGCGCGGCACGGTGGTGTTCGCGGCGTTCGAATGGGGCGACCGCGAAACCGCTCTGGTTAACCGTTATGGCGAAGCGGGCGTCGTGCGCTACGGCACCTTCCATAACCGCGACGCGGACACGCTGTCTGTGGGCTTCATTGCCGCTTCCCTCAACGGCGCGCTGCGAGGCGCGGAGCAGGCGCTCGTCCGGCAAGGCATTCCTTCGCCGCTCACGAGCCAGGAATATGCGCTCGAGGTGAATTACGGCGTTCAGGTGACCGGCTGGCTCAACCTGCGGCCTGGCGTGCAGTATATCTGGCACCCGGCCGGCACGAACGAGATACGCAATGCCGTGGTGCTAGATCTGAAAACCGCCGTCACCTTCTGAGGATTCTACCAGGCCGGCCATCTGACGCGGTTTCCTGCGCTCCGATGCTCACCGACCATGGAGGTCGGCTCCGCTTCGATGCTCGGCAAAACCACGCCAGTTTACTCGGCCCAACGAATTTTCACGTGGCTCAGCTTTGGGATGCTTTGCATCCTTCTGTGACTAGGTTGCAGGCGCACTTTGCGTTTGCAGTTGAGCGACTCGGATGCGTCCTGAGGCGCACGCCCTCGCCACTTCACCAACTCCTGGCAACGAGTGCGGGCCAGAAAAGTAGAAGTTGCGCGAAAAATACAACCCTTCCGGGATCGATACAACGAGCCGGCACGTGAGTATTTTGGCTGCGCCACGGGTTGAACCGTGCCTGCGCGCCGAGGTAGTTGCGCGACGTTACAACAACAAACTAGTTATCAGTCCGGCTTCGAATACAACTCAAAGTTGATCTTCACTAGAGTGTCTCACTTTAATAATAACGTTGCGAAATTCAGGCGTCGCTAAATTATCACAACCTGGTTAGCAACCACCGTTGACTGTGAAACTTCTCATTTACTCGCTCCCACCGCGCGGAAAGTAGGTCACATAATGCCGTTGCGCGCAGATCGTGCGCAAAGCGGCCGATCCACTTCATTGCCGGCCACATCGATTGGAGCGTCGAATGACTTGCATTAATCCTGTTCTGCCAAGCAAAGACCGGTCAGAAAAAATTTCGGCGGTTGATTTCCCCCGTTTGTTGCCAGCGTCCTATGGCAATCTCGACTGCGTTCACGAAGAACAAGACCGCATCTTCTGGTGCTTCCTGAAGCCACAGGGCAGGCCGAGCTTCACGACGAGCCTGCTTGCGGATTTGAACGATGTTCAGCGCCAAATCGCCGCACTCGCCGTGCGACGGCGCGGCGAAGCGGCGGCCCCCGTCGGCTGGGTCGTTCTGGGATCGCACACGCCGGGCATCTTCAATCTCGGCGGTGACCTCACTGTTTTTTCCAGGCACATCCAGGCGGGCGACCGCGAAGGCCTGCGTGAGTATGCCTACTCTTGTGTGGAAATCAGCCACCAGAACTCCACAGGCTATGGTGGCAGCGCCATCAGCATCGGGCTGGCGCAAGGCGAGGCGCTGGGCGGAGGCTTCGAAAGCCTGCTGTCCTGCGACGTTCTGGTTGCCGAACGCCGCGCCCGTTTCGGCCTGCCTGAAGTGCTGATGAACCTGTTCCCGGGCATGGGCGCACACGCCTTCCTGACCCGCCGCATCGGCTCCGCAGCCGCCACCAAAATGATCCTCTCCGGTGAAGTATTCACCGCCGCGGCAATGCACGACATGGGCATTGTCGATGTGCTGGCCGAGGATGGCGAAGGCGAAAACGCCGTGCGGGCCTACATCATGCGCAATCAGTCGCGCCACGCCGCGCACGCCGCCATCTACAAGGCGCGACGCGTCGTAAGCCCGGTCAGCCTCGAGACGCTACGTGACGTCACCGATATCTGGGTCGATACGGCGATGAACCTCAGCGAACGCGACCTGCGGCGCATGCATCACCTCGTTGCTGCTCAGGATCGAAGCCGGAAGCAGCAGGCGCATTTGCAGATCGCTGCTGAGTAAAGAAAGGAAGCAGTTCTTTTTTGAAAAAAAGAACCAAAAAACTTTTGCAATGTGGGACCGAGATTGAGGAAGTGCCGGGCCTAAGCGTGTAAAAGTTTTTTGCTTCTTTTTTTCAAAAAAGAAGTCCTTCCTCCCTCCTACCCATGCGCCGACCGAGGCGCATCCGCCACATGCCGCGCCAGCTCACCCTGCGTAACGTCCCACTCCCTTCGAACGGCAGCGACAAGCGCGGCTGCGTCCCTATTCAATGCCGCCTCCGACATATCCTTCCAGGGCACGCAAAGATCGCGCAGCGAGCGGGCGCCGACGTTCGCTGCGATACTGCAAAGCGAGTGGGCGAGGGTGCGGAAGGCCTTGATGTCGCGCGCGACGCCGGCCTGCTCCAATTGCTCGAGCACGGCTCCGCCATCCTCGCGAAACTCCTCGACCAGCTGCTCCACGAACGCGGCGCCGCCGAGCGATTGCAGGTCCGCCAGAGTGGCAAAGTCGAGCGTTACGGAAACCGCCGTCGGCCGGAATGGCAGCAGCTCTGCCAGCCTCGGCGGCGGCGGGATGTCGCGGGGAAGGTTCGGCAAGGCGTCGGCGATGGCGCCAAGCAGCTCGGCGGTGCGCACGGGTTTGACCAGGCAGGCTGTCATGCCCGCGCGCAGGCAGCGTTCGTGTGTCTCGGGGCTTGCGTCCGCGGTGAGGGCGATGAGGGGAATGCGCGCGGCGGGCGCAGAGAAATTGTAGAACTGGGCGGCCTCGATGCCGTCCATGACTGGCATGTTCACGTCCAGCAGGGCGGCGTCGGCGGCACCATCGGTCATCAGCATAAGCGCCTGTTCGCCATCTGCCGCCTGCACCGCGATCAGGCCGGCGCCTTCCAGCATGCGCGAGACGATGGTGCGGTTGATCGGATTATCGTCGGCGACGAGTACGCGTACGCCCGCCATGGCGGCCCAGGGCGATGGCGCCGCGTTGGCAGGAGGTGCCGCGGGCTGCGATGCGCCGGCCGTGCGGGATCCTCGTTTGACCGCCAGGGCGGCCGCGATGCGAGCTGCGCGGCCGAGGTCCTCGACGCTGCTTTGTGCCGTCACGGAAGTGACGAAATGCTCGCGCGTCCATCGCCCAGGCAGGCCGGTGGATGCCGCCTGCGCCACCTCGACGGCGGCATCCGCACCGGCGCGCGGCTGAATGGCGCTGCCTTCCTCGACGAAGGCCACATACGGTTTCGACAGGTGCGCGGCACGGGCGGACGGCGCGGACGCAGCCAGCGTGAGGCGTGCGCCGAGCGTTGCGCTCCAATCGCCTGCCTCGGGAATGGCCAGCATGTCGATGGCAGGTATGGGCGCTTCGGCCTCGGCCCCACGTACCAGAGTCAGATCGACCCAGAAGATGCTGCCTGCACCCGGTGCGCTCTCCACGCCGATGGCGCCGCCCATCAGCCGCACCTGCCGTTCGCAGAGGGCAAGCCCAAGGCCGGTGCCGCCAAAACGGTCGAGAATGGTGGCATTCGCCTGGGTGAAGAGTTCGAAGATGTTCTGGCGTGACTCGGGGGCGATGCCGATGCCGGTGTCGGCCACCTCGATGCGCAAGCGGACGCGGCCATCCCCGGTATCGATGCCGTCCGCGGCGATCGTGACCGAGCCTGCGGCGGTGAACTTGATGGCGTTCTCGCAGAGGTTCAGCAGCACTTCACGCAGGTGGCGCTCGTCGCCGAGCAGGCGCAGCGGCGTACGCGCCGTGATGTAGCCGTTGATCAGCAGGCCCTTGCGCCGGGCTTCGACGGCGATGATGGCGCGCACCACGCTGAAGAGTTCGGCGAGGTCGAAGCCGGCCGCCTCGATGCGGCCGTGGCCCGCCTCGATGCGCGAATATTCCAGCACGTCGCGCACCAGAGAGAGCTGCCCGTCGGCGGCGCTGGCGATCGTCGAGATCATGTCGGACTGGTCGCCGGTGAGCGAGGTTTCGCCGAGCAGCTCTGCGGTGCCGATGATGGCGTTCAGAGGCGTGCGGAGCTCGTGGCTGATGCTGGCGAGGAACAGGCTTTTCGCGTGGTCAGCGCGTTCGGCGAGGCGGCGGGCTTCGGCAATCTGCTTGATGAGAGCAAAGGAATAGGCCGGCAGAACGACGATGCCGAACAGCAGGCCGAAGGAGAGGCCAAGGTGCGCCCGCCAGAATGGCGTGACCAGGATGCCTATCGAGAAACCGACGATGCTCGCGAGCGAGGCGCCGAAGATATAAACTTTGCCGAAGCGGAAGCCGTTGCCGATGATGATCCAGAGATAAACCACATAGATGAAGGCGGTCGCTTCGCCGCCGGCGATCATGATGATGGTGGCGCCGGCCGCGTCGATGGCGATGGCTGCAAGGCGCCTTGTCTCGGCTGCGTGCGGCGCAAGCATGAGCTGCGCGAGCAGGGCGACGCCGCAGCCTTCCCAAAGCAGGATCGGTATTCCCCAGCGGGAGAACGGCAGCGCGTCGCCCAGCAAGGCGGTCGCCAGAAGCATGAGGCAGCCGGCGGTCAGCCGGTTCAGCGCCATCACGTAGTCGCCGCGGACAGGCTGGGGAATGCCAGAGAACAGCTTCTGCGCGCGCGCCCTCAGCCTGCTGCCCTGGCGGGAGCCTGCCTGTCCCGTCTCGGCGGACGGCACCGATATTTTCGGCGGCGACATCGCAACGGTTTGTCCTGGATAATTCCCCATCTTTATGAAGCCCGGCGGCCGCGTATTCCACCACCGAGGCGATAGGTCATTGGCCCTAGGCCTCGAGGTGAGCCCGAACTCACTCTGCTTCGACGAGCGGCATGGCGAGGCCGGAAGCGAGATAGGCCGCAAAGGCGTCCGGCGGCAGCGCCTTGCTGAAATACCATCCCTGCACGTAGCGGCAGCCCGACGCGATGACCCGGCTGAGCTGCTTGGACGTCTCCACGCCCTCTGCCATGACCTCCATGTCGAGGCTCCTGCCTATGCCGACGACGGCATCCACGATGGCGGTGCCGTTGGCGCTGTCATCGAGATCCTGGATGAAAGAGCGGTCCACCTTCAGCCGGTCGATCGGCAGGCGCTGCAGATAGGCCAGCGAAGAGTAGCCCGTGCCGAAATCGTCGATGGCGACGCGCACGCCCATCCGGCGCAAAGCGTGGAGGTCGCCGGCGACCTCGCGCTGGTTCTCCAGCAGCGTGCTCTCGGTCAGTTCCAGCTCCAGCAAGGAAGGATCGAGGCCGCTCTGGTGCAGCGTATCGACAATCAGTTCGCGAAGATTGTCGCCGTGGAACACAGCGGAGGAGATGTTGATGCCGACCTGGATGGGCGTTCCGGCATCGGCCCACTCGGCCGCCTGTCGGCAGACTTCGCGCACGACCCAGCGGTTGATCGGCACGATCAGGCCGGTGTCCTCCGCCAGGGTCAGGAATTCGTGCGGGTAAACCAGTCCGTGGCCTGGCCGCTGCCAGCGCAGCAGCGCTTCGGCGCCGACCACGCGGCCGGTTTGCACGTCCACCTGCGGCTGGTAGCACATCATGAACTCGCCGCGCTCGATGCTGAGGCGAAGGTCGATTTCCAGCAGGACCGAGGCGCGGGCCAGCGTCTGCATTTCGGCCGCAAAGAAACGCCAGCAGCTCCTTCCCTCCCGCTTGGCGCGATACATGGCGAGATCGGCGTTCTTCAGGAGTTGCTCGGCGGTGCCTGCGTCGGCAGGTGCGAGCGTGATGCCGATGCTGGCGCTGATGGTGGCGGCGTGGTGCTCGATTTCGAACGGCTGCGAGACGGCGGCGATGATCCGGTCGGCGAAGTTCTGCGCCTCCTCCGCATTGGCGACATCGGTCTGAACGATGGCGAACTCGTCGCCTCCTAGCCGCGCGACGCTGTCGCCGCGACGTATGGCGAGCGACAGGCGGGCGGCGATTTCGCACAGCAGCTTGTCGCCATGCTCGTGCCCGAAACCGTCGTTGATGTTCTTGAAGCGGTCGAGGTCGATGAAATGCAGGGCGAAGCTGCGCCCTGTCGCGGCCGACCGCGCGAGCTCGGCTGTCAGCACGCTGTTGAGGAGGAGGCGGTTCGGCAGGCCGGTGAGCGTGTCATGGTGCGCCAGGTGCCGCATCGCCTGCTCTGCCTGGCGCCGCTCGGAGATGTCGAACGAGGTGGTCAGCACGGTCCGCGCAGCCCCCTCTGTCTGCAACGGGAACTTGCTTGTCAGGAAGGTGCGGTGCTTGCCGTCCCGGTCGATGATGTCCTCTTCGTAGCCCTCGATGGGGGCGCCGGTCCGCAGGACCTGAGCGTCGCGCTTGCCGAGTTTCGGGCGCGCGTTGGGCGGTGTCGCAGGCAGCAGGGTGGCGCCGAACTGGTTCACGAAGACGCGCCGGCCGTCCTCGTCCACCGCGCTGATCAGGGCCGGGATGGTGTCGATGACCTGGACCAGCCGGAGCCGGCTGTCGCGTATGGCGATTTCGCGCGACTGCTCGCTTTTCTGCAATTCGCGCTGCAGGCCTTCGGCCCTGTCGCGTATCAGCTTCTGCTGCTGGCCAAGGTTGAGGAGGTTGCGCCCCCGCGTGACGAACTCCTGGTGGTCAACCGGGCTCTGCAGGAAGTCGGTGGCGCCGGCATCGAGCGCACGCAGCCGGAAGTCGCGGTCCTCGTAGGCGGTGATGACGATGACAGGAACATCAACGCCTTCCGGCAGGGCCCTCAGACGGCGTATGAATTCCGCGCCGTCCATGCCGGGCATTTTGTAGTCGGTGATGACCAGGTCGGGCGCATGCGACTTGATCCATTCCAGCATCAGGGCCGGGTCGCTGAACGCCTCCACGACAGCGCCTTCCTTGATGGAGGCGGCCAGGCGCGAGAAGATCAGCCTGTTGGTGTTCCTGTCATCGACGACGACGATCAGCGCCATATCTTGGCATTCCTGGCCCGTGGTGGATTGGGGCCCGGGGCTGATTGAAGCCGACCCACCGAGTACTGGGATACCCAACAATTAGTGCTCCGGAACAACTCAGGATAGTGATAGCTCGGCTTAGCTTCTGTCTGAGCGTGCATTTCACCGCTTATTACACACTTAATGATCGGGTAAGCCAATGCAGATGGGCGCGTCTCGTCACTAAGCCGCGGGAGCGTGCTCAGAAAGCATACCTAGACGGCCATACCTCGCGCTCACAGGTCACGTAGCGCCTTCGGACCGCGCTACTTCCAGGCCTGTCCCAGCCGCTCCAGCACTTGATCCACGGCCTGATTCGCTGAAGCTGATGGTGCCGACAGGGAGAGTCGAACTCCCGACCTACTGATTACGAATCAGTTGCTCTACCACTGAGCTACGTCGGCTTACCGGGCGGCTCCTATACCGCGCACGTCCAAGCCCCGCAACATCACAAGCCATCCCTGGGTTTGCCGGCTCTTAACGCTTTCGGTATAGGATCGGCGCCATTTGCCCGCCCGGACAAAGCGGTTCAGGCCGAAAGGTTTTTCAGCTTCAATGGCATTACGGTCCCTCCTGTCCCGGCTCCTGACGCCAACGCCCGACATTGAGCAGGAGGCTCCGGGCGACGGGCACGCCCGCGAAACTGCCAGAGTGGAACCGCCGCCTTATGGGCATGTCGAGCCCGCGGCCGAGTTGACAGAGCCGCTGCCCCTTCCAACGGCCGACGAAACGCCGTCTGCGGTGCTCAGTCCTGAGGCGGACGATGCCCTCCCGATGACAGAAGCCGCCGACGACAACGCCGACACCCAGCACACCGAAGGCGCTCCGGGCGCCACGCCAGACCAGGCGCGCACCGGCAAGCCAGGGGAGCGTAGCGCCGCGCCGCTGTTCATCCTCGGCAACGCCCCCACTGCGGCGGACCGGGTCGCCTACAGCCTGATCCACGAGGCGCATATGGCAGGGACAATGCAGGGCCGCCTGCTTCCTCTGGCTCAACAATTGATACGCGTCACCGGCCAGTTCTACCGCCAGGGGCTCGCCACCGCAGGCGCGGACGCGATGATCAGGCATATCGACGCCGCATACTTCCAGCGCGGCATCCGCCGGATGTTCGCCAGGGCCATGGCGGAGCAATTCCCTCAAGGGGTGGACTGGCTGGACAATACGCCGGGCCTGGCCGCGATTCAGTCGGTCGCCACCATGCGTGCCATTTGGCCGAAGGCGCGCTTCATCTTCATAGGCAGCCGCATGATGGAGAGCGTGGCCGCCCGCGGCGCCGCCGACCCCGGCCGCCCTCTGCGCGAGCATGTCGGGAACTGGACCCGCGAAATGCAGGCCTGGTCGGAAGTGCGCGATCGCGTTGGAAAGAACGCCATCACCATCGATCAATTCGAGCTTCATCATAATCCGGGCAACGCCGCGTTCGCGATCGCCGACCTGCTCGCCCTCGATGCCGCCACGTCGGCAGCACTCACCGAAAGCCTCACTCAAGGCGCCGACGACGCCGGCCATGCGCCGCCGCCGCTTCTGGTCACCGATCTTCCTCGCGTGCAGGAGGAGGATGTCGAGGCGATCACAAGCCTTGCTTCGCCCATGATGGCGATGTTCGGGTATGGGTGGGAGAGTTATTTTAGCGAGTGAAGAAAGGTCTTCTTTTTTGAAAAAAAGAAGCAAAAAACTTTTGGACCCGGGGACCGAGACAGTGACAAAGGCCCAGCCCAAACAAGTAAAAGTTTTTTGCTTCTTTTTTTCAAAAAAGAAGACCTTCCTTCCCTAAGCAACAGCCTCCCGAAAAACCCCAGCCCGCGCATAAACCTCCAACATCTCGCTCACCATGACATCACGCGACGGCGGCGCCACGATCCCTGCCGCCAGGTGATCCCACAGCCCCTCCTCGGTCATGGCGCGCCGCATGGTTTCGGCCAACGCGCGCGCGCTGCCTGCCGAGAACAGCAGGCCGTCCTTGCCATGCGTCACCCGTTCGCGCATGGCGCCGATGTCCGAAGCGATCACGGGACGGCCGAACATCCAGGCTTCGGAGACGACAAGGGCGAAGGTCTCCCACCAGACGGATGGCACGATGCACCAATCGATGCGCGCCATGCGGGCGGGAAGCTGGTCCACTTCGTAAGTGCCGTTGAAGACGACGCGCCGTTGCTCGTAGGGCAGGGCTTCCTCGGCAGCGCGGAACGCTTCGATTTCGAGTCGGCGCTCCTCGGTCGCGAGGGCGATGTTGCCGCCGTTGATTTCTACGATGAAATCTCCAAAGCCTTCTGCGCGGAGTTGGCTGACCGCCTGCAGGATCAGCCAGACGCCTTTGTTGTCGATCAACTGCCCGAAGAAACCAAAGCGCACGCGCCGGCCGTGGTAAGCGGGAGGCTGCTCGCCGAGGCTGTAATCGCGCTGGCCATTGGTGACGCAGGTAAGCCGGGAGGGCGCGATGCCCCAGTCGGTGAAATGCCTGGTCATGTAGCGGCTAGGCGTGGTGAACGCGTCCACGTTGTCGAAATGCCGCTTCACCCACATTTCTCGCATGAAGAAGATTTCCGGGCCGTGCTCAGGGAAGCATTGGTTGCAGCGCACCGGGCTGGCGCGATGGCATAGCGAGCCATCCTGAACGCGCAGCATCTGGCCGTTGGCAGCGCAGATGGACATGAATTCGTGCAGCGTAAAGACGATGCGGGCATGCGGCAGGATACGGCGGGTGAAGGTGATAAGATCGAGGCCGAACAACACGAAATGATGGAAGTGCACCACGTCCGGCTTCACTTCCCGCAGGAATTCGGCGTAGGCCTCGAGCAGCCTGCTGTCGCTGTTCTTGTGCCACCAGAAATCATAGTCGCGGCTGAGGAACAGGAATTCGTTCGGCCTGCCGTCGAAGCCGGTGATGCAGGCGCCCGCCTTGTAGAAGGTGGCATGCGTCGGGTCGATGGCGGCGAGCAGGACAGGCTCGACATCGGGCAGCAGCTTGAGCCCTTCGAAGAGTTCGTAGCAGATCTGCTGCGCACCGCCACGCACGAGTTCCGGATGAAAGAGGCTGGCTAGGAGAACTTTCAAAATCGTGCCGTCAGGACCGCATGGCGGCAGGCTTCGCCACCCTGCCGCGGCGAGGTCCGGATGCGAGCGGCGACGCCGACGAAGAAGGCACTGGCGGAATGGCAAGTGCCGCGATAGTGGCGGAAGCCTGCACAGCGGCGGCGGCCATGAGCGGATGGCTCGGCGACGGGCCGGTCAAGCCGCCAGCGATCATCTGCGACCAGCGTCGCGTGAAATTCCAGCGGTTCACCAGCGAGCCGCCTTCGTGATGAGGACGCCTGATCGATCCCTTTCCTTCGAGATGCCAAAGGCGAAGATCGTGCAGCCAGGTTGGCGTGCCCTTCTCCAGGCTTTTCAGGCAGAGATCGGCATCTTCGTAATGCCCGAAGACAAAATCTTCGGAAAACCCGCCCAGGTGTTCAAACCACGCACGGTCGGCCGACATGAATGCGCCGGTGACCGCGGGAACCGGGCGCGGGCTGACATGCGAGCCGGACCACTCGGGCGAGCCTTTGCCGTAATGCTCCACGCGCACCATGCGGCTGCGTTCGATGGCGTCGCCATGCAGCGAGACGGCGCTGTCGAGCTCGAAATACATGCCGCCATGCATGAGCGAGCCGTCGTCGTAGTAAAGCGGCACGCCAAACAGGCGCGTCTGTGCTGCCGGAAGGTCCGCGCAGAGCGCCGAGTGCCGGGCGGCCCAATCGAGCTGGCGCGGGAACACGTCCGGGTTGACCATCAGGATGCGCCGGCCCAGCGCGCCGCTGATGCCGGCATTGTTGGCGGCTGCAAAACCTGCATTGCCTGACAGCAACAAAACCGTTTGGTTAATGCCGTAAATCGCCTGGCTGGCGCGGGCGTCCGACAGCAGGGTCTCCGACAGCTCCGGGCTGTTGGAGACATAAATCAGTTCATAGTCCTCGATACCCGGAAGGCCGGCGAACAGGCAGTTCTGCAGGAACACGAACTCGGGCTTGCCGTAGAGGCACACCACGATGGAGCCCTTCGGCTGACGGCGCACCGTGCCGAAACGCTCGACATGGCGTGATGCCGTGACCCGGCGCACGACTTCGCGGTTCAGCGCAATGATCTGGTTGCCAAGGCCGCGTTCGAGGCAGGCTGCACCTTCGATGTGCGGATTGCCGAAGAACACGGCGGCCGCCAGATAACCGAGCACCAGGTCGCGCAGTTCCGCTGGAGAAACGCTTCGCGCAGGCACGTCGCGCGGAGCGGCGGCACCATTGCGAACCTGGATCGAGCATTGCAGCACGTCCGGCGTGTCGCGCAGCGCGGGCGCGGTGATCAGGCCGAAGAAGCCGAGGGCATAAGGCGACTGCGTGCCACTCGCTTCGATGTCAGGCCGGCGCACGCGGACCATGCTGCGGGCGTCGAACGTCACACGCCAGGTGGCGCTCGAGACGGTGATGGCGTCGAGCGGCATGTCGCGATCGTCGCACCAGCCCAGGATCATGATGCCGCCGCCGCGGGCCACGACGATGGCCTCCACGGCTTCGCGGAAGAAGCCTGGCTGCGCGCCGTCCTGTGACGAGGTCTGCAGGAAACAATCGCGCGGTCCCGTATCGGCCGGACGATAAGCTCCCGGCCCGCCCGGCATCGGCTCGAGGCTCGTCGTCGAGGCTGGGCCGGTCACAGGCTGGCGCAGGCCGCTGGAGTCGTCGTCCATCGTCTCCTTCTACCGCAACGCAGGGTCGTCCGGTGTGGAAAGATCGCAGGCGCGGCGGTGGCCTGCCGCCGTCACGAGCGGGGCCGGCCCGGCTTCGGCCGCCGCTGCGCCGCCTCCGCGGCGGCAGCAGGCCCGCGCGCCGCCCCACGGGAAGGCGGTGCCGCTGTCGGCGTGGACTTGGGCAGCACGGCGACACGCAGACCCTCGAGCGGCGTGCCGGCGGTGTTGCGGCAAAGTTCGCCGCCGTTCACCTGGACGATCTCGCCGCCTGCATAGCGCCCCGAAACCTCGAGGCGGAAACGCGCCTCTGCCTCGGCGCGCAGCCTGACGCGAACGCCGAGCAGCGGCAGTGCCATTTGGCGGCTGCCGCAGAACTCCCCGCCTGCCGTCCAGGGCGACGTCCAGTCCTGGCCGAGCAAAGCCTGATATTCGATCTGGTCGGCGCTGATCTCGCCGCCCGGCATGATGGCGAACCCTTCGATGGCGCGGCCGCCGCGGCCGGGTGCTATCGCCCATTGACCACCAGGTGCGGTGAGGTCGCCATGCTGCTCGATATGCACCAGCACGGTGAGTGGCAGCGAATGCGCCGCCGGCTCGATTTCGGCGCGTATGGCGGGATCGAGGTCGGCAGCGCCAATCAGCCGGATGCGAACCTCAGGCGGAAGGTGCGGCCCCACCATCTTGTAAACGGTCAGCAGCGCCATCGCGACGCCGCCTGACACACGCACGAAAGCCGGGTGCGACCCGGGCATGAGAAGCGAGCTTTCGGAGAGCACGGAGACGAAGGCGCGCCCCGGCCCGGTCGGCGGCAGCGGATCGAGCCGGGCGCAAGGCAGTGCCAGCCCCGTCTCCAGCTTCATCATCTGGTCGCGCTGTGCTGGCGCCACTTCCACGGCGTAGAGGCCGGGGTTCAGGTTCAGCACCTGCGCGGTGACCTCCATGCGCACGTCCGACGCCGGTGCGGGCTCGACCATGCGTGGGCGTTCGGCCTCCTGCTTCCTGGCAGGAGCGGGTGCCGCGGCGGCGGGGGCAGGCGCGCGGCCCCGTCGTTGAATCTCAGCCATGCGACGCCGCCAGACGCCGCGAAGCGGCTCCCGAGGCCGGCACAAGGCCGAGCATGTAGTCGTTCAGGCGTGCCGCCGGCATGCCGAGAGGAACGGTGCGGCCCGCGCCGGTTGCCGCGATGCGCTCAGCCGGCGCCCCGAGTGCGAAAGCCAGGGTCCACAGACCGGCCTGCCAAAGGGCGGAGAGCGCATAGCACCAGGTTTCCGGCCAGACAGAGGGCAGGAAGCCCAGGTCGGCGCGTTGGGCACGGATCAGCGCCACGGCTTCTTCCTCCTGATAGCGGCCGGTGATGAAGACGCGGCCGGTGTCGAGCAATCGGGCATCATCGATGGTGTGGCCTACGAGTGTGAAAACGACGTCAAGCTTGCGGCGCGCGGCGTCGCGTGCGCAGGCCAGGATAACCTCATAACCCTTGTCCTGTCCCAACGCACCCGCGATGCAAACCGTGATGGGATCCCGGTTGGTGCGACCGGCTGCGCGAAAAGGCGACCGCGGCACGTCCTTCGCAAGCTCCCTGTCGTCCTGCCAGGGGCTGACGATGGGGGAGAGCGAGGGAAAATAGCGTCGAAGCCGGCGCGCTCCGTCCGCCGAGGGGACAACGACCCTTCTGGCGCCTTGCAGCATCAAGCCCGAGCGAGCCCTGAGTGCGGCCACTGATTCGCGCATGCCGGTTTCAGCACCGCTTCCGGCGCCGATTCGCGCGCCATGGTCGGCGATGCAGTCGTCGCACTCCGTGACGTCGGAAGGTTCGCCGCAGTAGCGCCCGGCGCCTCCCACGAGCGTAACGCGCGGGCAGATTTCCGCGTAATCATGCCCGAAGAAGTCGTAGGGAACGCCCAATCGCCGCGCGAGGCCGGCGATGTCCGCGGTATGGCTTGCGGCGTGATGCAGCTCGACCAGGACAGGCCTGCAGGCGCGAAGCAAATCCTCGAGCAGTTCCAATTCGTCAGGGGCCCGAAAAAGCAGAATGGAATGCGCGAACACTGCATCATCCGAAGCAGACCACGCCTGCTGTCCGCCGGCGCTTGTCGCTGGCCGTATGACGATGGCGCGCTTGCCTTCCGCCTGGAGCGACTTCGCCCGTTCACGCACGACGCGCTCGACGCCGCCGCCATCCGCGTGCGTGACGAGAATGACGGACGGCCGGTGCGGGCCTTTTTTCCAGGCGGAGATGGCGAGTTGCCGATGAAGTGCAGCGTTCGTGTCGGCCGCCCGGGCCAGCGCGCGTGCGGCATTTGGATGCAGCAGAGTCAGAGTCGCGGCGTCGCGTGTGGCCAACGCTGCTTCCACGAGATCGGACTCCAGCAGCGGGGCTGGCGGCAGATGAGCGTCACCGGCCAGCACCGATCGCCAACTTTCGTGCGCAGCACGCAAGGAAAATTCGGTGAGCGCCGCAGCACCGGTGACGAAACGATCATGACGCAGGAGCGGCGCGCCGGTATCGTGCATGCCGGCCAGGCACGCGTGGCTGATCGCGACACAATGCGAAACGACGGCATCGACCGGCTGCAACAGGCCTGCGCGCCCCGCCGCGTGCGCGTGGCCTGTGACCGGCTGGGCGATGCCGATGTCAGGCGCGGCGCGTAGTGCAGCGGTCAGGCCCGCCAGCAATTCGGGCGGAAGCGGGCAGGGGGCATCGAGCACGAGGACGTCCCTTGGCTCGGCGCATGCGAGAACATGACGCAAGCCGGCATCGAGCGCCGCGGGCACGCTTCGCACCGGGCCAGGCAGAAGCGTGACGCCTGCGTCATGAACCATCGCAGCAAGGTCACTGCGTATCTCGCCCGCAGCCACCGCGAAGACCAGCGGCCGCGTAGTTTCGCTGGTCCCAGCGAGCGACTCCAGAAATCCGGCCATGTCGGCGAGCTCGCCCGCAAGGGGCAGAACGATGGCCAGAGGCGCCGTCGCCTGGCGTCGCACCGCGCCGCGCGACGCTGACCCAGCCGACCGCCGCGGACGGCGAGGCAGGATGATTCCGCCAGGAACGATCTGGCCGTTCGGCCCGCGCAAGATGCAGGCCTCGGCAGAGTGAGCTGAAGCACGCAACAAGCTTGCCGAATCGATAGAGAAGCGCCGGACCGGCAAGGCATTGCCCTCCGGCAGCGCGATCTCCTCCTCCGCGACGATGGTCATGAAAGCGTCGCTGTCGCCGTCACGGAAAAGTCCGAGCTTTACAGGAGAGTCCGGATCGTTCGGATGTGTGACCCAGCCTTCCAGCCCATCTCCGTCTCGCGTGACGCAGCCTTCGATATGCAACAGCGCTTTGATGTCGATCGGGCTGCCAATCAAAGGCACGCTGGCGCTGCTGGCCGTGACGATGTTCGCCCGTTGCCAGCCAAGGGGAAGGACGATCCGCCTGATGCCGTCCGATGCAGACCGGGAGGGCAGTTTCAGGCGCGACCCATCAAGCAAGAGCGTGACCCGCTTGCCGAATAGCGTGAGACTTCCATCGCTCGACAGGCCCACCCAACCAGGCGAGCCGCTGGCTTGGACGATCGTGGATGCCAACGCGCCAAATTCGGCGCCTGGAAGTGGTGCCGCACCGAGCAGTCGGTGCAGCCTCGCGGCAGCAAGCGTCGCATCGCCACGGCGGCAGGCGCCGGCGGCAAGTGCCATGTGCAGGCCTCGATGATTGGGATGCCGGCGCGACATGTCGAGCAGCAGGTTTTCGCTGCGTACCGGATCGGAAGCAGCGATCGACGAGGCGAGGAGAAGCGCTGCGGTGGGATCGTTCGGCACCAGCCGGCGTGCCCGCTCCAGCCAAGGAAGGGCCTGATCGACATCGCCTGAGGCGAGCGCACGGCAGGCTGCTTCGACGGCATGTCGAGCCAGCGCCTCCTGTGACGCAGGCTGCGCAGCGGAATGCGGCGGCATTGGACACGGGCCGGTCATGGCCTGTTGTCGCATGGAAAGCCGTGTACAGAAAAACCCCTCCACAACCAGTGTTCAACTGGCTGAGGAGGGGCGGTTAACCCAGTCTTAAGTGAAGTGGATCGTGCCCACGCCACCCGTGTAGCCGTGCAGAACAACCTTCGTGCCGTCTTCGAGCGAGAAGGACGCGCTGCCGCCGGCAACCGTGTAGCTGCTGTTTGCCAGGCTGATCGCACCGGCGACGCCCGAGCCGAGAAGCTTGATGGTGTCCATGGAGTTGAAGTCGTTGATGGTGTCGGTCGAGCCCATGATCTGGCCGGCCTTGGCGTCGTAGAACTGGAACTCGGTCGCTCCTGCTCCGCCGCCCAGCGTCTCGTTGCCGATGCTCGCACGGAGGATGTCGCCTGTGCCCGTGCCGCCGATCAGCGTGTCGCCGTTGCCGCCGCCGAGGATGGTTGCGGAACCCGAACCGCCATTGATGTAGTTGTCGCCGCCAGAACCACCGCGGAAGAAGCCGCCGCCGGCGCCGCCCGAGATGCTGAAGCTGCCTTCGCCGCCGTTCACCGTGCTGGCGAGATCGCCGCCGTTGAACACGAGTGCAAAGCCCGAACCGGTGTAGCCGCTGCCGTAAACCGCGGCCGAGCCGCCGGCCATGACGTTAATCGTGTCTGCGCCGATGCCCATCTTGATGGTGTCGGTGCCGGACACGTCCACCACGCTGGTGCCGCCTTCGGTGTAGATCATGTTGTTGCCGGCGCCTGCGGAAATCGTGGTCAGGCCGCCGCCGCCGATGATCGTGTCATTGCCGGTGCTGGTGTAAGCCGCATTCGTTCCGCTGCTGGTGAGCATGTTGTTGCGGCTGAAGTCGATGAAGTTGTTGCCGCCGCCGGCTACCACGGTGGTGCTGCCGTTCTGCGACTGGAAATCGAGGCCGCCGCTTCCAGCAAGGACAATCTGCGAGGTCGCGCCGCCACCGAGAACGGTGTCGCCGCCGCCTGTGTCGTTCTCTACCGTAATGGCGCCGAAGCCGCGGCCGTCGATGTTGGCGTTGCCGCCCGTCGGAACGACCAGGTAACCACCAGGCACCTTCGTCGTGGTCGAGCTGTTATAAATAATAGGCGTTGAGTTCGCGAATTCCGACGTCACCGTCGCGGCCAATTGGAAAGCGGTCTTATAGGCCATGTCGTTGGCCGCGTATTTCAAGGAAAGGCTGGGATTACCCAGTCCGCCTGTAACCGTAACCGTCGCCATGACTTATAATCCCTTACTTTCGAAGCTGCGGACTGGATGGCCAGCCCTCGGCGTTAGGGATTTATTATCCGACGGGTTTGCTTGGTGCAACGCAAAACCACCATTTCGTCTATTAACTGAAAAGAATTTTCAGGGTGTAAATCCTTAATAAACCCACATAATTTTGTGCATTAACTCTAACCCACAGTGAATCACAGTGTCGTAACGAGTTTGCGTTTCGGCAGTGTAAATTAGTTCTGTCTCACGTTATGAATGCGGCGACGAATGGGAGCCGAATTTGTGGTCCAGCGCGCCATTCTCTCTCGTAGTTCGTAACGAATTGCGTTACAGGGACCCAGAGAGGCGAAGGGGATATCAAGCCGTAGCGTTTGGTTTAATCTATTTGTGTGACAGTTCGAAGTATTAAGCACGCCATCGTAGCAGGAGCGAGACGACTTTTTAGGGCGTATGCCTCGACTGGGCGCGCATCGATTAGCTAGCCAGCCGCCTCGGCCGCGAGCCATGCCTGCATCGCCAGGCGCGTCTCACGCTGAATTTGCGACAAACCGCTCAGAGCGGTGGCGATAGCCTGACGGTCGCCGGCCGCGCATGCTGCCTCGAGTTCTGCGGCTGCGTGCTGAACGAGAGAGGCGCCCAGGCTTCCGCTGGTGCCTTTCAGAGCATGAGCAAGACGCGCCGTTCTGGGCAGGTCGAGGACGTCCAGCGCATCAGTGATGCCGTCGAGGCCGTCGCGTTCCAGATAGCGGCCGATCAGGGCGTGGAACTGATCCTGCGGCAGCATCGCGCGCAACGCTTCCAGACGCCCCAAATCGAGCAGCGGTCTCTTACCATCCTGCGCAAGCCCATCTTGCTGAACATCGTCGCCTGGTGCGCCGCTCGTGACCTTGGCATCGGCTTCGGCCCGGGTCTGACCCACATCCGCCCAGACGGCGACCATGCGCAGCATCCGGTCCGGATCGATCGGCTTGGACAGATAGTCGTTCATACCGGCCTTCAGATAGGCATCGCGGTGAGTGGCCATGGCATTAGCCGTCAGCGCAATGATCGGTGTCGAGCGCTCCGAACCCGGCAGACGGCGTATCGCTTTCGTCGCCTGCACCCCGTCCATGCCAGGCATCTGGATATCCATAAGGATGAGGGCGAAGCTTCCGCCTGTGGCTACGGCGACGGCCGCGTCACCGTCGTTGACCGCCTCGACCCGGTAGCCGGCCTGCTCGAGCAGCGTGCCCATCAGCAGCCGGTTGATCTCGTTGTCGTCCGCCAGGAGGATACGCGCGCCTGGGGCATTGTCGGCGGGGGATCTCGCATCGGATGCTGGCTGCGTGGCGCGGTGCAGCACGCGCCGGACGGCATCCAAAAGTGTCGGAACCGGCTTGGCGATGATGGCTGCGTAGGGCAGGGGATCGTCGCCGGACCCCGGCGCCTGCCTGCCCTCCGCGGCGAGCAGGATCGCAGCCGGCGCAGCCTCGCCATAGAGTTTCTGGATCACGGCCGCGATGGCGGGAGCGGCGATATCCTGCAAAGTCTCGTCGAGCAGAAGCACCTCGAACGGATCACCGCTCTGCGCCGCCGCGTGTATCAGGCCCAAGGCATCCGCACCGAGCGCCGCGACGCCGACCCGCATGCCAGCGCCGGCGAGAGTGCGCTGGCATTCCAGCCGGCTTGCCTTTTCGCCGTCCACGACAAGCGCCCGCCTGCCAGCGAGGCTCATCGGCTCCGCCGGAGATCCGGCATCCGCAACAGGCAGCACGAAGCGCGCGGTGAAAAAGCTGCCTTCGCCTACGATGCTCTCGACGGTGAGTTCGCCGCCCATCAGTTCGGTCAATTGCTTGCAGATATGCAGGCCGAGGCCGCTGCCGCCGAAGCGCCGCTGAATGCTTCCGTCTGCCTGCTCGAAGCGGCCGAAAAGGCGTTGCAGCGCCTCCGGCCCTATGCCGATGCCGGTATCGCGCACGTCGATCCGCACAGCCACGCGGGGCACGGCGCCGGGTCGCGGCGCATCCTCGACGACCGGCTCTCCTGACACAGTCAAGCAAACGCGGCCTGATTCAGTGAATTTCAGGGCATTCGACAGCAGGTTCAGGATGACCTGGCGCAGGCGCAGAGGATCGCCGCGGAGCCGCCTCCGCATTGCCGGCGCAACGGACGTCTCGAGCTCGATGCCTTTCTGCAGGGCGAGCGGTGCGAAAAGCTCAGTCACCGGCGTCACCAGATCAGGGAAGGCGAAATCCTTCTCCTCGATATCCACGCGCCCGGCCTCGAGCCTGGAGAGATCGAGAATGCCATCGATGACATGCATCAGTTCGTCGGCGGAAACACGCACGGCGTCTGCGAAGCGGCGCTGCTGCGCATCGAGGGGCGTTGCGAGAAGCAGCCGGGTGATGCCGATGATGCCGTTCATCGGCGTGCGGATTTCGTGTGACATGGTCACCAGGAAATCGGATTTCGCTGCGTTGGCTTGCTCGGCCCTGGCCTTCTCGGCGGTGAGACGCGCCTCGCCTGCTGCCAATGCCGTCTCGAACCGTTTCCGTTCCGTGACATCGGTGGCGAGTGCAAAGAAGCCGCGGCTTTGGCCATCGACGATGTCTGGAACGTATCGGCAATCGAGCGCGCCGCTGCTGCCGTCCGGTTTGATGAGGTCGCGCTCGAAGCGCTGCGGCTCCCCCCTCAGCGCCGCGTCAGCATAGGCATCGACATTGGCGTAGCCGACGATGGAACGTGTCATGTCGGTGAGGGAGCGGCCGCGTATGGCGGCCGGCGTCAGGCCAAGCCACTCCTCGAAGGCGTTGTTGGCGAAACGGTTTATCTTGTTTCGATCCCAGTAGCTGATCAGGGCAGGCGTATGATCGAGCAGGCTCTGCAGATCGCGGTCGCGGTCGCGCAGCGCCTGCTGCGTGTCCCGGTGCTCGGTCACGTCGAGCATGATGCCGACAATGCCGGTCACACGTCCTTCCGCATCGCGTTCCGGCTGGCCGAGTGAGGCCACCTGCCGGGTCTCGCCATCAGGCCTTACAATACGCAACTCAAACGAAAAGCCGGTGCCTTCGGACACCGCCTGCGCAAGGCCGGCTTTCGCGGCCTCCCTGTCGTCGGGATGGTAGGCGGCGAGCGCGCGGTCACGCCTCACCTGGCGCGCGGGCTTGAGGCCGTGGATCCGGAACATCTCCTCCGACCAGGTGAACGCGCCCTCGGCGACGTCGAAGTTCCAGTAGCCGAGGTGCGCCATTTCGCCCGCCATCTTGAGCAGGCGGTTGCTCTCGCGCAGCATCGAAGCGGTCTGCTGCAGCCGAAGGTTGGCGCTGCGCAACTCGGCGGCGCTGCGACGCATCGCCTGCTCGGCCTGGCGCTTCTCGGTCACGTCGGAGACCACCATGGCGTAGCCGCGCACGCCACGGTCCGCATTGAAAAGGGTGAAGAGTTCCATGTTCGCGGCAAAGCTGCTGCCATCCTGGCGCACCCAGATGCCCTCCTCCTCGAGGCGGCCCAGCGCGGCGCTGTCGCGCAAGCGCGGATCGGCGCCGCCATGCGGCCTGTCCGCGTCAGGCAGGCACAGGCTGTAAGGGCGGCCCAGCATGGCGGCGCTCGGCCAACCGGTCACCTGTTCGGCGCCGAGGCTCCAGCTCTGCACCAGACCCGCCGAATCGAGCAGGATAAGCGCCTGGTCGGTAATGCTGTCGACGAGAAGATGGGCATAGGCCTGGCCGTGCTCGCTTCCCGCCACGACGCACTCGCGCGACAGCAGGTCGGCCGCCAGTTCGGCTACATCGTGCAAGGCCGCGCGATGGGCCTGTGTCAGCCGGCGCGGCCGGCTGTCTGCAAGCCAGATGGCACCGAGGAGCCGTCCCGCGCCGCCTATCACCCGAAGGCCGGCGCAGAACTGGAGGCTGGCAGCGGCCTCGCTGCCCATCTCTCCCAGGAGCTCTCCGGCAGCAACCGGGCCGCCTGCCTTGACCGACGCCACGATGACGGATCTCGCCTCCGGCAGGAGAAAACGCGCCACCAGCGCAACATCCGCCTCCTGGCCGACACGCGCGGCGACCGCCCAGGGATCGGCATCCAAGGGACCCGCGCGGGTGATCAAGCTGGTGGACACCTGGCACAACGAGGCGGCAGTGCGCGCCAGGGCTTCGAGCACATGCCGATCGATCGTCACGGCGGCAGTGCCCGCAGGATGCTGCCGATATCCTGCGCCTTGCCACGCGCATGGGAGGGCAGGCTGTAGCTGCCTGTGCTCCAGGCAATGCCGGCGACGATCTTCCCGCCGTCGTGGTTGCTGGCGATGCCGATGTCGGCAAGGCCGTGCCCGGATGCGGCCGGCTCAGTCGACGCCTGGCTTCGCGCATGCAGGCTGACATGGCCGCCGGTCCAGAGCCGGACGCGCTTGAGCAGGTCGGAGCTTGAGAAGGGCTTTACCACGAACCCGTCCACACCCGCCTCGAGCGCGTCGCGCACGGCGCCGTCGGTATGCTGGGCCGTGACCATGACGATCGGCACCCGGTCCCAGCCAGGCAACCGGCGCAGCAGCCGGCATGTCTCGATCCCGTCGCCACGCGGCATGTTCATGTCGAGCAAAGCGAGCGATGTGGGCGTCAGTGCCGCCCCATGGCGCGTGCAATGGGCCAGCGCATCGCTGCCGCTGATCGCCAGCCGGACGCGGTAGCCCGCCTGAGTCAGCAGATCCCGGAGCAAGTCGCGCATGACGCCATCATCGTCAGCGACAAGGATGTTGGTGGGACGGGATAGCGTCATTATGCGCAGTCTAGGCGGCAAGTTTTGAGGGAAGGTTAAACGGGAGAGCCATCAAGGCCTCCCAAAAGGAGGCCTGCAGCCACCGGCACATCCTGGCCGAGCCCCTGCTTAGCGGCCGATGCCGAAAACGGTGCCGCCGGCAATTGCCAGAACCGAGCCGTCCGGTGCGATGACGCTCGGCGTGTAGGCCTGGGGCCCGGCCGCCGCCAGGACCACCGCGCCGTCCAGCCGGTTCGACGCCAAATTCCAGCGGTAGAGCCGGCCGTCTTCGCTCAGCACAAAAGCCGAGGCCGGCGCCTGCCCTACGCCGGCCGATACCGCCGCTGCGTTCACGCTCCAAGGATAGGTCGCGCCGGCGACGCCAGGAACCGCCGTCGGCGCAAGCTGGCTTTCCACGACCTGCATCGTCGCCACCGCCGGCACTATGGGATCAGGTGCCGAGACATGCGGATCGAGCACCGTCATGCGGTTCTGGCCATCACCCGTGCCGATGCCACGGTAGTTGTTCGCCTTGCTGATCAGCAGATACGGCGAGCGTCCCTTGTAGGAGGGAATGCTCGCGGCGGGCAGCGTGGACACGGTCTCGTCCCAGCCGAAGCTCCCCGGAATGCCGACATGGCTCAAATCGGCGCTGAAATGCAGCAGCCAGCCGCGATCGTTGTGAGACGGATAAGGGTTCTCCAGCACACCATAGAATACGTCGCCATCCGGCCCCACGGTCGGCGACGCGGAGGATTCGTCGCTTATCCAGGCGGCATTGCCGGTTGCCGGATCGACAAGGGCGGCGCGGTATTTTGGCGCCAGCGTCGTCGCATCCAGCCCTACGAGGATGCCTGACGCGCCATTGCTCATGGTGACAAAAACCGTGCTGCCGTCCACAGAGAGTGTCGGTGCAGAGCCCATGGCGGCATGGGTCACGGCCGGGTCCTGGGCCGCATTTGCCGCGGTGATCCAGCTTGCCGGGCCGTTGAGCGAAATCCGCGCGATGCCGCTGCTCAGCCCCGCCGGGTTAGGACCCGATGCAATAAATCCGAACCACGCATTGCCGCGCCCATCGGTGGTAATCGGCGTATTGATCATGACGGTACGCGCCAACGCGTCCGTCTGCGCGTCGAAAAGATCCATGCCGTAAAAGGCAATTCGGCCATGCAGCCCTATCGGCCGGTCCGGCGCCATACGGAAAAACACGCTGCCGCCCTTGCCCGCGTAGAACAGCGTACCCTGCCCGCCGAGTGCCATGGGAAAGGGCGGCAGCCAGTCATGCGGCGGCGAGATGTAATCGCTTGCAACATGCCATAGCAGCCCGCGCGTCCCCGCCTGATCGGCGTGAATGCGATAATCATCGGCGACACCAAACTTAACCGCGGTAATGACGGTGCCGGCCGCCGTGACAAGCGGCGAGGCATAATGCTGGCGGGACAGCCCAAGCGGCCCGTCAGGCGCGCGGTCAACAACCCTATGCCAATGAATACGGTCGAGAGCTTGCGGCACCACTGTCGTCAAAGACGTGTGCTGCGGGTTCGCGGCGTAGCCGTTCCACGCAGGAGCGGACTGCGACCATGCGGCGGGCCCGGCACCGAAAGCAGCCAGGCCAGCCAGCATCATTCTTTTCGTCATCGCGCCCGGACTGCCGTACTGTTCTCCTCGCACTGTGAGGAGAAAGTCTTAGTGCGGCGTTACTCAGGGGCGTCGTGGAAGAAAGGAAGCACTTCTTTTTTGCAAAAAAGAAGCAAAAAACTCTTGCACGTTTAAGCCCGGCACTTCCTCAAGCTCGGCCTAAGAACGCGCTTGCTACCGGCCCGTCACAATCCTTTCGACCAACTGCTTCACGGATGGCACGAAGTTATTGGAGTAAAAAGGATCGCTGCCAAAACGATAAGCGTTATGGCCGGCGAACATGAGGTTGTTCTCCAAACCGGCCGCTTCGTCGTTGTCGTGCCCGATATCCTGCAGCGTCTTCTGTATGCAGAAGCTGCGCGGGTCGGCCTTCTTGCCATTGGTGAAGTCGGGCTCTTCCTGCGACCAGTTGGAGAACCGGCAGGTGCTCAGGCATCCCATGCAGGCCACCTGGTCGGCCATGATTTCGGCGGCGCGGTCGGGAGTCACGAAGATCAGCGTGGTGTCAGGGGTGCGGAGCGACTCCGTGAAGCCTTCGGCCATCCACTGCATGACGCGCTCGCGGTCGCCCGGCGTGAGATACACGATGCGCTTGCGCGGCCCTACGCCGAAGTCTGCAACGTGCTCGCCCACCGGGTCGGTGCTGTAGGCGACCTGGTGCTCGGAGCGCTCGCGCAGCTCCTGCATGAAATCGTTGTTCACCGCGCTGGAATAGAAGCCGGTGGGCGAGAAGCGATTGAGGAACACGTCGCCCGGCTTCAGCGTCATCAGCCGCTGCTTCCACGCGTCGCTGATCGGGCTTTCCTTGGTGAGCAGGGGGCGAGTGCCGAACTGGAACGCGATGGGCCCTAGCTCGGGATTGCCGATCCAGTCCTGCCACTCCTCGAGCCACCAGACGCCGCCCGCCATGATGATGGGCGTCTGGTCGAGTCCAAAGGTGCGCATGAGCTTGCGCAACGCGAGCACGCGGGGGAAGGGATCCTCCGGACGCTCCGGATGCTCGCCGTTCGACAGGCCATTATGACCGCCTGCCAGCCACGGGTCCTCATAGACGACGCCGCCCAGGAGATTGGCGGCGCGGCTGTAGGCGCGCTTCCACAGCGCGTTGAAGGCGCGGGCGCTGCTGACGATGGGATAGTAATGCACGCCGAACTTCGCGGCGATGTCGGACAGGCGATAGGGCATGCCGGCGCCGCAGGTGATGCCGTGCACCAGGCCCTTCGCACCCTCGAGGATGCCGGTGATGACGCGTTCCGCGCCGCCCATTTCCCACAAGATATTGGCGTGGATACGGCCACGCCCGCCCGCGGCTTCGTGTGCCTGACGTGCCTGGGTAATGCCGCCGGAGATGGCGTAGGCGACCAGCTCCTCATGCCTGTCACGCCGCGTACGGCCGCTATAGGTCTGCGGAATGGGCCGTCCGTCCTCATCGAAACTGTCGGCGTTCACGGCGCTGAACGTGCCGGCACCACCTGAAGCGGCCCAGCTCCCCGCCGACAAACCGTTCGAAATGGCGACACCCTTGCCGCCTTCGACGAGCGGAAGCACGTCGACGCCCCCCATCCGTATAGCTTCAACCGCCTTCATGGTGGCCTTTCTCAAGAACGGGGGAGCAGGGGGAAAACCCCCCTGCCTCTACACTTTCTACGCGACTTCTTCCCGGCGTCCGCCCTTTGGGCCGACCTTTTCTGAAATGTCCTCTCCGGTCGCCTGGTCAACCACCCTCATCGAGAGTTTGACCTTCCCGCGGTCGTCGAAGCCGAGAACCTTAACCTTCACGGCGTCGCCCTGGTTCACCACGTCCGTCGTCTTGTTCACGCGGCCCTGGGTCAGCTCGCTGATATGGACGAGGCCGTCGCGCGAGCCGAGGAAGTTCACGAACGCGCCGAAATCGGCCGTCTTCACCACCTTGCCCGTGTAGATCACGCCGATCTCCGGCTCGGCCACGATGCCGCGTATCCAGTCGATCGCCTTCTGCGCCTTCTCCTCGGACGTCGAGGAGACCTTCACCGTACCGTCGTCGTCGATATCGACCTTGGCGCCGGTCACCTCGACGATTTCGCGTATGACCTTGCCGCCGGTGCCGATGATCTCGCGGATCTTCTCCTTCGGCACATTGATGATGGTGATACGCGGCGCGGTGGCAGCGACCTCATGGCGGGCGCCGGTCAGCGCCTTGGACATCTCGCCTAGGATGTGCAGCCGGCCTTCACGCGCCTGGTCGAGCGCGATGGACATGATCTCAGGCGTGATGGAGGTGATCTTGATGTCCATCTGCAGGCTGGTGATGCCATGCTCCGTGCCGGCCACCTTGAAGTCCATGTCGCCGAGGTGGTCCTCGTCGCCCAGGATGTCCGAGAGAACCGCGAACCCGCGCTCCTCCTTGATCAGGCCCATGGCGATACCGGCCACGGGGCGCTTCAGCGGCACGCCGCCATCCATCAGCGCCAGCGAACTGCCGCAGACAGTCGCCATGGACGAGCTGCCGTTGCTCTCCAGGATCTCCGAGACGATGCGCAGCGTGTAGGGGAAGTCCGCCTTCGCAGGCAGCAGCGGGTGAATGGCGCGCCAGGCGAGCTTGCCATGGCCGATTTCGCGCCGGCCAGGCGAGCCCATGCGGCCAGCCTCGCCCACCGAGAACGGCGGGAAGTTATAATGCAGCATGAAGTTCTCGCGGTATTCACCGTCGAGGCTGTCGATCATCTGCTCGTCCGACGCAGTGCCGAGCGTCACGACGCAGAGCGCCTGCGTCTCGCCGCGGGTGAACAGCGCGCTGCCATGCGCGCGCGGGAGAACGCCCACTTCGGCGACGATCTGGCGCACCGTCTTGGTGTCACGGCCGTCGATACGCACGCCGGTGTCGAGGATGGCGTTGCGGACCACATCGGCCTCGAGGTCCTTCAGCATCGGCTTGGCGGCGCCGACATCGTGGCCTTCTTCCTCGAGCTTGGCGACGATGGCCTTCTTGGCCGCGCCCACCTTCTCATAGCGCGCCTGCTTGACGCGCTCCTGGTAGGCTTCGGCGATGCTGGCGCGGCCGAGTTCGCCGACGCGCGCCTTCAGCGCCGCGATGCTCTCGTGCGGCTCAGGCAGGTGCCAGGGCTCGCGTGCTGCGTGCTCGGCCAGCTCGATGATCGCCTGGATCACCGGCTGGAACGCGGCGTGGCCGAAGTTCACCGCGCCCAGCATGATCTCCTCGGAGAGCTCCTTCGCCTCGCTCTCCACCATCAGCACGCCCTCGGCGGTGCCTGCGAGAACGAGATCGAGGGTGGCGCCCTCCATCTGCTCCGTCGTCGGGTTGAGGATGTATTCGCCGTTCTCATAGCCGACGCGCGCAGCCGCCACCGGGCCGAAGAACGGAATGCCCGAGAGGGTCAGCGCCGCCGAGCAGCCGATCAGCGAGGGGATGTCCGGATCATTCTCCATGTCGTGGCTGAGCACGGTCGCGACGACCTGGACCTCGTTGCGGAAATTCTCGGGGAACAGCGGCCGCAGCGGACGGTCGATCAGTCGGCTGGTGAGCGTCTCGTTCTCGCCCGGCCGGCCTTCACGCTTGAAGAAGCCGCCAGGGATCTTGCCTGCGGCGAACGCCTTCTCCTGGTAGTTCACCGTGAGCGGGAAGAAATCCTGCCCCGGCTTGACCGACTTCGCGCCGACCGCGGTGCAGAGAATAATCGTGTCGCCATAGCTGACGAGCACGGCGCCATCGGCCTGGCGCGCCATCTTGCCTGTTTCGAGGACGAGCTTGCGCCCGCCCCAGTCGAGCTCTTTGCGGAAGTAATTGAACATATGAACCATCCTTTTTCAGTGGGATGGGTCGCCGCAAGCGCCTCGGACTGCATGGAGGGGCTGCACCGGGCAGCCTGAAGAAAACCATGTGGCCTGAGACGCCCGAACTGCGCGCCCCATGGAAAACCGCCGCCGGGCCGTGAGGCGCCGGCGGCGGGGTAGAAGTCCAGCCTACCGGCGCAGCTTCAGCCGGCCGATCAGGGTCTCGTAGCGCGAAGAATCTTTCTTCTTCAGATAGTCGAGCAGCCGGCGGCGCCGGCCGACGAGCATCAGCAGGCCGCGGCGCGAATGGAAATCCTTCGCATGCGTCTTCAGATGCTCTGTCAGGTTGGTGATGCGCTCCGAAAGCAGAGCGACCTGGACTTCGGGGCTGCCCGTATCGGCGGCTGCCGCCTGATATTCGCCGATGAGCGCCGTGCGGCGCTCCGCTGTGATCGACATCGATCTGACTCCGTGAGTATGCGGTTAAAGAATGCGCTCGGGACGCAGCCAGCCGTCTTCCAGGCGGCAGAGCCCAATCACGCGTCCCCCCGCCATGGCTCGGACAAGGCCCTTGTCGGGATTGGCCGGCTCTGGAATGCGGCCCATCAGGGTGACGAGGCTGATCGCCTGGCCCTGGGTGAGCTGCACGGTCTCCGCTTCCGTCAAGGCCAGTGCCGGGATGTCGGCCAGCGCGGTCGCAACGGGAAGCAAGAGGTCCGGAGAAGATCGCGCGGTATCCTCCGGGGCGAGGGCATTGTCCAGTGAAATCATGTTGCTGGTGTCGAAGGGTCCGACACGCAGCCGGCGCAGGGCAGCGATATGACCCAGCGCGCCGCACGCCAGCGCCAGGTCGCGCGCCAGGCTCCGCATATAGACGCCCTTGCCCGATTGAACCTCGAACACGGCGGTATTCTCATCCGGCCGCTCGATCAGCTCGAACCGGTCGACCCGCGCCGGCCGTGCCTCCAGAACCGGCGGCCGCCCTTCACGCGCCATGTCGTAGGCGCGCTCGCCGGCCACCTTGATGGCGGAGAACACCGGCGGAACCTGCATGATATCGCCGCGGAAAGCGGGCAGGGCGGCACGCAACTGCTCGTCGGTGGGACGCACCGCGCTCGTCTGAACCACCGCGCCATCCGCATCGTCGGTGTCGCGCGCCTCGCCGAGCGCCAGCGTGAACCTGTAGAGCTTGGTGCCATCCATGACGTAAGGCACTGTCTTTGTGGCACTTCCGAACGCGATAGGCAGGATGCCAGTCGCCAGCGGATCGAGCGTGCCGCCGTGCCCCGCCTTCTGCGCATCGAAAGCGCGCCGGACGCGGTTGACCACGTCCGTGCTGGTCATGTGCGGTGGCTTGTCGATGATCAGCCACCCGTCGAGCGGGCGGCCACGCTTGCGGCGCATGCGTCGGAGGCTTTGCAAAGGGGCCGCGGTCTATGGGGGATTGGGCCTGATGGGTCAATGATCGGCGGGCACGCGGTGCGCCGGCGATCAAGGCGTGCCTGACACTACCGCCTGTTGCACGGCCGCGGCCTCAAGCTTGCCTTGCGCACCCGCCTCCACAAGCTTCGTCCAGCCATCGGCCCAACGCTGGAGCCGCGCCGTGAACGCCGGCTGGTTGCCAGCTTCCGCGGGCTTCGGCGGAAACATGTAATCCACGGCGATCCCCTCTCTGTCGTCGAACCTGGACCAACCCGCAGACACGAGGCTCGACGGCAGGTCGATCCCGCCGTCCCTTAGGCGCGCCTGCAAATGAGCGTAGGTCGAAGCCTGATTCAGCACGGCCGCGGGTCCGGCTTGTGGCGCAATGCCCCAGCATTCGTGCAAGGCTGGATCGAACGACGGTATGCGCTCAGCCAGGAAGGCGCTCGGGCGGTCACATTCGCCGCCTTCAAAATGTTTGGAGGAAGTCGCCGGCGTCGTCGTCCCAAGCACGGTGATTTCGCCCGTAACCTGATTGCCCTCCACGCGCGCCAGGCTCAGGCCGGCGACCGGCGGATCACCCTTTCTCTCTGAGTGCAGAACGATGTGCCAGTCGCCTCTTGGCAGTGGTATCGCCCGGCCAGCCACGTGGACGAGGAACTGGAAAGGTGGCCCAAGCACGTCGGTCGCCGACAACGGCTTATAGCTGCTGGTTTCCAACGCGACCGCTGGCGCCGGGGATCGCGCATAAAGCGCGAGCAGGACGATGCTGACGCCCAGAAGCAGAAGAGCTCCCCGCCAAGCGGGCGCGCGCCGCCACAGCCGCCGCAACGCACCCGGGCGCGCCGCACTCATCGTTCAGCAGGCTCGGCCCGCGGCGCGCCGCCCACGTCCTGAACCAGCCTGATCCGTTTCGCCCCTGCCGCCCGTGCGTCCACCATGACGTCGCTCAGCGCGTGCTCCACGGCACGGGCAAGATCGCGAGCCGATGCGCCGCCGCGCAACTGTGTGCGCATGAGATCGAACAGGATACCCTGGTCGATACCGCCGGCTACGATTTCGATACCATAATTATCGGCCAGCGCTCTGACCTCGAGATCGGCAATCGTCTCGATTGCGCCTGGGTCGAGCGCCCGGAACACGAAGATGCCGTCTATACGGTCAAGCGTCTCGGGTGCGAACTCCGCATCGCGCAGGATCGCCACCGACTCCTGCCGCAGGCGCTCCGGCCGCCCTGCGAAATCCTCCGCCGCCTCGGCGAGCGGTGTGGCGGCCGCATTGGTCGTGAGAACGAAAACGGAGCGCCGGCAACTCACCGCTTCGCCGCTGGATGCCTCGGTAACGATGCCATCGTTCCAGGCGACCAGGAACTTGCGCAGCAAATCAGGATGCGCTTTTTCGATTTCATCAAGCAACACGATGGTGTCCGGTGCGGCCTTCAACTGGCCGGTCAGACGCCCGTAGCTATCTGACCCCGCGTAACCGGGAGGCGAGCCGAAAAGCGAACTGGACGCGTGAGACGCGGAGAGCTGCGCCATGTCCACGTGCAGGAGAGGCCGCTTGAGCTCTGCCGCCAGCCGCTTGGCCAGCAGCGTCTTGCCGGTTCCCGGCGGTCCGGCGAGAAGGAAGACTGCTTCCGGCTTGTCGCGCGACTCCATGGCGAGACGGCGGCGCACGTGCACCGCAACCTCGCCGCACGTCGTATCCTGGCCGACGATCCGGGCACGCAAACGATCAGCCAGATCTCCTGCGTCGATGATTTGCGGCGGCAGCGGCGCCGGCCGCGTCCTGCCGGTCAGGGCGCACAGCACCGCCACGGGCACAGGCCTCTGTCTCGGCAATGCGGGGTCCGCCCCCGCCCACGCCTCGAAAGCCAGCCCTGTCACCACCAGCACGGCAGCAAATCCAGCCGCGGCCCAATAGAACGGCACGCCTTGCTGCAGGGTGCGGTCGATCGAATCGAGCGATACGCCCATTTGCGAGAGCATCTGCACGAGTGCGACAGCAAAGAACGCCGCCAGGATCACCGGCAGCCAGCGCTGGACGGTGCGGAGCGCCGTCACGCGGCTAGGGAACGATAGATGGCATGACCCGGGTCTCACCGGGGACGAAAGGCACCAGCTTCAAAATCTTGCCGCCGGACACCACCCCGACTGTCACCCCACCGCCGCGCCCCTCATCGACGCCGGTCATCATGATCTTGCCGTCAGCCGGAACTGCCACGAGCAACGGGATCGGATCATGGGTGAGGGTTACCGTCTGCGACAGGCCGTCTCCGGACACTTTGACCTGATCGCCGTCCACCGCATCGCTGTCGAAAATGGGCAGCCACGCGAGCCTGATACGACCCGCCTTGACTGCCGCGAGAAGGGCATCCCGCCCGGCCGGCGGCAGACTTGTTCGGAGAACCGCTTCCTCAGGCGACGTGACAGGCTCGAGATGCAAGGGCAACGCGGCTTGAACACGGTCGTGGCGTAGCCGCGACTCATCAGCGGAGACCGTGTCGGCGCCGGGAGAACCGGTCATCGTCCTGACCGCAAGCGCAAACCCCACAAGCAGAATAGCCAGGGGCGCTGCCACACCAATGGAGGGTCGCGTCCTGGTTTCGGAAGTGAGCCCGGAGGTGTTCATGTGCGTAACATCATGCCATCACGGAGCGCCGCTTTCCAGCACCACGCGAGCCGGTGTGAGGCCGGATGCAGCCGCGAGGACAAAGCTTTCCGCATCCACCAGTGGCAAAGGCAGATGCGTAGCCGCGACCACGATTCCGCCTGTGGCCCTATGCCCAGCCAGCACTTCGCCGAACCGGGCGACAGCCGCCGCATCCAGCCCGAGCGTCGGCTCGTCCAGCAGCCAGATGGGCGCGCCGCCGACGACAAGGCGGGCGAGCGCCAGCCGGCGTTTCTGGCCAGCTGACAACATGCGGGAAGGGAGATCGGCCAAAGGAGACAGGTCGAGCGCTTCGAGCGCTTCGAGCGCTTCGCGCGCCGGCCGCCCGGCGCGTGCGGCGGCAAAGGCGAGGTTTTCGGCCGCAGTCAGCCCCGGCTTGATCGCGTCCTGGTGGCCGATGTAGCCGATCTTGCCTGACAGATCGTCCGAGCCGCCATAGAGGATGCGGCCCGCTTCGCGCCGCCCGAGGCCCGCGATGACGCGCAGCAGCGTGGATTTCCCGGCTCCGTTTGGTCCGAGCAGAAGCAGGGCGCCCCCTGCCGGCACGGTAAAGCCGATGTCGTAGAGGACCAGCCGTTCGCCCCTGAAGGCGCTCACCGCCTCCAGAACCAGGTCGGCGCTCACGGCGTCACTGGAGTTCTTCGATCTTCGCCCAGACGCGCTTGAAAATCTCTTCGCGTATGCCGCGCGCCTTGGAATCGGTGCCGGCGAGGTCCGGGTGGAGTTCGCGTGCCAGGAAACGGCGAAGCGCCTCGAACCGGCGGTCGTTCGAGCGCCCTGCGGTGCCCTCCATCGCGGCCTGCAAAGCCACGAGCCGGTCCTCGGCCGCGTTCGCCGACATCTGCCACAGGGAGCATTGCTTCTCCGCCTCGTCGGCGCGCGCCTGCAGGCGCATCACCTCTGCCTCCAGAGCCAGGCGGCGTTCGGCTTCCACCAGGTAATCGGCCGCGCCCTTGCTGCTGGCACCTTCGCCGCGGCTCTTGCCGTCGAGAAGTTCGGGCGGCGTCTCGAAAGGCGAAGGCGAGCGCCGGCCGGTCAGCGGTGGGACGACCCCATCGCCGTAGAGGTCGGCGAGCGCGAGGGCTGCTTCCGAGACGGCGACACCCTGCTTCTGGGCGAAATCCAGCAGGTCGCGCGAACTGCCGAAGATGCGCGGCAGGCGGCTGGGATGTTCCACCACGATCGATTTTGGCTGGATGCGGAGGGTGAAGCCGCGCTTGCCGAGAGCCTGCCGTGTCGCCTCGAACCAGCTTTCGTCTTCGATACCAAATCTATCCATGGTCAGGCTGCCGGACAGGAACGCCACTCCTCAAAGGAACCGCCTCAAATACACAAGTTTCAAAGGCTATAAGATAGGCGAAAGCGGCTAAACGACCCTCAATCATTGCGCAAGCGCGTTCTCCGATGTGGGTTGTGGGCGGGCAGGGGCGGCGTATAACGCGGTGCAACACATACTCGACACGCGCTTAGTAGGGAACCTCGATGACCACCCAGGGACATGACAGCCTGAAGACCCGCCGCACGCTGACCGTCCAGGGCAAGGATTTCACCTACTTCTCCCTGCCTGAAGCGGCCAGGCACATAGGCGACATCAGCCGGTTGCCTGTCAGCCTCAAGGTGCTGCTGGAGAACGTGCTGCGCTTCGAGGATGGCCAGAGCTACACGGTCGCCGACGCGAAGAAGATCGCCGGCTGGCTCGCCGAAGGGCGCAGCACGGACGAGGTGCCGTTCAAGCCGGCGCGCATCCTCATGCAGGATTTCACCGGCGTGCCTGCGGTGGTCGATCTCGCCGCCATGCGCGACGGTATCCTGCAGCTCAACGGCGATCCCCAGAAGGTCAACCCGCTGGTGCCTGTCGATCTCGTCATCGACCACTCGGTGATGGTCGATGTGTCCGGCACGGCGGACGCGCTCGAGCAGAACGTGCGCATCGAATTCGAGCGCAACGGCGAACGCTACGCCTTCCTCCGCTGGGGCCAGGAAGCCTTCCAGAATTTCCGCGTGGTGCCGCCAGGCGCCGGCATCTGCCACCAGGTGAACCTGGAATATCTCAGCCAGGTGGTCTGGACCGGCGAAGCGGGCGGCGAGACGCTCGCCTATCCGGACACGCTCTACGGAACCGACAGCCACACCACCATGGTGAACGGCGCCGGCGTGCTCGGCTGGGGTGTCGGCGGCATCGAGGCGGAAGCCGCCATGCTCGGCCAGCCCATCGCCATGCTCATCCCCGACGTCATCGGCTTTCGCCTCACCGGCCGCATGCCGGAAGGCGCGACCGCCACCGACCTGGTGCTCACCGTCACCCAGATGCTCCGCAAGAAGGGCGTCGTCGGCAAGTTCGTCGAGTTCTTCGGGCCGGCCTTCTCCTCCCTCAGCGTCGCCGACCGCGCGACCATCGCCAACATGGCGCCCGAATACGGCGCCACCTGCGGCTTCTTCCCTGTGGACGCCAAGACGCTGGACTATCTGCGCCTCACCGGCCGCGATCCCGCCCGCATCGAGCTGGTGGAAGCCTATCTGCGCGCGCAGGAGATGTTCCTCGACGAGACGACGCCAGAGCCGGTCTTCACCGACGTGCTGGAGCTGGACCTCTCGACGGTGGTGCCGAGCCTCGCCGGCCCGAAGCGGCCGCAGGACCGCGTGGCGCTGAACGATGCCGCCACCGCCTTCGTCGCCGAAATCACCAAGAACATGAGCGTGCCCGCGGCCGACGTGGCAAAGCGCGTGCCTGTGGCAGGCACGAACTACGACATCGGCCACGGCGACGTGGTCATCGCCGCTATCACCAGCTGCACAAACACGTCCAACCCCTATGTGCTCGTCGCCGCCGGCCTCGTCGCCCGCAAGGCGCGCGCCTTGGGATTGAAGCCTAAGCCCTGGGTCAAAACCTCGCTCGCGCCCGGCTCGCAGGTCGTCACCGAATATCTCGAGAAAGCCGGCCTGCAGGCCGACCTCGACGCGCTCGGCTTCCAGACCACGGGCTACGGATGCACCACCTGCATCGGCAACTCCGGTCCCCTGGAAGACGCGATCGCGGAGGCCATCGAAGGCGAAAAGCTCGTCGCAGTCAGCGTTCTTTCAGGCAACCGTAATTTCGAAGGCCGCGTGCACCCGAACGTCCGCGCCAACTATCTCGCCAGCCCGCCGCTGGTGGTGGCCTATTCGCTGCTCGGCAACATGCGTGACGACATCACCAAAGTCCCGCTGGGCAACAGTACGGAAGGCAAGCCGGTCTATCTGCGCGACATCTGGCCGGCGAACGACGAAATCGCCAGCGCCGTCGCTTCCAGCGTCACCCGCGAACAATTCCTCGACCGCTACGGCGTCGTCACCAAGGGCACCAAGGAGTGGCAGGCGCTCCGCGTCGAGACAGGCAGCGAAACCTACCGCTGGAACGACGGCTCGACCTACGTGAAGAACCCGCCTTACTTCGACGGCATGACGATGGAGCCCGCAGCGCGCGGCGACATCGTCGGCGCGCGTATCCTCGGCCTGTTCGGCGACAACATCACCACCGACCACATCAGCCCTGCCGGCTCCATCAAGAAAACCTCGCCGGCCGGCGAGTATCTCGGCGAACACCAGGTTCTGCAACGCGACTTCAACAGCTACGGCAGCCGCCGCGGCAACCACGAAGTCATGATGCGCGGCACTTTCGCCAACATCCGCATCCGCAACGAAATGGTCACCGGTGAAGGCGGCATGACCCGCCATTACCCGGACGGCCGTGAAATGCCGATCTACGACGCCGCCATGCTCTACAAGAAGGAAGGCGTTCCGCTCGTCGCTTTCGGCGGCCGCGAATACGGCATGGGATCGTCACGCGACTGGGCAGCCAAAGGCACCATGCTGCTCGGCATCAAGGCCGTCATCGTCGAAAGCTTCGAACGCATCCACCGCTCGAACCTGGTCGGCATGGGCGTGCTGCCCCTGCTGTTCCAGGAAGGCACCACGCGCCAAACCCTGGAGCTGAAAGGCGACGAGACGATCGACATCCTCGGCCTCGATCAGCTCCGCCCCCGCATGGACCTCGCCTTGCGCATTCATCGTGCGGGCGGCGCCGTGGACGACATCCCCGTCATCTGCCGCGTCGATACGCTCGACGAGGTGAACTACTACCGGCATGGGGGGATCTTGCATTACGTGCTTCGGGGGATGGCCAAGGCGGCTTAAAGCAAGCAAGGCCAGGGGGCTCTGCCCCTAGCCGCCGGCGCTTGAACCGGTGGCGTTCTGGTGGCGTGCCCACCGGCGCTTGAACAGGTGGCGCTCTGGTGGCGAGCCCGCTGGGACCTGGAGGCCCCACACCCCCGTTCTCGGTTAGCCAGTTCGTGGGCGTAACCATTCGGCCCGAGTGAGCAGGCGATAGCCCATGGGAAGCAGCGCGAGCGCGATCAACGACCATACGAGCATGGCGATCAGCATGATGTGGTCGGTGTCACCGCAGGCCTGGCCGAAGCAATGCGTGAGAACACCGGCAAGCACGAAGCCAGTCGTGGGCAGCGCGGCCCAGAGCAGCACCTGTATCGCCGCGCGGAAAAAAGCGACGGCGCCGCCGCCGCGGCCAGAGGGTCGTGTGGTCAGGACATAGCGGCGCAGAATCTCAAGCGCGACTACGACAACGACGCCGCAGGTCAGCGTGATCGGCCCACTCAGGACGACAGATATGCCAAAAAGCTCCGCAAGCGTGGTGAGTGATACGGCCGTCAGCAAATAGGCGGGGAGGAGTACGCCCGCCGAGGAGCGGAGGGCGTCCGTGAAGCCGACTTGGAGTGGCGATTTCTCGGCAGGAAATTTCATTTCCGGTGCAACGAGGCCACGTGGAACGTGTAGCTCCTGATTTTCGCAATCATGCGCGCGCGGCCTTCAGCGCCGTCGTCTTTCTCTTTAAGGAGCAGCAGCAAACCCGGCGGAATGGTCAGCCTTCCACCCGCCTGCGCACCCATGAACAAGGCGAGCTTTTGTCGCGCTGCTTCGGCTCGTCGCTGCGCCTGTTCTCCCACCTTTGCATAACGCGCTGCCCTGGATGCCTTCTCCGACGCTGCCATTGCATCGGTGGCTTCCGCAGCGGCTCGGGTATTACGTGCGACGCCGGCAGCTGCCTGTTGTGTCGCCACACCCGCCTTGATGGCCCTGGATCCGAGTTCAGCGCTATCGAGCGCGACCTTGCCCAAGCCCCACGCCGCGTCCGGTAGAGTCATCAATGTGAATAAGCACCGTGGATAGAACGTGCTGGACTTGATGTTGTCCGCCGCCTCGTCGTAGCCGGCCAGTTCGGTCAGGTAAGCTGCGCCGTCAGCGAGCAGCAAGGCAGCGCCACCAACTAAACCGATTGCACCCAGCAATTCAAGCGGGCCGAAGCTGAGAAGCACCAGTGAGAATCCGATTGCCACGCCATCCACGACCACGCCCAACGTGTCGAGCTCGCGGCCGCGTGTACCCATTGCGCGCTTGTAGAGTGTGCTCAGGCCGCTCGCGATGGCCTGGCTGCTGGCCATCTGCATACGGCTGTTTTCCAGTTCCATTTGGCCCTGAGATTCCAACTGGCTCTTAATCCACGCAACGACACGACCGCCTAACCCGCTCGGAGGTTGAGGGGGTGGCGCGGAAGGTCGGTATTCGTAAGTGACAATGTTCGCGTCCCCGTTGGGGTCATAGGTGGGCGCGCGCACGGTGTAGAGTGTGTCGTTTCCAATCCAAGCAATGCCGAATTGCGGATCCAGCACCTGATCGGTGAACGGGCCAAGATGAGTGGCGGCATCCATGGGGTCGTCAAATGGTCCCCAGACTATCGAAGTCATACCGGCTCCGCGATGGTTCTCAGTGGCTAGGCGGCTCGGCCGATGCCGTCTTTGTTACGCGAGAGTAGGCTGTGAGTTTCATGATCTTTGGGAAGAGAGCACCCCTGGTGGCGAGCCCGCTGGGGCCTGGAGGCCCCAGACGTCCGCCCGTTGAAGTGCGGTTTACTGCTCCCTCTTGAACAGGTCTTGGAAGATCAACTTGCCCCAGACTTCGCCGCGTGCGTGAACCAGCGCGCCACCCTCGTTGAGCTTCCCCAGCGAGACAGGTGCGAACCCAAGGCGTTTGGCCAGGTCAGCCACAGGCGCAACGGCATCCTCGTCGTCGCTGGCCAGGAAAACGACCCTGTAGCCACCTTCGACTTTAGGATCGGCAGCCAGTTTGGCAGCACCAAGGTGATTGAACGCCTTGACTAGCCTGGCGCCGGTAAACGCCTTCGCAACGAAAGCGGATGAATAAAGACCGTCGAGTTCCTCCACGGGAACGCGCGCGTTCGTCGCGTCGATGATTGTCTTGCCCTTCCAGCTCGGCAGCGCATTCGCAATCGCGCGGTGCTCCCCGAACGGAACCGCCAGGAAGACCGTGTCGGCATCGAGTGCTTCGCGAAGCGTCTTGGCGGTGACCGTGGGGCCGATCGCTTGAGCTTGCGGCGCCAACTCTTCCGGCGGCCGGCGGCTCGCGACGGTCACGTCCAGGTTCTTGCGTGCAAACGCGTGGGCGAGGGCCTGGCCTATCTTGCCGAACCCGATGATTGAAATGCTCATCATGCTTCTCCTAAGCGCGTGGTTGTTGAGAATTCAGATGGCCGAGAAACCGCCGTCGACGGCCAGATCCACGCCGTTCACGAAACTCGAATCATCCGAGGCGAGAAACAGCGCAGCCGTCGCAATTTCTTGGGGACGGCCCATCGTCCCGCGCGGAATCAAGGATTCGAACATCTGCTTCGCTTCTGCGGTGAGAACCTGGTCCTGCATCGGTGTCGCGATCGGTCCAGGGCTCAGCACGTTCACCCGGATATTCCTGCCCCTGAGTTCGTTGAGCCAGGTGCGTGCGAACGAGCGCAACGCCGCCTTGCTTGCCGCATACACGCCATAGCCAGGAAAGCCCTTCACCGAAGCCACCGACCCGGTCATGAAAATCGACCCGCCGTCGTTGAACAGCGGCAACGCCTTCTGCACCGTGAACAGCGTGCCGCGCGTATTCAGGTTGAAAGCCGCATCGAAGTGTTGCTCGGTGATCTCACCCAAAGGCACCGCTTCGCCCATGCCTGCGCTCGCATACAGGATGTCGATCTTGCCTTTGAACTGCTTGACCGTTTCGAACAGGCGGTCGAGATCGTCGAGGTTCGCCGCGTCGCCGCGCACGCCTGTCACGTTACGGCCGATCTGCCTGACAGCCTCGTCCAGGGCTTCCTGCTTTCGCCCTGTGATAAAGACGTAGGCGCCTTCCTCGACGAACAGTTTTGCACTCGCCAGCGCCATGCCGCTCGATCCACCTGTGATTACTGCAACCTTGCCCTCAAGCTTTCCCATGATGTCTCTCCGTCCTTGGTTGTCCGGGGTGTGACCCGATGACAGCGACATGGGTCCTCCAAAGCCCTGCTCTGAGGGCGTAAGCGCGCACATCGGTGGTGCGAAATCGATCCGGCTGTCGGTTTGACATCACCCAGGCACGCGCGATTTGCTGTATGATCCGGCTGCAACGAATTGAGGAAGGCGCCCCCAAGCGGTGCCGGAATGCACCATTGGAAGGCGGCCATGATCGACTGGGACGACGTACGCTACTTCCTCGCAGCCGCCCGCGCAGGTTCGGCGCGTGCTGCCGCCGAGCGCCTCAAGGTGAACCACGCGACCGTGCTTCGCCGCATCGCCCTGCTCGAGGAGCGCCTGGGCGCGCAGATGTTCGAGAAGCTGCCCTCTGGCTACCGCCTGACGGCGGCCGGCGAGGAGGTCCTGGAACTCGCCAACCAGATGGAAGCGTCATCGCACCAGTTGGAGACACGCATCTTCGGCCGCGACCAAAGCGTGCGAGGGCTTTTGCGCGTGACCATGGCGCCGATCCTCGCGACAAACCTGCTCATGCCTGACCTCGCCGAATTCACCCGCCGTCACCCCGACATCGAAATGGAAATCCTGTCGTCCGGCGAATTGGCAAACCTCACCAACCGCGAAGCCGATGTCGCAATCCGCGTGGTTTACGACCGCAAAACCCTGCCGCTCAACCTGCACGGCCTGAAAGGACCCGACCTGTTCGGCGGCGTTTACATCTCCCGCGACCGGCTCGCCGCATGGCATGCAGGTGCGCCGGAGCCCATCCGGCCGATCGTCATCAGCATGCACGGCACCCCGGACTGGGCCAGGAAAAGCGATGTTCCAGCCACAGGGGTTCCCTTCAGGACAAATGACGGCGAAACGCAGATCGCCGCTGTCAGGCAAGGCCTTGGTACAACGACGCTGCCGTGCTTCGTCGGCGATGCCGACCCGCTGTTGACGAGGGTTCCAGGCACCGATCTGCACATGCACGGAACGCTCTGGCTTCTGACGCAGGGCGAGGCGCGCAAGACAAAGCGCGTGCGGCTCTTCACCGAGTTCATCTCCGGCAGGCTCGCCGCGCACGCACCGCTTCTCGCCGGGCTGTCTGAGCAACGCGCCTAGGTTGACAGGCCGCCCTCAAGCAGCGTTATGTTATATCATAACTCGGCGACGCTGGGATTGAGCGACCTGTGACTGATCTCCGTACGTTTGTTTCCGCAGCCGCCGTCCTGGCGCTGTCCTGCCGTTGCGCCTTGGCGCAACAGAGCCCTCCAACACCCTCTCCGCCAGCGGCGCCCAAGGGTTCGGTCGAGCAGATCGTCGTGAAAGCCGCCCGCCTGAACGAGGCGAGGAGCCGTATCCAGCCGAGCCTTGGAGCCACGACGACCGAATTCAGTGCCGCCTCCCTCGCACGCATCGCACAAGGGTCGAACGCGCCGCTGAACACCGTGCTTCTGCAAGCCCCTGGCGTGGCCGAGGACAGTTACGGTCAGATCCATGTGCGTGGCGACCACAACGAGGTGCAATACCGGCTGGACGGCGTGGAGTTGCCTGAAGGGCTCGCCGTGTTCGGCCAGGCGCTCGAATCGCGTTTCGCCCACTCCATCGCCTTCATCACGGGCGCATTGCCCGCGCAATACGGGCAGCTTCAGGCCGCCGTGGTGGATATCACGACCAAGACCGGCATTACCGATCCTGGTGGCGCCATCTCCGTCTATGGCGGCGCGCGCGACTATTTGCAGCCGAGTGCGAACTACGGCGGCCGCGACGGCGACTGGGATTACTTCGTCACCGCCGATGCCCTGCACAGCCGCGTCGGCATCGAGAACCCGACAGACAGTTTCAATGCCGAGCATGATCTGAGCAACCAGGTGCATGGCTTGATGCATCTCTCCTACACGCCCGACGACGAGACCCGCTTCAGCCTGATCGCCGGCATTTCGAACGCCAATTTCCAGATCCCGAACAATCCCGGCCAGACGCCCTCCCTGGGTCTAAGCGTCGATGGCACGTCGGCCTTCGACAGCAGCAACCTGACCGAGCACCAGCGCGAAATCACCGACTTCGGCATCCTGACCCTGCAAAAGCATCTCGGCGACTTCGACGTGCAGGCCTCGCTGTTCTCACGCTACAGCAGCCTGTATTTCTCGCCCGACCCCGTTGGCGATCTGTTGTTCACCGGCATTGCGCAAACGGCCGCGCGTTCGGTTTGGTCGAGCGGCACACAAACCGATGCAAGCTGGCGCATCAACGACTCCCACACCGTGCGCGCCGGCTTCCAGATCACCGCCGAACGCACTGTGTCGAACACGCAGTCCAACGTCTTCGATCTGAACAGCGACGGCATGCAAACGACGGAAGCGCCTGTCTCCCTAGCACAGGGCCTGGGCAAGACGG
This sequence comes from Acetobacteraceae bacterium, assembly GCA_965198825.1. Taxonomy (GTDB): domain Bacteria; phylum Pseudomonadota; class Alphaproteobacteria; order Acetobacterales; family Acetobacteraceae; genus BOG-908. The sequence continues at coordinate 1,866,479 of CBDAQB010000003.1, read as the reverse complement.
GCGGCATCTACGGCCTGTATCTGCAGGATGAATGGACACTCGCGCACGGGCTGACTCTGAACTACGGCGGCCGCTTCGACCTCGTCGATGAGTTTACCCACGAAAACCAGCTGTCACCGCGCGTGAACCTCGTCTGGCAAGCGGATCACGCGACGACACTGCACGCTGGCTACTCGCATTATTTCACACCGCCGCCTTTCGAGCTGATCCCGGCATCGAACTTCACGGCGTTCACCGGAACGACGGCGCCTGGTTCCTGCCCGGTCGGCGCCCCCGCGGCCGCACCCGAATGCCGCGACAGCACGGTCAAGGCAGAGCATGACAACTACTACGATGCTGGCATCGATCATGTCTTTCTGCCGGGCCTGCATGCCGGCGTGGACGCCTACTTCAAGTCGGCAAGAAACCTGATCGACGAAGGCCAGTTCGGCGCGCCGATCATCCTCACCGCCTTCAACTACGCAAAAGGGCAGGTGGCAGGCGTCGAGTTCTCCACCAGCTATGACCGCGGCCCCTGGTCACTCTACGCAAACCTCGCCGACAGCCGCGCGATCGGAAAGGATATCGTCTCCTCGCAATTCAATTTCTCTGCCGACGAACTCGCCTATATCCAGAACCACTATATTCATCTCGACCACGACGAGCATTACTCGGGCTCGGCCGGCGTCGCCTATGCGGCATTTCGCGAGACCGACATGCCTGCGCGCGTCTCTGCCGATCTCACGACAGGCAGCGGCTTGCGCGCGGAAGGCAGCGTGCCGAACGGCCGGGCGTTGCCTGGCTACTACGCCATCAACCTCTCCGCGACGCAGAGCTTCAAGAGCGCCTGGCTACGCGGCGTCGAGCTGCGGTTCGACATCTTGAACCTGCTTGATCGCCGCTACGAAATTCGCGACGGCACTGGCGTAGGGGTTGGCGCCCCGCAATTCGGCCTGCGGCGTACGCTGCTTGCCGGCTTTACGCAGAACTTTTAGGCAAGATGTTCTTTTTGAAAAAAGAGCCAAAAACTTTTTGCATGTTTGGGCCCGGCCTGTGGAAAGGCTCCGCCCAAACATCCAAAAGTTTTTTGCTTCTTTTTTTCAAAAAAGAAGTCCTTCCTTCCTGACCATGCCCAACCCATCCATAAGCGTCAAAGACGTGACCCTATCCCTGGGCGGCAGGCAAATCCTCACCCACGTGAGTCTAGCCGTAGAGGCACAGGAATTCGTCGGCGTGCTCGGTGCGAACGGTGCAGGCAAGACCACGCTCTTCCGCGCCATCCTCGGCCTCGTAAAGCCGAGCACCGGCGCCATACGCGTGCTGGGGCAGCCGGCCGGTACGCGCGGCAGCGCCGTTGGCTACATGCCGCAAACACGAAATTTGGCGCCCGCCTCGCGCCTGAGCGGCTGGGAGTTCGTGGCGGCCGCCGCGAACGGTCACCGATTGGGCTTGCCGCGCCTCAACAAAACCGATCGCGAAGATGTCGAGCGCGTGCTCGGCCTAGTCGGCGGCAACGCACTCGCCGCACGCCCGCTCGCCAACCTGTCCGGCGGCGAACGCCAACGCCTCTTGCTGGCGCAGGCACTCCTGGGAGCGCCCAAACTCCTGCTTCTCGACGAGCCGCTTATCAGCCTAGATCCACACCGCCAAACCGAAGTCGTCGAACTCATCCACAAGCTGCAGCGCGAACTAGGCATCGCCGTCCTGTTCAGCGCACACGAGCTGAACCCTCTCCTCGGCGCACTGGACCGCGTGCTCTATCTCGGCGGCGGACACGCCGCCATCGGCACCGTCGAGGAGGTGATCACCGGCCCTGTGCTCTCGCGTCTCTACGGCACACCCATCGAAGTGCTGCAGGTCCAAGGCCGCATCTTTGTCATGGCAGGCGGCCACGACGTCGAACGGGATCACCACAGCCATGATTGACGGCAACATCTTCGCCTACGGCTTCATGCAGAACGCCTTCGCGGCCGCGGGCATAGTCGCCATCGTCTCCGGGCTGGTCGGCTACTTCCTCGTTTTGCGCGCGCAGACTTTCGCCGGACACGCGCTCGCCCATGTCGGCTTCACCGGTGCCACCGGCGCCGTCCTCCTGGGCGCGCCCCCGCTCTCCGGCCTCGTTCTCGTCACCGTCGCAGCCGGTATCGGCATGGGTTTCATCGGCGAAAAACTGCAGCACCGCGATGTCGCCATCGGCATGGTGCTTTCACTTTCCCTGGGCCTGGGCCTGCTCTTTCTCCACGTCTTCACCTCTTACGCGAGCCAGGCGACCAACCTGCTGTTCGGCAACGTGCTCGGCGTGGACGCGCGCACCGTCTGGTCACTTCTCGCCATCGGCGCTCTCAGCCTCGCCGGCCTCGCCATCATCGCGCGCCCGTTGCTTTTCGCGTCATTGCAGCCCGAACTCGCCGAAGCGCGCGGCGTCTCCCTCCGCCTGATCTCCGTCGCCTTCCTCGCTGTCGTGGGCCTGGCCACCGCCGGCTGCGCGCAAATCGTCGGCGTGCTGCTCGTGTTCACGCTCATGGTGGGCCCGGCCGCCACCGCGCAGCGGCTTAGCGCGCGCGTGATCCCGGGGCTTGTTCTTTCGGCGGTTCTGGCAGTCCTATTCGCGTGGGCGGGTATCGTGCTCGCGTTTTACACGGACTGGCCGACCAGCTTTTGCATTACGGCGTTCAGCGCTGCAGGGTATTTGCTGGCGTTAAGCAAGTAAGGGTCTTCTTTTTTGAAAAAAAGAAGCAAAAAACTTTTGCACTGTGGGACCGAGATCTTGGGAACGCCCGGCGTGGACGAATAAGAAGTCTTTCTCAAGGCTCCAGTGCAGCATCCCAATAGAGAAAATCCATCCAGGTAGAATGCAGATCATCCTTGCTGGCCACCCGCTTCGCCAGCTCGTCCAACTGATGCGGGCTCGGCTCGAACGGCGGCCGGCGCAGGTGCAGGCCACTTTCCTTCAAGGATTTGCTGCCTTTGTAGAGATTGTCACGCTGGCAGCAGGTAACGACGTTTGTCCATGACGTGTTGCCGCCGCGGCAGCGTGGCACGACGTGGTCGAAGGTCAGGTCCTTCGCGTTCAGGCAGTCGCCGCAATACTGGCAGCGGAAGCTGTCCCGCACGAACACGTGGTAGCGCGTGAAAGCGACCTTGGTGCGCTTGTGGTAGCGCTTCAGCGCGACGACCGACGGCACCACATAGGAGCGGCTGCTGGAACGCACTTCGACTTCGTAGTTGGCGACGGACTGCACGCGGTCTTGCAGCACCGCGACGAGTGCATCCTGCCAACTCCAAACGGACAGCGGTCCCCAGCTCAGCGGCTGCATGTCGGCGTTCAGCACCAGGGTGCGGAGATTTTCGCCGACGAAGCTCATGCCGAGCGCAAACTCGGTGGATGCATCGAACACTGCATCAGAATAGTTGGCCGTCCCGCCAATGATCGACAAAGTTGTTCAGAGATTGAATGGATCGACCCATAGGAACGGCAAAGGGGGCGGAAGTCCGCCTTCAATACCTGGACAGGATAATGCAATCCAACGTCCGACAAAGCCTGCTCCTCGCTGGGAGGTGCACACCGGCTGCGTCCCCGTGACCATGACGGGCTTTGAGGACGAGTCGCTTTATTCTGTGCGCCGCCTAGAACGGGTGCGGTTATGACAAAGGATACCGGGTGCCGCAAGCCGCGCCGGACGGTTTCACAGCTCTGTCACGGACATGCGATGGTATGGGCCTCGACGGTTTGAGCCTGACAGCATGAGCCAGGTGACGCGCTTCGCCCCAAGCCCCACCGGCTTGCTTCACCTGGGCCACGCCTGCGCCGCCTGGTTCGCGTGGCGGCACGCGCGGCAGGCCGGCGGGCGCTTCCTGCTCCGCATCGAGGACATAGACCCTGGTCGCTGCCGGGCTGAGTTCGCTGAAGCCATCGAGGACGACCTGCGCTGGCTGGGGCTGGACTGGGACGGGCCGGTGCGGGTGCAGTCGCATCATCTGCCCGATTATGCGGCCGATCTGGCAGCCCTTGAGGCGCGCAGCCTCCTCTATCCCTGCTTCTGCAGCCGGGCGGAGATCGCGCGCGAAGTGGCGGCCTCCGCGTCGGCGCCGCATGGCCCGGACGGCGCGCCGCTCTACCCCGGCACCTGCCGCCACCTGGACGCCGCCACGCGGCAGCAGAGGATCGCCGCCGGCCAGCCGCACGCCTGGCGCCTCGACATGGGCCGCGCCGCCGCCGCGGTCCCGCCGCTCAGCCTGTCCGATGCCGCGCAGGGCCGCGTGCCCTGCGCGCCCGAGCGCTTCGGCGACGTGGTGCTGGGGCGACGCGATGCGCCGGCGAGCTACCATCTGTGCGCCACGCACGACGATGCGTTGGCCGGTGTCACCCTCGTCACCCGCGGTATCGACCTTCGGCCAGCAGCCGACCTGCACCGGCTCCTGCAGCAGCTCATGGGCTGGCCGGAAACGGCCTACGCCCACCATGCCCTGGTGACGGACGCGAACGGCAGGCGGCTTTCCAAGCGCGACCACGACGCCACCCTGCGCAGCCTGCGCGAGGCCGGCCATTCGCCTGCCGCCGTGCTGGCGACGGCAGGCTGCGATGGTGAACCGGTCGCCATCTAACCGCCCCTCCCTGCGAACACGAACCTTCCTTTAACCGCTTCCAACGCATGATCCCGCCAAGACGCGTTCGGGCGTTAAGCAGGCGGGTTCGCGATGGCGTCGGAACAAGGAAGCGAGGAGGCGGCACCACCCCCCGCAAAGTCCCGCAAGAAATTGCTGATAGCCGTTCCGATCGTCTTGCTGGCGCTGATCGGCGTGGGTGGCTGGTTCAGCGGCATCATCCCGGGCTTGCTCGGCAAAAAGCCGGCGGCCAGCACCGCCGCCTCGAACCACGACGGTCCGAACACGGCCGCCCTGGCAGCCGCCGCGGCTGCGGTTCCGCCAACCTTCGTCGATGTTCCGGAAATCCTCACCAACCTGAACGTTGCAGGCAAGCGCCAGACCTATGTGAAATTGCATGCCAAGCTGGAGCTGGCCACCAAGGCGGACGAAGCCGGCGTCGTCGCCGCCATGCCGCGCATACAGGATCTGTTCCAGACCTATTTGCGTGAAATGCATCCGGACGAATTGCGTGGATCGGCTGGCAGCTACCGCTTGCGTGAGGAACTGATCGGCCGTGCCGATGTAGCCGTGGCGCCCGCGCAAGTGTCGGATGTGCTGTTCATAGAGATGGTGATTCAATGACCAGCGCAGTTGCTGGTGCAGAAAGCGACGCTGCCGGGATCGCCGAACTCGACGACATGGAAGACGCGCCTGCGGCCACCGACCGCGTGCTGAACCAGGCGGAAATCGACAGCCTTCTCGGCTTCGACAATGCCTTGGACAGCGGCGAAGCGGCGAGCGGCATGCAGCGCATCATCAGCGCCGGCCTGATTTCCTACGAACGCCTGCCTATGCTGGAGATCGTGTTCGACCGGCTGGTGCGCATCATGTCCACCAGCCTGCGGAACTTCACCAGCGACAACGTCGAAGTTTCCAGCGACAACATCATCTCCCTGCGTTTCGGTGATTACCTGGAATCGCTGCCGCTGCCCGCCATGCTCGCCGTGGTGAAGGCGGAGGAGTGGGACAACCACTGCCTGATGATCATCGATAATGCGATGATCTATTCCATCGTGGATGTGTTGCTGGGCGGCCGCCGCGGCACCGCGGCCATGCGCGTGGAAGGCCGTTCCTACACGACGATCGAGCGCGGCCTGGTCGAGCGGCTGATCCAATTGGTGCTGGCGGACCTGTCCGCATCCTTCGATCCGATCTGCCCGGTGACGTTCCGTTTCGAACGGCTCGAAGTCAATCCGCGTTTCGCTGCCGTCTCGCGCATGTCCAACGCCGCCATTCTGGTGCGGCTTCGCATCGATATGGATGATCGAGGCGGGCGCCTGGAGCTTTTGCTTCCCTACGCGACCCTGGAGCCGGTACGCGAGCTGCTGCTTCAGCAATTCATGGGCGAGAAATTCGGCCGTGATTCCATCTGGGAAACCCACCTCGCGGAAGAGCTGCTCGGCACGGACGTCGAGCTCGAAGTCGTGCTCGACGAGCAGGTGATGCGGCTGTCTGAAGTGGTCAACTTCAAGCCTGGCGACCGCCTGCTCCTCAGCGCGTCGTTGGGGGCGCCCGTCATCGTCCGCTGCGGTCCGGTGCCGCTTTTCCAGGCGCAGGTCGGCCGGCGCAAGGACAACGTGGCTGTCAGAATAGACGCTGCGCTCGAACGCAAGCCGCTCGCCGGACCCGATGGCCTGTGAGTGCAAGCCAGCCGGCTGGGTGCCCTCGCGCATCTTCCAAAAACGTTTCGCTAACCTGAAGGGCGCAGAATGGCTCAGGCGCAGTGGCTGCTGGAACTGGTGCTTATTCTGCTTTTGGCGGCGACCTTGTTCCACGCTTTGCGGCTGGAACGTGCGCTCGGTGTGCTGAAGCGGGATCGCGCAGTGCTGGAGGAGTTGGTGGCCGGTTTCAACGAGAGCACGCGTCTGGCGGAAAGCGGCATCGACCGGCTGCGTATAGCTGCCGATGGCGCCGGGCGGCAGATTGCCAAGCAGATCGACCAGGCGCAGCTCCTGCGCGACGATCTGACGTTTCTTGTCGACCGCAGCGACAAACTTGCCGAGCGGCTGGAGACGGCCGTGCGCTCCGCGAGGATGACGCAGGACATGGCGCAGGTCATGCCGGTTGTGTCCGTTGCCGCGCGGTCGCCGCTTTCGTTGCCCGATGCCGCAGGTGTTTCGGAAATGCCGTCGCCGGCGGCCAGGCCGCCTGAAGCGGAATTGCCGCGATTGCGCAGCCAGGCCGAGCGCGATCTCATGCAAGCCCTGCGCAGCGGGCGCTGAAGGAAAATAGGGCATGTCCCGTTCCCTCTCCCGGCCGCGCCTCCTGCCTGCGACCATTGCGGCAATGTCGCTGCTTCTGCTGGTCAAGACAGTGAGTTTCGCGCGCGACGCCATGGGCGAACCGGCAGCACCGGCCGCCGCTTCTTCCCCGGGCAGCAGTGCCGCCCCGTCGAGCAATGCCGCACCCGCCGCGGCGGCCATGCCGGCAGCCGCTTCGCCTGCGGCCGCTTCGCCAGCCACCCCTTCGCCTGCAGCGAGCGCGTCCGCGCCTTCGCCCGCAGGGACAGTCAAGGCAATGCCAGCCGAGGCGCCTGGCGCTCCCGCCGTCGAGGCCCTGACCATGAGCAATGCCGAGCGGTCGCTGTTGCTCGACCTGCGCAAACGCCGCCAGCAGCTCGAGGAGCGCGCCAGCCTGCTGGAGGAACGCGAAGCGGTGCAGGCCGCCGCCGAGGCCAAGCTCGCCTCCCGCGTGGACCAGCTCACGGCGCTGCAGGCGCGCCTGGAATCCCTCGAGGCAGGCCGCCAGCAGCATGCGTCGGAGAACTGGGTCGGCCTGGTTCATGTTTACGAGGCGATGAAGCCGCGTGACGCGGCCGCCATTTTCGACGCGCTCGACATGCAGGTGCTTCTGCAAGTGCTCGACCGTATGCAGGACCGCAAGGCGGCGCCGGTGCTGGCGGCCATGCAGCCCGATCGCGCACGCCTGGCGACGCAGCTGCTGGCGGAAATGCGGCTCCGCTCCGTCGCAGCACCTGGTCAGCCGTCCGCGCATCCTCCGGATCCGCACAGTTGAGCAACAGGGTGCACGCCGCGGCAGCCGCGTTATTGCTGGCCCTTCTGGCAGCGCGGCCTGCCTGTGCCGAGGGCGAAGGCGTGGAGATCCATCGCGCCGAGCATCAAACCTACACGCGCCTGGTTTTCGTCCTGCCGAATGCCGAGCCCTTCTCCATGTCGCGTGACGGAAGCACCGTGGTCCTGGGCTTTGCCGGTGCAGGCATGGTCCCCGGTGCGCAGGCAGGCGGTCGGCTGCGGTCCGTCATTGGTGGCGCTGGCGCGGTGAGCATCACGCCGCAGCCAGGCAAAACCTGCCGCGTCTCGCAACAGGGACCACGCGTCTTCGTGGACGTGCTCGATTCGCCAACGGAGGCTGCCGCTGCTCCGTTCTTCCTCACCGATCCTTCTCCTGCGGCAGCGGCGGACCCCGAAAAGGCCGTGATGAAGCGGACCCTTTTTGCCGCTGTGCGGCTGCCACGCCCGTCATCACGGCAGGCTCTGCGCATCATCCCCACGGGCCAGGTGTCGGCCGCCCCGGTGCCGGTGCAGGAGGCGCCCTTGCCGCCGCCAGCCTCGCCCGAAGCGCCTTCGCCTCCGCAATCGGTTCAGCCATCCGCCGATGCTTCAACGGCCAGTTCCGCGAACGCGCCAATCCTGTCCGGTCCGGCCGGCGCTGAGTTCGCCGCCGCCCTGTTGCCGGCGGACGAAGACTTCCCGAACGGCGCCGTGCTTCTGCCCTTCGGCGCCGATGTCGGCGCAGCCTCGTTCAGGCGGGGCGGCGAGGGGCATGTCGTGTTCGATACCGCGCAGCCGGTCGATCTCGGCGCGCTCAGGAACGATCCGGTTTACGGCGGCCTGGCGGTGGCCCTTCTGCCCGCGGGCACGCACCTTCACATCGTCCTGCCAGCCGCTGCGCAGCTCCGGCTGGTGCGGGCCGCCGATGGTTGGCGTGTCGGGGTCGTGCCAGAGCAGCCGGCCCGCCCGCCCATCACGGCGCGCCCGGGGCCTGGCGTGCTGAAACTTCTGGCTGCGCTGCCCGGCCGGGCAATCGTGCTCGACGATCCTGCCACCGGCGGCCGCCTGTTGGCCGCCACGCAGCGTGGGCAGGGCCAGCCCTGGATGGCCGCCTACACGACCGCCGAGTTCGCCATCCTGCCGAGCTGGCAGGGCTTGCTGGTTCAGCCGGCCTCCGACCGCACGGTTCTCAATGTCGTCCCCGAGGGCTTCAGCCTGAGTGCGGACGGCCAGCCGCCGCTGTCCGTCCCGTCGGCACAGGGAGGCGTGGACGGTGCGGGCAGTGTCGTCATGACCAGGCGCTTCGACCTGCCGCCCATAGGCGACGCACTCTGGCGCGGCCGCCTCAAGCAGGCGTGGCAGGATGCGGCGGCTGCTCCCAAACTCGACCGCTTCGGTCCGAGGCTACGTGCCGCACAGGCCATGGTCGCGCTCGGCCTCGATGCCGAGGCGGGAACGATGCTGAAGGCGGCGCAAGCCGACGATCCTGCGCGTGCCACGGATCTCGATGTCGCCGCCTTGAGTGCATTGGCTGACTGGCTGGCCGGCCGAAGCGACCCTGCCGAAATCGCCAGGCTCGCCGATCCAGGGCTGACGGGAACCGACGAAATCGCCCTCTGGCGCGCGCTTCTCCAAGCCGACGCTTCCGACCCGGCGGCAAGGGCGGGATTGGTGGCGGCAACCTGGAAGCTGGCGCTGACCTATCCGGCCTCGCTGCGCCGGTCGCTGCTGCCGCCCATGGCCGAGATCCTGGCACACGGTGGCAAGACCGATTCGCTGCGGGCGCTTCTGCAGGCATTCCCGGACAAGGTGCTTGCCTTCGACCGGGCCGCCCTGCTCGCCAGGGATGGCAAGACCGACGAGGCGCTGGCCGCCTACAAGCAGATCGCCGGCGGCGCGGACCGGCAGCAATCCTCGCGCGCCCGTCGGGCCGCGACCGAGCTCGCCTTCGCGACGCACAAGATCGACGGCAAGACCGCCGCCCAGCAGCTCGGCCAGCAGCTTTATGCCTGGCGTGGCGCTCCGCAGGAGCTCGACCTGCGCATGCGCCTGGCCTCGCTCCAGGGCCAGGTGGGGCAATGGCGGGACGGTCTGGCTCTGCTGCGCGAAACCGAGCCGCTCTATCCGGACGCGCACGACAACCTGCACGCCGCCGAGCGGGGTCTCGTCGGCGACCTGATCAAGGGTTCGGCCGCCGACCGCATGGCGCCTCTCGATCTCGTCGCGCTCGCCGAGGAGTGCGCCGACCTGTTCGCCGAAGGTGGCGGCGACGCCAAGCTGGCCCCTGTCCTGGCGGCCAAGCTCCAGGCGCTCGACCTGCCCGACCGCGCGGAGCCGGTTCTCCAGCACATCCTGGACCGCACAGTCGACCCTGGCTCGAAGGCGGAAGTGGGTCTCAGATTGGCAGAACTGCGCCTGGACCTACACGGCGGCGCCGCTGCCCTGGCCACGCTCGACGCATCCGAGGCCGCGGATCTGCCAGCGCCGATCGCGGCCGAGCGGGTTCTTCTGCGTGCCAAAGCCACGGCGAAGAACGGCGACACCGATTCGGCGATCCACCTCCTCGAAGGCCAGGCGACGGCTCAAGCTGTCGGTCTGCGCGCCAGGCTCCTCGAGCAGAAGCATGACTGGCCTGCTGCCGAGGCTGCTCTCAAGACTTACATGGGGCTCGCAATCCCGGCCAACGGCGCCCTGGATGCCGCCCAGCAGAACGTCATCGTCCATGTCGCCAGCCTGGCATCGCAGGCGGGCGACGCAGCCGGATTGCAACTCTTGAAGGCCCACCAAGGCACGCGCCTTTCGCCTGGCCCGGCAGCACAGCTTTTCCAGCTCCTGACGGAGACGCCCGTCCATGGCGTGGACGATCTCACACGCGCCGGCCAGGAGCTTAAACTAGCGCGCGCAACACCGTCCGCCTTGGCGCGGCTGAAGGATCGCTAGGCTATTTCACAGCCCGTCACGAAGAAATCGCTTGCGCGGGGGGGAGGGGGCCCCTATGTCCCCCCTCCTTGGCCCAAGGGGGCGAAAGCCCAACAGGCTATCTACTGGTTTGGGGGTACGTTTATGAACGCACTTGCTCAACTGGGGATGGTCTCGGATTTCCCGAGCGATTGCCAGAATGAAGTGATCTCTTTCCCGACTCATGATGGGGAGGAGCGAACGGACTATTTCGTCGAGAAGGACGGCATGAAGTTTGCCGGCACTCATCTTCTCGTCGATTTGTGGGGCGCTAGGAACCTGGCCGATCCAAGTTTGATCGACGAGGCTCTGCGTCACGCTGCCATTGTGTCGGGCGCCACGATCCTGCACAGCCACTTCCACCATTTCACGCCGAATGGTGGCGTGTCCGGCGTGGTCGTGCTGGCTGAAAGCCATATCTCGATCCACACCTGGCCAGAGCGCGATTTCGCGGCCGTGGATATCTTCATGTGCGGCGCTTGCGATCCGCACAAGGCGATACCCATCCTGCAGGCTGCGTTTCATCCTGATCGCGTTGATCTTGATGAGCAGCGTAGAGGGCGCGTGGAGTAAGGGAGGCCAGGGGCTCTGCCCCTGGACCCCGCTGGGGACTCGTCCCCAGACCCCATTTCGTTACACCGAGGTTCCAAGGACGTGTCCTTGGTGGGGTCCAGGGGCAAAGCCCCTGGCCGCCGGAGGCGCAAATGACCTGGCTCAACGAAACTCTCTACGCAGACTGGGGCCAACGCTTCCACGTCAAGGAAGAACTCGCCCACGTCGTCAGTCCCTTCCAGGACATCGTCATCTTCGACAGCTTTTCGCACGGCCGCGTCATGGTGCTCGACGGCTGTATTCAAATCACCGAGCGCGACGAATTCGTCTATCAGGAAATGCTCGCGCACGTGCCGCTCCTGGCGCACGGCGATGCCAGGCGCATACTGATCATCGGCGCCGGCGACGGTGGCGTGCTGCGCCGCGTGCTGCAACACCGCAATGTCGAGCAAGCCGTCATGGTGGAGATCGACGGCGAAGTCATCAGGCTCGCCAAGGAGTTCTTGCCCGACATTGCTGCCGGAGCCTGGGACGATCCACGCGCCGAGGTCATCGTCGGCGACGGCATCGACTATGCCGCGCGTGCCGCCGACGCCTCTTTCGACGTCATCATCGTGGACAGCACCGACCCTATCGGCGTCGGCGAAGTTCTCTTCACCGACAGCTTCTACCAGGATTGCGCCCGCATCCTCACCGATCGCGGCCTGATCGTGAACCAGTGCGGCGTGCCTTTCATGCAGGCCGACGAACTGCGCGAAACCAGTGCCCGCCGCCGCCGCTTCTTCCCCCACGTGTCGGCCTATGTTGCTGCCGTACCCACCTATGTGGGCGGCTTCATGACCCTCGGCATCGCCTCGAAGGATGCTGCATTCGCCCACCAGGACACGGAGACCATCAGGGCGCGCGCGGATGCAAATGGCATCACGGGTTCGACTGGCTACTGGACTCCGCAAATCCACACAGCGAGTTTCTTCCTTCCGCCTTACATAGCCAGGCAGATCGGCTAACTTCTACCTATTCCACTGGTGAAGCGCGCGGCGGAAACTGCACGATGATGCTGTGCGACGCGTAGGAAAACCAGAGATGAACCTGCCTGAAAAAATTCACTCCCAGGATCATGTCCTCGTCGCTATATGATGGTTCATCGCTGACGTCGGCATGCATGTTGTTGATCGTCAGATCACCGATTTGCACCTGTTTCAGAACGTGCTGATGCACAGCGACCCGCCTTTGGCCGACGCCGCCTCCCACCGCAATCTTGTCGTGTTCCAAGGCTGCGGCATCGAGTCCCAGTGCATTCGTCGCTGGACGAAAGAGCAAGTTGCTGGAAGCGCCTGAGTCCAACAAGGCGCGGAGCGGGTGGCCATCGATCGTCACGTCGATGATCACCCTCGCCGAAGAACTGTTCTGGTGCATCGGAAGAACGAAAAGCGGTTGCTCGAGGGCAGCGCTCGGGGAGTTGCAGCCTTCCGTCGGCACGTAGAGGATCATCTTCCGGGCAGGCAGATCGAAGTCGATGTCAAAACGCGACAAGATATCCATGCCAAGAATGCCATCGCCCGGCAGATGCCACCAATCGCCGAACGGAACCATGAAATCGAGATTGTTGCCGCCCAGTCCTCCCAGGCTGAAATGACCCGTCCGGAGAGCGGAGACAGACCGGAAGCCGCCAATCCCCGCTATGCTCGCGCCTTCGATGTCCGTGGGATGCATGAGCTTCAGCCTGTCAACGGCCTCGGCCGTCAGAACAGTGCCGCCTGAACCCGTATCGACAGCCAAATGCGCTGGAGAACCGTTCACCTCCACGTTGACGTAAAGGTGGCTTTTTTCGAGCGTCAGGGGAAGCTGCGTAGCCCGTGCCAGCTTGCAACGACCCTCATGAGCACAGCCGGCCACTGCAAGCGAAAGGATCATAGCGACTATGATCCGTCCCTCGCCTTTCCATCCGCGTAAGCCCTCTCTCATCGTTCTCGTCGGTAAAGCTTTCGACCAAGCCTGAAGGAAGGAATACGTCACCAGGATTGCTCTTCCACTCACTGATCTCCCGGTCACGGCGCCGGCGGCGAAGACTTGGGCGGGAACTGCATGATCACGGTTTGCGACGAAAACGACAGCCACAGATGGACGCGCGAGAAGAAGTCCAGGCCAAGGATCATGTCGTCAGGGCCTTCGCTCCGTTGATCCAATATGTCGACTGGCATGTTGCTGATCGTAATGTCGCCGACGGCGACAGGCGCCACCACATGGCGCCACGTGCGAACGTCATCCGGTCCTATCCCACCTGTCGTGCCGGTCTCGCTGGCGGTGAGGTCCGTTTTCTGAAGCCCGATTCGCCGCGCAGTTCGCCTATACAGCGCGGTCACCGGCGAGCCGCTGTCGAGCAAGGCTTGGAGCCGCTTCCCGGCAATTTCAACCGAGACAAGCGGCGTGCGGTCCTCGTCGTGGGGCACCATGGGCAACTTGTAGAGCGGCGGGTCCAGAGCAGCGTTGGCCAGGCGGCAGCCTTTGACTGCTCTGTAGAGAATGAGCTTGTGGTCGGGCCAGTCGAAATCGACGTCGACTTGCCCCAGCAGGTCCATGCCCAGAATGCCGTCGGCCGCCAAATCGCCCATGACACCCTTGCCGTCCAGCGCGCCGAACTGCAGGTCCTCGCCATGCATGGCGCCGAGCTTGAACGTGGCGGTGGAAAGCGTGCCGAAGCTTCTTGAGCCGCCGATGCCTGTCACCCCCGTGCCATACACCCAGTCCGGCCGCGGCAGGTGAAGCCGCGCAATGCCCTCGCGCGTCAGCACAGTGCCGAAAGACCCAGTGTCCACCACCATGCGCGCCGGCGATCCATTGATCTCCACGCTGGTGACCAGGTGGCCATTCTCGAGATCCAGAGGCAAATCTGTCACGCGCGCGAGCGAGCACTCGGTCGTGGGGGCACAGCCGGCCAGCAAGCAAGCCGCCAGCATGGCCAGTAGTCCGCATCGTCGAAGCGATGCCGCGGCCGTGCCGTGCCGCTGCGGCGGCCGGTCACCCGGCCGCCGCGTGTTCAGTCCCGCTCGATCAATTGTATTTGGCAAGCTCCAGGCGCCCGATCTGGTTCCGGTGCACTTCATCCGGTCCGTCAGCGAAACGCAAGGTCCTTGAGCTAGCGTAATGATAGGCGAGGTGGAAATCCTGGCTCACGCCTGCGCCGCCATGCACCTGCATCGCCCAGTCGATCACCTGGCAGGCCATGCTCGGCGCCACCACCTTGATCATGGCGATCTCGGCCCGCGCTGCCTTGTTGCCCACCGTGTCCATCATGTGAGCCGCCTTCAAGGTCAGAAGCCGCGCCTGCTCGATCATGCAGCGCGCCTCGGCGATCCTCTCCAGCGTCACCGTCTGCTCCGACACCGGCTTGCCGAACGCCACGCGCGCCTTGGCCCGCTTGCACATGCTCTCGAGCGCCCGCTCCGCCTTGCCGATCAGACGCATGCAGTGATGAATGCGTCCCGGGCCAAGCCGCCCCTGTGCAATCTCGAAGCCGCGACCCTCGCCAAGCAGAATATTGCTCGCAGGCACACGCACATTGCGGAAATCCACTTCCATGTGCCCATGCGGCGCGTCGTCGTAGCCGAACACGCTCAGCGACCGCATGATGTCCACGCCAGGCGTGTCGCGCGGAATCAAAATCATCGACTGCTGCGCATGCCGCTCCGCCCGTGGGTTCGTCTTGCCCATGAAGATGAAAATCTTGCAGCGCGGATCACCGGCCCCCGAGGTCCACCACTTTCGCCCGTTGATGACATACTCATCGCCCTGGCGCTCGATCGTGCTCTCGATGTTTGTCGCATCGGAAGAAGCGACAGCCGGCTCCGTCATCGCAAACGCCGAGCGGATCTTCCCCTCCAGCAATGGCTCCAGCCACTCCTGCTTCTGCGCCTCGCTGCCGTAGCGCTCGATGGTTTCCATGTTCCCTGTATCTGGCGCGGAACAATTGAAACACTCGGAAGCCCACTCCACCCGCCCCATGATCTCGGCGAGCGGCGCATACTCGATATTCTTCAGCCCCGCTCCACGGTTCGAGTCAGGCAGGAACAGATTCCACAAGCCTGCCTCGCGTGCCTTTGGCTTCAGCTCCTCCATGAGCTGAGTCGGCGCCCACCGGTCACCCGTCGAAACTTCCTGGTGAAAGCGCTCTTCGTTTGGATAAACATGCGTGTCCATGAAGGCGCTGACACGCTCCTGGTATTCGCGTGTCTTGTCGTTGAAGGTGAAATCCATCGTTTCCTCTGCGTGTTAACAAAAAGAAGCGGTAGGAAGCAGTTCTTTTTTGAAAAAAAGAACCAAAAAACTTTTGCAATGTTGGCGCGGTGCTGCGGCTTGACCGGGCCTAAACGTCGAGAAGTTTTTTGCTTCTTTTTTTCAAAAAAGAAGATGCTTCCTTACCTATTCGGTATCAAAACCACCTTCCCATGAGCCCGCCGCCCCATAACCTCGGCCAGCGCATCATGCGTCTTCTCCAGCGGATAGCTGCCGCCGATATGCGGCCGCAACTTGCCTTCGCTGAACCAGCCCATCAGCCGCGCCACGTTGGCGGCATGCCGATCCGGATGACGCTTCGTGAAGGTGCCCCAGAACACGCCGATCGCCTCTGCTTCGCGAAGCAGCAGCAAATTCAGAGGCAGTTTCGGAATGTCGCCGGCGGCGAAGCCCACCACCAGCAGCCGTCCACCCCAGGCGAGGCCGCGCACGGCAGCTTCGGTGTGCGGCCCGCCGACAGGGTCGTAGGCTACGTCGACACCTTGCGGAACGAGGCGCTTGAGCTCGGCCTTGAGGTCCGCGGTCGCGTAATTGATTCCGATGCTGGCGCCGTGCTCCTTCGCCAGCGCAAGCTTTTCGTCTGAGGAGGCGGCCGCAATGACCCGCGCGCCCATGGCGTGCCCGATTTCCACCGCCGCAAGCCCGACCCCGCCTGCAGCGCCCAGCACGAGAAGCGTCTCGCCGGCCTTCAGCTTGCCCTTGTCGGCGAGCGCATGAAGCGATGTGCCGTAAACCAGCATGAACCCGGCCGCCGTTTCGAAATCCATCTCGGCCGGGATAGGCAGCGTGGAATGCGCCTCGGCGGTGACAATATCGGCAAAGCCGCCCAGGCCGCACAGCGCGACCACGCGCTGCCCGACGGTGAAGGCCTCGGCATTCGGCCCAACGGCGCGGACGATGCCCGCCACTTCACTCCCTGGAATGAACGGCCGCTCCGGCCGCACCTGGTATTCACCGCGCACCATCAGCCCATCGGGGAAATTCACCCCCGCGGCATGCACTTCGATCAGCACCTGGCCGACCCCCGCGACCGGGTCCGGCCGCTCCTCGAATGCCAATTGGTCCACCGGCCCGAATGCGTTGCAAACGATAGCCTTCATGCGTTCACTCCCGATCGTCGTCGCCTTGCCGGCCTCGCCCTGCAGGCAGGGGAGCGGTGGCATGCTTTCGTCCAACATGCGACAGCATCCCCCATCTGGCTAGCGCCGCAGCGCCGCCGCTCCATGACGAGGTAACGTGGCAGGCTTTCTGACCGAGACCGAAGCCGCCTACGGCACCGCCATCCCGGCCGCCCCAGGCATACGCCGCCTGGTCGCGCGCAACCCCGGCCCCATGACCTACACAGGCACCAACACCTGGCTGCTCGACGGTCCGGAAGGCGCCACCATCATCGACCCCGGACCGGACGACCACGCCCACGTCGCCGCCATCCTCGCAGCCGCCGGCCCGGTCGCCCGCATCCTCCTCACCCACACCCACCCCGACCATCTCGGCGCCACCGCCGCCCTCAAAGCCGCCACCGGCGCCCCCGTGCTCGCCTGGCACACGCCCTGGGACGACAGCTTCAGGCCCGACATCGCCCTCGATGATGGCGACCAGGCAGGCCCGCTCACCGCGCTCCACACGCCAGGCCACGCCTCCGACCATCTGAGCTTTACCCGCGACGACGGCGTCGTCTTCACAGGCGACCACGTCATGTCCTGGTCCACCAGCATCGTCAGCCCGCCAGACGGCGACATGGCCGCCTACATGGAAAGCCTCCGCCGCCTGCTCGCCCGAAACGACACCCTCTACCTAGGCGGCCACGGCCCGCCGCTCCCCGATCCAATCCCCCTCGTCCGCGGCATGCTGAACCACCGCTGCGCCCGCGAAGCCGCCATTTTGCGCGTGCTGCAACACCGCTCCGCCACGGAGATGGATCTGGTGCACGCACTGTATCTAGGGCTCGCGCAGCACCTCATCCGTGCAGCCCAACGCAGCGTGTTGGCGCATCTTCTCAAACTGGAAAGCGAGGGCAGGGTGGTTCGCGAGGGAGCTGCGTGGGCGGTGAGTTAACAAGCGAATTACGTTAGTGGCGATATACTGCGCATCATCAGCTTCAGGCGGGCAGGCAAGGGGAAAGGTGATAGGGACGCAGGACTGAACGACCTGGCTAAAACGCCCGATGACGACAATCCGCCGCTAACTGCCGCAGACTGCTCGGCCTTGAGGGCGCGGCTGTGGTGATCGGACCGAGCAAGAAAGCACTTCTTTTTTAAAAAAAAGAAGCAAAAAACTTTTGGACTTATAGGCGCGGCACTTCCTCAAGCCCGGTCCCAAATCGCAAAAGTTTTTTGCTTCTTTTTTTCAAAAAAGAAGAGGCTTTCTTCCTACCTAGCCCACCCGCAACTTGGAGTGCCGCAATCCATAAGCCGCATACATCGCAGCGCCGATCACCAGCCAAAGCCCCAGCCGCCACCAGGTCCCGTTCGACAACGAGACCATCAGAGCGACGCAGGACAGAACAGCGAGGATAGGCGTGAACGGCATGAACGGCGTGCGGAACGGGCGGTGCGCGTCTGGCATCGTGCGTCGCAGAATCAGCACGCCGGCTGAGACAACCGCGAAGGCGAGCAACGTACCGATCGAGACGAGATCGCCGAGCAGGTCGAGCGGAAACAGCCCTGCGAATACCGCGGCGCCGACGGCGGTGACGATGCTGCCGACGTGCGGGGTTTTGTAGCGCGGGTGGATCTTCGCGAACGCAGGCGGCAGCAGCCCGTCGCGGCCCATGGCGTAGAAGATGCGCACCTGGCCCAGCAAGGTTACGAGCAGCACCGAGACGAGGCCGAAGATCGCCACGACGCCAATGCAGACCTGGGCCAGTTGCAGTTTGCCGCCTTGCGAGGCGAGCGCCTTCGAAATGGGGTCGGCGACGTCCAGCGTATGATAGTCGGCAATGCCCGTCATGGTCATCGCCACCCCGACATAGATCACCACGCACACGGCGAGCGACAGCATCAGCGCCTGAGGAATGGTCTTCTGCGGATTTCGCGTTTCCTGGCCCAGTGTCGAAATGGAATCGAAGCCGACATAGGCAAAGAACAGCACGCCAGCGGCGCGCATCACGCCTGAGACGCCGAAGCCGCCGGAGTGTCCGTTGCTGGGCGGGATGAAAGGCACCCAGCGCTTCGGATCGATGTAGGGCGCCGCTGCAATGACGACGAGAACGATGGCGACGATCTTCAGCCCGACCACGATATCATTCACCTTGGCGCTCAGGCTCGTTCCGCGCAGCACCAGGTAGCCGGTGAACAGGGTGATCAGCACCGCGGGCATGTCAAAGAGTTTGCCGCTGGCGACGACATGTTCGTTGACCATGGTGAGCGGCGCGCCGGTCAGCGCCTCTGGTAGATGGATGCCGAAATTCGCGAGCGTCGCGGTCGCGTAGCCGGACCAGCCGATCGCGACCAGCGAACCGCTCATCAGATATTCAAGCAGCAGGCACCAGCCGATCATCCAGGCGACGCCTTCGCCCATGGTGGCGTAGGCGTAGGAATAGGCGCTGCCGCACACTGGAACGAGGCCGGCGAACTCGGCGTAGCACAGTGCGGCAAGCAGGCACACGAAGCTGGCGAGAAGGAACGAGAGAGCCACAGCCGGGCCGGCGTGCTGGGCTGCTTCCGAGCCGGTTTGCACGAACAGCGACACGCCGACGGCGGAGCCCACGCCGAACGCCACCAGGTTGCGCAGGCCGAGCGTGCGGTGGAGCGTGGCGCCGGCGTGCGGATCTGGCTCCGCATCCTCCAGCATCCGCTCGATCGGCTTGCGCGCGAAGATGGTGCTGCCGGTACGCGGCGGCGGCAGCTCTTGCATCGCCGCCTGCGGCACGGCCGCGAAACTCTTGCTCATCCAAAGGCTCCGACGTGGTGCGTCACCGCAGTGCCGATTTCCCGCACCAGGGAGAACAGCCGCTCGATGGGCGTGAAGATGGTTTCGTGCTCCCTCTGGTAGGAGGTCGCGGCGCGTGGGCCGCGTGGCTCGGCGAAGTCGCGGTCGACGGAGGGGTCGGGGTCGGCAGGGAACACCAAGGCGAGGATGCCCAGTGCGGCGGGCACGTCAAGACGCAGCAGGCGCAGCATGAGCGTCTCGCGGGAAATCCCGTGCCGCGGCGAGAACTCCGGGATGCCGGTGGAGAGCAGCCAGATCCGGCTGATCAGCGCCACGCGCAGGGCATGAAGCAGCATCTCGTCGGTCGCCATTTCCGGCGCGTCCGGCCAGGCCTCGCGCAGGCGAACATGGTCGGACTGCACCTGGCGGAACATCGCCTGCGCCGGCGCCCACAGATCCAGCGACTCTAGCGACCGGGCGACTTCCGCCAGCGCCCTGGCCCGCCCCGGCCGCTTGGCATGCGCCGCGCGGTCGAGCCAGGAGCCGGGATCGATGAGCGAAATCACCGCCCGCAGCACATCGAGGTCCGAGTGCCGCAGCGCGTGCGCCACGAAGTCGATGGCGCGCCGGAAGCGGGGGCTCTCCTCCCGCATGTCGGTGAACAGCTCCGGATTGCGTTCGGCCGCCGAGCCCACGCCCTGCAGCGTGTTCGCGCACCAGCCGAGCTGCTGGAGGATGGCATTGTTCGGGATCGCCCGCAGCTCGCGCGGATGGCGTATCACCGCAGGCCCCCCGCTGTCCGACTGCCTGGCGGAAGGGCGCGATCCTGTCGGATCGAGCAGCGCCGGCCCGAAGGCGCCGAGCAGGGAGGCGTAGCCCGGATCCTCGACCAGCGACTGCATGGAAATCCCGACCGAGGAGAAGAAATCAGCGGCGAAATCCGCCTCCGCATAGATCGCATCCTCCCGGGTCGGGAGGCGTGCAAATGCATGTTCCGCGATGCGGGCGATCGTCGACGTGGCGAGCGCGCTGGTGCCGAACAGCAGATAGCCGTCGCCGCCCTGGAAGGCGCTCTCCTCCCGCACCGCAATGCCGGCGCGCGCGAAAGGCAGCCGGGCGACGTTCGGCGACAAATAGCGCAGCCGGTCGATGAGCGAGCCGGGATGCGCGCCGCGGCCGATGCTTTCGCCATGGGTGTCGAACAGGATCAGCTCGACATCGGCAAGCCCATGCCGCGCCATCAGGTCCGCGAGTTTCAGCCGCAGCCGTTCGATGAGGTAGCTCGCTGCGAGCTGGCCGACGTAGCGCCCCGAGTCCGAATAGCCGAACTGCAGGCACATCTTGCCAGTGGATTTCAGGTAGGCCCGCCAATGCGGGCTGCGCAGCGCTTCCTCGAGGATGCGCGTGCCGTGCTCCAGCGCATCGGCGGTTTCGAACAGCGGGCTGATTTCGATGCGCTGATCGACCCCGAGCAGTTTTGCCAGCCACAGCGCGCCGAGAAGGGTGAAACCGCTCTCCGTCTCGGCGATGAGGAAGCGTACGGAGGCGCCGGTATCGATATGTTTGACCATCTGCGCGACCGTCATCATCAGCTTCGTCGCCGACGCCTGCTCGGCCAGAAGCGAGCCGAAATCGACAGGCACCGCCTCCACCGTGTCCAGCGCCGCATTGATGGCAGAGAGCAGGGTGCGCCGCCGCGCGCGGTCCTCCGGCGGGCTGTCGATCCCCAGCCGCAGACGTACCGCATTATGGATCTGCGACGCATTGAGCCGCACATGCGTGTGCGCCATTGCCATGCCCTGGCCGGCAAGCCCCGCCCTGGCGACGGCGATCTGCAAGCGGCCCGCGTCGTCGGACGCC
This sequence comes from Acetobacteraceae bacterium, assembly GCA_965198825.1. Taxonomy (GTDB): domain Bacteria; phylum Pseudomonadota; class Alphaproteobacteria; order Acetobacterales; family Acetobacteraceae; genus BOG-908. The sequence goes on along the minus strand of CBDAQB010000003.1, from coordinate 1,845,309 downwards.
TTCATCGCCGCCGTGAACAGCGGCGACAGAACCTCGGGCGAGAGCACGGCGCGGTCGCGGTTGCCGATCAGCGCATCGGCGAAGATGCCGGTCTGCTCGGGATCGGCAGCACTCGGGCAGGCATCGATCTGCGTCTCGACCGTATCCGCCGCTTCCGCCAGCCGCTGCGCCAGCGCGTCCGCACCAGCCACCCCCTCGACCTGATGAAGGATGCGCTGGAGCTGCAGATGCTTCATCACCAGGCGCAGGCGCAGCGTGTCCCACCAGCCGATGTCCGTGCGCCCATCGGTGTCGTAGCCGACCCAGGTGGTCAGGATGATCGGGTGCGGCACCAGTTCCTGCCAGCGGTCCGGCCAGCAGTTGCGCGCAGCCTCCAGCAAGGCCCTGTTCAGCCCATCGAGCGCATCCCGGCCGTGGATGATGGCGACCAGCGCTGCGTCGAACTCCTGCAGCAAGGTGGGCCGCGTCGGCCGGTGCGTGTCGAACGCAGGCGTCGTCTCGTCGCCGCTCGCCGAGCCCGCCTCGCTAGCCAAATGGGCCAGCGCGGTGAACACCGCAGGTGCGAGGGCAAATGTCGGGTGCGCCGTGAACACGGCCGCAAACCTGGTGCGCTGAACCGAGGCGGCGAACTGCTTGAAAGGCACTGGGCTGTCGTTGGGGTCGGGCCGGATCAGCTGCGCTGCCAAGGCGGCAAAACCGTCATTCCCGTCACGGCCAATGCCCACATAATGCGCGAGCCGCCTGGCACGGCCGGCAAACGCCCGGTCGCGCAAATGCCTGATCAGGCACGTCATCCGCTCCTCATCGACCTCGCCCTCGTCCATCAGCCGGCTGATGGCGAGCGCCACCGCCAGCACAGGATTTCCAAAGGGATCCTCGCCGGCGCGGGCGCGGGCGCGTTCGGTCAGGCGGAGAAGGTCGTCGGCAAGGTGAGTTTCGTTCGGCATGGCCGATGTCTAGCATCACCCGTGCCACGTGCATCGGGAACCCGCAGACAAATCGGTCCGGGTCGCCTAGGCTTAAGTACGATGGCCTGACAAGTACGGTGGCCTGACAAGTACGATGGCCTGACAGGAGCTACCGCGTGGATACGCATGTCACTGAAGCGGCCGTGACGGAAGAGAGTGCGAGCGGCACGGCGGACGTCTATGACGCCTGGCTGAAGTCGGCGCTCGGCTTCGACACGGCCAGCCACGGCGCTCCCGGTGGCGCTCCACATGGCGCGCCAGGTGGCGCACCGGGCGGCGGTGGCGAGGCGAAGAAGCCCGAAGGCCCCACCGGCCATCAGAGCAACCCGTTCGATGCCCCGGAAGTCCAGCTCGCGATCGAGACGATCGCCTTGCCGAAGCTGCAACAATTCACCGTCGAGCAGACGCAGAATGCCAGGACCGACTTCCTGACCGCCGTCGAAGTCGTCAGGAAAAAGAAGCAGGCGCAGGCAGCCGAAGAGAAGGAGCAGAAGGAATTCCTCATGACCGTCGTCATGACGGTCGCGCTGCTGCCTGCGGGGCCCATCGTGGAAGCCGCCGCGGCCGGCCTCAGCGGCCAGAGCCTCCTCAACCATCTCGGCGGCATCATCGCCGACGCCGCGCCCGCGCTCGAGAAGAAGTTCGGCCCCGCCGGCGCCAAAGCCGCCGACCGCGCCTTCAACATCGTCGCCTCCGAGCAGATCGGCAAGCTCGCCGAGACTTTCGATGCAGGAAAAGCCAAGTCCGCGCTCGATGCAGGCGTCGAAAAGCTGAAGGACAAATCGGTCAAGTTCGCTGCCAACTCAGACAAGAACAAGGCCATCGACTCCTACCTCGATGCGCTGGTGGAATCCGCCAACAACTCCATGCACAACCTCACCGACGTCATTCTCAACACCAAAAGCTTCAGCGCCGCCGTAGGCTATTACAATCTCTTCCACATGAAGCTGCAGAAGAGCTACGAGGCGGCCATCGCGCAGCAGGTCGATGACATGCTCAGCGAATTGAACGACGCCATCGTCGAACACGGCCAGGAACTATTCCTCGGCGGCTCAGAGTTCACGCAGACCTACGGCCTCGATGAAATAGCAGCCATCAAATACGGCAGCCGTGAGATGTACGCGCATGTCAGCAAGATCACCATGACCGGCCTGGGCGCACCTGATAAGCCGCAGTGGGGCTTCGTAAAATGGGTCACCCCAGACATGCTGGAGACCGCAGTAAAAATGGCGCGTGACCATCTCACCATGGCCGACTTCAAGGGCTCGCACGTACCCGATCCAGTGCTGGAACCAGGCGAGCGCGTGGTCCTGGTGAAATCAGGCAACAAGAACCGGCTCATGCTCATCACGGTCGAGGATAAATACGGTTTCTTCAGCAAGGATTTCGGTGTGTGCACCTTCAAGCAATGGGCAACCGAAGACGATGAAAGTCCGTTCCGGGCGCGTGGTGCGTTGCAGAATGGCGGGATCAATGAGATGAAGCTTGCCGATATCAAGGGAGTAAAAGGGTAGAAAGCATCTTCTTTTTTGAAAAAAAGAAGCAAAAAACTTTTGCGAGTTTGGGCCGGGCTTGAGGATGTGCCGAGCCCAAACGAATAAGAGTTTTTTGCTTCTTTTTTTTCAAAAAAGAAGATGCTGTCTCACTTCAAACTGATCGTCAGCGTAAACTCATGCGAAATATCGGCCTTGGCGCTCGCCGGTCCGGCGAGCACATGATACGTCTGCGCGTCCGTCGTAAAGCTGGTGCTGTGATGATTGTCGCCCAGTGCGCGTGTCGAGCCGTCGGCGTTGATCTCCTCCAGCCCGAAGCCCATCGTGTCGCCTTCGGTGATCCCGATCGTCGCCTGCTGTCCTGCGGCTGGCACGAAGGCGTAGCACACGGGTAGCACCGAGGGGACGTGAGCGGTAATGACGATCTTGCCGGTGGCGTCGGGTTTTTCCACGACGCAGGGCGCATCCGCCGAGGCTTGGCTCGTCGCTGTCAGCAGTGAGGCGAGGCAGGCAGCGGCCAGCAGCTTCTTCATCGATGTCTCCTTCAGACCTGCGGATTAGCGTGCCTGGATTGCCGCGCCAAGCGGAACCGGTTGGCGGCGACCAGGCTCCAGACCGCTTCCACGGCGCCGAAGGGCCAGGCGCCTTGCAGGAACCCGTAGATCGAACCGAGTGCGCAAGCGAACGCGAAGGCGAGGATGAACCAGACGCTTCGGGCCTCGAAGGCATAGCTGATGAGCATGGCCGAGACTGCGAACAGTCCGAAGAGGGTGAGCCGATCCACGCGAGCGGACCTCAATTTTCCGGCGGCATCGACGCCAGAAGAGTCAGCGCTACCCCGACCGCCTGGGCACGTACTGCGGCGCGGTCGCCGGCAAAGACCTCTTTTCGGCTCAGCAGTTTTCCCTGCCGCCAGGCGCAGCCGAACCACACGAGCCCGACCGGCTTTTCGTCGCTACCGCCGCCAGGCCCGGCAATACCCGTGACCGAGACTGCAACATCGGCATCGGACCGCGCCAGCGCCCCTCGCGCCATCTCCCGCGCCACCGCTTCACTGACGGCGCCATGCGCCGCAATGAGATCAGCCGGCACGCCGACCAGATCGGTCTTCGCGGCATTTGAATACGTAACGAACCCGCGGTCCACCACGTCCGATGATCCTGCGTGATGCGTGAGGGCCGCGGCGATAAGCCCCCCCGTACAGCTTTCCGCCGTCGCAGCACGCCACCCCCGCGCACGCAAAACGCCGAGCACGCTTGCCGCTTGCGCGACTATCTCGTCAGACAGCATCAGACACCTTCAAAACCCGCATCCACCGCCGCCGCAAACACGCGGAAATCGGCCTCGTTCTGGTCCGCGTAAAGATCGGCAAAAGACGTGACCGCTTCATCAAACGAATCGCCATGCCCAAGGTAGGCGGCGATGGCAGGCGCGCGTCCTGTGCGGCCATGCGCGCGTGCCAGAGTCCGGCCGCACAGCATGGCGGTGAAGGGCAGGGCGCCCGCCTCGAGCCTGATGCCCAGGTCCGCCAGCCGCGTATCTTTCACTCTGCGCACATAGAAGAAACGGCCGTCGATCATCGCCGGCGCATAACCCAGAAAAACGTCGCTCTCCGCCTGCACCAAGCGCTGTCCAGCAACCACCCGCTCGCCCTGGTTCGCATAGGCCGAGGCGCCGGCAAACGGCGCCAGCACACTCTCCTTCGCCTCCTTCACCTGGAGCAACAACGGTGCGCCCCGGTCCGACGCCATCAGCGCAATGGCGCAAAACGTGCCGACTGAGCCCACCCCCACCACCTTGAAGGCGCGGTCCGCTATCCGGTAGCGGCCGAGCAGCGGGGCGACATGCGGCGGCAGGCTCGCGGGATAGGCGGCCACCACCGCATCGATCGCCGGCGCATAGCCCGGCAGATGACGCGTCTGCCCGCGGTCCTGAATGGAAACGCCGGCCGCCTCCTCGGCATCCGTCGCAACGATCCCGAAATGCGCCTCCGCCGCCTCGCGCGCCGCACGCAAATGCGTCTCGATCCGCCGACGCAACTTGCCGCTGTCGATGTTCTCCACGGCAGCAGCAAGATCGATGCGCGCAAGCCAGGCCTCGAGCGGCGCCATCTCCGCCATCCGATGCATCTGCCGCCGGTACGCCTTGGCGCACGCGGCAGCAAGGCCGCGGCATTCGCCATTCGACAGCTCGCGCTCCCGGCCGGCAACGACCAGGCTGGCAGCAAGCCGCTTCACGTCCCACTCGAAAGGTCCAGGCAGCGTCTCGTCGAAATCGTTCACGTCGAACACCGGACGGCCCTCCGGCGAGGCGAAGCTGCCGAAGTTCGCAAGATGCGCATCGCCGCACAGCTGCACCCGAAGCCCCGTATCCGGCTGGCTGCCGAGGTCCGCCGCCATGATGGCCGCCGCCCCACGCAGGAACGCGAAAGCAGACTGCCTCATCCGCGACATGCGCAAAGGCAACAACTCGGGAATGCGTGTCCTGCCCTGCGCCGCCAGGATCTCGACAGGACTACGCCGGTCGGCCGCAGGGCTCCACGCGGCATGGCTGCTACGCGGCCGCCGATGCCGCGCCGCGGAGGCCTCCTCCTCAGGGCTCATGGCGTCTTCGCAGACTTCGCCGCCGCCGCCTTGCCGGCATAGATCGTCTCACCCTCCAGAACCCGCTCCACATAGTTGCGCGTCTCGAAGAACGGTATCAATTCGATCCAATCGATTTCACCCGCCTGGTCGCTCCCTGGACCATTCGAAGCCAGCCACGCGCGCACCCGGTTCGGCCCCGCATTATACGCCGCTACCGCCGCCGCCGTGTTGCCCGGAAACTGCTCCTGCAAATGCTGAAAATAGGCGCTGCCGATACGCGCATTCACCACCGGGTCGAACAAATCGGCGCTCCCGCCAGACAGCGTGCGCGCCGTCGCCGGCATCACCTGCATCAGCCCGCGCGCCCCAGCATGACTGGTGACGGACGCGTCGAAATTGCTCTCCTGACGCATGATGGCCAGGATCAACGGCTGATCGCCCTCGGAAACCTGGGCCGACACATCCGCCGGCACCGGCCACCCCGCATCGGGCAGCATCACCCCCGACCGCCCCATCGACCGTGCGATCTGCACCGCCACATCTGGCAAGCCCAGGCGGAGTGCAAAATGCGCCTCCCAAGACCGCGCCGCCTCATCAGGCACCAGCTCGGCCAAATGAAGCAGGAAATCCTTCGCGCTCAGCGAGTCGCCCCAACCCACCAGCAACGCCGACGCGCGCGCAAACTCCTGACTTGCGAACGAGGAAGCCTGAGCGGGCGTCCAACCAGGATCGGCAAGCCCGTGCTGACCAGCACTCGCATCGCCCAGCGCACGCGCCGCCTCCTGTCCGTAAAAACTCGTGGGCCAACGCGCCGCAAGCGCAAACTGCTCGTGCGCCTCCGCATCGTGCCCCTGCTCCTTCAGCGCCCGCGCGAGCCAGTAATGCGCGCGCCCCTGCGTAATGGCGGAATGCGAACGCGCCGCCAGCGCCGTGAATTTCGCGGCCGCACCCGGCGCATCATGCAGCCGGCGCAGCGCAATCCAGCCGCCGAGGAACAGCGCATCCACCGCCTGGTCGCCCCCCACCAGCGCGTCATCCGCGAGATAAGCCGCATCGGCATCGCTGCCGCCAGCCAGCAGCAGCTTGCGGCAAAGCGCATCGCGCTCCGCCCAGAACGGCCCGCGCGCCTCCACCGCAACGGCCTTCTCCGCATTCACGCCGGCCGCCCGCCACAACGCCACCGCGGCCGGAAGCGCGCCGGTGCGCCTTAAGCTGCGGGCATTCTCCAGGATCAGCGCCGGATCGCTGCGCAACGCCTCTGGAACCAGCGCCAGCCGCGACAACGCATCCGGCTCATCATGCTTCCAGGCCAGCCGCGCCATCGCAGCCAGCCGATGATCGGCATCGAGCCGCATGATCTCGCGCGCCGCCGCCGCCGCGTTCGTATCCGCCAGGAACTGGAACCGCCGCCACTCGTCCGCCGGTGTCAGCACAGCCGACCAGCGGGCAATGAACGCACTCTCCTCGCCCGGATCGACGATGCCGTTTGTCCAGGCCAGCCGCGCCGCCTCCGCCGCCTCTGCGTGCCGCCCCGCGGTGTCGAACGCCCTCGCACAGCGCGACAAAGGCGAGGCGGCGAAATGCTGGCTCTGGCACACCGGCAGCACCCGCTCGTCGTCCGGATCATCCATCACCGCCTCGCCAAGCCGCTTCAGCAGCACAGGCCGGTCAGGCCACGTCGGGTGTCCTTCCATGAAGGCGACGATCTCGTCAGCGTCGCCCTGGCCCGGCCTGAGCAGGCGTATGAATCGCACCAGGTCGCCCGCCAGCCGGGGATCGCCCGACTGCGCCGCCAACCCGCTCGCCGCCGCCCAGTCGCCGCTCCTCAAGGCCGCCAGCATCGGCGTCGCCGGCGGCGGCGCTGCTGCCGCGACGCCACCCACAACTCCAAACAGCAAGGCTAGCCAGGGAAGGCGATGCGTCATGCCAGCCCTCCTACCGCAGCCCGCGCCCGGCGCAAGCTTGCGACCAGCGGCCGCCATCCCTAGGTTGCTCCCCCACCCGACCCCTCTGGTTCACAGACGAAAGTCACTCCCATGTTTCAGGGATCGCTCACTGCCCTGATCTCCCCTATGCGCGACGACGGCAGCTTCGACGAACAGGCCTTCGCCAAATTCGTCGCCTGGCAGATCGACAACGGCACCGAAGGCCTCGTCCCCGTCGGCACCACAGGCGAAAGCCCAACCCTCAGCCACGCCGAGCACCGACGCGCCGTCGAAATCGCCGTCGAAGTCGCCAACCACCGCGTCCCCGTCATCGCCGGCGCCGGCTCCAACAGCACCGCCGAAGCCGTCTCGCTCGCCCAGCACGCCAAGCGCGTCGGCGCGGACGCCGCCATGGTCGTCACCCCCTACTACAACAAGCCGAGCCAGCAGGGCCTCTTCCTGCATTTCCACACCATCGCCGAAGCCGCCGGCCTGCCGCTCATCGTCTACAACATCCCAGGCCGCAGCGTCATCGACATGAGCGTCGAAACCATGGCGCGCCTCGCCGCGCACAAGCTCATCGTCGGCGTCAAGGACGCGACAGCAAACCTCGCGCGCCCGCTCCACACACGCGCCGCCTGCGGCCGCAACTTCATCCAGCTCTCCGGCGAAGACCACACCGTCCTGAGCTTCCTCGCCGCCGGCGGCCACGGCTGCATCTCCGTCACCGCCAACGTCGCCCCGCGCCTCTGCGCCGACGTCCACATCGCCTGGCGCGAAGGCCGCATCGCCGACGCCATCGCCCTGCAGGACCGTCTCCTCCCTTTGCACGACGCGATGTTCGCCGACAGCAACCCCGTGCCGGTCAAATACGCCGCCCACCTGCTGGGCCACACCAGCGCCCACTGCCGCCTCCCGCTCGCCCCCATCGGCGAAGCCCACGCCCAGCGCATGCGCGACGCCATGAACGCACTCGGCCTGCTGAACCCCGGCCAGCACAGCCAGGACACTCATCAAAGTGGCCGATAAAACCAAGAAGAAGTCAGGCCTGATCTCGCACGGCATCGCCGCCCAGAACCGCAAGGCCCGCTTCGACTACACCATCAAGGAAACCCTCGAAGCCGGCATCGTCCTCATCGGCCCCGAAGTCAAAAGCCTGCGCCACGGCCGCGCCACCATCACCGAAGCCTGGGCCGGCGAACGCAACGGCGAAGTCTACCTCTTCAATTGCTACATCCCCGAATACCAGGCCGGCATCCTCTCCCGCTTCGAACCCCGAGCCCCCCGCAAACTCCTCCTGCACAAGAAACAAGTGGACAACGTCCTCGGCGCAGTCGCCCGAAACGGCTACACCCTCGTCCCCCTCGACATCCACTTCAACGAAAAAGGCATGGCCAAAGTCACCATCGGCGTCGGCCAAGGCCGCAACAAAACCGACAAACGCCACGCCATCGCCGATCGTGATTGGGCGCGGGACAAGGCTCGGTTGATGCGGGAGAAAGGGTAAGGCAAGGAAAGCAAGCGCGTTCTTTTTTGAAAAAAAGAACCAAAAAACTTTTGCGACTCTCGGCTGCCTCACGAACTGTCGCGCTCTAACACCCGTCGCCCGTCAAACCTTCACACCAATTGTAGGGTGCAATGCTCTTTGGCATTGCACCACAGCCAAAAGCCGAGCGCCAAACAATCCTCCACACCCAAGCTGGCGAACAACGCCCCTACTCGAAAGTGTAATCAGGGTCATTGTCATAGGCGCCGCGTTGCATGCCAAAGAGCGTTGCGACCTACAAACAGTAGGGCTTAAGTGACGATCGCAGACTGACTTTCCTCAGCGGTGTTCATCATGCTGGCTCGGCATTTCCTCATAACGATATTGGCCCTGTCGAGCGTGTCGGGCGTCGCAGCAATGGCAACCCCTCCAACCAAAAGCTCCGCTTCGCCCGCGGATCACCCGCCAGTCGCAAGCACAGGCGCTTGGCAGCCACCCTCAGGATCCGACCAGATGCCGATCTGGCCCGGTTCTGCTCCCGATGGCACTTTCAGGCCTCAACCGCCGGAAAGCTTGCAAAGCGACGACGACGGTGTTGCTGGCGGCAAGTCGGATGTCGTCCTGAACATCGCGGTTCCGACAATGACAATCATGCCTGCCAAGGCGCGCAACACGGGTACGGCTGTGATCGTATTTCCCGGCGGCGGCTTCCAAAAAATTTTCATCGGCGTCGAAGGTACAGAAATTTGCGAGTGGCTGACGAGTAAAGGCGTGACGTGCATCGTCTCGAAATACCGCGTGCCAGGCAGCAACGACTTTTGGGACGATAAGCTGCAACGCCAGATCACTCCCAAGATTCCGCGCGCGTTGCAGGATGCGCAGCGCACAATTCGACTGGTACGGTCCAGGGCGAAGGAACTTGGCATCGATCCTCATCGCATCGGCGTTCTGGGCTTGTCGGCAGGCGGTTATCTTGTTGCGCAGACCAGCAACATCATGGCCTCTACCTATCGCCCGCTCGATGCCATCGACGAGGTCAGCAGCCGACCGGATTTCGCCATCGCGCTCTACCCAGGTCATATCTGTCGCGCTAACGGCTCGTTCGATCCCCACCTTGCCTATCACCAAAGCCGCGCCCCCGACCTTCATTGCTCAGGCATGGAACGATGAAACCGATCCTATCTGCAACAGCCTGATGTATGCGATGGCCTTGGAAAAGGTTGGCGTGTCGACAGAGATCCATCTTTTCGCCAAGGGCGGGCACGCCTTTGCCTTACGTCACAAGGACGAGCCCGTTGGGAAGTGGCCATTGCTCGTCGAGCTTTGGCTGGAACAGATCGGGATGTTGTAACCCTCGGCAGCCGTTGCATCGATCAAGTGGGTAGGATGCCCGCTTACAGCCTGCGATGTGCTTCTTCGCGAGGTGTACCCAGGCGCTGTAAGCCGCGTGATCGAATGTTGAAATTGTTTACGTGGACTACCCACTCCGGACAAGTTTGGCGCAGAAGCGACTTAAGCGAGAAATGCGGAGAAGCGCCGCCGCAAGGCCCGATTGGCGGGCTCACTCAACTTCTGCGCGATGATTGCCGCAACAGATGACGAGATGGCGAGATAGATGATCAGCCAGGGTATTTGCCAAGCGGTTGTAAGAGCCTCGCCAGGAACCGCGTTCCGCATCGCTGCCAGAACGATGATATGAAAAAGATAAAGCTCATAGCTGTGGCGACCCAGCCACCGGAGGGCTCGATCGGGAACGTTTATGGCCGCCACGGAGCGTCTGCTATCGAGGCTCCCGAGAACGATCGCAGCGGTCGACAATGCAATACAGGTAAAGCTGAGCACCTTGTGGTGACCCCCAAAGCCTCGCAGCCAAAAAACTATCAGCGCGATCCAACCCGCGACGAATAATGCCGACGCGACCTTCCCAGGGGCTGCCAGCGTCGTGCCAGAAGAGCCGTCAAGCAGCCGATGGAAATAGCGTCGAAGCAGGCGAGATTTGCGTAAAGATAAAAGATGTCATTGCTGACGTGGGATGCGCGGTAGAACGGTGCTGCGACGATCAATGCAAGACATAACCCTACAATCAGCAGGTCCCGTCGTAGAAAAACGCAAACCAGCGGGAAGCCGATATAAAAAACCTCTTCGACTGACAGCGACCAGTAAACGTTGAGGCAATAGTCGAAGTAGCCGAGCTTCTGCATGAGGATATTGTGGAAGAACCCGACCACGGATAAGGCGCCGATGACCACCTCATAGGACGAATGTGGTCCGTCGGCTTTAAAAGAAGGAACCCCTAGGAGCCCTAACGGAACAATCACTCCAACTGCAAGCAATAGGCACGGGATGATACGAGCGAAGCGCCTGGCATAGAAATCGGGCAAATTGGTGTGCCGAAGAGCGCCTGCTCGTTCAATCGTATTGGTCGTAATCAGGAAGCCGGATATGACGAAGAACATCGTCACGGCGAAGTTGCCCCAGCCGAGCAATGCCCAGGCCCAACTCGCACCAATCAGCCAAACAAGCGGCCCTCGATCCCAAATTTGGTAGGTTTCGCCGAAATGCAAAAGCATGACCATGAGAATCGCGACGCCACGCAATTGGTCTATGCCGGGATTGCGGCCTTTGGCATTGAAGTCGGTCGCCTTCACAACTGCTCCACTCTCTGCCGACATCATCGCCGGAAAACCACGCTGTGTGAATCAGCATCGTCACGAAGGGTGGATGCCGAGTTCTTCTATTCGAACTCTGGAACAGCGCGCCCTTTGTGCGTGGGAAATCGCCAAAGGACGCGTTCGACCGTGTTCGTATCCATCTTGATGCAACCATCGTCCAGCAAGCGTAGGGTGCAATGCTCTTTGGCATTGCACCACCTCCACGCAGCAAGCCATGCGGTCAATAGGCTTTCATACCGTAAGCAATAAACCAATCCGCAACGTCTGTGTTGGCGTGAATTGGATCTATCTCCAACGGCGCGAAACACCGGCCTACGGTGCTTGCGCTCCGAGAACGCCGATCAAGGCATCCACCAGCGTTTTCTGCTCATAGGGCTTCGGCAAGACCGGTGTGCCGGTCAGGCCTTGGGGCAGGGCCGTCAGCCCATACCCGGACGCGAATATGAAGGGGATGTTTCTCGCGCTCAGCACCTCTGCGATGGGGTAGCTCAACGTGCCGGCTAAATTGATGTCGAGGACGGCTACATCGATTTGCAGATCGGTCGCTTTTCGCAGGCCGTCTTCCAGGCGCGAGGCCGTCCCGACAATTTCACAGCCCAGATCGTCGAGGTAATCTTCGATCAGCATGGCGATCAAAGCCTCGTCTTCCACGATAAGGACGCGCGTGCCTGGAAACATCACGACAGTTCGGCTTTGACGCCCAGATCCGGCAGAAGCGATATCTTCGATGCAGCAACCTCGCTGACAGGGGTTTCGATCACGCAGACAACCCCGTCCGGGTTGTCAAAACTGAGCTGCACGGTGCCAGCCAGGTCATGCGGAAGGCCCCGCCGCATGAGCCACGATCCAAAACCGCTTCGAGTTGGCGTGACAACAACGGGGCCGCCCTGCTCCGTCCATGTCAGTCGCAGCCGGGGAGCATTCCCTTCCGACGTCAGCCAGGTAATCGTCACTGTGCCGCCGCTGGCCGTCAAGGCGCCGTGCTTCACGGCATTCGTCGCCAACTCGTGGAGACCCATGGACAGAGCCTGGGCTGCTTTCGGGTTCAGCCGCAGCTTGGGTCCGGCAAGATGGAAGCGAGGATCCTCAACGCCGCCATATGGCGCCAGGACCAAAGCGATCACCTCGCTCAGATCCACCCCCTCCCAGTTCTCGCGGGTCAGCACGTCATGAACGGCGGCGAGAGACAGCAATCGGCCTACAAGGATCTCCCGGATTGCCGGGTCCGTGCCGTGCAGCGTCTTGACGACGATGGCCTGGACAACGCCAAGCGTGTTTTTAACACGATGGTTCAGCTCGTTGATGAGCAGGCGAAGCCGCGCTTCGACGCGCTTTTGGTCGGTGATCTCGATCGATACGCCGACCAGGCCGACTACCGAGCCGGTGCTGTCGCGTATCGGCGCCTTTGCCGATGACCAGACGCGAGCTGAGCCGTCGTCCACGCCGACCAGCTCTTCCAATTGTTCCGCACGAGCCGCTTCCATCAACCGCCTGTCGTTCTCGACCACCGCTGCCGCCTGCGTAGCATCGGCAAGGATTTCCAGGTCGGTACGTCCCTCGACCTCTTCCCATGGCTTGTCGATCAGCTTCAGCGCTGGCCGGTTGGCAAGCAGCATTCTCCCTTTTCGATCCTTCGCGTAAATCAAGGCGGGAGCGGTCTCGATGATGGTGCTCAGCAGCGTGCGGGTTTCTCTGAACCGCTCTTCGGCAAGATGCCTGTCAGTGACATCGATGAACGCGCCAACCAGGTGGGACTTGCCGCCGAAAGCGATGACTCCGCCCCGGGACATGATCCACTTATCCGATGTGTCACCCTGCAGAACGCGATACTCTGCAAAGAAGGCGCTTCCGGTCTCCAAGGTTTGTCCAAAGCTTTTCTGAACGGCAGCAACATCGTCGGGATTGATCCGCGACAGCCATCTGTCGATGTGCATGGCTCGGCCGGTGTAGGGGAGACCGAACATGTCGTGCGCGCTCGCTGATGCACGGACCATGTGAGTCTCGAGGTCCACCTCCCAAGCGCCAACATTCCCTTGTCCAAGTGCCGCATCTACTTTGAGGCGTGCGCTCTCCGCCTCGATCAAGGCGCGGCGCAGAGTTGTGGTGATCCAGATGACCAGGCCGGAAATGAGGACGAACACGCCGGCGCGAAGAAGACGGTCGCCGAAAGACACGTCCCTCGGGAATCCGATCGGCGCATCGAAGAGGCAGACGATGATGAGACCCAACGAAGCGGCCAGCACAGTAGGACGGGGTCCGCAGAATAGGCCACCCAGCAGGATCGCTGGAAAGAGTAGAGCCAGCGGTGGTATTGGGGCGAAAAATCGAACCGCTGTATTCAGTGCAAGAATGGACAATATTGCAGCAGCAGCCAATGCGTAGGCGCGGGGACTATTGGGCTGCTGAATATATGGCTTCAGGTTTTCGCCCGCGAGACCTGTCAGGCTGACCTTCCTTGCATCGTCATTCGTCACCTTGAAGACCGTTCCTCCTCGCCTGGGCGGGGCGATTGATCACATCATACCATTTTTCGGGTGTGCGCCCGCCTTTCCGGGAAGCCGCCTGCATAGGTGTCACAACACCCTGGACCAGCCGCGAGGCTCTCCGCGCATCGCAAGCACCGCAGCCGACGCAGGTGAGGGCGTCCAAGCCACGAAGAGGATCAAGCCACCTTCAATTTGGGCCATCGCGCATCGAGCCCTCAAACGATTGCTTGCACAAAACGACAACTAGACTGATCCGCAACAAAATCCTTGCCAATCCGCTTGACTCGTGTTCTTCTTCTGTTCGCCATCAGGAGCGGCCGACCATGAACGCCATCTCTCCACCGCAGCGTCACCCGGACGCGGCCGAGCGCGCCGGGCACCAGCTCACTGTCTGCCGTGAGCTTGCCGATCTCGCCATGGAACTGGCACGCGCCGCCGCGCGGCGAACCCTGCAAGCCTGGCAGGCACAGGAGGAGGCCGAACCCGCGAACGCTGACAAGGCCGCCGCTCCCGCGCGCCGGGGTCCCGATCCCGGCCTTCTCTTCCTGCGCTTCTCCAGTGCCGTGAGGCAGGCGATTGCGCTGGAAAACCGCATCGCCGCCGGCGCCGCGCCTGTCCGCGCGAAACGGGCCAGCGGCCCGTCATTGGATGCGCGCCGCGCGACACTCCACCAGCTTTTGGAAGAAGCGACCGAAGACCACCCGGAGCGCAACGCCGTCCGCCGCAACATCGCCGGGCGTATCGAGCAGGAGATTGCCGCCGATCCGGACGGCGAGACTCATCTGAACGATATGTTCGGCGGCCTCTGCGCCACCCTCGGCATCGATGTCGCCTGGAACAAGCTTCCAGACGACAGCTTGGAAAAACTCACATCCCCCAAACTGCGAGGTGGTCAGAACCATCCTCGCCTTGGGCTTACTTGCTAGCGAGCAAATTAGGCTCGCCGGCCTGAAACGCCGCGCTGTCCTGCATCCCTGAACGCAGCGCCGAGCCGACGATCGCGCCTGCCAGCACGGTGATCGTGAACAGCATCACGGTAGCCAGATTTCCCTTACGCATCACTATCTTTCCTTCATGCGCAAAAACTCGTTGTCGAAAACGCGAGCCAATTCCTCGGCCGCTTGCAAAAGGGGTTTGGTTGTCCGCCGCGTGCGCGCGAGGATCAGCGCGCCTTCGAATGTGCCGACCACGAAGTCGCCGAGCTCTGCAGCGCGCTCAGGCGCCACACCGGCCGCCTCGAGCATGCGCGCCACGACGCTGCACCATGCTTCGAAAGCGTCACGGCCCGCGGCCGCGAGCTTGGACGAGGCGGTTTCAGCTTCGAGCACCACGGTTGCGACCGGGCAGCCATAGGTGAAGCCCGATTCCTCGAGCGCCTTGGCCATCCGCCTGCCGTAGCCACGCACCATGTCGCCAGGCGTCGGCGAGCTGTCCACCAGCTCCTGCATGCGCGCGCCGATCCACTTGCCTGCGGCTGCCAGCGCCACGGTGCCGATCTCTTCCTTGCCGGCCGGGAAGTAATGGTAGAGCGACCCTCGCGGCGCACCGCTGTGGGTCAGGATCTCGGCCAGGCCGGTCGCGGCGTAGCCCTGCGTCCTGAACAGGCTGATGGCGGAAGCCACCAGTTTATCCCGATGTTTGCCGGCTGCGGCCATGACGACCCTGCACCCCTTTGCTGACACGCAATTTATGTCGACCGGTCTACATGGTCAAGGGGCAGACCTGAGCATTCCGGGGTTGACGTGCAATCAACCAGGGAAGGAGGGTGCGCCCTTAGACGAAAGGACCATGATGGACGACGACTTCAGGCAGGCGGCGCTCGACTACCACCGCTTCCCGCGGCCCGGAAAACTCGCCATCGAGCCGACCAAGCGGATGGCCAGCCAGCGCGATCTCGCCCTTGCTTACTCGCCGGGCGTGGCCGCCGCCTGCGAAGCGATCCTGGAAAATCCGACTGCCGCGCGGGATCTGACCGCACGCGGCAACCTTGTCGGCGTCATCTCCAACGGCACCGCCGTTCTGGGCCTGGGCAACATCGGGCCACTCGCCGGCAAGCCGGTGATGGAAGGCAAGGCAGTCCTCTTCAAGAAGTTCGCCGGCATCGACGTCTTCGACATCGAGGTGGACGCGACCGACCCCGACCTCTTCATCAGCGTCGTCGCCGCCCTCGAGCCCACCTTCGGCGCCATCAACCTCGAGGACATCAAGGCGCCCGAATGCTTCCGCATCGAGCGTGAGTTGCGCGCGCGCATGCGCATCCCCGTCTTCCACGACGACCAGCACGGCACCGCCATCACCGTCGCGGCCGCGGTGCGCAACGCCATGCTGGTGCAAGGCAAGAAGCTCGAGGACATGCGTCTCGTCACCAGCGGGGCAGGGGCTGCGGCACTTGCCTGCGTCGATCTTCTCGTTGCCATGGGGCTGAAGATCGAGAACGTCACGCTCACCGACATCAAGGGCGTGGTCTACGAAGGCCGCGAGCCGGACATGCAGCCGAACATGGCGCGCTACGCCCGCCATACCGATGCCCGCACGTTGCCTGATGTGCTCGACGGCGCCGACATCTTCATGGGCCTCTCCGCCCCGCGCGTCTTCAAGGCCGAGTGGCTGCCGAAGCTCGCGCCGAACCCGCTCATCCTGGCGCTCGCCAATCCCGATCCCGAAATCCTCCCAGAAGAGGTCAAGCGGCTTCGCCCCGACGCCATCATGGCGACCGGCCGCACCGACTACCCGAACCAGGTCAACAACGTCCTCTGCTTCCCCTTCATCTTCCGCGGCGCCCTCGATGTCGCGGCAACCACCATCAACGAGGAGATGAAGCTCGCGGCCGTGGAAGCCATCGCCGAACTCGCCCGCATGGAAGCAAGCGAAGTCGTCGTCGCGGCCTACGGCGGCGCCGCGCCCATCTTCGGCCCAGACTACATCATTCCAAAACCCTTCGATCCGCGCCTGATCCTGCAAGTGGCGCCGGCCGTTGCGCGGGCCGCCATGGAAAGCGGCGTCGCCCTTCGCCCCATCGAGGATTTCGACGCCTATCTCGAGGAGCTGGACCGCTTCGTCTTCCGCTCCGGCCAGCTCATGCGCCCGGTGTTCGAGGCCGCCCGGAAAAACCCCGCCCGCATCGTCTACAGCGAAGGCGAGGACGAGCGCGTTCTCCGTGCGGTGCAGACAGTCATCGACGAGCGGCTGGCGCGCCCCATCCTCATAGGCAACCGCGACCGCATCGCCCTTCGCATCCATGAAATGGGCCTGCGCATCAAGCTCGGCGACCAGGTGCAGGTGCTGGATCCGAACACCGACCACGCCATCTTCGATCCGCTCATCGAACCCTATCAGCGCCTGGTCGGCCGCCGCGGCGTCAGGCCGGACGCCGCCATCCGCCGCTTCGGCACAAGGCACACCGTCGCCGCCGCTATGCTTCTGCAAAGCGGCCAGGTGGACGGCGTGCTCTGCGGCGGCACCGGCGACTGGTCGCGCCAGATGGAATATCTCTTCCCCATCATCCCCAAGCGCCGCTCTGTCTCACGCGTCTACGCCCTCTCCGCGCTGATCCTGCAAAGCGGCGCCGTCTTCATGTGCGACACCCACATGAACCTCGACCCCACCAGCGAGCAGATCGCCGAAATGACCGACCTCGCCGCCGAAGCGGTGCGCGGCTTCGGCCTCGAGCCCAAGGTCGCGTTGCTGTCCCACTCCAGCTTCGGCGCCAGCCAGGCGCCCTCCGCGCGCAAGATGCGCGATGCCCTGGCGCTCATACGCGCGCGTGATCCGGACCTTGAAGTGGACGGCGAAATGCACGCCGACGCGGCGCTCGCCGAAGCCATACGCGAGCGCGCCATGCCAAACAGCACGCTTACCGGGACCGCCAACCTGCTCGTCATGCCGACGCTCGATGCGGCGAACATCGCGTTCAACCTGTTCAAGGCAGGCGCCGAAGGCCTGCCTGTCGGCCCTATCCTCCTCGGCATGAGCAAGCCCGCCCATATCCTGGTGCCCAGCGTCACCGCACGGGGCATCGTCAACATGACGGCACTCGCCGTCATCCAGGCTGAGCGCGGCGGAGCCGGCTAGCCACCGGATAAGCGTGAGGTTCCAACGCGTTGCCTCGGCCACGCCGTCTCCCGGCTGTCACGCAACCCAGGAAGCGGCAAAGCGTATTGCCATGCGGTCGCCGCTTGATCGTGACCAGCCAAGCGGGCACCTTGCCGGCACTCTAGCGGGACCCCCGAATGACGAAGAAGCTGACCAAAGCCGTGTTGCCTGTGGCGGGCCTCGGCACCCGATTCCTGCCCGCTACCAAGGCGATGGCAAAGGAAATGCTCCCCGTCGTCGACAAGCCCTTGATCCAATACGCTGTCGAGGAGGCGAGGGCCGCCGGCATCGAGCAGTTCTGCCTCATCACCGGCCGAGGCAAGACGGCGCTGGTCGAGTATTTCGACGTCGCCTATGAGCTCGAAGCCACCCTGCGCCAGCGCGGCAAGGACGCCGAGCTGAAGATGCTGCACGCCAACCAGATCTCGCCAGGCAACCTCGTCACCGTGCGCCAGCAGGAGCCGCTCGGCCTCGGCCACGCCATCTGGTGCGCCCGCGCCTTCATCGGCGACGATCCTTTCGCCATCCTGCTTCCGGACGACCTCATCCTCTCCGAGACGCCCTGCACCAAGCAGCTCGCAGACGCCTATTACGAGACAGGCGGCAGTGTCGTCGCCGTCGTGGAAGTGCCGCCCGAGCAGACCAACCGCTACGGCATTCTTCGCACAGGCGTGGACGATGGCCGCCTTGTCGAAGTCACCGGCCTGGTCGAAAAGCCGAAACCCGAAGATGCACCCTCCAACCTTTCCATCATAGGGCGCTACGTGCTCATGCCAGAGGTGATCCAGCATCTGGCACGCATGGAACGCGGCGCCGGCAACGAAGTGCAGCTCACCGATGGCATGGCCCGCATGATCGGCCACTCGCCATTCCACGGCCTGCGCTACGAAGGCCGCCGCTTCGATTGCGGCGACAAGGTGGGTTTCCTAGAGGCGCAGATCGCTTTTGGTCTGCAACGTCCTGACATTGCGCCTGGCGTTCGGAAATTCTTGGCCAATTATCGGGATGTTTAAAAGCGCGTTCTTTTTTGAAAAAAAGAACCAAAAAACTTTTACATAGTTAGGGTCGGCCTTTCCGATCAGCGGCTTTAAGATGCAAAAGTTTTTTGCTTCTTTTTTTCAAAAAAGAAGACCTTGCTTTCTCTCTTAACCGGATCGTCATAAATGTCGGATTCACAGGATTTCAGCCACAGCTTCGATCCCACCACGCTGCGTGAATACGACATACGCGGCATCGTTGGAAAAACCCTGCATCCTGCTGATGCTTTCGCCATTGGCCGCACTTTTGGCAGTGTGGTTGCCGAGGCGGGCGGGACGATGGTTGTCGTTGGCTATGATGGCCGCGTCTCCTCGCCCGATCTCGAGCCGGAGCTTGTACGCGGCCTGATGGCGAGCGGCATGGAGGTGGTGCGCATCGGCCTTGGCCCGACGCCGATGCTGTACTACGCCGCGACCACGCTGGAAGCCGGCGGCGCTGTCATGGTGACAGGCAGCCACAACCCGGCGGACTATAACGGCTTCAAGATGATGCTGGGGAAGAAGCCTTTCTTCGGCAAGAACATCCAGGATCTCGGCGCCCGCGCTGGCCGCGGCGAAGTGGCTGAGCTGAGCAGCGGCAGCGAACGCCGCCTCGACATCATGGCGGACTATGTGCGCCGCTTGCTGAGCGATTGGGATGGCGGCGACCGCCTTCTCAAGGTGGTTTGGGACAATGGCAATGGCGCGGCCGGCGAGGCGCTTACCCGCCTGGTGACCTCGTTGCCTGGCGAACATACCGTTCTCAACGGCGAGATCGATGGGACCTTTCCGGCGCACCATCCCGACCCGACCGTTGCGAAGAACCTCGAGCAGCTCATTGCCGAAGTGCGGGCCCGCGGTGCGGATATCGGCATTGCCTTCGATGGCGATGCGGACAGGATCGGTGCTGTCGATAATGCTGGCACCATCCTCGCCGGAGACCAATTGCTGGTCATCCTCGCACGCGATGTGCTGCGCGATCATCCTGGCGCCACCATCATCGCCGATGTGAAGGCCAGTCAGGTGCTGTTCGACGAAGTGACACGGGCTGGCGGCAAGCCGCTTATGTGGCGCACCGGCCATAGCCTCATCAAGGCAAAGATGGCCGAAACCGGCTCGCCCCTGGCAGGCGAAATGTCCGGCCACGTGTTCTTCGCCGACCGCTGGTACGGGTTCGACGACGCGCTCTACGCGGCCGTCCGCCTTCTCGGCATCCTGGCACGCTCCAAGGCGCCGCTGTCTGACGTGACCGACGCCCTGCCGCATGTTCTGAACACGCCGGAGTTGCGGTTCGATTGCTCAGACACACGCAAGTTCGAGGTGATCAAGGAAGTGGCTGGCCGCCTGAAAGAGGCCGGCGCCCGCGTCTCGGACATCGATGGCGTACGCGTGAGCACGGAAGATGGCTGGTGGCTGCTGCGCGCTTCCAATACGCAGGCCGTTCTCGTGGCGCGTGCCGAGGCGCGGTCAGCGGAGGGGTTGGAGAAGCTGAAGGCAGCGCTGGTCGAGCAGCTAGAGGCTAGTGGGTTGGAGGCTCCGGATTTCTCCGGGAGCAATGCTGGGCATTAAGAAAGCAGTTCTTTTTTGAAAAAAAGAACCAAAAAACTTTTGCGATGTGGGACCGAGACTGAGGAAGTGCCGGGGCCTCAGTGCAGAAGTTTTTTGCTTCTTTTTTTCAAAAAAGAAGTTCTTTCTTCCTGAAACAAACCGTTTCGCATCCTGCCGCCCGTAACCCGCGTTCTTAGTATATGAAGCGGGAGATGGATCGATGAAAGCTATTATCGGCGCGGCGTTAGCCGCCGTTCTCGTAGCGCCAGCCTGTATGGCGGCGAACGCCCGAAATCCTTATGGCAATGTCGATCACAGGAACGACGCGGGGAACGATACCGGAGACTCTCAAGTCGATGCGCTGAACGCGGCGCAGCTTGGCGGAGGATCTGCTTACGGGCCAAATACTCAGCGGCGAGCCGGCTATCGGCAGCGCAGCTATTATGGTGCCGTCTATGCGCCGGCGCCGCGCGCCTACTATCCGCCGCCGCCCTACTACCCGGCTCCGGCGTATGCTGCACCGCCGGGCTATTATCCGCCGCCTTACTGACAGACATCGCCCGCAAGAATAAACGCCGAAGTCGCGAACCATGTGCGATCGTCAAGAAAAAGCCTTGATCCGGGCTGAAGCTTGCCATGATGAGCCGCCTGAATGTTGCTCATGACAATTTGGATCTTTTGTCTGAGCGTCCTTCACTGGGTCGTTGCGGGCCTGGTGTTGGCAGCGCAGGCTTGGTTCTTCACGCTTGCTGCCGCTTTGACGGTGTTGCTGGGCGTTCGCATGGCCATCTCGATTAGGCGCTCGCAGCAGCCGCAGGTCCCTGCGCCTGATGCTGTGACTCACCGGTCGGAGCCAATGACCGCCAAGGCTCCGGCGGCCAAGCCTAAGGCCAAGGCGCTGAGCTAGGCCGTAAATTGCTCCGGCGGATCGTTTGACATGATCTGCTCGACGCTGCTGGAGGGCGGCTCAGGAGCGGGCGGGAACAGAGGGTTCCGGCATTCTCGCCCATGCGGCACCGAGCATCATGCCGACGACCGGCCACAGGGCCATGTGTCCGCTTGCCAGACCGCCGACTAAACCGACCACGGCGCCCATGGCGACCAGTTGCATCATCCTTGACATTCGATCCTCCAAAACCGCGCGTTTGCCGAAAGGCAATTGCCTCCATGGCAACATAGCGGCTGGAACGAACAAATCAAGAACGTTTTCGCGCAGCGGCAAGCTGCTTCAACGGACCGGCTAAGCGATCCCGGCGAAAAATCGTATAATTTGCGACGGCAAGGCCGCTAGATTGCGCTGCCGACGTGGGTGAAAAGGGACGAGAGGTTAGATCCGAAGATCTTGAAGATGTTGACTAAAGTCAGGCCGAGTATACTGGCGATGATGCCATATTCCAGCGATGTGACGGCTCTCTTGTCCGTCAGCACTCTGGCCCAGGGCAGCAATCTCAAATGGTTCATAAAATACTCCTCCATGGCAAGACGTAACGGTAGAGTGTCCGATGGCAGCCAGACCTAATACGCAACCCCTGATTGCACAAGTGCAAATCGTAAGGTCTGTTATCGTTACGCTTCGTCAATGTGGCGGTTGGCTGGTCGGGACGGCAGCTGCGATGCGGCTGCTTCCGCTCCCATGCTCACCGCCGAGTTTACGGCCGGGCCAGGTTGGCTGATCCAAGGTAGGACAAGGTCCAGCCGCCCAGGCGGGCCGGGGAGGGCCGTGACGTCTCCGCCATGGCTTCGCAATACCTCGCGGACGATGGATAGTCCGAGCCCCGTCCCTGGCGACCTGGATCCCTTGTGGAACCGCTCGAACAGCGTCTCCGCCGTTGCGGGGTCGAAGCCCGGACCTTCATCGCACACGCGCAGCACGATTTGTTGGCGTCCCTCGTCGAGGCTGGCGGTCAGGCTGATCTGGCCGCCCCCGTGGAGAACGGCATTTTCGAGCACATTGCGGAGGGCGTCGCGAAGATCGTCGGCATTGCCGCGGACGCGTATGATCTCGGGCACGGTAATCGAGACCGCCCTGCCGAGGCTCTCCGCCATGGGCAGTATGGCCGCGCACGCCTCCCGCGCGACGCGCGAGAGGTTCAGCACCGGCTGCACGAGGCCCTCCGTGGCCCGTCCCGCGTTCTCCTTTCTGGCGAGATCGAGCATCTGGGTCACCAGGCGGTTGATCTGCCGGAGATCTGCATCGATGTCGGTCCAATCCGGCACGGCGCTGCCCGACTGCCTGGCGCGCTGCAGGCGCAGTCCGAGGACGGCAAGCGGTGTCCGCAGCTCGTGCGCAGCATTTTCGGTGAAGCGCCGCTCTGCGGCGAAGGCCTCCGCCATCCGGTCCAGCGCGCCGTTCACCGCGGTCACCAGCGGCAGGATTTCCGAGGGCAGCCCCGTCTCGGAGAGCCGCGATTGCGGGTTCATCGGCCCCACGCCTCTGGCCTCCTGGGAGACGCGTGCGAGCGGCCGCAAGCTCCATGTAATGACAAGCCAAATCAGGATGAGGGCAGGCACGCAGAACCCGGCCAGAACCAGCGCATCCTGATATGGCTCATCTTCGGCTGATACGGCCGGGCCGGCATCGACCCTGTCGAGGAAAGACGAGATGCCAACAGCCACGAGCAGGATGAACAGCATGGCGGCGACGAGCCGGCCGCGCAGCGTGCGCAGCCAGGTCACGGCGCCTGGTCTGCGCCGAGGCTCAGCCGATAGCCGATGCCGCGCAAGGTTTCGATCTTCACCGCGGCCTGGTGCGATGCGAGCTTGCGCCGCACACGCGAAATGGTCGCTTCCAGGGCGTTGGCGGAGACGTCCTCATCCAGGCCATAGAGCCGTTCCACCAGCACATCGCGGACAACGACGCAGGCTGGGTTTCGCACCAGTTCCTCGAACAAGGCTGCTTCGCGCCTGGTGAGATCCAGATTCTGGTCGTTCACATGGCCGGTCCGGCTCGCGCTGTCGAAGCTCACGTCGCCGAACCTGTGGAGGGGCGTATCGCGCGCGCCGGGGCGACGCAGGACGGCACGCAGACGTGCCTCGAATTCGGCCAGGTCGAAAGGTTTGAGGATGTAGTCGTCGGCGCCTGCGTTCAGTCCTGTGATGCGATGGCTGACGCCGTCGCGTGCCGTGAGGATGAGCGCGGGCAGCATGGACTCGCGGGGCGTTGCGCGCCCGCGCAGCGCACGCAGGACATCCAGGCCGTCTATGTCAGGCAGTCCCAGATCGAGGATGAGGGCGTCGTAGGAAGCTGTGGACACTGCCGAGAGCGCATCGGCGCCGTTACTCACCGCATCGACGGCAAACCCCCGCTCGCGCAGGAAGCCCGAAATCATTTCGGTCAGTGATGCATTGTCTTCGACGAGCAGAAGCTTCACGTGCGTTTTCCAGGCTTCATGCGGGCAGCGTAGGAGGGCGGCGCAGGCCTATGTCAAGCAACCCGACCGCGCCGAGGTGCGGCCTGAGCGACCTCATTCGAACCGGAAAGGCAGGTTTTCTCGCGCCGCGGTATCCGCGCCACAATCATAAAACCTTAACTTTTGGCCTGTTGGCCGAACCCCTAAGCCCGCGTCCTTGTCTCTGACGTGGAGCTGACGGATGCGGTGTGTACGAGATTTCTCGACCGGCATGGAGGAGCGCTCCGCCCAGTCCGTGGCACTCGTTATCGCCGTCGTCACCCTCAGCGGCGTTTGGCCAGCCCAGGCTCAGCAAGCGCCGACGGATCTCGGTACGGTCAACGCGAACGCCCCGCAGACCTCGCTGCCGCAGGATAACGGTCCCTATGCGGCGCCGCCGCCAGGCAGCGCTGCCGCCCTGGCGCCGAGCCGCTCTCCGCTCGAGGCAGCACAGCCGACATCGGTCGTCGGGAAAAGCTTCATCGATAATTCGACGATCCCGTCACAGAACTACGACGAACTCGTGAAATTCACGCCCAGCCTGATGAACATCCAGCCTGCGGGTCCCGTCTCGCAACAGAACTACGGCGAAAGCATTCGCGGCTTCCAATACAGCCAGTTCAACACGACTTTTGATAATCTGGTGCTGCCTGGAACAGTCAGCAGCTTTGCACCGCAGAGTGCGACCTATTTCACCTCGCATGACCTCGGCAGCGTGGCGGTAGACCGCGGACCGGGCACTGCCTCTACCATCGGCTATGCCACCTTCGGCGGCACGCTCGGGCTTTACTCGAAGCTGCCGTCGGATGTTTTCGGGGCCGAGGCCTACTCCACCTTCGGCAGCTTCGGCGAACAGCTTTACGGCGCCGAAATCGACAGCGGGTCGCAGGCCGCCCTGAACGGCGGACGCGGCTTTCTCGATTTGTCGCGATTGCAGAGCGGCGCCTATCTTACAGGCGTCACCACGAACCGCAGCAATGCGTTCGGCAAGTGGGAACAGCCGATCGGCGAGAACACGCTGGTGACCTTCGTCGGCATGTACAACAACAGCACAGGCGACACCGCCTACGGCAGCACCTTGGCGCAGCTCGCCAAATACGGTCCGGACTACGGCCTCAGCGGTAATCCGCATTCGCAGGATTACTCTGGCTATAATTTCGACCGCTACGACACCGATTTCGAGTATATCCGCATCGCCTCCTCGCTGGGCGATGGCTGGGCGATCGAGGAGACGCCCTACACCGACAGCTATTTTCGCAGCGGCACGGAAGGCGCCGATCCCAACGGCACCACGCCGAACATCATGAAGGGCGGCACAAAGGCCTATATCGGCGGCATCAGGATCAATCCTGCCGACGACGTGCCTGGCGTGTCCAAGCACAATGACTTCCGCGATTGGGGATCGGTCACCCGGGTCACCAAGGATGTCGCGTTCGGCGAGCTGCGTTTCGGCGCCTGGTTCGATTATATCAGCAATGGCGTCTATCGCAGCCGGATCGACTTCAGCCGGGGCGACGCAGGCTATGCCACCAAGGCCACCGGCTCGGTCTTCAACCAGCAATACCACGACCGCCTGGTGACCGCGCAGCCTTATATCGAATTTGCCTGGCGGCCCCTGCCTGGACTGACGATTACACCCGGCGTGAAATACACCTCCGTCACGCGTGAGCTGGATACCGGCATTCTCGGCAGCACGCCCACCGGCGAGACGAACGCGACCTACAACAAGGCGCAATGGTCGATCGACGCACATTACAAGATCACACCGTATTGGACGACCTATTTCCAGGCCGCCAAGGGCTATCTGGCGCCGCCGCTCAGCACGCTCGAGACGGCGGTTCCCGCTGTCATCCAGCCTGAGGAGACCACCAACTACCAAGTGGGCACCAGCTACGAGCGCGACCGGCTGACGCTGGCGGCCGACGCCTACTACATCCCTTTCACCAATTACATTGCCAGCGTGACCGAGCCGGCCGGAACGCTGTATTTCGACGAAGGCGACGCGCTCTACCGCGGGATAGAGGCCGAGGGGACCTACAAGATCGGCGGCGGTGTTTCGTTCTACGGCAACGGTTCGCTCAACGACGCGCGCTTCAGCAACGGCACCCACATCTACCAGGCCCCGCAGAACACCGCGACGGGAGGCTTCATCTTCAGCCGCAACAGCATCTTCCGCGAGCAGGACAATGTTTACGGCTCCCTGCTCGTGAAGGAGATCGGCAAGCAATTCGGCTTGAATGGTCAGACCTCAACGGGGCGGCCGACCGTCAGCACCGCCATCGCACCCTACCAGACGCTCGATCTGGCAATCGGCTACAGCTTTCCGTTCAACGGGCCCATTCTCGGCAAGCACAAGGTTCGCATCGGGCTGAACCTCTATAACCTCATCAACGATCACAGCATCATCGCCTATGCCGGCGCCACGGCCGCGGGCACATCCCTCTTCTGGACCGATCCCGGCTTCAGCGGCTTCGTCTCGCTCTCCGTCTCGCTGTGACGCGGCGGGCGATTGTGACAGTCGCAAGACATTTGAAGTTGACCGCAGACTGACACGTGAGTTTCGTATCGAAGGCGGGCATTAAACGCTGATGGATGCCAGTCTCACCGTTCCGGCTTTTGGCCGCGAAGGATCGGATGCCGGTCGGGCGGGCCGGAGCGGTCCGCGCGCATCCACGGTGGTTGTGGTCGCCGGGCTTCATATCGCGGTAATCGGCGCGCTGGGGCTGTTGTTCGAGGCAAGGCGCATGCCCTCCGTGCCAGCGGAAGCCAGCCTGCCTGTCGTCTTCGTTCCCGCACCCACGCCTCAGCCGACGCCCGCGCCGCAAACCCTGGCCTCAAGCGATGTTTCGCCTTCGACCCAAGAGGAACTGGCGACGCTCGCGCCCATACAGCCGATGGCCCTGCCGCCCAGCGAGCACGGCTTCGTAGCGCCGCGCAGGGCAATCCGGCGCGATACCGATCGGCTAGCCCGCCTGCAGGACTTGCCTGTTGCCGCGACCAAAACCGAAGCTCCTCCCATGCCGGTGAAAGCGTCGTCGCCGGTCGAGCATCCGGCCACCCCGGCCACTACGCCCTCGAACGGCGCGCTTCAGGCTTTGGCGAACTGGGAGGCGCGGATCAGGCAAGCGGTGCAGGACGCAGCGCTCTACCCGACGTCGGCGCGGCTGCTGCATCGGGAGGGGAGAGCCCAGGTGCGGTTCGATTACGAGCGCGGTGCGGTCGAGCAGGCCTCTGTTGCGGAAAGCAGCCATGTCGGCGCTTTGGACACTGCCGCCGTTGCTGCCGTGACCCGTGCGGCCATCCCTGGTCCTCCCGCCGAAATCGGGCCTCAGAGACGCACGATGCTGGTGTGGGTGCAGTTCAGGCTGTCGCAGGAAGAGTAAAGGATTTCTTGCGGCCGTTTGTGGCGCGGTGGGGGAAGGAAGGAAGCACTTCTTTTTTGAAAAAAAGAAGCAAAAAACTTTTGGACGTTGGGGCCGAGCGTTTCCACAATCTCGGTCCCAGGTCGCAAAGGTTTTTTGGTTCTTTTTTGCAAAAAAGAACTGCTCCCTTCCTCCTTCTGCTAGTCGCCTAGATCGCCATCAGGATGCGCAGCCTTGTCCTCGAACTCGGACGCGGGACGCACTTTTGATTCTCCAGGATACGGCCTGGTGTAGTTCGTGCTCTCGTACCAGTCGTAGTGGTTCAGCGTGTCCGGATCGACCGAGTCTGCCTGCGCGGCTTTTCCGGCGAACATCTTGTTCTTCAGCGTCTGCCAGCCTGTCTGGATGGCATTCGGCTTGGCGATCGCGTTTGTGGTGACGCCCATATCCAGCGGAACCTGGTTAGCGACATGCGTCCAGGGCGCCGTGTTTGGCGTGTTGGTAAAGTCGGTCAGCATGGGCGAGGCGACCAGGTCGTACTGGTTCAAAGGCGACAGGCCGAGGATCTGCTCGATCGTCCGCGTCATGTTCACCTGGGTGTAGTAGGTATGGTCGGTCGGCCCGTTCTGCACGGCGTAGGGGCTGACGATGTAGCCGGGGCTGCGGTGCCCATCCACGTGGTCGACGCCGTTCTGCGCGTCGTCTTCCTCGATGAAGATCGCCGAGTTCGCCCAGACGGTGCTGTGGCTGATGGTGTCGATGATCCTGCCGACAGCAAGATCGTTGTCCGCCTGCTGGGCGTCGGGCGTCGGCGGCCCGCCGGTGTGGTCACACATGATCCAGAGGATGCTCAGCGTCGGCACCGTGCTGTTCGCGAGGTCCTTGCTGAAATCCTGCTCCCAGAGATCGACGCGGAACTGGTCGGGGATGTTGAGGTCGAACTGCGGGAAGTTCTTGATCAGGTGATCGGATACGACGGGGACGGATGATTCCACCTGCACCGCATTCTGATACTTGAGTCGGGCTTCCTTGCCGGACTCGTAGGCCTGGGTGTCCTGGTAGAACTGCAGCCAGCTGGGATGGCCGAGCTTGGTGGGGAAGAACTCGTTTTCCGAGTATTCGCCATAGATCTTCAGCGAAAGCCCGGCCTGGACGGCTTCCTGGAACACGAAGCCGTTCTTGGTGTAGGCGAGGGCGTCGCCTGCATTGCCGCCGGGGTAGCTGCGTACCCAGTCAGGCGCCTGGATGTCATCCTGGTAGGGCGCCATCGCTTCCACGATCCACTGGTGTCCGTCGGCGGATTGGCGGCTGGGATCGTAGAAATTATCCAGCAGCGGGAAGCGCGTGACCAGATTGTGCATGTTCGGCGTGTCCTTGCCGCCGAAGACGGCAAGCTCGGGCGCGCCGTTGCCCGCGGGAACGTCGCCCAGGATCTGGTCGTAGGTGCGGTTCTCGCGAATGATGAGGAACACATGCTTGATGAGCGAGGGTTCGCCGATGTGCGCGGGGATCGCCACCGGTGCGGCGTTCGGATCGGGATTGCCCGCGGAAGCGATGTTCGCCGCGAGGTCCCAATGGTTGTTCTGGCGGACTTGCGTTGTGTAGAGCGCGAGTTCCGTCTTGTTGGGGATGGGAACCAGGCTGACGGTGCCGTTGTCCTGGTGGGTGTTGTAGCCGGTCACGCCGTGATCGGTCTCGAAGGACAGGCGCGTGCCGATGCCCTTGTCGTTTGCGACCACGAGCTGGTTATGCACGCTGTCGAGCACGACCGAGGCGGGAGCAAAGGCGACAGGGATCATGCCGAGGACAGGCTTGGTCGTGGCCTCGCTCAGGTCCACGACGCCGATGGCGTTGGCGTTGTAGAGTGCGACATAGGCAACGTTCTTGGTGGCGTCGACGGCGATGGAAACTGGCGAGGCGCCGTAGGCGGGCTTGTACTGGTTCGGCACCGCGATCGGCAGGCCCACGTTGATCGTGCGCACGACCTTGTTCACGTGCGTGTCGATCACCGAAATGGTGTCGCTGTAGGTGTTGGCGACGAGCAGGTAGGTGCCCCACAGCGCCATGCCGGTCGGGTGCAGGTCGGTGCTGATGGTGGCCTTCACCGTCTGGGTCGTGAGGTCGACCACGGAGACCGTGCCGGTGGTGGCGGAGCCGTTCGTGTAGTCGGCGACGATGGGCGTTCCGGCGGACAGGACCGTGAAGTCGGACGCTGTCGCGGCGCGGCCGCCTTCGTTGCTGACGAAGGCGCGTTGCCCGTCGATCAGGATGCTGTGCGGCGCATTGCCGACGCGGAGCTGGTTGGTGACGACAGGCGGGTTCTGCGTCAGGTCGAATGTCGCGAGCGTGTCGTTCTGGCTCAGCAGGGCGTAGGCGCTCTTGCCGTCCTTCGCGAACGCGACGCCGCCGGGATAGGAGGTGCTGGGGGTGTAGAACTCGCCGCAGGGGCGGCCGTAGTCGCCGATCGGGCTGTTGGGGAAGCAGGCGATCTGGGAATTATCCGGCGGGACGGGGATGTGGGCGTAGTCCGTCAGCAAACCGGTGGGGCCAACCTGCGCCACGGCGACGTTGCTGCTGTCCTGGCTGAACATCAGGTATTTGCCGTCGGCCGAGTAGGTGATGCCGCCGTAGGAGCCGCTGCTGTCCTGGAAGGGAAGGTATTCCTGCAGGATATCGCCGGTCATCGTGTCGAAAACTTCGACCGCCTGGGTGGCGCCCATGGTGAGCACCGCGCCGGTGCGGCTGCCCATGCGGGGATTGACGGCTACGGCCTTGGCGCGGACGCGAATGCCGAGGTTCACCTGTGTGCCGGCTGGCGTGATGATCTGGCCGGTGGAGACAACATAGGCCCCCTTGGGCAGCGGACCTGCCACGTACGTCGGGAAGGGCTTTGAGGGAGCGGCCAGCGCCGGGGAAGCAAGCCCCAAGGCCAATAAGCCCGCCAACGGGCGCAAACGTTCACTGCGAGTCATGAGGTCACCTCCAATTAGCCGCTGGCATCGACCTCGGGCCGCGCAGGCGCGGCCCTCAGGATTTCAGGCGGTGAGGCGGTATAGAGGCTGAACTGGAGCCGGACGCACACGAAACGATGACAGAAGTGTTAAAAGTTAATAGTGAGTGGGTTGGTGAGGGTCGCTTTACTTGTCAGGTTGCTGTCAGTTCTTGTCAGGCTGGTGTCAGGTTGTGGTTTGTTTTGGAAGCAGGAAGAAAGCACTTCTTTTTTGAAAAGAAGAAGCAAAAAACTTTTGGACCCTGAGGCCGGGCGTTTCCACGATCTCGGTCCCACATAGCAAAAGTTTTTTTTGTTTCTTTTTTTCAAAAAAGAACGCGCTTGCTTCCTTACTCGAGTAGCGCACCTAGCGCGCCCAGATACGGTTCATAGCGGCGCCAACGCTGGACGGCGGCATGGATCGGTTGCCGTGTTTGCCAGCGGCTTGGTGTTTTCACCACGCGGGCATTGAGTTCCGGTTTGAGGCAGGCGTCGTTCCAGGTGAGGCCGCACGACGCAACGAGGCGGCGGATTTCGGCGTCAGGCGTTTCGGTAAGGGCCTCGTAGTCCAGTTCGATGAAGCTTGTTTTTGGCAGCACGGTGCGCCAGTGCGCCGTGATGCGGTGATAGGCGCGGAAGTAGGCGACGAGATCGGCGCCGCCTGTTGGGAAGGCGACGTGGCGGTTGAAGTTGGTTTGGTGGATGGAGATGGCCGTGTCGATGGCGCGGCGGCGGCAGTGAATGATCGTGGCGTTTGGAAGCGCCAGGTGGATGAGGCCTGCCCAGAGGAAGTTGAAGGGCATCTTGTCGGTGATGCGGAGGGCGTTTGGCCCGATCTTGCGCAGGAGAGCCAGGTAGTCTTGGCTGGCCTGATCGAGGAAGTCGGCGTTGGGCGTATGTGTGGCGCCTTGCAGCCAGCGCAGGCCGCGTTCGTTCCAGAAGTTCAGCTCGCCTCCTGCTGCGACGTCCGGGTGGCTGGAGAGGATTTGCTCCACAAGCGTTGTGCCGGAGCGCGGCATGCCCAGGATCAGGACCGGTGAAGCATCGGTGCTGGCGCTGGTGTTCGTTGCGAAGAGCGCCGGGTTGAAGAATGAGATCAGGCGCTCGACTTGTCGTTCGAAGGCCGCCGAATCGAACGGGGAGCAGCTTCGGCGCACGGCTTCGGCGGCGTCGAACTGCTGCATGGCTTCGGCATAATCGCCGACGTCGTCGGCCGCTTTGCCGAGTGCGAGATGTACGCGCAGGCGCTGTTCTGGCTCCAGGCGGGGTTTTGCCAGCGCTGCTTGCATCTTTTGTCGAAGATCGTGGTCGTCGATCGTGAGGCGGCGGCAGCGGACCATGTCGTAGTAGCTGCCTGCCATGAGCGGCGCTGCCGCGACCGCGCGTTCGTAGCAGGTCCAGGCTTCATCGAAACGCCCTGATTCCGCCAGCAGATTTCCGAGCAGATCAAGCGCCAGGGCGTTGGACCGGTCTAGCGCCAGCATCTGACGCAGCTTCTTTTCCGCTTCGGCGTCGCGGTCTTCGGCAAGGAGCGCACGCGCGGCGCCTAACTTTCCGAAGAAGGTTTTCGCGCCTGTTGCGGCGGCGCGGCGGAAACAGCCGATCGCTTCCGTGCGGTGTCCCAGGGTGTAGACCAGCGCGCCGGCCCGGTACCAGGCCTCTGTCAGGGACGGCAGCAGCGCGGTCGCCTGGTCGTAGGCCGCGATGGCGGCGTGTGCATCGCCGGCCGCTTCCAGCGCGATCCCGAGGCGAAAGAAGGCGTCTGCGTAGCGCGGGTTCGCAACGGTTGCCTGACGCAGCGCTGCGATACCCTCCGGCAAGCGGCCGGCCTCGACATAGGCGAGGCCGAGATCGTGCTGGATTTTGGCGTCGTGCGGTTCGAACAGCGCGGCCTCGCGCAGCGGTGCGATGGCCTCGGCGGCCTGTCCGGCCACGAGAAGAGTCCGGGCGCGGCCTAGTAGAGATGCTATGTGAGTCACGCGACACGCCTCCTGGCCGGCCGCCGGCGTTTGCAGCCGGATGGCTGAAACACCGGGTTGCGTGGTGGCATAGCACGCCCTGGATGATTGAGCGTGCCTGTTGCCAGGGGTTGCACTGCGGGGAAGTTCGGGTGGACGCTTTCGCGCCCACCCGGCCACATCACTTGATCAGAGGCTGCGTGCCTTCCTTGCGAACGGCATCGAGATCGCCGGGGTTGAGCCCGAGCGCCATCAGGATCGTTGGTGCAATCTGCGTGGTGTAGGTCAATGCCTCGACGATCTCCGGCTTGATGCCAGGTGCGGACAGCAGAAGGGCGACGTTCCTGTCGTCGTCAGAGAAGCCGCCGTGTTCAGCAAGTTTGGAGCCGCCGGTGCAGATGACCCCGTGGTCGGTCACCGCAACGAAGTCCGGAACGCGCGAGTTGTGGAAGGGGTCTCCGTAGAGCGGGGTGAGGGACTTGCGGTCGAGCAGTTCCGAGATGTGCAGGTCGGCGGCATGAGCCTTCAGGTAGGCTTCCGCCGCGGCGTAGCTCGAATGCTGGAGGTCGGGCTCGAGCCAGATCAGGCCTTCGTCGTCACAGATCTCGAAGCCGTGGGTTCCGAAGCCTGGCGTCGCCTGGAAAGGAGAGTCGCTGATGGCGACGCGATCCTTGACGTCGATTGGCGATTGGCCGTGTTTGGCGCTGACGATGATGAGTGTCGAGTCGGCAATCCCCTGGTTGTTGATTTCGCGCCGGAACTTGCCCAGGGCTTCGTCAACGAACTGGAACTGCAGCGTCAGGGCGGTGCCTGGCGCGGCATTGCTGTTCAGGTAGCCGCCCGTGAGGTCCGGCGTTTGGTAATCCGCGTGGCCAGCCTTTGCGAGCTTCTGCCCAACGCTGACGGATTGGAAGTTCATGCCGAAGATGGCGGGCGCCGCGGCCAGTTTGTTTGTTCCGGCGGCATTGAAACCGTCGATCCAGTTGAGAACGGCCTGTACCTTGATGTCGTCGTAGGTCCGGACACCCTTGTAGCTCGTGGTGTAGTCGTCGCCTGCCTGGGCGCCGGGATCCAGCGTGTCCTGTGCGTTAATCTCGGGCGCGTATAATTCCACGAGGCCGCGGCCGGAGGGGCCGCTCAGATCCTCGTAGGCGGGATGCTTGTCGGACCACGCGGTGTAATAGCCTGCGCGCCTGGCGATTTCGAAGATCGTGTTTGTGCGGACATATTCGTGCGGGAAGACGGGGACGCATTTGCCGCCGACCACATGACGCTGCATGTTGTTGGTGTCGAGCTGGGTGTAGACTTTGCCGAGCGTGCCGCCTGCTGTCAGGTCCGACACGAGACCCGTCGAAAAATCATAGCCTTTGTCGAGTTCCTCGAAATTCGTCACCTCGGTGCCGGGGGAACCTGTGCAGCCGGGATCGGCCAGGCCCTGGCTGAGATAGAAATTGACCGATGGGTATCCCTGCCGGTCGTAGCTGTCATCGTAGAAAAGCCCGCCCGTCTTGGGTGTTGCGCCCGTCACCTGCGCGAGCATGCCGGGATAGCTGTCGGAGGGGGCGGTGGTGAATGCGTTCGGGTAGATGATTCCGGTGCGGGCCAGCTTGGCGAAGTTGCTGTCCGGGTTGGCCTGGATCCAGTTTGCCAGATCCACCGCGTGCATGCCGTCCACGCTGATCAGCAGGACATGCTTGTAGGTCGAAGCGACGGCCGGGGCCGCGATCGTCCGGCTACTCACCGAACACAGCGCGGCGACGGAGGCGCTCATCATGAGAAGAGCTTTTGGAATGGAAATCATCTGACTGACCTTTTTGGTTGCCGTTCAGAACCGAACGATGGATTTTGGGTCACCCGATCTGTCGGAAGCTGGCAGGGCGGTGTCCTGAGTTCCTGCATCGCCGCTTCCAAGAACATCCGAGCGCTTAGCACGGATGAGGAGACGCGCAGCCGGGCAACCCGTGAAAGTTTTGTGGCAGCATTGCCTGACAACATGCTGACAGATATAGGGCTTTTCTGATCGAAAATCGATTGTCGCTTGTGCCGAATGGTGCGGCGAGTGTTCGCAGGAAAGCGCATCGCTTCGTTTGCACGGTTGCTCGCCAAACAGGTCTCTGCATGCTGGCCGCCGCGGCAACAAACCCGGTTCCGCACTGTCACCTATACCGCACAGTCGGCTTCATTCCGGAGCTGACGCGGGACTGACGCGTGAATGTCACTCAACCGTCATCACCTTGGCAGGCAAGACGGCTACATGGGCGTCGTGTCGATGCCAAAAGGATTGGGTCGACCGTGGAGACACTCAT
The DNA here is from genome assembly GCA_965198825.1 of Acetobacteraceae bacterium. Classification (GTDB taxonomy): domain Bacteria; phylum Pseudomonadota; class Alphaproteobacteria; order Acetobacterales; family Acetobacteraceae; genus BOG-908. Next base: position 1,811,034 of record CBDAQB010000003.1, on the reverse strand, counting down.
GCCGTCTGCTCGATACGCCGTCGCTGGCCTGATGCTCGCGGTTTTCGCCCCCTCCTCTGCAGCGCAGGCACAGCAGGCGCCTGCCGCATCGCCGCCGGCGCCGGTCGGCCTTGGCGATGTGAATGTCGTGGGCAGCACGCCGCTGCTCGGCTCGGGGATCGACCGGGACGAGGTTCCTGCCGCGACCCAGGTACTGACCGCCCATGACGTGGACCGCACGAATATTCCGAGCCTGACAGGCGGCATTCTCGACAACATCCCGAGTGCCAGCGTGAACGATACGTCGGGCAACGTATTCCAGCCGGACATCTTGTTCCGCGGCTTTACGGCGTCCCCGGTGACAGGCACCTCTCAAGGGCTCGCCGTTTATGTCAACGGCGCGCGTTTCAACGATCCTTTCGGAGACACGGTGAACTGGGACCTGATCCCGTCCGTCGCCATCGACACGGTGAATGTGGAGGCGTCCAATCCGGTTTTTGGTCTGAACGCGCTTGGTGGTTCGGTCAACGTCCAGCTCAAGAACGGCTTTACGTTCCGGGGCGCCGACTTGACGGCCTATGGCGGTTCGTTCGATCGCGGCGCAGGCATTCTCGAGTATGGTCATCAGAGCGGAAACTTTTCTGCCTATCTCGCAGGCGAGATCACGCATGATAGCGGCTACAGGCAGACGAGTGCGTCCGATCTCTACCGGCTCTACGGCGATGTTGGATGGCGCAACGACCGCGCCGAGGTGCATGTCAGTGTGAATGCCGCAGACAACACGCTGGGCAATCCTGGTGCCACTCCCGTGCAAGCGTTGAATGCGGATCCAACGTCGATTTTCACGGCGCCCAACGAGGTCTATAACAAATATGTCGCCGTCAATCTCAACGGCACCTATGCCGTTGACGACAACACATCCTTGCAGGGCGTGGCTTATTTCCAGAACCTGACGCAGCGCGTGACCAACGGCGCAACCGAAGAGGTCGAGCCCTGTGACGATGGCAGCGGCAATCTTTGCAATGACGACGGCAGCACGGTGACGACGCGGGGAGGGGGTGTGGTGAAAGATTTCCTGCACGGCGCCACCTACTCGGGCCTGGTACTCGAAGGGCTTGACGCGCATGCCTACGGCGCTTCGCTGCAAGCCACCAACGAGACCGATGTTCTGGGGCACCACAACCATCTGGTGGCAGGCGGAAGTTTCGATGGCTCCGACTCAGTCTTCGATGCACAGACGCAACTCGGCGGTTTTACCACCAACGGAAACACTTTCCAGTATCCGGCGGTGACTCAGGACCAGCCGGACGAGGGGGTGGAGCCGGTGCATGTCGTGACCACGACGCGCAACTACGGGCTGTTCTTCGCCGATATCTTCAGCATAGTTCCTAAACTCGACCTGGCGCTGAATGGCCGGTTCAACAACGCCGAAATCGATCTGCACGACAAGCTGGGCACAGTGCTGAACGGGCAGCACAGCTATAGCCGCTTCAATCCGAGTGCCGGCCTGACTTACCGGGTTTCGCCTGCCCTTCAGGTCTATGCCAGCTACACGGAAGCCAACCGTGCGCCCACGCCGACCGAACTCTCCTGCTCGAGCGCGGCGAACCCCTGTTCGCTGCTGAATTTCTTCATCGGCGATCCCAATCTGAAGCAGGTGGTGGCAAGGACGTTCGAAGGCGGCTTGCGTGGCAGGATCGGCAAGCTCGGCGACGGCCATCTGTCCTGGAGCGCCGACTATTACCACACGAAAGACACCGACGATCTGATCTTCCAGACAGCGCTGAACAATCCCAACCTGGCCTTCTACACGAACGCGGGCCAGACGCTGCGGCAAGGCGTGGAAGCGAATTTGCATTACGACACGGCGAGGCTGCATGCCCTTGTAGGCTATGCCTATATCGACGCCAGTTTTCAGACGCCCTTGCTGCTTGGCAGCGGCAGCAATCCGCTGGCCGATGCAAACGGCAACGAGCATGTCGCTTCCGGCGACCGTCTGCCTGGCATTCCGCGTCACCGCGGCACTGCGGTCGTCGAGTACAAGATCACCGACCGCTGGACGGTAGGCGGCAATGCCGTGTTGCAGAGCGGGCAATTCCGGTTCGGCGACGAGGCGAATTTGACGAAGGAGGTGGGCGGCTATTTTCTCCTGAACCTCGACACCAGCTACCAGCTTACGAAAAACATCACCTTGTTCGGCCTGGTCAATAACGTGACGAACCGTGTGTACGACACCTATGGATCGTTTGGGCCGGTCGGCGATATACCCTGGCCGCACGTGCCCGGCGGCGTCACCGATCCGCGCACCGCGAGCCCTGGCGCACCCATCAGCGGATACGGTGGTGTGCGTGTTCGCTTTTGATAGCGTAGCTGAGTTTGTAGCAGGAGCCCGGTTGCAGGGGTGGCCTGCCCAAGGACGCGTAACGTGAGCGGTAAAACCTTTGGCTTTTCGTTCTGAAACAGTGGAACTTGCCTGCTTCATTTCCAAAAGCCAGGAGTGTCATGATGTCTCACGGCGTATCGTCCCTTTTGCTGGTTGCCATTCTCGCCTCCGCGGCCGGACCGGCGAAGGCGGATTGGCGATTTACGCATTGGGGCATGACGCCTGAGCAGGTGGTGGCTGCGTCATCCGGCACGGTTCAGCTTCTCCCCTCTGGTGAACGGACGCGTAACGACGACGACCATTGGGAGATCAGCGCAAAAGGACGGGTGAGCGACGGCGGTTCGACCACCGACGTCGGCTTCATGTTCGATACGAAGGGCCGTGGTTTGACCTGCGTGCTTTATAACGCACGCGGCGGCGAGGCAGAGAAGCTCGGCGCGAAGCTGACATCGGAGCTAGGCAAGCCCAAGAAGGACGAGAATGACGGACCGATGCGCGACATGATCTGGGCTGCTCCTTGACAAGGTCGAGCTCGTGATCATCAAGCAGCCGCTGTCGGCGGCTGTGACCCACTGCTCGCCGCATGATTGATGACAATGCTGCCGTCTGAGGCAAAACATCGTGGCTGTCGGGATACGGTTCAGTCCGCAGGGTGGGTCGGCGGCGCATAGAGCCCGAAGTCGTCGCCGGTGTGCCGCTTGGACGGCTGTTTCTGGAGAATGACGTAGCCGGACAAGCGGAGCTGCTCCAGCAAATGCTGGGCGGTGATCTTCGCCATCAGGCCGCCGGCGTGCTTGAACCGCTTCTTGCCGTCGAACTGGAGCGCGTGCGCGAGGGTGAACTCCAGATCCTCGGGGTTGGCGGGATGGAGCTTGGGGTCGGGGGTGTCTGGCATAGCGGCAGTTTAGACGAGAGAACAGGAAGAGAACAAGCGGCCGGCGTTGTGCTCGGGTAAGGGCTCGAGCCCGGCGCCAGCGTGACTGGCACTGGCGTTCGCCATGATGGAGCAAGGCTTCAGCGTGGAAGCGATCGGCGTTACGGCAGCATCTCAATTACGAGAACAGATGTTTTTCAATTGCAAAACCGTCTCATTCCGCTTCTATGTCCCTGCCAGCACGTTGGCGTTTAACAGACATAGATGGAGTTTTCGGGATGACCGTTCGGCTGACCCTCGCGGGCGCGTTTATCGTCGCCACAATCGCCGCGTCTCCGGCGTCAGCTCAAAAGGCGGGACATTACTCAGGCACGACGACGGATGGGAGCAACATCCAGTTCGACGTTGCCTATGATTCCGGCTCAAGCACCTACAGCATCACAGGCGCTTCGATAGGCTTTACCGCGGCCTGCAGGGGGCCAAGCGGCGAGACGCTCAATACAGGGTGGGGCTTTGGCCTTTCACAACCGATTGCATCGGGGAAGGCGATATTTACGGCGGTGAACGACTACTACAATTTCGCCATCGCCGTTTATTTCGCTGGCAATAACATGCACGGCAATGTCACCGCGCGCAGCCCGAAGCTGAGTTCGTCCACGACCCCCCCGAGCCAGGCACTGTTCTGCTTGTCGCCACAGAAGAGCTATACCGGTTCGCTACAAACGGCCGCAACGGCGGCGACTGCCAAACCGGCGGTGATCGGCAGCTACATGTATGACCGGAAGGGCCGTGTCGTGGGCGTTGTCGCGCCGCACTAGCTGTGTTTGAGCCTGGGTAGCTCCAGGCTCCCTTCTTCGACAGGACTTTGACCGATCAGCTAAGCCGATGCGGTAGGGCAGCCAAATCTTGGCCGTGGACACCGCTGCGCTGCTCACCATCGCAAAATTCAAGCAGCCTCGTCGACAATGTCGGACCGTCTTCGTTACTGCGCTCGGGCTCTGCCGAGAATCAATTTGCGATCTTCAAAGATTGAGCAAGACACATCGGCTTTGCGCCAATACAGGACATTACCGGGTCAAGAGGGCATGCCCAAAACCGGTCATTCAGATCGATGCACAAGCCAGGACCATTGCATCGAAACTCACAGACGTAGGGCGTGCTCCAGCACGCCAATGCCAGTACACCGCAGGCTTGCCCGGCCGGGAATGGCTTGAGTTGATCGGCCAACACCTGTGTTAGAACAATTGCTAGAACGATGCCAAGGGCAAGCACCTCGAACGCGCCGTTCGTGCAGAGGATATCGGGATGCCGGACTATCGCCGCAATCGCGTGCCAGGGGGCACCTACTTCTTCACGGTAAATCTGCGGGACCGGCGCTCGGACCTGTTGGTGGTTGAAATTGCGGCATTGCGCGATGCCGTGCGAACGGAACTGGCGCGGCGGCCGTTCCATATCGATGCCTGGGTCGTATTGCCGAACCATATGCATTGCCAATGGACCTTGCCCGAGAGCGACGCCGATTTTTCCGGGCGTATGCGCGAAATCAAGGCGGGCTTTACCCGACGGATCGCACGGCAAGCGGAGCGGACGGTCGGGACTTTGCGGCAACGGGAAAGCGGCATCTGGCAGCGGCGATTTTGGGAACACACGATCAGGGACGAACGGGATTATGCGGCCCATATGGATTACATCCATTTCAACCCGGTGAAGCATGGGCTGGTCATGGAGGCGCGGGCTTGGGAATACTCGTCGTTTCGGCGATGTGTGGCGGCGGGTTTATATCCGTTGGATTGGGGTGGCACGGGGGGTGATGCGATTTATGGCGGGGAGCGGGAGTGAGGTTATGGGCGGGACGGTACACAGCGGTGGAAGCCTGCGGCTAGCGTGCGTTGGCGTGCTGGAGCACGCCCTACGCTTGCTGAAGCTCGCGGCTCAGGGTTTCGATGAAGATCTCGCGCTTACCGACCAATGTGTGAAAGTCGGCTGCGTCCATTGGTGGGGCGAACAGGTAACCTTGGCCAGTTGAGCAACCTAGCGACTGCATGAGCGCATGTTCAGCTTCCGACTCAATCCCCTCAGCAACTATGCGGACACCCAGAGCAGCTCCTAACTTCACGACGCCTTCGACAATGACGCGCTTAGCTGCACTTTCGGTTGCGTTTTGCACAAAGCTTTTGTCAATCTTGATTTCGCTTACTGGAAAACTCTCGACGTAACGCAGGCTGGAATAGCCCGTGCCAAAATCATCGATGGAAATTTCCACCCCTATGTCACGTAATTCCCTAAATGCGCGACGTATTCGCTCCGGCTCAGAGATCATCAAACTTTCGGTCAGCTCAAGTGTCAGCCATTCTGCTGAGCAACCCACCTCCGCGACCACCATCTTGACGTCAGCCACGATGTCCCGTCGCATGAACTCAAGTGCCGATACGTTTAAAGCAAACCGGATGGGCGCGCGCCGCCCTTGATTAATCTGCGCTGCTTTTGCAGCGAGCGTGCGCAGGCCCCAAGCTCCCATCTCCACAAGCGCGCCAGTCTCTTCTGCCAGGTTAATGAACCGGCTCGGTGGCTGCAGGCCGAGCGTGCCGTGATTCCACCGCAGAAGCGCTTCGGCTCCGACCAGATCCCTAGTAGCGAGATCAACCTGCGGCTGGTAGTAGAAGAGTAGTTCCTGGTTGACCACAGCCGTCTGCAACTCGCCTGCCAATCGAATACGGCTGCGCGCGCTCCGCTCATCGGCAGTAGCAAAAGCATGCGGCTTGTAAGCCGGGCTGGCCTTTGATCGTTGCAGCGCTGCGCCCGCCTGCCGAACAATTTGAAGCGGGTCTACGCCAGGCGAGTCAACTGCGAAGCCGACCGCAAACTGTATCGCTAAGGACGCGCCGGGCAAGATAAAGGTTGGCTTAAGGAGGTCGAGTATACTGTCAACAACAGCCGTCGCGCCTTCGGGATTTTGCAATGCGATCGCAAGCGCGAAGCTGTTAGGTCCCATACGCGCGACTGCAAGTGCAGGGACTGTGCCTAAGCGGGCAGCAACCGAGCAAAGCAAATCGTCACCTACGTCATAGCCGAAACCATTATTCACGTCATGAAAGCGAACGATGTCGAGCTTCACCAACAGCAAAGAACAGTCTTGGGGCGTGCTGACCTTCGCTAGGCGGTCAAGCAGTCCGTAACGGTCGAGTTGACCAGTCAGACGGTCGACGCCAGCTACATGAGTGACGTCGCGGATGAAGCCTATGAAGTGAGTGATCTTCCCCGCCTCATCACGCAGCGGCAAAAGACGTAGTGCGCTGCGAAAGATAGTTCCGTCGCGCTTATAATTGCGCAATGTCACCGAGCAACTCTGACCTTGCGCCAGGGCGGCTCGTATATCAGCTACCTCCGGCTGAAGACGGTCATTGCCTTGAAGATACCGGCAATTCTTTCCCAACACCTCGGCCGATGTGTAGCCTGTAATTAACTCGAAGGCAGAATTTACGTGAACGATCGGCTCGTCTTGCAAGCCCATATCGGCGATTAGCACACCATCGCTGGTTTGATCGAGGATGAGAGACGCTGGAATCTGTGGATTGGCTTCTCGACTTAATTGCAAGCCGGGGTTCGATGCGCGCACCAGTTCCGATGCTGAGTCTTCAGCCAATTGATCGATATCTTCGCAGGCTTTGTTTGTGGTCACTGCCCCGCGCTCCACGGGCGGCCAAAATGGTAGACGAACCCTCTTACTCGTGGTGAGCCGCCGCGCGAACAGTTTCATAAGTGCCTCCGCCCACGACAATGCAGCACCGCCTGCCTAGCGAACATTCCATCTGAGCTACAATTCAGGACAAACTGACGTCACTTTCGTCGTCGACGCCGGTGGTTTGAAAGCGCTGGCGATAATCAAGTGGGGTGACGCCTACCCTGCGTAGAAAAGCGCGCCTGAACGTCGCAGTGGATTGGAATCCGGTAGCATACGCGATCGCCTTTATTGGCGCGGTGCTGTCCTCAAGCAGTCGCCTGGCCATATCGATGCGGGTCATCTCGACGTAGGCCGCAGGACTCATGCCGAGATCGGCGTGGAACAAACGAGACAGATGGCGCGGGCTAACGCAAGCCACTTTTGCCATGGTCGCGAGATTTAGGACGTCGCGCGGATTCTCGAGGATGTGGAGACGGATTCTATCAAGCGGGCGAGTAGCGGCGGATTGAGCTATCAACGTAGCGCTGAACTGTGACTGTCCGCCCGGCCGCTTTAGAAACACGACCAGCCGACGTGCCACCCACAAGGCTAAATCTCGTCCATGGTCCTCCTCGATGAGCGCGAAGGCCAGATCGATTGCTGCAGCTACTCCGGCGGAGCTGAACACCGGCCCGTCGCGAACGAAAATCCGGTCCGGCTCAACCTGGACATCCGGGTATTCGGCAGCGAGGCGTTGGGCATACTGCCAATGTGTCGTCACACTGCGGCCGGACAAGAGCCCTGCTGCGGCTAAGACAAAAGCTCCCGTGCAGGTAGAGCCATAGCGCCTCGAATGTGTGGCCTGTTCCTGAAGCCAACTTGCCGTCTTGTCACTCGGTCGATCGGGCACACCATAGGGCCCGACAACCACCAGAGTGTCGGAACATTGAGTCGCCTCATCGACGCTCTCATCTGGCGTGAAAAGAACGCCCGAGGCGCTGTATGAAGGCTTACCGAGTTCGGTCACTAGCCGGACGCGGTAGGGGTGGGCAGACAGTGCTTTAGAATTTGCCTCAAAGAAGGCGTCGCAGAGGCCAGCTACTTCAAGCAAATGAACCTTGCTGGGGACATAGATCGTGATGAGCACGTCAAGCCCTCCTGGTTGGCGTCAGGCCAGATTGCCGCAGCGGCTGGAATGTTACGCCGGCGCTGCTTGATTACAATCGAGGAAAGAACCCACGGGCTCTTTAGGCATTCGAGGACGGCCGGTGGCAACGCCTCGACATGCCCGTTACGCTTGCTAATCCGTGTCGACTCGGTTGATCCATTCTTCAAAAATCGAGGCGAGATTGAGTATGTCCGCCGGATCGTTCCCGGATCGTGCCTCGACCGCCGCTGCCAAAGCTGCCCGCCTAGTGTTAAGTCGCGATTCTCGTGATCGTGCTGCTTGTTCAGCATCACGTGCCGCTTGTCGGTGATTACGCTCCTCGACCCGCAGGAGCTTACGCCACCTTAAATCTTCAGCTCTTACGCTAGTTCGCCACTCAACATCTTCGGCTCTTACGCTTGCCCGCCACTCGACATCTTCGACCCTGTAGGCGGACGCCGGCGTGGCCTTATTTGGCGCAATGCTAGGCGTCTCTATTGAGTCCGACATAGAAACCTTTTCAAGCTTTGATAGCGGCTACCCCCAGGTAGAGCGATGGTCCCCTGCTCCCTAGTGACGAAATGTAGCCGTCCTTTCGAGGTGAAAGAGGAAGCGGTGCTTTCTAATAAATGCGCGACGTCGCAAGGGGAGCAACGCAGCCAGCCCAGTCGCAGCGGGTGAACGACACGCCGATCCAAAGATCTTCAAGGAGGCTGAGCGGGGCAGGTAGGTAGGGATCGAGCGGATGCACGCGAATAAGGTGCGCCGAGAACAAGGCAGGAACAAGCCTCAAGATGCTGAGCAAATATAACGGAACTTCTCAGCCTCGCGCGCAGGCGCCCGCGCGCGTAATAGCCCGCCACAAATAGCTGATGTAGGGTGGACGCGTCGTCTTGTGCGACGCTGCGAAGTCCACTCCTGGCCAGCCGCGTCTGCCTGAGACCAAGGCTATATACTAGCCAGATTTTGGACAGAACTCCGGGGAAGATCAGCTAACCCATTGTAAACAATGGCGTCCCGTAGGGGATTCGAACCCCTGTTAGCGCCGTGAGAGGGCGCTGTCCTGGGCCTCTAGACGAACGGGACAGTAGGCCGGGCGCTCCTCCTAAGCCAGCAGGGGAGCGCTGGCAACAGGGGGCGCTTAGGGCTTGAGCGAAATGCGCGAGACGATTGCGCCTCGGCGGAGGTCGACGATCGCCACGCGGTCCGCACCGCCACCCGTCAGCGCCACTGCCAGGCGGTCACCGACACCCGCAACCCCGACCAGCCGCGTGCCCGATGGCTCATTGAGCACCATATCCGCTGGCGTTCCGGCGCCGGCACCGACCCCTGCGCGATGCAGGATCGTCACGCCGACCACGCCCACGCCCACGACGATGAGAACCCCCATGACCGACACCAGAGCCACAAGCCAGCGCATCGACTACCTCCTCCGCCACAGGCGGGACGCTGCCATACGGCTAAAAACCCGCTACGGGAAAGTATGAGCGCGCCCGGCACCATTTCCCCAAGCGCGGACGCAGGCGCCACCTGGCGCATCCAGGCGCCCGATGAAGCCGCCGGGCAGAGGGCCGACCGCTTCCTTGCGGAAGCCATCGGCACCCTCTCACGCTCGCGCGTCAAAGGGCTGATCGAGCAGGGCAGGGCGCGGCGCGACGGCGCGGTGTTTACGCAGCCGGCCGAAGCCATACGCGCCGGCGCGCTCTACGAACTGGAGCCTCTCGCCGTCGTCGCGGCCATTCCGCAGGCGCAGGACATCCCGTTCCCCATCCTGTTCGAGGACGCCGACCTGATCGTGCTCGACAAGCCGGCCGGCCTGGTCGTGCATCCCGCGCCTGGCCATGAGGACGGCACCCTCGTCAACGCCCTGCTGGCGCATTGCGGCGACAGCCTCCCGGGCATCGGCGGGGAACGCCGGCCGGGTATCGTCCACCGCCTCGACCGCGACACCACGGGCGTCATGGTCGTCGCCAAGACCGAGCAGGCGCTCGCCACGCTCTCCGCCATGTTCGCAGCGCGCGACCTGGACCGCGCCTATATCGCCCTGGTGTGGGGCGTGCCGGCGCCGGCGAGCGGCGAGATTGAAGGCGCCATCGGCCGCGACCCGCGCGACCGCAAGCGCATGGCGCTGGTCACCCGGGGCGGCAAACCCGCGCTCACCCGCTACCAGCTCCAGCAAGCGTTCGGCGCCAGCGCCAGCCTGCTGAATCTCCAGCTCGCCACCGGACGCACGCACCAGATACGCGTGCACCTCGCCAGCCGCGGACACCCCGTCGTCGGCGATCCCATGTATTTGCGCCGCACCCCCGCGGCGAGCCGCCTGCTGCGCCAGCCGTTGCGCGATCTGTTGCTGGATTTCCCTAGGCAGGCGCTGCATGCGGCTACTCTTGGGTTTCGGCATCCTAGGACTGGGGTGGCTTTGGCTTTCGAGAGTCCTTTGCCTGCGGATTTCGCTGGGTTGTTAAGCGCTCTCAAGGAAGACGTTCTTTTTTGAAAAAAAGAACCAAAAAACTTTTATTCGTTTGGGCCGGGCGTTCCCACGATCCCGGTCCCACATTGCAAAAGTTTTTTGCTTCTTTTTTACAAAAAAGAAGGCCTTCCTTCCTTACTCCGCCAAGAACTCATCAATCAGCGACATAGTCTCGAGGTCCATCATAGCCGGCGCATGACCCGCGTCCTCGACCAGGTGGGTCTCGGACTTGGCAGACATGCGCTGCAACGTCTCGGGCAGCAGCAGGTCGCTATGGACGCCGCGCAGGGTCAGCATGGGGGCGGTGATGCGGTCCCAGAACTGCCACATGTCGGTGTCCTGCACCGGGGCGGCGCGCAGGGGCACGGCGAGGGCTGGGTCGTAGTGGAGCGTGAGCTTGCCGTTCGGCAGGCGGCGGCCGCCGTGTGCCGACATGGCGGCCCATTGCTTGTCGGTCAGTTTGCCGAAGGGGGCGTGCACGCGGCGGAAGTAGGTTTCGAGCCCGGCTTCGTCGTCGAATTCCGGGATGTTGCCGACGTAGTCGACGATACGCGCAACGGCGTCGCGCGGGACGAAGGGGCCGATGTCGTTCAGCACCATGCGCTGGATGGGATTGTTCGGCGTCGCCGCGGTGATCATGCCGCAGATGCCGCCGAGCGAGGTGCCGATCCAGTGGACGGGGCGGTCGATGAAGGCGAGCAGGTGGGCGAGGGCGGCGACGTAGCTCATCGGCTGGTAGAGGGCTGGGTCGCTGAGCCAGGTGGAGCCGCCGCGGCCCGGCAGGTCGGGGCAGAGCACGTAGAAGCGCTTGGAGAGGTATTCGGCGAGGATGTCGAAGTCGTGCGCGTTGCGGCTGAGGCCATGCACGCACACGACGGGTTCGGCGTGTGGGTCGCCCCAGGCGAGGAGATGCATGCGCTGGAAGGCGCCGCCGAGCAGGTAGGGGATGTCATGTTCACGTGGCTGCATGCGGGACCTCGGACAAAGGGGTGATCGGAGCATGCGAACCTGCCCGCCGGCGCAGGGCCAGCATGGGGCGTTCGATGCCATGGTAGGACGCCACTGCTAATACCGCGGCCAGCGGCAGGGCAATGGCCTGCCAGGCGAGTCCGTGGCTCGGCGCAAGGTTGTCGGCCGCGGCGAAGGCGCCCCAGTGCCAGAGGTAGAGCGAGTAGCTGAGCCGTCCGACGGCGAGCAGGGGCGTGGCTGAGAGCAGGCGGGCGGCCAGTTTGCCCGGCACTAGAGCGGCAGGCACCAGAACGAAGAGTGCGATGCCTTGCAGGCTGGTGCGCACCACCTGGCGGGCGAACGGACCCGGGAGGGCGAACCCGGTGAGCAGAAGCGCCGCTGCGAGCCACACGGCCCAGGATCTCCGTCCGGGCGCCCAACCGATTGCTTCCACCGCCGCCAGCAATGCGCCGAAGGCAATCGAGTCGAGGCGCGTGTCGGTCGCGAGATAGAGGCGGTTGAAGCGCCAGAGCGGGTTCGGCGGCATGGGTCCGCACACCCAGGGCGCGCCGCCGTGGTAGCAGGCGGTGAACAGCCAGGCGCGCCAGGCGAGCACAGCCAGGCAGAGCGCCGCGAGCGCCCAGACAATCGCCCGGCCGCGCCAGAGCAGCGCCAGCAGGAAGGGCCAGACGATGTAGAAATGCTCTTCCACGGCGAGCGACCAGAGGATGTTGAACGGGTGGCGCACGCCGCCCAGCGTTGTCCGGTAGCCCTCCCAGATGTCGTAGTAGTTCGCGCCGTAAAACAGCGCCGCGGTCCAGCCTGCGAGCGGGATATGGCCGCCTGCGAGGCTGAACAGCGCACCGGCGGCGACGATATACACCAGCACCGCCGGCAGCAGCCGCAGTGCCCGGCGCAGGTAGAAATTACCGAGCCTGATCCGCCCGTCCGCCTCGAGCGATTGCAGAAGTTGTCGGGTGATCAAATATCCGCTGATGAAGAAGAACAGCGTGACGCCGAACGCCCCAGGCAACACGTGGTCGAGCCCGGCGTGCGAGGCCACCACCAGAGCAATCGACAGCGCCCTCAGCCCGTCGAGGGCTGGAATATAGCCCTCGCCTTTGCCAGATGCGGGTGTCTCCGCCATTGAGCGACCTGTCGGAAGCAGTGAATAGTCTCAGGCGAGTCCCGGTATCTGCAGACAAGAAGCGACCCATGGCCAAGACCGAACGTGATATCCCGAGCAACCTCCAGCCGCGTCCGGCCGACTACAGTTACGATCTCGCCGAAACCCTCCGCTCCGTCGTGGCGCTACGCGCGGACATTCCGGCCGATGCGTTTACGGCCGGCTCGCTGGGCACGGAGAGGGCGGGCAACGGCATCGTCATTCGCGACAACCTCATCCTCACCATGGGCTATCTGGTCATGGAGAGCGAGAGCATCTGGCTGACCACGGCGGACGGCAAGGTCCTGCCAGGCCACGCGCTGGCGGTGGATTTCGAGACCGGTTTCGGGCTGGTCCAGCCGCTCGGGCAGCTTGGTGTGCCTAGCCTGGCGATCGGCGACAGTAATGGCGTGGAACTCGGCGCCCCCGCTTTGCTCGCGGCGGCTGGCGGCCGGCAGCGCACCATCGAGACGCGCATCGTCGGGCGGCAGGAGTTCGCCGGCTACTGGGAGTATCTCATCGAGGATGCGCTGTTCGTGGCGCCCGCCCATCCGTTCTGGGGCGGCTCCGGCCTGATCGGCTCGGACGGCAAGCTGCTCGGCATCGGCTCGCTCATCCTGCAGCAGGGCGACGAGAAGGGCAGGCGGGTGGACATGAACATGGTGGTGCCAACTGCACTGCTCACACCGATACTCGATGAGCTGGTGCAACACGGCCGTGTGCGCCGGCCGCCGCGGCCATGGCTTGGCATGTTCGCCATGGAAAACGACGAGACGGTGGTAGTCGGCGGAGTCGCAGACGGCGGGCCTGCCGAGAAGGCGGGCCTGCGTGCGGGCGACCGCGTGGTGTCGGTGGACGGCGACGAGGTTTCCGACCTTGGCAGCCTGTGGCGCCGCGTGTGGAGTGCTGGCACCGCCGGGGCACGGGTTCGCATGACCATAGGGCGCGACGAGGACCTTTTGCATGTCACGGTCCATTCGGCCGACCGTGCTAGTTTTTTGCGCGCGCCGTTGTTGCATTGAGAAGGAAGCATGTTCTTTTTTGAAAAAAAGAACCAAAAAACTTTTACGACTTTAGGCTCGGCCTCCGCGGAAAGGCTCAGCCCGAGGGCGAAAGTTTTTTGCTTCTTTTTTTCAAAAAAGAAGTCCTTCCTTCCTGTGGCTTTTTCCTCCGTCCTGAGACACCCTGTGCACCGATGACGTATAAGCCGCCGCGCAGGCCGCAATTCTTCTACACAACCGCCCCGTTGCCCTGCCCCTACGTGGCCGGGCGGGTGGAGCGCAAAGTCGTCACCGAAATCACCGGCCCCGATGCCGACGCCCTTCACGACCGGCTCTCCCGCGCGGGGTTCCGCCGCAGCCACAACATCGCCTACGCCCCCGTCTGCCCCTCCTGCTCCGCATGCGTTCCCATACGCATCGGCGTCCGGCACTTCGAGGCCGACCGCGGCCTGCGACGCGTCGCCCGGGCCAACGAGGGGCTGGAGGGTTTCGAAGTGCCCGCGCGCGCGACCGCCGAGCAATTCCAGCTGTTCCAGCGCTACCAGCAGGCCCGCCACGGCGACGGCGACATGGCCAGCATGAGTTTCTACGACTATCGCGCCATGGTCGAAGACACGCCGATTGAAACGAACATTATCGAGTTCCGCGACGACGACGACCGGCTCGTCGGCGCCTGCCTGGCCGACCGGCTGGGCGACGGGATGTCCGCTGTCTACAGCTTCTTCGCCCCAGAACTCGCCGCGCGCTCGCTGGGGACTTACGCCATTCTTTGGCTCATCGAACGCGCCCGCGCCTTGGATCTGCCCTACGTGTATCTTGGCTACTGGGTGCAGGAGAGCCGCAAGATGGCTTACAAGGCGCGGTTCAAGCCTAGCGAGATCTTGTCGGGCGGGCGGTGGCGGATGCTGACGGACGCCGATTTGGCTGGGCCTGTGGCGCGGACTGGGACTTTGCTGGTGCCTGAGACGGCGGAGTAGGAAGCAAGGTCTTCTTTTTTGAAAAAAGAAGCAAAAAGCCTTTGCCTGCTTAAGCAGGAGCAGGCTGCTTTGGCTATGGCTTCGCGAAACCCGCCTTGGCTTGCGATGTTTCCTGCAGGCACATGGAGGGATCAATGAGCACGGAAGACAATACGTCGACAAGCGACGAGGCAAAGAATTTGCTCAAGGAAGCCAAAGAAGCGGAGCAGCAAGGCGACAAGGACGAAGCGGCGTTTTTGAAAGACGCGGCGAAGGAACTGGATCCAAGCGTCAAATCCACCGATTGATGACGCAAGCACAAACTCTGTGATATGAAAGCGGCGGCTCGAGAGCCGCCGCTTTTTTGTATTTTGCTTATCTGCCTGCAGGTTATGAAGGCATTCGCCGTTCCTGAACCATCGCGCCACACGATAATTCGTGTGGCGCTGTAATTATGTTCAGGTCGTTGTGATGGGTCCGTTGACGCCGTTCGGGAAGAAGCCGCCGCTCGACGTGCCCTGGCCGAGGTAGACCACATTCAGGACCTGTTGCGGGGTGCGCGTATAGGGCAGGCCTTCGTTCGACGCCGCGTCGGCGATGGTGTCGCGGTTGTTGGTCACCACGCCGAGATCGCCGATTTCGCCGCCTGGGTTTTGCGGCGTGTTGATCGCCTGTGTCAGCATGAGCCGTGCGCCCGCGATGTCGTTCGTCGCGGCCGCGTAGCCCTTGAGTGCGAGCCGGGTACGGATCGAACCCGCGTGGTAGGCTTCCAGGGCGAGAATGCGCGCGGCTGTCGTAATGATCAGCTTGTTCGTCAGGTTGGCGGCCGAACCTGCATAGGCGCTCACACCGACATCTTCGAAAATGAAGGCGCCGAGCAGGAAGCTGTTCTCGTCCGCGAAAGGATTGAAGCTTGAGCCAAGGCCTGCCGCTTGCGCCGCAGTATTGAAGCTGTTCTTCAGATCGATGGCCGGGGCCGGGATGACGGTGGCGCCCTCACGGCGCAGCACTTCACGCAGCAGGAACACGTGGGCGGACTCGGCATCCACCAGCTCGCGCGCGAATGATTTCAGCTCGTGCGTGGCAAACGGCACCATGGCGCCGCCCGTGACTGCGCCCGCCGGGCTGCCGTCCGACCCGGTGGTGAAATTCGGCTTCAGCCCTGTGCCGTAGAAGGCGTAGGAGTAGAAGGTTGCTTCCAGATACTCGAGATTCAGCGCGAAGGTCAGCACGTCGACGTCGGTGCTGCTGATAGCCTCGGTGGAGGCTGCGCGAGCTTCGGCACCTGTGGCAGTGAGGATAGTAGCAGCGGCAGCGCCCAGGCCAGCCGACTGAAGAAGCTTACGCCGCTCCAGCATTTGTGTCTTGATCGTTTCCATTTAAGCAAAGCTCCTCCGGGGAGCCCACGCCTGCTGTTTTGGCCAGGCGACGGGCGCGGCACACGCCGCGCGAGCACTACGCACTGTCAAAGCCTGAAGATGCGTTCAGTCGATCACAGCAGTGGTATTGAAGCGACAACACGTCGTGATGGTCGACAGCGGCAGATCAGTCGTGCTCAAACGTGAATTATTGCGCTCTCCGCAGCAACGTTGCCGCCTCGACTGCGAAATAACTCAGCACACCACTGGCTCCGGCACGCTTGAAGCCGAGCAGGCTTTCCACAATCGCCCGCTCACGATCAAGCCAACCACGCTCCACCGCCGCCATCATCATCGCGTATTCGCCCGACACCTGATAGGCGAACGTCGGCACAGCAAAACGCTCGTGCACGCGGCGAACGATATCCAGATACGGCATGCCAGGCTTCACCATGACCATGTCGGCGCCCTCGGCGAGATCCATCTCCACTTCGCGCATCGCCTCGTCGGAGTTCGCCGGGTCCATCTGGTAGGTTTTCTTGTCCCCATGAAGGGACTTTGCCGATCCGAGCGCATCGCGGAATGGCCCGTAGAAGGCGCTGGCGTATTTCGCGGCGTAGCTCATCAGGCGCGTGTGTATCAGTCCTTCCGCGTCTAGCGCCGCGCGTATGGCGCCGATGCGGCCGTCCATCATGTCGGAGGGGGCGATGATGTCGATACCGGCGTGCGCCTGGTTCACCGACTGCCTCGTCAGGATCTCCAAAGTTTCGTCGTTGGCGACATAGCCGTTGCGGAGCACGCCGTCGTGGCCGTGATCGGTGTAGGGGTCGAGCGCTACGTCGCCTATCAGGCCTATGTGGGGGTATTCGCGCTTGAGGATGCGCGCGGCCGAGCACATCAGGTTCTCGGGGTTGAGCGCCTCGGTGCCCTCCGCGTTCTTTTTCTCCATGGACGTCGCAGGGAAGATCGCGATCGCCGGAATGTTTGCGTCCGCCGCCGGTGCGACATGCGCGGCGAGGCGGTCCAGGGTGACGCGCGACACGCCTGGCATGGAGGCGACAGGCACCGTCTGGCCGGTGCCTTCGATGACGAAGATCGGCCAGATCAGGTCGTCGGCGCTGAGCGTGTTCTCCGCCACGAGCCGGCGCGTGAAGGCGTCGTGCCGGTTGCGGCGCAGGCGTGTCTGCGGAAAACCCATGACGCGCTCAGGCGTGCGAGCGTGTCAGGCGGCTGTGCTTGCGGCTGTAGGTGAAGAACACCACCAGGCCGAGGAGCAGCCACCCGATGGCAAGCAGCCAGGTCTGCAAGGGCAGGGACAGCATCAGCGCGCCGCACACCAGGATGCCGGCGATGGGGACATAGGGAACCCAGGGCGTGCGGAAGGCGCGCCGGCGGCCGGGATCGCTCCGGCGGAGGATCAACACGCCGACGCACACGATGATGAAGGCGAGCAGCGTGCCGAACGACGTCATGTGGCCCAGCGAACTGATGGGCAGAAAGCCGCCTGCCACGCCAGCGAACACCATGAACAGGATGTTCGACAGCCAGGGCGTGCGGAATCTCGGATGCACGTCGGCAAACACCTTGGGCAGCAGCCCGTCGCAGGCCATCGAATAAAACACCCGGCTCTGCCCCAGCAGCATGACCAGGATGACCGACGTGAGGCCCGCGATCGCGCCGATCGTCACGGCGACATTAAGGAAGGGCAGATGCGTCTGGCTGATCGCCAGGGACACCGGCGCCGCATCGTGCAGCTTCGTGTAGCTGATCAGCCCGGTCACGACGAGGCACACGAGGACATAAAGCACCGTGCAGATCGCCAGCGAACCCAGGATGCCGATCGGCATGTCACGCTCGGGGTTCTTGGTTTCCTGCGCTGCCGTCGAGACCGCATCGAACCCGATATAAGCGAAGAACACAGTCGCCGCGCCGCGGAACACGCCGGACCAGCCGAAATGCCCGAACTCGCCGCTGTTCGGCGGAATGAACGGGTGCCAGTTCGCCGGCTTTACATAGAACGCGCCGAATACGATCACCGCCGCCACGATCGCCAGCTTGAGCGCGACGATTGCCGCATTCACCTTGGCCGATTCGGAAATGCCCCTGATGAGCACGATGGAAACCAGCACGATAATCACCGCCGCAGGCAGATTGACGATGCCGGGATCGGCATGCCCCATCGCATCCGTGTCGAACGGCGAAGCCGTCAGCGCGTGCGGCAATGCCAGCCCCATGCTGCCCAGGAATTTTACGAGATATGCGGACCACGACACCGAAACGGTCGCCGCACCCACGGCATATTCCAAAGTCAAAGCCCAGCCGATGATCCAGGCCACCAATTCGCCCAATGAGGCGTAGGCATAGGAATAAGCCGAGCCCGCCGCCGGAATCATGCCGGATAGCTCGCTGTAGCAAAGCCCCGCGAACCCGCACCCAAGCGCCGCAATCATGAAGCTGATCACCACCGCAGGCCCCGCGTTATCCGCGGCCGCGATGCCGGTCAGCGAGAAAATCCCCGCGCCGATGATGGCCCCGATGCCCAAGGCCACCAGGCTCAGGGGGCCGAGTGTTCGCTTGAACTCGTGCCCAGACCCATCCGCATCATGAAGGCCACCAATCGGCTTGCAGGCAAAAAGCGGGTTCGTAACGGTGGTGCTCATGGGTATCCCATCGGTCTATCGCTGGATGCTGCCCTCTGCCGCCCGGCGGTGCAAATCCGGTGCCCCTTGGCTATATCCGTGACCATGGTGAATTTTGTGGAGCAAGGGGTAGGAAGGCCAGGAGCTCTGCTCCTGGACCCCGCTGGGGCCGAGGGGCCCCAGACCCCGTTTCTTTGCACCGGACTCTCTGGGGCAAAGCCCATGCAAGCATCGACATATTGGCTGCGCCGCCAGGAATGGGGTCTGGGGACGAGTCCCCAGCGGGGTCCAGGGGCAGAGCCCCTGGCCTTCCTTCCCTCGGTCCGCACGTAATGCGCTGCCCGTTCTGCGGACACGACGACACGCAGGTCAAAGACAGCCGCCCGGCCGAGGATGGCGCCTCCATACGCAGGCGCCGCAACTGCATTGCCTGCGGCCAGCGCTTCACGACGGTGGAGCGCGTGCAGCTCCGCGAGCTGACCGTGGTGAAGGCGGACGGCCGGCGCGTGCCTTTCGACCGGGAGAAGCTGGTGCGGTCGATCAGCATCGCGTTGCGCAAGCGTCCGGTGGCGGATGAGCGCATGGAGCGTGTGGTGAACGGCATTGTCCGCAAGCTCGAGGCGTCGGGCGAGACGGAGATTGCGAGCAGCCAGATCGGCGCCTTGGTGATGGAGACGTTGAAGGGCGTGGACGAGGTGGCCTACGTGCGGTTCGCGAGCGTTTACCAGGATTTCCAGGTGGTGCGCGATTTTGAGGCGTTCCTGCATTCCATGGACGAGACCTCCTGATGAACGATGCGGTTTTCATGCGCGCGGCGCTGGCTTTGGCGCGTCGTGGTCTGGGCTCGACCTGGCCGAACCCGTCGGTGGGTTGCGTCATCGTGCGTGGCGGGCAGGTGGTGGGGCGTGGGCGAACGGGCGTGGGCGGAAGGCCGCATGCGGAGACGGAAGCGCTGGCAGCGGCTGGCGAGGCGGCGCGCGGGGGCATCGCCTATGTGACGCTGGAGCCGTGCAGCCATGTCGGCGAGACGCCGCCTTGCGCTGATGCGTTGGCCGAGGCGGGCGTGGCGCGCGTGGTGGTGGCGGGCGGCGACCCTGATCCGCGTGTGAGCGGGCAGGGACTCGAGCGGTTGCGCGCGGCCGGCATTGCCGTGGAGACAGGCCTGCTGGAGCGTGAGGCGGCCGACACCCTGGCCGGGTTCTTTTCGCGCGTGACCCAAGGCCGGCCGCTGGTCACCCTGAAGCTTGCGAGCACGCTGGACGGCAAGATCGCCAGCCGCTCCGGCGAGAGCCAGTGGATCACCGGAGTCGATGCCCGCAAGACCGCGCACCGGCTGCGTGGCCAGCACGACGCTGCCATGGTGGGTGTCGGGACGGTCATGTCAGACGATCCCGATCTCACCTGCCGAATCGATGGTTTCGCGCAGCGGCCGATGGTCCGCGTCGTGGCGGACAGTCATCTCCGCACGCCGCTCATGGCGCGCGTGGTCGCCACCTGTGCCGAGAACCCGACCTGGCTCCTGCATCGCGAAGGCGCCGATCCGATGAAGATCGAGGCGCTGACCTCGGCGGGCGTCCGCTGCATCCAGATCACCGGCGCCGAGATCGGCATCGATCTTGGCGAGGCACTTCTGGCTCTCGGCGGGCTTGGGCTCACCCGCATCATGATCGAAGGCGGCGCGCAGCTCGCGGCCGCCGCGCTGCGCGCCGGCCTGGTGGATCGCCTGGCCTGGTTCCATGCGCCGTCCGTCATGGGCGGCGATGGCTATGCGGCGGCGGCGGCCATGGGCGTCGCCGACCTGGTGGACATGCAGCGTTTCAGAAGGGTTGCGGTAAGCCCTGTCGGGGACGATCTCCTCAGCGAGTTTGAACGGGCTACGTAAATGTTCACGGGACTGATTTCGGCGGTCGGCACGGTGCGTGCCGTGACGCCACTTGGCGATACGCGCGACATGCGGCTGGTGATCGGCACGACCGAAGCCTTCCTGGCGGCGGGCGGCGGCACGGAGATCGGCGCCTCCATCGCCTGCTCCGGCTGCTGCCTGACTGCCGTGGAGCTGGGTCCCGACTGGTTCGCCGTGGAAGTCAGCGGCGAGAGCTTGTCCAAGACCACTATCGGCGACTGGCAGCAGGGCGTACGCATCAACCTCGAGCGCAGCCTGCGTCTTGGCGACGAACTCGGCGGGCATCTGGTGTCGGGCCATGTGGACGGGATCGCCACTCTCACGGGCGTGCGCGACGAGCACGGGTCGCTTCGCCTGGGGTTCGAGGTGCCGTCGCCTTTGCACCGCTATATCGCCCCCAAAGGCTCGGTTGCGGTTGACGGCGTGTCGCTGACGGTGAACGAGGTGGCCGGCCAAACCTTTGGCGTGAACATCATCCCCCATACGGCCGCACACACCACGCTAGGCGACCGCCGCGAAGGCGACCATGTGCATATCGAGATCGACATGCTGGCCCGCTACGTCGCCCGCCTGAGGGAGACAGCATGAACGCCGACGCCGTCAGCCTTCACGCCGCCCTGTCCAGCACCGACGAGCTGATTGGCGAGGCGCGCGCCGGCCGGATGTTCATCCTGGTGGATGACGAGGACCGGGAGAACGAGGGCGACCTGATCATCCCCGCGCAGTTCGCCACGCCTCAGGCCCTGGCCTTCATGATGCGCCATGCGCGCGGCCTGATCTGCCTGGCCATGACGGGCGCTCATATCGAGAAGCTCGGCCTGCCGATGATGGCCACCGCGAACGGCCAGAAGCACCAAACTGCGTTCACCGTGTCGATCGACGCTCGCGAGGGCCTGCGCAACGGCGTTTCCGCACGCGACCGCGCCCACACGATCGCCGTTGCCATCAATCCCGAATCCGCCCGCACCGACCTGGTTTCTCCCGGCCATGTGTTTCCGCTGATGGCGCGGTCGGGCGGCACGCTCGTACGCGCGGGACACACCGAGGCCGCGGTGGACATCTCCCGCATGGCCGGCCTGTTCCCGGCCGGCGTCATCTGCGAAATCCTCAACGAGGATGGCACGATGGCGCGGCTGCCGGACCTCGTGGCGTTTGCCCAGCTTCATGGCCTGAAGGTCGGGACCATCGCCGACCTCATCGGCGCCCGCAGCCAGCGCGAGAAGCTGGTGTGCCGGCTTCACGAGAGCACGGTCGACAACCTCGATACGGGGCCCTGGCGAGTCATCATCTACCGCAACACGCTCACCCGCACCGAGCAGTTGGTCATGGTGAAGGGCGACATCGCCTCGCCGGCGCCAGTGATGGTGCGCATGCAGGCGATCGATCCGGTGCAGAGCCTTCCTGGCGGCCGGACGAGCCGGCTGATGCACCAGGCGATGCGTATGATCGAGGCGGAGGGCAGGGGCGTGATGGTCGTGCTGCACGACTGGCAATCCGCCGGCCTGCTCGACCTTGTCACCGGCCGCCACTCCAACGTTGCCGCCGAGGACCACATGCTGCGCAACTACGGCATCGGGGCGCAGATCCTCAGCGACCTTGGCGTGCATGACATGATCCTGCTGTCGAACACGCCGCGCACTATCGTCGGCCTCGAGGGCTATGGATTGAACGTGGTCGGATACCGGGGCATCGAGCTTTGAGCACCGCCGACGCGCCGCTGCCCAGGGCGCCGCTGGTTCCCGGGCCGCCGCCGCATCTGCTTCTGGTTCGTGCGCCCTACTATGCGTCCGTTATCGAGGGCATGACGGAAGGCGCCCGGCGCATGCTCACCGAGGCGGGCGCCACGCATGACATCCTCGATGTCGCCGGATCGTTCGAGCTCCCGCAAGCGATCGGCATGGCCATACGCGGCAACCAGCCCTACGACGGGTATGTGGCACTCGGCTGCATCGTGCGCGGCGGTACGGACCATTATGACTACATCTGCCGCGAAACCATGGCCGGCCTGATGAACGTGGCGCTGCAGACGGGAGCTGCGCTGGGTTCCGGCGTGCTCACCGTTCACTCCATCGAGCAGGCTACCGCCCGCAGCGGCGCTGACGGCCACAACAAGGGTGCGGAAGCCGCGGCGGCCGCCCTGCTCCAGATTGCGGCCGCGCGCCGCTTCAAGATGTCCCCCAGCTTGAGTGTTAGCCAGTGAGCAAACCCGCCCCCAACACACGGCCACGCACCGCTGCGCGCGTCGGTGCCGTTCAGGCCCTCTTCCAGGCCGAGCAGGCGGGTGAAAGCCCTGAGACAGTCATTGACCAGTTCATTCGCCACCGGCTTGGCCAATTGCCTGGAACGGGCGGCTACGAGGAAGGCCGGGTGCCAGACGCGCACGTCAAACTCTTTGCGCGCATCGTTCGCACTGCCGTCGAGAAGCAGGATGAACTCGACCGGCTTCTTGCCGAGTCTCTCCCCGAGGATTGGCCGCTTCCCCGCCTCGATCCTGTTCTACGCGCTGTTTTGCGCGCAGGCGGCGCCGAACTCGCGATGCGTGACGGACCTCCTGTACGCGTCGTTATTAACGAATATTTGGATGTTGCGCATGGCTTCTTCACCGGCGATGAGCCCGGCATGGTGAATGGGCTGCTCGACAAGCTTGCACGCTCTTTGCGTCCCAAGGAGTTTCGGGATGCGAAGGCGGGTTTTGATCCTGTGGTTTAAGCGCGTTCTTTTTTGAAAAAAAGAACCAAACTTTTGCGAGTGTCGGCTGGGCTTGTGGAAGTGCCGAGACCAAGTGTCGAAAAGTTTTTTGCTTCTTTTTTTCAAAAAAGAAGTCCTTTCTTTCTTTCGTATTCATGATCACCGAATTCCGGATCATAGCCGAGCACTTCCGCAAACTCGCTGGCCCAGGCGCGCTCGATCTCAAAGACGATGCGGCCGTCTTCACGCCGCCGCCGGGCCGCCAGCTTGTCATTTCGGCAGACGCGATGGTCGAAGGGGTGCATTTTCTCGGCGATGACCCGCCTGACAGGATAGGCCGCAAGCTGCTGCGGGCGAATTTGTCCGACCTTGCCGCGATGGGCGCCGATCCGCTCGGCTATCTGCTGACGGTTTCCGTTCCGAAGTCCACGCCGGAAAGCTGGTTTGAGGATTTTACGGCCGGCCTTTTCCAGGATCAGGCCGAGTTCGGACTTACGCTGCTCGGCGGCGACACCACTTCCACGTCTGGTCCGATCTCGCTTTCTGCGACCATCCTCGGCCATGTCGCGCCGGGTAGTGCCGTGACCCGCTCAGGCGCGAACCCTGGCGATGGTCTTTGGGTGACCGGCACCATTGGCGATGGCGCCCTGGGCTTGCGGGCGCTTCAAGGCGAGATTGCCGACCCGGATGGTTTTCTGGCTGACCGGTATCGCCTGCCGCAGCCACGAACCGCGCTGAAGATTGCCGGCATTGCCTCCGCCGCCATGGATATCTCTGACGGCTTGCTCCAGGACCTTGGTCATCTCTGCGGCGCCTCGAACGTCGGCGCTACGATTGAAGCCGCCCTGGTGCCGCTTTCTGCGGCGGCAAAGGCTGTCGGCGACCGGTGGTGGAACCTGTGTGTGACGGGCGGCGACGATTACGAATTGCTGCTCGCTGTTCCGCCGGCGGCGGAGGATGCGTTGAGGGCTGCCGCTGCCGATGTGGACATTATGGTTACTCGAATCGGAGAGTTTTCAGATCGGGCAGGCGAGGTCATCGTTCTGGATCAGAACGGCAACGCCAAGGACATCGACCAAGCTGGCTGGAGTCATTTTTAGCGCCGCGGTTCGCTCCCGCATGGGTCCTGTCAGCCTGACCTTAGCAGCCTTCACGCGTCCATTAAGCGGTTTGAAATAAACTCCTGCTATTCGGCACCAGAATTTTGCGGGACAACCATCATGTTCGGCGTCGGGGCACCCTCGAAGCGTAACGTCTTAGCCGCGGCTCTCGACGCACAAAAAGCAAACGTCATGATCGCGAACCACGATCTGACGATCACGTATGTGAATCCGGCCTTGCTGGCGTTCTTGCGCCATTCCGAGGATGAGTTGCGTCAAGTTTTGCCGCGCTTCAGCGTCGCGACCCTGATCGGAAGCAATATCGATGTATTCCACAAGAACCCCTCGCATCAGCGGAACATGCTGGCGAAACTCGAAACGACGCACAACGCCACCATACACGTCGGCAAGCATGCGTTCGACCTTGTCATTTCGCCCATGGGCAAGCCTGGCAAGCGCATCGGTTTCGTCGTCGAATGGGCAGACGCAAACGCCCGTTTAGCGAACGTCGGTTTTACCGCTCTGCTTGCAGCGGTCGGCCGGTCCCAGGCGACCATCGAATTCACTCCCGACGGCTTGATCTTGACGGCAAATGATAATTTTCTCAATGCCGTGGGCTATCGGCTGGATGAAGTTGTCGGCAAGCATCATTCGATGTTCGTCGAGCCTGCTTTTCGTGTGCAGCCGGAGTATCGCGACTTCTGGGAAGGGCTCGGCCGCGGAGCCCTTCAGGCAGGTCAGTTCCGGCGATTTGGCAAGAGCGGGAAAGAGGTTTGGCTTCAAGCCTCCTACAATCCGATCATGGTCGAAGGTAAAGTCGTTAAGGTCCTTAAGGTCGCCACCGACGTGACGGCAACCGTGCATGCGGTTCAGACCATCGGGGGGGCGCTGTCAGCCTTGTCGGAAGGGGATCTGGAACAGCGGCTGACCGAGAAATTCCCTGCAGATCTGGAGAAATTGCGCACCGACCTGAACCTGGCGCTTTCGCAGCTTCAGGGCACCATGCAGACGGTTGTTCAAACCGCGCAGGGGATACTCGGCGGGAGCGGCGAAATCACTGCCGCCGCCGACAGCCTTTTGCAACGCACGGAGCAGCAAGCTGCAGCTCTTGAACAAACGGCCGCAGCACTCGACCAGATCACGGCGACGGTGCGCGCAACGGCTACTGGCGCAAAGCATGCGCGTGAGGTGGTGGCCCGCACCAAAGCGGATGCCGAGCACTCGGGCGACGTCGTTCGGCAGGCTGTCCTGGCCATGGCGGAGAACGAAAAAAGCAGTTCGCAAATCGGGCAGATCATCGGCGTGATCGACGAGATTGCATTTCAGACCAATTTGTTGGCGCTCAACGCAGGCGTTGAAGCGGCGCGTGCCGGCGATGCAGGACGGGGTTTCGCCGTCGTCGCAAGCGAAGTGCGCGCGCTCGCACAGCGTTCCGCCGATGCGGCACGCGAAATCAAGGCCCTGATCTCCGCATCCTCCCAGCAGGTTGGTGCGGGCGTGAAGCTGGTTGGAGAGACGGGGCAGGTTCTGAGCCGCATCGTGACACAGGTGGCCGAAATCAACGGCGTCGTTGCAGATATCGATGCGTCGGCTCAGGAGCAATCGGTCGGGCTGGCCGAGGTGAACACCGCGGTCAATTCGATAGATCAGGTGACCCAGCGAAATGCGGCCATGGTCGAGGAAAGCACAGCGGCGTCCCATGCGCTCGCGGGGGAAGCGCAGGAATTGTCGCGGCTGATCGGCCGGTTCCGGCTTGGAGCCGGTGCGGAGCGGCCATCGGCTTCGGCCGCATCGGCGCCGCCGCGTATGAGCAATGCGAGGAAGCCCGCTCCGAAAAGCGCGGGGTCGACATCGGTCTTGAAAGTCGTTCGTGGCGGGGGATCGGCGCGCGCTGCCCAGCAGCACGCAAACGATGCCAACACAGATGCGCGCGAGTGGACGGAGTTTTAGCCTCCTCGTCCGCTGCCGCCTAAAACCCGAAGTAAGGTCACAAGCGCGAGGCGATCCGGTCCATGTTCCACTCTAACCTGCCAATGCCACGGTTTGCGCCTTCGGCCGCGCATGCCGCATCGACATCCAGACGATGAAGGGAACGCCAACCAGCGTGGGGCCGATGAACACCACAGCCTGGGGGAGGAAGGTGAGGTTTACGACCAGGAATGCCGTCGCGGTCGCGATATAGGCACCCATCATTCCGGTAATATGCTGCTGCAGCCAGTCGGCAGCGGGATCACGCAACGCCAGAAGCGACCGGCCTGCGAGGAACATGCCGCCCGCGCCAAAGAACAGGCCCGTGACGAACGACGGCCGGCCCATGATCGGCAGACTGAAAAGCAGCAGGCCGGCGCTGAAAACAACGCAGCATGCCGGCAAGAGTGCATCGCTCAGCCTTGAGGCCCGCTTTGCACGCCGCCTGCGGATTGCCGCGATGCCGCTTCCCACCAGGTAGAGTGTCAAGACCGCGATGACCAGCAGCAGCACGTTGTGCGTCATCAACGATAATGGAAGTGCGGCGACG
This sequence comes from Acetobacteraceae bacterium, assembly GCA_965198825.1. Taxonomy (GTDB): domain Bacteria; phylum Pseudomonadota; class Alphaproteobacteria; order Acetobacterales; family Acetobacteraceae; genus BOG-908. Next base: position 1,784,244 of record CBDAQB010000003.1, on the reverse strand, counting down.
CCCGCTGCGATCATCGCAATCGCATAGGCGCCGCCGTAACGTCGATGCGTTCGGCCGCCCTTGCGCGATGCCATGGCGACCGGTCCGCTCAGCAGGGCGACAAACCCGCCCGCCACATGGATAGCCAGAAGCACATCGAAAAGCATGGCTGCCTCTACTTGAACTTGTCACCGTCAAGATTGTCTTTGGGCGGGTAACCTGTCAAGCTGATTCTGTCAGTGTCTAGATTAGGGTGAGCGAAGCGTGCCGCGCAGCGAGGCCTCGAAGCCGTATCATCACGGTGACCTTCATGCGGCGCTCCTCGCTTCGGCCGAGGCGATCCTCGAGCGGGACGGCATGGCGGGTCTCACTTTGCGCGCGGCCGCACGCGAAGCCGGCGTCTCCCACGCCGCACCAGCGCATCATTTCGGCGATCGCCGTGGCTTGCTGAGCGACCTCGCAGCCGTGGGCTTCAACCGCTTTGCCGATCACCTGGCTGCCGCACGCGATGGCACAAGCGAGCGGCCGCTGCGTGCGATCGGCCTCGCCTATGTCGATTTCGCCCAGCGCTGGCCCAGCCTCTTTCTGCTGATGTTCCGTGCGGAGGGCCTGGACTGCGACCGCCCGGCCTTGGCGGAAGCTCAGCGCCGCTCTGGGGAAGTGCTGGCGAACGCGACCCGCGCTCCGGCCCCCAAGGCGGACGTCACCCACGAGACGGCCCATGCGGGTGCCATCGCAGCCTGGGCCATCGTGCACGGCCTTGCCATGTTGCTGTTGGACGGCCGCCTCCCGCCTGCGGCCGGCACGCCCGCCATGGTGGACGCCGTCCTGTCGTATCTGGACCCGGGCGTCGCCTGATCGCAGGCCGCAACACTACAATACAATTTCTGCAGCCTCCGTGACGGACTGAAATGCAGCACGCGCGTATGTTGTTCATGGCTCGCGTCGCCGGGCTGGATGAACAGGAGACAGACAATGACTTTCAAACAGAAGATGATGGCTGCGTTTGCTGCCGGCGCGCTGACGGTTTCCGGCGCCGCACTCGCCCAGCATGGCCCAGAAATGCATCACGGTGGCGGCATGGAATTCCTCCACGGCGTCACCCTGACCGACACGCAGCGCGCGCAGATCGAGCAGATCCACAAGGCAGGCCGCGCCCAGATGCGCCCGGTCTGGGAGCAGATGCACGCCGTGCATGAGCAGATCGAAACCGCCATGCTGAACCCCGGCACCGTCACCGCCGAGCAGCTCTCCCCGCTCGTTCAGCAGGAAGAAGCGCTTCGCTCGAAGATGGATGCGGCCATGCTGAGTGAGGTGCTGCAGGCCCGCGCGCTGCTGACGCCGACGCAGCTCGCGCAGGCCGCGGACACCCACGCCAAGCTGGCCGCGCTTCATGAGCAGGAGCACGCGGTCATGCAGCAGTCCGCGCCGGCCGAGCAGTAGGCGGATCGGGCGGCCAGGGAGGCGAGGCTCCCTGGCCGTTCAGGAAGAAAGGGAAGGTCTTCTTTTTTGAAAAAAAGAAGCAAAAAACTTTTGGACCTTCAGGCCCGGCCCTGCCGCAAACACCGCGCCAACATGCAAAAAGTTTTTGGTTCTTTTTTCAAAAAGAACGCCTTACTTCCACTTGTCTGCCTGCTTGCAAGCCACGCCCTAGGGCAAGCTGTTACCGCTAGAACCACCCGTCCCGCCGGCAGACGTACCGCTGCTGCCAGGTAGCCCAGCAGGCGTGAAGCGGCCGACATTGCCGAGTAGCTGCTGCATGAATGAGGCTTCGCTGCCTGGCGAGGGTGTAGCACCCGCGGCCATGGCGATCGGCTCGCTGTCCTTCAGCCCGTGCTTGTCGATGGAACGCAGCGTGCCGTTCTGGTCAAAGTGTAAGACCACGACCTGCTGCATGCGCACGCCCGGGGTCCGGCCGATGCGCGTGTAGGTGATCTGCCCCACGTAGATCCAGCTGTTGTCGTCGAATGTCGCGTGGGCCGTCGGTGAGCCGAGCAGCGAGGTCGCGTCCGCGCGGCTTGACGTGCCGGGCACCAGTTGTGCGAGCGCATCCTGCGGCACGATGGAGCCGCGGCGCACCTGCGTGCTGTCGAACACATGGATCACCCCGCAGCCGGAAGCGGCGAGCGGCAGGAGCACAAGAAGAGGACGGATGAAGCGCACGCTTGAAAAATCCCAACAGCCTGGTGTCTGCCCACCGGCCCGCAAGCGATGACCAAGGCCCGCCCTGCCTGTCACGCCGGCCCCGCGCGTGTCAATTACAGGTGCGGGCTGGCCGGGCAGGGGACACTAGGCTCGACCGTTGATTCGGACGGGCTCGGACCGAACTGCTCTACGGCTTGGAAAGCGGGTGACGAAAACGATGGCCTTCTTTGGACTGGTGGGCGGCAAGAAGCGTCGCCGCGGCTTCGAACTCTACACGGCAACCGTCCAGTCGGCGCGCGATCCGGTCTATTTCGCCGACCTCGGCGTACCGGACACGCTTGATGGCCGGTTCGACCTCATCGGCCTGTTCGTGGCGCTTCTGATCCGTCGCCTCCGCATGCTCGAAACCAGCAAGGCGACCGCAGGATTGGCCCAGGCGGTGTTCGACGCCATGTTTGCCGACATGGATTTCAACCTCCGTGAGTTGGGCGTCAGCGACATGTCCATCGGCCGCCGGGTGCGCGCCATGTGGGAGGCCTTCCACGGCCGCGCCCTTGCCTATGACGGTCCGCTTGCCGCCGCCGATGCCGCCGGCATGACCGAAGCCCTGGTACGAAACGTCTGGCGCGGCGATACCGCGAGCCAGGCGAACGCCGCCGCCCTTGCGCAAGTGGCCTTTGCGCAGGACCACCACCTCGCCGGCCAGACAGCCGAGGCTTTCGAGGCCGGCCGTGTGAGCTTCCTTCCCGCCCGCGCGGCGCTGCAGGGCTGACCGCCATGGCCGACACTCCGCCTTTCGAACTCTCCCGTCCGTTCCCCGTCGACCGGACGGGCGAGGGGATCCGCTTCGACGTCGAGGCAAAGCCCGCTGAACGCGAAGCCGTTGCCCGCCGCATGGGGCTGGTCTCCATCGCCTCCCTTACCTGCAGCTTCGAGCTGAAGCGGGAGCCGGGGCACGTCATGCGCGCCAATGGCGCGCTGCGTGCCGATGTCGTGCAGACCTGCGTGGTGACCCTGGAGCCCTTCGAAGCCGTGGTCGCCGAGGATTTCACCGTGCGCTTCGTCCCGGAAGGCCAGGAGAGCGAAGAGGTCGATATCGAGTCGGAGGACGAGGTGCCCTACGCCGGCGGCGTCATCGATCTGGGCGAGGCTACATCGGAGCAATTGGCGCTGGCGCTGGATCCGTTTCCGCGCAGGCCTGGAGCGGAGCTGCCGGAGGAGGAGGTCGAGCAGGCGGAGGGGCCGTTTGCTGCGCTTCGAGGAAGGAAGAATTAAGGAAGGACTTTTTTTTTGAAAAAAAGAAGCAAAAAACTTTTGCGAGTTTGGGCCGGGCTTGCGTGAGTGCCGGGTCACAAAGCCAGCCTGCGGGTTGCACCACCCCCCCCTCTCTGCTAGGTCACGCGCCTCATTTCAAACACGCGATACGACCCGCCGGCGCGCCGCGGCGTCAGCAGGACCGGAGACCACCATGGCAGTACCCAAGCGCAAAACCTCGCCGAGCCGGCGCGGCATGCGTCGCAGCCACCAGGCGCTTCCCACCGAAGCGCATGCCGAGTGCAGCAACTGCGGCGAGCTGAAGCGACCCCACCACATCTGCGCCTCCTGCGGGCATTACGATGGCCGCGAGGTCGTAGCGGCCGGCAAGGCGCTTAAGGGTGCCGTCCGCGTCTAAAATCATAGTCGCCAGGCGGCTATGAACGCGCTCGGCGCTGGCGCCACGGCGGCCTACTCGCTGGCCGTGGACGCGATGGGCGGGGATAAAGCGCCGCAAGTCGTTATCGAGGGCCTCGCAATAGCGGCCGAGCGCCATCCCGAGGCGCGCTTTCTGGTGGTAGGCGACCAGGCCCAGCTCGACCCGCTCCTTGCGCGCTTTCCTCGTGCGAAGGCCGTCTGCACCGTTCAGCACACGGCGGATGCCATCACCGCTGACTGCAAGCCTACGGCTGCTCTTCGCATGCGCCAGGCGAGCATGCGCCTGGCGATTGATGCGGTGGCGAGCGGCGAAGCCCAGGGTGTCGTCTCAGCCGGCAACACAGGCGCTCTGCTCACGCTCTCCAAGGTCGTGCTGAAGACCCTTCCTGGCATCGACCGTCCTGCCATGGCCGCCATCATGCCGTCCGCGAAGGGCGACGTCGTGATGCTTGATCTCGGCGCCAACATCCTCTGCGACTCGCGCAATCTGATGGAGTTCGCGCTTCTCGGTGAGATGTTCGCCCGGACTGTTCTCGGGCTGCCTGCACCGACGATCGGCTTGCTGAACGTCGGCTCCGAGGAGCTGAAGGGCGACGAACGCCTGCGCCAGGCTGCCGACATCCTCCGCCGCAGCCATGTCGGCGCGCAGTTCCATGGTTTCGTCGAGGGCCACGACATCATGGCCGGCACCACGGACGTGGTCGTCACCGACGGGTTTACCGGCAATGTCGCGCTGAAGACGGGAGAGGGGGCGCTGAAGCTGGTGCAGGACCTGCTCCGCCAGATCTTTGCCGGCAGCCTGTCCAGCAAGCTCGGCTATCTCCTAGCCCGCGGCGGCCTCGAGCAGATGCGGGTCTGGCTCGATCCACGCCGCTACAACGGCGCCGTCATGCTCGGCCTCAACGGGGTGGTGGTGAAGTCGCACGGCGGCACGGATGCCGAAGGTTTTGCCCACGCGGTTGACGTGGCCATGGACATGGTGGTGCACCGCTTCAACGAGCGTATACGCGACGGCCTGCGCCAGCTCGTGGACGTCATGGCAACCGCCTGATTCCCATCCGCTCTCAACTTCGGACATCTTTGTGACCCATCGCTCCATGATCGCAGGCGTCGGCGGCTATCTGCCAGAGCGTTGTGTCACCAACGACGAACTCGCCAAGACGGTGGACACGTCGGACGAATGGATCGTCGAGCGCACCGGCATACGCCAGCGCCACCTGGCGGGGCCGCACGAGACCGCCGCGTTCATGGGTGCCCGCGCGGCCGAGGCTGCGCTGCGCGACGCCGGCATCGAGGCCTCCGAAGTGGACGCGGTCATCCTCGCCACTTCGACGCCCGACGAGGCGTTCCCCGCCACCGCCGTGCGGGTGCAGGCCATGCTGGGCATCAAGGGCGGTTTCGCCTTCGACCTGTCCGCCGCCTGCACCGGTTTCATCTACGCCCTTTCCGTGGCGGACGGCTTCATACGCGCAGGCACCGCACGCACGGTCGTGGTCATCGGCAGCGAGGTTTACTCGCGCATCATGGATTGGAAGGACCGCACCACCTGCGTGCTGTTCGGCGATGGCGCCGGCGCCGTGATACTGCGCGCCGGCCCGCCCGAAGGCGCCGGCATCCTCTCTACCCACCTGCATTCGGACGGCACGCTGGCCGACATCCTCTATGTGGACGGCGCAGTCGGCCAGCCGGAGCGCTCGCAGCATCTCAAGATGCGTGGCCAGGAGGTGTTCAGGCACGCCGTCGGCAAGCTTGCCGCCGTAGTGGACGAAGCGCTGGCCGCGCATGGGCTAAGCCATGCCGACATTGGCTGGCTGGTGCCGCACCAGGCGAACCGCCGCATCATCGACGCCATGGGACGCAAGCTCGGCCTGCCTCCTGAGCGGGTGGTCATCACCGTGGACCGGCACGCGAACACCTCCGCGGCGTCGGTTCCGCTCGCCTTGGCTGACGCGTGGGCCGACGGCCGCATCCGCCGCGGCGACCTCGTGATCATGGAGGCGCTGGGCGGCGGCCTCACGTGGGGCTCTGCGTTAGCGCGCTTCTGAGATCACACATCGCGTCATAAGTGGCTGATGCTGCGACGTTTCGTTGACGCAGAAGGCACGGGTTATTAGCGTAACGGGATGAAAACCGTTACCCGCGCGCACCTCGCCGAACGGATCTACATGCAGGTCGGCCTCTCCAGGAATGACTCGTCGGATCTGCTGGAGGCTGTTTTGGAGCGTGTTTCCGGCGCTCTGGAATCCGGTGAATCAGTTAAAATCAGTGGCTTCGGCACCTTTTCTGTCAGGCAGAAAGGCCGGCGCGTAGGCCGCAACCCCAAGACGGGCATCGAGGTGCCGATCCTGCCTCGCCGTGTGCTGGTTTTCCGTCCCAGCCAGGTGCTCAAGGCCGAGATCAACGGCCAGGCGATCCCCGAGGAGACCGACGAGTGAACGGCTGGCGCTCTGCCTTCGAACCCCGCCTGGCTTCGCTTTCGAGCGGCGCCGGTGCGGTCCAGGACGACGACGAACCGGCGTCGCCCGACCTGGTCATCCCCGACCCCGATACCGCCGCCGCATCGGAAGCGCGCCCACGCGTCCGCAAGGCGGCCGGCGCCTTCCGCACCATCAGCGAAGTGGCGGATGAGCTGCATATTCCGCAGCATGTGCTGCGTTTCTGGGAAACCCGGTTCCCGCAGGTGAAGCCGCTGAAGCGCGGCGGCGGCCGGCGCTACTACCGCCCAGACGACATTTCTCTCCTGCGCCGCATTTCAGATCTCCTTTACATTCAGGGCTATACGATCAAGGGCGTGCAGCGTCTGCTCCGAGAGGGCGGCGGCCGCCTGGCCGACGACATCCCGCCGGCGCCGCCCGCCGAGCGCGAGGCCGCGGAAGCCGAGCGCGAGCTTCCTGCGGTTCCGCAGATGCAGCTCATGATGCCGGAACCGACGCCATCCGCGCCGCGCCGCCCGTCGGAAGTCGAGCGGCTGCGTACGGCACTCACCTATACGCTCACCCAGCTCGAGGCCTTGCGCGCCTTGCTCCCTTGAGCGCGCCAATGCTAAGCCGCTGCCGTGTCGGAGCGTAGCGCAGCCTGGTAGCGCATCAGTCTGGGGGACTGGGGGTCGTGGGTTCGAATCCCGCCGCTCCGACCAATACTTTCAATAAGTCAGGTATTTTCTGCTTCCGGTGGGCTCCAGACCGGAAGCTTTCCGGAAGCAGATCAGGGGAAAGCTAGTATCTTCGGCTGCTTTGCCTGACGATCGTCATCCTAGCGGGCCGTGGTGAATGGTTCTTCGAGCCGCGGGCACTACAACAAGCCAAATCAGGCGAGGGGGGGGCCGGGGGGTTCTGGACAGGCCTCCCCGGGGCTGTGTGCCCCTTAGGCACGGCGCTTAGATGAGGACCACCTCGAAAGTTTCTTCGAATTCTTCCCATGGCTTGGCGTGTAGTCGTAGCTGCGCTCGACCTGGGCAAGGAAGATCGGATGGCTACTCGCCGTCCGTAAGCAGACCGATCTTTTATTGCGCTCGCGCGTCGCACGCTGCAGCGACTACCGGACCATTTTCTTCAAGTAGCAAAAATGTTACCGAACCGCTTCCTACCGGCTGTGTCAGTCGCTTCCATCCTTCAGCGTCGAGCCCCAGCCTCCCTCGTAGCCGCACGCTTTCCGCGGCACCCTCGACCTGGTTTCCAGTCTCGACGAGCCGGCCGTGCAGTTCCGCAAGAGCTGCACGGCCAGGTGCGCCCATGCGTAACATCGTAACTGGATCGTTGCTAAAGTCGCGCCGTTGCCGGTCGAACTCGGACGTGAGAGCGCGCACCGTGGCGGAGGCAAGCGTCAGCGTCTCCACGGCTGCTTTGAGGCCCTCCAGTACCTCATCACACAACGCTTCGCCGAAGGCGAGCACCGCACCAGCTTCTACCAACTCTCTAAAGAGAGTGTGTTTGTCCACAGCGAGCCGAGACTTCAGCACGAACTCGGCCGCGTGCCGCACCCGGTTCCGAATGGCCATTAGTGCACTCTTCGCGTCCTGATATCGCGCTTGGTCGTTTGTCCGGCGTGCCCGATCTGCGTGCTCTAGGGCGGTGTCGATCTCCGCACGAATCCCGGCGATCGCCAGACCGTTGATAAACGCTGTCTCCTTCTGAATTGCGCGCATGTCCGCGCTGATCGTTCCGAGCTGTTGGGAGAGTCCATCTAGCTGGCGTCGGATCATCGCGAAGCCCGCGGTGTTGACGGCTAGGTTTAGTGCACCGAGTCCGTTCGCGAGCTTCATTGCACCTTGCACATCACCTAGGGCTTCACTCAACATGCCTGGGTCAAGACCGGAGCCGCTAGCGTTTGGTCTAGCTGCGCCGCCTTCCGTTAGCCACGCGATAACCTTCTTATCTCCAGTTTGGCGGATTACCCCCCCGACGCGTTCATAAGCTCCGCTGCTGAGCCCAGCCAGGATTTTGGCAGAAAGTTTGAAGACGACCGTAATGGTGCTGGCATCAGTCATGTTGCACGGTCCCACAGCAGACGTTGGCGAATAACAGCAACCTGGATGACAGCTGGGATAGTCGACTTGTAGGTTGGCCCCGCGAAACTAGACGCGAGACCCAACACCATTGCTACGATGGTGAGTGGCCATGCAGCTGCACCCAATACCGGCAGAAATCCAGCCTTAGCACCGAAGAGACCAACCTGTTCAAGCAGAAGTGGAAGCATGTTCACACCGAGGGCACCGAACGGCGCGGCCAACTGAAAAACATCGTCCCATGGGACTGGCCGTCCGGCCTTGCCCGCCAATCGCACCAGCAACTCATCTTTTTGTTCGGCTGGCAAGCTAGCGAGCACCCGTTTCATGACGACCTCAAGCAGCGCTTCTTCCAATACGACGATTGAGGCGTCGGCAGGGCACGGCACGGCGAACTTGCTGCAGACGTCCTCAAGCACCACACGGTAGCTTGGTCCATCCCCGCCGCGGAACTGGTTTCGAAGGCTATGGCCTCCGGCCTGACACAGGGTCTTTGCAATGAGCTTCGGTATCTTGGTTAGGTCGTTCTTGCTAGCTTGGTAGAGCGAATTCTGTTTGATGAAGATGTCGCTGCCTTGATTGAGCGCTTCGACAACGCCGGCCAGCTCCTCATGAGTCGCCTGGCGCAGGACGGGGATCAACCATCCGTCTTCGATGTCATGGTGCTCTGAAACCATTACCTGACCGTTTCCCTCAATTCTCGAGCATCATGCCAGTTCGCGGGGAGCTGTCCAACCAACTTCTTCAGAACATAAGGTGGCGAGACGTTCAACCAGTCGGTGGCCCGTAGATACGTCAACTGTAGCGAGTTCAAGGCGATCTATCCCGTCGCGGACAGCGATGCGGTGACTTACTACTAACGGCATAACCCCGAGGCCATGGTGGTGAGGGTAGAGAAGTGTTAGCCTCGGACATTGATAGAGCTGGGCGTAGGCCATCATCTGGTAGATATCGGCTTGAGTGACGCCCTGCTTCGGATCGTCAATCCTTGCGGCGATACGCTTCCACTTTGTATCGATTATCTGCTCAACGATGCTGCCCCGCTTTACGAGAATGTCAGGCTTGGTTTTAAACGTACCTCTTTTTTCAGCTGACTCTAAACAAAACAGGCCGCCACCTTGTCTTTTGACGTGTCGCCCAGTGCCTGCAAGAGCACGAGCTAACAATCGTGCAACATACTCTTCAAACAACGTGTTCATCTCGAAGAGCAGCGAGAAGCCCAGGCCAGCGCCTGCCGAAGTTGTTTGAAATCGATCACCTAACAGCAGCCTTGCAAGATCTAAAAGCTCCCGCCAACGAGAGTTTGTACGATCGATAATGACCTTACTCCAGGACAGAGCAGCGATAGGCACAGCCGTGACATCTTCGAATGCAGCTTCGACCTCGCGCAGTCTCTGCTGCGTGTCCGGCGACTGCGCTACTTTGGCAAGTCGAGCAATCGCAGCCTTGATGACCTGGTTGAGGGGAATGTCTTCAGTAAGTGCGTCGTATCGGCAGGCGAGTTTCTGTGGGCTGGCAATCAATGTTGTAAACTGGCGCAAGACTTGTAGCTGTCCTCGAAGCATCGGCAGATCGTCTGTGTGCTCGGTGTAGTTGCGCGGCATACCATGTCGAACCGCGTCAATGAGCTTTGTAGTGAATAGCTTTATCAGGATCTCGAGTAGCGTATCTCTTTGCCAATCGAGTTCGGTTAGGGAGCCAGCCTCGATCCGGATATCGAGCGCGACGCTAAGCATGTGGATGAGCCGCTTTCGGATGTGGCCCGTTGATGTCTCACCTGTGTTTGCGGACTCCTCAATTTTGGGCAATATCTCTAGGCAGCTTCCCTGGGCTGCAATTATTCCTACGATACCGCGTGCTCGTAACGCCTTGCGGCCGTGCTCAAGGACGCCGCCACCCCCTCGTCCAGAGAGTGGCGACAAAGCGGCAACTGCGGCAATCCGATCAGCGACATCTTCCGGGATGGCGTCCTCGTCGAGCCCGTAGCGAAGGCTCTGCCACTCTAGGACCGTCCGGCGGATCACTGCAGTTTAGAGTAGTCAAAATTGGCGCAAATTTCCCATCTATATCGCGGTGTTGTGTCACCCAGTCCCGCGAAGAGAGACGGCGGCAGAAGCTGTCGCCGATTAAGAAATCCGCCGTCACTGTGGCCTTCCTCCTCCTCCTGGTCCCCCAAAACAGCAGCGACCTTATTCCAGTCTTCATGAAAATATTCTGCGAGCAACGGGATGACTTTTTGCCGCATCACCAAATCAACATCTGCTTTGGATTGGCAGTCGATAAAATATGCATGTCCTACCTGGTGCTCCCGATCGAACAGATATTCGATGGCATCGTTCAGTTTTATTAACAACGTAGCTAGATTGATGCCATCGACCATACCGAGCAAAGAAGGGATCGGCATGAGCTCGCGAAAAGTGAAACGCCGGCGAAGCGCGGTGTCCAATAATGCAATCGATCGGTCAGCGGTGTTCATTGTGCCGATGACATGGAGATTTCCTGGCACACCAAACTGTTCGCACGAATAGGGCAGTCGCACTGTGAGCGCGTTCGATTGTCCAAGACGCTTGTCCGGCTCGAGTAGAGTAATTAGCTCGCCAAATACCTTCGAAACATTAGCTCGGTTGATCTCGTCGATAATCAGAACGAAAGGTTCCGGGTTGCCTGTGCCCGCTTCTTGTTGGCTTGCTATGTAGCGCTCGAGTGTCGGAAGGTTGAGATCTGCGGGAGTAAGTTGATAGATGCACTTCTGTGTAAATCCACGTGCATAGATTTCGCTTGTAAGAACGCCGGCGCGATCGATCCACAGCCATCGAACCGATCGACGGTGAGCATAGTCGCCCCCTTCTCTTGGCACGAACTGATAGTCGCCGGTTACCTCACCTATTGCACGAAAGAGCGCATTGCCTTTGGAAACGACAATAAGATCGCCATGATTAATCCAATTTCGAAAAATGAACGGGAATTGGACCTTCCCGCTTAAGGGGGTTGCGTCGCCTGCCATCTGACCAACTTCGAGACAGGCTTTAATGATTTCATCTCGGTCTTCAAAGCGTTTCTCGCTCCAATCAATATCCTCATATCCAAGAACGGTATAGCCGCCTATGATTGCATCCTCGAACAGATACGCGTCTTCAGGGTTAGAGGCTTCGCCAATTGACATCTTAAACACTTTGCGATCGCCAATGGCGAACTCGGTGCGCCCTGGGCCGGTGCTAGTCTCTGCCCGACGTGAAATCCGACGAAATAAACCGGGTGTTGGGTGCAATTCAAAACCAGCCGCACCGCCGTCGCTGTTCTGAACCGGTCTGAGTCCTTCAACGAATTCTTCATAAGCGGTCGACTGGTGAAATGTGACGAACTCGATGCGACCTGCGTCAGAGAGGCGCCGATAGACTTTCATGAGGGTGGCCCGATCATCCGGCACCGTCTCACCGCACAAACGGACCGCCTCCGCTGCCGTAGCATAGGTCTTACCAGTTCCAGGCGGCCCATAGAAAATGAGGTTTGTAGCCAATGGCTTCTCCTCTGTTGCGCTTGGCGCAATTGAGTTCTTTGAAAGTAACAGCTGATCGTCGCTGTTCACGACCCATATAAAGCCTTGTACATCCCAGATATCGCGAGGGTTCCAGCCCCAGTCGTCGGTCATTATGCCACGGATCGAAGCGGCTAAGTTAAGTACGGCTGCATACTCCTCCGCCGTCAAAGCGTTCCAGCCGAATAGCTTACGTCCAAAGAGAGCCTCGGCGGTGCGTTGCACCGGATCTGTATTAATTCCATAACTTCCATTTGGGTGAACCATGGCAGCAAGCATCGTGGGCAAACTGCGGCTCTCGGTGTAAGGCTTGCTTGACTGTCCCGAGACCATCAACGGCCACGTTTCATCGATGAACGCTGCAACCGCCGCCCCGACGTTTTCGGCTCGTGCGAGGCGCGCCGAAGCTTCTTCAAACACGCCGGGGTAAGCTTTCCGAAGGGACGTCACCCGCCCATTGGTGCGCCATCCAAGCAAATTGCTCGAAACGCCCCCGCGCCCCGTTAGTAGGTCGAGTAATCTTGCACCAAGTGTTAGGTCATCTTGGAGATCAACAATTGCTGCTGCGGCACAATCAATGAGCTTGTTTTTGTAAGCTCGCTCGTCGGTGAAGTACCCTCCCTCATTTTGCGCGAAGCTAACGAAATCAGGATACCGTGCTAGGAAGAGCCGACGATATTGTTCCAGCTTGGTTCGATCGAGTGTCTCGGCTTTAGAACCGTCATACCAATCGAGAATGGCCCGCAGCGCTGAAGAATCGGATACTGTCACCATGCGGACAGATCGAGGTGATGTACTACCGGGTGGCAGATGGCGCAGCCTGGGCGGCAAATTTGAATGGCGGGGCTCCGCCGCAGAGTATCGGCGGGTTTGATCCGCAGGAAGATGTCCGCGGCTTTCGTCATCTTCTAGCCAAATTTGGGTCGATTTAACGTCGCGTTGCAAGGCCAGCTGCCGCTCGTCTTTCATTGTAAAGCCGACCATTTTGTCTGTGTCGGTTGTTGGCGCACCGTAGCGGCGGCGCAACTCCGCCTCAACTTGTTCGAAGGAGCCGTCAATCATGTGAATAAATTTCCAGCATCAAAAATATTTTGAAGGCTCATGCAGTCGCGGGCTCGGCTTCTATCAAGGGCTGAAATTGAGCAGCCGCGTCGCATCATCCGGAAAGATTGCTTCGATGGCAAATGATGCGGCGAAGCCTGCCAAGCTGGCGTTCTCTGTCACTCGGTCATGCGGGACAAGCAGATAACGCCACGTCTTTCCGCCGAATGCAGCCGCGTGGCGGTTGGCGTAGCCGATCCAAGTTGCAACGGCTTTACTCTTCGCCTGCACCGTCTCCGTCTCCATGTCGCGGAGCGCCTTGATCTCGACGATCAGCTTCTCGGTTGCGGTCTCGACCACGAAATCTGGCTCGTAGGACTGGCCGCGGCGGTATTCGATCCGGAACTGGCCCGTGCCTGGCTTTACCCAACGCGACACGTCGGCCTCATGAAGGTCGATCAGCACGGCGAAGCGCCGTTCGTCGTCGGACTGGAACGCCTGGTAGGGGAAGACGCATTTTTTAAAACCACCGAACACCTGACGCCGGGTGTCCGCTAGCGGTGTGACCGGGCGCCGGAAGTCCCGCACCGTTTTGGCGTCGCTGACCTTGAAGTTCACGGGCTTCAGGAGCTGGAAGCCGCGCGACACGCGGCCGATGTAGCGGGTCGGCGTCTCAACGTAGTGTTGCATCATCTGACGGAACACGAACTCCGCCAGCGGCTTGCCGTGGGCAAGGAGCACGTTCTCCACGTCCTCCTCGTCTGGCAGGTAGGCGCGCAGCCGCGCCACAACCTGGCCGGCCAGCTTGTAGAGCAGGTCGGCCGTGGTGTCGTAGTCGATGGCGTCTTCGTCGATCAGGTGGCTGACCAGGTAGTCTTCGGGCCGATCCTGGCGGCGGTCTGCGACCAGCACAGCGATTGACCGCCTGCGCTCCGTCCGCAGCTCGTGCAGGGTGATCTCGCTGGCAAGCGGCTGGTAGTTCAGGCGCTCCAGCCCGTCCAAGTCGAAGTCCTCGAACCGGAACGTCACATCGCTCGTCGGCAGCACGACGATCTCGGGGATCTCGATCGTCTGCTCGGCGACATGAGCCGTCACAGCCGCGACGATGCTAGCCACGTCGGGAACCGGTGCAATGCCGGTGAGCTCGCCTTGTACGGGCTGCGTGATCGCGCTGACGCGGGCAGAAATGCGGGCTTGCACCTCCGGGGTATTCAGCGCCCCGAGGTTGGGCAGCTCGCGCTCCATCTGCCGGATGACGGTGAGCGTCACCGCCGCAGCAGCCTGGGCGGCCGGCCCGGCGAAGAGTGGGGCCGGTGCCTGCTCGTCCGACATGCCGCCAGCGCGCCCGGTGATCGCGGCCTCCAGGTAGGAGGGCGCCTGCAACACCTCCGCCCCGCCGGTGGGAATGTCGCCACCCGGGCCGATCAGCACCTGCTTGTGGACTAGTGAGCCGGGCTCACGCGCCCGCTGGATCACCTCGTCGAAGCGATCATGGGCGATGATGGTCAGGGTATCGACCGCGTCCACGCCCGTGCGCGTCCCGTAGGGCAGGCGCAGCCCTCGGCCGAGCGTCTGCTCGGTCAGGATGTCGGAGGCGGAGGCCCGGAGCGGGACGATGGTGTAGAGGTTCGTGACGTCCCAGCCTTCCTTCAGCTTGTTGACGTGAATCACGATCTCCGTCGCGCTGTCCGTCTCCACAGAGACCAGCCGCGCCATGGCGTCGTCGTTCTCCTCACCGCGTAGCGCCGAGTGAACCTCGATCACGTGGCCTTGATAGCGCCCGCCGAAGAAGTCGTCGGCCTCGATCATCCGCCGCAGCTCGCCGGCGTGGGTGGTGTCCTGCGCCACGACCAGCATGAAGGGATGTACCAGCGGCCGGCCTCGATCTCATCCCAGGCCATGCCGGCGATTTCCTCCCGACGTGCGCCGGTCAGCATCAGCAGGCGCACGATCCGATCGTGGTCATGGTCGCCGTCCGTCGCTTGCCAGATGAGCGCCAGTTCCGCGTCCTCCAGCGTGCGCTCGCGCGGCGCCTCGGTGCCCGGCTTGGGGACGTTCGCAACTGGGTTATCGCCATCCAGGGTGCCGCTACGAAGGCCCCAGACCCACATGGCGGAAAGGGTAGAGCGCACCCGATTGGCAGCCACCGGCCCGCCCGCCTTGGCGATGTTGGCGAGCAATTTGACGATTTCCGCACGCCCGACCGACGACACCGCTTCGTGGTGCAGCGGCTTGGCGTGCGAGTTCAGGTGCCGCTTTACCTCAATATAGGAGCGCGGCTTGAGGCGGGTCTCCGCGTCGGCCAGGTAGGCAGTGACCAACGCCTCCACGCGCACAGCGCGACGTGCGGCCTTCTTTTCGGCCTGGGGGTCAGCCCCGAGCTTGACCTTGGACAGGAGCTTGCGGGCGGCGTCCCTCGCTTCGACCAGCTCGACGGTCAACACGTCGCCAAACGCCGCCTTGCGCGTCCGTCCGGTCCCGTCCCGATATTGCGCGATCCACTGGCGGCGCCCAGACGCATAGGCCCGCAGGCCAAAGCCGGGCAGGGAGGTATCCCAGAACGTGACCTCGCCCGGTCGTGAGCCGTCCTTGGTCTTCTTGTCGGGTGGGCAGGTGAGGCGCTTGATTTCGGGCTTGGTGAAGCGGATAGCAGCGGCGGGCATGCTGGTGTCTCCGGCAGCAAACCGGAAGCAAGTCTGCTGCCGGCGAGCGATGTTTCACGATAGCGCACGGAACCATGGAGACTGGTGCGCTATCAATACCGGCTTGTATTAACTAAGAAAATAGATGGTCGTAGATGGCTAATGATGGTCATATGATAGTGGGATTATCGGTCGGGCGCTGCCTGGGGGTCGTGGGTTCGAATCCCGCCGCTCCGACCAATCTGCACGATCGCGTCCGCCTATCATGGCGCCACCGCTTCGTGCCTCCCCCTAGCCAAAGCTGCGCCGCCCATGATCCATGAACGCACCCTGCTGGCCCTGTCCCTGGCGCTAGGCCTCTCCATGGGAGCGTCCGCTGCGAAAGCGGATGCCGGTGCCGAACCGGTCAGGCATGATTACGACGTCCACGGCTTCGTCACAGAGGGCAAGGCCGTCCTGCCCGACGCCCACATCGTTTATGGCACCTACGGCACTCTGAACGCGGCCGGCGACAACGCGGTCCTGCTGCCGTCGCATTACATGGCCGACATGCACGGTTACGACTGGTTGATCGGCCCCGGGAAGGCGCTGGATCCGACGAAATTGTTCATCGTCACCAGCGAGATGTTCGGCAACGGGCGCTCTTCCTCGCCGAGCAATACGCCGGCGCCGTTCCATGGTCCGGCCTTTCCGCCTATGACCATCCGAGACAACGTCAACATCGTTCACGACCTGCTGGTGAACGGCCTGCACATCCACCACCTGCGTGCCGTCATCGGCTTCTCCATGGGTGCGCAGCAGAGCCTGCAATGGGCGGTCAGCTACCCCGACTTCATGGACCGCGTTGTGGCCACCTCCGGCACCGCGAAGACCTACGGGCATGGCATCGTCCGGCTCGAGGGACAGATCGCCGCTCTTGAAGCGGACCCGGTTTTCGACGGTGGAAACTACAAGGTTGAACCCAGGCGCGGCATCGAAGCGACGTCGCTGGTGTGGCTCGGCTGGCTCTATTCCCAGGAGTGGTGGCGCGACGAACTCTGGCGCGGCGACAATCCGCCAGGCACCAGCTTCCAGCAGGCGGTGGACAAGTACAAGACCGAGTTTTTTGCAGGCGCGGACGCGAACGATCTGATCCTGCAAATGCACGTCTGGGAGTCGAACGACGTCGGCAACACAGCGCCGTTCGCAGGCGACGTGAAAGCGGCCCTGCGCTCGATCAAGGTGCCCGTGCTTTATATGCCGTCAGCCACGGACATGTATTTCCCGGTCGAGGATGCGAAGTGGGAGTCGCAGTTCATCGCCCATTGCACCTTCCTGCCGATACCTTCGCTGTGGGGTCATCCTGCCGGTGCCGGCGCCAGTCCGGCCGATGCGGTTTTCCTGAACCAGCATATTGCGGCGTTTTTGAATTCACCGGGTTGAAGAAAGCGCGTTCTTTTTTGAAAAAAAGAACCAAAAAACTTTGCGCTGTGGGACCGAGCTCGTGGGAACGCCCAGCCTAAACGGATAAAAGTTTTTTGCTTCTTTTTTTCAAAAAAGAAGAGTCTTCCTGCCTTCTTAAGGAACTCACCCAATGGACTACAACCGTCTAGGCCACTCCGGCCTTCGCGTCCCGGCCCTCTCCTTCGGCACCGCGACTTTTGGCGGCGGCAACGATTTTTTCAAAGCCTGGGGCTCGACCGATGCTGCGGGTGCGTCTCGCCTGATCGACATCTGCCTAGATCATGGCGTTTCGCTGTTCGACACGGCGGATGTTTATTCGCAAGGCCTGGCCGAGCAGATTTTGGGCGAAGCCATTCGCGGCAGGCACGACCGGGTGCTGATCTCCACCAAGGCGACGTTTCCCATGGGTGGAGGGGCGAATGATTTCAGCTCGTCGCGCCAGCATCTGGTGCGCGCGGTGGACGCCTCGCTACAGCGCCTGGGCATCGATCATATCGATCTTTTCCAATTGCATGGACAGGATTTCAACACGCCTGTCGAGGAGACGCTTTCGACGCTCGATTCCATGGTTCGCGCAGGCAAGATCCGCTACATCGGCTGCTCGAACTTCTCAGGTTGGCACTTGATGAAGTCGCTTGCCGCTTCCGACCGTCACGGCTACTTGCGTTATGTCGCTCACCAGGCGTATTATTCGCTGCTGAACCGTGATTACGAGTGGGATTTGATGCCGCTTGGCCGCGATCAGGGCGTCGGCGCCGTCATTTGGAGCCCGCTTGGCTGGGGCAAGCTGACGGGAAAGATACGCCGCGGCCAGCCTGCCAAGCCGGGTAGCCGTGCTCACGACATTGCAGGCACCGGCCCGCATTATGAGGAAGAGCGCCTGTTCCCGGATCATCGATGCGCTCGATGAGGTGGCGAAGGAAACCGGCAAGACGATACCGCAAATCGCGCTGAACTGGCTGCTGCAGCGCCCGACGGTTGCGACCATCATCGTTGGCGCCCGCGACGAGGCGCAGCTTCTGCAGAACATGGGTGCCGTGGGCTGGAAGTTGTCGGACGGCCACATCGCCAGCCTCGATGCTGCAAGCGATGTTCCGCCGGCTTACCCGACCTGGCACCAGCGGCTGTTTCCGCAATTGAACGAGAAGCAATAAGCGAGTTGGTAGGGCGCAATGCGCCTTGGGCCGAGAGCAGCGCTCGTGAAGATGGTTACGATGCGAGACTTCGGCAAAGATGGTGCAATGCCAAAGAGCATTGCACCCTACGAATTGCTTGATGACACCTGGACAAGATGAAGCACTACTGAACGCGCCACCGCCTCCGCATGTTGCGACACCTGCGGCAGGCCCATCAGTTCGCCCACGCGCCCCCGCGCCAGTGGACCCGCCACGAACAACCCGGGCGACGCCACATCATTGGTTCCCACCGGGTGATTATCGCCATCGACATCCAGGCCCAGGCCGGTCCCGTCGGCGCGCAGCAAACCTTGCGCGGCCAGGGAAGCCAGAACGGGGTTTGTCGCCACGATGGCGCCATGCGCCGGACCGGTCGTATTGATGACCGCCTGAAACTCCTGCGTCTCTGTCACACTGCCGCGCTGACGCAGTTCTACGCTCAGTCTTTTCCCGTCCCAGGAAGCGCCGATCAGCGCCGCGGCGACGACCTTTAACTGACCGGATTGCTGCAACCGCGCGACCGATCCTTGCGCCTGCGGGGAGACGCGGAAGCGGTGCACGTCCCAGAACGGCCGAAGATGCCTGATCAGCCGGCGTTTTTCGCGCATAGGCAACGCGCTCCAGATGCGGCCGGCATTGGCCCTGATGTCGTCGAACACGACCTGCCACGGCGAGCCCTGCGAGTTCGCCAGCGCCACCTGTTCCCGCACCGCGCGCGAGAGGCCGAGCGCCGTCGCCGGCAGATAGGCCGACGCGAAGTAGCTCCAGACCGGGAAATCGCCGGCGGGGTGCCCGCGAGACAGCAGGCCTCGGCGGGAAATCGCCAGGATTGGACCTCGGTGGTGACGCCGATCGAGTGTGGCGATCGCATCGGCCATCGTCAGCCCGGTGCCTACCACCAGCACCTTTGCGCCGGCCGGGATGTTGTCCAGGGCACCGGGCGACCACGGGTCCGCAATGATGGGCGCGCCTGCTGCAAAAGCCGGCAGCAGCACGGATGGCACGGCAGGTGGGGGATGGCTCACCGCCAGCACCACGGTGTCGGCCGGCAGCGTTTCGCCGTCCGCCAGGCCAACGGCGAATCCGCCAGGTTCGGGATGGATCGATGCCGCAACTGTCCGGCGGTGCCTGATTGTCACATCGGGCCGCGCTGTCCTGGCCTCGTCGACGAGCCCTGCCAGATAGCGCCCGAACACGGCGCGCTGCGGGAACGCGGCTCCACTCTCCCAAAGCGCTGACGGGTCGCCGTCGAGGGCGTGATGCTCCTCAAGCCAGCGTGCGAAATGCAGCGGGTCCTCGCCGAACACCACCATTTTGGCGGCCGGCACATTGATCCGGTGCGAGGGATCGGTCGCCGAATACGCCACACCGCCGCCCAGCATTTCGCGCGGCTCGATGATCTCTATCGTGGCGGCGTCTGCCAGATGTCGAGCGAGCTGGACTGCAACCACCGCCCCGGAAAATCCGCCGCCGATGATGCAAATGCGGGTCGGGCGAGGCGCAGCAGTATCCATCGTCGTCCTAACTCTTCGGCATAACCCCTAACGGGGGAATGCCTGCAGGCAAACAGGGGAGAAATCACACTTAACATAGGGTGTTTACGATACCGTCCACCTCAACTATGTGGAACACGCGGAGAAAAGGCGGGGAATACTACGGTGAGTCAACGTACAATCGATGGACCGATACAAGACGTCCGCCCTGCGCCATCTTCCGCCGCGACATTCTGGAAAAATGAGGATTGGTGGGCCGTCCTCGCCGGCCTGGGCTTGATCGCCCTCGCATACGCCCTCTTCGCCGGCGGCAGCACGCTGGCCTGGATCGCCGTCATTCCCGCCAAATGGACAAACCCCGGCGAACTCGCTGCCCATTTCGCCGCCAACTGGCCACGCTATATGGCGCAATTCGCCCTTTGGCTGGCATTGTTTTCACTCATCTCCGCCAGCCTCGGCTTCCGCCTGCGGCTGACGATACCGGCCTTCGCCTTTCTCTACGTCGTCACCGTGGTGATCTTCGCGCTTGGCCAGTGGGCGAGCGCCATCCGCTATAATCTCGAGCCGCCGCTCGTCGCTCTGCTGGTCGGCCTTCTGCTGGCGAACCTCGGCGTTCTCCCGCGCGCCCTGGATGCCGGCTTCCGCGTCGAGCTCTACATCAAGCTCGGCGTGGTCCTGCTCGGCGCCACCCTGCCGCTGACGCTCATCATCTGGGCCGGTCCTGTCGCCCTGCTGCAGGCGTCCATCGTCTCGATCGTCACCTTTGGCGTGATCTTCGCCGTCGCACGCGCTCTGGGGATCGAGCCGCGCTTCGCCGCCGTGCTGGGCGTCGGTGGCGCGGTGTGCGGCGTGTCGGCGGCCATCGCCATCGCGGCGGCTGTCGGGGCACGCCGCCAGGACGCGGCCGTGGTGATCTCGATCGTCATCTTCTGGGCGATCGTCATGATCTTCGCCTTGCCTTACGCCGCGGCCGGCCTCGGCTTGCCGGCCGGTGTGGGGGGCGCCTGGATCGGAACGTCCGAGTTCGCCGATGCCGCCGGCATCGCCGCCGCCCAGGCCTATGGCGACATGGCCGCCAGCCTGCCTGGCGCCGCGCCGCACGTCGCCGATCAGTCCGTCGCCGCCTTTACCCTGATGAAGGTCGTGGGCCGCGACGTGTGGATCGGCATCTGGGCCCTCGTCCTGTCCATCGTCGCCGCCACGCGCTGGGACGACATCGGCATCGAGAACCGCACCGGGGCAGGCGAAATCTGGCGCCGCTTCCCTAAATTCGTCATCGGCTTCCTTCTCGCCTCCATCTTCGCAACCCTCGTCGCCACCCACGCCGGCCACGCGGCCTTCGCCAAGGTCGCCACCCCCGCGTTCGTTACGCCGGTGAAGAACCTGCGGACCTGGGCCTTTGCCTTCGGCTTCCTCAGCATCGGCCTGACCACACGCGTGCGGGACCTCGCAGGCGTCGGATCGCGGCCGTTCATCGCCTTCACCGCAGGCGTTGCCGTGAACCTGGTGCTCGGCTTCGTGCTTTCCGTGCTCGTCTTCGAAGGCTACTGGGCGCACCTCGGCCAATGACCGCGGCCTGCGGGGGCTGCCTGCACTTCGAGCCTGACCCGCACGCTCTCGATCGCGCGTTGCCCGGAACGCGCGCGCTCAGCTCGGTTCATGCCGCTAGCCGCTCGGCCGACGGATACTGCCGCCTGCATGACCGGCTCCTGCGCGCTTCGGCGCATTGCGGGCAGTTCGAGCCGCTTGCCATTACGATTGGCAATCGATAACGTTTTCTTGTACTCTTGTGAGTCGAGGAAGCGGACAAAGGAAGGTCTTCTTTTTTGAAAAAGAGAAGCAAAAAACTTTTGGACGTTTAAGCTCAGCACATCCTCGGGCCCGGTCCCAAGTCGCATAAGTTTTTTGGTTCTTTTTTTCAAAAAAGAACGCGCTGACTTCCCGGAGTACCTATGGCGGCAGAGCCGTTCGATGCTGAAAACTTCCCCGAAGACCAGTATCTCGCCGCGTTCCGCGACATAGGCGAAGCCGTGGCGGCCGGCCTCTTCGAAAGCGGCTACGCCCATTACCTGGTGTTCGGCGCTGCAGAGGTTGCCAATGGCATACGCGCCTGGCCGTTCGATCGGGAACCAACAGCGTCCGCGGTATTGGTTAATCTGGCCGCCGGCCTGCGCGATCTCGATCCGCCGCCGCCTGTTCCGCCGGCTCCTTCATTGACGACAGATCCCCCTGTGGACGGTGCAATCCCCTACCTGCTGCCGCCCGAACCGGTGCTCACCTACAAAACCGAAGAGGAGCTGTTTTCCGAAGCGCTTTATCTGGCCATCAACCCGGACATCGCCGGCGCCATCGCCGATGGCGCGGTGGCGAGCGCCCTGGACCACTGGCGCAAGCACGGACGCGAAGAGGAAGCGGCAGGAAAGCGTCCCAGCCTCGCGCGTGACGAGCTCTACGAATCGATGCCGCCGCCGGGTATCGACACGCCTATCGACACCAGCCGGTTCGACGCCGAGAGCTACCTCCTGCTTTATCCGGACGTGCGCGAGCGGCTGGGCAACAGCCACGAAGCCGCCCTGCATCACTGGGTGCATCACGGCCGCCTGGAAGCGCGGGTCGGCACCGGCATCGCTCCCTTCGGCTCCTGGCGCGCGCGGCCGGCCGAGGTGCTGGCGAAACCTTTCGGCATCAACGTGTTTGGCCCATTCGGCGCCACCAGCGGCCTCGGCACCGCAGCCCGCAATCTGCTTGCCGCGCTCCTCACGACCGGCATTCCCCTGCAATTGCACCCGTTTGATGTCACAGGCGGCAAGGCACGCATCACGCCGGCCGAACGCGCTCGTCCCGCCGAATTCCGCACCAACCTCATCCTTGCAAATGCGGACCAGATCGCCCGGCTGACCGCCCTCTATCCCGAGGGCTTTTTCGACGACACCTACAACATTGCGGTCTGGGCCTGGGAACTTGCCGCTTTCCGCTCGGACTGGCACGGCAGTTTCGCTCCTCTCGACGAAGTCTGGACCAACAGCGAATTCGAGTTGCAAAGCATCGGCGCATCCTCGCCGGTTCCCGTTCACAAGATCCGCCTCCCTGTCGAAGTCACCAATCCGCCGGCCGCGCAGGGCAGGGACATGTTCGGCATCCCGCACGACCGGTTGGTTTTCCTCGTCGCTTTCGACGTAGGCAGCACCGCCGCGCGCAAGAACCCGCGCCTGGTGGTCGACGCCTTCCGCGAAGCTTTTGCGCCGGACGCCAGCGTTTTTCTCGTGATCAAATTCCACGCCACCGCCGTGGACCCGGCCATCACCCGCCAGCTCACCCAGGCATTGCGCGGCGCCGAGAACGTTCTCGTCATTGCCGAGAGGCTTTGCGAGCCGGACATGTCGCTTCTGCGCGCCGCCTGCGACTGCTTCGTCTCGGCTCATCGCAGCGAAGGCTTCGGGCTGAACATCGCCGAGTTCCTCGCCCTTGGAAAACCCGTAATTGCGACAGGATACTCCGGCAATCTGGAGTTCTTCGACGAGAGCGTGGGCTACCCGATCGACTACCGCCTCATCGAAATCGAGACGGAGGTTGGCCCCTACAAGCCGCACGCCATCTGGGCCGACCCTGACCGCGGCAGCCTCGTTGCGCAGTTCCGCCGAGTCCACGAGAACCAGGCCGAAGCCTGGGCCCGCGGCCAGGCCGGTGCGCTGCGCATGCGCGAAAACTTCAGCCCCACGCGCATTGGCCAGGACATCCGCCAGCGTCTTCACGCCATCGGATTGGCCGCCGACCTGCCGCCGTTCCTGGCATGGTTCGGCCGCACACGCGGCATGATCGGCGCGGCGCCCGTTGCCAACCTCTCGCCCGCGCAGAAACAGGCCATTACGTCGCTCGGCAACCGCCGCCCTGTCATCAGCCTCATTACACCCGTTTACAACGTTCCTGCAGCGTTCCTTAAAGCCTGCATTCTCTCGGTCATGGCGCAGAGCTATCCGTTCTGGGAACTTTGCCTCTGCGACGATGCTTCCACCGATCCCGAAACGCTGGCCACGCTCGGCGCTCTGCAAGGCATCGACCCGCGGGTTCGCATACGCACCCTGACGCAGAACCAGGGCATCGCCGGCGCCTCGAACATCGCAGTCGAAATGGCAAGCGGCGAGTTCATCGCCATGCTCGACAACGATGACGAACTCCACCGCGACGCGCTGCTGGAAGTCGCACGCGCCCTTTTCGCCGATTCCTCGATTGATGTCCTCTACACCGACGAGGACAAGATCGACGAACAAGGCCACCTCATCGACACCTATTTCAAGCCGGACTGGTCTCCCGAGCATCTCGAATCCGTCATGTACGTGCTGCACATGCTCGTCGTGCGCAAGCGCCTGTTTCTCGAACTCGGCGGCTTCCGTCAGGAGTACTCAGGAGCGCAGGATTACGACCTCATGCTCCGCCTCTCGCGCCGCACGCAGCACGTCCACCACATTCAGAAATCCCTCTACCATTGGCGCGCCGTCGAAGGCTCCGCCGCCGCCGTCGTGGACGCCAAGCCCTACGCGCTCGAAGCCGGTTTCCGCGCCTTGCAGGACCACGTGAAAGCCCGGCATGGCGCAAGTGCCTGGGTCGAAGCTGGCCTTCTCCCAGGCACCTTCCGGGTACGCAGGCGCGTTCTCGGTAACCCGCGCGTCACCCTCATCATCCTTACCAACAACACCGAACTGGAACTCGAAGGCCGCGGCCGATTTCATATGGTCGATAACATGGTGGATTCCATCCTCCGGCGCACTGCCTACCGCAACTACGAAGTTCTGGTCGTGGACAACTCCAAACTCTCCGAAGAGCAACTGGAGCGCTTCCAGGCCCTAGGCGTGCGCGTGGAGAACTTCACCGGCGCAACCATCCCCTTTAACTACGCCGCCAAAGCCAATTTTGCCGTACGCGCCTGCCGCA
This sequence comes from Acetobacteraceae bacterium, assembly GCA_965198825.1. GTDB lineage: Bacteria > Pseudomonadota > Alphaproteobacteria > Acetobacterales > Acetobacteraceae > BOG-908. Next base: position 1,759,666 of record CBDAQB010000003.1, on the reverse strand, counting down.
CCGAACATCTCGTCCTGCTCAACGACGATATGGAGGTCATCAACGATGACTGGCTCACCAGTCTCCTTGAAATCTCGCAGGATCCGGAAATCGGTGCGGTTGGCGCCCGCCTCTTCCACGCCGACGGCACCGTGCAACACGTCGGCTGCGTCATCGGGGTGAACGGCGGCAGCGCACATGTCTATCACTCTTTTCCAGGCGACTTCATCGGCTACAACGGCTTTACCCACCTCATACGCAACTATTCCGCCGTCACAGGCGCCTGCCTCGCCACGCGCAAGAGCGTGCTCTCTCTCGCCAACGGCCTCGATGAGTCGTTCGCCCTGGACTTCAACGATACCGACCTGTGCCTGAGGATCATCGACCGCGGGTTCCGCGTCGTATACACCCCCTACGCACAACTCTTTCACTTCGAGGGCCGTTCGGCCAAACGCTCCACCCAAAGCGCCGACGAACGCCGCCGCTTCGTCGCGCGCTGGGCGCGGTATATGGAGAATGATCCCTATTTCAACCCTAACTTTGCCAAGGAGCGGTTTGACTTTACGGTGGCTTAGGAAGAAAGGACTTCTTTTTTGAAAAAAAGAAGCAAAAAACTTTTACGAGTTTGGGCCGGGCTTATGAATGTTCACGGAGCCAGGTGGTAAAAGTTTTTTGGTTCTTTTTTTCAAAAAAGAACGTGCTGTCTTCCTGAAGAAACCCGGAAAACCGCTCAGCCTCAGGTAATCCGTTCACCATAAGCGCGGAAATGTCAGGAGAAGCCGCCCACCACAAACTTTGTGCTTTCCCGGTCCGCGTGCTCGAGCCAGGCACCGGCGCGCCGATTGCGCTTACGCCCGCATCGAACCCTTCGAAGCTGCAATCATCCTCCAGGGCTGCGACTGCTTGCTCTTCCACACGGAGAAACCACTCGTCGAGGGAGACCGCCAGGTCGCTGACAGGGCAGGGGATTGCAAGATGACTGGCGATGGTGAGCGGGTAATAGCGGCCCACGCGATCCACGCTCGCCATCATGACGCCGACCGTTGTGCGCGCTCCGCACACGCCGGCTTCGATGGCAAAGCGCCATAGTGGCGCTTCCAGATACGCCGGCAGCCATGCCTCGCCGAGCTGGGATTTGCTTGCGAGGATAGATGCCTGCAGCCAGGTGTCGAACGCGCTGCAAAAGCCGCGGTCCAGCCGCCGCTCCACGAAGTCTCCGCGGCACGGCAGCTTGCCGAAGAAGCCGCAGGGGGTTGCGATGTTGCCAGTCATGAAAGGGAGGAAGCACTTCTTTTTTGAAAAAAGAAGCAAAAAACTTCTATCCCTTTGGGCCCGGCCTATCCCCAATCCCAGCCCAGACTCGCAAAAGTTTTTTGGTTCTTTTTTTCAAAAAAGAACATGCTTCCTTCCGTCTTCCCGCCTAAGCCAGGCCCAGGCTCCCAGCGCCGCGCCGATCGCACCCCAAGTGGCGTTGTAATTCTCGATGCCGGCGATGCCGATCACCACGGCTGCCACCTGAATGGCGAAGGGTGCTCCCCAGGCGAAGGCCCAAAGTCCGAGCGCCAGGGCGATGCCGCCCCACAGGTAGTATCGCTGCAGCCAGATCAGGCCGGCGCGCGGCAGGCAGGCCAGCGGAGGGTGCGCCGCTGCGCAGATGGCGCCCCACGCGCGCGGCTCTATGAAGGCGTAGCGGTAGGCGATGAGTGCGGCAGTTGCCGCCACCACCACGCCGAAGCCGATGTAATCCCTGCGCCGCATCGATCTTGTATGGCCCCTTGCCCGCTGTATGGTGCGCCGCATTCAGACCGCGCCTCGAACATGGGACCCTTTTCCGCCGGAACAGGGGCAAGTCAATGGACACGCTCAACGCCAAGCCGAGTTTCCAGGAGATCATCCTGCGCCTGCACGCCTTCTGGGCGAAGCAGGGCTGCGTCATCCTGCAGCCTTACGATATCGAAATGGGCGCGGGCACGTTCCATCCGGCGACGACCTTGCGCGCCCTTGGCGCGACGCCTTGGCGCGCGGCTTACGTGCAGCCTTGCCGGCGCCCGAGCGACGGCCGCTATGGCGAAAACCCCAACCGGCTGCAGCATTACTATCAGTATCAGGCGATCATGAAGCCGAGCCCGCCCGATGCGCAGGCGCTTCTTCTCGAGAGCTACCGCGCCATCGGCATCGACACGTCGTTGCATGATTTCCGCTTCGTGGAGGATGACTGGGAAAGCCCGACTCTAGGCGCCTGGGGCCTCGGCTGGGAGGTTTGGTGCGACGGCATGGAGGTGACGCAGTTCACCTATTTCCAGCAGGTCGGCGGCATTGCCGTGACGCTTCCTTCCGCCGAATTCACCTACGGGCTCGAGCGCCTGGCGATGTATGTGCAGGGAGTCGAGAGCGTTTACGACCTCGACTTCAACGGCGCAGGCGTGAGCTACGGCGACGTGTTCCTTCGCGCGGAACGCGAATACAGCGCCTACAACTTCGAATTTGCCGATGTTGGTCTCCTGCAGCGGCATTTCGTGGATGCCGAGGCGGAATGCGCTGCCCTGGTCGCACGGTCGCTGGCGTTGCCGGCTTATGACCAGTGCATCAAGGCCAGCCATCTGTTCAACCTGCTGGACGCCCGTGGGGTGATCAGCGTGGCCGAACGCGCCGCCTATATCGGCCGGGTGCGCACCCTGGCGAAGGCCTGCTGCGAGGCCTGGCTCGCCGGTGAGACGGCGGCCGTAGCCGCCTAGTGGGTGGTGCCGACCGTCCAGGTCGCGGATTGCACGAGATCCGACCGGTGCAGCGCATCCACCACGGCATCGAGCTCAGCCGCGGCGGCTGTGGTCGGCACGAGGATCGCCGCGAGCTCGACATGCTCCAGCGTGTCGGAAACCGTCTCGACCGAACGCACGGGGTAGTTGGCGAGCTCCAGTTCGGCATCCAGCAGGTCCCGCACGTCCGATACAGCGTCCGGCGCGCAAACCACGTGGACGCTGTATTCGGCCTCTGTCATGGTCTCGGTAATCGGCAGGCGGTTGACCCAGTTCACCAGCGGCCGAAGCAGCGTATTGCCCGCCAGCACGAACATTGTCAGCGCTGCCGCCTCGCCTGGGAGTCCAGCGCCGGCGAACGTGCCCACGGCCGCCGAGCACCACAGGGTCGCTGCCGTATTGAGGCCGCGGATGGTGGTGCCATCCTTCATGATCACGCCGGCGCCGAGGAAGCCGATGCCTGAGACCACATAGGCGATGATGCGCGTGGCGCCTTCAGCCCCCAGCAGCCGGAGCCCGAGGTCGGCGAAGGCCGCGGCGCCGACGGTGACCAGAACGTTGGTCCGCAACCCCGCGGTCCGCTGCCGCCACTGCCGCTCGAAGCCGATCGCCGTTCCGAGGACGAAAGCGGCGCCTAAGGCCACCAGCGTGTGCATGAACGGAGTGTCGAGGAAGAGCGGAAGCGCCGGCATGGCAATCTCCCTAAGCTATCCACGGGAGGTGACAAGCTGCCCCTGCGATGCTAGTTCTACCACGACACGGAAGCTTTCTACCACGGTCGGATGAGCGCTTGGCCAATCAGTTGAACATCAAGAGCGAGGATGGCTACCGCCTGGCGACCGCGCTCTCGGCGCTCACCGGCGAAAGCCTCACCGGCGCGGTGACCGAGGCCCTGCGCGAGCGGTTGGAGCGCGAGCAGCGCTCGCGCGACCGCGCGCTTCGCTTGTCCCGCCTGCAGGCACTCGCCGCCGAGATGCGCGCCAGCCTCCGCGTGCCCGAAGGGGCTTCACACGCTTGGCTCTACGATGAAACCGGCCACCCGCGATGATGCCATGATCATCGATACGTCGGCATTGCTTGCCGTGCTCCTCGGCGAAGACAATGCACCGCGCTTGCTGGAAACCATCGTCGATGCGTCGAACCCGCGCATGTCGGCCGCCAATTGGCTCGAACTCGCGATGATCGTGGAAGAGCGCGGCGGGCGTATTGCCAGCCTGCGCCTGGATGAATTCGTACGCACCGCCGGCATCGAGATCGTACCTGTCAGCGTCGAGCAGGCCGATGCCGCGCGTGGCGCCTGGCGCTATTTCGGCCGCCACAAACACTCCGCCCGTCTCGATTTCGGCGACTGCTTTGCTTACGCGCTGGCAAAGACGGAGGCGGACGCTCTGCTTTTCGTCGGCGATGGATTCGCCCGCACGGACATCGAACCCGCCCTGAAGGATATCTGAGATCATGCCGGCGTTCTTTCTGGAGCTCTTTTCGGAGGAGATCCCCGCGCGCATGCAGGTGAAGGCGGCCGAAGAACTGGCGCGCCTGCTTCGCGAAAGCTTGTCCGCGCTTTCCCCCAGCGCGATCCGGCATTTCTCCGGCCCGCGCCGCATCGCGGTCGCCGCTCAGGTTGCCGACGCGGTGCCTGCATCGAGCAGCGTCGAGCGTGGTCCCCGAGTCGGTGCGCCGGAACAGGCGCTCGCCGGCTTCCTGCGCAAACATGCCGCTACGCGGAATGCCTTGCGCGAGGAAGGCGGCTTTCACGTGCTGGAGAAATCCGCGCCTTCGGTTCCCGCGGCACAGCTTATCGCCTCCGTCATGCCGGATCTGCTCCGCAGGTTTGCCTGGCCGAAATCCATGCGCTGGGGCGGCACCAGCGCCTTCACCTGGGTGCGCCCTCTCCGCCGTATAGTTTGCATACTCGACGGCAGGATCGTCGAGTTTACGCTGGCGACGGAGACCGACGACGGTCATCGCCTTGTCTCCTCAGACGTCACCGAAGGCCACCGCTTCATGTCGCCAGAGCCGGTGCATGTGCGTGGCGCGGACGATTGGGAGCGTTCGCTCGAACAGCGCCACGTCATCGCCTCTGCGGAGGAACGCCGCGCCCGGGTCGCTGCCGGGATCACCGACCTCGCTGCCCGCCAGAACCTTACCATCGTGGATGATCCTGGCCTCATCGATGAAGTCTGCGGCCTGGTTGAATGGCCTGTGCCGCTCATGGGGCGCATAGATGACGCCTACATGGACCTGCCGCCGGAAGTCATGCAGGTGTCGATGCGCGTCAATCAGCGCTATTTCGCCACCCGCCATCAGGATGGCAGCGTTGCGCCGTGGTTCGCCTTCGCCGCCAATATCGAAGCGCCTGACGGCGGCTGCGCGATCGTCGCAGGCAACGAGCGCGTGCTGCGTGCGCGCTTCTCCGATGCGCGGCACTTCTGGGATCTCGACCGGCGCACCAGGCTTGCGGAAAGAGTCGCAGCGCTCGACAGCATCGTCTTTCACGCCGAGCTGGGTACGCAGGGTGCGCGCGTAAGGCGGATCGTCCCCCTGGCAGGCATGATCGCCCGCGCCATCGGCGCCGACCCTGCACTTGCCGAACGCGCAGCGCTGTTGTGCAAGGCTGATCTCACCACCGGCATGGTCGGCGAGTTTCCTGAGCTGCAAGGTGTCATGGGCGGTTATTACGCCCGGCACGACGGCGAGGATGCGGCCGTTGCCGAGGCGGTTCGCGATCATTATGCGCCGAAGGGCGTGTCCGATCCGGCGCCTCGCGCACCTCTCTCCGTGGCCGTCGCATTGGCCGACAAGCTCGATCAGCTCACGAGCTTCTTCGGCATTGGCCAGAAACCGACAGGCTCAGGCGATCCCTTTGCCTTACGCCGTGCGGCCCTGGGCGTCATACGCATCATCCGTGAGAACCGCTTGCGCATTGCGTTGCGCCCGCTTCTGGCGGCAGCGGCAACGGCAGCGGTTGCCGACGACGTTCTCGCCTTCATCCTCGAGCGCCTGCGCGTTCAGGTGAGGGGAGAAGGCGCTCGCCACGACGTGCTTGCAGCCGCCAGTGCGGCCGGCGCGGAAGACGATATCGTCCGCCTGCTGTCCCGCACCGAAGAGGTTGCGCGCCTGCTTGCCACCGATGACGGCCGCGACCTGCTGGCGGCCTACAAGCGCGCCGCGAACATCCTGCGCATCGAGGACAAGAAGGACGGCCCGCACCGCGGTGAAGTCAGCCCTGATCTTCTGAAAACCGAAGCCGAGCAAGGCATCCATGATGCGCTTGCGACGTTGAATGTCGTGCCAAAGATGGTCGAGGCCGAGGACTTCTCCGGGGCGGCAGGCATGTTGGCCAAGCTCCGTACGCCACTCGACCGATTTTTCGAAGCGACCACCGTCAATGACCCTGATCCTGCACTGCGCGGGAACCGCCTGAGGCTACTCGCGCACGTCAAACAGGCGATCGATGTCGTGGCCAATTTTGCAGAAGTAGAAAACTAGCCTTTCCTCCTGGGAGCAAGAACAATGACAAAGTGGGTTTACAGCTTCGGCGCTGGGCACAACGAAGGCCGGGCCGACATGCGCAACCTCCTGGGCGGCAAGGGTGCAAACCTTGCCGAGATGGCCAGCATCGATCTTCCCGTGCCGCCCGGCTTTACCATCACCACCGAACTCTGTACCGAGTTCTACAAGAACAACCGCAAATACCCCGATGACCTGGACGGCCAGGTGCGCGAGGCGCTCACGCGTATCGAGGAGGCTGTCGGCCGCAAGTTCGGCGATCCGGAAAAGCCCTTGCTAGTGTCGGTGCGTTCCGGCGCGCGCGTTTCCATGCCCGGCATGATGGATACTGTGCTGAACCTCGGGCTGAACGATGAAACTGTCCTTGGCCTGGTCAAGAGCTCCGGCGACGAGCGTTTTGCTTGGGACAGTTTCCGCCGTTTCATCCAGATGTTCGGCAGCGTTGTGTTGGGTGTTGACCACCACCGCTTCGAGGAGATCATCGAGACCGCGAAGATGGACGCCGGAGTCGTCGAGGACACCGGCCTGAAGCCGTCCGACTGGCAGCGCGTCGTTGAGGAATACAAGGAAATGGTACTGCAGGAGACGGGCAAGCCGTTTCCGCAGGAACCAGCCGACCAGCTTTGGGCGGCGATCGGCGCCGTGTTCGGAAGCTGGATGAACCCGCGCGCGAACACCTACCGCCGCCTGCACGACATTCCGGCCGATTGGGGCACGGCGGTGAACGTGCAAGCCATGGTGTTCGGAAACATGGGCAACGACTGCGCGACAGGGGTGTGTTTCACGCGCGACCCGTCTACCGGCGAGAACATGTTCTACGGCGAATTTCTCGTGAACGCGCAGGGCGAGGATGTCGTGGCCGGCATACGCACGCCGCAGCCGCTTTCCAAAGGTGCTGCCAAGCCAGGCGAAGTCTCCATGGAAGACGCTCTGCCTGAGGCATACGGCGAACTCTGCCGCGTGCGGGAGACGCTCGAACGCCACTACCACGACATGCAGGACATCGAATTTACGGTGCAGCAGAACAAGCTGTACATGCTGCAGACCCGCACAGGAAAACGCACGGCCGCGGCAAGCCTGCGCATCGCCGTTGAAATGGCTGAAGGCGGGCTCATCAACCGTCGCGAGGCGATCATGCGCGTCAATGCGCAGGCCCTCGACCAGCTTCTCCACCCGACGCTCGACCCGAAGGCGAAGCGCACCCTGTTTAGCAAGGGCCTGCCTGCAAGCCCCGGTGCGGCGTCCGGCGCCGTCGTGTTCAGCGCCGACGATGCGGAGATGCGCGCGGCCAAGGGCGATTCGGTCATCCTCGTCAGGATCGAGACCAGCCCTGAAGATATTCACGGCATGCATGCAGCGCGCGGCATCCTCACCACGCGCGGCGGCATGACCAGCCACGCGGCGGTCGTTGCACGCGGCATGGGCCGCGCCTGCGTCGCGGGCGCGGGCGGCATCAGCGTCGATTATGGCGCACGCACGCTGTCGGCCGGCGGCAAGATCATACGCGGGGGCGAAATCGTCACCATCGACGGCGCGACAGGCGAGGTTTTCGTCGGCGCCGTCGCCACTGTCGAGCCCACCATGTCAGGCGACTTCTCCACCCTCATGGGCTGGGCTGACCAGGAGCGGCGCATGAAGGTGCGCACTAACGCCGAAACGCCGCTCGATGCCGAAACCGCGCGGAAGTTCGGCGCGGAAGGCATCGGCCTTTGCCGCACCGAGCACATGTTCTTCGCCCCTGAGCGCATCGGCGCCGTGCGCCAGATGATCATGGCAAACGACGAGCAAGGCCGCCGTGCCGCGCTCGACAAGCTTTTGCCTTTCCAGCGCAAGGATTTCGTCGAACTCTTCCGCATCATGGCGGGGATGCCCGTCACCATCCGCCTGCTCGACCCGCCGCTGCACGAGTTCCTGCCGCACGGCGACCAGGAAATCGCCGATATCGCGCAAGCTCTGGGCCAGGACGTGGACTCCATGCGACGCCGCGCCTCCGAGCTGGCTGAAGCCAACCCCATGCTCGGCCATCGCGGCTGCCGCCTCGGCATCAGCTATCCTGAGATCTACGAGATGCAGACACGCGCCATCGTGGAAGGTGCGCTGGAAATCGCCGCCGAGACCGGACACCCCGTCGTGCCCGAAATCATGATCCCGCTCGTCGGCACGCGGCGCGAACTCGAAATCACCCGCACGCAAGTCGATCGCGTCGCCAAGGAGGTTCTCGAACGCGCCGGAAAGACGCTGGAATATACCGTAGGCACCATGATCGAGCTGCCACGCGCGGCCCTGGTCGCCGACAAGATTGCCGAAGTGGCTGATTTCTTCAGCTTCGGCACCAACGACTTGACGCAAACCACCTTTGGACTTTCCCGCGATGATGCAGGCAAGTTCCTGCCCCACTACGTCGAAGCCGGCATTCTTCCGAAAGACCCGTTCGTCTCCCTGGATATTGATGGCGTCGGCGCCCTCGTGCGCATCGCTGCCGAAAAAGGCAGGCAGACGAAGCCGGATATTAAACTCGGTATCTGCGGCGAGCACGGCGGCGATCCGGCGAGCATCGCGTTCTGCGAGGAGGTGAAGCTGGATTACGTGAGTTGTTCGCCGTATCGGGTTCCTGTGGCGCGGCTTGCTGCGGCGCAGGCGGCTATTGGGACTGCGCAGGATAAGACAGCGTAGGAAGGACTTCTTTTTTGAAAAAAAAAGAAGCAAAAAACTTTCGCAACTTAGTAATGGTGCGGCGGTGAGGCCGGGCCAAAAGTTGCAAAAGTTTTTTGGTTCTTTTTTTCAAAAAAGAACTCGCTTACTTCTCCACTATCTCAGTCTTAGCCTCCAACCCAACAGCCTGAGCCAGCCGCTCCAACCGCCGCGTCACCGCCTCTCCTGCAAACACCCCTAACCCGGGCATAAGCCGCAGCACCAGCCGATCGGACTCGCGAACGAGCGAGGTGGCAGCAAGCAATTCCGCCGTTCCACCGGACAAGGTATAGGCGAGCCGCAGTGCCACGCCGAGGATTTCGGCCCGACGCAGGCTGCTCATATCGAGCAGCATGCGTGCGGCATCGAGGAACGGCATGTCCGGTTCGGCTTCGTATCGCAGCGCCAGTGTCAAAGCGAGGAAGGCCCGGGCGTGGTGGTCCAGTGCGACGGCGGGCTGGCGGAGGAGGCGAAAGAACGCCTGTTCGGCGCGATACTCGGGATGGTCGTGGCTGCCTGAGTCGCTCATCCAGCAGGCTGCTTCACGCAATTTACACGCGGCTGGTGTTTCATCGGCGAACAGCGGCGCTGTCCATGCGGCGAGTGCGGCTGGCAATGCGAGGCTTCGGCCGTAGCGGCCGGCGATGTCGCGTCCCGCTGCGAGCAGCGGATCCTCGGCGCGCAGCGCGTCAGGCATTTGCTGCATGAACCAGCCTTCGCGCAGGCCATTGGCGGAGAACACGATGCGCCGCGCACCTGTGGCGCGCAGCAGGCGCCGCAGCACCACTGCTGCGAATGGCAAATCGTCCACGCGGCGCCGCGACACGCCCGGCAGGCGCTCGAGCGCCCTGCGGTTCGCCGATCCGATGACGCCGGCGAGGTCGCGCGCCTCTTCGCGTTCGAGCGTGTAGTGATGAACGATCGCCAGCGGGTAGCCGGTCTGCTCCATGTGGATGCGCGCCAGCGCACGCCAGGCGCCGCCTACCAGGTAGATATCGCGACCGGCGCCATGCGCGAGCCAAGGCACGGTTTCCATCGCTTCCTCGGCAATCGCGCGCGCACGCACGACGTCGCCGCCTGCCCGATCGGAGAGTCGCAGAACACCCAGCGGCAGCGTTCGCGCCGAGCGCAAGGCGCCTGCCTCCAGATGCACCACCTCCAGCGATCCGCCGCCTATGTCGGCCAGGATACCGTCGGCTGAAGGGATCCCGCACAGCAGGCCGGCGGCAGAGAATGACGCTTCCTGTTCGCCGGAAAGAACGGTGATCGTGACGCCGGCCAGGCTCGCTTTGAGGGCGGCTACGAATTCCGGCCCGTTCGACGCATCGCGCACCGCGGCGGTCGCCAGCACTTCGAATGGCTCGGCGCGCATCGCCTTTGCCACCGCGTAATACCGCGCGAGAACGGTGAGCGCCTGCGCGGTGCCCTCCTCGTTCAGCTTGCCGGTTTGCTGCAGGCCGCGGCCAAGACGCAGCACGGCTTTTTCGTTGAAGATCGCGACCGGATTGCGGCCATGGCCTTCGAAGACCACGAGGCGAACCGAGTTGGATCCGAGATCGACGACCGCGCAACGGCGTGACGTGTCGGCTAGAAATGGCTCTGTCATGCGCCTCGGCTGCCCAGCGTGGAAGGCGGGGATTTAACCCGTCGCGACCGCCCAGGCACCAAGCCGGGTGGCTTCGTCGCGCAACCCGCCGAGGCGTTTTTTAGCATCGTCCAGGCCTTGCTGATAGCCTTCGAGGGCAAAACCCAGGTCCGCGACACCGACCGACAACTTGGTCAATGCAAAGCGCCATTCACTCAGCGCACGACGCTGGTCCGACAAAGCCACACGCAAATCCGCCAATGCCGCCCCGACATCATCATCCGCCCGGGCGTCCGGCAAAGGTGCTTGTTGCGTAAGCTTCGGAGCAGCCTTCGGGAAAGGAATGACGAGTGCTGTCATATGATCTGCTCCAATGCCTAAGCCCTGGTTAATTCCAGGCCGGGAGCGGCGTTCGCTCCAATAAGGTTCATAAACCATGAACCTGTATCTTTTAAAAGACATTTCTCAGAAGAGGACGTGCCCGCCAACGAGCCGCAGGACCAGAACCGTCGTCAGCACCGCGGCGACGACCACCGACAACACCCAGCGCAGGGCCATATAGCCCGCCGGCATCAGATGCCGCTTCGCGCCGCGGTGCTCGACCACGACGGTGCCGATATGGCCGGCTATCAGCAGCGCCAGGCCAAGGGCGGGGAAACGCACGACCGACGCGAGGATCGCCGCCCATCCCACCAGCGACGGCAACACGCCAAGCACCAGCCGGGTCCGCGACGGCGCTGCGTCATCTTCCTCGCCGAGCGCAAAACCCCAGTGCACGCCACCCAGAAAACCGAGGATGACAGCGCCGTAGCCGATCAGACCCTGCACCGCCAGAAACGCCTTCTCGGGCTCCTGCCCTACGGCGCCGGCACCGAAGAGAAAGAACGGGAGGAGGCCGGCCAGGCCGAGAACTACTGCGGCAGTCGGGAGGCTTCGGAAGAGGGGTGGGCGGACTGTCATTCACGGCTCCCTGAGACGAAGCAAGGCCAGGGGCTCTGCCCCTGGACCCTGCCAAGGACAAGTCCTTGGAACTTCACACTAGGCCGAGCGAGCCGGCTAGTCGCCTGCTTGCAGCAGCGCGAGCGATGCGATTGGTGCTTTTGCCGCGGCCGGAACACGCGCCTGGAAGGCCGCCACTACCGCCACCGTCACCGCCGCCAGATAGGGCAGGGACTGCGTCAGCAGCACCGCGCACCACAGCTTCGCCTCTGGCGTCGCCAACGCATGCACCCAGCCTACCGCTATCATCGCAGCCCAGCTCAGAACCAGCAGCGCCAGTTCCTCGCGCGCCATCACCAGGCCCTGCACCAGTGCAGGCGCATCCTCCATCTTAGGCGTCCGCAAGAACGGCGCGCTGCGGATGAACAGGCCCTTCCACACCGCCTTGCCGATCGTATGGCTCAGTGCCAAGCCAGCGACTGCCGCACCAAGCCGGTCGCGCCACCCGCAAGGCACCTTCGCGCCATAGAGGGCGAAGATCTGCGCCAGCTTGAAGAAGAACAGCCCGATCGATGGCACCATGAACAGCACGATCGGGAATTCGAAGCGCATCGGCGCCACCACCAACCCGATCGACCAGCCAAGGCCCATGACGAGGAACGCGAGCCCGAGCGCATCGCCGACCCAAGGCAGCCAGCCCGTCACGAAGCACCAGCGCTGGCCGAGCGTCAGCTCGCGGTTGAACGGGTTGAGCAGCGCGCCGGCATGTCCACGCACGATCTGCATCGCGCCATAGGCCCAGCGGAAACGCTGCTTGCGGAACGCCGCGAAGTCGTCGGGCATCACGCCGCGGCCGAAACTGCGCGGCGAATATACCGCCTCCCAGCCCTCGCGGAACAGCCGCAATCCAAGCTCGGCGTCCTCGGTGATCGTCCACTCCGCCCAATTTCCGCTCTCCACGAGGGCGGACTTGCGAATGAGCGACATCGTGCCGTGCTGGATGATCGCGTTGCGCTCGTTGCGGTTCACCATGCCAAGCTGGAAGAAGCCGGCATACTCCCAGAACATCAGCCGCTTGAAGAAGCTGCCGTCGTTGTCGCGGTAATCTTGCGGCGACTGGACGAAGCCGACGCGGGGATTGGCGAACTGCGGCACCATGCAGCGCAACCAGTCGCTCTCCACGATGTAGTCGCTATCCAGCGTCGCGACGATTTCGGCATCGGGCGCCGTCTCGGCCAGGGCGAAGTTCAAGGCGCCCGCCTTGAAGCCCGGCCATTTGCCGAGGTGGTAAAAGCGAAACCGCGAGCCCAGACGTGCGCAATGCTCGGCCACCGGCTCCCACAGCGCGGGATCGACCGTGTTGTTATCGATGACCACAACTTCGTAGTCGGGGTAATCGAGGCGAGCCAATGCGTCGAGCGTCTGGCGCACCATGTGCGGCGGCTCGTTGCAGATTGGCAGGTGCAGGCTGACTTTCGGCAGCAGGGCGCCTGAGGCCGCCGGGCTGATCACAGGATGCCGGCGCTTGATACGCCCGAACACCGTCTCCGCGAGTTCGAAGCTGTCTGCCATCAGCAGGAACAGCAGCAGCGCCTGGCCGGCCGCGAGCGAGCCCCACACCACCTCTGCAAAGCCCGAGAGATATTTCTCCGACATCGCCAGCAGAACCAGCGCGAACACGGCGCCGAAAGTCTGCGCCAGCGACGCGACCAGCAGCTTGCCGGCGAACCGGATGTCGGGGCGTCGCGACAGCAGGAGCCCGGCCATCAAGGCAGCCACCGCCGTGCTGATCCCGGCCCAGGTCGCCCAGTCAGGCGTTTCCTGAACGTCGCCTGTCATCTTCCACTTCGCGTGGCGATCGAGGTCGTACATGCCCCAGTAGCCAGCGACCCGGCCTTCGAAGCTTGTCTTCCAGGGCTGGTCGAACGCCTCCATGACGAAATAGTCGAGGCCGCGGTCACGCGCGGCGTTGAAGAACCGGCGCATGAAAATCGCCTGGTTCACCCGGCTCGCGTGGGCGGCGCCCACCGCCACGCCGTTCGACGGCCAGCCGACCTCGCCGATCAGGATATGCTTGCCTGGGAACGCCTTCTGCACCTGGTCGAGGCGATCCATCACATAGGTCAGCGCCTGATCGACAGGCAGCTTTTCCCAGTAGGGCAGCAGATGGATGGTGATGTAATCGACAGAGGCCGCGAGCTCGGGATGCTTCAGCCACACGTGCCACGGCTCGGCCGTCGAGACTGGAACATGCACGCCGGCCTTCACCTGATTGATGTAGCCGATAAGCTGCGCGGTCGTGAGGTCGCCACGCAGCAGCACCTCGTTGCCGACCATCACGCGGTCCACGTTCGGGTTGTCGTTCGCGGTGGCGATCAGACGTGACACTTCGAGGTCGTCGCCGGCGATCTTCGGGTTCAGATAGGCGCCCAGCGTCACCTGCAGCGGATAATCACGTGCCAGGCGCGGAATGTCCGCCATGCCGCCTTCCACCGTATAGGTGCGGATGCGGCCGGTGATCTGGCTCACCTGCGCCAGATCCTGCCTGATCTCCTTGGCCGTCGGCACCTGATGCGCCTCTGGGGTCTCGCCGCGGTGGAACGGCGAGAACGCCACGCCCGATACATCGCCGGTATAGTTCGGCACCGAGACGGGCCGGTTCGTCACATCCCAAACGCCAAAGCTGGTCGCGGCAGTGATGCCGAGCGCGAGCAGGGTGGCACGGTTGAAAAAGCTGTGGCGCGGTTTGGTCTGCTGACGTGTCTTTTCGGCGTCGGCGAGGGTGGTCATGGCTGGTCTTCCCCAAAACGCGGTCAAGCTGACTGCGCATGGAGGAACTAAGGGTTGCACTGCGGCATCGACCGGGCCTGATTAAGGCTGAATTGGGGCACGGAGGGTGTCCGCCGGGAAAGCCGCCGTGACGGTCATCCGACGGCGGTTTCTTGCGCTCCGGTGCTCACGGCCACTAGAGGCCGCTCCGCTCCGGTGCTCTGAAACCACCGCCGGGCGGCCTGCGGCCTCTGACTCGCCACGCCGACTTTCCGGGCGGACACCTCAGGGCGTTTGCCGACGAAGCAGCGGGCTCCAGAGGCAGCGCCTCTGGCCTTCCTTCCTTTTTTGACGAAGAAGTGACTCCGTGACGACGCTCCTCGAACTCCTGGTTATCTTCCTCCTGATCATCCTGAACGGTGTGTTCTCGATGACCGAGATGGCCCTCGTCTCGGCGCGGCGGGCGCGCCTTTCAGTCCTCGAGCACAAGAAGGTCCGCGGTGCGGCCGCCGCCCGGCGCCTCGCAGACGATCCGCAGCTCTTTCTGCCGACGGTTCAGGTGGGCGTCACGCTGGTCGGCATTCTCTCGGGCACCTTCGGGGGCGCCCGCCTGGCGAGCGAGCTGGAGCCGTTGGTCGCCCGGGTGCCTTATATCGGTGAAGCAAAGGTCGGGGTCTCGCTGACCCTGACCGTCATCGGCATCACCTACCTGACGCTCGTACTGGGCGAGCTGGTGCCAAAGCGCCTCGCACTTCGCTCGCCCGAGCTGATTTCCGCCTGGCTGGCGCTTCCCGTCGCCGGCCTGTCTCGCGTGACGGCGCCGATCGTCTGGCTGCTCGGCCGCTCGTCCGACCTGGTGCTGCGGATTTTCAGCCTCTCGGATGCGACGCGACAGGCCGTCACCGAAGATGAGCTCAAGGCCCTTCTCGCAGAGGGCACCCAGGCGGGTGTTCTGGAAACCGAGGAGCGCGACATGATCGAGCGCGTCCTTCGCCTTGCCGACAAGCCGGTGCGCGCCATCATGACGCCGCGTACGGAGCTCGCCTGGATCGACCGCACCGACACGCGGCGCGAAATCGCCAAGGCGCTGACGGCCGCGCCGCACAGCCGTTTCGTGGTGTGCGACGGCTCGATCGACAACGTGGTCGGCGTTGTCCAGGCAAAGGACCTTCTCGACCGCATCCTCGACGGCAAGGACCTCTCGCTTGCCGCTTCGCTACGCCAGCCCATGGTGGTGCCGGACACCATCAGCGCGCTCGACGCGCTGGAGCGCCTCAAGGCGGACGTCATGGGCCTTGCCCTGGTGATCGACGAATACGGCAGTTTCGAAGGCGTCGTGACTGCGGCAGACGTGCTGGAGGCGATTATCGGCGACCTCGCCGAACCAGGCTACGGCACACCCAGCCAGGCGGCCGACCAGGTGAGCGGGGAAATGATGATGGATGGCATGACCCCCGTCGATGAACTCAAGGCACGCCTGCTTCTCCCGGACCTTCCCGCGGAAGGCAGCTACCACACGCTCGCCGGCCTTCTTCTGGCCCTCCTCATGCGCGTCCCACGCGCCGGCGACCGCATCGTCTTCGGCGGCTGGCTGTTCGAGGTGCTGGAGATGGACGGGCGGCGCGTGGTCAAAGTCCGCGCCAGCAGGGAGAAGCTGGCGCAAGCCTGATTTTCGTTTCAAGCTGGCTTGCGCACGAAAGTCGCAGCTGGCTGGGAGACAAAGAAATGACGGTGACGATGCATGCTTATCTGACCCTTGTGGCCTGCCTGATGCTCTGCACCACTGCGGCGGCCGCGCCGCCGGACCAAGGCAACGCGCCAGGCCACATCACCGGCGTCGGCGGCATTTTCTTCAAGAGCAAGGATCCGAAGGCGCTCGCTGCCTGGTATCGCGACGTTCTGGGCTTTAACATCGAAAAATGGGGCGGCGCGATGCTGCGTTACGACGCGCCGCAACATCCGCACGTGCTCGTATGGAACGCTTTTCCCGAGAGCACCGACTATTTCGCGCCGTCGCAGCGCGAGTTCATGATCAACTTCGCGGTCGATGATCTCGATGCCATCATCAAGAAGCTCGAGGGCAAAGGTGTTGCAATCCTCAAACGCGACGACAGCGACCCCACTGGACGCTTCGCCTGGATACTCGATCCTGATGGTACGAGGATCGAACTCTGGCAGCCAAAACCTTAGTCGCCTCTTAGGCAACGATCAAAAGCAAGCGTGTTCTTTTTTGAAAAAAAGAACCAAAAAACTTTTGCGACTTGGGACCGAGATTGTGGGAAGGCCCGGCCTAAATCCCAAAAGTTTTTTGCTTCTTTTTTTCAAAAAAGAAGTGCTTCCTTTCTTCTATCAAGCCTTGATTTGCCACTCCTCAGGATCCCCGCGATACCGCGTCTGCAAATCATGTAGCTGCGTCCGCCACTCGCTCAGCCGTTCCGCATATTCGTGGGCGACGACCGCCAGCGGATCACCGGTCCTGATACCGTTGGCAATCTCGGGCAAGCCCTTGATGAGCGCGACAGTCGCATCGCAGCGCAGGATCTCCCGCTCCCACTCTTCCCTCATGTAGTCGATCAGCATGTCTCATCCCCGTTCTTGCGGCAGAGCATAGCCGAGCCACGCTCCTGGCGCGATCCTGCGCGCGCCGGCCGGCTTTCGGTCAGTCTCCATCGACTTCCTGCCAGACCCGCTCGGCGATGCCGCGCAGCGCGCGGGCGCCTGCGCTCTCGGGCGAAGCCAGCACGATCGGCTTTCCGGCGTCGCCTGCCTCGCGCACATCCAGCAGCAGCGGCACCTCGCCCAGGAACGGCACGCCGAGTTTGACCGCCTCGGCGCGCGCGCCGCCGTGGCCGAACGGCGTGGATGTCTCGCCGCAATGCGGGCAGGCGAAGTAGCTCATGTTCTCGATGACGCCGAGCACGCGCACGCCGACCTTCTCGAACATCGCGACACCGCGCCGCGCATCGATGAGCGCGATATCCTGCGGCGTGGAGACGATCACCGCGCCGGACAGTGACACCTTCTGCGATAGGGTGAGCTGCGCGTCGCCTGTTCCGGGCGGCAGGTCCACCACCATGGCGTCCAGCGTTCCCCACTCGGTCTGACCCAGCATCTGCGTGAGGGCGCCCATGATCATGGGGCCGCGCCAGATCATTGCCTGGTCCTCCGGCACCAGGAACCCGATGGACATGCAGCGCACGCCGAACGCCTCGATCGGCTGCATGATGGAACCTCGGACATCAGGCTTGCGGTTCACGCCGACCATGCGCGGCAGGCTCGGCCCGTAGATGTCGGCGTCGATCAGTCCGGTGCGCAGACCCATCGCCGCGAGCGAGGCTGCGAGGTTCACCGCCACCGTCGACTTGCCCACGCCTCCTTTGCCGGACGCGACGGCTATGACGCGCTTCACGCCGCTGAGGAATTTCTCGCCTGCGGCAGGCGGCGGCTCGGCCTTTGGAGCGGGCTCTGGCCGATGCGAGGTCAGGATGACGCTGGCATTGAGAATGCCTTGCTGGCGCTTCAGCAGCGCCTCCGCCTCCTTTGCCAGCGCCTCCATCTCGCGCAGGTGCGACCGCTCGGCGCGCAGCACCAGCTGAACCAGCCCCTCGCGCACCTGCAGGTCGTCCACCAGGCCGGCGGCCACGATGTCGGCGCCTTCGTTCACTGAGCCCTGGGGCGCGCGCAGATTGCGCAGAACCCCCATCAGCCGCTCGTTCAGATCCATCTTCTCTGCTGCCCTCCTGGGCAAATCCCCTGCGCGGGCCCATTATGGGTCCACCGTCTTCGCCCGGCTTCATATCGTCCGCGCGGTAGCTGCCATCCAGGTGAGCCTGGCTCGTCGTCGAGCCCGGATGCGGTTCAGGAGCTAACGAGCACAGATGCCTTCCGATCAGAACCCCTGGAACCTTGGCGGTTCCAACGGTCCCCGGCGACCGACCCCGCCCGGCCAGGGACCTTGGGGCGGCCCCGGCCAGCTCCCGCCCGAGTTCGAGCGCCTGTTGACCGATGCGCGCGCCAGCTTCCGCCGCATGCTCGGCCGCGGCGGCAGCGCAGGCGGCCGCGGCCTGGTCATCGCCGCGATCGTCGTCGCCGCCCTCTGGATCGGCTCTGGCATCTATCGCGTCGAGCCGGACGAGCTGGGCCTCGTGATGCGGTTCGGCGCCTATGTCCGCAGTACGCCGCCAGGCCTGAACTATCATCTGCCGTGGCCGGTCGAGAGCGTAGAGCTGCTCTCCGTCACCCGCATCAACCGTGTCGAAATCGGCTTCCGCAGCGCCTCGACCGACGAGCAGGAGTCGAGCCCCGCCGCTCCCGAAGGCAGCGTCGAGCCAGCCCGTGGCCGGCCGGCCCGTGACCTGGCGGAAGAAAGCCTGATGCTGACGGGCGACGAGAACATCGTGGACATCAACGCCTCGGTGTTCTGGCGCATCAGCGACGCGGCTGCCTTCGCCTTCAACACGCGCAACCCCGGCTATACGGTAAAATCCGCCGCCGAAAGCGTGCTGCGCCAGGTTATTGGCCACACCGCCATCCAGTCTGCGCTGACAGGCGGCCGCGCCGCGATCGAGCAGGCGGTCACGACCGGGACGCAGTCGATACTCGATCAGTACGGCACGGGCGTGGAGATCACGCAGGTTCAGCTTCAGAAGGTGGATCCGCCGGCCGACGTCGTGGAAAGCTTCCGGGATGTGCAGCGCGCCACGACAGACGCCGACACCGCCCGCAACGACGCTCAGTCCTACGCCAACGACATAGTCCCTCGCGCACGCGGCGATGCGGCGTCCATCATGGCGCAGGCGAACGGCGCCAAATCCGCTGCCGTGGCCGCGAGCCAAGGCGAGGCGCAGCGCTTCCTCAGCGTCTACGCCGCCTACACGCAAGCCAAGGACGTGACGCTGAAGCGCCTCTACATCGAGACGATGCAGGACATTCTGAAGAGCGCGCCTTCGGTCATCGTGGACGACAAGTTGCGCGGCCTCGTGCCGCTTCTGCAGCTCAACGGCAGCTTCTCTCCACCGGCGCCGCCTTTGCCACCTGTTCCCGCAACGGGAGCCGCGAAATGAACCGGCGCATCGTCATCGGCCTGGTGCTTCTGGCACTGGTCATCTTCGTAACCGACCTGTGCTTCATTACCGTCGGCCAGACCGAAATCGTCCTGATCACGCAGTTCGGCAAGCCGGTTCGCGTCATCGACACGCCTGGGCTGAATGCCAAGCTTCCGCTTATCCAGACCGCTATCACCTTCGATCGACGGCTGCTCGACTACGAGGCGCCGCAGGAGGAGGTCATCCTGGGCGATCAGCGCCGGCTCATTGTTGACAGCTTCACCCGCTACAAGATCACGTCGCCGCTGAAATATTACCAGACGGTGGGCCCGACCGAAGACGGGATACGGGCGAGGCTGAACTCGGTCGTCACCTCCAGCCTGCGTCGCGTGCTCGGCTCCGAAACATTGCTCAACGTCCTGTCGGCGCAGCGCGACCGGATCATGGGTCAGATACGCAAGGAGGTGAACAGCGAGATGAAGAGCTTCGGCGTGGATATCGTCGATGTTCGCATCCGCCGTGCCGACTTGCCCGAGGAGAATACCGAGGCGATTCTGCAGCGCATGCAGTCCGAGCGGAAGCGTGTGGCCGCTCAGGCGCGCGCCGAAGGTGCGGAGGCTTCGGCCAAAATACGCGCCGATGCGGACCGCCAGAAAACCGTGTTGCTGGCACAGGCAAAGGCCGATGCCGACCGCCTGCGCGGCGAGGGCGAGGCCCAGGCGATTGCCATCTACGCCCAGGCGTTCCAGCGCGATCCGCAGTTCTTCGCAACCTGGCGCACCCTGCAGGCGTATCGGGACGCCTTCGCCTCGGGGAAAAGCCGCCTCGTGTTATCCGCCGACAGCGACTTCCTGAAACTGATGCAGGGCCTAAAGTAGTGCGGACTGGGGACAATTTCCCGGCGGGGTCCCACGTCTCGAAAATGGGGGGCAGAGCCCCTGGGCCTTGTCTTAACGGAGGATTGTGATGCGTCGTTTCCTGCTGGCCGCCGCCTGCCTGTGCGTTCCAAGCGGCCTGATGGCGCGCGGCGCTCCCGATAGTTTTGCAGACCTCGCAGAAGGCCTTCTGCCGGCTGTGGTGAACATCAGCTCGACCCAGAACGTGGCGGCCTCGCCAGACAAGGGCCCGGAGATGCCGGTGTTTCCGCCCGGCTCGCCTTTCGAGCAGTTCTTCCACGACTTCATGAACAAGCACGGCCACAGCCAGGGCGGCGGCAACAAGGGCGGCTCCGACAACGGCGACAACGGCGATCAGGACAACGACCAGGATAACGGCGATGCTCCGCCGCCCAGCGACGGCCATCCCCATAAGATGCAGAGCCTGGGCTCGGGCTTCATCATCGACCCGACCGGCATCGTCATCACCAACAACCACGTCATCGATGGCGCCGACGAAATCAGCGTGACCCTTCAGGACAACACCACCCTGAAGGCGACCCTCATCGGCCATGACGACCGCACCGACATCGCCGTGCTTCAGGTGCACCCCGCCAAGCCGCTGCCTGCTGTGCATTTCGGCGACAGTGATGCGAGCCGTGTGGGCGACTGGGTTCTCGCCATCGGCAACCCCTTCGGCCTGGGCGGCTCCGTCACCGCAGGCATCGTCTCGGCCCGAGGCCGCGATATCCAGCAGGGCCCCTATGACGACTTCATCCAGACCGATGCCGCTATCAACCGCGGCAACTCCGGCGGCCCGCTGTTCAACATGGCCGGCGAGGTGATCGGCATCAACACGGCGATCTACTCGCCTTCCGGCGGATCGATCGGCATCGGCTTTTCCATTCCCAGTGACGAGGCGAAGAACGTCGTCGAGCAGTTGCGCCATTACGGCCGCCCTCGCCGCGGCTGGCTCGGCGTGCGCATCCAGCAGGTGACGCCCGACATTGCGGAAAGCCTTGGCCTCAAGGGTGAGGACGGCGCGCTGATCGCCGGCGTCACCACGGGCGGCCCAGCAGACCGCGCGCACATCCAGAACGGCGACGTCATTCTCACCTTCAATGGCCAGAAGCTGAAGGAGATGCGCACCCTTCCACGCGTCGTTGCAGAGACGGCCGTGGACAAGTCGGTGCCTGTCGATATCTGGCGCGCCGGCCACGAGCAGACGCTGCAAGTTGTCGTTGCCGAAATGCCGGACGACGAGAAGGCCGCAAAGCCCGACTCGCCACACAAGCCTGCGGCCGACGCGACCACGGAATTCTCTGTGCTGGGCCTCAAGCTGTCGCCGATCACCGATGATCTGCGCAAGAAGTTCCATATCGATGCGCAGCAGAAAGGCATCGTCGTGACCGACGTCACCAGCGACGGCGTTGCGGCAAACCGCGGCCTCAAGGCAGGCGACGTGATCGTCGAAGTCGCGCAGCAATCGGTCGCGACGCCAGCCGACATGCAGAAGCAGATCGACGACGCCCGCTCGAAGAACAAGAAGACCGTTCTCGTCCTGATCCAGGGCACCGACGGCTTCCGCTACACGCCGCTGCCTGTGGCGAAGAAGTAGGCAGCACGGCCGGGCAGGGCAGGGGTCAACCCTTCCCATGCCTCGGTTCGAGTTCAGTCCTGGGTTCAATAGCCGCACCGACCTGCGCGCGCTGCTCCTGCTGACGCCGTTCGCCGCAGCCCTGCTGTTCAACCTGATAAGCCTGTATTTCCAGCGGAACGTCTTTCCGCACGAAGGTGAAATCGGCGGGCCGCTCGCTCCTGGGTTCCTGTTCTGGCCGGGTATTCTGTTTGGCTTCTACGTGCTGATCGTCTTCATAGCCATTCGGTCGCGAACCTTCCCGTTCCTCCAAGATTACCTTTCGGCTTTTCTCACTGGCAGGCTGGGCATTCTGACCGCCACGGCGCTGCTCGCCACGGTGCTCGCTAGCCTCTACGGCGTTTCCGCCTTCTGGCATGCGAGCGACACGGCGCTGGTCCGGCATCCCGCCTTATGGTCGCCAGAGCATCCTTACGCCTGGTCTGAGGCGCGAACCGTGACGGTGGCTTGCGGTGGCCGCGGCATTACCCGTGTCTGGCTCAACGTCGGCCTTGCCGACGGCTCACACGTGGATATCGGGCAGGCGAACGAGGCTGATCTGGCCATGCATTTCGCTGCGATCGCGCGGCAACTCCATAAGGCGCGCGTGGCGCTTGGACGGATACGGACTTGTCCGTCGTTCTTGTCGGACTTCATCGGCGAGAGTCGGGGTGAGGGTCGATAAGAAAGCAAGCAGTTCTTTTTTGAAAAAAAGAACCAAAAAACTTTTGCGACCTTTGGGCCGGGTTTGAGGAATTGCCCAGCCCAAAGGGGAAAAGTTTTTTGCTTCTTTTTTTCAAAAAAGAAGATGCTTTCTTGTTAAGGAAATAAGCGCCGTAAACTTATTCCCTAAGCGCAGAAGTCAGCTATGCGTCAGCCCTTCCCAGAAGGCGCAATGGTGCGAGGAGTTGAATTGCGCTGTCGTCTCGGTCGTCAGTGACGGCACGTTCTCGAGCAACTCGTCGGGCGTGTTCTGGCTAGTTTTGAACACGGGCCAAGGCGAATTGCCGACCCCGTTTGGATTGCCGGTCCAGGCGAAGCGTGTCCAGGCGGCGACAAGCTCGCTCGAAAGCGTGGCCTGGTCACCCATCAGCTTGTGCGGCGTACCTTGGCCGCCATGGTAGAGCGGGAAGAGGAACTGAATGTCGGACGTATGATAGGCCAGCGCCGTGAAGCCGGGCATTTTCGGGAAGTAGAAAGGCGGAGTCTGGTCGTCAAAGAGATAGGCATAGACTGGAATTTGCTTCGCGAGAGTGGTGTTCAGCGCCATCTCCGCGCAAATGCCAGGATCAGTTCCGGCCCTGTCCCAGGCGGCTTGCGCGGAGGGATAATTCGCGAGCGGGTAGAGCTTCAGGATTTTCTCGGCGGTTCCGGCCGGATAGGTGGGGCTCGCGTAAGTGTGGGAAATCGCACTGGTGTATTGCGCGGCCGTTGGCGCCTGGCGCGGGTTGGAAAAATACTCGCTGATCGCAAGCGTGAAGTTCTCTTCGTCTTGCACGTTGCCGTTCATGAGCGGTATGTGGGTGAACTGGCCACTCGCCCAGGCCGCCGGTGGCTGAACAGGCAGGATGGTGCCGTCCAGGATCGGCCCGAGCACATAGGCGCTCGCAGCGCTAGCCGTTCCGGCTGCGGCTTCCACTGCGGAGGCTGGCACGTGGCGCAGGCAGCTTGCCTGGGCAGAACCGGTTTTGCCGCCGCAGCCGACCGCGTCGGCGAATTGCTGACCAACCGCTTCAGCCGAGGCCAGCGTGGGAAGATTACTGGTGGGGCAGAAGCTTTCACAAATGCCGCGTTGAAGCGTGCCGGCGGCTAAAGGCGAAAGCATGGCGAGCCCGGTATCTATCGCACCTGCTGACTGTCCGCCGAGCGTCACGTTGTTCGGATCACCGCCGAATTGAGCAATGTTCTGTTTGACCCAGCGTAGCATCGCCTGCTGGTCCAGCAGACCGTAGTTGGCAAACTCATGTCCCTCATTGTCGAGCGAAGGGACGGCCAGGAAGCCCATCAGGTTCAGGCGATAATTGAAGGTGACGACGACGGTGTTGCCTTCCGACGCCATCTTGGTGCCGTCGTAGTCGTTGCTTTCGCCGTCCAGGTTGCCGCCGCCGTGTATCCAGACGATGACAGGAAGGCCTGCACCAGGCTGCAGGTTCGGCGTGAACACGTTGGCGAAGAGGCAATCCTCGTTGTTGTTGGCAGGACCGGCAAATACGCCAAGAGTGGTGATCTGCGCACAGGTGTTTCCGAACGTCGTTGTCTGCTTCACGTTCTTCCAGGCCACTGCGGGTTGCGGGGGCGCCCAGCGCAATGCGTTCACAGGCGGCGCAGCGTAGGGGATGCCAAGGAAGGTTGCGACATTATTCTGGATAAAACCTTGGACCTTGCCGCTGCCGGTGTCCACGACCGGGCCGGCAGCAAGAGCGCCGTGCGCGACGAGCGTCATCGCAAAACCGAAGGCCGCTGCAAACCCGGCACGGTTGCGCCAGGCACGGCTTGGAAGAGGTGAAGTTTCGGACGCAGATGAACCATTTCCGCCGCGCCCCTGCGCGGCTTGTTCCTGATCTTTCATAGCTTATTTCTCCCTGGATCCAGACTTCTTTGTTCTGGTCCAAAGTCGTTCTGGATCGACCGATCAAGAAACGCAAGTGAACTATAAGTGTAATGATCAATTACACGGATATGTCTCGGAAACGCTTCCATTGGCGTCGCCGAGCAGCTTCGTTGACGCGAAACGCAAAATCATTGACTCTTCTGCCCGTGCGCCGGTCTTCCAATCAGAAGAATGACACACATGTTCCATTTTTGATGAAGGTGACCACGAAATCGACACCGAACCGGCTCGGCCGCGTGGCAGGCCGAGATCCTTCGACCGCGAGGCGGCGCTGGACACGGCCATGATGCTGTTCTGGCAAAAGGGCTACGCGTCGACATCCCTGGCCGACCTTACCGCCGGCATGGGCATCCGGCCCGCCAGCCTTTACGCTGCCTTTGGCAGCAAGGAGGCGCTGTTCATGGAGGCGTTGAAGCGCTACCGAACCGGCGTCGGCAGCGGCCTTCCTCGCATTGTCAATAACGCTCCTACGGCCCGCGCAGCGATCAAGCAGGCGCTGGAAGGCACCGCTGCTACCATCACCCGCCGAAGCCAGCCCCGCGGCTGCATGATCGTTCTGTCGGCCATGAGCGGCTTTTCCGAGTCACCGGACCTGCAGCGCGAGCTCGAGCGCTGCCGCGCCGAGGACCGGAAAATCATTGCCGCCTGCCTGAAGAAAGCCGTCATGACAGGTGAATTGCCGAAGACCTGCTCCCCCGCCGCGCTAGCCGCCTTCTACATGGCCATCCTGCAAGGCATGTCCGTCCAGGCACGGGACGGCGCCTCACGCGCAACGCTGATGGCTATTTCGGATCGTGCCATGGCGGCTTGGCCCGCGGAGGAGGGGTAGCAAGCCTCGTTTGCTTGAAAGAAGAAGCTGGAACTTCCGCTGCTTGGGAGGAAGCGCGTGCTCGATAATCATTGCAGCAGCGATCCGCATCCGGGTATGGTGAACCTGCCAGTCCATCCCGTTGAACTTCTTTTCGCCGCCAACTTCGCATGGTGTGAGCATGGACATGTCCGATGCCGGGGCGCTGCGACCCGACCTGCAGGATTTGCGCAAGGATGTCGCCGCCTCGCTTGTCTGGTCTTTCCAGGCGCTGCTGGCGGTATCTGCTTTCTCCGCCATTTCCACCGCTAGCCACTCCGATTGGGAGCTGCTGAGTCAGACGGCCGGGAGGGCAGAAGGCGACATCAAGTTCCCGATCATCGACCTGACTGTGGGCCTGATCGGTTTTTTCATCGTCGCACCCACCATCCTGATCGCCATCCAGATCTATCTGCAGATCCAGACCCGAACTTTGCTGAGCCTTCCGGGTGGCGAAGAGGCGAACGGCCTCATCCAGAACCACGTCAAATGGTGGCCCTCTTCGCTTCTCGGCTTCGTCTCGTTCCTGGCGGCGCCGTTGACCATCGCAACGATCCTCTGGAAGGTCTGGGCGCGGCACTACACAGGCGAGAAGCCGCTGTTCTTTGGGCTCATCCACACCAATCCGTTCACCCTCGTGATCGCCGGACTCTTCGTCGTGTCCTTCGTGATCTCACTCTGGGGTGTCGTGTCCGAATGGCGTTTCCTCCGGAGCAGGGCACACGAAGCAGGAGCAGCCACCACCAGTGGTTTCGTCTCGATCGGTGTCCTGGCGCTCGCCATGATCGCCATCGTGGCAGTATTGGGCGTGGCCCTTTCCCAGCGGACGTTGAATTTACGCCGCGCCCCGCTAAAGGGGGCTGATCTGCGGGTCTTCGACCTGCGCTACGCGGATTTGCGGGAAGCGAAGCTGGATGGCGCCTTGATGTCCAGCGCCATGTTGGACGATGCTTTGCTGGCGGGAGCGGAACTCGATGGCGCCGACATGCGCGGCGCCAAGCTCGCCCGCGCCGATCTTGTCAGTGCGCGCCTCGACAACGCCGATCTGAGTGGAGCGTGCCTGGTCGGCGCTCATCTAGCGAGGGCCGAGATCGAAGGCGCGCGCTTCACCTATGCGTGGTTGCTCGGCGCGGAACTCACATTGCTTCAGCCGCGCTCCCGGCAGGATCGTATCGCGCCTCCCAGCAAAGAGGATGTCGCCTACGAAAAGGCGGGCGAGATCCAGAGTGCGGATTTCACGGCCGCGCGGCTGTGCGCCGCCGAGATCGGCGTTGCACACTGGTCACCCGCAGCCGCGATTGGCGAGCCGGACAGCAAGTTCGGCCCGGCCATGGCCGACAAACCCGACCCGACCGACCAGCGCTTCGTGCCCTCCGCCTTCAAGGCGGAGTTCGTCACCGGGACCGCCGCAGCAACGGCCGAAGCCAAAAAAGTCTATCTGCAGGGCAAGTTCAACGAATGCCTGGCGAGAGTGACCGGCAGCGAAGACTTCGGCCAAAATTGCCCGGGCGTATCTCCGCAGAGTTCGCGTTAGCTTCCGCTGTCCAAAAGCCCTGCTTTCTCGAGCTGAACCTTGAAGCCATCCACCACGCTGTCTGCGAGGAACTTGGTCACGCCGGGAATGACGAAAAGGCCGGCGAGCCAGGGAAGCAGCCCGCCGTCGCTGTTGTCATCGACGAGCTTTGCGACGACTGCATCGAGGCGCTTCTGCAAAGGTGCCCGGATCGTCTCGGGATCGAACACCCCGGCGGGCCACATGGGAACTTCCAGCGGACCGCTGCCGGTCATGTCCGGCAGAATGGGCAGGTAGTAGTTGGCGCCGGGTGTAGCCTGCGTAATGGCGATGCGGGTCCCGTTCTTGTCGCAGGCGTGGTCCTGCCGCCTCTCGATCGGCCACTTCGAGAATAGCGGGTTGTTGCCCGCAAGAAGCATCTGCGTGCGCAGATACTGCTGCATGTTCTGCCGCCCGAGCATGAAATCATGAACGCGGAACTCGCGCGCGCACCAGCCGCCTGCTCCGAACAGGCTGTCACCCGCCAGCGCCGCCTCGCCGACCAATGGGTTTCCGCCCGCGACAGCAGGCGGCCGGCAAGGCACGAGCTGAAATCGGCTGAACACGTCTTCGTTCGCGAATAATGCCATGTCCGAGGTGAGGTAGCGCGCGCCACCCACCAGCAGCGGCACAAGCCCTCCTATGGCGGCAACGATGCTGAGGCCGATCTGCGCTATCGGCTGCGGCGAGGCGGCCAGAGGATCGATCATGAGAAGCGCACGGCTCGCATCCGACTTGCCGCGCGGATTGCGGCCGACAAGTCCCGCGAGAGCACGATGCACGAGGCTCACCGGGTCGTTGTTCAGCGTTCCGCCGTCCACCGCGGTAAATGCATAGGCGCCGCCAGCAGCGTCTGCCAGGCAGGTCCAGTCCGGCAACGGCCAATCGATGCAATAGCCGCTCGGCAAGTCCGTCACAGCGCGCACGTTTGGCCGGTAGTTGTAGTGCTCCGCAGGACGCGACAGGGCGCGCGACGCCAGCGCCAGAGGCATCGCCCCGCTGGCTGCAGCAAAGTGCCCAAGAGTCTCGGTGCCGACAAACCCGGCCGCGGCGTCGCCCGGCCCTACCCAGAACTCGTCCTCGCGCTTTCCCGTGGGAAGGGGGGCTGCCGGGTCAGCGCCATTCGGTAGCGCGAACCACGCGAAATCGTCATGCTGCACATAGGCCGCGCCATCGAAGCCGCCGATCGCCGGCACGCCCGCAACCCGGTAGGGCACACCACGGAAGTTTGCCACTGTGACGGCAATGCGGAACGGATGCGCGAAATAGGGCAGCGGCGCCGCCGGCGTATTCGAGCCGAAGGCGGCCACGTTCGCCGCCGCCTGGGTAATGACATCGGCGTTCAGCAGCGACGCGGCATGCTGGATTTTCGCGCCTGGAGCGGCAGTGGCGCCATCGAGGTTGGTGTTGCGTGCGAGGTCATCCTGGGAGAACATCGGCATTATCTGCAGCTGATTGACCCAAAGATCCCAAAGTGGGTTTCCCGTATCCGTAGTGTTGGCCACCAGATCGGCGTAGCTGCCGGTGAGATGCGGCACGATCCTTCCCGACAGCAGGCCGAGAATGGACGTGCAAACCGCTCCGCCCGAACTGCCGGCTGCCGCCTTGACGATGACACGGTGCAGCGAAGCGGCCGATGGTTCCCAAGCCTCGAGCGCCTGCAACAGGAAATCCAGCGCACCCGCGGTAAATGCGCCTACCGACACCGTGCCGCCCAACACCAGGCCGAGCTCGAAACTTTGCGGCGCCGGGTCCGGCGCCACGGCCGGGAACAGTTGCTGCAGTCTTTGCGTCGGCGCGATGGATTTGACGGGCATGCATGGCCTCCAGTATCTGATTGGACCCGGCTCGGAGCGACCCCCTCAGGCACTCCCGCCCGATGCCGGCTGATCGGCCGCGCGGTTTGGCTTCGCCCCCGCATTTCGCAAATTCACGACATTCTGCAGCAAGCCGAACCAGAACGGCGCACCGAGCGAGATCGCGAAGGCCGTCATCAGCCATCCCGGCAAAGCGGTGATGACAAAAGCCAAAGCAGGATCCCATTGATGCCGCGCATGAAGTTTCGTGGCGTCGGCATAGGAAAGGCATCCCGCGGCAGCCGGCGGGGTCGTCTCGCCAAGCCAGCATCCCCAGCCGATCGGGTAATGCTGCGCCTCGAGATCCCCGACCATCTTGCGCAATTGTTCAGGCGTGGCCGGTCCTGCTGAGGGAGTTGTGCCGCCGGCATCGGGCGATGCGGCCTGCGTCGCGGCGCTGACAATCGCCGCGCGCTGCTCAGGCGATCCCCACAGCACTTTCATGACGTGCAGGCTGTCGACGTTCAAGGCAACAGCCAGGATGAGGCCGATGATCAGCAAGGCATATTGCGACATCCGCTTGTAAACGCCCGCCACCCTGTCCATGGAGTCGTCGAACCAGCTCTCCAGCCGCTTGCGAAGCTTGTCGATGTCGCCGCCAGCGTCCTGCACGAAGAGCGTCAGCGTGGTTTTGAGATCTCCATCCGGAAGCGCCGAAATCGTCGTCTCCACCTGCGTGAACAGCGGCGCCTGGCTGCCGTCGCGCAGCACGCCGAGCATGGCCGTGGAGAAATTGCCTGCCGGTACATAGGATGGCACCGTGGAGGGTGCGCTGCGGACCAGCGGATGGTTCTGCACGTTCAGCACGCGCTGGAGCGCCGCGTTCGCTGGTTGCTGACCCGACTCCACATCCAGCAGATATTGCTTCTCGACAGTCCGGCCAACCGACTTCGTAAAATGCGCGCGCAGCCAGTCGCCAAGGTTCGCAAACGCGAAGCGGGCATCCGTCTTGTTGTCGAGGATGACGTCGATGCCCTTGGAGAGGTAGGTTCCGCGCCAGTTCATAAAACCTGCAAGCATCTCCTGTCCGCCGCTCGCCAGAAGGGACAGCAAGAAATATAGGAAGGCCAGGCAAGCAAATACATCGACTATGGTTCCGAACTGCATCAACAGTCTCCTGCCGTCGGCGCACAAAGGCTGAGCAGATTGCGAAGTACCCGAGCTTGATAATGGTAGGAGTTGGGTCCTGCGCCATTGTAGCGGCGGACGGCGTAAGGCCAGTCGCAGGCAAACGTCGCCCGGTCTGGCACATGGGAATAGGAGGGCGTGGCATAGGCTTGTGCATCGCCATAGGTCTGCCCGGCGCCTGCATAGAGCGGTGTGTCAGGCCCGATGGTGACCTTCGCCGCCTGCTGTGCGCAGGCCCGGCAATCGGAAAGATAGCGCGGATCACTCATCGGGTATTTGCACAGGCGAAGGTGCAGCAGCGGGTGTTCCACGTCGCGTTCTTCGGCACGTCCGGCTGGCCCCGCCACGAAGCGGTTGAACTTCTCTGCCAGTAACTGCTCGGACTTCTGAACGTTCGTGCAAGGGTCGAGCACGAAATCCTGCAGCTCCGCCGCGGTCGGGGGATGGTGGAACAGCGTGTATTGTCCAAGGCCATAGCCGCGCGACGTCACATGGTCACCGTTCGCGCCGTCGTTGTGATCCAAACCGAGAACGACGAAATCGTCGGTGTCCCCGTGCGGCGGAACGACATAGTGCTGGCTGCTGCTTTCCTGTTGAAAGATCGCCAACAGGAAGCTGATCGGCGCCACAGTGCTCTTGGTCGCTGCAACACGCGCGAGCGCTGCCTTGTTGGCGTCTGCCGGGGCGCTGCTGCGTGGTATCTTGGGAAATGTCGGATCGCTCAGCATCGCCTCGATACTGTCGGCCGTGGCGGCATCCACGACACCGGTGATCTGTGTCACGCCACGGCAGTAGCGCGAGACCACGACCGGCGCGCCTCCGTCGCTTCTCGAAGGCGCGCCATCATTGTGAAGAAGGTCATATTGCAGCGCTCGGATGGCGCCCCGGGTGTTCCTGCCAAAAGCACCATCGATGCCGCGTGCGAGGTAACCGAGACTGCGCAGATCCTGTTGCAGGGCCCGGATATCCGCAGGCGCCGCGGCCTCGCTGCCGATTGCGGCCGAACGGTAAGGCAAGGCCATGACGCTACAGGGAGGCTCGCGGGCCGGAAGTATAGCGTCGATCGTTCCAGTCCATTCCGGCCTCCTTCGTGCTGCTCTCGCCTGTGGCCTGGCTCACAAGCCATTCCGTAACTAGAACTTCATGTGCGGAAAATGCAACGAGAAAGATGCACCTGCGCAAACGCCTTCTCGGTTTCCGGAACGAAACCGGCACACGTTCGAGTTGGGACTAAACTTTAGGAAGGAAGCACTTCTTTTTGAAAAAAAGAAGCAAAAAACTTTTACGGCCCTTTGTTTTCGTGCTCTTCGAAGACGGGCGTGATTATTCTTGGGCTTTTCCGAATACTTGCGCGTCCTGGTTCTCCCGCATCAGCATCGCTATGCTTGGCACCTTCTCGAAGCTTAGACCCAACAGCCTCTCCCCGTCTTCATCCAGCAGTACGTCCTCGTATTTGGCGCTGCCGACCTTCTCCCATTTCGTCGCCTTGCGCACCTCGAGGTTGACGACGGTCACCTTGAACAGCAGCCGCACGATCGCGTCCTTTGGCCTGCCGGGCTTCACCAGGCTCGGGCAGCCTGCCATCATGCGCCAGCCGTTTTGCGCAGCCCATTGGGTAAGTTCTTCCTGCGTCAAGAGTCGATCTCCTCGGTCAAACTGGTCCGGAAAGGCATGTGCAACCTCTACTCGCTGACAAAGGGACAGCAGGCAATCCGCGAGTTGGCCCGCGCCATGCGGGACACGACAGGGAACTTGCCTCTGTTGCCAGGCATTTTCCCGGATTATGCCGCGCCGATCGTGCGGACCGGTGTGGATGGCGTGCGAGAGCTTGTAAAAGCGAGATGGGGAATGCCGTCGCCAGCCTTCGCGCTGGCCGGGCGCAAGGTGGACAAGGGCGTCACCAATATCCGCAATGTGGCAAGCCCGCACTGGCGGCGATGGCTCGCACCCGGCTCCCGGTGCGTCGTGCCCTTCACCTCCTTCAGCGAAAATACAAGGCGGCCTGACGGCGTAAGCGAGCCGGTTTGGTTTGCACGCGACGACACCAGGCCACTCGCCTTCTTCGCGGGATTATGGACCCGCTGGACATGCGTGCGGAAGGTCGCCGAGGGGGAAGTGACCTGCGACCTGTTCGGCTTCCTCACCACGGAACCGAACGCCGAGGTGGCGGCGGTCCATCCAAAAGCCATGCCGGTCATCCTGACTGATCCGGAGGAGATCGAAACTTGGCTCAGAGCGCCGTGGCCCGAGGCCTGCCGGCTTCAGCGGACGCTTCCCGATGCGGCGCTCCTGCAAGTGGCCCGAGGCGCCAAAGAGGACGGGGCACCGGCCGAGCAGAGCCCTCTTCTGATCTAGGCTCGGGTAGTCTCGCGAAGTCGCCAGGAAACTCAACACGCCTCCGGCTGCTTCAGGCCACGGAGTTTTGAGACGTGCGTTTCGCCGCGTCGAACCAATCTCCTTGAAGCAGCCAACGAGACGCATTTCATGAACCTGCCCATTACACGACGTGACCTTATCGGCACCTCGGCAGCACTGGCCGTTCTACCGCTTCCCACACTTGCGGCGGATCCGCCGGCGCCTTCGTCGCCCGGCAGCGTCTCGCTCACTATCAATGGCGCCGTGCACAAGCTGGTGATTGACGAACGTACTTCGCTGCTAAATGCGCTTCGCGAGCATGCCGGATTGACAGGCACAAAGAAGGGTTGCGACCAAGGGAGCTGCGGCGCGTGCACTGTCCATCTCGATGGTAAACGCGTTCTCGCCTGCCTGACCCTTGCCCACCGCGTCGAAGGCAAGAAGATCACCACGATCGAAGGCCTGGCGCACGACGGCACGTTGCACCCCATGCAGGCCGCCTTTCTGGCGCATGACGGCTATCAATGCGGATATTGTACGCCGGGGCAAATCATGTCGGCCATCTCTGTCGTCGAAGAGGGCCACACGCAATCCGAGACTGAAATTGCGGAGTGGATGAGCGGCAATCTCTGCCGCTGCGGCGCCTACACCAACATCCGCGCCGCCATCCAGGATGCGGCACAGGCGAAGAAGGCCTAGCCATGCAGGATTTTTCGCGTTTGGTTCCGCACGACATCGCCGATGCCGCACGCCACGGGGCGCAGCCGGAGACCAGTTTCATTGCCGGCGGCACAGATTTGATGCAGCTTTGGAAGAACAATGTCCTTCCTGCAAGCCACGTCATTGATCTTGACCGCTTGCAATTGCGCACCATCGCGGCCGATGCAAATGGCTTGCGCATTGGTGCCCTGGCGACCATGGCCGAGGTTGCGGAACATCCCGAAGTCAGGCGGCGTGTGCCGGCTGCGTCCGAGGCGCTCCTGGCTGCCGCCTCTCCCCAGATACGCAATATGGGAACTGCCGGCGGTAACCTGCTGCAACGAACACGGTGCGGCTATTTTCGCGATGTCGGGTTCGCCTGCAACAAGCGCGTGCCCGGGTCAGGGTGTCCGGCGATTGCAGGTGAGAACCGGGAGTTGGCGATACTCGGGGGTTCCGACCGCTGTATCGCCACTCACCCGTCGGATTTCCCGGTGCCGCTGGTGGCCGCCCGCGCGTCGGTTGAAATTTCCGGTGCAGATGGCCAGACACGCCAAGTCGAGCTCGCACAATTCTACAGCCTGCCTGGCGATACGCCGCATATCGAGAATGTCCTCCGGCCAGGCGACATCGTTACCGCCATATTTGTGCGTGACGCGCCAGCCAACAGGCGTGCGACCTATGTCAAGGTTCGCGACAGGCAAAGCTATGCCTATGCCTTGGCATCGGTCGCAGCGGGCATCGACCTGCAGGATGGAAAAGTTCGCGATATAAGATTGGCCGCCGGCGGTGTCGGGACGCGGCCATGGCGGCTCGATGCATCGGAGAATTTGTTGCGTGGGCAGGTTTTGACGCCTGCACTCATCGAGCGGGCCGCCTTGAAAGCCGCAGACGGCGCACAGCCGCAATCGAAAAATGCCTTTAAGATGATCCTGCTGCGCAACACGGTTCGCCGGGCGCTGCAGGCCATCACCGCCTGAGGACAAAGACTATGTATATGGGACAGGATGTCGCTCGGCAGGATGGCTTGTTGAAGGTCACGGGCAGTGCGCGCTACGCCGCTGAATTCAGCGTGCCTGACTGCCTTCATGCCGTGCTGGTGCAAAGCACGATCGCCTCTGGAACGATCGCGCATATCGACACCGTGCAGGCCGAGCGCATGCCAGGTGTTGTCGCCGTTCTCACGCATGACAATGCGGGCAGGCTGAACCAGCGAAAGGCTGCGCAGCAGACGGTAACGCATCCTTTTCTTCAGGATGACAGGATCTTCTACAACGGTCAGCACATCGCCGTCGTCATCGCTGACAGTTTCGAACGCGCCGATGCGGCTGCCGCAGCCGTGACAGTGCAGTATGCGCCTTTGCCAGCCGTAACGGTGATGGACGAAGGCCAGTTTTCCAGGGCCTACAAGCCGAAGCATTTTCAGAATGGCGAGAAGTCGCCTGACGTCAGCCGCGGCGATGCCGAGACCGCCTTTGCGAGTGCGCCTGTGAAGGTGGACGCAACCTATGAAACGCCTGTCGAGCACCATAATCCTATGGAGCCGCATGCCACCATCGCCATGTGGCGGGGCGACAAGTTGACGGTGACGACGGCTACACAGGGAATTTCAGGTGCCCAGGAAACACTGGCGTCCGCGTTTGGCTTGCCGCAGGAAAACGTCACTGTCGTTTGCCCGTATGTAGGAGGCGGCTTCGGCTGCAAGGGCAATACGTGGCCTCCTGCAGTCATCGCCGCTCTGGCTGCACGCCATGTGGGTCGGCCGGTCAAGCTTGTCGTCACCCGTCCGCAGATGTTCACCTCGAACGGCTTCCGCCCGAAGACCATACAGAAGCTCAAGCTGGGCGCGGGCTCGGATGGGAAGCTCGTATCCATCCAGCACGATGGGTTTTCGCAAATGTCGGATCCGACGCTCGGGGAATTTTCCGAACCTGTCGCTGTCGCCACGCAAATGGCATATTCCTGCAAGAACCTGAGGGTGTCGCACCGGGTTGTTCCAGTGAACCAGGGGTTGCCTACTTACATGCGGGCGCCAGGCGAATCGTCCGGCATGTTCGCGCTGGAATCGGCCATGGACGAGTTGGCTTATGCACTGCGGATGGACCCGCTTGCGCTTCGCCTGGCAAACTATGCAGAGCGCGACGAGCAGAAAGACAAGCCGTTTGCCAGTAAGGGACTACGGCGGTGCTATAGCCAGGCGGCCGAGAAGTTCGGCTGGTCGCACCGCAATCATAAGCCGGGCAGCATGCGTAACGGCCGTATCCTTGTCGGTTGGGGCATGGCCACATCGACGTATCCGACAAACCGGCGTCCCTGTAAGGCCCAGATCCGGGTCAATGGCGATGGAACAGTGCTGGTGCAGAGCGGCGTGCAGGACCTTGGAACTGGCACCTACACCATCATGGCGCAATGTGCAGCAGACCAGCTCGGCGTTGATATTTCCAAGGTCACTGCGCAGCTCGGCGACAGCAGGCTGCCACCTGGCCCGGTTTCGGGCGGCTCGGCCACAGCGGCCAGTGTCATCCCGGCCGTCATGGCAGCAGCGGAGGCATTGCGCGCAAAAGCAGCCGCCTTGGCAGCATTCGATCCACGGCTGGCGAACGTCGCACCTGCCAGTATCAAACTGCAACGCTTCGAACTCGCCGCCGGAAGCGTGCGTGTTCCTTTGAACGAAATCATGCGGCGCGCAGGCGTGAACTTTGTCGAGGCTGAAGGAAGTTCAGCGCCGGGTGATGATTACAAGGCGCACTCGTGCCACGCCTTCGGTGCACAATTCGTAGAAGTGCGCATCGATCCAGATTTCGGAACCATCAGGGTCAGCCGGATGGTAAGTTGCTTTGAGGTAGGACGCCTACTGAACGCGCGCACCGGGCGCAGTCAGCTGTTGGGTGGCATGATCTTCGGCATAGGGATGGCACTGCAGGAGGAGACACTGATCGACCGTGCAAGCGGCCGCATCGTGAATGCGAACATTGCCGACTACCACATGCCGGTCAATGCCGATGTGCCAGATCTTGAGGTGATGACGGTGGAAGCGCCGGATCTCGCGACTGGTGCATTGGGCGCGAAGGGCGCGGGCGAGTTGCCCATGGTGGGCGTGGCACCGGCAATTGCAAACGCAGTCTTCCACGCCACAGGGAAGCGCGTGCGCAAGCTGCCTATCCGTGTGGAGGACGTGCTGACGTAGATAGAATAAAGTCAACGTCGTACGCGCACGTACAAGGATATTGCGCGTCGTCGCTTCATAATGGCATCCATCACGAACAGACCGCACACTTTTTCGTGCGTTTGGGGTTTGCGTACCGGAACTAGACCCCAAGCTCCCCGCTGACACTTAGCATAACCAAGATACAAGGGCGGGAATGAGCGGACAGACAGGTGTAGTTGTTGTCGGTGCAGGCGGTGCAGTTGCGACAACAGCGATGGCAGGCATCGAGCTGCTGAAATCCGGCTCGAACAGCCTGCAAGGGCTTCCTCTCGCGGATCGTTCGGTCGCAGGTCTTCCTGCTTACGCCGACCTTGTCTTCAGCGGCTGGGACCTGAGCGGTGATGATTACAGCACGGCCGTGCAGGGTCATGGAATACTCAGCAACGAGGAGCTGGATGCCTGCTCATCTGCTCTCCGCCGCGGGCGTCCGTGGGCTGCTGTTGGAAGCCGGGATTTCTGCCGCAATATCGATGGCACGAACAAGTTCGAAGCCTCCGGTCACCGTAATGCCGTTCAGCGAATTCAGGATGATATGCGGCGCTTCCGCGAAGAGCGCGACCTGGAAGACCTTGTCATGATCAACCTGGCCTCAGTCGAGCGCATGCCGGAGCGCGACGCGGCGGCCCTGCAATCCCGCGACGCATTCGAGCGCGGGTTGGACTCGGACGACAAGGCCATCAGTCCGGCGATGCTCTACGCATACGCAGCCATCATGTCGGATACGCCATACGGCAATTTCACGCCAAGTGTCGCAGCCGATCTTCCCGTGCTTGCCGAGCTTGCCGCGGAACGCGAAGTGCCCATTGCAGGCAAGGATGGAAAAACCGGACAGACGTTCTTGAAAACCGTGTTGGCACCAGCGTTTCGGGTCCGCGGCCTGCATGTCGATGGCTGGTTCTCGACCAACATTCTCGGCAATCGTGACGGCTTGGCGCTGGATGATCCGGACTCGCTTGCGTCGAAAATATCGACCAAGCGTAGCGCACTCGACGGCATGCTCGGCTATCCCGTCGAAGACCACATCGTGCAGATCCACTACTATCGTCCACGTGGCGATGATAAAGAGGCCTGGGACAACATCGACATCTCCGGCTTTCTTGGCCGGCGCATGCAGGTGAAGGTCAACTTCCTCTGCAAGGACTCTGTGCTGGCGGCGCCGCTTGTCATTGAAATCGCGCGCTCCCTCAGCCTGGCAAGGCGCCGCGGCGATGGCGGAGTTCAAGAGCAGCTCGGCCTCTTCTTCAAAGCGCCTCAGACGGCTGCGGGAAAGCCGTCTGAGCACGCTTTGATGGAACAGCATCGCCGCTTCGATGCCTGGCTCGGAGATTGAAGCAGGCGGCAGCCTCGCGAGTCTTCGTGCGTTGCTGCCGCTCTTTCGTGAACTCAGCCATCTCAAGCGTATCCGCTCCGCAGGTCGAGACGGGTCGATCGCACAACGGCTTTTTCTTGCGGCTTGGTCTAGGCTCATTCAAGGTGAGCAGCTTGAGAAGGTTATGCTTTCAACATGCGGCGCCGCATTAGCGGCGGTGAGGCTAGGCGACCTCGACGAGGCTTTGCTGCAGGAACTTGGCTTGTCTGAAGCAGAAAGACTTGTGGTTCTTCAGCGCTCCTTCGATGAAGCGGCGAGCGCCGTCGCGCCAGCGATTGCCGCGAGGCTGCGAGGGGCTCTTAGCGGTATAACGGCGGCGTCGTCTCCGCCGGGGTTCGCTATAGCACTTGCGGAACAACCACGTGCTGGTGTCACGTGTCCAGGCAAGTCGCGCATCATGCTTCAACCGCCTGAGAACCATGCAGAGCACTGTCTGATGGTTGCGGTTTTCGGTGTACTCGCGTCGCCGATCTGGGAAGCCGATGCAAACCAGGTGTTTCTCGCCGGATTGTCGCACCATTTGCACAATGCCACCATGCCGGACTCGGGATATACCGGGGAGATGCTCTTGTCGGATGCGCTTGCCACCTGCATCGAACGCGCGCGTGAGTCGGCGTTGCAGGCGATGCCGGCTGCTTTGTCCGCCGACGTTCGCCACGCGCTTGCTCCTATCGCCTTGGATGCCACCGCAGAGGCCCGGACATTTCATACGGCCGACGTGCTTGATCGCGTGTTGGAGATCGAACAACACCTTACCCATTCGAGCTTGACCATGACCGAAGTGCTTGGTCCCTACGCGCTCGTTCACGAAGGTCCCGTCAAGCCGTTTCATGATCAGGTCCTGGCGGCAGCAGGATTGCTTTGAGGTCGCTTCGCTCGCCTCTCTCGGGCCGCTCGTTGCACGCCGATAGCGAGCATTCGCTTGCCGACGGAGCCGGGGAGCGTTGGCCCATGATCGACGGGATCGCGTATTTGCGCGCCGGATCCTATGAGCTCGCGACTGCGGCACTCGAGCGGCTGGACCGCGGCGACTACGCTGGCGCGTTGGCGCTTTTGCTCGCCGAAAACGACCCTTGGTGGGATGCGCCCCCGCCCTCCGAAGAGATCTTGCGCCGTCTGGCCCTGGAAGCACAGCAACTCAATCTTCGGGAGGTGATGGAGCGCCTGGGCTGGGGACGGGTAGGGGATTACTTCGCGCACCGCTGGACCGATCCAACCTTCGTGGCGGGCCTTGCCCTGACCGATGCGCATTGGTCTGCACCGCACACGGTGTTTGAGTTGGCCTGCGGCATTGGGCACCATTTGCTCGCCCTGCAGCGCCAAGGGTGTTCGGTGACAGGTGGCGACATCGTTTTTGCCAAGCTGTGGGTAGCGCGCCACTTCGTAGTCGGGCCAGAGGTGCAGCTGGTGTGCTTTGATGCGGAGCTGCCGTGGCCGGTGACCGACTTGGCTGACTTGGTTATCTGCCACGACGCTTTTTACTTCCTGATGGACAAGAGTGCGGTCGCGCAGAGAATGCGGGAGACGGCAGGTGAGAGGGGTATTTTGCTCTCGCACGTGCATAATCGATCCTGGCCAAACCTCTCCGGCGGTGATGCCATGAGCGGCGACGAGCTCAATCTGCTGTTTCCAAATGCGGTTTTCTATGACGATGCGGAATTGACCGAAGCCGGCGCGCAAGGCCGGCACCCAATTTCTCGTAGCTGGGAGGATCTCGAACAAGCCGAGGCGTTCTCCATCGCTTGGGGTAGCTGCGCGAACGTCCCGGTGAGAGCCGCAGATGGTCCGGTCTCGCGACCTCAGGATGGCGCCATTTTGGTGCGCAACCCGCTACTCGACAACGACGGTATCGCCTGGCCATCGGAACGCTATCGCGCCGAATATTCGCCGCGTGCGACCTACGGAATCGCGGAAAATGTGCCGCCCCGCACGCGGATGTCGCCCGCCTGCGCCGCCCTAGCTGCCAGCCGCGAGCTGGTGGAACTGCCGGAGCGCTGGTGATGTCGTTCTGTTGGGCATTTGCTGGCTACGGCTGGGTTGCACGCGATTACATGGCGCCTGGGGTGCGCGCAGTTGGTCATGAGCTTGTCGCAGTGGCGGACAATGATCCGGCAGCGCGCGCACGTGCGGAGGCGGATGGTCTGGTCGCCTTCGCGGACACCGCCGCCATGTTGTCCAGCATGCGCCCCGATGCGCTCTACGTCGCCACGCCCAACCATGCGCATCTCGGCCCAGTGCAGGATGCCGCACGAGCGCACCTGCCCGTTCTGTGCGAGAAGCCCATGGCGCATTCTCTCGAGGCAGCCGAAGCGATCGCACGTGCGGTCACGGAGGGAAACATCCTGTATGGCACGGCTTTCGATCAACGCCGTCACCCAGCGCACCTTGCCATGGCTCAGGCGATTGCCGCGGGCAGCATTGGCCGTGTGACGACAATCCGTATCGTCTATGCCTGTTGGGTCGATTCCTGCTGGTCGGCTTCTGGTGCGGCCGGCTTGCCAAATTGGCGTGTCGATCAGGAGATGGCGGGCGGCGGGGCAGCAATCGATCTTGCACCGCATGGGTTAGATCTTGCCGCCTACTTGCTAGGAGGATCCGCAGGCCAGCTGCATATGCAGCTGCAGCGCCGCGTGCATCGCTACGGTGTGGAAGATGGTGCGCTGATCACAGCCATCTGCCCTGGCGGGGCCTTGCTTAGCCTGAATGTGGCCTACAATTGCCCCGAGGCACTTCCACGCCGCCGCCTGGAAGTGGTCGGCGAGCATGGTCAACTGACTGCCATAGACACGATGGGACAAACAGCAGGAGGCACGCTCCACCGGATCTGCGGCAGAACGGGCACACAAACTGCCGTGCCGTTCGACAGCCATGCTTCGCCCTTCGCCGCACAGGCCGAATGTTTTGCCAAGGCGGTGAAAGGTGGCATGCACGATTTCTCCATTGCGCGCGATTTGTCACTCGCACGATCTTTCGACTCAGCCTATCGCGCAGCTCTTGCGAGAGCGGACACAGTCGGGGCAAGCGCATGATGACGCATTATGCCTGTCTGAACTGCGGCTTCTGGCAGTATTACTTCCAGACGCCACCGGATTGCCCGGTATGCACGGATGTCCGCAACGACTTGCCAGAGAATGGCTGGAAATTTGCCTCGCGGCAGGAGGTTGCAGCAACTTACGACGGCAGTTGGCGCGACATCGCACCGGGACTGTCGGCATTCACCACAACTCCAAACCTAGGTTTGGCCGGCACAGGTTGGCTGCTGAACAGAGATGACGGCGGCAACATCGCTTTCGAGGCAGCACCGTTCTACACGAACACCATGCTGGACCAGATTGCTTCCCGCGGCGGCATTGCTGTGCTTGCCGCGAGCCATGCGCACGGCTATGGCGCATTATGGCAATTGCAGGAAGCGTTCGATCCGATCGTCGCCATTCATGCGGACGATCTTTGCATGACAAAGGCCTTTTGCGTGACGTGGCCCTATGACGAAACGCTCGATTTAGGCGGTGGATTCAGCCTTCATCACGTTGGCGGCCACTATGCCGGGCAGGCGGCTCTTTACGACGCGACAGGGCGCCGGCTGTTTTGCGGCGACATGTTCAAGGTGGATCAGGTCGATGGCCGCTCCGAAGCGCTGTCGAGCCACAAGGCCTATCACAAGAACATTCCGCTCACACACCGCGAATTGCGACACTACCGCGACGTGATCGCGCCTCTCGCTTTCGACACTCTCCTCACACCTTTTGAATATGCCGCAGGCATCGGCCGCGACGCGGCGTTGCGCAGCCTTGATGAGGCTCTCTCACGTCCTCCAGGTGTGGTCAGGATGAGATTATGAAAGGCCGCAACACGCCTTTGCGCCACAGGATTCGAGGGCTGGACGAGGTCGAGCTGCCTGCGGCCGCTGAGGCCTACATAGCCGCCTTGCCTGCTGGCGAGATCGTCGCGTTTCCCATCACCACACTGGACATCGTCGGCGTTCCCGTCTGGGTCGTCGCGTTGTTCGCCGACGAACCAGCCTTGGAAGGCATCATGCCTTACGGAGTCGGCTACGGGACCACGGTAGGTCAGGCCGTTCTGGGCGCGCTGGGTGAGGTAGCGGAAATGGTCTTTCCCGCCTTGGCGGCGAGACAGCGATCCCGGATAAGCGGAAGTTGGGCCGCGCTTTCCGCGTCTCTCGGCGCCAATGCCCTTGTCGATCCTTTCACGCTGTGCTTGCCAGCCGGATCGCCAGTGGGATACGACACCGTACTGGATTGGGTCGAGGCGGTGCGTGCCAGCGACGGCGCCACCGTTCTGGTGCCAATCGACGTTGCAGCCTGCAGCCGCAAAGAATTCGCCGAGGGCTACGAGCCTTTCACGACCCTCATCTCCAACGGGCTTGGCGCGGGACCGGATATCGGCTGGGCAGTGAGCCATGGTCTTTTCGAATTGTTGCAGCGTGATGGGAACGGTTTGCTCTTCCGGGCACTCGATCAGGGCGTTGTCCTCGATCTTGGCAAGGACCTTTCCGACTCAGTTCAGGGCACCTTGTCCGCATTCGAGCAGGCCGGCATACGCGTGTTGCCGAAATTCGCCACCGACGAGTTCGGCTTCTGCAATCTCTATTGCGTGGGCCACGAGAAGAGCGGCGTGGCTTCTCCAACCCCCATCATGATCACGGCATGCGGCGAGGCCTGCCACACGGATCGCGATGCGGCCTTGCAAAAGGCGCTCACCGAATTTGCGGCTTCACGCGCACGCAAGGCGTTCGCACATGGTCCGCCTGGTTTGGCCGAGCGCGTCGCGCCGCCTGGCTATGTTCAGCAGTTCCTCGCACGCTCCGGCGGCAATGCAAAAACCGGCGAGGCACGCGCCCTTTCCGCCATGCAGGACTGGTCCACGAAATCGGCCGCCGATCTCGCAGCATGGCTGCGGCCTACGCTCTTCCGG
Source organism: Acetobacteraceae bacterium (assembly GCA_965198825.1). GTDB lineage: Bacteria > Pseudomonadota > Alphaproteobacteria > Acetobacterales > Acetobacteraceae > BOG-908. The sequence continues at coordinate 1,717,324 of CBDAQB010000003.1, read as the reverse complement.
GAGACGGCCACGCGCCGGTTCAGCGATCTGCCTTCAGTGCCGGATCTCGATGCGCGCGGGCGTGGAGCATTTGCTCAACAGATCTTGGCGGCCGCAGGCCTGGAGACTTTCTACATCGATATGTCGCCTGCTGACCGGAGCATCGCGGTCGTAAAGGTGATTGTGCCTGGCTTGGAAGTTGAAACGATGAGCTACAGCCGGATTGGTGAGCGCAATACGGCTAAGCTCATCGAGAGAGGTCATCCTCTGGTCTGCCGTGACAAAGGCAGCAAAGATCACAAACCGGTCAGGTTGACGCAATCAGCTCTGGATCGCTTTGGGTTTCAGCCGTTCTTCGACGTAGGACTTGCGAACCAAATCGTTGGTCCTCTCTATTCCTTGTATCGTGAACCGGAGGCACACCACGCGGCCGCGTCTTTGCGTACGGCTGAGGAATGAACTTGCGTTTCGCCTACAATACGAACGGCTGTGCCAATCACCTACTGGACGACGCGCTGCTTCTGATCGCCGAAAGCGGTTATCAGGGTGTGGCGCTGACGCTCGATCATCATCATCTGGATCCATTTGCAGCCGACTGGTCCGCCCAGGCGCAACGCTTGGCGAAGCGGCTGCGCGAACTGGGTCTTGGTTGTGTCGTCGAGACCGGCGCGCGCTTCCTGCTCGATCCGCGCGCGAAACATGAGCCGACACTGGTCTCGCCGAACGCCGACGGCCGCGCCCGCCGTATAGAGTTCCTCGAACGATCTATCGATATCGCAGCAATCCTGCAGGCAGAGGCGGTGTCATTCTGGTCCGGCGTTCCCCTGCCCAGCGTCGAACGTCACGACGCGCACTCCTGGTTGATCGATGGGCTTCTTAAAGTCGTCAGCTATGCGCAACGCCATGACGTCACCGCGGCGTTCGAGCCGGAGCCAGGAATGCTCATCGAGACGGCAGCAGAGTGGGAGGCGCTGGCAGTTTCCGACCTGGCCTTGGCGCTGGACACCGGCCACTGCCTGGTGACGGAAGACACCGATCCTGCTGTTGCCGTAAGGCGCTATGCCGACCGGCTTGGTACAGTCGCGCTCGAGGACATGAAACGCGGCATCCATCTGCACCTGCCTTTCGGCGAAGGCGATATGAATGTTCCCTCTGTGCTGGAGGCCTTGCAGGACATCGGCTTCGCAAAGCTCGTGTGTGTCGAGCTCTCGCGTGAAAGCCCACGCGCTCATCAGGCCATTCCCGAGGCAATCGCCTGGCTGAAAGCTCATGGCGGATGAGGATCGCCTTCATCAGCCGAAGATTCTTTCCCGCCATATCGGGTATGAGCATCTACGCCGCCAACCTGACGCGTGAACTCTCCGCCGCCGGACATGAGGTCGTCCTTTTCAGCCAATACTACAGCGGCGAGCACGCAGGAGTTTACGGCGGTGGACCGCCGCCGCTGCAATCCGGTATGCAGGTCATCGGTATCGAGTCTGTCGGTGAGCAGGAACGAGGAGATTTCGAAACCGACATAGCAATCCTGGTCGATGTCATCGTGGCCCAACACCAGGCTAGTCCCTTCGATATTTTGCATGCGCAATACGGCTACCCGACCGGTTGGGCAGCGATGCTGGCGTCGCAGCGCATCGGTATTCCGGTGATCGTCTCCATTCAAGGGGGGGACGGACATTGGGTGGGGTCCTGCTGCGAAACCCATCTCCTCGCGATGCAGCGCACGTGCCTGCATTCGAGCGCCTTGCTTATCGGCGGCGAAAGTTTTGCACGTGAGGTTGCGGACCGGCTCGACATCCCGCGCTCGCGTTTCACGCTTGTGCCAGGCGCCGTGGACACATCGCGCTTCACACCGTCCGCACGAGTTGCGGCGTCACCATGCCGCCTGCTTTATCACGGCCGGGTGGATCGAAGGAAAGGCGTTCTCGATTTCATCCAGGCGCTTGCAGGCCTGGATGCTTCCGTCCCGGCTTGGACCGCTACAATTTCAGGTATTGGACCGGACCTTCAAGCGGCGCGTGAGCTGGCGGCAACGCTCGGACTCACATCGGAACGGCTACGCTTCAGCGGATATGCCAACTATGATCAGGCGCCCACCATCTATCAGGCGCACGACATCTTCGTCTCGCCAACATACTCGGAAGGCTTCTCGAACACGATCCTCGAAGCCATGGCAAGCGGACTTCCTGTTCTGTCCTGCCAAGCTGTCGGCGTTGTGGACTGCGTCAGGCATGCCGAGAATGGTTGGCTTGTCATGCCTGGCGATGTGGCCGCGCTTTCAAGCGCACTCGCATTGCTTATCGGCGATCGGGACTTGCGCGACCGATTGGCAGCGAACGCGTTGAAGCAAAGCCGCCTTCTATACAGCTGGAAAGCGGTCTCGTCGCAAATCATGTCGCTCTACAACCACCTGTCGGGGACGCGCCCGGACAGCGCATTCGATGCCGCGCTGCCAATGACGGACTGCCGCTTCAGGCGCCAGCCTCATCTGCTATGACGCAAACCCTTTTGGCAGTTTCGCCGCATCTCGACGACGCGGCTTTTTCTGCCGGTGCGGCATTGGCCACACGCGTGCGGTGCGGCTGGCGTGTTGTCATCGCCACCATCTTCACGGCGAGCGTGGTGCGGCCAAGCGGCTTTGCCTTGGCCTGCCAGCTCGATAAGGGTCTGCCGGCTGATGTGGACTACATGGCTTTGCGCCGCGAAGAGGACGCGAAGGCGTGTAGCATCCTCGGCGCGGAATATCGCCATCTCCCGTTGAAGGAAGCGCCTCATCGCGGGTACGCGAACGCGGCTGCGCTGTTCGGGCCGGTGCGAGAGGACGACGCGGCCTGGATCGATGTTCCAAGCGTAATTGCGCCGCTTTTGCAAATCTTCGCTCCCGCCGAGATCTGGGCGCCGCGCGCTGTCGGCGGCCACGTCGACCACGTGCTGGTTCACCGCGGCCTCCGACGCTGCGCACCGGCGATGCCAATCCGATGGTGGACGGACTTTCCTTACGCCAGCCGGCCTGCGCCGCCGGACCCGGAGAGCGCGTATGTCCAGCACGCCATTTGGATCGATGAGCCAGCGAGCGCCGCCGATCGGGCTACAAAGGTTGCCGCCTGCGCTGCGTACAGCTCCCAGCTCGCGTTCCAATTTGGGGGCTTGGAGGCCATGGCAGACTGTATCGAGGCGCAGCACTCTGAGCGCTTTGCCGAGACTGCGTCGACATCTACTTGCCAGATCATCCACTCTTGAGGTGGCAGAGCCTTGGCGGAAGAGGTGACCGACACACCAATCGAGTAGAAAACTGATAACAAACAATATTTGTGGGGATTAATTGAGGCCATACCCGGCTTCATACCCAGCGATAGGCGGCCTGAACAAAGTCAAGTGTTTGGCCGCGATCAGGGGCTTGCGTGGATGTGGTCGATGAAGTGTCAGCCGATCGTATTCCTTAGGCGGCTTTAATTGCACGCCTTTTCAAGGGCCAAATGGGCGCATTACCTGCATCAAAGCCCTATGATGGAGCAGACCCAACAAGAGCCTGGGTTAGTTCTGCGCGGGCTTGGCGGCCTCGCTTACCTGCGACTTTTGGACACTTCGTGTCGAAGTCTTCACAATGGGCGGGAATGGGTGCCTGAAAGCCAGTCGGTGTCAGCCTGGAGCGGCCGCGGATCCAGCCAACAAGCCGCCATCAATATTGATTTCCGTGCCGGTCACGTAGGTCGCCTCGTCGGCAGCCAAAGTTAGCGCGATTGCGGCGACCTCCGCCGGCATGCCAAAGCGCTTTAGCGGCGTGTCGGCGACTAGGGCTTGCATCCTTGCATCGCGGTCAAGCCCGTGACCGAGCATCGGCTCCCACATCGGCGTCAGGATCGCCGCCGGGTGGATAGAGTTGCACCGTATCCGCCAGCCTTTCCCTGCGCAGTAGAGCGCGACCGTTTTGGTGTGGTTGCGGACGCCAGCCTTGGACGACGCATAAGCAGCGGCGAGAGGTATGCCGACCAGACCGGACCGTGAGGAGACGTTAATGATGGAACCGCTGCCGCGCTCCTTCATTGCTCCGATGGCGTATCGGCATCCCAGGAACGTCCCGTCCAGGTTTACTCTGTGGACCTCGCGCCAGTCCTCCAGGGTGGCGTGTTCGGGATCGTGGACGACAGAGCCGCCCTCGAAACCCGTCACCCCGGCGTTGTTCACCAAGACATCAGCCGTCGGCACAAGTTCGGTCAGTCGCACCCAGTGGGCCTCCTCACGCACGTCGAGCACCTCGAACCGGCATCCAATTTCCCTCGCCGTCTCCGCTCCAGCGGCCGCATCGATGTCGGTTGCAACCACCAAGCCGCCCTCCTCGTGGAAGAGGGCGGCTATGGCGCGCCCGATGCCCCTCGCCGCGCCGGTGACGACGCAGGTCTTGTTTTTCAAGCGATGCATCGTGTTCCTCAGAGGATTGCTGGGCCGGTAGGTAGGCCTGTTATCAAGGGGCGAGACAGCCACCATGGTATCCCAACTGTTGTTGAGTCTGCCCCATAATAGGGCTTTTTAGCCTGCTTATCCGCTTGCGGGACGCGCCTCCTCGGCACTTGGTCGTAAATTGAGCAGGATAGGGTGAGGTAGCCGCAGGCCGAACTTCCGGCTTCGAAGTCGTTCCACCTAGCTTGTTGGCTGACAACGACGGCACTATTGCCCATTTGCTAAGTAAGCGGGGTTAGGGAAAGCCGGGAAGCTTGGTGGTGCAGTGGACCGACTACGCGACCTGCCGAACGATATGGCGCAGCCAGCCGACACGCTTCGCATAGATCACCTCCAGGCGTGAAAGTGCACCTGGTGCCGAGTGACCGTCACTGCGCCGCATGGCGAGCTGACCGCTACATAATCGGAGTCTCACGACACGACGTGAGTCATATTCCGGGTGCAAATTCCGGATAGCATCACGGGAACGATCGGGGTGGATACGCGTGAGCGCAGGTTCGTAGCGCCAAGCGCTGGCGTCAGCGAGCGTGAAATTGCGGCCATAGTGTAGATGAGGGAAAATGCACTATCGGGTTTAACTCACCTGCGGCTTGAACGACCTAATGCTAGCGCTACGTAAAACGGTGTCAGAGTAATGGCTGCTTTGCGCCAGTTCCGGCCGCCTTAAGGCCAATAAGCAAGACCCAGAAGCGGACGTTCATACAATCTACCGGATCGCAAAGCCGCCGACTGCGGAATACGGCTTTCGCAAACGGGATGGTCACCGCACCTGGTCGGATCCAGCCGGATTACGGGCTCAGGCCGACCATCCCAATTGCGTGTTGTGCCAGCAGATCGATGAACGCGCGCGTTTTGGCCGCGAGCAAGCGGGTGGGGGTTAGGATTGACAGCGGAAGTGGCTCCATCGCCCAGCCAGGCAAAACTGGCTGCAGAAGTCCCCGAGCCACGTCTTCGCTTGCCATGAGGTCGTCGACCACAGCAATCCCTATGCCGAAGCGCGCAAGGTGGCGGATCATGGTCATGTTGTTTGCGCAAATTACGCTGTTCGCGGACACCTCGCTTACCTCGCCGTCCTTCATCAGCCGCCATTCCCCATGGTCTCCCTTATGCAGCAGATGGATGCGCGCGTGACCGCCCAGATCCGCAGGGTGCTCGGGCGTTCCGTGGCGTTTCAAGTAAGACGGCGCCGCGTACAGGCTAGCGCCAAGCATCGCCAAACGACGGACGGTCAGGCCGGAGTCCGGCAGCCTGCCAATGCGGAGAGCAAGGTTGAACCCCTCGGACAACAAATCGACCCGGCGCGGCGACAGGTCCAGATCGACGCGCACCTCGGGGTAGCGCTCGCAGTACTCCGCCAAGACGGGTGCCACCAGTCGAGGGCCGATCTCAGCTTCCACGGACATGCGAAGCGTGCCTTGCGGCCGTTCAGCCAAACCACGCACCTGCTGGTGCGCTTCGCGCGCGGCAGCAACGATTCCTTCTCCAAGAGACATATAGAGGGCCCCGGCCTCGGTCAGTTCCACCTGGCGCGTGCTGCGAACAAGCAGCTTGAGCTCCATGGACGCCTCTAGTTCGGCGATCCGGCGAGAGAGGGTGGATGTCGGTATTCTGAGCAAGGCGGCAGCCTTTGTGAAGCTTTTCACCTCGGCGACCGCAACGAACAGGGCCAGATCCCGTAAATGGTCCATCCAGCACCTTATCCCAAACGTGGTAAGCTGTTTTCCAGTTCTACGGATTATCCCGTTCCCCGGATGCTTGTATGACCCTCTCCGCCGCTTGGTCAATCGAAGGGGCTAACCTTCTTGGCTTGGCGTATCCGTAACAATGCATGAGGAGCGGCCGTTGCAGCAGTTCGAGCGTTTCACAAAAACAGACAGCATCGTCATGCTAGTCGATCACCAGAAAACCACGATTGACTGGGTCAAGAGCCTACCGAGAGCAACGACAATTGCGAGCTGCCGCGTGCTCGCGCGAATGGCTGTCGAATACGCAATGCCCCTGGTTCTCACGACCACAATGGAAGACTACGTCGGGCCCACCATTCCGGAAATCAGCGAACTCGCGCCCGACGCATTCGAACGTCGCTTCAAGCGCGGCGGAGAATTGAGCTGCTGGGACGCCGACGATCTCCGCACCGGCGTGCAGGCATTGGCCCGGCCCAACATCATACTCGCCGGATTGACGACGGACATTTGCCTGTTCTGGGCTGCCGTGGATGCTCAGAAGCAGGGCTACAAGGTCATGGTCGTCGCAGACGGCTGCGGGACGATGTCGACGTTAGGCGATTCACTCACTTACGACCGGCTGCGCCAACTGGGCATCACGGTCACCGTCGTTAATCAGGTCGTCACCGAGCTCGTCAGCAACTTCGGCACGCCCGAAGGCCAAAAGGCACAAAACATCATGGCCGAGGAAATTATTTCCAAACTCTAACTGGCCACTCTACGAAGGCGATCTTCGTCCAATGGCTTTTCGCTATACCAGGGCGGAGCTCGCCGGCAACGCGATCATCTCGCTGGTCAAGAGCGCTGTCATGTCGGCTTTCATGATCGCGGTCAACGCGGGCTTTGGTTCGGGGTATCTTCGCGCCGTTATCGTCAGTTGGCTCCTGGGAGCAATCGTCAGTTTTCCGACCACTCTTGTCGTCGTGCCGCCTGTCATCCGCTGGCAGACGCGTAATCGGACATCGGCAACAGAGATTTTACCACGGCGATAACGGAACGGTCCTCACGCTGAGGCCTCGGCTTTTTAGGCGCATTCGTGTTCAACCCCATATGTCTCGACCGGGACGGAGTTCAGTGGCCATGCGTGTCGTCATCAATGACTCCACTGACATATTTACGTTAATCAACACCTTCACTGTCGTGCCACGTAAGCAAGGCGACGTCGTCAAATCTCTCAGCGACTTCACCGAGCAGCATGCCCGGTCCTTAACTGGGTTCATTGGTGCTGCAGTTCATGCAAGCCTGGATGGGTGTCGCGTTGTCAATTACGTGCAGTGGGATAGCAAAGCCGATCTCGATGCCATGATGGCCAGCGCGCCGGCACAGGCACACATCAAGGAGGTCGGGGCGCTCGCCGAGCATGTGGATCCGATCGTCTATCGGGTTGCCTTTGTCGGCTCGCGTGAGCGTGGGGCGCAATAAGCGTAGCGGCCTCGTTGCCGGAATCGGGCTTCAGTTTCTGGCTGCTGCCGTGATGCACCAGCAGGCGCGAGCGCAAGCGGGCTCTCCCTTCCGATACGATGACGACGTATCGCAATACGCTGCGCAGGGCGCCCGCGTAAACCTTTACGACGATCTGAAATACGTTCCGCTTGGCGACGCGACAGGTGAATACCTCTCCTTCGGCGGCGATCTACGAGAACGCGTTGAAGTTAGCAGCAACGCGTTGCTCGGCTACAGAGACAAGGGCCTGAACGCCTACGACCTTCATCGGCTACAAATCTTTGCCGATCTGCATTATGACGGTTTTCAGGTGTTCGTTCAGCTTGGCAATGAGACCGAAGCGGGACGCGCGTCAGGGCCGCTGCCGACGGACATAGATCGCGGCGACCTTGCGCAAGGCTTTATCGACTACGCATTTGCAGCCGGCCCCGGAAATTTGACGGTCCGCGGCGGTCGCTTTGAGATGGCTTATGACGAGGGCGCGTTGATTGGGCTGCGGGACGGCCCGAATGTCCGGCAGGTCTGGGATGGCCTCCAGTCATTCTACGTCCTGCCCGAGGCCCGTATTGACGCGTTCCTCGTCAAGCCTGTGAGCGTCGACCCCGGCTACTTCGACGACCGTATTCTGGCCGGACAGACACTTTGGGGTGTGCATATTTCGGCATCGCCGGCGCTTATCGCCCCGGTGAAAATCACCGCGTTCTATTATGGCGACACGATGCCGGACGTTGCCTTCTATCGGCACGCAGGCAAGGAGCAGACGCACACGTTTGGGCTTCGCCTGCTCGCGTCGAAAGACGGCTTCGACGGTTCGATCGGTTGCATCGGGCAGGTGGGCACGTTGGCCTCGCAGGATGTGCTGGCGTGGGCTGCGCATGCCGACGCCGGTTGGACGTTCAAAGCGCCATGGACGCCGCGGTTGGGCATTCGCACCGACATCCTAAGCGGCGGCGGCGGAACCGTCCACACGTTCAACGCGCTTTATCCGAACTACGCCTACTCCACAGAAGCAACTATCGAGGCGCCAGCCAACCTGATCCAGGTTGGCGCGGTGCTTGGCCTGCATCCGTTCCATTCTGTGACGGTGAACTACACGCTGGAAGGTCTCTGGAGGTACAGCGTCCGCGACGCGTTCTACGCCGCGCCAACCTTTCCGCTCGTCGTGCCGGACGGCAATTCGCAACGCTTCTCGGGTGTTGAGCAGCAAATCGAGGCCACGTGGCGGATCAACAAGTTCCTGGACCTGACCGCAGCCTTCGTCCACTTCGAACCAGGCGCGTTCCTGCGGTCGGCTAAAGCCTACTCGCAGGATTTCGGCATGACGGAGTTTTCAGTGCATCTTTGATTGAGGAAGGTTCGCGTTATGATGTCGGTTGGTGGCGGGTTTGTTTTACATCTCGGTTGTTTCGAGGTTAGTGCGCTGGCGAGTCAATCGCTGACCGTCACTTGCTTCTCGCTAATGGAGTAGACGACATGGTAGGACTCACATTCTGCGCCATCTCCGGCAGCTTGCGGAGCGGGTCTTACAACACTGCCGCCCTGCGCGCCGCTGCGGAGCTTGCTCCGGACGGCGTCGATATCGTGGAGGCAAGCCTCGCCGACATTCCGATCTATAACGAGGACGTGAAAGCCGCAGCTTTCCCGGCCGCCGTCATCCGCCTGCAGCACGCGATCGCATCCGCCGATGCCGTGCTGATTTCGACCCCGGAATACAATTACTCCGTTCCGGGTGGGCTCAAGAACGCGATCGACTGGGTGTCTCGGACAAATTCCCAGCCGTTCGCCACCAAGCCTGTGGCCATCATGGGTGCGAGCCCCGGCGCCCTTGGCACGGCGCGTGCGCAGTATGACCTGCGCCGAATGTTCGTCTACCTGGACGCGCATCTGCTTAACAAGCCGGAGGTCATGATCAGCGCGGCGCACACGCGCTTCGATGCGAGCGGCGGGCTCACCGACGAGGCCACGCGAAAGTTCGTGGCCAGCCTCCTTACAGCGCTGCGGGACTGGACACTTCGCCTTCGCGCGGGCGCGTAATGGGCCAGCTCATCGGGGGACGCTGGACCAACGCGGAAGAGGCGGTTCCTACGCAGGGAGGCGCGTTTGCGCGGCCGCGGGCGGCCTTCAACGGCAGGATCGAGCCCGGTGGCCGTTTCCCGCCGCAGGCCGGCCGCTACCATCTCTACGCCTCGCTCGCCTGCCCGTGGGCGCATCGCACGCTGATCTTTCGCCGGCTTAAAGGGCTCAACTCGATCATCGGTTTGTCGATCGCCCATTGGCTGATGGCCGATGAAGGCTGGACGTTCGCGCTGGGAGAGGGCGTGCGTCCGGATCCATTCGGCGCGCATGCCTGCATTAGATCTCCACGCGGGCGAACTCGAATTACACCGGTCGGGTAAGCGTAACGGTTCTGTGGGATACAGTGGAGCCGACGGGCCGCCCGAAACCGCAGGAGCCTGTTAGGGCCACCGCCGCGACCCTGGCGTTATCCGCCTGACGTGCCGTGAACGCCTTCATGGAATCCTCTCCGATGGAGCACCGCGGCCTTGTGGTGCTCCATCCTATTTGGGCAGAGCGCGCCTCGCGCCATGCAAAGGTCCCTTTGACGGTGTCTTCATGAACACGGACGCCGACACCCTGCGCGGCCTGGAGATCAAGGTGGAGCGCCATTGGACCGGCAATCTCTTTCTGGAGGCCTGGTCGAACAGGAACCTCGAGGATCGGACAGCACCACGAGCGCGGCTCTACGCCGGGCTGGCTGGTCACCGCCGCGCCGACCTGCTGCTGCTTTATTTCCTCAACACGGACGATCTGATCACCGTTTCGATGCTGAGGCTCAAGCACTGGGCCTTTGGTTCAGGCCCTCAAGGCGGCATCTACACGTGGCCAGAGAAGCAGCGGGGCCGCTTTGCAGCCGAACAACACGTGGGGACGATGGGTGCCAGTGGAGCACCTGGAGCGTGAGGTTGGAGCCAAAAGGTCGCACGTGCGGCAAATGGATTTGCTCAAAGCCTGGTTGTTCCTGAGCAACCAAGAGGACAGAAAACGCACCCTCACATAATCATCGAAAAGCCTTGTCGTCGATAATGCCCGTATGAGTAGGCTTTCTCGTAATCGCTTTGAGCTAAGCTCGATAGTCAGCCTGGAGGAGCATTGCGATATTGCGGTGCCTTTTCCGTATAGGCTGCAGCCGGGTCGAAGGGTGGCCTGCCCTCGCGCCAGCCGTAGGCGAGATAGTGCTGCAATCCTGAGGCGAAAACCCCCTGGTCGACCGCGGCGGCAACATCGGGGGAGTGCTGCCGGTAATAAGCCTCGTCGAAGCCTGCCGGACTCGCGCAATCCAGAGCGTCCTGATCAACGCCAGGCAACGGCAAGGGCACGTTCGAGCGCTCGAAAGGGCGTTCCATTCGCGCGACGTCGTGAGCCTGCGAACCGCCGCGCGACGCCCGCCGTATCACAAGTACGTCCTGGTGCCTGTCCCAGCCCTGTTCGACGTAACTTTCCAGGCGCAACGCACTGCCTTCGAACAGCGTCTCGTACCAGGCGCGCACGGCGAGCGATATGCCGTATTCCGGATTGCCGCCGTAGCCTCGGTAGGCGTAGCCATTCACCAGATACTGGCCGAGCAGTCCGCAAGCCGCTGCCTCCGTCAGCCCGTAGGTCGTGATGCGTAGCCGCTCCGCCACATATTGCCCGTGGCTCGTTATCACAAGGCGGCTATTAGGACCCATGTGGCGCAATGCGAAGTCAAAAAATTGTCGTGTTTGATGCTCGGGCAGATGCGTCAGCAGCGATCCCACCCAAATTAGGTCGAACGTGCTGCCCAGATGCAGATCCCGAAAATTTGCCGTCGAATAGACGCCTCGCGCATTGAACGCGCGCTTGCTGAAATCGACAGCGGCATGGTCGAGATCGCAGACAGTCAGCTCCGCTTGTGGGTAGGTTGCGCGCAGCATACGGGCGACACGGCCAAACCCACACGGCAAGTCAAGGATGCTGGATGGCACAGGCACACCACCGAGCGCTGCCTCGATCGCCTGAAGCGCCGATATGCCGACCTCGAGATAATGGCCGTCGCGCCCATCGTGCATCGTGTCGAAGGGAGATAGCTCTCTGGAAACGGATGGCCTGGGAAAGCTTGGCGGCAAGATGAGCTCGGCCATCGATAGAATCACTCCCGAAGCCAAAATGGCCTAACATGGCCGCATCCAACATACTAGTTGACGTTGGGAAACACACGGCCGCGAGCAGAGGCGCGCGGGCGCGTCCGGCTTCGACGGGACGTTGCTGGCCTTGCTTGATCTTGGGCGCGGAAACAACATAGATGCCTGCATGCAGCTGATGGAACTTTGCCGGGCAGCAGGGGCTCGCCCAGCGTCCATGTCCACAGGCTGTTGTAGATGCGTTGCACGGCCGAAAACTCGGCGCATAGTCCAGCGTCCTCGACCAAGTTAGAACGGAGCCGACTACTTCTATGCAGAAGCCCTCGCTTGCGACTCGCCTGTCCCTCCTCTTTCCCCCGGCGCGACGGCTGCATGAGGCCGTGCGCACCCTCAACCACGAGGTAGGCCGTCTTGCTGGCGAGAGCACCTCGTTGCAGGCCGAGCATGAGCTGCTGCGCGCGGAGCAGTCGAGACTTGCAAGCAAAGCGTCGGTAACGCCACGTCCCGGCCCTACTGCGACTGTTGCTGCTTCCCCTACAGCTGGTCCGGTGCCGTTGTTGGCGGAACTCGACCGTTTAACGGGCCGTGAGATGCAAAGTGCCGCGCTGCGCCACATGCCGTTTCTTCCTGGCGCTATCGCTATGACGCCCGATGGTCTGTCGCTGCAAGGCTATGCTGGGGCACCTGAGGGCCTCACGGACAACATGGCGTTCTTCGTAAACGGCATGCGCTTCGATCGGGTCGAATACCCAGTTCTCGACCCCGAATTGGCCTCCCGCTTTCCCGAAGTCCAAGGCATGGGCTTTGTAACTCGCATGACGATGACCCAACACCTAGACCAGCTTCGCGCTGCCGCGTTCTGGCGGTTTGATGCTTCACCGACCGGACAGTATGTTCCGACGAACTGGCGTCAGGCGATCCACTTCAAGAACCCATCCCTTGAGCGTTTCCTGTTTCCGCCTGTGCCGAACATCAAGCGAGTCATTGGAGACACCGACGTCACCCGCTTCGCCATGGGCGGCGCCATGATCTTTAAGAATATCGAGAACCTACTTGGCGAGATGGGCCTTGGCTGGCAGGACTTCCCACGCATCCTCGACTGGGGCTGCGGGGCAGGCAGGGTAACCCGCTACATGCTGGGTGAGACATCCTGCAAAGTGACCGGTGCGGACATTGACCCTGACAACATCGCCTGGTGCCGCACTGCCTATGCGGGTGCACGATTCGAGACAGTGCCGCTGCGACCGCCGACGATGTTCGAAGATGGTGAGTTCGATCTTGTGACTGGCCTTTCAGTAATGACCCATCTGCAAGAAGACGATCAGTGGAAGTGGCTCGCTGAACTGCGGAGGATCACTAGGCCGGGCGCGATGCTCTTTCTTTCGGTTCAGGGCCCGACGCAATATGCCTATAATCGTTTTCCACCGGCGCTCTATCGCCAAGTGCAGGAGCAGGGCTACCTCGACCTGTCACGCGACGGGGCATTAGACGACGTTATTGCAGACAAGGATTATTACCGGGCCGCCATGCACAGCCGTCCTTATATCGTGCAGCGATGGGGTGAGTATTTCGAAATCCTGGCTATTGTCGATGCCGTCGCGGGTTTGCAGGACTTTGTAATGCTTCGGCGCCGAAGTTAGTGGACCTTTTCGGGAGTTGCGTGCACCAACGGCATCGACCCTGCCAACCCTCCACCCTCACTCCGGAAGCTGACGTACCCACCACTGTCAATTGCAATGTGTCAATCAGCATCCAACTTTGACCCCCATCGGCGCCCAATAATGACCCCCTTCGGATGCCCAGAACTCGTCTGACATGCGGCATAGGACAAGGCTAACTTAACCAGCGTGCTGCTTCCCAGGCATGGATGGGGGCAATTTTCAATGCCGGTGCACAGGCAGATAATACATCGTCAATGGGAAGTTCATTAGGACGGCCTGCTTGATCGGCGCCACGAAACACGGAAAACCCTTCAATCGACGGCGAGTATAACGTGCGCAGGATTGAAGTAGCCGCTGAGGCTAGCGTTAGGCGCGGTTGCGAGTGACTCCGCCCGCTAGGCCTGGACAACACCAACTATGGCATTGTTACCGACAATGACGAGTGGTCGCCGCCAAGCGCTCCTGTCTCAGCAATCGTATCTGCATCAGCCCCCCACGCACTAAGTGAATTTTCCTTTTGGCGCGGAGATATTGACCCACGGTTAAAATGTAGCTTCTAGTGAGTTTGTGGTTACATTATTACACTGAACGGCGGATTTCGACCTTGGATTGAATGTCCACATCGTTGCAGACACCTTCAAACATCGGCCTTGCGAAAAAGAAACCCTGCATGAACCTGGCTCCGACGCCGCGCAAGGCATCGACCTCCTCTCTTGTCTCCACGCCCTCGATGACTGTTTTGACCCCTATCGCTTGCCCAAGGGCGATGACGCTAGCCGCAATGGCGAGGCGGACCTGATCCCGGTCGCAGTCCTTGACCAGGGCCCGGTCGATCTTGATGATATCAGGCCTGAGTTCCGCCAGCCGCGACAAACCGGAATAGCCGGTCGAGAAATCGTCCAATGCGATCTTAAAACCTTGTAGGCGATATTCGTGGATGATCCGAAGCAGGTGCCCGGTGTCCGCAATCGCCTCCGTCTCGACAATCTCGAAGGTCAGGCGACGAGGGTCGAAACCAGTCCTCAAGGCCACCTCAAGCGTCGCCTTGATGCACGCGCGCGGCTCGTAGACCGCGTTGGGCAGGAAGTTGATGCTCAGCTGACGATCGACACCAAGACGTGCCGCCAACTCTATAGCCTTCACTCTACAAGCCTGGTCGAAGGCATAGAGATTAGCGCCGTTCACCTGGTCAAGCACATGCCTGGCACCTTCGCCGTTCGGGCCGCGCACGAGAGCCTCGTAAGCATCGATCCGGCAGTTCTCGAGGTCAACGATCGGTTGAAAGGCCATCGTGAACGGAAAGCTCGCGATGTCGCCCCTGCACCCCTGGCAGCCTGAAGGCAGCTTCGACCCGCTTTGCGCCCACCCCGCAGGCGCCGGTTTGGGCTGCTGGACGACGGCCGAGCGGATGGATGGCTGCAGGTGGGTCACCGCTTGACCTTGCATCAGAAAAGAAACCGGCGCAATCTCCAGTTGTAAAGATACTTTGGCGCACTCTCGAACGCCTTGAACCATGACCGGTGTGCTAAATCGCCGCCGTCTTGACTCGATGCGCGCGACGTTTATCGCCAGGCGCGAGAGAACGGGGCATGGCTGGAAGATGTGCGGAAGGAAGCCGGTTCCTGAGTTCTCTTCAACGAAGCTTAAGCACCGTTGGCCTACAAACCAGAGAAGGCATTTCGCGACCTACAACCTCAGCAATAATCCAGTCGCGCAATCATCCAAGAATAGGACAATGAAAGGCGGAAGTGGTTTCCTAACGTCTAAATCGGAGCTACCGGAGCAGACGTACGTCCAATTAATTCGTGATCTGTTCGACACTTTGCTGCCAACGATCATAATGGCGCTTTGCTTCATGATCGCCGGGCTTCTAGTCGTCTCTGAAAAGCCAGATGCGCTTCTCATCAGCATCTTTGTCGCCGGCGCAACTGCCGTTCTCGGTCGCGTCGCCATTTTGTTGTGTTATCGAAGAGCGGCTCGCGATCCAGCTTTGACCGGTGTGCGGGCCCGCCAGATGGAGCTGCATTTCGCTTATTGTTATCTGGGATTTGCCGTTTGCTTCGGGGTTTTTTCAACGGCGGCCTACTCAAAATCGAGTGTGGACATTCAGGCCGTCGTCGTCGCGCTGGTCTTCGGTTACGGCGGGGGCGTCACAGCTGGCCTGGCGGTTCGACCCCGCATAAGCATTCCCAGCATCGCCATCGCGACCGTTCCGCTGATTTTTGCGACCATTCGTCAGCCGCACCTGACAGGACCGATACTTGGGTTCTTCTTGTCAGTCTTTCTGGCTGGTGGAATACACGCTATCATCGGCCGCTACCGGCTAGTCTCCACACGCATCACGACAATCAGCACGTTTGCGACCTTGGCGCGCAACGATCATCTTACCGGGTTGGGCAATCGCCTCGCCTTGCGCGAAGCGTTTGAAAACCACGCGTCCAGGTCCGGATATGGTGGTGTTGCCTTACTTTGTCTCGACCTAGATCGGTTCAAGTCGGTCAACGATCTCCACGGCCATCCCGTCGGCGATGCCCTGCTGGTCGCCGTCGCGGCCCGGTTGCAAAACGTCCTACGCAAGAGCGACTTTGCCGCGCGGCTGGGCGGCGACGAATTTGTTGTCTTGCAAACGGAGGTGCGCCACCCGACTGAGGTTCAGATGCTGGCTCGGCGAATCGTCCGCGACGTGGCCGAGCCCTACAGGATTGATGGCCACGAGATTCTTATCGGCACGAGTGTAGGGTACGTATTCTCCGCGGATTACGGCAACCTCGATGATCTTACGACCTGTGCCGACCGGGCCCTTTACAGGGCGAAACGGCAGGGTAGCGGCGTGGCATCCTACGACACGGCCGCAGACGGGAGTCGCGACGTCCAGCAACGCGCGCTCGCGCCCGGCGGCTAAGGACATCGTCATCTATTCCCAAGCCAGCTGTAACCGCGCATTTACTTTGCATCGAGGACCGGCAAGCTGCTGCCGACGACGTTGCGCAGCGAACGCGCGTGTTTGAGAAGCTGCGCTTCAGCGACTCTGAGCCGGCGCTTGGCGAGACTAACTGATGAAGCTCTATAGGACCTGAAGAACGAACTGCCGCCGTTAAACGGCGACGTGAGCCGAAACCGGCCGATGCCGGCCCTCCTCATCACTAGCGCCAGCAAAGGCATCGGAGGGTACAGGGCGGGCTGTCGATGACGCCCGCCCTGTATAGGCGGTGACTGGGACTAGCGAAGGCGATCGGCTGTGGTTGTTCCGGTGATTTCATGCAGCACGTTGCCGTTGGTGTCGAAGAATTTGGCGTCGAAAGTGCCGGTGTATTTAAAACCATTGCCCGAGACGATGTTCTGCTCGGTGAAGAGCAGCGGGCCGATGTAGTTGTTGTTCAGGTCGTAGACCCAGGCGACGTGGCTGGTAAGGTTGACGATCCTGCCGTTCTGATGCCACGCGCCCACGCAGAGATTGCCGCCGGCTGGAGGAAGGTTGCCTAGCTCGTTCTCGGTGCCGTCGCTGTTCCAGGTGTCGTACCCCTCGAGAAAGAGGGTCCCGTCGCTGGCGGTGTGCACATCGTGCCAGAGGCCGACGATGGTGGCGCCGTAGTAAACGGCAGGGGCATTTGCCGCCAGCATGGAGACGGGAAGTGCACTGGGGGCTACGTGCTTGCCGTAGTTCGGGTTCAGCATGGGATTGCAGGCTTCGGCACGTTGCGATGCGGCGGCGAGTGTGGTGATGGCCAGAGCGGCGAGGGTGAGATATTTCATTTTGCTCTCCTATGATGTCCCGCAGGAGCGTTCCCTTCGCGGACGATGTTCCGAAGGATCAAACGCGGGTCGGGCAGCTACTGGTGGGCGGTGGTGGCGGCGAGCTCCGCTGGTTTTCCGGCTTGCGCCACCATCGCCAGTGTTTGCGGCTCGGCCTTGCGGGCCGCAGCGAGCACGCAATCGGCAAAGGCGTCGTACTCCATCCTCTTGACGGGATCGGCCCATGCGCAGACGTTCCGGGCGGCCAAGGCCACGCGGTGACGCAGCATGGCGACGCCGGCGGAGGTGGTCAGATCGAGATCGTCGGCGTTCACCGTTGCAATCAGTTCAGAGGAGTCCGCCGCCCTGGCGGCGCCTGGTAGACAGGCGGCGGCGGCGCATAGACCAAGCGACAAGGTGAATAGCAGGCGTGAATAAGCGAACATGATGTGACCCCTAATCGGCCGGTCGATCGGCGTTCTGCCCTTGATGCGGCCGGCAGTCTGGGCGGGCTCCGCCGGTCGCTGCGCATGCTGCCTGTGGCGGGGACAGCGATAGGACCGAGGTTCGGGAGGCTGGAAGTCAATCGGGGCTAGCTGCGGCTAAATTTGCCTAAATGCAGCGCGATCAACGGTTTATTCCTTTCGATTTTGGTGCAATCGGAACGCGCCTCGGGTAGAACGGTCGCGCTGTGCCAGACGGGATATGCCATTTGCATGACGTTGCCGCCTTCGCGTTCGGCCGTTTTAGGATGGATGTGACACGGCGCGTCCTTCTGGTGGACGGGCAGGCGGTGGCACTACACGCCCGAGCCTTCGACATCCTTGAATATCTCGTCGCCTGCCGGGAGCGGGTGGTGTCGCGGGATGAGATCGTGGGGCACGTGTGGCGCGGCGTGGTGGTGGGCGAGAATAACCTGTCGGTGCAGATGTCCACGCTCCGCCGGGTCCTGGCGGCGCATGGCGGCGCGGAGCTGATCATCACGGTACCGCACCGGGGGTATCAGTTTGTCGATGACGCGCCGCCGGCAGTCTCCGCGGGTGGGGCCGGCCTGGCCGAGCCGCCTGGAGCGCAAGGGGCGAAAGCAGTTGTCGCCCAGGCCGCGGCTCTGGTGGCCCATCGTTGGCCGGTCTTGGGGGCGATGGCTATGGCGGCGCTCCTCGCAGCGGCGACGGTGGCCTGGAAAACGGTCTGGCCTGCGCGCCTGTCCCTGGAGGGCGTCAGCGGCCAAGCCTTCAACCCACCGCCCCACTCGGTCGCCGTACTGGCGTTCTCCAACATGAGCGGCGATCCCAAGCAGGAGTATCTGTCGGATGGCTTATCCGAGGAACTGATCGCATCCTTGAGCCAGGTGGGCGCGATACAGGTTACCGCCCGAACCTCCGCATTCTTCTTCAAAGGCAGATCTGCGACGATCCTGGATATCGCAAAGATACTCAACGTTTCCGCCATCCTTGAAGGCAGCTTGCGCCGGCAGGGCGATCACCTGCGCATCGAAGCACGGCTGACCGACGCCCACACTGGGTTTAAGCTTTGGTCCCGGTCGTTCGATACCGAACTGCAGGACATGCGGAGAATGGAAACGAGCATCGCCGATGCCGTGACCAACGCCCTGCAGGTGACGCTCGCCGGCAACCAAGCGTCCAGCTTGGTCCGGGGCGCCTCGACCAACGGCGACGCCATTGACGCTTTTCTGCACGGCCTCGAGGAAAACAGGCATCCCGCATTGCAAAGCTATCGAGCGGCGCTGGCGAACTTTAATGCAGCCATCTCACTCGATCCTGGCTACGCCTTCGCCTATGTGGGCAAAGCCTTGGCGCTGACTTTCATCGCCGGGATCGGCGACGCATCGGACCTTCCATCGCCGTTGTATCAGGATGCATTGGCTGCCGCCGACCGCGCCGTCGAACTGGCACCGGACCACGGGTCGACACATATCGCCAGGGCGACGGTTCTTGCTAATGGCTACCTCAATTTCCGAGATGCCTGGAGTGAAGCCCGCGAAGCGGAGCAACTCACGCCAAGCGACGCACCGATCAACCTCCTGTTCGGCGTCATCGCAGTCTACGTCGGTCATACCGGCGAGGCGCTAAGCGCAGCCCGACGTGCGGTCGCCCTCGATCCCTTACACGAGGATGCGTGGCTCGAACTCGGTTGGATTTTGCGCATCACGCGCGACTTCGACGGGGCGTTCAGCGCTTATCAGCACGCTGCCGCGGTAGGGACACCAGATCTCCCCGATCTGCAACTGGAGCGCGCTTCCGCCTTCGTCGCCATGGGGCATCCCGAACGTGCCCAGGCGTTGTGCGAAGGCGGAAGCGACTGGGAATTGCTGGAATGCCGGGCGATCGTCGACCACGCGGTGGGACGCCACGGCGCAGCCGTCAAAGCCTTCGACAGGCTCCATCAAACGATGGGTGACAGCCTCGCCTACGTCTATGCGGTGATTAATGCTCAGTGGGGTAGGCCAGATCAAGCCATTCGGTGGCTGGTAAAAGCCAAGGAGCTCAAGGACTCTGGCCTCACTCTCATCAAAACGGATCCGCTGCTCGATCCCATTCGAGGCGAGCCCGGTTTTGCAGCCTTAGTCAACAGCCTCGATTTCCCGGAGTGAGGCTCGGCTAGCGTGTAAAAGCAGCTATTCGTGGCCTCTATCTATGTCAGGTGTTTGCAGCGCGGTATCCAATCTTTGGATTTGCAAAGGCGACGCTAGGTCGGCGCCGCTAAGATCAAATTGCCTAGGCTGAAAATTGCTTGCCGCAGCCGAACGATACAAAGCTGCCGTTCTGCCTTCGACCAGATCCGGTCGTTATCACCTCAAAAACCAGCAAAACTAAAGCTCTCCCGTTGGAAGTGCGTCATAGTGCACATTGAGCCAAATGCACTATACAGGTTTGCGTCGGTGAGGCACGAACGACTCGATGCTGACGCAACGCCATGCTTAGTATCGGCGGCATTGTGCTTAAAACGGATATTTGCGGAGCAGCCGCGGGGCCTAGGAAACGGACATGGTAGCCCACGTTCTTTTCAATGTATCCACACAACGTTAACTTGTTCGCCTTCCTGAAGATTGTATGTTCCTAATCTCGGCAAGGAACTTCGTAAAATCATGGAGGAAAGACAACTCGTCATCTGAGGGGCCTTCGGGACCGAAGTGCATCGTATTGTTCCTAAGTGCCCGAACTCGATGCAGCTGAGTGCAAAAGAAGTTGCGGTCAATTTTGAGTCCGACAGTCGCCCACCGTTCAGGATGATCCAATAGTAGTATGTATTCTCCGAAGCCCATTTCTTCTACTGCTTGTAGAGACCGCCCAGGGCGGCTGCCGTTCGCTTCGCAGACACCCGCGATGGTTTCGATCGAAAAACTCGAACGAATGAGATCTCTGAGGATGTTTTCAATCTCGTTTAACACGAGAAAGTGCTGAGTGAGATCACGAAATTGTTCAGCTAAGTCCGTAGGAGTGATAATTCCCGTAATCTTGTTTTCTTTGCCGCGAACTAAAACAAAGTCATTTCTCATGATAACGGGAATGGCTTCAAAGAGAGAAGAATCAGACCTGACTTCAAAAAAAGGCTCGTAAGGCTCCATGCAATCTCTTGCAAATTTCACCTGAACGTCGAGCGCCATCCTTTTACCAATAGACTTCCAACTTACAAAGCCTCTAACGTTTCTTTCGTCCGACATGACCGGAAGTTGGGAGTAGCCAGTAACCATCATAGTTGCAACAATGAAAGAAAGCGTCTGATCCGGGCTTACACTTGTGACCGGCCGGTTGGACGCTTTGAGTTTACTGACACGATAAAGTGGGTCGGCTCTTGTCTTCAGGATGTTCTCTGAACTGGGGGCATTCGCATCTGCAATCCCATCCTCTATTGGCATTGCAGATTCATCCTCAATTATCTGGGCATTATCGGCCTCGGCAGTTCCCAAAAGAAGAAAACCAATTGGGTCGTCAACCCACGTTTCCTCGAAATCGGGGTAGGTCACTATCCCAGCATCATCAAGTTGCGCCCTAATCCTCTCGACTACGTAGGCGCCCCGTCGCTGAGCGCCGAACCACGACAGGAAGGTTCGAACGGTAACAGGCAATACTGGTGTCTTACTTTTGAGCTTTTGAGCAATCTCGTCGAGTTCCGGAACTGCCATGATGCCCCTTTTCCTTAAATAAACTTACAAGCCGCGCGTTGGCAAGTCTAGTCTGATCCGACGATCGCTGACGTAATGCAACCCGACTTAACGTGCTGTGAGCGACTTTAAGGCGTTGTTTCTCTCTCGCACCCGCATCGAGGCTGTTGACGAAGCTAACATATCGAACCAAGCGGGCGCTAATCTTGAAGTTGCCCACTCAGTTTTTTAATCAGATTAGGACATTTTTGGACGGCGGCATCACGTAAGTTCCAATTGAGGATTGCTTCATACCGTTGTGTAATGACCTCCTACCTCGACGGCATTGGGGCTTGGGCGACCCGGGCGGCTCGTCGCCAAGCGGCGGCTGATGCAGATCGGGTCGGCCTCTACCGCCAGGGGGAGCATCTCGCCTTTCAGCAACAAGCCCGCGCCGCCGAAAGGCCTCTCGACCTTGACGTAAGCCTTGGAGCGCCCGGGGTCGACCGCCATACCGCTGTGGGCGTCATATAGCGCGGGACAACACCGCCCAGGTGTCGACCTTGCCGCCTGATCCAGTTGCATCGCTATGACTTGACACGTGTACGAAATGGACCCGTTTTCCTGCCAGCGGTTCCACTAATTGCCATTTACATCCCGCCACCATTGGCGCGAGCATGGCTTGTCCAGTTGCAAGCTGGTCAGCGCGAGGAGATGTGACTGCTAGTTTCTTAACGCTGCTCGCCAGGCTGACAGTTCCAGGCGGAGTTGGGAGCTTTCATGTTATTCAGTTGCCTGGCAAGACAGCCTACTATGCAGCCCGTGAATCATCCGGAGCCGCGGCACTCCTCGTTCGAACTTCAAGCGCGGCGCGAACCGTTCCTCTGCGCCTTGCCGGAATAGAAGCGCGCTTCGGCGTACCATGCCGCATTGCATCGCCAGGGGAGGTTGAGCGCGAGGAGTCGTTGACAGCGATTTTGTGTTTATCTCGCGAGCGCAGCGTCGAAACTTACTTTGCCCACGTAATAGACTTGCTTATTGGTATTCTTGGCGCGTGCCCATCTATGACTTCCCTTACAGCCTCGATCGATGAGTTGGTTGCGCTATTCGTGAAGTTGAAACGTCGACCCCGTAAGGCAGTAACGGGTCTTGTTGGCGAACTTCTGGTTCTAGCCGCCGCCAGGGACGCGCATCTGGCCGCCTCCGCCTGGCATGCCGATCCGTTTGAGAGGTATGACTTCTCTATTGGGAACCTCCGCATTGAAGCGAAGGCCTCGTCCACGCGCGAACGCAGTCACTATCTTTCAAGTGACGAGGCTGACCCGCCACAAGGGGTGATTGGCATTCTTTCATCGGTTTTGATCGAACCTGCGGGGGCGGAACTTCGCTCGCCGAGCTAATTGGGATTGTTGAAAGGCGCATGTTGGGCCAATCCGATGTAATGAGAGTGCGGATTATCATTGCTGACACGCTGGGCCTCTTTTCCGCCAGCGCCTTCGCCGGCTCGGCAACCCTCTCGCTGGTCCGTTCGACCCTCAGCAACGACGCCGACGCCGACGGCGGCGGACTCTGGCAATATGAGGGCGGCTCCATACAGAACGCCGCAGGCAATGCCGCCGGCACCTACATCCTCCAGCGCCGCGTCACCTCCTCCGGCACGCAGGCCTACAATACCGCGAGCGAGACCATCACCCTCTTCTTCGCGCCGCTGACCAGCGGTGGCCTGCCGCCGCAAATGACCATCGAAGGCGCCTACAGCTATAACTCGGGGCTGGTCGACGGCTCCGTCACCGCCGCCTCCACCAAATACCACTGGGCGATTGGTTACGACGTGAACGGCTCGGTTGTGTCCGGCACCGCGGCGACCAAGCTCGTCATCACCTGGATCGGCACGGAGGCGCTTCACATCCCGTAAAGCCCGGCCGGCTGGTGGCTGGGCGAGCGCTGTTTTCGCCACCGCGACCGGTCAGCCGCGCAGTATCGAGGCGAGCGGTTCTTAGTCAAAAAGACTCGCCCGCTTCTTCTGGCGAAAAACACCCCTTGAGCAACCTTTCCTACTACCCCAACGTCGACGCTGTCCTCTTAAATCGCGACGGCCGCATCTTCATCGGCCGTCTCGCCGCCCTCGCCCCGGCGTCACCTGCAACTCGCAGCTCCCGCAAGGCGGCGTCGATGAAGGCGGCATCCTTGTGCCACTGAGGTGTATCCAGACGATTATGGATCGCCCCTTGAGTGTCTTGGAAGGGCGGCGCCTTGCTACCTTTCAACCACTGGGCAGTGGTGTCCGCGCGGCCTGGAGGCCCACAGAACTTCCGAAACCGACTTGAACCGGGCACGGTAAGTCCGCCACGCACGCGGCAGAGGGGCTCGTTGGATCGTCACGTCGCGAGCCAGGTGGTCGAGCACGTCAGGGAGTTACGGACGGCTTAGGTTCAGCGTCGGGCCTGATATATGTCATGGCCACGGGAGGTCGAGGATGGCGCGGGGGGCTTGGTGGACGAAGACGACGCCAGCATTGACAAAGACGCCGCATGGATGGACGGATTAAAGGTGTTGCGAGCGGCACCGCTACAATGAGCCAACGTGCTTTGACAGCCATCCAACAACACGGCGGGTTGGACAATGCCGTCATCCTAGCCACTGCGCGATGCGTCCACTTAGTCCAGTTGACCGATGACAAAGGCAACGTGTTGGTAACCGCCAGCATCCGTTCTTTTAAGACGCTTTGCTAGATAGTTCGCCGCTAACGTCAGCTTGAAAGAGGTCAAATTACTCTCTGCAAACCCGCAAGTATCCACGCTTGGATCGGCCTTTAGGGCCAGAGCAACGACACCGGAAACCTGTGAGCCGTTCGGTGCACGGCGGTAATCTTCACGCCATGCACTCTCTTGGGCGCTTCGGCTAGGATAAACGCCAGCAATGTGGTGGTGATGACCAATCTCGGCGCGGCGCATGCGGCTGAAGAAGCTTTCCGCTCCGTTCGCGCAAGCGCCGTTGTCGCTATGAGCGAGCTGGTGATTGATGGTCTTAACGACGTAGCGCGCGTGGAGGTCGTTCCAGGCCGTGCTTTCGTCCACCATGATTTCTGTCTCACGGGCAACCCGGTTCCGGATGAATGAAGGGGCGGCACTCTCCGAGCGAAACGCTGCCAGTAGCACCTTACTGTCCCCTTGCTGAATGACAACGACGCAAGCGGCGCGCGGCGGGGCAGGGTAGCGAGGCTTGTGTCATGGCTGAGCTTGGCCCGGAGCCGAAGCCGGGTCGTCAACGCAGAATGCGATCTAGAAGGCCCTTAGGCGCTGCCGGCAGGTTGTTGGGGTGCATGATGCTCGCGAGGTGCAGCGTCGAGCTCTGACTAACATCCACTCGTTCAGGCGCTGGTTTATCACCAGAGCCGAACAGGCCGGCATCCCTGAGACGATCATCAGGAGCGTAGTGGGCAACAGGCGGGCAGGGGTGATGTTGGCCAAGGTTCCCTCCTGGTTGACGTGGTCATTGTGGCTTAAGGAGGTCGCAGAGGTGGCCGCGTAGAGACGACTGTCGTTTGCGTCGAACCGAGTGACGGCGCCTGATGCTCACCATGGCGAACTTCACGATCATCGCAACGGGGGCAATGTCCTCGATGCCCTTGGAACGAACAGCAGCAACGGCCGTCGAAGCCGAGGTCCAGATGCACGCGCTGTTCCGCATCTGCGGCAAGCATTCTCACCTTGAGGTATGGGGACCTTATGGGCGCCTTGTAAGCGCGGACAGGCTTAGCACGCTGGCGATGGCGGAGCGGGCGCGCGCAGCGCCGTAGGGGATGTCAGGCGCCGTCAAGCCGACCCAAGTCGCAGTCGGTTTGTCCAATATCGATGCTTTATGCACCGTCGAGAGCCAAGTCGATCCGCTCCTTTGCTCGTTTGATAGCTGCTTCGCGACTATCCCGCGCGCCAAAGAAGGAGATGTCTGGCAACGCTGGGTCCCGGTGAACAAGAACTCTCCAGAAGCCTTGGGCGAAGGGCGGATAAACTCCGAGCCTGTAGCCGCGGTAGTTGACGACCTCAGGGTGCATTATGGCTTCTCAGAGGCGGGCGCCTGTTGCTGTTTGAACCGAGGTTTGGGACACGAGCAACCATCCGCCTACCGCACCAAACCTCCACGCCGGGACAAGTCGTCGCCAACTCGTAGGCATGTGCCATCGCTTCGTCGTCGGAGCGAAAGTCGCCGTCACTTGAACTGTTGACCTTGTGCTCGCGGTCGAGGGTGTAAAGGCGATATTGCGGCATCCGTGGCGTCCTAGGGACGCAGGGAGAGCGCGCTCTACTCCCGGCCGCCAGCTTCCTGCTGAGCAGCGACTGACGATGCCCCAAGTGGTCACGTGGACAGCCTTTCGTCAAATCATCGGAATGAGGCTGCGTCGCTTCAAAGACGGCTGCCATGTCAGCTAGTCGTCTGACGAACTTGTCGGCTCCTCTCGCAATCCTGTGAGGAAACCTGAACATTTCTATGTGCTTAGCGTCTCATGACCGCCGCAGCCAACGCGACCGCCACCCTGATCGTTGAAGACGCGTGGTTGATCCGCTCGACGGCCGCAGACGCGCTAGGAGATGCAGGTTTTGCGGTCCACGAGGCGCAGCACGCGGCCGAGGCCATAAGCATCCTTGAAGCACGCCATAACGACATCCACGTGATCTTCACAGACGTTACGATGCCAGGAGATATGGACGGCGTTGGCCTCGCCCATCATGCAGCCCAGCACTGGCCTCGCATTGGGCTGATCGTCGTCAGCGATAAACCCCTTCACCTGCAACCGCCTTTGCCTGACAGCGCCAGGTTCGTGCACAAGCCCTACGTGATGAGCCAAGTGGTCAAGCACATCAGGGAGCTACGAGCGGCGGCTTAACGTTCGCTCGCGAGACCTCTGGAACCCGATTGCGCTTTTGAGTCTCGCCGCCCGCGACCCAGCCGTTCGACGAAGCGCTCCGTCTTGTGCGGCACGGCGCTCGAGCCCGCTCGGCGTAAGCTGGAAGCCGAGACTCTCCAGCAGCCTGGTAATGCGGCCGTTGCCTAAGATCGCTTCGCGTTCGCCGGAGGGCAACTCGGATCGCCAGCGCTCGTCTACGAAGCTGCGCCCGAAACAGGCTTTGTAAAAAGGATCGTCCCCGGTCGAGAAGTGTGCTGGCGGGGAGCTAAAGTTCCGATGCCTGATGATAGAGCTGCTGGCGCCATCCGCTGCAAAACCATGATGATCGACTTCCCAGTATCGCAGAACGCCTGGGGAAAAAGACGACCCAAGAAATTCGTACGATTGCTGCTCTCCGGTTTTGGGGCGAGCAGGCTCGAATTTTCGACCTAACTGTCCACTGTCCCAAGTCAACCGAGCCATGGATTACTGTACTGCGATTGGAGGAAGCGAGCTTCGGCAGGCCATGCTCGCTGAGACTGTTGCTACACTGACGTTGGCCCGGAGTTCACGATCGGAAACTGACACAGCCTGGAACATGGCGCTTGATTATACGGAGCGCAGCGGCGACGCGGATTGACTGCTTTGAGTTAAGTTTGGCGCGGCCGTGAGCTGGACTTGAACGATTGATGAGGGCCGTGCGGGCAAGCTGTCCAGTTCGCAAGCCTAACGCTCAAATGGGCAGCGAGCTTGCCGCACCACTCCAAGTAGGCCCTCACACCAGAAACAAGAAGGAGGCAGTGGTGACTTTGTTGAAGCAATGCACGAAACTGTCAACAAAACCCCATAGGCCGCGAGAGCCTTGACATACGCAACACAGCAATCGGTTCGTATCTGTTCAATAACAAGCGAACGCAGCAACTCCTGCGCCTCAACCACATGGACACAGATGTTCGCCTCTATCATCAGAGCGACGAGCGAGCCTTTTTCGAGTGGCTAGCGCGCATCCCCTGCGTGAAGAGCTATGCAGGGGAGGGTGCTTTGGGATTGGCGGTGCATCTCAGGCGCAGGCCGGGAAAGAATGACCTTTGGCAGCTCCTAGCCTTATGTCACCGCTACCGCGTCAGTATGCGTCAATTAGCTAAGTTCGAGACGCCAACAAATCGAAGTTGATTTTGCGATTCAAAAGTGTTTTGGCATAAGGCGGTTTTCGGCTGAACGTCGTTGCATAATTCAAGACTTGCGCACCGGCTTAACTGGGGTCCTGACGCCCGCGCTGACGATCGCACGCAGCTCGTTAAGCTCTGCCTGCATGTTCGTTCTCTCGGTGTAGGCGGCAACTTTTTCCTCAAAGCGTCTTTGAGCTATGTCGTATCGCCGCTTTATCTCTTTATTGGCCAATCGGACCGTTGCGCGAAGTTCCTTGACCGTCATCCCGCGCGTGAGCTTGAATTGATAGTATTCATTGATATTAATCATCAGTTCCTCCGCCCGCCAACCTGTGCCCTTAGAGTTTTTAGTCAAGATTTCTGCACCCCGAAGCGGAGCTGGGTCGGATATGCCGCTTCTCACTCCTTTCAGGGCCCGGTCCGTTGTTCGCGCCTTTGGGGGACAAGAGGAGACCCATCCTCTCCGAGATGCCCTTCTGAGTGAATTGGCAAGCCGAATTCTGCAATCCGCCTGATGGCGACGCGTCGGTTTGAAGCGTTAACGTCGAGTAAGGATTGATGGGACCGCCTGCCTCGCAGCCAGCACCTGCCGGATGACATTCTGTACCCTTGCTGCGTGGCGGCGGACCTTCAGGGTGAGGGCTATCTGACAAAGGCCAAATATCGTCGAAATGCTTGTCCCAAATCGAGCCGACTACCATTTCTTTACTAAGTGGAATTGTCCTTTTATCGGCGAACTGCGAAGGGTCAGTCTCATACCAACGATATAACGGCGCGTTGTAGAAATCAAAAACCGGAATGGTGCCCGGAACATTCGCTCCGTCGGGCACGATATAAAGCGAGGATTTCTCCTCTTTAAAGTGTAGGTTGCGCGGGTTGGTTGGATCAGTTGTGTAGTAATCATAGCCTCCGCCCCAAAAGCGATATAGCTTAACCAGGTCCTTTCCGGGATTCTTGCTAATATACCCGATCACACCTAGATTGTTAAAGCGTTCCGTTTGCAAAACTCTCCTTCTTTCCATACATTAAGTGGTGAGAAAGTTGTTAAGACCGCTTTCAAGGCTATAAAGTGGGACTAAGTCGCGCTTCTCATCCGGGGCTGCCGCGGCAAAACCTCTAGTTGGACTACCGCCCGCGAAAACTGACCAAGCGATTAGGCACGTAACTTTCCTAAGTTGCTTAGGTCGCATATCTCCTCCGACAGCACAGGCAGTGTTAATAGTATCATGTGATCTGGCATCTGAGAAGCTGTCCTGCTCCTTTTGTCGGCTGCTATTCATTCATAACTCAAGACTTATGCAACGTCAGCCAGCGTTTGGGATGTCAGGGGCTTGCCCGTTGCGTAAGCCTGTTGCGAAATTAGACACGAAACGGCTGCTTTGCGGCGCCGGCTGCTTGAAAGCTGACAGTCCACCATCGGCCAATGCTGTTGAAAAGGACGGTTCGTTGTCGCGGCTGACACGGGTGATGAGAGGTGTTTGTGAGGCGCCCCGGTAAGGCTGACGCCGCTTGGCTACTCATCGGGGTCAATTTGGCGAGCTTGCGGAGGTTTTGGGCGGCTGCTGCGAGGTGGAACTCATCTCGGGCGCCGCATGGGCCATGCAATCGCAATCGGTCGAAGAGGAGGATGCGCTTTAGATGGGCGAACAGCATTTCCACCTTTTTGCTTTGGCGCCGCGACACGAATTAGTCATCCTGATCGGTAAGATCTCGGGCGAGATTGTGTGCTCCTTCATGAACTGATCGCAAGATTTTGTGAGCGTCCGCGGCGGGGCAGCAACGCGGTTTGAGCGGGCAGGCATTGCAATCGGGCTTCGTCGCGCGATACCGGGAAATAGCGTCAGCCGGCATCTGATCTGGCCGATCATCGTGGCCGCGCTGTCGGCGCTTCAGCAGTTTCCCCGCCGGGCAGGTATAGATATCTTCGCTGATGCCGTAAGCGAAGTTGCTGCGTGAGAAGGTCCCGTCAGTGCGGGCCGACTTGTCGAACACCGGGATGTGCGGTTCGATGTCACGCTCGTGGACCATCCAGTTGACCATGTCGGCCGATCCATACCCGGTATCTGCGATCAGCTTGCGGGGCCACAGGCCAAGGTCGTCATGCACCCGCTCGATCACCCGCTTGGCAGCTGTAACCTCGGCTTGGCGAAATGCCGTGCTCGCCTCGACGTCGACGATGACTGCATGCTTGAAGTCGATCAGGTAATTGGTCGCGTAGAAGAAATGCGCCTGTTCGCCGTGGGCAGAGGTGTAGCGCGCAGCAGGATCAGACGGCGAGATGCGCGCAGGCATCACGGGCGTGGCCCCTTTTATACCGAACCCGACGATGATTGCCGGATAACAGGTTGAAGGCCGACATGATTTCTGAGCGGCTTGGTGATCTTCTATGGCAGCTTGGCTGCTTTGTCCTTCACGAACTCAGGCGTGAAAACGTCCTCAGTCTTTTTAGTATCGCGACTGTCGGGAGCGTCCGCCTCCGGATCCAAACACACACCTGAGCTAGCGCAGCCGCCGCAACCTAACGGACTGTCGCGTGCGTCTTCACCCGGCTTTATAGCTACTCTGGAGTTCGCCTGAACCTCTGCCCTCGGAAGGCATAGGCCGATGGTTCGAATCCATTCGGGTCCAATTACCCCATCAGAGAGTTAGCTTGATTTCTGCAATGCTCCTGGACGTGCATCTCACCAAATACTCGACGGAAGATGGTACGTTGTGGCGAGGTCTGGTGCTGAGAACGCAGTGCCGGATCACTGGATGGACATAGTTCACAACGTTGCCAGGTTGGGGTAGAGGGTTCGAATCCATTCGCCCGCTACAGTCTCTCTCAATAAACTCAGAGTTTTATGAGAAGGCTGCCGCGAGGCGGCCTTTCGCTTTTCCGCCCTGGTGTCGACATGGCGTCCACCGCGACGCAGGTGTAGGACACGAGGGGCGTTTCGATCCGACCGCAGGGCCAAGCTTTGTGTGGCCTTGTCGGGCAGCGGTCAGGCGACGCGCATGGCTGCCGAACTTTGACCAACTGCAAGCTCGCTCACTCTAAACGAGCCTGTTGGCTAATGTGTATCCATTGGCTACACATGAGCTCATGATGAAGGATACGGGTTTACGCATCAGGGTGCAGCGCGATCTTCGTGACAAATTCCTTCAGGTTTGCCGGACACAGGACACGCCCGCCGCCCAGGTTATTCGCGAATTCATGCGCGTTTACGTTGGGCACCACAGCCCGTCGGTCGAACCGGCTGACAGTCCTTCGCCCTCGGCAGCGGCCGATCCGGAGGGCGACGCCTAATGCGCATCACCCGTCTCGGTATCTCAAACTTTCGCTCGATCAAGGCCCTCGACCTTGAGCTGAATGAAACGACCGTTCTCATCGGCCCGAACAACGCCGGAAAGACCGCTATCCTCGACGCGGTGCGGATCGTTCTGACGCGACGCTGGGGACAGCACGGCACGGGCTTCACCGAATACGATGTTCATCTCGCTGACGAAGATGCTGACCCCAAAGCGCCGCCGGGTGTATCGATAGAAATCCGCGTCGAAGAGCAGCAAGCAGGAGAATGGCCCGAGGCCCTTCAGCAGGACCTCGATGAGATCGTCCAGACCGATCCTGTAACGGGCAAGACCTTCATCATCCTCCGCGCTAGCTGCGCCTGGAATGAAGCCGCGGGCAGCTTCGAACCATCCTGGATCTTTCTCAACGCCGGCCGCGCGCCGCTTGTCGGCGGCTCAGCTCGGCGCATGAACCTCGAACGTTTCTGGCAGTACCTTCCGGTTTTCTACCTCGGCGCATTGCGCGACGTGGACGATGAGTTTTCCTCGCGCTCTCAGTTCTGGGGCCGGCTGCTAAAGGCGATGGAGATCCCGCCCGCGTTGGAAGCCAAAGTCCAGCGCGTCCTCGATCTTCTGAACAAGAAGCTGCTGCAAGCCGATCCGCGGCTCGCGCGAATAGCAGAAACGCTTTCCGGCGCCACGCGCGTTGCAGCACGGGACCGGGACGGCAAGGTTGATTTGCGCCTCGTCCCTCTCAAGTCTTGGGATTTGCTTTCGAAGGCCGAGATCATTCTGCGCAACGAGCCGAACTGGCCTTGGCTCCCGCTGCAACGCCATGGTCAAGGCGTACAGAGCCTTTCAGTCATCTTCTTGTTCCAGGCATTCGTAGAACATCTCCTCGCAGAACTCTACGAGGCCAACAGCGCCCCCGTGCTGGCGCTTGAGGAACCAGAAACGCATCTGCATCCGCAAGCCGCGCGGACCCTGTGGAGCCATATCAAAGCGCTGCCCGGCCAAAAGATCATCACCACCCACTCCCCTTATTTCGTGCAGCATGTTCCGTTTCGTGACCTTCGCCTGGTTCGTCTGACCGAGAGCGGAACCAAGGTTTATTCGCTGCCATCGAACTTCTCCGCACGTGTCCCGCATGTAGCGGCGCTCGATGCTGTTGTTGCTGGAAGTGGCGGGTTGCTCGAATACGATCGCGCGGCCGAGACGCTGACCGTTCACGGCAAGCTTGACGAGCAGCGCTACCGGGATCTGCTGACTTGTTACGGCACTCACGCCGACAGAGCCGTTATCCACGGTGTCTTGCGTAACCTGCGCGATCAGGCCTTGCTCTTTATCGGCGATGAGGAATTGAGGGCGCTGGAAACCTTCGCGCGCCGGATTCGTGGCGAAATTTTCTTCGCTCGGCGCTGGTTCATCGTCGAAGGGCAAGCCGAGTATCTGCTGGTTCACGCCATAGCGCGGGAACTCGGATACGACCTCGACGAGCACGGCGTCGCAGTAATCGACGCTCAGAACAACGGCAACCCGGCCATTTTCGCCGCGCTCGCACGGGCGCTTGCAATACCGTGGCTCGCAGTGTTCGACGGCGATGGCGCTGGTCATGGCTATTGCCAAAGCATCGTAGCACGCGACTTCGAGGTTGCGTTCGTCGCGATCCGGTGCCGGACGCTCGCCGCCGGAGACCTCGAAGCGCAGTTGGTCGCCGACGGGCTTGAGCCGGAACTCAAAACCGCACTGACTAACATCGGCGTCGCTGGCGCTGCGGCAGCCGACCGGGCTGCGTTGATGGGGTATTTGCGAGGCCACAAGACGGCCTATTCGGCGGAGCTTGCGACCCTGCTCCGCGGGAACGCCGCGCTTGCCGGGCGGATGCCCAAAGCCTTTCGCGATGCGATTGCAGATCTTCGGGGGCTGGCATGACTGACAATCCGCTTGAGCAGTCTCTCGCCAAATTGACGGACATCCAGCGTGAAGCAGTAGCGTGGGACGACGGTGCGATGCTGGTTCTCGCCGGCCCTGGCTCAGGCAAGACCCAGGTGCTCACCTGCCGCATCGCCCGGTTGCTTGATGAAGGCCGCGACAAGTCCTTCCGCATTCTCGCCTTGACCTTCACGAACAAGGCTGCCGACGAGATGAAGGAGCGCGTCACCAACTTCGTCCCCGGACTTGAGGAGCGTGCCAACATAGGCACCTTCCACAGCTTCTGCGGACAGGTTCTCCGCCAGCACGGTATCCACCTCGGCATCAAGCCGGACTTCGCCCTCTACTCGCAGGACGGTGATCGTAAGGCCGTCCTGGAAGACGCATTGAAACGCGCGGGCATGGATCCCCTGGCCATCCGCTATCTCAGCCTGATCGACCGCATGAAGACCATGCTGGTAGACCCAAAGGACGCAGCGTCGCGCCTGACGCGAACGACCGACGCGCATGCAATTGCGCTGACCTATCAGGCTTACGAACACGAACTGCGTCGCCTCAACGTACTCGATTTCAACTCACTGATATTCGAGGCGCATCGGCTGTTTTCCAATTTTCCTGCCATAGCGGTTCGCTACCGCCGCACCTATCCGTATTGGCTGCTCGACGAGTTTCAGGACACCAATGACGGCCAATACCGCCTCATCCGCGCGATGGCGGGACAGGACTTCAAGAACGTCTTTGCCGTCGCAGATGACGACCAGATCATCTACCAATGGAACGGTGCCAGCTTCCGACAGCTTCAGCGCTTCCGTGCCGACTTTTCGCCGCAACTGATCCAGCTTCCAACGAACTATCGTTGCCCGCCTGCCATCGTGGCGGCGGCCAACCGGCTCGTGGCCTACAACGTCCAGAGGACGGAGGCGAAGAAGCCTCTTGTAGCAGGCAAGACAGAACTCAAGCTTCCCGAACACGAGCATATCCAACTTCGCGCATTTGCTTCCGACGAGACCGAAGCAGAAGAAATAGCGAAGGAGATTGCAGCGCGCGGGAAGAGCCAATGGGGACAGACTACTGTCCTGGCACGAACCCGCGCCTTGCTGGAGCGCATGCAGAAAGCGCTTCAGGTCCAACAGGTGCCCGCCGTCATCGCACAACGTCGGGACGATTTCCTCTCAGCGGAAATCCGGTGGCTGGTCGCTTGTTTGGTTGAGACCGTGCGTCCGTTGGATCGCCGAAACTTGGCCGTCTTAGTCGATGCCTTCAATAGGTTTGCCGAGATCCAAGTGTCGGTGGGTCAAGTCTTGTCAGACGCGGAAGCAAGCGGCGTCGCCTATCTCAGAGTATGGGCCGAAGCGGCTAAGCGAGAGGTGGGAGACGGGTCGCCGCGATTGAAGCTCATCGAGGCCGCCGGTCGCCTAGAACCCGCGTCGGCGAAGAAGGTCGCCGACGCCGTTCTCGCGGAGTTTGCAAGCCTGGCCACTGGAAGTGAACCCGACCCGGACCTCGTTGAAGATCTCGCCGCTTGGCGCGAGATTTCCAACGATATCGGCAAACACTTTGGGCGTAACATCACGCTCGACGAGCTCCTGCAACAACTTCAACTGCGGTCGAAGGAACCATCGCCACAAGCCAACACCGTCACTCTGATGACCGTGCATGGGGCCAAGGGTCGTGAGTTCGACTTCGTTTATCTGATTGGGCTGGCGGAGGACATTCTGCCGTCGTTTCAAAGCCGTCAGAAAGGTGACGACAGTCCGGAGATGGAAGAAGAACGGCGGAATTGCTTCGTCGCCATCACACGAGCCAAGGAATCTCTCATTCTGAGTCGCGCAAATACTTATGGAGGTTGGGGAAAGCAGCCTTCACGATTCCTCGTCGAGATGGGGTTGGCTCAAGGGCAATGAGACACCGAGGTGGAGCATGTCAGTGGGAGCTACGATGGCCGTCCCGTCAATTCAAGAAGTGTGCTGAGTTGAGTTTCAGTAAGATTTGATCCGTGGGGAGGGGGCGAAGAATTTGAACAGTTTCTATGAGCGGCCGATTCTGAACTCGCCCTATCGCGCGCCGGAACTGCATCACCCGCTCGATCAGAACGGTCAGCCCCTCGAAGGGGAGCCGAGGCAGGGGCGCCGCCCATCGCGCTTCATAGTCCCTGTTCCGGCCTCGCGGAAGAAAGCGTCAACCTTGCAGGCCTCCCTCGACCTGGAGACCTATACCGAAAACGCGCTCATCAACGAGATCCGCGGCTACGTCGATCCGTGGCGGAGCCTGCGCAATCCCGCCGACTGGGGCGTGACCGCCGTCTCCCAGCGGCTCCTGGAGCATTGGCGCCGGCCTCAAGAATGGTGGGCCGGCCCGCGTCCCTTCTTCTGCCAGCTCGAAGCCGTCGAGACGATCATCTGGCTAACTGAGGTCGCACCCAGGCGTGCGGCCTCGAAGGGCCTCCTGGATCAGATCGCGAATGCCAACGAGGAGGCCAATCCGGAACTGTTCCGCCTGGCGATGAAGATGGCGACGGGTAGCGGCAAGACGACCGTCATGGCCATGCTGATTGCCTGGCAGGCGGTGAATGCCGCCCGAAAGGAGTCGAAGGACTTCTCCCGCGCCTTCCTGATCGTCGCACCCGGCATCACGATCAAGGACCGGCTCCGTGTGCTCCAGCCGAGCGAGCCAGACAACTATTATGAGACGCGCGAGATCGTGCCGCCGGAGATGTTACCCGACATCCGGCGCGCGGAGATCGTGATCACCAACTACCACGCCTTTCAGCATCGCGAGACGCTGGCACTGCCCAAGGTCGCGCGCAGCTTCCTTCAGGGGAATGATCCCGAGCCGCTCAAGACGACGGAAACCGACGCGGAGATGCTGGAACGGGCGTGCGGCAAGCTGCTCCGCTACGACCGCGTCAACGTCCTCAACGACGAAGCGCACCACTGCTATCGGCACAAGGTCGGCGCTGACGCCGAGGGCGCGCTGACCGGCGACGACAAGAAGGAAGCGGCCGAGAACGAGGAAGCCGCGCGGCTCTGGATCAACGGCATCGAGGCGCTGGATCGCAAGCTGTCGAAGGGCGTGCGCGCGGTCTATGACCTCTCCGCCACCCCCTTCTTCCTGCGCGGCTCTGGCTACCAGGAAGGCACGCTCTTCCCGTGGGTCATGTCCGATTTCAGCCTGATGGACGCCATCGAAAGTGGCATCGTCAAGCTGCCGCGCGTGCCAGTGAGCGACAACCTCGTGCAGACCGATACGGTCGTTTATCGCGACCTGTGGAAGCACATCGGCAAGGATCTGCCGAAGACGGCGGCCGGCGCCGCCAAGCTCAGCCCCTTCGACCTGCCCAACACGCTAAAGACGGCGTTGAACGCCCTCTACAGCCACTATGAAGGCGAGTACCAGCGCTGGCAGCGGGCCGGCATCGGCGTGCCGCCCGTTTTCATCGTCGTGTGCCAGAACACGGCGATTTCTAAGCTGGTGTTCGAATGGATCGCCGGCTTCGAGCGCGGCGACGCCGAGGAAGGCGAACGCGCGGCCTTTCATGCCGGCCATCTGGAGCTGTTCCGCAACTATGACGAACAGGGTGCGCGCCTCCCTCGTCCGCGAACGCTGCTGATCGACTCCCGCCAGATCGAAGCTGGCGACGCCCTCGACAAGGGTTTCCGCGGCGCGGCCGGTCCGGAGATCGAGCAGTTCAAGCGTGAGCTGGCGGCCCGCGAAGGCGCCGGCGCCGCGCTGGGTGAGGCCAGCGAGAGCGCGCTGCTGCGCGAGGTGATGAACACCGTTGGCCGCCCCGGTCGCCTTGGCGAGCAGATCCGATGCGTCGTCTCGGTTTCCATGCTGACTGAAGGCTGGGACACGAACACCGTGACGCACATCCTCGGCGTTCGCGCGTTCGGCACCCAACTTCTGTGCGAGCAGGTGGTCGGGCGCGGCCTTCGTCGCCAGTCCTATGACCTGAACCCCGAGACCGGCCTATTCGATGTCGAATACGCCGACATCATGGGGATTCCGTTCGACTTCGCTTCCTCGCCGCAGATCGCAAAGCCGACCAAGCCGAAGCCGGTCACGCGCGTTCATGCGATCAAGGAGCGGGCGGAGCTCGAAATCGTCTTCCCGCGCGTCAGCGGCTATCGCCGCGATCTGCCGTCCGAAAAGCTCGAAGCTGTCTTCACCGAGGAGAGCCGTCTGGAAATCACGCCGGCCGACATCGGCCCCACCTCAGTCGTGATGGAGGGGATCGTCGGCGCCGGCGTTACGATTACGCCCCAAGTGTTGGAGCGCCTTCGCCCTTCCGAGATCAGCTTCAACCTCGCCAAGCACCTTCTCTACACCAGCTTCCGCGACGAGGACGGTTTCCCGAAGCAGCACCTTTTCCCGCAAATTCAGCGTCTCGCGCGCCGCTGGCTCGACGAAGGTTATCTCGTTACGAAAGGTGTTCCGGTCGGCGCGATCCTCTATCAGGACCAG
This sequence comes from Acetobacteraceae bacterium, assembly GCA_965198825.1. Lineage (GTDB taxonomy): Bacteria > Pseudomonadota > Alphaproteobacteria > Acetobacterales > Acetobacteraceae > BOG-908. Next base: position 1,680,345 of record CBDAQB010000003.1, on the reverse strand, counting down.
CTCGCCCGCGCGGCCGAGAAGATCGACATCGCCTGCACCCGCGCCGGCGGAGGGCACATCGTAGCCGTGCTCGATCCCTATAATCCCAAAGGCTCGACGCGCCACGTCAACTTCATCACTTCAAAGCCCTGCTGGAGGACCGGCGCGCAGCCGCCCAAGAGCCACATCAGCCATGTCGTGCTGGATAGTAGCTGGGAGGAGCAACTCGCCCTCGCCCTCGAGGCCCATCCGCGTGTGCTCGCCTACGCAAAGAACCAGGCGCTCGGGTTCGAGATACCCTATCTCGATAGCGGCATCACCCGGCGCTACCTACCCGACTTTCTGGTGCGGCTCGACGATGGTGGCGACGAGCCGCTCAGCCTTGTTCTCGAGGTGAAGGGCATCAAGGACGAGGCCGACAAGGCCAAGGCCCAGACGACGCGCGAACTCTGGGTCCCTGGCGTCAACGCGCTCGGCAGCTTTGGCCGCTGGGCCTTCGCCGAATTTCGCGACTGGGCTGTTATAGACGAGGACTTCGCCGCACTGGTCAAGCGGTTGATGGGGGAACAGTAGGTGACAACATCGTTTAAAACACACCCTGTCGCCCTTAAGGATCTAATGCGGCAGTGCCATGAAGGGAAGTTACAACTTCCGGATTTCCAGCGCGGATGGGTCTGGGACCAAGATCGGATTATTGATCTGCTCGCGTCGATTTCTGAGGGCTTCCCCGTCGGTGCTTTGATGACACTCGACGCCTCGGGCGAAGTAGCTTTTGCCGTGCGGTCGGTCGAAGGCGCGCCTCCGGCGAGCAAGCCGCTTGAGGCTTACCTCCTTGATGGCCAACAGCGAATGACTTCGCTGTATCAGTCCACTTCGACCCGCTCGCCGGTCCTTACGCAGACCGCAAAGAAGCGACCTGCCCGGCTCCACTTCTATTTCGATATCAAAGCCGCCTTGAATCTTAACGTCACCCGGCCCGACGCGATCGTTGCCGTTCCCGAGGATCGCGTCATTCGCGAGAACTTCGGTCGCGATATCGCTCTCGATCTATCAACTGAAGAGGCAGAGTTCACTGCTCTTCACTTCCCGATCGATCGCATATTCGAGGCTCAGCTTTGGGTGCAGGCGGCCCTTACATGGGTGTTGAAGGACATGGAAGCTCGTAAAGACCACATGGCCCTGATCAACGACTTTTCAATCAAGGTCATCAACAACTTCGCCGACTATCAGGTGCCGGTGATCACGCTCGGGAAGGACACCAGTCGCGCCGCCGTCTGCCTTGTTTTCGAGAAGGTCAATACTGGCGGAAAGGCGCTCGATGCCTTCGAACTCGTGACGGCGATGTATGCCGGCCAGAAGTTCCGTCTCCGTGACGACTGGAAGGTTCGTCGGGATCGGCTCATGAAACTGCCCGTTTTGGCCGGTGTGGAGCCGGTTGAATTCCTCCAGGCGATATCGCTCCTGCACACCAAGGCACTACGAACCAAGACAGAAGCCGAGGGGCGCGATCCGCCGGCGATAAGCGCGACCCGCAATAGCCTGCTGCAAATTCCCTTGTCCGCCTATCGCGAATACGCCGACCGGGTCGAACAAGGTTATGTGACGGCAGCCAAGTTCCTGCATAGCTTGAAGGTTTTTCGTGCCCGCGATCTTCCCTACCAAACGCAGCTTGTTCCGCTCGCCGCAATCCTGGCGGAGCTCGGGCCGAATTGGGAGAATGACGCAGTCAGAAAGCTGCTTGCGCAATGGTACTGGTGCGGCGTCTTCGGCGAGCTTTACGGCTCCGCGGTAGAGTCCCGTTTTGCGCTCGACATCCGCGACGTTCCCCGCTGGATTTCTGACGGACCTGTTCCGCAGACGATCGAACGCGCGGATCTACGGGAAGAGCGGCTGCGTACCCTGCGAACCAGGCTTTCCGCCGCCTACAAGGGCGTGCACGCCTTATTGATGCGCTGCGGCGCCGAGGATTTCCGCTCTGGCCAGCCGTTCGATCAAACGGTCTTCTTCGACGAGAACGTAGACATACATCACGTCTTTCCCGAAGCGTGGTGCAAGCAACAGGGAATCAAGCCCGAAGTCTACAACAGCATTATCAACAAGACCCCTTTGTCGGCGCGTACCAACCGGATCATCGGCGGCGTTGCCCCATCCGCCTATCTCGCTCGACTGGAGAAGGGGGGTGAGCGAATTCCACCAATCGCAACCGAACGTCTTGAGTCCATTTTGCGGACGCATGAGCTCGATGTCAGTCTGATTCGTGCGAACGAATTCGACGCGTTTTTCAACGATCGCCGCGAACGGCTACTGAAACTGATCGAGGCGGCCATGGGCAAACCCGCGGTCCGCGAAGATATTGCCCCGCCAGATCCCGACGACAGCTTTGGCGAGGATGAACAAGAAGCCGAACTGATGGAATCGTCCGAGAGCGAGCTTCCCGCCTGATGGCCCGTTCCCCCCGATCCTCCAATGGCAAATCCTCCAAGCAGGTCGATGCCCTCAAGCACAACGAGGCCACCCGCCGGAACATTCCGACCGCGGAGATGGAAAGCTTTTTTCGGCGCGACGAGGACGCGGCGCCGAAGCCGCCGAGGCATTATCCGCGCGCCCGGCCTCTGGCCGAAGGCGAGACGCGGACGCCGGAGGAGCCGAGCCAGCCTGAGCTGATTTGGAACGGCGCCAAGATCACCATCACCGACGCGCAGATGAAGGAGCTGGCAGAGACCGGCAAGCTCACGCTCTCCGACGCGCAACTCGTTTGGCGCGGCAAGGACAGGCAGGATTGGTCCGATCTCGTCGTCAATGTGCCGCCGCTCTACATCCAGGAGAAGATCCACCCCAAGGCGATCATCGAAGACCTGAAGCGCCGCACGGCGGCGAAGCGTGAGGCGGAGGCCGCCATCCCCGACCTGTTCGCCGACTTCAACGGCGTCACGCCCGAGCAGCGGGCCGAGTTCTACCAGCACGACCAGCACTGGTCCAACCGCATGATCCTGGGCGACAGCCTTCAGGTCATGGCGAGCCTGTCCGAGCGCGAAAGCCTGAAAGGGAAGGTGCAGTGCATCTATTTTGACCCGCCCTACGGCATCAAGTTCAACTCGAACTGGCAGGTTTCGACGCAATCACGCGACGTCAGGGACGGCAAGCAAACCGACATCAGCCGCGAGCCAGAGCAGGTCAAGGCATTCCGAGACACCTGGAAGGACGGCATACACAGCTACCTGACCTATCTTCGGGATCGCCTGACGGCGATGCGCGACCTGCTGACCGAGAGTGGCTCGATTTTCGTGCAGATCGGCGATGAGAATGTACATCGCGTGCGGGCAGTGATGGACGAAGTGTTTGGGGCGGACACATTCGTTGCCTCCATCGCCGCCGTCAAGACGAGCAGTGCAACGTCAGAGTCGTTGGCAGGTGTCTACGACTACATTCTATTTTATGCAAAAAATCGAAGTCGACTTAAATACCGTCCTCTTTATTCATTTAAGGACCTTGGAGCAGAAGGCACGACGCAATACCGCTGGTCGACCGACCCATCAAAAACCGCGAAGGTTCGCATAAGACCGGACGGTGCTGATCTTAAGGATGGATACGAGGTGTTCGCACCGGATAATCTGACCAGCCAGCGTCCACCGGGCAGTTTTCCAGTTCCGGCTTTTGGCAGACAGTTTTCGCCAGGTAAAGGGTATTGGAAGACCCACGCCGAAGGAATTGAGCGTCTCCGTCGCGCTGCTCGGCTGGACCCGATCGGCAATAGCTTGATGTATCGGCGCATGTTATCGGATTTTGCTGTGTCGCCGATCAATAATATCTGGCGTGATGTTTTGATGACAGGATTTTCGGAGGATAAGGTCTACGTCGTTCAAAGTTCCTCGAAGATCGTCGAGCGTTGTATTTTGATGGCAACCGATCCAGGCGACTTGGTGCTCGATCCGACCTGCGGCTCGGGCACCACCGCCTATGTTGCCGAACAATGGGGCCGCCGCTGGATCACAATAGACACTAGCCGCGTTGCATTGGCCCTCGCGCGCACGCGGCTAATGTCCGCGCGCTATCCCTGGTATCTGCTGGCCGACAGTCGGGAGGGGCTCATCAAGGAAGCCTCGCTCACCCAGACAGTGCCGCTCGACACGCTGGTGCGAAACGAGATTCGCCAAGGCTTCGTCTATGAGCGAGCGGCGCATATCATGCTTAAGGATATCGCCAACAATCCGCTGATCGACGATATCTGGGAAAAGTGGCAGACAGTGCTGGAAACGCTGCGTGCCGGACTCAATAACGAGCTTGGCAAAAGTTATGAGGACTGGCAGACTCCGCGCGAGTTACCGCCCGGCGCGCCTGCCTCCGCCAAAGAACCCCACGCCAAATGGTGGGAAGCGCGCATTGCCTGCCAGAATGAGATCGACGCCTCGATCGCTGCGCGGGCCGACGTCGAATACCTTTATGACAAGCCCTACGTCGACAATTCCCGGGTGCGCGTCGCCGGGCCGTTCACAGTCGAGAGCCTGTCGCCCCACCGCGTGTTGCCTGCGAGTGAGGAGGAACTGATTGACGACATCGAGGCCGCAGAGGGCCGGCGCTCGCCTAACGATGCAAACCTCGCGGGTCAGGATTTTGCGGGCATCGTCATCGACTACCTCAAGGCGGAGGGCGTCAAGCAGCAGGCCAAGGGCGACCGTATTACCTTCGAAAGCCTGGCGCCCTGGCCGGGCAATTTCATCGGCGCGAGCGGCACCTTCGTCGAAGGCGAGAACGGCCCCGAACGGCGAGCTGCGATCCTGATCGGTCCGGAATACGGCACGGTCGGCCGCCAGGACCTGGTTGCCGCCGCCCGTGAAGCCGTGGATGCCCGCTTCGACGTGCTGATTGCTTGCGCCTTCAATTTCGACGCCCATTCATCGGAGCTGGGAAGCCTCGGCAGCCTCAAAATCCTCAAGGCGCGGATCAACCCCGACATGCACATGTCGGAGGAACTGAAGAACACCGGGCGCGGCAACATGTTCGTCGTGTTCGGCGAACCCGATGTCGAAATCCTCGACAACGGCGGCCCGGAAATCCGCGTGAAGGTAAATGGCGTCGACGTGTTCGATCCCAACACCGGCGACATCCGCTCGAACGACACCAAGGGTATCGCCGCCTGGTTCATCGACACCGACTACAATGAGGAAAGCTTCTTCGTGCGCCACGCCTACTTCCTTGGCGCCAATGATCCCTACAAAAGCCTCAAGACCGCACTTCAGGGCGAGATCGACGAGGACGCCTGGGCTATGCTCTACTCGGACACCTCGCGTCCATTCGAGCGGCCGGAAAGCGGTCGCATCGCGGTGAAGGTCATCAATCACTTCGGTGATGAGGTTATGAAGGTGTTCGGGGTGTAACCGATGGCGCTGCTCCCCGTATCCGGCCGTATCGATTGCGCGATTTGCCATCGTGGCCAGCCCTACGCATTCGATCTTACCCGCACGGAAGATGACGGTTGGCGGATCACGAACAATCCGCTGGCTTGGGGAAACCCGTTGCCCGAAATCGTGGTGCTCGGTTTTTCAAAAGGGCCGACTCAGGCCGGAGCACTGGCGAGGCAACCGCACGATCAGATCGCATTTCGAGGCGGACGCACAAACCTCGCCAAGATATTGCATCACATCGGCCTGCTGCCAGCGCCTAGCAGCGAGCTTGTCGATCGAGCGATCGCGGACAGACGAGGCCGGTTTCATTTCGGCTCGTTTGTTCGTTGTACGGTGGAATGCTCCGACCCGAAGGAACCGGACCCGAGGAAGCGATGGAAGGGCACCGGAGGCGGAATGCTCGATAAGTTTGTCGCGCACGATTTCGGCAAGATGATTGTTGAGAAGTGCGCGACCCGTTATCTCGCCGACCTGCCGCCCGAAACGAAGCTGATCGTAATGCTTGGCTTGGGCACGAAGGGAAATTACATCCAGGCTTGTCGACAGGTGTTCGCGAAAGCCCGCGCAGGACATTGGCGTGCGATCAACGGTGTAACCTACACAGACGGGAAGGTGGTGGTGGTCCATACGGAACACTTCGCTTCCCAGGGCGCGCTGCTGCCTAACTGGCTGAGCGGCGAACTCCACGAGCGAGGCCGGTTAGGCCTGCTGGCCCGCGACGGCGTCAAAGCAGCGCTGGGCTGACCATGAACTTCCTCATCGCGGACACCTTTACGTCTTCCTTCAACCGCCTCTTCGGCTTGGACCAGAAGGCGGTGAAGGCGAGTGTCTTCGACCTCCAGATGGACCCGTCTGGTAACGGACTCCAGTTGCACCGCATCGACAAGAGCAAGGACCAGAATTTTTGGTCGGCACGCGTCAATCGGGACATCCGCCTGATCGTTCACAAAACAGGCGAAAGCCTGCTTGTTGCCTTTGTCGGCCACCATGACGACGCCTATGCCTGGGCCGAACGCCGCCGGATCGAGGCGCATCCCCGCACCGGCGCCGTGCAGATCGTAGAGGTGCGCGATCGCGTGGAGGAAGTCGCCCCGCCGCCCACGCTTGATTTCGTCTTTGCCGAGCTCGCCAAGGGCGAAGAGGCAGCGAAAGCCGCGCCGGCGTTGTTTGCCTCCCTGGACGACGATGCGCTGCTCTCGATCGGCGTGCCCGCCGATTGGCTCGCTGACGTTCGCGCCGCGAGCGAGGATGGTTTCTTCGCGCTGACGAGCCACCTCCCGGGCGAAGCGTCCGAGGCGCTGCTCGAATATGCCGCCACCGGAAGGCTGGTGGCCCCCGCGCCGCCGCCCACCGCCGCGAACCCGTTCGCCCACCCCGATGCGTTGCGACGTATCAGGCTGATCGCCGATCAGGATGAACTTGAGCAGGCGCTCGCCTTTCCGTGGGAGAAATGGGGCGTTTTCCTCCACCCGTCCCAACGGACGCTGGTCGAGCGCTCCTTCTCCGGGCCCGCTCGCGTGGCCGGTTCGGCCGGCACCGGCAAAACGATCGTGGCGATCCATCGTGCCGTCCGGCTCGCCCGCGACAATCCGAATTCCAAGGTACTGTTGGCTAGCTTTTCGGAGCCGCTGGCGGCGGAACTTGCGAAGAAGCTTCTGGTCCTGGCGCCCGAGACCGGGGCCGTTGTCCCCCGGATCACCACGGCGTCGTTCCAGGGCATCGCCGAGCAGATGTTCCAGCTCGAGCACGGCGTTCGACCCCGCATCGCCTCCGACGCCGTACTGCGTGAGCGACTGCGTGCGGCGGCCGCGTCCGCCGGCCTCAAGGGTTTTTCAGAACGCTTCCTGCTGTCCGAGTGGACCAATGTCATTGACGCCTGGGGACTGACCTCGCTCGACGCCTATTCGACCGTTCAGCGCATGGGGCGCAAAAGCCGCCTTGGTCCCAATCAGCGTGCGAGGCTATGGCCGATATTCCAGGCCGTGCGCGAGGCGCTGTCGGTCGAGCGTTACACAACCTGGGCGGACGTATTCAGCGGCCTGGCCGACGCGCTGGTGATGCGCGGGAACAAGCCGTTCGACTACGTCGTCATCGACGAGGCGCAGGATCTTGCGCCCGCGGAACTTCGGTTCTTCGCCGCCCTGGCGCCCGCGAAGCCGGATGGCCTGTTCCTGTCGGGTGATGTCGGTCAGCGCATTTTCCAACATCCCTTCTCGTGGGCGAGCCTTGGAGTCGATGTGCGCGGCCGCTCGCACACGCTCAAGGTCTGCTACCGCACCTCGCAGCAGATCCGTCGCGCCGCAGACAAGCTGCTGCCGACGGTGCTTCGCGACACTGATGGGCTGGAGGATGAAAGGCGAGGAATCATCTCGGTCTTCGATGGTCCGGCGCCCGAAGTGAAATCCCTTGCCGACGTCGCGGCTGAAGCTGCCACGGTGCGCCAGACCGTCGAGACCTGGCTTGGCGAGGGAATCGCAGCCCGCGAGATCGGCCTGTTCGTCCGAACGCCACAGCTCGTCACGCGCACCCGCGCCGCCATCGCCGGACTCCTTGGCGAAGGCGAGATGACAACCGCGCCTATGAGCCTCGCCAAGGGGCTGGAATTCCGCGCGGTTGTGGTCATGGCCTGCGACGAAGGCGTTCTGCCGCTTGACGAGCGCGTCGCCGACGCCGCCGACGAAGCGGAACTCGACGACATCTACGAAACCGAGCGCCGCCTGCTTTATGTCGCCTGTACGCGGGCGCGCGAGCATCTCTTGCTGACTGGCGTCACGCCGACCTCCGAGTATCTGGCGGATTTCATCTCGTAGGGCGGCCGCGGCGACGCAACCCAGCCCGCCGCGCAGCGTGCCGAGAGAGTGAGAGTGCGGACTGAGTTTCCTTGACGGGTTAAGGACGGGAGGAGAGGCCTCCGGCACCCGTCATGGAGATATCCCATTGACCTTCCCCCTAGAAGTAGTCCGCTGGGGATGAGACTCTGGCGGTTCCAGAGGGAGGGAGCGAATGGCTTGACGGCATCGTAGAGTGAGCACAAGTCATGCTTATTCTCGGGCGCGGGCCGGTTGCTCGCTTCGACAAAAGAAATCGAGTGTCTTCTTTTCTGAAGAAAAGAAGCAAAGAGACTTTTCCCAACACTACGCGTCGGCTGACTAGGTCCGCTACAGCGCAAACAAAAGTCTTCTGGTTCTTTTCTTCAGAAAAGAACATTTTGCTAGAATTACAACCGCCGCAGCCACGCAATATCCGCGATCTGGTCACTCTTCCAGCTCAGCAGCAACGACCAGCGGCGGCTTGTCGTATCGAAGCGCGCATAGGCGCGGCCGCTATCGTCCTTCCCGGTCGAGACATGGCGTTCCCACCATCGCTCAGCGCCACGCAGCGCCTTCCAGCCGTCAGGTCGCGCGCCCGACAGAGGCAATTCCTGGATAGCGCGCAACACGCCTTCGCGCGCGTAATACTCGCCGAACGCCACCGTGAGGCTGGAGCGGAGCATCGCGATATCCGGACGCAGCATGGCAATCGCGGCGGTAAGTTCGCCTTGCACTTTGGGCGGCACCCGCGCGGCGCGCAGCCGGTCGAGCTCGCCCTGCGACGCATCGAGGCGCCGCGACATCTCCGTCAGCGCCGCGGTGGCTTCCGCCGCCAATGCCAAAGCCGTGCGTTCGGCGGAATCGTCTTTCTTCGCAGCAATAGCCGCAGGGACAGGCGCTGCTTTCAGCCGCGCCACCTCCGCCAGCAACCAGGCGATCCGCTGCTCTAAAACCAGGGCTTGCGTATCGGCTTTGGCGGGCGTGTCAGCCGCTGACGGCGCTGCCCCCAGTAGTTGGGCGATCTGGTCAGCATCCACTCTGCGATCCGTGCGGAAAAACCAGTCGAAGACCACGTCGTCCACAGCCTCACCGAGCCAGCGGCCTGCGCGCAAGATCATGATGCCGTCATCTCGCAGCGCTGTTTCCGCCTGCTGGCGCGCCGTCGCGGGGCCCGCAATCAGGATCCAGCTCGCCTCGTCAGCGGCTAGCACGGCGTGGCGCAAAACATCCGGCGCGGAAGGCGGCGGTGCAGCGATGTCGATCCGGTCGCCGGCAAGCAGCGCATAGGCCACGCCGCGCCAGATTGCGCCCGGCCTGCCATCACCCAGTTCAGTGAGCGAGCACGGCCATCGCTGCAACAGCACCGACCCGTCATACACCGAAACCTCTCTCTCGCGCCTCGCGGTCACAGCGTTTTCGTTCCATCATGGCTTCGGTCCATAACCGTACCATAAGGGATTTTCCGTTGCTTTCCGACCTACTCAAGGCGCTTGCCCCCGTCCTGGCGCAGTCGAGCGTGGTGCTGACGATCGTTGCTGTCCTTCTCGCCTGGACCATTGGCTCCGGCACCGCGCTCTACCGAGCCTCTCAGAAACTGACCATCGCCTTCCGGTCTGCCAAAGCGACGATATCCGCCACTGACGACGAGATGGGCTTCGCTCGTGCGTATGAGGCATCGTCCAGGGATATCGGCAGCCTTCCACTCCTCGGCCCCGCCTGGGTCAGCTTCACGCGCACTTTCGTCATCGCCGAGACCAAGCCGGTGATCGCCACCGCCGATCCGCGGGAATGGTTCGATCTCGCCGATCTGTTCCGCGATGCAGGCGCGGACCTGCGCTACCACGCTGCGTTGCCGGGTCTGCTTGTCGGCGCCGGTCTGGCATTCACGTTTTTGGGGCTTGCGGCGGCACTTACCGCGGCCAGCGGAGTAGTGGCTGAGGGGGTAAGCCAGTCGGTTCGCAATGAACAGCTTCGCATCCTGCTCGGTGCGGCCTCGGTCAAGTTCATCACGTCGCTTGCCGGTCTTTTCTTGTCGATTGCATATGCACTGTTCCGCAAATGGCGCGTCAAGCGCGTGGAGCGTGCTTTTGCTGCGTTCGCTGCGGCGCTGCACGCCCGTATGCCATTCCGCACCCCCGCCTATCTTCAGGCCGAGGCCAATCTGCTGCTGGACCAGCAGCGTGCCGAGATCCAGCGCGTCAGCAATGAATTTCTCGTCAATCTTGGTGCCACGCTGGACCGCAGTTTCGATGCCGGGCTCGACCAGCATATCGGCCCGCTTCGCGAAGCGATTGAACGTCTTGCAGGCGGTTTAACCACGCAGAACAACGACGCGATGGAAACCATGCTTACGACGTTCCTGAAAAAACTGGAGGGATCCGCGGGCGAAAACATTAAGGGCACGGCTGCGACGCTGGATGCTCTGAGCACTACGCTGGACGGGCTGCAAACCGGTATCAATGCTGCCGCCGATCGCATGACCCAGGCTGCAGAGGAGATGGCGGGCGGAATGGGCCGGGGCACTGAAACCGCACTGGGCGGCATCTCCGCCCAGCTCGCGGCCATGGTGGAGACTCTTCGTATCGCCTCAGAAGCGGCGCAGCGGGAAAGCCACGCTGCCGGCAATGAAATGGCGGCGCGCATGGCTGATACGGCTGCGGCCTTGTCGGCCGCCGCCGCCGCGTTTCAGGCTAGCCTTGAGGCGGGTGCGGCCGATGGTGTGGGCCGGCTGGTTGGGCCGATAGAAGCCTTACTGGCGCAGCTACGCACGCTGTCGCAGAGCCAGGAAGCGGCCGGCAAGGAAGCGGTCAGTACGTTGGTTGCAACCATATCGCGCGCCGCAGCCGCCATGGAGCAGACTGCGGCGCGCATGGCCGAGGTACTTGGGACCGGCGCACAGGATGTCAGTGCTCGTCTGGTTGCGGCAACCGAGGCAATGCGCGACGAGTTGCGTGCCGTGCTGGAAAGTCTCGCTGCCACGGTTGGTGCGAGCGGCGACGCGCTCGTAGATAATCTACACAAAGGCGGCACAAATTTGAGCGAGGCCGCGGCTCGGATCGAAGGAACTATCGATGCCGTTGCGACCCGGCTTGCCGCAGCAGGCGAGAAGGTCGGTGACGCGCTGCGAGGCGGCGGCGCAGCAGCGCAAGCGAGCTTGGAACAGGGCGGCGGCTCACTCGCCACCGCCAGCGCATCGCTTGCCGAACGCCTCACCGCCCTCGGCACGGCTTCGAACCAGCTGGCCAACCAGACCCAGAGTTTGGAGCGCACCGTCCGCGCCACAGAAACCCCGTTGACGCTCGCCGCCAGCGATCTGCGTGCTGCGGCAGAGGCCACGCAGAATGCGGCGTCACCGCTGCGCGACAGCGCCACCGGCCTCGCCACGGCAGCAACCGCGCTTGCGGCCACGCAACGCCAGGCCGAGCAGCTCACCACGCGCCTGTCCGATGCAGCAGCGCGCTTCGCTGGTCTGGACGAGAATCTTGGGCGCACGCTTCGCAGTCTCGGGGAAGGGTTGGATGGCTACCAAAGAAGCGTCAGCGGCTTCGTCAACAATATCGATCAGGGTTTTAGCAAGAATATCCAGGGCCTTTCCGCTATCGCCAAGGGGTTGGAAGACGCGATCGAAGAGATGGTGTCTGGTGGGCCTGGCACGGATGGGCGCCGCTAATGGCATTGCGCGACGACAGCCTGATGGAAGAAGGCGGCGAAGGCTACTTCGCCTCCGTCAGCGACCTGATGGTGGGCGTGTTGTTCATCTTCCTGCTGATGCTGACCGTATTTGCCCTGAATTACCGTGACGACAGCGCCACGCTGGATGCGCTTAACCGGCGCGCCAAGGCGGCCGAGGCGCACGCAATGCGGTTGCTGACACAGAACGAGGCCTTGCGCGGCCGCTTGGCGCAAGCGGCGGATGCCCTGGCGCGTGAGCTAAGCGATCGCGAGGCGCAGCGGGCAACCCTGCTGCGCCGCGTGGCCGAGCGGCTGGAGGCGGGTCATGTCAGCTTCACGCTCGACGACCGGTCCGGCGTGCTGCATCTCACCGACGCCATTCCCTTTGCTACCGGGCGAAGTGATCTCTCCGACCCGCACGCGCAGCGAACCACTGCGGTGCTGGGTCAGGTGCTGGCCGATACCTTGCCTTGCTTCACCGCCGGCGCCGAGCGGCGCGGCTGCCAGCCGAACGACACCGCAATCCTTGAGGCCGTGCTGGTGGAAGGCCACACTGACAGTCAGCCTTTCCCGAGCATGACCCCCACCCAATCCCAAAGCGAGAATGATCGTCTTTCGGCGGAACGGGCGCTGACCGTGTTTACCCATCTTAGGGAGCAGCAACCCACGCTGGAAATGTTGCGCAATGCTTCCGGCCAGAAATTACTCGGAATATCCGGCTATGGCCAGAGGCGGCCACTCTCCGGAAGCGCCGACAGCGACGCGGACGACGCGGCCAATCGGCGCATCGATCTGCGCTTCGTGCTCGCGTCCCGCACCTCCGATGAAGTGCGCAAGCTGCTGCATGACATCGAACAGCTCCGCCAGGAGCAACAATGATCGCGCGAGACGCGCTCGCGGCGTTGGATGCTTTGGCCCGCGTGCTGCAAGGTGCCACGCGGCTGCCGCTAGAATCGCAATGCGCGGTATTGGCAGCAAGCGTGGATGTGCCTGCGGGTGCCGAGGCGCTACCCGCCCGAGACGTCGTGGAGGCTGTCCGCGCCGCTTTGCGCAATGCCTGCGCGCAGGGCGGGCTGGAAAGCATCAAGCCACGGCTGCTTCGTTCGGCGCCACTGGTTATGTGGAATGGCCCATGGCAGGCATCGAATGCGTCCGGTCTGCTGGAGCGCTTTCTCCGTGAAGGCCAACACCGGGCAAGCTGGCTCAGGCCGCTGATCGACGCGTGGCTGCGCGATTTCGATCCGGGCAACAGCTCGATGGTCACCACGGGCAGAACCATGGCGCAGCTTCTGGCAAAAGCGGATGATCCGCGCCTCGCCCCCTGGGCCAAGGCGCATCGCGCATTCGACCTATTCGACGCGCAATCGGGCCCAGCTCGCCTGGCCGAAGCGCTGCTGCTTGCGAAACTTCCCCTTGCCGAGATACTGCGCGATGCCGGCATGGACGATCCGATCCGTGCGGTAGGGCGCTTCTTTCGTGCCGCAATCAGGGCTTTACTGGATGCGCTGCCTAGCGCGCTGCATGGCGCGCGCGCTCATGATGCATGGGAAAGGGCGCAAACAGTGCTGAAAGTTGAACGCGTAACGCGCGACCGCCACGGGCGGAAATTGACCGAGGAGGCCTTGCGCTTCGACGAATTGGCAGGATTAACCGCGTTTGCCTGCCTCACCCCATGGATCACCGGGCCGGCGCCCGGCCTATCGCCCAATCCAGTCAAGAACTTCCTCGTACGCACGGTCGGCGATCCTCGGCTGAAACCGGCCCGATGGACGGCAGTCGATGAACGAGCAACGGCGTTGATGCGGAGGTGGCTGGCAGAAGCCACTTTGCAGCTGTTCTTCGATCTGATCAGCAAATACAGCGATGACGTGCAGTGGCGTTACCGGCAGAAATTTTGGAATGCCTGTCTGCGGCAGAGGCAGGATGCGGAGGTGTGGGTGGTTCTCGATCCGGCATTGAAAGATCGGGCCGTCGGGGTGGAAACATTACGAGGCTCGTTCGGCACCATGAACGGCACCGGCGTCAGGGGGCAGGCCGTTCTGCTGCTGCGCATTGGTGAAACGGTGCTGTGCGAATGGAGCAATGTGGGCACGGTGCGCGCCTGGAACCTGCGCGATGGGGTTTGCCCAAAGCTTTACGGAGAGGCCTATCGCGGGGCTGATTTGAAGGCGGATTGTCTGGATTTTCCCGATGCGCCAGGTGGGCATCGCGGCTTGCGGCACGATTCGCCCGCAAGCTATCTCTGGCAACGCCGCGCGGCCGCCCTTCTCGGCCAGCGGGAAGGCCTCTGGCTTCAGCAGCGTGATTACGCATGAGCCTCTATTCCGCGCAGACATTCACGGTAACCCCGACTCCAGCCGGCACCGAGCTGCGTCTGCTCGACCGAGATGTCGCAGTGTCGACCGCCGATTGGGCGTTCTGCCGCCAGCCCGGCGTGGCGCTCGCGCAGCGCCTAGTGGCAGAGGACGTGGCTATCGACGGCGACAATCATCTCCTTATCAGCCACGACGCGATTGCGCGGTTGGAAGCCCGTGAGGCGGCCATGCTCAATTTACCACCGCTGACCGGCCTAATGGCGGTCGTCGACGGCAGCGGCATCATGATGCGTCCCGATTTTAGCGTCGCCATCCGCTGGACGCGGCCGGGCGGCCAGAACGTGCTCGGTGTGCGCAGGATCGGCGCATGGCTCATCGAAGCGGACGGGGCGCGACGGCTGCCTGAAACACTGTTCAGCGTGGTCGAGGCGGTGCAGGCGCATGGCGCTGCTGCCGGCGACGAAGCGTTGCGGCTACAAGCCCTAGCGCGCCTGCGCGAGGTGTTGCCTCCCGCCGCCACCACCGGTGCGGCGACTGGCGACGGGCTGCTGGGCACTGTTACCCTGGTGGAAGCGGGTAGCTTCTCCCTGGCAGCCCATGGCCAGGGCGATGATCTGCAGCTCGAGCCGATCCTGCACCGCGATGGCTCGGATCCCGCACCCCTCTTATCGTCATCGGCGCAGCGCGCGCTCGGCAGGGACCAGTTTCTTCGCTTCCCCACAGCTCGGGCTGTCTACACATTGCCAGGTGGCACCTATGTGATTCTCTCGCCCGCCTTGCGGCGCGCCATGGAGGTGGTGCGGCGCAGTTGTGCCGGGTCGCCCGCACAGCGTCGGGCGCTGCTGCAATCACCGCGCGCCGCCATCCGTGCAGCGATGGGCGACGATGCTGACGAATTGGTGCTCGAGAGCCTGGTGGTGGAGACTCCGTCCTGGTCCGAACGCGTGATTGGACTTGGCTTATGGAAGAAGCGCGTGCTGCCCTGGGTGGAGCGCCCGACCAATGACTGGTTCGCAGAGCCGGGTTTAGAAGGGCGCGCCCCAAGCGACAGGTCCCCCGCGGTGCAGGGTGGGTTGATTGTCGGAGACCGGCGCGTGACGCTGACGCCCGATGTGGCGCGTGATGTGGCCGTGGCGGTGCAAAGCGCAATGGCGCGCAACGAACCGCATGTCGAAATCGACTTGCCGGACGGTCCGCTCGCGGTGCCAGCCGATCAGGAAACGCTGGCGGCGCTGGCGGCACTTGCGGCCAAGCGGCCAGCCGAGAGCCCACCGTTGGCTCCGGCCGCTGAAACAGCCGGGCGGGGGGAACCGGTCACAACGATGATGATCGAGACCAACGAGCTCGATCTGGGCGTGGAGTTCATGGTGCGGCCCCGCACCGCGCCGGCGGTCGCGGGCGAGCCGGAGGGCTTGCGCAGCACTCTCAAACACCATCAGCGCGAAGGGCTGACCTGGCTGCAGCAGAGCTGGTCATTGGGGACTCCCGGCGTGCTGCTGGCCGACGACATGGGCCTCGGCAAAACGCTGCAAGGTTTGGCTTTCCTCTGCTGGCTGCGTCAGGCGATGGTGGTGGGCGAGCTAGCCCGCGCACCCGTGCTTATTGTGGCGCCGACCGGCCTGCTGGAGAATTGGCGCAAGGAGCACGACCTGCATTTGCGCGCGCCGGGACTGGGCGAGCCGTTGCTCGCTTACGGACGTGGTCTTGCCGCGCTGCGACGCGGCGCCGCCGGTGATGCCGCACTTGATCGGGCCGCACTCGGCGCCGCGGACTGGGTGCTCACCACCTATGAGACATTACGCGACCATCTGACGGATTTCGGCCAGGTCCGCTTCGCCGCCATGCTGCTGGACGAGGCGCAGAAAGCGAAAACACCGGGCATACGCCTGACCGATGCAGTGAAGGCCATGAACACTGATTTTCGCGTGGCGCTGACGGGAACACCGGTGGAGAACCGGCTGGCGGATCTCTGGTGCATCCTGGACTGTGCTTGGGCGGGCCTGTTGCGCGATCTGCGCTGGTTCAGCGCCCGATACGAGCGCGCCATCGATGCGGAGCGACTGCACGAGCTGAAAGCGATGCTCGACCAGCCGTCTCGATCCCATCCGCCGGTGATGCTGCGCCGATTGCGAGAAGATTGGCTTCCCGACTTGCCGCCCAGACGCGAAATGCTGTTGCGTGGAGAAATGACCGGGACACAGCGCGAGGCCTATGAGGCTGCGGTGGCCCTCGGCAAAAGGGATGGCGACACGCATGTGCTTACGGCACTTCAACGCCTGCGTGAGGCAAGTCTGCATGGTGGCGTTGACGACGACGACGACGACCAGACGATTGCCGCCAAATCCATACGACTGCGCCTTGCTTTGACGGTGCTGGACGAGGTGGCCCAGGCCGGTGAGCGGGCCCTCGTGTTCGTGGGCGACATCGCCTTCATGGCCCGTCTATCCGGCTTGTTGCAACGCCGCTACCGGCTTGCGCAGCCGCCAATGATGATCAGCGGCCAGGTGGCGGGCCCGGCTCGGCAAGCGCGTGTGGATCTTTTCCAAACCGCGCCTGCGGGCTTTGATGTGATGCTCCTTTCCCCGGGGGCCGGCGGCGTAGGATTGACGCTGACGCGGGCCAATCACGTGATCCACCTCACACGCTGGTGGAATCCAGCGGTCGAGGATCAGTGCAGCGGCCGCGCCCACCGCATTGGCCAGGAGCGGCCAGTCAGCATCCACGTGCCGCTCGCCACCCTTCCCGACAGCCGTAAATCGTTCGACGAACATCTCCACGCACTTCTCGAACGCAAGCGCGCGCTGACGCGTAACGCGCTTTTGCCGCCTGTAGCGGATAGTGGCGAATTAGCGGAGATGCTGCGTGAAACACTCGGGTAACAACCTGCATTGTCTCGCAATCCGGTTATTCGGGCCAGCCGACGCCAGATGCCGAGGCACGCGATGCTGATTGTGATCATAGACGCGCCAGTGCCGCCTCGGCCAGCAGCCGTCCACCACTTCAAAAAGTTTGAGCCGTATTGCGCTTATGCGCCGGCAAGCTGCTGGAGCCGGCGCACTGCATCTCCGTCGGTGTTACAACAAAAGTGGATTGTCCGGCCTTTGGACGGTATCGGCTTTTTAGGACCACGTGAGGGTGACGTTAGGGCGTTGATGGAAACCAGAACGGCATCGAGCGCTACGGCGCATGACGGAGCCGGAGCCCCCTCCGCCCAAGCTCGTGCGACGGCCAAAAAGCTCCCTAGAAATAGCGGCAGGTAATAGGGCGAGGGCAGACACCGGTTCGGTTTCACCTCGCGCAGCCATTTTGCCACCCGGTGCTCGTCTTCATCCAAGTGGCATTGAACGCCATGCGCGGTCGGGTGACGCCGTAAGGCGTCATGCAGGATGAAGTATAGCCGGCTGCGCGTGGCTTTTCTAGAAGCCCTTTGCCAGCAGCAGCATGGCCTTCTCTAGCTGGCGAGGACCTGCTCCAGCGCCATCGCTCAGACCCCGCAGCGGCTCGTCCCAAAGCTCCGCATACCGTGGCAGGAACAGCGCGCTGGCCATGGCAATCTTACCCTCGGGAAAAGGCATGGAAGAGCGATCCGTTGCTCACCTCAGCCCGCTGTCGGATGAGCGACGCGCTAGCTGCATCCCACCCGACCTCGCCCAGCAGCTCCCCCATCGCGGCGAGCAGACGAAGGCGTTTTCGGTGTTATCTCGCGTCACTGGGTAAGTGCTCTAGAGAACCGCTCTAGTCACCTCAGGCTTTGTCACTCTCATTAACGCCTATGACCGGCGGTGCGCGATTACAGGATGCGCCGTGGAAGCCATTCTGGAAGCCGCCCACCTATACCCGTGTTGAGGCGGCACGACGAACCACACCTCAAATGGCTTGCTTCTTCGGCCAGACCTGCACACGCTTTTTGATTGCGGGCTGCTCGCCATCGACCCAAAGGCACGGACAATCGTCATTGCCGATGCGCTCCAGGCATCGTCCTACGGCAAGTTCGCCAGCAAGAAGATCCGTGAACCCAAAGACCCAGCAAAGGCGCTTTGCCGATTTCGAGGCTCTCCATTAAATGTCGAGTGGGATTACGGCGACGTAGCGCATACTCGCAAAGCTTTGCCTTACAACGGCAAGAAATTGCGCGCTTTCAACTAAATCCTCAATGTCTGACGTCGACGCGCCAGTCTCTGACTGGAAACCGCCTGGTCATGCCGCTTCGCCACCACCTGCATCACACATGAGAAGCAGCGTTATCATGCGTGAATTTATCTTCCGCCGCGTGGAAGTGGCAGACTGAGGGACGTTGAATCCTTGCTGTTCCACACTGGTAAACGCCGAGTTTGAGCAAGTAGCTGTGTGGAAGCTAGAAATGCCGTGAGGTTCGAATGCCGCTCCTGAAACTGAAAACCTTGAACGAGAAAAACGTCGCAAAATGGTTTGGGCTTCCTAATTGCACGTTTATCCATACCGCTCGTCTCGCCATATGGAAAGAAAGTTCCGTGCTAGCAAGTGCTGAGTTCCTGGAATTGAGTCCGTTATCATGCCAGAACGGAGTGACACGCTACTCTGTTACTCGAGTTTTCGATCAGGGCAAGCTGGGCTGTTTTAGCTTGCGCTAACCCTAGGTGGTTCCCTACAGCAATGTTATTAGTCGTCGTTGCCCCTTGGTGTCTCCGTCGATGTAACGTTGGGTAGTCTCGATCGAGCTATGGCCGGCGAGCATTTGGACGTCTCGCAAGCTGCAGCCTGCGCGGTGCACATTGCGAGCAGCAGTAGTGATGAACGTACGGCGTCCGGAGTGCGACGAGCAACCCTCGACCCCCAGGTAATTGAACATCGCCACAAACCAATTAACGACGCTGTTGGCCTGCATTCGGCCACCCCGAGCGGAAACGATGATGGGACCTTCATGTGCCCCCTTAGACCGCAATTTGGCTAATGCTTTGTGCAAGTCGGGGTGTAAGGGCACTCTGCGCCCGGCTTGACGCTTTGCGATTGAGTTTTGAACCGACATCGTAGCAGCGACTTTGCCGCTGGCATCGAGCACCATCGGCCACTCAAGTTTGGCGATCTCTGCCGCGCGCAAACCTGCTTTGACCGAAAGTAGGATAATTACCTTGTTGCGAAGCGGGTGGGGAGAGGCGCGGGCATAGGCGAGCATTCTGCGCAGAGTTGGCGCGTTGATAACTTTGGCCTGCCGTCCGGGCATGACCTGTAGCTCCTTGTTGAAGAGGGAAGGGGGGTGACGCGACGGTCAGTAGTCGCTGGCGAGCATGATCGTCAGCACGCGACAGGTTCGTTCTGGGTCTGATGGATCGTCAGAACCGTAGGTTTTCGCTTTGTCGTAGTAGTCAATCTTAAAGATGACACGCTGGCTGGCAGCGGTGAGGACGGCGCAATCATGCTCGCCGTGCGGGTCATTGTCGGGTGTAAAGTTGGTGAAGTCTTTTACCGTCGTCAGTATCAAGATGAGATCTGCTTCGGGCAGAGACGCTAGGGCTCGCGTCAATATGACGTCGCCGCCGGCGCCGGTCGTACGTAGCTTATCGTTCAGTGCGCGAATGCGCTCTGTTTTGTCTATCATCGGTGCCTCAGGAATGGGGGGTTGCCGCTCCTTGCTGCTGCAAACTGCCGCTGGCGCAGGGAAGGTGAGGCGGCCTAGGGCCGCCTCTGTTCGTCAGACGCGCACGGGTGGCGGATACATAATGGCAATCTGATCCCGCTTGCGGCGAATTACCCCCTGCCTTGGGTAGTCACGAAAATGCAGGGTAAATACGTCGCCGTGGATTGCTGTGATGACGGCTTCCCACCAACCTTCAGGCGTTCCTTGATCGGTGAGCTCAGCAACCAGCACAACCATGTTGACCGTCAGGTTGGCCCAGAGGGGATCAAACGGCACTTGGCTGGCGGGAATACGGTCTGAGCAGCCGATGTAGGTGGGCATAGCCCCCCCTGGCAGCTTGCCTGAGCCGTCCGGCGCGTCGACCGGCTCGCCAGCCATATTAGCTAGCAAGCGCTCAAGCACGTCCCGCTTGATCGCAGGCAAGGTGATCTTGCCGTTCGTGGCGACTTCACCCTCCGGCACGGCTGATTTGACCAAGTCAATTTGCGGGGGTGGCACATTGACCCAGGTATAGCCCTGGCGCTCAGCGTGAAGCGTAGCGCTAGCCTTCACGGTGAGGTCAAACCAGGCGGCGCGGGGCAGTTTGGCGTCAGTCGGCTTGTGGTAGATTACGACGGCTGGGTTGGCTGCCGGAACAAAGTCGCTATCGTCGGTCACGATTTTACCCTTTACAAATAGAAAAGGACCCATCAGGGTCCCCAAAAGTGGCACAGCGATGTATTTGAGCTATAGGGTCATAGCATCTCAGTCCTCCTCGCAAAGCAAACTGTCGGGGTTTGGCGCCACCCAAGGTGGCTGTTAAGTGTAGCACGAACCTATACTTAGGTAAATACCCCATTTTGGCTGAAAATACCCCCGTTTGGAGGCGGTAAAAATCCTCAAAGAATTCGGTAGAACTTTAATCCCTGCGAAACGAAATCTCTCTGCTCTGCGTTCTCGCGGGGAAAATTAAGTATTGAAAACAGAAAGCCTTCAAGGTTCGCGCGCTTCTTAAAACCCGGTGTTCCACCACAAAGGCCGGCCCTGCGGGGCCGTCCTTCTTTGTTTGCAGGTGGTAGAGGCGTTGCCCGATCCTTGGTCTAGGGATATCCTCGCCGCATGGATGAACGCGAAGCGGCTGCAAAGATTGTTGGCGAGCTTGTATGGCCCGCGTTCCTAAGCGGCTTCCTATGGCTATCACGCAAAGAACTACCATCCCTGCTTGATCGCCTAATTGAATTTTCTTTGCCGGGTGGTGGTGGCGCAAAGTTTAGCCCATCGGACGTGGCTTTTGCCGCTGTTGGGAAAATGAAACTCGCTGAAGAATCGATGAATATTTTACCTCTTCAGGAGACTGAGGGAGGGGCTGTATTAAAACAAATTTCCGGAGATACACCAGCCGCATCACCAGATTACGCAAAGCTTATCCGAGAGGATGGGGTTCGTATGCTGAATGAGATACAGGCAAAAGTTAAACACCTTGCCGTTACGGCGTTACCGAAATCCGGTTTGGCAAGAACGCCTTTCGGATACCAGATTGATAGGCTTGCGGCAGAAAATATAATACCAAGCAACCTAGCAGTCTTACTAAGACAACTATGGAAAATTCATTTGAATGTCCCGTATGACAGAGGCAATATCACGGCTGCATTGGACTTCAGCAAACTTGCTTACTTTGCCCTGCATGAATCCATGTTGAAAGACGTGAAGATGGAGTGATGTGCCTATGCAGATGCCTGACCTTGTGTCGAGATTTTTAGCAACCCTGGCTTGGTGCCTGGTGTTTGTATCTGCCATCGTGGCCACCAGGTTTGGGTTGAGAATGTTGCGTAATCGGCGGAGCGGCGGACCAGTTAACGCGGGTCAATCGCGTGAGAAGTAGTACTTAATATTCATCGCGACACTTCAAGTCGAAAAATAGTGCGGACCTTGGGCTATCGTAAAAGTCTTAAGCATTATTCGGCATTGCTCGCGCTGTCCAACAGCAAAAAAGACGTAAGCGACGAATCTGCCTGAGCTTTCGACTGGACGAGCAGTTAACTTGGCGCAAACACCAAGTATACCTGACGCCATTCCCTCGCCTATCTGTGTCCACACGTCTTCTACATTATCTTCGTCTATTTCTATCCGAAACTTGCCAACAGATTTGTACGCGTTACTGGTTGAAATTTCCCGCCACTGATAAACAGCCATCGTTTTACCCAAATCCATTGCAGTTCGCGCGGTAAACTGCCAAAGGAACGTTTTAGAAGCAAGCTCACCGTCGTTAGGCTTAGGACTTTGGCTTAATCGATGCATTGCTGGGCATCGTCTCCAGGTTCCAATCGGGATTAAACCCAAAAGGCTTGCCCTTTTCCAAACCTCGCCGGTACTACTTGGAGTTTTATCGAGCGAAAGTCTTTCGTGAGACGCCATCCTCCTGCGGTTTCGCCGTTCTTAAACACCTTCCAGAGATGAGTCAGTTTTTCATCCGTCATCTGCTGCGCCCTATTGTCGAACTTCAGCTTTCTCTTCTATCTTGAACGACAAGTTGACGTAGAATGTGCCTGACCGGGTGCAAAGCCTTAAGTTTGGCTCTACAATTGTCTTGCTTTGAACGCTGGACATACACGAAGATTCTATAATTCCCGTCTTTATCGATGGGTCCAATGCTCGCTTTAGCAGCGACCCCTAACTCACCTGCCTCGACTTGCTCTTTTACGGTGCGCCAAACCTCTTCGAACCTATCGGCTGGATATTCCGCCTGGAGTCTGGCGTTCGCATCATCAGGCGTGTTGCTATAGGCCCTCTTCCAAGCGCTAATAGGAATTGACGGCACCTTAGTTCCTTCGAGGCTACGCTGAAGGCTACCAGCCCGCGCGACGCGAGCGCAAAGTTTGTATGATACGAAGCGTTGCGCCAGCTATGAGGCAGGCTGTAGCGTAACGAAGCCTTATCAGTCTTGGGTGTATGATGCTCGCTCACGCCGCTCTGTGTTCACTTATGCTCGTTCCTTCTACCGAGAGCCGGGCACAGCCGTTCCAATCTTTCGGCGCTGGCTGACCTGAGCCGCAACTTCCCTCCACTCAAAAGTAGAGTCCGCGGTTGCCGTCAGGCCCATCCTGACGGTGTTTCTCGGTTCGGTCGAGCGCCGTTTCTCCGTCCCGGCCGACTTCCTCCACGCAGCCGCGCGCAGCCTGGGTCAAGCCTGGCCGAAGGCCACCGGCGAAGCGGGCGCGACGCGGGCTTGACGCAGGCGAGCACGGCGGCACGATCAGCCCTGCCGGGGGCCGACCACCCAGTGCAGAATGCGGACGCACCTCGTTATAGTCTCGCTGCCAGCACGCTAGAACCGCACGCGCATGACGCAACGAGGTGAATATCGTCTCGTTGAGGCATTCATCGCGTAAGCGGCCGTTGAAGCCTTCGACAAACGCGTTCTGCGTCGGCTTCCCAGTGGCAATGTAATGCCACGCAACCTTGCGGTCCTGCGACCAGCGCAGGACTGCCGTGCTCGTCAGCTACGTGCCGTTGTCGCTGACCACACCAGCCGGAAAGCCACGGCGCGCGCCCAGTGCATCCAGTTCGCGCACGACGCGTGCGCCGCTCAGCGACGTGTCCGCTACCAGCGCCAGGCACTCGCGCGTGTAGTCGTCAACCACGCACAAGATGCGGAACCGCCGCCCATCACTCAACGTGTCGGATACAAAGTCCAGAGACCGCCCCTCATTCTTTGCCACGGGAAGCGACATCGGCCGACGCGTCCCAAGCGCCCGTTTGCGGCCGCCACGCCGGCGCACCTGGAGCCGCTCCTCCCGATACAGCCGACTTAATTTCTTTGGGTTCAGCCGCACACCCTCGCGCGCCACCAGCAAACCCAGACGCCGATAACCGAAGCGACGCCGCTCAGCTGCCAAGCTACGCAAACGCTGCCTGATCGCGGCATCGTCGCCGCGGCACGCGCGATATCGAACCACGCTGCGATCGATGCCCAAAGCCCTGCACGCCCGACGCTCGCTGACCTCGTGATGCTCACGAAGCTGGGCGACGGCCTGCCGCCGCACGCCGAGCGCTACCATTTTTCCAGCGATATCCTTCAACATCGCGTTGTCCAGCATCGTATCAGCCAACAACTTCTTCAGCCGGGCGTTCTCCGCCTCCAACGTGCGCAGCCGACGCGCATCGGATACCTCAAGGCCGCCAAACTTGGCTTTCCACTGGTAGAACGTCGCCGGACTGATCCCATGCTTGCGACATACATCCGCAGTCGTCATCCTCGCATCCTGCTCCCGCAGAACGCCAATGATCTGCTCCTCGGTGACTCTCGACTTCTTCATCCTTCCGCCTCCTGATCAGGCGGACTCTTCTCAAAACTGGATGGAAATCAGGGGCCCAGGTCAATCCGTCTAAGGTTGCGGTCAGCCGGGAAGAATACGGCAGTGATGTCTGCTTTGAGGTCAAGCGTCGGAGCCCGGTTGAAAGCCGGAGTCCATCTACGGTGCTGCTTTGCGCCCGCTGCAGAGTAACCGAGGAAGCAATCCTGCCCACAAGCCGACATTTAGAACCCCTTGTCATACAGCATCTGGGAATCGCGTCGGCTAGCCAGTCACGGCTGTGTGGTATCCTGGGGCATAACGGCTCAACACGAAATTCCACCCCTCGTGGTATTCATTTCGTCTGACTTCTGCCGCCTCGCCTAGTGACTCCCAACCAGAATGAACAAGTTGAACGCGTGTTCTTCCTGGAGCCGTCGCTTTGAAGGTGAGTTCGATAAGTTGGGCCTGGTCCTCTTTGCGCCCCACATGCCATGTGAACGCAATGCGTGCATCGGGATCGATGGCGATAATTGTGCCCCAAACATGCGCCTCGCTCGTGCTCCAACGCTCCACAAGTTGGCCACCGGGTGTCAGACTCTCGAAAGCAATCGAAACGCCCTTAGTCTTTCCGGCTATTGAGTGAGTTGCGAGCGGCCACCACACACCGATTTCCGCAGTGAACCTGGTAAATGCCTGCTTAGGCGTTCCCGCGTATTCAATCACCTTGATCACAGGTGGAACATTGAAGGGTATTTCTTTCGCCGGGTTCGTCATTACGGTTCCTCGTTGGTGAAAGCCTGGAGGGCATCGTTCCAAAGCGCCTCAACATAGGCCCGCAACTCGCCAAGTGCCTTTGGATCAAGGCTGTAGTAGCGGCGCGCACCCTCTCGCCGTTCATCAACCAAATGGGCAGCCTTCAGCACCTGCAGATGCTGCGATACGGCGGATTGCGTGACCGGCGTGCGAGCTACCAACTCGCCAACAGTCAGCGGGCCTTTGCGCAGCAACTCGACGAGCGATCTCCGTGTTGGGTCAGCTAGTGTGGCGAGCAACATCGGCGTATTAGTCATAGCTAATATTAGTGGTCACTTTTTGCCGAAGTCAAGTGGAGGTTTTATGATCCATGCGTGCCACTAAGCGCCTCGGGAAGATGCACTATCCTTCCAAACTCCAGGCTCTATGCCCCATTCGGAGGGAAGGTGTCCCCACTACTTAGTTGGCGGTTGGGTTTCACACCTATGTCCACTTCTGCAGATTGACTGCGTCAAGCGGACGTTCCGCTTCCGGCCCAAGTTCGGTCGTTCCTATCGCCTTCAAGAGACCAGCTGAGCCAAACGCTCCCGCTGGCTGCGCCTCATAGTGCACATAAGGGCAAACGCACTATGAGTAATGACGATAGCCGAACAAAAAGAGGGTTCATATGCTGCCAATCAAGGGAAAGCTTAGCCTGCTGGTTCGCGGCCTGGCGCCCACGTCGAGCACCCCTGGGGCATTGGCGATGCTACCAAACAGACGCTCTGTGCTGCTGGCGTATGAAAGCGCCAGAAGCATGCTATGACCGGGCTCCCAATGAAATGACCTTAGCAAGCGAAATCATGCCCAATGAGTGATCTCAAGCTGTTCCGTCTTCTGTCAGACCGTGTTACCGAGTTGCAGGGCGCAACACTTCCGCTCGAGCGCTCCCTGCAAACGCTTTTTGAGCGTAATCTGGACCGGCTTCTTGGAATACGCTTCCTTGCATCTGAGCATCGCACGACAAACGGTCGGATTGACACACTGGGCATAGACGAAAACTTTTGCCCGGTGATCATTGAATACAAGCGAGCATCCAACGAGAACGTCATAAATCAGGGCTTGTTCTATCTTGATTGGCTTATGGACCACCGCGATGCTTTCAAGTGGATGGTTTTGGAGCGCTATGGGAAGGATGAAGCTGCGAAGGTGGAATGGTCTGCGCCTCGCCTGATTTGCATTGCTGGAGACTTTACCCGTTATGACGAGCACGCCGTTAAGCAAATTAGCCGTAACATCGAACTAATCCGCTACCGCCGTTTTGGGGACGATCTTCTCTTGCTTGATCTTGTAACTACTACATCGGGAGCGCAACCCTCGCGGACCGACCCAGCGGAACGCGACAGCAGCGTCGTAGGTGGTAAGGAAGTAACGTCCGGTAAATACAAGACGATTGTGGAATTTCTTGCGGATGCAGACCAGCCTCTTGTTGACCTATTTGAGTCCACGCGAGCCTTTCTGCGTGCACTAGGGGACGATGTGCAGGAACGCACCTTGAAGAACTATTTTGCATTTACGAGATTGAAAAACTTTGCCTGCATCGAGGTCAAGCCGACTGCCCGCAAGGTGCTGGTCTACCTCAAGGTTAACCCAGCAACTATCGAATTACGGGCTGGCTTCACTCGTGACGTCAGCCACATTGGTCACTTTGGCACGGGTGACCTTGAGGTTACCTTGTCCAAAGTCGAAGATCTTGAACTAGCTAAACAGCTCTTTGAACTAAGCTATCAAGTGTCTTGAGGAACGATATAGTCGACATCATGAGCAGACCAGGGGTAGTGCAGTGAACTTGGTCGCGCGGATCGAAGGTGACCATTTCACCTGCCGGAGAAAGGAATCTGCCCAATGAACTTTGGCAATGAATCGTCCGCTGCACATTTATAGAGGATGATCTCACCAGTTTTGTTTCGCCAGCGGGCTGATGCAGCCTCGCCGCTTGAGTATGACGGGATCAAAGCCAGGAAAAGGTTTCCTGTGCATCCAGACAGAGCTTGCCCAAGAAACCTTAACCAAGGTGCCTTTTCCTTCTGCCCCGTCTGGGCCGCTATAAATAGAATGTTCTCAGCGCGGCCGAGGCGCAGCTTGCTTGCGTCTATCGCGATCTGGGTGCTGTCCAGAGCTGCTTCTGACTCAACCAGCCAAATTGCACTCGAAATAAAAGGGATTTGGCGAGCGCGTAACCTATCTTCCTTGTCGTGGGCGTAGGCAGCGTCCACTTTGGCGACAGCGAGAACGGCAACATCATACAAGTATTCCCAACGTTTCCAACTTACGATACCGCTCGGCACACTTTGCCTGTCCTCTGATGGGCGGGGCTTACCTCCAAAGACAGCTATCGTCTTGTCTTTCACACCCTCGCGGTATCGTTCCGCGAAAGCTTCAGTCAAAGATCTTATCCAAGAACTCTTCACGCATTCAGACCAGTCGCCAGAGGCATAGTTATGGATACACTCGAGGCCGGACGAGCTTAAGCAGGCACCCAGATGGCGTCATAATGGTCGTGGATATTACCATTGGCTTGCCTTTTGTTCTTAGTAAGGCTAGCCACAAAAGCGGCCATGAACGCGTCTAAACGATCATGCCGGCTGCCGGAGACAGCTTCCCTCAAGCGGTTCTCGAGGTCCCTGGGAGACCAGCACGTAGCGCCTGCGACGGCCGTAAGCTGGGTTTGGTAACCTGCCTCGCTCGACTTGTGCAGGCAATTCGGCGCCAGGCGCCGAGCGATTGCGTGTGGATACACCTCCAGGACCTCGGTTCCAAGCTCAGAACGGCAGGCGGCGAATAATTTGAAACCGAAAAGCATCCAGATCTTGTTGGCGTGCGGCAGATACGCAAGGCGTCCGCCACCTTGGAGATGCCCACGGCACGAAGTCAGTATACTGGGCCAATCACCCATGCTTGGCGTTTGAAACGCTTGAAGTCCGACACGTCCTAAGGCGACCTCGCTTTGCCGAGGACCAGGAGAGGGCGCCGCCGCAGGTGCGTCGATGCCGATCCGCTCAAGATACCAGCCCATGGAACAGCAAATTGTGCCAATCCCCCGCACGGTCTCCCGCGCCCGATTGCCAAAGGGTTCCGCTTCGAGCACGGCGGCGTTGCCGGGTCCACGGGGAACCAGACCGAGCAACGGGCGGGGCACTATTAGCGGCAGAAGCGCTCCGGGTTGAGAGGCAGACACGAAGCACATGGGCAGCGCTTTGCGCTTTGCGCTTTGCGCACGCAACGTCGATGCCGCAATAAACCGGGGTCACAGCCGTGCTCGCCAGCATTGGACAGATCGCAAGGCTCCTCCCGGTCATAGCCCTTGTGGTAGCGCTACATTTCCTGCCGGTAGCCTGCGCCGTCCCTTCCGGTAATTCTAGCCTAACCGCATGGGCTTTGCTGATCGCGTCCTCAATCGGGTTTTGGCTTGCTCCGCCTCTAGGAAGTGAAGTAAGCGGCGCCGCTGCCGCCGTGGCTCTCTGAATCGCTTCATTTGCCGCTCTTCAGCGGGGCGACCGAGCGACACGAACCTAGACGATCGATGTGGTTGTAGGCACACACGCGCCCAATTTTGCCCCGTTGCTGCAGAGCCGACGAGGGTCATGGCGCCACTTAGCTCACTCGTCGCCGCCCGCCCCCCGATCTTTTCGGCCTGTCATGGCGGGCTCGCGGGCCGCACCTCCGTTGGCGCCCCTTGGCCGCCCCGCAGCGCGCGGTTGCGTTGTGCCTGATACCCTCAGCCTTTATCGCCAAATGGCAAACAAATACCCTTAACGAACGCGCTGCGGCGCACGAGCACTTCGTCGCCATTGCGCGCACCTAGACGAGCCGATTCCTAACAACAACCAAAACGGGGCTACGTATGCTTTCAAAAAAGCCGCGGCCACGGCGAGTGGCGGCGGCGGATGGGCGGACGAATGACGGGGCGGACGTTTCGCCTGGGATTATGAGGGAAAGCATCCCGATCTGGAGGCCGCCCGCCGGCAACTCCTGTAGTATGCCCGCGCCCTGAAAAACCCGCCGCTGTTAGTCACGTCCGACATCGCGCGCATTACGAGTTAGACGAACGAAGTCTCCGAACGGCGCGAGGTCCGACAGGAGGACATGGCCGATCCCGTCCAGCTAGATCTGCTCAAAAGGGTGTTTTCCTACCCCGACGCCTACGCCCCGGAACAACGCGCGCAGCATCACCGCGAACACGCCCGCACCTGGCGCGATCGAGACCGATTCAGCGGCGGCTTGCTATGCGACAATCTAGAGGTCAACCACATCGTGTCGCAGAACACGGAACTCGATCGCTTTGGCCGCCTGTCCGACATCGGGGCAATCGTCGGCCCTGGTGTCGGCGGACAACCGTTGGATCAACGGCCAGCGGATCTAAGCCTCGGGTGGCATGCGCCTCTGAGGGCGGGAACTCAGGCGCGATAGATGATTGCCGGCATCATGACAGATCGTAAGCGCAAGATACCTGCTCGCGCCGGGCTGCCTAGGCGCGCAGGAAGCTGACTAACCTTAATTTAAGATGTCCGCGCCGGTTGCCACCTACTCGGAAGCGGACGTCGCTTCCGGCCACACTTTGCCAGAAGCCCTTGGCGGCTTTGCGCCCATTTCGGACGTTCAGGCTGCTCGGCAGTGAACTTCCAACCAGCCGTTCGTCATGTAGTGACCATGGACGTCGGTGGCGGCCGTAATTGGGCGTATGCTGCAATGCGCTTGTAGAATGGCGGTTGCGTGCAGATTGCGGACGTTCGCACGATCCGATTGTCGGCTTTCCAGAAAATGGCTGACCTGGAGCACGGACCGTCGAGACAATCGGATTGCTAGCCGTCGTTCGGGTGGCGCGGGTTCGAAATCGGCCATTTGGGGCGGCAGATCGGGTCGGAGAGTGGTCAACCCAAATGTTATCGACGACCGTCGTAACGAATAGAGCGTCAACAGTTTGGCGTGAAAACCAACGGCGGACGAAGAGAGGGCCGACGAGGCCGGCGACGGTGTCGTCCGTGGCGCGCAGGCGGAGTGACGGGTCGCCGGTTGCTTTGGCCCGCTCGATCACTGCTTCAAACGGGGCCATGAAGCTTTGGTGCAGATCGTTTTGCACGGCGGTGATCTCCGGGTCGCGCTTGGCGACCCACACGGCGGCCAGATGGCCGAGCAGCCAGATGGCGCCACCCACGATCCAGAGGCGCAACCCAAAGCCCACGGCGGCGGCAAGCGTGCCATTGAGGATCGCCACCGCGCGCGGCTGACGCCGCCGTCAGGATCGCTGCGAGGGGCAGGTGCCCCCAGTCGTTACTACGGATCAACGTCATAACGGCGGCGAGCATGAAATGGTGCTCGCGATTGCCCCAACGTGCGATGTCAGCGGGATTAGCAGAAGTAATCCGATCAACGCTCCAAGGCTGCCTGCTACCCCGTGAAACCCGGCCGGATAGCCCCAGAGCGCGAAGTTTTCTCGGGCCAATGGAGGGCCGGCGAAGTTGAGGCCGCCCGTTCCGATCATCACGACTGCAAGTGCGATCGGAAGCGCGACAGCGATAAATTTGATCACCGGCATGGTCCGGTCGGCTTTTAATGTTCGGGCGCAGCGGCGCTCCCGTTGTGGACATCGCCCGCGTCCGGATCCCGGCTTTGGTGCAGCTCCTCCTTCAGTCGTGCCACCTCCCGCTCAAGTCGCTCGATGCGGTCGAGCGTATAGTCGAAGCTGGTGGACTCTATCGCCTGCAGGAAAGGCAGTTCATGCTCGGCTTTCTCCGGGTGAACTTTCCTTTTTGGCTTGGCGTCCTTCTGTTTCGCTCACCAGAGTTGCGCAGCCTGCCAGGCTTGCCCATCGGCCTTCTCGGCGGTTTGCTAGCATGCCTGTTGCTCGTGCCGATCGGTAGTAAGCCTTATGCCGTCGCGCTGGTTTTCGTCTTCTTCCCGCTGATCGTGACAGTAGCGACATGTTGCAAGATGACTTTGCATGAGGCGGTGATTTGCGGCTGGCTCGGGGATCTGTCTTACCCGATTTACCTGGTGCATCAGCCAATCTTTCGCGGTGCACAGTATGAGTTGGCCGGTCAGCTAAGTCCTTGGGCGCTTATGGGATTTGCAACTGCAGCGTCAATCGCGTGCGCTATCGCCGCTTTAAAGCTCTTTGATCTGCCAGTCCGAGAATTCCTCTCCTTTAATAACCGCGCAAAGCCGCCACTGGAAGGCATCCCGCCGTGAAGAACTGTCGATTGTGGTTTCTAACCTCTATCGCCCTCATAATCTCATACGTAGCGACGGCTCAAGTCGTTGTTCTACCACTACAGGGGGGAGGCTTCGGCTATATCCCGGCGCCGATCAGTCCGGTCTACACCGCGAGCGTCTTAGAGACCTCCGATGGCACCACCCAAAGCGGACCGCCCGGCTACTCCAACGACCGCATCGCCTCAGGCCCGTGGACCGCGATCTTCCACATCAACGACACCACGCACGCGAACAGCAACTCCATCCAGGGCACGGCCAACTTCCCGAGCGGCAGCCTGTTCTCGACCACATACCCAAGCGACGGCAACACCGGCGTTCGCTCCTTCGTCTTCATGGATTACGGGAACTACCTGGACAACACGGCCCTGATCTCGCCGTCCACGATCAACAACCTCACCGCGGCAAACGTCACTTTCAAATTCACCTACCCTACGCAGACGAACGCGGGAAATCTCACGCTTGATCAGTTTGTTTTCACGTCTTCAGCGGGCTCGACGGCTACGATCAGCAAAGAGATCCAGGTCTATCTCGACCCGGCTCCCACGACCGTTACGGGCTTCCTGAATGGCTTGGCGGTTGTCGGCACCTACACCAGCGCGCCCATCGGCTCGACGCCTGCGATCAACTGGAAAGTTACCTACCAGCCTTCGAACAGCCAGGGCGTGCCCTACTACCAATTCCGGCCTGTGGACACGAACGGCAACACCGCGCCGATCCATGCAGGGACTTTCGATTTGCTGGCCGCAATGAACTACCTGAAGGCGCAGGGCAAGCTGACAGGCGGCGAGTGGTTTACCGGATTTGGCGTGGGAGACGAGGCGCTTAATTCGACCGGCACCGGCCGTGCAGAGCATTGGCGACGCTCTCTACCGGGATGCGGCGGACTTCGTAGATACCTCAGAGAACGGTATGGGAGCTTAATACCGGTCTTGGCGCAGAATATTCTTAACGGCGTCTTATTCTCGGGTTGGCTTGGCTTCTGGCAGCTCCGAGCGTCTCCAAAGGGCGATTACACCTCTCCTCGCCATGGCAACACTAAGCATGGACGCTTTACCAAGGCTCGCCGCGAGAGCCGGCAGCGGTATCGCATGCTCATCGCTATAGCCCGTGGCGAGGAGACGCGGAAAACCTTAAAAGTGCGCGCCGCTCCCGGATGGAGGCTCTATCCCCACGTGAGGCAAACTAGCGAACTTCCGACACAAGAATGACCTTGTGCGGAACCAAAGAGGCCTGTCATAATCGACAACGAAGGTAGTCGGGAGTGACAAGCGTGTCGAAAGGTCGGGTTGTCGCTTATTACCGCGTGTCCACTGCCAAACAAGGACGAAGCGGTCTTGGACTTGATGCGCAGAGATCTGCGGTGTTGGCTTACCTTAACGGCGGCGCCTGGACCATGGGTGCCGAGTTCGTGGAGGTTGAGAGCGGCAAGCGTGCGGATCGGCCGCAGCTCGGAAAGGCCATGGAGCTCTGTCGATTGACCAACGCCACGCTGGTAATTGCAAAACTGGACCGGCTGACACGAAACGTGGCGTTTCTCGCAAACCTGATGGAGAGTGGCGTTGAGTTCGTGGCATGCGATAACCCACACGCCACCAAGTTCACAATCCACATCCTCGCTGCTGTGGCCGAGCATGAGCGAGAACAGATCTCCGCGCGCACGAAAGCCTCACTTGCGGCCTCAAAGGCTCACGGCAAGCTCCTAGGCGGCTACAGGGGTGGACCAAAGGTCAGCTACACTGCCGGTGTCGCAGCCAAACAGGCAAAGGCCAACGCCTTCGCTGCATGCCTACAGGCTACCTTTGCTAAGATGGAGGCGGACGGTCTTTCATTGAGTGCAATGGCCCGTGAGCTCACCGCTTTGGGCGTCACGACTGCTCAGGGTGGGGCCTGGACCGCAACCGCAGTTCGCCGCACGCTTGCGAGGGTGCAGAGCTGATTCAACATAAACAGATTAGGCGCCGCCGAGTTTGCTTGAACAATACTGTTCCGTAGGTCAGTGTTCCGGCACCGAGACGGCCTGAGCCGTTATCCAGATCCGGAGAGCATGATGCGTGCCACTGCCGTGTTGACTGCGATGCTAGCTATTCTGCTTCTTGGATCGGCTGTTACTACTCGCGCGGCTTCAGTCTCGCTACCCGAAAGTGTTCAACCGCTCCGTCCTGACACGAAGGTGGTTGGCCAAGCGAATCCAGACGCTCTAATGCACGTCGCGATTGCATTCCGTATGCGTAACTTCCGCTCGCTCGAAATACTTAGCCTGCAACATCGGCGAGTTTCGTCGGCTATGCTGGACACCACCTACCTCCCTCAACCAGCCCAATACGAGTCCGTTCTTGCATGGTTGATCGCAAACGGCATGACCATTGAGCAGACCCATAGTAGCCGTCTCACGATCGATTTTGCCGGCACAATTGGCCAGATCTCCAGTCTGTTCGATGTGCATTTTTCAAGCATCTTGATAAATGGCGAGCCGTATATCTCAGCCGATAGCATTCCAAGCATTCCCGCTGCCTTCGCGGGTGTGGTACTCGGGATCAATCGACTACAGCCGCAGATACAACCGCATAAGCTCATAGTGCGCCGCGCCGCGGTCGCGGCATCCGCGTCCATTCCCGAGCCACCTTTCACCCCGTCCAGCGTGAACCAGGCCTACGCGGCCAAACGACTTAGCAGCACAGGTGAACGCTCGACCACAGCGGTCATTATCGACACTTTTCCGCTCACCTCAGATCTTACCACATATTGGGACGTGACCAATGTTCCGCAGTCGCTCTCCAACATCAGCTTTATTCAAACATTTTTCGGGACAATGCCTTCGCCTACTGGTGAGGAGACGCTCGACACCGAAGTCGCAAGCGCGTTCGCGCCGGCTGGAAAAGTTCGCGTTTATGGCTCGACAGATCTTAACTATGTCGACGATGATTTCGAAAAGTTGATAAGTGATATGCAGTCTGGTGTCGCAATTACGCAGGTCTCAATGAGTTTTGGCGGGTGCGAGGCAGAATATGGCCGCAGCGAGATACGTACGGAACACCAGTATTTTTCCGCCATAATTGCGATGGGTGCATCCCTCTTTGCCGCCAGTGGTGACAGTGGTATCTATGGCTGCGATACCGGCAAAGTGCAGACACTCTATCCTGCCTCAGACCCGTACGTCACTGGCGTCGGCGCCACCTCGCTCACCTTCTCCAGTCCAACTCAGATTAGCCAGACCGGATGGAGCTGTAGCGATACAGTGAAGACTTGCGTTGATGATGGCTCGAGCGGCGGCGGCCTCAGCACTGTGTTCACCACTCCCGGATATCAGAAGGACATTAAACTTGCTACTCGACGTGCTGTGCCGGATCTCGCGATACTCGGAGACCCGAACACTGGCGTGCTGATTGTCTTTCGCGGAAAGGAAGAACAGGACGGCGGTACCTCGGTCGGCGCACCATTGATGGCGGCTTATATAGGCCTCATCAACGACACTAGGCTCGCCGCCAGCAAATCCACATTGGGACCGTTAAATCCGCGCATCTACAAACTTATCTCAACAAGGGGCTTCACTGATATTACCGCTGGCGAGAATGGCGACATGGCGGGCAGCGGTTACGATCTAGTCACGGGTATCGGCACGCCGCTTATGTCCTTCCTCCTTCCTAAGCTTGCTGGTGAGCCTTAGTCGTTTATGGGTGAGCAAGTCAGTATGGATCGAGATACCTGTATGAGTTAGTTGAAGCTGCGCGCAAGAACATCTAGATAAGGCAACAATGCTAAGCGTAGGCTTTGCCATCAAGGCCGTAGAGATCGTGACCGGACTTCGCACGCCCGAGTGGTCGAGCAAACAGCCAACGCGCTGCATTGCGCGGGCCCGGATCTGTGGCCGGACTGGGATAGCCGGGCAGTCACTGCGAGGCACCTTGTCAACCTGGTCGTCGCCTTGTCAGCTCCGCATGCGACGCCAAAGGCCGCTGCGCAGATCCTTGCGGAATACGGCGGCCAACAGGCCATGGTTAGAAGCTTGAACGCAGAGGACACGCCGCTTGCCCTCTTTGGGGACGCACTGCACTCCGCCAACAGGCTAGATTACTTCCTTGAGCGGGTAATTGAGGACTTAGCGGGGTCAGGCAGTGAGCCCTACGGCGACGCTCTGGTTGCCCTCCGCTTTACCGTGCTCCTTCACCAGTTTCTTCCAGGCTCACCCAGCGCGACCGTGATGGTCCAAGGCGTGCCCGTGCTTGAGTTTGGCCACCCGTCCTCCCCAACCTCCGCGGGCTTTTACGCTTATTTGAGGCCCGAACAACGCACCTTCGAAACTACAAAGATACCCGTAGAAGTTTTGCGACTCTTGGGACCCGTGCTGGCAGACGCTCTCTCACAAACAGGAGCTTAGGCCGTGATACTTCTAATCTTGATCGCCTAGCGGTTGTCTTCTGGTTTTGGGTGGTCGGCAGCCGCTTCGGCGAGCGGCCTGTCACCAGAACGCGCGCGCCTCCATCGAGGAGCTTCCTCGCCGTCGCGAGACCCATGCCGCTGGTGCCGCCGAGGATCACCACCTTCTTATCTTGATACCGTGCCATTCACATTCTCCTCGAACGCCATTGCGCCTGTGGACTTTTCGACAATTCTGGATGATATTTCAGCTATGCGACGGCGGACAGGCGTCAGGAGACCACGCTCAAGGATGCCGGGCGAGACATGTCGGCGCCGGAGACTTTGACGACGGCCTGCCATGCGGCTTCCTGGCAGGCACGAACATGAAGGTGTGGCTCTCGCTGAAGCTCCATCGGGCCTGAGAACTTCCCTTTAGCCGAGGCGAAGAATTGCCCTGAGACGTCGGTTCCGAACCCCGACGCCTGGATGTAGCGACTGGCCGCAACCTCCGGCGTCTGATTCATGCCGGGAATGAGGTTCACGATCGGAATCATCAGATACTTCAGCAACGGGCCAGCGTTTCGCGCGACGTTGGTGGCGTTCGACGCACCGGGCGAGACAGCGTAGACGGCCAGACCTGAAGGTAGCCGGCGCGCCAGCGCCTCGGCCCACCAGGCGATCATGAGCTTCGCGTCGGCATACGCCGTGTTAGGCGAGTAGTTCACGTTTGGTCCGCTGCGAACGAGCGCCTCAGCAGCCGCGGTTTGATCTCTCGAATACCGGCACGGCGACAGGCGGGACGGGCGGCGTCGGCGGGACCGGGGCGAACGGCAACGTCAATCCCATCACCGGCAACTACGACGGTGGTGGCGGCAACGGCGGTGCAGGCGCGGTAGGCGGCGCCGCGATGGCCAAGGTGCAGGAGACGGTCAGCGCCGCGGCCTATTCCGGCGCCGGCGCTAGCGCCACCGGCGGGTCGGGGGGCGGCAGCGGCTATGCCGGGCTAGGTGCCCCAAACGGTGTCGGCACCGGCGGCGCCGATGGCGGAGCCGCTACGGCTTCTTCGGTGGACACGAACACGACGGGAGGCGCTTCAGCCACCACCAGCGCGCAAGGCGGTGGCGGCGGCCGATCGATCGATCCGAACCACCTCGCCGGCGCGGGCGGCAAGGTATCGGCGACGGCCCGCGCCGTCGCAGGGGGCGCTGGCTACAGTGCGAGCGCCAGCGTGAACGCCACAGCAGGCAATGGCGGCGCGACCCTCGGCGGTGGCAACGCCGGAGCGGGCGCTTCCATCACCCAGCGCAATGCCGTCAGCGGATCGACAAACGGCGGCGCGCTCACACTTGGCCAGACCGCCATCGGCGGCTCAGGGGGTGCCTGCTACGACGCGGGCGGCAGCGCGGGCACAGCCGGCGCCGCCATCTCCGATCTCACTGTCAGTGAATCCACCAGCCAGCAGATCACCGCGGGCACGACCGCCTTAGGCGGCGATGGCGGTGGCGGCCCCAACTCCGCCGCACAGAAAGGCGCTGCTGGCACTGCCGTCACGACCCTCACTGGCGCGCACCAGGTGACCGCCAACGCGTCGGCACTCGGTGGCACCGGTGGTGGCGACTCCGGCAACGGTGACGGAGCCGCCGGTGCTTCTGCCACGGCGACAGCCGCCGCTATGGGTGCCGCCGCGACCGGCGCAGCGACAGCGCACGGCGGCTATGGCGGTGGCGGGGCGGGAAGCAGCAACGCAGCCGCAAATGGCGGGACTGCCAAGGCCAAGGCCAGCGCCACCACTACCGGCTCCGGCAGTGCCATGGCGACGGCAACGCAGTATGGCGGTGGGGGCGGCAACGGCACCGCCGGTGCTGCCGCGGGCAATGGGGTTGCGAGCACACTGACGAACGCCGTCACCGGCAGCACAGTGGCTGGCACACTCGATCTTATCCAATCCGCTTTCGGCGGCGGCGGCGGCTCTAGCGATGGCGGCCTCGCCGGCAAGGGAGGTGCCGGGACCTCCAACCTCACCGTGGACGACGCAACCGCAGGCCATGAGAGCGTCTCTCTGCGTGCGGAGAGTGACGCCACCGGGGGCACCGGGGGCGGCAATACAGGCGCCGGCGCTGGCGCGGTTGGGCTGGGTGGCACCGCCACCGTCAGCGCGGCTGGACAGCACGCCGTTGAAGCCGACGCCAGTGCCACCGTCGGGCGGGCCGGCGATACAGCCTCGGCCAATGCGGGCGCCCGTGGCGGCGCTGCCAAGGCAACAGCTTCGGCTGCGGGTGTCACGACAAACGCCAGCGGCGTCGCACAGGGCGGTGCTGGCGGTGCAGGAGACGGCGCGGGCAACACGGGTGGTGCTGGCGGCGTGGCCCAGGCGACGGCAGCGTCAATCGCCACCGGCACGAGCGCGCAGTCGACCGTCAGGATTTCGGGCGGCACGGGCGGTGTAGGGAGTGGTGGCGCGTCGGGTGGCGCAGGTGGGGCCGAGACTCTGAGCAATGGCGCCATGGGCACCACGGCGGGCGGCACGCTGAGCCTGTATCAGACGGTCAACGGTGGCACCGGTGGGGGCACCGCGGGTGGCGTGTCTGGCGCGGGTGGCAAAGCCGCCGGCACGCTGAGCTTGGACGATACGAAGTCCGCCAGCAAAAGTACATCCATTGCCGTCACCCAATACGTCACCGGCGGAAGTGGCGGCAGCAACACTTCTGGGTCGAAGGGCGGCACAGGCGGTGCTGCAGCCTCCACCCTCACCATCAACGGTGCCGGCAGCGTCAACCTCTCCAGCAATGCCAATGGCGGCAACGGCGGGAGTGGCATTGGTGGCACGCAGACCGCAGTCGGCGGATCAGCAACTGCCGTCGCCAACGCAACCGGGGGCGCGTCGGCAATCGCCAACGCCCATGCCGTCGGCGGTGGCGGCAGCACCTCCGGCACGGCCACTGCTACGGCCGCCGGAAACAGCCTCTCCGGCAGCTTCTCCGCATCGACCGCTTCTTACGCGAACAGAAATCTTGTCGTGAACGAGTCTGCCTCTACCAGCGGCACTGTCGCAGGTGCTGCGAGCGGCGAAGCCTTCACGAGGATCGGCGGCGCCTCGCCAGGCTTCGTCAGTGCCGTGCAGGGCGCCGCGTTCATCACCGGCTCTCCGTCCACGGCCAGCGTCACGGCCGTGCTCTCCGGCGAGCCGGACATCAAGGCGGCGTTCCGCGCCTCTCCAAGCATCTTCGCCATTGCCGAACTCGGTGGCGCGCACTCCGCAGGCGGCGGCGGTGCGGCGCAAAGCACGACCAGCACGGTGAGCGCGACGGCTGATCTCACCCAGCTCTCCGCGCGGGGCGACCTGCTGCTCGGCCTCTATCATGGCACGTCGGCCGGATCGGGCTTCACCAGCATGGTGTTCGATCTCACGGCCGACGGACACGCCGAAATCAACCAGACATTTACGACCTTAGGCGCCGCACAAACCTATTTTGCCGATCATGCGCTCGACATCGGTTCCCTGGTTGCAGGCATGCCCCTCGGTGCGGACCAATTGACCTTGCAGGCAACCCTGCAAGTCAACACAAGCGCTGCTGGCTCGGGCTACTTCGCTGATCTGATCATCGGTGATCCACCGGCGCACTCGGACAGCGTGCTGGTAAATGACTGGGAGAGCCACCCATTCTCTGCGGGGTTCTTCCACTCCAACCTGTAAGGCCGAGAGGTATTGGGCTTTGCGCCAATCTCAGCCACTTAGCCGGCATGGGCAGGCTGCCAGAAGCGGTCATTCGGACGCGGCTGCCGGCGCTCTCATGACCCATCCGGTCGCGAGAGACCTTGCATACCGGTTAGCTCTCGGTTCACCCAGTGCCATTCGTGCTTTTTATGCGTGTTGCACCAAACTAGGACATATTGCTCATCGCCGCTGATCTCATCCAGCGCATCGATCTCGCCGAAATCCAGAACGTGCGTCGCCATTGATCGCCTCGCTGCTTTGCCAATAGTGAACTGTTAGCACCGTAGCCCGGGTGAAACGCGGGTTCACCTAGGGTATAGTGCTGATACCAGACATTCATAATTGTAGCGCGGGTCGCACCATGGCCACGGAATTCATTGTTGCACTTGAGATGCTTCAGCGAACTTAGGCGGGTGTCACCGTCAGCCGGTCGTCGATCTTATTCCGCGGGGATAGGTGAGTCCGCCGAGCACCGCCGCGACCAGCAGCAAGGCCGGCACGTCGCCCACCATGTGCCCCATATGCATGCCCGGGCCGTAGGATTGCACGGCCATGATCAGCGCGTGCACGACGCTCGACCAGATCGTGAAGTCGATCAATGACCGGTGCGCAGAAGGGTCGCGCGAGGCACGGATCAGGAACACCCCGAGAGTCGCGTAGATGCCCACGATCATTATGAAGTAGTCCGATGCGGCAGGCGGGCCCTCATGCCAGGCCCAGCCCGACGGCCAGACGATCGCCAGTGGGTAGACGAGGCAAAATACAACGCCAAATGCAATGAGCGCGATCTGCAACAGCTTCTTGGGAAACATAGTGTGTCCTCCGGTCGACGATCGAGCGCGGGTCAGATCGCATCCTGCACAACTACGGCAGGTCGGCAATCTTGATTGAACGGGCGGCTAGCGGACGTCCATCTAAGGTCGCGGTTAGCCGGGAAGAATACGGCAGTGATGTCTGCTTTGAGACCAAGCGTCGTAGACCGGGTGAAACCCGAGTTCCATCTACGGTGCTGCTTTGCGCCAATTGCGGCCATTCAGGGGGTTTTCGTGATGTTGGAAAGCGGCTGTTCGGGTCGGCAATCGTTACGATCTTCTGGAGCGCTTAGTTGGCGAGCTTCTCGATGACCAAGCTCAGCAATTCACGCATCCGGGCCAATCGCCGCAGATCGCGGTGATAGCCGACGAAGGTGTCACGGCCCGGCGGCTGCTCGTCGAGGTCCAGTGCGACGATGCTGGGGATCGCGTCGCCCAGCGGGCGCGGCAGGACCGCGAGACCTGCGCCGTACGAACATAGTTGCGCCTGTACCTCTCGGTTGTTGCTGCGATGCGCCACTGTCGCGTTTGGCAACAGTCGCTTAAGCCAGACCGCATCCGGCATTTCCGAAAAGTCGGTGTTCATCGTGATCACCCGCGCGCCGCTTCCGTCACCCGAACACGGCTTTTCGCTTCCGGCCAAGCCATAGAGCGCATATGGGATGTGCAGCAGCCGGCGCGAAATGACTTCCGGCTCGTCGAAAGGCTTGATTCGGAATACCATGTCCGCTTCGCGCCGCGGTAAACTGTAGAGCCGCGCATCGGTCAGCAGTTCGACGCACACGAATGGGTGCCGACATCCGAACTCGGCCAGCACTGGCGCCAGCATGTAGGTGCCGAACCAGTCTGAGGAAGAGAGCCGCAACATTCCCCGTAACTGCGACTCCTGGCCAGCCAGCTGCCGTTGGAACGCGAGGACCTCCTCTTCGACCCGCTCGGCGTGACCGAGGACCGAGGCTCCCTCGCCGGTCAGCACGAAACCCTCACCCGTGCGCTGGAACAATGTCTGTCCTACCGCCGCTTCCAGGGCGCGCAGGCGCCGCCCCATCGTCGGTTGAGTCTGTCCAAGTTGCCGGGCTGCTGACCCGAGCGTGCCTTCGCGCGCGATCGCCAGGAAGACTCGAAGATCACTCCATTCCAGCATCGCGTCCGACCCAAACAAAACTGCATGAACTTCGTACAGTATTGATCATCGCCATGCGGGATGTCATGGCCGATCTTCCGGTTGCCACTGGGAGCACCCGCGATGAACGAACATTTCACGATGCAGGCCGCACTTCTGGAAGCGCACGATGCACCGTTCCGTCTCTCCACTGTCGCCCGGCCTATTGCGGGCCCAGGTGAGGTGCTGGTCCGAGTCGCCGCCAGCGGCGCGAACCCACTCGACCTGAAGATCCGCGAAGGCGCCGCCGACCACGCAAGGCAAAAGCTACCCGCGATCCTAGGCATCGACCTTGCTGGCACGGTCGTGGCGGCCGGTGCGGCGGTAACGCGCTTCAGACCCGGAGATGAGGTCTTCGGGATGACTGGAGGCGTTGGCGGCCATCAAGGTTCGCTCGCACAATATGTCGCCGTTGATGCCCAGCTGTTGGCGCTAAAGCCGGCCAATCTTAGCATGCGGGAAGCCAGCGTGGTGCCGCTTGTCTTCATCACCGCCTGGGAGGGCCTGGTCGACCGCATGGCGGTGCAGGCGGGTCAGGCCGTGCTGGTTCTGGGTGGTGCGGGCGGCGTCGGCCAGATGGCGATCCAGATCGCCCGCGACCGCGGCGCCGAGGTGTTCGCCACCGGGTCGGCATCGAGCCGGCAAACGATCGAGGGGCTGGGGGCCGGCTTCATCGATCGCACTGAGGCGGTAGAGGCGTTCGTGGCGCGCCTAACCGGCGGTCGCGGCTTCGACCTCGTCTACGACACCGTGGGCGGCGCGACGCTGGACGGCGGGTTCGCTGCCGTGCGCCGGTTCGGCCACGTAGCAAGCGCGCTCGGCTGGGGCACGCACGCGCTCGCGCCGCTGTCGTTCCGCGCCGCCAGCTATTCGGGCGTCTTCACCCTTTTGCCGCTGCTCACGGGCGAGGGGCGGGCGCATCATGGCGACATCCTGTCCGAGGCGAGGCGCATGGCCGAGGCCGGACGGCTGTCGCCGTCGCTGGACCCGCGGCGGTTCAAGCTGGACGACGTTGCCGACGCCTATCGTCTGATCGCCGAGGGCCACGCGCGTGGCAAGCTGTCGATCGACATCGAGGAGGGAGAGGGATCATGAAAGACATAGACATTCACGAGACCCTGTCGGCGCACCCGTTCAAGACGACGCTCGAGCGCTTGGTGGCGGCGATAGCGCGAGCCGGCCTGATCCTTTTCAGTCGCATCGACCATCAGGCGGGCGCGCAGGAGGCCGGATTGGAGATGCCGCCCGCGACGGTGCTCACCTACGGGCATCCGAAAGGCGGCACGCCGATCATGCTCGCCGCCCCTTTGGCCGCGCTCGACCTTCCCCTGCGCGTGCTCGTCCGGGTGCGGGACGACGGCCGGACGGCAATCGCCTTTCACCCGATCGGGGCTGTCCTTCGAGGGGCTGGCGTGCCTGAGCCGCTCGCCAGCAGGCTCGACCCGGCGCAACAGATCCTGTTGAAGGCGGTGGCGCCGTGAGCGAGTCGCTGGCTCTCGTGGCGCCCGGCAGGCCCTCGCTCGATTACCTGCCCGTCGGGCTTTTCGGCTCCGTGATGGGCTTGACGGGTCTGTCGGTGGCGTGGCGGATCGCCTCCGTTCGCTACGGCGTTCCGGAGGGGATCGCGCTTGGCATCGGCGGCTTGGCAGCGGTCGCCTTCGTGCTGCTGCTGGCCGGCTATTCCGTCAAGCTCGTGACCGCCTTCCCCGCCGTTCGCGCTGAATTCCGGCATCCGATCGCAGGGAATCTCTTCGGTACGGTCCTGATCAGTTTGTTGCTGCTCCCGATCGTGCTGGAGCCGTTTGCACGCCGCTTTGCGCAAATCCTGTGGGTAGTTGGCGCTGTCGGAATGGTGGTGTTCGCCTGGCTAATCGTCAGCCGTTGGATGAGTGACCGACAACAGATCGCGCATGCGACACCAGCGTGGATCATCCCCGTCGTTGGTTTGCTGGACGTGCCGCTCGCACTGCCGACACTCGGGTTGCCGCCCCTACACGGGCTGATGGTTTTTGCGCTGGCTGCCGGTCTGTTTTTTGCCGTGCCACTTTTCACGCTGATTTTCTCGCGGCTGGTGTTTGAACCACCGCTGCCGGATGCATTGAAACCTTCGTTGCTGATTCTGGTCGCACCATTTGCTGTGGGATATTCCACTTACACTGTGACGGTCGGTCAGACGGACCTGTTTGCGGAAGCGCTTTACACATTGACGCTCTTCATGTTGGCCGTGCTGCTCGGGCAGCTACGAAATCTCCCTTTATGCTGCCCATTTCGCGTGTCCTGGTGGGCGGTGAGTTTTCCCCTCGCAGCGAGCAGTATTGCCTCGCTTCGTTTCGCTGCAGCCCGGACCGGCATCTTAACGGACGCGATCGCCTTGGCGTTGCTTACTTTGGCTACGCTGGTCATTGCAGCACTTTTCTACCGGACCCTCCTGGGTGTGGGCAGGGGGAAATTACGGACTTTGAATACTTGAGACTGTGCAGACGCAACGGGGCTATTGCCGGCGGACAAGTTGACAGTCCGCTTTTCCGGATCGATTTCGTCATAGCGGTCGGACTACTTCCGGCCATGACGCCACACAGTTTTTTGTCACGCGCGCGTCGCCTCGTAATCCGGCAGCCAGGGCGTTCTCTGCCGGCGCCGCGACAGCTTGGCTGCGACACTGCGCACAACACGGCTGGTCGCCGCGCGAAGCACGCTGTGCAGCAGGGTCACGCCCAGATGGCTGTGAGGGTTCATCAGCCGCGGGACGAAGCTGGGTATTCCCTGCGCACTCTCCACCACCGGGCGCATGATCCGCTCGTAGGCACTGAAGGCGCTTGACGGATCATCTCCAGCGCGGGCCAGTTCGCCGGCCAGCACATACGCCCC
Organism: Acetobacteraceae bacterium; assembly: GCA_965198825.1. GTDB lineage: Bacteria > Pseudomonadota > Alphaproteobacteria > Acetobacterales > Acetobacteraceae > BOG-908. The sequence goes on along the minus strand of CBDAQB010000003.1, from coordinate 1,636,361 downwards.
AGTAATAGCAAGCGTCGTCCCCATGCCGGCGATCGGCGTGACGCACCAGGCGGCATCACCCGTCAGAACGACCCGGCCGGCCGACCAGTGACTGAGGCGCGCCTGACGAAGCACATCGAAATAAAAGTCTTCCGTATCGTCCAGTCCGGAGAGCACCCGCGGCGTCTCCCACCCCGCATCGGCAAAACGTTCCCGTAACATCTGCTTCTGGCGGGCAGCATCCCACGCCTGTTCTCCGCCGGGCGGCTGCTGCAGCGTCAGCATGGCCCGGGTGGTGCCGTGCCGGTCAGGCCGGAGCGATACACTGCGCCCGGCGGCCGCGTGGTACCAGCGCCAGAGGCGGTTAACGCCGGCGGTGCGCGCAATGGTTAAGTAGGCAATCACCAGGTTCATCCAGCGTGGATGATTCTGCCCCGGAAATACCAGGTGGCGGGTGGACGAGCCAACCGCTTCGGCGATGATGATCGCATCATAGTGCGCGACCAGCCCGCTGGCGAAGGTCACCGTCACCGCCTCGCCGTCCTGCTCGAGTGCCGCCACGCTGTCGCCAAAGCGAAAAGTCGCCTGCGCCTGCGCCGGTTCATACAGCAGGCGGGCGAGGTCGCCGCGCAGGATCTCCATCTCCGCGGTGGGGCCGTCCACGCCCTCCTCCATGATGATCTGCGCTTTGACGCGGCCCGCCCGATCGACCCAGGCCGTGCCTTCCTCGCCGGTGCCAAGGTCGAGCGCCGCTCGCTCCAGCCCCATACGGCGCAACACCTCGCGGCCATCTCCGCGCACGTCGATGTTCTGGCCGCCGTCGCGGAAGGCGGCCGTGCGCTCGACCACAGTCACGTCGAAGCCATGCCGGCCAAACCACCAGGCCGCAGTATTGCCGGCGATGCTCGCACCGGTGATCAATATCGTTTGGGTCATGATACGTGCGCCATTCCGCCGGCCTGACCATGTCTACGCGTGCGCCCCGGCATCGGCTGCCCTACGGACCGAAAAAGCTCGTGCTGCTAATGCAGATGTCCTGATCGCGGGCGCAGTCCGCTTCGCTGACAATGAGCCGTATCGGACGACAAGTGAGCTTAATGCTAGGAACCGGCGAATGTCTGTTTCTCGTTCCCTCCCGCTCCCTGGCGGCCGACGCCTGCTAGTCGGCTACGCGCCAATTGTCGCCATTCAGCGGGCTGTCAGAAACGCCTGAAAGCTGCTGGTATGACGATGCATGCGCAGATCGGCGCGCCGCGTAAGACCCTCCTTATTGACGGCGAGGAAGCCACCTTCATGCTCCCGCCGGGCCTCAAGGGCCGCTCGTTGAACTAGGCTCAGGACCTCGTCGTCCTCACGAGCTCGGTCGCCAACCTCAAGGGACTGCCGGGCCAAGCCACATACGGCGCCGCTAAGGCTGCGCTGCGATCCTTCGCTCGGTGTTCGCCGTCGAGCTGCTTCCTCAGGAGATCCGCGTTAACGCGGTCGTCGCCTGGTGCGGGGGCTGGTCAAGGTTGACCGAAGGCCACCACGAAGCGGCGCGGAACGCGTCCCTTACCGGCCTTGCGCAGGGCGGCACGATGAAGGAGACAAGGGCGATGACACCGCAACGAAGCTAATGGTTGCTACGCTTGCTCAATCTCAGGAAATCTCAATCGGATCGTAGTCCCGCGCCCGGGCTCGGTATCGATCTGCATGGTGCCGCCCGATTGCTGGCAGAAGCCGGAAACCATGGAGAGGCCGAGGCCGGTGCCTTTGCCCGGCTCCTTGGTGGTGAAGAAGGGCTCGGTGGCGCGGGCGGCGATGTCGGGCGACATGCCGGTGCCCTGGTCGGTGATCGCGATTTCGACGGCGGGCGGGCCGCTTTCGGGGACGGGTCGGGTGACGACGGTGATGTGGGCGCCGTCGGGGGAGGCGTCGGCTGCGTTGCGGACCAGGTTGATGAGGGCGAGTTCGAGCTGACCGGCGTCTAGGCGGGTGCGCAGGGGGCTGTCGTAGAGGATCACCTGCAGCGTGGTGCGGGCGGCGACCTGGGCCAGGAGGCGGTCGAAGTCCTTAACCACGTCGTTGATGTCGATGATTTCGGGCTGCAGGCTTTGGCGGCCGGCGAAAGAGAGCATTTGCTGGGTGAGGCGGCCGGCGGCGCGGGCGGCCCAGCCAACGCGGCCCAGGCGCTCGATCTGGCGCGGGCTGAGCGGGTCCTTGGCGACGTTTTCGATGTTGCCGACGACGACTGTCATAAGGTTGTTGAATTCGTGGGCGATGAGGGCTGCCATGGAGCCCAGCGTGTCCATGCGCTGGGCGCGGATGCGGGCTTCCTCGACTTCGCGGCGGGCGGTGCCGTCGATCTGGCTGCCGAAATGGTAGAGCAGATCGCCTTCGCTATCGAAGACCGGGCCTATGAACATGGTGTTCCAGAAGGCGGTGCCGTCCTTGCGATAGTTCCAAAGGTCGACCTGGGCTTCGGCGTTGGTGCGGACGCTTTTGGAGAGGAAGGTGATGGCTTCGGGGTCTGTGAGTTTGCCTTGGAGGAAGCGGCAGTTGCGGCCGAGGACCTCGCTTTCGCCGTAGCCGGTGAGCTGGAGGAAGGCGTGGTTGGCATAGACCAGGGGGTCGTCGGGCTGATGGGGGTCGGTGAGCACCATGGGAAGGGGGCTCATGCGGACGATGGCGCGTAGGACGTCCTTGGTGTTGTGGCCGGCTTCAAAGACGGAGACGGGTTTGGCTCCGGGGGCATGGCGGGATGCGACGGAGATCCGGAGGCCCGGGTGATCGATCAATGTTGATGACATGGTTGATGATCCTTCAGCACAACGAGGCCGCGGTGCTGACGGGCCCAAAAGCATCGCATTATTGGCGTAAAGCAACTCTTCAAGCTGCCGCAGGTTAGGATTGGTCCTCTGGGCATCTCCCTGAGCGTGAGCAGCCGCAGACATGTGCTTCTCGTCGAGGATGATGACCTCGTGCTCATGCTGATGGCGGAGAGCGTCGCCTACGGCGGGTTTACGGTCATCGAGGCCAGGACAGGGGATGAGGCGGTCGGACTGATCCACGGGCTGCCGGTAATAGATCTGATCCTCACGGACATTCAGATGGCTGGGCGCGCTGATGGCAATGAGGTTGCCGCGGCGGGGAAGCGCCGAGATGCGGATTTGCCGGTGATTTATATGACGGGGAATCCGGATAGTTTGAAGAATTCTTTAGGTTTATGGATGCACTGATGCGGAAGCCTGTTACGCCTTCCGAAGTGCTTGCTGTGATCCGGCGGTTGCTTTCTTAGGAAGCCGCGCGGCGGAGAGCAGAGATCTCCCGCACGAGCAGATCGCTTTTCCGGTCGGCAAGATTGACCGTAAAAAAGTTGGTTCCAGCCGCAACCCGATACCGCTGGTGTTCAGGCTTTTCTATTGTAACATACAAGTTACGTTATCGAAACTTTGGTAGTTTGGTGCGAGGGGCACCCCACCCTACGCTTGCTGTGCAATGCCAGAGCGTATTGCACCTTGCTTGCTGGGTATGACGGAGTGCAGTCGAGGCTGGTTCTGACGGCGTTGCGCCCAATTCCGGCCATAGCCCATCGATGGGGTCTGCCCGGAAGCCGACTCTCGTCGGGCTATCGTGGGTGGATGACTTCAAGCGTATCAGCCAACTAAGCGCGATCCCCTGCAGGGCAGGTGATATATGGCGCGCCGCAAGGTGGCGGGCCTGCGCCGTTGCTGTACCATGCGGCCGGTGCCGCGGCCTGTGGTCGCGACACCCGGGAGTTGTCATCATGCGCATCGTTTTCGCCGTCGCTGCCGGACTCGTGCTGGTGATGTTTGCTGCGGTGGCCGGCGCCATCGCGTTTGATAGCCCGGTAGCACCTCCGCCTATGGCAAGCGTATCCAGGCCATTCAAGGACGTTGACTTCTCCGACTTGCCGCCGGTGACGCACTACCTGGCGCGTGACGGTGCACAGCTTGCCTACCGGCGTTATGCCGGCGATCCGGACCGGCAGGTGGTGCTGGTGCACGGTTCGGCCGGCTCCAGCGTCAGCATGCATGCATCGGCCAAGGCTCTGGCAACCGCAGGTGCCACGGTTATTGCCGTGGATATTCGCGGCCATGGCGAATCCGGCAAGCTGGGCGATATCGCTTACATCGGCCAGTTGGAGGATGATCTCGAAGACCTGCTGACAGATCTCGATCGCAGGCATCATGCCGCCGAAACGACGTTGATCGGCTTCTCCTCCGGCGGCGGCTTTGCGCTGCGGGTGGCGGGCGGCCGGCTGGGGGCGCGGTTTAGCCGATTTATCCTGCTTTCGCCATTTTTGCGGCATGACGCGCCCAATTCCCGGTCCGATACGGCCGCCGGCTGGACGTCGGTGGCGGTGCCGCGGATTGTCGGGCTGCAATTGGCGACCAGGCTTGGTATTACCTCGTTCAATGGCCTGCCCGTGCTGGCGTTTGCCGTGGCGGCCGGTAATCCGAACCACCTCACGCCATCCTACTCCTACAGGCTGCTGACCAACTTTTCGCCGGACGACGACTATATCGGCGACCTACGCCGCGCGCAGGAGCCGCTGATGGCAGTTGCCGGCACCGACGACGAAATATTTCAGACCGATCGGTTGCAGGCTGCGCTGGCCGTCGGCAAGCCGGGTGTGCGGGTCTATCTCGTACCGGGTGTCGGCCATATCGAGCTGACCACAACGCCAACAGGAACCGCCGCGATTGTACAAGCATGGCACAGCCAGTTCTGAGATGAGCGAGTAGTTCGGGGTGCAAAGCCCATTCTTGGGGTTACGCAAAGGCGATGCGAGATCGGCGACGCAAAGATTAGCATGCGCCGGCTGAATGTCCGCTTGCCGCAGCCGAACACTGCAAAGCCGCCATTCCGCTTTCGGCCAGGTTCGGACGTTCCTGTCGCCTTCAAGAGGCCAGCTGAGCCAAACACTCCCGCTGGCTGTGCCTCATAGTGCACATAGGGACAAATGCACTATGCGTATTCAGGTCTTACGCGGTTCTGGCAACCTCGAAGCTGAGCCGAGTTGCTCAGCATTGTTGACGACTTTTCGCTTATTGACAGCCCTGCGCCAAAATCACCCTCACTTTGCTGAAATCCTTCTTTGCTTGAAGCTAAAATGAAGTTGCCCACTGCGATCGGAAGATGTTCTCCGCCGACGCCGTCCGTGCTGTGTCCGCTCAATCCAAGCCGAGGGCATGCTTTGCAAGTTACGGAGTTCTTGCAGCACTCAGTTCAGCTTGCTTGCGATCTCCGCTCGCTTTTGGAACAGGTCTGGGTTGTTTTGTCGTTGTTCCGCGTTACCTAGAAGGATGGCGCCTACGGCTGCGGAGAACAAGTCCGCACGCCGAATGTGGTGAACGAGGCAACGCGTGAAGCTTGGCGATCCGGGTGGCACGTTGCCTCAAGGTTTCCAATGTGATCGACGTGTTGGCGGGTCTGATCCTCACGCGCGGCACGCCGTCGCATGTTCGCTCGGATAACGGTCCGGGGTTCGCAGCGTCGGCCGTAAAGGGGTGGATCGCTGGGGTCGGTTCGAGGACTGCTTACATCGAGCCTGGCAGTCCGTGGGAGAACGGCTACGTCGAGAGCTTCAACGGCAAGTTCCGGGACGAGCTACTAGCGTGCGAGGTCTTCCACGCGCTGGCTAACGCGAAGGTGCTGATCGAGCAATGGCGGGCGCACTACAACACGGTTCGCCCACACTCCTCGCTTGGCTATCGGCCGCCTGCGCCAGAGACGATCGGTTCAGTCTTGCCGCTGCGGCGCGAACCTAGTTTGCCGACAAGCTCAGCGGGACAAAATGCCGCAGCCCACTAACATTTTGTCCGGATCACTCGATGGGGGCTAGTCAGGGCTAAGGGCCTGGATACGTCTACCAGCTTCACAGTGCCGCTCAGCGTTCCAAGCCCGTATACAGCGCATGGGACAGCGATCAACGCGTCGAACACTATTGTTGGCACTGCGGTGGACGGCCGTTTTTTTAAAGGCTACGCTGCTACCAATGGGCACGCTCATCTTTTCGATGTGCCAGGCACTCGACACACGACAGCAGCATATGTGATCAACGATGCCGGGCAGATCGCCGGCATATCTAACGCATATCGGAGCGCCCTCTTCCTCTACTCAAAGGGCGTATACAAAACCTTCTCCAGCCCGAACGTGAGCCGCATTAACCGAGTGAGTTCCGTAACACCATCTGGCGTTGTGGTCGGGACCTACTACGATGAGACAGATAGTCAATACGGGTTCACGTGGGACGGCACCACGTTCACCGGTTATGGCGACCCTGTGAGAGGACTCCCCATCAAGGACGTATCCACTTCCCTCGTTGATATCGGTCCTCAAGGTCAGATTCATGGCAACACAAACTATGGCGCTTTCGTCTATTTGAACGGACAGTATTATCTTTTCGTCGTGCCTGGGCACGAGAAGGGCATTTCTCAGATCACCAGCTTCAACGCTAAGGGTTCGATTGTCGGCGCTGTCCGTGACGACTCATACTACGGCTTCGTTGCGACCGTCCGCCACGCCACGCGCATTGCGTCGGAATACAATGACTGCGCTTCCCCAATCCATATAGCAGTCGCAGCGAGCAAGAAGTTCCGGCATGAGCGAATAGATGTTGGAAGCTTATCCCTTAGCCGGAACCGCAGTGGCATAGAAGAACAGGATGGCCTTACCAAGCCTCAATGCTTAACGCTGCTGAAAGGTATGGAATTTTTACTACTAGGTGAACCATATCCTTGGCATGAATTTTCACCCAGCTTTCTGGCAAAGTCAGCAAATGCAAAGCTTGGGAGCCACCCTTGGCCGTGCCCTGATGGTGACGGCGCTTGCAATGCTCCTCGCCATACCTTTGAAGCACCTTGACGAATGCATACGTGAGCTGAGTCACCTGTCACATAGTGTGCCGCTCGACAAGCCCGGCACGTGGCCAACGCGGGTTGCTTCACCACCAGTTATCCGGCTTCGAACCGAATGAGTTTCTGACACGCAGAAGAGGCAAGCCATGCCTCCTCAGCCGCTGTTGGCACTGCTTGAGCGGCGCCCATCTTCTTTAGCGGTTGCGAGCACGGCCTCGGCCGGCGATTACAAAGAACGGCTTCTGCTTTTCCTGTGGCGCAAAGAGCAACAGCATATGTTTCGAAACTACTCGCAATTGCTTGATGCTTGACTACGCCGCCGCTCGAATCACGGGCTCGGAACTAAGGTATAAGGCTCCGTTCTGAAAGTTTTCGGCATTGTGAAAAAATTCGCAGCAACTTAATGCGACCGTTCCGGCGATGTGGCAATCGGCCGACTCTTTCGTGGCTCGAAGATGGCATCCTAATCTCATATGGATATTTTATACTGAAAAGATCGACCATCCGGTATTCGCACCGGCGAAAGGTATATCGTGTCGGCTCACCACGGTTGGACTCACTTGATCCGTTTTTTGGATGATAAAGTGCGGCCTGAAAATGCGCGTCTCAGGCTCACCACGCGATGGCTCTTTAGACATGACATGACAAAGGAGATAACTTCTTGCCTTGAACGCGGTAAATTGGCGGTTGATAAGCGCGTTAGCCATACTGCTGATCGATGATGGCTGTGGTCGATCCTGATAGTACTCGAACTATGTTCCGTTTGGTTCAGCGGTCGCTCGCATTGGTAATTGACCTGCCCCCCTAGAAGTAGCCCGCCAGGGATGAGACTCTGGCGGTCCTAGAGGGAGGGAGCGAATGGCTCGACGGCATCACAAGCCTGAAGAGATTGTTTCGAAGTTGCGGCAGGTTGAGGTTCTGTCCGGCCAGGGCAAGTCGATTGTCGATGCGGTCCGGACGATCGGTGTGACGGAGGCGACCTATTATCGCTGGCGCTCCGAGTATGGCGGACTGAAGCTTGACCAGGTCAAGCGTCTGAAGGTGCTGGAGCAGTAGAACAGCCGGTTGCGGCGTGCGGTGTCCGACCTGACGTTAGAGAAGCTGATCTTGAAGGAAGCCGCTTCGGGAAACTACTGAGCGCCGCTCGTCGTCGTGCTGCTGTGGACCATGTCACCGCGGCGCTGAAGGTTCCTGAGCGTGTTGCGTGCCGTGTGCTGGGTCAGCACCGCTCGACGCAGCGCAAGGCACCCAGGAGGGCAGACGACGAGGCGGCGCTGACAACTCGATTATTGATCTGGCGCGGAGATATGGACGCTATGGCTATCGTCGGATCACGCCTTTGCTGCACTGGACACCCAGGTCTCGATCAGTGCCGCCGCCGCTCCTGAGGCTGAAACAGCGACGCTCGGGAAGGCGGCACCAAATGCAACGAACAGCTTCACGGCTTTCTCCAATCCAACGCGAAAAAGGCGTGTCCTGATGCTAGAGCTTAGCAAAAGCATTGCATCACAGCACTATCCCTGCACCTTGTCTCCCTAAGTTTTCTTTTTGGAAGCGATTGGTGGCTGGACTATCGCTGCGGACGGCTGTGGGGCTGCAGGCAACGGCCGCGATCGCCTATCGCGCTCTTACGGGTGATTTCTTCACCTACCTCGCGGTGCCCTGAATGGAACAAGCGTCGCGCGAGGAGCAGATAGTCCTGGATGTGCTCTGCGACTTTTTGGGAAGGCCGCGCACATGAGGACCCGCTCCCCTCAGCCGACTGGCCGCTCCAGGCCACAGGAGTCGATCCCGGGGTGGCGAGAGATCGGCCTGTCCAGGCCGCCGCGAACTAGTTCATGCATCCGTCGTGCTCACGTGGACGTAGGCCTAAGGCGGCCCATTGGTCGCTCGCCCTCTGGCGGAGATGCAACCTCTGAGGTCCTTATGTCGCGATATCAAAGCAACGAGATGCAACCCGAACGACGCCTAATGTCGGGGCGACGCAGCCTTCTTCGCAATGCTGGGCTTGGCGTCGCTGTTGCTGGAGCTGGATCACTTGGCCTTTGCAACGCCGCCGAAGCGGCTCCTTCCGCTGAGATTACTGACGCGGACATCCTGAACTTCGCCCTTAATCTCGAATACCTTGAAGCTGAATACTACCTTCTAGCCGTGTACGGTCATGGGCTTTCGAGAACGGACAGTGAAGGCGTGGGCGGCGGCCCGGGCAATGTCACTGGAGGCTCCAAGGTTAATTTCACCAATCCGGCAATTGCGCAGTATGCTTATGAAATTGCCACCGACGAGTACAATCATGTCCAATTCTTACGCAGTGCATTGGGCGATGCGGCTGTCGCGAGGCCAAGAATAGATCTTGACAGAAGTTTCTCCACTCTAGCAGAGGCGGCCGGAATAGTTGGTCCGCACGGAAAGTTTAATCCGTTCTCTAACGAGTTGGACTTCTTGTTAGGTGCATTCATTTTTGAAGACGTTGGCGTCACCGCCTATCTCGGGGCCGCGGCATCCATCATGAACAAGGACTATCTGACAGCAGCTGGTGGCATCCTGGCCGTCGAAGCCTACCATGCTGGCTCCATTCGGCTTCAGCTTCTGCAACAGGGTCTAAAAGGGCCTGCCGACAAGATCAGCGCTCTGCGCGCATCGCTGTCGGCAGCCGTCGTCTCCGGCGCTGGCGACGATCAGGGCATCAATAACGGTGGACGAGCGAACATCGTGCCGGCCAATACGAATTCCATCGCTTTTGCCCGCACGCCGGCGCAGGTGCTCAACATAGTCTATGGTGGCGGTGCCAGCAGCGGCTATCTCTTCTTTCCAGACAAGATGAACGGCACAATTAGCTAGTCGAAATACTGTCGCGCCGAGATGCTCAAAGGCGTTCGGCGCGACAAAGCCAATGCTTCTTCGCTAGCTACCGTCTTGCTCGCATCGAAAAACCCGCGCGATCGGGCCAAGCTGAACCGCTGCAGTAGCGCTCGTGAAAGGCGTTGTGGGCTGATAGCGCTGCTGTGCTCGCAATGAGTGGTTCGACACGATGCCGGCTGAAGCGATCGCTGCGGTTCTGGCCTCGACCAAGCCACTTCCGATTGCCGCTCGGATGCTGCGGCCGCTTTCAGCGTATCGATCCGGCGAGAGCCGCGGACGGCCTAGAGGCGGTAGCTTTGCGCGCAAGGAAAGTCTCGTCTTTTGCACGCGGCTCGGCCGGTAGCTAACTCTTACCCACGTCTACCTGCCTCCGCCACAATCCCAATCGCCGTCACCCAAAGCACAGCACCGCACGCAACTGTTAAGGCCCGCACACCAAATCCACATGGCGCCAAGATATTAGCGACGCCCGCTCCTATCATCGCCATGCCGGTCGCGTAATACAGTCGGTTCGGCATACCCCGAGCCAGAGGTAGAAAATGCATTCCCACGATTACTGCCAAGGCGGCGGGTATAAGCGCCGGCAATCCCGTGTTGGCCAGGGCAGTCCCGACGATGGCGAACCCAATTCCTTCGGCCGCACTCCATAGCCCAATCAGCCTACTGATACGGCGCTCCTCTTCGGCTGTTCGGGCTGGTAAACGAGCAAACACGCGGCGCGCCGCCATGAACACGACAACCGATATTATCGAGGGCACCACAAACCAGGCCACCGGCGCACGCGTCAGGAAGAATCCGAGCTCGCACCACACCGCTGCCATGACTACCAGAACGGCATTGCCCCTCAGCACGCTACCCTCCCTCGATCCGTCGGCAATTTTTGTCAGACGGCAAGGGACACGACCTGCTGCGCAGCTTTCCAGTTCCATGGCAGCAATTCGTCAAGCCGGTTTGACGGGTGCTGGGCGATGTTTGCCAGGACTTGGGCGAGCCAAGCCTGAGGATCGACGTCATTCATCTTGGCGGTGACGATCAGGCTATACATCACCGCAGCACGCTGTCCGCCGCGATCCGAACCGGCAAACAGCCATGACTTTCTGCCAAGTGCAATTCCTCTCAGCGCCCGTTCCGCCGCGTTATTCGTCAGGCATATCTGGCCATCATTGAGGAACCTGGCAAACACCACCCAGCGCTTCAGCATGTAGTCCATGGCTTCTGCTACATCGTTCGAGCCGGACAACTTGCCGCGTTGCTCCCGCATCCACGCGTGCAGATCGGCCACCTTGGGTGCGCTCAGTTCCTGGCGTCTGGCGCGGCTCTGGTCGGCACCGCATCCACTAGTGTCGCGTTAAATGCTTAACAGCTCATCCATGCGCCTTACGGCTTCCAGGCATAGCGGTGATATCGCCGCTGGCTGCTTGCCATGCGACTTTCGGCGATCGTCGGTTTCAACATCGGCCAGCACAAAGAACTTTCGGCGTGCATGCGCCCAACACCCAGCTTCCAGGATCAAGCCAGGGCCGCGGTCTTCCGCATAAAGCTTCCCGTAACCGCCATAGGCATCAGCCTGAAGGACGCCGGCATAGGTGGCAAGGTGCGCCTGTGGCTGTTGCCCGGCGCGGTCACGTGAATAGTAAAACACCGAAGCTGGCGGAGCCGGACCCCCGAAGGGGCGATCATCCCGCACATAGACCCAGAGACGGGCAATATCGGTCTTGCCACGGGCCAGCACAGGCACCGTGGTGTCGTTACCATGCAACCGGTTGGCGGCCATCACGTGGGCCCGCAGGCGGTCGAACAGCGGCATCAGCGCCACGGTGCAGGACCCCACCTGGTCGGCCAAGGTGGACAGGCTCAACGGCACGCCTTCGCAGACGTAGCGTTCTGCCTGGCGGTTCAGCGGTTGATGCTGACCGAATTTCTCGAACATGATCATCGCCAGCAGACTTGGACCGCCCTAGCCGCGTGGAGTCACGCGGAACGGCGCCGGCGGTTGGCTGATCGCCTCGCAGTCACGGCAGGTGAACTTCTCCCGCACGTGCTGTATCACCTTCCAACTGCGCGGGATCACCTCCAGCGTCTCGGTGATGTCCTCGCCCAGTTTGGCCAGGCGTGCACCGCCGCAGCGCAGGCAGGCACAAGGCGTCGGCTCAACCACTCGCTCGCGCGGCAGGTGCGCAGGGAACGGCCGGCCGCCCAGACGCTTGCGTGTGAACGGGGCCACCTGGCTGGTCTTGCCCGCGGCGGCCTCGGCGGCCAGGTCATCCTCTGTCGCCAACGCCTCCAGCTCCTCCAGCTGGAACTCCATCTCGTCCAGCAGTCGTGTCGTGCGCTCGGACCGCGGGCCCAAACCGGTCCCGGTTAAGCTTTGCGATCTCCAGCTTCAGATGCGCGATCAGCGCCTGGTCGCTGGAGCATTGCGCGACGGCTGCCGCCGCCTCCACGCGCGCCGCCAACAGCGCCGTTTTCAGCGCATCAATGTCATCTGGCAGGGCGGCAAGCTCGGCGTTCACGCCAGCCAAAGAACTACAAACATCATGACCGCGTAGCCCCTTTTTAAGGACACACCACAGATTATTCGCCTACCCGGCAAACTCCGGGCGCCAGGTGTGCTGCAGGTTACGCCAGTCGATCGCTTCCAGAAGATAACTCATCTGACCCGCGGTCAGCGCCACCACGCCGTCGACCGTCTGCGGCCAGACAAAGCGGCCGCGGTCAAGCCGCTTGGCGTACAGCGACAACCCGATCCCATCATGCCAGAGCGCCTTGATCAAGAAACCGCTGCGGCCGCGGAACACGAAGACGTCGCCCGCAAAAGGATCCCGCCCAAGACCTCCTGCACTTGCCGCGCAACGCCATTCATGTCGCGGCGCATTTCAGTGTGCCCGGTCGCGATCCAGATGCGCACCCCGCTGGCGATCGGGATCATCGCAGTGCCCGCAGTGCCGCCGTCACCATCTCGGGCGAAGCGTGCGGGTTGATCTTCACCCGTGACCCGTTGGCCAGTTCGATAAGGATCACCGGCATGGGGTCGCCGGCCAAAATAGCCGGCGCAAAGGCCGACCCAAACGACCCGCCGCCAAGGCCTGCTCCCGCCATTTGTAAATCAGGCTTGTGGACGCCTCGAATCGGCGAGAGATGTTCGCAACGATGGCACCCGGTGCAAATGCCGCCGTCGAAATCCGCTCCCGCTCCTCGTCACTCCACCGGCGCCGACGCTCTGGCCCCGTCAACAAGGTTATCTGGGCCATGCTGTGCTGCTACGCGTGCTCATAAAGGATCTCCTAAAGAGCGCAGGCTCGCAATTTGCCCTTCACCCGCACAAGGCGGCCCCCGGCGGAGGGGTACCTTTCAGCCAAAGCTCTCCCTCTTTTTGCGTTCAATTGTCGGGTCTCTATGCCTATCGGGGCGCCTCGGAGGCTGCTGTGGCGAGCATGCCGAGATGTTCTGAGCAGACGATGAGTGGTCCTAAGCGTGGCGGCATGTAGATTAGCGAGCAACTTATAAAGTCGTTTGCGCGCGTTAGGATCTAAGTCTGACCTCAACGTGATGTCGCGCGCTACCAACAGCTATTTTGTTCAATGAATAACCATTGTAGAAGCGCCAGGTCTAACTTGAGGTAATCGTGCTCTATTACATCGATATTGAAACCGACGATGCTTCGATAAAGGATACGGAAGGAAAGATCTTCATAGCACTAGAAGATGCTTCCCGAGAGGCAATGTCCTGTCTGTTGGAGATCATGTCAGGCAGTGAGTTAAAGTACACCAGTAATCAGATTAGCGCCTCCGTTAGCGATGAGAATGGCACGATCGTATCCAAAGCGACTCTCACCTTGACGCGTGAGACCTTGATTTAAGCTCGACATTGCCGCCGTGTCCTAATCCAAGGGCGCCGCTCGATACCCTGCCCGCGGCGGCATTTCGCTGTGCGCTACCTCCGCTTGTGATCACAAGTGGCCTTGCAGCGCTGGCTTGAAGTCCATAGATGCCCTACGTTGATCAATTGAAATAATCCAAACGACCTACCAATAATGGTGTGCTTAGGTCACAGCATCGAGAAATGGCCTGGAAGGATTAGAGATATGTCCGTCGAGTCTGAGCCGTTCACCAACCACATACTATCAAGTCTCCCACGATCGGAGCTACATCTCCTCGCGAACGATTTAAGCCATGTCGCCCTTGAACCTGGTGAATCTTTGTGCACAGCTGGCAGTGAAATAGAGCAGCTTTTCTTTATCGGGCACGGCGTTGTTTCAGCCGCAATAAAGAACGGTGACAAAAGCGTTCAATTAGGCATGGTCGGCAACGATGGCTTAGTTGGTTGCGCAGCCGTGATCTCACCTAACGCTATATCGTATTGGGACATCACGGTGCTGGTCCGCGGAGAGGCCTGGGCAGTTCCGCGGCTTGCCTTCCAAAAATACCTCTCAATCGCCCCGACATTAAGAAGGCGAGCACAAGAACAGGCGCAAGTCTTCGTCGGTCAGATTGCACAAACGTCGATTTGTAACAGTCAGCACAGCCTCTCTCAAAGAGTTGCCAGATGGCTTCTGGTAACGCGCGACAAAGCAAAGACAGACGACCTGCCGTTAACATGTGAGCTAATTGCTTCTACGCTCGGCTTGTCTCCAGTTAGTGTGCGATTAAGCCTGAGTATTCTGGCGCAACGTGGATTTCTTCGCGCGAACCGCCTGAGAACACACATTCTAGATCCTTACGGCCTTGAGGAGGCCGCTTGTGACTGTTACTCGCGCCTTCGGAGATATGCCGAGACAGTGGAGGCCAGCAGCTATACGTAACACGATGAGGCAGGACGGTCGGCGCTCGGTTTGTTGATTGAACGGGCAGCAAGATTGGTCGTGCAAGACCCGCCATCGTCATGACCAGCCCCCATCGAGTGATCCACACAGAATGTTAGTGGGCTGCGGCATTTTGTCCCGCTAAGCCTGTCGGCAAACTGGGTTTTACCCGCTGCGGCAAGGCTGGACTGATGGTCTCCGGCGCAGGCGGCCGATAGCCAAGCGAGGAGTGCGGGCGAGCAGTGTTGTAGTGCACCCGCCATTGCTCAATCAGCACCTTCGCCTCAGCCAGCGTGTTGAAGACCTCGCACGCCAGCAGCTCGTCCCGGAACTTGCCGTTGAAGCTCTCGACGTAGCCGTTCTCCCACGGACTGCCAGGCTCGATGTAAGCCGTCTTGGAACCGACCCCGGCGATCCACGCCTTCACGGCCGTCGCTGCGAACTCAGGACCATTGTCCGAGCGGATGTGCGACGGCGTGCCGCGTGTGAGGAACAGATCCGCCAGCACGTCGATCACTTCGGAAGCCTTTAGACGACGAGCCACCCGGATCGCCAAAGCCTCGCGCGTAAACTCGTCCACCACGTTCAGCGTGCGGAACTTGCGACCGTCACGGGTGCGATCTTCGACGAAGTCATAGGCCCACACGTCGTTCGGTCGCTGTGGGCGAAGGCGAACGCAGGAGCCGTCATTCAGCCAAAGCCGCCCACGCTTGGAATGCCGCTTCGGCACCTTCAACCCCTCCGACCGCCAGATCCGCTCAACCCGCTTGTGGTTGGTCTGCCAGCCGTCGTCGTGCAGCAAAGGCGTGATCCGACGATAGCCATAGCGTCCATATCGCCGCGCCAGATCAATGATCGAGCTCGTCAGCGCCGCCTCGTCGTCTGCCCTCCTGGGTGCCTTGCGCTGCGTCGAGAGGTGCTGACCCGGCACACGGAGGAACGGGTGGCTTCCTCGAACAGAGAATCTACGTTGTATAGACGCGTGAAACGATTGTAGAGCGTTGCATCCTTCTTTCTGGCGCGAAGCTCACGCCATCCACCAAGCGCCAGACGGCTCTTGTCGCAGAGATCGAAGGCATGATCGGGGACGACATGGCCAGCGGCCGCCGCCGTTCCGCGACCTTGGTGGCTGCTACGGCCTTTCTCGTCGCGCCGATCTTGATGTGGTCGCTCTATACGCCCCTCTCGGCGTGCATCACTGCTCCTCCCTTTCGCTTACCGCCCGTGTTTCTTCTCTTGCTCGCTTACGAACGAGGCGACCGAACCGTGATCCCTGCGCTAGCGGCGATGTCGCCCTATCGCTGGGCATAACAAGCCTCATCCTCTCAATTCACCGGCTAATCATGGGGCCATGACATCTGACCACTGTAGCGATCTGCGCGTCTGCAAACAGTAATCGCCTAAAACATAGGCGCCAGTGCCCGATATTTAGAATATTGATTACATTCTTGGCCGTTTGGGTACACGTTGCTTAGTCTAGCGTCATTTATCGGCCTGTGTTAAGTAAAAGAATGCACAGTGCCTCAAGTATAGACACGCTGGAGATTGCTGCGAAGGCGGTGCCGGCGGTGGATACGCATTGCCCCTACTGTGCCCTTCAGTGCGGCATGACCCTCACTGAGACAGCGCATGGCTGGGCGGTCGCCGCCCGCGATTTTCCGACTAACAAGGGCGGGCTTTGCCGAAAGGGCTGGAGCGCTGCGGCGCTGCTTGAAGCGCCGGACCGTCTGACCACACCGCTGGTCCGCGACCGACGAGGGATGCATCTGCGCCCGGCCTCCTGGACGGAAGCGTTAGACCGCGTGGCTGCAGGACTGCTCGCGATACGCGCCGCCCACGGCGCCGATGCGGTCGGCGTGTTTGGCGGCGGCGGGCTGACCAACGAGAAGGCCTATCTGCTCGGCAAATTCGCGCGCGTGGCCCTCGGCACCGCCAATATCGACTATAACGGCCGGTTCTGCATGTCGTCCGCGGCGGCCTCTGCCCTGCGCGCGTTCGGGGTGGATCGTGGCCTGCCGTTTCCCCTGTCGGACATCGCGCATGCCGATGCAATCCTGCTCCAGGGTGGCAACCCCGCGGAAACCATGCCGCCGATCATGCAGTATTTCGAGGCGCAACGCGACCGCGGCGGCAAGCTGATCGTGGCCGATCCGCGCCGTACTGCCACCGCGCGGCTGGCGCACCTGCATATGGCCCTGACGCCAGGCACGGACGCGGCATTGGCTAACGGGCTACTGCATGTGGTCATGCGCGACAAGCTGATCGATACGGCCTATATCGCCGAACGCACGACCGGCTTCGCCGCCGTGGAGCGCATCTGCAAATCCTACTGGCCGGACCGCGTGGAACGGATCACTGGAGTGCCTTCCGCAGACATCGAGCGGGCAGCGCACATGCTGGGGGAGGCGGCGACCGCCATGGTGCTGACGGCCCGCGGCGCTGAACAGCATAGCCACGGTTCGGACAACGTGGCCGCCTTCATCAACCTGCTCCTAGCGCTGGGTCATCCAGGCACGCCGCACAGCGGGTACGGCTGCCTCACGGGCCAGGGCAACGGCCAGGGCGGCCGCGAGCACGGCCAGAAAGCGGACCAGCTGCCCGGCTACCGCAAGATAGACAACCTGCAACACCGCGCCGAAGTGGCCGCCGTCTGGGGTATGGACCCCGAGCGCCTGCCGCTCGCCGGGCTATCAGCCTGCGAGTTGCTGGACGCGCTCGGCACCGGCGTGCGCGGCTTGGTGGTGATGGCCTCCAACATCCTCGTCTCGGCACCTGATGCGGACCGCGTGGCGACCGGGCTTGGACGGTTGGACCTGCTTGTCGTCGCCGACATGTTCCTCTCGGAGACCGCGCAGCGCGCGGACGTGGTCCTGCCGATCGCGCAATGGGCCGAGGAGGATGGGACGATGACCAACCTCGAAGGCCGTGTCCTGCGGCGCCGCCGCGCCCGCGCGCCGCCACCTGGCGTCTGGACCGACCTTCAGGTCATGGCGGCCCTGGCCGAACGGTTGGGCTGCACCGCCCGCTTCGATACCAGCTCGCAGGAGGCATTTGAGGAACTGCGGCGGGCTAGCGCGGGTGGTGCCGCCGATTACGCGGGCATAACCTACGGCCGCATCGATGCCGAGGATGGCGTGTTCTGGCCGTGCCCCGATACTGGGCATGCAGGCACCAAACGCCTCTTCCTAGAGCGTTTCTCCACCGAGGATGGGCGAGCCCGCTTTCATCCCGTGGAGTTCCGGGGGGCGGCCGAGACTCCTGAAAGGGCCTTCCCTTATGTCCTGACCACCGGCCGCGTGCTTTCGCAATATCAGACAGGGGTGCAGACCAGGCGGGTGCCGGAACTGGCCGCAGCCGAGCCTGCCGCGTTCGTTGAGATCCATGCCGAAACCGCACGCGGCTTGGGTATTCGAGCCGGCGACATCGTGCGCCTGACCACCCGACGCGGCACCATCGACGTGCCCTCTAGGATCACCCGAGATATTCGCATGGACACTGTGTTCGTCCCGTTTCACTGGGGCGGCCGCGGTGCTGCAAACCTTCTGACCAATGCGGCACTCGACCCGCTCTCCCGCATGCCGGAGTTCAAGGCATGTGCCGTGCATATCAAACGGGTAGCCGCAGCGCCCGCACCCCATTCCCGCACCGAGGTTCCATGATCGATTCGACGCCGCGCTTCCTCAACGGCGCCTTCGCCTTCACCGGCGCCGGCTATGAGGCAGCGTTCCTGTTGCACCCGTCTCTGGTCTACACGGTGCCGGCGGACCGCCGCGCGCAGCTGATCTACCTGCGCGCCGGCAATTCGAGCGAGCAACTAATCTATTTGGCTATCGTGCAGGACGCCAAGCCCGTCCGCATGTTCCCGGTGGGCGCCAAGGCCGGCACCCACGTACCGCTCGCGGTCGTGGAGGATCTGCAGCCCGACACCCGCATTGAGATTTTTCTGGGCGCCCAGGCCGATACGCAGGGCACGGCCATCATCGATCTCGGCCTAATCGAAATCTGAGCGGAACGACGCGATGACCAAGCAATCTTTGGTGGTGATCGGCAATGGAATGGCCGGCGCGCGCGCTGTGGAGGAGGTGCTAGCGCGCGGCGGTGCCGACATGTTCGACATCACGATGTTCGGCGCCGAGCCCTACGGCAACTACAACCGCATCCTGCTTTCCAACATCCTGAGCGGCGTGCAGGACAGCAGCGAGATCTTCATCAATCCGGTCTCCTGGTATGAGGAAAACGGCATAACCCTGCATCTCGGTGCGAACGTCACGGAGATCGACCGGGCTTCGCGCATGGTGCGGGCTGCAAACGGCGTGCGTGCGGCTTACGACGTGCTGCTGATCGCCACAGGTAGCCGCGCCTTCATTCCGCCGATGAAGGGCCTGCAGACAGAGGCGGGCACGATGAAACACGGCATCTTCGGCTTTCGCACCATCGACGATTGCGACGCGATCGTCGCTGCCGCCAAGGCCAGCACGCGTGCAGCGGTAATTGGCGGCGGCTTGCTCGGGCTGGAGGCAGCGCGCGGGCTGCTGAACCACGAATGCGAAGTCCATGTGGTCCACCTGGGCAAGCACCTGATGGAGGCGCAGCTCGACAGCACCGGCGGCGGTTTCCTACGCGCGACCATGCAGAAGATGGGCGTGCACATTCATCTGGAGACATCCACGACCGAAATTCTTGGTACAGACCGCGTCGCCGGCTTGGCCTTCAAGGACGGCTCAACGCTGGACTGCGAAATGGTGGTTGTGGCGGCAGGCATAAGGCCAAACGCCGAAATTGGCCGCAGTGCGGGATTGACGGTTGAACGCGCCATAGTGGTGGACAACCACATGCGTTCCGTGGACGACATGAACGTCTACGTGGTGGGCGAATGTGCCCAGCATCGTGGCCGCGTCTACGGCCTAGTGGCACCTTTATGGGATCAGGCGAAAGTGTTCGCCGACCATGTGACGGGTGCCAACCGCGCTGCTGCCTACAATGGCTCCAAGCTCGCGACCAAGCTGAAGGTGATGGGTGTGGAACTGGCCTCGATGGGCCAGACCGAGCCGGCCGACGAGCGCGACGAGGTGATACAGTTCAGCGAAGCGCGCCACGGCACCTACAAGAAGCTGATTGTGCGTGAAGGAAGGCTGGTCGGCGCCATGCTCATGGGCGATATCAGCAAGGCTGCTTACCTGATGCAAGCCTTCGACCGCGACAGTCCGCTGCCGGACGAAAGGCTGTCACTGCTTTTCGATCTTGGCACGCCGGCGCAGAAGGTCACGCTTGACGAGATGCCGGCGGAAACCCAGGTCTGTAACTGCAACGGTGTTACGAAGGCGGCGATCGGCGCCTGTGTGGCTGGCGGCGCACGCACGCCGAAGGCGGTGATGTCGGCAACCCGCGCTGGCATGGGCTGCGGGTCCTGCAAGAGTTTGGTGGGCGAGGTGGTCGCCTGGTTCTGCGGTGGCGCCGTGGAGGAAGATCCTTCCGTCCACTACTACGTACCCGCCATCCCTCTAGCCAAGCCGGAACTGGTGGCCGCGATCCGCGCCCAGGGGCTGAAATCGGTCTCCTCAGTGTTCGCGGCACTTGCCTCGGGCGGCCAGCCGGACGCGGCGAGCAAGCCGGCACTGGCTTCCCTATTGGCCACGCTATGGAACGAGTCCTACCAGGACGAGCGCGACGCGCGTTTCATCAACGATCGTGTGCACGCCAACATACAAAAAGACGGCACCTTCTCCGTGGTGCCCGAAATGCGCGGCGGCGTCACCACGCCGGACGAATTGCTTCGCATCGCCCAGGTGGCGGTGAAATACCAGGTGCCGCTGGTGAAACTCACTGGCGGCCAGCGGATCGACCTTGTGGGCATCACCAAGGAAGACCTGCCGCGCGTCTGGGCGGACCTTGATATGCCGGCTGGCTCGGCCTGGGGCAAAAGCTACCGCACGTGCAAGAGCTGCATCGGCACGGATTTCTGCCGCTTCGGCCTTGGCGACAGCATGGGGCTTGCAGCGAAGATCGAAATCAAATTCCGCGGCATCGACAGTCCGGGCAAGCTCAAACTCGCCACCGCGGGATGTCCCCGCAACTGCTCCGAGGCGATGGTCAAGGATGTGGGTGCGGTGGCTGTTGGCGACGACCGCTGGGAAATCTATGTCGGCGGCGCCGCCGGCTCCCATATCCGTCGCGGCGACGTGCTGTGTACGGTGACTGGCGAGGACGCCGTCGTCCGCATTACCGGCCGGTTCATGCAGTGGTATCGGGAAAACGCGAAATACAAGGAAAGAACGCATAGTTTCATCGAGCGCGTGGGGATCGAACGCGCGCGTGCTGTGGTGGTCGATGACTGCGACGGCATCGCCGACGCGCTGGATGCGGCGATTGACGCGTCCTGCGCTGTCACGCGCGACGTCTGGAAGGAGCGCGCTGAGCCCAGGACCGAGAACCAGTTCGCCTCGCTGATCGTGGCGGGATGACGGACATGGCGATAGACCACGCCATTGGACCCGTCTCGCAGATTCCTCCCGGCGAGGGCCGCACTTTCTACGTGGCCGGCCTGCGTGTAGCCATCTTCCACACCCGTTCGGGCCAGGTGCACGCCACCCAGGCCGAGTGCCCCCATCGCGGCGGCCCGCTCGCCGATGGGCTCACAGACGACACCACAGTCATGTGCCCGCTGCACGATCGCGCCTATGCTTTCGCCACAGGCGAAGGCATAGGCACGGCATGCACGATCTCTCTCTATCCAGTCAGGCTCAGCAGCGACGGCGAAATCGTGATCAGCGTCTGACGGTCACCTGATCCGATCTGGGCTACGTCGTCCTACTCCGCGAGGGCGACATTGTCGCCGTGAACCCCGTCATCGAGCCGCCTGACCACCGCACGTCCCCAGGGGCCAACCCAGCTCCTCGTCCAGGACCGCTGGAAGATCATCAAGCCGCCAAGGACCAAAGCCGAGAGAAACGCGTAGAACAGAAATCCCCAGGCGAATGTTCCGGTCATCTGCTTAGAATAGCCCATTGTCAGTGGCAGGATCGCACCGCCCAGCGCCCCAAGCTCGCCGATCATCGACCCCGCCACCGCGGTGGAAGTGGGCCAGCGCAGCGGCACTAGCTGGAACAAGGCGCCGTTGCCCGCACCCAAAGCGGCGAAGCACGCCATGAACAGCATCGTGGTGAGCAGCAAAGACGGTGTCGCGGTCAGCAAAGTCAACGTTCCAATGACGAAGAGCAGTACGATTGCAAGTGCTGCGATGCCGCCGACGCGGTCCGCCCAGTAACCGCCCACGGCGCGTATGGTGGAACCCAACACCGCTGCCAGAAGGGTCAGGTAGCTCGCCTCGATCTTTGTCACCCCGAATTCGCTGAAATAGAAGGACGGCAGGAAGGTCGACAGACCAATGAAGCCGCCAAAGGTGATAACGTAGATCAGGCTGAATGCCCATCCGTCCACCTGGGCAAGCGGGGCCATGTGCTCGCGGAAGCTCTGGTGCTGGATATCCGGCGGCTCCTTCGCCATGACGATCATAGTCACCAGCGGAATGACCATAACGATCGCCGTCCAACCGTACACGGCGTGCCAGCCGTAATGCTGCGCCACGGGCGGGGCCAGCAGCAATGCGACGACAGTGCCGATGTTGCCCGCGCCTGCGATGCCCATCGCCAGGCCCTTGTGCTCCTGCGGGAACCAGCCCGCCCCGAGTGACAATGCCACACCGAAGGAGGCGCCGGCGATACCGAGTAATATGCCCATCAGCAGCACGTCGGTGTAGGTCTGCACGAAGTAGTAGCCGAACAGCATAGCGACGATGATCAGGCTCATCTCGACGATGGCCGCGTTCTTGCGACCGATATATTGAGACAACACTCCAAGCGGAAACCGCATCAGTGCACCCGCCAGGATCGGAATTGAAATCATCTTGCCGGTTTGCAGCGGCGTCAGATGCAGGCTCTGCGTCAGGAACGGCCCCATGGCACCGTTCAGCACCCAGACCGAGAAACAGAAATCGAAATAGAGAAAGGCAGCAAATAGTGTCGGCGGATGGCCGGACTTCATTGCCTGACGCAGATTGGCCATGGGAATGTCCTTTGCGCTTACAAACGGGTCGCTGGCTCGATATACCCAGACCGGCTTGTCTGCAGCTGGACGCAAGTGCCGTGCCAGACATCGCGCCTGCCGGAGTACGAACGGTGAGCCGTCTCTTCAGACGGCTCACGATTGCTGCTCTCCGGTTTTGGGCGAGCAGGCTCGAATTTTCGAACAACTGTCCCAAATCAACCGAGTCATGGATTGCTGTACCGCGATTGCAGGAAGCGAGCTTCGGCAGGCCATGCTCGCTGAGACTGTTGCTACACTGACGTTGGCCCGGAGTTCACGATTGTAAACTGACACAGCCTGGAACATGGCGCTTGATTATACGGAGCGCAGCGGCGACGCGGATTGACTGCTTTGAGTTAAGTGTGAGTTGGACGCGAACGATTGATGAGGACCGTGCGGGCAAGCTATCCAGTTCGCAAGCCTAACGCTCAGTTGGGCAGCGAGCTTGCCGCACCACTCCAAGTAGGCCCTCACACCAGAAACAAGAGAAGGCAGTGGTGACTTGTTGAACCAATGTACGAAACTGTCAACAAAACGCCATAGGCCGCGAGAGCCTTGACTTACGCAGCACAGCAATCCGATTGTATCTTTTCTGACAAGCGAACGCTGCAACCGCGCGCGCCAACTGAATGATGTTGTCTAAACCTAGGCTTAATCAAGCGCCACTTGCCAAAGGGTCGTAGCTGCCCAAGCTCCACGCGTTTTCTTCAGGATCTCGCGCTTCGTAGCCACGACCAGGGTAGCCATCGTTGTCATGCGGTGGCTCGACGATTTCGGCTCCCGCAGCGGCTGCGCGAGCATGATGTGCATCGGGGTCGTCGACGACGCGTGGGGTGAGCGGCTTGCATCGGCGCGACTAAGTTGCTGATCTTGCTACCTAAGAAGGGCCACTTGTGAGGTGGCGTCCCCGTAGGGGATTCGAACCCCTGTTAGCGCCGTGGAAGGGCGCGTTCAAGCTAATTAATGTCGGGGTAAAATTGTCGATCGAAAAGAAGGCGTCAGCAGGCCACCGCCGGCAGAGTCAACTGTCCGCCAAGGCAGGCTCCCGCTTTGAACCAGCACTTGCTGTGGGGGCAGGGCAGAGGCCGATCGAAATAGCTCGTGACGTGTTTATATCATGACAAAGGCCATAGTGCGTTTGTCGTGATCTACACTATGGCGCCATTTCTCTCGTCGCTAGTAGCGGCGCTCGTTCTTGGCTTGGCAAACCGTTGAGTTACTTATCGCCGATCTCGGCCTCGTCGCCGCAGCCCGCGACGCCGCCGAAGCCGCCAATCGTGCCTCGTGATAGAAGATCGAACTGCGTCTCTGGAAGCCAAAAACGAAGTATTTATAACCGTCCTGAGATTGCAGCTTAGAGGCGAGAGAGCATTTCTGAGGTCGTCCGCGGTAGGATGAGCACATTATCGCTGGTGAAATTCCCTCTCTTCAGGTGCTTGAAAACATAATCGACCACCGATCCGTTCGGATCAGTGATCGCGGTGACATCAATGCTCGCTATCCAGCTTGAGTCGCCAGTGTATATCCTAGCGTTTTTGTGCACGTGCAATTTTAGGTCTTCGACCTTCCGGCTATTTGGGGGCACCATATATAGGGCATGGGCGTGAAGTCCATTGTTTGGACGAAAATACGCCACGCTGTGAAGATTCTTGCGTTTTTCAACCGGCAGATCCGGAAAACCAATCAATATTGGCATCTGCCCGCGATTTGCTTGTTGGTTGGGACGACGCACAATCCGGGTCAGAATTGTTGAATAAAACCTTGTGATCTCCGCATTGATCGTAGCCAAGGCTTCCGTGTGGCTTGAATGAAGCTCCTTGAACAGAAAGCTCAACAGATAAGGCTTCCAACCAAGCTGAACCAACTCCGACCGCCAACGCTCGTAGCCATCTATGATGTTCACTTTTCATCCTGTTCGAAAACTTCCTCTACCATCAAATGATGGTCGATTACGAAATTGAATGGCGTTCGTACATCGATTGTACATGTTTATCCAAATCTGTCTCACATTGCGTGCTCCAGACTTTACCCTTTATGCAGAAGGAGCTTTCTAAATGGCAATCCAACATAGTTGCAACCTTCAATTTGAATTAGGCTTTTCTGAAAGAATTCTTTTCTAGAAAAGTGAGGGTCGCGTCGTTGAAAACGACTTAGCTTGAAAGGAAACTCATGTTTCGGATCAGCCGAAATAGGGCTTGATCCGCGTTCCAACTTCTCCGCACTAGAAACGTGGTGTCCGCCGTTGTCGCAGGCTCATTCTGATGGTGGTTCTCGGTTCGGTCGAGCGCCGCTCCTCCGTCCCGGACACCTCCCACAACAAAGCGGCGCGCAGCCCCGCCAAGCCTGACGGTAGGTTGCCGTGCAGCGGTGCACCAGGCGGGCCTAAGGCAAGTGAGCACGGCGGCACGCTAGGGCTGCGCCAACCGTCGAGTTCCGAAAAATAAATGTGGGCGCACTTCGGCGTAGTCGTTATCCCTCTTATGAGGGCCGCCTATCGCTTCCGTGACGCTCGACGGAAGTGCTGGTCATTAAGGACATGGTCGGATCAGACGTGTCCGGTGATTGCGTTTTCATCGAATGCGTGGGGCAGACTGGCAGTCTGGCACGGGGATAGACGGCGACAGCAACGGCTTGGCGCTGCAGGTGCAACTCAAGTTTGGCCGTTCCAAGGCGAGTTTTACTCATATTTGGCCGCTTTTCGCTTTGGTATTTTAACTGTGGCAGAACTGCGACTCATGCACTCGGATTGGAACTGAATGAATTCATCGCTAGAAATTTCGATGTCATCCCGAC
This sequence comes from Acetobacteraceae bacterium, assembly GCA_965198825.1. GTDB lineage: Bacteria > Pseudomonadota > Alphaproteobacteria > Acetobacterales > Acetobacteraceae > BOG-908. The sequence goes on along the minus strand of CBDAQB010000003.1, from coordinate 1,610,981 downwards.
CGATGAACCTTAGGCATACTCGACCATTCCCAATTTGTAGAACCGCAACCCTTTGATGGCTTTGCCCATCATAAACGAGCCTTCGAAAATGCTCGAAACGCTCTAATAAGGCCCGAATCTCGAACCGAGCGTAAGCACCGGTTGTAGGCGCACAATCGCGATCCGGTCCGAGCTTCTGCGAAATATATTTTATCTCATTATCTGGATCGGGTGAGCGAGACAAATGTTCCGGCTCGTGGAGGGCTGGAGCGGTAACCCTGCCATCTCTTGCTGAATCGCCCTCAGCCAGCGAACTGCATTCGGCCTGCTGCGACGCTATTTTGGTAACGGTACGCCTCGGGCTTGTGACCCTAGCTTCTTTGACCCGCGCCTTGAGGGATGCGTTATTTAGCCAGTCAGGCAGGTCAGCAATGGCAATCCTTTCAGAACATGCATGATCTAACAGGATTCCATAATCTGAAACTTTCTTATTTTGATTTGTTCCGTCCGGCCGAAAAAGGGCCCTCATTATGTGAAGGCCCGGTTTGCTGAGAATTCGCGCGGCATGATTACCATCCGTGCCCCCCTCAATGTTGAGATGTAAGAGGGTTTCGCGGGGCGACACGTCGAACCAGAGGCGAAGGCGATAGGCGAATTGGATCGCTGTTTTGACGCGACGATCTTGCTCTGCAAAGAAGGTGTCATTTCGCCTGTGCTCATTCAAAACTGAGCAAGCTTCATTTAAGGTTGAGCCTTCGAGCTGCTCGGTTGCGAATTGTAATGCCGCTTTGCGGCCATCCTCCGCCGCGGCCGCCTCTAAGGAAACCTGGCCCTCATCAGTGCGTATCCCACCACTGAGATGTTGCATTTGCGCATACCCAATTTCAGTTTTCGGACCGTCTGAAAATAGTCAACCGATAACGATGCTCTTTTGGCTTACCGTCGATACTGATTCATAAAATATTGGGCGCAACGACGTATTAGAAGCTTTGGCCAGAAAATGTGCAATCGTGCGAAGTGAAACCAGCTAAGCCTAGCTCAGCGACCTTATCATGTAGCCTTGTGGGTAGGCTGCTGATCAATAAATCGACGTAGAGCCGATTCTCGATAACGTACAGGGGCGGACGTGCCCGCAATTCCCAGTTTAATAAATTCTGGGCCAACCCCGCGTGATCTCCAGTTTGCTAGCGTTTTTGCGCTGACTTTGAGAATAAGCCGCACTTCTTGCGGCGTATACATCGGCTCCATTGACGACATCATGACGACCTAGCTCGATGCCTACCAAAATAAGGACGTCGAGAATCAGCCCGCCCTTCGGAGATGCCCGTTGAAAAGTTTCGATTTTCGAAGGGCTGATGCTCTCCTTCAATCATCTGATTCAAGCGGTTAACCCCTCCTGGCTAGATAAAGGCGCCCCCGACTGTAGCGTGACGTTCACATGGACGCAAATAAAAAGCCAAGTCATAACAAAGGCATTGACCTAAAACGGGAGCATGATAGGAGAGTAACTCGAGCAGGGTTAGAGCTTGCTTACACATCATAAAAAATCCATGACCGACGAGCCATTCCCCCAGACGGTTTACTATGTGGCTAAAAGCATTAGAAAATGACTAAGAATCATTACGACCCCGCAGATGGATCGAAGTCAGAAGAAAAACCTCAGCTTGAACATCACAGTGGCGTGAAGTCTTGGGCGCGTTCAGTTTCAACGGCCTGCAACGATAGTGTTGGTCTGTGCTCGCCTGCACCCGTTCCGTCTGGCGCTAGCGTCGCAGTGATCGAGGGGAGGGGACAGCCCGATCTGCTTAACGGAGGGCGAGCCGAGTCAGTGAGACGCGCGCGGGTACAACCAAACATACCTGAGCGGCTTTGTGAGGGCCTCAAAAGGGTTGCGGCAAGCCGACAGCTCTATCGAAGTGACATGATCACAGAGAAATTAAGTGAGGTTTTTAGAATGGAAAGCGGTAGCCGGATTCCCAAGCGCGGCAGATCGCAATATCAATCGTTCTCCAATGCAACCGAGCTTGTCAGGCGCGCGCGATCCCTCGCCCGTGAAAAAAATAAAATCAAGTTTGTTTATGTGTTCAAGTCGATTGACGCATCATATGCAGTAAAGAGGTGGGCCGCGGAGAAGGGTATAACGTTGTCCGGTCTGTTCGCAGCGTTAATCGAGCGGCTCTGCATAGAGCATGCAATAGATATTTGTGACGAGACTGCGGCCGTCGGAACTGCGTCGAATGAGACACTGACTGACCTTATATCAGGCCGACAAAACGAACCTTGATGAAATCGAGGATCAGGTCTGCTCGACTTGTCAATGGTCTACCGCCCGGAGCCGCGGTGCTAACGGCGACAACAGTGATCGTTGAGGTAATTGACAGCGGGCGTCATGTGGTTGGAAACGGCTCAGCGCTGGGGGCCGGTCAGCAGGGTATTTGCGCCGCGAGCACCTTCTAGGAGCATGTCGGCCCACTGTTCCGCGAGCTCACGACGGCGCACCATATGCTGAGCCCGATTGTAGGCGGCCTCTGTCTTGTTGCTGGGCGCATGGGCCAGCATCAAATCGATAACCTGTCTGTCCATTCGGTAAGTCTCGTTCATCACGGAGCTGAACGTCGCTCGCCAGCCGTGAGGAACATGCCGGCTGTGATATCCCGCTCTATTGAGTAGATAGCCTATCGCGTTTTCTGACATGGGTTGATGCGCATGTCGGGCATTTGGGAATACGAACGGACACCGCCCGGTTATGGGGCGAATGGCGGCCAGCACCTCAACAGCCTGGCGGGACAACGGCACCAAGTGTTCTATCTTCATCTTCATGCGTTCGGCTGGCACTCGCCATAGCGGCTCAGGACCGTCGAGCCCCTCAAATTCCGCCCACCGAGCCGCACGAAGCTCGCCTGGCCGCACCACGGTCAAAGCCAGCAACCGATTCGCGAGTTTAGTGGTCGGGTGGGCTGGTATCGCCTCAACTGCCGCCAGCACCGCTCTAGCCTCGCTCAGGTCGGTCACTGCCGGCTGTCGGCCTTTGACCAGCGGTGCCATCGCGCCTCGAACAATCGCGGCGGGGTCGTTGACGCCAACACCTACCGCGATGGCATATACAAATACTGCCGATATCCTTTGCCTAATGCGCCGCGCGGTTTCCAAGGCTGGTCTAGCCTCAATAACCCGCAGTACTCCCAAAACCATCGGCGCGGTAATATCAATGATCGGTAAGGGGCCGAGTGTGGGAAACACGTAGGCCTCAAGGCTATCCAAAACATCCTTCCCATGCCGTTCAGTCCAGGTCGGCAGGTTGCGCCTGTGCCAATCGCGCGCGATCCCCTCGAAGCTGCCAGAAGCATCGCTGCCTATCGCCCTGCGGATCCGCTTATTGAATCCTGGATCCTTCCCCTCACGTAGCAAGGCCTTAGCAGCGTCGCGCTGGTCACGAGCTTGCGCCAGACTAAGCTTGGGGTATGGACCAAAGGACAGCAGCTTTTCCTTGCCCTGGAACGTGTAGCGCATACGCCAGAGCTTGCTGCCGCCCTTAGTAACGAAGAGCACCAGCCCCCCAGTGTCGTTCAGTTTATACGGGCGATCCTTAGCTCTCGCTGACCTGACGCCGGCGTCGGTGAGCATCTTGCAAACCCTAAATACCCAGTTTCAAAAATACGATACCCAGCAATATACCCGCCGATCTGCGGGATCGGGCGGGTTTTCGGGTGATCTACAGGGTGAACTTACCCGCTAAGGCATTAAAAAACAAGGTTAACTAGGGAATAGGTTGACATGAGGGGAAGTGGCTCTGGCGGAAGAGGTGGGATTCGAACCCACGGAGGGCGTGAACCCTCGGCGGTTTTCAAGACCGCTGCCTTAAACCACTCGGCCACCCTTCCTGCGCCGTGCAGGCCGCCGCACACTACGACGCACAGGCTTGCCGCCTCAAGCGAGCTCGCCGGCTCCTGAGCCGGGGGGTTCCGCGACGCGCTGCAACTCCCTACAACGGCGCCGTCTCTTGGTGGATACCCTCCTGATGGATTGCCGTCTCTCGATGGATAAACGCATGCGCCGCTGGATCTCCTGCGTTCTCCCGGCCGCTGGCCTGGCTGTTGCCTCGCCCGCCCTCGCGCAGACGCCGCCGCCAGCCGCCGACCTCGACTCGATCTGGACCATTCAGGTCGAAAACGACGCCGCCTCTACCCTGAAAGGCACGTCCGACCAGAACTACACCAGCGGCCTCCGCCTCGGCTGGATCTCCGGCGCAGACGCGCTGCCTGGCATTGCTGCTTTCGGCCACAGCATCTGGGGCGACGGCACCACCCGCCTGTCGCTCGAAATCAGCCAGAGCCTGTTCACGCCGCGCAACACCCAGATCGACCCGCCCGATCCGCACGACCGCCCCTACGCCGGTATTCTCATAGTGACCGGCGGCCTGGTGCACGACACCGCCTTCACCCGCGACCTCGTATCCGTCAGCCTGGGCGACATCGGCCCAGGCGCGTTCGGCCACGAAACGCAGAACGGCTTCCACAGCATCATCGGCGACACGCTGAACCGCGGCTGGGACCGCCAGCTCCCCGACCAGCCAGCCTTCCAGATCCTCGGTCAGCGCACCTGGCGTTTCCCGCTTGTCTCACTCGCGGGCATCGAGACCGACGTCCTCCCCTCCGTCACCGCAGCCGCCGGCGACATACGCGACTATGTGCAAGGCGGCGCCGTCCTGCGCTTTGGCCAGGGGCTCCAGAGCGATTTCGGCACCCCGCGCATCGAGCCAGGCCTCAACGGCTCTGATGCCTACACCGCCACCCGCCCGTTCGCCTGGTATGGTTTTGCCGGTGTGGACGGCCAAGCCGTCGGCTATGACGTGACGCTCGACGGCAGCACCTTCCGCAGCAACTCCCTCCACGCCGACCGCATCTGGGACGTGGGCGAGTTCGTCGCCGGCGCCGCCATCATCTGGCACGGCGTGCGGATCAGCTATACACAGACCTGGCAAACCGCTGAGTTCAAAACCACGAAGGCCGGGCTTTTCAACTTCGGCTCGCTCGCCCTCTCGGCCAAGTTCTAACGTAAATTCCTGAACAAATGCTGAGTCGACGGCTTCTCCTCACCGCTCCCGCCCTGGCCCTCCTGCCAGCTTCGTCTGGCAGCTTCGAGCATTTCGTGGACGGCCTTCGCGCCGAAGCCCTACGGCAGGGCATCAGCCAAGGGGTCGTCGAAGCCGCTCTCGCCGGCATTACGCTGAACCCGAAGGTGCTGGAGCTGGACAAGCACCAGCCCGAGTTCACCCTCACCTGGGCACAGTATAAAGCTCGTGTGCTGCCCGACTCACGCCTGGCCGCCGGCCGCGCAGCCTACGCACGCAATGCGAGGCTCCTCGGCAGCGTCATCGACCGCTACCCCGCTGACGCTGGCGCCGTCATCGGCATCTGGGGCCTCGAATCCGGCTTCGGCGCAAAAACCGGCAATTATCGTATCGTCGAAGCTCTCGCCACGCTCTCCTACGACAACGCCAGACGCGCCACCTACTTCCGTGGCGAGCTGATGAAGGCGCTGCGCATACTCGACAACGGCGACACCTCCGTGGGCGGCCTTCTGGGCAGCTGGGCCGGCGCCATGGGCCAGCCGCAGTTCATGCCAAGCTCCTACCTGGCCTATGCTGTGGACTTCGACGGCGACGGCCGCCGCAACATCTGGACCAGCCTCCCGGATGTCTTCGCCAGCGTCGCCAATTACCTTGCGCGGAGCGGCTGGCGCGCAGGCGAACCCTGGGGCCAGCCCATACGCGTACCGCCGAACTTCGACATGAGCCTGCAAGGCCGCCAGCGCATGCGCAGCCTCGGCGCGTGGGAACAGCTCGGCGTCCGCCGCATCGACGGCAGCCGCTTCTCCCGCAATGACGTGCTAGGCGACGTGCTGCTGCCGGACGGGCAGGGGGGCGACGCTTTCATGGTTTACGAGAATTTTAATGCCATCCGCCGCTACAACCCATCGGACTATTACGCCCTAGCCGTAGGCCTGCTCGGCAACGCCTGCGCGTGACTTCGAACCACGGCGCCGCCTGCCGGGTCTCGGCCCTCATCCTGCTGCTCGCCATCGCCAGCTGCATACGCAAGCCGCCCCCGCCTCCGGCACCCAAACCCGCGCCGCACTATGTGCTCAGCCAGCCCTACCAGGCAGGCGGCACCTGGTACTACCCGGCCGAAACCTACTCGCTCGAAACCACCGGTATCGCCAGCGTCCAACCCGCCGGCCAAACCGGCCTGACCTTCGACGGCGAACTGCGCGACGACACCCTCGCCTCGGCCGCCATGCAGACCATCCAGCTTCCCGCGATCGCAGAAGTGACGAACCTCGAGAACGGCCGCCAGATCCTCCTGCGCGTGAACGACCGCGGTCCCGTCTCGCCTTCCCGCGTCATCGCCCTCTCCCCCCGCGCGGCCGTGCTTCTCGCCATTCCTTCAAATGGCGCCGCCCGCGTCAAAATTCGCATCGACGATGCCATGAGCCACCAGATCGTCGAACAGCTAGGCGGCAACGGCCAGAACCTCTCCATCGCCGCCGCCCCGGCAGCACCCGTCCGAGAAGAATCCCTGCCGCCGCCAGGCTCCGCCGCCGCCGCCGGTCCCGCCCGCATCATCGGCGCCGCCCAACCTGAGGCCGCCCGAGCCCGTGTCCCCGACAGGCTTCCGGAACGCATCCTCAGCACGTACGCCGACCCAGGCGAACTGTATCTTCGCGCCGGCACCTTCAGCCGCTACAACTACGCCCGCCAGGAGGCGGCCACGCTTTCGGGACTCGGCGGCGATGTGGTCCGGTCCGGTATCGGCCGCCAGACCAGCTACGCGGTGCGCGCGGGCCCTTTCCGCACTATCGCCGAAGCCGATGCGGCCCTCGCCGAAGCCCTGCGTGACGGCATCCTCGATGCCCGCATCACGGTAGAATAGGATCACCCCATGCTTACGCGACGCTCCTTTCTCCCAGCAGCCGCCACCCTTCTCGCCACCACCGCGGCGTTCGCGCCCGCCTGGGCGAAGCCACGCGCGGCTTTCCGCGAACACGCCAAATCCAAGGACAAGGCCCAGGGCGGCGACACCGACGAGGAATCCGGCACCTACGCCGCCCCCACCGGCAGCCCCGCCCAAACCCCGCTAGGCCCGATGGATACTTCCGCCCAATGGGCCTACATCTGCGACTTCAACACCGGCGCTGAACTGCTCAACAAGCAAGCCGACCAGCAAATGCCGCCGTCCTCCATGACCAAGCTCATGACGGCCTATATCGTCTATTCGAAACTCAAATCCGGCGCCCTCCATCTCGACCAAACCCTTCCCGTCAGCGAACACGCCTGGCGCACCCAGGGCTCCAAGATGTTCGTAGAGCTCAACGGCCAAATTCCCGTCGAGCAACTCATACGCGGCATGATCATCCAGTCAGGCAACGACGCCTGCATCGTTCTCGCCGAAGGCATCTCCGGCTCCGAAGACCAGTTCGTCCAACTCATGAACGCCGAAGCCCGGCGCATGGGCCTCACCAACACCGTGTTCCGCAACTGCACTGGCTGGCCGGACCCAGCCCACCACATGTCCGCCCGCGACATCGCGACATTGGCGAAGAATATCATCAAAGACTTTCCGGAATATTACCACTTCGACTCGGAAAAGACTTTTACCTATCACGGCATCGTCCAATACAACCGCAACCCGCTCGTACAGCGCGGCCTTGCTGACGGCCTGAAGACCGGCCACACGGAAGCCGGTGGCTTCGGCGTTGTCGGCAGCGCCGAACACGGCGGCCGGCGCGTCATCATGGTGCTGAACGGCATGCCGACCGCCAAGGACCGCGTCGAGGAAAGCATCCGCCTCATGGGCTGGAGCTTCGCGAATTTCGAAAACGTCACCCTCTTCGCAGGCAACGAAATCGTCGAGAACGCCCCCGTCTATCTCGGCACGAGGCCAAACGTCCCGCTGGTCGGCGGCGAGCCGCTCACCCTCACCATGCCGAAAAGCTGGCGCCAGACCGCACACATCGCCATCACCTACGACAGCCCCATCCCAGCGCCGGTACGCGCGGGCGACGTGCTCGGCAAACTCACCGTGACAGGGCAGGGGGTCCCGAACTCCGAAATCAAGCTGGTTGCAGGAGATGATGTGCCGCGCTTGGGAATTCCGGGCCGGGCGGTGGCGGTTTTGACGCATCTGGTCACTGGGGCGTAAGGAAGGAAGCACTTCTTCTTTGAAAAAAAAGAAGCAAAAAATTTTTACCCCTTAGGCCCAGCACGTCCGCAAGCCCGGCGCAAACTCGCAAAAGTTTTTTGGTTCTTTTTTTCAAAAAAGAACTGCTTCCTTCCTCCCCTCAAGGCAAAAGCCAATGCCGATCTTCATAACCTTCGAAGGCGGCGAAGGCGCCGGCAAATCCACCCAGATAAAAACCCTTGCCGCAGCCCTCAACACACGAAACCAGCCCACCATCACCACCAGAGAACCAGGCGGCTCCCCCGGCGCCGAAGCTTTGCGGACACTTCTTCTTTCCCCGGAACAAACCTGGGCCCCTGAAGCCGACACGCTCCTCCATTTCGCGGCACGTGCCGAGCACATCGCGAAAACCATCGTGCCCGCCTTGCAAAACGGCAAGCACGTTCTCTGCGACCGCTTTTATGATTCGACGCGCGCCTACCAAGGCCACGGCCAAGGCGCCAACAGGCAAACCATAGAAACCCTGATCGACCTGCTCCCGCTGAAACCCGACCTCACCCTGATCCTCGATGTCACAGAGGAAACCGCAAAAGCCCGCCTCGTTCAGCGCGACATCACGGCCGACCGCTACGAGCGCATGGGCCCGGACTTCCACGCGCGCGTCGCCGAAGGTTTCCGCGCCATCGCCGCCGCCGAGCCCCGCCGCTGCGTCCTCATAGACGCGAACCCGGACGCTGAAACGGTCGCAAGATCCATCCTGGCCGCGGTAGACTCCCGCCTGTCATGAGCGCCCTTCCACCGCCACGCGAAAACCCGAGCCTGATCGGCCACAAGCCCGCCCAGGCGGCTCTGGAAGCCGCACTGCAAGGCGGCCGCCTTCACCACGCCTGGCTGATCACCGGCCCGGAAGGCGTCGGCAAGGCGACGCTCGCCTTCCGCTTCGCCCGCCGTCTTCTCGCAGGCGGCCACGCGCTGGCCATGCGTTCCACAGACCCGGTCTTCCGGCGCGTCGCAGCCGCCACCCACGCCGACCTGCTCACCATCGAGCGCGAGTGGGACGACAAGAAGAAGCGCCTGAAAAAGCAGATCGCCGTCGACAGCGTGCGCGAGATCCCCCGTTTTCTCCAACTCACCCCCGCCGAAGGCGGCTGGCGCGTCGTCATCCTGGACGGCGCCGAAGACGTGAACCCCGCCTCCGCCAACGCCCTCCTCAAAATCCTCGAGGAACCTCCGCCACGCGCCGTGCTCATCCTCGTGTGCAGCGCCCCGGGCCGCCTCCTCCCCACCATACGCAGCCGCTGCCGCCACCTGCCGCTCGCCCCCCTGTCACTGCCCGACATGGAGACGATCCTCACTGACGCCCTCCCTACGCTCCCGATCCACGAGCGCGAAACACTCACCGCCCTCTCGGAAGGCTCACCCGGACGCGCCTTGGCCCTGGCAGAGGAAGGCGGCCTCGCGCTGCACGCCATGGTCGAAGAAGCCCTGGAAGCTGCTCCCCGTTTTCCTCTTCTGCGCGCCTACGAATTCGCCGACCGCCTGCGCGACCAGGTCCCTTTCGAAACCTTTATGGGCCTTCTCCACCGCGCCATTGCCCGCGCTTTGACAGCGCAAGCGCGCAATCAGGCCACGGCCGCCCAGTCCCGCCTCGCCACCCTCCATCCTCCCGCCGCGTGGGGCGACATCACCGACCGCCTTATCCGCCTCACCGCCGAAACCGAGGCTCTCAACCTCGACCGCCGCCAGGCCATCGTCGCCGGATTGGCGCTGCTCAACCCGTAGGGCGGGTAAGCGAAGCGCACCCGCCGCCTCGGGCAAAGACACCAGCTAGACTACCAAGACCTGCCTCCAAAACGTTCCTTCCAAACAAGGAACCAGGCACGTCTCTGCACGCAAGCATCGCGTTGGCAATCACTCATGTGATTGGTCCAGTCGTGGGCTGCGGGTGCAAGGCTCACGCGATGATCGATTTCGCTGCGCTGCACTGCAAGAAAAATGAGCGGTTCACTTTTGCTGCGGCTATCCCCTCGTTTCATTACTTGACACTTCTGTTCATAAAGCCTGACAGTTATTCCGCGAAACCGGAGTTGGCCATGGCCTGAAAAGCGTCCAGCCGAGTGATAATCGGCAGCGTTATCTTCCGGGAGGACAATAAATGAGCGACCCTATAAAATCGGGCATCTTCTTCGGCGCATTGTTCGTGGCTGGCACCGCCGGCACGCTGTTCGCCGTGACGCAACTCAGCAACATGAGCCACCCGCCCGTTGTCGGCGTCGCGCGCGGCTTCCGCGGTACCGGACTCTTCCAGATCTACAGCCCGCAAAAGCTGGCAGCTCTCGCACAGCAGGCTGCCATCCCGGTCATCCTCTCGCCGGCCAGTGCCGATGGCGTGAAAGCCAGCGAGGTTTTTCAAAACGTTCGCGTTTTGGGAAATCTCAGCGTCGGCCAGTTCACGCGCCTGATGGCCAGCATGACGACATGGGTCGCCCCTGAGCAGGGCTGCGGCTATTGCCACAACCCCGACAACATGGCGCTGGACACGAATTACACGAAGGTCGTCGCGCGCCGCATGTTGCAGATGACTCAGAACATCAACGGCAACTGGCAGTCCCACGTGCAGAATGTCGGCGTGACCTGCTACACCTGCCACGGCGGCAATCCGGTGCCGAAGAACCTCTGGTTCAACAATCCCGGGCCGGCGGCTAAAGGAATGGCCGAAACACAGACCGGCATGGCGCATCCAACGCAGCCGATCGGCTACTCGAGCCTGCCCTACGATCCGTTCACGCCTTTCCTGGAGCAGGCTGCCAACATCCGCGTGCAGGGCACAACGCCCCTGCGCACCACGAACCAATCCTCCATCAAGCAAACCGAATGGACCTACGCGCTGATGATGAGCATCAGCCAGTCACTCGGTGTGAATTGTGACTACTGCCACAACACGCGTTCGTTCGCGAATTGGGCGGAGAGCACACCCGCTCGCGTCACTGCCTGGTATGGCATTCGCATGGTGCGCGATCTGAACGACCATTATCTCGATCCGCTGAACCCGGTCTTTCCCGTCGGCCGCAAGGGTGTTCTCGGCGACAGCCCAAAAGTCTACTGCGCCACCTGCCACCAGGGGATCTACAAACCGCTTTACGGCGTCAGCATGTTGTCCAGTTTCAAGGATGAACTAGGCGGCCCGCCTGTCACCACGGCCGCCCTCATGGCACCCTATACGCCGCCGCCGGACCCGGCGCCCGAAGCGCCCGCTGCCAATCCTGCGCCAGCAACGCTCGCGCCGGCAACGCCTTCCACAGCCACTCCTCCGGCTGCCAATGCGCCGAAATAACCAGCCGCCAGCACAGCCGAGCGAAAACATTACGTAACGAACCCTTAACGACCCCTTCGCCTCTGTTCCGCAGTGCAAGATGGGAGTCTTGGAAATGTCGTTCAAACAAGCAGGTCCACGCCGCGCCATTCTCAAAAGCGGCCTCGTGCTCTTCGCCGGGTGCCTGGCCCTCCGCCCCGCCCGATCGAAGCCGGCAGACGACGATTACCAGCAGCCCAAGCTCGACCGCGCCAGGGTCAAATACCAGGAGACCCCAGGGCCTGACGGACATTATTGCGGCGTCTGCACGAACTTCACGGCACCATCGACCTGCCGCGTGGTGGATGGCCCAGTCAATCCCGGCGGCTACTGCCTGTCCTTTGCTCCAAAGGACATCGACTTCTGATCATCGCCGTCTTGGGCTGCGCATGAAGGAGTTTAGCATCATGAGAAAATCGCGCCTAGCGCTAGCATCCTGCACAGGAGCGGGCCTCCTGCTCGCGTGGACCATGGCCCCCGCCTATGCCGGTGATTGGGAACGCGCTTCGCCCGCCGAACAGGTGAGGGGCTGCAGCATGGCCGCCTTTGTCGATCCGGAATTCAGCGGTCCGAGTTGGAAGACTCGTAACAGCTGGGCGGTAGTCGGCTGGGAATTCGATGCGAAGATATCGTCCATCAAGGTTCATTCCGGCATCTGGCAATTCTTCAGGGGCGACCATTTCCACGACCAGATAGAAACCCTCTATCCTGGCAACTACGCCCACCTTCGCCCGACCGTCAGCAACCTCATCCGTTCATTCCGCTGCGTCCGGGCAACCTGAGACCGCGCACGGCCACTTGCCGCCGGACACTCAGAAGACGGTCCACAGGAACAGGAACAACGTATTATTGTCCGAGGCCGAGCGGCCGTGTCCGTCATAGTTGGTGCCCGATCCATTGAACTGTGTGTAGAGCACATACTGCAGGCCGAGCTTCCAGTTCAGGAACGGGTGAACGAAACTGTCCGGCTTGCCGAAAGGCACCCAGTCTGCCTCGAAAATGAACGCGGTGCTGTTCGGCGATCCCTTGATACTGCCGGTGGTATCGTTGGCCCCTGTATTATAGAGCAAGTCGTTGCGGTTACCCCAGATCTTGTCGAAAGCGACGGTGGCGCCGTAGGTCTCACGGTAGTAGTAAGTCGCCCACTCCTTGAACTCGCTTAAGCGGTTGGCGGCATGGCTGCTGGCTAGCGCCGGATTGAAGATTGAGCTCGATCCGTTCAGATGCTGGTCTTCATAATCATAGAAGCCATCAAGGGTAAAAACGTTGATCTGGTCGTCATCGATATATTGGTAGCCATTGCTCACCATGAAATCGGCGTAGGTGTTATGGCCGAAGCGTCCATCGCTGCTGCGCACGTCTGTGGCCGGGTTGAACCTGCCATAGAACACGTGGCCGCCGAGATGGGCGTTGCTGTTGCCCCAGAACCAGGCATAGGTGAGGCTCGCCCAGGGCTCGATGCCTGTCGAAGTGCCAGGACCATAGGTCTCACCGAGGATTTTCTCGAGGCCGGGCGGCTGGGTCACATAGCCGCCAAGATCGACGTAGATGTGCTGATCGACCCAAGCATAGCCGACGATGCCGAGGCTGTTGTCCTGCAACGCCCCGCCGAGGATGGGCGATGCGTTGGGGGAGGGGGCGATGCCGTTGCTGATATACGGGTAACCCCAAAGATAGTTGGAGTTATAAGGATCGGACCAGCCAGGTGCGTTGTTGAAGCTGACGCCGTAATCGACATCGTGGCCGAACGGCCGGGCGGCGCCGATCACCCTGACGTCGGAATTATCCTGCGCGAACGCCTTGCCGACATTGTCGTAGGTTCCCTGCAGGAACACGCCGACATGATCCGTCACTCGCCCGGCATAGAACAGGCTGACAGCGTTGACGAAGACATTATCGTTTTTGGCGAAATGCGGCGTGACGCCGTCTGGCGGAAAATCCTTCTGGATGCTGCTATATTCGCTTTGCACCCACAAAGCCAAATGAACATCGGCGGCGAGGCCGGTGACTCCGGTAAGCGTATAGCCTTTGATTTTGAAGTTTCGGCCGTAAGGCGTGAGCTGCGGGCCAAGCGCACCAATATGGCAAGTCTGGCATGGTTGTCCGGTCTGTGCTGCAAAGGACGGCACTGCCGCTGCCGGCTCCACCAATCTCCCCATTAACGCAAGCCAGCACATTGCAAGCACGAAACGTCCGCGACGCCTGACGATGCCGGCTGCCACCATGTTTATGCTTCCCCCTCACATGTTTTTCATGCGTTTTTTTAGGCTCGGCCCGTTCACGACGCGCAACGTCCCCCTGCAGCTTGTGCCAGACAGTCATGCGCTAGTTACAATGCAGCATTTCTTTACGATAAATGCACGAGTTTTTTCTGGGTTCATCGGTGAAATCGATCATTGATACGGCGATCGACACGAAATCCGCAGCAGGAGAGCTTTGGCGATGTGCAAAGCTTTTTGCCCTGCCAGCGTGATTGAAGAAGTGCTCTTTCAGAGTCCGATGACGGCAGGCGGCGCGCGTGCAAACGCTTCAACCGTTGCCGATCAGCGTTCCGCACGATGTTGCGGCGCACTCTATCATTGCAGATGAGCAGGCGAGGGACCTGCCCCGCGAATTGAGCCTAGACTGGCTTTTTCTTGGCCGCATAGGCCATGCAATAGCCGTTTGGATCGATCTTTCCGGCCACGAGCTTGCATGCATCAGGTGCCAGAAAGTTGGCGCATATGGCGCAGTGCGCGCCGTCGGCCCTTGGATGATATTTATACTGCACCACAGCCTTCGACATCTTGCCGGCATCCGGGTCCTGCGCGAGGGCTTTTGTCGTGGTCAAACCACCAGCCAGCACGGTCATGCCAGCCTTCAAAGCAGTACGGCGAGAAATCGGCGTCTTATTGCTCATGGAGTGTTTCCCTCTGTCCGATTCTAAGCAGGCTGGTTATGAGCCAGTATTTGCATTGATCGTTTCAATGAAAGATATACAGGCTGCGCAGATTTTCGAAAGCTATTTACGAAGAGAAATCGGATTTGACACGCGAAAGTCAGCTGCAAAGAAGCGGCAACGGCGTGATGGCCGACATGTTGCGGTGCAGTATTGATAGATCCGACGACTGTAAAGAGCGGCGGGTGGTTCCTGCCAAATATCCGAGTGCTTGAAAATCGGCGAACCTAGCGGCGAGGCCGGCAGGCGGACGTCCAGCTCTGCTCGAGGGCAAAAATCTCCCGCCCGCCCTCACGCCCTCGGCGCCTCTTCTGCAGCGGCGCCGCTCCACCGTCCTTGGACAAACAAGCCGCCGCTGCCCTATGACGGCCCGCAATGTCCTACTATCTCACGACGCCCATCTTCTATGTGAACGGCGCTCCCCACCTGGGCCACGCCTATACGGCTGTCGCGGCCGACGTCATCGCCCGCTTCAAGCGCCTTGATGGCCAGGACGTCCATCTTCTCAGCGGCACGGACGAGCACGGCCAAAAAGTCGAGCGCGCCGCGGCGGAGGCAGGCCTCGCTCCCCAGGCCTTCACGGATCAGGTGTCCAGGCAGTTCAGCGACATGCTCGCCGTCATGGGCATTTCCAACGACGACTTCATCCGCACCACCGAGCCCCGCCATCAGGCAGGCGCCATCGCCCTGTGGAAGCGGCTGGCCGAAAGCGGCGACATCTATCTCGGCCATTACGAGGGCTTCTACGCCCTGCGCGACGAGGATTTTTACCCCGAGGACCAGCTCACCACACTTGACGATGGCACCAAGCTCGCGCCGACAGGTGCGCCGGTGGAGTGGGTGAGGGAGCCCAACTATCTCTTCCGCCTGAGCGCCTACCAGGACCGACTGCTCGCGCACTACGATGCGAACCCGGACTTCGTCGGCCCGTCGTCCAAGCGCAACGAAATGCTGAGCTTCATACGCAGCGGCCTGACAGACGTGTCGGTCAGCCGTTCAAGCTTCACCTGGGGCATCCCAGTGCCAGGCGACCCGACGCACGTGATGTATGTCTGGCTCGACGCGCTCGCCAACTACATCACCGCGCTCGGCTACCCCGACGAGTCCACAGCGCTCTGGCGCTTCTGGCCCGCCGACCTGCACATTGTCGGCAAGGACATCCAGCGCTTTCACGCCATCTACTGGCCGGCCTTCCTCATGGCCGCCGGCCTGCCCGTTCCCAAGCGCATCTTCGCCCATGGCTGGTGGACCGTCGAAGGCCAGAAGATGAGCAAGTCAATCGGCAACGTGGTGGATCCATTCCAGCTGGTCGAAACCTACGGCCTGGACGCCGTCCGCTACTTCCTGCTCCGCGAAGTACCATTCGGGAACGACGGCGACTTCTCCCCAAAAGCCCTCGTCAGCCGCATGAACGTCGAGCTCGCCAATGATTTCGGCAATCTCGCCCAGCGCACCCTGTCGTTCATCGCCAAGAACTGCGACGGCAAGCTGCCGGGGCAGGGCGCTGAGACCGAGGACGACGCCTACCTTCTCACCGAAGCCCGGGCGCTGCCCTCGCTCATGCGCGAACAGATAGACCGCCAGGCGCTCCATGAAGCCCTGGAGGAAGTCTGGCGCGTCGTCCGTGCCGGCAACGCCTACATCGACCGCCAGGCGCCATGGGCCCTCCGCAAAACCGACCAGGCCCGCATGGGCGACGTCCTGCGCGTCATCGCCGACACGCTGCGCATCCTCGCCACAGTGCTACAGCCGGTCATGCCAGCCGCCACGGCCCGCATGCTCGACCAGCTCGGCGTGCCTGAGGGTAGCCGCAATTTCGCTGACCTCGACACACCATTGCCACATGGAACTATCCTCCCGCCTCCTGCAGGCGTCTTCCCACGTTACGTTGAAAAGGCGGCCTAGAGGTCTGATGCTCATTGATTCTCACTGCCACCTTGATTACTTCACGCCAGCCGAACTGACAGACGTCGTCGCCCGGGCCCACGCTGCCGGTGTTGGTAAGATGGTGACCATCGGCACCCGGCTTTCCCGTGCGCAGGAGCAGATCGGCCTCGCCGCGCTCCCCAACATCTGGTGCACCGTAGGCACTCATCCGCACCACGCCTCGGAAGAGGAGTTACCGCAAGAACAAGCGCTTGCTGAGCTTGCCTCAGAAGAATGGATCATCGGCATTGGTGAGTCCGGCCTGGACTATTTCTACGACCGCTCACCACGCGACATTCAACAAGAATCGTTCCGCCGACACATACGTGCCGCACGTCTCGCCGGCGTTCCCATCTGCATCCACACACGGGACGCCGACGATGACACGCTTGCCATCCTCAAAGACGAGCAGGAACAGGGCGGTGCTTTCGCTTTCCTCCTGCATTGCTTCAGCTCAGGACGGGCGCTCGCCGAAGGCGCGATCGCCATCGGCGGCTACATCAGCCTCTCTGGCATTCTGACCTTCCCGAAGTCCGTCGAGCTGCGCGCCATCGCCGCCGACATTCCGGCCGACCGCCTCCTGGTCGAAACCGACAGCCCCTACCTGGCTCCCGTTCCGTTCCGTGGCAAACGCAACGAACCTGCCCACGTCGTCCACACCGCCAGCGTTCTCGCCGGCCTCCGCAACCTCGAACCCGAAGCCCTGGCGGACCTCACCACGGCGAACTTCCACCGTCTCTTCACCAAAGCCGCGTAAGCCTTGGCTCGATCATGAAAATCACCGTCCTGGGCTGCGGCGGCTCCGCCGGCGTGCCGCATATCGGCGGAGCGGACGGGCGAGGGGATTGGGGCGCCTGTGATCCGGCAGAGACACGCAACGTACGCACCCGCTCCAGCATCGTCATTGACGCGCCGGAAGGCCGGATCCTCGTGGACACCGGGCCCGACCTTCGCACCCAGCTCCTGGCCTGCCGCGTGCCGCGCATCGATGCCTTCATCTTCACCCACGCCCACGCCGACCACATCACCGGCCTGGACGACACCCGCCTGCTCAATCGCATCGCCGGTCATCCGCTACCGGCCTATGCCACAGAAACAACGCTCAAGGAGCTTGCCCAGCGTTTCGACTACGCCTTCCGCCCCTGGAAGCCACCCATGTTCTACCGGCCGGTCCTCGAAACCCATGCCGTCGCGCCAGGCGAAACCCACACCATCGCCGGCGCCCCGATCACCATGATCGAGCAAGACCACCACGTCATGCGCACCCTCGGCCTACGAAGCGGCGGCTTCGCCTATTCGACCGACGTGGTCCGGTTCGACGAGGCCGCCTTGGCCATGCTTCGGGGCATCGACACCTGGCTTGTCGGCTGCTTTCAGCGGCAGCCACACCTGACCCATGCCCACATCGGCCTCGTTGACCAGTGGCGCACTGAACTCGGCGTCCGCCGGACCGTGCTCACACACATGGGCAACGACATGGATTGGGCCTGGCTCAACGCGAACTTGCCAGATGGGATCGAGCCGGCATTCGATGGGATGGTTTTGGAGGAGCAGTAAGCAAGCAGTTCTTTTTTGAAAAAAAGAACCAAAAAACTTTTGCGATGTGGGACCGAGATCGTGGAAACGCTCAGCCTAGAGGTCCAAGAGTTTTTTGCTTCTTTTTTGCAAAAAAGAAGACCTTCCTTACCTCCGCGGCCGCAGCTCCAGTTGGCATAATATATCTTCTACGACTCTAGCTTTTGCGAAATCGCGTATTTCACTTCAATCTGCGGATGATATCGCTCCTTCACGGTTGAACGCGCCGCTCAAGAGTGTATGTCTCCCTACGCGTATCTTTCTGCCCTTCTTTGCGAATGTGAGAATGTCCCAACCAGCTCGCCGACCCTTTCAGCCCCGCCGCCGCGGCTTCGATGACGATCAGCCATCCGGCCCGGAAATCAACTGGGGCAACCTCAACAGCCGCAGCACGCCGTCGCCGGCCGCTTTCGGTCCCAGCCAGTCAGCCACGGTCAAGTGGTTCAATCCGGAGAAGGGTTTCGGCTTCGTTGCCATGGGCGACGGTTCCGGTGATGCCTTCCTGCACTGCGCTGTTTTGCAGCGCGCCGGCCACGACAGCGTCAATGAGGGTGCTTCCCTCGAAGTCCGCGTCGGCCCGGGCCAGAAAGGTCTTCAGGTCACCGAGGTCGTGAGCGTCGATCAGACGACCGCAGCCCCTGCCCGTCCGGCCCGCACCGCACGTCCGATGGACCGCCAGGCGCCAAGCGGCCCCACGGTCGAGACCACCGGGACCGTGAAGTGGTTCAACCCGACGAAGGGCTTCGGCTTCATCGCTCCTCAGGATGGCGGCAAGGACATTTTTGTGCACATGTCGGCTCTGGGTCAGATGCGTACTTTGAACGAAGGTCAGCTTGTCCGCGTCCAGGTTCGCCAGGGCGCCAAGGGCCCGGAGGCCGGCAGCGTCTCCGAGGCCTGATACGGCTCAGCCTGAAAAGCCCGCCAAGGCATTCGCCTTGGCGGGCTTTTTTTATTTCGCCATTGCCGAAGGTGTCGCCAGCACGGCTGGCGCCGGCAGGCTCGCTGCGAATGAAGGCGCCTGGTGCAGCCCTAGTTTCTGCTCGAACGCGTAGCCGAACGCCAGCAGCCGTGCCTCTGACCAGGCCGGCCCGATGATCGACAGTCCTACAGGCAGGCCGGACGCAAGCCCCATCGGCACCGACAAATGCGGATAGCCGGCAACCGCAGGCAAGGTGCTTGCTTCTCCCGACGAATTGTCGCCGTTGACGACATCAATCATCCAGGTAGGGCCGGTGGTCGGTGCTACCAGCGCGTCGAGCTTGTCCGCAGCGAGCATGCGGTCGATCCCTTCCGCGCCGGCCAGCCGCAGCGACGTCGCGCGCGCGGTGACGTACGCAGGATCCTGCAAGCCCTTCGTCGCTTCGCCTTTTTCGAAGAGTTCTTGTCCGAATAGGGAGAGTTCCTGACCGTCATGCGCCCTGTTGAAGGCGATGAGGTCGGCGAGCGACCGCGACTCGACGGCCTTAGGCGTGCTCGCAAGATAGGCCGCCATGTCGGTCTTTAGTTCAGTCACCAACACGGTCGTTTCGGCATCGCCAATGGCGTCCGACCCTGGCAGCGCATCGATATCAACCAGTGTCGCACCCGCGGCCTTCAGCACATCGAGCGCGTGTGCGAACACCGCATCGGTGCCGCGATGGAAGCCGGCTGCGAAACGCATGACGCCGATGCGCTTGCCCGCGAGCGCCTGTGCATCGAGGCCTTTGGCATAGTCGGTCGCATGCTTGTCGGCATCAGCGGTGGCAGGGTCCGCCGGGTCGCTTCCCGCCATCACGGTAAGCAGCATCGCCGCATCACGCACGCTACGGGCCATCGGCCCGGCTGTATCCTGGCTGTGCGATATCGGCACGATATGCGTGCGAGACACCAGTCCGACTGTCGGCTTCAGCCCGACGATGCCGTTCACTGAAGCAGGACAGGTCACCGACCCATCCGTTTCCGTGCCGATCGCGGCCGCAGCCAATCCCGCAGCCACAGCAGCCCCACTTCCGGAGCTCGACCCACAGGCCGAACGGTCCAGCGCCCACGGATTCCGCGTCAGGCCACCGACTGCACTCCATCCGCTGATCGAGTGCGCGCCGCGCATGTTCGCCCATTCACTCAGGTTCGTCTTGCCGAGGATCACGGCGCCGGCTGCGCGCAGCCGCGCGATCACAGGCGCATCCCGCCCCGACACATTCTTCAGCAGGGCAAGCGATCCTGCCGTCGTCGGCAGCGGCCCGAGCGTCTCGATGTTATCCTTCACCAGGATCGGCACGCCATGCAGCGGCCCCCTCCCCCCTTTCGCCGCACGCTCTGCATCGAGCGCTTTGGCGTCGGCGATGGCGTCTGGGTTGACCGCGAGCACCGATTGCAAAGTCGGTCCTGCCTTGTCGATCTTTGCGATGCGATCAAGGTAGCTTTGAACCAGCGCCGCCGAGGTTACCCGACCAGCCTGCAAATCGGCAGCGGCTTCGGCCACACCCTTGCTCGTGTTTCCCGTGCCCACCGGCTGCGCCGCAGGGCTCATTTGCGCTGCTCCGGCCGAGACTGCGCTGATCGTGAGAACCGCTCCGGCGATACCGCCTCGAACGCGCACAAATACCCGCTCATGCCGCATGTGACGTCACTGCAAACCGCTCCACTTTTCTGTGTGGAGCGAGTCTGCATCACCGCCGCGCGCCGGGCAATGGTCAGACTCGCTTGCGTGCAGCTATCAACTCTCGAATGCTACGCCCGGCTTAATGCAGCCTGAAGGCGTCGGTGATCCGCCTCACCGTCCCTGCCCTGTCAACCAGCATGACATCGAAACGCGCCCCGCATGTTCCCCACGCCGGGTTCTCGGCAAGCAGTATTTCCGCAGCCCCCATCAAACGCGCCTTTTGACGCTTTCCCAGCGCCTCCGCAGCTCCTGCAAGCGTCGCCCGTGCCTTCACCTCGACGAAGGCTACGATCCCTGCCTTTTCCGCAACGGCGTCGATCTCGCCGGCCCGCGTGCGCACGCGGCGCCCCAGTATCGACCAACCATCCGCCGCGAGCGCCGAGCAGGCCCGGCTTTCAGCATCCAGACCAATGGCGGCACTGGTCATGCGTGCACTCAAGCCGGCGCCGGTATCCACGATCATGTCCAATGCTCGCCCCCACCAGCTCCCGTAGATAATTACTCTCAGCTAGTTAATTTTCCCTGAAGATCACGCAAAAAACGACAACCTCTTCCAAAAACCCGCTCCACCCTCAACGCGAGCGGAACGTCAGGATGTAGTCGAGCGAAAGCGTCAAGGTGAGTCGCTGCTCCTTCATGTCGTCCGTAAATGCCGGCAGCTTTCCATCCCGGAACACCGCCTCCCAGGCGATATCGAGGGTCCGCGACCCCGACGATTCGGCCAGCGACAATCCACTCACCGACCCATCGCGCTCGATCGTCACCCGCACAGCCGCCACCCCCTGCTCACCAGCAGCGGCTGCGCTCTCCGGATAATATTTGTGCGTTTCGATATATTCGCTGAGCATCGCCATGTAATCCTCCGGCCCGCTCGGTCCGATCACATGCGTCACCGCATCATGCAGTTGCCCGCCGCTGATCACCGGCCCCTCCGCAAGATCGAGGCTTCGCGAATTGCGCAATCCGGCAGACCGGCTCGGCCGCGACGGCGGCGCGAAACTATACTCCTGCATATGCGCGAACGGGTTGTTGCTCTGCGACGCCCTCGCTTGCCTATGCTGCTGCGGGTGTGGATGAGGCGGTGAAGTCGGCCGCGCTTCCGCATCCTGCTGGGGCGGCGGAGGCGGCTCCTGCGGCTCCATGAACTCAGGCGGAAACGGATTAACCTCAGGCGGCGCCTTCTCGGCCGGCGGAGGCGGGGGGGAAGCGGGTTTCGGCGTCGCCTGCATCTGCTTGGCCGGCTCGCCCTTCGGAGTCGACGTCACCTTCGTAGGCTGCTTTCCCCCCTGCACTTTCTCCTTGGCAGGTTCGAACACCATGCCGAACGACGGCTCTTCCTTCGGTGGCACGACCACCGCATGCCGTCCCAGCAGCAGGAACAGCGCCAACGCCAGCAGATGCAGAAACAGCGATATGCCGATGAGCCAGCGCACGTCGCGCCGCTGCATGCGCGACCGCTTCGGCCGCGGCTCGCGTATGCGAATGTCCCGGCCCATCCTGATGCCCGGAGCGACCGGACCATGCGATGCGGATAATTGAGCCGCGGAAAGACTGGCCTCGTTCACGACCGACTGCGTACTCGCTTCAAGGCTCCTGCGACAAGACCGTCCGCCCAGCCTCCCCAGGCGGGATCCCATCGGCAAGCGGCGCCGGCCCAAGCCGCGCAAACTCGAGAACCAGCATGTAACCGACCGCCAGCAGAACGGGACCCAGGAAAATTCCCAGCGCCCCAAAGGCGAGAACGCCGCCCAGCACACCGAGCACAGTTAACAGGAACGGGATCTGCGCTCCCCGCGCGATGAAATACGGCCGGATCACATGATCCGTTCCCGACACCACAATGACGCCGTAGGCCAGCAGAAAGATGCCGCGCGCCGTATGACCGTCGCTCAACAGCCACAGCCCCGCCGGTATCCAGACCAGAGGTGCGCCGATTGGCAGCACCGCCACGAACGCCACGAAAATCCCCAGCAGCACCACATGCGGCACCCCAGCCAGGCTCAGCCCGAAAGCGGTGAGAAACCCCTGGATGATTGCGGTCCCGAGGATGCCGTAAACCGTGCCCCGCACCGCCCTCGTCGTCGTAGCGATCAACTGCGCCGCGTAATCGCCAGCCACCCGGTGCACCAGCACCTGAAGCGCTGCCCCCAGCGATTCTCCCGAGAACCAGAAGAAAAACGCCACGAACAGCGCCACGAAAAACTGCACCAGCCCACCTGCCACACCCAGCAGAAGCGACAGCCCTCCCTCGGCGAACATCCCGAAATAGGGCCGGAAGAAATTCGCCATGCCGGAAAGGTCGGCTGCCCAGTCGTTCCAGGTATCGGTCAGCGGATGTCCGATGAGCGGCAACTCATAAAGCCACGACGGCGCCGGCGGCACGTTCGCGAACCACGCCTCCAGCGACCGGCGGAGCACATGCACCTCCTCCGCCCCGCCAGGTATGGCCAGGCTGAGCGGCAGCACCAGGACCAGCGCCGTCAACCCCACCATGAAGAGAGACACCACCACCCGCGGCAGCCGCAATCTCCCATGCAGCCAGGTGAACATCGGCCAGGTCGTGAAAACCAGGATGGCAGCCCACAGAATCGCCGACAGAAACGGCCAAAGCACCAGCCCGCACCCGATAGCGATGCCAGCCATCAGCAGCGTCATCAGGACACGCTCTGCCATCAGCCGCTCCGCGCGTGGCCGCGACACGCGCTTCAGCGCCCGCTCTTGCAGCGGCCCGTCTTCAAAGGAGTCCATCAATCGGCCTTATCGCGCAACGCCGTCCCATGCCATGGTCGGCTGGCGAGATGCAGCACGATTCCTGTGACACAGTGTCATTCTGCTTATGCACGTGTAAAAAAAGCGCGGTCACCATTGCCCCCGCTATACGGATTAATATACAGGTAGTCGCCTGCGTATCAAAAGAGGGATGCCCGCAGCCGCCAACCCTAGCCTATCCCGATGCGCAATCGACACTTTTCTGTAATGATTTGCTTTTTGCGTGGAGTATTTGCAGTTGATGCGATTTACGGAGATCGGCCAGCAACTCAGGGCTTACCGGCTCGAGTCAGGCCTGCGCGCAGAGGAGATAGCCGCCCGTCTCGGCGTCTCCCGCGCCGCCCTATACCGGTATGAAAAAGGCGAGGTGATCAAGCTAGACACCGTCAACCGCCTCGCCGAACTCCTGAAAATCTCGCCGCTCTCCCTGCTCGGCATTGGCGTCGAATATTACAACCGGCCCATCGGCTTTTTCGAGCGCCTCCGCCAGGTCGAGGAAACCGCCGACCAGATCCTTCAGGTCTCCTTCCCGCTCAACTACCTCACCTCTTCGGACGAACTCGACGCCATAGAAGCCGACATCTTCCACGAAGCCGCCATGGAAGCCGGCCCAGACCGCGGCGCCATACGCGCCACTGGCGAACAGGTCCTCGGCATCCTTGCCGAACGCAAACGCATGTATCGCATGCGCCGCCCAGCCACCATTGCCATGATCTCCTCGGCCGCCGTCGTCCGCTTCCTCCAGCAGGGCGTCTGCCAGGGACTCGCCCGCTCCGAACAGCTTCGTCACCGCGCCCGCCTCGTCGCGCGCACGGAAATCGACAACATCGCCCGTCTCATGGAAGCCGAACCCATGGGCCTGCAATTCGGCATGCTCTCCGCCGGCGAACCCTCCGGCCAGTTCCAGATCGTCCGCACGCGCGACCGCGCCATGCTGGCCATCAATCCCTTCCGCCCGGATACCATCCCGAACCTGCAATCCGGCGTTGCCATGATCACCGGCGCAGACGAAGCCGTCGCCGCCCACCAGCGCGTTGCGGAAAACATGTGGCGCGACGCCGTCAAAGGCGCCGCCGCCGCTGCCGAGCTCCGCGACATCCTGGCCTCGAACCCGGTCTAGCAAGCAGGGCTGGGGCTCGCCTCAAGGCGAGCCCCCAGCCCTCGCCACACGCGCCGACCTCACCTAAAACCCCCGCATGCCCAGCACCGACTTCCCGACATCGCCCGATGTGCTCATCGAGCAGGTGGAAACCCCGTGGAACGGCCGGTTCCCCCTCCAAGTCGTGCACTTCAGGCAACGCCGCTTCGACGGCACCATGTCGCCCACCAGGCGCTGGGAAATGTGGCGGCGCGGCACCGCAGCCTGCGTCCTCCCCTACGACCCTGTTCAGGACATGGTCGTCACCATCGAGCAGTTCCGCTTCCCAGCCTTCGCGGCCGGCATCGAGCCGGTCATGGTCGAGCTCGCCGCCGGCTTGCTCGACGGCAGTGAAACCCCAGAGGAAGCCATCCTCCGCGAATTCCAGGAGGAAATGGGCCTGCAAGTCGAGACGCTCGAGCGGATCGGCGGCTTCCTCCTCACCCCGGGCGGCTGCGACGAACACTGCACCATGTTCGCCGGCCGCGTGCGCCTGGGCGACCTCGGCGCTGAAGGTATCCTGGGCACAGGCGGCCTGGCCTCCGAGAACGAGGACATCCTGGTCCGCGCCATTCCCGCGGACGTTGCCATCGCCCGCGCCATCGCCGGCGACTATCCGAACTCCGTCGCCACCATTGGCCTTCTTTGGCTAGGACATCGCAGAGATTGGCTCAGGCAGAAATGGGCATGACAATCAGCCAGCAAGCGACTTCTTTTTTGAAAAAAAGAAGCAAAAAACTTTTATGTCCTGAGGCCCAGCCGATCCCCAAACCCAGCCCAAATTCGCAAAAGTTTTTTGCTTCTTTTTTTCAAAAAAGAAGTCCTTCCTACCCCCTACCTCACCTTTCTTCCTCCCAGGAGCAGTCAACATGACTCTCCAACACCCGCCCCTCCTGAACACCGCCGGCCTGGCCGCCGAACTAGCCAACCCAAACCTTCGCCTGTTCGACATCAGCTTCTACCTGCCGACAGAGAACCAGGACCCACGCGCCCGCTTCGAAGCCGCGCACATTCCAGGCGCCGCCTTCTTCGATATCGAGGCAGCCGGCGACGATGAGACGGACCTCCCGCACATGGTTCCCACTGCCGGCCGCTTCGCGCGCCTGCTTTCGGGCCTGGGGGTATCCAATACGGACCGGGTCGTCTTCTACGACCAGAAGGGCATGTTTTCCGCCGCCCGCGGCTGGTGGCTGATGCGCCTGTTCGGCCATGACAACGTGGCTGTCCTCGATGGCGGTTTGCCCAAATGGCAGGCCGGGGGCCGTCCCGTCGAAGCCGGCCTCCCCGACGATCCGCCGCCTGCGAAATTCATCGCCTCCTTCCGCGCAGGCATGCTCCACGGCCTGGGCGACATGCGCCGAACCATCGAAGCAGGCAGCGCGGCCGTTCTCGACGCACGGCCGGCAGGCCGCTTCCATGGCACCGCCCCCGAGCCCCGCCCCGGCCTCCCCGGCGGTCACATGCCAGGCGCTGCGAGCCTACCCGCCAGCGCCCTGCTCCAGCCGGACCAGACCTTCGCGCGACCCGAAACGCTCCGCCGCCTCTTCGCCGAGGCCGGCGCAGACGGCACCCGTCCGGTCGTCACCACCTGCGGCACCGGCGTCACCGCCGCCATCCTCGCACTGGGGATGACCCTCGCGGGCCTCCCCGAGGGCAAGCTCTACGACGGCTCCTGGACCGAATGGGCCAGCCACCCCGACACCCCAAAGGAGATGTCCGCTGGCTGACCACACCGAACACGCCTCCTCGGCGCTCTCACGCGACACACGCCTCTCACACGAAGGCCGCGCCGGCACGCGCATCCACGGCTTCGTCAACGCGCCGCTCCACCGTGGCTCGACCGTGCTCTACGAGTCGGTGGCCCAGCGACGAGCCCACATGCGCAAGCGCCTCGACCAGGCGCTCACCTACGGCACCCAGGGTGGCCCCACCCACCACGCGCTCGAGGACCTGATCGCCCTGGTCGAAGGCGGCACACGCAGCCAGATCTTCGGCACCGGCCTCGCCGCCTGCGTCGTTCCCCTTCTTGGTTACCTCTCGGCCGGCGACGATCTCCTCATGCCGGACAGCGTTTACGGCCCAGTGCGCAGCTTCTGCGACAGCATGCTTCGCCGCCTAGGTGTCACCACGCGCTACTACCGCACCGACACTACCGCCGACGCCCTGGCCCCGCTCATCCAGCCGCAAACCCGCGTGCTCTACCTGGAAAGCCCAGGCAGCCACACGTTCGAGATGCAGGACGTTCCCGCCCTCTCCGCCCTCGCGCACGCCCACAACCTCACCGTCATGATCGACAACACCTGGGGCTTTGCGAACTTCGATCCCTTCGCGCACGGCGTGGACGTCTCCATGCAGGCGCTCACCAAATACGCCTCTGGCCACTCCGACATCCTGCTTGGCGCCGCCACGACCGCCAGCGATCACCACTGGCAACGCGTCCGCGACGCAGCCCTCATCCTTGGCCAATACGCCTCCCCAGACGATTGCTGGCTCGCCATACGCGGCATGCGCACCCTCTCCGTCCGCCTCGACCGCCAGATGGAGTCCGGCCTTACCGTCGCCCGCTGGTTCGCCACCCGCCCCGAAGTCGCCCAGGTCCTCCACCCCGCCCTGCCCGGCTCGCCAGGCCACGACATCTGGGCCCGCGACTTCACCGGCGCCTGCAGCCTCTTCGGCGTTGTCTTCGCCCCACCCATCACCGCCGAAGCCACGCACCGCATGGTGGACGCGCTTAAACTGTTCGGCATCGGCGCCTCCTGGGGCGGCTACGAAAGTCTTGCGCTGCCGACGACAGGATTTGTCACCCGAAGCGACGTCTCGCCCGCGTTTTCAGGGCCCATGGTGCGGTTCCATGTCGGGCTCGAGGATCCTTTGGACCTGATTGCCGATTTGGAGCAGGCTTTTAGGCAAGTGGCAGGGTAAGCAGTTCTTTTTTGAAAAAAAGAACCAAAAAACTTTTGCGAGTTTAGGCTCGGCCTAACAGGAGAGTCGCAGCTGAGAGATACCGGCTGTGCTTCTGAAGCTGCGTATGCCTCTGTCCAGTATCATTTCTTTTTTTGAAGGCTTTCAGCGGCCGATGCGCAAGATTCTCCGGCTTCTTCTGGCTTCATCCAGTTTCTGGATATGCGGCGCGGCTTCTGCAGCAAGCTTTGACTGCACCCATGCTGCCGCCGACACTGAGAAACTCATTTGCGGAAATGCTGCCCTATCCACGCTTGATACTGACTTGGAAACGAAGTACGGCGCGGTGCTGAGGAAACTTTCTCCGACGGGAGTGCAAATCGTAACAGCAGGACAGCGCGAATGGGTCCAGCTGGTCCGTCGATCCTGCGCATCCTCAGACGTCTTCGGGAAGCATTTGTTTGACGACCGCGCTCTATGTCTGGTTAAACTCTATCGTGCTCGCATTAAGCAGCTGGATGCCAGCGCTTTGCAGGCCGGCCCGTTTTTGTTCAGCCGAATAGATCACTTTCAAATTGCCACGGGAACCGATCCGAATGGTGGGCCAAGGCTCGCCACCGATCAACGGTCGCTGCCGCGGATCGATCATCCAGTGAACGAGCTGACTTCTAAGTTAAACGCTTTGCTGGCACGGAAGGACATGATCCCCGAGTGCGGCGTGCATCCGGACAGGACCGCTGATGGCGCAGGCGTTGACGATTACGAAGTGACATTTGCCAGTCGGAAGATCATCAGCGTAACGTGGCAATATTGGTCGTATTGTTTTGGCGCTGCGCATGGCCAGGGCGGATCATTCTCTCAAAACCTCGTTCTCGACGCCAATCCGAGGCCACTTCGGCCAAGTGATTTGTTCGCAGGCGGCGATCTCTGGAAGGAGATCCTGACGAACTTGAGTGAAGCCGCGGTAAAAAGAGAACTTGCTAAGGAAGACGGTGAAGGCAGGAACGCAAAAGACTTGCCGGCAGAGACCCTGACAGCGATTGCTTCTTTTGTTACGAATCCAGAAACATGGTCTCTGCGAGCCGATGGTCTCGAAATCAGGTTCGGGCCTTATGAGCTGGACATGGGCTACCCGGGAACAGCCACGATCTTGATCCCATGGTCGGACTTGCGGCGGGTGATGCTCGCGAACGCACCATGAGGACAGCGCGCCAATCCACGGGTCGCCTGCGCGACGCCTAGGCAGAGAAAGGAACTACAACCTGATGAACATCCAACTCCAATTCGATCGTCAGGGCCTGATCCCAGCCATAGCCCAGCAGCACGACACCGGCGAAGTCCTCATGCTGGCCTGGATGAACGAGGAATCCATTGCGGAAACCCTGAACACCAGACACGTCACCTACTGGAGCCGCAGCCGCGGCAAGCTTTGGCGAAAAGGCGAGACGTCAGGCCAAACGCAGAAGCTGATCGACATGCGCATGGATTGCGACGGCGACACGCTTCTTTTGCTTGTCGATCAAAAAGGCGCCGCCTGCCACACCGGTCATCGCGACTGTTTTTTCCGCACGATCCTTGACGGTGAGCCGGTGGAGATCGCTCCGCCCATCGCCGACCCAGCCACCCTTTACGGCTAAGCGATCGTGCAAGACGGCCCGCTGATCTGGCTCGTCGCCGGCGAAGCCTCAGGCGATATCCTCGGCTTTCGCCTGATGAACGCCCTCAGGCAGCAGCGCCCCGACCTGCGTTTTGCCGGCATCGGCGGCCCGCGCATGGAATCCGCAGGCGTCGTCTCGCTCTTTCCCATGCGCGATCTCGCCGTCATGGGGCTCGCCGAAATCTTGCCGCGCCTGCGCAGTCTCAGCCGCCGCCTCGACGAAGCCGTTGCCGACATCACCACCAAGAAGCCGGACCTGATCGTCACCATCGATAGCCCGGGTTTCAACCTGCGTCTGCTCAAACGCATCAAGCCGCTCGGCCTCAAGCGTGTGCATTACGTAGCACCGCAAGTCTGGGCATGGCGCGAACACCGCGTGCGCGACTTCCCAGGACTCTGGGACCGCCTCCTCTGCCTCCTTCCCTTCGAGGAAGCTTTCTTCGCCAGGCACGGCCTTCCCGTGAAATTCGTCGGCCACCCGGTCCTGCAATCGGGTGCCGACCAGGGCAATGCCGCACGTTTCCGCACCGTTCACGGCATCGCTCCAGACGCGAAGATCGTGATCCTCATGCCAGGCAGCCGCCGCACCGAAGCGCCGCGGCTGTTGCCGGTGTTCGGCAAAACTGTTGGTCTGCTCTCGCAGGATCGCAGCATCGTTCCGGTGATCCCCAGCTCGCCTGCTGTCGCCGAGCTTATCACCCAGGCTGTGCAAAACTGGCCCATTAAACCGATCGTGCTCACAGACATCGACGCAAAGCACGACGCCTACGCAGCGGCCGGCGCGGCTCTCACCAAATCCGGCACGTCGACACTGGAACTGGCGCTCGCCGGCGTCCCCATGGCCGTGACTTATCGCGTTAATCCGATCACTGCGGCGTTGGCACGCCGGCTCATCCGCGTAAAACACGTCGCCATGGTGAACCTGCTTGCCGGCCGAGAAATCGTGCCCGAGCTTCTCCAGCAAGACTGCCGCCCGGAACGCCTGGCCGCCACGCTGCGCACTCTCCTCATGGAGCCCTCGGCCGCCGCCGCCCAACGCGCCGCCTTCGTCACCATCATGTCCGAGCTAAAGCCCCCAACCGGCCTGCCAGCAGACGCCGCCGCGAAAGCCATCCTCGACATCTTGTAGAGCGAAACAGCGAAATGCGCTTGGCCGGCTTCGACACCAAAGGATAACCAGAAGCTTGACCACAAGAAGCATACCGCTCGGGCCACCAACCGGACCGGCGATCTATGCCGTGGCACTTATCTTCGGCGCAGCGCTGGTCGCCGCCATGTTTCCAAATTGGGCTCTGCTCGGCCAACTGCCCGGCGGCGCGCCTCCCACCGCCGACTTCGCACAGCAGGTGATCGGGCAGCGGTATTTCCTGCCCGTACCCTGGCACTGGCCCCTTCTGCAAGCGCCAGGCCCGATGGCGCCGTGGGGTGTCAGCATAGCGTTCACCGACAGCAATCCTTTGGCCACGCTCATTGCGAAGCTGTTGCGCCCGATCCTGCCGCCATTCGATCAGCTTGCCAGCGTCTGGCAGGCCCTATGCTGGATTTTGCAGCCAGCAGCGGCCATCTTTGCCCTCCGCGGCATGGGTGAGCGGCGCCTGCTACCGGCAATAGCCGTGGCGCTGATGGCGAGCGCGCAACACGCTTTCCTTGCTGGCTTTTGGCACTGATCCCTCACCAGCCATTTCGCCCTGCTCGGCATGATCGGCCTTTATTGTCGCATCGTACGAGGTTCCACCGCTGCCTTGTGCGCGGCTTGCGCCCTGCTGCCCCTTCTACTTCTCGTCCATCCCTATCTGGCCATGATGGCCGCCGCCCTTTTCGCTGCCGCGCCAATGACGTTGATCCTGCGCCGCGATACCGCCTGGCGCCGGCCCGCTATCGGTCTGGCGGTGTCATGCCTGTGCGTGACACTTGTGGCCATGCTCCTCGGCTACACGGACGGCAAAAGCCCAGGAGGATACGGCCGCTTTTCCCTCAACCTCCTTGCACCCCTGTTTCCTGTGCGCTCCTGGCTCATACCAGGTTTCGAAAACGCCGATCTCGATGCCACAGGCGGCCAACTGGCCGATGACGGCTACCTTGGCTTTGGGCTGATCCTGCTCGCCGGTGTCGCGTTCATCACGACCTTGCCTGCCATCCGGCGCGCTGCGTTTCGTCACGCCGGCCTGTCATTGTGCTGCCTGGCGCTATGGCTTCTCGCACTCAGCACGAAAATCTATGCGGGAAAATTGCTGCTGTTCCGGCTGCACACGGCCGTCGGCCCGCTTGAGATGATCCGCACGAGCAGCAGGCTATTCTGGCCCATCTCCTACATCGTACTCGTCGGCAGCATCGCCGTTCTGGCCGCCAGGAAACCAAGGCTAGCCGGCATCACCTTGCTCGTATGCGCTGCCTTGCAATGTCTCGACGGTGGCGCGGTTCGCAGCTTCGTTTATGCCAGGATGAATGTCCCGCAGCCATGGCTCTTCGATCCGGAGGAGTTGCGTCCACTCATCCGTCAGGCACATCGACTCATAGTTTTGCCTGTCTATGGCTGCCACCCGGGAGACGATACCGCGCTGATGCAAGTTCTCTGGCTAGGAGCGGAAACAAGGATCCCCACCAACACTGCCTATCTCGCGCGCATCGTTCATCCGCAGTCCTGCGACACGAAGCCGGCGCTCGAACGCCCGCCTGATGCGGGCGACCTTCTCGTCATTCAGCCGGGACTTCGGCGGGAAGTCCTTCAGCGCCCCTGGGCCGCGTCCCTTTGCAGACCAGTGGCTGGTTACGTTGTTTGCAGCACAATCGGCAAATCATGAAGGCAAGCAGTTCTTTTTTGAAAAAAAGAACCAAGAAACTTTTGCGACTTGGGACCGAGGTCTTGGAAACACCCGGCCTAAGGAATCAAAAGTTTTTTGCTTCTTTTTTTCAAAAAAGAAGTCCTTCCTTCCTGCTAGTTAGAAGCGTGAGCCTGAGCCCCAGCCGTCACCCGCCAAACCGTGTTTCCCACATCATCCGCAATCAGCAGAGCGCCCGACTTGTCCAAAGTCACTGCCACCGGGCGACCATGCGCATTACCTGCGTCGTCGAGAAAACCGGTGACTGCATCTTCGGCCATTCCGTTTGGCATGCCTTTATCGAACGGCACGAACACCACCTTGTAGCCATTCAGCACGTCCCGGTCCCAGCTGCCATGCTCACCGACGAATGCGCCGCCGCTGTAATGCGAAGGCAGGCTGCTGCCGGTGTCGAACACCATGCCGAGCGGGGCCACATGCGAGCTTAGTGCGTAATCCGGTGCAATCGCTTTCGCGACCAGATCAGGCCGCTGCGGCTTCACGCGCGGATCGACGTGGTTACCGTAGTAGCTGTAAGGCCAGCCATAGAAGGCGCCGTCCTTCACTGAAGTCATATAGTCCGGCACCAGGTTTGGCCCGAGCTCATCGCGCTCGTTCACGACGGTCCAAAGCGCGTGCGTGGTAGGCTCCCAGCACAGCCCATTCGGATTACGCAGTCCCGCTGCGAAAATACGGTGCGCGCCGGTAGCGCGGTCCACCTCCCAGATGTCCGCACGCCCGAGTTCGGCGCCGATGCCGTTCTCGGTGATATTGCTGTTCGAACCGATGCCGACGTAAAGCTTCGTGCCATCCTCGCTTGCGACCAGGCTCTTCGTCCAATGGTGGTCGATCGGCGCGCCAGGCAACTCCGTCAGCACCGTGCCAGGCGCCGTGATAGTCGTGTCGCCTTCCTTGTAGGGAAATTTCAGGATCGCATCGGTGTTGGCGACATAAAGATCGTTGCCGACCAACGCCACGCCGAACGGCGAATAGAGGTGATCGATGAACACCGTCCGCATGTCGTAGGTGCCGTTGCCCTTCGTATCCCGCATGAGCGTGATACGGTTGCTACCCTGCGTCTTGCCGTTGGACGTCACCATCTTCTCGATGAAGTTCATGACGATGTTCTTCGGCCGCGTCACCGGATCGAGCGCCGGGCTGATCGACTCCACCACCAGCACATCACCGTTCGGCAGCGTATAAACCGAGCGCGGATGCTCGTAACCCGTGCCCAGCGCAGCGATCTTCAGGTCCGCCGCGACCTTAGGCGTCTCGCCCGGCTTCCACCCGATCACCTTCGCCAGCTTCATGGGCGGAAACAGATACTGCTGCGGCGCAGGCAGCACCGGATGCGGCCCAATCTGCGTCTTGATATCAAAATTGTCTGCGCCCATCAGCGCAAACATCGCCACGCCGGCAAAAGCCAGCCTCTTGTGTGCGGACTTCATGGACGAACCCCTTCATAACGAACAACCGGAGCGGCACTCACGGCGCGCGGTGCGCCCAGCCACGCGGTTATCAACATTGCCACCACCGTCAATGCAGACAGCAGCAGGCCCAGCGGCACGACTGACGTCCAGGCATCACGGCTATGAATCATGTTATCGAAGGCCGCGAGCACAAGAACCACGATACCGCCGATCACCAAAGGCAACACTGGCCGTGTACGCATCAGCCGCCGGTTCGCAATCAACCCAACCAGCCCGACGAGCGCCGCCAGCACTCCCATGACCATGCCGAGCGCCAGCAGCCATGCGGAGAAATCCGCCCACATCATGTTCATCGACTGCGCGTAGGCGATGTCGGTCAGCAGTGCCGCGGTAAAGCAGGCGATCGGGAAGGCCACCAAAATATTCAGCAGCGGATGCCGCGCAATCGGCACCGCATATCCGGGAATATCGCTATTCATCGCATCATCCTGTCTGAGAGCCGGCACGCGCCAACCACGTCACCCCATGCGACCGGCTGCCATTCGCCCGGCTGCTTCTTTTTAGCGCAACGCCCAGCCGGCAGGACGGTTCGCCGCACGCCGCAGAACCGTCCTTAGTGCGGCCTGACCAAACCCGAACGCTCCGCCTGCGCGCGAGACCGCGCCATGCCATCGGACACCGCGAGAGCGGCCGCCAATGCACGCCGCCCGGCCGCCGCATCCACCAGAACCGGTGCCCCATCCAGGCACGAGGCGACGAACGCCGCATGCTCCGCCTCGAGCACATCATGGTCCTGCCACGATGCCTGATCGAGCTTGAAGTTCTCGGCGCCTGGCACTGGCATGCCGTGCTCCCGCCCGATCATCGTCAACTGGCGCGCCACGAAATCGACCGACAGATAGCCTTCCTGCGAGAACAGCCGCATCTTCCGCTCTGTCTTTAGGGCGATCCGGCTTGCCGTAATCGTCGCCACGCAGCCGTTGACGAAGCGCACCCGCGCATTGGCGATATCCTCGAACTCGCTGGAGACCGCCGCCCCTACCGCATCCACGCTCTCGATATCGCTGTCCACCAGCGATAGCACGAGGTCCAGGTCATGGATCATCAGGTCCAGGATGACCGACACATCGGTTCCCCGCGGCTTGAAGGGCGCGATGCGCGTCGCCTCGATATAGAGCGGCCGCGTGATACGCGCCGCAATCGCCCCATGCTCCGCCGAATACCGCAGCAGATGCCCCACCTGCAGCACCAGCCCGCGCGCCTTTGCAGCCGAAGCCAGCGCATCCGCCTGCGCCAGTGTGGCTGCAATCGGCTTCTCGATCAGCACATGCCTGCCTGCGGCAAGCGCCTGGCCAGCAATCTCGAAATGCGCCTCCGCAGGCGCCGCCACCACCACCGCGTCGCAAGCCGCGAGCAGCCCATCCAGCGTCAAGGCCGGCGCCCCGCCGGCCTCCGCCCCCACACGCCCTGCCCGCTCGGCATCCACATCGCAGATGCCGATCAAATTCACCCGCGCGTTGGCCGTGAGCTTCAGCGCATGAAAACGCCCAAAATGCCCGGCGCCCACAACGCCTACGCGGAGGATGGATGTCATGCGCGAGCCTTAACAAGCATCAACGCCTGAAGAAAGCGCGACGCGAAATGGCTGGCGGTCAGTTTCCAGCGGCATTACCTTATTTGTCATGGATAACGCTCCATTCCCCGGTGCAGGCTCCCCTGCTGACGAAGACGAGGCCACCACCGAAGCGCGAGCGCTTGGCGCCGCCATTGCCGCTTCCGATGCCGATCCTCGCACCGTGCCGCATGATAAAGTCCGTCTTTGGCTCATGCGGCTCGCCAAA
The DNA here is from genome assembly GCA_965198825.1 of Acetobacteraceae bacterium. Lineage (GTDB taxonomy): Bacteria > Pseudomonadota > Alphaproteobacteria > Acetobacterales > Acetobacteraceae > BOG-908. Next base: position 1,575,835 of record CBDAQB010000003.1, on the reverse strand, counting down.
GGTGAATTCGACGCTCCGCCGCCCGAACCAAACTAATAAGTGCCTGTCGTCTGGTAAGTGCCTGTCGTCTGGCGTACACGCGCTGTCGATGACGTCAGCCGCATAATTCGCCACATTGCTGCTGATAACCCGGTCGCCGCAGCCCGGGTCGGTCGCGAACTTCTGCTTGCCGGCGATAGCCTTGCGGTGTTCCCGCGGCGGGGCCGACCCACCACGCACTCCGGAACGCGAGAGCTGGTCGCCTGGCGTCCCTACGTTATCGTATACACGCTCGTGTCGCCCGACTTGGTGACAATCCTGTGCATCTGGCACGCCGCTCAAGACCGCACTTGAAGCCGGTAATTCGGCGCTTCTGCCGGCCTGCAAGCGCGCCGAACTTGCACCGAGCCCCCCCAAAAGGCATACCGCCGCCAAAAGCCCACCGGAGCTTGCCCCTCTTCATGATGTATTTCAGCCGAGCCAAGACCCTGTTCATCCTTGGGGTCTGCCTGCTCGGTGCCCTCCTCTGCCTGCCGAACCTCATGGCCTCCCCGGCCCCCTGGCTCCCCTGGCATCAGATCCATCTCGGCCTCGATCTGCGGGGCGGCTCCTACCTGCTCATGCAGGTGGACATGAACGCCGTTCAGCACGAGCGCCTCGACGCGCTCGCTGACAACGCGCGCTCCGCCCTCCTCAAGCAGCACGTCGGCTACCAGAACCTCTCAGCCGAAGCCGACCACCAGCGCGTCTTCCTCCATGTCCGCGATCCCGCCCAGCAGGACGCCGCCATCGCCGCGCTCAAGACCATCACCCCCACCGTCCCCAACGAATTCACCGTGGACACCCTGTCCGGCGGTAACCTCGCCCTTACCCTCTCGCCTGCCGCCCTGCGCGTCACCGCCACCCACGCGGTCGAGCAATCGATTGAAATCGTCCGCCGGCGTATCGACGAGACGGGCGTGGTGGACCCGCAAATCACCCGGCAGGGCGACGACCGCATCGTCGTCCAGCTCCCTGGCGTCGAAGACCCCAACAAGATCAAGGAACTCCTCGGCAAGACCGCCAAGATGACGTTCCACCTGCTGGACGAGAACGCCATCCCCGGAGCCCCGCCCGGCCCAGGCGTCGAACTCCTGCCCATGCAGGACAACCCGGCCGAGAAGCTCCCCATACGCAAGCACGTCGAAGTGGACGGCGCCGACCTCACTGACGCCCGCGCCGCCACCGACAGCCAGAACGGCGAATGGGTGGTGAACTTCAGCTTCGACGCCCACGGCGCACGCGAATTCGCCGAAACCTCCACCAACAACATCGGCAAGCGCTTCGCCATCGTCCTCGACAACCAGGTCATCAGCGCCCCCGTCATCCGTTCCGCCATCACAGGCGGCCACGGCCAGATCAGCGGCGGCGGCTTCGATGCCGCCAGCACAAACAACCTCGCCATCCTGTTGCGCGCAGGCGCCCTGCCCGCGCCGCTTCAGGTCATCGAGGAACGCACGGTCGGCCCGGAACTCGGCGCTGACAGCATACGCGCCGGCGCCCTTTCGCTCCTCGTCGGCTTCCTGCTCGTCATCGGCTTCATGGGCACATTCTATGGCCTGTTCGGCTGGTTCGCGAACATCGCGCTCGTCGTGAACCTGGTCATGCTATTGGCCATCCTCTCCCTCTTCCAGGCAACGCTCACCCTCCCCGGCATGGCCGGCCTCCTGCTCACCCTCGGCATGGCCGTCGACGCCAACATCCTGATCAACGAGCGCATACGCGAGGAATTCAAGAGCGGCCGCTCGCCTCTTGGCGCCATGGAAGCCGGCTTCAAGCGCGCCTATTCGACAATTCTCGACAGCAACGTCACCGCCTTCCTCGCCCACGTCATGCTGTTCGTGTTCGGCACCGGCCCGGTCAAAGGTTTTGCGCTGACGATTACCGTCGGCATCGTGACGACGCTGTTTACGGCGACCGTTTTGGCGCGGCTTTTGATGGTGCGCTGGTATGTGGCGCGGCGGCCTGCGCTTTTGCCGGTTTGAGAAAGCAAGGCCTTCTTTTTTGAAAAAAAGAAGCAAAAAACGTTTGCGCCTTGTAGGCCGGGTGCGCGGATAGGCCGAACCCAAACGGATAAAAGTTTTTTGCTTCTTTTTTTCAAAAAAGAAGGCCTTGCTTCCCTTACTTCCCTAGGTGCCCACAATGTTCACCCGCCCCATGTTCCGCTTCGTCAAAGACGGCACTCGCTTCGCCTTCATGCGCGCGCGCTACTGGGGCCTGGCCGGCTCTTTCATCCTCTCCGCCATTTCCGTCGGCCTTTTCTTTTATCCGGGCTTGAACCTGGGCCTGGATTTCAAGGGCGGCATCGTCATCGAGGCGCGCACCACCGTGCCGGCCGACTTCAACAAGCTCCGCGGCGCACTCTCCGCCGACCACGTTCCGACCGCAGGATTGCAGCGGTTCGGCTCCGACACTGAAGTGCTGATCCGTCTCGACGCGCAGCCCACCGAGCAAGGCAACCAGGCCGTGCAGTCCCGCGTGCGCGATGCACTCGAAAAAGCACAACCCGGAACGAAAATCGTTCGCGCCGATGTCGTCGGCGCTTCCGTGAGCAACGAGCTGTTCACCGACGGCATGCTCGCCCTTGCCATCTCTCTCGGCATGATCTTCGCCTACATCTGGTTCCGTTTCGAATGGCAGTTCGCAGTCGGCGCCGTGGCGACCCTGCTGCTCGACGTGACCAAAACGATCGGTTTTTTGGTTATCACGCGCATCGAGTTTGACCTCGTCATGGTCGCCGCCATCCTGACGATCATCGGCTACTCCACCAACGACAAGGTCGTGGTCTATGACCGCGTCCGTGAAAACCTGCGCAAATACAAAGCGATGTCGTTGCGCGACCTTATCGACCTGTCGATCAACGAGACCCTGAACCGTACCTTGGGCACTTCCATGACGGTGTTCCTGGCGAGCCTTCCGCTGGCGCTTTTCGGCGGCCACACCTTGTCCGGGTTCGCCTGGGCCATGCTCTTCGGCATTGCTATCGGCACCGTCTCGTCCATCATGATTGCGGCGCCGATTCTGCTTCTGCTCGGCGAGAAGCGCCTCCGCCGCGAAGTCACGGCTCCAGCAACTGCTCTGCAGAAAGCGCGGTGAGACAATCCCTCGCTTTTTTTAGTCAAACCAGCCACTTCGTGGATGGAAAGTTGTCGCAAGTGTGCTAGTTTTCCAGACGAGATTACTGTTCTGGAACATTAATGGCAGTTACCTCGATGCCGCCGGGACAGCTCAGTCTGCTCCTTGTCGGGACGGATCCCGAGTGGATCAAGGCGGCAAAAGCCGCCGCCGCTAGCCAGCACGCCCTTCTGGACGTGAAGGCGAACGTCAGTGAAGCCTTGGCTTGGATGTTCCGCCCGGAGCGTGTGCACACGCATGTCCTTGCAATCGCACCGATCGCGCCATTCGAGGCGGATGCGCTGTGCGGAATGCTGGATGAAGTCACTCTGCAACCGATCCGTTTGCTTCTGCTCGGCTCCGACATCGGCCACGGCAACATGGTGCAGCCCGTCCTCACCCCGAGCCTTCTCGAGGAAGCGCTACGCCGTCCCCTCCACATCGACACCGCCGGCCTGCCGCCCCTCGCGCCATCCGATCTCGCCCACGCGCTTCACCGCGGCAATCTGCGTATGCGCTTCCAGCCTTTCGTCTCCGCCGACACGCTCCTCCCGATTGGCGTGGAAGCGCTGGCGCGCCTTCACCACCCGCAGCGCGGCATCCTCCACCCGCGTGAATTCATTCCGCTCGCCGTTGAGTCGCGTCAGGAACGCGTGCTGACCGCCATAGCAGTCGCCCGCACCGCGCTCGAACTCACCCACGCCCCACGCGTCCGCACGCTGACGATCTCGGTCAACATCCCGATCCCGACCCTTCTCAACACCTCCTCGATCGCCCGCGCCACCGAGCTTTGCGCCATTGCCGGGCTCTCCCCCAGCCAGATCATGATCGAGGTCGTCGAGACGCCGACCAAGCCGGACCTCGTCGCTGTCGGCCGCGCTGTGGAACGCTGGAACGCGGTCGGCTTCCGCACCGCCATCGACGACGCCGGCCCCGCCCTGCCGCACTGGCGCGATATGCTCGCCCTGCCGTTCCACACCATCAAGCTCGACGGCTCGATCGCCGACGATATTCCGCTCACCAGCGAAATCATCGAAGCCTCGAAACGCGCCGGCCTGTTCGTCATCGCCGAAGGCATCGAACGCGACTCCACAGCGCAGCGCCTGCGCACCCTCGGCGCCGACGCGCTGCAGGGCTTCCTCTTCTCGCGCCCCCTACCGGCCATCGCGGTCCCCCTGCGCATGGATCGCCGCCCGCCCGTTCCACGCAACACCGCCGGCCGCATGCCCATGCACGAGACGAAGGCCGCCGCCGCACCGTTGTAGGCTCGTCAAAGTCGAGGCGCTCGCGAGACGCCTTGCAAATGGATGCTTCTGCCTGGGGCAAGTGCCGTTAAGGTCAACCACGAAGACACTAAGAGCGCGAAGTTACACGAAGAGGTCGGGCCGCCACGACGACCGCTCCACGGCATATTTATGGCCGCGGCATCGGCATCGTCTGAAGTGTTGTTACTCAACCGAGCCGGTCTCAAAGTCATGCGTGGCTAAGCAGAGCTTCAGACTTTCCCATCCTTGTCGAAAACGCGGACGACGATTTCTTAAGGGACGTCCTGTTATGGCTGCGTGATTTCACGTCTGTCGACGTGCGCTGTTCGGATACCGATATAGACATGGCCTCGGAGATCGTAATGCGCCTTGCTTTGCGAAGCACGAGCCCACGGACGCTCTCCAATCGTCGGATCGCCCGGCGTCTTCGTGAACCTTCGAGACCTCCGTGTCTTCGTGGTGGACCTTGACGGTGCCGCCGCCGCTCCCGGCCAAAGCATGAGCAGAACCGCGGCCTCGGCGCCAAGCCGGCAAGATGCCATTCCATCACCCAGCCGTTCCGCCTTAGGATGAGAAAAAGACCCGGGGAAACGACACCATGAAAGACAATGGCAGCCTCAAGCGTGCCGTCTTCATTACTGGCGCCGCGCACGGCATCGGCCGCGCCACCGCGCGCCGCTTCGCCGATTTCGGCTGGTTCGTCGGCATCGCCGACATCGACGGCGCAGCCGCCACCGCGTTCGCCGAAGAGCTCGGCGAAACTACCGCCATGCCCTTCACGCTCGACGTCACCAAGCCCGAGGAATGGTCCGCTGCCCTCGAAGCCTTTGTCAGCGCCCGCGGTCAGCTCGACGTTCTGGTGAACAACGCCGGCATCCTGATCTCTGGCCCTTTCTGCTCCAACCCGCTGCCACGCCACCACGCCCTGATCGACGTGAACATCAAGGGCGTTCTGAACGGCTGCTACCTCGCCAAACCTTATCTCGCAGCCACCCCAGGCTCCTGCCTGGTGAACATGTCCTCCACCGCCGCCGTCTATGGCCAGGCCTCGCTCGCCACCTATGCCGCCACCAAATTCGCCGTGCGCGGCCTCACCGAAGGCCTCTCCGTCGAATGGCACGCCGACGGCATACGCGTGGTGGACGTCATGCCCCTCTTCGTACGCACACGCATGATAGACGGCATGGTCGCCCGCAGCGTAGAGCGGATGGGCGTCCACCTCACTGTCGAAGATGTCGCGAAAGTCGTTCTCGCAGCCGCCACCTATACAGGCGGGCACGGCCGCGTTCATTGGCCGGTCGGCGCGCCAGCCATCTGGATGCGCCGCCTCACCGGCATGTCACCCGACCGCCTGAGCCGCTACCTCATGCGCCGGATGGCGACCTAAACTCGCGCATGGATCCGGTCCTCGACGCCCTGCAACAGTTCCGCGCCTTCTACGCCAGCCGCGCTGCGTCGCTGGACCAGGATGATTTGCTGCGAGCCGAGATCGACAAACTCTCGCCGATGCAACGCACCGATCTCATAGCAGCGCTAGGCATGGTCCGCGCGCAGCTCGATCCGACGCCGCGTCCCATCACCCTGCGCAATCTTCGTCCGGGCGACATGGGCATGATCGTCGCCCGCCAGTCCATTCTCTACGCCGAAACCCAAGGTTGGGGCACCGGCCTCAAAATAAACGAATGCGAGACCAGCATTGCCTTCCTGAAAAACTTCAAGCCAGGCCGAGAACAAGGCTGGATCGCAGAGCAGGACGGCACCATGGCCGGCTCCGTCCTCCTCACCGACGAAGGCAACAACGTCGCGCGCCTCCGCCTCCTCTACGTCGAACCTTTTGCCAGACGACGCGGCCTCGGCGACCGCCTCGTCCAAACCTGCCTGAATTTCGCACGGGAAACCGGCTACACCGCCATGACCCTCTGGACACACAGCATCCTGGAAAGCGCCCGCCGCATCTACGCCGCCCAAGGCTTTACCATTACCAGCACCGAAACGCACACATATTTCGGCGCGCCGGTCCAAGGCGAGACCTGGCACCGCTCGCTTGTCTGAGCGTGTGGTCAAGCGAGCAAGCACCTTCTTTTTTGAAAAAAAGAAGCAAAAAACTTTTGCGAGTTTGGGCCAGGCCTTTCCACGATCTCGGCCCCAAGTCGTAAAAGTTTTTTGGTTCTTTTTTTCAAAAAAGAACGCCTTCCTTCTGCTACCTCCTCATGACAATCACCCAAAAGACTTCCGCAAAGTAGCCACCGAGACATGCGGCCAGCTCACCATGGGCTGTGGCGCCGGCGCCAGAAGGATTGGGAAATTCAGCATCACCGATTGAGCATACTGCAACTGCAGGAAGCTTTCCCGCCGATGCGGATGACTCACACGCGTAATCCAGAACGTGGCATACACCAGCACCGACTGCGCATTCGCAATCAGGAATGGCAAGTTCTCGATTCCACCTCCCCCGTCGCTCACCGCAACACTTGTCACCGGCGCAGTCAGGTTCGGCTCGGTTGCGAATGTGATCGGTTGTTGCGAAGCGATGTTGATCGACACGCCCTCGAACGTGAAGCCTTGTGTCACCTGTTTTGCGACAGTCTCCTGCAACAGGCGGATCGGATCGTTCACCAGATCCTGCATGAGCACGCCGTTGATTTCCGCGGGCAAAGGCACCGCCGGCACGTTGCCGAAAGGCGTGCGCGTATTGGTGGCGCTCGGCGGATTGGCGATCGTGTATTGCGAAAACCCACCTGGCGGCGCACCCGGCGGCGCGGGCTTGTTGAATTCGGACGTGCCTGCCGCAAAGATCGGCGCTCCTGCCGCGAACGGCGTGCTGTTGAAGGACGGAAAGCTCGAGCCGTTATAGAGCGTCCCGCCTGATGGCAGCGTCGGTGGCCCATTGAATTGCGCGGCAAAGCCATCGGCCAGAATGGCATTGCCATGCGGAATGGAACCCATCCGCCCGACGCTGCGCGCGCCGGCCGGCGCACCTGCCGGCGTTCCCGGCAGCGTCACCCAGATACCCGGCTCGATGTGCAATGCCCCGCCTGTCACCGCATCGCTGATCTTCTGCACGTAGGTCAGCCCAAACAACTCGATATCGTCCGTCACGAAACCGCGGTTCGGGATGGATGTCGCAATCGGTTCGAACTTCAAAACCTCTTCGGTCTGGTTCAGCTCGAGAAAGACGTTGGTTCCGTTCTCCCGATCGGGCCGTCCTATCAGATTGAAACCGTGTCCTTGCCAGGTGCCCGACAACTCCGCCAACAGCCCAAGATCATGCTGGGTCGTGTTGTGGTCAGGGCTCAACCGAACAGAAGGAATACGCAACTGGTCCGGCGCTGTCGTCGCCGGGCGTTCTAGAACTTCCGACATGGCGTGCTCTCCAAAGATGAGATCGCGGCCGCACGGATGTGCGCCGTCGATGCCAACCGTTCGGCCCGGACGCGGCAGTTCGCCAGTGAAGCGTTCTGAAAAAAACTAAAACGAAAAAGATTCAAAAGGATAAGTGAGGAAGCGACTTCTTTTTTGAAAAAAATAAGCAAAAAACTTTTGGACCTTGAGGCCGGGCGTTCCCGAGATCTCGGTCCCACATCGCAAAAGTTTTTTGGTTCTTTTTTTTCAAAAAAGAACTGCTTACTTCCTTTCTTCGACCCTCGGAATCCTAAACGTAAAACGGGTAACCCCCTCCGAAGAGGAAGCGTCCAGGGTGCCGCCATGCGCCTTGGCCACCATGCCGGCGATATAGAGCCCTAGCCCGAGCCCCTGCTGAGAGGGCCGGTCCGCGCCTCTGAAAAACGGCTGGAACAACCGCTCCATCGCCGCTTCGGGAATAGGCGGCCCGGCATTGCAAACCTCCAGGACCAGCCCGCCGCCGTGCGCGGATCCTGTCACCACCACGTCGCAATCCGGCGCCCCGCGCGTGATGGCGTTCGCGACCAGGTTGGAGAGCAGTTGCGCCACCCGCATACGGTCGCAGGGAACCGGATCAACCAGCGAGAACTGCGCCTCGATGACACGGGCCGGGTGCGCCACCCTGATTTCGTCTATCACCTGCCGGAACAGCGGCTCGAGCGGCGCGTCGGACGTGGTGCTGAGCGTCAGCCCGGCGCCCAGCCGGCCGCGCGCAAAATCGAGCACGTCGTCGATCAGCCCGGCCATCCGGTCCGCGCTGCCATCGAGCAGTTTCAGCAGCGACGTGCTGCGCTCATCGTCCAGCCGGCGTCGCAGCAGGGTGGACACGGAGCTGATCGCCTGCAGCGGATTGCGCAGATCATGCCCCAGCACGGCGATGAACTCCTCGCGCAGCCCGGATACCCGCCGCTCCTCCTCCAGCGCCACGCGGCCCTTTTCGGCGATATCCATCTCGTCCAGGTGGCTCGCGATGAGTTCTGCAAACGATTTGAACATCGACAGCACTTCGGCCGTACGAACCCTTCGCGGCGCCGGATCGATGGCGCAGAGCGTGCCGAAAAACGTCCCGTCGGCCCGCACGATCGGCATGCTGACATAGCTGCGGAAACCATAGAGCAGCGGCGTCGGGTGTTCGCCATAGACAGCATCATTGCGCGCATCGTCGATGACGACCGGCTCGCGGCTCTGCCGGATGGCGTCGCAGATCGTTGTTTCCAGCCGCAGCTCTCCGCCCGGCGCCAACCCGAAGCTGATCTTGTCCGCCACGCTGCAGGCGATCCAGCGCTCCTCGGTCACACGCGCGACCGCCGCGAAACCCATCCCGGTTGTCCGGCACACGATGTCCAGAATCAGCGGAACCGCGGTGACGCGCCCGATGGCCGACACCGCGTCCGAGGCGATCTTGTCCATCAATGTCCCGGCTTGATCATGGTATTCTCAAGGAAAACTTCCCGCGACATTTACCAAAACGCGTTTACCCATCTACCAATACATACCTATGCAGTCAAAAATCGTGTGGTGCGCAGCGTTCGTCGATCTTTTTGAAAATCCACCAGTTCTGAAAACCAAATGGCCCGCCCGGCGTCTTGCCCGAGCCCGGCGCATCCCCGCCGTCGGCTGCCGCTTTGTCTGATCAAACCGGCCGCTTCAAACGATCAAGGATCTATTCACATGGTTGACGAGAACAGGATAGAGGGCGCTGCCCGCAACGTCGGCGGCAAGCTGCAGGATGCCGTGGGCGGCCTGACAGGCGACACCGCCACCCAGGTGCGCGGCAAGATGAACGAGGCCGCCGGCTCCGTTCAGAACATGGCCGGCCAGGTCGCCGACGATGTCAAGGATTTCGCCTCCGAGCAGCCGATCGTCGCTTTGATCGCGGCCGTCAGCGTAGGCGTCATCCTCGGCTTCGTCCTCGGCCGCCGCTGATCCCGGTAGGCTGAAACAAGGGTTCTCACGATCGGTCTCAGGGATCGTGAGAACCCGGCACTGCGAACGCACAGCACCTTGATCAGTCAAGCAAACTGGCCGCCCCAGACTGCCACCCTATCGTCACCGCACCGCCAACCGCAATATCCCTCGGCCGCGGCCAGGCCGGCACAAGCACCTCCAGCGGGCCGCAAACGGTCTCGACCGCCAGCCCTAGCGAACCACCGGACGAGCGCAAACGGGTGACTGTTCCGCCTAGCGCATTATCCGCCTGATCCGCTGCGGCAAGCAGCATCAATCGCTCGGGCCGCAGGCAGCAAACCAGTTGGCCGCCGAGCGCAGGCGGCGGCGTTTCCGCCGTGACAGCCTGCTTGAACCGCTGCCCCGCCGCCGTCCAGATGAACCCGCCCGGCCGGCGTTCCCGCACCGTGCCCTCGAGGATGTTCGCAGCCCCTGTCAGCAAGGCGACCGCCGCGGACTTCGGCTCCGCATAGCACGATGCCGGCGTCCCCGCCTGCAGCACACGCCCTTCCGCCAGCACCACGAGATGATCGGCCCCATGCGCCGCCGCCGGATCGCGTGTCGCGAAAACAACCGTGCGCCCGTCTCTTGCGAGCGCGCGTAGCGCCTCCATCACCCGCGTCCGGTCGGCAGTATCGAGCCCCACCTCCGCCTCATCGACCAGCAAGGCGCCGCTGTCCGCAGCCGTTTGAGAAGCCCCCAGCCTGGCGGCGGCCAATGCCGCGAAATGCTCCCCATGCGACAGCGTACGCAGCCGCCGTTGGGCAATCCCGGACAGGCCCAATTGCTCGAGTAGCGCTGCCATCGCGCTTCGAGCCTTGCGCGGAGCCGCCGCCGTTACAGCGTCGCCCAGCGTCGCCGCCTCCCCCAGCACAGTCCCTGGTGCCAGCATGGCAACGCCGCGCCGCCGCGGGCTCGCCTTCGTCACATCGGCGCCAGCCATCACCACTGACCCGCGCACCGCGGGAATGAGCCCCGCCGCCGCCGCCAGAAGCGACGTCTTGCCAGAACCCCTGGCGCCCAGCACCGCCGTCACCTGCCCCGCCGGCGCGGTGAACGACAAATCCTCCACCACCAGGCGGCGGGCGCGCTCCACCGTCAGCCCCCGCAACGACAACCCACTCATGGAACGCTACTGGAGCCCGTTTTCCTGCCGAGCCGCATAAGAGGTCAGCGCCTTCACCGCCTCCGCGGCCGTGCTGCCATCCTCGCTGGGATTGCTCGCCAGCGCCCGCGCCCGCCTGTCCAGCCGCGCCAGCTCGCCCACCACTTTCACGTTCGCATGCCCACTGCGCGCGTAGCTCACCGCCATGCCATGCGCGATCAGATACGCGTCGAACACCGCCTGCCGGCGCTGCCCCGGATCGTAAGCCTCGCCAGGCGCGGACGCGCAGGAAGCAATGGCGACGCAGGCACAGGACATCAGCAACCAAGGACGCATTTCAAATCGGCTCCAGCCCGGCAGGCCACCCAAGCTCATGGGATAATAGAATCAAGGTATCAAACACCAGGCTTGCGGCGAAGCGGCGCAGACCGGCAAGACACCAGACTAGCTCAGGAGTCGCCATGGCTAAAATCCTTATGCCGCTGCCGGCCCAAGACTTCGACCCTACCGAAGCCGCCGTCACCTGGCAGGTCCTGCGCGCCGAAGGCCACGACTTCACCTTCGCCACGCCTGACGCAAAGCCGGCGCATGCCGACCCCATCATGCTCACAGGCGAAGGCCTCGATCCCTGGGGCGCCATCCCCGTCCTGAAAAAATTGGTCGGCATTGGCCGCATCCTCCGCGCCAACCGCCCCGCCAGGCAAGCCTACGCCGCCATGGCCGCGAACCCCGCCTACAATGCACCGGTCGCCTGGTCAGCCATCGACCCCGCCGCCTTCGACGCGCTGGTCCTTCCAGGCGGCCACCGCGCGAGGGGCATGCGCGCCTACCTCGAGAGCCCGACCCTGCAATCCACAGTCGGCGCCTTCTTCGCGGCCGGCAAGCCAATCGGCGCCATCTGCCACGGGGTCCTTCTCGCCGCACGCAGCAAGCGCCCCGACGGCCGCTCGGTCCTGCACGGCCGCATCACCACCGCCCTCACCTGGGCCCTCGAGCGCAAGGCCCACGTAATCGCCAGACGCACCCGCTTCTGGGACCCCACCTATTACCGCACCTACGCCGAAGCCGAAGGCCAGCCAGAAGGCTTCATGTCCGTGCAGCAGGAAGTCACCCGCGCCCTCGCCCGCCCCGCCGACTTCCGCGACGTCCCAGCACGGGACCCGAACCGCAAGCGCCGCCTCAGCGGCACAGCACGCGACACCCCCACCGACGATACACCCGCCTTCGTCGTCCGCGACGGCAACTACGTCTCCGCCAGATGGCCAGGCGACGCCTTCACCTTCGCCAAAACCTTCCACGACGTGCTCACAGAGGCCGCGCAGCCCAAACCCAAGCTCGCCGCCCTCATCTTCGACGTGGACGGCACGCTGGCCGAAACCGAGGAACTCCACCGCGCCGCCTTCAACGCCGCCTTTCAGGCCGCCAACCTGCCCTGGCACTGGGATGTCCCGCTCTACGCACAGCTTCTGAAAGTCACCGGCGGCAAGGAACGCATCGCCCACTACCTCACCACCCTCCCCGACCCGCCAGCCCTCGACACCGAAGCCATCGCAGCACTCCACCGCGACAAGACCGCCCGCTATGCCGAACTGGTCGAGGCCGGCGGCCTGTCCCTCCGCCCAGGCGTCGCTGCCCTCGTCGCCGAAGCCCGCAACGCCGGCCTCCGCCTCGCCATCGCCACCACCACCAGCCGCCCCAACGTCGAAGCCCTGCTCAACCGCACCTTCGGCGCCGACCCCTTCGACATCATCGTCGCAGGAGACGAAGTCCCGAAGAAAAAGCCTGCGCCCGACGTGTATCTCAAAGCGCTCGAAGACCTCGCCCTTCCTGCTTCCTCCTGCATTGCGCTGGAAGACACCGAACAGGGCCTCGCCAGCGCCCGCGCGGCGGGCCTGCGCTGCGTGGTTACGAAAAGCACCTACGGGGGAAGCGGAAAGTTTCCTGGCGCTACCAGGGTGATCGATGATCTCGATGGGGTGCAGCTTGGGACGATTACGGCTTGGTTGAGGGGGAAGTAAGCAAGCGTCTTCTTTTTTGAAAAAAAGAAGCAAAAAACTTTTGGACCTAAGAGCTCGGCACTTCCACAATCTCGGTCCCAACTCGCAAAAGTTTTTTGGTTCTTTTTTTCAAAAAAGAACACGCTTGCTTCCCACGCCTCAAGGAACCAAAAAATTCCCTGAGAAATCGAACTCACCCGCGAAAAACCCCGTGCCGATGCTGAGGAAAGTGCCCCCGGCATAAGCCTGTGACAGCGTGGGCGTCGCATCGAGCTGTCCCGACCAGACCTGGTAGGTCGCCTGGCTGGGATGGTCCTTCCGCAGCATGCTGATGCGCCCGGTCGAAGGGCAGTAATACCCTTGCAGATCGGCCACGTTCGACGTTCCGGCCGCCTGCATGGTGCCGAGGATCTGCTGGCACACACCACTGCCGGTTTGCGACGTGATGGTGACTACGACGTTGCTCTGGTTGGCGCTCCAGGTCCACGGTCCGCCAACGACGGAGGCGGGATATTGCGCGGCCATCGCGGGTGCGGCGGCTGCGATGCTGCCGGCGAACGCCAGCAGCCGGATGTAGTTCTTCATGTTAAGACTCCTGTTCTGCTCGTGGATTCACTTGGTCACGGCGAAGGGATAGAGGCCGAGGTTATCGACCGCGTCGTACTCGCCGAACGTGCCTGCCAGTTTGTTCGTGTAGCCGCTCTGGGCTACCGCGAACGAGCCTGTGTAAACCTGGAAGGTTTGCCCGCTCGTGGGATCGTTGCGCACGAAAGCGAGGCTGCCGCTCTTCGGGCAGTAGTAGCCGGTGATCGGATCGGTGATCCCCTGCCCCGTGTCGGTGAGCGTGCCTGCAATGCCGACGCACGGTGTTCCCGTGCCTTGCGAGGTGATGTCGATAAGCACGGAGGCGGTATTGGCAACCCCCGCGTAGCGTCCGAGGACTTTTGCCGGCCAGGTGGCAGCCGACGCGGTCCCGGCGGCGAGCGCCGACGTGAGGCAAAGCCCCAGCGCGGCGAAACGAATGCTTCGCATGATCAAGTCTCCTGTTTGTTGTTAGACAGATACAGTCCGCTTTTTGTGAGCGTGCGCCTCGGCACTCTCCCTCACAAAAACGGAATGCCCGCCGCAAACGGGACATCGGAACCGGGGAATCTCGCCTAAAATTTTCTGAAACGGAATGAAAATCAACAGGCTCAGCCGTTTAGACGGTCGGCCGCGCTAAACGTTCACATGGATTATCTCAGCCAATTGCGCAGGAGGTACCCGGAAAAGCACGCGATAGCATGACAGAATCAGGAAGGTTCAAAACCAATCCTGAAAGGTTTGATGCGACGAGCTATCGAAGTTTGTTGATTATCAGCCGACAAAGCTGCCATTTTCGCCCCTGCTTTAGCAATGACTGCACGCCGCGCAAAAAATGCTCACTGAAGGAGGAGTGACGCCATGAATTCCGGTCAGATCATCTGGGAGCGGGTTTGGGGCCCATGGCTCGGCTTGTTGGGCGCGGTCTTCCTGTTTGTCGGCATATCGGCGCCTGACCAGAAGTTCGGCAACATTCCCATGGCGCATATCGCCGATGGTGTCGGCGTCGCCGCCTTCTTGTTCAGCATGTCCAACATCATCGAGAGGCTCAAGAAGGGCCAAGAGAGTTCGAGCATGCAGTCCCGCAAGGACACACTCACTCTGTTGGAAGAGAACAGGGAACTGAACAGGCGGCTGAGCGAGGCGCTCGCCGCCTCCAATGGCGCGCTCATGGAACTGCTGGAGCGCGACCTGTCGGCGACGCGGCGGGTCTGGGACTGCACCTCCTCGCTGTATGATCTGACGGAGACCACCTTCAAGCTGCGTACGCAGGAATCCTACGTTGTGCGTGTCTCAGGGACGATGATCGAGAACGTGGTGAGGCGATGCACGTCAAAACTGGCGCGCGACATCCGCACGGTACTGGAAGGCAGCGAGTTTTCCCTGGAGATACGCGACTTCTCACCGGTGACCGAATATCTGGAAGCTTTGGTGGCTGCGCTCCCGGAGAACAGTTGCTGGCTCGGCCTCTCCAGGCTCACCTTGCCTGGCGCTTGGGAGGCGGACCTAAGCTCCCGCGCCGAATGGAATTCGACCCTGCTGGCAAAGGCGTCCGACAAAAAAGTCGTTGTCTGCCGCGTCTGGATACTCGACTCCGCATCCGACATCCGCCTGATCGAAAACGAGATGCGTCAGCAGGCGGAAAAAGGCGTGGTCGCCCGATACTATGTTGCCGGGCCAGGCGATGACCTCCGCAACACACAGGATATGTCCCTGATCTGGACCCCCGGCGTCACGGGCGCCGAGATGTGCCCTGTCGAGTTCGATATGAATCCGGTCGCGGCGCTTCGCGACGGCGGCTACCGGCGGATGCAGGGCCTGGTATTCGACGTCAACAGCGGCATCTACCTCACCAGCATGCGTATCGTCACCCCAGACCAGACGCACGTGAACCAGCAGGCGTTCAGCCAGATCTGGGCAAAAGCCGTCAGCCTGCCGCAGCTGGCAATTGCGCGCTGAGTATCTGAAGACCGAGGCACATCAAATCAGTTTCGATAGCGCAAGGCGTCGTTGGTCGCGCACTGAGGCAAGCAGCAAGCGAGTTCTTTTTTGGAAAAAAAAACCAAAAAACTTTTGGAACTTTAGCTGAGCGTTCCCAAGATCTCGGTCCCAGGTCGCAAAAGTTTTTTGCTTCCTTTTTTCAAGAAAGAAGTCCTTTCTTCCTGGTGCTACACCGAAGGCCCACGACCCTGTGGCCGCCTTTGAAGCTGCCGCCATATCTCGTCATCGCGCCGATAAAAGTCAGCGCGGAACTGCAGCTTTCCCACAGTATCGACAAATGCCGTCTGATAAACCACGAAAACCGGCACGGGTGTCGGCAGGTCGTGCCGTGTGGTGCTTCCCAGGGCCGTCCCTTCCTTGATCACCTCGATCGGTTCCTCCAGCAGCAGGGATGCAAGGTCGCCTGGATCCTGCACCCGGATGCACCCATGGCTCAGGCGCCGGTTGTCACGGCGGAAGATCGACCGGTCCGGCGTATCGTGCAGGAAAACATCGAACCTGTTCGGCATGTCGAACATCAGCAGCCCCAGTCCTGCCTCAGGCCCAGGCAATTGCTCGGCCTCGCCGCCGGCCAGCATGATCATCTTGTTCTTCTCGAGATAGCGCGGATCGCGGCTGATCTTCGGCAGGATCTCGGCCGTCACGATATCGGCGGGAATGACCCAGGGCGGATCGAAGAAACTTGCGTCGATTGTGGCGCGGAATTCCGGCGTTTGATGATTGAGCACGTCCTCGCCCACCACCACGCGGCTGGAGAAAACCACCCTGTCCGCGCGGTAAAGCGTCACCTCCTGGTCGGCCACATTCACCCAGGCCCGGTCCGCCGGCAGCACGCGCGGCAGCCATCGCTGGCGCTCGAGATTGACCTCGATCGTGCGCACGCGATTGGCGGCATCCTTGTGGCCGCCCGCGCCCCCCGAGCGGCTGTTCCGCAACGCCTGCCGCAACGCCAGATACGTCCGCGTCCGCGGCGCTAGGGCCTCGACCTCGGCTCCAGGATTGGAACTGTCTGCCGCCTCATCGAGCGCTGCAGCCACATCGATCGGGCCCGGTGTCAAAACCTCATCATCCCGCCGATGCTCGACCGGCACCGCACCGCGCGCCAAGGCGTCGGCGTAGGACAGGAACGCGTCGGACAGCAACAAATCGCGATCGAGCGGCGACAGCTCTGCTTTGTGCCTCAACGCGTCGGCATGGAACAATTCAGGCGAGAGACCCTGATCCCCGGCGCGTGACACAGCGCCCAACAACGAAGCCGTCTGCGAAGGCCTGCTCGACCAGACCGGCTCGAAGCCGTGCCGCGCATAGAAATGCCGAAGCAGGCTGACGTTCAACCGTTCGCCGCCCACGAACAACTCCGGCGAACCGTCGAGTCGGGCGCCCAATTCCGTATTGGCCTGCTGGGCTTTGGCAAAATCGGTGACCGGCTGCGTATCCACATCGCAAGCGCTCAAGGCACAGGCCGCTGCCAATGCGATGGCGCCGCCGACCCGGCTCAAGCCTCGAACCACTCTGATACCGTGTCGTTGCGTCCGGAATGGTCTGAATGGCACGAAAGTCGAAGATGTCAGGCGGCCGAACTCGCCGGCCCATGTTGGCGTATGCACTCGTTCAATTCCTCGGATCTTACGCACCGGCACGACTAACGATTTGACTTTTCGCTCGGTATCGCCGCTACATCGCTCTTATCCCACGCAACTTGATGAAGGAGTAACGGATGGTCGCGGTTTTCCCAACTAAGGTTCGTCGCAAGCTGGTTCGAGGCGCTGCATTGGCCGCCGTGCTGGTCCCCGTGGCCCTTCTCGGCGCCTGCGCCGACGATACCCCGCCACCCCCGCCGCCACCGCCACCGTCGCAGCCGGCTCCTCCGCCACCCCCACCGCCACCGCCGCCGGCCCCAGTGCCGCCAGCACGCGGCTAAAGGCCTTGATCCGGAACATTCGTGTTCCGGATCTTCTGGCTTTCGGCTTGGCGTAGGGCATAACAGCGCCCGATTCAGGGACCTTGCTTTAAGGTCCATGAGCCGGGCGCTTCCTATTCAATGTAAGCCCTTTCTAGCGTGGGCCTTCGACCGGTGAAGAATGGTCGGGTATGGCCGCATCGGTGTCGCCACTCTCGACCTGCTGACCATCGCGCACATGCTCCGGCCTTGCAGCGCCAGATTTGTCGGGATTGCCCGGCTTGGTGCTGTGCGTGCCGCCCGGGTCGGCGCCTTCTGCCGGATCGCCGCCGGTCGTCCGTGTTCCTGCCATGATCATCTCCTATGTGCCGGCATCCAACCGGCCACAGGCTCACAGGTTGCGAACGCGTGCAGCACCCGGCTTAGTAGCTGAACCCATCGTAGCCATAGCCAGGCGTCGCATACGGAATGGCGTAGTAGGCATCCGGAAAATCCGAGTTATCCGGCCTGCCGCTGAACCAGGGCGGCGGCTGTTCCGCCCGGTCCATCTGTCTCTGCTGCCCGTGCGCAGCCATGCAACGCCAATGCGCCACATCGTAGCGGTGCGCTGCCTCCGGTCCCGAAGCTCCCTTGATGGCGTCGGCCCCGACTTTCCGGCAGGCATCCTCGTCATCGGCAAAATTGGTGAAGTCGCTGCCATAAGCAGGAGCCACCGCGCGCGTGGCGTAAGCGCCGCCCACCAGGCAAGCGGCAATCAGAACGGTTCTACGAATGCATGTCATGCATCAATGAACGCGCCAGACACCCGACCGCTCCATACTGACTGACTTAACCCGCCCCTGCCCGCCGATACCCAGCCTCCATCTCCTCGATCACCCGCTCCCCGTTCTCCACCAGAAACGCCCGCAACGCGACGTGCGCCGGCATCATCGGCATCGATCGCCTCTGCGCCACGAACCAGGCCTTCATCTGCGGAAACCCCTCCACGGGCAGCACATGAAGCAGCCCAAGCGCCAGCTCCAACCCGATCGTATGCCGGGAAATCATCGCCACCCCCATGCCCGCCATCACCGCCTGCTTGATCGTTTCGTTGCTGCTCGCCGTCATGCCCACACGCAAATTCACCCCCGCCGCGGCACAAACCTGCTCCATCAGATCCCGCGTCCCCGACCCCTCCTCACGCGCAATCAGCGGCTCCCCCGCCAGATCGGACAGCACAAGCGCGTGAGCCGCCGCCAGCCTGTGCGTAGGCGGGGCGATCATCACCGACGGATGCGCCGCGAATTCGGTTGCCACGACATCCGACCCCTCCTCCGGCCGCCCGATCACGGCAAGGTCCAATTCCCCCCTCACCAGCGCCGTCGTGATCTGCTCGCGGTTGCCGAAACGAAGCTCGATCGAAACGCCGGGGCACTGCGCCTGGAAGCGCGCAAGCACATGCGGAACGATGTATTTCGCGGTCGACACAGACCCCAATGTCACCCGTCCGCCCACCACGCCGCGCAGCGACATCAGCGCCCTGTCCGCATCACCCAGCGACCGCAAGATGCTGCGCGCATGCACGATGAAAGCCGTCCCCGCTGCCGTCAGAGACACCTGCCGCCCTACCCGCTCGAACAGCGCAAACCCGCTCATGTCCTCGATTTGCTTGATCTGGAATGACACCGCCGCCGGCGACACATGCAGCGCCTCCGCCGCACGCGCGAACGAAGCCTGGTCCGCCGCCTCGACGAACATCTGCAACTGCCTGATGGTGATGTTACGCATACGGCATGGACAAGGGATGCCTTGACGATCATGCCAATCTAATTTGTTTCCTTAATTCAAGTCTACGGCCTAGCCTTCCATCAACACCGCCACCGCGAAGACGGTCATGACAGGGAAGGTTCAAGCCATGGATCAGGTTGCTCCAGCAGTGCCGGCCGAAAAAATCACCGACATGAAGGAGCGCTACCGCTCCGGCGTCCTGAAATATCGCCAGATGGGCTACTGGGAACCTGACTACGAGCCCAAGGACACAGACATCCTTGCCGTCTTCCGCATCACGCCGCAGGATGGCGTCGATCCTGAGGAAGCCGCAGCCGCCGTCGCAGGCGAATCCTCCACCGCCACCTGGACCGTCGTCTGGACGGATCGCCTGACGGACAGCGAATATTACCGCGCCAAGGCCTACAAGGTTGAGCCAGTTCCCGGCACGCCAGGCCAGTGGTTCGCCTACATCGCCTACGACCTCGATCTCTTCGAGGAAGGCTCTATCGCAAACCTCACCGCCTCGATCATCGGCAACGTCTTCGGCTTCAAGCCGCTGAAAGGCCTGCGCCTCGAGGACATGCGCATCTCGCCGCACTACCTCAAAACCTTCCAGGGTCCAGCAACAGGAATCGTCGTCGAGCGCGAGCGCCTCAACTGCTTCGGCCGCCCCCTTCTCGGCGCCACCATGAAGCCGAAGCTCGGCCTCTCGGGCCGCAACTACGGCCGCGTCGTCTATGAAGCCCTCAAGGGCGGCCTCGACTTCACCAAGGACGACGAGAACATCAATTCGCAACCCTTCATGCACTGGCGGGATCGTTTCCTCTACTGCATGGAAGGCGTGAACCGCGCCAGCGCCGCCACAGGCGAAGTCAAGGGCACCTACCTCAACGTCACCGCCGCCACCATGGAAGACATGTACGAGCGCGCTGAATTCGCCCGCGACCTCGGCAGCGTCATCATCATGATCGACCTCGTCATCGGCTACACCGCCATCCAGTCCATGGCGAAGTGGGCCCGCAAGAACGACATGATCCTCCACCTCCACCGCGCCGGCCACTCCACCTACACGCGCCAGAAAAACCACGGCGTCTCCTTCCGGGTCATCGCGAAATGGATGCGCATGGCAGGCGTGGACCACATCCACGCAGGCACCGTCGTCGGCAAACTCGAAGGCGACCCGGCCGTCATCGCCGGCATCTATGACACCTGCCGCGAAAACCACGTCCCCAAGGACCTCAGCCACGGCATCTTCTTCGACCAGCCCTGGGCCAGCCTCAAGAAAATGATGCCCGTCGCTTCGGGCGGCATTCACGCCGGCCAGATGCACCAGCTCCTCACCTACCTCGGCGAAGACACCATCCTGCAATTCGGCGGCGGCACCATCGGCCACCCGGACGGCATCCAGGCCGGCGCCATCGCCAACCGCGTCGCTCTCGAAACCATCGTGAAAGCCCGCAACGAAGGCCGCGACATCTGGAACGAAGGCCCGCAGATCCTCGCCGAAGCCGGCCGCTGGTGCCGGCCTTTGCGCGCCGCACTCGATACCTGGAAGGACGTCACCTTCAACTATGCGTCTACCGACAGCGTCGACTTCGTTTCCACGCCTACGCCTTCGTAAGAATAAGAAAGCAAGCGCTTCTTTTTGAAAAAAGAAGCAAAAACTTTTTGCAACCAAAGGGAGCACGTTATGAAGGTGACACAGGGGCAGTTTTCTTTTCTGCCTGATCTGACTGACGACGAGATCAAGATGCAGGTGCAGTATGCGCTTGATCAGGGCTGGGCGCTTTCCATCGAATACACCAAGGACCCGCACCCTCGGAACGCCTATTGGGAAATGTTCGGCAATCCGATGTTCGACCTGAAGGATGCCGCGGGCGTCATGATGGAGCTTGCATCCTGCCGCACCGAACATGCGGGCGACTACATCAAGGTCCTTGCTTTCGACAACAAGAAGGGTTGGGAAAGCGTTCGCATGTCCTTCATCGTCAACCGCCCCGAATTCGAACCCGGCTTCGAACTCGTGCGCCAGGAGATGGAAGGCCGCCACGTCCGCTACACGCTTCGTAGCTTCTCCATGTCCACGCCGCCTACCGCGCCGGCCGAGTAACCCGCCATGCGCGAGGACAGCCTCCCTGCCCTGCGCATCGCCCCCTCCCTTCTCTCCGCCGATTTTGCACGCCTCGGCGAGGAAGTGGAGCGGGTCATCGCATCGGGCGCCGACGTCATCCACGTGGACGTCATGGACATGCACTACGTCCCGAACCTCACCTTCGGGCCGGTCGTGTGCAAAGCTATCCGCCCCCACACCAAAGCCCCTATTGACGTCCACCTCATGGTCAAGCCGGTGGACGCCCTCGTGCCGATGTTCGCTGACGCCGGCGCCAACATCATCTCCTTTCATCCCGAAGCCAGCGACCACGTGGACCGCACTCTCTCGCTCATTCGCGACAGCGGCTGCCGCGCCGGCATTGTGCTGAACCCTGCAACCTCCCTATCCTGGCTGGACCACATCATGGACCGGCTCGACCTCATCCTTCTCATGTCCGTAAATCCAGGTTTTGGCGGCCAGGCCTTCATTCCGGAAACCCTGCGCAAGGCGCGGGAGGTCCGCACACGCATCGACGCGCACAAGGCCGCCGGCGGCCAGGACATCTGGCTGGAAATCGATGGCGGCATAAAACCGGGCAACATCGCCGAAGTGGCGCAGGCCGGCGTGGATACTTTCGTGGCCGGCTCGGCGATCTTCGGCGCCCCCGACGCGGACGGATACTACCGCAAGATCATCGGCGACATGCGCCACGCCCTCGAAGGCGCCCATCTCGATCGGCGTGCAGCATGAACGACCTGGATACCACCCCCGGCTTGCCTCCCATCCCCGACACGGTGGACCTCGAGGATTTCTACCAGAAGAGCAACATCGGCGACACGATGCAGGCGCTCGACCGCGACCTCGTCGGTCTCGTCCCCGTCAAGACCCGCATACGCGAAGTCTCCGCCCTCCTCCTCGTGGAAAGTGCCAGGCGGAGCATGGGCCTTCAGGCCGAGCCCCCCTCGCTGCACATGTCCTTCACCGGCAACCCCGGCACCGGCAAGACCACGGTTGCGCAGCGTATGGCGGACATCCTTCACCGTCTCGGCTATATCCGGCGCAACCACGTCGTCACCGTCTCCCGCGACGATCTGGTCGGCCAATATATCGGCCACACGGCGCCGAAAACCAAAGAGGTGCTCAAGAAGGCCATGGGGGGCGTCCTCTTCATCGACGAGGCCTACTACCTCTACCGCCCGGAGAACGAGCGCGACTACGGCCAGGAAGCCATCGAAATCCTGCTGCAAATCATGGAAGACAAACGCGACGACATCGTCGTCATCCTCGCCGGCTACAAGGACCGCATGGATACCTTCTTCCGCAGCAATCCAGGCATGGCCTCGCGCATCGCCCACCACATCGACTTCCCCGACTACACCGACGAAGAACTCCTCCGCATCGCCAACATCATGCTGGAGCGCATGCACTACCGCTTCGCCGACGATGCCGTGTCTGTAATGCGCGACTACATCGTCCGCCGCATGCAGCAGCCCCGCTTTTCCAACGCGCGCTCCATACGCAATGCGCTGGACCGCGCCCGCCTTCGCCAGGCCAACCGCCTCTTTGCCGGCAGAGGCCAGCAACTCGACCGCCTCGCCCTGCAAACCATCACCGCGGACGACATAGCCTCCAGCCGCGTTTTTGCCCAATGACCGCCCACAAGCGCCGTCGTTGCGAGGAGCGCTTGCGACGACGCCATCCAGAGCGGCAGCCAGCCTATGCTGAAGTCAACGCAAACAGGTTAGAAGCCGAACAAGTCAAAGCCCCGAGAGGCTAAAATGCCCTACCGCCGGACAACGTTCAGCAAGTTCGTCATCGAGGACCTCCGGCGCAAAGGCTCGGAGCACGATCCCGAACTTGCAGCCCTGCTCAACGATCTCCAGCGCGCCGGTAAACTCATCGGTGCCGCCGTCGCGCGTGGGGCGCTCGACAGCCCGGGCGCCATCGTCACCACCAGCATGAACGTCAAGGGCGAACCGCCGAAGCCTCTCGCCGAAGTCGCCAACCTCATCATGCTGAGCGCCACCGAGTGGGGCGGCCAGATCTGCGGCATCCTTTCATCGGCTCTCGCCGAGCCCTACAAGATTCCCGAAGCCTATCCGCGCGGCCGCTACCTCCTCGTCTTCTCCCCGCTGGACGGCGCCAAAAATCTCGATGTCGACCTGACGGTCGGCACCATTTTCTCCATCCTCCGCGCCCCCGACGGCGTCACCGATCCCAAGATCGAAGACTTCCTGCAGCCAGGCCGAGAACAAGCCGCCGCTGGCTACGTCCTCTTCGGCCCTGTCTCCATGATGGTCGTCACGCTGGGCGCCGGCGTGCACGGCTTTACGCTGGACCGTGAAGCCGGCGCGTTCACCTTGACCCACCCCAACATGCGCATCCCAGACCAGGGCCGTGAATTCGCCATCGACGCAGCCCTCGAGCCGCACTGGGAAGCTCCCGTCCGCCGCTTCGTTCAGGAATACACAGGCGGCGCCAGCGGCCCCGTGGGCGACGGCTTCACCATACGCTGGATCGACAGCCTGGTCTCCGAAGTGCACCGCATCCTGCTCCGCGGCGGCGCCTTCCTCCATCCGCGCGACACACGCAACACCAGC
Source organism: Acetobacteraceae bacterium (assembly GCA_965198825.1). Taxonomy (GTDB): domain Bacteria; phylum Pseudomonadota; class Alphaproteobacteria; order Acetobacterales; family Acetobacteraceae; genus BOG-908. Next base: position 1,552,063 of record CBDAQB010000003.1, on the reverse strand, counting down.
GTTCCCGGCCACGTGCATCTTCTCGCCGAAGCAAACCCTCTCGCCATGATCGTCGAACAAGCCGGCGGCTGCGCCTCCACCGGCCGCGTTCCTGTCCTCGATGTCGTGCCGGATGCGCTACACCAGCACGTGCCGCTCCTGCTCGGAACGAAGAAAGACATCGCGCGCGTCGAAGGCTATCACCATGCCTATGACCGTGGCGAAACCATGATCTTCGAATCGCCGCTCTTCAAACAACGCAGCCTCTACAGGACGGCATAGGCATGTCTGTCAAACATCCTATCGTCGCGATCACCGGATCGTCAGGCGCCGGCACCACGACCGTCATGTGGACCTTCCAGCAGATCTTCCGCCGCGAAGGCGTACGCGCAGCCCTGGTCGAGGGCGATGCCTTCCACCGCTACGACCGCATCGAAATGCGCCAGCTCATGCTGGAGAAGCAAACCTCAGGCAACAACCACTTCAGCCATTTCGGCCCTGAGGCCAATCTCTTCGAAGAACTCGAAGCTTTGTTCAAAAGCTATGGCAAGACCGGCCGCGGCCGCACGCGCAAATATTTGCACAACGCCGACGAGGCCGCGCCCTACAAACAGGACCCAGGCACCTTCACGCCCTGGGAGGAAATCGGCGACGGCACCGACCTGCTCTTCTACGAAGGCCTGCATGGCGGCATCAAAACCGACAAGGTCAACATCGCCGGCGAAGCCGATCTCCTCATCGGCGTAGCCCCCACCGTCAACCTCGAATGGATCCAGAAGCTGTCGCGCGACAAAGCCACGCGCGGCCATTCGCACGAAGCCGTCGTGGACACCATCCTCCGACGCATGCCGGACTACGTAAACTACATCTGCCCGCAATTCTCCGAAACGCACGTGAACTTCCAGCGCGTCCCTACCGTGGACACTTCGAACCCGTTCGTGGCGCGCGACATCCCAAGCGCCGACGAAAGCATGCTCATCATCCGCTTCCGCGATCCGAAAGGCATAGACTTTCCCTACCTTCTTTCCATGCTGAAGGACGGCTTCATGTCCCGCGCCAACACCATAGTCTGCCCGGGCGGAAAAATGGCGTTGGCCATGCAGCTCATCTTTACGCCGATGATCTGGCAAATCATGGATCGTAAGAAGCGAGCCTTCTAACAACAGAAAAAAGCAGGGTCTTCTTTTTTGAAAAAAAGAAGCAAAAAACTTTTACCACTTTGGGCCCAGACTTCATTGGATAGTCCCGGCTAGGACTCGCAAAAGTTTTTTGCTTCTTTTTTTCAAAAAAGAAGACGCTTCCTTCCTGCCTGACAAAAACAAAAAGGAACCGCCCATGGCCCTCATCTCGATGCGACAATTGCTGGACCACGCCGCAGAGCACAGCTATGGCCTGCCGGCATTCAACGTGAACAACATGGAGCAGATCCAGGCGATCATGCAGGCCGCCGACGCCTGCAACAGCCCGGTGATCCTGCAGGGATCGGCAGGTGCAAGGAAATACGCGGGCGAGGCATTCCTGCGTCATCTCATCGAGGCTGCGGTGGAAACGTATCCGCACATCCCCATTGCCATGCACCAGGACCACGGTGCTTCTCCGGCAGTATGTCTGCGCGCGATACGAAGCGGCTTCACCAGCGTCATGATGGACGGTTCGCTGAAGGAGGACATGAAGACTCCTGCCGACTACGACTACAACGTTGCCGTCACCAGCAAGGTCGTCGAGATGGCGCACGATGTGGGCGTCACCGTCGAAGGCGAACTCGGCTGTCTGGGTTCGCTGGAATCGGGCGAGGCCGGCGAGGAAGACGGCTCAGGCGCCGAGGGCATCCTGACTCACGACCAACTCCTCACCGATCCCGACCAGGCGGCCGACTTCGTGTCGAAAACCGGTGTTGACGCCTTGGCCATCGCGATCGGCACATCGCATGGCGCCTATAAATTCTCCCGCAAGCCGACCGGCGACATTCTCGCCATCGGCCGCGTCAAAGCCATCCACGCCCGCATTCCCACCACCCATTTGGTCATGCACGGCTCCTCGTCCGTGCCGCAGGAATGGCTTCAGATCATTCGGGAAAATGGTGGCCATATCAAGGAAACCTTCGGCGTGCCCGTCGAGGAAATCCAGGAAGGCATCAAGCACGGCGTGCGCAAAATCAACATCGACACCGACATCCGCCTTTGCATGACCGGCGCCATGCGCCGCCTGATGCATCAAAAGCCGGAGGAATTCGACCCCAGGAAATTCCTCGCGGAGGCCGTGAAAGCCGCAAAAGACCTCTGCCAATCCCGCTTCGAAGCCTTCGGCAGCGCCGGCATGGCGTCCCGCATCAAACCCCTCCCCCTGGAAGCCATGGCCACAAGATACGCAAACCCCCAGAGACAAGCTGCATACCTCCATACGCTGTAGGGCGGGTAAGCCCTTGCGCACCCGCCACCTAGCCACGCTGATGACAGTTAACATTACGGCAACAAAATTACATTGCCCAGGCGAGGTGAGTTTTCCTATAATCCGCCGGCCATGCACATCCCATCCCGCATCCTCCGCGCTGAAGCCGACGACCTCCCGGGAGGGCGTCCGGAACCCTCCGCGCGAGACGCAGACCGGGTCGACCGCATTGTCCAAACCGCGCGCAAACTGATCTGCACCCACGGCCGCGAAGCCATTACCCTGCGCAACCTCGCCGCCGCCCTCCGCCTAACCCCGCAGATGATCCAGCGCCACTTCACCGACATGGAAGCCCTGCTAGGCGAAATCCTCAGCCGCCACCTCCCGGCTCTCGTAGCGGCGCTAAACAAGATCCCCTCGGATGGTCCGAACCACCTCCGCGCCAAACGCGCTGCCTATGCCGCCGCCACGCGCACCGGCTTCGGCACCTTCAGCGCGGTCCATGACCTCTTCATCCGCCACCGCGGCGCCCTGCCGGCCGACATCGCCGACCCGCTCGACCATTTCCGGCGCAGCGTCGGCATCCTCCTCGCAGGCGAGCAGGCCGACATAGCCATCAGCCTCCTGGACAACCTATCTCTTGACCTGCCGCAAATCGAAGCCGTGCTGGAACGCCTCGCTCAGCCCATAGCGCAACCGCTGGCAGCATCAGCAATACCTGCCAAACCTGCTGCACCAGCCAATCGAACGTATGATCTGGCCGCACCGCAACCCGCGCTGGACGACAAGCAGTTCCGAACCCTGAAGGTCGAAATGCGCCGGGAAGCGAAAGCAAACGTCCTCGCCTGGCGAACGCGCGCGTTGCCCGCGAGCTTGCATCCCATCCTCGCTTCGACGCGCGAACAAGTTTTGTCCACGGCAACTCAAGCGCGAGCAGGCCCCTATGGCTAGGAGCCGATCATCGGCCTTGAGTCGTCAGCCCGGCGATTAAGAATGGAAAAGTTCAGCAGCAGCCTACAGGCTGTGGACCTGCGCCATGCCGCCCGGCCGGATCACCTGGCTCGAGCCGTCCTTCATATGGCTATACCCAACCAGGCCAGCCAACAACGTAAGGGCGACTACCAGCGCTGTGATCCGCATCCTGCTTCTCCCGTCGAAGGCGAGCCAAGAACCCGCCGTAACAACCGGAGCGGACCCTGCCAGAAGAAGTTTCTGGGGGCAAGCATACCATGAAAGGAATTGGCGATTTTCTGTATCATTCCGCTCCGGTGTCGAGCATGTCCGCCGTATCCTGCGCGGCATGTTCGCTGCGTGTTCCGGCTCGGCCGAAGGTAATGGGAACAAACTTGCCAGCGCCCGCCTGCTGCCGCGCGCGGCGTAGCACCTCGAGCAGCCCCGCACGGTCCTTGTTGCACACCACGTCTTGAAGCACGTCGTTGACCTGGGCGATCGCGCTCGTATAGCCGGGCGGCCCAGGCACATTGAGATAGACAGGAATATCCGCCGCCACGGCGGCCGCAACGGACTCAGCCAAGCCTTCCGCCTTCAGAGCCGCCCTATCGAGCAACATGAAGGCTACTCCTACCTGCCTGCTGCCGTCCCTTGCCACCATGCGCCGCAGGCGTGTCAGCACATGCGACACATCCGGCCGCATCGCCTCGTGCACCCATTTGAATTGCCGCCAGCCACAGAAGAACGTCCGGCAGGTTTGTGGCCGGCTCTCGTAAATGGCACAACCGCCATCCTTCTGCGCATTCCGGCAGCGATACCCCTGCGCCTTCTGCAGCGCGGGATCATCAATCGTCAGCGAAATACAGCAGGCGTTACAACTGCCGCAGCTTCGCCCGGGAACCAGCCCTTGCTCCACCGAAAGCCATCCTTCCGCGCCTAGGCACGAAGCTTTCGCATCTCGTTACGGACCGAGCAAGGGCCGTATCCGTCATCCGCCCGGCTGCAGAGTCTCCTCCAGCAGCGTGAAAAGACGCTTGAAATGCAGCGCATCCGCGGCTGCATCATAAACCGGCGCATCCTTCGCGGTGAACCCATGCGACGCGCCACGATAGAGCTCGGTGGTGAAATGCACCCCCGCGGCCGCCAGCGCCTGATCCATCCGCCCTATCTGATCCGCAGGCAAATGCTCGTCCTTGTCGGCATGGCCAAGATAAACCCGCCCCTTGATTGCGCCAACCACGGTCACAGCACTTGCAGGATCCCCCTCCGCCGCCAGCCCCGCCGAATGAAATCCTGCCGCAGCCACGATCCGATTGGGATGCTCCGCCGCCATACGCAGCGAAAAACCACCGGTCAGGCAATACCCCACTGCCGCGACACCGCCCTGGGCAAACGCCTCATCCCCATCGATGCCAGCAAGCAAAGCCGCAAAGTCCTTCGCCAGAGCCTCGGGCTTCAGCAATCCCGCATATTCGCGCAGCTTCGCCATGACATCGGGCTCGCGAAACGACCTGCCCTCCGGCACCGCCTTGCCCGCCAGGCTGCGGTAATAGATGTTCGGCAGCAACACGGCGTAACCGCGATCCGCTATCGTCTGCGCTTTCTCATCGTAGCTCGGCCTGAGGCCGCCTATGTCGGTAAACAGTACCACTGCCGGTAGTGGCTTGGTTGCTCCTGCCGGGGTGAAAACCGTCGCGTCGATCTTGCCTTCGGGGGACGCTATCGTGAGGGGGCGAGACATGGCGAAATCCTTTTAGCAGTAGAAAGAAAGGTCTTCTTTTTTTGAAAAAAGAAGCAAAAAACCTTTGCGACTTTAGACAGATGAACCTGCTGAGACGCCGCTTGCCCAGGCCCACTGGAAATTGTAGCCGCCCAGCCAGCCGGTGACGTCTACCGCTTCGCCTATGGCAAAGAGGCCCGGCACTTTCCTGGCTTCCATGGTTTGCGACGAGAGTGCGTTCGTATCGATGCCTCCTGCTGTGACCTCGGCCTTGGCGAAGCCTTCCGTCCCAGATGGGGTGATGCGCCAATCTTTCAGGGTGGCGCCAAGCCGGTCCAGCGCAGCATCCGGAATGTCCCCTATCGCCCCGCCGGACAGCGCAATCGGCAGCACGGTATCGGCCAGGCGCTGCGGCAAAAGCTCGGTCAGTGCCGCCCTCAAGCCCGTCTTCGGCCGCGATCGCTTGCGGGCACGCAGGATAGCGGCATCGGCCTGCGGCAGCAGATCGACGGAAACCACCTCCCCTTCATGCCAGCAGGTGGAGACCTGCAGGATGGCAGGGCCGGACAGCCCGCGATGCGTGAACAGCATGGCCTCGTCGAAACTCGTTTTGCGGCAGGTAGCCCTCACAGGCAAAGACACGCCGCTCAACGACTGCGTACGCGCCAACGCCTCACCGGCAACAGTGAAAGGCACCAGCGCCGCGCGAGGTTTCGAAACTTCCAGATCGAACTGCCGGGCGACGTCATAGGCGAAACCCGTTGCGCCCAGCTTCGGTATGGACAGGCCGCCTGTAGCCAAGACAAGCGATCTGGCCTGGAACTCACCGCCTTCTGTGGTCACCACAAAGCCGTCCGGCTTGGTGATGGCGGTGATACGCTGTTGCAGGCGCATGTCCACGCCGGCAGCCGCACATTCGTCCACGAGCATCTGTACGATAGCCCGCGCAGAGCCGTCGCAGAACAGTTGGCCCAGGGTCTTCTCGTGCCAGGTGATGCCATGTTTCTGGACGAGATCGACAAAGTCCTGCGGCGAATACCGGGCAAGAGCCGACTTGGCGAAGTGAGGATTGTCGGAAAAGAAGTTGGCGGCGGTGGTGCCGGTGTTGGTAAAGTTGCAGCGCCCACCGCCGGAAATCAGGATCTTCTTGCCCGGCGCATCGGCATGATCCAGTAGGAGAACGGTCTTCCCGCGGTTCCCCGCAGTCATAGCGCACATCATCCCAGCAGCCCCGGCCCCAACAACGATGACGTCGTATTCCCGGTGTTCCCTCAAGCTGCCTTCTTATCCGCCTCAGCCCCGAACAGATAATCGATATCCCCGAGATCCAGCCCACCCAGATCCCCGCCCTCGAGTCCCTCTTCCTCGAAGGCCACGCTGGCAAGTTCGGCTTTGCGCTGCTGCAGCTCGAGGATGCGTTCCTCGACTGTGTCGGCGGCGATGAGCTTGTAGACGAACACGGACTTGGTCTGGCCGATGCGGTGAGCGCGGTCTGAGGCCTGGTCTTCAACGGCCGGGTTCCACCATGGGTCGTAGTGGATGACGGTGTCGGCCGAGGTGAGGTTCAGGCCGCGGCCGCCGGCCTTGAGGCTGATGAGGAACAGCGGCACTTCGCCGGCTTCAAAGGAACGGACGGGTTCGCCGCGGTTGGTGGTGTCGCCACGCAGTTCGACGAAGGGGATGCCGGCTTCCACGAGCTTGGGCTTGATCAGGTCGAGCATGGAGGTGAACTGGCTGAACAGCAGGATGCGGCGGCCTTCGGGAATCATCTCGGCCATCATTTCCAGAAGATCGTCGAGCTTGCTGCTGCTTTCGATGGCGCGCGCCGAAGGAAGTTTCACAAGGCGCGGATCGCAGCAGGCCTGGCGCAATTTGAGCAGCGCGTCGAGCACCACGATGCGGCTTTGCGCCAGGCTGCGTTCGGCAACCTGGCTTCGCACCTTGTCGTGCATGGTGATGCGTATGGTTTCGTACAGCTCGCGCTGGTCGGGCGCCAGTGTGATGCGGCGCAGGATGGTGTGCTTCGGCGGCAGCTCGGTCGCCACTTCGGATTTATGCCGGCGCAATATGAAGGGTTTGATGCGGCGCACGAGCTGCACGCGGCGCACCGCGTCGCCGTTCTTCTCGATCGGGGTGCGGAAACGCTTGGCGAAGCCGCGCCGGTCGCCGAGCAGGCCTGGCATGAGGAAGGCGAACTGCGACCAGAGCTCCTCCAGATTGTTTTCGATCGGCGTGCCCGAAAGACAGATTCGCTGAGTCGCTTCGAGCTGGCAGACGGCGCGCGTCGCTTTCGCGTCCGGGCTCTTGATGGCCTGTGCTTCGTCCAGCACGACGATGTGCCAGGGCAGTTCCTTCATGGCGTTCACGTCGCGTGCGAGAACGGTAAAGGTGGTGATCACCACATGCACATTCTCAAGCCGCTCGCGTCGGCGATGGCGGTCGAGGCCATGCAGGACTTCCACGCGAAGGTGGGGTGCGAAGCGTGCAAGCTCGGCCGACCAGTTGGTGATCAGGCTCGTCGGCACCACGACCAAGGCAGGATCCTTCAGGCGCCCCGCGGCATGTTCGATGGCGATGTGAGCGATGGTTTGCGCTGTCTTGCCGAGGCCCATGTCGTCAGCGAGGAAGGCGCCCAGCTTGTGCGCCATCAGATCCTGCAGCCAGTCCACGCCGTGCTGCTGGTACGGCCGCAGCGTGACGGTAAAGCTCTTCGGAACATCGACGTGCGGGGCTGCATGTTCGGTGCGGAAGCGCTCGGCGTAGGCGGAGATGGCGCCGGCATTCTTCCAGCGCATGGCGACCAGATCCTCGAGCTCGAGGACGGTCGGCGCTTCGGTTTTCGGCAGCAGCATGGTGCCGTCGGCGCGCGAGCCGGCGGCTTCGATGAGGTCGCCCATGATGGCGAGCATGCGCTTGATCCGGTCGGCAGGCAGTTTGACGACCCGCCCATCTTCCAGCGTGGTGATGAGATCTTCGCCGACCACCTGCGCCGCCGCCATGCCGCCGCGCGACAGAAGATGGCTGAGGATGGGCAACAGGGGCAGACGCACGCCGTCGATCTCGATACCGAAATCGAGCGAAAAATCTCCAGAATCAGCGTCGGCCACCTGGACGTCCACGACGCCGACCGTCTCCACCATGCGCGGGCCGAAATCGCCTTCGATCAGGCTGCGAAAGCCGAGGCTCTGCAAGGCAGGTATCCGTTCGGAGACGAAGCGGTGCCATTTCTCGCCTGCGTCAGCGCCGCGGAACACATAGACGCGCCGGCCCTTGGCTGACTTCGGGTCGTTCACCCGCATCTGCACGAAGCCGTCCTGGCGCAGCGTTTCCATCGCGGCGCCTTCGGTCACCATGTCGCGCTTGACGAAGCTCGACAGGCCGCCAGGCGCTGGCACGCGCACAAATTGGCGCTCGTCATCGCCGTCGGTGAGCACGCCGCCATAGTCGAAGTCCAGCATGAGGGCTTCGATCAACGCGAGCCTGCCGAAATCGTCAGGCGCTTTCAGGCGTTTCATGCGCAGCACAGGCACCACCGGCTTCGCGACGATGGCGCGCTGGCTGTCCGTCGCGATGATGCTGCTGGTGTCGCGCAGCCGCTTCGGCCGTGTGTCGCGCACGCGTGGGGTGATAACGGGGATTTCGGGCCGTGGCTTGATCGGCCTGATGCGTCCTATTTCACCGGTCGCTGCATCGACATACCAGGCGCCTGTGTCGCTCACGAGCGTCGCGGAGTTCGGCGGCAGGTTTGGCGGCACGCTAGGGTCGAACGGGCGCTCTCGCCCGCTTTTCAGCAGCTTGCCCGTCGCGGTCCAGTAGGCGGCATTCGAGCGGATCAAGAGAGAGATCAGCACCGGCACGTCGGGTGCTGCCACGGCGACGCGGGAGTGCTCGCCGGCGCCTAGCGCATTGGCGATGGCGCGGCCGGTTTCACCTGCCAGCGGGTCGGTAGCGACGCGGCGGGGGATCGCCTCCTCCACTTTCCCCGTGCGCTCGCCCACGTAGGTGAGCGTCACCGCGCAGATGTCAGGCGCGGGCGCGGATTCCAGCCCGAAATTGAGCCTGCGGCGTTCTTCAGGCGGCGCCTTCGCCAGCGTCTCCAGGAAGTTCTTCTGATCCGTGCGGCGAAGCACGGGGAAGCGGTCGAGCGCCGCCCAGCTGCCTGCAGCCAGGTGCACGCAGGCCGGCAGGCGGCAACTGCAGCGGTTTTCGAAGACGGTTCGGCCGCCGAGCAGAGTGGGCGTGATGGTCGCGGTGCGCCGCACGCCGCGGTCCTCCACGACGGCCTTGATCGTGTCTTCGTTCAGGCTGACCTCGACGGCGCCCAGCAGCACCAGGCTGCGGCCTCGCGTCAGGGTTCGACCATCGAAAATGCGGCTTAAATCTTCAGCAGAAAAGGGGACTGGCAATGGGCCTCTGCATACGAAAAACAGGCCAGGGGCTCTGCCCCTGAACCCCGCTGGGGACTCGTCCCCAAACCCCATTCCCGAAAACGTCGAGGTTCCAAGGACTTGTCCTTGGTGGGGTCTGGGGCAAAGCCCCAGCGATACTTCCTTTCACACCAGCCCCCTCAGGACAAGGCTAGCGTTTCGCTGCACTGCAATGTAGGGCCTGCCAATGACCCTTTTAACAGTCAGCGCGCTCACTTTGCGCATAGGCGGCCGCACGCTTCTGGAGGGCGCGGACCTTACCGTGGACCCTGGCCGGCGCATCGGCCTGGTGGGCCGGAACGGCGCAGGCAAGTCCACTCTTCTGAAGGCGATTTCGGGCGAGTTGGCCGTCGATGGCGGCGAGATACGCATGTCCTCGCGCGCCCGCATGGCGCAGGTCAAGCAGACCGCACCCTCCGGGCCGCAGAGCCTGCTGGAGACGGTTCTGGCCGGTGATCCGGAGCGGTTGGCGCTGCTGCAAGAGGCGGAAAGGCACGATCTTTCGCCTGAGCGCATCGGCGCGATCTATGACCGGCTGCAGACGATAGAGGCCGATTCGGCGCCTGCGCGCGCCGCGACGATCCTTGCCGGCCTGGGGTTCGATGCCGAGGCGCAGGCGCGGCCGGTGGACAGCTTCTCCGGCGGCTGGCGCATGCGCGTGGCGCTGGCGACCGTGCTCTTCTCCAACCCCGACCTGCTTCTGCTCGACGAGCCCACCAACCATCTGGATCTGGAAGCCACCATGTGGCTGGAAAGCTGGCTGGCGCGGTTCGCGGGTGCCGCCCTGGTGGTGAGCCATGACCAGGGGCTGCTCGACCGGTCCGTGCAATTCATCGTTCATCTGGACCAGAGGCGGCTTTCCATGACGCCGGGCGGCTACGCCGAGTTCGTGCGCATACGCACCGAGCAGGCGATGCAGCAGACCAAGGCCGCAGAACGGATCAACGCGCAGCGCGCGCACATGCAGGCGTTCGTCGACCGCTTCCGCGCGTCGGCCAGCAAGGCGCGCCAGGCGCAATCCCGCCTGCGTGCGCTGGAGAAGCTGCCGGTGATCGACGCGGTGATCGAGGATACGGTCACCCGTTTCGCTTTCCCGGAGCCGGCGCAGATGGCGCCGCCCATCCTGTCGCTGGACGATGTGAGCGTGGGCTACGGCGGCGTGCCTGTGCTGACCGGCCTCTCCATGAGCATGACCATGGAGGACCGGATTGCCCTGCTCGGCGCCAACGGCAACGGCAAATCCACCTTCGCCAAGCTGCTGGCCGGGCGGCTCGAGCCGATGTCTGGCAAGCTGCGCCGACCTGGCAAGCTGAGGGTGGGGTATTTCGCGCAGCACCAGGAGGCGGAGCTGGAGCCGCTGGACACAGCGCTGGACCATATCGGCCGCGCCCTGCCGCAGGCGCCGCCTACCTTGCTCCGCTCGCAACTGGCGCGCTTCGGTCTCGATCGGGACAGGGCGAACACGCCGACGGCGTCGCTGTCGGGCGGCGAGCGGGCGCGTTTGCTGCTGGCTCTGGCGACGCGCGACGCGCCGCAACTGCTCATCCTGGACGAACCGACAAACCATCTGGATATCGACGCCTGCGATGCGCTGGTGCGCGCCTTGAGCGAGTTCGCCGGCGCGGTGCTGCTGATCACCCATGATCCGCATCTGGTCGAGCTGGTGGCGGACAGGCTTTGGCTGGTCGATGGCGGGACTGTCGCACCTTATGAGGGCGACATGGATGATTACCGTGTGCTCCTGACCAAGCGGAACAAGCCGGCGCGGGCCGAGAGCAGCGGCGTCTCGCGAAAGGATGCGCGTCGGGCCCGGGCCGAGGCTCGGCGGATGGCTGCCGAGTGAATGCCTAACGTCTGACGCTTCAGCTTGAGGATGGGCCGATAAGGTCCACCACGAAGATGGGAAGCACGCGAAGTTACACGAAGAGAGCGGGACCAGACGACAATTGCCGCTCGCGTCCCTTGCTTCATGCTTCGCGAAGCTTTCCGGCCGATCATGCGCCTGGTAACGGGTCGCCCGGCATCTTCGTGTACCTTCGCGTTCTTCCTGTCTTCGTGGTGGACCTGGAAGATGCCGCGGGCAGGCTGGAACCCGAAGTCGAAGGGGACCACGGCAACCGAGACAAAGGTTGTATGGCGCACGGCTCCACCGTCTGACATTCGCATTTGCGATGGGCACGGGCTACCGTGCCGCAGGTATTTTGGGAGAGACAAACCATGGACGTTCGCGCAGCCGTTGCCTGGGAAGCGGGCAAGCCGCTGAGTGTCGAGACGGTTCAGCTCGAAGGGCCGAAGTTCGGCGAGGTGCTGGTCGAGATCAAGGCGACAGGCATCTGCCACACGGACAAATACACCCTCTCAGGCGCCGATTCAGAAGGGCTCTTCCCCTGCATCCTGGGCCATGAGGGCGCGGGCATCGTAACGGACATCGGCCCGGGCGTCACCAGCCTGAAGAAGGGCGATCACGTGATCCCGCTCTACACGCCGGAATGCCGGCAGTGCAAAAGCTGCCTGAGCCAGAAGACGAACCTGTGCACCGCCATACGCGCCACGCAAGGCAAGGGCGTGATGCCGGACGGCACAAGCCGCTTCAGCAAGAACGGCAAGCCGATCTACCACTACATGGGCTGCTCGACCTTCGCGAACTACACGGTGATGCCAGAGATCGCGCTCGCCAAGGTGCGTGAAGACGCGCCGTTCGAGAAGATCTGCTACATCGGCTGCGGCGTAACGACAGGCGTTGGCGCGGTGATCTTCACCGCCAAGGTGAAGCCGGGCGACAATGTGGTGGTGTTCGGCCTAGGCGGCATCGGCCTGAACGTCGTGCAGGGCGCGCGCATCGCAGGCGCCGACATGATCGTGGGCGTCGATCTCAACAACGGCCGCAAGGAACTGGCAGAGAAGTTCGGGCTGACGCATTTCGTCAACCCGAAGGAAATCTCTGGCGACATCGTGCCGCACCTGGTCGAGCTGACAGGCGGCGGCGCCGACCACAGCTTCGAATGCGTCGGCAACACGACGCTGATGCGCCAGGCGCTCGAGTGCGCGCACCGCGGCTGGGGCAAGGCCACGATCATCGGTGTTGCGGCCTCCGGCCAGGAGATTTCCACACGGCCGTTCCAGCTGGTGACAGGGCGCGTTTGGCAGGGCAGCGCCTTCGGCGGCGCACGCGGCCGCACCGACACGCCGAAGATCGTTGATTGGTACATGAACAAGAAGATCAACATCGACGATCTGATCACGCACATCCTGCCGCTCGACCAGATCAACGAAGGCTTCGAGCTGATGACGCGCGGCGAGAGCATCCGCAGCGTGGTCGTTTACTAAGATGGCCATGGAAGTCGTCAGCGAGGCGCGGTGCTTCGACGGCACCATGGGTGTGTATTCGCACGCCTCGCAACAGACGGGCACGGAGATGAAATTCTCCGTGTTCGTGCCGCCGCAAGCCAAGTCGGCGCCCTGCCCTGCCCTCTACTACCTGGCGGGCCTGACTTGCACGCATGAGACTTTCACGTTCAAGGCCGGTGCGCAGCGGCTGGCCTCTGAACTCGGATTGATCCTGGTAGCGCCAGACACAAGCCCGCGCGGATTGAACCTTCCCGGCGAGGCCGACTCCTGGGATTTCGGCCTGGCAGCAGGTTTTTATCTCGATGCCACGCAGGAGCCCTGGTCGAAAAACTATCGCATGGGCAGCTATGTGAACGAGGAGCTTCCCGCGCTGATCGGCGAGAAGTTTCCCGTGAAGCCCGGCATGCAGGGCATCATGGGGCACTCGATGGGCGGCCATGGCGCTCTCGTGTCGGCGTTCAGACATCCCGGCAAATGGAAGTCGGTCTCGGCGCTCGCGCCGATTTCCAACCCTGTCGCAGTACCCTGGGGCGAGAAGGCGTTCGGCAACTATCTCGGCCCGGACAAGGCTTTATGGGAAGAGTACGACGCGAGCATCCTGATGGCGCGCAAGGCTTTCCCCGGGCCGATCCTGGTGGACCAGGGCGCTTCGGACAATTTCCTGGAGAAGCAGTTGCACCCTCACGCCTTGGAGGCTGCGGCCGCCAAGTCGGGACAGGCGCTGCGTCTGCGCATGCACGAGGGTTATGATCATTCCTACTGGTTTATCCAAACGGTGATCGACGATCATCTTCGTCATCATGCTGATGAGTTGAAGTAGGAGTAAGGCAAGATCTTCTTTTTTGAAAAAAAGAAGCAAAAAACTTTTGGGAGTTTGGGCTGGGCGTGTTCTCTCGCCCGGCCCAGTTTTCTTCGCTCGGCGCTTCCTCAAGCCGCGCCACCCGTAGCAAAAGTTTTTTGGTTCTTTTTTTCAAAAAAGAACTACTTCTTTCTGCCGCTTGCCTGCCCACCACTCGCGAATGCCGTGTGCCTGGCTCTGGATTGCCGCGCCGCCAACGGGCGGCTCGCCATGACCGTGCTGCGGGGCTAGGTCAGCATTTCGGTTTTGTACTCTGGTGCCAGGGACAGCGCTTTTTGGCGGCGTTCGGCTTTTTCCGCGTCGCTGAGTTTGGGTGGGGCGGCTGTTCGGCTTTCGATGGCGTCGGCGACGGCGAGAAAATACTCATCCTGGCCGGCTGGCGCGCACAGGCAGAGCATGTGCACGGTTTTGCCCGACGTGTTTTTGAAGGAATGCGGAGCGTTGGCGGGGATGTTGACGACGGACGGGGCTGCCACGGTTTTCGTTTGACCGCGGAAGGTGAATTCGAGTTCGCCTTCGATCAGCGAGAACATTTCCTCGAAGTCGTGGCGGTGGGGTGGCGGGCCGCTGCCGTCCGGAACCAGCATGTCGATAAGGCAATAGCGGCCGGCTGTTTGGTCGCCGGAGACGAGGATCGTGTAGATGCCACCGGCGAGGGCGATGTGGCGCGCGCCGGCGTCGTCGGCGTTGATGATGGTCAAGGTGCGGCTTGTGTCGTCGGCTGGTATCGGCGTGCGAGCAGAGATGTCGGTGGATTTAGCGGGCATGTTTGATCTCCTCATCGCTGTTTACTCCTGGGATTCGGTGCCTGGGAACAGAAAGCGGCCGATGAGGAGGGCGAGCGCGCCGAGCTGAACGGTGGTGGCGCCCACTGCGGTGACGACGATCGAAGTGGTGATGATGCGGTCGGGCGGGGTGACCAAATGCTTTGCCAACTCGGCCTGGTCGTTGCTGTAGATCCAGCCGATGCCAAGCGTGGTCAGCACGTTGACGAACAGGAAGGCGCCGACGATGCCGTAGGTGATGGCGCGGCGCAGAGAGGCGTCGCGCAAGCGGTTGATGTCCTGGACGGAGAGTCCAGTCGGTTCGTAGGATTCTAGGCCGCTGCTTCGAGGGGAGGCGACGGTTTCAGGTGGTGAGGCTGACACGGATGGGGGCTCGCGTGTCGTGGCCGGAGATGGTGATGCTGTGGTTCGCATCGGCTTCCTCGCCGACCAGGACAGCAAGCGCGATGGCCTTGCGTATGACGCCGGCGTTGGTGGTGGTGCCGAAGACCTTCTTCAGCTTGTCGATTTCCTGCTGGGCGCGTTCGTCGAACTGGACCGTCGTGGTTTTCATGGTCGGCTCCCTGGACATGGTCTGACCCGAATAACTAAGCAGAAATTATATAATTTTTGAATGGTTCAAGGGCGGTCGCTGCTGGCAAGGTCAGGCCGGGGCGGGCGAGCTTTGCCTGTCCAGCAGATAGGAGAACAGGGTGAAACCCAGGGCTACGACGATGACGCCTGCGCCCAGGAGCGGCAAGGCGCGGTAGCCGTAGCCGGCGGTGACGGCGAGGCCGCCCAGCCAGGCGCCGGCTGCGTTGCCGAGGTTGAAGGCGCCCTGGTTGAGGGTGGAGGCGAGGTTCGGCGCCTCTGTGGCTTCCTCGACCACGCGCATCTGCAACGGCGAGACCAGGGCAAAGGCGAGCGCGCCCCAGACCATCATCATGGCGACGGCCGGAATGGCGGACGTGCTCGCCTCGCGGAACACCAGAAGCACGGGAATAAGGGCGACGAACAGCACCATGACGGCCGGCATCAGGCGCCAGTCGGCAAGGCGGCCGCCCATCAGGTTGCCCGCGGTGAGCCCTACCCCGAACAGCAGCAAGGCAATGCTGACGCCGTGCGCGGAAATGCCGGCCTGGGTCTCCAGCAATGGCGTGATGTAGGTGAACACGCTGAACAGGCTCACCGAACTCAGCGTGCTGATGAGCATGGCCAGCAGCACCTGAGTGCGCTTCAGCGCGCGGAATTCGCGCAGCAGGTTGGCATCCGGGTCGGCAGGGACAGCCGGGACCCACGCCATGAGGGCGGCCGCTGCGAGCCCGCCTATGATGGAGACCGCCCAGAAGGTGGCGCGCCAGCCGAGCGCCTGGCCCAGCAGAGTGCCCGCAGGAACGCCGAGTACGTTGGCGAGGGTCAGGCCCATGAACATCAGGGCGATCGCCTGCGCGCGCTGGTTCCGCGGCACGACCTGGGTCGCGACCACCGAGCCGATGCCGAAGAAGGCGCCGTGGGCAAGAGCCGTGACGGCGCGTGCCCCCATCAGCATGGCGTAGCTGGGGGCCAGCGCGCAGAGGACATTGCCGACAATGAAGGTGCCCATCAGGCCGACCAGGGTCGCGCGGCGCGGCAGGCGGGCCGTGATGATCGCCAGGAGCGGTGATCCGAGGGCCACGGCAAGGGCATAGCCGGTGACCAGCAGGCCGGCTTGCGGGATGGTCACCCGGAGGGACGTGGCGACATCAGGCAGAAGGCCCATGATGGCGAATTCGGTCGTGCCGATGCCGAAGGAAGCAACGGCCAAGGCTAGGAGCGGCAAGCGCATCCGGCGCCTCCTCAGTATTTTGTGCGATGCACAAGTAGCTGAGGGTTTGTAGTTTTGAGGTCAAGGTTGAGAAGGGAGGAAGGGTAGGAAGGTCTTCTTTTTTGAAAAAAAGAAGCAAAAAACTTTTGCTTGTTTGGGCCGGGCTTGGGGATCAGCCGGGCCTAGTAGTTCAAAAGTTTTTTGCTTCTTTTTTTCAAAAAAGAAGACCTTGCTTCATCCTCTTACTTCTTCGCACGAAAGCACTCCGGCTCGTGGTCGTTCACCAGGCCGCACGCCTGCATCCAGGCATAAACAATGACGGGGCCAACGAACTTGAAGCCGCGCTTTTTCAGCTCGGCCGAGAGTTTTTGCGAGGCTTCGGTCTGGGCGGGCACGGGCCCCGGCGGGCGTTTGGGGCCGGCCATGGACCAGGCGAACTCGGAGAAATCCTCGCCGGCTTTTTGCATGGCCAGGTACGCGCGGGCGCCGCCTATGGTGGCTTCGATCTTGGCGCGGGAACGAATGATGCCTGCGTTCTGGAGGAGGCGCTCGACGTCGGTTTCGGTGAAGCGGGCGACGCGGGCGGGATTGAAGCCGGCGAAGGCTTCGCGGAAGGCGTCGCGTTTGCGCAGGACGGTGATCCAGGCGAGGCCGGCCTGGAAGCCGTCGAGCATGAGCTTTTCCCAGAGCGCGCGGCTGTCGTGTTCGGGCACGCCCCACTCGGTGTCGTGGTAGGCCTGGAGGAGCGGGTCGGTTGCGGCCCAGGCGCAGCGGTGGGGCATGAGTTTTTCCTGGTTGACGGAGAGGCCATTTTCCGGCCCTTGGAGGTATGTTGACAAGGAAGCTCATCGAAGGCGGCTGGGCAGCAGCAATGCGGCTCGTGTTTTCGCTCGCTCGGCGTAAGAGAAAGGCGGCTTTAGCCGATCCTTTTGCTGTATTTTGCGAGTGGAACAGCGCGCTCGATGTGGACGCGTATCGCGGCCTTTAGAGTTCCCTTCATGGCCACGCATTGAACCAGCGGGGCGAGCGCCAAACTGGGGAATGGTGCGGTGCACCCTAACCTGCCCAAGGATAATCCATGCCCAGTCTGCTCGACCCGATACGCCTTGGTGCCATCGAGGCGCCTAACCGTATTCTCATGGCGCCTCTCACACGGGGGCGGAGCACGAAGGCGCATGTGCCAACGCCGTTGATGGCGGAGTATTACGCGCAGCGGGCGACAGCCGGACTGATCTTCACCGAGGCGACCGGGATTTCGCAGCAGGGGCTAGGCTGGCCCTATGCGCCTGGCATCTGGAACGAGGAGCAGGTGGCCGGCTGGCGAGTGATCACCGACGCGGTGCATGCGGCAGGCGGCCGTATCGCGTGCCAGCTCTGGCACATGGGGCGCATGGTGCATTCCAGCTTCCTGGGCGGCGAGAAGCCGGTTTCCGCTTCGGCGACGACGGCGCCCGACAAGGCCCACACCTACGAAGGGCGGCTGCCCTATGACGAGGCCCGGGCGCTCCGGCTGGACGAGATCCCGGACCTGCTCGCGGATTACCGCCATGCGGCGGCCAACGCGATCAAGGCGGGCTTCGACGGCGTTCAGATACACGCGGCCAACGGGTACCTGATCGACGAATTTCTGCGCGACAAAACCAATCTGCGCACGGACGAGTATGGCGGCCCGGTGGAGAACCGCATCCGGCTGCTGCGCGAGGTTACGCAGGCGGTAATCGGGACGGTCGGCGCCGAGCGCACCGGCGTGCGGCTTTCGCCGAATGGCGACACGCAGGGCACCAACGACAGCAACCCGGTTCCGCTGTTCACCGCGGCGGCGAAGGCGCTGTCGGATCTGGATATCGCCTATCTCGAGCTGCGCGAGCCAGGCTTCGAGGGGACCTTCGGCAAGGGCGAGGTTCCGCCGATTGCGCCCGAAATTCGCAAGGTTTTCGCGCCAGCCCTAATCCTGAACTCGGATTATGACGGCAAGAGCGGCCAGGCGATGATCGACAGCGGCGTGGCCGATGCGATCGCTTTCGGGCGGACGTTCATTGCCAATCCTGACCTGCCTCACAGGATCGAGCATCATCTGCCCCTGGCGAAGGACAACGCGAAGACCTGGTATAGCCAGGGTCCGGGAGGGTATGTGGACTACCCTACAGCAACCTGAAGCATGTCATGGTGTGGCAGGTTAACCACGAAAGGTTAATATCGCGGTTGACCTGCTATCCCAGGTTGCGGCCTTAGGGTCGCGATGGTAACGGTCCTGAAAACCAGGATCATTACCAATGCGCGTTATAGTCCCTGTTGCTTCACTAGCTCTTCTCGGCTCCTTGTCGGCCTGCGCGACGATTTTCACGGGCACCTCGCAGCAGATCGCTGTCGACTCGAACCCTGAAGGCGCCTCCTGCGACGTGACACAAGGCGGTGTGACGGTGGCGCACGTCCCGAGCACTCCGGATGTCGTGCATGTCGCAAGGGGCAGCTCCGAAATCGAGATGACTTGCTCGAAGCCGGGCTACCGGAGTGAGCGCGTGACGGAGCTTTCTGGTGCGAATGGCTGGGTTTTCGGAAACCTGGTGATCGGCGGCATCGTCGGCGTGGTTATCGATTTCAGCTCGGGCGCGGCCTACCATTACCGTCCGTCGCTCGCCATGGATCTGGACTCTTTAGGCGGCCCCCGCACCGGGTATCCCACGGCGAGTGCAGGGTATGGGCCCTACGGCACCGCCCTGCCCCAGGCCGGCGCCGAGTTCAGCGAAGCGGCGCGCTTCACCGCAGCGACCGGACGCATTCTTCCCGCGCGACACGGGTTGATCCAGATTCCCTCTGCGACACCGGGTGGCGAACCGACATACATCTGGCCGACGTCACAGGTGGAGTAAGGCTTCCAGCTCAGCTACCAAAAGTGCTCAGCCCAAACGTGTAAAAAGTTTTTTGCTTCTTTTTTTCAAAAAAGAAGATCCTTGCTTTACGCCCTCGCGGTGAGCGCGAAGGCGCCGCCTTGGGGGTCCCGGGCTTGCAGGATCCAGGCGCCGCCTGGAACTTCCTGAGGGCCCATGAGGACCTTGCCGCCTGCTTCGGTGACGCGGGCGGCGGCGGCTTTGATGTTGTCCACGGTGAAGTAGTAGCTCCAGAACGGGCGCGGCGTGCCTGGCTTGCGGTTCATCATGCCGCCGTTGGGAATGCCGCCGGTGGCGAAGAGCTGGTAGGTGCCCATCGGGCCCATGTCGATCGCTTCGGCCTTCGTCCAACCGAAGAGCTTCTCGTAGAATTCGAAGGCGTCCTGCCAGTGAGCGGCGTGGAGTTCGTGCCAGCCGATGCGGCCGATGGTGCCGGGGGGCGGATCGGCCGGGGTTTCGCGCGGCAGTGGCGTGAAGAGGACAAAGGCGCCGCCCTGCGGGTCGGCGACGACGGCGAAGCGGCCGACGTCCGGGATTTCCTCGGCGGCCTTGTGGAGCGTGCCGCCGGCTTCGACGAGTTTCGTGACCATGCTGTCCACGTCGTCCACGCCGATGTAGCCGATCCAGCGGGCGGGAACGCCGATATCCTTCGCATCGGCGACCCATTTCATCAGGCCTGCCGCGGGTCCGTGCGGGGTGGCGAGGATGGTGTAGTCGCCCATCCGCGAGGCGGTCCAGCCGACGACGGTTTTGTAGAATTGAGTGGCGGATGCTGGGTCGTTGGTCATCAGCTCATACCAGACGAATTTGGCTGGCGTGGTCATTGTTTCGCTCCCTGCTTGGCGTTGCTTGAGGCGTCGTATTGCGCGATCAGGCGGGCTGGGGCCTGCATGCGCCAGGCACGTTCGAGGCGGCCGCGAAGGGTGGTGTCGTCGGCGGCATCGAGGCGGACCAGGATCGCGTCGTAGCCGCGGTAATGGTCGGTTTCGTAGAAGATCGCAGGCTCCGCCTCCATGAGCATGGATTTCTCGTCCAGCGGGCAGCGTACGACGAGGGTTTCTGCGTCACGCAGGCGGGCCAAGAACTTGCCGCGCACTTTCAGAGCGGGGGTGCCGTAGGAGACGCCCTGCTCGACGCCCGGGAGGGCGGAGGCGATGGCCAGCAGGCGGGCTATGGGCTGCAATGCGCACCTCTGATGATGCGGTGTCATTGCGAAAGCGTAGTTCTTTTTTGAAAAAAAGAACCAAAAAACTTTTGCGACCTGGGGACCGAGATCTTGGAAACGCCCGGCCTAAGAACCCGAAAGTTTTTTGCTTCTTTTTTTCAAAAAAGAAGTGCTTGCCTAAAACGGCGCGTTAAGCCGGACGATTGCCCAGTTCAGCCACGAGGCGAAACTCACCCACAGCAGATAAGGCACCATCAGCAAGCCCGCGAGATGCGACAGCGGATAGAGGCCGACAGCCAGGGCAAGCACCGATGCCCAGAGAAACGGCACCTCGAACAGCGACCAGTCGGGCCGCCGTAACTTGAAGAACAGCGGGCTCCAGAGGACGTGGAAGATGGCGTTCGCGGCAAAGAGGATGGCGACACGGGCGTGGTCGGCGGGCGTGTGGGCGGCTGTCCAGGCGAGGACGCCGGCCCAGGCGGCGAGGCCGAGGATGACGGTCCAGGCCGGGCCGAAGAGCCAGTCGGGCGGCTGCAGGCGGGGTTTGCGCAGCGCGCGATACCAGGGGCCGACTTCGGTGAGGAGGCCGCCGGCGCCGGTGATGACCAGCATCGAGACGACGGCGACGATGATGGTTTCGGTCATGGCTGGAATGTAGGCGTTTGCGGCCGCGGCGCCAGCCATGCGCGCGGCCGCCTTAGCCAGCCGGCACCGATGGCGCGGGTGGCGGCGACGATGATGACCACGCCGGCCAGGTGAAGCAGCAAGTCTTCGGCATTGGCGTCGAACGGGTGGATCAAGGCGAGGATCGCAGCCGCGGCACCGGCGCTTGCCAGGCCGCCCAGGAGGGCGGTGAGGCCGGGACGCAGCGGGCAGGCGCGCATGAGCATGATCATGAGCAACGCGCTCATGGGCAGGGAGATGAAAAGCAGGACCCACATGCAGGCCATGCCATGCATGGGTGGCTCGGGGATCGTGTCGGCGGCCGGAGCAAGGCGGAGGCAGCCGGCAGTGCTGGAGCCGAGCCAGAGTGCGAGCGCAGGCAAAGGCAGCCACGCCCAGGCTGCGCTCCGGCCGGGGATGCTGGTCTGGAAGGCCGCCACCGAGGCGAGAACGGCGGTGAGGATGGCGCCGGTCTCCGACAGGGCGAGGTCGGGTGTGGCGAGGAAGCGGAGGCGCATGGCGGCGAAATCCGCGAACGTCGCGAGCAGGCCGGCCGCCCAGAGGGCGGCGCAGAACCAGATTGCGGCGCGGCGCCAGGGGGATGGCAGGATCTGGACCGGCTCCAGCGTCTGCGACAGCCGCTCGATGAGCCTGGCATGGCGGGTTTCGAGCTGGTCAGACATCGTCGGGCACACCCATGCGGCCGCGCAGGGCCTTGATGGCGCGGTGCAGATTGACCTTGAGGGCGGTCTTCGAGCGGCCGGTGGCGAGCGAGGCTTGCTCGAGAGACTCTTCACGCAGGCCCATGCGTTCCATGGCCTCGCGCTGGGCGGCCGGGAGCTGGGCGATGGCGGCGCGCAGGTTCTCCGATTGTTGCTGGGAGACGCTCTGCTGTTCAGCCTCCGGACCCTCGTCGGCGTGGTTGAGGTAGGCGTCCGGGTCGTGGATTTCGCGGCCGCCGTGCCGGCCGTATTGACGCCAGGCGTCGACCGCGCGCCGGGAGGCGATGGCGCGCAGCCAGGGCATGAAGGGCCGCGCGGGGTCGTAGGTGGCGAGTGCGCGGTGGATGGTGAGGAGAACCTCCTGCACGACATCGTCCACCTGGTCCGGCGAATGGCCCTGGCGGCGTGCCGTGGCGGCGGCGATCGGCACGCAGGCGCGCAGGACGGCCTGGTAGGCGGCGGGATCGCCGGCCTGGGCGGCGATCATCAGCGCCCGGAGCCGCTGATCCTGCGTTTCGTCCGTCATCGCTGCTGTGTGCCACAGGCGGCTCGGGAGGCGTAGCCCTGCCCATGCGTCAGCCTGCCCGGCATAGGGCGACACGGCACGGGGATCGGTGGCGAGGGTGTGGCTCGGCGGCAAATGCGGTTTCGGTCTGTTGGGGCTCTGGAAGGCGCTTCGCCGCGCCTTAGATGGGAGTTACGCGCGCCGGTGATGCTGCGCTGGCGTAACCGCCGGCGCGCCCGCCGCGAAATCCGCAGCAACATGGAGTTTTCTGCATGACTCGGCGTTCCCTCCTTGCTGGCGCTGCGACGTTTGCCGGCCTGTTCGCTCTGACGCGCTTTGCACCACGTGGCAGGGCTGCGACGGCGACTTTTCCCGTCACGCTGAGCGAGGCTGAATGGCGCAAGAAGTTGAGCCCGGAAGCGTTCGACGTGCTGCGCGAGGCAGGCACGGAGGCGCCTGGATCGAGCCCGCTGGATCATGAGTTCGGGAAAGGGCGATATGATTGTGCAGGCTGCATGCAGCCGGTTTTCCTGTCCGATACGAAATTCGACAGCGGGACCGGCTGGCCGAGTTTCTATGCGCCGATCAAGGATGCGGTTTCGACGTCGTCCGACAGCAGCCTGATGATGGAGCGCACGGAAGTGCATTGCAGCCGCTGCGGCGGTCATCTTGGCCATGTGTTCGATGACGGGCCGAAGCCGACCGGGTTGCGGTATTGCATGAACGGCGTGGCGATGAGTTTCCATAAGGCGGGAGGCAACGCGTGAGCATTTCCCTGAAGAACTTGGTTCTCGCCGGCGCCGCGCTGGCGGCCGGCGTGGTTCTGCTGCGGCTTCCCGCGCAGGCCGAGGAGCCGCATCTGGTCCCTGCCCCGGCGGTCGATATGCCGGCCGGCAGTGCGGCAACGCAGACTGCCGTGTTGTCCGGCGGCTGTTTCTGGGGTGTGCAAGGCGTGTTCGAGCATGTCCGTGGCGTGAAGCAGGTGCTGGCTGGGTATTCGGGCGGCGCCGCGTCCACGGCGCAGTATGAGACGGTGAGCACGGGCACCACGGGACATGCCGAGTCCGTCCGGGTGGTGTTCGATCCGAAGCAGATCTCCTATGGCAAGATCCTGCAGGTGTTTTTCAGCGTGGCGCTCGATCCGACGATGAAGGATGCGCAGGGGCCGGATGAGGGCACGCAATATCGCTCGGAAGTTTTCTACGGCGACGCGGATCAGAAGCGGGTGGCGCAGGCATATGTGGCGCAGCTCGATGCGGCGCATGTTTATGCCGCGCCGATTGCGACGCGTGTGGATGCGCTGAGCGGGTTTTATCCGGCGGAGGGGTATCACCAGGATTTCTTGGCGTTCCATCCTGACTATCCGTATATCGCGGTGAACGACATGCCGAAGGTCGAGGCTTTGAAGCGGCTCATGCCTGCGGTTTATGTTTCGCAGCCGGTGCTTTCGGGCAAGGCTGGATCGTAAGAGAACAGAAGCAAGATCAAGCACGAAGGCGCGAAGACCGCGAAGGGCTTTGTGACTTCGCGGTCGCTTTTCAGCGCAGCGGATGCAAGATCCGCTGAGTGCCTCTTGCTAAGTCGTAAAGTCTTTTTGCTTCTTTTTCTTCAGAAAAAGAAGGGCTTTCTTGCTTGCTGATTTGTGGTCTTGCGGAAAGATGGTGGGCTTAAGCCCACCCTACGCCCTGGAATTTATCAGGTGAATTTGCCGGATTTGGGGAAGCCGTTTGGGGGAAGACGGCCGGCACCAGCGCGTTCGCCCAGCCAGTCGCGCAGGCCGAGTTCGGTGCGGGTGCGTTCGCCGGATTTCCAGGTCAGGCCTTCGGAAAGGGTGAAGACGCGGGCGTCTGCGAGGTTGCCTTCCTTGTAGCGCTGGAGGGTGACGCCGGTGCCTTTTGGCAGCTCGGGAAGCTGGCTGAGCGGGAAGATCAGGAGCTTGCGGTTCTCGCCGATGACGGCGACGTGGTCGCCTTCGGCCGCGGTGCAGACAGCGACTTTCTCGCCTTCACGCAGATTCAATACTTGTTTGCCGGCGCGCCGTTCCGCGACGAGCTCGGCACCGGGGACGACGAAGCCGCGGCCGCCGGTGCCGGCAACCAGGTATTTTGCTGATTCTTTCAGGATAAACAGCGAGAAGATGTCGTCCTGGTTGGTCATGTCGAGCATGACTCGAATGGCCTGGCCGTCGCCCCGGCCGCGCGGGAGGTCGCCTGCGCGCAGGGTGTAGGCGCGCCCGTTGGTTGCCAGCAGGGCCAGGCGGTCGGTGGTTTCGCAGGGGATGAGGAGGCGAAGCTTGTCGCCTTCCTTGAATTTCTGGCCCTCGCCGTCTGGGATATGCCCGCGGACGGCGCGTATCCAGCCCTTGGCGGAGAGGATGACGGTGATCGGCTCGCGCTCGATGGCGATGGTTTCCGAGACGTCGATTTCGGCCGGAGCGCCGGCAATGGTGGTGCGGCGCTGGCCAAGCGGACCCTCGCCGAAGCGCTTGCCTGTTTCGGTGATTTCCTCGGTGATGCGGGTCCAGCGCAGCGCCTCGCTGCCCAGGAGCTTGCGTGTGTCGTTGGCTTCCTTGGTGAGTGTCTTGTGTTCCTTGCGTATCTCCATTTCCTCGAGGCGGCGCAGGCTGCGCAGGCGCATGTTGAGGATGGCTTCGGCCTGCATATCGGTGAGTTCGAAGCGGCGGACGAGTCCGGCTTTGGCGTCATCCTCCTCGCGTATGATCCTGATGACTTCATCGAGGTTGAGAAAAACGGCGAGGAAGCCGTCGAGAATTTCCAGGCGTTTCTCGATGGCCGCGAGGCGGTGGCGGGAGCGGCGCTGCAGGACTTCGTGCCGGTGGTCGAGCCAGGCGCGCAGGACATCGCGCAGGCCGAGCACGCGCGGGGTGCGGTCTGCGGTGAGCACGTTCATGTTCAGCGGAAAACGCGTTTCCAAGGCTGTTGCGCGGAACAGGGTTTCCATGAGCACGGCGGGATCGACGCTGCGGGATTTGGGTTCGAGCACGAGGCGGACGAGTTCGGCGCTTTCGTCGCGGACGTCCGCCAGGAGCGGGAGCTTCTTCTCCTCCAGAAGGGCCGCGATCTGTTCGATGAGGCGGGATTTCTGAACCTGGTAAGGCATTTCCGTGACGACGATCGTCCAGGTGCCCATGCGTCCCTGTTCGACGGCCCAGCGGGCGCGCAGGCGGAAGCCGCCCCGACCGGTTTCGTAAGCGGTGCGCAGGGCGTCGGCGGGTTCGACCAGGATGCCGCCCGTCGGGAAGTCGGGTCCCGGCATGAAGCTTATCAGGTCGGCGACGGTGGCTTCCGGGTTGGCGATGAGGTGGATGGCGGCCTGGCAAATCTCGCCTGCGTTGTGCGGCGGGATGGAGGTCGCCATGCCGACGGCGATGCCTGCTGCACCGTTTGCCAGAAGGTTTGGGAAAGCGGCCGGGAGCACGACCGGTTCCTGGTCCTCGTTGTCGTAGGTGGGGCGGAAATCGACTGTGTCGTCGCCTATACCTGCCAGGAGGGCGGCCGCGACTTCGGTCATCCGGGCTTCGGTGTAGCGCATGGCGGCGGGGTTATCGCCGTCGATGTTGCCGAAATTGCCCTGGCCTTCGACCAGCGGATAGCGGACGGCGAAATCCTGGGCGAGGCGGACCAGGGCGTCGTAGATCGAGGCGTCGCCATGGGGGTGGAACTTGCCCATGACGTCGCCGACGACGCGGGCGCATTTCTTGAAGCCGGACGCGGGGTCCAGGCGCAGCTGCTGCATGGCGTAGATCAGGCGGCGGTGGACCGGTTTGAGCCCGTCGCGCACGTCCGGCAGGCTGCGGGACATGATGGTGGACATGGCGTAGGCGAGGTAGCGCTCGGACAGGGCGTCGCTGAGGCGGGTGTCGTGTATGTCGTCTGGCATGGGCGCCTAGATAGCGGATGGCGGTTTGGGGTGACAGGTGGACCCTTGCGGCAGGTCGCGGGAGGGCCTTGCTGACCAGAATGGCAGTCCGGGCGTGGACGAGACAATTCTCGTGGCGTGGCGCCGCCTTGTTCGAGACGGGAAAAAGGCTGGTTACACCGGGCAACCTGACGCGCTCATTGCAGCGACGGCGCTGGTGCATGGGCTGGGTGTGGTGACGCGCAACGTCGCGGATTTCGAGCGGACGGCAGTGGCGATCGTCAATCCGTGGTCCACGGACACACCATGTAGTAGCGACTGCGGAACATTACGGAATCGACACTGATGAGTCTGTACGGTAGCGTGCATCGCTTGAACCCGGGGGCTCGCTTCATGAAGTGCTTATCAGTATCTGCCGTGGCATTGGTGATTTCCATCGCGGCCCCGGCATGGGCCGACGTGGTGACTGAGACCGTGGCATTCAGCGGATCGGACGAGAACGGGCTCGATTTCGTCAGCGGACCGCTGTTCAACCCGGCGCTCGGCACACTTGTGGGCGTTACGGCCTCGGTAAAGGGGCAGCTCCTGGCTGACATCCTCACCACCTCCCCCGGCTTGCCGAGCCATCTGAATTTTGGCCTCGATGGCACGTTCAAGGCGCCTGGCGTTTCGTTGAGCGGGAACGTGGGCGGGTTCACCGCCGCCTATAACGGCAGCGCCTACCTGGGCAACGCAGGTTTCGCGTTCTCGGACAGCATCGCGGCGTTCGGCGACTATGTGGAAGGCTCGCCAAACGCCACCAGTTACCTGGCTGCACTGGCGCTCGGCGCCGTCAGTCCAATGCCCCTGGGAGCCTCCAGCGATCTCTCCACCTGGTTCGGCAATCTGACGATCACCTACTGCTACGATCCGGCTTCGCCAGTGCCTGAGCCTGGCAGTTTGGCGATACTGGGCGTGGCCGGCGTCCTGTTTGCGGGGCTGCTGGGGAGGAGCCGCATTTCCGCGTAGAACAGGCGCCCCATCCCCCTTGCGGAACGCGCGAATCATCGCCAGCATTGGGGCTCAACAACTGAAAGGAGGTGATCCAGTGTCTCATTGTTTGTCGCCGATCACGGCAGCGACCTGGGTTCATCCCGTCGGAGCGCATTGCGCCGGCTGATTGCCTCCAGGGCGGCCCTGTTCGGCCGTACAACAATGCGAAGGCTCCCGGCGTAAGCCGGGAGCCTTCGTCGTTTTGACCAGGGCGTCATGCTCACACTGACCTGTCTCTGCGCACGAGTCCGCATCGAAGTGGCGCGGCGGCCGGACTTCATCAACGCGTGCAACTGCACATTATGCCGCAAGTCCGGCGCGCGCTGGTCGTATCTCCCTCCTTCCGACGTCAGCATCGATGGCGAGACAAGCATTTATCGCCGGGAGGACAAGGAAGACCCGGCGGCCGAGGTCCATTTCTGCGGCCGATGCGGTTCGACGACGCATTTCACCTTGACCGAAAGCGCGGTGTCCCGGTTCGGCAATGTCCAGGCGGGCGTGAATATGTCGCTGGCAGACGAGAGTGATCTTGCCGGTATCGAGCTGCGATATCCCGACGGCCGGGCCTGGTCGGGCGGCGCGGACGTCGGCTATGTGCGAGAACCCAGAACCATTGGCACTTAGGCAAACGCCTGCGGCATGCAGGCTTTTCAGAGTTTTCGTGAGTCGGCGGCGGGCTGCGGCGTGACGCTGCGGAGGCGTTCAAGAACGGCGGAAACGTCGGGCAGGATTTCGTAGAGGGACGCGGCGCTGGCGTGGGCAAAGCCGTCCTCGACCGTGGTCTCGAAGGCTGCGAGCAGGCCCCTTGCCCAGTTGGCGCTGTTGCAGATCAGGATTGGCTTGTCGTGCAGGCGGAGCTGCCGCCAGGTGACGATCTCGACCGTCTCGTCCAGCGTGCCCAGGCCGCCCGGCATGGTGATGAAGACGTCCGCGAGGTCAAACATCTGGCGCTTGCGTGTGTGCATGGTGTCGGTGATGTGGCGCTCGGTGAGGCCGTCGTGGGCGACCTCCATGCGGGTGAGGAATTCGGGAATGATGCCGACGACTTCACCCTTTTTCTCGAGGACGGCGTCGGCGACTGCACCCATGAGGCCAACCCGGCCGCCGCCGTAGACAAGGCGGATGTTTTGCTCGGCAAGGCCGTGGCCCAGGTCGATGCAGGCTTGGCGGTGGGCGGGGTTGTGTCCTTCGCGGGAGCCGCAGAAGACGACTGCTGATTTCGGTTTCATGTTGTGTTTCGGTGGCTGTTTGTGTTTTGGCGCATTTTGGTGGGCTTCTCGTTTGAGGAGAGGTGCTTAAGATCTACCACGAAGACACGGAGGCCACGGAGGTTCACGAAGGGGTGGGGCAAACCAATGAATACCAAGTTTGATTTTGTAGGCTGGATATCCCCTCAAGCACGGTGCAAAGTCGCAAAAGTTTTTTGGTTCTTTTTTCAAAAAAGAATGCGCTTCCTTACGCCTGCTTCAATTCGATAAGCGAACGGCGAATCTTACGGCCGCGTTCGATCTTGTCCTCGATGTAGGAGGCGTCGCCCCAGCGGACGGCGCGCGCCATGGCCTGCGCGTCTTCCGTGAAGCGGGCGAGCATTTCCAAGAGTGCGTCGCGGTTGTTGAGGAAAACGTCGCGCCACATTTCGGGGTCGGAGGCGGCGATGCGGGTGAAGTCGCGAAAGCCGGTGGCGGCGAACTGGAGGACTTGCTGTCGGGTTTCGTCTGCGAGGTCGTCGGCGGTGCCGCAGATGGTGAAGGCCAGCAGGTGCGGCAGGTGGCTGACGATGGCCAGCACGCGGTCGTGGTGGGCGGGCTCCATGACGGAGACCATGGAGCCGAGGCGTTCCCAGAGCGTGGTCATTGTCGCGACGGCCGCGGGGTCGGTGCCTGGGAGTGGGGTGAGGAGCGCCCAGCGGCCTTCGAAGAGGGTGGCGAAACCGGCGTCCGGGCCGGAGTATTCGGTGCCTGCGAGCGGGTGGGCGGGCACGAAGTGGACGCCTTCGGGGATCAGGGGGCCGAGGTCGCGCACGGCGGACTGCTTGGTGGAGCCTACGTCCGAGAGGATGGCGCCTGGGGACAGGTGGGGGGCGATGGCCTGCGCAAGCGCGGCGTAGGAGCCGACGGGGGTGCAGAGGATGACGCAGTCCGCGCCTTCGACAGCGCGGGCGGGGTCGATTTCCGTGCGTGTCGCGATGCCCAGGGCCTCGACGCGGTCGAGGACGGCCTGGCTGCGGTCGCTGGCGACGATCTCCGCGGCGATGGCGCCGTTCAGCTGGGCAGCGCGGGCGATCGAGCTGCCGATCAGGCCGAGGCCGATCAGGGTGAGGCGGCGGAAAAGCGGCTCAGTCATGGCACGGGAGGGGCACGGCGTTCGGCGAACTGGCGCAGGGCTTCGATGACGGCGTCGTTCTCGTGCGTGAGGCCCACCGTGATGCGGAGGCAGGTGGGCAGGCCGTAGCCGTCCACCCGGCGGACGATGATGCCGGCCGCGCGCAAGGCTTCGTCGGCGCCGGCGGCGCGGGCGTGGGAGCCGGTGTCCACGAGGATGAAATTGCCTTCGCTCGGGGTGACCGCGAAGCCGCAGTCGTGCAGCGACTTGGTGAGCCGGGCGCGCTCGGCGCTGTTGTGGGAGCGGCTTTTCTCGAGCCAGCCGGGTTCGGCCAAAGCGGCGATCCCGGCGTCGTGCGCCAGCAGAGAGACGTTGAAGGGCGAGCGGACGCGGTTGAGGTTCTCGATCACCGCAGGCGGCGCGTAGCCCCAGCCGAGGCGGAGGCCGCCCAGGCCGAACATCTTGCTGAAGGTGCGGGTCATGACGGTGTTGTCGCCGGCATCGACCAGGGCGGCGCCGGCGTCGTAGTCGGGGCGGTCCACGTATTCGGCGTAGGCGGCGTCCAGCACCAGGAGCACGTGCGGGGGCAGGCCGCGGCGCAGGCGCTCGGTTTCGGACGTGGGGATGAAGGTGCCTGTCGGGTTGTTCGGGTTCGCCAGGAAGACCATGGCGGTTTCGGGCGTGACCGCGGCCAGGATGGCGTCCACGTCGGCGGTGCGGTCTTGTTCGGGGACCTTGATGACTCGGCAGCCGGCCAGGCGGCCGGCGACGTCGTAGATGGAGAAGCCGTGCTCGGTCATGATCAGGTCGCGGCCGGGTCCGCCGTAGATGTGGCAGAGCAGGAAGATGATGTCGTCGGAGCCGGCGCCGCAGACGATGCGGGCGGGATCCAGGGCGAAGAAGTGGCCGATCGCCTCACGCAGGGCCCCTGCCCCGCCGTCCGGGTAGCGGTGGGACTCGGGCGCTCGCGCGGCGATGGCAGCGGCGACGCCTGGCGGCGGGCCGAAAGCACCTTCGTTGGAGGAGAGCTTGATGACCTTCATGCCGCCGGGGAGTTGGGACTTGCCGGGGACGTAGGGGTGGATCTGAAGGATCTCGGGACGCGGGCGCAGGGACATGGGCGGGGCTTAGCCGCTCAAAGGAAAGGAAGGAAGGCAGGCCTTCTTTTTTGAAAAAAAGAAGCAAAAAACTTTTACCACTTCGGGCTCGGCCTCTCCGCCGATGCGGTGCCAAGTCGCAAAAGTTTTTTGGTTCTTTTTTTCAAAAAAGAACGTCTTGCTTACTTGTTCTGAAATGGCAGCGAAGGCCTTGCCGCGTGTAAATTCGCGTCCAGCGGGGTGACGCGATACCAGGCAGGGCCAGTGGGCGGATGCGGATCCTGCCAGGGGCCTGCGGTGTCGGTGCAGCGGTCGCAGACGATCTCCCACGAGCCGGCGGAGACCAGGTCGTGGGTGCGTTCAATGCGGTAGGCGAGTGCGCCGGCTGCGCCGCGCCAGGTCAGGCGGCCGTGTGTGGCAGCGATGATGTCCGGCTTCGGCGGCATGGTGAAGGGCGGCGTGGGGATTTCGGCCATGCGGTAGGCGAAGCGGCGTATGGCGCGGCTGCGGGCCTGCATGTCGTCGGACTTGGTGGCTGGCGTGTCGATGCCAGGAAAGTAGAGGGGCGTTTCGCCCGCCAGGGCGGTGAGATAGCCGCCGCCGTCCGCGTGGGCTTCCAGCCCGGCGACAAGGGCGCCGGAGAGGGCGCGCTGGTGGGCCATGCTGTCGAGGAAGGTCTCGAGCTTGTCCTGGGTCGGCCAGGCGGCGGCGCTCCAGGCGAAGCTGTCCACCAGGTAGGCACGCTCGGCTTTCGCGACGGCCGCGGCGGCAGCGGAGAGATTGGTATTGGGAGGGAGCGAGTCGCCGACGATGTCCACGCTCGGGGTTGCCCAGGCGGAGGCGGGGGCGGCGTTAGGAGACTTGGGGTCGATGCGGCCGGCGAAGGCGCCGTTTTCGTAGAGGTGGCGTGGGTCGGCGGCGTGGATCGCCTGGCCTACGGCTTCGGACCAGGTGGCGAGGATGGCGGGGTCGATGCCGGCGCCGCAGCCGTCGCAGTTCTCCCAGGCCAGGATGGTCGGGTCGGCTGTGTAGGGAAGGCCGGTGAGGCTGTTGGCGTGGGTGATGACGGCGATCGCGTAGGCGATGAAGTCGGCGCGTATGGCCGGGTCGGTGAAGAAGGCGGACGCGTCCTGGCCACCGCGGGCGTGCACGAAGAAGCAGAGGCTGCCTGCTGCAGGCTCCGGCCTGGCGCAATCCTGCGGGCCGCTGGCGAGAGGGATGATGAGCTTGAGGCCGCGGTCGCGTGCGGTGGCCAGCACCTGGTCCACGTGGGCGAAGGCTGCGTCGTTGAGGTGGCCTCGGGTAGGCATGAGGCACAATGGGCAGCCGACGCTGGCGCCGAGGGTGGTCACGCGGGCGGCGTTGCCGCCGAGGGCCTGGACGGTCGAAAGCGCATCCTGAATTTCGAAAAGGGTCGGCATGCGCGCGCCGCCCGCGTCCGCGCGCAGGCCGAGCCAGGCGATGTCGGCGCCCGCGAAGCGGATCGGGTCGCCCAGCAGGGTGAGGTGGGTGTCGGCGCGGCCCACGAAATCGCGCGGGTCGGGGGTAGAGGCCATGGTCGGAAAGCTGGCCGATTGGTCGGCGCCTGGCGGCTCGGTTTGGGCGTTCGCTGAGGATACGGCAGCGCACAGCAGCAGGGCCGCCAGGAGCGTGGCGGCCCTGCTGACGACGCGCAGAGGCATCAAGGGCGGCCGATGCTGTGGTAGCGGAAGCCGGCGGCGCGCATGGCGGCGGCCTCGTACATGTTGCGAAGGTCCACGACGAGGTCGCCTGCCATGGTCTCGCGCAGGCGCTCAGGATCAATGGCGCGGAACTCGTTCCATTCGGTGATGACGACGAGGATGTCGGCGCCCTTCGCCGCGTCCAGCGCGTCCGTGCAGTAGGTGACCTGGTCAGGCAGCATAGGGCGCGCCTGCTCCATGCCGGCCGGGTCGAAGGCGCGTATGTGGGCGCCGTCCTCGGCCAGGCGGCCGATGATGGGGAGCGACGGCGCATCGCGCATGTCGTCCGTCTCAGGCTTGAAGGTGAGGCCGAACACCGCGATCGTCTTGCCTCGCACTGAGCCGCCGGCCGCTGCGATGACTCGGGCTGCCATGCCCGCCTTACGCGCGTCGTTCACCGCGACAACCGCCTCGATCAGCCGCGAAGGGGCGCCGTGGTCCTGCGCGATGCGCATCATGGCCAGCGTGTCCTTGGGGAAGCAGGATCCACCGAAGCCTGGGCCAGGGTGGAGGAACTTGCGGCCGATGCGGCCATCCAGCCCGATGCCGCGGGCGACATCGTGCACGTTCGCCCCTGCCCTCTCACACACGTCTGCCATTTCGTTGATGAAGGTGACTTTCATGGCGAGGAAGGAGTTCGCCGCGTATTTTATCAGCTCGGCGGTTTCCAAATTGGTAAAGAGGATCGGCGCCTCGATGAGATAGAGCGGGCGATAGAGCTGGCGCAGCGTTTCGCGCGCGCGTTCGCTCTCCACGCCGATGACCACGCGGTCGGGGCGCATGAAGTCGGGAATGGCGCTGCCTTCGCGCAGGAATTCCGGGTTGGAGGCAACGTCGGTCTCGAGGTCAGGGCGGACGCTGGCGAGGATTTCGCGTACGCGGCGGCCGGTGCCGACAGGGACGGTCGACTTCGTCACGATGACCGTCGTCGCCGTCAGATGCTTGGCGACCTGCTCGACGGCGGCGAAGACGTAGGAGAGGTCGGCATGGCCGTCGCCGCGCCTGGTGGGGGTTCCGACGGCAATGAAGACGGCGTCCACGCCGGCGACTGCGGCGGCGATGTCATCGCCGAAAGTCAGGCGCCCGGCGGCGGCATTGGCGGCGACAAGCGGCTGCAGGCCGGGCTCGTAGATCGGGATCTGGCCGCTCTGCAGGCTGGCCAGCTTGGCGGCATCGACTTCGACAACGGCGACTTCGTTGCCGAGCTCGGCGAAACAGGCGCCGGAGACGAGGCCCACGTAGCCTCCGCCGATCATTGCTATGCGCAAGTGTGCATTCCCCGCAGAAACTCTAGCGCCGCCTATAACGGGTCGCCTGGGGATAGGGAAGCAAGGCAAGCGTGGGTAGCAGGGGCGGCACACGCTGCCCCGGAGGCCACGCCGATCGGAGCAGATCGCCAGGCGGCTGGCCGTCGGGCCGCCTGGCGATCTGCCTCGCGCTATTGCAGGCGGTCGGCGGTGGTCGTTCCGGTGATTTCGGCCGTCTGGTTGCCGTTGGTGTCGAAGAACTTGGCGTCGAACGTGCCGGTGTAGGTAAGCCCGTTGGGAGCCACGATGTTCTTTTCGGTGAAGAACAGCGTGCCCGTGTAATTGTTGTTCAGATCATAGGTCCAGGCGACATGGCTGGTCAGGACGGCGAGCCTGCCGTTCTGGCGCCAGGCGCCGACGCAGAGGTTGCCGCCGGCGGGCGGCAGGTTGCCGAGTTCGTCCTCGGTGCCGTCGCTGTGCCAGGTGTCGTAGCCCTCGAGAAAGAGCGTGCCATCGCTGGCGGTGTGCACGTCGTGCCAGAGGCCGACGATAGACGCGCCGTAGTAGATCGAAGGCCTGGCCCGCGCGAGCATGGCGGCCGGCAGGACCGCGGGGGCGACGTGCTTGCCGAAGTTCGGGTTCAGCGCGGGATTGCAGGCTTCGGCGCGCTGCGATGCGGCGGCCAGGCCGGCGATCGCAAGGCCGGCGAGGATCAGGGATTTCATTTTGTTCTCCTACCGTATGTTCCGAAGGCAACTGCCCCCGTGCCGGGATTTTCCCGGCGCTTGCCTCCCGGAGAGAGCCGCGTGGCGGATGGTGACAATCACCGCGGCGGCCCTGGCCGGTAGCGGAACGATCGATACGGCGATGACCAGGCCTGGGAGAAATCAATCCGGATCAAAACGGATTAAGCCTGATTAAGGCCAGGTTTTCTCAGGGATTATGCGCGCCGGGCGGCTGATCCAGCGCCTTCAGCGCGGCCTGAAATTGCGGCAACGGTCGCAATGGATCGAGGAAGGGATTTGCCTTCACACCGCCGAGGACGTTCAGGCAGCTGTTGCGGTCGTCGGCGAGTTCCTTGAACAGGCGCATCGCTTCCTCGGTGCGTTTCCAGGCTGCGTAGATCATGACGAAGTTGCAATTATGGTCTTTGCCGCCGGACTGCTGGCGCAGCAGTGCGGTCACCCGTTCGGAGTCGGCGCGCCGGCCGGCCGCCTGATAGGCGAGAGCCAGACATACGTTTCCGGCCCAAGTGCTGTCGGCCTTGCAGGCGTCGATTGCCTCCGCAGGCCTCCCCAGCAAAATCAGGTTCAGCCCGATGGGATCGGTGAATTCCGGAATGGATCCCGTCGCGACAGTAAGGCTGTGCCGGAAGGCCGCGATCGAAGCCTCGTACTGGCGCGACGCCATCAGGCCGAAACCGAGGAAGGCCCAGCCCTCCTGGCGCAGCGGGTCGAGTTCTACGGCGCGCTGGTAGGCGGCGGCAGCGTCCTCGACGAGGCCCAGGGAGCCGGCGACCTGGCCGTAGATCAGTTCCACTGAGGCATCGCCAGGGGTCAGGCTGCGGGCGAGCGAGGCCTCGCGCATGGCGCCGCGCAGATCATAATCGGCTTCGCGCAGGATCTGCGCGCGCACCGCGTGCACCAGCCCGATGGAAGGGGCGAGTGCGACGCCCTGCTCGGCCGACTGCCTGGCGATGGCGACGAGTGAGTCGATGTCCGGCGTGCCGCCAACGGTCCAGGCGATGCGCATGGCGGCTTCGGCCAGGCCGCTGCGAGCCAGTGCGAAACCGGTGTCGGTAGAGACGGCAGCCGCGAATTCGGTCACGGCAGCGCGTAGCTGGTTCTTGCGGCGGAGCTGGATGGCTTGCAGGTAGTGGTCGAAGGCGCGGGGGTTTGCAGTGCCGCCCAAGGTGAGGTCGGCCGCCCCTTCGCCGAGCAGCGTCACCTGGAGGGCGCGGCTGACGTCCGTGGCGATCTCGCCTTGCAGGGTCAGCAGATCGTCTTCGTTGCGGTCGAAACTGTCGGACCAGAGCTGGTAGCCGGTGAGCGCGTCGCTCAGGGCGACCCCGATGCGCACGCGGTGTGCCTGGCGGCGAACGCTGCCTTGGAGCACGGCGCCGACGTTGAGCGCGCGGGCGATGTCGGCGATCGTTGCTTGCTTGCCCTTGAAGTAGAAGGAGGAGGTGCGCGCGACGACCTTCAGCTCCCTGACCCGGCCGAGAACGTTGATCAGCTCTTCCGAAAGTCCATCGGCAAAATATTCCTCCGTCGGGTCGCCGCTCATGTTACTGAAGGCGAGTACGGCGACTGAGTGAGGCGGCGGCGCGAACGGGAGCGTCGGGCTCAAGCCGGTCGAAATCCGGCCGAACCAGAGGAGGAAAGCCGCGGCGCATATGGCAAGGACGCCGGCGGATGCGGCCGCGCGGCTGTCACGCCACCATCTATGCGCGGATGGTTGGGCGGGCGCCCCGGCTGGTGCGGGCGGCGGGCCGGGGGTTTGAGGCGGGGCGGCGTTCGTGACGTCTGCGATGAAGCGGTAGCCCGGGCCAACGGTCTGGATAATTCCGGGATCGCCGCCGGCCTGCGTGATGGCGCGCCGGAGATTGTGCACCTGGACAGGAACGTTGCTGGCGGCGCGCAACTGCCCGCCGAAGACGTGATGGAGGATTTCCTCACGCGACACGGCGCGGTTACGGTTGGCGGCAAGGAAGGCCAGCAGGTCGAAAGTGCGCTGCTGCAAAGGCACCGGGCTGCCGGCGGCCATCAGCAAGCGGCGGCGGTGATCGATCAGGAAGTGGCCGAACGCGATGTCGGCAGTGTCGGCCACATCGAACACACGCATACTCCAGTCCTAGTACCGCCGACGATGAAGTGCCTGGACGGGTTTCGCAATCCGTTTCGGTAACGCTTTGAGGGGGTTGGTGAAATTGGGTTAAGCCAGGCAAGGACTTCTTTTTTGAAAAAAAGAAGCAAAAAACTTTTACTCGTTTTGGCTCGGCACTCACACAGGCCGGGCCCCCAGTCGCAAAAGTTTTTTGGTTCTTTTTTTCAAAAAAGAACGGCTTGCTTCCCTCTCCTGAACCCCCTCGCCAACAACGCGTTGCCCGTCGCGGGGGACCAATGACAAAGACGAAAGCGGGCGGACTCAGGGTGCTCGAGGCGCTGAACTTCTTCATGGCAGACATGCAGGCGGGAATCGGGCCGTTCCTCGGCGTGTTTCTGCTGGCGCATCATTGGCAAAGCGGGCTGATCGGCACGGTAATGACGCTCGGCGGGGTGGCGGGGATGGTCATGACCGCCCCGGCCGGGGCGCTTGTGGACGCGACGAAGCGCAAGAAGCTCTACGTGATCGTGCCTGGCGTCTGCACTGTGCTCGCCTCGGCCATGATCCTGGTGTCGCAATCGTTCTGGGTGGTGGCGGTGTCTCAGGTGGCGACGGCGGTCGCGGGCGCCGCGATCGGGCCGGCGGTGATCGGCATCACGCTCGGCATCGCGCGGCAAGCGGGCTTCGGCAGGCAGAATGGCCGAAACCAGGCGTTCAATCATGCGGGAAACATGGTTGGGGCGGGCCTTTCAGGGCTGCTCGGCTGGAAATTCGGGTTTCCCGCGGTGCTCGTTCTGGCGGCGGTGTTCGGCGTGCTCTCGATCGTTTCCGTGCTGATGATCCCCTCGAAGGCGATCGACGACAGGGCCGCGCGCGGGCTGAAGGTGAAGGATGATCAGGACGGCGAGGCGAGCGGTCTTAAAGTGCTGTTCCGGTGCAAGCCGCTGCTGATTTTGGCCGCGAGCCTGGCCTGCTTTCACCTCGGCAATGGCGCGATGCTGCCGATGTTCGGCATGGCGGTGGTTGGCGCGAAGCAGGGCAATCCGGCGGTCTTCGTGGCGGAGACGATCGTGATTGCGCAGGGGGTGATGATCGCTGCGTCGCTCGTGGCGATGCGCATGGCGGACAGGCAAGGTTATTGGCTGGTGCTGCTGATTTCGTTCGTGGCGTTGCCTGTGCGCGGGATCGTGGCGTCGCAGATGATCTCCGCCTGGGGGCTTTATCCCGTGCAGTTTCTCGACGGCATCGGCGCCGGATTGCAGAGCGTGGCGGTGCCTGGGCTGGTCGCCCGCATTCTGGACGGCACCGGGCGGGTGAATGTGGGACAGGGTGCGGTGCTGACCGTGCAGGGGGTTGGCGCGGCGTTGAGCCCGGCCATCGGCGGATGGCTGGCGCAGTTGCTCGGCTATCCGGCGATGTTCCTGATCCTGGGCAGCTTCGCCCTGGCGTCGGTGGCGCTGTGGGTGGGGTTCGGGGCGATCGTGAAGCCGTCCGCGGCGGGGCAGCCCGCCTAGTCGCGCAGCAGGTCGTTGACGGAGGTTTTGCTGCGCGTCCGCTCGTCGACTCGCTTGACGATGACCGCGCAGGAAAGGCCGGGGCCTGGGGTGCCGTCCGGCAGGGGCTTGCCTGGCAGGGTGCCTGGAATGACGACCGAATAGGCCGGGACGCGGCCGGCGAAGATTTCGCCTGTGTTGCGGTCGATGATCTTGGTGGAGGCGCCGAGGAAGACGCCCATGGAGAGGACGCTGCCGCGTTCGACGATGACGCCTTCGGCGACTTCGGAGCGGGCGCCGATGAAGCAATCGTCCTCGATGATGACGGGGTTCGCCTGCAAGGGCTCGAGGACGCCGCCGATGCCGACGCCGCCGCTGATGTGGCAGCGGGCGCCGACCTGAGCGCAGGAGCCGACGGTCGACCAGGTGTCGATCATGGTGGCTTCGCCCACGCGCGCGCCGACGTTGATGAAGCAGGGCATGAGCACGGCATTGGCGCCGATGTGCGCGGAGCGCCGGACGATGGCGCCGGGGACCATGCGGAAGCCCGCGGACTGGAAGCGGGCCTCGTCCCATGTGGTGGATTTGAGCGGCACCTTGTCGAAAACGGGCGCGCCGGTGCCTGGCATGGGGTGGCTGTCGTTGAGCCGGAAGGAGAGGAGCACGGCCTGCTTGAGCCAGGCGTGAACGGTCCAGCCGGTTTCGGTGGGTTCGGCGACGCGGAGTTCGCCTGCGTCAAGGGCGTCGAGCGCTTCGTCCACGGCGGTGCGGTCTGGGCCTTGTGTGTGGGCGTTGAGCGAGGTGCGGCGTTCCCAGATCTCGGTGATCCGGGCGGGGAGGTCGTGGTGGGGCATGGGGAGGAAGTAAGCGGTTCTTTTTGAAAAAAGAACCAAAAACTTTTTGGGACTTGGGGCGGGGCCTTTCCAAGATCTCGCCCCAGAGTCGCAAAAGTTTTTTGCTTCTTTTTTTCAAAAAAGAAGTTCTTGCCTTGATTTACTTTCCTTTCACGTTTCGCCCGTAAAACATCTTTGCCGCCCTCCCGGGCAGTTATGCGTACACAAGATGGTGTTCTTTCAAGCTATGCTTCCGATGCAATCCTGGCTCTGGTTGGATGTGTGTTCCGCCCAAGATTAGTCGTGGTAGCCTTCCTCTAACGAAGAAGAATGGGAGGCTTAGATGAACGATACCCCACACTTGATGGCCATCATCGAGAGTAAAATGGCACAGGTACGCACGAACTTGGAGCACTACAGCTTCGCACGTGCGAAGTCTCTATTGACCGAGATCGAGATTTACTCCGCAGATCTTCGGTATGGTCTTGGAAAGCCGGCTTCGCAGGGCAGCGAGCCTTGGCGGCCGAATTCTATCGGGCACTAAGGGATAAGATCCCGCCCGCCGCATTGTCGTTGCTTGCGGCGGATATGGTCAGCTGGCGTCGTGCATGATGATGCCGAGGGTATGGCGCTGGCCGGAGCGTAGCGTGCTGACGCCGTGGCGCATGGTGACTCGGTAGGGGCCTTTGGCGCCTTGAACGGGGCGTTGGCTGACGGCGAAGATGACGGCCTTTCCCTGGGCAAGTGTGACGACTTCCGCGCGGGACTGCATGCGGGGGCGTTGTTCGGTGAGGATGAATTCGCCGCCTGTGAAGTCCTGGCCTGGCTGGTTCAGGAGAAAGACGGCCTGGAAAGGAAAGTGCAGCGCGCCGTAAAGGTCCTGGTGCAGACAGTTGTAGTCGCCAGTTTCGTAGCGGAGGAGAAGCGGCGTTGGGCGGAGCTGGCCGGCGTTGTGGCACTCGGCGATAAAGGCTTCGTGGTGGGCTGGGTAGCGGGTGGTCAGGTTCAGGGTTTCGGACCAGCGGTTGGCGATAGGGGCGAGTTTTTCGTAGAGCTGGCCTCGTAGAGTCTGGATGAGCGCGGGGAGCGGATAGGCGAAATACTGGTATTCGCCGCTGCCGTAGCCGTGGTTCGCCATGACGATGCGTTTACGGAACAGGCTGGTTTCGCGGTAGCTGGCGATGAGAGCCTGGCACTGTTCGGGTGTCAGGAGTGGGCCTGTGGTGGCGTAGCCGGCGGTGTCGAGGCCGGCGGCCAGCGTTTCGGTATCTGGTAACATTAAGCACGTTCTTTCGTAAGCAAGGCGCGCTTGCGGTCGAGGCCCCAGCGGTAGCCGGCGAAGTCTCCGCTCGTCGCAATGACGCGGTGGCAGGGGATTGCGACGGCGAGCTTGTTGGCGGCGCAGGCGCCGGCCACGGCGCGCACGGCTGAGGGCGTGCCGAGGTGGGCGGCAATCTCGCTGTAAGTGGCGGTCGTGCCTGGCGGAATGGTGCTCAGGATTTCCCAGACGCGCCGCTGGAAGGCGGTGCCCCGAATGTCCAGCGGAAGATCCGTGGAGTTTGTGCGCGGATTGTCCACCAGGGCGATGACCTGGTGAAGCCAGGCGGCAAAATCCTGGTCGGCGGGAAGCAGGCGGGCTCTTGGGAAGCGGTCGTGAAGGTCGGACTGCAAAAT
This sequence comes from Acetobacteraceae bacterium, assembly GCA_965198825.1. GTDB lineage: Bacteria > Pseudomonadota > Alphaproteobacteria > Acetobacterales > Acetobacteraceae > BOG-908. The sequence continues at coordinate 1,511,756 of CBDAQB010000003.1, read as the reverse complement.
GTCCGAGTTATCGCCGAGGAGGATGGCGCAAATGCCTTGTTCCGTGGCGGCGACGAGGACGATTCCCAGGGTGCAAAGGCCCTCGGCATAGCGGATCGTCTCGTTCCGGCCGCCGGTGCGGTAGTGCGTCGGCGTCATGCCGAGCATGGCGGAGGCGGCCTCGTAGAAACGGCTGGAGGCATTGAAGCCGGCTTCGTAGAGGGCTTCGGTGACCGGCGCGCCTGCGGAGAGCCGGGTTTGCACGCGGGTCTGGCGGTGCGCGGCGGCGTATGCGCGCGGGGTGACGCCGGCGATGCGGCGGAACAGGCGGTGGAAATGGTGCGGGCTCAGGCTGGCGGCCGCCGCCAGGGTGGCGAGGTTCGGCGCTTCCCCGGCTTGCTCGATCAGGCGGCAGGCCGCCTCGATGATGGCTGCTTCGCGCTCCGGCTTGAGAGGAAGGTCGGGACGGCAGCGCTTGCAGGGGCGGAAGCCGGCGCGTTCGGCATCGGCGTTCGTGGCGTGGAAGCTGATGTTTTCACGCCGCGCGGGGCGGGCGGCGCAGGAGGGGTGGCAGAAGACGCCGGTGGTGGCGACGGCGTAGAGGAAGTGGCCGTCGGCCGAGGGGTTCCGGGTGCGCACGGCCGCCAGGCGGGAGGCTTCGTCGCTGAACGGTGCGGGGGACGTTAGGGCTTCTTGGATCGGTATCGCTTGAGCGAGCATTTAGGGTCTCCTGGGTGGCGGTCTTCCGGGAGAATGGTTCGGTGGAGACCTTGGGACACTCCGGGGCTTGCTTGGGTATTTTTGTTTTGGGCGAGCGTGGCGGGTGCGCTTTGCTTACCCACCCTACACGGGGTCTAGCGGTGGATCAGGGTGCCGGGGCCGGCTTCGGTGAACAGCTCCAGGAGGACGGCGTGGGGGACTCGGCCGTCGAGGATGACGGCGCCCTTGGCGCCCAGGCCGAGGGCTTCCAGGCAGTTCTCGACCTTGGGGATCATGCCGCCGGAGATGGTGCCGTCGGCGATCGCGGCTTTGGCCCGAACTATGGAGAGCTCGGGAATGAGGTTGCCTTCCTTGTCCAGCACGCCGGGGACGTCCGTGAGCATGAGCAGGCGGGTGGCGTGCAGCGCGCCGGCGATGGCGCCTGCCGCGTCGTCCGCGTTGATGTTGTAGGTCTGGTTGTCGGCGCCGACGCCGACAGGGGCGATGACCGGGATTAGGCCGGAACCGGTGAGCGCGTGGATAACGCGCACGTCGATGACGTCCGGCTCGCCGACGAAGCCGAGGTCGAGCATGTGCTCGATGTGGCTGTCCGGGTCGGTGACGGTGCGGGTGAGCTTACGCGCGCGTATCAGGCCGCCGTCTTTGCCTGAGATGCCGACGGCCAGGGCCCCTGCCCTGTTGATGAGCTCGGTGACGTGTTTGTTCACCGTGCCGGCAAGGACCATTTCGACGACTTCGACCATGGCGGCGTCGGTAACGCGCAAGCCGTCCACGAATTCGGACTTGATGGCCAGGCGCTTGAGCATGGCGTTGATCTGCGGACCGCCGCCGTGGACGATGACGGGGTTCATGCCGACCTGCTTGAGGAGGGCGATGTCCTTGCCGAATTCGGTGGCGAGCTCGGCGTCGCCCATCGCGTGGCCGCCGTATTTCACCACGATGGTGGCGCCGGCATAGCGCCTGAGGAACGGGAGCGCCTGCGCCAGGATGCGGGCCTGCTCGGTGGCGCGGGCGTATTGCTCGGGCGTGGTGCTCATGGGGTTCGTGGTTAGGGGGGTGTTGCGGGTGGGGTCAAGGGGTAAGGGCCGCCTCTCCAGTGCTCTGCGCGCTTGTTTCGACGCCCACAAGTTCCACCACGAAGATGGGAAGGGCGCGAAGGTTCACTAAGATGCCCTGATCAGGCGACGGATGCCGTTTTTGAAGAGCTTTACATTGAAGTTTATGAGAAAGCCGATTTTGAAGTTTGAGAGTTTAAGGTAGGTGAGAAGCTGCGCCTCATGAAGGTTTGTGAGAGTTTCTACAGCTTTTATTTCGACGATGATCGCATTGGCTACGACCATGTCTAGCCGATAGTTTGTTGTCAGCGCGCGGCCTTCGTAGATGATCGGAACGGATACCTGACGCTGCGTTTCAATGCCGCGGATCTGCAGTTCCCGAATGAGGCATTCTTCGTAGATCGACTCCAAGAGGCCCGGCCCGAGCGTTCGATGCACCTTGAGGCCTGAGTCCACGAGCGCGGTGGCGACGGCTTCCAGGTCCATCTTCGTGTACCTTCGCGTTCTTCGCGTCTTCGTGGTGGACCTTTAGGGCGTCTCATCCGGCGCGTAGTCGGCCGTGGAGGGTAGCGGGTTGGCGAGGGTGGCTAGGGCGGCGCGCAGGATGTCGATGCCGGTGGATTTGTTCGCGCTGGTGACGAGGATTTCTGGAAATGCTGCCGGATGCTTGGCGGCGGCGGCTTCTACTTCGGCGCGTTTGCGGACGAGTTTTGGGGGTTTGACGCCGTCCGATTTGGTGAGCACGAGCTGGTAGGTGACAGCGGCGCGGTCGAGCAGGTCCATGACGGCGTGGTCGGAGGCTTTGAGTTCGATGTTTGCGTCGAGCAAAAGGATCACGCGGCGCAGCGATTGGCGGCCGCGGAGATAGTCGAACATCAAGCCCTGCCAATCCTCCTTCACCTCCTTGGCGGCCTGGGCGTAGCCGTAGCCGGGCATGTCGACGAGCACCAGGCGGCCGGCGAGGTCGAAAAAATTGAGCTGCTTGGTACGGCCTGGCTGGCTGGAGGCGCGTGCCAGCGCTTTCTGGCCGGTGAGCGCGTTGATGAGGCTCGATTTGCCAACGTTGCTGCGCCCGGCGAAGGCGATCTCGGGGCCTATGGGGTCAGGGAGCTGGTCGAGGCGCTGGGCGGCGTAGAAGAATTTGCACTCGCCGGCGAAGAGAACGCGGGCCTGCTCGAGTTCAAGCTCGCGTTCTTCGGGGGTCGGCTCCCGGGATGCGAGCATCCCGGAGTCGCCGGTCATGCCGGCTTGACCTTGCTTGTCTTGGTCAGGCTCTGCGAGCGCTGGATGTACCATTGCTGCGCTATGGTGAGCAGGTTGTTCCAGCACCAGTAGATCACCAGGCCTGCAGGAGCGCGGCCCATGATGAAGAGGAAGATCAGCGGCATGAACTGCAGCATGCGCGCCTGCGTGGGATCGGGCGGCGGCGGGTTGAGCTTCTGCTGCGCATACATGGTGGCGCCCATGATGAGCGGCCAAATCCCCAGGTGCAGCAAGGGAGAGATCACGGTGGGGTTCCAGGGGATCAGGCCGAAGACCGTGAAGAGGTTGGTCGGATCGGTTGCCGAGAGGTCGTGAACCCAGGCGAAAAACGGCGCGTGGCGCATTTCGATGGTGACGAGAATCACCTTGTACAGCGCAAAGAAAACCGGGATCTGCAGCAGCATCGGCAGGCAGCCGCTGGCGGGATTCACCTGCTCGGCCTTGTAGAGCGCCATCATTTCGGATTGCTGCTTGGCCGGGTCGTCCTTGTAGCGGTCGCGCATGGCCTGGATCTTCGGGCCGAGCAGACGCATCTTGCCCATCGAGCGGTAGGAACGCGCGGCGATCGGGTAGAACAGGATCTTTACCAGCGTGGTAAAGACAAGGATCGCAATACCGACATTGCCGATATGGGCGTTCAGCCAGTCGATGACATAGAAGATCGGCTTGCTGATGAAGAAGAGCCAGCCCCAGTCAACGGAGTAGCTGAGAAGCGGAATGCCGTCGCGGGTTTCGTAGCGGTCGAGGAGATTGACCTCCTTGGCGCCGACGAAGACGCGGCTGGTGCTTGCGGCGTCCGCGCCCGGGGCGACGGTTTGCGGGGCGGCGGTCTGATAATCGATCTGGAAGCGGTCGGCGTTGTCGTCGAGCCAGTGGCTCCAGGTGGTGTGTACGGCGGCCGACTGGTCGGGGATCAGGGCGGTCAGCCAGTATTTGTCGGTGAAGCCGGACCAGCCGCCCGAGGCGTCCTGCTGGTAGGCGACGTCCGCGTGGCTGTCGGCCTCCTTCTTGGCCGCGGCGTAGGCCTGGCTGTGGACCTCGTGCCCGGTGACGCCGATCATTCCTTCGAAGACGCCGCCGTAGCCGCCGCTGGTGGGCGCCGGCAGGTAGTCGCGCTTGACGCGCTGCCAGGGGAGAACGGCGGCCGGCGCAGTGCCCGCGTTGTGCACCCACTGGCGCACCGAAACCATGAAGTTGGCGTCGATCGAAAGATCGATGTGGAAGGTCAGGCCCGCGCCGTTGTCCCAGGACAGGCTGACGGGATGGTTCGCGGAGAGCGCGGTGTTGCCGCCTGCGGCGGTCCAGATGGTGTCGTCGGCCGGGACATGGATGCCGGGCGCGGCGCTCCAGCCGAACTGGACGTAGCTCGGCTGGGGGTCGTTCGCCGGTTCGAGAAGGCGGACGAGAGGGGAGTTCTTGTCCACGGTTTCGCGGTAGTCGCGCAGGCGGAGGTCATCGAGCCGGGCGCCCTGAAGGCTGATGCTGCCTTCGACCCGCGGGGCGTCAACGGGAAGCCGCGGTGCGTTCGCCGAGGGGGGCGGCACAGCGACGGGCTGGTGACCGGCGGGCGCCAGGTCGAGTGCCGGCGCAGACGGGGTCTGGCCGCTTTGCGTGGTGCGGGTTGCCACAGCCGCCTGTGGCGCGAGGCGCGGCTTGTGCGGCAGAAAATATTGGGAGCCGAGCAGGATCGCGATGGAGATTGCGATGAACAGCGGCAGGTTCTTCTGGTTCATCAGGATGCTCTGGCTTCGTTTTTATGGGCGGCGCAGCAGGGAACCGGGTCGGCACCCCCGCTGTGCCACGGGTTGCAGCGCACAATGCGCCAGGCCGCAAGCCCGGCGCCGCGCAGAGGGCCATGCAGGCGAAGCGCCTCGATTGCATATTCGCTGCAGCTCGGCGCGAAGCGGCAGTTGGCACCGAGGAAGGGACGTATGGTCCATTGATAGAGGCGGACAAGGAGCACCAGGGCGCCGGCAAGCAGGCGGTTCATGGCTTGGGCGCAACGCCGAGCTTGGCCATCGACTTGGCCAGATCCTCGATGAGCTGGGGAAACGGGCGGGTGCGCGTGGTGTCTCGGCCGACGAGGACGAGGTCGGCGCCTTCGGCGGGATGGTCGCGCAAAAGCAGCCGCGCGGCCTCACGAAGCCGGCGCCGGGTGCGGTTACGTATGACGGCGTTGCCCACCTTCTTGGTCACGGTGAAGCCAAGTCGCACAGGACCGCTGCCTGGCGTGGGGAGCACCTGGAGAACAAGGCCGGGGGTGGGAGCCTTGCGGCCCTTCGCGGCCACCCGCAAGAACTCGGCGCGGCGCGTCAGGTGCGGGTTGGGCGCCGGGGTCGGCGCCACGGTGTCAGGCCGAGAGCCGCTTGCGCCCCTTGGCACGGCGGTTCGCCAGCACTTTTCTGCCACCGACCGTCTCCATGCGGGCGCGAAAGCCGTGCCGGCGCTTGCGGACGAGTTTGGATGGTTGGTAGGTGCGCTTCACGGGTAAACTCCAACGGCATACGCGGGGCGACCGGCGCCCCGTGGCAGGGGGCGGCTTATACCGTCGGGGGAGCGGATTTGGCAAGGGCAGCGATGATCAGGTGGAGCGCGTGATATTCGCCATTCTGGCGGCGGTGATCGCGGCAGTGGGCTGGATCGTGACGGCACAGCGGTTGCGGAAGGCACGGGCGGAGGGCGCGGCCGCAGCCGCGCGGCTGGCCGAGGTGGATGTGCAGGTGGCGACGCTCAGGCACGATATACGCGGCATTCTCTCCCCTGCCCTGCTGACGGCCGACCGGCTGCTCAGGCACGCCGACCCTGCGGTGACGCGGGCTGGGGAGACTATGGTGCGGACTGTGGAGCGGACTACCGCGAGGCTGGGGGAGACCAAAGGTAAAGTTAAGTAAGAATCTTCTTTTTTGAAAAAAAGAAGCAAAAAACTTTTGGACCTTGAGGCCGGGCGTTTCCACGATCTCGGTCCCGCATCGCGAAAGTTTTTTGGTTCTTTTTTTCAAAAAAGAACGCCTTCCTTACCTTACCCTTGCCTGAATCTTCGCGACGCCATTCCTAAGCCTCGGCAGATAGCGCCGCGCAATCGGATCCTCAATTTCGTTACGATCGTTTTCCGCGAACTCCTCCATGCGGCGGATGGCGAAATTGTCCGGGTAGCCACGCTTGAGCTTGGCAATCCAGTGCGCTTTCGATCTTGTAAAGTAATGATTAACCCGTGCTGCGGTATAATCGGGGGGTTCGAGGGACAGGCCGGGCAGGATGCCGCCGTGTTCCGGGGCGGGCCACCACTGCATGGGGTGTCCCCGTGCGTCGCAGTAGCTGCCGGCGGTATGGCCGCGGAGGTCGAAGCAATGCGGGTTGAGGCAAGAGTTCACGAAGCTGGGCCGGACAATGGATTTCACATGCCGCGCGGCGAAGAAGCTGGCGTCGGCGCGTGTGGTGAAGTCGTCGAGCACGAGTCCTGCGGGATATTCGACGTGCCCGTTCGATCCATAGACCGCCCAGTGAACGGCTATGCCGCTCCAGCCTTCGAATCGGGCGAGGAAATCATCGATCGGTTCATCTTGCGCCGGCATCAGGAACTCGTCGGAGTCGGTAAAGGCGATCCAGTCGAACTCCAGCTTGTATGCCTCGCAGGCGGCCTGGTAGGCGCGCGTCTGGGCGCTCTTGGAGCGGTCCGTCCAGTCGTGCAGGCGGATGTCATGCAGGCTCGCGGCGGCGCGTATGATGCGCGTGGTGCCATCGTCCGACCCGTTGTCGAAGATGATTTGCGTCCCGAAGCCGAGCAGGGCGTGGAAGGCGATCCATTCGGCGATATCGCGCGCCTCGTTGCGCACGATCAGGCAGACTGCTGATTTCATGTCCACTCGCATGAGGCTGGCTGCCGCACCAGAGCGCCAAGCGGGCCGCTCGGCAAGTTGTATTGATATCGTATCGGATGGCGACGCGATAGGGTGTGCCGTGCTTGATGCGCCGGCGGCTGTGCCGGTCGTGCATGTCTCGCAAATGGGCAATCTGGCAAACCAGATGATCCAGTACATGGTGGCACTTTCGCTCGCCTCCCGGGTCGGCCGCTGCGTGATTTCCAATGTCGGCCTGAATGATTGGAAAATCGTTCATCCGCCGGTCGAGGATGAGTCTGGGCGGACAGAGGTGGTGACCGATCCGGCGCCGGATCTGGACCTGCTGGCGGAGAAGCTGCGGGATGGGAGCCTGCAGCGGGTGGATCTCCGCACCTACGGGCAGCGGATGGAAAACTTCCTGGCGGCCGACGCCTACCGGAACGTCTTCGTGCATGACGGGCCGGAGGTAGCTGGCGCGGGTGCGGACGAGTTGCTGTGCAATATCAGGCAGGGCGACATCCTGGACGGGCACCACCCGGACTACGTCCTGATCCCGGCGGATTTCTACGAGGAACTGGCGCAAACGACGGGATTGCGGCTGGTGTTCTGCGGCCAGCTGGAGGACACGCCCTATACCGCAGAGTTGCAGCGGCGCTTTCCCGATGCGCGGTTCCTGCCGTCACGTGGGGCGATGGCGGATTTCGAGCGTATCAGGCGTTCGGTGAATGTGGTGCCGTCGGTCAGCACGTTCGCCTGGCTGGCGGCGTGGCTATCGGACGCCAAGCATATCTTCCTGCCTGTGCTCGGGCTGCTGCATCCGCTGCAGAGCCAAAGCACCAACCTCCTGCCGCTTGGCGATTCACGATATCGCTTCTTCCTGTTCCCCTACCACTATGCCGTTCCGGTGCAGCAGTTCGCGGCCGCCCACGCATCGCTACGCGGCCTGTGGCGGCAGATGCACCATGCCCGGATCGCCGAAATGCTGCGCGCTGCGAGGCAGGTTCGGGACAAGGCGCAGTATCTGCATCACTTCGAAGAGGAGTTCTACCTGAGCGCCTACCCGGACATTGCGGCTGCGGTGCACGACGGCCATTTGCCGAACGGACGGCATCATTACGAGCATTACGGGTTCGACGAAGGGCGGGAGGCGTTCTTCATCGACAAGTCCTGGTATTGCCAGACCTACCCGGCGGCGGCCGTCGAGCTGAGCCAGGGGGACTTTCCCGATGTGCATCAGCAATGGCTCGAGGTTGGACTGATGCGAGGGTATCGGCGGCGGGGGTAAGGCCCATTGGCGCGCGTTTGCCAACAGAGGCTGCTGCCTAAAAATTGCTCGTTTGCGCAGCAGCTCTGCAACCGCCCTGATGACTCGGTCTGAAAACGTTGCAAAGTCAGTGTAACATGATGTAACACCAAGAGCGGACCCCGGCTGGAGCGGGATGATGACGGACGCTGAGCGAGATGCCGCTTCTGCGGCCTCCCGATTTCTGTTGGCCGAAACGCGGGCTGAAGCGAAGGCTCTGAAACCGGGACCACACCTAGGGGCGGGTATGAACCGCACTAGGACTGCCACCGCTTATTCGAGCGGCCTCGTCGATCGTCCGTTAACGCCTCTCAACGAAGCTTTGCCGCCGCTTCTCATCAGCAAGATCAGCTGCATTGTCTCGCTTTTGAAAACTGCGTCTGCAGGTGAGGTTCTTGGAACAAGCTTCGCCAAACTCATCGACAGCATCGCAACACCAAACACATGGACTGAATTGCAGGAGTCCTTAGAAACTCTAGGGCAACTGATAGGGGCGATGGATGCTGGTCGCAATTCGCGTCCACCGGAACGAGGCGTGGCTCCCGATGGAAGACAAGTCGACGTTCATGAAGGAGTTTTCAATCGCGAAAAGCCCGAGAGTGTAGAATTCGAAAGCGGCCAGGGTTCGTCTGACGGCGGGGAGGACGGACGAGGAGACAACGCCGAAACAGATGTTGACGAGGCAGAGCCGGCCAGTGACGAAAAAGGCATAATCGCAAAGCCGTCAAGCGTGAGTGAGGACGCCCTCGTAAAACGAGCCTTGGACAAGCTTCTTGGTTCGCCTGTCACAAAGATCCTGAGCGGATTTGTAAGCTTGGCGCTAGTTACGACGATCAGCTTTGCAGTCGTCGATAGTTTTAAGATAGGTGGGACATCTTTCGAAATTATGCAAAGACTTCGTGATGCCGGAACAGAAGCTGAGACGAAGATAGGCGAGGCGAACGCCGCATTCTCCGCCGAGGCACTCAAGAAAACCAGTGAGCTGAACGAGCTTAAGAGCAAAGCCGTGGACGCGATCGTAATTGCCTTGCAAGGCCGGACTGCAAAGCTGGATTCTCAACTTTCCGGAGATGAGAAAATAGTGACCAACTTTCAGCCACAGATCGATCGATTGAAAAGTATTGCCGAAGATATACAGAAGGCAACCGCGGACGGCGGGGTGGCTACTCTTGCTGCGAAGGCCCGAATGGCATCCGATGATGCTGTCCATTATCGGGATGCGGTAATTGACACGTTGAAAGGAATTAATAGTCAGCTAGCGGAGAAGGCGTCAGAATTGAACCACGCCAACTCAAAGATCGACCAACTTGAAAGTGATGCGAAGCGAATCGACTTGGTTCTTCCGCATCTGGAGAAAATCAAAGCCACGACCGACGAGATTGACAAAATAGAACGATTTGGTGGCCTTGGTAATTTCGAACAACAGGCACGAGAAGCGGCGAACAAGGCCGAAAATTACAGCAAGCAGACGAAAAGCGGCCTGGAGTCGTTGGATGATATCATAGCAAAGGATACCCGCACACTCCAAGGCGTACACAATGACATCAGCGGCCTTGAAACAGCCGTAAAGGCCGAGAAAGAAAAAGTTTGTGGCGATGCAGGGCCTGACGTTCAGCTCCAATGCCTGAAAGGTTGGATGACAAGGCTTGAAGGCGAGTTGGTTCATCCTGGAGGCGGCGCAACTTGCGAAACCACCACGCCGAACAGCGACATGGAACTGCTGCCTGAGGAGTGGCTGGCCATCCAGCAGTCACTTCAGCTAAAGGTCGGACTTGCGCTTACTTTGGATGGCGATTCCGGCGCTCAAGATTCGCAGGTGAGCAAAACCCGCGCTGCTATCAGGGCGTGGCATGCACAGCAAGCTTCTAGTAAGGCTCTAAGCAGCGCACTCTCATCTTCTGACATTTGCACACTGATCCGGGACTGGCAGAAAGCCCAGGCACATCCGGCTCCGGGTACTCTAAGCGTAGCCGAAACCAGGAGCCTGAACAAATTTCTTCAAACAGTACATCAAGGTGGTAAAACTAAACGGGTATTTTCTAAGCATGCTCAGAAAGCTAGAAGCGTCGATGATATGAGACCGCTGCTACAAGTTGGATGACCCTGACCTCGAGCATAGACGAACATTTCTCAGTGGCTTCTCTGCCTTCCATTATTGAAGAAGAATTGTCCGCTGCGACTGATTATCTAAGAGCTAGCTGCGTCCGGCATGTTTGCGGAAGGCGCTTCGCTGGACAGTCCGCCTCTACTTATAACGGAGTCGCACCGGCCACAGCATGACCGCCGCATATGCTCCCCACCTAAACACAAGCCGCAGAAGCCCAGCCGTCCCTCAAACAAACAGGCAGACTCGCAAAAAGTTTTTGGTTCTTTTTCCAAAAAGAACGTCTTCCTGTCGCTTGCCTTCCGAAAAAGACCAAGCACTCGGCCCCGAAATACGTCGTCGCCAAATTGCTCAACGGTGGGCCGGGTTATTTGATAGGAGCTATGATGTCGTCGAGGAGGGCTGGGGTGTTGGCGATGCGTTCGAGGTGCGGGTAGCGGAGGCCGTCGTGGTAGTCGATAGCGACGGTGCGGAAATGCTGGTCGGATTGCACGAGGAGTTCGATCGGCGCCTTGCTGGTCTGGGCAATTTTGATGGCGCTGGTGAGGGTTTCGGCGTTGTCCATGGCGAGGCCGTTCACAGCGAGGATTTTTTCACCGACGGTGAGGCCGGCCTTATAGGCGGCGCTGTCCCAGGAGACGCCGTTGATGGTGCTGCCGTGGATGCCCAAGCCGATGGAGTAGAGCAGGTTTGCGGCCTTGCGGCGGCCTTCCTCGGATTTGAAGAAGGGGCTTTCCTTGTCCGTGAAGACGAGCTTGTAGCCGCCGCGGGTGAGGCCATCGAGCGGGGCGCCCGGGCCGTGGCCCTCGATGCGTGTGTGCAGGAAGTTGGCCCAGTCATAGGGATAGACGGCGTTCAGCGCCTTGACGACGTCGTCGAACTGATAGGGGGCGGTGATGTAACTGCCGTCGTAGATGCCGAAGAAGCCGTGGGCGAAGTCGTTGAGCGACTTCGCATTGTTGGTCTTCTGGCGAATGAGCGTGTCGGCGTCGAGCCAGATCAATAGACCTTCGACGTAGTAGTCCTCGGCACGCTGCCAATTGCGCCAGGCGAGCGGGCGGCGGGCGTTGATGATGGGGTCGTTCGTCGTGTCCTGCATGGCGCGCCAGGAGCGGCCAACCTGGTTCTGCATGGCGGCGGCGAGGTCGGCCAGGCTGTCCAGCGCCTGCTGGTGATCGAACAGGCCTGAGCGGGCGGCGAGGATCTGGCCCCAATATTCGGTCTGGCCTTCGTAAACCCAGAGCAGGCTGTCGCGCTCGGGGACATTGAAGTTCGGCGCCCAGAGGTCGGCCGGGCGGCGGAATTTGCCGTTCCAGGAATGGGTGAATTCATGCGGCAGGAGGTCGCGTTCGGCAACTTCCTTGTCCCAGTCGGTAAAGTATCCGCGGCCTACGCCGTCTTCGCTGGAGCGGTGATGCTCGAGGCCGATGCCGGAGAGCTGGTCGCTGAGCTCGAAGAGGAAATCATAGTGGTCGTAATGGTGCGAGCCGAAGGTCTTGTAAGCCTGCTGCACCAGATTGCGGTGCTTGGCGGTCATGTCGGCTGACATCACCAAATCTTCGGGACGGTCGGCGAAGACGTTGAGGTGAACGGGCGTTTTGCCGTTCGGATCGAGGTCTATCCGGTTGAAGTAGTGGCCGGCGTAGAGAGGCGAATCCACCAGTGTGTTCAGGGTGGTGTCGTGGAAGGCGATGGAGCCCCCTACCCCGGTGTCGGCCGCTTCTGGCTCGAGGGCGGTTGCGAAATGGAAGCCGCTTGGGAGCTTGACGGTCGGCGTCAAAGTAATGTCGCGCGAAAAGTAGCCGGCAGGATAGAGAACGACCGTGTTCCACTGCAGATCGATGAGGTCGGGCGTCATGACGACGCGGCCTTCCTTATCGTCCGGCGGCGACAGGAATTGGAAATGCACGTCGAGCGACGTGGCGCCCTCTGGCACCTTGATGTGGAAGGCGTAGTCCTCGACGACGTCGCGCGTCCATTCGACGCGCTTGCCGCCGGCAGTGATGACCAGGCTGGCGAGTTCGACCAGCGGGTTCGCAGGGCCGTGCTCGCCAGGCAGCCACTCGGGATAGAGCAGCACCATGTCGCCGGCCTTGGAGACCGGGATGGTTTCCTGAACGGTGAAGATGTGGCGGGCGAGATCTGTCGCATCGACGGTGAGGCCGAGCTTGCCTGGGTAGGGCACATCCTGGGGAGTTGCGACCGCGGGAGGCTGCGGGAGCGGCATGGGCTGAGGCTGCTGGTCGGCCCAGGCAGGCGATGCGGCTAGGAAGGCGGCGGTGGCGAGTAGGATATGCTTCAAGGCTAAGGCTCTCCCGTGAACGGGGGGGAACCTATCAAGCTTCGGGTCGGGCGCAAGGGCGGGAAGGAAGGAGGTTCTTTTTGAAAAGAAGAACCAATTGATCCTTGCGGCTTTAGGCAGAGCCTCGCCTGCGATGCCTGGCGTCGAAAAAGAACTGCTTGCTAGAGCTTGCCGCCGTTGCCGCTATGGGATGGTCTTTCCGTAGCCGGTTCCAGGCTGCTCGAAGTAATTGGTTGCCCCGGAGTCTTCCGTGCCGCCTTCATGTGAATAGCCGCTTCCACCTACGGTTTGCAGATAGGGGTTGATTTCGGATGGACGGTCTTCCTGGCTACCGCCATCACCACCCACGCCTGTTCGAGTGTCTTGCTTTGGCTCGCTGCCATTTTTCAGTTCATTGAGGGCTTTCTTGACATCCTCTCGGCTGGGAGCAGGCTCGCTGTCGCCTGAGGAACGCTTTGCGCGCACTTCGGCCATCCGATCCAGCGTTTCCTTTTTGCCGGCAGTCTTTCCCTCCAACTCTTTCATCATGGTCGTCTTGAGTTCGAGCTGATCCTTGTTGCCGCCGGATTTCAGAAAATCCTTGACGGTCGTCCTGGTAGTGGCGGCTGTGCGGATTTGAGCGCCGGTCATGCCCGCTTTCGCCTCGGTGACCTCGACCCGGGCGTTGCTGCGCATGCGCATGGATGGCGCAATGCCAAGCTTGGCCAGGATCTTTGTTGGGGCCTCCAGCTCCTTCGACAGGCCTTCGATTTGCTTGCTGATATCTTCTATTTCGTTGGCGAGACGCTCCTGCTCCTTCTCATCGGTCGCTTCGGCCAGTTCCGTGGTTTTAGTCTGCGCAAGCTGCAGCAAAGGCGCCTTCTGCTTCAGCTTTTCCTGAACTGCTGCAAAAAGTTGTCCCGGCTTGCTGTCGGAATCCACCGCATGGCCCTGTGCATCGGTGATTTCGTTTTCAAAAAAAGCGCCCTGTTTTGACAGGTGTTCGACCGCCTGGAGCAGCATGGATACGGATGGCTTGTAGTGGCCGCTGGCGTTGCTGATGCTCACCATCTGGCCAAGGTAGTTGAACTCCACAAAGCCGGCCGATGCGGCCTCGCGCGACTTCATGATCGGGCGGCCGCGTGAATCCAGCTTCGCCTCGCCGTTTTCATCCAGCACCACATCGCCGCCGAGGGCGGTGGTGTGGTGCGTTACCTCAAGGTCGCCATCGCCACGCTTGAAGTTGCTGATGCCCTGCGTGACGCCCAGGTTGGGCGAGAGGTTTTTCTCGCCGTTCGGGCCTTCCGTCACGATGTTTATGCGCTCGGTGAAGGTCGCCAACTCGCCGGTTTTCGGGTCCATGGCATAGCCGCGTGTTTGGCCGGTTGGGTCGCGGCCATCGGCAGTCTTGTAGGTCCCATCCTCCTGCAGGACGAGCGTGTTGTCTTTTCTTTCCTGCTCGCTGCTCAGCGCCGTGGTGATGCCGGTGTCGCCGCCATCGACGTTCCAGGGCTTCTCGCGCCAGCCGGCCTGGTTATGCTCGCCGGCATACTCGTCGCCCGCGAATTTGCCCTTCATGCCGGTGGCGCCTTTGACGCCACGCGCGTAGTCGGTATTCGACGCATCGACGGGTTCGAACGTCTTTACCTTCTTGTCTATCGATTCCTTGTCTATTTTGAAGTTGCGTCCGGATCTCGGGACTGAACCCGTAAGGTCCTCATCTTCATCCTCGTCGTCTTCATCCTCATCGTCCGAATCTGCGTTTTGCTGCTTAAGGGCCTCTATTTGCTCTTGGGTCATGTATGTGGTGCCGCCGTAGGCCGGCGCTGCCTCGAGCGCCCGGCGCCGCTCCGCCAGTTCCTCTTCGGTGACATAGTTGCCGTTCTCGGCTGGTGCCGACTGTCCCGAGTTAAGCCGCTGCGCCGCCTCAGCCTCAGTGACGTAGCTTCCTATGTTGATGGGCAGCTGCGTCTCGTAAGGAGCAGAAGACGCCTCGCTTTGAGGCCCGGTGTAGGAGAGCTGGTCGTCGGGCGGAAAGCTATCGGCCGCAGCGTAGGCGCCCGCAACCGGTTTCGGCCGCCTATCGGCGCCGATCTGCACGCCCAAAGCAGCAGCGGGAGTTGGGGGCGGCGCTTGCCTGTTGGCGCCGATCGTCGGGCCAGAGGCCGCAGTGGCGGGCGTTACTTGCGCACCTTGCCAGCCCGCCGCTGTCGCAGCACCCATGGCAGCGCCGGCTGTTGCAGTCGCGGTGACCATCGGGGCGGCGCCTGCAGCGCCCGCGGCTTTCTTTTTCTTTGCCGCCTCAACGTCGAAGCCGAGTTTTCTCTTCAACCACGTGAGTTTGTCGAGGGGCATGATTCATCCTCAAACACGTTTCTTGCGCTACCACAGCAACGTCAGGCGGTAGAAAGTAGCATGTTATCAACGACAAGGCCAGTTCACCGCATGGCAAAAGGCTGGGACACAGCGGAGCCTTCCCCAACTGGTCCAATCTCTCGCTTCTTTGCTTTAACAAAGAGGCGCTACTTCACTTCGGCAGACGTTAGGGCGTCCTGCTTTGCAACGGAGCGGTGTCCTGCAACACGCCACCGAACCAAGCGACAGCGGGTTGTGAAATTATGCTGTTCTCTGATGGTAATCGGGAGTGCGCCATCCGTTGCGCGCAGGGCGGCAAAGGCAGAAAGATCGTCTGGTTGCGGAACGGCGGCGGCCACGGAGGTTTCGCCGAAGGTGCTGTACTGGCCGTCGAAGTTGCGTTGCATCTGCATCGCCTCGCGGGTCGACGTGGTCGCCGCGGGGACGGTCCAGCAAAGCAAGAGTCTCGAGGCGCTTCACGGCTCGGGGCTTCGGTGGTGACGGGGCGCTCCATCATCCATGACCTTTGCGAAAAGCAAGAGATCTGGATCCAGAGACCAAATCGCAGGTCAGGCGTTAAAGTGGCGTGATGGAGGAGTTGGCATGAGCAGCAATGACGGAACGCCCGCTGTGAAGCGCGACATTGAGAAGGCGAAAGCGGGAGATGCCGAGGCGGCGCATCGGGTCGGGACGGCGGATGACGTCAAGCCCGCGGCAACCGAGGCGGCGGAGCAGGAGGCGGCCGATGGGCCTGAGGGGCGAGGGTTGTCTAGGTAAAAAGTAAGCAAGGACTTCTTTTTTGAAAAAAAGAAGCAAAAAACTTTTGGACCGTGGGACCGAGATCTTGACGCAGGCCCCGCACAAGATTGCAAAAGCTTTTTGGTTCTTTTTTTCAAAAAAGAACGCGCTTGCTGCCGCTCAGATTCAGAAGCCGAACATATGATCCATCGAAAAACTTCCTGTCCCGTCCTCCAGGCCGTGAAAGCCGAAGAGGCGGCAGGTGGTGTCCCGAACCAGAACATAGGCGCCTGGCTCCACAGCCTGGAGGTCGAAGATTTCCGAAGGCCTGACGGTCGCGGAACCGGAGCAGGCGATGCGGATGTCGTGCGTGTCTATGGTTCGGCCTGAGGGATCCACCAGTTCGAGCGTGGTGGTGGAGAGCGGATGCCAGGCGGCGGAGGCTGGATAGATCAAATGGGAGAAGCTGCGCCGTGTGCCTTCGCCGAGTTTCAGGAACAGGCGGGTGGAGAGGCCGGGGGGTGGGCCTGAGTAGGATTGCGGTTCGTCGCGGTAGGTCATGGCGGTGTTGAAGATGTGCGCGCCGAAGCTGGTTTCGGTGACATGGCCGGAGGTGCGGTGCTCGTAGCGGAAAAGGCCGTGTAGCCAGCCGTCCGCGTCGCCGCCTGCGCGAAAGTCGTAGGTGAGTTCGGCATGCGCGGCGTCCGGGCCGAAATCGTCGAGGTCGCCGGCGAAGTCGTGGTTGCGCGGGAGGTTACCGAGGAAGCGCTGGCCTAGCAGACGGCCTGCGGCGTCGAAGACGTCCAGGCGTATAGGGAGGGTCGACTGCGTCTCGGCCATGGGATTGGGCTGGACGATGGTGCGGAATTTTTCCGGTGCGAGAATGGGGAATGGAAGGATATAGCCGCGGCCGAGCAGGTTGCTGAGTGTCTTGATGCCTGGGTCGGGGCGGAGGTCGGCGCGCTCGACGTTCACGTGGGCGATGCGCGTGCGTCCGGCGGCGGTGATTTCATAACGCGGACGAACCAGGTGGCGGCCGGCGCGCAGCTCGATCTGGGCGGGCCAGTGTAGTCCCGGGAGAAGGGTGGCAACATCGATTGCCCGGCTGGCGTAGGGAGGGATTTCTTCTGCCAGAGCTACAGGGGCTTCTGCGCCCATGCGGTCCAGCGTGATGGCGCCGGCGGGTATTGGCGCCGCGTGGCTGTTCTGCACCCAGAGGAGAACCTGCTCGTGCGGGTTCGGGGCAGGAAGGCCGGCGTAGCGGTCCGATGGCCAGGCGTTGGCGTCGTGCGTGACCGAGAGGCTCGGGTCGCCCTCGGTGCCGAACACGTCGAGGGCGTATTTGACCACGTCGTGGCCGGCGACGCCGATCGCGTGGATGAAGAGCTGGCCGGTGAAGGCGGGAAGGCCGAAGCGGGCGCGTATGTCGCGGCTGTCTATCGCGAAGCCGCCCGAGGTGGGGCCGAGCTCCTGCTCCCAGGTGGCGATTTGCGCGCCTTGCGCGTCGAAGAGGCGGAGCCAGAGGCGTACGGCGGTGGCGCCGTAGCCGGCCCAGTAGTTGGCGCTGACGAGGCGCGTGGAGAGACCGGCTTCGTCGCGGAAAAAGGCGTGGTTGGTCGCGAAATTCAGCCGGTCGAGATAGCTTCTGGGGTTGGTGAGCATGGCGGATGGGATGCGCGCGCGGTCGAGCGAGAGGATGCGGACGCCAGGAGCGCAGAGGGTCGCGAGGCGGGCTTCCAGGCGCCTGGTGTCGAAGGCGGCGACCAGGAGGGTCGAGAACTTCACCTGTGCCAGCTCGGTGACCGGGCGTGCGGCAATGCCGGCCAGGGTGCGGTCGAGGTGGGCGACGTCCTGCACCAAGAAGGCGCAAGGGACGGGAAGTTCAGGATGGAGGGCGTAGAGGGCTGCAGCGGTGCCTTCCGGGTCGAAGATCGCCAGTGGACCACCCTGCCCCAGTTCGGCCGCCAGGCTGGCGAGGGCCTCGGCGGCGAGCGGGTGGACGAGGGCCTTGTAGAGGACGTTGCCGCCACGCCGGGCGTCGAAAGTCTGGATGTCGAGCATGCGCGGTTCCTACTCCGGGGTTCGCGCCGCGTAAAATCGCATCAGAGCGCCTGCATCAGAGCGCCAGGCGCCGCCGAACTTCGGCGCCGGCTTCGGGCGTGTCGTCGAGCGGGGTGACAGGAAAGCTCTCGAACCGGCCGGCAAAGGGGCGGACGCGGCGCTCCTGGGCCATGAGGGCGAGGAAGTGGCGGATTCGGGCTGATTTGCCTGGGAGGTCGGCGAGGAAGACGGGCGCGCTCGTGGCTGCGGCTTCGGAAACCATGGAGATGCTGTCGATGGTGACGACGATCGCATCGGCGCAGGCGAGCAGGCCGAAGTAGGGGTTGTCGCCGGTAAAATCCCAGATGTCGGCGCCCAGGGGTACCAGGGTGTCGGTGAGGATGCGCCGGACTTCGGGAGAGGTGCGGCGGGAGGGCGTCACGGCGAGGCCGATCTGGTCGGCATGCATCATGGCGGCGAGTTGGGCGGCGAGCTGCTGGCCTTCGGCGGCTTCCAGCCGGAAGCGGCCGTTGCTCCCACCGACGAGGACGGCGACGAGGGGGCGCGGGAGGTGAGCGAAGCGCGGGGTCCAGAGCGCCTTTGCTTCCGCCAGCCGCGCCGCGGTTGCCCGGTGAAGGGCGGTGCGGGTGACGATGACGTTCGGGCCGGTGAGCTGATCATGGGTGTTGGCAACGACCAGATCGAAGCGATCGAGGCGCATGCGGGGATTTTGAATTTGAACGACGCGGGCGCCGTGGCGGCGGAGGGCGGCGCCGACTGCGCCGGCGGTGCCTCCTGCGGTGAAGACGAGTTCGCCTGGGCGTTTCGGTTGTCTGGTTGCGAGCAGCGGCGCGGGCCAGATCGCCGCGGGCATCCACGACCAGGGTCTGGTTGGATGAAGCTCGATTGTCTCCGGTTTGAAGCCAGCCGCTTCGGCAAGGCCGAGCGCTTGAGCCAGCAGCCCTGCATAGGGCTCGGCCATGATCACGGAATTGGTCACGGACTCAGGTGAGTTTCGGAGAATATTCAGGCTGAGTGGTCGCTGCGAAACCGGCCAACTTTAAACTCTCGGTAAAGAATTCTCTCGGCCTCCTTGGCCGGGCGTGCGGATACCAACCAAATGCGCCCGTCGCGTTCGGTATGAGTGACGTTAAGGATCCTGCCGTCCAACTCACCTAGGGAATTGACGCGCTCCTCACCGTAATTCTTCCGTGCATCGACGCGATCCAGCGTCGGCTTTTCGAACAGAGCGCTCAATGCCGCGAAATCGATGCCGTGTTTCTCAAGGTTGATCCAGCGCTTTTCTTCGTTCCATCCAAAGCCTGACGGGACATCATCGCTCAACGCGTGATGCGAGCAGGCGCTGGCTTGTACTCCCGCCGAATTTCCTCAACAGTGAGCGCTGGCGCTGCATCGGGATCATTGGCAATTGCTAAATCAATGTCGTCGTCCGTCATCGCGTCGATTCGAGACCAATCGGTCTTCCCGGGAAGCACTGTGTCTGGCCTTTTTTCCGCGCGCTGCATGGCACTCTCCTGGCGTTTCTGGGTAGCAGGAAGATGCTCTCGCCTCCAGCATTCGCTACGGCCGGATTGCCTCACGCGGCCTAGGTCACTTTCGGCAAACAACCGCCGTCCTGGCCGCTACCCGGCTCCCAAGGACCGACGCCGCCCTGGAACCTGCCGGCGATGAGGCAGTAATACGTTGTATTCGCAGCAAAAGCGGTTTTTCCTTTGACTTTTGCAGCTTCATTCCCCATTATTGTGCGGCGCGGCAATACGCGACCGTTCGACTAAAACCTGGCCGGTTCCCGTTTCTCGACTTTTCGCGCCGGCTTGCGGTCCTGCCGACCGCTCTCGCCCGTCCTAACCGGTGGGCTCCTGAAGGTTTTTACGTCCTATGACTGAATTCAACGCGCTCGGCCTCGCCGAGCCGCTGCTCCGTGCCCTGACGGCATCGAGCTATACGACCCCTACCCCCATCCAGGAACAGGCCATTCCGCATTTGCTGGAAGGCCACGACCTGCTCGGCATCGCGCAGACGGGCACAGGCAAGACGGCCGCGTTCGCGCTGCCCATCCTGCACCGCCTGCTGAAGTCGCCGAAGCCCTACGAGCGGCGCTCGACACGCGTTCTGGTGCTGGCGCCGACGCGTGAACTGGCGGCGCAGATCGCCGAGAGCTTCCGTACCTACGGCAAACAGACCGGCGTGCGCGTGGCGCTGATCTTCGGCGGCGTGCCGAAGGGCAGGCAGATCCAGGCCGTCGCACAAGGCGTGGACGTGATCGTGGCGACCCCAGGGCGCCTGCTCGACCTGTTCTCCGAACATCATGTGCGCCTCGACAAGACCGAAGTGCTAGTGCTCGACGAAGCCGACCACATGCTCGACCTGGGCTTCGTCGTGCCGATCAAGCGCATCGCACGCGAACTGCCTGCGCAACGGCAGAGCCTGTTCTTCTCTGCGACCATGCCAAAGGAGATCGCCTCGCTCGCCGATGCGCTGCTGCGTGATCCTGTTCGCGTGTCGGTGACCCCTGTCGCGACGACCGCCGAGCGCATCGACCAGAGCGTGGTGTTCGTCGCCCAGTCCGAGAAGCGCGCGGTGCTGACACGCATGCTGCGGCAGCCGGAAATGGGCCGCACGCTGGTGTTCGCCCGCACCAAGCACGGCGCGGACCGTATCGTGCAGCACCTGACCGCGGCCGGCGTGAACGCCAATGCCATCCATGGCAACAAGAGCCAGGGCCAGCGCGAGCGCGCACTCGCCGACTTCAAGAAGGGCTCTGTGAACGTGCTGATCGCCACCGACATCGCAGCGCGCGGCATCGACGTCGACGGCGTCACGCACGTCATCAACTTCGACCTGCCTGATGTGCCCGAGAGCTATGTCCACCGCATCGGCCGCACCGCGCGCGCTGGCGCCGCCGGCCGGGCCATCAGCCTTTGCGATGATGGGGAACGCGCTCAGTTGCGTGGCATCGAGAAGCTGATCCGGGCTCGGCTGCCTATCGCGGCTTAGGGCAAGGCAAGTGGCAGGAAGTAAGTTCTTTTTGAAAAAAGAACCAAAAACTTTTTGCCACTTGGCTTGGTCCTTGGGGGTCGGCCGCGCCTAGGCTTTCAAAAAAGAAGCTCTTCCCTTCCTGCAATGGCCGCAAAGCCCGGCTTGGGCCACATTAGCTTCATGCAGGACTCGAAGACGCCAACCCGCCTGAGACGCACCCGCTGGGTGTCGCCGCTGCTGCGGCGGGTGTTGCTCGTCAATTTCGTGCCGCTGGCGCTGCTTCTGGCGGCGCTGCTCTACCTCGATCAGTATCAGGATGGCTTGCTCGAAGCCGAGGTCTCGGCGCTGCGTGAGCAGGCGCGCATCTATGCGGGCGCGCTGGGCGAAAGCGCCGTGCGTGTCACCGATCCCAACAATCCCGTGCTGCTGCCCTACCTGGCCCGGCCGCTGCTGCGTCGCCTGACCGATCCCACGCCGAATGCCGGCGCGAAGATCTATGCGCCGGACGGCACTCTGGTGGCGGACAGCCGTGTGCGGGAGGGCGCCGGCGGAGCGGTGGGAGACGAGCCGCTGCCGCCCGCGGCCGACCGTGGGAAGATCATCGGGTTCGTCGGCCGTGTTTACGACCAGGTGTTGGACTGGCTGCCGCATCAGGGAGGCAGCCGGGTGGAGATCAGCCCGAATGCGGCGGGCGCGGATTGGCAGCCGGACGTGCGCGAGGAGCTGCGTCTGACCAGCTCGAACGACAGCCACGAAATGCCGCCCTACATCAGGCGGACTGCCGACAACCGGCTGCTGGTAACGGTCACCGAACCGGTCGAGCGCGACCGCCATACGGTGGGCATCGTTCTGCTGACGCGTGACGCGCGGGAGGTGGAAGACAGCCTGTTTGCCGTGCGTATCTCCATACTCGGCCTGTTCTCGCTGGCCTTGCTGCTGACGGTGCTGCTGTCCTGGTATCTGTCCCTGACGATCGCGCGGCCGATCCTGCTTCTGGCCGATGTGGCGCACGACATGCGCGAGGGTCATGGCCGCACCGGCGCGGTGCCTGCGCCGTTTCTGCGCCGGCGGGACGAGATCGGCGAGCTGGGCCAGGCGCTGGCGGCGTCGGCCACGGCGCTCTGGGCGCGCATGGACGCCATCGAGCGGTTTGCCGCCGACGTGGCGCACGAAATCAAGAACCCGCTGAGCTCCATTCGCAGTGCCATCGACACGCTGCATCGGGTGAGCGATCCGAAGCAGCAGCAGCGGCTGCTCGCCATCATCCAGGACGACGTGGTGCGGCTAGACAGGCTGATCAGCGACATCAGCGATGCGAGCCGGGTCGATGCCGAATTGTCGCGCACGCCCACGGAGCCGATCGACGTGGTCCCGATCATGGCGGCGCTGGCGGAAATTGCCGACGCGACGCGCCGGGAGGGCGATGCGAAGATCAATGTGGAGCTGCCGGAGCAGCCGCTGGTGGTGGAAGCAGTCGAGGGACGCCTGGTGCAGGTGCTGCGCAATCTCATCGGCAATGCGCAGAGTTTCTCACCAGAGCGGGGAAACATCCATCTCAGGGCACGGGAAACCGGCGGCACGGTGGAGCTGGCTGTGGAGGATGAGGGCCCCGGCATTCCCGAGGGGAACCTCGAGCATGTGTTCGACCGGTTCTATTCGGAGCGGCCGGAGGGAGAGAAGTTCGGCAAGCATTCGGGGCTGGGCTTGTCGATCAGCCGGCAGATTGTCGAGGCGTTGCGCGGGCGTATCAGTGCGGAAAACCGCCGGGATGCAGGCGGGCGCGTGCTGGGCGCGCGTTTTGTGGTGCGGTTGCCTCGTGCGTAAGGCAAGCAAGATCGTCTTTTTTGAAAAAAAGAAGCAAAAAACTTTTACATTGTGGGTGCGTGCTTGCGGGCAGGCGCAGCCCACATGTGCAAAAAGTTTTTTGGTTCTTTTTTACAAAAAAGAACTGCTTTCTTGCTTGGAGTGTTCGTGACCGTTTTCCACGCAAGCTGCGTGTCCTTCGAGGGCGACGGCGTGTTGCTGCTAGGTCCACCGGGGGCGGGCAAATCGTCTTTGGTTCTCCGGTTGCTCGACCGGGGGTTTGCGTTGGTAGCGGATGACCAGGTGGAAGTTGAGGACGGCATCGCCAAAGCGCCTGAGGCGTTGGCGGGGTTGCTCGAGGTGCGTGGTCTCGGAATTGTGCGGCTGCCCTTCGTAGAGCGCGCGGCGCTGCGTCTGGTCGTCCGGCTGGAGCGGGGAGAGCGGTTGCCGCAACCAAAACGTTTTCCTGATCTTCACCTGCCTATGGTGTATGTGGATCCGATGACAGCTCAGGCGCCCCAGATTGTGGCGCTCGCGCTGGAGTGCCTGCGTGGCACCGTTTCCCTTGTGGCAGGAGCGCTGGCGTGAGCCTGCGGAACGTGACGCCAATTTCATCTCCCAAGCGGCGCGTGGTGCTGGTCACCGGGCTGTCGGGCGGCGGCAAGGCGTCCAGCCTTCGTGTGCTGGAGGATCTCGGATACGAGGCGGTGGACAATCCGCCCCTGCCGCTCATGGAGGATATGGTCAACCGGGCTGAGGGGCCGATCGCCATAGGCGTCGACTCCCGCAGCCGCGGCTTCGATGCGAAGGCTTTGATCGCCCTCCTGTCACGCCTGAGGCTCAACCCTGCCCTGCGCCCAGAGATGATCTTTGTGTGGGCTGACGAGGCTTCGCTGCTCCGACGGTTTACCGAAACGCGCCGGCGCCATCCACTTTCGGCCGGCGGGCGGCTGACGGACGGCGTGGCGGCCGAGGTGGCCTTAATGGCGGAACTGAGGAGCGCGGCCGACCTGTTGCTGGATACGTCGAACCTGCCGCTTCCCATGTTGCGGCGCATGATAGAACAACGGTTTGGCCACGCCGCTAATGATGAACCCGGAATGACCTGCTCATTGATTTCGTTCGCCTACCCAGAGGGGTTACCGCGCGAGGCAGACCTGGTCTTCGACACGCGCTTCCTGCGAAACCCGCATTACGTGCCCATATTGAGAAACCGGACGGGTCTCGACGCAGAGGTCGCGGCCTATGTGGAAGCCGATCCTGACTTCAAGCCCTTCGTGGCGAAGCTTACGGATCTGTTAACCTTGCTCTTGCCGAGGTTCGTGCAGGAGGGCAAGAAATACGTCGCCATCGGGGTGGGCTGCACCGGTGGCCAGCACCGCTCGGTACATGTGGCGCAGACGCTCGCAGACCGGCTGACTACGCTCCGCCTTGTCCTCCCGGAGGGAACTGCGGGGTGGCGCGTAACGGTGACTCACCGGGAGCTTACTCGCCCGGCGGTTAGACAGGCCGAAGCCGCTGCGGGGGTGACGGTCGAGGGCGACGACGCCTCGACCGGAGACAGGGAATGGGGCAGCACGTCGCTGCCACAGGCTAAGGAGGCCTGACAGAGTTCATGATCGGATTGGTTCTGGTCACCCATGGACGCCTGGCATACGAGTTGCGCCTGGCGATGGAACATGTGGTGGGACCCCAGCGTGGGGTGGCTACCATCTGCATTGCCGCCGACGACGACGTCGAACAGCGCCGGCAGGACATCGAACGGTGCATCGACGAGGTGAACGCCGGCGACGGCGTCATCCTGTTGACGGACATGTTCGGCGGAACGCCGAGCAACCTCGCCATATCGATGATGGACCGCGGCGGCGTCGAGGTGATCGCTGGCGTGAACCTGCCGATGCTGGTGAAGCTGGCCAAGACACGGTCGCACCAGACCTTGTCCGAGTGTACCGGGTCGGCCGAGATGGCGGGGCGGAAATACATCGCGGCTGCTTCCCGTGTGCTGACCACCTGCAGCAGGCCCAACATCTGCCGGTCGCTCGATCCGCGGCATAGTTCGATGAAGCCCGATGCGCCGCTGCCTTTCCCGCAGGCGCCCTTCATGGCGGCCTCCTATAAAGCTGGGTCGTGAAAGCCAGGTTGTGAAAGCTAGGTTGTGAGCGGGGCGGAGGCCGACCCCAGCAGCGGCGACGCGGTTGTCAGCCGCACCATCGAAATCGTTAACCGGCGTGGACTGCACGCCAGGGCCGCGGCCAAGCTGGTCGCGATGGCCGAGCGTTTCACCGCCAATGTCGATGTCCTGCGTGACGGCCAGACGGCTTCCGCGCGGTCCATCATGGGATTGATGATGCTCGGCGCGGGCATCGGATCCACCGTCGAGTTGCGCGCCGAGGGGTGGGATGCCCATGAGGCCATGGATGCCATCGCGGGCCTGATCGAGGCCGGCTTCAATGAGCAGGACTGAGCCCGACCAGGAGCAGATCTACCAAGGAATCCCGGTCAGCCAGGGGATCGCCATCGGGCCTGTGTTCCTGGCGGCCGAGTCGAAGGTCGAGTTCAGGCGCGGCAGCATCGCCGCCGGCGCGGTGGATGCGGAACTCGCGCGGCTGGATGGCGCGGTGCAGAAATCCCGCAAGCAGTTGGGCAAGCTGCGAGCGCGGCTCAGCGTGCTGCCGGAAGAGACGCAGGACGAAATCGCGCCGCTGATCGACGCTTATCTGCAGATGCTGGGCGGGTCGCGCCTGCTGCGCCACGCCAGGCGGCATATCGCCGAAGCGCTGGTGACGGCCGAGACCGCCGTCGCGGACGAGATCGAGGTGCTGGCCGCGGCCATGACCGCCCTGCCCGCGGATTCCACCGGGCGCCGCCGCACCGATAGCAGCGAGGAAGCCGAGGCGCGCAAGCGGCGTGCGGACGAGATACGCGAGACAGGCCGGCGGCTGCTGCGCAACCTGAGCGAGGCGTCGTTCAGGAGTTTTGCCAAGGTGCCGCAGGGCGCAATCCTGATCGCCGAGTCGCTGCGGCCTGCCGATGCCGCCTTGATCGATCCGTCGCGCGTCGCCGGCATTGTGACCGAAGAGGGTGGCACGGACGGGCATACCGCCATCATGCTGCGCGCCCTTGCCGTGCCGGCCGTGCTGGGTGCGCCCGGCTTGCTGGCGGCCGCGCGCACGGGCCAGACCGCGACGCTGGACGGGGCGACCGGTCGGGTGGTGCTGAACCCCGGGATGGAGGTGCTCGCCGAGGCCAAGCAGGGCGTCGCCGCCTACACGCGCGAGCGGCAGAAGCTTGCGCGCCTGCGCCGCCTGCCCTCGCGCACGACGGATGGCGAGGCGGTTGAGCTGCAGGGCAACCTGGAACTGCTGGCAGAGCTGCCGCTGATTGCGCAGTCGGGTGCCGCCGGCGTCGGGCTGTTCCGCACCGAGTTCCTGTTCATGAACCGCGACACGCTGCCGGACGAGGCGGCGCAGGCGGAGATCTATCGCACCGTGGTGCACGCCATGGACGGCGAGACGGTGACCATACGGGTGCTCGACTGGGGCGGCGAAAAGGAGATCGACGCGCTGGTCTCGCATGGCGTGGTGCCCGAGACGCTGGACCATAATCCGGCGCTCGGCGTGCGCGGGTTGCGGTTGCTGTTGCGCTCGCCTGAACTTTTCGAGACTCAGCTGGCCGCGATCCTGCGCGCCAGCAAGACCGGGCCGGTGCGTGTCCTGTTGCCGATGGTGACCAACACCGGCGAAGTGCGCGCCGCACGCGAAGTCTATGAACGTGTCGCCAAGCGCCTGCGCCGGCGCGGCGAGAAACTGCCTGATCCGCTGCCTCCCCTCGGCATCATGATCGAGACGCCAGGTGCTGCACTGTCCGCAGATGCGTTGGCGCTGGAAGCGGATTTCTTCGCCATCGGCACCAACGATCTCGCCATGTACACCCTGGCTGTGGACCGTGCGGCATCAGGCGTCGCCGGCTTGTACGATCCGTTGCATCCTGCTGTGCTGCGGCTGATCCAGTTCGCCACCGAGGCCGCCCTGCGCCTGCGCATGCCGGTCTCGGTCTGCGGCGAAATGGCCGCCAACCCGCGGCTCATCCCTTTGCTTCTGGGGCTTGGGATACGGTCGTTCAGCATGAATGCTTCGGCCGTTCCTCGCGTGAAGCAGGCTGTCCGGGCTGTCTCCATTGCCGAGTGCGCGCGCTTTTCACAGCGGGTCATGGAGCAGTCCGATCCGGTGCGGATACAGGAGCTTGTGCTGGGGTTTACACCCTAGCCAACGCGACTTCGGCTGCCGTCAGGGGTGCGCCGCCGCTCCCGGCGGAACATAGCCACCAGCGTTGACCGTCAAGCGCCCTGCATTTGTCTCACAACTTTCAAGCGCGCGGTAGAAGCTCGAAAGGCTGTTGAAGCCGCACGAGAAAGCAATCTCCGTCACGCTGTCACTTCGCTGCGGCGCCTGCAGGCGCACGCGGCATGCAGCAAGGCGGTGGCGCCGAACGGCCTTGTTGAAGGACTCGCCAGTGTCGGCAAGGGCAAGGTGCAATCCCCGCAGAGACATGCCGAGGGCGCGTGCCGCCTCGCCTGCACTGACAGACGGATCGGTGAACCTCGTGCCGATATAAGCGACTATGCGCTCCTGCCGCCGTGCCAGTTTCGCAGTGCGAAGAGCCGCTCGCTGTGCCGACAAGATCATCGTTTTCTGCAGGGTGCGGAACCCCGCTGCGTCATTGAACCGGTTGGGCATGCTGTCGTCGCTCCGCTGATCCCATGACGCCGCCGTTTTGGCGCCGCTGATAGAAGTGACGCGAAGCGCCCCCCAAACCGGACATCCTCGACGCTGGTTTGTTCCGAATAATTTACGAAACTTTATTCGTGGTGCGGCCGACGTTTTTTGCACAGCGCGGGAAGACCCCGGCGGACCAGTCCAACTAGACACCAGCCGTTCCGAAAAGTCCGGGGCCGGCGAAGAACTCGCTGCAATGACAAAGGAGTTTTCACAATGATCTCGCTACGCAAAACCATCGTGGCAGCCGCGCTGTTGGCTTGTGCCGCCACTTCCGGCGCCTCCGCCAGCACCTGGCCGGTCAGCGTCGTCGGCGTCTGGACCGGTGACGCCAACGGCTACCCTCTCTCCGTCAACGTCAGCAGCCAGGCGACCGCCGTTGGCTACTGCAAGTCGATCGCCGGCACGATCACGGATGTCAATTCAGGCAGCCTCAGCGCCATGACCGGCTACTACTGCCCGCAGAGCGGCGCCGTGGCGTTCATGCGCAAGGGATCCCGCAACGCCACATTCCAGGTGTTTTCCGGAAGCCTTGATCAGGTTCCGCCGACCGGCCAGCTTTTCACGCTTTCGCTTCTGATGGGCGGCAGCTTCAATGAATACAGCTCCGTCGGTTCGCTCGGCAAATACGAATTCAGCCTGAACCACTAGAACAATCATCAACCCTTCAACACACAAAAGGAAAGATCATCATGAACATCGTCAAGCTGCTGTCGGCCGCCAGTGTCACCAGCCTTCTCGCGACTGGCTCCGCACTCGCCGCCTTCCCCGCCTCGATACTCGGAAACTACGAAGTCCGTGCAAACAACAGCATCAACATCCTGATGAACATCACGAGCCAGGGCACAGTCGGTTCGTGCCCGCAAATCCTTGGCACGTTTGGCGACAACGGCGGCGTACAAAACGCGCTCACTGGCTATTACTGCCCAGCCTCGGGCGAGTTCAGCTTCTTGCGCGTTGCCGGCAACGGTTTGACTTCTCAGGTGTATAGCGGGAATGCGACGGTGATCGTCAGCACGCCCAGCAACTACAACAACGTCGCCGGAAGCTTCGAGTCTTTCTCCGGCGGAGTCGGGAACGGCGCGTTCTCGTTCTCTGGGTCCGATGCACCGCCGCCGATTATCAACTAGTGGAAAGGGCCTGCGCCCCGGCCGTGGCCGGGGCGCCGATATCTCGACGCCTATCCGAGACGATGCGGCACGGCGGCGCTTTCGAGCATGGGGTCCATGGCCGCCAGGACGGACGACCAGGCATAGCCAGTAACCATGGCATCGCGGGCGGCACTGCCCAGCCCAGGATGTTTACCGTCGAGCACGTCACAAATGGCCTCCACGAACGCAGCCGGACCGTCGGCGACCAGCAGGTCGCGGCCGGCTTTGGCGCGTACGCCCTCGAAGGCGGGAGGTGAGGCGATGACGGGCTTTCCCGTGGCCATCCCTTCCAGAACCTTGTTCTGGATGCCCCGGGCGATGCGCAATGGGCAGACGATCACCGAGGCGTTCGCGACATAGGGGCGCACGTCCTCGACCCGGCCGGTCACGTGCACGCCCGGCAGGGATGCGAGCGCGAGCACGTCAGGTCCGGGGTTGGCGCCGACCGCCCAGAATTGCGCGTGGGGCACACGCTTCAGCAGGAGCGGCAGGATTTCTTGCGCGAACCAGATGACCGCATCGGCATTCGGCCAATAATCCATGTTGCCGGTAAATACGATGTTCGCAGCGGCCGAGTCGAAAGGAGTGTCGTAGATATCGTCGGGAGAAAAGCGGTCGAGATCGACGCCGCACTCGACAGCGGCGGAGCGCGATGCCACCTCGGGCGCCAGCTCTGCGAAGCGTTTGGTCTCGGTCTCCGTGACGAAGAAACTATAGTCGCACGCGGCCGCGGCACGCCGTTCGTAGGCGAGCAAGGTGCGTGCCTCGCGGGCCCAGACCGCTTTCATCGGGTATTTCGACTTCGTCGCGTACTCCGCCCATTTCGCTGAGTCGATGTCCTGCGCATCGAGTATCTTGCCGCCGCGCGCGAGGTCGAGGACGTAGGGCGCCATGGCCACCGAGTAGATATACAGGATGTCCATCGGAATACGTGCCATGGTCGCATCCACCCATTTCTGTAGCGCGGGCGAATAGTAGAAGTCCGGCATCAGCGGCTTGCCCGGCCGTGCGTGCAGCAGGGCGCGGTATTTCTGCCTGGATTTGTCGATGCGAAAAGCCCCGACGCTGGCACAGACGGACTCGAGCCGTGTGACATGGGCCATGTCGGCTGGATCTTCGACGACGCAGCCGAGGTGCACGTCGTAGGTGGGTGCGAGGTGCTGGATGACGTTCCAGGCGCGGATTTTCTCGCCCTTGTTGAGCGGCCAGGGCATGCGGTGGCTGATGAAGATCAGGTTTTTACGCATGAGGTACCATAAGGAAGGACTTCTTTTTTGAAAAAAAGAAGCAAAAAACTTTTACGATGTGGGACCGAGATTGTGGAAAGGCCCGGCCCAAACACGTAAAAGTTTTTTGGTTCTTTTTTTCAAAAAAGAACATGCTTACTTCCACTCGCCTTACCGCCTACCAGTCAAAGCCCAAGTCTCACTACCCCGCTCGGTAAACTTCACAGGGTAAGCCATCCCCCCATTCTCCGCCAAGGCGGTAATCAGCCGGTGCCGCCGCTCAGTAGGCACGACGAACATCATGAACCCGCCGCCGCCGGCGCCGGACACCTTGGCGCCGATAGCGCCGGAGGCTCGTGCCAGGGCCTCGAGCTTTTCGATGGCGGCGTTGGAGATCCCAGGAGCGGTGCGTTTCTTGGCAAGCCATGAGCGCTCGAGGAGAAACGCGACTTCGGGAATGTCGCCCATGAGGATGGCGCGCTTCATGTCGATGGCGTCCTGGCGAAGCTGATGCATGGCGTCGAGGACGTCCGGGGTGTGCGCGGCGAGGCCGCTGGTTTGTTGGCGTATGATGGCATCTGACGCGCGGGACTGGCCGGAGAAGCACACGACGAGCGAGGATTCGAGTTCGTTGACCACGCCTTCGGAGAAGCGGAGCGGGTTGACAATGACTTCGCCGTCGCGGAGGAATTCGAGGAAGTTTATGCCGCCGAACGAGGCGGAATATTGGTCCTGGCGGCCGCCTGCCAGGGCCAGGTCCACGCGTTCGATGTCGTAGGCGAGGTGAGCGACATCGTAGCGGGCCAGCGGCAGGTCGAGGAAGGCGCGGTAGGCTTCGATGAGGGCGACGACCAGCGCTGATGAGGAGCCCAGGCCGCTGCCCATCGGGGCGTCCACCGCGGTGGTGACGCTCACCGGCAAAGGTTCGCCGCCATGGAAGTCGCGTATCATGCGCTCATAGACGCCGCGGTGGAGGAGGAGCTGGGACTCGGGCAGGAGGGCCGCGGCGGGGTGCGTTTCCTCGCGGCCGAGGTCGCAGGCTTCGAAGTAGATCTTCCCATCGTCGCGGGCGCGTATGGAGGCGAAGGCGTAGCGGTCGATGGTGGCGTTGAGGACGGCGCCCCCGTGTTCGCTCGAATAGCTGACGAGGTCGGTGCCGCCGCCGGCGAGGCCCAGGCGAAGGGGCGCGCGGGCGCGTACGACGGCGCGGCGCGCGTGGCCGCGGCGTTCCGCGATGGGGAGGCTGCTCATGGCAGGCGAACGTTCAAGGGGCCGTGTGGATCAAGCAGCCTGAGCGGTTTTGAGCCTTATGTCGGCGCGCATCTGATCCATCCGGAGCTCCCATTCGGCATCGTCGCGGGCCAAACCCCTCGGTTCATCGCACATATAGCAAATCCCTCCGGGTGTTAGAAGGCGGCGACAGCGAGCCAGGGGCTCTCGGCCCTTCTGCCGATCCCGGCGCTTGGCAGCGCGGGGCAAACTAAGGCACAGCAGCGGGGATGCAAAACCCAGTCTCCGGTTACCTGTCCATTTCCGCCGATGCTGCGGCCGCTTTCGCCGGAGATCCGGCCATGGCCTCGATGCTCGAGAGCATGGCCGCGCGAATCACAGCGGCGTTGCGGGGCGGAGGATGCGTGCTGCTCGCGGGCAACGGGGGATCGGCCGCGGATGCGCAGCATCTGGCGGCGGAGTTCGTGTCGCGCGTGCTGTATAACCGGCCGCCGATGGCCGCTGTCGCGCTGTCGGAGAGTGCGCCGATCCTGACCGCCTGCGGCAACGATTATGGGTTCGAGACCGTGTTCGCGCGTCAGGTGCAGGCGATCGGAAGGCGCGGCGATGTGTTCCTGGGACTGTCCACGTCAGGTAATTCGCCGAACATCCTGGCGGCGATCGAAGCTGCGCGCGCGAAAGGGATGGTCTGCCTGGGCTTTGCGGGAGCGCAGGGAGGAGCGATGGCGGAAGCCTGCGACCTGCTTCTGCGCGTTCCGGCAGCACTCGGCCAGGTGGTGCAGCAGCTCCATATGACGGCCGGTCACGCCCTGCTTTTCGCAGTGGAGAATGCCATGTTCCGCGAGGATGAGTTCACCTGATGCGCCAACGTCCCGCGACGTTGCGCCAGTGCGCCATCCTGGCCGGCGGGTTGGCGACGCGGCTTGGCGACATCGCGGCAGAAACGCCGAAGCCTGTCCTGAACGTCGGCGGCCGGCCATTCATCGCCTGGCTGATGCGGGAGATGCTGCGCTTCGGCGTCGAAGAGTTCCTGATCCTGACTGGTCACCTCTCGGACGCCGTGCAGAATGCCGTGGAGGATGCGGCCGCCTCGCTGCCGAAGCGTGTCAAGCTGGTGTTCTCGGAGGAGCCGGACCGCGCCGGCACCGGCGGCGCGCTGTTTCACGCACGGCCGCACCTGCACGAGCGCTTCCTGATGTGCAACGGCGACAGCCTGTTCGACTGCAACGTGGCAGCTCTTGTCGCGGATTTCGCGCATGATCCGGATACGGTGCTCGGGCGGCTGATCGTGCGCGACATTCCGGATGCCTCGCGCTACGGCACAGTGACGCTCGATGGCGATGCCGTCAGCGAGTTCCGCGATCGGCCGGTATCGGCCGAGGCAGGACCCGGCACCATCAACGCGGGGATCTATGCCCTCGACCGGCGCGTGCTGGACCAGCTTTCGCCGGTATGTTCGCTCGAGCGCGAATTGCTGCCTGCGCTGGCGCGGGCCGGCACGCTGCGGGCAACCCGGCAGCATGGCTGGTTTGTCGATATCGGCATTCCGGACGA
Organism: Acetobacteraceae bacterium; assembly: GCA_965198825.1. GTDB lineage: Bacteria > Pseudomonadota > Alphaproteobacteria > Acetobacterales > Acetobacteraceae > BOG-908. Next base: position 1,479,340 of record CBDAQB010000003.1, on the reverse strand, counting down.
CCTCGCGCATGCGCGCCGCGAATTGTCATTCTGCATGAACCGCCCTGCCCTCTTCCTCGACCGCGACGGCGTGCTCAACGTCGATCACGGCTATGTCGGCAGCCAGGATCGCTGGGAATGGATGGAAGGCGCCCGCGAGGCCGTGGCCTTGGCAACAGCACACGGCTGGCATGTCTTCGTGGTGACGAACCAGGCGGGCGTGGCGCGTGGGCTGTATGGCACGCCTGAAGTCGATGCCCTGCTCATCTGGCTCGCCGATGAATTGCGCCGCGCCGGCGGAACGCTCGATGACTGGCGCTACTGCCCCTATCACACAGAGGGCACTGTCGAAGGCTACCGGCTTGATTCCGACTGGCGCAAGCCGGCGCCTGGAATGTTGATCGATCTCATCAAGACGTGGGAGCTGGATGCCCGGCGATGCATGATGGTCGGGGACAAGGATAGCGATATGGCGGCGGCCGCTGCCGCGGGCGTGGCTGGGCATTTGTTTCCTGGTGGCGATTTGCTGGCGTTTTTGCGGCCTTTGCTTGGGGTTTGAAGGAAGGACTTCTTTTTTGAAAAAAAGAAGCAAAAAACTTTTTCTTGTTTGGGTATTGGCTTGATTCGACATTCGGCCTCCGGACTTCGGGCTTGGCTTAGGGAAAAGGCTTGGCCGCTTTGGCTGGAGCGTGGGGTCGATCGGGAGCGCGGGAGCTTCTTCGAGACTTTGGCTCTTGATGGCTCAGGGTGCACGGCGGACTATCGGCGCTTGCGCGTCGCGGCGCGGCAGATCTTTGTTTTTTCCAAAGCGCATTCAGCCGGCGTTCCAGGTGCTTTGGATGTTGTCCGCTTAGGGCTTGGGTTTCTCGATCGTCATGCGGCGCATGCGGACGGCGGCTACGCCTGGCGCTTCGACCTGAACCACCGCGTCATCGACGCCACGCGCGATCTTTACGACCACGCCTTCGTGCTTCTCGCCCTGGCCAGCGCTGCCGCCGTGCTGCCTGAGGAGAGGCTTCGCGCCAAGGCAGAGGAACTCGTCGCCTGGATCGAAGGGAATTTCAGGCATCCGGCAGGCGGCTATCTCGAAAGCCTGCCGCCCGCCCTGCCCCGCCGGCAAAACCCGCACATGCATCTCTTGGAAGCCTTGCTGGCAGCGCATCAGGTTTTCGGCGGTAGCGCGTTCATCGGCCCGGCGCATGGGCTGGTCGAGCTGTTCCGCGACAGATTGTTCGATCATGACAGCGGCACCTTGCCCGAGTTCTTCGACGACGACTGGAACCCGCAACGCCAAGGCGAAATCTTCCTGGTGGAGCCTGGCCATCATTGCGAATGGGTGTGGCTGCTGCATTGGTATCAAGGGCTCACCCAGCCCGACACGCGTCTCTCCGCAATTTCGGCAAGACTGATGAGCTTCGTGGATCGTTACGGCCTCAACGCGCACGGGCATCTGTGCGACGTGCTCGGCAGCGACGGATCGGTGCTGGAGCCGTCTGCCCGGCTATGGCCGCAAACCGAGTGGTTGCGTGCCGAATATTTGCGTGGCGATCCCGATCCGGTGCGGCAGGACGCCGCGGCACGCAGCCTGGCCAGGCTGCTTCGCGATGACGGACTGTGGCATGAACGGCGGACAGAAGATGGCGCACTCTCCATGGGAGCGGCGCCGGCCAGCAGCCTCTATCATCTGACTGGCGCTATCCTGAGCGTTCCGGAAGGATCGGCTAAAAGTAGCTCCATTTGAGCGCCACGGTGCCGCTGCTGAACATGGATTTGCGGCCGGCGCCGATGGAAAGGGTGCCGCAGCGCGTGCTGAAGGTCGCGCTGTCATACTGGTGAAGGATGATGTGGTCGGCCAACACCTTGCCGTCGTCCTTGACCGAAATCGTGTATTTGTCGGGATCGTCGTCAAGGAGCTTCGCCTTGTCGAGGCGGATCACCAGGCCGCCGCCAGTGACATTTTCGCCCGTGGCGATGGTGAAGCTGTAGCTTTTACCGTCGCAGGCGACCGCGGCAGGCGCTTGCGACAAGACGGCCACGCCGATGGCGGCTCCCACGAGTTTCGCCTTGCTACGCCGCAGCGCCATGACAGTGTTCCTCCAGGATTCCATCTGCAGTGAGTATAGCATCCGGCGTGCCAATGCTTACGAAAACGTAACCCTCTGATTCCGAAAGGAGGCTGGCGCTGGCGGGTCGGTCGATGCGCCACAAGGTGGCGGTGTTCGCCATGTCGCGACCGCCTGGGCAAAGAACGCCTGGGGTGTACGTCTTGGCATTCCCATAGGCACAGAGCACATGGGGCCCATGACCGACCCGTTTCTCGTCCCGCCCGAGCCCACAGCCGCGGAAGCCATCGCCGCCATCACCGACGATCTGGAGGTGTTCGACGATTGGATGGACCGCTACCAGTTCATCATCGAGCTGGGGCGCAAGCTGCCGCCGTTTCCTGAAGCGTGGATGGATGACGCGCACCGCGTTCCGGGCTGCCAGAGCAAGGTCTGGATGGAGGCCTCGACCCGGGACGGAAAACTGGTGTTCGCGGGAGCTTCGGATGCGGCCATCGTGTCCGGGCTGATCTATCTGTTGCTGCGGGTTTATTCAGGGCGCGACGCGGCCGAGGTGCTGGCGACCGATCCGGCGTTTCTGAAAGATCTCGGATTGCTTGAGGCTCTATCCACGAACCGCGGCAATGGCGTGGCGAGCATGGTGAGAGCCATCCGCACCTCCGCCTCTGGGGGAAATGCACCTATGCCGGCCATCTGACTCGGCCTAGCGCATTTCCCACGCTGCGCTTGGAAGCGTGGGTTCGGCGTTCCCGCACTTCCGGTCCCACAATGCAAAAGTTTTTTGCTTCTTTTTTTCAAAAAAGAAGTTCTTCCCTTGCCTTAGCACGCCAGTAACCAGCCCCACCCCACACTGCCCCCATGCGCCTGAAACTTTATCGCGCCGCGACGGTGACAGAGGCGATGGCGCAGGTGCGGGCGGAGCTGGGTACCGAGGCGCTCATTCTGTCCACGCGGGCGACGTCGGAGGGTGTCGAGCTGACGGCTGCGCTGGAGCCTGGCGAGGCGCCGGCGGCGGCGCGGGAGCAGGTTGCGCCCTTGAGTTTGGATTTCCACGGGGTTCCGGCGGCGCTTCTCAATCGGCTGCAGCCCTGGGACTTGGCGGGGTCCTTGCCGAATGTAGTGAGTTTTGCGCCGCTGCCCCTGAGCGCGGATGGGCCTCCATTGCTGGTGGCTGGGCCACCTGGCGCGGGCAAGACCTTGAGCATTGCGCGGCTGGCGACCCGGCTGGTGATGGCAGGGTCGGTGCCTCTGGTGATTACGGCGGATGGCCGGCGAGCCGGGGCGGCGGAGGAGTTGGCGGCTTACACACGGCTTTTAGGAGTGAGTTTGATCGTGGCGAGTACGGCGGCGACCCTGGCGCGGGCGCTGGAGCGGCGGACGGCTGGGATGCCTGTGTTGATAGACACGGCCGGGATCAATCCGCTCGATCCCGAGGAGCTGGATTTTCTGCCGGCCTTCGCCGGCGCGTGCGAGGCCGGGATCGTGCTCGTATTGCCGGCCGGGCAGGACACGCGCGAGGCGGCGGAGCAGGCGGTGGCTTTTGCGCGTGCGGGCGCGCGCTGGCTGCTGCCGACCCGTCTGGACCAGACGCGCCGGCTCGGCAGCATTTTGACAGCGGCGGCGGCCGGGGGGCTGGCGCTGACTGAGGCCGGGGTGAGCCCGCGTGCGACCGATGGGCTAACCCCTCTTACCCCCGCCTTCCTCGCCGAGCGCCTGATGCTCGGGCCCGGACCTTTGGAGCAGGCCGCATGAACATCACCGCCACCCTTGCCGCCAGCGCCGTGGCGACGAGGCCGCCCCTACGGCCGAGAACCATAGCCATTGCGTCCGGCAAAGGCGGTGTCGGGAAGACCTGGCTGGCCATCACCCTGGCGCATGCGCTGGCCAATCTCGGGCGGCGGGTGCTGCTGTTCGATGGCGATTTGGGGCTTGCGAACATCGACATTCAGCTTGGGCTCGCGCCTGAGATCGATCTGGGCGCGGTGATCGCGGGGAGTGCCAGCCTGGTGTCGGCGAGTTCGCCCTTTGCGCCGGCCGGATTCGACATCATTGCGGGGCGGTCGGGATCGGGGGCGTTGGCTGCGCTGGCGCCGGTGGCGGTGGATGGGTTGCTGGCGGAGCTCGGGGGGCTCGCCTACGAGGACATTCTGCTCGATCTCGGGGCGGGGCTTGAGCCTGCGACATGCCGGATGGCTGCGTGGTCCGACATCCTGCTGGTGGTGGCGACGGAGGAGCCGACCGCCATTACCGATGCCTATGCGGTGCTGAAGCTTTATGCGCGGGATCGTGCCTTGCTGCCCGGGAAAGGCACGGCCGACGCGCGGCTTGTCATCAACCAGGCGGGAAGCCAGGCGGCGGGAGAGCGGACTTACGCGACCCTGGCGCGGGCGTGCGGGCATTTCCTGGGCCAGACGCCTGTGCTGGCTGGCATCGTCGGGCGGGATACGCATGTGAGCGAGAGCATCAGGCGGCAAACGCCCCTGCTGACCCGGCATCCGACCTGCCAGGCGGCGCTGGATGTCTGCCGCTTAGCAACATCACTTAACATTGGTCGTGCTTGACCTGACGTGTCGGCGCCGCCTTTAGATGGGCGGTGCAGCATGAACAAACCGGCCCAGGACCAAGGCAAAAACATCGTAACCCCATAGGCCCAGCCGCGCCTCCAACACGGCCCAGACAAGCAAAAGTTTTTTGGTTCTTTTATTCGAAAAAGAACACGCCTGCTTTCAGCGCAGGGCGGCCCAAAGCATGAAGCTGGTCAAAGAAAACCGCGATCTCCGCATCGATTTCTTCCGAGGCATCGCGCTCTGGTGGATCTTCACCGACCATGTCCCTGCCGATTGGCTGGGCAATCTCTCCATACGCAACTACGCGCTTTGCGATGCGACGGAGATCTTCGTGCTGCTGGCCGGCTATGCGGGCGGCATCGCCTATGGCGGAACGATGCGCCGACAGGGGTGGCTCTACGCGGCCGCCGATGTCGTCCGGCGGGCGTGGACGCTGTATATTGCGCACATCTTCCTGTTCGTGATCTTCGCCGCCCAGGTGGGGATTTCGGCGACGGCGCTGGACCGCGCTGACTACCTCGATGAAATCCATCTGGATGTCCTGGGCGACGCGCCCTATCGTGCCTTGTTCGAGGCGCTGACGCTGCATTTCCAGCCGGCGTATCTGAACATCCTGCCGCTTTACGTGGTGCTTCTGGTGATATTTGCCGCCGTTCTCCCGCTGCTGCGCTGGCCGCCGATCCTTGGCGGGCTGTCGCTGGCCGTGTACGCGGCGGCGCGGCTGTTCGGCTTGAACTTCGGCAGTTGGACAGGCGGGGGATGGTTCTTCAATCCGCTGACCTGGCAGCTTCTGTTCGTGATGGGAGCGATCCTTTCGTTCTCGCCCCCGAGCCAGCCGACGCGGCCGCGCCTGCTGGACGTCGTGTCGGTGCTCATCGTGGTGTTCGGGCTGCTCATGCAGTGGGTGGTTTGGGTTTACCCTGGCGCGACCGCCTGGCTGCCTGATCCGATCATCCGGTCGCTGATGTCGGTGGACAAGGCGGGGCTGCATCCGTTCAGGCTGGTTTCGATCCTGGCGCTGACGTGGCTGACGGCGCGGTTCATTTCCAAGGATGCACAGTGGCTGAGAGGCCGCATCGCAGGCGCGTTCATCGTGGCGGGGCAGCATTCGTTGCCGGTGTTCTGCGCGGGAATATTCCTGGCATTCCTCGGGCGCCTGATCACCGAACACAACAATGGCGCTTTAAGCCAGATCCTGGTCAACGGTGGTGGCGCGGTATCGCTCTGGGCGGTGGGCGCAATCGCGGCCTGGTATTCCATCAAGGGAAAAGCGAAGCGCCCTGCTCCTTCAGAGTCGCCGGCGGAGGCAACCTGACGGTGCGAACACTCCTCGCGGCAGCCGTGGCCGCGATGCTCGGCGGTGCAGCCCAGGGGCATGCCGCAGTTCCCTGCCCCCCTGTCTCGACGGACGGCGGCGAGCCCTTGCCGTTGCTGGCGCCGCTGCTGAAGCCGAAGGGGCAACTGGATGTGCTTGTGGTGGGCTCCGCCTCTTCGGAGCCGAAGGGAGGTGAGCCGAAGGAGAGCACCATCGGCCAAATGTCCCGCGCATTAGAGGCAAGCATTCCCGGCTTGCACGTGACGCTCACCTTCGCGGGGAAGCGCTTCATGGCGGCGCCTGACCTTGTGCCGCTGATGTCCGACGCGCTAGGGCAGCATCGTTACGGCCTCGTCATTTGGCAGACGGGCACGGCGGACGCTGTGCGCAGCGAGCCGGCCGGTGATTTCTATCAGGCGCTCTCGGACGGAGCGGCGGCCGCGGCGGCGCATGGCACGGCCATGGTTCTGGTCGATCCGCAATACAGCCGCTTCCTGCAGACCAACGCCGATATCGAGCCGTATCTCGGTGCCATGCGCGCCATCGCCTCGACCGCCGGCGTGCTGCTTTTCGACCGGTTTGCCATCATGCAGGAATGGTCCGACAGCGGTGCGATCGACCTCGAACAGGCAGCGCCGGGAACGCGGCCGGCGGTCGCAGCGCGGCTTCATGCCTGCCTGGGACAGCAACTGGCGCAAACGCTCGTGGCGTCTGTGGCAGCGCCGCCATAGGCCAGACTTAGTCTCGCACGCGACGCAACTTCCGCTTGCAGGACGCATTATCGGTCCATGCTCCGCCTGGCCCCCTCCTTCGACGCTCAAGCCGCCTGGTTCGTCCCCAGGCCGGACGACCAGCCGATCGACGCCTGGCTGAAGCGCGAGCTTGCGCGCGAGTATGAAGCAACCCTGAAAGAGACGTTGCCGCAGGAGTGGCTTGACCTGCTCCGCGAGGACGAGCCTACCCGCCACTAGGGTTCGCGCCCGCCGTCGCATGGACATCGCCAGCGACCGGGTTTAAGCCGCGCAGCCTTTCAGCGCGAGAAACCCGTTGCTCAGAATAGCCATTCTCCTTTGCCTGGCCGCCTCACCGGCCATGGCACACGCCATCCTGATCGACAGCGTTCCCGCACCCGAGGGGCATGTGCCCGGCAGACACGTGGACGTCACACTCCGCTATAACAGCCGCATCGATGCCGGGCGTTCCAAGCTGACCCTGGTGAGCCCCGATCAGACTTCCAGACGGATCGCCTCAACAGGCGCCGATACGCCGGACGTGCTCAAAAGTACTCTCGATCTCACGCCTGGAGACTACGTCATCCGCTGGCAGGTGCTGGCGATCGACGGACATGTGACGCGTGGCGACGTGCCGTTCACCGTGGACGCGGCGGCGCCGAAGTAGCCCATGTCGCTTCTCGTCGATCTGTTCGGCTACCTGGAAATCCTGCTGCACGGGCTGGTGATCGTCAGCCAGTCCATGGCGCTCGGGGGAATGCTTTTCCTGGTTCTGCTCGCTCGGCCTTTCCGGGCTGTGCTGGGCCCTGGGATCGTGGCGCGTACGGCATCCATCGCGGCCTGGAGTGCCATCGCCCTGGTGGGCATCGAGGCGGTGAACGTGGCTCTGCAGGTCGCCGTTCTGGTCGATACCGTCGAGCTGCCGATCGGCGACGTCTTGAACGCGAATTTCGCGATTGCCGGCGTTGTGAAGACGATTGCAGCGGCCGCGCTCGCGATGCTGCTGCGCCGTGGCGCGCCCGCCTGGGCGCTGCTCGGCGTCGGCGTCGTGGAACTTGCTGCGGCGACGCTCACGACCCATGCCGCGGCGCGGCTCGACGACCGGGGGCTGCTGCTTGCCGTCGAAGCGCTGCACCAGCTTGGCGCCGCGATCTGGATCGGCGGCATCCCCTGCTTTGTCATGGCGCTCGCGCGGCTGACTGACACCGGCGCGCTGCGGCTCGTAGGCGGCCGGTTCTCACGACTGTCGATGGCGGGGGTGGCGTGCATCCTGGTGTCCGGCATCACCATGAGCCTCTATTACATCGGCTCGTGGGAGGCGTTCTACGGCACTGCGTATGGCGTGATGGTCGGCGCCAAGATCGCCATGTTCCTCATGCTGCTGGGATTGGGCGCGTGCAATCTTGCCGTGACGGAGCGGATGAAACGCGATCCCGGCATTTCGACCCTGCGGCTGCGCCGGTTTGCCGAAGTGGAGATCGGCATCGGCTTCACCCTGTTCTTCGCCGCGGCGTCGCTGACGTCAGTGCCGCCAGGCATCGACCTCACGCAGGACCGGGTGAGCTGGCCGGAAATCGTGGCCCGCGACCTGTCGCCACGCTGGCCCACCCTCGCCTCGCCCGACCACGACCGGCTGGCCATCCCTGCCCTGCAGGAAAAGCTGAACCAGGAAGCCGCCGCACGCGCGGCTGAACCGCGGGCAGCCTTCGTGGAAGGCTCAGGCGAGCTGCCGCCGCGTAATGCCGACGACATCGCATGGTCCGAGTATAACCATCATTGGTCGGGCATATTCGTATTCGCCATCGGCATCCTTGCCCTGCTGAACCAGGCAGGCGTGCGATGGGCAAGGCAGTGGCCGCTGGTCTTCCTGGGGCTGGCTGCGTTCCTGTTCGTCCGCTCGGATCCTGAAGTCTGGCCGCTCGGCGATATCGGGCTGCTGGCCTCACTGCGCGACGTCGAAGTGGTGCAGCATCGAATGTTCGTGCTGATCATCGTGATCTTCGGCATCTTCGAATGGGCGGTGCGCACAGGCCGGCTGAAAAGTCCCCGTGCTGCGCTGGTGTTTCCGCTGATCACGGCGGGCGGCGGGGCGCTGCTGCTGACCCACAGCCATGCGATCGCCAACGTGAAGGATCAGATGCTGATCGAATTCACCCACACGCCGCTGGCGCTCGCCGGTATCGTGGCGGGATGGGCCCGATGGCTGGAGCTGCGGCTGCCTGGACGCGTATCGTCTCTTGCAGGATGGGTCTGGCCGGTTTGCTTCTTGTTTATCGGGGCTTTGTTGTTTTTCTATCGGGAGGCGTAAGGAAGGAAACACTTCTTTTTTGAAAAAAAGAAGCAAAAAACTTTTGGACCTTTGGGCCGGGCGTTTGTGCGATCTCGGTTCCGAGGTTGTAAAACTTGGATGGGTTGACGGCAGCCACGTCAGGCTTTTCGCGAAGTGCCGATCCTAACGGCGGTCTCCAAGTCAACAGCTGGTAAGTGGGCAAGCAGCCTGACTGCCCAGTGCAGTGGCGACGAGCCGGCGGTCCGTTTTGCAAACCCGTTGCAGATGCGCTTATAGTTCCCGGCGCAACGCATACAAAGGAAGGCATCCATGGCCGATCCTTACCACCCAAATGGACTATCGAGCGCTCTTTGCTACCGCGATCCCAAGGCAGCGTATCGCTGGCTGGAGAATGCATTCGGCTTCGAGCCTAGCTTCGTCATTCTCGACGCCGACGGCAACCTTGCTCATTCGGAGATGAGCTACGGTCATTCCATCATCATGATCGGCAATGAGTGGAGCGCCGATCACAAGAGCCCGGCATCGCTCGACGGCAAGAACACGCAGACGGTGCATGTGCAGTTGGCCGTGGGCGAGGATATCGACGCGCATTGCGAGCGGGCGCGCGCTGCTGGCGCGGTCATCATCCAGGAGCCGGAAACCCAGTTCTACGGCGACCGCGCCTACCGCGCGAAGGATCCCGAGGGCCATATGTGGACCTTTGGCGTCACTGTGCAGAGGATGACGCCAGGCGAATGGGATGCCGCGAGCGGCATGACGACGCGGACGCGCCTCGATTGAGGATGGTTGCTGGCGCCGCTCTGCCTGCCGCGCGAAACGAGTTGGCGAATTAACGCCAGCGGTGTTCTGGAGCACGATGGTGTCCGGGGCGGCATCAGGGCAGCCTTCAGACGACAATAAGCTGCTATGAGCTAGAATCAGGTGCAAGCCGAAATACCTGTTTCCGTGGTGGCAGCCGCAGCCACTCCGCAACCCGCTTGCCCAACGCGATGCCGGGCCGCTCGATGAAATGGTAAGTAGCCAGCGAGACTAGGAGGAGAAGCACTGCGCAGCCGCACATCGCCGACCAGTTCGACAGAGGCGAGTGCAAGGCCAACGCTCGCATCCCTGGGATCCGAAACAGCATGGTCGTAACCAGACCTTGCAAGAGATAGATGCTGTAGCTGACATCGCCCATTCTCCGAGCAGGCCGAGCTTTCAGCACGCCAAAGAGGTCGGCGCCGCAGATGATGAGGTAAAACGCGAAGGACATGCCGAGAACGGGCACAATCGCGTAAGCCGTATCAGCGAACGCTAAAAGCATGCCCATAACGCCCGTCGCCAACGCGGAGAGAAGCGTATGCGGGAGCGTCAGGAGTAAACCGCGCTTTTCGAGCGTTGCGGCCGTCATTCCGGCGACGAACAGGAGTGCCCGTATGCCCGGCGCGGCCGTGTGGGTCTGCGGGTGCAACACAGAATATGCGAGACAAGCCGTTCCGGCGAGTATCAGTGCCGGGACGTGCATCTTGGGGCGACTGGCTATGATGCTCCAAAATGGGAGACTGGCATAGAACTTCCACTCGGAACTCAGCGTCCACGTCACTCCGAACAGAAGCATGCCTGTGCCGCGGTAGCCATTGACGTCCGGGCCGCCGCCGTTGCTCCCAATGAGCATCCAGGCGCCAATCTGCCGGAGCACGGCGCCTAGTGGTTGAACTAGGCGGAAGTCACTCTTGGAGAAGACAATCACCAACACCGCGGCGACGGCGAAAAGATAGACTGGCGCGATGCGGAACACCCGCCCGAGATAGAGGCGAAGCCACGCTGGCCGCCCGGCCTCCGCCAACAGCTTGCCCCAGAAAAGATACCCAGTAATCATGAAGAATAAGGATACCCCGACCTGCCCAAGCACAAAGTAGAAACGGGGTGGGTCGATCCAGACTCCTTCCGCCAGCAGATGATGATAAATGGCGGCATGCTGGAAGAACACCGACATAGCCAGAAAACCACGCAAGCCGTCCAGATTCGACTGACGATGCCCATTTCCGCCTGGTGGCATATCCGCCGCCCTGAACACCGGCGTTGCCGATACCAGCATCAGCACGGCCAGACACAGAAAGAACGGCCAGACGGCATCGTAGGTCAGCATGTGCGGCAATCCAAGCTTATCGTTTTGCCGCAAACATAACATCGAATGCGCACCTGATCGCAATCGCAAGGAGATAGGAAATGTCATCTTTCTTCGATAACAAAATGTTTTTTGAGCGCGAGCATCACGCGAGTTGAGGCGGCCGATGGTGGTGGTCGACGCAAGTGAAAGGGATCGCGCGGTTCACGAGCCGACGCCGAGTCGAAGTATTCATTAACACGATCGCGCGGTGCAACGGTCTCCGCGTTCAGAGCCGCATGTGACGCCCCGTTCAGTGTAGCGAAACACCAGCCTTCTCTCGATGGAGCTCTGAACGTCGAAGCAGCACTTTTCTGAACATCCGTATGAATTTCGTTAACGTTTCCTGCGGATACTTCCCCTTAGTCGAATTGGAGGAAGTCCATGGCCGTCCCACCCGCAACCGATCCTTGCTGGCAGCGCCTTTTGACCGGCGACCGAACCCCTAATTTCACCTCGCTGGCCACCAAGCTTACCGTTGCCAGGCTGAGGCTTGCGGTCAAGAAGCAGCCGACAGTTCTCTCAGCCACGATCAAGGAAATCCGTAGCTTCTTTGAAGTCAACGATTTCGCCGCCCGCGACATCGCTCAGATTTAGGGAAGCAGACATAACATGCGCAATTTATTTCTCACTTCGGAAGAAGCCATCTCCGTCGTTCACTCGGGTGTAACCGCAATTTTTGCCGGTTCTGAGGATGCACTTCGCAAATTGCCGGGCGGCAACTGGATTGGTGGCACAACACCCTACTTCGTCACTGAAGACGGCGGCCTCGTCGATGAGACGCGGCTGTTCTGCTCTGTCGTGGATGAGGCCGCGGAAGCCCGCAGTGAAATCCTCACGGTCGAGAACCTGCCCTCCATCACGCACGGGCGGTTTGGGAGCGGCTTCAGCTATCTCCTCGTCCCCGCGTTCACGGACATCCACGCGCGCTATGCCGTGGATGGTCCGTCCTATCCGGGCCTTTGCGACCAGCCGCTCATGGGCTGGGTCACCGGCGTCCTTCTGGCGGACATCGGGCGCGTGACGCCGAAAGTGTTCGATGGCTTCACAGGAACCGTGCATGAGGATTGCGCAGTGGTCCTGCACGCCCGGCTTCCTGCGCATAAATCGGTTCAGCTGGATATCATCAACCTCTTCTCGCAGGGCGATGGTCCGGAGATCATCTTCCCTCATGCAGGATTCGCGGCTACCGATTGCACTGTGGATGGCGTGCCCAGGATCTTTTCCGAATACGTGAAGGAAGCCGGGCTCGATCCCAAGCTTCCGCTCGTGGCGGACTACGCGGGCGCGTCGGTCAACGTCTCGTTCCAGGACGTGCCTGACAATGGCGGCCCTGTGAAATTCTACGCGCCGGTCGTGGAGTCCGAAGTCTACCGCCTCGCAAGCCCCGTCGAAAGCTATCAGGCTGCCTTCGACATCATGACATCGGGCACGCGCGACGCCCGCGGAATGCTGTCTTGCAACTGCATCCTGAATTTCCTCTACGCCGAACTCGAAGGCAAAAAGACAGGCAGCTTCGTCGGGCCGGTGACGTTCGGGGAAATCGCTTACGTTCTGCTGAACCAGACCCTGGTTCGCCTGAATGTCAGCCCAGTGCTGGTAAAAGATGAAGCCCTGGCATTGAGCAACAGCGTCTGATCAAGCGTCGAAACCCGTAGGAGGAAGGGTTTGCTACGCCCTTCCACTTACGAGGTTTGATCGAGCCGGAATTTGATCTGGCCGGTGAGTATCTCGCCTGTTTTCAACATGCGCAGGCCGTTGTCGGAGACAGACTCCGTGCGGTTGATGGCGTCTGGCATGTTGCTGACGGGCTCCAGGCCCATGAAATCCTGGCCCTCCGGGGTGTAAACCTGCAAATGGTCGAACGGCGGAGTTGCCTCGAGGCGTAGCGAGAAAGACTGGCCGGGGAACGAAACCTCGGTCTCGCCGCCCCAGCCCGCGTAGCAATTGTCGATGGGATGGGCCGAGACTTCGCGCGCGCGGTCGAACTCGTTGTCACCTTCCAAGCCGGTGCGCTCTGCCGGAAGGCTGTCATCGTCGTTTGACCAGATAGTGTCCGCTTCAAAACGGAGCCTCGTGCCGGCGGAGCGCGCAACGTAAGGATGCAGGCCGAGGCCGGCAGGCCAGGCACGCCTGTCCATGTTCTGCACCGAGAGGGTGACGCTAACGCCTTCGCTGGTGACGCTGAAGAGTTGCTCGGCATGGTAGGCGAACGGCCATTCCTCGCGCGTCCGCTCGGTTGGCCAGTGGTCGAAGATAAGCCGAGCGGAGCGGTCGGTGGTGTGGACGCCGCGCCACCGGTGCATCCAGGCATTGCCGTGGATGGTGTGCGGGTGCTCGCCAAAGTTCCGCTTCAGCGAGAAGGTCTGGCCGTCCAGGGTAAAGCGGCCCCAGGCGACACGGTTGGCGAACGGGATCAGCGGATAGCCGGCAACGGCGCGGCCGCCCTGGGCCGCCAGGCGCGGATCGGCGACAGGGCGCAGGATCTCGGTGCCCTGGTAGGTCAGCGAGGCGATCGCGCCGCCGGTCTCCGGATCCAAAACCAGGCGCAACTCGCCGGCCGTGAGCTCAATCACCTTCATCTCCTTGCGCTAGTGAAGTGGTTCAGCGCCGGGCGCGTAGGGCGGTTGCCAGGGTGCCGTCGTCCAGCACGTCCAGAGCGCCGCCGATCGGAACGCCCTGGGCCACGCGGGTGATCCTGGCGGGCGTGTTGGTAAGGCGGTCGGTGAGCCAGTGGCTCGTGGCCGCGCCGTCCACCGTGGCGCTCAAAGCTAGGATGATTTCAGTCACCTCACCGGCCTGCGCGCGGGAGAGAAGGGCTGGGGCATTAAGGTCCTCCGGACCAGTGCCGGACAGCGGCGAAAGCGTTCCGCCCAGCACGTGGTAAAGGCCGGGGTGAACCCCTGCCCGCTCCAGGGCCCAAAGGTCGCCCACGGTTTCCACCACGCAGATGATCGACTGATCCCTGTTTGGGTCGGCGCAGATATGGCACGGGTCCTGGCTGTCCAAATTGCCGCAAACCGTGCAGGTTTTCACCGCAATGGCAGCGTCGGCCAAGGCTTTTGCCAAAGGCAGCATGCGTGTTTGCGGGGATTGAAGCAGCTTGAGCACGGCGCGTCTCGCGCTGCGCTGACCTAGGCCAGGGAGCTTCGCGAAGAGCGCGATCAGGGTTTCTAGTTCGGGGCCGCCCAAGTTTTAATCCGCGCGGCCTTGAGGGACGAAAAGAAGGAAGGTCTTCTTTTTTGAAAAAAAGAAGCAAAAAACTTTTGGACGTTTAGGCTCGGCCGTCCCACGATCTCGGTCCCCAAGTCGCAAAAGTTTTTTGGTTCTCTTTTTCAAAAAAGAACTGCTTCCTTCTAAAACGGCAGCTTCAAGCCAGGCGGCAAATTCAGGCCGCCAGTGACCTTGGCCATCTCATCGGCCATCTGCGCGTCGAGCTTGCGCTTGGCGTCTGCATGGGCGGCGACGAGCAGGTCTTCCAGCATTTCCATCTCCGCCGGATCGGCAAGCTTGGGATCGATCTTGAGACCGACGAGATCGCCCTTGCCGCGCAGCGTGACCTTCACCATGCCGGCGCCTGATTGGCCTTCGACCTCCATGAGCTCGATCTTGGCCTGCATGTCGGCCATTTTCTCCTGCATCTGGGAGGCCTGCTTCATCAGGCCGGCAAGGTTCTTCATCCGTGGCTCCAGTTCGTGTCAGGAAAAATCTTGATCGGCGGCTTCGGGGTCCAGGGGAGCGAACTCGAGCGCGTCGGTTTCGGGCTCGCCCAACGGGATATCTGTGGGCAGGCCGTAGGAATCCACCCCCGGATCGCGCACGGCATCAATGATGGCGCCTGGAAAGGCATCGAGGATGGCGCGCACCAGGGGGTGCTCTGCGACCAGCGCGCGTCGGGACTTGTCTGCGGCCTGACCCTGGGCCGCGATGGTGGGCTCGCCTTCGTCCCTGCCGATGACGATCTGCCAGGATGTTCCGGTTGCCGCGTCGAGAAGCTTCTTGAGCTGCCCGGCCATCTCGCGCGGCGCGTCCGCGTGTGGACGCAGCTCGATGACAGGCGGAGCGAACCGGATCAGATGCGCTGAATGAAGCAGATGGCCGTGCAGAAGGGGCTCGCGCGCTGTGGCAACGAGTGCCACGACATCGCGGAAGCTCTGCAGGCGCGGCACCGGCGTGGCCGTCTCGGCAACCGGTGCGGGGGCGGCCTGCGCAACACCGCCGCCGGCCACGGCACGCGCCGATCCGCCGGGCGTCGCTGGTGGCGGCGAGCGTGGCGCGGGCGGCGGCGCAGCACCGGCCGCGGGCGGGGTTGCTTGCAGGCGGCGAACCAAATCGCCTGGTGTCGGCAATTCGGCGAGATGGCAGAGGCGGATCAGAACCATCTCGGCCGCCGCCCGGCGGTCGGGCGACTGCTCCACCTCCATGGTGCCCTTCAGCAGCATCTGCCAGGCACGCGCCAGTGTCGGGACCGAGAGGCGGTCGGCCAGGGCGGCGCCCCTGGTGCGCTCTGCCTCGGGAAGTTCCTGGCTGGTGCGCAGGTCGGGCACGGTCTTCAGGCGCGAGATGGTGTGGGTGAGTTCCAGAAGGTCGCCCAGCATCTGGCCAAGATCGGAGCCCTGGATGTGCGCGCGGTCGGTGATCGCCAGGGCGTCTGCCGCCCTGCCCTGCATCACCGCCTCCATCAGGTCGAAGATAGCGCCGCGGTCGGCGGCGCCGAGCATGTCCGCCACTGAAGCCGCCGTCACGTCGCCTGTGCCGTCCAGGCCACCCCCCTCTTGGTTACCCTGCGCAATGGCCTGGTCGAGGAGGGAGAGGCCGTCGCGCACGGAGCCGTCCGCGGCGCGTGCGATGGCCGCAAGCGCCTCCGGCTCGACCGCGACCGCTTCGGCCTTGGCGACGCGGGCGTATAGGTCGATCAGCAGGGCGATCGGAATGCGGCGAAGGTCGAAGCGCTGGCAGCGCGACAGGACGGTGACCGGAACCTTGCGGATTTCGGTGGTGGCAAAGACGAACTTGACGTGCGGCGGCGGTTCCTCGAGCGTCTTGAGCAGCGCGTTGAAGGCATTGCGCGACAGCATGTGCACTTCGTCGACGATGAAAACCTTCGTGCGGGCCTGCATCGGACGGAAACGGGTGGCTTCGATGATTTCGCGCACGTCGTCCACGCCTGTGCGGGAGGCGGCGTCCATCTCCACCACATCCGGGTGGCGGTCGGCGAGAATGGCGCGGCAGTTGTCGCAGACGCCGCAGGGGTCGGCGGTGGGGCCCCCATGGCCATCCGGGCCGGTGCAGTTCAGTGCGCGGGCGATAATCCGGGCGGTGGTCGTTTTGCCGACGCCGCGTACGCCTGTGAGCATGAAGGCGTGGGCCACGCGGTTCAGGGCGAAGGCGCGGCGAAGCGTCTTCACCAGCGCGTCCTGACCGATCAGGTCGTCGAAAGTGGTCGGCCGGTATTTGCGCGCCAGTACCCGGTAGGGCGTGGCGGCCTGGCTCGCCTGAGAGGCCGGCGCCTGCGCCGGGGACGCCGCCGGCGCATCGCCGAACAATCCAGGGCCCTCGGGGATAGGCGGGGCTAGGTCATCATCCAGGCTGTCCGGCATGCGTGGCGGCTAACTGCCCTGGATTGATGGAGGGTGGGAGGCCAACAAACGACCCGCGCGTTGACCCACTGCGGCTGCTTCCTTCCGGACCTGACCGGGTTGGCAGGGCGCTCGTCCGCCGCTGACCTCCCGCTGCTGATTATCGGGCCGTGGCCTCTCTGGCGCAAGAGCGGCTGCGCAAAGCGAAGAAAGGCCTTCTTTTTTGAAAAAAAGAAGCAAAAAACTTTTGAAAGTTTGGGCTGAGCCTATCCGCACGCCCAGCGCAAAGTCGAAAAAGTTTTTTGGTTCTTTTTTTCAAAAAAGAACTGCTTTCTTTACTTGGAAGCCGCCGCAATCGCAGCCGTAATAAGCGACCTCGCCTCATCGAGGGTGCCCCAGCCGCGTATCTTCACCCACTTGCCCGGCTCGAGGTCCTTGTACGTCTCGAAGAAATGCTCGATGGTCTGGCGGACGATCTTGGGCAGGTCATCGACGGTGGCGACTTCGTTGTGGATCGGATGGACCTTGTCGTGCGGGACGCAGATGATCTTCTCGTCGCTGCCTGCCTCGTCGTCCATGAGGAGCACGCCGATCGGCCGGCAGCGTATGACGGCGCCAGGAACCACGGTGGCGGGGATCAGCACGAGCGCGTCGGCCGGATCGCCGTCGTCTGCCAGGGTGCCTGGTATGAAGCCGTAGGCGGCCGGGTAGGACATCGGCGTGAACAGGACGCGGTCCACGACGATGGCGCCCGTCTCCTTGTCCACTTCATACTTAACGGACGAGCCCTGCGGGATTTCAATGACGACGTTGATGTCGTCCGGGGGGTTCTTGCCGGTGGAGAAGTTCGAAACGTTCATGAGGGCTGCCTGCTGGGTAACGGTCGTTGCGGCATTAGGCGAAGGGCGGCGCTGTGTCCACGCCTTCGGCATCAAGGCGTCGGCGCGAGCGGAAGATCAGGTCCACCACGAAGTTGGGAAGGACGCGAAGATACACGAAGGTTTGGAGCCTCTTTGACGTGATGCGGCTAGGCGTTGGTTGTTAAAGTTCTGCCTCTTCGTGAAGCTTTGTGATCTTCGTGTCTTTGTGGTGGACCTTGAGTGCGGTGCCGTACAGCGACGGTTGGACGCCATGGCTTGCGGTCCGACAGGGTGGTGCGGCATTGTGCCCCCTCCCCCATGCGCCTGTAGCTCAACTGGTTAGAGCGGGCCGCTCATAACGGCTAGGTTGCGGGTTCAAGTCCTGCCGGGCGCAGGGTGGGAACAACAGCTAAGAAGCAGCGTTGGCGGCTGGTCCCTCCTGGAGTTCCGGTCATGCTGCGCTACGCCATCATCTTCGCCGTCATATCCCTCGTCGCAGGCTTTCTCGGCTTCTCCGGCGTCTCGTCGGCGTCCGCCGGCATCGCGAAGATCTTCTTCTTCATCTTCGTGGTGATCTGCATTCTGTTCTTCGTCCTGGCGTTCCTGGGCATCCGCCTCTTCGCCTAAAACCTGCCCCATCACGGCCGGCCGGGACCTCGCGGTTCCGGCCGACAGAGTCGGCGCGGTTGTCCACCGCACCCTGGGCTTCTACACACGCGAAAACAGCGCGCGCGACGGAGCCTGCCAGATGGCCGCCTATCAGTATGTCTATGTCATGAAGGACGTCACGAAAGCCTTTCCGGGCGGCCGTGAAGTCTTCAAAGGCATCACCCTCTCCTTCCTGCCAGGCGTGAAAATCGGCGTGCTCGGCGTCAACGGCGCCGGCAAATCCACGCTTCTCAAGATCATGGCCGGCATCGAGAAGGAGTATGGCGGCGAGGCCTGGGCGGCCGAAGGCGTCCGCGTCGGCTACCTGTCGCAGGAACCGCATCTCGATCCCACCAAAAACGTCGGCGACAACGTGGCGGAGGCTTTTGCCCCGCTGAAGGCAGCACTCACCCGCTTCAACGAGATCTCCGACCGCTTCGCGCTGCCCATGGAAGACGACGAGATGGAGGCGCTTCTCGCCGAACAGGCGAGCCTGCAGGAGGAGATCGACGCAGGCGAAGGCTGGGACCTGGACCGGCGCATCGAAATCGCCCTCGATGCGTTGCGCTGCCCGCCGCCGGAAGCCGATGTGACGAAGCTGTCAGGCGGCGAGCGGCGCCGCGTCGCGCTATGCCGGCTGCTGCTCGAAAAGCCGGATCTGCTCCTGCTCGACGAGCCGACGAACCACCTCGACGCGGAAAGCGTCGCCTGGCTGGAGAAGACGCTGCGCGAGTTCCAGGGCACGGTGATGATCGTCACCCACGACCGCTACTTCCTGGACAACGTGACGAACTGGATACTCGAAATCGAGCGCGGCCGCGGCTACCCGTTCGAAGGAAACTACTCGAGCTGGCTGACGCAGAAACGCAAGCGGCTGCAGCAGGAGGAGAAGGAAGAAAGCGCGCGGCAACGCTCGCTCGCGGCCGAAGCCGAATGGATCTCCTCCAGCCCGAAGGCCCGCCAGACCAAGAGCAAGGCGCGCATCCAGAAATACGAGGAGATGCAGAGCAAGAGCGCCGAGTTGGCCACGACGACGGCTGAAATCGTCATCCCGCCCGGCCCGCGCCTCGGCGGCCTGGTGATCGAGGCGGAGGACGTGCGCAAGGCTTACGGCAACCGCCTGCTGATCGACGATTTGAGCTTCAAGCTGCCACCAGGCGGCATCGTGGGCGTGATCGGGCCAAACGGCGCCGGCAAGACCACCCTCTTCCGCATGATTACCGAGCAGGAAACCCCGGACAGCGGCGCGCTGCGCATCGGTGACACCGTCAAGCTCGGCTACGTGGACCAGTCGCGCGACAGCCTCGATGGCGAAAAAACCGTTTGGGAGGAGATCTCCGGCGGCACCGACGTGATCTACATCGGCAAGCGCGCGGTGCCCTCGCGCGCGTATGTCGGCGCCTTCAACTTCAAGGGCGCCGACCAGCAGAAGCGCGTCGGCATCCTCTCCGGCGGCGAGCGAAACCGCGTTCATCTCGCGAAGATGCTCAAGAGCGAGAGCAACGTCATCCTGCTCGACGAACCGACGAACGACCTCGACGTCGACACCCTGCGCGCGCTCGAAGAGGCGCTCGCGGAGTTCGCCGGCTGCTGCGTCATCATCAGCCATGACCGCTGGTTCCTCGACCGGCTGGCAACGCACATCCTGGCTTTCGAAGGCGACAGCCACGTCGAGTGGTTCGAGGGCAACTTCCAGGACTACGAGGCGGACAAGCGACGACGCCTCGGCGCCGACGCTGTCGAGCCGCACCGGATAAAGTATCGGCCGCTTGCCAGGTAGCTGGCCGGAAAGGCGCGCTCTGCGCGCGGAGCCGCGGCGAAGCTTCGGCGTATCGTCGCTCGCCCTGATCACCACGGCGCGGCTGCAGCTCACGCCGGTGAACGGGCGCGACCTCGAGGACCTCATTGCGCTCAAGGCCGATCCGGAAGTATTCGCGCTCATGCTCGGCGGCGTGCGCTCACCCTGGGTGACGGCGGACGAACTGGCAGCCGACGTCGCCTACTGGGCCGTGCATGGCGTGGGCATTTTCGCGGTGCGTGAAGGCCGGCGCTTCCACGGCATCACCGGCATCCATACGCGTCCCGACGGCCGCGGCGCCGCCCTGCGTTTCGCCCTATGGCCCGAAGCCCGCGGCCGCGGCCTGGCGCGCGAAGCGGCAGTCGCGGCGCTCCGTTACGCGCACGACCGTGCGGGGCTACGACGCATAGTAGCCGTGGCGCGCGAAGATAATTTCGGCTCGCGCATGGTGCTGGGATCGATCGGGATGGTGGTGTCGGAGCGGTTTGTTCGGGATGGGAATGAGATGTTGCTGTATTGCAGTGAAAGGTAAGGAAGAAAGCATCTTCTTTTTTAAAAAAAAAGAAGCAAAAAACTTTTGGGAGTTTGGGCTGGGATTGAGCGAGATGGCTGGCTTAAATCTGCAGGGGCACTAACTCCCGTCGGCACTTAATCGATCCGCCGCCTCTCGCTCAATACGGCATGCTTGTTCAAGCGGCGCCAAGTCTTCGCGAGCAAGTTTCCACAAAATAGGCGCTGCAACGTTTTCGTAGCCATGACGGAGGATGTTGCCGATAGCGGCAACCTTAATCCAAGGTATATTTGGGTGACGTGCCTTCATGTCGGACGGCAAGTGCCGACTGGCTTCGGAGATAATCTCGATCCCTCGTTGTACGAGCCATTGCTGTTGCCAATCCGCTTCGAAAGCATCGAGAGAACTGTCGCTTAGTAACTGCTTAATGCGCTCGATCGCTTCGATCATATCGTCAAGCCGCAGTGTAAGAGCGCGCTGCGGCATCAGAGCGATAGAGCCATCAGAAAATAGGAATTGCGCTGGCTTCGATCCTGGCACGTAGCGCCTTATGGAGACTGTCGCGGCTCATAATGTCGGCCTTCCGCCCAAGGATGCGGGCAGCCGTTTCCTTGACGTCAATCAGTTCATAAACACCGAATTTGCCGCGCTGGTAGTCGAAAAACAAATCGACATCTGAGTCGGCACTAGCGTCATCCCGCGCCGTTGAGCCGAACAAATATAGATGTTCCACACCAAGCTTGCGGAGCTCGGCTTCGTGGGCCTTCAAACGGGTAACGGCTTCGGCTCGGTCCATGATGTACCATCATAGCATGATCTGTAACGCGTAACCGAGACTGTCTTCCAAGCGGAGACCTAGTTGATGGGCTTAGAGGGCCTACTGAACGAGGAAGAGCCAGGCTTGTCCTCAAGCCCGGCCCAAAACTCGCAAAAGTTTTTTGGTTCTTTTTTTCAAAAAAGAACTGCTTGCTACCCCTTACTGCGCCGCCGCCAACTGCTGATGCAAAGCCGCGAGCAACTGCCCGATGTCATTGCCATGACGCTCCAGGTAGCTGGCGTAGTCGCTACGCTGGGTGAGGCGGAGGCTGGTGCCTTCGGCGACCACATCCACGACCTTGGGCGAGCCGCTGCTGCTGTCGATGACCCATTGCACGTTGGCCGGCGGCGCATTCGGGCGGTTGATGATGGTGCCGACCAGCTCGTTTTCGCCTTGAGCGTGGTCGCCGGTCATGGTGTAGGTCACGCCTTTGTAGTCGCCGAGGTGACCGCTGATGTTATTCAGCAGCACCTGGTGGAAGATCTGCGTGTATTCGGACTGCTGGGCCGGGCTGGCGGTGGACCAGAAGCGGCCCAGGCAGAAGCGCGCGATCTTGGCGACATCGACGTTGCTGTCGATGACCGGGCCGAGGGCGGCCTTCTTGGCGGCGGCGCTCTGCGGACCGTTGACCACGCCGATGAGTTCCGTGGCGAAGCGGTTCATGAAGGCGTTGGCTTGCGAGGCGCCCTGGGCGTGGGCGCGCGGCATGCCTGCCAAGGCGAGCAGGCAAAGCGCTGCCGAGGTGGTGAGGAGGGAGCGGCGTGTCAGCATGGATGGTTGCCCGTCGAAGTGGGTGACTAGTGCGCCGCGTCCCAGGAGGGGGGCGTCGCGCGGTTGTCGTTGCGGACGTTATCGATCTGCGACTGCGTATGTTGCACATAGAGGCTGCGGAAAGTGGCGTAGGGGTCGAGTGCGCCGGCCTTCACGTGCTCCAGGTCGTTCTCATTGCGTGAGTAGGTGTCGAGCAGGCCCAGCCCGTAGCGCGCCCAGTTGAGGGTGAGGAGGCCGTAGCCATGCGGGACGTAGGAGAATGGGTCGAGCGCGCCGTCCACACCGCTGCCGGCCAGTGCGCGGGGGCTGCTCGGGCCCAGGAGCGGGAGATACAGGTAGGGGCCAGATGGCACGCCCCAGAGGGCCAGGGTGACGCCGAAGTTCGATGCATGGCCGGGATAGCCCCAGTCTGCGGCGACATCGAAGGCGCCAAGGCCGCCGGCTGTGGAGTTGATCAGGAAGCGCATGAACGTGTCGCCGGCGCGGCGGGGTTTGCCCTGTGACACGTCGTCGGCGAACAGGACGGGGCTGGAAAGGTTCGCCAGCACATTATGCACGCCGGTGCGGACGGGGGCCGGGACCACATAGATATAGCCGTCGCTCACCGGCTTGATGGTGTAGCGGATGAGCGTGTCGTCCACCTTGTAGAAGAACCGGTTCGTCGACTCGTAAGGGTCGCTGGCGTCTGCCTCGCCGGTGGCGGGCGCCGATGATCCGGCGCAGCCGCCTAGCGTAACGGCGGAAAGGGCCAGGGCGGCCAGAGCGAGGTGGCGGACAGTCGGAGATGGGGCAAGTTCAGCGCGCATTGTGGTCCTCGGGCGGAGAGCTGGTCGAGCTTCGTCTATGATAAAGCATGGCTGTAAAGCCTTGGCGCGCCTAGCCGGAAGCCACCGGTGCCGAACCGATGCGCTATGTAGCACGGCTGGCAAGGGCTTCAACGTAACTGTGACATACTGGCGTCAGTGCGGTATCGACGTGCCTGGCCGGAACAACACTCTTGCAACTAGTCCGGATTGCGCTTCATGAACGCGACCATGAACAGCCTCCTCCCAGCTCCGAACGGCCTGCGCCCCCTGCCCCGCAGGCAGGAATCGGCCACACTCGAGCGCTGGCTGACCGGACCGCGCTTTACGGGGCTGCCCATGCCTGGCTCGGCGGACGCGGCACCTGCCCTGAGTTTCGAGTTCTTTCCGCCGCGCACCGAAGCGCTCGAGGCACAATTATGGGCCTGCATCCGGCGGCTTGAGCCGCTGGCACCGCGCTTCGTCTCTGTGACCTACGGCGCAGGCGGATCGACCCAGGCGCGCACGCACGCGATCGTCGAACGCATTCTGCGCGAAACCAGCCTCACGCCTGCGGCCCACCTCACCTGTGTGAACGCAACCCGGGCCGCGGTGGACGAGGTGGCGCAGTCCTACTGGGACGTCGGCGTCCGGCACATCGTGGCACTGCGCGGCGACGTGCCGAACGGTGGCGAGTACGAGCCCCATGCCGAGGGCTACGCCTACGCATCGGACCTCGTCTCGGGCCTGCGGCGCATCGGCGACTTCGAAATCACCGTGGCTGCCTACCCGGAGACACACCCCGGGGCGCTGGACGCCCACTCCGACCTCGACAATCTCCGCCGCAAGCTCGACGCCGGCGCCGCACGGGCGATCACCCAATATTTCTTCGATACGGACGTGTTCCTGCGCTTCCTCGACCGCTGCCTCGCGGCTGGCATCACGGCGCCGATCGTGCCCGGCATCATGCCGGTATCGAATTTCGCGCAGGCGGCAAAGTTCAGCGCGGCGTGCGGCACGTCCGTTCCTGACTGGATGGGACGGCTGTTCGAAGGCACCGACGATGATCCTGAAACGAGGCGCATCGTGGCGGCGGTGATCGCAGCCGAGCAGGTGCGGCTGCTGCAGGCCAACGGCGTGGATGAATTTCATTTTTATACGTTGAACCGGTCGGATCTGACTTATTCGATTGCGCATATCCTTGGGGTTCGGCCTGCGGGGTAGAAGCAAGCGCGTTCTTTTTTGAAAAAAAGAACCAAAAAACTTTTGCGACTTGGGGCTGTGTTTGCGGAAGTGCCGGGCTCAAAGGATGGGAAAGACGGGCTTGATTACTGCGTGTACCTGGCTGGATTATTCAACGCCTGCTTGAGAAAACCGGCGAGCGCTGCCGTCAGGGTCGGCTGATCCTGAGCTGATATGTAGTAAGTCCCTGTGCTGTCGCTCGACTGCGACGAGCAGGCTTGAAGATTATACGCGAGCGTTCCTGGCGTGGTGACGGAGCCTTCGACTATTCCCGTCCAGGAGCTGAGATAGGCCGTGTGCATGACCGGGTAGTAGGGCGTGTAGATCACATAGACCTGGTAGTTCATGTTCTTGAATTGCGTGCAGTAGGGATCGTAGTCGAACGCGTGGCGGGCCCCTGTGTTGGGGTCATCCTCGAAACCATCGGTGATGAGAAACAGCACCTTTCGGGGCGCCGTCGGCATGTTGCCGTCGCCCCCCGCGGTGACGTAATTGGCGGCAAGGTCGTTGGCGGCTTCCGGCCACGCGGTGTTGTCATTGTTGACGCTGGCGAACAGCGCGATGTCAGGCGCGATGCCGCTGTCTGCGACGGCGGGATACACAGGCGGTGTTCCGACTGCCGTCTGCGCAGCCGTGAAATCGCTGGCAGCCTCGCACCCGAACGATTGTTTGGTGCAGTTGGTCGGATCTGGATAGACCTGCTTCACGGCGGTGTTAAAAGTGTAGATACCGACGCTGAGATTATTGATGGTAGCGATATTATCCGTCGCCATGGTCTGCAGGGTGGTGATGGCGGCGTTCTTCACCTCATCGATTCGGAGCGCCACATTGTGCCGGCGCGCGAGGCCGTAGAGATCCTGCGTGGTGCCGTCCGCGTTCTTGGTGTTCGTCCAATGGCACGCGAAGACGCAGGGCGCGCCGGTGATCGGGTAGAGATACGAATTGTCGCTCTGCTTGATCTTGGGCAGGTTCGTGCAGAACGGATTGGACGGATTGCTCGGCACCATGGTGCCCGAGGTGACGATCGCAGGCACCGATTGGTAATCCACCACGAAGCCCGAGGAGCGCAGCCCATTGGAGGGCGTGTAGCCGGCGGTCGTTGTTCCGTTGGACGTGGTGTAGGTGCCCGAAGGCGCCGGAACCGGGCATTGAAGGCCGCCATTGTAGTTGTTGCAGGAATAGATCGAGTAGGTCTGATCGGCCTGGTTCGTCCAGCTGTTGGCATTGCTCGGGTTCGTGCCAGTGAAGGCATTCGAGCTGTCGCAGGGTGAGAGTGCCAGAAGAGTCGTCATGTCGGCCGCAGTGGCGCCGATGTCCATCGAGGAAGAATTATCCACCATCATGACCACTTCCAGATACGGAGCGGTGTTGATGGTCGCTGAAGCCTGCACCGCAACCGGGTAGTTTCCGACGCCGAACAGCCTGCCGAAGATCGATTGCAACTGCGCGCCGCTAAAGGTCGCGACCGCCGAAATCGTCGTGGTCCCGGTGACCGTCACGTTGAGCGTCCCGCCGCTCAGGCGCGAACTCAACGGATAGCCGGCGGCGGTGGCCCACTGCGACCCTGCATTCTGCCCCTCCGCCAGGTAATTTGCGTCCCCGTTCAGGTAGCCGTTGACGGCGATCTTGACCGCATTCAACACGGCGACATTGATAGCCTTGTTCAGACCGGCCTGAACCTGAGACCAGAGCGCATAATCGACTGCCAGCCCGCCGAGACCGATAACGGGAATGATGGCCGCTGCGAACAGAAGCGCGACCGAGCCGGCGCGGCTCCGCGCGGATTTTGCGCTGGTGGAAGGCGGGCAGCCTTGCCGCATGGTGGTCTCGCTCAGCGATGGTCAGTAGAGCGCAGTATGACGGCGAAGTGGTTAGGCAACGGTTAAAGCAAGCGCGTTCTTTTTTGAAAAAAAAAACCAAAAAACTTTTGTCACTTCTAGATCGTGTTCGAGGCTATAGCTCGCTTCCAAGTCGTTGCAAAAGAGTTTGCGTCTCATCCTTTAGCGTCTAGAATGAGCTAACGGCTAGGAAGACCAGGTGCGACGTTTCTGTCTCACGATGTTTAGCTGCCTTGCTTTCGTACAGCCGTGCGGAGCGGCCCCGGTTTATCTGCCCGCGGTTCCGCAACCATCCGTTGCCGGCGACCTGCAAGGAATGCTGCTCCAGTTGAGCGCAGGAACATCAAGCGCGCCACGCTACCAAACCACGGGCATCGCATTCCGCAACGGAAAATTGGCGCCAGGCTCAGGAGTGCGCGTGAGCATTCCAAGCCAGAACCTCCTGCTGCCCGCGCAAATGGACGAGAAAACCCACTGGCCCGACGGCAGCGTCCGAACCGCCGTGCTGACTTTCGATATTCCGGCAATACCGCTTCACTCCGCGCCAATCGGAATCATGATCCAGCATGCGGCAAAGAGCACAAAGGCACCGGAGCCGATCGCCTTTCCACTCGGTGCGGCGACGGTCAAGATCACGACTGCAACTGCAACCTACACCATCGACGTGCACGACCTGACGAACGCAGCCACCCACACTTCGTATTGGCTGTCAGGCCCTCTCGTCACCGAAGCGCGTTACGATGTTGCCCTGGAGAACGCGCTCCACGTCGTGCTCGACGTGAGAAGCTACACCGACGGCACATCGCAAATCGACACGACTTTCGCAAACGATCTGGCGCTCGCTAACGGCGTGGCCGAGTCCTACACGGCCGACATTGCCCTCGGCGCGGCCAGCCTGCACCAAACCATCAGCGCGCAACAGCCTTTTACGAATTGGCACCAGGTTCTTTATTCAACAGGCGCCGCCCCCGCCGGCAACCTCGTGCATGATATTTCCGCCTTGGAAACGACCGGCCTCATCCCGCAATACCCGCTGACTCTGGGTGTGCAGCGATCGACGATCCTCATGGAAAAGGCCGCGGCGTCCTGCGGTCCTCTCGGTGCGTGCGGCATGATGGCCTACATGCCGACAACCGGCGCCAGGCCGGACATCGGCCTGCTGCCCAGATGGGATAACATCTGGCTCGAAACGCAGGATGCGGCCGCCGCCCAATACGCCATGGCACAGGCGGATGCGGCAGGCAGTGTGCCATGGCACAACGCATATTTTCCAGCCGGCCGAGTCACCGATCCACCCGCCCAGACGATCACCCTCTCGCGCTATCCGAACTGGTGGAGCGACGACCGGTGCCCGAATGACTACTTCCTCGGCCCCTGCTCCTTGATGTCCTACACGGCCGCCGCGAAAAACAGCGGCATCACGCCGGATGCCGCGCACATGCCCGCGCTCGCCTACGTGGCATACCTGATGACCGGCTCACACCATTACCTCGATGAGGTCGCGGCCGAGGCAGGATGGTCGGAGCTGGTAACGTGGCCGGTAATACGCCGCTGGGGCACGGGAAACACGCTCTACGGCGTCACCAACACGAGCAGCGATATCGTCATCAACCCCCTGCAGCAGCTCCGCGGCGGTGCCTGGTCGTTGCGCGAAATCATGATGGCGTCGCTGATCGAGCCGGATGGCTCGAATCTGCAAGCCTATTTCTCAGCCCAGGCAGCGCACAATCTTGCATTCGCCGCAACGCTCGCCGCCGTTCCCGCCAAAGGCGAGCTCGTGGGGTTCGTGGACGGTGAATACTCCGACGACGATACCGGCCTGATCGCACCTTGGGAAAATGATTACCTGGCTTTGGTCGCGGAATGGGCGATACACGCGGGACTACCAAGCGCAGACACGCTTGTCGCCGCAATGGCGCCGTTCCTGGTCGATCGCTTCATTCAGCCAAACGCTGTGTTCTCACCTTTCGATGGCGGCGCCTACCAACTCTCGGTGGGCAGCGGAACCTTCGGCAGCCGTGGGGACGTGTTCAAAGGCTTCACGTATCTCACGACCTGGTCGCAAGTCGAAAACGCGACGCTGCTGAATGGAACCTCCAACAGCAAAGCCTGCCTGCCCCCGGTTAACCGAAAGACCTGCTTCTGGCTCGGCGTAGTTGGCGCCGCTGCGCAAAGCGCTGTCCTCGGCCTTCCTGCCAGCGCGCGCGCCGCCCTGCCGGGCAACAGTTGGCGGCAAGCGGTAAATTGGATCGCGGCCAATCCGGGCTACGATAATTCCTCAGCAAGAGCCAATCTGAGCGACCCGCTCTTTCTAAATTGGGAAATCAATCCGTAGAAAGGACTTCTTTTTTGCAAAAAAGAAGCAAAAAACCTTTGGACGTTTGGGCCGGGCTTATCCCCATGCCGCGCCTAAAACTCGTGAAAGTTTTTTGGTTCTTTTTTTCAAAAAAGAACACGCTTGCTCACTCGGCAAATTGGCGGAGGGGATGAGATTCGAACTCACGGTACGGGTTGACCCCGTACAACGGTTTAGCAAACCGCCGCCTTCAGCCACTCGGCCACCCCTCCGCCGGGATGCAACACGACGTTTGCCCTGCCCTTCTAGGTGGTGGCGGGAGGGAGGTCAACGAACGGCGATCACGGAGCGCCGTTTGAAACTTGCTCTGGTGAGCACCAGCGCAGGCAAGGCGCGTCAGATGGCCACCAGAGTAGGGTTTCGGACGGCGCTCAGGCTAGCGCACGCTTGACGGCCTCGTTCACTAGAGCCGGGTTGCCCTTGCCGCCGGTTGCCTTCATCGTCTGGCCGACAAAGAAGCCGAACAGCTTCTCCTTGCCGGCTTTGTACTCGGCGAGCTTGTCCGGGTTGGCGGCGAGCACGGCGGCGACGGCCTGGTCGATGGCGCCGGTGTCGGTCACCTGGCGGAGGCCCTGGCGATCGACGATCGCCCCCGGGGCCTCCCCGGTCTCGACCATGATCTCGAACACGTCCTTGGCGATGCGGCCGTTGATGGTGGCGTCCGCCATTAGGTCGAGAAGCTGGCCGAGGGCGTCGGCGGAGACGGGGGTGGTCTCTATGGTGCGGCCGGTGCGGTTGAGCGCCGCGAAGAAGTCGCCGGTGATCCAGTTCGCCGCCATACGCGCATCGCGGCCGCGTGCCACGGTCTCGAAGAAGTCGGCCGTTGCCTGTTCGGCGACGAGGACGCCGGCGTCGTAGATCGGGATGCCGTAGTCGCGCACGAAGCGGGCGCGCTTGGCGTCCGGCAATTCCGGAAGTGAGGCCTTGAGCCCGTCCACCCAGGATTGCTCCAGCTCCAGCGGCAGCAGGTCTGGGTCGGGGAAATACCGATAGTCGTGCGCATCTTCCTTGCTGCGCATGCTGCGCGTGTGGTTGCGCGCCGGGTCGAACAGGCGGGTCTCCTGGTCGATGGTGCCGCCATCTTCGTAGATCTGCACCTGGCGTTTGGCTTCGGCCTCGATGGCGAGCATGACGAAGCGGATGGAGTTCACGTTCTTCACTTCGCAGCGCGTGCGGAAATCCTCGCCCGCCTTCCGCACCGACACGTTCACGTCGGCGCGCATCGATCCCTCGTCCATGTTGCCGTCGCAGGTGCCCAGATAGCGCAGCACGGTGCGGAGTTTCCGCAGGTAGGCGCCGGCTTCTTCGGGAGTGCGTATGTCGGGTTCGCTGACGATTTCCATCAGCGCCACGCCCGAGCGGTTGAGGTCGATGAAGGAGCGCGAAGGGTCCTGGTCGTGCAGCGACTTGCCCGCGTCCTGCTCGAGATGAAGGCGGGTGACGCCTATGCTGCGTGTCGAGCCGTCTGCGAGTTCGATCTCGATCTTGCCTGTTCCGACAATAGGGTGTGCGAACTGGCTGATCTGGTAACCCTGCGGCAGGTCAGCATAAAAATAGTTCTTGCGGTCGAAGCGGCTGTGCAGGTTGATCTGCGCATTCAGCCCGAGCCCGGTGCGCACGGCTTGCGCCACGCATTCCTCGTTGATGACCGGGAGCATGCCCGGCATGGCGGCGTCAACGAAGCTCACCTGGCTGTTCGGGTCCGCGCCGAAGTCGGTCGCGGCGCCCGAGAACAGTTTCGACCGGCTGATGACCTGCGCATGGA
Source organism: Acetobacteraceae bacterium (assembly GCA_965198825.1). Taxonomy (GTDB): domain Bacteria; phylum Pseudomonadota; class Alphaproteobacteria; order Acetobacterales; family Acetobacteraceae; genus BOG-908. The sequence goes on along the minus strand of CBDAQB010000003.1, from coordinate 1,449,282 downwards.
CTTCCAGGCCGACGACGATTTCCCAGGGGCCGCTCGCCCCTTCTATGACGTAGGTCATGCGGCGGCTCCTGCATGGAGGTGCGGCAATGTCTTGAAGGCGGCTGCATCTTCGATGATTTGCGACACGGCGAAAACGGTCTCTTCGTCGAACGGCCGGCCGATGACCTGAAGGCCGAGCGGGAGCCCCTGCCCGTCCAGGCCCGAAGGAATGGACATGGCGGGAACGCCTGCCATGCTGGCGGGAACCGTGAAAATGTCGTTGAGGTACATGGCGACAGGGTCGTTCATCTTCTCACCCTGCGCGAAGGCAGCCGAGGGTGCGGTGGGTGTGAGCAGCGCGTCCACCTTGGCGAAAGCGTCGGTGAAATCACGCAGGATCAGCGTGCGGACCTTCTGCGCGCGCAAATAATAGGCGTCGTAGTAGCCGGCGCTCAGCACGTAGGTGCCGATCATGATGCGGCGCTTGACCTCCTCGCCGAAGCCCGCGGCGCGTGTGCGCTCGTAAAGGTCGTTGAGGTCGTGGCCGGCCTCGCGATGGCCGTAGCGCACGCCGTCATAGCGCGCGAGGTTCGAGGAAGCCTCTGCCGGGGCCACGATGTAGTAGGTCGCGAGGCCGTATTTCGTGTGCGGAAGCGACACGTCCACGATGTCGGCGCCGGCGTCGCGCAGCCAGGAAATCCCCTGCTGCCACAAGGCTTCGATGGCCGGCGGCATGCCGTCGGCGCGGTACTCCTTCGGAATGCCGATGCGCAAGCCGCGTACGCCACGCCTGCAAGCCGCCGCGAAGTCCGGAACAGGGCGTTCGACGCTGGTGCTGTCGCGTGGGTCGAAGCCGGACATGGAGCCGAGCAGAATCGCGCAATCCTCTACCGTGCGGGCGAACGGTCCAGGCTGATCAAGCGAACTTGCGAACGCGACCACGCCCCAGCGGCTGCAGCGGCCATAGGTCGGCTTGATGCCTGCAATGCCGCAGAAGGCGGCGGGCTGGCGTATGGAGCCGCCTGTGTCGGTGCCCGTGGCGCCCATGGCGATGCGGGCGGCGACAGCCGCGGCCGAACCGCCGGAGGAGCCGCCGGGGACCAGTATGGCCGAAGGGTCGTTGCTGCGGCTCCAGGGGTTCTCGACCGGCCCAAACGCCGAAGACATGTTCGACGAGCCCATGGCGAATTCATCGAGGTTCGACTTGCCCAGAAACACCGCGCCGTCGCGCAGCAGGTTCGCAGTCACCGTGCTTTCGTAAGGCGGAATGAAATTATCGAGGATGCGGCTTGCCGCAGTCGTCCGCACCCCGTGCGTGCAGAAAAGATCCTTGATCGCCAGCGGAATGCCTGCAAGCGGGCCGCCCTGCCCGGCCGCCAGCGCCTGGTCGGCCGCATCGGCCTGAGCCTCGGCCTGGTCGGTGGTGACGGTGATGAAGGCGTTGAGCCGCGGGTTGAGCGCCTCGACGGCATCGAGGTGGGCGCGCGTCAGTTCGCGCGCGGTGAAATCGCGTCGGCGGAGGCCGCGTGCGGCGTCGGCGATAGTAAGGGCACAGAGCATCATTCGACGACCTTGGGAACGGTAAAGAAGGCGCCGGAACGGTCGGGCGCGTTGGCCAGAACCTCTTCCACGCGGCCGCCGTCGGTCACGGCGTCCTCTCGCATGCGCAATGCGATCTGGGCGCCACCGGTCAGTGGCGTGACGCCCTCCACGTCCACTTCATTGAGCTGCTCGATCCAGCCCAGGATGGCGTTCAGGTCGGTTTGCAGGCGCGAGACGTCGGTGTCGTCCACGCGAATGCGGGCGAGCCGGGCGATGCGCCTGACGGTCGCGGGGTCGAGCGACATGTGGGGGGAACCTTCGGCAGATTGCGGTGCAGCAGGCGGCGGAGGATAAACCGCACCATGGCCCCCAGCAACCTTGCCGCCCGCAATGGCGCCCTCCTCGGCGTGCCGGCCCTTCGTGCGGTGGTCGCACCTGGTGTCCGGCTGCTGGGGCTGGACCCGGGGGCGCGGATCATCGGCATCGCGTTGTCTGACGTGTCGCTCCTGCTGGCCAGCCCGTTCGGCAGCCTCAAGCGCGGCAAGCTGAGCGCGAACGCCGCTGAAATCGCCAGGATCGCACGGGCGCAAGGCGCAGGCGGGCTGGTCGTCGGGCTTCCGCTGTCGATGGATGGTTCGCTCGGGCCGGCGGCGCAGGCGGCGCGCGACTGGGCAAGGGCGCTCGCCGAAGCGACGGCGCTGCCGACCGCAATGTGGGACGAACGCCTGTCGAGCGCCGCGGTAAACCGGTTCCTGATCGACGAGGCGGACATGACCAGGGGCAAGCGGGCGGCCGTCGTGGACCAGATGGCGGCGGCCTACATGCTCCAGGCTGCACTCGACGCCTCCCGTAACCAAGGCGCCCTGGACGCTGCGGCGAAGATGGGCGAAAACCCGCACACGTAACGTCTGCCGTCCCCGACCCCCGTCACCAAGCTTAGGAGTCCGCGCGCATGCTGAAATCGGAAATCGTGCGGGGGTTGTCGCAATTCCTCGAAGCGGTCGAAACCAGCAAGATCCTGCCCACCGTCGAGCAGGTCTACCGCGACATCACCAGGCAGGCCGGCGAGACGCGGACGGTAGAAGTTCTGGAATCGTATCAAAAATTCCTGCTTGCCTACAACACGCAGTTGAACGATGCGGCGCGGCATCTCATGAAAACACTGGATGTCGCCGAGTTCGCCGACAGCGAATGGTGGTCAGTGCTGATCATGGCGTCAGGCGGCGCCAAGCAGATCAGCGATGCGTCGAGCGTTGTCGGCCGGCCGCTGTTCCGGCTGCGCTTCCTGGTGGACTACATGCCGCACGTCGTGGATTTGATGAAGCTTGGCCCTGATGCCGTTGCACCCATGGAAAGCGCGGGCACGTTGGTCGTGCTGCTCACCGAGGACGAAGGCAAGCATTCGAGCCCTGCCCGTGCCATCGCCTCGATGGAGTCGGTCATGACGCTCTATGAAGCTTTCGCCGAACTGGACAAGAAGCCGACCTCCGACCTGGTGCTCGCCTCCTGCGACACCGGCGGGGACAAGGTGTTCGAATATTCCGGGCGGCCCGACCTCATCGACAGCGTCAGAAAGCTGCTGCTGGATATCTGGAAGAACGCGATCTACTTCCGCGAGCGCAAATTCTCCGAACGCCTCGATCTCATTTCCAAGGCGCTGCCCGTGCTGGAGGAGATCTCAGGCCTGGAAGCAAGCGGCAAGTTCGAGAAAGAGCGCGCGGAGCTGCTCCGCCGGAAGATCCTGGCTGGGGCTGCCAAGTTCATCGAGTCGGGATCTTCTATCCCCGAGATGAGCGGGTTGAGCCTCTATATCCCAAGACAGGTCTTGGCGCCCAAGGAAGCATTACGCCTCCAGAACGCCTGAGAATTCTACTATGCTGGCCAGCTGACGCGGTTTGCCTGCGCTCCGGTGCTCACCGACCCATAGGTCGGCTCCGCTCCGGTGCTCGGCAAGCCACGCCAGCTGGCTCAGCCTGGCGAATTCTCGTTACGATGCGCCGAAATGCGTAATCCAGGCTCATCTGATCCCCAAGCCCGGCCCAAGTTCGCAAAAGTTTTTTGGTTCTTTTTTTCAAAAAAGAACGCGCTTTCCTTCTACGAAATAACAGCCGCGACCTCGAAACCAATCCCCGCCATGGCGACCACCCAAGCCACGCTGCGCATCATCGGCACACCGGCCGCGTAGAGCGGAACGTAAATCGCCCGGCCAATGACATAGAGCCACGCGCCGACCAGGGTCATGTGGCCGGCGTGGCCGAGCATGAGGGCGGCGAGAAGCGACGCCGCGAACATGGCGAAGGTCTCGAGGAAATTGCTCTGCGCGCGCTGCAGCCGGGCGGCAACGCCGTGTACCTGGCGCGCTTCGTCGCGCGGCCCTGCAGCCCAGGCGAAGCCGCGCTGGCTCTGTGAGGCGCCCGCTTCGAGTACGAGCTGGACGAGACCGATCAGGACTGCCACGCCGAGGAGATGGAGTTCTGTTGAGCCTTCGCTTAAGGCGATGGGTGGCATGATCGGATCCAATCCAGAAGGAAGGAAGAAAGTTCTTTTTTGAAAAAAAGAACCAAAAAACTTTTACATGTTTAGGCCCGGCACTTCCTCAGGCCCGGCCCAAAATCGCAAAAGTTTTTGCTTCTTTTTTTCAAAAAAGAAGGCCTTCCTTGCTTAAATCGTATCCCGCTTATCAGCAAAAACCACGTCCCGGTGCACATGCACCGACATCAGCAGCCCCATGGCGAACATCACGGTGAGCATGGCCGAGCCGCCGTGGCTGACGAGCGGCAAGGGCACGCCGCCGACCGGGATCGCGCCGACGACCATGGCGACGTTCACAAAGACATACATGAACATGTTGGTGGAAATGCCGAAGGCGAGCAGCCGGCCGTACTGGTGGCGGCTGCGCAGCGCGATGAGCATGCCGCCCAGGATGATGAGAAGGAGCAGGCCGAGCAAGGCAAGCGCGCCGATCAATCCCCATTCTTCGGCGACGATGGAGAAGATGAAGTCGGTTTGTTTCTCGGGCAGAAAATTCAGGTGGGCCTGGGTGCCCTGCATGAAGCCCTTGCCCCACATGCCTCCCGAGCCGAGGGCGATTTTCGACTGGATGATGTTGTAGCCGGCGCCGAGCGGGTCGCTCTCCGGATTGAGAAAGGTGGTGATGCGGGCGCGCTGGTAGTCGTGCAGATGGTGATAGGCGAATTCGCCGAGAAACGGCACGGGGATGAGAAGCAGCCCGATTTGCCAGAGGCGCATGCCCGCGGCGACGAAGACGGAGAAGCCGACCACGGCCGTGATGAAGGCGGTGCCGAGGTTCGGTTCCTTGAGGATGAGCCCGACGGGGAGCACGACCGCAATGGCGGGCAGGATGAGGAACAAAGGGTTGCCGACGCGGTCCCACGTCGCGCGGTTGAACCAGGAGGCCAGCGCCATGACGAGGGCCACCTTCATGATTTCGCTCGGCTGGAGCTGGACCGGCCCAAGTTCGAGCCAGCGCTCGGCGCCTTTCCCGACATGGCCCATTTTCAGCACCAGGATGAGCAGCACCAGGGCGACGCCGTATATCGGCCAGGAAAAGCGGGCGATGAAGCGGATGTCCAGCATCGCCAGCGACAGCATCATGACCAGCGAGAAGCCGAAGCGGAGGCCATGCCGCCAGGCGTAGGGCTCCGGGCCCCCGCCTGCGGAGTAGAGCGCGACATAGCCGCAGCCCGCGAGCGCGCAGAGCAGCACGACAAACACCCAGTTCACCTGCCACATCTTGGTCAGCAGGCCGAAATCGGGCTCGGCGCGGAGGAGACGGCGTTCGGAGATCATTGAGGCATGGGGTTAGCAGGTTTCGGGCTGGCGTGGCGATGCCCCGCTAGCCGGTTCGGCAGGGCCACCCGCCAGTATTCCCGCCTGAGGAGAGGCGCTTAAGATCCACCACGAAGGATGGAAGAACGCGAAGCACCACGAAGGCGCAGAGCAAAATTCCTAGGACCCAGCATCATCGCTGGTCATCAGGATCCGCTTCTTCGTGAACCTTCGTGATCTTCGCGTCTTCGTGGTGGACCTTGCTTCCTTCGAAGCGCGAGACGGCTTGCGAGGCAGGTCCAACTGTCACTGCAGCGAAATCACCAGCTTCCCTACATGACTAGCAGTTTTCATGTGGTGATAGGCAGCTTTCGCGTCGTCGAACGCAAACACCCGGTCAATCACAGGCTCGATGCGATGCTGCGATATGGCGCGGTTCATCGCCTCGAACATGCTGCGCGAGCCAACATAGGTGCCGCGCAGGATAACGCCGCGCCCCAGGATGGAAGTCGGATCGATCTGGCCGCGGGTGAGCACGCCAATGACGGCGATGATGCCGCCGAGGCGGGTGGAGGCGATGGACTTCGGCATCGTGCCGGGGCCGCCAACCTCGACCACGTGGTCCACGCCCCGGCCATCGGTCAGCTTCATCACCTCAGCCTCCCAATCGGGATTGGCCTTGTAGTTGATCGTGTCGCTCGCGCCGAGAGCGCGGGCGCGGCCGAGTTTCTCGTCGCTCGACGAGGTGATGATGACCCGGGCGCCTGCAGCCCGGGCGAACTGAAGGGCGAAGATGGAAACGCCGCCGGTGCCGAGCAGAAGAACGCTCTGGCCAGGGATGATCGGATGCAGCCAGGTGAGCGCGTTCCAGGCGGTGACCGCGGCGCAAGGCAGCGTAGCCGCCTGCTCGTAGGAGAGATGGCTTGGGATATGCACCAGGCCGGCTTCATCGAAGAGCTTGTAGTCGGCCAGCACGCCGTCGATGGCGCCGCCCAGGGCAGTGGCGCCATGCTCGGGCTCGATGTCGCCGCCCAGCCAGCCTTGCATGAAGATGCCCGCCACGCGGTCGCCTGCCTGCACGCGGGTGACGCCTTCGCCTGTCTCGACCACCTCGCCTGCCCCGTCGGACAGCGGGATCAGGTCGGGCGGGATCTTGCTCATCATGTAGCGGCCGGTCGCCACCGCAATGTCGCGCGCGTTCAGCGAGGCGGCGTGCATGCGCACGAGCACCTGGCCGCGCCCTGGCTTCGGCGTATCGGCTTCGGTGAGTGTGAGGTCGTCGATGCCGGTGTGTGTAGGAAGGCGGTAAAGGCGCATGCGTCTGGCTCCCATCCTGAGGCGAACTTCTCAAGGTCCACCACGAAGTTGGGAAGAACGCGAAGGTTCACGAAGACGCGGAGCAGAAATTCAACCATAATGGCCGAGCCTCTTCGTGTAACTTCGCGTTCTTCCCTCCTTCGTGGTGGACCTTGCTTCTCGCTCCTCAGGTGCCCTGCGCCAGGGTCTGCCCCGGAGCGACCTGGCGGTTGGCAGGATCCCGCAAAATGGTGTCGCGCATGATGTCGCGGGCCAGTGGGGCGGCGACATCGGCGCCGGCGTTGCCGTGCTCCACTACCACGGCGACGGCATAGCGCGGCGCGTCATAGGGCGCGAAGCAGACGAACAGCGCGTGGGGCCGGAATTCCCATGGCAAATTGGCCGAGTTGAAATGCCCATGCTCGCGGGCCCAGCGGCTGACCCGGCGGACCTGGCTGGAGCCGGTCTTGCCTGCGAGCTGCATGCCCGGCAGTCCCAAGCGGGCGTGCGGCGCGGTGCCACCAGCCTCGTTCACCACGGCGAACATCCCGGCGCGAACGGCCGCGAGGGCATCATCGGGGATGTCCATCGCCGGCCAATCCTCCGGCTTGCTGCCCGGCTTGAGGTCGGCGTTGATCATCCGGGTGACGTGGGGAACGACCGCCTTGCCCGTCGCAATGCGGGCGCAGTACGTCGCGAGCTGCAGCGGCGTCACCTCGATGTAGCCCTGGCCGATGCCGCAGCTGATGGTGTCGCCGATCGTCCAGGCATGGCCGTGCTTGCGGCGCCAGGCCTTGGTGGGCATCAGGCCGGGACGCGCGCCGGGAAGATCAACGCCGGTAGGAGCGCCCAGGGTAAATTCATTCGCCAGGGCCGCAATCGGGTCCATGCCGGTGCGGCGCGCGACTTCGTAGAAGAACACGTCGCACGAATGTTTCAGGCCGCCATGCAGGTTCAGCGACCCATGGCCGTGCTTCTTCCAGCAATGGAAACGGGTGTCGCCGAAGTCGATGTAGCCAGGGCAACTGATGTGGTCGTCCATGGTCAGCGTGCCGGCGCGCAGCCCGGCGAGCCCGACAGCCATCTTGAAGGTCGAGCCTGGCGGATAGACGCCAGCCGTCGCCTTGTTGATCAGAGGCGTGCGCCGGTTGCTGGTCCATTCCACCCACTGCGCCTGCGACACGCCGCTGTCGAACAAGGCGGGGTCGAAGCTCGGTGTCGTTGTCATGGCGAGCACTTCGCCGTTGGTGCAGTCCATCACCACGGCGCTGGCGGCGGCGTCCCCCAACCGGTCGAGGATCGTTTTCTGCAACGCGACATCGATGGTCAGCCCGAGGAGATCGCCTGCAGTGCCGTCGTGCCTGTCGAGCTCGCGTATGATGCGGCCGACGGAATTGACCTCCATTTGGACCTCGCCGGCGTCGCCGCGGAGATCCTCCTCATGGAACAGCTCGACGCCCGCGCGGCCGACCCGCACGCCAGGCAAGGCGAGCACCGGATCGTCGCCGAGATCGCTCTCGCTGGGCGGCGCGACATAGCCGACGATATGGGCCAGGTCGGGCCCATGCGGATAGTGGCGCGTGGTGCCAGCATCCACGAACACGCCCGGAAGGTCGGGCGCGTGCACCTCGATGCGCGCCATTTCCTCCCAGCCGAGGAATTCCTTTACCGTCACCGGGATGAAGCGGCGGTTGTGCTTCAGCTCGCGGGCGATGCGCTCTCGATCGCGGTCATCCAGGGAGACCAGCTTGGCGAAGGCGTCCAGCGTCGCCTGAACGTCGGTGGTCTCTTCGGCGAGGAGGAGGGCGCGCCAGTTCAGGGTGTTGCCCGCCAACTCGTCGCCGAAACGGTCCACGATGCGGCCGCGCGGAGAGGCGATCAGCCGGGCGGAGATGCGGTTGCTGTCAGCCAGGGTGGCATAGCGGGCGCCCTCCTCGACCTGAACCCGGTAGAGCTTCACGCCCAGCGCACCAAGGGCGGCGGTCTGCACGCCCATGGCCACCAGCGCGCGGCGCGTGAACACGCCGTTGCGCTCGCCCTCCTTCTTCAGAGCCATGCGCGGCCGCCGGCGATCAGGCGCGTTCCGGAGCCGCCAGGCTCCGGTGCGCCGTAGTGAGGAGGGTGGCCAGGATCGGGTAGATCCCCACCGCCATGCCGAACTCGAACAGGCCAGGCCAGGGCGGCAAAGCACGCCAGGTGAGCAGGCAGACCAGGAGCCACTCCAGACCGGAGGCCACGGCTGCGACGCCGATGAAGGCAAGCCAGACGAAGGCGAAGCCGCTCCGACTGAGAGTGCGGCGGGAGCGCAAAGCGACGCTGTGCGCCAGGAGAAGGATTGCGACCTGTATGCCGATCGGCCCCTGATCGATCAGGTCGAGCAGGAGGCCCAGGGCGAACACGCCGACGGCCGGCATGGATGCAGGACGGAACAGGCTCCAGAACCAGATGCTCGCAAGCGCCCACGCCGGCTGCATCTGCGCCTGACCAGGCAACCCCCAAGGCGCCGACAGGAGAAGCAGCACGGTGCCCGTAAAAACCATCGGAAAGGCGTAGCGCGAGGCCACATCCAGCATGTGCCAGAGGCCCGGCCGCGGCCGTATGCCAGGTACCTTGTCCATGCGGTGAGAGGCTCAGGGCGCCAGGCTGGCCGCGTCTGCGGAGGCCGCGGCGGTGCGGCCGGGCGCTTCAGGCGGCTGTATGCCGCCCAGGCCATAGTCGAAGATGCGCACCACCTCGAGCCGGTCGAGATTGGCGGCGGTCGCGACATCGATCTTGCCGCCGGCCGCATAATGCACCGTGCCGATCGGCAGCCCGGCCGGAAAGGCGCCCGCCTCGGCGGAGGTCACGACATGCTCGCCCTCCTCCGGGCGCGCATTATCCTGCATGTAAAGCAGGTGCGGCGAACTGGCGTTGCCGCCGACCAGGATCGCCTGGGCGCGAGTCTTTTCCAGCATCACCGGAATGCGGCTATTGATGTCGGTAATCAGCAGAACACGCGCACTACGCGTGCCGACCTCGGTCACGCGGCCAACAAGGCCGTTCGCATCAAGAGCGATCTGCCCCTTATGGACATCGTTGTTCGGCCCAACCGACAGCAGCACGCTGCGCGCATACACGCCGCCCGCATCGGCCACCACGCGCGCCGTAACGAATGAGAGCTTGGGATCGGGCACCCAATGCAGATTGCTCTTCAGTTCGGCATTCTCCGCCTCCAGCGCCATGGCCACGTCATACCAGTGGCGAAGCCGGTCATTCTCGAGCCTCAGCCGGCTCACTTCGGAACGCAACGCAAACACATCACGGAACGACTGCGCAACATCTCGAACAGCCGACAATGGCGTGTCGATGACGCCGTAAAGCGGCGCCAATGCGTCCGACAACGCGGTGCGGGCACGCTCCGGAACAACGGGGGAGGCGCGGCCAACCAGCATCAGCAACATCGAGGCTACGATGAGAACCGGCAGGGTCAGACGTGCAAGGGCCTGGCGGGCCTGAATGGAGAGGCGGATCACGGCATCTGCCTTGGACTACGCCTTAGGATTACAACAGAGGCGTGCGGATTAACAGACGGTTGCGGGAAGTTTTAGCGAGGAAGTAAGGCTGCGCCGCCGATTTGTGCCCGCCCCAGAAAATGGGGTCTGGGGACGAGTCCCCAGCGGGGTCCAGGGGCAGAGCCCCTGGCCTTCTAGTACATCGTGGTAAGAACGTTACGCAGCCGCTTAATCTCTTCAAGCGCCCGTCCAGTACCCAAAACAACGCAAGACAGCGCGTCCTCGGCCACAACAACAGGCAGACCGGTCGCTTCGCGCAGCACCTGGTCGAGGCGGTGCAGCAGGGCGCCGCCTCCTGTGAGCACGATGCCTTTGTCCACGATATCGGCCGCGAGTTCGGGCGGCGTGTTTTCGAGCGCGACCTTCACCGCTTCGACAATCTGGAACACCGGCTCGGCGAGGCTTTCGCTGATCTGCGCCTGGCTGACGCGCACTTCGCGCGGCACGCCATTGATCAGGTCGCGGCCTTTGACGTTCCGCCACGGGCCTTCGTCGCCGTCGTCCGAAGGCCGGGCGGCGCCGAGTTCGATCTTGATGCGCTCGGCGGAGCTTTCGCCGATGAGCAGATTATGGTGCCGGCGTATGTAGCTGATGATGGCTTCGTCCATCTTGTCGCCGCCGAAACGGACGGATCGCGCATAGACGATGCCGCCGAGCGAGATGACGGCCACTTCCGTGGTGCCGCCGCCGATATCGACGATCATCGAGCCGGACGGTTCGGTAACAGGGAGGCCGGCGCCGATGGCCGCCGCCATCGGTTCCTCGATGAGGAGCACGCGTCGTGCACCGGCGGACTCAGCGCTCTCCTGGATGGCGCGGCGTTCGACTGCGGTAGAGCCGGAAGGCACGCAGACGATGATGATGGGGGACGCGAAGCTGCGCCGGTTATGCACCTTGCGTATGAAGTGCTTGATCATCTCTTCAGCCACTTCGAAGTCGGCGATCACGCCGTCGCGCATCGGGCGTATGGCGGAGATGTTGCCTGGCGTCCGGCCGAGCATCTGCTTGGCTTCCTCGCCGACGGCCAGCACCTGCTTGCGGCCTCGGACATCGGCGATGGCGACGACGCTCGGCTCGGCGAGGACAATGCCGCGGCCTTTGACATAAACGAGCGTGTTAGCGGTGCCGAGGTCGATCGCCATGTCGGCGGACATGGCGCCAAGCAGACGCGAAAACATGAAAACGAAAACCTTAACCTAGGGTGTAAGACAGAGAGGTGGTGGGGTGCCCGGGTGTGCCCTGCCGGGCTCTGTGGGCCGAGCCTCGAAGCGGGCCCGTGGGGCGCAGGGCTTAGCGGGCACGCTCCGCATGGGCAAGGGCTAGGCTGCCATGACGCCGTGCGTGCAGTTCGCTAGCTTCATGGAACCATCGGCGGGCGGAACGCATTTCAAAGTGAAACGCAGCTTGCACAGGAGCAAGCGAGCGATCTTCTACTATAGCACAGGAGCATTCGACGTGACCCGCAGCTTTACCGGACTTGCACTTATTGCCGCCATAATCGTCAGCCTTGCTGGCTGCGGGCGGGACCCGGGAACGCGGGCAGTGTCGGGCGGCCTGATCGGTGCGGGCGGCGGCGCGGCGCTGGGCGCGGCGACCGGTGGAAATGCTGGAACGGGAGCCTTGATCGGCGGCGTCGTGGGCGCAGTCGGCGGGGCAGCAACAACGCCCCGCTAAGGGGCGACTTGGAGAGAATGACGATGCGGAAATTGGCCCTGGTAGTGGGCGTGGCTGGGTTGATGGGGCTGAGCGCCTGCACCGACCCTTATGATCCGGGCCAGCGGGCCCTCGGCGGCGCGGGTATCGGCGCAGGCGCCGGCGCTCTCATCGGCGGCCTGGCCGGCGGCGGCCGTGGTGCAGCGATCGGCGCGCTGAGCGGTGCTGCGTTGGGTGGCGTGACCGGTGCGGCGACCACGCCGACGCCGCCGCCACCTGGCTATTACCAGCAGCCCGGCTACCCGCCGCCTGGCTATCAGCAGCCCCCGCCTGGCTATCGGCCGCCGCCGCCACCACCACCACCCGGCTACGGCTACTAGGACAGCGAAAAAAGGGAGCGGCGACGCTCCCTTTTTTATGGCTGGCCGAGTTCGTCAGGCAGCCTGGCTTTTCAGGCAGCCTGGCTTTTCAGGCAGCCCGGCCTTTCAGGCAGAGAGGGCAGCCGGCTCGGTGCGCAGGCGTTTCACGAGCAGCTTGTTGAGCGCGTGGATGTAGGCGCGGGCGGATGCGACGATCGTATCGGTGTCGGCCCCCTGCCCGTCCACCATCTTGCCATGCTCCTCCAGCCGCACCGTGGTCTTGGCCTGGGCGTCGGTGCCTTCGGTCACCGCGCCGACCGAGAACAGGACAAGCCGCGCCTCATGCGGAAACAGCGCGCGTATGGCGTTGAAGGTGGCGTCCACAGGACCGTCGCCCGAGGCGTGGTCGGTGAAGACCTCGCCCTCGATCTCCAGCGTCATCTCGGCGCGCGCAGGGCCGCGTGAGCCGGCATGCACGTCCAGCGACACAAAGCGGATACGGTCGTGGCCGCGCATCACCTCGTCGTCCACCAGCGCGACAATGTCCTCGTCGTAAACGATCTTCTTGCGGTCAGCGACGTCCTTGAAGCGGCGGAAGGCGTCGTTCAGCGCATTGTCGCCGAGTTCGCCGTAGCCGAGGGCCGCCAGCTTGTCGCGGAAGGCGGCGCGGCCGGAATGCTTGCCCATGACGAGGTTTGTCTTGGTCCAGCCGACGCTCTCCGGCGTCATGATTTCGTAGGTCTGCGCATTCTTCAGCATGCCATCCTGGTGGATGCCGCTCTCATGCGCGAAGGCGTTGCGCCCGACGATGGCCTTGTTCGGCTGCACGTCGAAGCCGGTGATGGTGCTGAGGAGGCGCGACGTGCGCAGGATCTTTTCGGAAACGATGCCGGTGTGTACCGCCGCGGCGTCCGGGCGCGTGCGCAGCGCCATGGTGATCTCCTCGAGCGCCGCATTGCCTGCGCGCTCGCCGATGCCGTTGATCGTGCACTCGACCTGCCGGGCGCCGGCGCGCAGGGCGGCCAGCGTGTTCGCGACGGCAAGGCCCAGATCGTTATGGTTGTGCGCCGAGAAGATGACGCGATCCGCCCCCGGAACACGCGTGCGCAAATCGTTGAAGATGCGGTAAATGTCTTCAGGCAGCGCGTAGCCGACAGTGTCCGGGATGTTGATCGTGGTGGCGCCCGCCGCAATGGCAGCCTCCACGCAGCGCGCCAGGAAATCGGGGTCGGTGCGGCTGCCATCCTCGGCCGACCATTCCACATCAGGCACGAAATTGCGTGCCAGCGTCACCGAGGCGGTGACGGCGGCAAGCACCGCTTCCGGCTCCATGCGCAGCTTGTACTTCATGTGCAAGGCGCTGGTGCTGATGAAGGTATGGATGCGCGGCCGCTCGGCTTCGCGCACCGCTTCGGCAGCGCGCGTGATGTCGGCTGCACCCGAGCGCGCCAGGCCGCAGATGACCGGGCCGCGTATGTCGCGTGCGATGGCGGCAACACTGTCGAAATCGCCGGTGGAGGCGATCGGGAAACCGGCTTCGATCACGTCCACGCCGAGATCCGCCAGCGCTTCGGCGAGACGCAGCTTTTCCTGCAAATTCATCGAGAAGCCGGGCGACTGTTCGCCGTCGCGCAAGGTCGTGTCGAAGATGATGGTGCGGCCTTCGGCCATGTCGCCGAAGCTGGGGTGATTGATCGTCATGGTAGTCCCTTTCAGGCGGTCCTTCGTTGGCTACAGTCCATCCCCCCTGAGCGATCGCGGCTTTCGGCCGCAGCGGAACTCAGGGGCGGGTAAGTCGAAGGAGGCTGGCGGGAAGAAGGGCGCGGGAGAACGCCGCCGGAAGGCAAATGTTCAGCTCGGCGGTATGAGCCCGGGCGCGCATGGCGGGTTCGATACCGCAAACAGGTGAATGGGGCAAGAAAAAGGGCCGGGGTGCGAACACCCCGGCCCTCGTTCGGCTTAGGACGAAGCCTTACTTCGGCGCGTCTGGAGCAGGCGCTGCATCGGCAGGTGCCGCGGCCTTCGCCTTCTTGGACTTGTGGTGCGAAGACTTGTGGTGGTGGCTGGTCTTCTTCGTGGTCGTCGGCGCAGCGGCGTCAGGGGCCGCCGGCGCAGGCGCTGCGTCGGGCGTGGCAGGAGCCGTGGTCTCGGCAGGCGGGGTGGTCTGAGCGAAAACAGGCGTGGCGAGCAGGCCGGCCGCGAGCAGGGCCGCGCTCATCAGGGGGAGCTTCATAGGATCTCCAGACATTACGTTATTGAAGTGGAACGGGCTTGTGCATCCGCAGGGGAGGAATACGTGTGGGCAGTGCACAACGCCAGCCCTTGCAACCTGAAAGACACGAGTCGGCGGATGTATTTTACGTAATGCTCGTTGTATGAACGTTTCGTAATTTGTTTCGTGCTCACGTCTGGCGTGCTGAAAGCGCTAGCAAGCAAGGTCCACCACGAAGATCGGAAGGACGCAAAGATACACTAAGAGGCGGAGCCACCCTGACCAGCGTCGTACTGGAAACGAGTTGGTTTGCTCCGCCCCCTTCGTGAATCTTCGCGTTCTTCGCGCCTTCGTGGTGGACCTTAGAAACGTTCACCAGGGCGACGGTCGAAGTTAGTTGCGCGCCTTGTCCACAAGAGCGTTTTTCGAAATCCAAGGCATCATCCCGCGCAGCCGCTCGCCGACCTGCTCGATCTGGTGTTCGGCGTTGCGGCGGCGGGTGGCGCGGAAGCTGGCCTGGTTCACCTTGTTCTCGAGCATCCAGTTGCGGGTGAAGCGGCCGGACTGGATGTCCTCCAGAACGCGGCGCATCTCCTCCTTCGTCTCGTCGGTAATGATGCGGGGACCGGTGACATACTCGCCATACTCGGCCGTGTTGCTGATCGAGTAATTCATGTTGGCAATGCCGCCCTCGTAGATCAGGTCCACGATGAGCTTTACCTCGTGCAGGCACTCGAAGTAGGCCATTTCGGGCGCGTAACCGGCTTCCACCAGTGTCTCGAACCCCGCCTTGATCAGCTCCACCAGGCCGCCGCACAGCACCACCTGCTCGCCGAACAGGTCGGTTTCGCACTCTTCCTTGAAGCTCGTCTCGATAATTCCGGCCCGGCCGCCGCCAATCGCGCTCGCATAGCTCAGCGCTATTTCCAGCGCGTTGCCTGACGGATTCTGCGCAACCGCCACCAGGCAAGGCACGCCGCCGCCGCGCTCGTATTCCGAACGCACCGTATGCCCAGGGCCCTTCGGCGCGATCATGAACACATCGATGTCCGGCCGCGGATCGATCAAATTGAAATGGATGTTCAGCCCGTGCGCGAACGCAAGCGCCGCCCCCTCCTTCATATTGCCGTGCAGGCTGTCGCGGTACAAATCCCCCTGCCCTTCGTCGGGCGTCAGGATCATCACGACATCGGCCCACGCCGCCGCCGCGGCCGGATCCATCACCCGCAAGCCCGCGCCCTCGGCCTTCGCAACACCAGCCGACTTCGGCCGCAGGCCAACAACAACGTCTGCAACACCGCTGTCGTGCAGGTTGCGCGCATGCGCATGGCCCTGGCTGCCGTAGCCGATGACGGCGACCTTCTTGCCCTTGATTAGGTTAACATCCGCATCGCGGTCGTAATATACACGCATGGTTTTCTCCAAACATTCAGGCAAGACACAAGGCAAGGAAGGTCTTCTTTTTAGAAAAAAAGAAGCAAAAAACTTTTATTCGTTCAGGCACAGCCTTCCCGTGGAGGCCCGGCCCAAGGTCGCAAAAGTTTTTTGGTTCTTTTTTTCAAAAAAGAACTGCTTTCTTCCTTCAAATAGTATCAGCACCCCGCGCAATAGCCGCAATCCCGGTGCGCGACACCTCGGCCAGTCCGATCGGCCGCATCAATTCAATAAAGGCGTCGATCTTCTCCATGGCGCCGGTCAGTTCGAAGACAAAGCTTCCAGTGGTGGTATCGACGGCGCGGGCGCGGAAAGCGTCGGCGATGCGGAGCGATTCCAGACGGTGCTCGCCTGTGGCGACGACTTTCACGAGCGCCATTTCGCGGGCGACGTGCGGGCCGAGCTTGGTGAGGTCGGCGACCCGGTGCACGGGAATAAGGCGATCGAGCTGCGCCTTGATCTGCTCGATCACCATTTCCGTGCCAGACGTGACGACATTGATCCGGCTGAGGCCGCCGTCGTCCGCGACCGCGGCGACTGTCAGGCTGTCGATGTTGTAGCCGCGCCCGGCGAACAGCCCGATGACGCGCGCGAGCACACCGCTTTCGTTATCGACGAGAACGGAGATGGTCGCGCTGCGATGAGTCTGGTCCTGAAGATTGGGCATCAGACGAGCATCATGCCTTCGTCGGTGATGCTCGCGGCGCGACCGGCGTGTTCCGGGCCGAGGATCATTTCGTTGTGCGCGGCGCCCGACGGGATCATCGGGAAGCAGTTTTCCATCTTGTCCACGCAGATGTCGGCAATGACGGGACCCGGTTCGGCGAGCATGCGGACGATGACATCGTCGAGTTCACCAAGGTTGCTGGCACGCAGGCCGGTGGCGTGGAAGCTTTCTGCAAGCTTGACGAAATCAGGCAGGGCAGAGCTGTAGCTTTCGGAATAGCGCGAGCCGTGCAGAAGCTCCTGCCACTGGCGGACCATTCCCATATATTCGTTGTTGAGGATGAAGATTTTTACGGGCAGCCGGTATTGCGCGAGCGTGCCCATTTCCTGGATGTTCATCAGGATGCTGGCTTCGCCCGCAATGTCGATGACGAGCGCGTCGGGATTGGCGATCTGCGCGCCCATGGCGGCGGGGAGGCCGTAGCCCATGGTGCCAAGGCCGCCGCTGGTCATCCAGCGGTTCGGTTCCTCGAAACGGAAATGCTGGGCTGCCCACATCTGGTGCTGGCCGACTTCGGTGCTGATGAAGGTGTCGCGGCCGCTGTCCCGGCAGATCTCATACAGCCGCTGAACGGCATGCTGCGGCTTGATGACGGCGGAAGGCGAAGGATCCTGCGTGAAGCGAAGGCTTTCCACGCGGCGCCAGTCGCCGATGCGCTGCCACCAGCCGCCGAGCGCCTCGCGATCCTGTTCAGCGTCGTCTGCACGCCAGGCCTCGATCATCGCGCGCAGGATATGCGTGGCGTCGCCTATGATGGCGATATCGACGGCCACGTTCTTGTTGATGTTCGAGGGGTCGATGTCGCCATGTATCTTGAGGCTGCCGGGCGAAAAGGCATTCAGGCGCCCGGTGACGCGGTCGTCGAACCGTGCGCCGATGT
This sequence comes from Acetobacteraceae bacterium, assembly GCA_965198825.1. Classification (GTDB taxonomy): domain Bacteria; phylum Pseudomonadota; class Alphaproteobacteria; order Acetobacterales; family Acetobacteraceae; genus BOG-908. The sequence continues at coordinate 1,431,860 of CBDAQB010000003.1, read as the reverse complement.
TGAACATCACGTCGCAGCCATGCATCGCCAGATTGGCTTCGTAGGTGCCGTGCATGCCGAGCATGCCGATGAAATGCGGGTCTGCGGCAGGAAAGGCGCCAAGGCCCATGAGCGTGTTCGTGCAGGGGAAATCGCCCAGGCGCACGAATTCGGCGAGCAGCTCGGCGGCCTCGGGACCCGCGTTGATGATGCCGCCGCCTGCATAGACGATCGGCCGGCGCGCACGCTTCAGCGCATGCACGGCGGCCTTGATGGCGGCATGGTCGGGCTTGGTGACGGGCCGGTAGCTGCGGTGCGGCTTGGTGGACGGCCCCTCGTAGGGCGCCGGCGCAATCAGGATGTCCTTGGGGAGATCGACCACGACGGGACCGGGCCGGCCGCTGCGGGCCACATAGAAGGCGTCGTGCACCGTGCGGGCCAGCGCGTCGCCCCGCTTAACCAGGTAATTGTGCTTGGTCGCGGGCCGGGTGATGCCGGTGGTGTCGGCCTCCTGGAAGGCATCGTTGCCGATCAGGTGGGTCGGCACCTGGCCGGTGAGGCAGACGACGGGAACACTGTCCATCAGCGCATCGACGAGCCCCGTCACCGCATTGGTGGCGCCGGGTCCGCTGGTGACGAGAACGACGCCGACCCGGCCGGTGCTGCGGGCGTAGCCTTCGGCAGCGTGCACAGCCGCCTGCTCGTGCCGGACGAGGATGTGGCGAATGGAATTCTGCTGGAACAGCGCGTCATAAATCGGCAGCACGGCGCCGCCCGGATAGCCGAAAATAACCTCGACGCCCTGGTCACGCAGGGCGCGCAGAAGCACTTCGGCGCCGCTTTGAGGCGCGGCTTGCAGGTTTTCGGCATTCGTAACGGCGTTCATCGCAGACTGCTTTTTGCTGGCGGGACGGCCTCTTACGTCGCCGCCATGGCCGCGTCAAGCAGAAGATAAAATTAATGATAAGTTCCAGGCCAGGAAACTTTCTGATTCTTGCTTTGTGCGGTCGAAACGCGTATTTAACCTATGCGTGGCGTCCGGGGCAGAGATGTGCCGGTGGCGGAACCAGGTCGCCTGGCGCTTCGTGTATTGCCCGGTGGCGAGGCAGGTGCGGGCGCGCGCCTCGGTCAGGGTGATGTTGCGCCGTATGGCGGCGGAGAGTTCGGGAACGCCATGCGCGCGCATGGCCGGAAGCGTGGCCGGGAGATCCTGGCGTAGCAGAGCCTGCACTTCCTCGATCGCGCCGGCGTCCAGCATCGCATCGAACCGCGCCGAAATAGCCGCGCGCAGGGTGGCGCGCGGCGGATCGAGCAGCATGGCACGAAAGCGATACGGCGCCGGTTGCTGGTGCGCGCCGGCGTGCCAGGAGGCGAGCCCCCTGCCCGTTCCCGCGTAAACCTCCCAGGCGCGGGCCAAACGCTGGCCATCCGACGGGTTCAGGCGGGCGGCCGTCTCCGGATCCGCTTCGATGAGCCTGGCGTGCAGCGCCTCCGGCCCCTCATCGCGCAAAAGCGCCCGCGCCTGGTCGCGTGCCGCCTGGCCGGGATCGGGCACTTCGGCGAGCCCCTGCGTCAGCGCCGTGAAGTAAAGCCCGGTCCCGCCGCACAGAATGGGAATGCGGCCGGCCAGGGTGGCCGCTCGCATGGCCACAAGAGCCTCGGCGCGCCACCAGGCCGCATCGCCGGGGTCCGCAGCGGCGCGTATGCCGTAGAGCGCGTGCGGCACCTGGCGCTCCTCGGCTTCCGTGGGCCGGGCCGTAAGGATGCGGAGCTCGCGGTAGATCTGCATGGAATCCGCATTGATGATCGTGCCGCCCAGCGCCTCTGCCAGCGCCATCGCCAACGCAGATTTGCCGCTGCACGTCGGGCCCGCGACGAGCACCGCGAGCGGCGGCGTGGCTCCTTCGGCCAAGGGGTTGCTCTGGGGTTCGGGCGCTGTCATGGCCCCACCATGCCCTACGTGCTCACCCTTGTGGCAGACCGCCGCGCCACCACGCTCACACCAGCGCAGACCGAAAGAGTGCGCGAAGCGGTCGGCGGCGGCGCCGTCTCCATCCTCTCGCACCGCGAGGCCTGCGACATCATCGTCGCCGCCGAGCCCGACCTGGCCCGGGCGCGCGCCGCGCTGGAGGGCGCCCCGATCGACGTGCTCTCCACACACACACGCGGCCGCCGGCGCGGCCTGCTGGTCGCCGACATGGACAGCACCATCGTCACCGGCGAAACGCTGGACGAACTCGCCACCATCGCAGGCGTCGGCGAGCGCGTGGTGGAAATCACCAGGCGCAGCATGAACGGCGAGGTCGATTTCGCCAGCGCCTTGCGCGAACGCGTGGCGCTGCTGCGCGGCCTGGACATGGCGGCGCTGGAAACCACCATGCGCGGCGTCATCCTCACGGAAGGTGCGCGGACACTCGTCGCCACCATGAAAAACGGCGGCGCCACCACGGCATTGGTCTCAGGCGGCTTCACGTTCTTCACGAACCGCGTGGCAACGCAGTGCGGCTTCGACGTGCATAGGGCCAATGTCCTCACCGACGATGGAACGCATCTCACGGGCTCACTCGTCGAACCCGTTCTCGGGCCGGACACCAAGCTTGCCGTTCTCCGCGAAGTCGCCGAAGCGCAAGGCCTGCGCCTGCGTGCCACCCTAGCGGTAGGCGATGGTGCGAACGATTTGCCCATGCTGCGCACGTCAGGTCTCGCAGTCGGCTTCCGGCCGAAGCCGATCGTGGCGGCAGAAATCAAGAATCAGATCCGGTTCGCCGATTTGCGTGCGCTGCTGTTTCTGCAGGGACTTACCGCGGAAGAGTTCCTGGAGGACTAGCAGGCCGCGCCTTGCCTTCACTCTGCGGGCGCGTCCCTGTCCGTCCACCTCATTGCTATGGTGGGAAACTTCACCGTGCCGGCGATAAGGATATGCGTCCGTTCGACGACGCGGAATCCGAGGGCGGCATAGAAGGGTTCGGCGCCCAGGCTGGAGTAGCATTCGAAGGTGTGAACGCCAGCCGCACGCGCCTCTGTCCGGCATCGCTCGAATATACCCCGTCCCAAACCCCTCCTGATCCAGTCAGGATCGGTTCCGAAATGCCTGATATGGGCTATCCCAAACTTGAGTTTCTTCGTGCCGGGCTCTTCGTGAGTCCAGCCTCCGCAGGACACGATAAGGTCTCCTGGCGCTAGCTGAACGTAATAGGTTCCTGATGAAAGCAGCGCCGGATTGGCCGTCATCATGGAAGGCATGGCGAGAGCGAGAGCCGCAGTATCGTATCCCGGACCCACGAGAGCCGGAAAGGCGCGAGCCAGCACAGCGGTGACGCCGGACGCATCCGCGGCAACAGCAACCCTCAAAACACAAGGAGAAGCATTCATTCCAAGACCCAGTCGCGAAAGAAAGTCCAAGCCCAAACAAGTAAAAGTTTTTTGCTTCTTTTTTTCAAAAAAGAAGATGCTTCCTATCCCTGCTGCCTTTTCACATCCTGCCAAGCCGCCTCCATGGCAGCCAACCCCGCATCCCCAGGCGTAAGACCGCACGCGGCGAGCAAACGTTCCACAGCCTCGAACCGGCGCGTGAATTTCGCATTAGCCCGCGCAAGGCACGCCTCCGGGTCGAGCTTCAGTTTGCGTGCGAGGTTCGCAAGCACGAAGAACATGTCGCCCAACTCGTCCTCAAGACGGTCGGGATCTGCGGATGGCAGTTCGGCTTCAAGTTCTTTGACTTCTTCATCGAGTTTTAGAAGCACTGCTTTTGCATTAGGCCAGTCGAAGCCGACACGGGCGGCGCGCCTGGTGAGTTTCTCCGCCCGCGTGAGCGCCGGGAGATTGACTGGAACGCCCGCCAGAACGCCGGCCTGCCCTCGTTCGGCGGCCTTGCCCGCCTCCCAGAAATCCACCGGCATATCCGATGCGCCGGCGAAGACATGCGGGTGGCGGCGAACCATCTTGTTGGAAATGGCACGCGCCACGTCGGCAAAGTTGAAAAGGCCGGCTTCTTCGCCAAGCCGAGCGTGATAAACGACCTGGAACAGAAGGTCGCCCAGTTCGTCAGGAAGAGCAGCGTAGTCCTTGCGCGCGATCGCGTCAGCGACTTCGTAGGCTTCCTCGATCGTGTAGGGGGCGATGGAAGCGAAATCCTGTTGCTTGTCCCACGGACAACCGGTTTTCGGATCGCGCAGTTGTGCCATAATCTCCAGGAGACGCGCTGTTTCTTCGGACACGTCGGCTTCTCCGGAGGGAAGGAAGGAAGGTCTTCTTTTTTGAAAAAAAGAAGCAAAAAACTTCTGCGACTAAGCTGCGCTGACCGGAAAGGCTGAGCCTAAAGTGGTAAAAGTTTTTTGGTTCTTTTTTTCAAAAAAGAACGCGCTTCCTTATTGCTTCCCGACAGCCGCCAACAACCGGGCATGAGAAAAAGTCCCGCGATCCAGGCAACGGATATCGAATTTCTCATTAGGGCTATGGACCTGGTCATCGGCAAGGCCGAAGCCCATCAGCAGCGTGTCGAGGCCCAGTATCCTGCGCAGGCTTTCAACCACCGGAATGGAACCGCCTGAGCCGATGAGCACGGCGTCGCGGCCGAATTCGTCGGCGAGCACGCGACGGGCGGTGGTGATCCAGTGGCTGTCGGCCTGAACTTCGAAACCTGGCGCCATGCTGAAGGATTCCACCTCGATGCGGGCGCCGGCCGGTGTCCGTTCTGCCAGCCAGGCCTTGAAGCTTTCGAGGATCTTGGGCGGATCCTGGCGGCCGACGAGGCGGAACGAAACTTTGGCGCCGGCTTCCGCCGCGATGACGGTTTTCGCACCCATGCCCTGGTAGCCGCCCCAGATGCCGTTGATGTCGGCGGTCGGCCGCGCCCACATGCGATGCAGAGCCGGCGTGTTGGTCTCGCCGGCCGGGTGCGTCAGGCCGATGTCGCCGAGGAAGGCGCTTTCGTCGAAGCCGAGCTTTGCCCATTGCGAGGCCTGCTCGGCGGAAACCGGATCCACGCCGTCGTAGAAGCCGGGGAGCGTCACGCGCCCTTCGGCATCGTGCAGGCCGCCGAGCATGCGGGTGAGCGCGTTGATCGGGTTGAGGGCCGAGCCGCCGAAAAGGCCGGAATGCAGGTCCTTGGACGCGGCATGCAGCCGGACTTCGGCATAGACCATGCCGCGCAGGCGGGTGGTGATGGCGGGCGTATCGGGATCCCACATGCCCGTATCGGAAATCACCGCGACGTCCGCTTTCGAGAGGAGATCCCGGTGTTCCTCGAGGAAGGCTTCGAGGTTGGCGCTGCCGACCTCCTCCTCGCCCTCGAGCACGACGGTGATGCGCGCTGGCGGCCCGCCCGCAACCTCGTGCCAGGCGCGCAGGGCTTCGAGCCACATGGTGACCTGGCCTTTGTCGTCCACCGCGCCGCGCGCAACAATACGCGGACCGTTGCGGCCTTCGGTGATGACCGGCTCGAAGGCAGGGCTGGTCCAGAGATCGAGCGGCTCGGCCGGCTGCACGTCGTAGTGCCCATAATAGAGGAGGTGCGGGATGGCTCGCCCGTCTGCGCCTGACACTGCAGGACCCGGATGTTCGGCCAGGACGACAGGATGGCCCGCGGTTTCGCACAGGCGAGTCGTGAACCCGATCGCCTTCAGCTCATCCATGGCCCAGACGGCGGCACGGCGGCAGTCGGCGGCGTGATCGGCCTGCGCGCTGACGCTGGGTATGCGCAGAAAATCCATCAGCCGCGCATGCGCGGCCTCGCGTGTCTGGGCGAGGCGGGCAAGCACCGCGTCGCCTGCGGCGCTACCGGTGCTGGTGTGGGTATGGCTGGTATGGGTAAGGCTGGGTGCATCGTTCATGGCTCGACTATGCCCGACGTTGCGCCCCGGCTGAAGACCCCGCGAAAAGACCCGCCCGACCCAGAAGCCTAGCTGGCGCTGGGATGCAGCCTGAAGAGCTGGCCCACGGCTATGCCCAGTGCGTCCGCAATGGCGAGGACATGGGCGGCGGGAGCACGGCAGACACCGGCTTCGTAATCCGACAGGGCCGGCTCGGAAATGCCGGCCGTCGCCGCAAGAGCCGGCAGCGACATCTTCTGCTTCAAGCGGTGAGCTTCGATCGTGACGCCCATGGCGAGCTCGATCGAAATAGTAGGGCGAGCGCCATTCCACCTGGGGCGGGCCGAACCCTCTCTCAGCGGTTTCAAATCGATCTCCCCCTCGTCCAAAACGAACCATACACCAAGCTAGCGTTCAGGAAAAGAAATAATCGCTCTCAATTCTGATACGTTTCCGGTGAGTTCGCGCAATGGTAGTAGTGACCTATGCGCCTCTATGTCACTCAACAGACACAGCCGGAAAGATAGCTAACGTATACGTCCATTTGGCGGAACAATTCGTTGTTTGTAAGTTGCAACCTCAAGGCGAGGTTCGTATTTATTTTGCACCCTAGTGCCCGCCGGAGGATGGTAGTTGTGCGACCTGCCGATACGATCATGAGCCTTTTCCTGCCGCCGCTTAAACTCATCCTCGAAGAAGCCGACGACGCCAAGCGTCTGGGCGACAACATCAAGGCCGAGACGCTGATCAGCCTCGCCTACGAGATGCTGGACCAGCAATTCAACGTCGTTGGCGACACCAACAACGACTTCCACAGCGTGAGCTAACTCCCTCACCGTCCCATCGCCGCGCCGCATCCCGGTGCGGCGGAGCGGCGCCCTGAACCGCATAGGAAACGCCGCCTCTTCCGAGTGCGACGCGTCTATGCGCGTCTGCCCGCCCGGCTTACGCCGGCGCCGCGGCTTCCAGTATGCTCCCCTCCAACGATGAGGAGCACGGCCGCCGATGCCTGAGCTGACGACGCGGCGCAGGCCGGCCAGAACCGTGGCGGGCGTCATGCTCGGCTTCCTCGCACTCATACTGGTGCTGGCAGGCGGCGTCGCCGCCTTCGGCACCTGGGTGCTGCTCGAAAGCCGCCCTACCCTCTCCGGCCACGCAGCGCTCGCGGGCTTGTCCGCCCCTGTCACAGTGAACCGCGACGCAAACGGCGTTCCCACCATCGAAGCCGCCAACCGCATCGACCTCGCACGCGCCCTCGGTTTCCTCCATGGCCAGGAACGCTTCTTCCAAATGGACCTGCTGCGCCGCGCCGGCGCCGGCGAACTCAGCGGCCTGGTCGGTTCCGCCGCCCTCCCGCTAGACAGAAGGCGCCGGCTGCACCGGTTCCGCGCGCGCGCCGAAGCCGTGCTGGCAACGCAATCCAAAGACCAGCGCGCGATTGTTGCAGCCTACACCGAAGGGGTTAACGCCGGATTGTCAGCGCTCGGCCACGCGCCGTGGGAATACACCCTGCTGCGCGTCAGCCCCGCGCCCTGGACCGAGGCGGACACCTCCCTCGTCGTTTACGCCATGTATTTCGACCTGCAGCCAAGCAACGCCAACGAGCAGGAGGCCGCGTTCATGACGCGCGAGGTACTGGGCGCACCGTTGGCCAGCTTCCTGCGGCCGAAAGGCACGCCGCAAGACGCAGCGCTGGACGGCTCGCTTCTGCCCGAACCGCCCATCTCCTCCGCCGCGGCACTGCCGGAAGCGCCAGCCGGCCAAGGCATCGCACCAAGGCCGCCTGAAAAAGGCTCGAACAATTTCGCCGTCGCCGGCCGCCTCACCGCGACAGGCAGCGCCATGGTCGCCAACGACATGCACCTTGGCCTGAGCGTGCCGAACATCTGGTATCGCGCAAGGCTCCGGGCGCGCGACGGCGGCCTCGATCTCATCGGCGTCACCCTGCCAGGAACGCCATTCCTCGTCGTCGGCAGCAACACCCATGTCGCCTGGGGTTTTACCGACGGCTACATCGAAGCAGGCGACGCCGTCGTGCTCGAACCCGCCCAGAATGACACCAAACAATACCTCACGCCGGACGGTCCGAAGCCCATCGCCACCACCATCGAAAAACTCTGCCCCGCACGAGCCCCTTGCGAAGACCTGCCCGTCGAGGAAACCATCTGGGGACCCGTCGTCTCGCAAGATGCAGCAGGGCACAAGATCGTCTGGCGCTGGACCGCGCACGACCCCAACGCCGTCCTGACAACCGGCTTCACCAGGCTCGAGGCAGCGCGCACCATACGCGAAGCGCTCGACGCCGCGCATTCCGCCGGCCTGCCACAGGAGAACTTCGTCGCCGGCGACAGCGCCGGCCACATCGCCTGGACCATCATCGGCCAGGTCCCGCGCCGCGTCGGTCTGGACGACCAGATGCCGCATAGCTGGGCAGACGGCACGCACCGCTGGGACGGGTATCTCTCCCCCGCAGACATTCCCGAAATCATCGATCCCCCGGCAGGGAAATTATGGACCGCCAACGCCCGCGCTGTCGGCGGCGAAGCGCTCGCCAAACTCGGCGACGGCGGCTACGCCGACGCACGCCGCGCCGGCCGCATTCGCGACGATCTCGCCGCACGCGAGCATTTTGCCGAAACCGACTTCCTCGCCATCCAGAACGACGACCGTGCAACCGTTCTCGACCCCTGGCAAAAACTGCTCCTCCAGGCGATCGACGCAAACCCCAACGATCCAGCCGCCGCAGCCCTGCGCAGCGAAGTGCAAAACTGGGGCGGCCGCGCCGAACCCGCCTCCGTCGGCTACCGCCTCGTCGAAACCTTCCGCAAAGCCGCAGTCGCTCGCGTGCTCGACAGCTTCCTGATGCCGGTCGCCGCCAGGATGGGCGACGCCCAGGTAGGCCGCGCCCTCCAGCCGCATACCGACTGGCCGGTCCTCCGCCTCCTCACCGAACGGCCGCCAAATCTCCTGCCGCCACCCTTCAAGAACTGGAACGACGTCACCGCCGCCCTCCTCCACGACGTGACGAACGCCGTCCAATCCTCCGGCGGCGACCTCGCCCACTTCACCTGGGGCGCCATCAACCACACCGGCATTCACCACCCGCTCTCCCCCTTCGTGCCCTTCCTCTCCCACCTCACCGATCCCCCGGACGTGCCCGTCGCAGGCGACGTCATCGTCCCACGCGTCACCCGCCCCGGCTTCGGCGCCTCCGAACGCCTCGTCGTCAGCCCCGGTCACGAAGCCAGCGGCATCTTCGAAATGCCCATGGGCCAGTCTGACAATCCGCTCTCACCCTACTATGGCGCCGGACAACAGGCTTGGGTCGCAGGCACTCCGGCGCCTTTGTTGCCTGGGCCGGGAACTTGGCGGCTGACACTGGAAGAAAGGTAAGAATCTTCTTTTTTGAAAAAAAGAAGCAAAAAACTTTTGCGTTCTGGGATAGTGCTTTGACGAACAACGAGACTGAATGACTTATGGAGGGCTAAGATGCCTTTGGCTCAGATCGACATCAGCAAGGACGCACCGGCAGCGCGCATCAAGATCGTCACCGACGCGATCTACGACGCCATGGTCGCCCTGGCGAACGTGCCCATAAACGACCGCTTCCAGATCGTCACCCGCCACAGCCCCGACGAACTGATATTTCCCGCCGACGGCTACCTCGGCATCACCTACTCTCCGGACATCGTCTTCATCCAGGTAACCTGGGTCGCCGGCCGCTCCACCGACGTAAAGAAAAACTTCTACCGCATGGTCGCCGACACGATTCATGAAAAAGCCGGCATCCGCCGCGAAGACATCTGGATCACCCTGACAGGCAACGCCCGCGAAGACTGGTCCTTTGGCAACGGCGAAATGCAATACGCCCCCACCTGACCCAACCACATCACGGGGTTCCGGTATCAAGTAGGGTGCAATGCTCTTTGGCATTGCACCTGCGACCATTAGCAGCCAGCCGTAGGGTGGGTTGCTCTTCCGCAACCCACCAGCGCGATGTGCCCTCAAACGCTATGCCAACCTTGCTACGCCGCTTACGAGCGCCCCGCTGTAATTGCTCGCTTACCCACGAAACGATACGTCGGCAGTGCCACAAGTCGCATAATACGCATTATGCAAGACTGAGCAGAGAGGCGCACCCTGCAAATAGGATGCGCCTCTCTCCATCAGATCAGCCCTGCAAAATGAAAAGCTGTCCAAACGAGCGTTAGAGGCAACGAAGCCCCTATCGCCAAGCGGAAGCTTTTCCCGCAGGGCTGGCTGGTTTCGATAGCAATGAACACCTTCATCGGGGGTTCTCTCCTACCTCACGCGGGCCCTTGATGAGCCGAACGCCGCGCACAAGACCAGCGGTAGGAATTTCAGGATTAGGCCCAATCAGCCCCCGTAGGTCCCACCCGCCTCGGCTGAATGGTCGAGCATACGACCAGCTTATAAATTGTCCATCGTTTCTGACGGATTTATTTCGAAACTGAAGATTTTCTTACGGCTTGAACCGGATGGCTGAACAAAATCAAATATTCGGACATATTTCAGAAAAAAAGTCGTAAAGGCATGGCGAGCGAGATCAAAGGCCTACGCCTTACAAAAGATTCGACCGAAACTGCACCTCAAGGGCCTTGCTCCAGGCAGCGCCCATGTCAACACATTGCTCAGACGATCAGGACGCAACAAGCCCCATATCCCGCCCTGGGCCCGGCACTTCCTCAAGCGATACCCCAACTCGCAAAAGTTTTTTGCTTCTTTTTTTCAAAAAAGAAGGGGCTTCCTGACACTTGCCTTCTCCTACGACAAAGCATTCCGCAAATCCGCAATCAGATCATCAGGATTCTCGATCCCCACAGACAAGCGAACCAGATTAGGCAACACGCCGAACTTCTGTTTGCGTGCTTCGGGCACCGCGATATGCGTCATGGCGGCTGGATGCGAGGCAAGGCTTTCGGTGCCGCCGAGGCTGACGGCGAGTTTGATGAGGGTGAGGCGGTCGAGAAAGGCAAAGGCTTCGGCTTCGCCGCCCTTGATGTAAACGCTCATGGTGGAGCCTGGGCCGCTGCATTGGCGGGCGTAGATTTCGGCGTCTTTCGAGCCTGGCTCGAGGTGGCCGAGGAAACTTACGCGTTCGATCGAGGGATGGTTGGCCAGGAAGCCGGCGACTTTGGCGGCGTTTTCGCCGGCGCGTGTCATGCGGAGTTCGAGTGTTTCGAGGCTGCGCATGAGGAGCCAGCCGGTGTGCGGGTCGCTCATGGTGCCGAAGGCGCTGCGCATGGAGCGTATGGGCTTGAGCGCTGCTTTGGTGCCGAGGACGGCGCCTGCGACGAGGTCGCTGTGCCCGCCCACGTATTTCGTCAGCGAGTAGATGACCATGTCCGCGCCGTGCTGCAGCGGCGTCTGCCACAGCGGGCCCAGGAAAGTGTTGTCCACGATGACGGGCGGCCGGCCGCCAGGTTGGCTGGCGAGCGATTCCGACATCTTGGCGCAGTGCGCGATATCGACGAGATCGTTCGTGGGATTGACCGGCGTCTCGATCATGATGGCCGCGATGCGCCCATGCGTCTGCGCTTCCTTGAGCGATTTCTCGATCTCTTCCGGAGACGCATTTGCGGGAAACTCGATGCCCTGTATGCCGAGTTTCGGCAGAACTTTCATGAGCAGCGTTTCGGTGCCGCCGTAGATCGGCGCGTTGTAGAAAATGATCTCGCCCGGTTTTGCCACCGCCAGAAGCGTGGTGGAGATCGCCGCCATGCCGCTGGCAAACACCAGCGCCGCTTCTGCGCTGTCCCACACGCAAAGCCGGTCTTCGAGGATTTCCAGATCGGGATTATTGAAACGCGAATAGATCAGCCCCGGCTGTTCCCCTTCGCGCAGGTCGCGCAGGCCGGCAACCAGCTCGAAGAAATCCTTGCCGTGCTGCGCCGAACGGAACACGAAAGTGCTGGTCTGGAAGATCGGCACCTTGACCGAGCCCTCCGACAAGGCCGGGTCGTAGCCGAACCCCATCATGAGGGTCTCAGGATGCAGAACATGGCCTGCCAGGGTGCGGTTATGATGGTTCATGGACCAGGACCTCGCATGTGTTTCTACGCCAAACGAAGCAATTGCCGGCTCTCGGCAACTTTCAGGCTTTTAAAGCCACGAAGACACAGGGGACAGAAAAGCGAGTTCCTTCGTGAAACTTCGTGGCTCCGTGTCTTCGTGCTTGATCTCCCTGTCTCGCCTTCAAAGCGGAAACAGACAGGAGAAACTCAGAACCCAGCGATAGGGCGTGACTGATAAGGCGCCTCCAGCGCGGCAATTTCGCTCGGCGTGAGCTTGATGTCCAAGGCAGCGATCGCGTCGTCCAGATGGTGCGGTTTGGAGGCGCCGATGATAGGCGACGTGACCACCGGCTTGGAAAGTATCCAGGCTGTAGCAACCTGTGCACGCGAGACACCGCGCTTCTCGGCAATGCGGCCGACTTCGTCGATGATGGCGTGGTCGGCTTGTTCGCTGCCTGTATAGAGGTTCTTGCCGAAATTGTCGGTGCCGGCGCGCTTTGTCGGTGCGTCCTCTGTCCAGAGGCGGGCGAGCCTGCCGCGTGCCAGCGGGCTCCAGGGCATGACGGCGATGCGTTCCTCTGCGCAAAGCGGCAGCATGCCGCGCTCCTCTTCGCGATACAGAAGGTTCAGGTGGTTCTGCATGGAGACGAAACGCGTCCACCCATTCAGCCGGCTGACATAAAGCGCCTTGCAGAACTGCCAGGCATGCATGGACGAAGCGCCGATGTAGCGCGCCTTGCCTGCACGCACGACATCATGCAGAGCCTCCAGCGTCTCCTCGATAGGCGTGTTCGGGTCGAAGCGGTGGATCTGGTAGAGATCGACGAAATCCATGCCCAGCCGTCTCAGGCTGGCGTCGATTTCGGCGAAGATCGCCTTGCGCGACAATCCCCGGCCATTGGGATCCTTGCGCATCGGCCCATGCACCTTGGTGGCGACGACAATTTCGTCGCGCGGCACCGCACCTTTCAGCACGCGGCCAAGTATTTCCTCGCTCGACCCGTCGGAATAGACGTTGGCCGTGTCGAAGAAGTTGATGCCGTGGTCGAGCGCCGCGGTGATGAAGGGCTTCGACTGGTCTTCAGGCAAAGTCCATTCATGGTTGCCCCGCCCAGGCTCTCCGTAGGTCATGCAACCCAGGCAAAGCCTGGAGACGCGCAAGCCTGTGTGGCCGAAGTTTACGTATTCCATGCGATATGACTTCCGCGGATCAGGTGATGTCGGGCGTTGCGAACTCGACTTGCTCGTAGAACGCCGCAACGGGAACTTCGGTACCAAGCTCCGGTATGGCAAGCGTATCCTCGGCAGTGAGCGACCTGGCGATCCAGTCCTGCTCGCCGGATGCACGTTCGAGAACCATGAGCCCCGAACTGACTGTTTCCACGATAACGTAGCGAAGGATCGTGGGCACGGCGCGATATTCACGCACCTTGGTAATTCGGTCCGTGCGGCCGGACGAGTCGCTCAGCACTTCGAAAACCGATTGAGGTGATGCGACGAGCCGGCTCTTTCCGTCTATGCGCTCACAGGTAATCACAGCGTCCGGATAACGCACGGCCTGGCCGACGGTCGCGACGCCGGCATCCGGTCCGAGCACCCTGCACGCGCTGCCGCGCAGCCGCTGGCGAAATGCGGCATAGATGTTCTGGCATATCTGGCTGTGGTTCATCGTGCCGCCGACCATGGCCTCGGGCGAAAAACCGTCGAATTCGTAGCGCTCCTCCTGGTTCTCCGCCCAGGCGAAGAACTGGTCCTGGGTCCATGGCCGCTGCAGGGACACGCTCATGCCGGCAGCCTAGCGCGCAGGCCGACGAACGTCCAAGCGCGCAAGGCGTTGGCGGCGATCATCAGGAGAAACGCCGCCATGCCGATCTACCATCTGACCCCTGTCGTCGCCTCGCTCGAGAACGCGGACTGGGCCGCCAGCCAGCACCGCCAGGAAGTGTGGGTGAATGCGCGCGACGAAGCGGAAGCGCGTGGGCTGGCGAGCGGACGGCTGGAAGTGGCGGGCGTGAACATGCCCGGGCATTCCTCCGGCCCAAGCCCATGGACGTCCGAGGCACTCGTGTCGGTCAGGGAAGTCGAGGCCGGGCCGAACGGCATGACCATCCCGCCAGGCACCGTCGTCACCGGCTGAGCCGACGCAAGGCCCGACGCAAGGCCTGACGCAACGGGGGGGGGGGCGGGCAGCCGCCCCTGGCCTTGCGGTTTTTCGCCCCTAGTATGGGGGCATGTCGATCTCCGCCCCGTTCATCGCCCGGCCCATCGCGACCTGCCTGCTGGCGGTCGCAGTGCTGCTCGGCGGGGTGCTGGGATACGCGGCCCTTCCTGTCAGCGCGCTGCCCCAGGTCGATTTCCCGACCATCGTGGTCAGCACGGACTACCCCGGCGCCGGCCCAGAGACGATGTCCACCCTGGTCACCGCCCCTCTGGAGCGGCAACTCGGCCAGATCAACGGCATCGTGACCATGCAGAGTTCGTCCGCTGTCGGCACGAGCCAGATCACCCTGCAGTTCGACCTTTCGCGCAGCATGGACGGCGCCGCGCAGGACGTTCAAGCCGCGATCAACGCCGCACAAGGCATTCTGCCCACCACCCTGCCCTACCCGCCGGCCTACAACCGGGTGAACCCGGCGGATGCCCCCGTGGTGAGCTTGGCGGTCACCAGCGACAACCTCCCGGCCGACGAAGTAGCCGATGCCGCCGACACCTACCTGCAGCCGAAGCTGAGCCAGCTCGGCGGCGTAGGCCGCGTGGTCGTCCAAGGCGGCCTGAAATCCGCCATACGCGTGCGGCTCGACCCGTCGCGTCTCGCCGCCTACGGCCTCTCCATGGAGGATGTGCGCACAGCCGTCTCCTCCGCCAACGTGAACGGCGCGAAAGGCGGCTTCGACGGCCCGCGCCAGTCCTACGCCGTGGACACCAACGACCAGCTCCTCACACCCGATGCCTACAGATCGCTCATCGTCGCCTGGCGCGCCGGCTCCGCGGTCCGGCTCTCGGACGTCGGCACCGTCGTGCACGGTGTCGAAAACACGCGTGTCGGCGCCTGGTATCGCGGCAGGCCGGCGGTGCTGCTGGACGTGCAGAGGCAACCCGGTGCGAACATCGTTCAGACAGTGGCCCGCGTCCGCGCCGCCGTGCCGGAGCTCTCCGCCACCCTGCCGCCAGGCGTGCACCTGGAACTGATCGCCGACCGCACCCAGACCATACGCGCCTCCGTGTCGGACGTGCAGGGCACCCTGCTGCTCTCCATGATCCTGGTCGTCGCGGTGATCTTCCTGTTCCTCGGCAGCATGCGCGCCACGATCATCCCCGCCGTCGCCTTGCCCCTGTCGCTCATCGGCACCTTCGGCGTGATGTCGTGGCTCGGCTATGGCCTGGATAATCTGTCGCTCATGGCGCTCACCGTCGCCTCCGGCTTCGTCGTCGATGATGCGATCGTCATGATCGAGAACGTGGTGCGCTTCATCGAAGGCGGCATGCGGCCGATGGAGGCGGCCTACCGGGGCGCCGAGCAGATCGGCTTCACCATCGTGTCGCTGACGGTATCGCTCATCGCCGTGTTCATCCCGCTGCTTTTCATGGGCGGCGTCGTAGGCCGCCTGTTCAACGAATTCGCTGTCACGCTCTCGGTGGCAGTCGCCGTCTCAGCAGTGGTGTCGCTCACCCTGACGCCCATGATGTGCGGCCGCCTGTTGCGCCCGAGGCGCGAAGGCCCGCCGGGGCGAATGGACCGGCTGTTCGGACGCGTGCTGCTCGCCTACCGCCGCAGCCTGGAAGTTTCCCTGCGCAACCAGGGAATTGTGCTCGGCATTGCCGTCCTGACACTCGCCGGCACCGTCTTCCTTTACGTCGCCATCCCCAAGGGCTTCCTGCCGCAGCAGGACACCGGCTCCATCGTCGTGACGACCGAAGCCGCACCGAGCATTTCCATCCCTTCCATGTCAACGCTGCAGCTTCGCGCGGCCTCCATCGTGCAATCCGATCCCGCGGTCACCGGCGTCGCCTCCCTGGTAGGGGCCGGCACGGTAAACCCAACGCCGAACGTCGGCCGTCTCTCGATCACGCTAAAGCCAAGGCGCCAGCGCGACGCGATCGGCGTCGTCATGGCGCGCCTGCAGAAGTCGCTCAGCGTAGTCCCAGGCCTCGCAACCTACATGCAGCCCGTGCAGGACATTCAGATCGGCGCCCGTGTCAGCCGAACCCAATACCAATACACTCTGACAGACACTGACGAGTCAGAGCTCGCCACCTGGGCGCCACGCTTGGTCGCGCAATTGCGCCATGCCGACGTGCTGCGAAACGTCACCAGCGACCAGCAGCCGAACGGCTTCGCAACCCGCATCGTCGTGAACCGCGACGAGGCGACACGCCTCGGCGTCACCATGCAATCGATCGAAGACGTGCTCTACGACTCTTTCGGCCAACGCCAGATCAGCACCATCTTCGGCCAAAGCAACCAGTATCGCGTCGTGATGGAAGCCGACCCCAATTGGATTGCCGATCCCACATCGCTCGAAAGACTGCGCGTTCCAGGCACCGTCGCAAGCTTCGGCGCAAACGGCGCGGCACAGATCGCCACCACGACAGTCGCGACGACGAACACGGTGGCCCAGGTTCCACTCACGGCAATCGCCCACCTCGAACGCGTGGTCGTGCCGCTCGTCATTACCCACCAGGGCCAGTTCCCCTCAGTCACGATCAGCTTCGACGTAAAACCGGACGCCTCGCTGGGACAGGCCGTCGATGCAGTCAAAACCGCCGAGCAGGACATTGGCTTGCCCAGCAGCATCTCCGGCGCCTACTCCGGCGACGCCGCCGAATTCCAGCGCTCGCTCGCCGCCGAGCCTTACCTGATCCTTGCCGCCGTCGTCGTGATCTACATCGTGCTAGGCGTGCTCTACGAAAGCTTCATCCATCCCGTCACCATCCTCTCCACCCTGCCCTCCGCCGGCATCGGCGCATTGCTGGCGCTGATGTTCACCGGTTCCGATCTCTCCATTGTGGCGCTCGTAGGCATCGTGCTGCTGATGGGCATCGTGAAAAAGAACGGCATCCTGGTGGTCGATTTCGCCCTCGAAGCCGAACGCGAACGCGGCCTCTCGCCAGAGGCCGCCGCCATAGAAGCCTGCGTGCTGCGCTTCCGCCCCATCATGATGACGACAGCCGCCGCCCTGCTCGGCTCGCTGCCTCTGGTGATCGACCATGGCACGGGCTCGGAACTGCGCAGGCCCTTGGGCATCGCCATCGTCGGCGGGCTGCTGCTAAGCCAGGTGCTGACGCTTTATACGACGCCTGCCATTTATGTCGGCTTCGAGCATCTGCGGGCTCGACTCCGGCGCCGGGTTTTGGTGACGGTTTGAGCAGGAAGCAAGCAAGTTCTTTTTTGAAAAAAAGAACCAAAAAACTTTTGCAACGTGGGACCGAGATCGTGCAAACGCACGGCCCCAAGGTCCAGAAGTTTTTTGCTTCTTTTTTTCAAAAAAGAAGTCCTTCCCTGGCCTTCCTCCCATGAACTTCTCCGCCCCCTTCATAGCCAGGCCAATCGCCACAATCCTCCTCTCCATAGGCCTGCTCATAGCCGGCGCAGTAGCCTACGCCTTCCTCCCAGTCTCCCCGCTGCCGAACATCGACATCCCGGCGGTCGTGGTTTTCGCCAACAGGCCAGGCGCCGACCCGGCCACGATGGCCAACTCGGTCGCGGCGCCCCTCGAACGGCGCCTGGGTGAAATCGGCGGCGTTACCGAACTGGACAGCATCAATTCGGCCGGCGCTACCACGGTCGTCGTGCTGTTCGACTTCGGCCATGACATCGAAGGCGCGTCGCACGATGTGCAGTCGGCCATCAACGCAGCCCAGCCCGACCTGCCGTCCGAACTTCCGACCCGGCCCTTCTTCCGCAAGATCAATCCCGCGGCTGCCCCCATCATCACCCTCGCGCTGTCGTCCGACACTTTGCCGACAGGGGCGATCTACGATGCGGCAGACACGGTCATTGCGCAGCGGCTGAGCCAGGTGGAGGGGGTCAGCCAGGTTGAGTTGCAAGGCGGGCAGACTCCTGCGGTTCGCGTGCAGCTCGATCCCGGTGCGCTGCGGGCAGCGGGGCTCTCTGCTCAGGATGTGCTCACCGCCATCCGCGGCGCGAACGTGCTTCAGCCAACAGGCAACTTCGAGGGATCGCATCGCGCCGAGGAGGTGACGATCAACGGCCAGATCAGCCGCGCCGAAGAATATGGCCGGCTGGTGCTCAAGGTTCACAATGGCGCCGTGCTGCGGCTTTCCGATGTCGCGCACGTCGTCGATGGCGTGACGAACGTTCGCCTGAAGGCCTGGAACGGCCGCACCCCGGCGATCATCCTGAACGTGAAGAAGATCGCCGGCGCGAACGTCATCCAGACGGTCGACCGCATACGCGCCTTGCTGCCGCAGCTTTCGAAGTGGATCTCTCCGGAAATCCATCTGTCCGTGCTGAACGACAGCACGACGACAATCAGGGCCAGCACGACGGACGTTCAATATACCCTGCTGATCACCGGCGCGCTTGTCCTGCTCACTGTGCTGCTGTTCCTGCGCCGCCTTGCGGCGACTCTCGCCGCTGCGGTGACGGTGCCGCTGTCCATCGCCGGCACGTTCGCCGGCATGTGGGCAATGGGATTCTCGCTGAACAATTACTCGCTCATGGCGATCACCATCTCGGTCGGCTTCGTCGTGGACGACGCCATCGTCATGATCGAAAACATCACCCGCCTTCGCGAACAAGGCATGGGAACGCTGGAAGCGGCGATGCTCGGCTCGCGTCAGATCGGCTTTACCGTCGTCTCGATCAGCCTTTCTCTCGTAGCGGTGTTCATCCCTCTGCTCTTCATGGGCGGCATTCTCGGCACCATCTTTCATGAGTTCGCCTTCACGCTGACCTTCGCCATTGCGATCTCAGCGGTCATTTCCTTGACCCTGACGCCCATGGTGTGCGGGCGGATGGTGGATCGTGCGCCAACCGGCTGGCTCGGCCGCGCCGATCGTAGCATCGAGAGATTCCTGCGCCGCGTTGTCGGCGCCTATGCGCGCACGATTGACTGGGGGCTCGAGCGCACCTGGACAATGGTCGCCGTCACAATCGGCACGATCGTCATGACCATGTGGCTTTACGGCGCTGTGCCGAAGGGTTTTCTCTCCGAACAGGATACCGGGCTGCTGCGCGGCACCACCATCGCCGCCCCGAGCGTATCGTTCGAGGCCATGGAAGCGCTGCAAAAGCGCGCGGTCGACATCGTGCTGGCGGACCCTGCCGTGGAGACGGTGAGTTCGAACATCGGTGTCAACATCGGCTTCGATGCGCAGAACCGCGGGAAATTCGAGGTGGCGCTGAAGCCGCTGGCACAGCGGGACGGGGCGCGGGCAGTGATCGCACGCCTGCGGCCGAAGCTCGACGCCATCTCGGGGCTTCATACCGTCATGTTTGCCGAACAGGATATCCGCGGCGGCGGCCGCCAAGGCGGCGCGGAATACGATTTCGACGTGCTGGACAGCAATCTCGACGAACTGCGTGCCTGGTCCGCGAAGCTGGAAACACGGCTCACGCATATGGACGGATTCACAGACGTGAGCTCGGACCAGGATAACGGCGCCCCCCAGGTGAAGGTGGACATCGACAGGCAGGCAGCCGCGCGCCTTCAGGTCTCCATCACCGCCATCGACAACGCCTTGAACAATGCTTTGTCCCAGCGACAGATTTCGACGATCTACGACGAACGCAACGAGTACAAGGTCGTGCTCGAGACGCTGCCGTGGCTGCAGCAGGATCCGCATTTCCTCGACCATATCTATGTCGGCGCAAATACCGGCTTGCAGGTGCCGCTGAGCTCGCTGTCGCATCTGACCTACGGGGTAGCGCCGCTCTCCGTCGAGCACGAAGGCCAGATACCGTCGAGTTCCATCAGCTTCAACCTCAAGCCGGGCCTTGGCCTGGGAGACGCCACCAAGATGGTGCGCAAGGCAGCGGCCGAGCTCGGCATGCCGCCAACCGTGCACACCCAGTTCGGCTCCAACGCGAAATGGGCAGAGGAGTCGCTGGCAAGCGAACCGGCGCTGATCGGCGCAGCCCTGCTCTCCATCTACATCGTGCTAGGCGTGCTCTACGAAAGCCTGATCCACCCCATTACCATCATCTCGTCCCTGCCCTCCGCCGGCCTGGGCGCTTTGCTGGCGGTCCTCGTCACAGGCACGGACTTCGGTGTGATGAGCGTGGTTGGCATCGTGCTGCTCATGGGCATTGTCAAAAAGAACGCTATCATGCTGGTCGATTTCGCCCTCGACGCGCAGCGCGAACGTGGAATGTCACCGCGCGAGGCCATCCGCGAAGCCTGCATCGAGCGCTTCCGTCCCATCATCATGACCACGCTCACGGCAATCTGCGGCTCGCTGCCACTCGCACTTTCTTGGGGCACCGGATCGGAAGTGCGCCGGCCGCTGGGCATCGCCATCGTCGGCGGGCTGATCGTGAGCCAGGCGCTCACGCTTTACACGACACCGGCGATTTACCTCGCGTTCGAGCGGCGGGTACGTGGCGTCCGACACCGTATCGTGCATGCGCCGGCAGAGTAAGGAAGCACTTCTTTTTTGAAAAAAAGAAGCAAAAAACTTTTATATGTTTGGGCCCGGCACTTCCTCAGACACGGCCCAAGGTCGCAAAAGTTTTTTGGTTCTTTTTTACAAAAAAGAACACCTTTCCTGCCACGTGCCTTACATGGAAAAAGCGGCGGCCACGCCACACAGGCTCGACTAAGTTGCAGTCTGTAACGTCTTCGGGTTGACCTGAGGGGCCTGGGTAGCCATTAGGGCAACACCGGCAGGGTATGTTCCTCCGGCGCCCCGTGACAGAGCCGTCCGATTTTATGAGCTCACAGCGTTTGTACGTCTTATGACGACTGGCCGTTCGCTCTTCCTGCTCGACGTGGTCGCCATGGCGGTGGTGTGGCCGATCCTTCTGCATTTCGGCTGCTGGGGCGATGAGTGCGTCCGCGCAACGCCGGATGGCTTTGCCGCCCTGCTCTATCCGGCCGCCAATCTGGTCAGCCTTTATGCTCTCGGGCTCTACCGGCGCGACGCAACGATCGACACGCGCGGATCGCTGAGCCGGGTGCCGCTGGCGGTCAGCCTGGGTGCCGTCGGAAGCGCCTGCGTGCTGGTGACCCTGGCGCTGTGGACAGGGTCGCCTGAAAACCGCGTGCGTCTTTTTGCCGCCGCCGTCATTGGATTTTGCGTCGCGGCCGTCGCGGCGCGTTTCGTGTTCTGGGCGATGAAGCGGTCCGGAGCGTTTCGCCGGCGGCTGCTGATCGTCGGCGCCGGAACGCGCGCGTGGGACCTGTTGTTCATGCTCCGCAAGGAGGGGCGGCATCCAAACTATGAAGTCACCCTCATCCATGATCAGGCGCTAGGCCCCATCGATCCGCGTGTCCAGGAAGAATATGCGGAACGGATCGTGGCCGACACGGGCCTGGACGTGCTCGCCACGGCACGGCTGTGCGACCCTGACACCATCGTCGTCGCGCCGGACGAGCGGCGCGGCATGCCGCTGGACAAGCTGCTGGCTTGCAAGAAGGAAGGCTACCCCGTTCTGCAATATCTCAGCTTTCTCGAGCAGGAGATCAGGCGCGTCGACATCAAGCGGGTCGAAGTGGGCTGGCTGCTTTACTCGGAAGGCTTCTACTTCGGCGTGCTCGACAATGCGCTGAAACGGCTGCTGGACATCGCCGTGAGCATCGTGCTGCTCGCGGTGTTCTCGCCATTCCTGCTGCTGGCATCGATCGCCATCAAGCTCGATGACCGCGGGCCGGTGCTCTACAGGCAGGAACGCATCAGCCGCAACGAGCGGCCGTTCTGGATCTACAAGATGCGCACCATGCGTACGGATGCCGAAGCCGCCGGCGCCGTCTGGGCGCAGAACCGCGACCCGCGCATCACCCGCGTCGGCAATTTCCTGCGCCAGACACGCATCGATGAGATGCCGCAACTGATCAACGTGCTGCGTGGCGACATGTCGCTGGTAGGTCCGCGTCCTGAACGCCCCGCCTTCGTGCTGCAACTCGCCGAAGTGCTGCCGCTCTACCACGAACGCCACATGGTCAAAGCCGGCCTCACCGGCTGGGCACAGATCAACTACCCTTACGGCGCCACCATCGACGATGCGCGCTCGAAACTCTCTTACGACCTCTACTATGTGAAGAACTTCTCGATTCTGTTCGATCTGCTGATACTGCTGCAGACGTTTCGCGTGGTGCTTTGGCCGACTGGAGTCAGATAGAACTCGAATGTCCTATTCTTGTTGTTTGAGGCTTGGCCGTTAAGATCAAACACGAAGACACGGAGGGCACGGAGTTTCACGGAGGTGCGTAGCCTTCCTGGTTGTGGCAGTTTCCGATCTTGTCCTTGATGTCTCGGTCTCTTCGTGAACCTCCGTGGCCTCCGTGTCTTCGTGGTTGATCTTACAATACCGCCGCATCACGGCAGGACAATGACTAGGCGCCCGCTGAAGGCCTTCTGATCTTCGCTTTTGAAAGCGAACTGCTCGCTTCTCCCGCCAGCAAGGCAATCCCCATTGTCGCAGCGCCAATCAGAAACAGCATCCGGTAATCCTCAGTCCGCCCAAACAGGAACGAAAGCCCGTAGGCCCCGGCCGCCTGCCCGGCAGCGTAGGCAGTCGTGGCGAAGCTCCAGGCGCGCCGATGCGCGTCCGGCCCTCCCGGCGTGAGTTTCTGCGAACGGCCGAGGATGAGCACGACGAGCGACGGGATGCCGGCGCCGAGAAAGATGCTGGCTGCGGCTTGGCCCATGAAGTTCGCGGGCCACGCCAGAAGCAGGAACGCCGCGATCTGGGTGACCCAGAGGATGCGCAGGCCGGCAACTTCGCCGATGCGGTCCGCGGCAGCGCCAGCCGCGAGGGGTCCTGCCAGCGCACCCACGCCGAAGATGGCCCACATGGCGGCGCCTGCGCCCGTTCCCTGATGCAGGCCGCGAGCCACGAAATCGGCAAGGAACAGGATGGCTGGCACCTGCGCGAAGGCGGTGATCGCGTAGGCGGCGCAGAGCAGGATGAAAGCCGTGCCGTGCCTGCTGCGGTCTTGCGGCTTGCTGGTGGCCGGAGCGTCCGCAGGCCAGCCTGTCCAGGCAGCAACGGTGAGCGCCGCGCCTGTCAGGCCAAGCGCGATCCAAACCGCCGGAAGGCCCAGGCGCAGAAGAAACGGGGTCACCGTGCCGGAACAGGCGATGCCGACGCCGATACCGGTGAAAATCAGCCCGCTGGCAACGCCGCGGCGGCGCTCCGGAACCAGGGGAAGAACGCTCGGCGCGGCCGCGACCATCATGGCGGCCGCGGCAAAGCCCGAAACGAGGCGCCAGACGAAATACCAGCCGAACCCCCAGTTCAGGCTGCAGGCCAGCAGGCTGAGGCTGGTCAGGGTCATGAACAGGCGCAAGCTACGCCGAACGCCCACGGCCCTCACCGAGGCGGCGCCCAGCAGTGCGCCTGCGAGGTAGCCGGCGATGTTGGCGGCGCCCAGATACGCGGCGTCGCCGGCGGTGAACCAATGGGCGCCGACAAGAGCCGGGATGAGCGGCGTGTAGCCGAAACGGGCGAGCCCCAGGCCGAGCAGGGTTGAGGCGAGTGCCGCCGCCACCCCTATCCACGGCGAGTGCGGGGCCTTGGCGGCGGGTTCGAGGATGGTTTGCCCTGCAAAAGGCGGCTGATGAGGCGACGGCGACTCGGGCATGCCGCGCTATCCTTCAGGTTCATGCCGGGCGCAAGGCAGCTTTCCTGCCGTGTCACGATCAATTCGCATTGTTGGAGCCTGCTTATGCTTGACTTTGAGCCCCTTGTTCCGGATATGAGGCGTGGCGTTGCACCCCATGCATGATGGGGTCGGCACGCGTGGCGTGGCAGCTTGCCAGCCCTCACCCTGTATCCAACCGAGATGATTTGTTGAACGATCAAACCGCCGCCGAGGCGAACGACACCGCACACCCCGAGCAAGCCGATCTGCTCGAAACGCCCGCAGCTGTTCCCCACGAGGAGCAGCCTGGCCAGACTGTGGCCGCCGCCGACCCCGAGCAGGCGAGCGAAACCGAGGAAGCGCCGCTTCCCGATGAACCCCCTGCCCTCGAGCTGGCCACCGAAGAACCGGCACTGCCGCTGTTCAGCGAACTAGGGCTGTCCGAACCGATCCTGCGGGCGATTTCCGAAAAGGGCTACCTCCACCCGACGCCGATCCAGGCGCAGGCGATCCCCGCCGTGCTGTCCGGCCGAGACGTCATGGGCGTGGCGCAGACAGGCACAGGCAAGACCGCCGGCTTCACGCTCCCCATGATGGACATCCTTTCCGGCTCCCGCGCCCGCGCCCGCATGCCACGCTCGCTCATCCTGGAGCCGACGCGTGAACTCGCCTTGCAGGTGGCCGAGAATTTCGTCGCCTACGGCAAATATCTTAAGCTGACACACGCCCTTCTCATCGGCGGCGAAAGCCTGAACGACCAGAAGGACGTGCTGATGAAGGGGGTCGATGTCCTCATCGCAACGCCCGGCCGCCTGATCGACCTGTTCGAACGCGGCGGGCTGATGCTGACGGACACCAAGCTGCTGGTCATCGACGAGGCCGACCGCATGCTCGACATGGGCTTCATCCCCGACGTCGAGCGTATCGTCGCCATGCTGCCGAAGAACCGGCAGACGATGTTCTTCTCGGCGACGATGGCGCCGGAGATCAGGCGCCTGTCGGATGCGTTCCTGGACAACCCGAAGCTGATCACCGTGTCGCGCGCAGCGTCCGTCGCGACCACGATCGTCGCCGGCCTGGCGCTGGTGGCGGAGACCGACAAGCGCGAGGCGCTGCGCCGGCTGATACGCTCGGAAGATGTGCAGAACGCCTTGATCTTCTGCAACCGCAAGCGCGACGTGGACATCTTGCTGAAGTCGTTGACCAAGCATGGGTTTTCCGTCGGCGCGCTGCATGGCGACATGTCGCAGCCGGCGCGTTTCGCAACGCTGGAGAAGTTCAAGCAGAACGAGCTACGCCTGCTGGTGTGCAGCGACGTGGCCGCACGCGGCATCGACATCGGCGGCTTGAGCCACGTGTTCAATTTCGACGTGCCGCACCACGCGGAGGATTACGTCCATCGCATCGGCCGCACCGGCCGCGCAGGCAAAAGCGGCCACGCGTTCACGCTGGCGACGCCGGAAGACAAGCTGGCTGTCGAGGCGATCGAGAAGCTGACAGGCACGCCCATTCCGCCCATCGTGGTGGAAGGGCTCGATCGGGTCGAATGGGCCGAAGGCGACGGTCGCCGGCGTGGCAGAGGCGGCCGCGGCGGGTCCGCACCGGCCAGGCGCGGCAAGTCGGCCGAGGCGGAACCAGGAGAGGCTGCGGCGGAGAAGCCGCGCTCCGGCCGCGGCGGACGGTCGCCACGCAGCGCCGAAACTCGTGCGCCCGAAGCACGCGCGGCCGAACCCCGCCCTTCCGAGACACGTCCTTCGGAACCGCGTGCTTCCGAGGCGAGGCAGCCAGAAGCACGGCGCCCTTCACGCAACGACGAGCGGCGTCCTGCACGCGAGCAGAGCCGCCCCGAGCGCGCGCCCGAGCGCGCGCCCGAGCGTGCGGCAGCGCCCGACTACCGCGAGGCAAGGCCAGATCGCGGCGGACGGGATTTCCGCAGGCGTGACGAAGACCTTGGTCCGTCGGTCCAGGGCTTCGGCGACGAGATCCCAGCCTTCATGCTGCTGCCCTGGCGGCGCGATCGGGTACGCCCGGCCGAGGCCGACACCGAGGCGTGAGCGCGGCCGCGCCGGCTGAAGAGAAGGCCGGGCGGCAGTCCGGCCTGGCCATTGCCCGCATGGGGAGCGCCGGCGACGGCGTTGCCGACCAGCCCTCCGGGCCGCTGCATATCCCGAGATCCCTGCCAGGCGAGACAGTCGAAATCGGCCGGATGACGGTCGCTGGCCGCTCCAGGCGCGCGGCGCTCGATGCCGTTGTCGTTCCAAGCCCCGACCGGGTCGAGGCGCCCTGCCCGCATTTCGCCCGCTGCGGCGGCTGCTCGCTGCAGCACTGGCGCGACGACGCCTACGCCGCCTGGAAGCGCGGCCTTGTCGTCTCCGCACTCGCCGAAGCCGGGTTTGATACCGCTACCGTCGGCGCCCTCGCGCGCACGCCGCCACACGCAAGGCGGCGGATGGATTTCGCTGTCGAGCGTATCCAGGGCGGCGTGCTCCTCGGGCTGCACGAGGGTCACTCCAAAACGATCGTCGATGTCGACACCTGCGTGGTTCTGCACCCTGCCCTTCTGGCACTCGTGGCGCCGCTGCGCAGCCTTCTCTCGAGCCTCGCCGCCCTGCGCCGCACCGGCTCCATCCTGGTGAACCTGCTCGATAGCGGGCCGGATCTCCTGATACGCACCGATGGCCCGCTCGCCACGCCGGACCGCGCCAAGCTCGCCGCCTTCGCATCCGCCCATGGCGTGGACAGGATCGCCTGGGCGCTCGGCGACGGACCGCCCGAGAATGCAGCTTTGCTCGCCATGCCTCACGTGACGTTTGCAGGAAAACGCGTGGAGCCGCCGCCCGGTGCGTTCCTGCAAGCTTCCGCAGAGGGCCAGGCCGCCATCGTCGCCGCCGTGCTTGACGGTCTGCCAGGCAAGCTCACGCAGAAATCCCGCGCCATCGAACTTTACGCAGGCTGTGGCACGATCAGTTTTCCCATGGCAGAGCGGCTGCGCGTGGTGGCCTTTGAAGGCGATGCACCGTCGGCCGCCGCTGTGCGCCGCGCGCTCTCCGGCACGCGTGTGGAAATCACCACGCGCGACCTCGTCCGTCAGCCGCTCACCGCCAAGGAACTGTCAGGCGCCGCCGCGATCGTTCTCGATCCGCCTTATGCGGGTGCGGCGATGCAGATGCCCGCTGTCGCGGCCTCCGGCGTTGCGCGTGTGATCATCGTCAGTTGTAATCCCCAGGCACTTGCGAAAGATGCCGCTGTGCTGGGGAAGAGTGGATATCGGTTGCTGGCGGCTACGCCGATCGATCAGTTTCTTTGGTCGGCGCATGTTGAGAGTGTGGCTGTGTTTGGTAAGTAAGGGTCTTCTTTTTTGAAAAAAAGAAGCAAAAAACTTTTGCATTCTTCTGCCCGGCAGCCGCAGCATCTCGGTTCCAAGTCGTAAAAGTTTTTCTTCCCAGAGGCCCCATGAAAACCCACGACTGCAGCATCTACCTGATCACGCCATCATCTTTGCCAACTGACTTCACCGACTTACTGGCGTCCGCCCTCGATGCAGGCGAAGTAGCGGCAGTACAGTTGCGGCTTAAGGACGTGGACGACGATGCGTGGCGCCGCGCGATCGACCGCGTGCGGCCGGTGGTGCAGTCGCGTGGTGTGGCTTTCATCGTGAACGACCGGCCTGATCTGGCTGTGGAGATGGGGTGCGACGGCGCGCATGTCGGCGCAGAAGACATGGATGTCGCCGAGGCAAGGCGGCTGCTTGGCAAAAAGCTGCAGCTTGGGGTCTCGTGCTACGACAGCCGGGATGCGGCGTTGCGGGCCGGCGAGGCGAATGCGGATTACGTGGCGTTCGGCGCGTTCTTTCCGAGCACGACAAAGGATACCGGCTACCGCGCCGATCTCGAGCTGCTGTCGTGGTGGTCGGAGATCATGGAGCTGCCTGTGGTGGCAATCGGCGGCATCACGGCCGCAAACTGTGCGCCGCTGGTGCAAGCGGGCGCCAACTTCCTGGCAGTGGTGAGCGCCGTGTGGGAGCATCCCGATGGTCCAGGCGCCGGCGTGCGGGCCATGAACGCGGCGATAGCAGCAGCGTAGATAAAAGAGGCTTTTGGTTCTTTTTCACGAAAAGGACGCCTTCCCTAAGCGACGCCGCACAAGCTAGATGTTGCGGGTATGCAACGCATCGAGCGACTCCTGGACCTGACGACTTACGTGCCCGAACCGGGGGCCGCGGAGTTCAAGTTTCTGGAGCTGCACCCTGGGGGAAGCAGCCTGGCGCCGGCGCCTTTGTTCCTGTTCGGCCCGGCGGGGCGCGTGGTGACCGACGAGATCTATGGGCAATTCGAGACGCCCCCGGTCGGCTGCTACCGGCTGGAGGAAGGCGGCGTCGGCGCCAGCGGCATTCCCTTGCAGCGGAGCGCTGCGTTCACCGCGCCGTCACTGCTGCACCCTGAGCATCTGATGCGCACGGCGATCGGCGACATGGCGCGCCGGCGATTGCCTGAGCGGCACGTGGCCGGGACGCTCGCGGTCATTTATGGGCCCGCACACGAGACTTTCGGTCATTGGCTGGCGGATTTCCTGCCCCGGCTGTGGGTGCTGGCAGCGACCGGCCACGACATAGGACGGATCAGTTTCGCGATGCCGATGGCGCTCGATCCGGTGGTGGTGGAGATCCTGTCGCGTGTGGGTGTGACGCCGGACCGCTTCGTCCACCACGATCCGGCGCACGAGATCCTGACGGCTGATGTGCTGCTGGTGCCGACGGGATTGCGGCTGGGCAACCGGATGAGCGTGCTGTTCGAGAATGCCACGCGCTTCTGGACGGACCGGCTGCGCGCCAGGTTGCCGGCGGCGGGACAGCCCAACACAACGCGCCTGTTCCTGTCGCGTGAGAATGCCAGCCAGCAGCGCATGCTGTTGAACCGGCATGAGGTGGAGGCGGTCGCGGCGGAACGAGGATTTCTCGTGACGAGCCCGGAGCGTTTGCCGCTGGCGGAACAGGTGGCGCTGTTCAGAGGGGCTTGCCTGATTGCCGGCGAGTATGGATCGGCTTTGCATGGGGCGGTGTTTGCACCACGAGGGACGGTGACGTGCGGGCTGCGCGGAAATGCCAGGCACCCGAGTTTCATCCAGTCCGGCATGGGCGCCGCTCTGCGGCAGCATACCGGCTACGTGCTCGGGGACGCGCCCGGGCAGGATGTGGAGCAGCGGTTCGCGATCGACATCGATGAGTTCGAGCGCGCGCTGGACATCATGGAGGCGACCGCGCTCCAAGAGCTCGCCGCGTGACGGTGCGAGGCGGCGGGGCGCCGCTTCGGCGTGTCGAGGCGATTGCAGACATCGCAGCGCATACACAGGCTTTCGGCGAGCCGGCGGTGAGCTGGCGGCAGACGGCAGCGCCTTCGCGAATGCCTGGGCCGACGCCGGCCTTCATCTTCGGGCCTGTGAGCGCAGGCGTTGGGCGGGCGCTGTTCGGCAGGATTGATCTGCCTGCAGCGGGCTGCTTTGCCGTGCAGGACGCGGCGGCCGGGCCGAGCGGCGTGATCGTGAAGGACGGGGTGGCGCTGTTCGGCGACCCGCTCGATGTGTCGCAGGCCCAGGCGACTGCGGTGGCACACCAGCTCAATGCCAGGGCGACGACGACGCTGCAGGTGCAGGGAACGCTCGTTTCGCTGGTGGGCGGAGGACCTGGCGCGGTGCTGACGCGGGTGATGCCGCTGCTGTGGGTGTTGGCCGCCGCGGGCTACGACCTTGCCGGGCTCCAGTATCTGGTGCCGTGGGATGCGCCGGCGGAGTTGCTGCCGCTGCTGTCGGCGTTCGGCTTGCAGGAGGCGCAGCTCGTGCGGTGCCGGGAGGCAGGCGACGTGGTGCGGGCGCCGCGGATCCTGGCGCCGGCGTCGCTGCGTGTCGGCGACCGGTTCCTGCCTGCGATGGGAGATGCGACGCGGTTCTGGAGCAGCCGGCTGGAGGCGTCGCTGGGGCTCACACCGCCTGAGACAGGGTCGGCGACGTTCCTGTCACCTGGCGACGGGTGGGAGGGCATGGATGTCGCCAATGGGCAGGCCATTGAGGACCATGCCGCCGACGCGGGCATGAGCGTGCTGCGCCCCGCCAAGCTCGAGATCGGCGAGCGGGTGCGCCATTACGCCGCGGCACCTTTCCTGATGGGGCTCGATGGGCCTGATCTTCTGGAGGCGTGCGTGTTTGCGCCGCCTGGCGCAGCGGTCTGCGCCATACGCGGCAGCGGAGCGCGCTCGTTTGCGCTGCTGGGGCTGGCGCATGCCCTGGGGCACCGGCTGGGCTATCTGTTTGCGACGCCGAACCGGGAAGATTTCGAGGCCGCAGGCGATGTCGATTCGGGCGTGGTACGGCGCGGGATGAAGGCGTTGTCGCTGATGGCGTAAGGATTATTGCTTGGGATGCGCCACCCACCAGTCGGACCACATGGGCTCGGAGGCACTGCCGATGCTGGCGAGTTGGTCAGGTCGAGGGCGATCAGCTTGTTCGGCCAAGGGGTCACCACATACATGGTGGTGCCCACCACCAAAGGACCGCCCTGGTGCGCGCCGATCGTGCCGGTGGCGAATGAGAATTCTTCCGTCATGGTGGCCGCGTTGGCGACCGTGATGTCCTTGAGCCTGGAATAGCGCGTGCCCTGCGGCGTGCCGCCCGATTGTTCCCAGGTCGCACCGGTTTGCGCGGCGGCGTTGCCTGCGCAGGAGATGAGCGCGGCCACGAACAAGTATTCGCGGCGTGCGCGTTTTCTGGCGCCGTTCATGGCGTTCTCCCTCTCCGTTGCTGCCGCGGCCGGTCAATGAGGTGATGAGTTCATCCGTATGGATGTTTTCGCGGAAGCTCCTCTGTTCGTCAGTGTAGCCAAGGATTGCTGATGCGCAATGACGTTTTTGAGAATGTTACTGTGCCAATACTCGTGTATTCACAAATTGGCGGTGCTGATTATTTGCTGCGTCGCGTTCAATGCGTTGCGGCCCACGTTGCCGTGGGCCGCATCGGTTTACTGCTGTGCTGCTTTTGATGCTTTCGCGAGGCCGGCCAGGAATGCACCGCCTTTCGGTTCGCCATAGCCGGTCATGTTGTCCCACCCCGCTGTGGTGGTGAGCGAAGTGTCGAGGCCGTAGGTGAAGATCGTCATGGAGAACACCGGCCGCACGACGAAGATCTGCTCGATGGCATCGACACCTTCCGGAAGCAGTGCGAGCGCATCGGGGGTGACGTCGGGCGTGGTCAGCGGCTTGCCGCGTAGTGTCGCCGACATCTTCGGGTCCGCGGCGGTGAGCGGCAGGATGTCGTTGATGGCGGTGCCCGCAAGGCCAGGCAGAAGCGGTGCGATCTGGCCGATGCGCTCGCCGGCCGTCTGGTTGGCGAGGGCGGAGATGCCGGCGAAGACAGGCGCCGCGACGCTCGTGCCGCCTGCGACGGTGACGACCTGAACGAGGTAGTTGAAGTCGTCCACCGTCAGAACGAGATCGGCGCCGGTCAGCGGATCGGCGATGGCCGCTATATCTGGAGTCTGGCGGCCATTGCCCGGCAGCGCATCCTGCCAGAAGGGCTTGCCGAAATAGACGCTTTCGCCGCCGCCCGTGCCGATCGCCTCGCCAGGGCCGACCTGCAGCTTGGTCTTCACAAGCCGGTTGGTGTTGGGAAAGGTGGATTGCCAGCCCCAGCCGACATCGCGGTGGCCTTCCGCTGTCGGCAAGGCGAGCGTGGTGCCGCCCACTGCCGTGACATAGGCGCTGTCGGCGGGCGTGGTGGCCGCGCCGGCGCTCTGGCCGGCGCCGTTGTCGCCGGTATCGCCGGAGGAGGCGGTCACGCCAATGCCGTAAGCGGCCGCCTCGGCGGTGGCGAGGCCCCAGGGCACTTCATCGGAACCGTCGGAGCCGAATTCCGGCTCGCCGAAGCTCATGGATATGACGTCGGCGAGCTGGTGTTTTACGGCGTACTCGAAGGTGTGGATCAGGGCTTCGGTGCCGTTCGAGGGCGCGACCAGGAGCACGATCTTGGCGCCAGGCGCGATGGCGTGCGCCATCGAGACGTCGATCGTGGTTTCCGCGGACCAGCTGGTGTCATAGGTCAGCGGGTTTCCCAGAGGCGCTAGCTGCTGGAAATTGCCGGCGCCGAGCTGCGGCAGGCCGAGGAGCGACGCGTAGGCGTTGACGTCGCTCAGGATGAAGGGCGAGCCGTAGGCGACGACGATGGCGATCGTCTGCCCGGTGCCGTCGATGCCGCGGCTGATCGCACTGGCCAAGCCGTAGTGGGCGCGCAACTGGGCCGCATCGTAGCCGCACACGCCGTTGCCGGTGCCGGACGTGAACAAGCCATTCACCTCGCGGCGGCCGATGAGGGTTATCTCTCCCTCGGCTGCTTCGAGCCCCTGCCGCGTGTCACCGGGGTAGCAGTTGTCGGTGAGATACGGGCTGAGCGGCGAGCCGCTCGCGGCGACCGTGGCAGCGGCGGCTTTGGGAACAGGCAGGGCGACGGGTCGGCCGGTGGACTGGTCGGTCTGGCGCAGGGCGAAGGGCTGTGTGCGCGGCGTGCCGAGGCCGGTGATGGCGCCGACGAGTGCGCCAGCGGGGCCGGCGAGCGACGGTTTTGCGGTTGCTGCGGTGAAAGTTTGGCCGGCGCGCTGGAAAGTGTGGATCGGCGAGGCGAAGACGCGCTCGATGGTGGCGGCGGGGGCGCTGACCTCGATGGACCGGCCGTCCGTGGCGATCGTGCCGATCGTCAGGCCGGCCTCGGAAAGGGCATCGCGTACGGCGGCGACGCTATCCTGGCCGGGCATGAAGGCGTCGTACTGCGCAGGCGTCATCCAGTGATGGAAGCTCGGGGAGGATGGGTCGTAGATGGCTTTGAGCGCGCGCTGGAAGCCTGCTTCGTCCTTGCGCGCGAGCCACACCGTGGCGTGGAGCTGCTGGGCGGCGGGCACCGCGCCGAGGTCGAGTGCCGCCGGGGCGGCGGCCGCGGCGCCGGTCAGGCAAAGGGAGGCGGCGCCCGCCAGGAGCGTGGAACGCAACCGGCGTGCGAGAGAGGAGTGAGCCATGGAGTCTCCAGAAATTTGGGGATGTCGCATGGCGTAAGCCGTCGTTGCGCCATCGTATGACGACGGCGGTATCTTGGTTGCGGAATAGCGTCAAGTTGAAGGGGTTGAACGGGAAGCCCGCATTTGCGGCGGCTTAGGCCGCGACCGCTCGGGCCGCGACGGCTCAGGCGGCGATGGTTTGCGGGGGGCCGGTGGCGCTGGTAGCGACGGGCGGGATCCAGATTGGCGGCTCGGGCTCCGGGGTGCGATGCCGTGACAGCCTGAGTGCCTGGTAGATTTCCTCCGGGATTGCGGCGCCATCGAAATCCAGGCCGAGATGTTTGCCGATGTCGATGAGGAGCGTGCTGGCCGAGTTGCGACCGGCTTTGTCGTTCAGCAGCCGGAGGGTGACGAAGGCGGCGAAGTCGCCGCGGAGCGAGTCGCGTTTTGGATGTTCGCGGGTCAGATACTCGAAAGCCTGGTGGAGGGCTTCGCGCCGGTCGTCGGTGTAGGCTGGGCTGGGTGGCTGAAGTTTGGCGGGGCTGGTGGTTTTGGGCGCGCTGGCCCGGGGCTGGGAGGGGCGCGCTCGGGTTGCGGCCGGGCCGGCGGTGAGGCGGATTTCCAGGGCGATGATCTGGCGGACTTCGCGGGAGACGCGGGTGAAGGCCAGGTTCGGGTCGGGGGTTTTTCGCCGTGGCTGGTCGGCCGGCTGCTCGGCCTCGTGCAGTGCCCGCTTCGCGGCGGCGCGGGCGAGCTGCATGCCGAGATCGGCCAGCTCCTGGCACATAGCGCCTAGCCTGGCTGTGCGCTCGGCGGCGGTCTCGGCCGTGGTCTCGAGGGTTGAGGTGACGTCCAGGGTGGTCCGCTCCGGGTTCGGAACGGAAGAAGAACATAAGTCAAGTGGGTGGGCAAGAGTTTTCTTTGCTTTGGCGCAATGAATGGTTGGGTGGGGGTTTGCGGGTGGTGGATCTCTATTCGCTCTTCCGGCCTACGCGCTAGCGCTGATGGTCACGAAGCGATCGGCGTCAGGTTGCTCTCTTCGACCGGTAAGTCAGCGAGGGTCTTGCACCACGCCGCTTTTGTCTCGGGGGAGAAGTGTCGCTTCCGGCTGGACCGGCAGAGGGTCGTCCAGGCTGTTCAAGGTCAGGCTGATGGTGGGGCCTTTGATCTGCCGACAGCTGAGTGGCGTTTCGCACGCCGCGCAGAGCCCTCGTTCAACAAGGTTCGAGCTTGCGACGACGGCGAGCGGCCGCGACCAGTGCAGCGGATGCGCGGGAAAGCGCACGGATGCCATCAACGGGCCGCCGGACGTCTTCTGGCACATGCGGTAATAGCAGACGCTTGCCCTGTCTCGCGGGCCGTCGGCCGAGTAGCGCGTTTTTCCGCACTGGCAGCCGCCTGCATACTCCACGTTGCTTCCCTGGCTGACACAAACGTCACGCCTGACAGGAACCGCAAGGCCCCAAGCTTTGCTCCCTCACCGTTCGAATGGTAACCTTTCCGTTCGATGCCGCCGACACGTGTTTCTCGGTTCGGCTTGAGCGCCGTTTTTCCTTTTGGCATTCCGAACCTCGGATGTTTAGCAAGCAATGGATAACAGGGCTGCAATGCCAAAGAGCATCGCACCCACTTGCTACAGTTTCTCGCGTGGCTGAACTGTGCCGGGATGACTGCGGCTTTGCGGCGGGCTAAAGCGCGCCCTACGTTTCTGGTGAAATGCCAAAGCGCACTCCACCCTACTTGGTCCATCGTCTACGAAGCATCGGCCACGTTGGAGATTGAGGCTAGGCCGAGATGACGGGTTGCGCTTCGCTAACCAATGCTACTCTTGCGGCTTAACTGCCAACGGTGGTTATTTCACGCTCAAACCGATCATGGAGGGCGTGCAAAAACTCCCGCTGTCGAACGCCAATATCGCCACGCCTCTCACCGAGTTTCTTGAGATCACGAAACACGTCGGTTATCACCTCGTCGTAAAGAAGTCGATGCTTGCCTCCGGTTTGCTTAGGGCGCGACTTTTCAGCCATGCTGCGGGCGCAATCTATGTAGAACTTTGCCAACTCTAGAGCGCTATCTTCATCGTCAAGCGGCTTCAGGTTGATTGGGTTTTGAAGACGACTCCTAAACGCGGGGAGCGCTCCAGAATACCGTCGCATTGCGTCCGGTGTCACAGCCAACATCATAAACAGGTGCTGAGGTAGGGCATCTATAATTGCACGAAGCGCCGACAGGTATCGAACGACGCCGACCGCTCCTAGAACACCATCTTGTTTCTCAAGTTCATCCAGAAGTAGAAAAATACCCTCCAGGATCCCGACTTGGCTACTTACAATGACGACATCTCGCAAGGCAGCAGTCTTAGATTCGACAGTGTCTAACCGAAATTGAATGTCGAGCGATTCACGATGAGCTTTAAGAATGCGCAAACCGAGTAGCCAGTCACGGAACAGACTGGCACGGTCCGTGTCCCCAGGCTTCTCTGCTAGCATACGCATTGCTGCGCGCATTTCTGGGTTGCGCGCTGCATTGACAGCATCACGCTTTGCGCAAAGCTTCGTTCCTAGCTTCTCAATGAAATCCACGCCAAGTTCCTGAAACAGACGGCGAAGCGTCCCATCGAACGACGCTTCTGGATCTGCCAGGTAGCGAATGACGTAGTAGCCCTCGTCGCCTTCAAGAGCGTCCTTGATTTCCGCTTCCCAGAAATTGAGCAGATTTGTTTTCCCGACACCTTGAGTTCCTTCTAGAACGACAACTTGAGAGCGATGCTCGTTAACGAAGTTTTCAACTCGGCGTTCAATTTCAACGTCTGCGGCTGAGCGATTATGTGGATGCCCCGCCGTTTGGCTTGATGGTGGAAACGGATTTGTAAGCACCCCGAATCGCTTGTAAAGGTTGTTTCCGGCACTGCGTGGGCTCTCTGATTTCAGTCTGTCTCGCAAGCTCATTTTAAGGAACCCCGATTCTCAAGCTACTGCTAGACTTTCCTGGAATGAGATAATCGCCTCGGTACAGGTGCACATCCTCTACGGAGGGGCGTCCACTCTTTACGCGCAACACAGACACTTTATGGTCGTCGTGTCGCATGTCGGTGGTCGACCCTTCAGTCGATCTTCGCAGCAGGCCGTTGGCGCTCGCGTCTTTCAGTAAAATTCGCGAGATCTCTGGATGGATGCCATACTTCATAATCATTTCTTCAAGCCAAGCGCCGGTCGAAATTAAACCGTCTCCCTTATCCAAAGTCTTAAAGGCTGCCAATGCGACCGGCGCGAATTCACGCGGGGACGGGTGAGTCGGCGTAGAAAAATAGCCCACCTTCGAGACTGTGGCGCCTAGTAGAAGCACCTCGCCCAGAGTCATGTAGGCCTGAACACCTCTGCTGATCGTGGACCGGCTCCAGATGCGCCCAACCCCAATCGCATTAAGCGCCTCGAAAAAGTTTTTCATTGAGGGAATTTTTTGGAATGCAGATCGAGCAGCGAGAATGTCTTCCTGACGCAACGCAATAGCGAGTTTTTGCAACTCGGGAGTGCTGGTCCACGATCGTGCTGGAATGAGGTTACCAGAACTTAAAAAGCGACGATATTCCTCGGCTCCCGATTTCGCTTGCGTACCTAATATCGCTAGAACTTCGCGCTCCTCCAGCGTTTGTTGATCTTCCAACTCTTCTATAAGCTTGAAGAGGAGTTTAACTTTGAAGCTATACCAGCCTTTGTTTACGTTTTGCTCACGAACTTTGACACCGGCTGATTTCCTAACTTCAAAGCCTTTTGCGTTTTTCTTTGTGTTTCCGGACAGTGGCACGTGAGCAGACGAGGATTCCGACGTGACGACGCTCCAAGGCTCGATGCTACTGCCGTTCATCCACAAGAGATCCCCACGAGAATGATACGGGGACCAGGTAAAGTCTTTGCCGAATGCGACAACCTCTATCGACTGTGCACCGTCCAACGTTTCCAATTTTGCTCTTCCGAATGAAGCCGCGCATTCCCAGAGCAACAGCGATGCCGATGTAAACTGCAGACGACCGCCAAACGGATGGAGATTAGCTCCCGTGAGTCTGCGTCCAAAGAGCTGAGTGCCATCGACCGCGCGGAAGTAGAGCGGGCTTACACCCTCTGATAGAGCCATCTTAGCCAGCCCATGGTCGCTTGTAAGAAGGTGAACTTGATCGCCCGGGCCGCCTTGCATCTGATGATGTCGAGCCGCTTCAACAATCATCCGATCAGCGTATGACGGAACGTCAGTGCTAAGATTTAAGGATCTTATGTCATGATCACCATCTTTCGCAAAAGCGCTTCGCAACGGATCACCAAGTAGGAAGGTCCGCTCTATTTCTATATCTGAGTGAAGCTCGAGCCTCAACAGAGCCCGTTGGGCGCCTTGGCTAAGCATGTGGTCGATCAGAAGATCCAAGCCTTTGACGTCGCCGCTCCGGCTGTTGCTGAGAAATCTATAAGAAAAATTGACTATTTCCATCTGCGCAATCGCAGGAACCTTTGTCCTTGCAACCGGGCATAAGAAACGAGCGACGAAATCCAGCCCGCCTTGGGCTATTCCAGAAGTGTCAGCCACAATAGAAACGGGGCGGCGGTAGGGCATGAGCCCAAGTGCGTGAGAGTCGAACCTAGGTTGGATCAGACCGAGCCGAGCGGCTATGCACGCCATGCCATCTAGAGATCGTCGAACCTTGCTCTCCCGTCTGACTTTATCCGAGGCCGCTGTGTCTAAAGGCGGGCCGAGTATAATCTTTTCTAATGATGCTTTTGCGACATCAACAGATGGGAGCGCCCACTCATATTGACCGCGCTTCACAGCAAGCGTGATCCTCTTTTCCGGCGCTAGATCTTTTGTGTCTTCCGGGGTCGGAAACAAGGTAACTTCGCCGAAGTTAAACCATTCGTTTTGCTTGAACGCCATATCTTCTCGGGTCCGCAGAACAGCTTTCCGATCCTTTTGAAACAGACGTGCTATGAGTTCCTCTGCTTCTCGTGGGTTCGAGAGTACAAAAGCAGTCATCGCACCGAGACCGATACGCCGGGCTCATCCTTGAACATCTCGTGCAGCCAGCGCATTTGGTTATAAAAAGCCAGTAGCACGTTCACGCGATACGGTTCAGGTGCGTCATCGAAGGCACCATCCTCGCTATTGGACCATTCTGCTTTTCCCGATTCTATTGCTTTCTCCGCCACTTCAAAGAACTTAACTAGCTTGCTGCACGGGCGAGCTGACGGCGCTAGCGCAGGAGAAAAGTCTTCGGTGAGAGAAGCGGAAATTTCCGCCCGCAGCTCGTCGTCTACGATCCCATTGATGACGCCGTCTCCCACCTGCCAAGCAAAGACCTCTTCTTGTAGGTTGTCATCTCGTTGAATAAACTTCGCGTCTGCGGCGCCGCTTGGCTTGTAGGCAAGCGTCCGCTCCGGCCGAAAATCTCTCCAGAGCGACACCGTAAGCTGGGGAGCGCTGTCGGTGGCCATCTGGTCGGTTCCTCGTCCTTGGTGCCCTCTCACGGGGTGAGCGGTTCTGAGCGCAATGTGACGGCTTCAGAGTGGGCTGCCAATCCCTCCGGAGAACGTCAAAGCAATATCGGTCCTCGCACCGCATCTTCACTCCCTAGGCGCAAATTCTCGGCGTTTCTAGGCACCTATACCTTTCGCCCGGGCAGCGGTAGCGGCCCATTGCAGGTGAAACTTTTCGGCCGGGCAAGTCGGAGGCTGACTGAGCGCAACCATCGTCTGTTAATGAGGCGGAAGCCTAACACTCGTCGATGCTGTGGGGCGGTCGAGTTAGCAAGTGAAGTGCAATGGTCTTTGGCACTGCACCGTTGCAGGCCGGCTCGTGAAGCTCTAAGCTTTTTCGCAATACCCCTGCGACTTTAGCATTTCGGTGTGCTCAGTTGCGGATATTATGGTGCAATTCCAAAGAGCATTGCAGCCTGCTCGCTGGTCGGTACCCATGCAGCGCCGCGCAACTCCTTCGGCGGAAGCCGGCTATTGCGGATGTGTAAAGTCTTTTTGCTTCTTTTTCTTCAGAAAAAGAAGGTCCTTGCCTTGCCTCAAGCGCGCCCAAACCTGCGGTGCAGGGCTTCCTCGAAATCGTCCGTACTGCCGGGGTCGCCGCGCCAGGCGAGGCAGGCGTCGGGGCGGATGAGCGTCAAGGAGCCGGGGGCGATCGGGGTGCTGCGGAGTCTGGGGTCGGGGTGGCGGCCGGGGTCAGGGCGCGGGTGGGGGAGGCGTCGAGGAGGATGGGGCGCCGGCGTGCAGGGGATCGTAGAGGGAGGTGTTGCCGGCTGGGATGTTGCCGATGAGGCGGGCGGCTTCGGGTGCTTAAGGAGGGGAGGTCGTTGCGGTTGGACGGGGCGGTCATCATGCGGGCGGTGGCGTGGGTGGTTTCGTCGCAGACCGGCGGCTTGGTTGTGATGGGGCGCATGGCGGTGGGTTGCGGGGCGGGGCGGTTGGTGGCGGGCTGGGCGGGCGTGTGGACGCACGGTTTGGGGGATGGGGCGGGGTTTGGACTTTTGGGTGTTGAGCAGGGGTTTGGGGGTGGGCTTTTTTGATGGCGCGTTGTGCTCGGGAATGGTGGGTTTAAACCCACCCACCGATGGGTGAGTTTAAACCTGCCCCACGGTGCGGCTTTGCCTGGCTCTATTTGCGCGCGGTTTTTAGGGCGGTTTC
The DNA here is from genome assembly GCA_965198825.1 of Acetobacteraceae bacterium. Classification (GTDB taxonomy): domain Bacteria; phylum Pseudomonadota; class Alphaproteobacteria; order Acetobacterales; family Acetobacteraceae; genus BOG-908. Next base: position 1,392,566 of record CBDAQB010000003.1, on the reverse strand, counting down.
TAGGTCTGCGATTACTCGGTTTTGCTCGATTACGCTGGCTTTTAGGATGACGGCTTCGCGGAGGAGCGGGGTGATGGCGCGTTCGAAGGAGAGGAAATCGGCGGCCAGGGTCAGCAGGGTTGGGGATTGCGTGTTGGCGGTGGAGGCGTTGAGGATTTCGGTGAAGAGTTTCTGCGCGGCGGGACCGGCGGGCTCGGCGCCAATGTCGTGGCGGAGGTCGGTGTCGATGGTGGCGGCTGCGATTTTTTGCAGGGTGGCGTCGTCGGGGGTGGCGCCGATCCAGTGGGCGAGGCGGCGGGCGGTGGCCAGCGGGGCGGTGAACCAGTCGGTGTAGGGGATGATGCAGACGGGGTGGGTGCCTACGCCGTGGAGGGCGTGGGCGTTGTAGATGAGCCAGCGGTATTCGGCGTGGGATCGGGCGGTGTGGTCGCGGGCGGTGATGGAGCGGACGACCTGGGCGGGGTCGCGGATGCAGAAGACGTAGCGGGGTTCGAGGTTCAGCTCATCGAGGAGCTGGTCCCACATGGGGAGGACGCGGGCGGTTCTTGGGTCTTTAAAACCGATCGGGTTGGGGTTTTGGAGCAAGGGGGTGAGGTAGGCGGCGAGCCTGGCGCGGATGCCGCGTATGGCGGGTTCGTGGTGCCAGTTCGGCGGGAGGGCGAGGTGGTGGCTCGGGTCCGACCAGCGGATGCCGTGCATGGCGAAGATTTCGTCATGCAGGTCGTTGATGCGGGGACGTTCCCAGTGGCCGCGTGGGTTGTCCGGCGAAGGGCCGGCGACTTCGGCCATGTCCACGCCCATGGCGGCCAGCATGTTGGCGCAGAGCGACGTGCCGCTGCGGTGCATGCCGAGCACCATGATCAGCGGCCGCCGCCCGGTGGTGGGCGCGCTGGTTGTCACACCATGCGCCGGTCCCGCGTGGCGGCGCCGCGGTCCTCGAAGGCGCTGTTCCAGGTGCCGGGGGTCCAGGCGCCGGGGCGGCCTGGCTGGTAATCGTCGTAGCGCGGCATGGAGAGGGCGGCGCGTATGTTGTTACGCCAGATGTAGGCGGCGGCGAAGTAGATGATCATTGCCAGGGCGAAGTGAAGGATCAGCGCGATGACGGCGACGACGCGGACGATCCAGACGGGGACGCCGGCGAGTTGGGCGCCGGCGGCGCAGACGCCGGCGATCATGCGGTGCGGGCGGTCGAAGGCCGGGACGCCGTAACGTGAGCTACCACTCATGACAGTTGGGCCTTTCAAGGGAAGTTAAGGCAAGGCCTTCTTTTTTGAAAGAAAGAAGCAAAAAACTTTCGGATGTTTGCACTGCGTCAGAGGCAAGGCACGGCCTAGACTCGTAGAAGTTTTTTGGTTCTTTTTTTCAAAAAAGAACCGCTTGCTTACTTAGACTCCTCAGTAGGCGGAGCAGTCCGGTTACCCAGCCGGGCTTTCAAGGCGGCAAGTTCGTCGTTAACGCTGGCGTCCGCTTCCAAGCCTGCCAGTTCTTCCTCTAGCGAGGGTGAACGGCCGGGGGTGCGGCCGAGGTCGTAGGATTCGACACGGCCTTCCATCTGGTCGAGGGCGCGTTCGGCTTGCTCGAAGCGGAAGAAGGCGTCGCCGATGCGGTCGTCGTGCAGCTTTTCGCGCAGCTTGAGGCGGTTGTTGGCAGTGTTGCGTCGGGCGGCGTAGCTCTGCTCGCGGGATTTGGCGTCGGCGAGCTTGGTTTGCAGCTTGCCGATATCCTCGTTCTGTTGCGAGAGGGCGCCGACGATGACGGCGATCTGCTGCTCGATGGAGGCGCGGGCCTGGGCGCGGTGGGTGCGTGCCAGGAGGGCGCCGCGTGCGAGGTCTTCGCGGCCGCGGGTGATGGCGAGCTCGGCCTTGGATTGCCAGTCGTCTTCCTCGCGGCGGAGGGACTCGGCACGGCGCTCGAGCTCGCGGCGTTCGGCGATGCTGCGGACGGCGGAGGAGCGCACTTCGACGAGCGTGTCCTCCATTTCCTGGATGATGAGCCGGATGATCTTTTCCGGATCCTCGGCGCTGGCGAGCATCGCGTTCAGGTTGGAGTTTACGATGTCGGCGAGCCGCGAAAACATGCCCATGGCGGCAAATCCCTGTGTCTGGTTGAGGATGTTAGACGGCGACGAACAGCCAGGCCAGAGCGGTCACCGGGGCGGCGGCGAGGGCGACGCGGAGGGCGACGCTGCCGGTATGGGTGAGCTCGGCGTTCTCTGCGCGGGCCTGGAGGTCGGCGAGGCGGGCCGCGAAGGAGCGGCGCGGGGCGCGGTTCAGGTTCACGAAGGCGGGGAAGCTGTGGACGTTGGCGTTGATGGCGAAGCTGGTCATGGCGGTGTCTCCTGTCTGATGGCGCCGGGGGTCGGCGTCCGGTCTGACAGGGTGATTGCAGGCGGCGTGCCAGAGCGAGAGAGTTAGGGCATGGCGTTGTTATCGCTGGGGAATTTATTGCGCTTGCCAGTCGGGGGTGGCGGGTCTTAAAAGGTTTTTGCCAGGATTTGGCAGGAAAGACCACCCTATGGCGCGATTGGCTAACCCCTCTGAACTGCCGACGCCGATCGGGTCGGCGCCGCCTTTCCTCGATATGCTGGCGCATGTGTCGGCGGCGGCGCCTTTGAACAGGCCGGTGCTGGTGATCGGAGAGCGGGGCACGGGGAAGGAGCTGGTGGCGGGGCGGCTGGCGCTGCTGTCGCCGCGGTGGAGCGCGCCTTTCATCAAGCTGAACTGCGCGGCCTTGCCCGATGCTTTGCTCGATTCGGAGTTGTTCGGGCATGAGGCGGGGGCGTTCACGGGGGCGCAGAGACGTCGACCCGGGCGTTTCGAACTTGCCGATCGTGGCACGATCTTTCTGGACGAGATCGCCACGGCGTCGGCGGCGGTGCAGGAGAAGCTGCTGCGTATCATCGAGTATGGGACGTTCGAGCGGGTGGGTGGCGGAGAGGCCATCCATGTCGATGTGCGGGTGGTGGCGGCGACGAACGTGCATTTGCCGGCGCTGGCGGCGGCGGGGAAGTTCAGGGCGGATTTGCTGGACCGGCTGGCGTTCGACGTGATTACGGTGCCGCCCTTGCGGTCGCGCCGGGACGATATTGCGGTTCTCGCGGAGCATTTCGCGACGCGCATGTGTTCGGAGATGGGGCGGGCGGTTTTTCCTGGGTTCGCAGAGAGCGCGATGGATGCGCTGCGCCGGCATGACTGGCCGGGGAATGTGCGCGAGCTCCGCAATGTGGTGGAGCGGAGTGTTTATCGCGCGGCGGATAATGGGCGGAAGCTGGCGTCTATCCTGCTGGATCCGTTCGCTTCGCCTCATGCGCCGTTGCGGGAGCCGGTGGAGGCTCGGGCTTCCGGGGGTGGTTCGGCTTTGGCTTTGGCTTCGGCTGAGGTGGTCCGGCCTGCTGCCCTGGCTGAGGCGGTGCCTGACATGGCGGGCGAGGTGGATTTCGAGGGGCTGACCCGGGCTTATGCGGAGAAGTTGTTGCAGGCGGCTTTGGAGGCTTGCCGGTTCAACCAGGCTGAGGCGGCTCGGCGGCTGGGGCTGACTTATTATCAGTTCCGGCATCATTTGCGGACGCATGGGCTGCTGCAGGAGAAGCCTGGGCGGGTGGTTAAGGCGGTCTCTTAGTCGTTTGCCTCTGCTGGTGCGGCTTGGTGGCTAGGTCCACCACGAAGATGGAAAGAACGCGAAGGTACACGAAGACGCTGTGGCTAGTCGACACGGTGGATGCGCTTACAAGGTTTGCTGGCGTTTCGCCGCTTTGCCGATGATCGCCGGTTTGATCCTTGCTCTTGGCGCGTCTTCGCGTTCTTCCCATCTTCGTGGTGGGACTTGCTTGCTTTCTCTACCGGCTACGGTGACAGGCGGTAGCTTGAAGCAAGGCGTCCTTTGGTCTAGCACCTTGGCCGGTTATCGCACCGCACAAGGACCCTCATGGCTCGCAACAAGATCGCCCTCATCGGCGCCGGCAACATCGGTGGCACGCTGGCTCATCTGGTGGGGCTGAAGGAGCTTGGCGACGTCGTCATGTTCGACGTCTTCGGTGGGGTTGCGGCGGGGAAGTCGCTCGACCTGATGCAGTCGGGCGCGGTGGATCTGTTCGACAGCCATATGGTGGGCGGATCGGATTACGCGGCCATTGCGGGCTCCGACGTGGTGATCGTGACGGCTGGCTTTCCGCGCATGCCTGGCATGTCGCGCGATGATCTGCTGGCGAAGAATGCCGGCGTCATCAACCAGGTGGCGGACGGCATAAAGGCGCATTGCCCGGATGCTTTCGTCATCGTCATCACCAACCCGCTGGATGTGATGGTGTGGCAGCTGCAGCAGCGCAGCGGGCTGCCTGCGGAGCGGGTGGTCGGCATGGCCGGCGTGCTGGATAGCGCGCGGTTCAAGCTGTTCCTGGCGCATGAGTTCGGCGTGTCTGTCGAGGATGTCACGGCGTTCGTGCTCGGTGGGCATGGCGACACGATGGTGCCTTTGACGCGCTATTCGACGGTGGCGGGCATTCCGGTGCCGGACCTGATCAAGATGGGCTGGACGACGCAGGAAAAGATCGACGCGATTTGCGCGCGGACTGCCAATGGCGGCGGCGAGATCGTGAAGTTGCTCGAGAAGGGCAGCGCTTTTTATGCGCCTGCGGCGTCGGCGATTGCGATGGCGGAGAGCTTCCTGCTGGACAAGAAGCGGGTGCTGCCCTGTGCGGCGCTGCTCTCGGGGCAGTATGGCTTGCATGATCTCTACATCGGCGTGCCTGTGGTGATCGGCGCCGGTGGCGTGGAGCGGATCGTGGAGATCAAGCTGGAGCCTGCCGAGCAGGCTGCTTTCGACAAGTCGTGCGATGCGGTTCGCAAGCTGATCGAAGATTTCAAGAAGCTGGATGTCTGAGCCATGAACATCCACGAATACCAGGCCAAGGAATTGCTTCGCGGCTATGGCGTGTCGGTGCTGCAGGGATTTGCGGCATGGACGCCGGAAGAGGCGGTGGCCGCGGCGGAGAAGCTGCCAGGGCCGGTGTTCGTGGTGAAGTCGCAGATCCATGCGGGGGGACGCGGCGCCGGGCATTTTGCCGACGATCCGCAAGGCAAGGGCGGTGTGCGGCTGGCGCGCAGCGTCGAGGAAGTGCGTGCCGCGGCAGAGGCGATGATCGGGCACACGCTGGTCACGAAGCAGACGGGGCCTGCGGGGCGTGACGTCCGGCGGATTTATGTCGAGGCAGGCTGCGACATTGCGCGCGAGCTGTATCTGTCTCTGCTGGTGGACCGGGATACGTCGCGTGTTTTGATCATGGCGTCCACTGAGGGCGGCATGGAGGTGGAGGAGGTTGCCGAGCATTCTCCTGAAAAGATCCTGCGTATTGCCGTGGATCCTGCGACGGGCGTGTCAGGCTTCCATGCGCGGAAACTGGCGTTCGGGTTGAGGCTGACCGGCAAGCAGGTGTCGGCTTTCAGCAAGTTCGTGGAGGCGATGTACAAGGCTTTCGTGACGCTGGATTGCGCGATCGTCGAGATCAATCCGCTGGTGGTGACGGGTGCGGGCGAGGTGGTGGCGCTCGATGCAAAGGTGAGTTTCGACGATAACGCGCTGTACCGGCATCCGGAGATCGCAGCGTTGCGCGACGAGGCGGAGGAGGATCCGAAGGAGCTGGAGGCGGCGCGCTACGACCTCAATTACGTGGCGCTGGATGGGGTGATCGGCTGCATGGTGAATGGCGCGGGCCTGGCCATGGCGACCATGGACATCATCAAGCTCTACGGGTCCTCGCCTGCGAACTTCCTCGATGTCGGCGGCGGGGCGACGCGGGAGAAGGTGACTGCGGCGTTCAAGATCATTCTGTCTGACCCGAATGTCGAAGGCATCCTGGTGAACATCTTCGGCGGTATCATGCGCTGCGACGTGATTGCAGAGGGCGTGATTGCGGCGGCGCGCGAAGTGTCGCTGAACGTGCCTTTGGTGGTGCGGCTCGAGGGGACGAACGTGGCGCTCGGCAAGGAGATCATGGCGAAGTCCGGGCTGCCGATTATTTCCGCGGACAATCTCGCGGATGCTGCAGAGAAAATCGTGCGTGCCGTGAAGGAAGCCAACTGACATGGCCGTTCTCGTCGATCGCAACACACGCGTCATCACCCAGGGTTTCACGGGGGCGCAGGGGACTTTCCATTCCGAGCAGGCGATCGCCTACGGCACGAAGGTCGTGGGCGGGGTGGTGCCTGGGAAGGGCGGGACGACGCATCTCGATCTTCCCGTGTTCAACACGGTGGCGGAGGCGCGCGAGCGGACGGGCGCCACGGCGAGTGCCATCTACGTGCCGCCGCCTTTCGCGGCTGACGCCATCCTCGAGGCGATCGATGCGGAGATGCCGCTGATCGTCACCATTACGGAGGGCATTCCCGTGCTCGACATGGTGCGGGTGAAGCGGGCGCTGACAGGCAGCAAATCCATCCTGGTGGGGCCGAACTGCCCCGGCGTGATCACGCCTGATGCGTGCAAGATCGGCATCATGCCGGGGCACATCCACAGGCGCGGCAAGGTGGGCATCGTTAGCCGGTCGGGCACGCTGACCTATGAGGCGGTGGCGCAGACGACGGCGGCGGGGCTCGGGCAGTCGAGTTGCGTGGGCATCGGCGGCGATCCGGTGAAGGGGCTCGACTTCATCGAGGTGTTGGAGATGTTCCTGGCCGATCCGGAGACAGAGAGCATCATCATGATCGGCGAGATCGGTGGTGCCTCGGAGATCTATGCGTCGGAGTTCATCGCGCGCGCCAGGTCGAAGAAGCCGGTGGTGGGGTTCATCGCGGGGAGCACGGCGCCTCCCGGGCGGCGGATGGGCCATGCGGGCGCGGTGATCAGCGGCGGGCGGGATACGGCGGCCGCCAAGTTCGAGGCGATGCGCCAGGCGGGGATCCATGTGGCGGACAGCCCCTCCGCGCTCGGCAGCACCATGATCAAGGCGCTCAGGGGCTAGATTTGGACTGCCATGCGTCTGGCGCAACGCAGGCGGCTGGAGCTATCACACGAATGCATGGGCGCGCTAACCTATTTTCGCCACATCGGGATGCAATGTCTCGATAGAATTGGTTTAGGAGTGCGTACCGATGGCCGGCGTAGATATTGTTGCTACTGCCTTTAGCGGGGCGAACGCCGCCTTCATTGCCGACCTCTACGCCCGCTGGGCCGAGAACCCCGGTTCGGTCGATCCGAGTTTTGCGGAGCTGTTCAGCTCGCTGAACGACGAGCAGCGGGCGGTTCTGACCGACGCGCACGGGGCTTCCTGGGCGCCGACGCAGTTCTCGGCCGGCGAGGCAGAGGCCGCCTCCCCTGCCGCTTCGGACAGGCGTGCGCCGAGCATGGACGCGGTGCGTGCGGCAACGGTGGACAGCATACGCGCGCTGATGATGGTGCGTGTCTATCGGGTGCGCGGGCATCTGGAAGCCAAGCTCGATCCGCTCGGACTGCAGGCGGAAAAGCATCATGTGGAGCTAGATCCGGCGACCTACGGGTTCGGGCCAGGCGACTGGGACAGGCCGATCTTTATCGACCGCGTGCTGGGGCGCGAACAGGCGACCTTGCGCGAGATCTACGACGTGCTGCGCACGAGCTACTGCGGCTCGATCGGCGTGGAGTTCATGCATATCCAGGATCCTGAGCAGAAGGCCTGGATTCAGAAGCGCATAGAGGGCGCGCCGTGGCGCGGCAGCTTCTCCGCGGACGAGAAGCGGACGATCCTGAGCCAGTTGACCGATGCAGAGGGTTTCGAGTCGTTCTGCCAGAAGCGCTATGTCGGCACGAAGCGGTTCGGGCTGGAGGGTGGCGAGGTCACCATTCCGGCCATGCATGCCATCATCGAGACGGTGGCGGCTTCCGGCACGAACGAGATCGTCATCGGCATGCCGCACCGCGGCCGGCTGAACACGCTGGTCAATATCGTCAAGAAGCCGCTGAACGCGCTGTTCGCGGAGTTCGCAGGCGCCAGCTTCAAGCCTGACGACGTTCAGGGCTCCGGCGACGTGAAATACCATCTCGGCACCTCGACCGATGTCGAGATCGCCGGGCGCATGGTGCATATTTCGCTGCAGCCGAACCCGTCGCATCTCGAGGCGGTCGATCCTGTGGTGGTCGGCAAGGTTCGCGCGCGGCAGGACATGGCGAGCGACACGCAATTGCGGCGCAGCGTCATGGGCATCCTGCTTCATGGCGACGCGGCTTTTGCCGGACAGGGCCTGGTTTACGAGACGCTGGCGATGAGCCAGCTCATCGGCTACCGCACCGGCGGGACCATCCATGTGGTGGTGAACAACCAGATCGGGTTCACCACCGTCCCGGCGCATGCGTATTCGGGACTTTACTGCACCGACATCGCGAAATCCATTCAGGTGCCGATCCTGCACGTGAACGGCGACGATCCTGAGGCGGTGGTGTTCGCCTCCCGCATGGCGGCCGAATTCCGCCAGCGTTTCGCGACCGATTTCGTGCTCGACATCGTCTGCTACCGCCGCCACGGGCATAACGAGACGGACGAGCCGGCTTTCACGCAGCCGATCATGTATCGCGCCATACGCGACCAGCCAACGACACGCGTGCGCTATGCCGAGCAACTGGTGAAGCAGGGCGTGGTGACGGCGGCCGACGTGCAGGCCATGTGGGACAAGCTCTTTGCGCGCTACGACCAGGCGCATGCCGCGGCGCAGTCCTACCGCGCCAACAAGGCGGACTGGCTCGAAGGCAAATGGCGCGGGCTCGACAAGGACAAGTCCGACGACGAAGTCGAGCAGGCGACGGCCATAGACGATGCGACGATGCGCGAGGTCGGGCTGGCGCTCGCGCAGAAGCCGGGCAATTTCGATCTCAATTCGAAGATCGCGCGGCAGCTCGATGCCAAGAAGCAGGCGGTGGAAAGCGGCGAAGGCATCGATTGGGCGACAGGCGAGGCGCTGGCGTTCGGCTCGCTGCTGCTGGAGGGGCACCATGTCCGGCTCTCCGGCGAGGATTGCCAGCGCGGCACTTTCAGCCAGCGTCATGCGGTGCTGATCGACCAGACGAACCAGAACGAGTTCGTGCCTCTCAACAACATCAGGCCGAAACAGGCGCGGATCGAGATCTTCAATTCGCTGCTGTCCGAAGCGGGCGTGCTCGGGTTCGAGTATGGCTATTCGCTGGCTGATCCCTGGACCCTGGTGCTGTGGGAAGCGCAGTTCGGCGATTTCGGCAATGGCGCGCAGGTGATCATCGACCAGTTCCTGGCGAGCGGCGAGACGAAGTGGCTACGCATGTCCGGGCTGACGCTGCTTCTGCCGCATGGCTACGAGGGACAGGGTCCGGAACATTCGAGCGCGAGGCTCGAGCGTTACCTGCAGCTCTGCGCGGAACGGAACATGACGGTGGCGAACCTGACGACGCCAGCGAACTACTTCCATGCGCTGCGCCGCCAGGTGAAGCGGAACTTCCGCAAGCCGCTGGTGATCATGACGCCGAAATCGTTGCTGCGTCACAAGCTGGCCGTGTCGCCTGTTTCGGACATGACGGGCGACAGCCGGTTCCGCACGGTGATAGGCGAGATCGACGAGATTGCGGCACCCGCGGAGGTGCGCCGCGTGGTGATCTGCACGGGCAAGGTCTATTACGACCTGCTGGCAGAACGGCGCGACCGCGGCCTGAAGGATGTGGCCATCATCCGGCTGGAGCAGATCTATCCGTTCCCGGAAAAGACGCTGGCGTTCGCGCTGAAGCGCTACACGAAGGCGCAGATCGTCTGGTGCCAGGAGGAGCCCGAGAACATGGGCGCCTGGAGCTTCGTCGACCGTCGTATCGAACGTGTTCTGACAGCCCTTAAACATCGGGCGAAACGCCCGATCTATGCCGGGCGCGCGGCGGCTGCGAGCCCGGCGACTGGCCTCGCGCGAGTCCATGCGGCGGAGCAGGCGACGCTGGTGCGGGAGGCGCTTGGGGGCGAGTAAACAAAAAGGAAGCAGTTCTTTTTTGCAGCAAAGAACCAAAAAACTTTGCCCCTTGGGCTCGGCCTCTCCAGTGGGCGGGGCTAAGTCGTAAAAGTTTTTTGCTTCTTTTTTTCAAAAAAGAAGGCCTTGCTTCCTGGCGAGTGCTCCTCTCCAGCAGATCGGTTAAAGAGTTTGCGCCGCATCGTGCGGCGCCTGGAAGGATTGGACATGTCGGCCGACATCAAGGTGCCCACGCTGGGCGAAAGCGTCACCTCGGCTACGGTGGCCCGCTGGCTGAAGAAGGCAGGCGAGCAGGTGGCGGCCGATGAGCCAGTTGTCGAGCTGGAGACAGACAAGGTCACGGTCGAGGTGAATGCGCCTTCGGCCGGCGTGATGGAGGAGCCTGCCGTCGCGGAGGGCGCCGAGGTCGAGGTCGGCACGGTGCTTGGCACCATCGGCGAAGGCAGCGGCAGTGCGCCCAAACCTGCTCCGTCGACGCCTGCTTCTTCGACGGCGCCGGCAAAGCCGGTGGCGGATGCGGAAGCGCCGGCTACCCGCCAGTCGCCGCCGCCTTCCACCAACGCGGGCGTTCAGCCACCCGCCCCCGCTTCGGGCCCGGTGGCGCGTCCCGCCTCTTCGCCGCCGCCTGCGCCGCCCTCACCCGAGCCGGCACATGCGCCGATGCCGTCCGCCGCGAAGATCATGCAGGAGCAGAAGGTCGGCGCGGACCAGGTCGACGGCTCAGGCAAGGATGGCCGCATTACCAAGGGCGATGTGCTCGCCTTCCTGGAGCGCCCTGCCCCTGCAAAGCCCGCAGCCCCTGCCCCATCCGCGCCGCGCGCCGCCGATGCTCGCGAGGAGCGGGTGAAGATGACGCGCCTGCGCCGCACCATCGCGGCGCGCCTGAAGGAGGCGCAAAACACCGCCGCCATGCTCACCACCTTCAACGAGGTGGACATGTCGGCCGCGATGGCGCTGCGTTCGGAATACAAGGACGCGTTCGAGAAGAAGCATGGCGGCGTCAGGCTCGGTTTCATGTCGTTCTTCGTGCGCGCCTGCATCTCCGCGCTGCACGAATTTCCGGCGGTCAACGCGGAAATCGACGGCGACGAGATCGTCTATAAGAACTACGTGCACATGGGCATTGCCGTCGGCGGCTCGAACGGCCTCGTGGTGCCTGTCGTGCGTGACGCGGACCAGCTCAGCTTTGCGCAAATCGAAAAGACCATCGGCGACCTCGGCAAGCGCGCGCGCGACGGCCAACTCAAGCTCGAGGAGCTGACAGGCGGCTCGTTCTCCATCACCAACGGCGGCATCTACGGGTCGCTGATGTCCACGCCCATCCTGAACCCGCCGCAGTCCGCCATTCTCGGCATGCACAAGATCCAGGAACGGCCTATCGCTGTCGCTGGAAAAGTCGAGATCAGGCCGATGATGTATCTGGCGCTGTCGTACGATCACCGGATCGTGGACGGCAAGGAAGCGGTTTCGTTCCTGGTGCGGGTGAAGGAAGGCGTTGAGGATCCTCGCCGGTTGCTGCTGGGACTTTAGGGAGAAAGGAAGGTCTTCTTTTTTGAAAAAAAGAAGCAAAAAACTTTTGCGACCTAGCGGAGCCTACCGGAGAGGCTGAGCTTTGAGTGGTAAAAGTTTTTTGGTTCTCTTTTTCAAAAAAGAACGCGCTTTCTTCCGCTTGCCTACTTAGGAATATGCCAAAATGTCCGAACAGTTCGACGTCATTGTCATAGGCGGGGGCCCAGGCGGCTATGTTTGCGCCATACGGGCGGCGCAGCTTGGGCTGCGCACGGCGTGTGTCGAGAAGCGCGAGACGCTGGGCGGGACTTGCCTGAACATCGGCTGCATTCCGTCCAAGGCGCTGTTGCAGTCTTCGGAGAATTTTCACGAGGTGCAGGGATCCTTCGCGGATCACGGCATACTGGTGGAGGGCGTGAAGCTCGATCTGGCAAAGATGCAGGCCCGCAAGGGCGAGGTTGTGACTGCCAACGTGAAGGGCGTGGAGTTCCTGTTCAAGAAGAACAAGGTGACTTGGCTGAAGGGCGACGGGCGGATTTCGTCGCCTGGCCATGTCGAAGTTGGCGGCGAGACTTACGAGGCCAAGAATATCGTGGTGGCGACTGGGAGCGAGAGCATTCCGCTGCCTGGCGTCGATGTCGATGAGAAGCGGATCGTCACGTCCACCGGGGCTTTGGAGCTGGATAAGGTTCCTGGCCATCTCGTGGTGATCGGCGGCGGGTATATCGGGCTTGAGCTCGGGTCGGTCTGGCATCGGCTTGGCGCCAAGGTGACGGTGGTCGAATATCTGGACCGGCTTGTGCCCGGCATGGACGGCGAGATCGGCAAGACGTTCGAGCGGGTGCTGGGCAAGCAGGGATTGGTTTTCAGGCTTGGCACGAAGGTGACGTCGGCAAAGGCCGGCGATGCGGGCGTCGAATTGACGGTTGAGCCGGCAAAGGGTGGCGAGGCGGAGACGCTGCAAGCCGACGTGGTGCTGGTGGCGATCGGGCGGCGGCCGTTTACGGGGTCGCTCGGGTTGGCGGAGGCCGGGGTGGACATGGACGAGCGCGGGTTCGTCAAAACCGACGGGGATTATGCCACGAACGTTGCGGGTATTTACGCGATTGGCGATGTCATTGCCGGGCCGATGCTGGCGCACAAGGCCGAGGAAGAGGGTGTTGCCTGCGCAGAGATCCTGGCGGGCCAGGCGGGGCATGTGAATTACGGTGTCATTCCGGGCGTGGTTTATACCTGGCCGGAGGTTGCCAGCATCGGCTCGACGGAGGAGATGCTGAAGGCGGCGGGCACCGATTACAGCGTGGGCAAGTTTCCTTTCAGCGCCAACGGGCGGGCGCGGGCGATGGGCGCGACCGACGGGTTCGTGAAGATCCTGGCGGACAAGAAGACCGACAGGATTTTGGGCGCGCATATCATCGGGCCGGATGCAGGGACTTTGATTGCGGAGATCGCCCTCGCCATGGAGTTCGGGGCGAGCTCGGAGGATGTGGCGCGTACGTGCCATGCGCATCCCAGCCTGAACGAGGCGGTGAAGGAGGCGGCGCTGGCGGTGGAAGCCCGGGCGATTCATATCTGAGGCCCTGCCCCTGCCGCTCGCTCTCACGATGGGCGATCCGGCCGGGATCGGGCCGGAGATTGCCGTCAAGGCTTGGCAGGCGTTGCGTCACGAGGGGCCGGCGTTTGTCCTGATCGCCGATCCGGATTGCTTGCCGCCTGAGGTGCCGACCACAGGCGAGGCGAGGTTATTTGCCCAGGCGTTGCCGGTGGTTCCGGTGGCTTTGGCGGCTGCTGTCCGTGCAGGGCATCCGGATACGGCGAATGCGGGCGCGGTTATCGAAAGCATTCGGCTGGCTGTGGAGATGTCGCGGAGTAGCCGGGCGCGGGGCGTGGTGACCAACCCGATTGCGAAATCGGTGCTGCAGGATGCGGGGTTTCCTCATCCCGGGCATACCGAGTTCCTGGCAGAGCTGACCGGCTGCGCGGGTCGGGAGATCATGATGCTGGCGTCGCCGATGCTTCGGGTGGTGCCAGTGACGATCCATTTGTCGTTGCGGGCGGCGCTTGACGCGTTGTCGGTCGAGGGGATCGTGTCAGCGGCGCGGACAACGGCGGCTGCCCTCGCACGCGACTTCGGCCTGGCACGGCCGCGGCTGGCGATTGCCGGGCTCAACCCTCATGCCGGCGAGGACGGGCATATGGGACGTGAGGAGATCACGCTCATACGGCCGGCCATGGAGATCTTGCGGTCAGAGGGGTTCGACGTGAGCGGGCCCTGGCCGCCCGATACGATGTTCACGCCGCAGGCGCGCCGGGCCTACGATGCGGCGATCTGCATGTATCACGACCAGGCATTGATACCGTTGAAGACGCTGGACATGTCTGGTGGGGTGAACGTGACACTGGGACTGCCCATCGTGCGCACGTCGCCTGACCATGGAACGGCCTTCGACATAGCCGGGCAGGACCGGGCCGATCCGGCCAGCTTGATTGCGGCAATCAGGCTTGCCGATGCCATCGCGACACAAAGGGCGCTTGCTGCATGACACCTGTCCGGCTTGGCGTGAACATCGATCATGTGGCGACGCTGCGGAACGCGCGGGGCGGGACGCATCCCGACCCGCTCCTGGCGGCGGAGGCGGCCATCGCTGCGGGCGCCGACGGGATTACGCTGCATCTGCGCGAGGATCGGCGGCACATACGCGATGCGGATTTGCAGCGCATCCGGGCGGCCATCGCGGCGCCGATCAATCTGGAGATGGCGGCGACGGAGGAGATGGTTCGCATCGCCATCGAGGCGGCGCCGCATGCCTGCTGCATCGTGCCGGAGCGGCGGGCCGAGGTGACGACCGAGGGCGGGCTGGATGCGGCCGGGCAATATCAGTCGCTGGCGCCGCTGGTCGCCAAGCTTTCGGAGTCGGGTATCCGAGTTTCGCTGTTCATCGATCCGGACACGGCTCAACTCGACGCGGCGGCGCGGCTCGGGGCGCCTGTGGTGGAGCTGCACACCGGCGCCTATGCGGACGGGCGCGCGGGGGAACTGGAGCGGCTTGTTTCGGCAGCGGCGCGAGCGCAGTCGCTGGGGCTCGAGTGCCATGCGGGGCATGGGCTGACATACGGCAATGTTTCCGCCGTTGCGGCCATTCCGCAAGTCGCCGAATTGAACATCGGGCACTTCCTGATTGGCGAGGCAATCCTAGTTGGACTGAGCGAAACTATTCGGCATATGCAATCTCTGATTGCAGCAGCCCGCCGCAGTTAAGAGACTCTGCCACAAACATCTACAAATTGTCCGATTGGTATGCATTCGGACTTGCCGCCCTGAAGGCTGCCGCTTACGGTCGCGACACTAATTGCGGCGAGCGTGCATGAATTCATTTCACCAAACGATCTTGTTCGTCCAGTTCGCTCAAGTAATGTTTGGCGGATCGCCGCTGCAGCAAAATAAAAGCTTTGGGAGGGGCGCCGATGGCGGTGCTCTTTACAGTCTGAATCCGTCTTGTATCAGGAGACTTGAATGCGTTCCCAGTTAAAGACTGCCCTGCTCGGCGCCAGCGTCATGGCTGGCCTTGGTTTTCATGCCGCTTCCGCCGCTCCGCTCATCAGTGCCGCCGTCGACGAGGCGAACCTCACGCCGATCGCCGGCGAGAAGTCTCCGCTGGTCGCCACGGCGCAGGACCTCGGCGCGCTGGCCGACACGACCGCGCTGCCGCACATCATCATGTCGCTGAAGCGCTCTCCCGAGCAGCAGGCGGCGTTCGATAAGCTGGTGCATGACCAGCAGGACCGCAGCTCACCGAGCTATCATAAGTGGCTGCAGGCTTCGCAGCTGCGCACCTATGGGCCGGATGCGGCCGATATCGCGAAGGTCACCGCGTGGCTGCAAAGCCGCGGCCTCACGGTCAACAGCGTATCGCCGAGCGGCATGTCGGTCGATTTCGCAGGCAAGCCGAGCCTTGTCGCGGCGGCGTTCCACACCTCGCTGCATAATGTGAAGCTCGCCAGCGGCGAGGCCCACATCGCCAACGTGACCGATCTCGCCATGCCGGCGGCGCTCTCGCCTGTCGTGGGCGGCGTGACGCTGTCCAACTTCTTCCCGAAGCCGAACATGGTGCGCGCCACCCAGGCGGCGACAGCCCGCACGACGGCTGCCGCGAAGAACGGCATCTCGCCCGAGTTCAACGTCGGCGGCTACGAGGCCGTGACGCCGCAGGACTTCAACACGATCTACAACGTCAATCCCTTGCTGACCGGCACGGCTTCGGCAGGCAAGCTGACTGGCAATGGCGTGACCGTCGCCGTCATCGAGCAAACCGATATCCAGGCGGCCGACTGGCGCACGTTCCGCAAGGCCTTCGGCCTGTCGGGTTACGCAGGGACGCTGCAGACGGTGGCGCCGGGCAGCTGCACCGACCCTGGCTTTACCGCTGACGAAGGCGAAGCGGCACTCGACGCCGAATGGATCGGCGTGGCCGCTCCGGACGCCAAGATCTACGAAGCGGCCTGCGGCAGCACGAACATCACCTTCGGCGTCGCGACTTCGCTGCAGCAGATGGTCGAGCACGGGTCCGACGCGACGGTTTTCTCCATCAGCTATGGCGGACCGGAGCAGGAGAACAGCCCGTCGTTCCTGAGCTACTGGTCGAACCTTCTGGAGGAGGCGAACAGCGAAGGCATCGCGGTGATGATCTCCACCGGCGACAGCGGCGTGTCCTATGACCGCAATGCCATTGCGCAGAACGGCATTGCGGTGAACGGGCTTTCCACGAACCCTTACAACACGTCGGTCGGCGGCACCGACTTCCTGGATACTTACGAGGGCAAGAATTCGACCTACTGGCGGCCCAACAACATCCGCTACTTCAGCTCGGCGAAGAGCTACATTCCCGAGACGCCGTGGGATAACTCCTGCGCCGGCATGCTCATCCGCAAGTATGGCGGCTATGCCAATGCGATCGCGAGCTGCAACGACCCGAGCAATCCGTTCAACTTCCAGGATGGCGTGGGCGGCACGGGCGGCGTGAGCGTTCTTTATCCCAAGCCTGATTTCCAGCAGGTCGGGGTTCCGGGCATGCCTGCCGATGGCATGCGCGACCAGCCCGACGTGTCGCTGTTCTCTTCGAACGGCTTCTGGAACCACTTCCTGGTTCTGTGCATGTCCGATGCCAATGAAGGCGGCACCACCTGCGACTATACGAACGTGAACGACACGTTCGGCAACGCGGCAGGCGGCACGTCTTTCGCGGCGCCGGCGTTCGCGGGCATCGCCGCCCTGCTCGTTCAGAAGAACGGGCCGATCGGTAATCCTAACGCGACATTCTATAGCCTTGCCAAGACGCAGTTCACGGACCCGACCCTGTCCACGCAGTGCATCTCCGGCTACGGCAATCACGCGTCGAAGTCGTGCGTGTTCTATAACGTGACGGCCGGCAACATCGCAGAGCCCTGCTATGCGACCAGCGGCGCATGCTACAGCACGAAGGCTTCGGCGCCGGAAGGCATCGGCGTGCTGCGTAACTCCAACGCAGCTGACTTCCCGACGGCGGACGCCTATCCAGCCACTGTCGGCTACAGCCTGGCGGTCGGCCTCGGTTCGGTGAACGTGACCAACCTCATCACTGCTTATCCCAGCACCAACTAAGCCTCATCGTCCGCCATCGGCCTGCTTGCCGATGGCGGACAGCTCGCCCTCACGGGCATCCTGATCAGCACTCTTCCGATGTCTTGGCGCGGCCGTCCGGTTGTGCTTGCCCGAGTGCTTGACTGGCGTTTCCTGAAAATCATCGCGGCGTGCCGATGACGGTACTCCTGCAGCATGTTCATCGACCGGAGGTTTTTTTGTCTCACACGTTAAGAACGGCCCTGCTTTGTGCGAGCGTATTCGGCAGCCTGGCGGCCCTGGCGCCGCGCAGCGGCCTTGCCGCGCCGACTGCTCAAATGATCGGCGTGCCCGATGCGGCGCGGCCGGTGACCTTTACGGTCATGCTGCCGCTGCGCAACCACGATCAGTTCGAGGCGCTGCTCGCAGATCTTCATGACCCCAGCTCGCCTAGCTACCACAAGTGGCTGACCCCGGCCGAGTTCGGCCTGCGCTTCGGTCCGACCAGCGATTCGATGCAGCGGGTGACTGCCGCCTTGCAGGCGCAGGGCTTTTCGGTGACGCCGCACACGCGCAGCCTTTCCGTGCACGGCAACGTCAGCACGGTGCAGCGCGCTTTCGGCACAAGCCTTCAGGCGGTGCGCAGCGCGAACGGCCGGGTGAGCGTCGCCAGCGTGACGCCGCTCCACCTGCCTGCGGCGCTCGCCGCGGAGAAGGTGGGCGTCATCGGCTTCGAAGGCATCGCGCGCCACACGATGGCGAAGTCGCTCGGCCCCATCAAGGACACCGTGGACAACCGCTTCGGCCCGGACGGCTCCTATTACTATCCCGACCTGAAGCAGGCCTATGTTTATCCGGCCTATAACTCGACTGTCAGCGTCGGCGGCACTGCCAAGCCGTTCGACGGCACGGGTGCCACGATCGGCACGGTGATTTCGAGCGACGTGCTCGATTCCGACATCAAGCTGATCTTCGACCATGAGAATTTCTCGACCACGACAGGGACGCCTGATCCCACGCTGTTCGAGCGCCGGCTTGTGAACGGGGGCAATGCGTTCAACGCGCAGAGCGACGATTCCTTTGAGGCGTCGCTCGACGTGCAGGAAGAGATCACCGGCGCCCCTGGTGCGCACGTGGTTCTCTATAACATCCCTTCGCTCTACGACAGCGACATCATCGACGGCTACACCGCTGTCATCGACGACAATGTCGTGGATGCGGTGAGTTCATCGTTCGGTGAGTGCGAGTCCTACTACCTGCCGAAATACAACAACGGCACGGATCTGACCGCGACCGTGTTCTACGAGCACGAGCTTTACGAGCAGGGTAACATGCAGGGCATCACCTTCCTTGCGAGCTCGGGCGACGAAGCGGGCAAGGAGTGCATCGCGCCGGCGTATTTCCACGGCAAGCCGGCGAACTGGATCGCTGGTGCCTCGACGCCTGCGACCGATCCGAACGTGACTGCGGTCGGCGGCACCAACGTCGTCACCGTCTATGATGTGGGAACGCTGGATTCCGGCTACGCCGGCGAGAATGCCTGGCTCGACCAGGAGGCTCCTTCGGACCCCTACGGCTTCGGTGTGACGGTGACCGGCCAGGTTTGGGGTGCGGGCGGCGGCGCCAGCGTGCTGTTCCCAGCTCCTGCCTATCAGTCGCAGGTGACGACGGGATCCACCATGCGCATGACGCCTGACATCGGCATGCAAGTTGGCGGCTGCCCGGGTGGCGCCACGGACTACAATGCCAGGCTGGGCGTCTGCAACGGCGGCAACAAGCTGAACAATGGCGCCGGCAACACCGACCGCAGCGCCGTCGTGATCGCCCTCGGCGGCGTCCGCTACGGGGTGATCGGCACCAGCGTTTCCTCGCCTGAGTTCACCAGCGCCTTGGCTCTTCTCATCGAGAAGGAAGGGCGCCAGGGCAATCTCAACCCGTACATCTACCGCCTGGCCGCGAGGCAGGCGAACGGCGGGCTTCGCGTGTATCACACGATGATCCCAGGCTTTAACGGCGTCGTACAGTCCAACGTCAGCCCGACTTACAACGTGTCCACAGGTGTCGGCACGCCGATCGTGAAGGCGTTCATCGGCGCCAACACGACGAAGGCGGCCGGCACGCCGCAGACGATCAGCAACCCGTGAGCCGAGGCCGGGCGGCAGGCATTCTCCTGCCGCCCGGCTGTTTCTTCGTTGCGGGTGCGGGAATAATGTTGCGGGCTCGATATTTTTCGGTCTAGCGTTCGAAGGTTAACGCCAGCTTAGGCGCATCACCTCCCCTGCGCAGCCGACACCGCCGAATCCTGGCGAGATCGACCCTCTTCACCCCAACATCCCACTCCGGAGAACCGCGTGTTCGAACAGACCAAGATGCGCCTTTTGGGCGCAACCATGCTTGCCGGCCTTTTTCCGCTTGCTTCGCATGCCGCCGATACCGCGACTGTTCCCGGCAATGTGTCGAGCTGGGTGGCGAACGCAACGAAGGTCGGCACGGCGAGCGATGCCGCAAAGGTCACCATCGCCGTGCACATGACGGTGCGGGATCTTGCGGGGCTCAAGAGCCTCGCCGCCGATGTATCCAGGCCGAGCAGCCAGCACTATGGCGAATATCTCACCACAGCCGCCTTCCGCATGCGCTTCGCGCCTGACGACGCCGATGTCGCCGCGGTGAAGGCGCTGCTGTCGCAAGCCGGCATGACGAACATTACCGTTGGCGCGGCCAACGCCTATGTCTCGGCGACGGCGACCGTCGGCCAGCTTCGCAACACCTTCGCCATCAGCCAGGACACCTACAAATATGGCGCGATGACATTGCGGGCCAACCGTGAACTGCCGACCATTCCCGGCAGCCTCGCAGGCAAGATCATCAACATCGAGGGGCTGGACGACAGCACCTTCCTCAAGCGGCCGCATCATCTCTCGGTTACGCAGGGCGAGCTGAAGTCGCCTGCTGGCATCGCCGCAGAGGCGAGCCCGCTTGCTGCTGCCCCGGCCAGCGTCACGCCGCCACCCGTCTCGGCCAACCTGCCGTCCGGCTACTGCGACACCTATTTCGGCGATCTGCAGGCGGTGCTCAGCACGAAGCCGGACATCTACGGCAAAAAGGTGCCGTGGCTGACCTGCGGCTACACGCCGCAGCAAATCCAGCAGGCCTACGGCTTCGACCATGTGCATCTGGACGGCACGGGCGTGACGGTCGCGATCATCGACGCCTATGCCTCGCCGACTCTCAAGAGCGACGGCAACCAGTATGCGGCCAACCATAATCTGCCGCCTCTCACGGCTGCCAACTACAAGGCGACTTTCCCGAAGGGCGAATACGATATTCCCGAGAGCGACACCCTGAACTGCGGTGGCGAATATGGCTGGTGGGGCGAGCAGTCGCTCGACCTCGCCGCGGTGCATGGTTCCGCACCGGGTGCTGCGATCCACTATATCGGCGCGGCCGACTGCGGCACTTCGCTGACCACAGCGCTCACCGATGCCATTCATAATCACACCGCCGACATCATGACGAACAGCTACAGCTACAACGGCGAAGGCTCGACGGCGGCGCAGAATGCTTCGGACGATCAGAGCTTCATGGCGGCCGATGCGGAAGGCATCACGATCCTGTTCAGCAGCGGTGACGACGGCGACCTCTCCCAGGTCAATGATGTCGCCACCGGCGCACAGGAAGGCGACAGTCCTTACGTGACCTCGGTCGGCGGAACGTCTTTGGGTCTCGTGAATGCTCAAGGCGCCAAATACGAGTTCGGCTGGGGGAATTATCGCGACTATCTCGGCAATGCCACCGTCAACAGCGGCACTTCGATCACGACCTCCGGCCTGGAGACGACAAGCCTTGTCGGCTACACCTTCGACGCCTTCACTTTCTATTCGGGTGCGGGCGGCGGCATCAGCCCGAGCGAGGCGCAGCCAGACTATCAGGCAGGCATCGTGCCGAATGCGCTCGCGACGACGCTGAATTTCGCCTACGCCGCGCCGATCGCTCTCTCACAGGCGCAGCGCGTGGCGCCTGACGTATCGATGGTGGCTGATCCCTACACCGGCTATCTCATCGGCGAGACTTACACGATCGCAGGCAATCCGATTTCCGATGCCGGCTGCACGAAGAAGAGCGCTCACCTGGAATATTGCGAGATCCCCTATGGCGGGACCAGTCTTGCATCGCCTCTGATGGCAGGCGTTATCGCCGTGGTGGACCAGCAGCGGACGCGGACGCATAAGCCATTCGTGGGCTTTGCCAATCCCTGGTTCTACGGTGCGAAGATCGGCACCGATACCAGCCTGAAGGCTGCGGGCATCAACGATATCGTGGCACCTCCTACACCGTTCGCGGTGCTGCGCGGCTACGCGAACGACCCGACCCGGGTGAGGCTCATCACGCTTGATTCGACGCCGTTTCTGCTGACCCAAAATCCGTTTGCCATCGATCTGGCCTGCGGCACAGCGGAATGCCTCGGTCTTGCGGATCTGTTCAACTATGTCACGCCCGGTTACGACGATGTGACCGGTCTCGGCGTGCCCTGGATGCCTGCGCTGATCAACCAGTAGAACACAAGGGTGGAGCGCCTCCGGTGCTCCACCCTTGCCTTTTTGAGGCAGACTTTTGGCATCCCTCAGCCGGCGATCTGCAGCTTTTGCAATTCCTCTTCGAGCTGCTGAAAACTGGGCATGTGCATGGAAGGGACCATTTTGCGTCCCGTCTCCACGCTGACTTGCGGCGCGTTCCCGTGCAAATGGGCTACGAGGATGGCGCGGATCACTTCGTTGTATTTGCTGTCGCCCTCGACGAGGCTTTTGATGCGAGCGGCGCATGGGGCGGCAACGCCGTAGGCGAGAAGCACGCCCAGGAAGGTGCCGACGAGGGCGCCGCCGATCATTTCGCCGAGGACGGCCGGCGGCTCGTTGATGTGGCCCATGGTCTTGATGACGCCCAGGACGGCGGCGACGATGCCGAGGGCCGGCAAGGCATCCGCCATCGTCTGGATGGCGTGCGAGCCGTGCAGCTCCTCGCGAAGGATCTTCTTGAGCTCGCGCGCCATGATATCCTCGATCTGGTGAGGATCGTCGGCATTCATGCCGACCATGCGCAGATAGTCGCAGATAATCGCCGTGGTGTGATGGTCCTTGAGGATTTTCGGAAAGTGCTTGAAGGCTGAACTTTCTTCGGGTTTTTCGATGTGCGCCTCCAGCGCCATGGCGCCGCGCTGGCTGGCGAGGCGAACAAACCAGAAGAGCATGGTCAGCAGTTCGATGTAGTCGATCTTTTTGTAGCGGCCGTTTTTCAGGATCAGGCCGAAGCCGGCCATTGTGTGCTTCACGTCGTTCATGGAGTTCGCCATGAAGAACGTGCCGATGGCGGCGCCGAGGATGGTCAGCAGCTCGAACGGCATCGCCGCCATGAGCGGACCGATCGCGCCGCCGCTTGCGACGAAGCTGCCGAAGACGCAGGCGATGAGGAAGACGAGGCCGCCTACTGTTAGCATTGGGTGAGGCTAAGTAAGGAAGGCCTTCTTTTTTGAAAAAAAGAAGCAAAAAACTTTTGGACGTTTGGGCTCAGCACTTGTGCAGGCACGGTTCCAACTCGCAAAAGTTTTTTGGTTCTTTTTTTCAAAAAAGAACTCGCTTGCTTTCTTCCCACCGACAGCTACTGCGCAGAACGGAGAAGCGTTATCGAGACGCGCCGGTTCACGGCGGCAAGAGGTGTTTCGGGGTGGAGCAAATCGCGGTCCGCGTGGCCGGTGACGTCGCGTATGCGGTCGTCCGGGAGGCCGCTGTCTGTGAGAAGGCGGCGTGTGGCATTCGCGCGCTCGGCCGAGAGGTCCCAGTTGCTGTGGTTGGGGTCGATGTAGGCGGCGGCGTCCGTGTAGCCGGCCAAGGCGATCGGTTCCTTCAAGGTGCGGAGGATCGGCGTCAGGCGGAGCAGGAGGGCTTTGGTGCGCTCGTTGGGTATGGCCGAGCCGGTGGCGAACATTTCCTGGTTGTCCAGATCGTGGATCTGGATGCGCAGGCCTTCCGGGGTGAGGTCGATGCTGAGCTGATTGGCCAGCGGGGCGAGCGTGGGGTCGGTTGCGATGGCCGTTTGCATCTGCCTGGCGGCGTTGGCGAAGTTGGCTTGCTCCTGGCGGCGGGCGGTTTCGGCGGCGCTGTCCTGGCCGTCGTGCAAGGGTTTGGCGGGTTCGGTCTTGTTCTGGCCGCGGCTGGCGTAGGCGGCGGCGCCCTTCTGTGGTTTTTCGGCGCCTTGCTTGTCCGCGCCGACACCGTCCCGGCCGGTGGCCTGGCCTTCCGCGTGGACGGTCTTGGTGACGACCGTGTCGCTGCTGTCGTCGTCCTGGTCTGCGGGGGGCATTTTGCCCGTGACGACGGACACGGCGCCTTTGTCGGAGAGTTGCGGGCCCTCCTCGAAAGGAGACTTGCCGCCAAGCGGCTGGCCGCCGCCTGAGGCGCCTCGGGCGACGATGGTGGTGGGGCTGAAATAGTCGGCGAGGCCGCGCTTGGTCTTTTCGGAGGTGGCGTTGAGCAGCCACATCAGCAGGAAGAAGGCCATCATGGCGGTGACGAAATCGGCGTAGGCGACTTTCCAGGCGCCGCCGTGGTGACCGGCTTCCTCCACCTCCTCCCGCTTGATGATCGTCACACCCGCACCGCCGCGCTTGGCCATTTTTGAACCCCGTTTGGCTAGGAGGCGGGATGATGGGTTGCGGCGCTTAAACCTTCGCTAATGTCGGGGTGGCGGCGGGAAGGCGTGCGGCGCCCGGGATGTGGACGCCGGTGACCCGGTAGAGGTGGTAGCGCTCGGCTTCGATGCCGGCGCGGCCGCGGACGAGGGTGCCGACCAGGGTCGCGCCAGGCCAGAGTTTCGGGTCGGGAGGACCGGCTTCGCGCAGGCTACGTATGAGCAGGCCGGTTTGATTCTCAAATTTTGCAGGCGGCAGCGCGAACAGCGCCCAGCGGCTCTCTGCGCCGACGACAGGTTCGCGCAGGCGGAAGGCGAGTTGCGAGGCCAGGCCGTATTCGTCGGCGGCCACGAATGCAGCGTGTTGAGCTGACGCGGCAACGAAGACGGCGCCGGCGATATCGGTCCAGCCGGCCAGGCGGATGAGCGTGAAGTCCAGCGCGCGAGGCAGTGCGAATGGCGCGAAGGCGGCCTGAACGAAGACCACGGCGGCCATGACCCAGCCAAGTGCACAGGCGGGGCGCCAGAAGCGGATGCCTGCACCGGCAGCGGCGAGCACCGCGCCAGGGGCGATGACGGCGGGCCAGTTCGCCTGGACGCGGCCGCCCAGCGCATGCTCGGCGAAGACGGCGGCCGGAAGCACGGTGATTGCCGCCAAAAGCGTCCATTCCAAGGACCGATGCCAGGCGTTCCGGCACGCGGCCCAGATGCCCGCGCAGCCGAGAAGAAAAACGCCTGGGGTGGCCAAGCCGACCTGTCCGCCAAGCAATTCGCCGAGGAAGCGCAGGGCCTGCGTGGGCTGCCAGGCCCCTGCCCGGCCGCCCTGCTTCAGGAAGCTGACCCAGCCATGGCCGGCATTCCAAAGCAGGACCGGCGCGGCGGTGGCCAGCGCCAAGGCAACAGCGGCCCAGAATTCCCAGCGGCCGAGCCATCGGCGGGCCTGTGGTACGAGGAGCACCCAGGCGCCTAGCGCGGCGGCGAGGAGGACCGCAGTGTATTTGCTGTCGAAGGCCAGGCCGCCTGCGACTCCGGCTACGAGCCACCACGTGCCGCGGCCGGTGCGTATGAGGCGTGCGATGGCGGCGATCGCCAGGGTCCAGAAGAAGAGAAGTGGCGTGTCTGGCGTCATGACGATGGCGCCGGCGTTCAGCACGAGCGTGGCGTTGAGAAGAAGTGCCGCCACGACTCCCGCGCGTGGATTGTCAGGCCAGAGGTCTCGCGCGGCACGGGCGAGGAGGAGCGAGCCTGCGAGCGCCGCCCAGGGTCCGAACAGGCGGACGCCGATCGGGATGTCGCCGCAAATGGCGGTGCCCATGCGTATCCAGAGGGCGACCATGGGCGGGTGGTCCAGGTAGCCGCCTTGCAGCGATTTCGACCACACCCAGTAGTAGGCTTCATCCGATGATAGCGGCGCCCTTGCGGCGACTATCAGGCGGATCAGGGTCAGTCCTAGTAAGATAAGGCGGAAGGAAGGACTTCTTTTTTGAGAAAAAGAAGCAAAAAACTTTTGGTTGTTTGGTCCCGGCACTTCCACGATCTCGGTCCCATTTCGCAAAAGCCTATTGGTTCCTTTTTTCAAAAAAGGACTGCTTCCTTCTGCGTCAGATCGGAACGCCCGCTGCACTTCGGCTGGTTCTTATGGTTTGCAGGGTCTGCACGCGCGCGACATTCACCGCCTCCGTCAGCCGGCGAGTGAGCTCGTTTTCCTGCGCGGTGTCGCGGGCGACCAGGCGAAGGAGGAAGTCGCCGCCGCCGCGTATCATGTGGCACTCGCGCACCTGGGGCCAGTCGCCGACCATGGTCTCGAAGGCGGCGAGTGCTGCTTCCTTCTGGCTTTCCAGGCCGACGATGACGAAGAAGACGATTTCCCAGCCGAGGAGCTGCGGGTCGGTGTCTGCGTGGTAGCCGCGTATGATGCCGGCCTCCTCGAGGCGGCGGACGCGGCGGAGGCACGGCGGAGCGGAAATGCCGGCGCGGCGGGCGAGCTCGACGTTGGTCATGCGGCCGTCGGCCTGCAGTTCAGCAAGGATGCGTCGGTCGATGGCGTCGATGTCGGGCAGTTCGGCTCCCGCCTTCATCGTTTCGCTGCTCCGCCGGTCATAACGCTTGCCCCTGATTCTGCGGGGAGATTAGGCCAGTGGCCGGGCTGGCGAAAGGTGCGGCCGCCGGGAGCTTCGGTCTTGCTTGGGGTGCGGCGCAACCGATATTGCATTGCGTTATGAGCCAGACCCATCACACCAGCATGCTTGTCATCGGCGCCGGCCCTGCCGGATACACGGCGGCGATCTACGCGGCGCGGGCCAGCCTGTCGCCCATCATGGTCGCCGGCTTGCAGCCTGGCGGGCAGCTGATGATCACCACGGATGTGGAGAATTATCCCGGGTTTGCGGAGCCGATCGCCGGGCCGTGGCTGATGGAGCAGATGGCGGGCCAGGCCGAGCACGTGGGCACGACGATCATCCATGACCTGATCATGGACGTGGATTTCTCTCGCCGGCCGTTCCGGTGCGTGGGCGACAGCGGCGACGTCTATATCGCGGATACTGTGGTGATCGCGACGGGGGCGCAGGCGCGTTGGCTTGGGCTGCCGTCGGAGAAGCAGTATCAGGGCGCCGGCGTGTCTGCTTGTGCGACGTGCGACGGGTTCTTTTACCGCGGCAAGAAGGTTGCGGTGATCGGCGGCGGCAACACGGCTGTCGAGGAAGCGCTGCACCTGACCCATCATGCCGACCGCGTGACGCTGATACACCGGCGCGACTCGCTGCGGGCGGAAAAGATTTTGCAGCGCCGTTTGTTCGAGCATCCGAAGGTGGATGTCCTCTGGGACACGGTGCTGGAAGAAATTATCGGCGGCGGCACGCCCGCCGTGGTCACCGGCGTGGCGCTGCGGAACATCCAGACGGACCAGGCGAGCCGGCTGGACGTGGACGGGGTTTTCGTCGCGATCGGGCATACGCCGAACACTGCTGTGTTCGCGGGCAAGGTCGATCTCGATGCAGAGGGTTATGTGCTGACGGCGCCCGGAACGACCAGGACGTCGGTTCCGGGCGTGTTCGCGGCGGGCGACGTGCAGGACAAGATTTACCGCCAGGCCGTCACAGCCGCAGGAACAGGTTGCATGGCAGCACTGGAAGCAGAAAAGTGGCTAACCGAACACGCGACAGAGTCTGCCTTGGAAGCGGCCTGAAGCGCCACCTCTTCCGCAGGTCGAACGAACGATGGATTGGGACAAGCTGCGGGTTTTCCATGCGGTTGCCGAGGCAGGCAGTTTCACGCATGCGGGTGATACTCTGAATCTCAGCCAGTCGGCTGTCAGCAGGCAGATTTCAGCGCTCGAGGAGAACCTCTCGGTGCCGCTGTTTCATCGGCATGCGCGCGGGCTGATCCTGACAGAGCAGGGCGAAGCGCTGAACCGCACGGTGCGGGATGTGTTCGCCAAGCTTGCGATGACGGAGGCGCTGCTCACCGAAAGCCGCGACAAGCCGGCCGGGCGCTTGAAAGTCACCACGACTGTCGGCTTCGGCAGCACCTGGCTCGCGCCGCGGCTCATGCAGTTCCTCAAGCTTTATCCCGAGGTGACGGTCAGCCTGCTGCTGGACGACGGCGATCTCGATCTCGCCATGCGCGAAGCGGATGTCGCCATTCGCATGCATGCGCCGCGTCAGCCGGATCTGATTCAGCGGCATCTGATCGAAATCGATTGGGTGATCTGCGCCTCGGCCGACTATCTGCTCGAGCACGGCACGCCGCAGACGCTCGAGGATCTCGACAAGCACAAGCTCATTCTGTTCGGCGATTTCCATCCGCCGGTCGCGGATATCAACTGGCTGGCGGAGGCCGGACGCAAACCCGGCTCCCCGCGGCGCGCGGTGCTGGAGGTGAATAACCTTTCGTCCATGGCGCTGACCATTCGCGCCGGACTTGGGATCGGGGCACTGCCCGGATGGATGACGGCGGAGATGGATGGGCTGACGCGGCTATTGCCTGCTGCTACGCGGCCTAAGGTGAATTGCTTCTTCGTTTATCCGGAGGAGCTGCGGCATTCGAAGCGGGTGGCGGTGTTCCGGGATTATCTGCTGGCTCGGTTGCAGGAGCGGCCTCAGCCGTAAGGCAAGGAAGGACTTCTTTTTCCAAAAAAGAAGAAAAAAACTTCTGGATTTCTAAGCCCGGCACTTCCTCGCGCACGACCTCAAGTCGCAAAAGTTTTTTGCTTCTTTTTCTCAAAAAAGAAGTCCTTTCTTCCCAGGTGCCATGTCCCGTCTAGACGCGATCTTTTCCGACGTTCTGGATGACCTTCAGGCGAAAGGCCTGCGGCGCTCAATCGCGCCCGCGGCGATTGCGAAGATCGATGTGTCCAGCAACGATTATTTGGGGCTGGCGCGGCATCCGTTGCTGATCGGGCGGGCGCGGGAGTGGGCGGCGAGTCATGGGACGGGGGCTCGGGCTTCGCGGCTTGTGGTGGGCACGCTCGAATTGCATGAGCAGGTCGAGGCAAAGCTTGCGCGATTGAAGGGGACCGAGGCGGCGTTGCTTTTCGCGTCGGGGTGGCAGGCGAATGCGGGGGTGCTGGCTGCGTTGTTGCGGTTGCCTGGACCGGCGCCTTTGGTTTTCACGGATCGGCTGATCCACGCGAGCTTGCATCATGGGTGTGCGGCGGCGGGGGTGCCGCAGATACGGTTCAGGCATAACGATCTGGGGCATTTGGTGGAGCTGCTGGAGGCGTCGGCGGAGCGGCCGGGGCGGCGGTTCATCGTGACGGAGAGCGTGTTTTCCATGGATGGCGACCGGGCGGATGTTCCGGCGCTGGCGGAGATCGCGGGGCGGTTCGGGGCTTTTCTGTATCTCGACGAGGCGCATGCGACGGGGGTGCTCGGGCGTGGCGGCATGGGGCTGTCGTGCGGGGTTGCCGGCGTGGATCTCGTCATGGGGACGTTCAGCAAGGCGCTGGGTGGGTTCGGCGCTTATGTGGCGGGGAGCCGGGCGCTGTGCGACTGGCTGGTGAATGCGTGCTCCGGGTTCATCCATACGACCGCCCTGCCGCCGCCGATGCTTGGCGCGATCGACGCGGCATTGGATCTGGTGCCTGGGATGGATGAGGCGCGGGCGCGGCTGATGCAGTCGGCGGCGCGTGTGCGTGGGGCGCTGGCTGAGGCGGGGATCGATACGGGGGAGTCGAGCACGCAGATCGTGCCGGCGATCGTCGGCGGTGAGAGGGAGGCGCTCGGCTGGGCCGCGGCGCTGCGCGAGCGGGGCGTGCTGGCGATTGCGATCAGGCCGCCGACCGTGCCGAGGGGGACGAGCCGGCTTCGGCTTGGGTTGTCGGCTGGGCATTCGGACGCGGATATCGGGATGCTGATCGATGCGCTGGTGGCGACGCGGCCGTTGGAGCGGCGGGCGGCGGCTCAGGAGAGGCCGAGGTCGCGCGGCGTATTCGTTACGGGGACGGATACCGGCGTCGGGAAGACGGTTGTCGCCGCGTGTTTGGCGAAGCGGCTGGGCGCGGATTACTGGAAGCCGGCGCAGACGGGTGTCTCAGACGGCGACGACGATACGGCGACCGTGCTGGCGCTCGCAGGGTTGGCTGGGGATCGGGTGCATGCGCCGCGGCACCGGTTTATGGCGCCGCTGTCGCCTGAGGCGGCTGCGGCTCTCGAAGGCGAGTCGGTGGGGCTTGGTGATTTCGTTCTGCCGCGCTCGGAGCGTCCGCTGGTGGTGGAGGGCGCGGGGGGTGTGCTGGTGCCGCTTGGGGGTGGGGCCACGATGGCCGACCTCATGCGCCGGCTTGGGTTGCCTGCTGTCCTGGTCGCCAGGAGCACGCTCGGGACGATCAATCATACCTTGATGTCGCTCGAGGCTTTGCGCGGGCGTGGGGTGGTGGTGGCTGGGGTGGTGCTGGTGGGGCCGCCGAATGCGGGGAATCGCGCTGACATCGAAAGGCATGGGCGGGTGCGTGTGCTCGCTGAACTGCCTTGGGTGGAATCGCTCGATGCTTGCCGGATCGAAACATTAAGCGCGATGCTGCCGACGCTCCAGGAGATCGAGGCGCGGGCGTGACGGACCAGGACGTGATCGACCTCTACCGATGCCTACTTGGCCGGGCGCCTGAGAATGCCAATACGATTGCTGCGTTCAGGCATTATTATCCGGACTTCGATGCGGGCCGGCGGGCGGTGCTGAAGTCGGATGAATTCAAGCTTTATGCAGCGCAGGTCATGGGGGAAGCCAAACGGGAGGCGGTGGGCGCGCCTTTGGCGCTCGCGTTGCTGCAGGCAGCCGGTGGGTTCGAGCGCGGCGGCGGCAGCGTGTCGGATCCGGCGTTGCGGCAGGGTTTCGGCTTGCAGATCGCGCAACTCGAGCAGGCGCGGTTGGGCGTGGTGGTTGGGGACGATGCCAGGCTCGACGATATCGCTGCGATGGGTGGAGCGGACGCGGCCCTGCTGCATATCGGCGCGACACCACCGGGCTTGGCCGCGAGGGCGCTCGCGGATGGCACGGCCGTTCTGCAAAGTTCGTTTGCGCCGCTGGCGGCTTGCGAATTTCTCGCCGGCCAGGGGGCGGAGGTCGACGCTTTGTTCATCCTTGGGCCGCCGGCCGATGTGTCGTGGCTGCCTTTGCTTTTAAGCCTGCTCCGGCCGCGGTCGCTTGTGGCGGTCAACCGCGCCGGCGCTTTCGACAGCGACGGGCTGAGTGCACTGGTCGCGGCGTCGCGGCCTGGCGAGCCGCCGCTGCGGTGGCGTGATTTCGACCTGCACCATCTGGGTGGCTGGCTGCTGCCGGTGAGCTATGCGCCGCCTGATGTTCGCCCGGTGCCGCTCGCGCGTGCCCCCTCGCTCGCGGTGGCGGCCATCGTTCGTGATGAGGCGGCGTGCGTCGTCAACATGCTGACGAGCGCCCTGCCCTTTGCTGCTTTCATAGCCGTGCTGGATACCGGTTCGGAAGACGAGACGCCGGCGCTGGTGGAAGGTTTTCTGGCGAATTCACCGGTTCCGGGAGCGTTTCAGGTGATCGATCACGCGCGTTTCGACGACCGGTTTTCCGATATGCGCAATGCGGCGGTGGCGATGGTGCCGGCGCAGTATGATTGGGTGCTGATGCTGGATGCGGACGAAGAGATGGCGCCGGAAGATGTGCCGGTCTTGCAGGCGTTGATGACCGAGGGGCGCTACGACGCCTATTCGCTGCCGCGCTATAATTACCGAGGGGCGGATAAGTCCGGGACAGTCTCTCCTTACCCGGATCGCCAGGCGCGGCTGCTTCGGCATGGGGCGAGGCCGCGGCCGCTCTACTCAGGGGCGGTGCATGAGACGGTGCGGGATGTGCCTTTGGGGTTTCCGCCACTCGATGCCTCGGCGATAGGAGGAACGCGTGGCGGGCCGCACATCCATCACCTGGTGAGGCGGTTCAAGAACACGGAGGCCGAGGACAGGAAGCAGGCGTTCTACCGGCAGATCGCCGAGCGGCACCGCTAGGGGTTATCGAGCGGCACCCGGGCATAGCCGAAATCCAGGATGGTGTAGGCGGCCGTGATGAGCGCCTTGGCGCGTTCCTCGTCGCCTTCGCGCCGCGCGGTGTCTGCCTGCTGAAGAACGCCCTGGAGGGAGAGAGACCAATCCTGAAGCGTGATTTTCGCGCCGTTCTCGGTAACCATTAAAAATCCTCATACAACCGTATTCTTTAATCGAGCAGAAACACTCGCGTTAAAGTTGCGTTAATATGTCGTAAGCGTCAACCATTCCACTTATGGTATGTGCTTCCCGTGCGCACATCTCCCGAAGAGTTGAGGAAAGATGGGTTGATCAGCTTACGGGTTGTCGTGTTGTAGTTTGTGCATTCAAGGAGAGATCATATGGCCCAGGCCCACACGCAAGCTTCTTCGCTCCCGATGCATGGACTGCCGCCGGGTTTCCAGATCGAAGTCGCCATGGGCGCGAACCTGAGTGCCATGCGGGTCCGGCGGGGTTTCACCATTCGTGCGCTAGCCAAGGCTACCCACCTCACCGTCGCACAGCTCGAGGCTTACGAGGACGGAAAGGAACGCGTCGTAGTCGGCGATCTGCTGACCATCGTTGACGTGCTAGACATGAAAATCAGCGAAGTGTTCGCTGGTTGAGCCGGAAGTCGCCGTGACGGTCATCCGACGCGCCGCGCCAACTTTTTGAAGGCTCGGCCGCCGTCACAATCCGGGTCCCACGGCGCAAAAGTTTTTTTACCCCGACTCATTGAGTATCCGGCTCCGTCGCCCCTTGCGGCGCGCTGTGTGTTTAGATTCTCCTTGCGGTCATGCGCGGTGGCTTTCTCACGGCTGAGGAGAGGCAGGTCCTGACCGAGTTGGCTCGGGACGGGCTTGCTGCCCATCGTCTGGCGCGGCGGGCGAATGCCCTGGTGCTGCTGGACCAGGGGATGAGCCCTATCAAGGTGGCCAAGGTCTTGCTGCTGGACGACGACACCATCCGTGAGTGGCACAAGACCTTCGAGCAGGACGGCATCGATGGCTTGGTCGGCTTCCATTACGGCGGCCGGCACGCGTTTCTGGCGCCGGCGCAGGAGACCCAGCTCAAGGCCTGGCTGGAGCGCACCCTGCCGCGCACCACGTGCGAGGTCGGCGCCTATATCGAGCGCCAGTTCGGCGTGACCTATGAGAGCCGCTCTGGGCTGGTCGCCTTGCTGCACCGGCTGGGGTTTGAGCACCGCAAGCCCGCGGCGGTGCCGAGCAAGATGGACCCCGACCGTCAGCGCCGGTTCATCGCTGTCTACGAAAAGCTGTTGAACAGCCTTCCTGCGAACGAGATGGTGATGTTCGCCGATGCGGTGCATCCGACCTACGGCGCACAGCCCGTCGGCTGCTGGGCGCCAAAGGGCGTGGCGATCGCCGTGGAGCAGACCACCGGCCGCGAGCACGTCAATATCCAAGGTGCGATCGACCTGCACACCGGCACCACCTGCGTGCTCGAGGTCCCCTCGGTCGACGCCACCAGCACGATTGCGCTGCTGCAAACCATCGAGGCGCGCTTTCCGGCCAAGCGCCGGATCCACGTCATGCTCGACAATGCGCGCTGCCATCACGCCAAGCTGGTAAGAGCCTGGCTCGACCGGCGAGACTGCCGAATAAGGCTACATTTCATCCCGCCCTACTGCCCGCATCTGAACCCGATCGAACGATTGTGGCTCGCGATGCACAAAGCCCTGATCCACAACCGGTGCGCTGCGAACTTCAGGCAATTCCGCGCCCGCGTCCTGACCTTTCTGCGTTACGACGTGCCAAGCCGATGGGACGTGCTCTGCGACCAAGTCACGGACAACTTCCGCATCCGCGACCCGGGTCGGTTCCGGATTCTCAGGTGAGCGGAGTATTGCTTCTTTTTTTTCAAAAAAGAAGGCCTTCCTTACTGTTGCGGCTCAGGCTGCGGAGCCCCCTGAAACTGCTGGCGCGCAGCCCGGCGCGCGCGTGACCATTCGCGAATGTCCTGCATCGTCACATAGCCTTTGTGGTCGGTGTCGATTTCGTCGAAGTGGCGGGCGATGGGCATCCAGCGGGCTTGACCGGCTTGCTCGCGCGTAAGACGGCCGTCCCGGGTGACGTTGGCGGCTGCGAAGCGGTCTCGCGGGGACATGCGGCCGCCCTGTCCGGGCGGTGGGGCCTGGCCGTATCCGGGGGGCGGCGCCTGGTTCTGGTTGTAGCCGGGCGGCGGTATCGGACTTGGCGGGCCGGAAGGGGCTTCCTCTGAGTCGGGTGGGAAGTCTCCGGGAGGCGGCGGTGTTGGCTGCGCCAGGGCAGAGCCGGCTAGAAGGACGAAGATCATCGAAGCGGCGAGGCGCATGGGAAGCCCTTCCAAGGAAGTTCCTAAGGCAGCTTGGGCGCCCCGTAGATCTCCTGGGCACGCTTGAGGAACGCGCCGACCATACGCCGCACTGCCTCGTTGAACACCACGCCGATCGCCCGTTGTAACATTCGGCTACGAAATTCGAAGTCCACCCAGAAATCGACCTGCACGCCTTTGGGGTCGGCGATGAAGACCCATTGGTTGTTCAGGTAGCGGAAGGGGCCGTTCTCGTACTGGACGCGTATGCGGTGCGGGCGCTCGAGTTCGACGCGGCTGGTGAAGCTTTCGCGGAAAGGTCCGAAGCCGATGGTGAGGTCGGCGTGGAGGAGGGTTTCGGTGCGGGTTTTGACCCGGGCGCCGACGCACCACGGGAGGAAGTCCGGGTAGCGGTCCACGTCCGCGACGAGGTCGAACATCTGCTCGGGCGTGTAGCCCACGAGCTTGCGGTCAGCATAGGTGGGCACCGGGGCTAGGCGGCCGCGGCGAGGCTGGCGGTGCGCACGTCGCGCAGGCGGGCGAAGTCGGC
Organism: Acetobacteraceae bacterium; assembly: GCA_965198825.1. Classification (GTDB taxonomy): domain Bacteria; phylum Pseudomonadota; class Alphaproteobacteria; order Acetobacterales; family Acetobacteraceae; genus BOG-908. Next base: position 1,358,489 of record CBDAQB010000003.1, on the reverse strand, counting down.
GTCCGCATGGTAGGAGCTGCGTGTCAGCGGGGTGGCGGCGACCATGGCAAACCCTTTGGCGCGCGCGGCGCTGGCGTAATCCTCGAACTCGGCAGGAGTGACGAAGCGGTCGATCGGCGCGTGGTGCGACGTCGGCTGAAGGTACTGGCCGAGGGTGAGGAAATCCACGTCGGCGATGCGCAGGTCGTCCATCACCTGGAGGACTTCGGCGCGCTGTTCGCCGAGGCCGAGCATGAGGCCGGATTTGGTGAAGATGGCGGGATCCTTTGCCTTTACCGAGTCGAGAAGGCGTAGCGACTGATAGTAGCGCGCACCGGGACGGATGCTGGGGTAGAGGCGCGGGACGGTTTCGAGGTTGTGGTTGAAGACGTCTGGCCTCGCTGCCGTGACGATGTCGCCGGCGCCGGGCTTGCGCAGGAAGTCAGGGGTGAGGACTTCGACCGTGGCGGCAGGGGCCGCGGCGCGGATGGCGGCGATGGTGGCGGCGATGTGGGTGGCGCCGCCATCGGGAAGATCGTCGCGGTCGACCGAGGTGATGACCACGTGGCGAAGGCCGAGCCTGGCGACCGCATCGGCCACGCGGGCGGGTTCCGAGGGGTTCAGCGCGTCTGGCTGGCCGGTGCGGACGTTACAGAAGCTGCAGGCGCGGGTGCAGGTGTCGCCCATGATCATCATGGTGGCGTGGCGCTGAGACCAGCATTCGCCGATGTTCGGGCAGGCGGCTTCCTCGCAGACGGTGACCAGGCCGTTCTCGCGCATGAGGGCGCGGGTTTCGTGGTAGATCGGGCTGGTCGGGGCGCGTACGCGTATCCAGTCCGGCTTGCGCTGGATGGGGTTCTCCGGACGGTGCGCCTTCTCCGGATGCCGCAGGGCCCGCAGGTCTGGACGGCGATGGTCTATCTCGATGCGGGTGGACATGGTCCCTCGGACGCGGGCGCTTGGCTCAAGCTCAGGTAGAAGTGGCGGGGCAAACAGGGACCGTCAAGCGTCGCGCTTGCCGGTATCTCGGTAGCGCATTTCCCAGTTGCGCGCGGCATTCGTTGATGTGGGAAGTTTTTTCCCATATGGTTTGGGTATGAGCTTGAGCGTGGATGTCATCATCGAGGCAATGGGCGGCGCCGAGGCAGCGGCGCGGCTGACCGGCGTTGGCACCGAGGCGGTGCGCAAGTGGCGGCAGGCGCGGGCCATTCCAGCGAAGCATTGGCCTGCGGTCATGGCCTCGACGCCGTACTCATGGCGTGACTTGCAGACGGGGCGTGATTTGCAGGCGGGACGTGATCTGAAGCCGACCGACAAAGGGGACAGCATGGGCGTGACGGAAACGGCGGCGCCGGCGGGTGCTACTGCGGTCCTGGTGTTGGCCGACGGCACGATGTTCTGGGGGCGCGGCTTTGGCGCTCATACGCCGGCGGATGGCGCGGAGGCGTCGGAGCTTTGCTTCAACACTGGCATGACAGGGTATCAGGAGACGCTGACCGATCCTTCCTATGCCGGGCAGGTGATCGCCTTTACCTTTCCCCACATCGGGAACGTGGGCGCCAACCGTGAGGATATCGAGGCGCTGACCATTGCCGCACGCGGGCTGGTGGTGAAGCAGGATGTGACCGAGCCTTCGAACTGGCGATCGGTGCAGACGCTCGATGCCTGGCTGCGCGCGCAGAATGTGCCAGGGATTTCAGGCGTGGATACGCGGGCGCTGACGATGCGAATACGTGACGGCGGGCCGCCGCATGGGGTTTTGGCCTTTCCGGCCAACGGAGTTTTCGATGTCGCGGCGCTGCAGGCGAAGGCGGCGGCCTGGCCGGGGCTCGAAGGCATGGATCTGGCGCAAGCGGTTTCCTGCACGCAGACCTACGCCTGGGACGAAACGCTGTGGGCCTGGCCTGAAGGATTCGGACGGCAGGAGGGTGCGAAGCATCACGTCGTGGCGGTGGATTATGGCGCCAAGAGAAACATTCTGCGTTCGCTCGCCAGCGCAGGGTGCCTCGTCACCGTGGTGCCGGCAACCAGCACGGCCGAAGACATTTTGAGGCACAAGCCAGACGGGGTTTTTCTCTCGAATGGGCCTGGCGATCCTGCGGCGACTGGGGTTTACGCGGTGCCTGCCATTCAGGGCGTGCTCGCCAGCGGAACGCCGGTTTTCGGCATTTGCCTGGGACATCAGCTTCTGGCTCTGGCGTTGGGTGCGCGCACCTACAAGCTTGACCGGGGGCATCGTGGGGCCAACCAGCCGGTGAAGGAGTTGGCGACGGGGCGGGTGGAGATTACGTCGCAGAACCATGGTTTCGCCGTGGACGACAAGTCGCTGCCTGAGGGGGTGACTGTGACTCATGTCAGCCTGTTTGATGGGAGCAACGAGGGGATTGCTTGCGAGGGCAAGCGGGCTTTCTCGGTGCAGTATCATCCTGAGGCTTCGCCTGGGCCTAGCGATAGTGGCCATCTGTTTCGGCGGTTTACCGCGATGCTGGAAGAAAGACGTTCTTTTTGAAAAAAGAACCAAAAACTTTTTGCATGTTTTGGCCCGGCGTGAGGATAGGCCGGGCCTAGAGGTCCAAGAGTTTTTTGCTTCTTTTTTTCAAAAAAGAAGTCCTTTCTTGAGGAACTGCGCTAGTGCCCAAACGCACCGATATAACGAGCATCATGATCATCGGTGCCGGCCCCATCGTCATCGGGCAGGCATGCGAGTTCGACTATTCGGGCGCGCAGGCATGCAAGGCGCTACGCGCGGAAGGTTACCGCGTGATCTTGGTGAATTCCAATCCGGCCACGATCATGACCGATCCGAATTTGGCCGATGCGACGTATATAGAACCGATTACGCCTGAGATCGTGGAGAAGATCATTGCGCGCGAGCGGCCGGATGCGCTGCTGCCGACGATGGGTGGGCAGACGGCGCTGAATACGGCGATGAGCCTGGCGGCGAATGGCGTGTTGGCGAAATATAATGTCGAGCTGATCGGGGCGAAGGCCGATGTCATCGACCGGGCGGAGGATAGGCTGAAGTTCCGCGACGCGATGTCGGAGATCGGCATCGAGAGTCCACGCAGCATCATTGCGCATTCGTTCGATGAGGCGCGGGCTGCTTTGGCGACGATCGGGTTGCCTGCCGTGATACGGCCGAGCTTTACGCTTGGGGGCACAGGCGGCGGCATTGCGTATAACAGGCAGGAATTCGACCATATCGTCGGCACCGGGCTGGACGCTTCGCCGACGACGGAGGTGCTGATCGAAGAGTCCGTGCTTGGGTGGAAAGAATACGAGATGGAGGTTGTGCGCGATAGCGCGGACAACTGCATCATCGTGTGCGCCATCGAGAACGTGGATCCGATGGGGGTGCATACTGGTGATTCGGTGACCGTGGCGCCGGCGCTGACTTTAACCGATCGCGAATATCAGATGATGCGGGATGCTTCCATCGCCTGCCTGCGGAAGATCGGCGTGGATACGGGTGGGTCCAATGTGCAGTTTGCGGTGAACCCGGCGGACGGGCGCATGGTGGTGATCGAGATGAACCCGCGGGTGTCGCGGAGTTCGGCGCTGGCTTCGAAGGCTACGGGTTTTCCGATCGCGAAGATCGCGGCGAAGCTGGCGGTGGGTTATACGCTCGATGAGCTGAGCAACGATATCACGCGAACAACGCCGGCGAGCTTCGAGCCGACGATCGATTATGTCGTGGTGAAGATCCCGCGTTTCACCTTCGAGAAGTTTCCCGGGACCCCTGCCCTGCTCTCCACCAGCATGAAGTCGGTGGGCGAGGCCATGTCCATCGGGCGCAGCTTTGCCGAGGCCTTGCAGAAGGGTCTTCGCAGCATGGAGACAGGGTTTTCGGGACTGGACGAAGTAACGGCACCGGGTGATGGCGGCCGCGATGCATTCAGGGCCGCCTTGTCGGCGCCGAAGCCGGACCGGTTGTTGATGGCGGCGCAGGCTTTGCGGGCCGGGCTCACAGTCGAGGACATACACGACGCCTGCAAGTTCGACCCCTGGTTCCTGCGCGAACTGGAAAAGATCGTTCATGCCGAACGGGTGATTGCGGCTGACGGTTTGCCTCGCGAGGCCGGCGCTTTGCGTCGTATCAAGGCGATGGGGTTTTCGGACAAGCGCCTGGCCGAGCTGACAGGGCAGCAGGAAACACAAATTGCCGACCTGCGGGCGAAACTCGGTGTAAAGCCGGTCTATAAACGCATCGACACGTGTGCGGGCGAGTTCGCCTCCGCGACGCCTTATCTCTACTCGACCTACGAAGGCGGCTATGGCGAGCCGGTGTGCGAGGCCGATCCTACCGGCCGCGAGAAGATCATCATTCTGGGCGGCGGTCCCAACCGCATCGGCCAGGGGATCGAGTTCGATTATTGCTGCGTTCATGCGGCCTATGCGCTGCGCGATGCCGGCTATGAGACCATCATGGTCAATTGCAATCCGGAGACGGTGAGCACCGATTACGACACGTCGGACCGGCTGTATTTTGAGCCTTTGACTGCGGAGGATGTGATCGCGCTGGTTCGGCGCGAGCAGGAGCATGGCAAGGTGTTAGGCTGCATCGTTCAGTATGGCGGGCAGACGCCGCTGAAATTGTCGCAGGCTTTGCCGGCGGCAGGCATCCCTATCCTTGGCACGTCTGCGGACGCGATCGATATTGCAGAGGACCGCGAGCGCTTTCAGCAGCTCCTGCAGAAGCTTGGCCTGAGGCAACCGGATAACGGAATCGCGCGGTCTGTGCAGGAAGCGGAGACGATTGCCGACCGGGTGAGTTACCCGATTGTCATCCGGCCGAGCTATGTGCTCGGCGGGCGTGCCATGGAGATCGTGTTCGACCGGACGCAGTTGCAGCGGTATATGCGCGAGGCGGTGCAGGTTTCCGGCAAGAACCCTGTGCTCATCGACCGTTACTTGAACGATGCCATCGAGGTGGATGTCGATTGCATCTGCGACGGCACGACCGTGTATGTCGCCGGTGTCATGGAGCACATCGAGGAAGCGGGCATCCATTCGGGCGACAGCGCGTGCTCTCTGCCGCCCTATTCGCTGTCGCCTGCCATGGTGACTGAGCTGAAGGACGAGACGGACGCCATTGCGCGGGCGCTCGGCGTGATCGGCCTGATGAATGTTCAATATGCCATCAAGGACGGTGCGGTTTACGTGCTGGAGGTCAATCCGCGTGCTTCACGCACGGTGCCGTTCGTCGCCAAGGCGACAGGTGTGCCGATTGCTAAGATTGGCGCCATGGTGATGGCAGGACACAAGCTGCAGGATTTCAAGCTGGATGACACGGCCATTGCGCCGCATGTGGCGGTGAAGGAGGCGGTGTTTCCGTTCGCGCGGTTCCCATCCGTGGATACGATTTTGGGGCCGGAGATGAAGTCCACCGGCGAGGTGATGGGACTGGACCATAGTTTCGAGCGGGCGTTCGCCAAGGCGCAACTGGGTGCTGGCGTGGTTCTGCCCACGGGCGGTTGCGTGTTTCTCTCCGTGCGCGACAGCGACAAGGGTGGGCTGGTGGCGATGGCGCGGCGGTTGACCGAGATGGGCTTCGCCATCCTGGCGACGCGTGGCACGGCCTTGAAGATACGCGAGGCGGGGCTTGCGGTGACGGTGGTGAACAAGGTGCTTGAGGGGCGGCCGCATTGCGTGGATGCGATCCGCTCCGGCGACATCCAGATGGTGATCAATACCAGCCAGGGCGCGCAGAGCACGGCCGACAGTTTCGACATTCGCAGGAGCGCGCTGACGCACGGGATACCGCATTATACGACCATTGCCGGGGCCAGGGCGGCGGTACATGCCATCGCCTCGCTGAGGGCCGGAACCCTTGAAGTCGCCCCTTTGCAGTCGTATTTTCGAGGATCGTACTGAGCCGCAGATGCCGGCTGGGCGCGTGGGAGAGCGGATTTCTTTCGCTTGCCCCTTGCCTTGGCCCTGGCATCGCGCAACCGTGCCTGCCCCGCAACCCCCACCCCGGCGCGTTTCGCCGGCCCTATGTCACTGAGGATACGGCCCTTTGCAGAAATTTCCGATGACCGCGCCCGGCCTGCAGCGGTTGGAAGACGAGTTGCGGCAGCTCAAGAGCGTGGAGCGGCCGGCGATCATCCTCGCCATTGCCGAGGCGCGCAGCCACGGCGATTTGTCGGAAAACGCCGAATATCATGCGGCGCGCGAAAGGCAGTCGTTCATCGAGGGGCGCATTCAGGAGCTTGAAGAGGTGATCTCCTCGGCAGAGGTGATCGATCCTTCGGCGCTGAGCGGGGATACGATCAAGTTCGGCGCCCATGTCAGCCTGCTCGACGAAGAGACCGAGAAAGAGGCGACGTATCAGATCGTCGGTCTCTATGAGGCGGACATCAAGCTGAAGCGGCTTTCGGTGACGTCGCCTTTGGCGAAGTCGCTGATCGGCAAGCGCAAGGGTGATACCATTTCCGTGCCTGCGCCTGGTGGCGACAGGAGCTATGAGGTTCTCGGCATCCAGTTCATCTGAGGGTCGCGTGGCCTGATGGAGAGCGTCGGCGAAAGGGTTTTGGGGCAGCTCCCCGCGGTCGCCTTGAGCCTGGAGGACGTGCGCCGCGCGGCCGCCAGGATCGAGGGCCGTGTGCTGCGCACGCCGACGATCGGGTCTGCGGTGTTGTCGCGCATTACCGGCGCGGAGATCGTTCTCAAGCTCGATAATCTGCAGGCTGTCGGATCGTTCAAGGAGCGGGGGGCGGCCAACCGGCTGGCTTTGCTGTCGGCCGAGGAGCGGGCGCGTGGCGTTGTTGCCATGTCGGCCGGCAATCATGCGCAGGGCGTGGCGCGGCATGCGAGTTTGCTTGGCATTGCGTCAACGATCGTCATGCCGCTGCACACGCCGCTGGCCAAGGTTGCGGGAACCGCGGCCTGGGGCGCGCATGTTGTGCTTCATGGCGAGACATTGATCGAGGCGGCGTTGCACGCGGCTGCTTTGGCGGCCGATGAGGGGCTGGTGTTCATCCACCCCTACGACGATCTCGCGGTGATGGCGGGCCAGGGAACGCTGGCGCTGGAGATGGTCGAGGATGGGCCGCCGCTCGATGTGCTTCTAGTTCCGATCGGTGGCGGCGGGCTGATTTCCGGCTGCGCAGTAACGATGGCGGCGCTGAGCCCATCCACCGAGGTGATTGGCGTTCAGGTGGCGCCCTACTCGGCCCTTGCGCAGCGTCGCGGGGCGGGTGCCTGCGTGCTCGGCGGGGCTACGATCGCCGAAGGCATTGCGGTGCGCGATGTGGGGGTCGAGACAGGCCGGATCATTGAAGCGCTGGTCAGCGATGTGGTGATTGCGCCGGAGCATATGGTCGAGGACGCCATCGCCATGTTGGCTTCGGGCGCCAAGCTCGTTTCCGAAGGCGCAGGTGCGGCGGCACTCGCCGGGCTGCTCGCTCACCCATCGCGATTTGCCGGAAAACGCGTGGGCCTGCCGATCTGCGGCGGCAATATCGATGCGCGTATCCTGGCCAATGTTCTGCTGCGCAGCTTGTTGCGCGATGGCCGGCTGCTGCGGCTGCGCATGGACATCCCCGACCGGCCTGGTGTTCTGGCTGATATATCCACGAAGATCGGCGGGTCTGGCGGGAATATCATCGAGGTGAACCATCAGCGGCTGTTTGCTTCGCCTAGCGTTCAGTCTGCGCAGCTGGAGGTGATGGTGGAGGCGCGCGATCCTTTGCATGCGGCGGAGATCGAACGGGCATTGGCCTTGTCTTATGCGGTGACGCGGATCTGAGTGTTTCTCGGGTTGCTGAGGCGCGGTCGACAAGATCTCCACGAAGACGCGAAGCTCACGAAGATTCACAAAGAAACCCTGGGCCAGGTCACTGATCCTGCCGTCGCTGTCCTACTTGTATCGAAAGGTGTGTGCGGGGCTTCGACACTGAGGCCGTATCTTTTCGTGAAGCTTCGCGATCGTTGCGTCTTCGTGGTGGAGTTTGCTTCCCTCCTTCGTTCTGAGCTTCAGGCAGGCGAGGTGAAGATCCTTGCTACGCTCTCGAACATCTGCTTTTCGGCTTCGCCGAAGCGGTCGAGGCGTGGACTGTCGATGTCGAGGACGCCGACCAGAGCGCCGTCGATGATGAGGGGCACGACGATTTCGGATTGCGAGGCGCTGTCGCAGGCGATGTGGCCTTCGAAGGCGTGGACATCGGGCACCACGATGGTTTCGCGCTTTGCCGCGGCCGTGCCGCAGACGCCTTTTCCCATGGGGATGCGGGTGCAGGCGGGGAGGCCCTGGAATGGGCCGACGACGAGGGTGTCGCCGCGCAGGAAATAGAAGCCGGCCCAGTTCAGGTCTGGCACTCTGGCGAAGATGAGCGCGGCGGTGTTGGCGGCGCGGGCGATCATGTCGCTTTCGCCGTGCAGGAGGCCCTGCAGTTCTTCGAGCAGGTCGGCGCCTGTGGTGTGTGGCGTGCTCATTCTGGTTTGAACGTCAGGGCAGCGCCGTTCATGCAGAAGCGAAGGCCGGTGGGGCGCGGACCGTCGGGGAACACGTGGCCGAGGTGACCCCCGCAGCGGGCGCAATGCACTTCGACGCGGCGCATGCCCAGGGTGCGGTCCTCGGTGGTGGCGACGGCGCCTTCGCGTGGCTCGTAGAAGCTTGGCCAGCCGGTGCCGCTTTCGAATTTCGCGTTCGAGTCGAACAGGATGTTTTCGCAGGCGGCGCAGAGGAATTCGCCTTGGCGCTTTTCGGCGTTCAAGGGGCTGGCGCCGGGACGCTCGGTGCCGTGCTGGCGCAGGACGCGATATTGCTCCGGGGTAAGCTCACGCTTCCACTCGGCGTCGGATTTTGAGACGGGGTATTCGGTCTCGGACATCGGTGCTCCTGCCGTTTGTTTAGCTTTATCTTGGTTGCGACGGCGGGAGTTCAAACGCCGGTCGCGCTAGCTACGCCGGAAAACCGCGAAATGCAGGTCGACCGAACCGTCGGAGTGGTAGTGGGACCATTCGGCGGTGAAGCGCGGATCGGCTTTCAGCCAGGCCAGGAGATCGAAGTCGGCTGGAAGGCCGGGCAGTTGGTCCAGTTGTACGAACACCAGAGGTGGTTGGAATGTCGCGAAATCCTGTTCGACGATATGTCTGAATGGCGCCTCCCACGGGGATGGATGGCCGCGCCGTTCCGCGGCGACGATGCCCGGCAGCATTTCGAGACATGGGAAGCGGGAGGCCCAGGGATGGCCGGTGTCTACGATGTGGCGGCCCGCAGGCGTTCCTGCCGTGGTGAGAATGAGGAAGCTTCCGGGACTTGCGGCGATCAGCTTTTCCATATTGGCGAAGTGATAGTCCACATAGTCGGGTGCTTCGAATTGTGTGGCTCCACGCAGGAGCAGAACGATCAGTGCCAGGCTGGCGGTGAGGCGCCTCGCGATGAGATGTGGTGTTGCTGCAATTGCCATGATCGTCAGGACCACGGCGCAAAAGGCTATGGGGAATGCCTGATAGTCCCAACCTTTGTCCTGCAACATGAAGTTTGCGAGGGCGGCCGCTGTGACCACGAGGAGCAGGCGGCGCAGAGTCTCCATCGTTGCGTTCTGGTCCCTGCCCCACAGAAGGAACATGATCAGCGCCAGGCCGCCCCACAGCGATGCCTCCCGCAGGGTTGTAGCTGTATCGTTATAGGCGGCGTAGAGCGTCAGCATCCAGGGCATGACGGTGGTGACATAGGCTGGGAACAGCAGGGCGTAGGACAGGAGAGAGAGGAGGCCGGCCGCGCATAGTCCCCATTGTGCCGCGGTAAAGACGCTGCGCCAGCCTAGCATGATCAGGCCCGCGGCTTCGACGGCAAGAACGATCATCGCGAATGGCGGCTTGAGGTTGCATGCCAGGGCGGCCGACAGACCTAGGATAAAGCTGAGCGAGGAACCGACGGCGTTGGTTTCGCGCCGGAGCGGAAAGGCCAGAAGATAAGGCGCGGCCATGATGCAGAAGAGATGTTCACGCTCGGCGAACTCGATGCCTGGCAGGAAGAACAGTGTGACGAACAAGGCCACCTTCAACGCCACGAGGTTTGCGTGTGGCGCTTTGTAGCGCTCGATCAGGCTTGCACCGGCAAGGTAACTTATCAGCGCCAGGCCGCTGACATAGAGAGTGACGGCAGCGGCGACCGGGAGCGCGGTGGCGTTTCGGAACAGGACGGCCGATTCCAGGATGATGGAAGCGAAGGGCGCGTTGACTGCGATGAAGTCGCGGTAGAGCACGGCGCCGTGCAGGCATTTCTCTGCGATGACATAAAGCCAGGCGACGTCTGGGTTCAGGCGCGTGGCGAGATTGATGGCTGTCGCAATGGCGATGGCGATTACCAGGATCGCGATCTCGGCCATCTTCGATCGTGAATAGGTTCGGGTTGCGAGTGTCGGTGCGGCAGACATGGTCAGGGTGGCAGGGTGCCGTCTGGCAGGAGCTGGCTGAGTTCGCCGTTTCGCATGAGGCCGGCGCGTATGAGGCGGGGACGGCCTTTCACTTCCTCCATGATCTTGGCGACATATTCGCCGACCAGGCCAATGGCGAAGAGGTTGATGGCGCCGAAGAACAGCGAGGCGAGCAGGATGGTGGTGGCGCCGCGTGGCGCGATGTTCGGTATCAGAAGCCGCAGAAGGATCAGGATAATCGCAAGCACGACGGAGAGGGCCAGCAAGGCGACGCCTCCTGTCGAAAGGACTTTCAGGGGTGTGTTGCTGAAGGAGAAAATGCCCCGCTTGGCCCACTCTAGGTTTTTCATCAGGTTGTTGGTGCTGTCGCCGAACATGCGTTTGGGACGGAAGTAATCGACGCCTGTCTGGCGGAAGCCGACATAGGCGCGCAGGCCGCGCAGGAAGAGGTCGCGTTCGGGGCAGCGGAGCAGCCAGCCGACGACGCGGCGGTCGATGAGCGAGAAGTCGCCCGCGTCGTGCGGGATCTTTACGTAGCTGAAGCGCGCGAAAATGCGGTAGAAGGATTTGTAGAGCAGGCCCCACAGCACGGGCATGTCGCGCTGCACACGGCGGCCGTAAACCACGTCGTTGCCGGCGATCCAGAGCGGATAGAATTGCTCGATCAGCTCCGGGGGGTCCTGCAGGTCGCCGTCAAGGAGGATGCAGGCCTGCATGACGGACATTTCCATGCCGCTGCGGAAGGCCATCTGCGAGCCGAAATTGCGCGAGTGCGTGATGCCGACGACGTGGGGGTCGGTGGCGGAGAGGGCGAGGATGCGTTCGCCGCAATCGTCCGGGCTGCCGTCGTTGACGAAGATGATTTCGTAATCCACGTCGAGCTTGCGGAACACGTCGGTGAGACGCTGGTGCATGATGGGAATTGCCTGCCCATCCATGTAGCAGGCGATGATGGCGGAGAGGCTGCGCCTGCGAGGGCCGGCGTTGCGTTTCGTCGCGGTTCCGAAAGCGTCTGCGCCAAGCGCCTTGATCCACTCGGCGGTGCGTTGCAGGCCTTCGTGCAGCGGCGTGCCGGCGCGCCAGCCGAGGAGCGTGTTCGCCTTGTCGGGTGAGGCATACCAGTCGGCGAGATCCCATTGCCGGCCTTGCATGGTGCCGAATACCGGCGCTTCCTCAATGCCGAATGTCTCGGTTGTGACCGCCGCGAGATCGCGCATATTGGTGTGGCGGCCGGTGCCGATGTTGAAACTCTCGCCGTAGATGTCGGGAGACATCTTGGCGGCGGCCATGATGAAGGCATTGCACACGTCATCGACATAGACGTAGTCGCGCGATGTCTCGGCGTTCACGAAGGGCGGGAACGTGCCGGCCATCGCTTTGGCAACGAGATTCGGCACGAGGCGCGATGTATCCTCGTAGGGGCCGTAGACCGAGTAGAGGCGAAGATTGACGATCGGCAGGCGCCTTACCTTGCCTGCGTAGCTGACATATTCGCTCGCTGCTGCCTTGGAGACGGCATAATGGCTGTTCGGGAGAAGCGACTCGCTTTCCAGCGGGCCTGAGCATTTGAGGCCGTATTCGGATGAGCTGCCGGCGTGCACGAAGGCGGAAAACTTTCGCTCGGCGAGAAGCTCGATCAATTGCACGAGGCCCATGAGGTTGGTGCGGTAGATCAGAGCGTGGTCGGTCTCGAAAGAATAAGCGCCGTAGGCGACGGTATCGAAGATGGTGCCTGGAGACAGGCTTTCGACCATGTTGCGGGTGGCGGCGAGATCGTTGAGGTCCACTTCGAGAACGTGGCGGCGGTCTATTCCGTCCAGGCGCCAGGCGGGGAGGCCACGCACGACGCCGAAAACATCGCTGCGGTGCTGAAGCAATTTGCGAAGCAGGTTGGCGCCGACGAAACCGCCTGCGCCGAGAACCAGGATCGGACCCTGCAGGGGATCGATCCAGTCCGATGGCTTCATCGGCATGCATCCGCCATCGCACTGGCCGCGGCGGCGATGGAGGCAGGATCCAATCCTGTCTGTGCGCGCATGAAGTGTTGCGAACCGTAGGTGCTTCGCGGCGCGTTGGAGGCGCTCAGATGGATGAATTGACGGAGAGACAGGCCCTCCTGCAAGGCCCATAGGCAGAGGGCCGGTCCTGCGCCGCCCTGAGCGACATGCTCCTCCACCACTGCGAGTGCCGGTGTCGATGCGAGAGCGTTGCGCAGGGCCGGCGGCGGCGGCGCGGCAGCGAGAGGCAGTTCGCACAAGGCCCACAAGCTGGGGCGATGGGCAGGTTCGAGATCTTGCAGAGTTGCCCAGGCGGATCCTGCGAGCGGGCCGACAGCGACCATGACGCCGCACTCGCCTTCCAGCAGGCAGCGCCATGGAGCGTATTCGGGCACGGCCGCGCCGCGCGGCGGTTCGCCTCGGCCTAGGCGTATGTAGGTGGGGCGGGAGTTCTCCCCCGTGCGGACGACGACGGCTGGAACGTCCTCGTCGAATGCCGGGGCCATGACCATCATCCCAGGCAGGGTCAGCAGGATGCCGTAATCTTCCAGGGCGTGATGGGTCGCGCCCATGACGCCGTAGCCGTAGCCGCCGCCGTTCGCCAGCAGCTTCACAGGAAGCTTGTGCATGCAGATGTCGTTACGTATCTGCTCGAAGCTGCGGGCGTAGCAGAAGGGCGCGATGGTGTAGGTCCAGGCCTCGAAACCCTCGTGGCTGAGGCCGGCCGCGACGCTCATCATGTTCTGCTCTGCGACGCCGCAGTTGACGAAGCGCGCGCCCATCTTCTGCTGCAGCGGTTCGAGCGCCATGAAGCCGAGGTCGCCTGTCAGGAACAGCATCCTTGCGTTCTCACCGGCGCGGGTCACCAGCGCCTGGCAGAGTGCGTCCCTCATGCGGCACCGAAGGCGACACTGGCGGCAGCGTGCTGCGCCTCGGTCGGCGGCAGGTAGTGGCTCGGCATGGTGCCCGCGACGTCAGGTAGGCCGTGGCCTTTTATCGTTTCGAGGATGATCAGCACCGGCTTTTCGCGGCCGGGGGCGAGTGCGTCGCGCATCGCGGCGAGGTCATGTCCGTTGCAGACGCGCACATCGAAGTCGAAGCCGGCGAGGCGTTCGTGCAGCGGATTCATCGACGCTGTCTCGGCGGTGCTTCCGAAACCCTGAAGTCCGTTATGGTCCACGAGAATGGTGAGGTTGAACAGCCGCCTGTGCGTGGCGAAAATGGCCGCCTCCAGGGTGGAGCCCTCCTGCCATTCGCCATCCGACGTCAGGCAGAACACCCGGCGTGCCGAACCTTGCAGGTTCGCGGCCAATGCCAAGCCGGCGGCAAGCGACAGCCCATGGCCCAGGCTCCCTGTTGCGAATGCGACACCATCGATGCCGCTCGCGGGCGGGTGGCCTGCCAGGCGCGTGTCGTCCTTGTGGAACGTGTCGAGGTCCGCATCGGTCAGTTTGCCGATGGACGCTAACGTCACATAGAGCGCGCCGGCGGAGTGGCCCTTGCTGAGGATGAAACGATCGTCCGCCGCCATGGTCTCATGGTGCAGAAGCATGAGGGCATCGATGCAGGATAAATTGCCACCCAAATGGCCGACGCGCGCCCGCAAGTGCATGTCGAGCAGCCTTCGGCGCGCCTGGTTCAGCGAGTCCTGGGTTAGGGGCATGGCTGAGGATGGCACGCTTAGGTTGTAGAGGCTAGGGGTGGGACGTAAGGCAAGGGTAGGAAGGACTTCTTTTTTGAAAAAAAGAAGCAAAAAACTTTTGCCACCTTAGGGCTGGGCGTTTCCCCGATCTCGGTCCCACGTCGTAGAAGTTTTTTGGTTCTTTTTTTCAAAAAAGAACGCGCTTGCTTCCTTACGCGTTGAGACGGAACAGAAGACACGAGCGGTTGGTGACGTCGTAAACATCGCCGATGTTGTATGGCTCTTCGCGCACGGCGTCCGGCGTGTTGGTGTCGAAGAGAAGTTTCCAGTGCTTGCCGTCGGTGCAGTCCGGCAGGGTAAATGGCACGTTGTCGTGGTGAGCGTTCAGCACGAAGAGCATGGTGGCGGCGCTGCCGCGGCGGCGGATCCCTGTGGCTTGCGAGCGGCCGTCCATAAGCATGCCGAAGCATCGCATGTTGCCGTCCACCCAGTCGGCCGGGGTCATGTATTCGCCTGTGGCGTTGAACCAGGAGGCGTCGCGCACACCTAATTCCTCGTTCCATTCGCCTGTCATGAAGCGGCCGCGGCGGAGGATGGGATAGTCGTGGCGAAGCTGGGTAAGGAGGCGGACAAAGCCGATCATGGACATGCCGCGCTGGCCGATGTCCCAGTTCACCCAGGAGATTTCGTTGTCCTGGCAATAGGCGTTGTTGTTGCCGTTCTGCGTGCGGGCGAATTCGTCGCCTGCGAGGATCATGGGCGTGCCCTGGCTGAGCAGGAGGGTCGCCATGAGGTTTCGCATCTGGCGATTGCGTGTGTTGCAGAGGGTTTCGTCGTCGCTCGGACCTTCTACGCCGTGGTTCCAGCTGCGGTTGTTGTCGCTGCCGTCGCGGTCGTTCTCGCCGTTGGCCAGGTTGTGCTTGGTATTGTAGGAAACGACGTCGTTGAGGGTGAAGCCGTCGTGCGCGGTGACGAAGTTCACGCTGGCCCAGGGTTTGCGGCCGCGGCGGTTGAACATGTCGGCGGAGGCGCAGAGGCGCGGCGCCATGACGCTGGCTGTGGCGTCGCCTTTCCAGAAGGTCCTGATTTCGTCGCGGAACTTGTCGTTCCATTCGGCCCAGCCGGGAGGGAAGCCGCCCACCTGGTAGCCGCCTGGCCCGAGGTCCCAGGGTTCGGCGATGAGCTTCGCGCCGCCTAGCACGGGGTCCTGGCTGCAGGCTTTCAGGAAGCCGCTCTGTTCGTCGAAACCGTGTGGCTCGCGCGCCAGAATGGTTCCGAGATCGAAGCGGAAGCCGTCCACCTGCATGTCTTCGACCCAGTAGCGCAGGCTGTCGGTGACCATCTGGATGACGCGCGGGTGGCTCAGATTGACCGTGTTACCGGTGCCGGTGTCGTTGATGTAGAAGCGCTTGTCCGGCATCAGGCGGTAGTAGGATGCGTTGTCGATGCCGCGAAAGGACAAGGTGGCGCCGCGTTCGTTGCCTTCCGCGGTGTGGTTGTAGACGACATCGAGGATGACCTCGAGACCGGCGTCGTGCAGGCGGGCGACCATCTCCTTGAACTCGGCGAAGGCGAAAGCCTGGTTGCGCGCGTAGCGCGGATCGGGAGCGAAGAAGCCGATCGTGTTGTAGCCCCAGTAGTTCGTCAGGCCGCGGTCGAGGAGCACGTCGTCGTTGATGAAGGTGTGTATCGGCATCAGCTCGACGGAGGTGACGCCCAGCGACTTGATGTAGTCCACGACCTCTTTTTGCGCGAGGCCGGCGAAGGTTCCGCGCATGTCGAGCGGAACGGCAGGATGGAGTTTGGTGAAGCCGCGCACATGGGTTTCGTAGAAGATGGTCTGTTCCCAAGGGACGCGCGGCTTGCGTGCGCGGCCCCAGGTGAAGGCGGGATCGACGACGCGGCATTTCGGCATGAAAGGCGCGCTGTCGCGTTCGTCGAAGCTGAGGTCGAGATTCGCGGCGCCGATGGTGTAGCCGAAGACTTCCGGGTGCCAGGAGAGTTCGCCCATGTGGGCGCGCGCATAGGGGTCGAGCAGGAGCTTGTTGGCGTTGAAGCGGTGGCCTTCCTGCGGTGCGTACGGACCGTGCACGCGGTAGGCGTAAACCGTGCCTGGGCGCGCGTCGTGCACGTAGCCGTGCCAGACTTCGTCGGTGAATTCAGGAAGTTCGATGCGCTCGATTTCGGTCTGTCCGTCTTCGTCGAACAGGCAGAGCTCGACTTTCGTGGCATGCGCCGAGAACAGTGCGAAGTTGACGCCGAGGCCGTCCCAGGTGGCGCCGAGCGGATGCGGCTGACCTTCCGACAAGCGGGATCTTCGTTTGACGCCGTTCATGCGGGTTCAGGCTCCGAGGAGTGGGAGGCTGGTCAAAGGACAGTCTGGAAGCGGGGACGTCCGAGGGCCGGCAGCATGGGGAGAAGGAGGTGAAGATCCCGTTCCGCCACGCAGCAGAGATAATAATCGGTGCTTGGGCGTGGCTTGCCTGCGGCCGGGGCGGGTGCTGCTTCGCTCCCCGGGACCGGCATGCCGTCGGGACCCAGGAGCATCGCGGTGAGGCCGAGGTCGCTGTAGATTTTCAGGAAGTCGGGGCCGGCGCGCCAGACGGCGGCGTCCCTGCCCTCCTGCTGCGCCAGGTCGCGAAGCCGCCAGATGGCGGAGACGCGGTCGCTTTCGGCGCCGGCGGGGTCGCCCAGGCCGAGGAGGACGCGGCCGACTCGCCTGAATGGCAAGCCGGAGCGGCCGGCTTCGCCTAGGACAAGGCCATCGGCTTCGGGTGGCGGCAGGCGGCCGAGGGCGGCGTAGCGCAGGCGGCTTTCGCTGTTCCAGGGAAGTGCACGCACACGGCCTGGTCGGATCACGCCCCACAGGGCTGCGAGTGCAAGGCAGACGGCGAGGCCGACTGCCATACGCACCGGCATGGGCGCATTCTTCGACAGCACGACGGCCCACCAGCTGGTTTGCGCCAGGTTGCGCACTTTCGGCTCGAAGCTTGCGAGCCACATGACGCTGACGAGCAGAGCAAAGACCGGGATGAGTGTGCTGGCGCGCAGCGGATTGCTGATCAGCCGGGCGTGGCGGTAGTACGCGTCACGGAACGGCGCCACCGACAATGCGGCAAGGACCAGGATGGCGGAGACGTAGGTCGGTTCGCCTTGCAGGAAGGTCAGCGCGGCGCCTGCGAGAAGGGTGATGATCGTGGCACCCCAGGCGAGTGTCACGCGCTGCGAGAGGCCGATGGCGAGAACCATCAGAACCGTGCCGATAAGCGAGGGCACGAATTGGCCGGCGCTCGCGGCGAAAGCGGCGAAATCCGGATCGATCCAGGAGTAGTCGGGATGCGTGTCGAGCATGCCGATGGAGAGCAGCATGGCGCCGCACACGGCGACGCCGCCTGTCGAGGCGGCGACTGCGAAGTCGGGCTCGCTCCAGCGCGATTGGCCGGGGACTACGGTTGCGAGGCCGCGCTTTCGTACGAGCACTTCGTTGGCGGCGAACATCGCGCCGCTGAGGAACAGCGGGATGATGTAGTAATAAAGGCGGAAGACGAAGGTGGCGCCTAGCACCACTGGCGCAGGCAAATAGGGAGACAGGCCGAGCAGGACGGCTGTGTCGAAGACGCCGAGGCCGCCTGGAACATTTGCGACCAGGCCCGCGGCGTAGGAGCCGAGATAGATGGCCAGGAAACGCAGCCAGGTCAGGCCGTGCGCATGCGGCAGAAGGGCGTAGAAGATCGAGGCGGTGACGGCGACGTCGAGGGTTGCGAGTGCCACTTGCACCAGCGCCATGCGCCAGTGCGGCAGGTCGATTTCACGGTCGCGGAAGCGGAAGGTCGGGTAGAGGCTCGAGAGGGTGATGTAGCTGCCGACGACGATCCAGAGCAGCGCGCCGAGGATCCAGAAGGCCCAATGCGGCCAGTGGGTTCCGAAATAGGGGATGACCCCTGGCTCGCCGAACAGGATCGCGCCGCCTAGCGACATGCCGCCCAGCCCGAACGTCAGGCTGCAGAAGGCGACGACTTTCGCAATCTGGCTCGGAGTCAGGCCCCAGTGCGCGTAGAGGCGGTAGCGCACGGCGGCGCCCGATACCGCGGCGAAACCGAGATTGTGCGCCAGGGCGTAGGCGCAAAACGATGCGAACGCGGTTCGCCAGTAGCTGACGCGGTGGCCTGCGTAGATGGTGGCGAGCTTGTCGTAGAAGGTCAGCACGCCGTAGCTCAGAACCGTCAGGCCTGCGGACAGGATCAGCGAACTGCGCGGGATTTCCGACAGGGCGTGGCCGACGTCGCGCACGTTGAGATGGCGGAATTCGCGCTGCACCACATAGATGGCGCCAAGCAGCAGAACCACGCCGAGGACGGCAGGCAGGTGACGGGCAAGCCGAGCCAGAAGCGCAAGCCGCTGGTGCTGCCGCTTCGGTGGAACTGCCTTCGGCTGGGCCTGCTTCCCAGTCTCGGCGGGATTAGGCAGGTACTTCGACATGCGGCGCGCGGGCGAGCGCGTTTTCTATGAGGGCGATTGTTTCGGGAATGCCGTAGAGGGCCACGAAGCCGCCGAAGCGCGGGCCTTCGTCCTGGCCGAGCAGCACCTGGTAGAGGCACCCGAACCAGGCTTTGAGCGAGGCGAGGCCGTGGCGTTTGCCGACGGCATAGACGTGGTCCTGGATTTCCGAAGCAGGCGTTGACGGATCGAGCGCGCCAAGGACTTCGGCGAGGTCCGACAGCGCTTCGCGTTCGCGCTCGTCGGCGTTGCGGAACTTCTTCTTGGGGCGGACGAAATCCTGGAAATAGGCGATGGCGTGCTCGACGAGCCTGGCGAGGAACGGCTGGCTTTCGGGGGTCGCTTGCGGGTTATAGCGCTGGATGAATCCCCAGAGCATGTCTGGCGTCTGCGCGTTGATGACGCTCGCGAGGTTCAGCAGCATGGAGAACGGGATGGGGCTGCCTGCATCGTGCGGAATGGAACCTGCGTGAATGTGCCAGGCGGGATTGCCAGGCAGCAACGCTTCATCCTCGGTTCGGCTGCGGTCGATGTTGGCGATATATTCGTCCGCGGCGCGCGGGATGACGTCGAAGAACAGTTTCTTCGCACGGTGCGGCTGGTTGAACATGAACTGGCCCAGGCTTTCCGGCGGCGCGTAGCGGAGCCAGTCCTCCACGCCCAGGCCGTTGCCGCGGCTCTTGCTGATCTTCTGGCCGTTCTCGTCCAGGAACAGTTCGTAGGTGAAGCCGATCGGCGGCCTCGCACCCAGCACGCGGCAGACCTGGCCGGAGAGCTTCACACTGTCGATCAGATCCTTGCCGGACATTTCGTAGTCCACGCCTAGCGCATACCAGCGCATGGCCCAGTCGGCTTTCCATTGGCATTTGGCACCGCCGCCGAGGACAGAGGTTTCCTGGCGAACGCCTTCGCCGTCTGTCCAGAACAGGGTGGCGGCATCGGGATCGACGCGGTCGATGCGCACCTGCTCGACCACTCCGGTGCGCGGGTGGATGGGCAGCAGCGGCGAGTAGGTGGCGCGGCGCTCGGGGCCGAGGGTCGGCAGGATGACGGCGGTGATTTCGTCGAACGCTTCGGCGACGCGGCGGAGGGCGGCGTCGAAGCGGCCGCTGGCGTAGTAGTCCGTGGCCGAGGCGAACTCGTAGTCGAAGCCGAAGCTGTCGAGGAAGCCGCGCAGGCGGGCGTTGTTGTGGTGGCCGAAGCTTTCGTGTGTGCCGAAGGGATCGGGGATGCGGGTGAGCGGCTGGCCGATGTAGCCGCGCAGCATATCCCGGTTGGGCACGTTGTCCGGCACCTTGCGAAGGCCGTCCATATCGTCAGAGAAGGCGAGCAGGCGCGACGGCTTGCCGGTGAGATGAGTGTAAGCGTGGCGCACCCAGCTGGTGCGCGCGACTTCGCCGAAGGTGCCGATGTGCGGCAGACCGGAGGGGCCGTAGCCGGTTTCGAACAGCACCTCGCGTTTGGCGAGCTCTTCCGCGCGTATGGCGAGCTTCTGGGCTTCCTCGAAAGGCCAGGCGCGCGGAATGGTGTCGGCGGCGGGGTCGGACATGGGGCGCAAACTAGCTGTGGGGGGGCGGGGGCGCTACCCCACAGGGGAGGAAGGGAAGGAAGCAGTTCTTTTTTGAAAAAAGAACCAAAAAACTTCTGCGATGTGGGACCGAGATCGTGGGAACGCCCGGCCTCAGGGTCCAAAAGTTTTTTGCTTCTTTTTTTCAAAAAAGAAGACCTTCCTTCCTCCCCTCGCAGCGAGCCCCTAGATAGGGTCCGTATGGCCCCGATCCCCCACGCGCCAGCCCTCGTCGCCGGCTACGGGCGAGCGGCCGTTCTCACGACCGATGGTGAATTCCTGGTTTGCTCCGCGAAGGAGGCGGCTGAGGCTCTGCGTGGCATGGCACCGCCTTTGCTGGTGCATGCGCCGGCGAGTTTCCGCAGGCTCGGGATGCGCGGAATGCCGGCTTTGGATTTGCTGGAGCTGTTCGCCTTTGTGATGCCGGGGCATCGGGCTGCGCCGACTCCGCGCGGGCTGGCGCTGGCAATGGACATGGATCCGCCTACTGGCATCGAGGCGGCGGCTGGACTTTTGCCTGAGCTTTCAGGGGCGCTGCTCAACCGGCTTGCGGCTGGGCGTGAGCTGCCGATCAATGCGCATGCGGCTGGGGTGGCGGCGCGGATGGGCCGGGCCGGTTGGTTGTGGGCGCCGTTCGTGCAGCAGGCGCTCGGGAGCGGTGACCAGGGGCTCGATGGGTTTCGGGTTTGGCGGCGGCTGCCTGAGTGGGAGGAGTCGGCGCCGGTGCCGCCGCCTTCCTCTTATCCGGTGCCGGCGGCTGAGGCGCGCACCAGGCTGACGCGGCTGCTTGGTCCCCATTCGGAACAACGGCCCGGGCAGGCGGATTATGCGCATGCGGCGGCGGCGGCCTTTGCGCCGCGCGAGGCGCGTGGTGATCCGCATGTCGTGCTGGCAGAGGCGGGGACAGGGACCGGCAAGACGCTCGGGTATATCGCGCCGGCGAGCCTCTGGGCCGAGCGGAACCATGGAACGGTCTGGATCAGCACGTTCACCAAGCTGCTGCAGAGGCAGATCGATGCGGAGCTGGCGCGGCTGTATCCGGATCCTGCGGAGCGGAGGAGCCGGGTGGTCGTACGCAAGGGGCGGGAGAATTACCTGTGCCTGCTGAATTTGGAGGATGCGGTCGGGAATGCGCTCTCCGGGGTCAGCGCGACGCTCATACCGCTGGGGCTGATCACCCGGTGGGCGCAGGTGACGGCCGATGGCGATTTGGCGGGGGGTGATCTGCCTGGCTGGTTTGCCGAACTGTTCGGGTCGGGGATAGCTTCGGGGCTCGCGGACAGGCGCGGCGAGTGCATCCATGGGGCGTGCGCGCATTACAAGCGGTGCTTCATCGAGCACACCATTCGCAGGGCGCGCACGGCGGAACTGGTGGTGGCCAACCATGCGCTGGTGATGACCCAGGCGGCCTGGGGCGGGCTGGACGACGACATCGTGCCGACGCGCTACGTATTCGACGAAGGGCATCATGTGTTCGAGGCGGCGGACAGCGCTTTTTCCGCCGAGATCTCGGGGGTCGAGGGGGCTGAGCTGCGGCGTTGGCTGCTTGGCGCAGAGGGGGGTCGGTCGCGGTCGCGCGGGATCAAGCGGCGGCTCGATGAGCTGGTGGTGGGGTTCGCGCATCTGGAGGCGCCTTTGGAGGCGCTCTTGCAGGCAGCGCATGCTTTGCCTGCGCAGGGGTGGTCGCTGAGGCTGGCAGAGCCGGATCATCCGGAACTGGCGGGTGCGGATACCGGGCAGTCGAATGCCTTCGAGGTGTTTCTGCGTGCGGCGCGGCGGCAGGTTTTGGCGCGGCTGCCCGGCGATGCAGAGAGTGACGCCGTGCGGCAGACGTTGGAGTGCGAGGTGTTTCCGCCTGCCGATGCGCTGGTGGAGGCAGCACCTCGGTTGTTGCGCGCGCTGGCACGCATGGAGGCGCCTTTGCGCAGCCTGCTCGAGCGGCTGGAGGCTCGGCTCGAGGATGACGCCGAGGAACTCGATAGCGCGACGCGCAGCCGGATCGACGCGGCGTGCCGCGGGCTGCGCCGGCGGGCGTTGGATCGGCTGACGATGTGGCAGGCGATGCTGCGGGCGCTGACGGAGCCGCGGCCCGAGCCGGGGGAACGGCCGGCGCACATCTATCTGTTGCGGCTCGACAGGCGGGAGGCGGCGGACCGGGATGTCGCGTTCTGCCGCCACCATCTCGACCCGACGCAGCCTTTCGCCATTACGCTGGTGGCGCCTGCACATGGGCTGCTGGTGACGTCGGCGACCTTGCGCGACGCGAGCCAGGATGGCGAGGAAGCGGATTGGGATGCGGCCGAGGCAAGGGTCGGGGCGGCGCATTTGCCCTCGCCGGCTATACGCGCGGCGTTCGACAGCCCGTTCGATTATGCGGCGCAGACGCGCGCGTTCGTGGTGAATGACGTGGGCACCGACATTGCTTCACTGTCAGGGGCTTACAGGGCGTTGTTTATGGCTTCCGGCGGCGGTGGGCTGGGGCTGTTCACGGCGATCAGGCGGTTGCAGGCGGTGCATGCGCGTATTGCGCCGGCGCTCGAGGAAGCGGGGATACCGCTGCTCGCCCAGCACGTGGATCCTATGGATAACAACACGTTGGTGGATATCTTTCGTACGGAGGAGTCGAGCTGCCTGTTGGGCACCGATGCGATGCGCGACGGGGTGGATGTGCCCGGGCGGGCGTTGCGGCTGGTGGTATTCGAGCGGGTGCCTTGGGCACGGCCGGATATCCTGCATCGCGAGCGGCGTATCCATCTCTCAGGCGGTGACACTGCAGGGTATGACGAGCGGATTGCGCGGCTGCGGCTTCGGCAGGCTTTTGGGCGGCTGATTCGCACGGCGACGGACCGCGGGGTTTTCGTTCTGCTGGATCGGCGGACGCCCAGCCGGTTGCTCTCCGCTATGCCGGGTGGCGTCGATGTGCGGCGCGTTGGGTTGGCTGAGGCCGTCAGGGAGACCCGGGCCTTCCTGACCGAGGATGCTCCTGTGGCGGCGCGGTGAATATCTGCCGTGACGCGACCGAGAGCGCGGGTGCGCTGCGATCTTTGATCGATCCGTACGCTCACTTGATCTGAGGACGATTTTCCAGGCAGGGTCCCGCGGAACGCGTGAACGCTGAACAAATGGAGATCACAGGAATGCTAGCTCGCACCGGATTGGACCCGCAGGAAGCGCTGGTCTGCACCATGGTGCTGGTGGCGGCAGCCGAAAGCGGCGGCATCACCGACCGCGAAATCGGCGTCATGGCGACGCTGGTGCAGACCCTTCCGATCTTCGAGGGGTTTTCGGGTGACCAGTTGCAGCATGCGGCGGATGCGGCCGTCGGGCTGCTGCGCGAGGAGGATGGGCTGGCGCATGCCGGGCGGATGATACGCGAGGCGCTCGAGCCGCGGTTGCGCGAGACTGCCTATACGCTGGCGTGCGAAGTGGTGGCGGCGGACCGGGAGCACGGACAGGCGATCCTGCGCATGCTGGAGTTCATCGGCGCGGAGTTGCGGCTCGACACGCTGGTAGTGGCCGCCATCGAGCGCGGCACCCGGGCGCGTTATCAACGAGCCGACCACGCTAGCGCATAGCGCGGCAAGCAGGCGCTGAACTTGCCGGTGTAGCCCTGCGTTCACGCGGGCACAGCAGGAGATGCGCTATGTCCGAGTCGAAGCAGGGTCCCATTCTGAACAATGCCATCGATGAGGTGCAGGGGATCTTCTCGAGCGACGCGGCCCTGCAGGAGGCTGTGTCCAAGCTTACGCTGGCCGGGTTCGACCGTGCCGAGCTGAGCCTGCCTGCGACCCATCCGGCGTCCGGCGATGCGACGCCGAACGAGGGTGCGGCGGCTGTCGGCACGGAAACCGATGAGAGGCAGATGCGCACGCTTCTGAGCAGCGGCGCTGGCGTAGCGGCCGCCATGGCAGCGGCCGGTGCGACGATCGCGACAGGCGGCGCGGCCGGGATCGCAATTGCGGCGGCGGCTGGCGGTGCGCTGGCAGCGGGGGGCGCCACCTCGGCGGCGGTGTCGGCTGTCGGTGGCGCGCAGAAGGATGCGCGAGACGATGCGGCGGCCTCAGGTGAGCTGGTTCTGGCCATTCGCACGGCGACCCCGGAAGCGGCTGCGAAGGCTGAAGCGGCTTTGCACGATGCCGGCGCCGTGCGGGTGGCGCGCGTCGAGCGGCAGGGCGCCAACGTGGTGTGACGGCAGGGCCGCTGCATGTGGCGGCCCGGTCTTTCTTCCCTATGAAAATCTGGTGTAAGGACGCGCGATGAAAGCCAATCGCGCCGCCCTGATTCTTGCCGCAGCCCTCACCTTGAATGGCTGCGCGACGATCCGTTCGGTCCTGCCGTGGGCCTCCAACAAGGAGGACGACAACGCGACGCCGAAGGTGAACCTGGCCGACGAAAGCCCGGACCTGCTCTACAGCAACGGCATCGATGCGCTGCAGAAGGACAACTACACCACAGCGGTGAAGCACTTCGAGGCGATCCAGCAGAACGATCCCTACTCGCCCTGGGCCACGAACGCGCAGTTGATGGAGGGCTACACCGAATATCGCCGCAATAACTACACCGAGGCGGTGGGGCAGCTCGACCGGTTCATCGCACTGCATCCTGCGAACAAGGATGTTGCCTACGCCTATTACCTGCGTGCGCTTTGCTACTACGAGCAGATTTCCGATATTTCGCGCGACCAGAAGGGCACGACGGAGGCGATGAGTTCGCTGCAGGAGGTGGTGAACCGCTTTCCGGACAGCGCTTACGCTCGCGATGCGCGGCTGAAGATCGATCTTTGCCGCGACCATCTGGCCGGCAAGGAAATGGATATCGGCCGGTATTACGAGAAGCAGCATCTTTATGCCGCGGCGATCGGGCGCTTTCAGCGCGTGGTGGATGATTATCAGACGACCAACCACACGCCGGAGGCGCTCTCCCGGCTCACCGAGATTTACTTGAAGCTCGGCATGGTCGGCGAGGCGAAGAAGACGGCTTCCGTGCTGGCCTACAACTATCCGGGCAGCACCTGGTATGAGAGCAGCTGGAACGATCTTACGAGCGTCGGCGCTGTCAAAGGCACCGAGGTGACGAATACGGCGCCTGATCGGCCTGGGTTCTTCACGCGGACATTTGGGTGGATTTTTTAAAGGGCGTTCTTTTTTGAAAAAAAGAACCAAAAAACTTTTACCCCTTTGGGCCCCGCCTATCCTCCCACACGGCACTAAGTCGCAAAAGTTTTTTGCTTCTTTTTTTCAAAAAAGAAGATCTTTCTTCCCATGCTGACCGCCCTCTCGATTCGCGACGTCGTGCTGATCGAGCGCCTGGACCTGACGTTCGGCGCAGGCCTCACTGTGCTTACGGGCGAGACGGGTGCGGGCAAATCCATCCTGTTGGATAGTTTGGGCTTGGCGCTGGGCGCGCGATCGGATTCGGGGCTTGTCAGGACTGGCGCGGAGCAGGCGAGCGTGGCGGCGCGGTTCGTGCCGCCGGCGTCGCATCCGGTTCATGCGCTGCTGGACGAGCTTGGGCTGCCTGAGGCCGGCGACGAGGATCTGGTGCTTCGCCGGGCAGTGGGGCGCGATGGGCGGTCGCGGGCTTGGGTGAACGATCATCCGGTGGGGGCGAGCGCTCTCAAGCGAGTGGGCGCGTTGCTCGTGGAGGTGCAGGGGCAGCACGACCAGATGGGCCTGGCCGATCCTGCGAGCCACATGCGTCTGCTCGATTCCTATGGGGTGGATGCGGATGTAAGGGCCGAGGTGGCGTTGCGTCATCGGGCGTGGCGGGCGGCTTTGGAGCGGCTTGAGGCGGCACGGGCGGCGATTGCGGATGCCAAGCGCGAGGAGGATTTCCTGCGTCATGCTGTTGAGGAGCTGACGGATCTGGCACCTCGGGCGGGCGAGGAGGAGGAGCTTGCTGCCGAACGGCATCGGCTGCAGCAGGGGGAAAAGCGGGCCGAGGCGATTGCCGCGGCGATTGCTGAGCTGACGCCGCGCGACCGGCGCAGTGCCAATCCCGCTGCGACATTGCGGTCGGCCGCGCGGGCGTTGCAGCGGCTGATCGCGCCGGAGAGCGAGGCGGACAATCCTGCGGCCCCTGCCCTGGCGGCGATCGAACGGGCGGAAGAGGCGCTGGCGGAGGCTGAAACGCTTCTTAGCCGGCTGGCTGCCGAAGCGGATGCCGATCCGCGGCTGCTGGAGAATGCGGAGGAGCGGCTGTTCGCGCTGCGGGCCGCGGCGCGCAAGCACAGCGTGCCGGTGGGGGAGTTGGCGGCGTTTGCGGCTTCGCTGGTGGCGCGGCTTGCGGCGCTCGATCATGGCGATGCCGAGATCGGGGCGCTTGCCACGGAGGCGGCATCGTCGCGGTCGCTTTATGCCGATGCGGCGAAACGGCTTTCTGCTTCGCGTAGCCAGGCGGCCGCTCGGCTGGAGAAGGCGGTGGGCCGCGAGTTGCCGCCGCTGCGTCTGGACAAGGCGCGCTTCTTTGCCTCGGTGACGCAGCTCGAGGATGAGGCCTGGGGAGCGGCGGGCGCTGATTCGGTGCGGTTCCTGATCGCTACGAATCCTGGGCAGGCGCCTGGGCCGCTGGGACGCATCGCTTCGGGCGGTGAGCTTTCGCGGCTGATGCTGGCGTTGAAGGTGGTGCTGGTTTCAGGATCGCCTGTGCCGACCTTGGTGTTCGACGAAGTGGATAGCGGCATAGGCGGTGCGACGGCGGCGGCTGTGGGCGAGCGGCTGTCGCGTGTCGCCGCGGGGGTTCAGGTGCTGGTGGTGACGCATTCGCCGCAGGTGGCGGCGCGGGGTGCGGTGCACATGCGGGTGAGCAAGCAGGCGAACGCGCGCAGGACGGAGACGAGTGTGGCCAGCCTGGCTGCCGAGGACCGGCGCGAAGAAATTGCGCGGATGTTGGCGGGCGAGACCGTGACGGAGGCTGCACGGGCGGCGGCGGCCAGCCTGCTGGGCGTGTAATGGCGAAAGCAAAAGCAAAGGCCCGCGCTGAGGTTTTGGGCCAAGACCCGGCGACCGAGGAGGAGGCGGCGCAGGCGCTTGCGGATCTCGCTGCCGAGATCGCGAAGCACGACCGCGCCTATCATGAGCAGGACGCGCCGACGATCAGCGACGCGGATTATGATGCGCTGAGGCAGCGCAATGAGCGGATAGAGGCGAAGTTCCCGAGCCTGATCAGGAATGATTCGCCGAGCCGCAAGGTCGGGTTCGCACCTCAGGCTGCGTTTTCGAAGCGGCGGCATCGCGCGCCGATGCTGTCGCTGAACAATGTGTTTTCCGCCGAAGAATTTATCGAGTTCTGCAATCGGGCGCGGCGCTTCTTGAATATGGCCGCCGATGCGCCGCTGCCGATGGTCGGTGAGCCGAAGATTGATGGGCTGTCGATTTCGTTGACCTACGAGGACGGGCGCTTCAGCCATGGTGCGACGCGCGGCGATGGCACGGAGGGCGAGGATGTTACCGCCAATCTGCGCACGTTGAAGGCGGTGCCGAAGCGGTTGAAAGGTGATGCACCGGCGCTGATCGAGATCCGTGGCGAAGTTTTCATGACGAAATCGGATTTTCTTGCGTTGAACGAGGCGCAGGCCGCGGCAGGGCAACGGCTTTTTGCCAATCCACGCAATGCCGCGGCGGGGAGCTTGCGGCAGCTCGACGTGCAGATTACCGCGAGCCGGCCATTGTCGTTGTTCGCCTATGCCATGGGCGATGCCAGCGAAGCGCCGGCGAGTTCGCACCATGCCTACCTCAAGCAGCTAGAGGCCTGGGGTTTTATGGTGAACCCGCTTTCTTCCCTGCTTGCTGACGCCGATGAAGCGACTGGATTTCATGCCAAGCTGGCGCTGGAACGAGGCGCCCTCCCCTACGACATCGATGGCGTGGTCTATAAGATCGACGATATCGCCCTGCAGCGCCGGCTCGGGTTTGTGGGACGGGAGCCGCGCTGGGCGACGGCGTGGAAGTTCCCTGCCGAGCAGGCGACGACGCGGCTGGACGGCATCAAAATACAGGTGGGCCGCACCGGGGCGTTGACGCCTGTCGCCATTCTCGAGCCGGTGAATGTGGGCGGCGTTCTGGTGACGCGCGCGACGCTGCATAACGAGGACGAGATTGCGCGGCTCGATGTACGCGTGGGCGACACAGTGACATTGCAGCGTGCTGGCGATGTCATTCCGCAGATCGTCGCCGTGTTGCCGGACGGCGAACATGAGGCGCGCGAGACATTCAAGCCGCTCGAAAAATGCCCGGTTTGCGGCAGCCATGCCGTGCGGCCGCCAGGCGAAGTGGTTCGCCGCTGCACAGGCGGGCTGATCTGCCAGGCGCAGACGGTGGAGCGGATCATCCATTTCTGCAGCAGGCGGGCCTTCGACATCGAGGGAATGGGTGAGAAGACCGTCGCCGAGTTTCATGAGGCGGGACTGATCCACACGCCTGCCGATATCTTCGAACTGCACGCCCATGAAAGCGAGATTGCGAAACGGGAAGGATTCGGGGCGCTCTCCGCGCGCAAGCTGATGGAGGCGACAGAACAAAGACGGCGCATTTCGCTGGAGCGCTTTCTGTTCGCGCTCGGCATACGCCGGATCGGGGAGACGAACGCCAAGCTTCTTGCGCGCCACTACGGCACCTACCGGAACTGGCGTGAGCAGATGGAGAAGGCGGTGATCGTCGGCTCCGACGAGCGGCTGGCGCTCGGCAGCATTCTGCGGGTGGGTGAAGCGATTGCGGAAGAGCTGATCGAGTTCTTTGGCGAGCCGCGCAATATCGCGGCGCTGGATACGCTGGCTGCGAAGCTCGACATCCAGGATACCGAGCAGGTCGCCGCCAGCGACAGCCCAGTGGCCGGCAAGATCGTGGTGTTCACCGGCACGCTCGAGACCATGAGCCGGCCGGAAGCGAAGGCGCAGGCGGAACGACTTGGCGCGCGGGTGACCGATACGGTATCGAAAAAGACCGACTTCGTCATCGTCGGCGCGGAGGCCGGCAGCAAGGCCAGGCGCGCCGCGGAGCTGGGCGTGAAGACGCTGACGGAAGCGGAATGGTCGGAGCTTGCCGCGGCCGCGCATTGACACGCCGGCTGATAAAGCCTCGCATCCTCGCCAAACCCGGAGAGGGCCAGGATGAGCGAGCAACACCCCATCACACGCGCGCTTCTGGCGGCGATGATGCAAAGCACAGAGCCGATGGTGCTCACCGCCCCGGACCGCGAGGACCACCCGATGATCGGGGTGAACGCCGCGTTCGAAACCCTCACCGGCTACCCGACCGCTGACATCATCGGCCGCAATTGCCGGTTCCTGCAAGGCGAGAAGACCGATCCGCAAACCCCGTCGCGCATCTCTCGCTGCATCGCCGAACGGCGTGGCTGCGTCGAATGGATCGTCAACTACCGCCGTGACGGCACGCTCTTCTGGAACCTGTTGTTCATATCGCCGGTGTTCACCCGTGACGGCGAGCTGCTGCATTATTTCGGCAATCAGCGCGATATTACCGCAGGGCCGCCCGCCTCTCTTCCAGACTACAGCCTTGGAAAGGCAGACCTGCCGGCACCGGCGGAGATGGAGTTTCATGCCATGCTGCTGGGGCTGCTGGATGATGCTCCTACCGGGAGAGCACTTGAGGCACTGATCGAAGCGGCGCGGCGGCTCGATCAGATTACGACGAGGTTGGCGCCTGCTGGATGGTCGCCGCCTTAGGGAAGAAAGCACTTCTTTTTTGAAAAAAGAAGCAAAAAACTTTTGCGATGTGGGACCGAGATCGTGGGAACGCCCGGCCCAAACTCCCAAAAGTTTTTTGGTTCTTTTTTTCAAAAAAGAACGCGCTTGCTCCCTTCCACTCCTGCTAGTCGGCAGAAAGGTGTTTTTCCATGATGGCCCGCACGTTCTCAGGCAGAGGCGTGGATTGGCGGGTTTTGCGGTCAATGACGACCAGCGTGGTGATCGAGGTGGCGTTGCAGGTGTTGCCGTGGAAAACGGCGCTTCCGATGGCGAAGGAGCTTTTGCCTATGCGCAGAAGCCGTGAGCCGATGTCGATTTCGGCGGGCCAGTGGAGTTCGGCGCGGTAGTCGAGTTCGATGCGGGCCATGACGAGAAGGAGCGCGGGGGCGAGGCCTTGAATGACGCCGCTATGCGTGTAGGCGACGCGGCCGCTTTCCATGTAGGCAGCGTAGGCCACGTTGTTGACGTGGCCTATCATGTCCGTGTCGGAGAAGCGGACTTTTTCGCTATGCCAGAATTGGAAGAATTCGCGTGATGTGAGGGCGGCCTGATCCAATTACGAACTTCCTAGTGGTGCGCAGGCGCGTTGCAGCCAATGCAGGGCGTCTTCGGGAAGGTTCGGGCCGACCTCCTCGAGCACGCGTGCGTGGTAGCGGTCGATCCAGTCGCGTTCCTGCGTGGTCAGCAGGTTGGTTTCTATCAGGCGGCGCTCGAAGGGAGCTAGCGTCAGCGTCTCGAAGGCGAAGAAGGGCTTTTCACTTTCGAAGTTGGCTTTTTGCACCAGGAGGAGGTTTTCCAGGCGGATGCCGTAGTGGCCGACGCGGTAATAGCCTGGCTCGTTCGAGACGATCATGCCTTCGGCGAGCGTGGCCGGACGAAGGTGCGGGGAGATCGAGACCGGGCCCTCGTGAACCGAGAGGAAGCTGCCTACGCCGTGGCCGGTGCCGTGATCGTAGTTCAGGCCGACGTTCCAGAGGAATTGGCGCGCCAGGGCGTCGATCTGCACGCCGGCGATCTTTTCCGGGAAGACCAGCGTGGCGATGGCGATGTGGCCTTTGAGAATCCTCGTGAACTGGTCGCGCAAGTCTGCGGGCGGGGCTTCGGGGCCGGTCCAGATGGTGCGGGTGACGTCCGTGGTGCCGTCGGGGTATTGGCCGCCGCTGTCTATGAGAAACACTTCGTTCGGGTTGATCGGGCGGTTGGTTTCGGGCGTGGCGCGATAATGGATGATGGCGCCGTGCTCGCCTGCGCCGGTGATGGCAGCGAAGCTTTCACCGGCGAATCCTTCGACTTCCTGACGCAGCGCCAAGAGTTTGGCGCCGGCGGAGAGTTCGGTCTCGTGCCCCGCGGCTTCGGTGAGCCAGAAGAGGAAGCGGCAGAGGGCGACGGCATCGCGCTTTTGGGCGGCGCGTGCGCCCTGCTGTTCGGCTTCCGACTTGCAGGCCTTGGGCAGAAGGCACGGGTCCTGGCCTGAAACGATCGTGGCGCCTGCTTCGCGCAAGCGTTGGGCGAACCAGGCGGAGGAGCCTGCCTGGTCGAGACGTACGCGGCGGTCTTTCAGTTTAGCGAGTGCGCCGGGCAGTGCTTCGCGCGGCGATACGGCGACCGCGTTGCCGAGTTGGGCGCGTGTGTCGGGCGATATCTTCTCCGGAGACATGAAGAGTTCGACGCCGCCGTCTGCGTGCAAGAGGGCAAAGCCCAGTGCGAAGGGCGTGAAATCGACATCCTGCCCGCGGATGTTGAGAAGCCACGCGATGGACGCTGGGTCGGTCAGGACGGCGACGTCCTGCTTCGCCTTCGACAATTCGCGGCCTACGCGCTCGCGTTTCTCGTCAGACGGCACGCCGGCCAGGGCCAAGGCGTGTATGGAGACCTGCCCGGAAGGAGGGGCTGGACGATCTTTCCAGGCTGCATCGACGAGATTCGTGGCGACGGGAACCATCGAGAGGCCGGCGGCGGTGAATTGGGCCACGGCGTCCTCGCTCATCAGCCAGGGGTCGTAGCCAACCTTGGCGCCCTCGCCTGCCGCTTCGGCGAGCCAGGCTGGGGGTGGCTGCTCGGTGAGGTGAAGCCGTTCCCAAAGACTCCCGTCGGTTTCCCGATCGAGCTGGAGGACATAGCGGCCGTCGCTCCAGACTGCGGCTCTTGCGGGAAGAACGGCGGCAAGGCCTGCGCTGCCCGTAAAGCCGGTGAGCCAGGCGAGGCGCTCGGCCGAGGGTGGGACGTATTCGCCGAGATGCTCGTCCGAGCGGGGGACGAGGAAGGCGGCGAGGCCCTGCTCCTGAAGTTTTTCGCGCACGGAGGCGAGTTTTTCTGCCTGTGTCATGATCTGAGCACCATCGTTGTCCATGCTCCTTCCTGCAAATGCCGTTCTAGTCGAAGGCCGCAGCGGCGATGCGCTGCCAGCACCATGGGGAGCTGGCTCGAGAGCAGGCCTGCGAGAATCACCGTGGCGTTCGGCGCCAGATGAGCGGCGAGGTCGTGCGCCATGAGGCACAGCGGGCGTGCGAGGATATTCGCGAGCACCAGATCGTAGGGGCCGCCTTGCCGAACGGAAGGCGCGGACCAGCCGTTGCTGAGGCGGGCTGCGATGCTGGGGCCGATGCGGTTCTGTGCGGCGTTGCGGCGGGTTGTGCGCACCGACCAGGGATCATTGTCGGCCGCAAGCACGCGCCGGCCGAGCAAAGATGCCGCTGCCATCGCGAGAATACCGGAACCGCAGCCGAGATCCAGGATGCGCTTCGGGCGGCGATACGCGATCGCTTCCAAAGCACGCAGGCAGCCGCGTGTGGATCCGTGTTCACCTGAGCCGAAGGCCAACCCTGCATCGACTGTGAGTGTCACGCGGCCGGATGCGCGGCGGCCGTCGAGGTGGGTGCCGCGTATGGCGAAGCGTTTGCCGATGTGCTGCTCGGGGAAGGCTTCGTAAACGCGGGCCAGCCAGCCGTCGGCTTCCGTGGCTTCGCGCAAGAGGGTGGCGTCGATGCCGGTGCTGAAAGACGCCATGGCGAGGCCGCTTGCCAGGGCTGCATCGTCTTCGCCGATGGCTTTCACGCCTTCGACACGCCAGGTCTTTGCGCGTTCGTCGACAACGAAGAGGCCGACCGTGCTGCAGGCCTGGCTCATGGCGTTTTCGTAGGCGGCGACGGCATCTTCGGGGACGATGACGGAAACGGTCTCGAGCGCCGTCGCGTGACGCTTCATGCGCGCGCCACGAACCGGTCCAGCACCCGTTTCTGTCCTGCTTTCTCGAAATCGATGTCGAGGCGGTCGTCGTCGGCGGAGGTCACGATGCCGTAGCCGAATTTCTCGTGGAACACGCGCTGGCCGATGTCGAACGCCTCGGTTTGCGCGGGGCGGCCAGGCTGTTCCCAGGCTTCGGGCGTGCGCTGCCGGCGCGCCATGAGGGGGCCATTGCTGAAAAGGCTAGGCGCCAGCATGCGTGCATCGCGTGCGAGGGCAGCGGAACCGGCGCGCTCGACATGTTCTTCGGGTAGTTCCTCGACGAAGCGGCTGGGAATGCTGCTTTGCCAGTTGGCGTAAATGCGGCGGTTTGCGGCGTAGCTGACGATGGCACGCTTTTTTGCGCGCGTGAGGCCGACATAAGCGAGACGGCGCTCCTCCTCCAAACCCTTGTTGCCGTTCTCGTCCATGGAGCGCTGGCTTGGGAACACGCCCTCTTCCCAGCCGGGGAGAAAAACCGTGTCGAACTCAAGGCCTTTGGCGGCGTGCATGGTCATCATGCTGATGCGGTCGGCTTCGGCCTGCTCTTCGTTTTCCATGACGAGCGCCACGTGATCGAGAAAGCCGGCGAGTGTTTCGAAGTCCGCCATGGCGCGCACGAGCTCCTTGAGGTTCTCGAGCCTTCCTGGGGCTTCCACGGATTTGTCGGCGCGCCACATGGCGGTGTAGCCGCTTTCGTCCAGCAAGGTGGCGAGCGTCACGACATGGCCTTCGCGTGGCAGCATCTCGCGCCAGCGTTCGAAATTCGCCAGCAGCTCGCGGACTGAATCGCGCGGCTTGCCTTTGATGGCGCCTTCGGCGATGAGCTGGCCGGCGGCCATGGTGAACGGCACGGCGCGGCTGCGCGAGGCTTCGTGCATGGCGCGCAGGGCGACGTCGCCGACGCCGCGGCGGGGCACGTTCACGATACGCTCGAAGGCGAGATCGTCGGCCGGCTGGTTGAGCACGCGCATATAGGCGATGGCGTCGCGGATTTCGGCGCGCTCGTAGAAGCGCAGGCCGCCGACGACGCGGTAGGGAAGGCCAAGCGTGATCATGCGCTCTTCGAAGGAGCGGGTCTGGAAGCCGGCGCGTACCAGGATGGCCATGTCGGCGAGCTTGTCGCCGTTGCGGTGGTAGCTCTCGACGCGGTCGCCGACCATGCGGGCCTCCTCGTCCGAGTCCCACAGGCTGACGACGCTCACGCGTTCGCCGTCGGCATCGTTGCGGCCAGAGCGCAGTGTTTTGCCGAGCCGGCCTTCGTTGTTGGCGATCAGCGCGGAGGCGGCGCCGAGGATCGGCGTGGTGGAGCGGTAGTTCGCCTCGAGGCGGACGATGCGGGCGTCGGCGAAATCCTTCTCGAAACGCAGGATGTTTTCGACTTCCGCGCCGCGCCAGGAATAGATCGACTGGTCGTCGTCGCCGACGCAGCAGATGTTCTGCGATTGCTGCGCCAGGAGACGTAGCCAGAGATACTGCACCACGTTGGTGTCCTGGTATTCGTCAACCAGGATGTAGCGGAAGATACGGTGATATTGGGCGAGCACGTCGGGGTGCGCGCGCATGATCTCCGTCATGTGCAGCATGAGGTCGCCGAAATCGGTAGCGTTCAGCGTGCGCAATCGTGCCTGGTAAGCGCTGTAGATTTCAACGGCGCGGCCGCCTGCGAAGTCGCCGGCGTCGGCTGCCGAGACGCGGTCCGGCGTCTGGCCGCGGTCCTTCCAGCGCTGCAGGAGCGACATCACGGCAGGCAGTGCCCAGCGCTTGGTGTCTATGCGCATGGCCTCCATCACCTGTTTCAGCAGGCGCTGCTGGTCGTCCGTGTCGAGGATGGAGAAGCTTGAGGTGAGGCCCACGTGCTCGGCGTGGCGGCGCAGCATGCGGGCGCACAAGGCGTGGAAGGTGCCGAGCCAGAGGCCTTCGGCCGGGCGGCCGAGCAAGGCCCCTACCCTTTCCCGCATCTCGCGGGCCGCCTTGTTGGTGAAGGTCACGGCCAGCACCTGGCCGGGCGAGGCGCGGCCGGTCAGAAGGATGTGGGCGAAGCGGGTGGTGAGGACGCGCGTCTTGCCCGTGCCGGCGCCGGCGAGCACCAGGAGAGGCCCGTCAACCGTCTCGACCGCGCGGCGTTGTTCCTCGTTGAGCTTGGCAAGATAGTCGGTCATTCACCCGGTCGGCTTTCTGCAGATGCCGATATAGGCCGTCGCAATCCGCGCCGGAACCCCGCCCCTGGAGGTTTGTTCACCATGCGTATCGCGGCACCGCTGCTGCTGGCGGCCGTTCTGGCCGGCTGCTCCAAACCCTTGCCCATCCAGCATTTCGCCGGGAGCGTCCCTGCGTTCGACCCGATCGCCTTCTGGACCGGGCACAAGACCAGTTGGGGGGTGGTGGAGAACCGCGCCGGCGCGCCGATCGACACGGTGGTCACTGACTGCACAGGCACACCCGACGCCACCGGCCTGCACATGGTGCAGACCATCACGCTCGGCGATGGGACGGTCCAGCATCGCGACTGGCACCTGCGGAAGGAAGGACAGGTTTATATCGCCACCGCAAACGACATGGTGGGCGAGGCGCACGGCACGTCGGCCGGGCGCGTGTTCCACTGGCGATTCGTGATCGCCACCAAACCTGGTAATCCGCTGTTCAATGTCACCTTCGATCAGTGGATGTATTTGATGGATAACGGCACGATGATGAACCGGACGACTATTCGAAAGATCGATGTGATTCTGGCGGAGGTTTCGGAGCAGTTCGAAGAGCAGAAGTAGATGGAGGAAGGCAAGGTCTTCTTTTTTGAAAAAAAGAAGCAAAAAACTTTTGGGCCTTTAGGCTCGGCTTCCCCTCAATCTCGGTCCCACATCGCAAAAGTTTTTTGGTTCTTTTTTTCAAAAAAGAACGCGCTTACTTTCTGTCCTTCCGCATGAACAAGGAAACGGTTGAACCAAAAGGCCGCCAGGAGGCCTTGCGGGCGGAGCGTGACCGGAAGATGGCGGCTTCCGCGCATGCTTATGTTCGAGGCAGCACTGTCCGCTTCTATGAGTGGCTGGAGGAATGCGGGCGGATCAGTTTGCCGCAGGGGCCGGATAGCTGGATCTGCGGCGATTGCCATGTCGGGAACCTGGGGCCGGTCGCCAGTGCGGATGGGGCCCTGGCGATCCAGATACGCGATCTCGACCAGACGGTGATGGGCAATCCCGCGCATGACCTGGTGCGACTTGGGCTTTCGCTGGCCATGGCGGCGCGGGGTTCCGACCTGCCTGGAGTGACCACGGCGCGCATGATGGAGCGGATGGTCGAGGGCTATGAGGGGGCGTTTGCGGCTCCCCGCTCCAACGGCGAGATGCCGAAGATCGTCAGGGAGGTGATGCGGCAGGCTGCGGGACGCTCCTGGCGGCACCTCGCCGATGAGCGGATCGAGGGCACGAAGCCGGTCATTCCCCTGGGCAAGCGGTTCTGGCCGCTGACGCATGAGGAGCGTGAGGCGACCGAGGCGCTGTTCAAGCAGGCCGAGCTTGTGCGGCTGGCGACGGCACTCCGGTCACGCGAGAACGATGCGCCGGTGCGTGTGCTGGATGCGGCCTATTGGCGAAAGGGGTGCAGTTCGCTGGGGCGATTGCGTGTCGCGGTTCTGGTTGCGGTCGGCACGGGCAAGTCCGAGCGCCATTGCCTCATGGATGTGAAGGAAGCGATCGCTCCGGCGGCCCCGCGAAGCGATACCGCGGAGATGCCGCGCGACAATGCGGAGCGGGTTCTCGAAGGGGCACAGCATTTGTCGCCGCATTTGGGAAAGCGCATGGTGGCTGGTCGCCTGCTGGACCGTGCGGTGTTCGTACGCGAGTTGCTGCCGCAGGATTTGAAGATCGACCTCGAGACTTTGACGCGCGAGGAGGCGATTGAAGTTTCCGGGTATCTTGCGCATGTCGTGGGTGCTGCCCATGCCGCGCAACTCGACAAACAGGCGCGCAAGGGGTGGTTGTCAGAGTTGGGCAAGAGCCGGACGAAATCGCTGGATGCGCCATCATGGCTATGGCGCAGCGTGGTCGAACTCGTGGCTTTGCACGAGAAAGCCTACTTAGAGCATTGTAGGCGGTGGAGCGGCGGTGTTCATCCGTAAAGCCGGCGTGACGGTCATCCGACGGCGATTTCTTGCGCTCCGGTCCTCACGGCCAGAGAGGCCGCTCCGGTCCGGTGCTCAGAAATCACCGCCGGCCGGCCTGCGGCCTCTGACTCGCCACGCCGACTTTCCGGATGAACACGGCTGTGCTGAACGCCGGTAGGCTCGTTCTGGCTAAGAGCGGGCGCGTTTTCTCGCGAGCGGAAAAAGACACACGGAGGCTGCGAAGATGGCGAGGGTCGCTGGCTCGGGCACTGGTGTGTAGGTGTAGGTCACTTCGATATTGCCGAAGAACAGGGAATTGTCGCTCCACTGGCCACTGCTACCCCATGTTCCATTCAGCGGCCGGGAGTAGAGATCGATGTTGGCCAGGAACCCGTAATCGAAGATGGGATCTGGCGAGGTGTAGAATGCGAGATTTGCATTATCCAGGTTTTCCGAGAAGCTGAAAGCCTCAGGCGGGCCCACGAGATGACCTGCGTTGATCAGAGTGAAGTCGCCTGCAACGCCGATGTTAAATTCCCCCGTGCCGATAGCGTTGCCTGTGTAGTAAAGGGTGGAATTGAGATCCGGGTTTGCTATGTTTGCAACAATATTCGGGAGGTACATCCCCGAAACCGCAATGCTCATGCCGGTCAGGACTCCCAGACTGCCGGCGAACTGCTCGCCGTAGGCTGACGCGCCGACATCGACGTCGCCACTAAAGGATGAGGTGTAGGAGATCGTATCTGCCGCGGCCGGCATGGCCAAAATAGTGACAAAGCCAGCAAGCAGAAGCGATGATGACCTCATGTATGCCCCCACGCCAAAGCGTATAGTGTTGATACGATTGGCGTCCGTTCCGCACCCGAAGTCAACTTAACGTTTAAAGACACGTGATAAAAAATAGCTGGGACTAGACTCGCAAAAGTTTTTTGGTTCTTTTTTTCAAAAAAGAACGCGCTTGTCTTAGATAATCCCTTCCCGCTCCGCCCCCAAAAGCAGCAGGTAATTCCGCAAGTTCGCGCGGGCGAAGACGAATTCCAGCCGCCCGTTGTGGCGGCGCGCGCGCAGGACGGGTCCGCTATCTGGCCGGGCGAGGGTGCTGAGGTCGTCTTCGCAGCGAGGCAGGGACACGTTGGCGGCGGTGAACCAGCCGAAACCGTCGCAGGGGGCGCGGGCGGCCTGGGTGAGCACGTCGCCCCAGGGGTTTCCGTCAGGGGAGCGGCGCTCGAGGGGAAGCGGATCGATCAGGGCGGTGAAGACGGGGCGGGTTTCCTCGAGAACGATGCGCGCGGCGTCGGCGGCATCCGCTATGGCGACGGCGTCGCTGCCGCGCCGCTGGGCGGCGGCGGTGGCGTGAAGGCCGAGTTGCTGGGCGGTAAAAGGCGATTGATGGGCGAGCTGGAGGAGCATCGCCTCGGCGTCCGATTCGAGGCGGAGGCCGAGCTTTTCGCAGCCCTGGGTGAGCAGCACCGCGAGGTCGGCGTCCGGCAGCAGGGGCATGGGGATGGCGACAAGATTGCGGTGGATGGATTGGTGAAGGGCGAGGAGTTCGTCGAGGGATTCGGCGACGCCGATCAGGATGAAGGAGATGTGCAGGGCGAGGTCGGAGGCGTTCTTCAACAGCTCGGCCATGTCGCGGCGAGCGTTGGGGGCTGCGAGGCGGTCGAACTCATCGATGAAGACGAGCACGTGGCCGGAGCGGATGCGTTCGAGGGCGGCGGTGGCTTCGGCGACGCTCCATTCGGGGGTTGGGCCGGAGGGGGTTGGTTCGAACGGGTCGGGGGCGGCACGGCGGAGGAAGCGCGCCGGAATTTTGTCGAGCACGGCGCCGATCAGGTCGGAGAAGGTAGCGCCCGCTGAGCAGGCATGGCGGACGACGCCGAAGCCAGCCTGTTCGGCCAGGCCCGCCACGATGTTGGCGAGCGAGGTTTTGCCGTGGCCGCGCTCGCCGAAGATGGCGACATGGGCGCGTTCCAGTTCGATGGCGGCGATGGCGCGCTCGACCTGGGTTCGGCGGCCGATCAGGGCGGCGGCGTTCTGCACCGGCTGGGTGGGAGTGAAGGGCGAGCGGGCGAGGGTCGGCTGGGAGAGCGTGTCGTCGGCGTCCGCAACGGCCTTTTGCCGCGCGAAGGCGGGGGCCGCGGTCGGGACGGTGCGGACCGACTCTGCCGCGCGGCGGATCTGAAGCGGGGTGGTGATCGGGACGAGCGACGACGTGGCTGCTTCGGTGGCAGCATCTGCGGCGGGAGGGGCGCCTCTTTTTCGACCGAAAAGCCAGCCGGCGATCATGAGCCGGAAATCATCGATAAGTCAGCCGAAACACCATGACCATTGCCACCTTGCCGTTCCTTCTCGTAGTGCCGCAGTCGAACCGAGGTCAAATGGGGACGCCGTGGCCGCTGGAGCACCGGGTGAAGCGGCGCGGAGGCGGCTGACGATCCTTGGGACGCGCGGACTTCCTAGCGCGCACAGCGGGTTCGAGTCCTTCGTGGCCCGGCTGGCGCCCTATCTGGTCAAGCGCGGCTGGGACGTGGCGGTTTATTGCCAGGACGAGACCGGCCGGGGCGAAGCGTCGTGGCATGGGGTGACGCTGGTGCAGTTGGCCGATGCACGCGGCGGCTCGCTGGGCT
Source organism: Acetobacteraceae bacterium (assembly GCA_965198825.1). Classification (GTDB taxonomy): domain Bacteria; phylum Pseudomonadota; class Alphaproteobacteria; order Acetobacterales; family Acetobacteraceae; genus BOG-908. The sequence goes on along the minus strand of CBDAQB010000003.1, from coordinate 1,318,768 downwards.
CGATCATCTTCGACGCGAAGGCGGCCTGGCGGGCGGCGGGCGAGGACCGGCTGCTGCTGACGATGGGCTACAACACCGCCATTCTGGCGCTGCTGTTCCGCCTGCGCGGCCGGGTGAACATCTTCAACATGGACGGGATCGAGTGGCGGCGGGCGAAATGGTCGCGGCTGGTAAAAGCCTGGTTCTATGTGAACGAGTGGCTGGCGTGCAGGCTCGGCAACCATCTGATCGCCGACCATCCTGAGATCGCGCGGCACCTGGCCAACCGCTTCGCCGGCGGTAAGACGACGATGATCCCCTATTGCGCGGATCCGGTTGAGGACGCGGATGCCGCGCTGCTGGCGCCGTTCGGCGTCGTGCCGGATGGGTTCGCGCTGATGATCTGCAGGCCTGAGCCGGAGAACTCGATCCTGGACATCGTGCGTGCCTTTTCGGCGCGGCCACGCGGGAAGAAGCTGGTGGTGCTGGGGCGCTACCGGCCCGAGACGAACGGGTATCATCGGCAGGTGGCCGATGAGGCGGGCGCTGAGGTGATCTTTCCTGGCGCGATCTTCGACGAGGCAGTGGTTGGCGCGCTTCGCAAGTTCGCGTGCCTTTATGTGCATGGCCACCAGGTGGGGGGGACTAATCCATCGCTGGTGGAGGCGCTGGCGGCGCCTGCACCGATCCTGGCGCGCGACAATCGCTTCAATCGGTGGGTCGCGGAGGATGCGGCGGTCTATTTTGCCGACGCGGCAGGTTGTGCGTCGGCGTTCGATGAACTGTTGGACAGGCCTGAGGCGGCCCTCAAAGCGGCGCGCGCAGCGAGCGCTGCCCGGTATGAGGAGGCTTTCACGCCGGCGCAGGTGCTGGGCGCCTATGAGCAATTGCTGGAGCGGTTCGTCCCGTGAGCGCCTCGGCGCCGGTCTGCTCGGTGATTATCCCGACGTTCAACAGGGTGGCAGTGCTTCGCCGGTGCCTGGACGCGCTGGCGGCGCAGACGGTGCCTGCCGGCACGATGGAGATCATCGTGGCCGATGACGGATCGACCGATGGTACGGGCACGATGGTGGCCGCCTGGGCAGATGCCGCGGCAGTACCGGTGCAACATTTCCGGCAGGGGAACGCGGGCGCGAACGCCGCGCGCAATGCGGCGATCCGGCTGGCACGCGCGCCGATTTTGCTCATCATCAACGACGACACGATTGGCGTGCCCGAGCTGGTGGCCAGGCACCTGGCACTGCACGAGGCGCATCCCGAGGACGGCGTCGCCGTGCTCGGGCGCATGACGATCTCGCCGGACGTGCCGCCATCGCTTTTCTCGGCGTTGCACCACGATGCGGGTTTCGAGACTTTCGAGGGAAAACAAGAGCTATCCTGGGATGCGTTCTTCACCTGCAATCTGTCGGTGAAGCGGGATTTCCTGTTGCGTCATGGCCTCTTCGACGAGGCGTTGCGCTGGCACGAGGATATCGAACTCGGCGAGCGCCTGGCGCCGCATGGATTGCGGCTGCTGTATTGTCCCGCGGCGCTAGGGCTGCATTACCATCGGCTGAGCGAGGGAGATTATCTGCGCATCGCCGACCGGGAGGGCCGCTCGCTGGCCGAATGGCAGCGCCGGCGCACCGAGGAGGGGAAGCCGGGCAACCATATCTTGGCGAGAGCCCTGCGGCCGGCGCTGAGGCACAGGATCGCCGATGCGGCGCTAGGCCCCTTGACCATGCCCTGCGCGCGAGCGGCGGCGCGGGCGCTGACGCCGGTCTGGCCCGCAGGCGCCCGGGCGATCTACGCCAAGATCTTTCAGCGGCTGAAACGCCAGTCGCTGCGCCGGGCAATGGCAGCGCCGAAAAGCGGGCGGGCTTAGTAAAGGATCAAGGCCAGGTGGCCGATCCTGCGGCAGGATGTTCATTGCTCCATTGCGCCGCACGCTTTAATCTTGCACCCGTGATAAATCCATCTCCAAAACCAATGGCGACGGAGCCCATGGTTCCGCGCCCGGCAGCCGGTCCCGCGCCGATGGACCGTGTGCAGGGGGAAGCCTGGGTCACGCTGGGACGTCTACTGGGTTCACGCCGAGCACCATGGCATTCAATAACGGCCCCACTGGTTTGCGGCATGCTCGCCCTGCTGGACGCTCTTGCGATCACGGCCGCCGGCGCTCTGGCGCTACTGGCCTACGCAGACCTTGGCTACATCCGTAACGAGTTCCTCGATTATTTTGCCATCTCCTGCGCCGGCGCCAGCATGAGCGGGCTGGTGGGAAACAGCCTCGGACTCTATCGCGAGGATGCGCTGGAGACACCGTTCCTTCGCCCCTGGCGCGCCATGGGCTGCTGGTTCGCAGCCCTGCTGGCGCTGCTCGGCATCGTGTTCTTCCTGCATGCCGAAACCTTTGTCTCACGCGGCTGGGTCGGCATCTGGTTCGCCTTTGGAGCCGTGGGCCTCGGCCTGTCGCGCATGACGCTGCGTGCGAAGATCGCCTGGTGGCGGTCCTGCGGCTGGATGCGCCGCCGGCTGGTCATCGTCGGCGGCGCGAAGACAGTGGCGGAACTTCGTGGCCGGCTCGCGGGCCCAGGTCTGCGCGACTATTACGACCTCGTCGCCATCTGCAGCGATGAGGAGCCGGACGCGACGCAGGCGCCCCTGACGCATATTCCCGTGGTGCCGTGCCTGACCTCGACCGAAACATTGGTGGCGTTCGTGCGCGACCGGTCGGTGGAGACCGTCATGATCGGGTTCGGATCTCAGACAGTGGCAGCGCTGAACGTTATCAGCCGCGCACTGTCGGAGCTGCCGGTGGAAGTGGTGCTTTGCCCCGAAGGCGAGGCGCTGGAGATGCCGGTCATCCATGCGCACCAGGTCGGTAGCCTGGCATTGCTGCAAGTCAGCAGGCCGCCTCTCGGGGATTGGGGACGCATCGCCAAGGGGCTCGAGGACCGTATCCTGTCGGCACTTCTGCTCGTGTTCTTCGCGCCGATCATGCTGGCTGCTGCCATCGCCATACGCATGGAAGGGCCCGGACCGATCCTGTTCCGGCAACGCCGTTTCGGCTTCAACAACCAGCCCATCACGGTGCTGAAGTTCCGCAGCATGCACGACAAGCTCGGCGATCCCACCGGCGCCGTGCGCACCGTACGCGGCGACCCGCGCATCACTCGCGTGGGCCGCGTGTTGCGCGCCACCAGCGTCGATGAACTGCCACAACTCATCAACGTGTTTCGCGGCGACATGTCGCTCGTCGGCCCACGCGCCCACCCGATCATGATGACGGTGGCAGGGGAACTCTACCACGAGGCGGTGGCGGGCTACGCGGCTCGGCACAGGGTCAAGCCCGGGCTGACCGGCCTTGCCCAGATCAATGGCTACCGCGGCGAGATCGATACGATCGAGAAGGCGCAGGCGCGTATCCGGTATGATCTGGATTACGTGTCGCGGTGGTCGGTTTGGCTGGATTTGAAGATTATCTTGTTGACGCCTTTTCGGGCTTTGCATCGGGTTTATTAGGAAGCAAGCAAGTTCTTTTTTGAAAAAAAGAACCAAAAAACTTTTGCGACTTGGGACCGAGGTTGAGGAAGTGCCGTGCCTAAGGATCCAAAAGTTTTTTGCTTCTTTTTTTCAAAAAAGAAGTGCTTGCCTTAGCATATTCCCGCAGCGCCGTCGCACGCCCGCGATAGAAACGCGCCTTTCCCGGTCTGGCCACAGCTAGAATTGCATAGATGACAGCCCGGCCAGAGAAGCCGGCCGCGAATGCGCCGCATACTGGGGGCATCCATCGATTGCCGTTCAGGCGTTCGTAGAGGCTAAGCAAGCTGGTGAGCCAGCGCGTCGAGACGGGGGCGCCTGCCTGCTGTTCGGAACGGCCTTGCAGGTGTGTGACTTTCACGCGCGGCAGATAGGCGAGGCGCAGGCCGTGGTCGCGCATTCTGCAGCCCCATTCTACGTCTTCTGCGTAGAGGAAGAGCCGCTCGTCTAGAGGGCCGGCATCTTCGATGGCTGTTCTGCGGACGAGAAGGCAGGCGCCGCAAATCCAGTCGATGTCGATGAGGGTGGCTGCGATGCGGTCGGGGCGGACCAGGTAGAGCGTTCGCAGGCTGGGGATCAAATGGGCGATCCCCAGGCCGTGGACGATCATGTTCAGGGTCGAGGGGCGGAAACCGGCGTCGCCGACCTGGTGCGTGCCGTCTTCGAAAATCAGTCTTGGGCCTAGTGCTGCGATGTCCGGGTGCTTTTGCAGGATGCCGAGCATGCCGGCGATCGCGTTGGGATCCTGCAGCACGACATCCGGGTTCAGCAGGAGAATGTTATGTGCGGCTGCCTGGATGAAGGCGCGGTTGTTTGCGCGGGCGAAGCCGAGGTTTTCCGCGGAACGGACGAGGGTGACGTGAGGATAGGCGGTCGCGATGAGTTGCTGGGTGTCATCCGTGGAGGCGTTGTCGAGAACGATGGTTTCGATTTTGCCGGGAAGTTTCGATGCAGAGAGGCTGTCGAGGCAGGCTGCTATGGTATCGGCGGAGTTCCAGGTGACGACGACGACGCTGAGGATCGGTGCGTCGTTCGGCATCGGTCGTCAGTGGCCGGCGCGCAGGCCGGGTAGCCCTTCTGGCAATTGTTCGCGCAGGACCTTGGGCGGCACTTCGGCGAGTTCGCCGCGGTCGAGATTGCCGAGCTGGAATGGGCCGTAGGCGACGCGTATGAGGCGGGTCACTTGCAGGTTCAGGTGCGCCATGACCTTGCGGATTTCGCGGTTTCGGCCTTCGTGCAGGGACACGGTGAGCCAGGCGTTGCTGCCTTTGACGCTGTCCAGGCCGGCCTCGATGGGGGCGTAGCGGACGCCGTCGAGGATCAGGCCGCGGTCCAGCGAGGCGAGTGCTGAGGGTTCCACTTCGCCGTGCACGCGCACGCGGTAGCGGCGTAGCCAGCCGTTGGCGGGAAGCTCGAGTTGCCTGGCCAGTGCACCATCGTTGGTGAGAAGCAGGAGGCCTTCGCTGTTGAGGTCGAGTCTTCCCACGCTGATGACCCGCGGCATTCCTGGCGGCATTTTGTCGAAGACAGTGGGCCGGCCCTGCGGGTCTTTGTGCGTGGTCATGACGCCATCCGGCTTGTGGTAGCGCCACAGGCGGGGACGGTCGGGGGCGTCCACGAGTTTGCCGTCAACGACGACGATGTCGCCTGGCGTGACGAAAGTGGCGGGGTGCTCGACGCGGACGTTGTTGAGCATGATCTTGCCTTCGGCGAGAAGGCGTTCGGCGTCGCGCCGGCTGGCGACGCCGGCGCGGGCGAGATATTTCGCGATGCGGTCGCCGCGCGGGCCCGGGGCCTCTTCGTCGGTCATGACCGGGTTGCTTCGAGGAGGGCTGCAAAGATGCGGGCGTCGCCGGCGTCGATGTGGAATTCCGGATGCCATTGGACGCCCAGGCAGAAGCGGCGCGAGGGATCCTCGATGCCTTCTATGATGCCGTCGGGGGCGAGTGCGTTGACGATGGCGCGTGGACCTGGGTTCAGGACAGCCTGGTGGTGCGAGGTGTTCACCTGCATCGTGGCCTGGCCGGTGATGCGGGCGAGCAGCGTGCCAGGCGTGATGGCGACCGGGTGGCCGGGCTCGTGACGCGGATTTTTTTGCTCGTGGTCCATGGCGTCAGGGCGAGCGTCAGGGATGTGCTGGATGAGCGTGCCGCCGAGAGCGACCGCCAGGAGTTGCTCGCCGCCGCAGATGCCGAGGATGGGCATACCGCGTTCCAGGGCGCCATGCAGCAGCGCGTGCTCGGCCGCGGTTCGGCCGTGCTTCATGATGATGGTCGGGTGTGCGGCTCCGGTTTCGCCGTAGAGCGCAGGATCGACGTCGAAGGCGCCGCCGGTGACGACGAGGGCGTCTATGAGGTCGAGGGTTTCGGCGGTGAGTTCCGCATGGTGGGTAAGCGGCAGAGGCAGGCCGCCGGCCGCCACGATGGCGTCGGCGTAGTTGCAGCGTAGCGCATACCAGGGGTAGGCGGAGTAGCCGCCGGGCGGTTCCGCATCGAGGGTGACGCCGATGACGGGTCTGGAGTGTCTTGCCATGGGCGACTCGTAATGGCCGGAGAGGGCGTTGCCCAGGGTGCGGGCCATGCCGGCAGCGCCATGCAGCTGGCGCTGGAGGAAGCGGCGTCGGCGGCGGCGCGTGGCGAGGTGCCTGTCGGTGCGGTGGTAACCGGGCCGGATGGGACGGTGCTTGCGCGCGCCGGCAACCGGGTGGAGGCCGATCATGATGCGGGGGCACACGCCGAAATGCTGGCGATGCGCGCCGCGGCGGTGATGCTCGGCAGCCCGCGTCTGACCGGCTGCGATCTTTGGGTGACGCTGGAGCCCTGCCCCATGTGCGCGGCGGCCGTTGGGCTTTTCCGGATACGTCGCCTGGTGTTCGGCGCCTACGATCCGAAGGGCGGCGGGGTGGAGCACAACGCGCGCGTTTTCGACCGGCCGGGCAGTTTGCCCGTGCCTGAGGTGATCGGCGGGGTGCGCGAGGCGGAGGCTGCGGGGCTGCTGCGGTCGTTCTTCGAGGCGCGCCGGTCCTAGATTTCGGTCAGGCGCCTGGTGACGCTGGCGGCGCCCGCTGCTGCGAGGAGAAAGGCCAGCATCCAGTGACCGGTCGCTTCCGGGCCTTCGTGCCAGACGAGGATGAGGAAGAGCAGAGTCACGATCAGCAGGGTGCCGCGGGCGGGCAGGCCACGCTGGGCAGCGACGACGGACAGCACGAAGAAGATGGCGAAGAGGCCAAGCGCCAGCGCCCTGAGCAGGTCGTAGGTGCGGGCGCCGAACTCGTGGAGGAGTTGCTGGGTGGCGTCGGCGAGGCGGTCGAAGAGGAGGAAAGCGGATTGGACAAAATTGTCCGGGCCGACTTCGTAGGCGGCGAGCGCCATGAGCAGGCCGGCGATCCAGACCAAGGCGATGATGCGGTGCTGCCTGCGGCGCCCCGCGACTGGTGGCGAAAACATGCCTTCCTGTAGCCCCGCCTGCGGTTGCTGTAACGCAACTCCTGAGCGAAATACAACACACCTACAACCTTTACCCGGTTGCAATGTTGTTCCGGGTATATCACCATACGCGCAAGTCGCACCGCGGCACACTGAAGGGATGACGAATGGCGGCGCCTGGGTTCTCCGAGCAAACAATGCTCATCTGGCTGGTCGTGATCGCCGGAACGGCGCTGCTTGGGTGGCAGAGTTGGCGGCTGCATCGGCACGAGCAGAAGATGGCGCGCGCCACGGGCGAAGCGTTCCGGTTGGCGCGGGCGGACGCACTCACCGGCCTGGCCAACATGCAAGGGTTTGCCGAGAGCGTTGCAAAGGCGATGAGCAGGGGCGAGGCCGTTTCCGTCCTGCTCATCGACATCGAGAATTTCAAGCAATTGAACAGTGCGCACGGGCTGCGCCACGGGGACGAAGTTCTGCGTGCGTTTGCCGATCGGCTGCGGAACCTTGCCGCGAACCGCAACCATGTTGCGCGCGTCGGCGCCGATGAGTTCGGCTGGGTGCTGGAGGCGAGTGCCGGGCGTGAGGCGGCCGAAGCGGCGGCGCTGAAAGTCATCCTGGCGCTTCAGGAGCCGCTGCTTGCCAGCGGTCAGGGCGAGACCGTTCGCGTGAACATGGGCCTTGCGCGCTCGCCAGATCATGCGTCAGGCGCCGAGAGCCTGATACGCGCCGCTTCGGTGGCGCTGGATCGCGTCCGGTTGTCCGGCGAGAGCTGGGGCTGGTTCGACCGCGAGGCAGAGGCGGCGTCGCGTGCGCGCTTCGCCCTCGCCCGCGAACTGCGCGAGGCGATCAGTTCGGAGCATCTGGAGCCCTGGTATCAGCCGATGATGAACCTGGCGACGGGCGCCATCACCGGGCTGGAGATCCTGGTGCGCTGGCGGCACCCTGAGCGCGGGATCCTGACACCCGACCTGTTCATTCCTTTGGCGGAAGAGCTTGGCCTGGCCGGCGCGATTAGCATCAGCCTGTTCCGTCAGCTTTCGCGGGATTCGCGCCACTGGCCGGACCATCTGACGTTTGCCTTCAATGCCTCGCCGAGCCAGTTGCGTGAGCTGATCTCGCTGGTGCAGAGCCCCGCCTCCATTGGCGCTGAGCCGATCGATCCGGAGCGCATCGAGCTGGAAGTGACGGAAAGTGCGCTGGTGCAGGATTTGGCGGTGGCGGCCGAGGTGATATCGGCGCTGCATGCCCGCGGAACACGGGTGACGCTGGATAATTTCGGCGTCGGCAGCTCCAGCATCTACCATCTGCGGGCGCTGATGTTCGACAAGATCAAGATCGATCGCCGCTTCATCATGGAAATGGACCGCGATCCCCGGTCAGCCGCTTGCGTGCGCGCCATGATCGGACTTGGGCAGAGCCTGGGCGTCGAAGTGATGGCGGAGGGCGTCGAGAGTGCGGAGACCTGCGCGTCGCTCGTGGCGCTCGGGTGCCGGAATGGGCAGGGCTACTATTTCTCCGAGCCGATGCCTGCGCCGGCGGTGACCGAGCTCCTGCGCATCCGGAGCCGGGCCGCCTAGTCTGTCGATGAGCATCGGCGGGGCCCCTGCCCTGCCGCTTGTTCGGCGGTTCTGCCTACCCATCTGACGCCACCATGCAGCACCAATCCAACGCCGCCGATCCGATCGGCTGGCACGGCACAACTATTCTTTGCGTTCGTCACGGCGGCCAGGTCGCCATGGCAGGCGACGGCCAGGTGACCATGGGCCAGACCGTGGTGAAGGGAAACGCGCGCAAGGTCCGGCGTATCGGCACCGATGGCGGCGTGATCACCGGGTTCGCCGGCGCGACGGCTGACGCCTTCACCCTGCTCGAGCGGCTGGAAGCCAAGCTTGAACGCTTTCCCAACCAGCTTGAACGCGCCTGCGTCGAGTTGGCGAAAGACTGGCGCACCGACCGCTATCTTCGCAGGCTCGAGGCGATGATGGCCGTGGCCGACCACACACATAGCTATACGCTGACAGGCAATGGCGATGTACTCGAGCCGGAAGATGGCGTGATCGCCATCGGTTCGGGCGGGAATTATGCGCTGGCGGCGGCGCGCGCGTTGCTCAGTGTGGAGGGCTTGTCGGCCGAGGAGATCGCGCGCCGCGCCATGAAGATCGCGGGAGACATCTGCGTCTATACGAACTACTCCGTCATTGTGGAGACCCTGTGATGGAGGTTCTCACCTATTCGCCGCGCGAAATCGTGGGTGAGCTGGATCGGTTCATCGTGGGCCAGGCGGATGCGAAGCGCGCTGTTGCCATCGCCATGCGGAACCGGTGGCGGCGCAGCCAGCTCTCCGAAGGCATGCGCGAAGAGGTCATGCCGAAGAACATCCTGATGATCGGGCCGACAGGCTGCGGCAAGACCGAGATCGCGCGCCGTTTGGCGAAGCTTGCGCAGGCGCCGTTCCTGAAGGTGGAAGCGACGAAGTTCACCGAGGTGGGCTATGTCGGCCGCGATGTGGACAGCATCGTGCGCGACCTGGTCGAGGTCAGCCTGAACATGTTGCGCGAGAGCGGCCGGCGCGAAGTTCAAGCGCGGGCCGAAGGGAGTGCAGAAGACAGGCTGGTGGATGCGCTGGTGGGTGCCACGGCGAGTGCAGAGACCAAAAGCAAGTTCCGCAAGATGCTGCGCGCCGGCGAGTTGGAGGACAAGGACGTCGAGGTGAACCTTGCCGACAACGGACCCGCGGGCGTGAGCCAGATCGATCTTCCCGGCGTCCCGCCTGGGCAGATGATCAATCTCGGCGAAATGATGCGCGGCATGATGGGCGGCCGCACGCAGCAAAAGCGGCTGAAGGTCGCCGAAGCGCGGCCGCTGCTCGAGCGCGAAGAGGCCGACCGGATGATGGATACCGAGCGCCTCACGCGCGACGCCATCAAGCATGCCGAGGAAAGCGGCATCGTATTTCTTGACGAAATCGACAAGGTTTGCGCCCGCACGGGCGAAGGCGGGTTTCGCGGTGGCGATGTGTCGCGCGAAGGCGTGCAGCGCGACCTTTTACCGCTCATCGAAGGCACCACGGTTTCCACAAAATATGGGCCGGTGAAAACGGATTTCATTCTGTTCATCGCGTCGGGCGCGTTCCACCTCGCCAAGCCCTCGGACCTGCTGCCGGAATTGCAGGGGCGTTTGCCGATACGCGTCGAGTTGGCGCCGCTGTCGCGCGAGGACATGCGGCGGATCCTGACAGAGCCTGAGCATTCGCTGCTGAAGCAATATTCGGCGCTGATGAAGACCGAGGGCGTGACGCTCGAGTTCTCGGATGATTCGATCGATGCCTTGGCGGGGCTTGCCGCGGATATCAACGACCGGGTCGAGAATATCGGGGCGCGGCGGCTGGCGACGGTGTTGGAAAAGTTGCTGGAGGAGATCAGCTTTTCTGCTAGCGACCGGAATGGCGAAGTCGTTCGGGTGGATGCGGCTTATGTGAATGAGAAGGTGGCGCCTTTGGCGGCTCGGGGGGATTTGAGCCGGTTTATTTTGTGATAGGAAGGAAGCAAGTTCTTTTTTGAAAAAAAGAACCAAAAAACTTTTACACACTTAAGCCGGGCATTCCCACGATCTCGGTCCCACATCGCAAAAGTTTTTTGCTTCTTTTTTTCAAAAAAGAAGATCTTTCTTTCTTGCTCGGAGGCTCTTCACCATGTTGCCTCCCCTCCGCCAGGTCATAGCCGACTACCAGCTCGATGCGCGCCGGAAGCTAGGCCAGCATTTTCTGTTGGATGAGAACCTGACGGAAAAGATCGCGCGCCAGGCTGGGGATTTGACTGGCCGGCATGTGATCGAGGTGGGTCCTGGGCCTGGCGGGCTGACGCGGGCGTTGTTGGAGACTGGGGCTGCTTCGGTGACCGCGGTTGAGATCGATCCTCGGGCGGCGGTAGCGGGCCGGGCATTGGCGACGTTGGTGGGTGATCGCCTGCGGCTGCTGGAGGGCGATGCGATGGCAATGGATCTGGCGGCGCTGGTGGCGGCGCCGCGGCAGATCGTTGCTAATTTGCCCTATAACGTTGCGACACCTTTGCTGATCGGCTGGCTGCGTCAGGCAGCTTGCTGGGAGCGTTTGACGTTGATGTTTCAGCTGGAGGTGGCGGAGCGGATAGCTGCGGCCGTCGATAGCGAGGCGTATGGGCGGCTGGCGGTGCTGTCGCAGTGGACTTGCACGACGGCGCTGATGATGCGGATACCGCCTAGTGCCTTTACGCCGCCGCCCAAGGTGTATTCGGCTGTGGTGGGCATGGTTCCGAAGGCGGAGCAGCCTTCGGCGGCCTTGTTTGCGGCTATGGAGCGGGTGACGGCGGCGGCTTTCGGGCAGCGGCGGAAGATGTTGCGCGGATCGTTGCGGGCGTTGGGCGGCGAGGCATTGCTGGAGTGCGCTTCGATTTCGGGAGAGCGGCGGGCTGAGACTTTGAATGTTGGCGAGTTTGAGCGGTTGGCTCGGCTTATCGTCGATTGAGTCTGTTCCACTCGCGAGACGAGCAAGGTCCACCACGAAGACACAAAGACCGCGAAGGCGTCCTCTTCTGCCTCACCTCTCGTAGCCTCTTGCGGTCTGTCATGCCTCTTGGTGGATCTTACGCCGTTTCACTTCGAACCGGGCGGTTCTCCGGGAGGAATGCGGCGAGCAAGCCTAGCGCCGGCAGGAACGCGCAGAGTTTGTAGACGAACTGGATGCTGCTGTGGTCGGCGAGAATGCCGAGAAGGGCGGCGCCCACGCCGCCCAAGCCGAATGCCAGGCCGAAGAAGAGGCCGGAGACGGTGCCCACCCGGCCAGGCATGATTTCCTGGGCGTAGACCACGATTGCCGGGAAGGCGGAGGCCAGGAGGAGGCCGATCGGGATCGTCATCAGGATGGTGCCCGTGAGGTTCATGTATGGCAGTGCGAGGGTGAAAGGCAGCACGCCGAGGATCGACGTCCAGATGACGCGCTTGCGGCCGATGCGGTCGCCGATCGGTCCGCCGGCGAGCGTGCCGGCTGCGACTGCGCCGAGGAACACGAACAGGCACAGTTGCGCGGCGTGAGGGGTCTGATGGAACTGCGCCATCATGTAGAAGGTGTAGTAGCTGCTCATGCTGGTCATGTAGAAAAACTTCGACACCATCAGGCCCATGAGCAGGGCGATGACGACGCCGACATTCTTCACCGGCGACTGGTGCGCGGCGCTGCTGCGCGCGACCCGGACGGTGGCGCGGTGCTGATACCAGCGGCCGACGAAGGTGAGCACGATGATACCAGCGACTGCGGCGAGGCCGAACCAGGCCACCCTGCCCTGCCCGGCATTGTGCACATCATCAGGCGCCACGATGAACGCTGCCATCAGCGGCCCCAATGCCGCCCCGGCATTGCCGCCGACCTGGAACACCGACTGCGCGAGGCCATGCCGGCCGCCGGAGGCCATGCGTGCCACACGCGAACTCTCGGGATGGAAGATCGACGAGCCGATGCCGACGAAGGCCACGGCAGCGAGCAAGGCTGGGTAACTCGCGGCAGACGACAGAAGCAGCAGCCCAAGCAAGGTGAAGCCCATGCCGACAGGCAGTGAATAGGGCATCGGCCGCCTGTCGGTGAACACGCCGATCAGCGGCTGCAAGACCGATGCGGTCAGCTGATACACCAGGGAGATCAGGCCGATCTGGGCGAAGGCCAGCCCGAACCGGAGCTTGAGCACCGGATAGATCGCTGGCAGGACCGACTGCAGCATATCGTTCACGAGGTGGGCGAAGCTGACGGCGCAGAGCACGGGCATGACCGTGCTGGCGACACGCGCGGGCGTGGTGGTGCTCAGTGGCTCGGCGGCGATCGTCTGGCTCATGGGCACTCCGGTAGGCGGGCATAGCCGCGCAGCACATGGTTGCTGCAACGCAGTGCGTCGCAAAGTGTGACCGCCTCATGTCAGGGTTGCGCCGGCGCTGCGACAGGAGGAAACAGCGGCATGCGCCGCCCTGGTCTGCCGGGCGCGCCTGGGGAGTCTGCATGGCGAACGAGTGGGCCAGGAAAGTCGGTCAAATGCTCCGCCAGGTCAGACCAGGCCTCGGCGCGCTCGCCAGCAGCCGAATGGAGGTGCCGGCGCACGGCATGGTGATCAGCAGCCCGGCGTTCGGCGACGGCGGCACCATTCCGGACCGCTACACACAGGATGGCGAAAGCCTGTTCCCGCCGCTCGACTGGCACGGGGTGCCGGCGAACACGCGGTCGCTCGCCCTCATCGTGGAAGACGCCGATGCGCCGTTTCCACGCCCGCTCGTGCATGCGCTGCTGCACTCGATGCCGCCTACCCTCTCCGGCATCCCTGAGGGTGGGGTTGCCTTGCGCCAGACGCGGCAGTCGCCGCTCGGCTTCAAGGCTGGGCGCAATTCAGTCGCACGCGCGGGCTGGATGGCGCCTGGCCCTATTCCCGGGCATGGGCCGCACCGGTATGCGTTTCAATTATTCGCGTTCGATACGATGCCGAGTTTTTCCAGCCCTCCTGGGCGGGGGATGCTGCTGCGGACTTTAAAGGGGAACGCGCTGGCTTCGGCTCGGACTATTGGGGTTTACCAGCGGCCGTGAGGAAGGCGTTCTTTTTTGAAAAAAAGAACCAAAAAACCTTTGCGACTTTGGGCTCGGCTCTTCCAATTAGCCGCCGTTAGGTTGCAAAAAGTTTTTGCTTCTTCTTTCAAGAAGAAGCGCTGCCTTACTACATCGTTCCCGTCATCTCCTCAGGCTTGACCCAGGCATCGAAATCCTCGGATGACAAAAAGCCCAGTTCCAGGGCGGCTTCTTTCAAACCAGTGCCTTCGCGATGTGCCTTGAGTGCGATCTGCGCGGACTTCTCGTAGCCGATGTGCGGGTTGAGCGCGGTAACCAGCATGAGCGAGTTCTGCACGTTCTGCGCGATGCGGGTGGCGTCTGGTTCGATGCCGATGGCGCAATGGTCGTTGAAGGCCAGGCAGCCGTCGGCGAGGAGAGCCGCGGATTCCAGCAGGTTGTGAAGCATCACCGGCTTGAAGACGTTGAGCTGGAAATTGCCCTGGCTGCCGCCGAAGGCGACGGCGGCGTCGTTTCCGAACACCTGTACGGCGACCATGGTGAGGGCTTCGGATTGGGTGGGGTTTACCTTGCCTGGCATGATGGAGGAGCCGGGCTCGTTCTCGGGGATGAGGATCTCGCCTATGCCGGCGCGAGGGCCGCAGGCGTACCAGCGCACGTCGTTAGCGATCTTCATCAGGGCGCCTGCGAGGGTGCGCAGGGTGGCGCTGACTGTGACCATGGCGTCGTGCGCGGAGAGGGCGGCGAATTTGTTCGGGGCGCTGATGAAGGCGAAGCCGGTTTCGGCCGCGATGTAGTGGGCAGTACGGTCGCCGAAGTCGCGGTGGGCGTTCAGGCCGGTGCCGACCGCGGTGCCGCCGATGGCGAGCTCTAGCAGGCCGGGGAGGTTGATGCGGATGGCGGCCATCGCGCTGTCGAGTTGCGCCACCCAGCCTGAGATCACCTGGCCCAGGGTAACGGGCGTTGCGTCCTGGAGGTGGGTGCGGCCGATCATGACGACGTGCGCGAAGGCTTCCGCCTTGGCGTGCAGGGTGTCGCGGAGTTTGGTGACGGCGGGGAGGAGGCGGTGCTCGATCTGCTCGACGGCGGCGATGTGCATGGCGGTCGGGAAGGTGTCGTTGGAGGACTGGCTGTGGTTCACGTCGTCGTTCGGGTGGATCGGCGTTTTGGAGCCCACCTTGCCGCCGGCGAGCTGAATGGCGCGGTTTGCGATGACCTCGTTGGCGTTCATGTTGGTCTGGGTGCCGCTGCCGGTCTGGAAAACGACCAGGGGGAATTCGGCGTCCAGACGGCCGTCGATGATTTCCGACGCGGCGCGGGTGATGAGCTCCACCTTGTCAGGCGTGAGTTCGCCGAGGTCGCCGTTGGCGAGGGCGGCGGCCTTCTTCAGGATGCCGAAGGCGCGGATGACAGGGCGGGTGAAGCGGAAGCGGTCCGTGCCGATGGGAAAATTCTCGATGGAGCGCTGAGTCTGCGCGCCCCAGAGATGGGCGTCTGGGACCATGACCTGGCCCATGGCGTCTTTTTCCATACGCATGCCAGTCTCGTTCGAGGCCTCGGTCATGGGGGCGTCCTTGGTTCTTTGGGCGCCTCCCTATATCACCGGCCCCTGCCGCGTGAAGCCCGTCGCCCTCGATGATCCGCCTGACCGAACTCAAGCTGCCGCTGGACCACCCACCCGAAGCCCTGCGGGCGGCGGCGCTGGCGCGGCTTGGCGTCGAGGATTCGGCGCTTGGCGAAGTGACGGTGTTCCGGCGGGGCTACGATGCGCGGCGCAGGAGCGACATCAAGCTCGTTTATACGCTCGATGTGACTGCGGCCGAGGAGGCGGCGCTGCTTGCCCGCCATGCCGGCGAGCGCGGCATCGGGCCGGCGCCGGACATGGCGTACAGAATGGTCGCCTCGGCCCCCTCGCCTCTTGGGCGCCGTCCCTTGGTGATCGGCGCCGGGCCTTGCGGGCTGATGGCGGCGCTGACGCTCGCGCAGATGGGGTTCAGGCCGATCATCCTGGAGCGCGGGCGGGTGGTGCGGGAGCGGACGCGCGATACGTTCAGGCTGTGGCGCAAGTCGGTGCTGGATCCGGAAAGCAACGTGCAGTTCGGCGAGGGCGGCGCCGGCACGTTCTCGGACGGCAAGCTTTGGTCGGGCATCAAGGACCCGGCGCATCTCGGCAGGCGGGTGCTGGAAGAGTTCGTGCGCGCGGGTGCGCCGCCGGAAATCCTGGTGAGCAGCAAGCCGCATGTCGGCACGTTCCGGCTCGTCACGATGGTGGAGAGCATCAGGCGGACCATCGAGTCTCTGGGCGGTGAATACCGGTTTGGCTGCCGTGTCGCCGATGTCGCGATCGAGACGCATGAAGGCGGGCAGCGCATTGTCGGCGTGACTCTCGCCGATGGCGAGGAGATTGCGGCCGATCACGTGGTGCTGGCACCTGGCCATTCGGCGCGCGACCTGTTCGAGACCGTGCATGCGCGCGGCGTGTTTACCGAGCCGAAGCCATTTTCCATCGGCGTGCGCATCGAACATCCGCAGTCGGTGATCGACCGTGCGCGGTTCGGCGGGTTCGCCGGCAACAAGCTGCTTGGCGCCGCGGACTACAAGCTGGTGCATCACACGCCTGGAGGGCGCTCGGTTTATAGTTTCTGCATGTGCCCGGGCGGAACCGTTGTGGCCGCCACGTCGGAGCCGGGGCGCGTCGTGACAAACGGCATGAGCCAGTATTCGCGCGCCGAGCGGAATGCGAACGCGGGGATCGTCGTGGGGATCACGCCGGCGGATTATCCGGGCGGGGCGCTGGCGGGCGTGGCGTTTCAGCGCCATTGGGAGTCGCTGGCTTTTGCGGCCGGTGGCGGCACTTACGCGGCGCCTGGTCAGCGCGTGGGCGACTTCCTGGCTGGGCGCGCGAGCGTATCGCTCGGCGACGTGGTGCCTTCCTACAAGCCGGGGGTGGTTCCGACGGACTTGTCGCTGTGTCTGCCGGACTATGTCGTGGGCGCGATCCGTGAAGCTCTGCCTGTGTTTGCGCGCCAGATCCCGGGGTTTGCCATGGAGGATGCGGTCATGACGGGCGTTGAGACGCGCACGTCTTCGCCTATCCGTATCGCGCGAGGCGCGGATTTTCAGAGCGTGAATACCGTGGGGTTGTACCCGGCTGGTGAGGGAGCGGGGTACGCCGGTGGGATTTTGTCAGCGGGCGTCGATGGGATCCGGGTGGCCGAGGCGGTGGCACTGAGCTTTTTAGGGCGAGGACTCTCCTCAAGATCCCCCTGAGGGAGCAAAAGTTTTTTGCTTCTTTTTTTCAAAAAAGAAGTGCTTGCCTACCCTTGGCTTTGGCTTTGCGTAGCGGCATCACGCCAGAAGGCTGCGGCGATGGCGTCGTGCAGGCCGTTGAATTGCTGCTGCACCCAGTCGAGGAATTCATGCAGGCCACGGCTCAGGATTTCCTGGATTGATTGGTCGAGCAAGGCGGCGCGGAGTTCGTCGAGGCGTTCTTGCGCGTCGTGTACGCCGCGCAGGCCGTAGCCTGAGCTGAGCTGGGTCAGATACACCTCGATCTGGCGTACGCAGAGAACGACGGAGCGGGGGAAGGAGTGGTTCAGGAGGAGAAAGCCGGCGACGGAGGATGGGGTCATGCCGCTTGGATAGATGCGCCTGAAGGCGTGATAGCCGGAGGCAGCACGCAGCAGGGCGTGCCATTGGCTGGCGTCGAGCGCGGTGCCGACATCTTCTACCGAGGGAAGGAGCGTGTGGTATTTGATGTCGACGAGGCGCGAGGTCTGGTCGCCGCGTTCGATGTATTTGCCGATGCAGTAGAAGGCCCAGCCCTGGTCACGGAAGAACGTGCCATCGGTGATGCCGGCGTGGGCCTGGCATTGTTCCTTGAAGTACGCGCAGAGGCCGGAGACGCGTGAGGGCGCGGCGTCGGCTTCGGTGAGGAGGCGCACCTTGTTGTAGAAGACGTTGATCTGCGCCCACATTTCCGTGGAGATCAGCGGCCGCAGGGTGCGTGCGTTTTCGCGTGCGTAGAACAGGGTCGATGCGATCGAAGTAGGGTTATCGCGGTCGACGAGATAGAAGCGCGCGACGGTTTCGGCGTTTGCCTCGCCGTAGCGTTCGAGGAATTTCGCTTCGTCGGCATTGATCTGGATGACCGAGCGCCAGCCGGACTGGTCGGCGCCGTGGCGGACGAAGGTGTCCGTGACATCGAGGATGCGCGCGAGGTTTTCGACGCGCTCCATGTAGCGCGCGAGCCAGAAGAGGCTTTCGGCGTAGCGGGAGAGCAGCAGGGGGCTGCGAATGGTGGCGTCGCTCATTCGAGTATCCACGTGTCCTTGGATCCGCCGCCCTGCGAGGAGTTCACCACGAGCGAGCCCTCGCGCAAGGCAACGCGTGTGAGGCCGCCTGGGAGAACCCAGCATTTGCGTCCGGTGATGGCGAAGGGGCGAAGGTCCACATGGCGCGGCGCGAGCGTGGTGCCGGAGAGCGTCGGCGAAACCGACAGCTTGATCATCGGCTGGCTGATGTAGTTGTCCGGGTCGGCTTCGAGCTGTTTGCGGAACTCGGCGATTTCGGCCGCGGTCGCGTGAGGGCCGATGATGAGGCCGTAGCCGCCTGATTCGCCCACCGGCTTGACGACCAGCTTTTCGAGGTTTGCGAGCGTGTAGGCCAAGCCTTCGGGTTCGGCGCAGATGTGGGTTTCGACGTTGTTCAAGATGGCGTCTTCGCCGAGATAGTAGCGGATGATGCGCGGCATGTAGGCGTAGATGGCCTTGTCGTCGGCGACGCCGGTGCCGACGGCATTCGCGATGCCGACGGTGCCGCGTCGCCAGCAGTCGATGAGGCCGCGCACGCCGAGAGTGCTGTCCGCGCGGAAGACGTCAGGATCGAGAAAATCGTCGTTGAGGCGGCGGTAGATCGAATGCACGGGCGAAAGGCCGGCGGTAGTGCGCATCCATACCTGGCCGTCCTGCACGGTGAGGTCGTTGCCTTCGACGAGCGGCACGCCCATTTCGCGGGCGAGAAAGATATGTTCGAAGTAGGCCGAGTTGTAGATGCCGGGCGAGAGCAGAACGACTTGCGGGTTGCTGACGTGCGGCGGGGCGATTTCCATCAGCGCCTGCTGCAGCATGACGCCGTAGCTGCCGACCGGCTTGACCGCTATGCCGTCCATCAAATCGGGGAAGATGCGTCGCATCATGTTGCGGTTTTCGAGAACGTAGGAGACGCCGGAGGGCGTGCGGGCGTTGTCCTCGAGGACGAGAAAAGCGCCGGTCTCGTCACGGATGATGTCGACGCCGCAGACATGCACGTAGGTGCCTTGCGGCACGTCGAGCCCGATCATCTCCGGGCGGAAGTTCGCGTTGCCGACAACGAATTTGCGCGGGACGATGTCGTCATTGAGGATTTTCTGGTCGTGGTAGATGTCCCAGATGAAGGCGTTCAGGGCGGCCACGCGCTGGCGAACGCCGCGCTCGAGAATATCCCACTCGTTGGCGGCGATGACGCGTGGGATCAGGTCGAAAGGCAGGATGCGGTCGATCGCATCCTTGTCAGAATAGACGGTGAAGGTGATGCCCTGGTTGTAGAGTTCGGCCTCGGCGATGCCGGAGCGGCGGACGAGTTCGGCCGGGTCCATTTCGGACAGGCGCTGGGCGATGAGCGCCACCGCGGGATCGTGCTCCGCGCAATTCATCAGTTCGCAGAAGAAAGCGCCCTGGTCGTAGCCGTCCAACAAACCCTTCACCTTGGCTCCAATTTCCTGTGCGTCCGGCCTTGCAAGCTAGAGGCCATTGCGTGACCGCCTTCAAGCAGGGCTTCTGCGAGCGTGATGCTCTTCATGCGTTGTCGTCTTCGGGCTCGAGATCGACGCTGACGGAGACCTTGTGCGAGCCGCCGCCGAGGATCACGCCGCGTATCGGGCTGACGTCGCCATAATCCCGGCCCCAGCCCAGCACGACATGCTCCTCGGCGACGACGATGCCGTTGGTCGGGTCGAGATCGATCCAGCCGTGTTCAGGGCCTAGCCAGCAGCCTACCCACGCATGCGACTGGTCGGCACCGCGCCGGCGCACCTGTCCTGGCGGCGGCCTAGTGCGGATGTAACCGGACACGTAGCGGGCTGGCAGTCCGATGGAGCGAAGGCCGGCGATCATCAAATGCGAGAAGTCCTGACACACGCCGGCACGTTGCGCCAGGACCTGCCGTACCGGGGTATTCACAGTCGTGACGCCGGCCTTGAAGGCGAAGTCGCGCCGTATGCGGGCGTTGAGGTCCAGCAGGGCTTCGAGGATCGGCCGGCGGTCCGGGAAGGAGCGCTCGGTGTAGTCGCGTGCTTCCTGAACGGCGACGGCCATGGGGCTTTCGAAGAGGTATTCCGCCGCGTCGAAGCTGATGCTCCCGCCGGCATAGGCGAGAGAGGAGACATCCTGCCAGGCGAGCGTAGTTTCTGGTTCAGGCACCCTGCGGGCGTGCACTTCGACACGAGCTGAGAGAGTGACCTCGAAACGCGGGTGGGCGACGTCGAGGAACATCCAGCTGGTCTCGTTACCAAAACAGTCGGGGCGTTGCTCGACGCGGCCGGGATGAGGCGCTGGTGTCAGGGCCGACTCAAGGACGCGTTGGGTCGGGAGAACCCTCGGCTGCAAATGGATGAGATGCGCACCAAGGTCCACGGGGCGGCCGTAGGCGTAGCGGGTCACGTGGCTGACGTTGAAGATCATGGCGGCGGATCGGCCAGCACGAGCCCGTCGGTCCAGGTGACGGGAAGCAAAGCAAAATACTGGCGGCTGACGAGATCGGAGACTGTCGCGACCTGCGCTTCGATGGAACGCAGGTGCGGCGCCAGGGCGGCTGCGTGCTCGGCCTGGTCGTCGGCGTCGACCAGCTCGGCCACGATCTGGCGCGTCTCGGCTATGGCGTTGTCCAGTGCTGCGGCGAGTGTCGCGTCTTCGGCGCCGCCGAGCACGGCCAATACAGTGCGCGCGGTGGCAAGCTGATAGCCGAGGCTGCGGGGATTGCCGTCGTCGGTGACGACAAGGTCGATGACCAAGGCGGGCTGGAGGACGGTGAGATAGCGGGAGCGGTAGGTGAGAGCGCTGTCGCAGAGCTCCAAAGCCAGGGACAAGGCGGATTCCAGGCGGGCGGGCGGGCGTTCCAGCGCGTGGGCGAGCTGGCGGGCGACGGCCTGGCCGCGTTCGACACGGCGCCCGAGATCGAGGAACAGTCGGCCACCGCCGCGCACCATGTTCTCGGCGGCATAGCCGGCGACGGTGGCGCAGAATGCCAGCACCTGGCTGGAAAATTCGAGCATGGCGCCGGTCATGGGAGCGGACGGCCGCGTGGCACCCGGCCTGCGCAAGCTTGCGCGCAAATCGCCGAGGCGGCGGAGCTCCTGCACGATGGTCGCGTGCATCTCGCCGCTCAGGCGGTCGCGCAACGTGTCCGCCAGGCCGTCGATACGGCGCGACAGGCCGGCGAAGGCGCCTTCCTCACGGAGCATGGCGCGCCGGAGCATGTCTGCCAGAGGGCCGGTTCCGGCCGCGGGGGTGAAATCGGCGCTGACGATGCCGGCGTCTGCCAGGCAGGCGGCCAACGCCTCGAGGTCGGGCGTGTCGCGCGGCAAAAGGGCGCCGCGTGAGAGCCGGGTCATGGTCGCGCGGGTGAGGCGCGCGGCATTCTCGAACCGCTCGAGATAACGCCCTAGCCAGAAGAAATTGTCGGCGACCCGGCTTGGTATGTCGCCGGCGGTGCGGCGGATTGCCAGCGCGGGGACTTGCAGATTGTCGGGGCCGTAGATGTCGCTGCCCTCCTCCTGCAAGACCCAGACATCCTTGGACAGGGCGTATTGCTGCAGGCGGCCGGCGAGCAGCTCGGTTTCGGTGAGGACCCTGGCCAGGCCGCCTTGCAGCGGCCGCCATTGAGCGCCGTCGAACATCAGGAAAAGCCGCACGACCAGGGACTTGGGCTCCAGAGTGTCGCCCTCGCCCGTGCAGGGGGCGAAGCTCGGCCGCGGCGGCAGGCTTGCGGTAAAGGCCCAGGGCGTCTCGGCGATGGATGCGAGAAGGCGCTGGCGCGCGTCGAAATTTATGGCGGCCGGGCGTGACGCCCCGGTGTCGCCCTCGCGGTCCGACCGGATGAGATAGCGGGAAAGATCGTTCTCGACGGCTGCACGCGAGGATGCGTCGCCCAGCCAGAGCACATCGTGGCTCGGCATGGCGAGCGGTTCGCCGAGGAGGCGCTTGGCCAGGACAGGCAGGAAGGCGGCCAGCGCAGGCGCCTCGGCGAAGCCGGCGCCAGGCGCGTTCATGACCTGAACCGCGTCGGCCCGTATGGCGCAAAGCAGGCCTGGCACCCCCTGCGCCGTATCGCCGGGCAGTTCCAGCGGATCGACCGACCGGCCTTCCTGGCACCGGATGACGACATGGACCGGCCTCAGTCCCGCCAGCGTCTTCACCCACAGCGCACCGTCGCGCACCGTCAGGTCGCCGTCCTCGACAAGCGCTGCGTTGAGCTCGCGCGCAAGCACGACATGCTCGAACCAGCGCGGGTCGGAATGGCCAGGGGTCAGCAGAACCAGCCCTGGGCTGCCGACGCCCTCCGGCGCCAGGCGCTGGAGCGTGTCCTGCCAGCTGTCGAAGAATGGCCGAAGCTGGCTCACCTCGACGGCGCGGAACAGCTCGGGAAGCACGCGGCCCATCACGCGCCGGTTCTCCAGCGCATAGGCGAGGCCGGAAGGCTCGGCTGTGCGGTCGGACAGCACGCACCACTCACCGTCTGGGCGGCGCATGACGTCGGCCGCGTAGAGATGGATGTGACGCCTTGGGGTCACGGTGCGCATCGGCCGCAGATAGGCAGGCGACGGATAGACCAGCGACGGCGGCAACAGGCCCTCGGCCAGCAACGCCCGCTCGCCGTAGACGTCGGCCAGGATCAGCTCGAGCAGGTTCGCCCGCTGCGCGAGCGCCTCGGTCAGGCCGGCGAACTCCGCCTCCGTGAAGAGGAAAGGGATCGGGTCGCAGCGCCAGCTCGTGGTGCCTGTCGCAGCCAGGACGGCGGCCACACCATCTTCGGCGAAGGCGCGGTCGATCTCGGTTTGGCGCTCCCGGAGGACCGTCGTTCCCAGGCCCAGCAATGTGCCTAGCATGCGGCGCCAGGACGGCCTTAGGCGTCCCGACTCGTCTAGGAGCTCGTCTCTGGCTTCAGGGAGCAAGGAAGGCTGGGGCTTTGCCCCAGACCCCGCCAGGGGGCTCTGCCCCCTGGCCTTCCTCAAATAAAAGCACGCCGCAAATCCAACGTCCGCGGATGTTCACGTCCCATCACAACACGCGGCTCCGGCATAGGCCCAGGCGTATGACCGAACGGGAAGAACCGCGCACGGCGGCGGGCTTCGGCTTCGTTCGCGTTGACCGGGAAGGTGTCGTAGCTGCGGCCGCCGGGGTGGGAGACGTGGTGGGTCATGCCGCCGAGGCTACGGCCGTTCCAGCGGTCGTAGATATCGAAGGTGAGCGGAGTTTGCGCGCGCAGGGTCGGGTGAAGGGCGGAGGGTGGCGCCCAGGCCTTGAAGCGCACGCCGCCGACATATTCGCCTTCGGTTTGCGTCTGGGTGAGCGGGACGGCGCAGCCGTTGCAGGCGAGGACGTAACGTTCCTCGACCCAGCCGGAGACTTTCGCCTGCAGGCGTTCAGCGGAGCTGTCCACATAGCGGACGGTGCCGCCGGCGGCGGGTTCTTCACCGAGGACGTGCCAGGTTTCGAGCGCGTGACGGAGTTCGACGGTGACGCCCTGGGTAGAGATTTCGCCGATTTGCGGGAAGCGGAATTCGGTGTGGGGCGCGAACCACTCGCGGTCCAGCGAGAAGCCGAGCTGGGCGAGTTCCTCGATGACCTCGGCGAAATCCTGCTGGACGTAGTGCGGGAGCATGAAGTCGTCGTGCAGGCGGGTGCCCCAGCGGATGAGCGAACGCTCGTAGGGAGTTTGCCAGAAGGCGGCCAGGGTGGCGCGCATGAGCAGCATCTGAGCGGCGGACATGCGCGGATCGGGCGGCATTTCTAGGGCGCGGAATTCGACGAGGCCTAGTCGGCCGGTGCTGCTTTCTGGCGCATACATCTTGTCGATGGAGAATTCGGTGCGGTGGGTATTTCCCGTGAGGTCCGCGAGGATGTTGCGGAAGATGCGGTCGGTGAGCCAGGGCGGCGTGGGGCGGTCGAGCGACACGCGCGAGAAGGCAATTTCGAGTTCGTTGAGGCTGTCCATGCGCGCTTCGTCGATGCGCGGATGCTGGCTGGTCGGGCCGATGAAGAGGCCGGCGAACAGATAGGAGAGGCTCGGGTGGTTATGCCAGAAACCCAGCATGCTCTTGAGGAGGTCAGGGCGGCGGAGGAACGGGCTGTCGTTGGGCTGGGCTGCGCCCATGACGACGTGGTTGCCGCCGCCTGTGCCGACGTGGCGGCCGTCGAGCATGAATTTCTGCGTGGCCAGGCCGACTTCGCGGGCGCTGGCGTAGAGCTGCTCGGTGCGCTCGACGACTTCGCTCCAGTGCTCGGCCGGGTGGACGTTCACCTCGATGACGCCAGGGTCGGGGGTGATGGAGAACTGGTTCAGGCGGGGGTCGCGTGGCGGCGGGTAGCCTTCGAGGACGACCTGCACGTGGCGTTCGGCGGCGATGTCTTCCACGGCTTCGACAAGGTCGAGCCAGTCGCCTGCGGCATAGAGGGGTGGCAGGAAGACGTGGAGCTTGCCATTGCGCGGTTCCACGGCGAGGGCGGTCCGCACGAGGTCCGGCTCTTCGCGGCCGATGACGGGGCGGTCCTGCGGCACCGGGCCGGGGCCGGTCCAGGCCGGGATACGCCCGGTTCGGCCATAGACGTGCTGGAGGTCCCACGAGGCGGCGGCGACTTCGCCTGGGAGGCGGCGCAGATGCTGGCGGCTGGGGAGAGGCGCCAGCGGCGCGAACGGATCGGGCTCGTAATCGACGACGATGTTCTTCGGATCGACCCAGGGCAGAGAGTCGAGAGGCAGGCGGAAGCCGATCGGGGCATCGCCGGGAATGAGGAACATGACGTCCGACTTGAAGAACCATTTGCCGGACTGCCAGCGGCGCGTGCCGTCCTGCGCGCGGCGGCGAAGCGGGAGCACGCTGCCGACTGTGGAAGCGAGGCCCTGCTGGAAGACGCGTGTCAGGCGGTCGCGGGTTTGCGGGTCCTTGAGGTGGCTGGCTTCGGCGAGGACGTTTGCCGGAAGGCGGTTCTCCTTCCAGAGGAAGTAGTGGATGTCCTCGTAGGCAGCATTGACGTAGTCGGGGGACACCTGGAGGCGTTCGGCCAGCGCCTCGCAGAAGCTGCGGGCGTCGTCGGCGGTGGCGGCGCCGTGGTCGTCGTCGGAGGCCAGGAGTGAGGCATCGCGCCAGACGGCTTCGCCATCGCGTCGCCAGTGCGCGTTGAGCGCCCAGCGTGGGAGCTGCTCGCCCGGGTAATGCTTGCCGAGGGCGTGATGGATGGCGGCGCCAGGCGCCCAGAGAGGCACCAGGCGGCGAAGCAGGCGGCCGGCGTAGTGGCGCTTGGTGGGGCCGAGGGCGTCAACCGTCCATTCGGCGCCTTCCATGTCGTCGGCGCTGACGAAGGTGGGTTCGCCGCCCATGGTCAGGCGCATGTCGGCGTGGGTGAGCGCGTCCTCGACCCGGCGGCCGCTTGCCAGGATCTCCTGCCACTGGCGCTCGGTGTAGGGTTTGGTCACGCGCGGCGTCTCGGCGATGCGGCTGACGCTCATCTCCACGCCGAACTCGACCTCCGCCTTGTCCATCAGGCCGGAGATCGGCGAGGCGGAGCCGGGGTCCGGGCTGGCGGCGAGCGGGATGTGGCCCTCGCCTGCCATGAGGCCGGAGGTGGCATCGAAACCGATCCAGCCGGCGCCTGGCAGGTAGGCCTCGGCCCAGGCGTGCAAATCGGTGAAATCATGTGTTGGGCCGGCGGGGCCGACGAGCGGCTTTTCGTCGGCGACGAGCTGGATCAGGTAGCCGGAGACGAAACGGGCGGCAAAGCCGAGATGGCGGAGCACGTGGACGAGGAGCCAGGCGCTGTCGCGGCACGAGCCCTGGGCTTTTTCGAGGGTCTCCTCCGGCGTGAAGACGCCGGGCTCCATGCGTACGATGTACGCAACGAGCGCCTGCACCTGCTGGTTGAGGCTGACCAGCTTGTCGATGGTGCGCATGGAGTCGCGCGGAATGCCGGCGAGGAGGTTGTTCAGCAGAGGGCCGGGCGGGTCGAGGCGGCGGAATGGGGCGAGTTCATGCTCGAGCAGCGGGTCGTAGGCGAACGGCCAGGTTTCTGCTTCCGGCTCGAGGAAGAAGTCGAACGGGTTGATGGTGGCCATGTCGGCCACGAGGTCTACGGTGACGTCGAAATGGGTGACGCGTTCGGGGAAGACGACACGGGCGAGGAAATTGCCTTGCGGGTCCTGCTGCCAATTCAGGAAATGCGGTTCCGGCGAGACGTTCAGCGCATAGGAGAGCACGGGGGTGCGGGCGTGCGGCGCCGGACGCAGCCTGATCGTCTGCGGCCCGAGGTTGATCGGCCGGTCGTAGCGATAGGTCGTCTTGTGGGTCAGGGCCACGTGTAAGGTCATGAGCGGGGTTCGGCTCCGGCGGTCGTGCATACGGGGTGTGCGGTTTGGTGCATGGGTAGCAAGAAGCGCGCCCCGGGCAAGGGGCGTGACCTAGCGGCAACCCTGCCAAATGTCGAACCCGACGCGAAACCAAATCGTGTTTCTGCGTTGCCGCCACGAACGTGTCACTACAAACCTAGCCAGAGCTACGAACAACCTTGTAGCGGAGATACGATGCGCCTGTTCAAGTGCCCGTCCTGCGGCCAGATGCTGTATTTCGAGAACACGCGCTGCGAACGCTGCCATCATGTGCTCGGCTATGCGCCAGGCCAGGCGACCCTGCTGGCGCTGGACAAGCTGAACGACAGCGAAGCCGGCGAGGTGTGGGGCGACGGCCAGGGGTCGTGGCGCTTCTGCGTCAATGCGGGCTACCAGGCGTGCAACTGGCTCATCGATGCCGGCTCGGCGGACAAGCTCTGCACTGCCTGCAGGCACAACCATGTCATCCCGGACCTCACGGTCCAGGAGAACCTGGCGCGCTGGCGGGCGCTGGAAGGCGCCAAGCACCGGCTGTTCTACACGCTGCTCAAGCTCAGGCTGCCGCTCGCCACCCGGGCAGAAGATGCGCGGCATGGGCTGGCCTTCGACTTCCTGGCCGAGACGCCGGCACAGCCGAGGGTGCTGACAGGGCACGACGACGGGCTGATCACCATTGCCTTGAAGGAAGGCGACGACGCGGAGCGCGAGCGGATGCGCGAGCAGATGGGCGAGCTTTACCGCACGCCGCTGGGCCATTTCCGCCACGAAGTCGGCCACCATTATTGGGACCTGCTGGTAAGCGGCACCGACCAACTGGAGCCGTATCGCGCGCTGTTCGGCGATGAGCGGGTAAATTACGAGCAGGCGCTACGCGACCACTACAACAGGACGCCGAAGCCCGGCTGGCAGGCCTATTTCGTCAGCCTCTACGCCACCAGCCATCCGTGGGAGGATTTCGCGGAGACCTGGGCGCACTACCTGCACATCGTGGATACGCTGGAGATGGCGAACTCGTTCGGGATCGGCATTCATCCGCTCATGACTCGCGAACCCGAATTGCAGGCGGAAATCGATTTCGATCCTCACACGCAAGAGAATTTTGCAACCATCATCGATGCATGGCTGCCGCTGGCATTTGCCGTGAACAGCCTGAACCGCTCGATGGGGCAGAGCGACTTTTACCCGTTCGTGCTTTCGCCTGGCGTGGTGGAGAAGCTCGGGTTCATTCACAGCCTGGTGCGACGGCAGCAGTAGCTGAGCGCTCGCGGTCGCGAGTATATTTCGTTTATTTCAGTGTGTCGCGGCGGCTTGCGCTCTGCGCATGAGACGAAGGAAGTTGCCGCCCCAGAGCGCAGAGATTTCAGCGTGGCCATAGCCGCGCCGGACCAGCTCCTCGGTGATGTGCAGGCTTTCGCCGGCATGCCGCCAGCCGGAAATGGCACCGCCGCCGTCGAAGTCGGAGCTGATGCCGCAATGTGCGAGGCCGATGCGCTTCACGACATAGTCGATGTGGTCGCAGTAGTCGGCGACGGTGACGGTGTCGCCGCGGCCTTTCGGGCGCAGGAAGGGCGGCATGGCGGTGATCTGCACGAGACCTTCGGTGTCGCGCAGGGCGTCGAGCTGCATGTCGTCGAGGTTGCGGGGATGCGGGCAGAGGGCGGCGGCGCAGGAGTGCGTGGCGACGACGGGTGTCGTGGAGGCTTGCACGGCTTGCAGCATGGACTGGCGGGAGAGGTGCGACACATCCACCAGCATGCCGAGCCGGTTCATTTCGGAGATCGCCTCGCGGCCGAGGGGGGAGAGGCCGCCGTGGAGGGTTTCGGCGTCGCCCAGGTCGCGGCGCGGGTTGGCGCTGTCGCACAGCAGGTTATGGCCGTTGTGGCAGAGCGTCATGTAGATGACGCCGAGCCTGGCGAAGGCTTCGAGCTGGCCGACATCGTCGCCGATGGCGGCGCCGTTCTCGACGGCGGGGACGATGGCAAGCACGGCATCGCGGCCGGCGGCTTCGATGGCATCGGCAGTGCTGCAGACGCGGGCTTCGATGCCGTTCTCGGTGCGGCCCATGGCGCGGATGGTTTCCAGCATGGCGATGGCGCGCACCCCGGCCTCGCGCCCGGCCTCGGGCGTGCGCGGGCCCTGTGGGACGAAGGCGACGAAGCAGCCGGCATCGAGGCCGCCGTCGCGCATCTTGAGCATGTCCACGTGCCGGTCGGTGGGTGAGAAGGGGTTGGCGGGGTTCGGCCAGGGGATGTCGATATGGCTGTCCAGGGTAAGCGTGGCGCCGTGCAGCGCCGCAACATCGATCATCAGGGGTCTTTCTAGAACCGGGGTCGCAGCCGGCCACCATGCACCGGGGCGTGCGCTTCTGTGAAGATCGGGCTTCGGTTTGGCGGGGCAAGGGGTGCTGACAGCAGCGCGGTGTGTGCGGTATGGAGGCGCCGTGTGTCTCCGTAGCTCAGCCGGATAGAGCGCAGGATTCCTAATCCTGAGGCCGTGGGTTCGAATCCCGCCGGGGACATAGCGTCTCGCCCAAGCGGGGTGATTGGGCGCCGCCGCCTCTTACGGGGACTAGGGTGGTGAGGCCGGCGCGCTCTTCGTCAGGCGCACGGGGATGGATTTGTAGCCGGGCGTGCCGCTTTCCAGGTCGTGATGAGCTAGGGCGATGAGGCCGTTCATTTCGGGATAGTATGCGGCGACGGAACCGCGGGCGATGCCGAAGGCGATGGCGGTCATGCCTTTCACTTCCAGCGGCTCACTGGGGGATTCGCCTGGATCGGGCATGGCTTCGATGTCCACTTTGTCGCCATGCTCCAGACCCAGCATGTCGAGATCGTGCTCGTTCATGAAGATGACGTCGCGCCGGCCGAAGACGCCGCGGTAGCGGTCGTCCATGCCGTAGATCGTGGTGTTGTACTGGTCGTGCGAGCGGATGGTCGTCATCGTCAATACGGTTGGATCGTCGATGTAGGGGTCTTCGCTCACGCCTTCGAAGATCAGGAATTCAGCGCGGCCCGAAGCAGTGTCCCATTTGCGCTCGGTTGGTGGCAGCGGCAGCCGGAAGCCGCCGGGTTCGCGAATCCTCTCGTTGAAAGGCGCGAAGTCTGGAAACACGCCCTCGATCGCGTCGCGGATCCTGTCGTAATTGGCAATCATTGCCGGCCAGTCCACTTTGCTGTCCGGAAGGCAGGCTTGTGCCATGCCGGCGATGATCGCCGGTTCGGAACGCAGCCATGGCGAGGCCGGCGGCAAGTTGCCGCGCGAGGCATGCACCATCGACATCGAATCCTCGACCGTGACGGATTGCTGGCCGCTTGCCTGCATGTCCTTTTCGGTGCGGCCGAGGCAGGGCAGAATGATCGCGTCCTCGCCTATCAGCAGATGCGAGCGGTTCAATTTGGTGGCGATGTGCACGGCAAGCTTGAGGCCGCGCATGGCTTCGAAACAGGCCACCGGGTCTGGCATGGCGACCGGAAGATTGCCGCCGAGCGCGATCAGCACACGCGACGTGCCTGCCACCATCGCCTTCAAGGCCGCTACCGCATCATGCCCATGACGTGATGGCGGCTTAAACCCGAACATGGCTTCGAGATTGGCAAGCAGTTTCGCGTTCGGCCTTTCGGTGATGCCGACTGTGCGGTCGCCCTGCACGTTGGAGTGTCCGCGTAGCGGGCAGATGCCGGCGCCGGGCTTGCCGAAGTTGCCTTTGAGAAGAAGCAGGTTTGCCATCTGCTGGACATTTGCGGTACCCTTGCGATGCTGCGTGACACCCATGCCGTAGCACAGCAGGGTGGAATTCGATTTGGCATAGAGCCCGGCTATCGTTTCCAGGTCGGGGCGGGTGAGTCCGGAGCCGGCCTCGATGGCCGGCCAATCGGTGCTGCGGAGGTCCGCGATGAGCGCATCAACGCCGTTTGTGTGATGCTTGATGAATTCCTGGTCGAACACGTCGCCCGTGGCATCCTCGAGCGCGAGAAGGGCTTTCATGATGCCCTTGATGGCCGCCACGTCGCCGCCGACTTTCACGAGGTAGTATTGAGTGGCGATGTTGGTCGAGCCGAATGTCGCCATTTCGACCGCGCTTTGCGGATCGGCAAAACGCTCCAGCGCGCGCTCCCGCATCGGGTTCAGCACGACGATCGGCACGCCCCGCTTTGCGACCTCATGCAAGGTGCCCATCATGCGAGGATGATTGGTGCCGGGATTATGTCCGATCGAGAGAACAAGCTCGGTGTGCTCGAAATCCTCGAGCGAGACGGTGCCCTTTCCGATGCCGATCGATTTCGGCAATCCGACCGAAGTCGCCTCGTGGCACATGTTCGAGCAATCGGGAAAATTATTGGTGCCGAACTCGCGCGCAAAAAGCTGAAAGAGGAAGGCCGCCTCGTTCGAGGCGCGGCCGGATGTGTAGAATTCCGCGGCATCGGGATCAGGCAAGGCGCGCAGCACCGCGCCGATGCGGGCGAAAGCTTCCTCCCATTCGATCGGCCGATATGTGTCTGAGGCACGGTCATAGGCCATGGGATGGGTCAGGCGCCCTTCGTTCTCCAGGGCGTGGTCGCTCCAGGTCAGGAGTTCGGCGACGGTGTGGGCGGCGAAGAACTCCGGCGTCGTGCGCTTGCTCGTCGCTTCCCAGGTGACAGCCTTCGCGCCGTTTTCACAGAACTGAAAAGCCGACCCGTGGTCCGGGTCTGGCCAGGCGCAGCCGGGACAATCAAAGCCGTAGGTCTTGTTGGTCTGCAGGAGGACTTTCGGGCCGTCCGCCAGGCTCATCTGCTGCTTCAAGGCGCGTGCGGTTGCCTTCAGGGCGCCCCATCCGCCGGCCGGCGCGTCGTACGGCCTGATGCCGGTGACTGCCCGTCTTGTTGCCATTATCGTCGCTCCGCGGAACTGGTGACGCGTTCATAGGTAAAGCATCTTCTTTTTTGAAAAAAAGAAGCAAAAAACTTTTACACTTTGGGACCGAGATCGTGGATAGGCACGGCCTCAGGTCCAAAAGTTTTTTGCTTCTTTTTTTCAAAAAAGAAGGTGCTTTCTACCCTTTCTGAGGCAAGCCTCAGCCTCCTCCATAATCACCACCCGCTCGCGCATGATCGCGACCCTGCACCGCATGACGGGAACGAGGTCCTTTGCAGCCTGTGCTGCAGGGTCGCGGCGCTCGGCGTAGAGGTGGGCGACACGCACCTCCTGGGCCGCGATTTTTGCCTCCTCCTCGGCGATACGCTTCTTCAGGTCGAGAATATGTTCTGCACGGTCCAAGATTTCCTCGTGGCGCAGCAAAGCTCAGCATGCGGATCGATTGAGACGCCGGTTGGTTCACCGGCCGCGCCGGAAAAAGCGGCAGATTAGCGCCGCTCAGACTGGCTCCGTGTGCAGCATGGCGTGGACGGCCTGTATCACGACGGAGCCTTCGCCCACGGCCGAAGCCACGCGTTTGACCGAGCCGGACCGCACATCGCCGACTGCGAAGATGCCTGGCCTGGTCGTGGCGTAGGGTGATTTGAGGGGCGCGCCTTCGGGATCGTAGCCGGTTTTGACGAAACCTTTTTCGTCGAGGTCGAGACAGCCTTGCAGCCAATCCGTGTTCGGCTCAGCGCCGATCATCAGGAAGACGTTGCCTATGGGCTTGGTCGTGCTGACGCCGCTCGCCTGGTTGCGCCAGGTGACTTCGCGTAGGCGCTCGTCGCCTGCCAGCGCGGTAATCTCCGTGTGGGTGTGGAGGGTGATACGGTCCGACTTCAGGATGCGCTGGACCAGGTAGTCGGACATGGTGGCGGCGAGGCTTGCCGTGCGCACCAGGACATGGACGTGCGCGGTGACGCGGGAGAGATAGACCGCGGCCTGGCCGGCCGAGTTGCCGCCGCCGACGACGATCACTTCCTCGCCGCCGCAAAGATTGGCCTCCATGGCGGTGGCGGCGTAGTGCAGCCCCTGCCCTTCGAACCGCTCGTGTCCTTCGACGTCGAGCCGCCGGTAGCGCGCGCCTGTGGCGATGATGATGGCGCGGGCCTGCACGCTGTCGCCGCCTGCGAGTTTCACGACATAGGGGGTGGCGTCGCACACAACGCCGGTGACCTCTCTTGAGATGGCCAGGCGAGCGCCGAACTTTTGCGC
The DNA here is from genome assembly GCA_965198825.1 of Acetobacteraceae bacterium. Lineage (GTDB taxonomy): Bacteria > Pseudomonadota > Alphaproteobacteria > Acetobacterales > Acetobacteraceae > BOG-908. Next base: position 1,286,521 of record CBDAQB010000003.1, on the reverse strand, counting down.
CTGCACCTGGGCGCGGCCTGCGAGCGCCTGGCCGGAGATGCCGGTGGGAAAGCCGAGATAATTCTCGATCTTCGAGCTGGTGCCCGCCTGCCCGCCCGGCGCCACGCCCTCGAGGACGATGGTGTCGAGCCCTTCGGAGGCGCCATAGACCGCGGCTGCCAGCCCGGCCGGTCCGGCGCCGGCGATAACGACATCGTAAATGCGGGCCGAATCGAAGGTTTCGGTGAGGCCGAGGCCTTCGGCGAGGTCGGCGATGGTGGGGTTCCGGTAGGCGCGTTCGTTCGGCGAGATCACGACGGGCAGCTGGTCCGGCGTGATGTGGAAGCACTCCAGGAAGCCGCCCGCGTCGTGGTCCACGTCGGTGTCGATCAGCCGGTGCGGGTAGCCGTTGCGTGTGAGGAAGCGCTGCAGGGCGAGTGTCCGCGCGGCGTGGCCGGGGCCGATCAGGACGACGCTGCCGTGCGAATGGACGATCAAGCCGACGCGCCGCAGGATGAAGGCGCGCATCATGATTTCGCCGATGTCCGGCTCGCTGCCGACGAGCCGCCTGAAGTCGGCGCGCTTGACGCGCACCAGCCTGTGTCGCCACCGGCGCGGCCGGAGACCAGGATGGCGCGATCGTTGAAGAGGTCGAGTTCGCCGGCGAACTGGTTTGCGCCGTGGACCGTGAAGATCTCGGCGTTGCCGTGCACATCGACGTCGTAGATTTCGATGCTGCCTTGCAGGACCAGGAAGAAGTCGACGGATCGCTGGCCGCGCTCGAAGATGGTGGTGCCGGAGGGGACCATCTCCTCCACGCCGTAGGCGGCGACGCGCCGGGTCATCTCCTCGCTTAGATGGGGGAAGATCTGATCCTGGCGCTGGTAGGGGTCGGGCACGCCGTCCGGCATGCCGTGGTTCTGTTCTGGAAGCGGGTTTGCGGCAGCTTCGCCGGTCATGACGGGACCCTCGATAAACCTCGTGCCGAGGCGCTTGCGGTTCATCGTCGCGCAAGCGGCAGGACCAAGGCAAGAGAAAGGGCGAAGTCACAGGGCGTGCGCCGGCACGCATGATGGTGTTATGCCCATGGCATCCACCGCCCCTGGAGACCGGCTGCATGACGATTGCCCTGCTCATCGGTTCGCGTTTCGAAGAGGGTGACGGTGAAGCGGATCCGGTTTTCGATCCGCGCAGGGGCGAGGTCATTGCGCAGGTGGCGGCCGCATCGCTCGCACAGGTCGATCGTGCGGTGGCGGCAGCCGGAACCGCCTTCGCGTCGTGGTCGCGGACCACGCCAGGCGAACGGGCGCGGCTGCTTTTGAAGCTCGCGGACCGCGTGGAGGCGGAGGCCGAAGCCTACGCGGATCTCGAGGCGCTGAACTGCGGCAAGCCGCGCCATCTCGTGCTGCGCGACGAGATGCCCGCCATCGTGGACTGCATCCGTTTCTTTGCTGGCGCGGTACGCTGCCTGCAGGGGCCGGTTGCCGGTGAATATCTGCCAGGCCATACGTCGATGATACGCCGCGATCCGGTTGGCGTCGTGGCTTCGATCGCGCCGTGGAACTACCCGCTGATGATGGCGATCTGGAAATTGGCGCCTGCCGTGGCGGCAGGCAATTGCGTCGTGTTCAAGCCATCGGAATTGACGCCTCTGACCATCCATAAACTGGCGGGTGCGATCGCGGAGATCTTTCCGCCAGGCGTGGTCAACATCGTGTTCGGACGGGGAGAGAGCGTCGGCAACCATCTGATCAGCCATCCTGCCGTTCGCATGGTGTCGCTCACCGGCGATATCGGCACGGGCCGGCGCGTTATTGCGGCAGGCACCGAAACCATCAAGCGCATGCATCTGGAGCTCGGCGGCAAAGCGCCTGTCATCGTGCTCGATGACGCCGATCTTGCCGAAGTCGTCGAGGGCGTCACCGGCTTTGGCTTTTACAACGCCGGGCAGGATTGCACCGCGGCCTGCCGGGTCTATTGCGCGGCACCGCTTTACGACCGGTTCGTGGCCGGCCTCGCGTCCGCGGCGGCCGCGCTTCGTTACGCGGAGGCGGACGATGAGGCGAACGATCTCGGGCCGCTGATCTCCGAACGGCAGCGGTCCCGCGTCGCCGGCTTCGTGGATGCAGCGGCAGCGATGGAGCAAATCACGATCGCTGCTGGCGGAAAGAAGCCTGACAGCCCTGGGTTCTTCTACGAACCGACCGTGGTGGCGGGAGCGCGGCAGGAGGATGAGATCGTGCAGCGCGAAGTTTTCGGCCCGGTCGTCTCCGTGACGCGCTTCGACGACATCGAACAGGCCGTGACGTGGGCGAACGATTCCGAATACGGCCTGGCCTCGTCGGTGTGGTCGCAGAACATCGGACGCGCCATGGGGATTGCCGCGCGGCTGCAATACGGCTGCACCTGGATCAACACGCATTTCATGCTGGCCAGTGAAATGCCGCACGGCGGCCTCAAGCAATCGGGCTACGGCAAGGACCTCAGCAGTTACGCGCTCGAGGACTACACGGTGGCGCGGCACATCATGGTCAAGCTGTAAGCAAGCATGGTTGGGAGAGCCCCTGTTGGCTGATGATGTGACGACCACCGACGCCGAGCAGATGAACGCGCTCGGCTACGATCAGACATTCGAGCGATCGATGTCGCCTTGGGAGAATTTCGCGCTCGGCTTCACCTATTTGTCGCCGGTGGTCGGCGTCTATTCGGTCTTTGCCATAGGCATGACGACGGGCGGTCCTCCCATGTTGTGGTGGTATTTCCTCGCGGCGCTCGGGCAGTTCATCGTTTGCCTCACCTTCTGCGAAGTGGTTTCGGAATTTCCTATTGCTGGCGGACTTTATCCGTGGGCACGACGCCTGGTCGGGCGGCGCTGGGCGTGGATGGCGGCCTGGCTTTACTGCTGGGCACTTTTTACCAGCATTGCAGCGGTCGCTGCAGGCGCCACGCCGTTCATTGCGCCGCTCCTTGGCTTTGACGCGACGCCTGCCAACACGGCCGCCATTGCCATCGCGATCGTGGCCGTCTCCACCTTGATCAATCTTGCAGGTACGAAGATCCTCGCTCGCGTCGCCATGTTCGGCTTCGCTTGCGAAATCCTCGGCGCCATCGCCGTGGGAAGTTACCTGTTGCTGTTCCAGCGGCATCAAGGCGTCGGCGTATTGTTCGACAGTTTCGGCGTTTCGCACGGGGGCAGCTACACCGCTGCGTTCCTGTCGGCCGCCATCGTTGGGCTTTTCACCTGCTACGGTTTCGAGGCCTGCGGCGACGTGGCGGAGGAAACCAACAATCCTGGCATCGTCATTCCGGCCGCCATGCGCAACACGATCTATGTCGGCATGGCGGCCTCGGTGTTCGTGTGCCTCGCCCTCATCCTTGCCTTGCCCGACATCGCCCTTGTCGTTGGCGGCCAGGATGCGAACCCGATCGAAACCATCCTGACCGCAGCTTTCGGCAGCATCGGTGCGAAACTCGTCGTGGTGGTGGTGATGGTTTCATTCATCTCCTGCATCCTCAGCCTGCAGGCAGCCGCGAGCCGGCTTGTTTACGCCTTTGCGCGCGACGAGATGATTGCCGGCAGCATCTGGCTCGCCCGTCTCTCCCCGTCCACCCGCGTGCCGACGCGGGCGCTGATGCTCTCCGGTCTTGTCGCCTCTGTCATCCTGATACTCGGGATGTTTTTTCAGGATGCGATCGCAGCTATTGTGAGCTTCGCCGTCATCGGCATCTACGCCGCCTTCCAGATGATCGTCGCTGGCGCGCTGCTGGCGCGGCTGCGCGGCTGGAAACCGGGCGGCCCGTTCGTGCTCGGCAGATACGGCATGATCGTGAATGTGGCGGGGCTGGTCTTTGGCGTTGCTGCCATTGCCGACATGCTCTGGCCGCGCGCGCCGGACCAGCCTTGGTATATCAACTACGCCATGCCGCTGACTACGGGCGTCGTTTTGGTCCTGGGGCTGGCATATATGTTGGTGTTTCGGCCTTATGAGAAAGGGACGGCGCCCGCTGGGGACGCTTGGAAGAAAGCACTTCTTTTTTGAAAAAAAAGAAGCAAAAAACTTTTACACGTTTAGGCTCTGCACTTCCTCAAACCCGGCCCAAACTCGCAAAAGTTTTTTGGTTCTTTTTTCCAAAAAAGAACGCCTTTCTTCCTACACCCTAAAGCTATAAGCCTTACTGCCATCCCGCTCCACATCAGGCGGAAAAGCATCGCGCTTTTCGGCAAAGTATCGCTCGCGGTGATCGCCGGCCTCTGCGAGATTGTAGGTGAGATAGAGGATACGGCGGGGCCCATCGGTGAAATTGGGCTTGGAGGCGTGTGGCACGAAGCTGTCGAAGAAGATGACGTCGCCTGGGGCGGTGGGCACCGGGATGAGCCCGAGGCCTTCTTCGTCCATGGGCGTCCATTCCTCGCCGATGAGGCCTTCGCGGTGGCGGCCGGGGACTAGTTCGAGGCAACCGTTCTCGATGGTGGCGGGATCCAGCGTGACGAGCGCGGTGACGAAGAGCGGCGCCCAGCGGGTCCACCCTGCCTGCTGGTCCTGGTGCGCCTTGAAGCCGTCTGCGCCTGGAAGTTTCGAGTTGATCTTTTCCTTGAATAGCACGACGGGGCCGCCCATCAGGGCAGCCGTCCAGTCGGTGAGAGCGCCGTGCCGAATAATGTCGTCGAAGGCGGGATGGAAGGGGCAGAAGTTTTCGATGCGCTGGATGACGCGGCGGCCTGGCTCGGTGAGGCTGTCCTCGTAATAGACCATGTGCCGGCCAGGGAGTTCCGGGGCGTTGGTGAGTTCTTCGGTCCAGCGGAGCAAATCGTCGGTTTCTGCGCGATCGAAGAAATTACGCACGATGAGGAAGCCGTCGCGGTGCATGGCGTCGAGTTCGGCCTGAAGGGGCAAGCGCAAGAGGCCTGGGCGGGTGGGTGCTGCCTGAAGAGCCGCGCTCATGCTGCGAACTCCGGCAGGAGGGACATGGCTTTATGCACATCCTCGGCGAAATCGATTTCCGTCCAGGGCAGGCCGGTCACGTCCTCGAAGCCGAACCGGCTCGCCTTGGCTCCCGAGTTTGGGGCACTGCTCAGAATCATGTCGCGTATCGGCTCCTCGTATTCCATATGTCGGCGCCCTGAGGCGACGTAATCCTCGCATCTTGCGGCGAGTTCGTTGGCGGTGTCGCCTGCGAAACGGAAGAATCCAACCGACTCGCCGTGCCAATCATAGGTGGCTTGTGGACGCTTGTGAAAGTCGACGATCCTGCCCGCGGAGATGCAGATCTTGACCGGTTCGTCGCCCGGTTCGAGATCGCGGTCGAGCAGCAGGCTGTTTCCCTTTGCCGATAGCAGCCGCGTCATGAGCCGGTGGTCGTAGATCACGTCGGCGTCCATCAGGATCAGCGGGTCGGCGCCGCGCAGCACGTCGCGGGCGATCCAAAGCGAAACGACACTGCCTTCGCGGAAAGTGGGGTTGAGGAGGCATGTGGCACGTGTGCCGACGGCCTGCCTCACCTGGTCGGCCTCGTAGCCGACCACGACCGTGATGTCGGAGACGCCCTGCGCGTTCAGCGCGTCGAGATGGCGCGAGAGCAGGCTTTTGCCGCCGAACTCCAGGAGACATTTGGGGCGGCCATCTCCGCCGAGGCGGCGCCCGACGCCGGCGGCGAGAATGACGGCACGCGTCTGTTGTGCCGGGGGCGTGTCGGACATGCCTAGAAGCTAGGCACGCGGGTCCGGCTTGCCAACAGCACGGGTTACAGTGTTGCGTCAGTGCTGTTACGTGTTTGTGACAGTGGCCGCAAAGCGCGCGCCAGACAACAGCCGCAGAAAGCCCGGGCAAATGCCGGGTGCAAGCAGGGGATAGCGTCGATGCCCGATACCCACCGGCCCTACGAGGGGGCCCTCGCGTCCGGTTTGGTGGACGCGAAGCGGCCGGCCAGACGCACGACTGCCTTGCGCGAACTGCTCACCTCGGCTGACCTGCGCTTTCTGATGGAGGCCCATAGTGGGCTGTCAGCGAAGATCGTCGAGGAAGCGGGCTTTCAGGGGATCTGGGGCTCTGGCCTGGCTCTCTCGGCGGCCATGGGACTGCGCGACAACAACGAAGCCTCCTGGACGCAGGTGCTCGACCAGGTCGAGTATATGGCCGACGCCACCAGCCTGCCCATCCTGCTCGATGGCGACACCGGCTACGGCAATTTCAACAATGTCCGGCGGCTGGTGCGGAAGCTCGGCGAGCGTGGCATCGCCGGCGTGTGCATCGAGGACAAGCTGTTCCCGAAGACCAACTCCTTCATCGGCGAGGCGCAGCCTCTGGCCGACATGGCCGAGTTCTGCGGCCGTATTCGCGCCGGAAAGGATGCGCAGATCGATGACGATTTCTGCCTGGTCGCGCGAATCGAGGCGCTGATTTCGGGCCATCCGATGGAGGAGGCGCTGCGACGCGCAGAGGCCTATCACGCGGCGGGGGCGGATGCGGTGCTCATCCATTCCAAGCGCGCCAATGCGGCCGAGATCCTCGAGTTCATGAACCGATGGGGCCAGCGCTGCCCGGTCGTCATCGTTCCGACCATGTATTACGCGACCCCAACAGAAACTTTCAGGCGAGCCGGAATTTCGGCGGTGATCTGGGCCAACCACCTGGTGCGCGCCTCGATCAGCGCCATGCGCCAGGTGGCGACGCAGATCCACACGGGCGAAAGCCTTCGCGATGTCGAGGGGCAGGTCGCCTCCGTGTCCGACATCTTCGCGCTGACCGGCAACGAGGAGCTGGAGGAGGCGTCGCGCCGCTATCTGCCTGTCACCATGCCGCCGCAGGCCATCGTGCTGGCGGCCGCACGCGGCCGCGCCGACCTGGGCGCCGCGACAGGTGACCTGCCGCCTTGCATGGTCGATATCCGCGGCCAGCCCTTGCTGCGCCGCCTCGTGGATACGCTGCGTGGCAGCGGCGTGCAGATGGTCACCGCCGTGCGCGGCTGGAAGCATGAGCTGGTCGCCTTGCCCGGCCTGATGCCCGGCATTCTCACCGTCGATAATCTGGACTTTGCCAGCGGCGGCGAAGCGGCGTCGCTCGCCTGCGTCGGCGACCGGCTGCGTGGCGAGACGGTGGTTGTCTATGGCGACGTACTGTTCCGGCGTTACATCCTCGACGGCATGCTGGCCGCCGAAGGCGACATCGTACTCGCTGTGGATCATGGCGAGATACGCCCCTCGGCAAGCCCGCGCGACCTCGTCCTGGCAGGCCCGGCGCCTGGTCCCCTGGCGCTCGACAACGAAGCAGGCACGCTGGAAGCCATCGGCGACGTGCCGGCGGCATCTGCACGCGGCGAGTGGATCGGCCTGATGCGTCTCAGCGCCCGCGGCGCGCAGCTCGTGCGCGATGAACTCGTCTCGATGGAGGCGGATGGCTCCCTGGCGTCGGCTGACATGGCGGCGCTGATCGCCCGCATCGCAGCGCGCAACCCTGTTCATGTGCATTGGGTGAGCGGGCATTGGCTCGATGTCGACACGCTCGGCGATCTTGCGGATGCGCGAAATTTCTCCTGAGCCGATCGCTGACTTCCCATGATCGAGGCAAGCGACTTTCTGAATGAAGCGGCCCGGCGCGGCTTCGGGTTTTTCACCGGCGTGCCGTGCAGTTTCCTGACGCCGGTGATCAACCGGGCTGCCAGCGATCCAGTGCTCCGCTATGTGGGTGCAGCCAGCGAGGGCGAGGCCGTGGCGATCGCCGCGGGCGCTTGGCTCGGCGGCCGAAGCACCGCCGTGCTCTGCCAGAACTCTGGGCTCGGCAACGCGGTGAACCCGCTGACTTCGCTGAACGCGCCGTTCCGCATTCCCACCCTGATGATCGTCACCTGGCGCGGCCAGCCGGGTCGTCCGGACGAGCCGCAGCACGAGGTCATGGGCCGGATCACCCATGACCTGCTGTCGCTATGCGGCGTCGCCCATGGCGCATTTCCGAACGCGCTGGAGGATGTAGCACCCGCGCTGGATGCCGCGGAGCGCAGCATGGCGGACACGAGCCTGCCGTTCGCCTTCGTCATGGAGCAGGGATCAGTGCGCGAAGGCCCGCTCGACGAGCCGCCGCGCCGGCGCGGGCTGGTGGATGATGCCGTCACCGTCCTGGATGAAGCGGGCGAGCGCCCTGCGCGCGCGCTGCTTCTCGAGCGGCTGCTCGCTCTGATTCCAGACACCGCCGCCGTGGTGGCCACGACAGGCAAATGCGCGCGTGAGTTGTTCACGCTCGCCGACCGGCCGCAGCATCTCTACCAGGTGGGCTCGATGGGGGGTGCGAGCGCCATGGGCCTTGGCGTCGCGCTGACCACAGACCGCCCGGTCGTGGTACTAGACGGTGACGGCGCGGCCCTGATGAAGATGGGCAATCTGGCGACCATAGGCGCCTACCACCCGCCGAACCTGGTGCACGTGCTGCTCGACAATGGCGTGCATGATTCGACGGGCGGCCAGGCGACGAGCGCACCTGTGGTGGAGTTCGCGCGCGTGGCGCTGGCGTGCGGCTACCGCAGTGCGTGGTCGTGCGACACGGCGGCGGGCTTCGAGGCAGCCATGCGGGCGGCCTTGCGGGCGCCTGGGCCGTGCTTCGTGCATGCGCGGATCGCGCCGGGCTCGATGGGCAAGCTGGGTCGGCCTACCGTTGCACCGCATGAGGTGGCGCGCCGGTTTCGCGCTTTTGTGGCTGGTGTTTGATTTTGGAAGTTAGCAAGACAGGAAGTTCTTTTTTGAAAAAAAGAACCAAAAAACTTTTGCGACTTTGGGCCGTGCGTGAGGAAGTGCCGAGCCCAACGAACCAAAAGTTTTTTGCTTCTTTTTTTCAAAAAAGAAGGTCTTCCTTACTTGCTGCTCCGGCTGCCCCAGTACTCGCCCACAAGCGAAACAGCGCGGCGCATATCGGCTTCGTCGATGGCGCCGATGCAGCCGATCCGGAAGCTTGGCGCCGCAGTCAGTTTGCCTGGGTAGATCACCACGCCGTGGCGATGCAGGAAGCCGTAGAAATCCTCGAAGTCGAACCATGGGGCGCTGGGCATCCGGAAGGTGACGATCACCGGTCCTTGCAGGGCGTCGGGCAGGTAGGTTTCGAAGCCGAGCGCCCGCATGCCGGTGACGAGCGTGTCGCGGATGCGCGTGTAGCGGGCGGTTCTCGCCGCGATGCCGCCTTCCTCTTCGAGCTGATCGAGCGCGGCATCGAGGGCTGCCACGACGTGGGTGGGGGGCGTGAAGCGCCATTGCCGGTTCGCCTCGAAACCTTGCCATTGGGCATGGAGGTCGAGGGTCAGGCTGGTGGCGTTGCCGGCGGATGCGGCAAGGTGGGTGCGTTCGAGTGCCACGAAGGCGAGGCCTGGCACGCCCTCCAGCCCCTTGTTGGCGGAGCCAGCCAGCCCGGCGAACGTCAGGCCTTGCGGGATCGGCACGGCGCCGAGCGAGCCGATGGCGTCGATGAGCAGGCGCCTGCCGTGGCGCGCCGCTGTTTCTGCGATAGAACGCAGCGGGTTCAGCAATCCGGTCGTGGTCTCGAGATGAATGACAGCTATGTCGGTGATGGACGGATCGGCGGTCAATGCTGCCTCGAGCGCAGTTGGGTCGATCGCGTGATCCTCGGCAGTTTCGAGCGTGCCAGTGGCACGGCCCAGGCGTTTGGCTATATCGGCGATGCGGCGTCCGTAGGCGCCGTTGATGAGTATCAGCAGGCGGCCGTTGCGCGGAACGATCGTCTGCGCCATGGCCTCGACTGCGAACGTGCCGCTGCCCTGTATCGGCACCAGCACGTGCGTTGCATCGGCTGCGCCGGCGAGCGGCAGCAGGCGCGCGCGCACGCGTTCGCTCATGGCGATGAAATCGCCGTCGCGCGAGCCCCAATCGCGCTGCATGGCCGCGCGCGTGCGGTCGGATGTCGTGAGCGGGCCAGGCGTGAGCAGCAATGTTCGCATGCGCCATCCTTTAGCATCTGGGCCACGAGGGCGAAGCCCCCCCGATGCCGGCCATGAAGATACGAGCCATGAAGTTTCCGACCATGAAGATCGGCGCTTTCCTGGGCTTCTTGGCGGGCGGCGCGCTTTCTGTGTGGCTGCTCTCGACCTATGGCGCCGACAGGATCTTTTCGCTCGTAGGGCAAGCGGGCTGGGGCATTCTGGCGGTAATCCTGTTCCACATCGTGCAGATTGCCGCGTCGGCGTTGGCGTGGCGGGCGATCACCGGGCCGGTGATCGCGCAGCCTACGCTCGGCACCTTCATGCTGATGCGATGGATACGCGAGGGCATCAACAATCTGCTTCCCGTGGCGCAGATCGGCGGTGAGTTCGTGGTCGTGCGGTTGCTGCGTGCGCGCGGGGTTCCGCTGGTGCGCGCGGTGGCCGGAACCGCCGGCGACCTGACCATGGAAATGGTCACGCAGATCGCTTTCACGCTGCTTGGCCTGGCGTTGCTTTTGTTGCTGGTCGGGAACGGCACGGTGGCGCATGTGGTGATCGCCGGCGTGCTCGTCGCCGCGGCATTGGCAACGGGCCTGATTGCTGCGCAGAATTTCGGCATCGTTTCGCTGATCGAACGCGGCCTGAACAAGCTTGGTGCTGCGACCGGCTGGGGCGGGTTTGGCGAAGTCGCCGGCCTGCACGAGGCAATCACCGGCCTCTACCGCGACCCGCGGCGGCTTCTGCGTGCTGCATGGTGGCACAGTATTTCGTGGCTGCTGGGAGGCCTGGAAATCTGCCTTGCCCTTCATGTTCTCGGGCGGGACGTCGGCATTGGTCCTGGGATGGTCATCGAAAGTCTTGGGCAGGCGTTGAAGGCAGCCGGCTTTGCGGTGCCTGGTGCGCTTGGCGTGCAGGAAGGCGGGTTGATCGTGGTGTGTGGGCTGTTCGGCATTTCGCCCGACCTGTCGATCGCGTTGTCGCTGGTGAAGCGCTTGCGCGAAGTGGGGTTGGGTTTGCCGGCTTTGTTGATGTGGCAACGCCTTGAGGCCGGTTCTAACAGAAAGCTTGCCAGCGTTTCGGGAGCTGCGAATTGATCCAGGCGACCTGGACCCATCTGCTTGCGCGTATGATGGTGCGTCCGTTTCTCGGGACCGCGTTGCGGCCGAACCATCTGACGACGGCGCGCCTGCTGACCGGCATGGCGGCTTGCGTGCTGTTCGCGTTCGGCACGCGCGTGGGGAATGGCTGGGGTGGCGCGTTCTGGCTGCTATCCACCTTCCTCGACCGCGCAGACGGCGAACTCGCGCGCATCGGCAACATGTCGTCGGAGGCTGGGCATCGCTACGACTATTGGGTCGATAATGCGGTTACGGCCGCCTTCTTTCTTGCCATCGGTGTCGGGCTGCGCGGCTCATGGCTCGGAGGGTTTTCCGTGCCTCTCGGCATTACGGCGGCCGCCTGCCTGCTTCTGTGCAATCACTGGTCTGAGATCCTCGAGGACCGGAATGGCCGCACGGCGCGCGCCTACCAGGGACGGTGGGGGTTCGACCTCGACGATCTGCTTTACCTGATGGCACCGCTGGCGTGGCTCGGCTGGCTGGCCCCCATCCTGGTTGGTGCTGCAATCGGCACCGCCGGCATGGCGGCGCTCACCGGCGTCAGGCTGCGCAGGCTGCCGGTCCGAGTCTAGCCGGCCGTGCTCGCCACCTTGCTTGCGCGTTTGGCGTCGTTCTGCGGGCGGCGCTTCGTCCTGGTCACGCTCATCGCCGTGCTGCTGGCTGCCGGCGGCTTCTGGGCGGTGAGCAGCCGCCTCGGTGTGGACACCGACACTGGCAATCTCTTCGCCGCCCGTCTTCCCTGGAAGCATATCCAGCACGAGCTCCGTACCGCCTTCCCGCAGAACGAGGATCTGCTCGTCGTTGTCATCAACGCCGCTATTCCGGAGGAAGCGGATGCGACGGCAGCCGCGCTGGCGGCCAAGCTCGGCACCGACCATTTGCATTTTCTGTCTGTGCGCCGCCCCGACTCCTCGCCCTATCTCACGCGCAATGCGCTGTTGTTCATCGACAAGGCCGATCTTGCAGCCCTGCTCGACCAGACAATCGATGCGCAGCCGTTCCTTGGAAGACTGGCGGTCGATCCCAGCCTGCGCGGACTGTCGGATGCGCTCTCCCTTCTGGCGCTCGGCGTGGAAAAAAGCGGGGCGGACCTGAAGGCCTTTACACCGGCGCTGCTCGGCTTCCATCAGGCATTTGCTGCCGCCATGTCGTCGTCGCCGCATCCGCTTTCGTGGCAGACGCTGCTCGCAGGCAAGCTTGCATCGCTCGCTGGGCCGTACCGGTTTGTTCTCGTCAAGCCGCGGCTCGATTACGGAACGCTGCAGCCTGGCGCCTCCGCTTCGTCGGTCATTCGCGACGCCGCGCGTTCGCTGGAGTTCGTGCGAGACGGCAGCGCTCGCGTGCGTATTACAGGCTCTGTCGCGCTCGATGAGGACGAGTTCGCGAGCGTGGCGAATGGTGCGGTCGGTGGATTGGTCGGCAGCCTTGTGCTCGTTGCACTCTGGCTGTTTCTCGCCTTGCGCTCCTGGCGGCTGGTGGTGCCCGTTCTGCTGGTGCTGCTTCTGGGCCTGGATCTCACGGCGGGATTTGCCGCACTTGCCGTCGGCACGCTGAACCTCGTCTCCGTCGCATTCGCCATTCTTTTCGTGGGCCTGGCGGTGGATTTCGCCATTCAGTTCGCCGTGCGCTTTCGGGAGGCGCATGCCGAGGAGCCTGACCGCGCAGCGGCACTTGGGCTCGCAGCAAGGCGTGCCGGCGCGCAGATCCTGCTCGCATCGCTCGCGACTGCGGCGGGATTTCTCGCGTTCACGCCCAGCGATTTTCTCGGCGTCGTGCAGCTCGGCCTGATTGCCGGCGTGGGCATGCTCATCGCCTTCGTTTGCACGCTGACCGCATTGCCTGCCCTGCTTGCCCTGTTCCGCGCCCCTCACGAGGCTGGCGAAATCGGCTTTGTCTGGGCAAAGCCGGCGGACCGGTTTCTCGAACGCCACCGCCGTCCCATTCTTGCCACGTCGGCCGCATTGGCCGCGGCCGGTTTGCTGCTTCTGCCGCGTATTCCGTTCGACAGCGACCCTTTGCACACAAAAAATCAGTCGAGCGAAAGCGTGCGAACGCTGAACGATCTTGCTGCAGACCCGATCACCAATCCCTACACCATCGACGTGCTCACGCCATCGGCCGCGGACGCCGCGGCCCTCGCGACGCGCGTGCGCAAGCTGCCTGGCGTGGCCGACGCGCTGACGCTGGACAGCCTCGTGCCGGAAGACCAGGCCGCCAAGCTGCCGCTGATTGCCGACGCAGCGTCGCTTCTGCTGCCGACCCTGGCCGATCCGGGACCATTGCCGCAGCCATCGCCTGGGGAACTGCGGCAGGCGGTCCAGCACGCCAGCGTAAGCATCGATGCCGCCCTGCCGAAGCTGCCGGCCGATCATCCGCTGCGTCGAATCGCCGCCGACCTGCACGCGCTGGCAGGAGCGCCGGACGCGACGCTTTTGCAGGCCGACCGCTCCTTGACCCGCTTCCTGCCTGGCCAGCTTGCGCTGCTGCGCGATGCGCTGCAGGCGGCGCCGGTGACGCGTGCCGATGTGCCTGCCGCCTTGGCGCGCGATTGGGTGATGCCCGATGGCCGCGCCAAGCTTTCCGTGCTGCCGAAGCCGGAACTCGCCAGCAACAACGCAGGATTGCATCGTTTCGTGCGCGAAGTCACCGCTGAGGCGCCGGACGCCGGTGGCTCGGCCGTGACCATCGTGCGGAGCGCCGACACCATCATCGCCGCCTTCCGCACCGCGGCCATCGGAGCAGTCGCCGCCATTACGATCATCCTGCTCATCGCCCTGCGCCGTGTCTCGGACGTCGCGCGCGTCATGGCGCCGCTTCTGCTAGCTTCGCTGCTCACCGTTCTCGCCAGCGTGCTGCTGCCGTTGCCGCTTAATTTCGCCAACATCATCGCCCTGCCTCTGCTTCTCGGCGTGGGCGTCTCTTTCAACGTGTATTTCGTCATGAACTGGCGCGCCGGCCGAACATCCCCGCTTTCATCGCCTACCGCACGCGCGGTGCTGTTCTCCGCGCTGACGACGGCGACGGCTTTTGGATCGCTGGCGCTGTCGCATCATCCGGGCACTGCCAGCATGGGGTATCTGCTGTTGCTGAGCTTGTCTTGTACGCTGGTGGTGACTTTGGTTTTTCTGCCGGCTTTGCTGGGTGTGAAGGCAAGCAAGCGACTTCTTTTTTGAAAAAAAGAAGCAAAAAACTTTTCTTCGTTTGGGCTGAGCCTATCCCCACACCCAGCCTGGACTCGCAAAAGTTTTTTGCTTCTTTTTTTCAAAAGAGAAGGCCTTCCCTCCTCCTCCCTGCCCTCCGGCATGAAACCTGCTGCGGTCTGGAAACCGACACCCGCGTAACGGGTTATTGCAGTGCGATTGCCATTTCAGGACAGGAGTCCAAGCGTATGCGTATTGCGCAGATTGCCCCTCTGCATGAGGCGGTTCCGCCTAAGCTGTATGGCGGCACCGAGCGGGTGGTCTCCTTCCTGACGGAGGAACTGGTAGCTCAGGGCCACGACGTGACCCTGTTTGCCAGCGGCGACAGCATCACCTCCGCCCGCTTGCATCCCGTATGGCCGCGTGCGCTGCGCCTCGATCCGTCCATACGCGACCCGATCGCACCGCACATGCTCATGATGGAGGCGGTTTACCGCCAGACAGCCGAGTTCGACGTGCTGCATTTTCACATGGACTACTGGCCGTTCAGCCTGTTCAGCAGGCAGCGTACGCCTTTCGTCACCACGCTGCACGGCCGCCTCGACTTGCCAGAACTGCAGCCGGTGTTCGACGTGTTTTCGGATGCCTCGGTCGTTTCGATTTCGGACTCGCAGCGCCGTCCGCTGCAGCAGGCGAACTATGCAGCCACCGTGCTGCACGGCATCCCGGCCGACTTGCTGACGCCGCAGCCCGTGAAGCCTTCCTACCTGGCGTTCCTTGGCCGCATCGCCCCGGAGAAGCGTCCGGACCGCGCCATCCGGATTGCCCGCGCTGCTGGTATTCCGCTGAAGATGGCGGCAAAGGTCGATCGTGCGGACGCTGCATACTTTGCAGACGTCATCCAGCCCATGTTGGCGGGTGGCGGTGTCGAACTCGTTGGTGAGATCGGCGACCAGGACAAGCCAGCCTTCCTGTCCGGCGCAGTCGGGCTGCTCATGCCGATCGACTGGCCGGAGCCGTTCGGCCTGGTCATGATCGAGGCGATGGCGTGCGGCACGCCGGTAATCGCCTTCAACCGCGGGTCGGTGCCAGAGATCGTCGAAGAGGGGCTGACCGGCTTCATTGTCGAGGATGAGATGAGCGCCATTTCCGCGGTCGGCCGCCTCGGATCGCTGTCGCGCCAGAAAGTACGCGCCCGCTTCGACCAGCGCTTTACGGCGCGCCGTATGGCCGACGATTACCTGAACATCTACCGCAGCCTCGGCGCCGGCCAGAAGCCCGTGCTCCGGGTGGTCGGCGCCGCCGACTAGCCTTGCGGAAGCGGTTCGTGCTGGCGAACCGCGACGTTGCCCTATACGTTACCCCAGGGAAGTTCCGACCTGGGGTGACGCATGGACCAAATCACGCCTGACACGATGCTGCCGCCGAACGCCATTGGTGGCCCCAAGAACCTGTTGCAGACGCTCGGTGTCCTGCGCCGAATGGTGCGTAATCCGATGGATGCGTGGCCGCCGGCTATCTACACCGACGACATGGTGTTGACCCGCTTGCTGGGTCACCGCACCCTGTTCGTCTCGGCACCCGATCTCGTGCAGCAGGTGCTGGTCGACCAGGCGGACAGCTTCGTGAAGGCCGAGCCGATGCGTCGGGCTCTGGAGCCTGCCCTGGGCCAGGCGATCCTGACCGCGGAAGGCCAGCGCTGGCGCCTGCAGCGGCGCGTCGCCGCCCCTGTGTTTCGGCCCTCCGCCGTCGATGGCTTCCTGCCGGCGATGCTGAAGGAGGCGCGGCTGTTGGCCGATCGTTGGGCCGTTCTGCCTGCGGGGAGCACTATCGACGCGACGCATGACATGATGGGCGTCACCTTCGACATCATCCTGGAGACGATGCTCTCTGGCCGCGGCGATATCGATGTTGCGCGTGTCGAACGCAGCATGCGCGACTTCCTGGAATCGACGGGCTGGCTCGCGGCCCTCTCAGCCCTTCATGCCCCCACCTGGACGCCATTCCCCGGCAAACGGCGGGCCGAGCGTGGCCATTTCTATCTTCGCCACATGGTGAGCAAGCGCGTGGCCGAGCGCCGTCAGACAGGCG
This sequence comes from Acetobacteraceae bacterium, assembly GCA_965198825.1. Lineage (GTDB taxonomy): Bacteria > Pseudomonadota > Alphaproteobacteria > Acetobacterales > Acetobacteraceae > BOG-908. Next base: position 1,270,278 of record CBDAQB010000003.1, on the reverse strand, counting down.
AGCGGCGCGACGACCTGCTGTCGCTCATGCTCGACGCCAAGGATCCGGAAACGGGCGAGGGACTGGATAACTCTGACATCGCCGACAACCTTCTGACCTTCATCGCCGCCGGGCACGAGACCACCGCCCTGGCATTGACCTGGACCTTCTATCTGTTGGGCCGCCATCCAGACGTGGAAGCGCGTGTTCTGGAAGAGATCGCCCAGGTGACTGGCGGCGCACCGCTCGAGGCCAAGCAGGTTGCCAGCCTCACCTACACGCGGCAGGTCATCCAGGAGGCGATGCGCATCTATCCGCCTGCGCCGATGGTGGTGCGCCAGCCGACGCGCGACGTCGCCATCGGCGGGATCGCGCTGACACCCGCGGACAACGTCTTCGTGCCGATCTACGCCGTGCACCATCACGCCAAGCTATGGGACGAACCCGCCCGCTTCGACCCGGACCGCTTCGCGCCGGACGCCGTGCGCGGACGCCACCGCTATGCCTACCTGCCTTTCGGCGCAGGCCCGCGGATTTGCATCGGCATGGGATTCGCTCTTCTCGAAGCCGCCGCGATCCTCGGCACCCTGCTTCCCAGGTTCCACCTGGCTGCCGACGCCGGCTTTGTGCCTACGCCGAAGCTGAGGGTCACGATGCGGCCGGCCGAGGGGATGCCGCTGCATCTGAGTCTGCGTGCGGCCTAGAGGTAGTGGTGGCGGAAGGTGGAAGTCGTTGCCTGGGCAGCGACTTCCGGCCGGCTTACTTCTTGGCTTCGGCGCAGGCGTAGGAGTTGATTTCGGCGCCCAGGGCGATTTCGACGATCGTGGGTGACTTCCAGCTCATGAAAAACCTCCGTTATGGACTTCTCGGGTGACGCCTTCCGGGACGTTTCTGGAAAGCGCTTCAACCGTAACGCGATAGGCAAAGCTTTTCAAGAGAAATCGTTTCAAAGGTATAACCTATGAGCCTGGTAGGCAGGCTCTCTCTTCAGGGTTTGCTGTAGGTAAACTTGGTGGCGCCGCCTGATCGGGTCGTGGTGCTTCCGACACTGATGCAGGTGTTCGTGGTGTTGCCGCTGGTGTCCGTCGATGTCACGACGGCCGAACCACTGACTGTCAGAGATCCACTCACCAGCATGGTGTTGCCAGGCGCAAGCATCCTGACACTGGTCGCTGTCGAATTGTTGGTTCCTGGGCCGAAGGCGATACCGCAGGACAGGTTGGTAAAATCGCAATCGTCGATCGATACGAAGGTCGTGCTCGCTCCGCCGGTAGTCGTGTCCATGGCCACGCCAGTAAAGGATGCTGCCGACAGCGGATTGAATTGGCCTGTCATCGAGCAGGCATTGATGTGGAGCAGCGTGCTGCCGGTGATCTGAACCGCGGCGTCGGACGACGTATGCGTCGAGAAATGGCTATCGGAGATCCAGCCTGTATCGACGAGATAAAGATCGAGCGAGCTGCTGCGCGTGTTGAACTCAGACCCGGAAATATAGAGCCCGAGCAGATTGATGAAGGGAGCAGTCATGCCGTTGCCCGAATAGGCGACCGATCCCGTTGTCAGGCCGGCTTCGCCGATCACCACGCAGTCGCGTATGTGAAGACCTTCGGAATAGGCGCGCAGCGTAAAAGCCGTGCCGACGCCATCGACCGTGCAGCCGGTGAAGATATTGTCGATGCAGGTGCCGCCGAGGACGGCGAAGCGCGTTCTGCTGACGCTGCCGATGTTTGAATGCCAGTTTACGTTCTGGATGTGGCCGCGCCAGAGGTTTTCCAGTTCGAGGCCGCTGTCGAAAACCGTATAGCCTGGATAAGGCACACCCAGGTCCATATTTTTGATGACGCATCCCGGCCAACCGGAAGGCTGGTTCGGATGCACGATGGCGATGGCGGCGCCCGCCGTGCCGCTGCCGCCAGGAACGGGTGTGAAGCCGATGTCGTGAATGGTCACGCATTGCGACATCGCTTCGCATGTCACGGCGAGCGCGGTTTCCGCATGCCTGATGACGAGAACGCTGCTCGAACTGCCATCGCCCATCATCGTCAAAGCGGCGTTGGTGCAGGTCAGCGGCTTGGAAAGGAGATAGAAGCCGGCGGGCACGTACAAGACGCCCCTGCCCGCTTTCGAAATAGCGTCAAGAGCTGCCTGGAAGGCAGCGCTGCTGTCCGCATTGCCTGCCGGATCGGCGTCGAAGGGCGGCAGTGTTACATTGAATATCGTTGAAGCGGGCGTTGCGGCAGCCCCGCGCGGCCACGCCGCTTCGGCAAACAGCCCGTAGCTTGCCAGCGACGCGATGACGTGGCGCCGGGTGGCTTTTGCGCCTTGTTCGTCTTTGCAAGAAGGGGAAAGTCCTGTCTGGGTCACGAGTACTTCCTTTCGAAGCAGCGTGGAGAGGCAGGTCAGTGCGGGACGATTTCCACGCTCGCAGTCTGGCCCGCGACGAGGCGTAGTCCCGGCGGAATGTGATCAATGGCGATGTGCACAGGAACGCGCTGCGCCAGGCGCACCCAGGTGAAGATCGGGTTCACCGAGGCGAGCCCACTGCCGGCCGTGGGGGCTGCGTTCGCCACTTCGATGCCGCGGGCGACGCCTGCGACATGTCCCTCGATGACGCCTTTCCAGCCCATCAGGCGGGCGCGCGCCTGATCGCCGTCATGGATGGCGTGCAGCGCGGTTTCCTCGAAATAGCCGTCGATCCAGAAGGAGTCCGAGTCGACCAGCGTCATCGCCCGGTTGCCCGTGACGGCGTAGTCGCCGACACGCGAGACGAGGTTCGTCACGAACCCATCCACCGGCGAGGAGATACGCGTGCGTTCAAGGTTGACCTTGGCCTGTCCCAGGCTGGCGAGCGCCTGGGCGACGGCGGCATTTGCCTGCTGCGCCTGGCTTAGGTAGGTCTGGCGTTCCTCCTCCGATGTGCTGAGGTTGGTCAGCGACAGCCGCCGCTTTGCTTCGGCCTGCTTGTTGGTGGCATTCGCCCGCGCCTGCTCGAGATTGGCCTGCGCGTTATCGACGGCGATGGCGTAGTCGGTCGCCTCGATCTCCATCAGCAGGTCGCCCCGGCGGACATACTGGTTGTCTGCGAGTGGAAGCTTGACGATCCGGCCGGAGACCTCTGGCGCCAGTGTGACGACATAGGCGCGCACGGTGCCGTCGCGCGTCCAGGGCGGGGCGATGTAGGAGTCCCAGGCTGCCCAGGCGCAGACGGACGCGAGCGCCACCAGCATGAGCGTGATCAAGAGTGGCACCAGGCTGGGCGCCGCACCGTGGCGCGCCGGCGCGAGCTTCAGTTTCGCATCAGGCGCGAAGGAGTTCGGGTCGTGCGGGCTTTCCTGGTCGGCCATCAGCGCAGCCTCCCTGCGCCCACGACGATGGCGGAGAAGATGATGACAAGGACTGCCAAGTTCGCGAGCGCCGGGTGCCAGAGATGGCGCGTGATGCCGGTGCGGTCGATGATGCTCCGGTAGATCAGCAGGATGATCCAGGCCAGCAGCAGCATCGGCGCCACAGGCGAGACGAAGACCCCGAATACGTCGATTTCAGTGTAGCGCATTCTGCTTCCCCTCCCCTTCCGTTACGCCGAAGTAGCCGGCGTGGCGGGTCAATGCCTCCTTTAGCGCCAGGAGGGCGGCGCGTGCACGCCGCACCTCGGCGACCGGGCCATCGGTTGTGGCGAACGCCGCATCAGCGCGTGCCAGTTCTCGGATCGCAGCAGGCACTTTTCCTGCCGCAAGGGCGGCAAACAAGGGGGCTAGTCCGTCCACGGCCAGAAAGCGTATTGCCCACCGGCGCAGACGCAAAACCGCAGCGCCGACATAAAGGGCCGCGATCATTTCGGCATGCGCGAGCGGGCTGGTTCCCGCAGGCAGAGCAGCAATTCGGCCGTAGGAAAGACCCTCCCAACTACGCACGTCTTCAACGCGTCTGCGCGAGACCAGCCGCTTGAGGTCGCGCAAGGTGAGAAGGCGGAGGCGTTCGGCACGCCGCTCCTTCGAGAGTTGCGGCAGCAGCGCCAAGGCGAGCGCGCCGACGCCGACGCCGACCACGATTGCCAAGGTGGCATTGTAAAACGCGACGGTGTCGTAGGTCGGCAGGTTCGCCGGCGCCAGCAGCGGCGTGAAATTGGTGGCAGCCGCAACGAAGAAGGCTTTGTGCCAGTCGCCTGCGCTGATGGCGGCAAGCGGCACCAGGACGACGCCGAGGATCAGCGCGAGGCTCACGAAGCCCTCATGATTGGGCAGTATTGCGAAATTCACGATCCCAGCCAGCGCGGACGTCGCCATCGTGCCGCCAAGGAATTCCCACGCGCCGGAGATTGCGGAATCGCCGCGTGGCGAGAGCAGAAGCACGATGATGGCGGCGAACACCAGGGCTTGCGGACCGCTTGGCCAGGCAGTCACGATCCAGCCTATCGCGACAGTAAGGATGATCAGGAAGGAACGGATGCCGTTCAGAAGAGCGGGCAGAAGGTCCGGCAGCCGCAGGGTGGAAACGCCTGGGGTATCTTCGGCACGGGCTGGCTCCACGAGCAGGGCCACCCCGTTTAGTGCGCGGTCGAGGCCATGCAGCGACTCGACCGTGCCGAACACGACCAGTTCCTCGGCTGGCGTCTTCGCAGGCAAAGCCGAAAGGGTGTGGGCGGCTTCGCGGCAGCGGTCGCGGGTGTCGGCCGGGCTGCTGCGTGCGGTCATGACGATCGCGGGGCCTGGCGGCAGCGACGCGACGATGGCTGCGGTATCCGCGGCGGCCTGCGCGGGAGGCACCGTCTCCAGGTGGGTCGCGATCATCCGCCAGCCGGACAAGGCGGTGAACAGGCCGTCTATCGCTGCCTGCAAGGCGTGCGAGCGGACGCGCAGATCGGGGCTTTCCCCGACTGTCTCGTCCAGCAAGGCGGACAGCGCTGCTGCCCTGCCGATCAGCGCGCGGCGGAGCGGCGAACTGTCGCCGAGCGGGCCGCCGGCGCCCTCGATCGTTCCGCGCAGGCCCAGGCCGGTTTCCCGCGCGATGTCGGCGATGGTGGTGGCCGCCCGCTCGCGCGCCGTGCCACGGCCGGTGAGCAGAAGCACCACGCCAGCGCAGACGATGCCGAGGCAGATTTCCGTGCCGCGCGAGACTGCCAGGAGGAAGACGGCGTTGGGGTTGGAGATCGCGTCGGCGGCGATGATCACCGTCGTGTAGCCTGCGAGCGCGGCGGCGTAGCTCGCGAAGTTCTGCAGCACCGTCGCCGCGAAGCCGCACAGGCCGCACCAGATTGCCAGCGCCAGGATGAACCTGACGCGGCTTTGCGGGAACAACGCCATCAAAAGCACGATCATGACGGCGCCAAGCACGGTGCCGATCAGCCGGAAATTCGCCTTGCGGAGAGACGCGCCGAGGCTCGGCTGGGCAACGATCCCGGCCGAGGTGCCTGCCCAAAATGGATTGTCGAGTTGCAGCCAGTAGGCGAGGAAAAGCGCCAGGCAAACGGACGCCCAAAGACGCAGGCCGAATGCCAAATGGGAGACGGTGAGCCATTCCGGCAGCAATCGTTGCAGCCGGAGCCAGGGCCCATGCGTGATGTTCATCCTAACGAACAGAAGTTTATTGGTTCTTTTTTTCAAAAAAGAACGCGCGTCCTTCAGTGGTCAAACAAAAACGGCCGGCCCCAAAAAGGGCCCGGCCGCATCGTCAGAAGTCAGAAGCTACCAGTTGTTGACCAGGTTGGCGGCGTTCAGCGAGCCGATGCCGGTGGCGAAATCCCAGCCGGTCGAGGTGCCATAGGCCTTCGCGTAGCTGCTCGTGCTGGTCGAAAGCACGCCGTAGGTGCCGCTGGGCTTGTAGCAATTGTGAGTGCCGGTGCAGTCCACGTCCATGTCGCCGAGCGTGGTGTCGTAGAAGATGCAGCTGGCGGAGGCGGCGTTGCCTTTGCTGGAGTTGCAGATGCTGCTGCCGCCTGAGCCGTATTCGGTAGCTGCGAGCTTGTAGTAGGTGGGGTTCGGGTTGCCCTGCTTGGCGCCCTGCTTCTGGTTCACCAGCGACTGGATGGCGGCCATGATGGGGGCTGCGAAGGAGGTGCCGCCTGCGCCAGACCACGCGCTCGGTGCTCCGCTGCAGGACTCGCCATCGTTCGTGTCGCTGTCGCAGTAGACATAGTAGTGGCCCCACACACCGTTCGCCGCGAAAAGCGAGACGTCGGGAATGTCGCGCACGCCGTCTGCCGGAACGCCTACCAGGCTTTGCCAGGATGGTTTCGCATAGCCTTTGCAGGTGCCGCTGACGACGCCGGTGGTCGATGCCTTGCCGGTCGCGCAACCGCTTGGGCCGCCGCTGCCGCTTGCCGTCGTCAGGTAATTGGCCTTGCCCGTGCTGCTGTTGCAGAAGCCGCTGGTGCCATAGGTCGTGCTGTAGCCAGCGGCGGTGGCGAGCAGGACGCTGGCGCAGGAATCATTCCACGGGATTTCCGGAATGTAGCTCTTCGCGGAGCCGTAAACCGACGTGTTGGTCGCGTTCCAGTATGTAGAGGTGGTGCCGGCGTAGGTATCGCCGAAATCCGTGCCGCCGACAGCAACATTGTAAGGCGTGCTGGCGAAGCCGCTGACGGCAATGCCGTGCGTGGCCTTGGTCAGGTTGGCGTCGCAGCTTGCCGCGCCCTCGTCGCCGGAGGAGACGAAAACCGACACGCCGAGTGCGGCAGCCTGCTGGTAGGTGCTGTTATAGGCGGCATTCGCCGTGGCGCCGTTCTCAGCCTCGCATTCGCCGTAGCTGATGCTGACGATGGGCGGCGGACTGCTGCCGTTGATGAGGTTCTGCAGGGCGATGAGGCCGCCGAAAGTGGTGGAGGTGTCCGAGCAGGACGCGAGTTCGATCTTGGCGCTGGGTGCGGCCGCACTGGCCCATTCGGCGTCGAGTTCGGCCTCGCCTTCGTTGCCGGACAGCACGCCGGGATTGCTGCAGGCGCCGCCGGAGCCTGTCGGGTGCACCTGCGTGAAGGTGGCGCCGGTATAGCCGGAGAGACCGAAGGTGGAGCGGAATTTCGTCCAGTCGGCCGTCGAATAGACGTTGGTGTCCTCGATCACGACGATTGTTTGCCCCTGGCCGGAGATGCCGGCGGAGAACAGCGGATTGAGGTTGTAGATCGTTGCAAGATCGGCAGGAACCACGGCGTGGTAGGTCGAGCCGCCGCTGGTGAAGGTGTAAGCCGGGCGCTGCTTAAAGTTGGTGTGCGGCCGGAAGTCGTTCAGCGAGACGATGCCGCGCACGACATTCGACAGCGCTGCAGGGATCTTGGGATCGCTCATGTTGGCGATGTGCGAGACGCCGGCGACATCCAGTGTGTGTATCTCTGTGCCGAACGCTGCGCGAACCTGTCCTGCGGTGCCGGAGAAATCGACAATCATGCGGCCGGTGTGAACGCCGTTCACCGTAAAGCCGTGGCTCTGCAGCCAGCCGGTGACGGCATCGACGTCTTCGCTCGACGGCCCGTATTCGGCACCGAATTGCGCGGCGGTGAGCCATTGGTGATAGCTGGACGATTCGGGGTTCGTCAGCGCTTCGATACGCGCCTCGAGGGCCGCTTCGCTGGTGGGAGAGCGGTTCAACAGCAGCTGTAAGTGCTGCAGCGCCAGATTGTCGCCGACGCGTCCTCTATCGTTCTTCCATATCGCTTCCGGCCGGGTGTTTCCGGTGAGCGTTACGGTTTGGCTTTCGTCGATGGATCCCGTGACCAGCCGTTCCTGGGCGGCGGCGCCCGTTGCGGTTGCAAGCATACCCAAGCAACTCACGACAACGGCTGATCTCAACTTCATCGGCGAACACTCCCGGTTGTTGAATGAGGGTGCACGCTTCCCGAGGCGAGGAGCCGTGTCAACGCCGAAAAGACCCGGGCTCAACCAGACAGCCCTCCTGTCAGCAGCCGCTGCTGCAACGAGAGTTGGTCACTATCGCGTCAGCTGTGGCTTCGAAAAATTGGTGCCGGCATAGCCGATGGAGATGTCGAGATCGTCGGACGGGTGGACGTGCAGTGTTGCGTAGTAATCGGTCGTGTTCACGTGGGCATGCTTCAGGCGCGATATGCCGGGGTAAAGGCCACCGACACGGCCGCCACCGCCGCCTACTTCGAGTTCGGCCTTGCCTGGAACGAGAGGGATGAGGACGCCAGCTTCGGCGCCGCGGCCGCCGTTGCTCGAAATGCCGGTAGAGACGTAGCCTTGGATGTTGTGGCGGAACTCGTCGAAGCTGTAGCCCTGCATCGGCGCTTGCGATGTAACGGCGACGGTTCCCGCCGGCCCATTCTGCGCCGGCGCGACGTTGAGCCCGGCCGGGTCACCGGCAGATGCTGCGAACATCGGCAAGCTCAGGTCGGTCGGCGTGGAGGCCGCGGGCTGCGCTGCCATTGCGGGAGAAAGCGCTGCCGCCGTGGCAATCAGGAGCGTCGCTGCGCCGACGCGAACGGATCGGCCTTTATCGCGACACCTCATATCAGCCTGGACCCTTCGACAGCCTTCCTGAAGCAGGACTGTAGCGATGCTAGCCGTAAGGGGGCAAGGCGGTGTCAGGCGCCGGCCAGGTCGGCCAGCATGCCGAAATCCTCCGCGGTTGCGTCCGCATCATCGTCTTTCGCGCTGTATCTGGCGGCCGCAACGGGCCCGTTCTCGAGCGGCCGGGGCACGAAGCAGGTGCGCAGGCCGCAGCCGCGCGCTGCAGCAAGGTCGCTGGGGTGGCAGGCGACAAGGCACAGTTCGTGCGGTTCCAACGCGAGCGCCTCGGCCGCGCGAAGATAGGCTTGCGGCGTCGGCTTGTAGGCCTGCGACACCTCGGCGCCGAGAATGACATCCCACGGCAGCCCTGCCCGCTTGGCCATGTTCACCATGAGCGCGATGTTGCCGTTCGACAGCGGCGCGATGATGGCACGCGCTTTCATACGCGCCAGGCCAGGCACTGCGTCTGGCCAGGGATCGAGCCTGTGCCACACCGTATTCAGGCCTTCCAACTCCTGCGGTGTGGCCGACTTTAAGCCGTAGGAGGCAAGAAGAGCCTCAAGGTTCTCCCGGTGCAGCACGTCCAGACGGACGAATGGCCGGCGCCCGCTCCTCACCTCCTCCATGGCCGGCGAATAGCGGGCACGCCATGCGTCGGCGAACGCACCGGCATCGATATCGCCACGGCCGTGTCTTTGAAGGAAAGGCCCGGCCTCGCGGGCTACTCCAGATCGCCAGTCGACGACCGTGCCGAAGACATCGAACACGAAAGCCTTGATCCCGCCGGGCAGTGTCACAAAAGACTCCTCTCGTTCAGAAAACATCCCTGGATCAATTTATCACGGCATTGTGTCATTTAAAGTTGCTCGCGCGATGGTTGTATGCTGAAACATACTGCACCGAAGACGTTGATCCTGGAGCACTTGCACTTCGCTTTCCGGGTAAGATGCTTCAGGAAAGGCATTCCGATGGTTTCGAGTGACGCTGCCACCGCCGCTACGGGCCTGACGGGGCTTCGCGCAACCATCGGACGGCACGTTGTGCAAGGCGAGCGTTTGCCGTGAACGCCATCAACCCAAGCCTCTCCTTGACCCGTGGCCTGGCCACGGAGACGAACATTCCCGGCTCTGCCATGACCATCGAGCGCGTTCGCATGGTTCACGACAGCGGAATGGCCAGCCTGGCCGCAAACGCCATGCTGAGCGCGGTTCTGGCGCTGATGCTTTTCTCGCCGGCTTGCGCCCATGACCTTCTGCTGTGGCTGGCTGCGATGAACGCCCTGCTTGCCTTGCGGGTGCTCCACCTGATGGTGCTGCGCCCAGCCCGCATGGGGGGAATGGACCTCATTCAAGCACAGCACGATGGCGCCGCCTTCGGCGCAGGCGCGCTGCTCACAGCCATGCTCTGGGCGACCTTCGCTTTCCTCCTGTTCCCGGTGATCGATACGCCCGAGCGGATCGCAGCGGCCACGATGATGACGATGACCGCCGCGTTCGGTCCTTTGATCCTGGCGCCGACACCTGCGCTGACGGCAGCCTGCAGCATCGTGCAGGTGTTGCCGGCAGCACTCATGCTGATGATCGTGCCGTCGCATAACGGGTTGCTGATCGGCCTGCTCTGGCTGCTGGCCCTGCCGGCCGTTGTGGCATCGGCCGGACGCGCGCACCGGCTTTCCATTTTGGGTGTGCGCCGCCTTCAGGCTTCGTTCACGCCGGAAGGCGATGCTCCACCCAGCCAGCGCGATGTCGATGCGTTGGCTGCGAAACTCGCCCGGTCACAAACCGCGCTGAGGCGCGCCAATGCGCTGCTCGAAACGCGGATCCTGGACCGCACCGCTGAATTCGCGCGCCTGTCGGGCGACCGCGAGCGCTATGCCGAGGCACTCGCAAGGCTGTCCCTTACCGACCCCCTGACGAAACTTCCGAACCGCTCGGCCTTCGTCGACCAGCTTGCCGACATGCTGAACCAGGCGGCCGAACGCAGCGAGCACGTCTCGTTGCTGTTCATCGACCTCGACAAGTTCAAGCAGGTGAACGACGTGCGCGGCCATGTCGCCGGCGACCATGTCATCCGTGCCGCGGCAAGCCTGCTCGCTACCCATCTCGATGCCAACGCCCAGATCGCCCGGTGGGGCGGCGACGAGTTCGTTGTCGCCGTCCACGATAGCTGCACGTCCGATAACGCCCTTGCGCTTGCCTGGAAGCTGAGGGCCGCCCTCGCCGCTCCCATCGAAGCGGGCCAGGACATGCTGCGTATCGACGCCACCATCGGCGTCGCCTGCTTTCCGAAAGACGCCACGACACACGACGAACTCATACGCGCCGCCGACATGGCCATGTACGAAGGCAAGAAGGAAGGCGGCGGGCGGGTCAAGCTGTTCGACCGCAATCTCGCCCACGAAGCCTCCGAACGCCACATGCTCGAGCAGGCGCTGCGCGACGCCATCGACCACGGTGACTTTTCCCTCGCGTTCCAGCCCATCGTCTCGGCGGACACTGGCCGCTGCGAAGCCTTTGAGGCATTGCTCCGCTGGTCGCACCCGGTGCGCGGCGCCATCAGCCCGGCCGTCTTCATCCCCGTGGCAGAACAATCCGGTCAGATCGGTGCCATCGGCCGCTGGGTGCTCAAGGAAGCCTGCCGCGCCGCCGCTGCGTGGCCGGGCGACGCGCCGCCGGTGACCGTCAACGTGTCGGTGGAGCAGGTGCAGTCAGGCACGTTGCTCGCCGACGTTCACGATGCGCTCCTCAGCTCGGGGCTGCCGGTGCATCGCCTGCAACTGGAAATCACCGAAAGCCTGTTTGCCCAGGACCAGGCGCGTGTCACGGCCGTGATCGAAGCGCTGCGCGCCATGGGCGTGCGCATCCTGATGGATGATTTCGGCGCCGGATATTCTTCGCTCGCCTGCCTGAGCAGCCTGCCGCTCGATGTCATCAAGATCGACAAAAGCTTCGTTCACGCGACGGGCCGCGATGGCGATGCCTTCATCAAGGCGATCCTGCTCATCGCGCGCTCATTGCACCTGCGCGTCATCGCGGAAGGGATCGAGACCCAGGTTCAGCGCGATACGATGCAAGCCCTCGGGGTCGAGATGCTGCAGGGCTACTGGTTTGCACGGCCTATGCGGGATGCCGAAATTCGGGACTGGCTGTTGGCGCGGCAAAGTCAGGAAGGTTAAGGCAAGCACTTCTTTTTTGAAAAAAAGAAGCAAAAAACTTCTGGACATTTAGGCGCGGCACTTCCTCAAACCCGGCCCGAAGTCACAAAAGTTTTTTGCTTCTTTTTTTTCAAAAAAGAAGTGCTTGCCTCCTGCCGTCCGCTAAGCGGCGAGGCTAGCCGTTAAACCCTTTCCCTTCTGCCGCCAGTTTCTCGAGCAGCGGCGCCGGACGGAAATCGGCTTCAGACATTTTCTGGAATTCGCGCAGCTTGGCGACGATCTTCGGGAGGCCGACGGTGTCGGCATAGAACATCGGGCCGCCGCGATAGGCTGGAAAGCCGTAGCCGGCGAGCCAGACCATGTCGATGTCTGAGGCGCGGTAGGCCATGCCTTCCTCGAGGATGAGCGCGCCTTCGTTGATCATGGTGTAGGTGCAGCGCTCCAGGATCTCTTCGTCGGAGATCGTGCGGCGGGTGACGCCTTTGCGCTCGGATTGACGCAGCACAAGGTCGCGCACCAGGTCGGACGGAGTCGGCGTGCGCTTCTCGTCATAGTCGTAGAAGCCGGCTTTGGTTTTCTGGCCGCGGCGATCCTGTTCGCAAAGCTGGTCACGCAGGCTTTCGCCGCGCGACGTCTCGGCGGACCAGCCGATGTCCAGGCCTGCGAGATCCGCCATCTGGAATGGGCCCATGGGCATGCCGAAGGCGGTGATGACGCGGTCAACGTCCCACGGCATGGCGCCTTCGAGGATGAGCTTGTTGGCTTCGCGTTGGCGGAGTTCGAGCATGCGGTTGCCGATGAAGCCGTGGCAGACACCGGAGACGACGGCGACCTTGCCGATCTTCCTTGCCAGGCCGAGCACCGTTTCGAGAACGTCGGGTGCGGTCTTGGCGCCGCGCACGACTTCGAGCAGGCGCATGACGTTGGCGGGCGAGAAGAAATGCATGCCGCAGACGTCTTGCGGCCGGCTGGTGGAAGCGGCGATCTCATCGACGTTGAGGTAGCTCGTGTTGCTGGCGAGGATGGCGCCTTGTTTCACGATGCTGTCGAGTTTGCCGAAGATCTGTTTCTTGATCTCCATGTTCTCGAACACCGCCTCGATGACGAGGTCGCAGTCGGCGAGGTCTTCGAGCGACATGCTGGGGGTCAGCAGGCCCATGTTGCGCTCGACCTGTTCCTGGGTCAGGCGGCCTTTCTTCGCTGTGTTCTCGTAGTTGGAGCGCATGATGCCGGTGCCGCGCTGCAGGGCGGTTTCGTTTGTCTCGACGATCGTCACCGCGTAGCCGGCGGAGAGGAAGTTCATCGAAATGCCGCCGCCCATCGTGCCGGCGCCGATGACGCCGACCTTCTTGATGGGGCGCACCTGGGTGCCTTCCGGCAAGCCGGGGATTTTTTGTGCTGCGCGCTCGGCGAAGAACAGGTGGCGCTGGGCTTTCGACTGCGTGCCGTTCATCAGTTCCATGAACAGCTTGCGTTCGATTTCGATGCCTTCGTCGAAGCTCTTGGTGGCGGCGGCCTCGATGCAGCGGATGTTGTATTCCGGTGCGTCGAAGCCGCGGAACTTGCGGGCGTTGGTTTTGCGGAATTCGTCGAATACGCCTGGTTCGGCGGTCACGGGGAGGTCGCGGACGCGCTTGAGCGGGCGTTTCTCCTTAATGACCCGGCGGGCAAACATGATGGCGTGGGCGCGCAGTTCGGCTTCTGTCGTGAGCTCGTCCACGAGACCGGCCGCCGCGGCTTGTTTGGCGCCGATCGGCGTGCCTGACGTGACCATCTCCAGGGCTTGCGGCACGCCGACGACGCGCGGCAGGCGCTGGGTGCCGCCGGCGCCTGGCAGCAGGCCAAGCTTGACTTCGGGAAGGCCGAGCTTGGCGCTCGGCACAGCGACGCGGAAATGGCAGGCGAGTGCGGTCTCGAGGCCGCCGCCGAGGGCGGTTCCGTGAATGGCAGCGATGACCGGCTTTTTCGATGCTTCGATGGCGTCGATGACGTGGTGGAGCGAGGGGTCTTGCGGTGGGCGGCCGAACTCGGTGATGTCCGCGCCGGCGATGAAAGTGCGGCCGGCGCAGATGAGCACGATCGCTTCGACTGCCGGGTTTTCGGCTGCCTGCGAAAGGCCGGCGAGGATGCCTTCGCGGACTGCGAGCGACAGGGCGTTCACCGGCGGCGAGTTCACCGTCAGGACCGCGACATTATGCTCGAGCGTCAGATCGGCGACGGCATTCACTTCAACCATTCTTACTCTCCCAGTGGCGGCCCGTGTTCGTTGACGCGGGCCGAAGTCATTTCAGCAGATCGTGAACCCCGTTCGCCACGATCTGCGTGCCGATGCACAGCAGCAGGAACGCGACGAGGCGGCTCACTACCCTGGTGCCTGAGGGCCCTAGCCCGTTGAGCACGCGATCGGCGAACCGGTAAGCCACCCAGATGATACAGGCAATGCACAGGGCAGCGGCGGTCATGCCGGCCATGAAGGGCAGAAAGCCGGAGCCTGCAGCCGGTCCGGAGGAGACCAGGGCGATGGACACGGCGATGGTTCCTGGGCCGGTCGTGAGAGGCATCGTCAGAGGATAGAAGGCGGCATCGCTCGACAGGCGGGCGGGATCGGCCTGAGCCGTCTTCTTCTCCTCCTGCTTCTCAGGCGCGTTCAGCATGTCCCAGGCGCGGCTGGCGACCACGAGGCCACCGCCAATGCGCAGGGCAGCGATGCTGACGCCGAAGAAATGCAGGATCTGCTCGCCTGCCCACAGCGACACCATGAGCACGATGAAGGAGTAGATCGCGACACGCAGCGCCATGGCGGCGCGTTCCGCCCGGCCGCGGCCGCTCAGCACCTCGCTGAAAACGAGGGAGGATCCGAGCGGATTGACGATGGAGAAGAGCGAGGGGAAGCCGAGCAGGAAACCACCGCCGACGCCGCGCCCGAGTTGTTCGGGGAAGGAGAGAGTTGCCCAGTCCATAGGGCTCCCTCAGTGCGGAAGTTTACGCAAGCTGGCAAGCAGGCGGGGCTCTGGGAAGACGGGGCTCTGGGAAGACGGGGCTTTGGGAAGACGGGGCTTTGGGAAGACGGGGCGCGCTGCGGTTGCTATGGGCTGCGCCATGCGCATCGCCACCTGGAACATCAACTCCCTCCGCCTACGCACCACCCTGCTCGAGCGACTCGTACAGGCACTCGATCCCGACGTGATCTGCCTGCAGGAGACAAAGGTTCCGGACGAGCTCTTCCCGGATGCTGCGCCAGCGGCACTCGGTTATCCGCACGTCGCGCGGCGCGGGATGAAGAGCTACAACGGGGTGGCCATTCTCTCGCGCTATCCGTTAACCAACCTGGACGCGCCAGACTGGTGCGACCGCGGTGATTGCAGGCACCTGGCGGTGCGCGTCGATGCTCCTGAGGGTGCCGTCGAACTCCACGATTTCTATGTGCCGGCAGGCGGCGACATTCCCGATCCTGCAGTGAACGTGAAGCTCGCGCATAAGCTGGCGTTCGTCGCACAGGCGCGCGAGTGGTTTGCGTCGCAGGCCAAACTTTCACGCTGCGTACTGGTGGGCGATCTCAACATCGCGCCGCTCGAACAGGATGTCTGGAGCCATAAGTCGCTGCTCGACGTGGTCAGCCATACTCCGATCGAAGTGGATAATCTCCTGGCCTGGCAGTCAACGGGCTTTGTCGATGCGGTCAGGCACTTCGTGCCGGCGGACCAGAAATGCTACACGTGGTGGTCCTACAGAAACCGCGACTGGCGCCTGTCGAACCGTGGCCGACGCCTGGACCATATCTGGGTGACGCCGGATCTCGTGAGCGGTTTGATACGCCACGAGATCCTTGTCGAAGCCAGGGATTGGCCGCAGACTTCCGACCATGTCCCGGTGATGATCGAGCTTGCCCTCTAGGCGGCGGGGAGACCCATCGGATCGAGCCGATAGCCGCCGCCCTCTGTCACCAGCAGACGCGCGTTGGCGGGATCAGGCTCGATCTTCTGCCTCAGCCGGTAAATATGTGTCTCCAGCGTGTGCGTCGTAACGGCAGCGTTGTAGCCCCACACCTCGTTCAGAAGAATCTGGCGGGCGACCGATTTTGTTCCGGCGCGATAAAGGAACTTGAGGATTGCCGCCTCCTTTTCGGTAAGGCGTATCCGGCGATTTCTGTGCGGCTCCTGCAGCAGCTTTGCCGAAGGACGGAACGTGTAAGGGCCGATGCTGAAGACCGCGTCTTCGGAGTTCTCGAAGATGCGCAGTTGCGCCCGCAGGCGAGCGAGCAGTTCGTTCAGCCTGAAGGGCTTGGCGATATAATCGTTCGCGCCTGATTCCAGCCCGCGCACGACATCGGCCTCCTCATCGGAACCGGTGAGCATGATGATGGGCATGCGAAGACCCTGCTTGCGCAACGCTGCGCACAGGTCGCGTCCGTCACCGTCAGGCAAACTCACATCGAGGATGATGGCGTCCACACGCTGTTCGCGCGCACGTAGTTTCGTTTCGGCATCGGCAACCGACGACGCTTCCTCAGCGGTGAACTCGCCATCCACTTGAAGCTGGGCTGCTAATTCCTCCCTGAGGGCATTATCATCGTCAACTATTAGGATGGGGCGTTCACCCGCCATCGTATGTTCTCTCATTCCGTCAGGTCAGCGCGAATCCGCGTCAGCCAACACCTTACCACGCCGATAAACTGCAGCTTCACGAGGGGAATAACCAGCTTCATGCCGGACCGGTTGCAAAACTTTCTGCATTCGCTTCGCCTCCGCGCCATTCCTGCATCCGCATTGTCACTCACCTTCTATCCAACGCTTCGCCAAGGCATCCCTGCCTATCACGGCTTCGTGAGGAAAGGGTGAGGAGCATAGCGTGGCAAGTCGTTGGATGGTCTCTCTTGTTTCACGCCGAGGATCGCCGACCTAAGAGGTGGTTGCGATAATCGATCGCTGCTTCAACAGATGCCGGCCAAGGGCCGTTCACCGGGCGCTGGGATAAAGTTTGTCCATGAACCATGCCGTCGCACCGGGTGCTGCCTCGCCCGCCCAGGCCAGTGCCGCGGCTCCCAGGCTATTCAGAGCCGTTCATCGCGCCATCGGAGAAGCCCGCCGTGGCGTTCCGGTCGTTATCCCGGGCATGTCGCGCACGGAGGTGGGCACCTTTGTCGTTGTGCCGGCAGAGACGATCAGCGAGGAGACGCTGGCGATCTTCGCGGCCGCCACTCAAGGCAAGCCGATGCTCCTGCTTTCTGGCCCGCCGGGCCAAGGTCACGAGGGCACAGCCGTCTCGGCTGTTCCCGTGGCTGCCCTTACTGCGTCCGGCCTGCGCAAGCTTGCCGATCCGACACGCGGGCTGGGCGCTGGTGCAGGACCGGCCCGTCAGGCCGTGCCTGCCGGCATGGATCCCGCCGCGGCGATGACGCTGGCCAAGCTCGCGCGCCTGCTGCCGGCAACCCTTGTCGCCGCCGCTCATCCGGGCCGCACGCAGGACCTGCTCGGCGTTTCAGCACAGGACATCCTGGACTACCCGTCTGCAGCAGCGGCCCAGCTCGTTCGCATCGCTGAGGCTTCCGTCCCAATGGCAGAGGCGCCCGATGCGCGCGTCGTCGCGTTCCGGCCGCCAGACGGCGGGATCGAGCACCTGGCGATCATCATCGGTCATCCGGAGAAGGCCGAGGCGCCACTGGTACGCATTCACTCCGAATGCTTCACCGGTGATCTGCTCGGCAGCCTGCGCTGCGACTGCGGCCCGCAGTTCCATCAGGCGCTGCGCCGCATGAGCGCCGAAGGCGCGGGCGTCGTGCTGTACATGGCCCAGGAAGGCCGCGGCATTGGCCTGGTGAACAAGCTCCGCGCCTACACGCTGCAGGACGCGGGGCTCGACACGCTGGATGCCAATACGGCTCTCGGCTTCGAGGCTGACGAGAGGAGTTTTTCCCCCGCCGCCACCATGTTGAAGGCGCTCGGCATCACGCGCATCCGGCTGCTGACCAATAACCCGGACAAGGTCCGAGGCCTTGCTGCATGCGGCATCGACGTGACAGGCCGGGTCAGCCACGCGATTGCCGCAAACGGCGTAAACGACGGCTACCTCGAGACCAAGGTCCGGCGTTTCGGCCACCTGATGGGCTGAGCGACCTGACCGATCCCGACACCGCACGCACCACGGCACGGGTTTTCCCGGATGGGCGTTTCCTGTTTGCCGGCGGCACTCTCCGGGCAGCGCTCGGGCGCGGTGGCGTCAGGCCCGACAAGCGCGAGGGCGACGGCGCGACGCCGGTCGGGCTGATGCCTGTCAGGCGCATTTTCTACCGGGCCGATCGGGTGGAAAAACCGCGCACGTCCTTCCCCGCCGAGCCACTCGCCAGAACCGACGGCTGGTGCGACGACCCGGCACACCGCGATTATAACCGGCACGTCCTGCTGCCTCACGATGGACGACTCGAAGAGCTTTGGCGCAACGACCCGCTTTACGACCTGATCGTCGTTCTTGGCTGGAACGATGCGCCCGTCGTGCGTGGTCGCGGCTCGGCGATCTTTCTGCACGTCGCCCGGTCCGATTACGCGCCTACGGAGGGTTGCGTGGCATTGGCGCTGGACGATCTTCGGCGTGTTTTGGTGCAGGGGCTTGGGGCTGTCGATGTTCTGGGCGACGGGTAGGAAGGCAAGCGGAAGGACTTCTTTTTTGAAAGAAAAAGCAAAAAACTTTTCCACGTTAGGGCTCGGCACTCGCGCAGGCTCGGCCCAAGTGGGTAAAAGTTTTTTGGTTCTTTTTTTCAAAAAAGAACGCGCTTACTTCAACAAACTTGTTCGTCGGGCACCGCAGCACGCAGCACACGCACCGTGCCGAAATCCTGCCGATGGTGAGCGCAAGGACCTAGCGCCATCAGTGCCGTCCGATGCGCGCCGGTTGCGTAGCCGGCATTCTGCGCCCAGCCGTAGTGCGGAAAGCGCGCGTGCAGGCGGGTCATCGCCCGGTCACGCAGCACCTTGGCAACGATTGACGCGGCGGCGATGGAAAAACAAAGCGCATCGCCGCCGACGACGCATTGCACGCTACAGCACAATGCCGGCGGCCGGTTGCCATCGACTAGGGCAACGTCTGGCGGAATGCGCAGCCGCAGCACGGCGCGCGCCATCGCCAGCATGGTTGCATGCAGAATGTTGAGCCTGGCGATTTCAGCGACTGACGCGGCCCCTACGCCGATGTCCGCGCTCGCGCACGCCCGAAGTGCCGTGAACGCTGCCTCGCGTTGGACGGCAGTGAGCTTTTTCGAGTCATCCAGCAGTTCAGCGAGGTTTGCCGGAACACCGGTGGTGAAGACGACGGCGGCTGCCACGACAGGGCCAGCCAAAGGGCCACGGCCTGCCTCGTCCACGCCGGCAACCCGTCCGCCCAGCTGCGACTCGATCGTATAATCCGGCATGGCGGAACGATAGCAGCGCGCGGCGTAGGGCTACAGATGCTCGATGCGCTGGCCGGTCTGCTTGGCGATGGCTTCGGCCACGATGCGGCGGTGACAAAGATGCGGATCACGCTCGAAACAGAGCAGGCAGGTCGGTCCGGCTTTGGCGATGATTGTCGCCTCCGCCAGGCCGGAGATGGCGGCATCGGTGGCCATATGGGCCGCGAAAACCGCCTCCATCTCGCTGGCACGGCCGGCCCGAGCGGCAATTCGCCCGGCCTTAGGCGTTCCCAGCGATCGTAGGTGGAGATAGCGAAGGCCGTAGGCGGCGGCGGAACTGCCTAAAAGAGTTTTGGAGAAGCCAGGCTTCCTAGACTGCGCGATCGCTCTGACATCCAGCAGCGTCTCGACGCCTGCCAAAGTCAGGCGGTCCAGGAGTTGCTCCTGGACCAGCCCCTCGTAACCGGTGGTGAAAATAGGAGGAGGCGCTGTCACACGCCTCGATAGCAGTCCTGCAGCACCGGCTCCAGCATCGCTGCAGGAGCCGGGCCGGTGGGTTTGTTAGCGCGAGGTCAGGCGGCCGAGCAGGTACCCGACGCCGATGGAAGCGAGAACCGCTAGCAGCGGGCTCTCGTGAACGCGCTCTGTCAGTTCCTCGGTGAGCCCGCGGATCTGGTCGGCAGCGGCGCCGTAGTTGTCCTGCAGCTTGCCGACTGCTTCCTGGATCTTGCCGTCAGCTTGCATCTTAGTGTCGCCCAGCAGATCGCCGGCCGTGCCTTTGACTTTTCCACCCAATTCGCGGGCGGTGCCCTCAATGCGATCGTCGCTCATGAAACGCTCCTGTTGGTAGATCGGTCACCACAACAAGGGCGGCGGCTGCGGGTTCCAGGTCGAAAGGCAAACCCGGGCGAGCGTGGTTTTTCGAAAACAAGGATCCAGGATTCTCGGGTTGAACAGCGTTTGTGGAGAAGCTCAAGCGCCGCTCGCCAAAGGCGCTTGCGTCCTACTTACCGAGAGCCGCGCGTGCTTGCCCTACGGCTTGCGGAAGCTATAGGCGAACTGGTCCGTCTTTCCCCTGATTGCAGGGTCGAAGACCCGCTTTGTATGGTCGTCGTCCGACCGCTGCAGCACGGTGCTTTTCCCTTCGAAAACAAAGCCGGCAGCCATCACCTGCGTGCGGACCGTCGCGGGGTCGATGCGGTGCAGCGTGGTCGGCGCGGTGCCGCTGGTGCCTGGCGCGGCGACATGGTCGATGACAACGAACCGGCCGCCTGGCTTGAGCGCGGCGAAGATGGCGCTGTCCATTGCAGCGGCCTGTTGCACGCCGAACGCGCCATAGACGTCGTGGTAATTGTCCGACGTCCAGACGAGGTCGAGTTTCTCGGGCGCTGCGACGGCCGCGACCGGCACGACCAGCGCGGTGACGTTGCCGCGGCCCGGTTCGGCCGCGACTGCTTGCGCCATGGTCGCAGTCTTAGGCATGGCGTGGGCGAGTTCGGCGGGCACAATGGCATAGACATGCCCCGCCGGGCCCGTGGCCAGGCTGAACAGCCGGGTGAAGTAGCCGCTGCCCGGCATGACGTCCGCGATCTTCTCGCCAGGCGCGACATGAGCGAACGCCAGGAGAGCGGCAGGGTGGCGGAGCGCATCGCGCGCAACGTCGGCTGGTGGCCTGGCGGGTGACGCCACAGCCGACGCGATCGGCGCCGGAACCAGACCGTCTTGAGCGTGCAAGGCTTTGCTCGAAACCATCGAAGCGAAAAAACAGGCTGCGATGAGGGTCCGCATGGATCAGGCCTTTTTTGAAGCTGCCGAGCATTCAGCACATGCAAAGGACGGTCCGGTCAACCTTGCGCGGGCTGGCATTATGACAGTCGTGTTTCGCTTGACTTGGCTGGGGGGCGCTTCTAGTAACCACCCCTCCCGCCGTTCATGCCCCGCTTTGCGGCAGGCTCGCCGGGCTGACGACCGGCAAACAGATACGAGATTTCATGGCCAATACCGCTTCCGCGCGCAAGCGCATCAGGCAGACCGTCGTGCGCAGCGCGCGCAACCAAGCGCGCAAGTCGCGCATGCGCACCTTCGTCAAGAAGGTCGAGGCAGCGATTGCAGGGGGCGACCGCGAGGCGGCGAATGCTGCGTTGCGCGAGGCACAGCCGGAGATGCAGCGTGCGGCCGGTAAGGGCGTGATCCACAAGAACACCATCTCGCGCAAGCTGTCGCGCATGACGGCCCGTATAAAGTCCATATCAGCGACGTGAGTTGATCCTTCGGCCTGGGCTACCCGGCACTGGCCGGGTGGCGAGGCCGTTCCTCACCGCCACGCGGTGAATCTCCGCTGCGCCTCGTTCGCAGCCGGGTTGCTCCATTTCCCCGCCATAATGAGGGTGCGATGCTTGTGCGCGCCTGAACTATACTTGTAGTTACTTTTAAAACCTTAAGAATCTTTCAGATTCTATTTGCCTGCCCATGGCTTCTGACCTAGTTTGGCTGAGCCAGCCCAACCGGCGTGTCACGTCATCCTGCATCGGTCGTTTCGATCCCTCTTCGGGAACGTGCCCTTGTGTGCAGAAGATGGGGCTCGAAGGACGGCGGCAGGGCTACCGATCAAACGATGAGGGATGCGTCTTTTGAGCTCAGGCAGCATCTGGATCCGACCGGATCACCAAGCCCGCACAGCTGATGCCCCGAGTGCGTCGTTCAGTGCGCCGCACGCCTTGAACCAGCAATCCGGTCTGGACGAAGTTCAGATCACGGAACAGCTGCTGCTCGAGCAGTGGACGCGCATCCGGCTGCGCTTGCAGTCGGAAGTGGGTGAGGTCGAGTATCGCAGCTGGCTGCGTCAGATGTCGCTCGGCGCCCTCGACGGTGACGAGATCGCCATGCTCCTGCCTACGCGCTTCTTGCGTGACTGGGTGCGCGGCCATTACCTCGAGAAGATTTCCGCGCTGTGGCGCACGGAAAACCCTTCCATCAAGCGGGTTGACATACGTGTGGGTCATGGCCGCCAAGGTTTGGCCGAAAGCGTTGCCGAACCTGCATCCTCGTCCGTGAGACCTGCGGCAGAGCCGGCTGGCAAAATGGCGGGAGAGCCGAATGGCGCAAGTCATCCGCCACGCAGCGGCCGTGGCGGCGAGGAACTCTCGGTGCCGCTCGACCCGCGGTTCACCTTCGATACGTTCGTGGTCGGCAAGCCCAACGAGTTCGCGCATGCCTGCGCGCGCCGTGTGGCCGAACATCCGGCAACCCCCGGATTCAACCCGCTGTTCCTGTATGGCGGCGTGGGGCTGGGCAAGACCCATCTGATGCATGCGATCGGCCTGGAACTCGGCCGGGCTCAGGCCCGCCACACCGTCGCCTACATGTCCGCCGAAAAGTTCATGTACCGGTTCATCACCGCGCTGCGGTCGCAACAGACACTGGAGTTCAAGGACCAGCTGCGTTCTGTCGATGTACTGATGATCGACGACCTGCAATTCCTGATCGGCAAGGAAAATACGCAGGAAGAATTCTTCCACACGTTCAATGCGCTGGTCGATGCCGGCAAGCAGATCGTGGTCAGCGCCGATAAGTCGCCGTCGGATCTCTCAGGCCTTGAAGACCGGCTGCGCACCCGCCTTGGCTGCGGCATGGTCGCCGATCTGCACGCTACCACCTTCGAACTTCGCTTCAGCATCCTCGAAGCGAAGGCCACGCGGGCGAAGGCAGACGTGCCGCCCAAGGTGCTCGAATTCCTCGCGCACAAGATCACCACGAACGTGCGCGAGCTCGAAGGCTCGCTGAACCGCCTGATTGCCCACGCCAACCTGTTCGAGCGGCCGATCACGCTGGAGACCACGCAGGAGGTGCTGCACGACATTCTCAAGGCGCACGACCGACGCGTCACCATCGATGAAATTCAGCGCCGTGTTGCCGAGCACTATAACTTGCGCGTCACCGACATGAGCAGCGCCCGCCGCGCCCGCGCCGTCGCCCGGCCGCGCCAGGTGGCGATGTATCTCGCCAAGCAGCTCACCAGCCGCTCACTGCCGGAAATCGGCAAGAAGTTCGGCAATCGCGACCATACGACGGTCATGCATGCGTGCTCGCGTATCACCGAGCTGATGGAGAAGGACGGTGGTTTTGCCGAGGACGTCGATCTGTTGAGAAAGATGTTGGAGAGTTAGGAAGCGAGTTCTTTTTGAAAAAAGAACCAAAAACTTTTTGCATATTTAGGCCGGGCCTGGGGACAAGCCGAGCCTAAACGTCAAAAAGTTTTTTGCTTCTTTTTTTCAAAAAAGAAGATTCTTCCTAACGCGCCTTGCTATCCGTCAACACGCTCGTCAACGTCTCCCTCACGACGGAAACGCGCACATTAGGCGCGATTTCGACCTCGATCTCGTTCGAGCCGTCCTTCACCTTCTGCACCACGCCGACGATGCCGCCTGCGGTGAGCACGCGGTCGCCGCGCTTGACCGCGGCGATCGAGGCCTTGAGCAGCTTCTGCTGCTGCTGCTGCGGGCGGATCATGAGAAAGTAGAAGACAACGAAGATCAGGACGAGCGGCAGGAACTGCATGATCGCCGAGTTGCCGAGCAGGCCGCCGGCGGCTTCCTGGGCGTAGGCGGGGGAGATGATGTTCATGGGGCTAGGGCATCCAAACGGGCGGGGGCCGGACCATAGGTTTTGCCGCCCTTGCGTCAAGCGCCGCGCCCTTCCAGATCAGCGGCATGGACTCGTTAGTGCCCCTGCTCACCCGGATTGCCGAGGCTCTCGACCGGCTTGCCCCCCCTCCCCCTGGTGCTCTGGAGTTCGCCGGCGCTGACGCTTTCGTCTGGCATCCGTCGCGCGGGGCGCTCCTGCCTGTGCCTATCGTCTCACGGGTGGACATCGGCCTGCTTCAGGGGGTGGACCGGGTCAGGGACATTCTGCTGGACAACACGCGGCGCTTTGCGCGCGGCCAGCCGGCGAACAACGCCATGCTGTGGGGTGCGCGTGGGATGGGCAAGTCTTCGCTCGTCAAGGCTGCACATGCCTGCGTCTGCCAGGAGGGCAATCCGCTCGCCCTGGTGGAGATCCATCGCGAGGATATCGGCACCTTGCCGGCGCTGCTCGAGCGGCTTCGGGAGAGCGAGCGCCGAATTCTCATCTTCTGCGACGATCTCTCGTTCGAGCGGGAGGATGCCGATTACAAGGCGCTCAAATCGGTTCTGGACGGCGGTATCGAGGGCCGGCCTTCGAACGTGCTGTTCTACGCCACGAGCAACCGCCGGCACCTGATGCCGAGGGACATGATCGAGAACGAGGCTTCGACTGCGATCACGCCAGGCGAAGCGACGGAAGAGAAGGTATCGCTCTCGGACCGGTTCGGGCTTTGGCTCGGCTTCCATGGCTGCGACCAGGCGACGTACTTTGCCATGGTGGAGGCCTATGCGGCCGAGAGGGCGCTGCCGATCGCCCGCGACGCGCTGCGCGCCAAGGCGGCCGAGTGGGCCACGACGCGCGGTGCACGGTCCGGCCGCGTCGCCTGGCAGTTCATCGAGGATCTGACTGGCCGCCTGGCATGAGGATGATCTGCAAGGCGGTGATGGTCCAAGTGACCGATGGCCGGCCTCGGTGGGGTTGAACTTGCCGGGCCGCCAGATACAACGCTGTTCAAAATTTGGGCTCTGCCAGACGGCCGGTCCCATTATCGCATCAAAGCATCTTTTGAGAGGGATTGAGGGTTCATGGCGGTAAAAGTCGCGATCAATGGGTTTGGCCGCATCGGGCGCCTGGTGCTGCGCGCCATGGTGGAGAGCGGCCGGACCGACATCGAGCCGATCGCCATCAACGATCTCGGCAGTGTCGAGGCCAATGCGCATCTATTTCGTTACGATAGCGTCCATGGCCGCTTTCCCGGCCAGGTGAAGGTCGAGGGAGACAGCATCACCATCACGCATGGCGGCAAGACCTGGGGCCCGATACGCGTTTCGGCCGAGCGCGATCCGTCGAAGGTGCCTTACCAGGGCGTCGATGTCGCCATGGAGTGCACCGGCCTGTTCACCACGAAAGAGTCGGCTTCGCAGCTCCTGGCGGCGGGTGCGAAGAAGGTGCTGGTGTCTGCGCCAGCCGATGGCGTGGATGCCACCATTGTTTACGGCGTGAACCAGCACATGCTGAAGCCTGGCATGACCGTGGTGAGCAACGCTTCCTGCACCACCAACTGCCTGGCG
Organism: Acetobacteraceae bacterium; assembly: GCA_965198825.1. Taxonomy (GTDB): domain Bacteria; phylum Pseudomonadota; class Alphaproteobacteria; order Acetobacterales; family Acetobacteraceae; genus BOG-908. Next base: position 1,245,114 of record CBDAQB010000003.1, on the reverse strand, counting down.
CCCATGGCCGCCGTGCTGCACGAGCGGTTTGGCATCGAGCGCGGCTACATGGTGACGATCCACAGCTACACCGGCGACCAGAAGACGGTGGACACGCTGCATCGCGACCTGCACCGCGCGCGTGCCGCCGCGTTGTCGATGATCCCGACCTCCACAGGCGCTGCCAAGGCGCTCGGCCTCGTGCTGCCTGACCTCGCCGGCAAGCTGGATGGCACCTCCATACGTGTGCCGACGCCGAACGTTTCGATGGTGTCGCTCGATGTGAACCTGCGCGAGCGCCCGAGCGTGGCCGCAGTTAACGAGGCGTTCCGCGAGGCTGCCACCGGAAAGATGGCTGGCGTGCTCGACTACAACACGGAAAAGCTCGTCAGCTCGGATTTCATCGGTCAGTCCGCATCCTGCACCTTCGATGCGACGCAGACTGCCTCGGTAGACGGCGGCGCGCTCATACGCGTGGTCGGCTGGTATGATAATGAATGGGGGTTCTCGACTCGCATGTCGGACACCGCCGTGCTCTTCGGCGGAATGTGAGAATCATCATATGAAAAACATCAGGACGCTCGATGGCGTCGACGTCGCGGGTAAGCGCGTTCTGCTTCGCCTGGACCTGAACGTTCCCGTGCGGGACGGCAAGATCAGCGATCCGACGCGCATCGAGCGCGCCTCTCCCACGATCCTCGAGCTGGCGAAGAAGGGGGCGCGGGTGATCGTGCTGAGCCATTTCGACCGGCCTAAAGGCAAGATCGTGCCGCACATGTCACTTCGCCCGGTTTCGGCAGCGATGCGCGACGTACTCGGCCTGGACGTGTTTTTCGCCGACGATTGCATCGGCCCAGTGGCGGAGGAAGCGGTCGCCAAGCTCGAGAACGGCCAGGTCCTGCTGCTGGAGAACACGCGCTTTCACGAGGGCGAGGAGGGCAATGATCCTGCCTATGCCAGGACGCTCGCCTCGATGGCCGACCTCTATGTCAACGACGCATTTTCCGCGGCGCACCGCGCGCATGCGAGCACCGCCGGTATTACGGCGCATCTGCCGAGCCATGCCGGGCGGCTGATGCAACGCGAAATCGAGGCTTTGACAGCAGCTTTGGATGATCCGGAAAGGCCGGTCTGCGCCATCGTTGGCGGCTCGAAGATCTCCACGAAGCTCGAGCTGCTCGGCAATCTTGTCGCCAAGGTCGATGCGCTGGTTATCGGCGGCGCCATGGCGAACACCTTCCTGGCTGCGAACGGTGTGAACGTGGGCCGCTCGCTGCAAGAGGCCGACATGCACGCGACGGCGCGCGAGATCACGGCCACTGCAAAGGCGCATGGGTGCGAGATCGTTCTGCCGGTCGATGCCGTGACAGCTACGGAGTTCCGCGAGAACCCGCCGACGCGCACCGTCCCGATCGACGAGATTCCGGACGACGCCATGATGCTCGATGTCGGGCCGAAGACGGTGGCGCTCCTCATTGCGCGTCTTCCGGAATTCAGGACGCTGGTTTGGAATGGCCCGCTCGGCGCGTTCGAGACGGCGCCATTCGATGCCGCGACAGTCGCTCTGGCCCACGCCGTGGCCGACGCGACGTCTGCCGGCCATTTGCGCTCGGTCGCAGGGGGCGGTGATACCGTCGCCGCCCTTCGGCATGCGGGCGTTATGGATAAGATGAGCTACGTCTCGACGGCCGGCGGCGCGTTCCTGGAGTGGATGGAAGGCAAGGTGCTGCCAGGCATTTTGGCGCTCACGTCGCTGGACGGCGTGGTGATGCCGGGCTGAGCGCATTCATCAGCCGCGGATCATACAACCATTTGCGAACCTTAGCCGCTTTGATCGATGCACAGGCCGGATGGCATGGGTTAATCAGAATGTTCAGTTCCTCGGGCACAACAACCGAGGGCACCAGGAGCAGCGCCGAACGTCCCGATTGAAGCCAGTCTGTCCCCGCTGCGATGCTAACCCGGGCAGCCGGCTCGGCGTCCCACCCGACGCTTGGGTCATATCGTTCGGCGTTTGACCAGACCGCCTTCGGAACGGCCACTGCGACAAGGTATCGATTGAGGGGAAGTCCGCCGCCGCCGAGATGCACGATTGTTTCCAGGCACGCGAGTGCGCGGGTTTCGGAAGCATAGACGACGGGCACCCCGGGCTTGTTCCATCGGCCGCCGCTTGTCTTTGCTCCAGCTCCCGAGAGGTCATCGGCTTCATAGGCCGGCGTATCGGTTGCGATACGCCAGACCGTAACGGTCACGCATAGGCCCCGCTTTGCAGCTGCGACAGAGTTCTGGAAACGAGTGCCTGCCCTTCCATGGTGTCCATCAAGTTGATGGGCCGCTCACCGCCAAATGCGGGCAGAGGATCCTTCAGCCATTGCGACAGCCAAGCGGCGGCGTCGAAACTATCTGGGTCGCCGGATTGCTGGACCATTTCTTCGAGCTGCCCCACGAGCTTGGCAAAGCCGATGACCCGCTCGCTTTCGCCGGGAGACAGGATTTGGTCCTGCTTCGCCTTCTTGTTGACAGTGGCTGGCGAAAGCTTGAGTGCCTTGAGCGCGGCACCCTGCCCAATGGCAAGGTCGGATAGGATGCGCTTGGCGTCAGTCGCCCGCAGGCCGCACTTGATCATGCCGATGATTTCCAACGGCGATGCCCGATACAGCGCGAGATAGGTGAGCTGCGCTGAAGCAGGCACATTTCGCCGGGGTCGAAGGGCCTGAGACATAAATTGCTCCTTTGAGCAATTTATAAGCTCAATCGAGCGACTATGCCAGTCGCCACCGGTTCAAACCCGGTGGCGGTGGTATCGGGCGCTTTGGAGGCGTCCCTTATGCAGCCAGCTTTGCAGCGATTTCCGCGACGTGCTTGCCGAGGAAGCGCGCGCCGTCGAGCTCGTTGGCGCTGGGCTGGCGGGAGCCGTCCGGCCCCGTGAGGGTCGAGGCACCGTAGGGCGTGCCGCCGGTGACTTCATCGAGCTTGAGCTGGCCCTGGAAAGCATAGGGCAGGCCGGTGATGATCATGCCCTGGTGCAGCAGGTTGGTGATGATCGAGAACAGCGTCGTCTCCTGACCGCCATGCTGGCTGGCGGTGGAGGTGAAGGCGGCGCCGAGCTTGCCGACGAGTGCGCCCTTCATCCAGAGGCCGCCTGTCTGATCCCAGAAGCTCGCCATCTGGCTGGTCATGCGGCCATAGCGCGTGCCTGTGCCGACGATGATGGCGTCGTAGGTTGCTAGCTCATCCACGGTGGCGATCGGCGCCTTCTGGTCGAGCTTGAAGTGGCTCGAGCGCGCGACCTCCTCTGGCGCCGTTTCGGGCACGCGGCGAATGTCGGCCGTGGCGCCCGCGTTCCGGGCACCCTCGGCGACCGCTTCGGCCATGGTCTCTGTGTGGCCGTAGCTGGAGTAATAAAGGACGAGAACTTTTGCCATGATGGATCCTTTCGAAAGCGTTCAGGCCGGGAGTGTTTAGGCGGCAGAGTCGACGAGGACGATTTCGGCATCGTCCAGTGCATGCACATGCAGGACGGCTTCATCGGCAATGGCCGCGCCGTCGCGTGGATGAAGGGTGACACCGTTGATCTCGGCCGAACCTTTGGAGAGAACGAGGTAGCCGCGGCGGGTTTCACCGATCGGATAGTCGGTCGTCTCGCCGGCTTTCAAGGTGGCGCCCAGGACGCGGGCGTTTGAACGGATCGGCAGCGCGCCGGCGTCCTCCGCAAACCCGCTAGCCAGCGCCACGAAGCGGCCGGAGCGTTCGCCTTTAGGAAACGGCTTGGCGCCCCACGATGGCGCCTCGCCATGGGCCGAGGGCTCGATCCAGATCTGGAACAGCCGGGTCGCTTCGTTTTCCATGTTGTATTCGGAGTGGCGCACGCCGCTGCCGGCGCTCATCACCTGCACGTCGCCAGCCTCGGTGCGGCCCTTGTTGCCCATGCTGTCCTGATGGGTGATGGCGCCTTCGCGGACATAGGTGATGATCTCCATGTCGGCATGCGGATGGGGCGGAAAGCCGCTGTTCGGGGCGATGGTATCGTCGTTCCACACGCGGATCGGGCCCCAGCCCATGTTGTTGGGATCGTAGTAGCTGGCAAAAGAGAAGTGATGGCGGGCGTCTAGCCAGCCGTGGTTGGCTGCGCCGAGATTTTCGAAGGGTCTGCGCTCGATCATGGGAGGGCACTCCTTGGTTTTGGCCCAAAGCCGGACGGGTCGAGAGCGAAGATGATGACTCGGCGAGAGCAATGAAATAGAAATGGTGGAAATCCACCGTTGCCGGAAACGACATGATCAAGCTGCCGGATCTGGAGGCCTGGGCGGTGTTCGCCAAGGTGGCGGAAACCGGCTCTTTCGCGCGGGCCGCCGAGGAGACCGGCCTCTCCAAGCCCACGGTTTCCAAGCTGGTCACGCGACTGGAAGCCCGGCTGGGATCCGCCCTTTTTCATCGAACCTCGAGGCGCCTTTCGCTAACGGAAACCGGCCGCGCCTCGCTGGAACGCGCCGCCGCCATCCTGACAAACGGCGAAGCGGCCGAAAGTGAAGCCTCTGCCCAATCGACCGCCCCACGCGGCCTGGTGCGCCTGGCGGCGCCCATGTCTTTCGGCATTCAGCACCTGGGCCCTGCCCTTCCTGACTTTCTCGCAGCCTATCCTGACGTGTCGATCGAATTGAGCCTGAGCGACGCCCGCGTCGATCTGGTGACAGAAGGCTTCGATCTCGCCCTGCGTATCGCCGCCCTGCCCGACTCCAGCCTGCTCGCACGCCGCCTCTGCAGTGTCCGGGTCCTGCTGGTCGGCGCACCGTCGTATTTCGAGCGCCACGGCTGGCCGGACCATCCACGCGATCTCGCCGGCCACGTTGGCTTCGGCTACACCTATGGCGCCTCGCGCGAGACCTGGCGCTTTGTGCATCCCATCCATGGCGAAGCGAGCGTCGCCGTTCCCTGCCCCGTCCGCTCGAACAATGCCGACGTGCTGGCGCCTCTGCTCGCCGCGGGCGCGGGCCTCGCTTTGCAACCTGAGTTCGTGGTGTGGCGGCAATTGCGCGATGGCGTGCTGGTGTCGGCGCTGCCGGAGTGGTCGCAGGGCGCCATTTCGCTGCATCTCGTGACGCCGCCTAGCGCTTTACGGCCGGCGCGGGTGTTGGTGCTGATGGATTTCTTGGCCCGGCGATTTGCTCGGGCGCCTTGGACCAGGGAGTGAGGAAGGACTTCTTTTTTGAAAAAAAGAAGCAAAAAACTTTTGCGGTGTGGGGCCGAGGACTTCTTTTTTGAAAAAAGAAGCAAAAAACTTTTGCGGTGTGGGGCCGAGATCGTGCCGCAAGCCGCGCCTAACGTGCATAAAGTTTTTTGCTTTTCTTCAAAAAGAAGGTGTTGCCTTACTCCCTATCGCGTGCCGCAATCCGCGCATTCATCCCCTTGATCGCTCGGCTAGCCGTGGTCTCGAAGAGACACGGAAACACGCCATGCACGCCGGCAGCAAGGCCCGCGGCAATCAGGCTCCAGGAAAAGCTAAGCGCTGTGCGCTGATGTTGGAAATAGGTTTCGCCGAGTGCACGGGGATGATCGGTGAATATCCTCTGCAGCATCGCTTCGCCCTCCTCTCCGGCAAGGGTTGCTGAGTGGAGTCTATCGTTTCGGCGGCTTGGTATCCAAGATTTATTGCAGGCGCACATCCTCCTGCGCCGAGCGGTCCAGACCGTCGGTGACCGTAAGATGAACGAAGCCAGGGCCGTCGGGCTGCCACGCGGAGGACTGGCCTAGTTTCGGAGGATCGATTGCGGTGCCGTTCACCGACCAGCGGTAGGGTGGAGTCCCACCTGCCGCTTCGAGCGACAACGGTTCGCCCTGCCCCAGCGCCAGAGTCACGCCGGATGGCGGGTAGAGGATCTGGGGGTAATCGCCTTGCAGCGGACGGGAGTCGCGCGAGGGCAGATGGTGCAAGGCCGGCGCGCGCGTAGTGGCGGAATGTTGCTCGACGGGTCCGGATGACTGGTCATCCGCCGGAAGCAAGTCGAATAGTTGGAACAGCAGCGGAGCCGCGGTGCCGCGTGCAAAGGCGCCTGGCCGCGGCGTGCCGTCTGCGCGGCCGACCCAGACTCCAATGGTGTTCCCCGGCGTGGTGCCGAACGCCCAGGCATCACGAAAGCCGAACGAGGTGCCCGTCTTGTAGGCGATCGCGCGTGATGACAGGCCGGAGAGCCCGGTTGGGCGAGCGGCGTTACGCAGGATGCTCGTGACTTGCTGGGCGGAGTCACGCGTCATCAGAGCGGTCCCGGGCACGGCCGGGTCGCCCGGAAACAACCGGAGCGGCTGCGCCATGCCGTCGGATCCAAGACCGGCGTAGAGCATGGAGAGATCCCAGAGCGTCATGCCGACGCCGCCCAGCGCGAGCGGAAGGGTTGCGGGGCCGCCGCCCGGAATGGTGACCTGGGCGCCGGCGCCGCGCAGGGTCGCTGCCACGCGGCCGGCACCGATCCAATCGAGCAAGGTGACGGCGGGAAGATTGTAAGATTGCTGCAAGGCCTCCTCGGCGGAAACGGTGCCGTGGAACGCGCGATCGAAATCTTGCGGCGCATAATCGGCAATGCGCAGCTTGGCATCCTCGATGAGCGTGTCCGCACGGATTAGCCTGTCATCCATCGCCATGCCGTAGATAAAGGGTTTTAGAGTCGAACCGGGCGAGCGCACCGCGTGCACCATGTCGATCATGCCGAACCGGCCGAAATAATCGCTGCCGCCAAGATAGGCGAGCAGCTCGCGATTGTTGTTGCTGACGACGAGTGCTGCCATTTCCACGTTGGGGCCTGAGAGACCCACTTCGCGTTTCGCCAGCGCTTCAAGCGATCGTTGAAGATTTCCGTCGAGCGTCGAGCGGGTTGGCCCCGAAAAACCGGCACTCCGCAGCCGGGCGGCCAAATGGGGTGCGTCACGCGGCAGGTGGTGGGCAACGTTTGGAACCCATGCCGCTGGCGATTCGCCGGCGCGTGCGAGAACGCGCGCGATGGCTGACTCGGCAGCCAACGGATGCCGGTCCGGACGACGCCGCGTCGGGCTTTGCGGCAAAGCCACCAACAGAGCCGCCTCCTGCACACTGAGCGTCGATGGCGCATGTCCGAAATAGATCAGGCTTGCGGCACGCACACCCTCGATGTTGCCGCCGAACGGCGCCAGCGTCAGATAGAGTGAGAGGATCTGCTGTTTCGAAAGCTGTGATTCGAGCTGCAGCGCCACAGCAATGTCGCGCAGCTTGCCGGCAAGATCGTGCCGGTGCGGGTGCAGCAAGCGGGCGACCTGCATGGTGACCGTCGAGCCACCGGAAACAATGTGACCGTGCGTAAGCAACTGCCCGGCCGCCCGCAGCATCGCCAGCGGATCGATGCCAGGATGCCAGTAGAAACGCCGATCCTCCAGGCTGAGCAGCATGGCGAGATAGGCCGGCGCCACATCCTTCGGCTCCGTCCGCATGCGCCAGATGCCATCGTGCGAAACGGCTACGTTCAGCGTCTCTCCTGCGCGGTCCTGTAGTTCTAGGGAGAGGTCCTTGGCGCGGGTTAGGTCGACTGGGATGAGGCGGATTGAGGACAAGGCAAGGCATAAGACAAGGACTTCTTTTTTGAAAAAAAGAAGCAAAAAACTTTTGGCCCGTTGGGCCCGGCTTGCGTCACGATCTCGGTCCCACATAGCAAAAGTTTTTTGGTTCTTTTTTTCAAAAAAGAACTGCTTCCTTACCTTCACCTTTTCTCAACATCCAACATAGCAGCCGCAGTCCGCGCCATGAACGATGGCCGATACATATCTTCGACCACCGCCTCAGGCAGTGTGAAATGCCCAGGCGTGATGGCGCGCGCGACATAGGCGACGCGGAACTCGTCGTCCTGCAGATGCGGCTTCTTAGCAGCGTCGTCGTTGTCCTCTTCCAGGTGAAAGCGGAACTCGCGCAGGTCATTGCCGAAATCCATGGCGGCGACGAAGCGGTCGTCACGTGCTTCGCGCACGCGCGTCGAGGAGAGCGGGCCGAGGAAGGCGTAGTCGGTATCGTTCGCGATCGGCGCTTCGATTTCCCAACCAGCGGGAAGCATGTCCACGACGACGGTTCGGTGGGTGGCATCGTCGCCGGTGACGAAGCCGTGCAGGGCAACGATGACGCGGTCGTTCTGGCGCATCCTGGTGGGATCGAGCGGCTCGCCTTTCAGGGTCAGATAGGTTTTCTCGATGCTATAGCCGGCAGCGAGAGCAGGCGAGGCTTCGCGTGGGCTGCCGGTGACTGCGAGAGTGCGCCACAGTGCCCGGCTGGCGTTATTCTGCACATGATAGCCAGCGGCAATGTCCGCAGGTGATGGCGAGAAGCTTGGCGTGCTGCCGGTTGTCACCGCGGCGCTGTTCACAGTGAATTTTAAGTCGCCTATGCCTTTGTTGAGCGCGTGCGCGGCGGAGAGCAGGGCCGCCTGCTCCTGGGTGTTTAGTTGCCCGGGGTTGCGCGGTATCGCCGAAAACCGGTCGAGCAGGGTTTTGACTGTGTCCTGTCGGCCCGTTTCGGCGGCGACGGCGATCAGACCGGCCGCGTCACGCAGGCGGCTGCCGTATGACCAGTCGAACCACCAGAGGGGCCAGTCGCGCACTTCGAGATTGTCGATGGCCATGCGGAAGGCGTTGTCCGCGCGGGCGTGATCGCCCATGAGGGAGAAGGCGCCTGCCATCTGTCCCAAAGCGAGGGGCTCGATCACATCGCTGCCGCCAGCGAGCCATATGTCGAGGCCATGGTCGTAACGGCGCTTTACCGTGTCGTGCAAGCGGCGAAGGTCGCCCAGGTCGGCACGCCCCAAGCGCGCGAGGACATAGTCAGCGTAGGCACGCGTGGTGGTGGCTCCCTGTGCATAGTATTTGTAGGCTCTTTCAGGAAGATCGCCATCGGCCGCCTGACGGAGCCAGAAGGCCGAGCGTTGAAGCGCGGAGTCGGGCACGATAAAGCCCACTTCCTTTGCATGCGTCAGGAAATCCAGCGCATAGACGCCTAGCCAGGTCGAAGCCTCGCCGTCGCCGGCGCGCCAGAGGCCGAACTCGCCATCTTCGTTTTGCCTGTCAAGGATCGTGTCGATCGCGTCCTGGACACGGTCGTGCACTGCCTGATCGCGCGGCGCTTTGCCGAGCAGCGTCGGATCGTTGAAGTAGACGAGCGGAAATGCGGTCGAGGTCAATTGCTCGGTGCAGCCATAAGGGTAGCGATCGAGCGAGCGCAGAAGGCTTGGCACGTCGATGCCGCCGAACCCGCTATAACCAAGACTGACGGAGGCGCTGCCAGGCACGAATGGCAGCAGAAGATCCTTGGCAGGCGAGAAGCTTTCGCCAGGCTGCTGCCAGGCGGTTTGCTCGAGAGTGACCGGTGCGTGAGCCGAGCGCACTGAGATCTGCCAGCTACGATGCACTGCCAAGCCGTCCGGCCCCGTGAGATCGGCTGCGATGTCCGCAATGCCTTCGGCGTTCGCCGCGATGCCGATCACGCGGCTTTCGCGCTGACCAGGCTTGAGGCCGATGTCGAACGCCGCGGGCTCGGTCGCCGACGCGGCGCCGGAGACGGCGATGCGAAGATGGAAGGTGCCGGCTGGAGCGTCGGTGTTGTTGAGAGAAACCGCCAGACTGGCGCGGTCTCCGTCGGCGAGAAAGCGCGGAACGGCCACGTCTGCGACCACGGGATCGCGCACGATCATGGTCTTCTCGCCCTGCCCTACGCCTGTCGCCGTGTAGGCGACGGCCATGAGCCTGAGCTGCCCTTCAAAATCTCCGACCTTGAACGTGATGTTGGCGTTGCCGGCGGCATCAAGAGCGACGGGACCAGAGAACAGGGCGACGGTGCGGGTGCTGACGACTGGAAGGCCGGCGCCGCCTATGCCTTCGTCGCCGCCCTGGATCTGTCCTGGATCGGCGCTGCCGTCGAGCAATTTGCCGTAGTCGTCACGCATGGAGATGCCAAGCGCGCGCTTGCCGAACAGGAAGCCCACGGGATCAGGGCTGACGAAACGCGTGAGCTGCAGGATGCCTTCATCGACGCCGGCCAAGGTCACGTAAGCCTGGCTGCCTGCCGGGATGTTTGCGACATGCACGGGGATCGTCACGTCGTGCTGCGGCAGGATCTTGTCCGGTGCATTCACTTCCACCGCGAGGGTGCGGGGCGATGCGTCGGTGGCGATCCAGGCGACGCCGACGGCGCGAACCGGTTCGTGCGCGCTCCCTTGGCCGAGCGGACGGTATAGCGATACCAGCACGTAGGCGCCGGCGCCCCACTCCGCCGACTGCGTTACTGCGATGTCGTTGCCGCCTTTGGCGATCTCGATTTCGCGCGTCTCGATGATCCTGTCGTTGGCTACGACAATGCTGGCGTGGCCCGCGAAGGGGCCCTCGATACGCAAATGCGCCGTCTCGCCGGCGCGGAGCTTTGGCTTGTCAACCGCGACATGGACCTTGTCCGGCACATCGGCCTGTTCGCCCGTTTCTCCCCAGCCGGCATTGAAGCGGATGGAACTTGCGGTGCCCGACGCGCTATCCTCCACAACGAGGCGGTATTGACCCCAATCGTAACGGCGCGTGACAGAGGCTGGAACGTCGGCTGCCGTGTCCACCGTTCCGGTGGCCAGGTCGTGATCCTCGACATGGAAGTGCCAATGCCAGATGTCGCCCTGGCTGAACCAGTCGAAAACCTGTTCTTCGCGTATCAAGCGCCAGACGAGCTTGGGGCGCGCTATCGGCGTACCGTCGGCGGCGAAGGTGCGGATATCGATGCTTGCGTCCTGCTCGGTGTCTGTGCGGCTGTCGGCAAAGCGCGTGTGCAGACCGATCAGAATAGGATGGGTGCGGAGCTTGGCCTCGCGCTTGTCCGTCACTTCGCGGCCCGAGGGTTCGAACAGGCCTGCAGTGATGATCACCTTCAGCGGCGCCTGAACGGTCGCCGGCGGCAGGTCGGGCTTGGCGTCCGCATGTGTGTGGCCCGTCGTGTCGGCTTCCGGCAGGTCCACTTCCTGCGTCTTGTCGTCTACCGTCTCGTCGGCGAGGCCGAATTGCCAATCCTGCAGGCCGGCGATGGGATCCGTGTCGCGCGTCACCTTGAGGTCGGCTTGGCCGTGCAGTCCGGCCGCGGGGGCACCGTAGAGGAAGTCTCCCTGCACGTCGATCGGTACGTTCTGGTTCGCGGTCAGCGCAGCGGAGATCGGCGCAAGCGTCACCTTCAGCTGCTGCGGGACAAAATCCTGCACTTCGAAGCTGACATGCCCGATCGGCTCACCGGTGGGATCGGACAAGGCATCGATGGACCAAGTGCCGCGTGCCGCGGTAACGGACAGCGGGATCGTTTGATGGAAGCCTGCTGCCGGCTGGCTGGTTTGTGAGAAGCGACGGGCCTCCATGCCGTTTGGGCGGCGCAGAACAAGGGTGAGCGGCAGATCGGTGGCGTTGCCGAGACGGTCGCGCAACAGGGCCATGAGCTCCACATTCTGGCCGGGGCGGTAGATGCCGCGCTCGGTGTAGAGGAATGCCTGCAGAGGGGCGGGCGAGGCACGCCCGGTTACGCCGCGATCGGAAAAGTCGAACGCAGGACGCGACAGATCAAGGATGGTGAAGTCGCCGCCGCTGGCGCGCGCGGTGATCACCCCGGGTGCGGCCGCGCCCTTGCCGCGCAACAGGCCTGCAGCGAAATGCACCATGCCGGACGAGTCGGTCGTCGCCTCGCCGAGCACATCCTGCCCGATCGACAACAGGTCCAGCGTGACGCCAGCCTGCGGAACGGCAGTGGAGAGCGAGCGCGCTGCGACATGCAGCCCATCGGTGCCGCTGAATGTCGTCAGGGCCATATCGGTGGCGATGACCCAGTGCGTCGCCCTGGCGCGGTAGAATTCCTCCGAATAGCCTTCCTCGTCGCCGGACTTCCACTGCGCCTCTGGCGTGGCATGCGCGTCGTCCTCGGCTACCACGAGATAGGCGCCCGACATGCCTGGCTTGATGACCTGGCCAAGCGGAAAGGCGGTGAGGACAGTGCGGTTATGGTCATCGGCCACATCCATCGTGCCCGTCCAGATGATGGAGGCAGTGCTGCGCAGGAGCGAACGGATGGCATAGCCTTCCAGTCCACTCTGGTTCAGCTGCACATTCTCGCCGCCGCCCTTGCGGGTCTCCGAGGGAAGAAGCTTGTCGCTGACGCGTAGCACGTGGATTTTCACGCGATGCACATTCACCGTTTGAACGGTCAGGCCATGCGCCACTTCACGTGGAAGGATGAAGCCGTCGCCTGAGATATCGACCAGCGGTGGCCGGTCGCCGAGTGTGACCGGGACCGTCTCGTCGGCGGCCAGGCGCGCACCTTCGGCAGAGGGCAGGCCGCGGCGAAGGATGACGCTGTAGTCGGTGCCGAACGCCAGGCCGCCGATGCACAATGACTCCTGGTCGGCCCGGATGGCTGGCCGGACCGCAGGCGTTATCGTCAGATAATCCGCGTAATGCGCCTCCGCATGCGGGTCCAGCTTCGCATTGAATTTCAGGCAGACTTCCGGTGCGTCCCCCGCCGTGTTCAGAACGATGTGACGAAAGGCAAAGCTGTCTGGACGCGTTTCAGGCACGCTCGCGGGTTCTGCCGACGCAACCTGCACGGCGTGGATACCACGGCTCGGCACCGCCTCCTGATGCCTGCTTGACCGCTGCGTGAACGTCATCGCCAGGACGGCAAGTGCCGCTACGGCGGAACCAATGAGGATCGTGCGCCGCATTATCTTGCCTTCTTCCGAGACATCCACTGATGGGAACGACCATAGACGCGCCGCCCGGTCTTGTCAGCAGAGTCGTGGCGCCCGTCTAGTGTGTTGGATAGGCTGGATCGCCGTAGCGCGGCACCGGCCTTCCCGGCACCCGGGCCGAAGGAGGTCCCAGTTCCCGGATCATGGGCAGCTTTTCGCGGAACTCCTCGCTGATGTCTTCTGCCTCACGTTCGTTGTGCACGACACGTGGCGTGATCAGCACGATCAGCTCGGTCCGGTCCAACTGGTTGTCACGCAGGCTGAACAGCGGGCCGACATATGGCAGGTCCATCAGCCACGGGATGCCTGACCGCGTCTTCGTGCGCGTGTCGCTAATGAGGCCGCCTATGGCGACGGTTTGGCCATCCTGGACGGCGATGGAACTTGCGATCTTGCGTTGCTGGATCGTAGGAGAGTTGATCGTCGAGGATGTCGTCGGTACGCTAGAGCTGACTTCCTGGTTCACGTCGAGCAACACCAGGCCGCCGCTTCCGACGCGTGGCGTCACGCGCAGGATGATGCCGGTATCGAGCAGCTGGATGGTGTTCACCACGGGCGCATTCGCGGTGATGACGCCCACAGCGGTCGATGTCGCGATCGGCACCTGGTCGCCCACTTCGATGGACGCGGTGCGGTTGTTCAGCACCATGACGTGCGGTGCCGAGATCACCTTCACCTTGCTCAAGGAGCCAAGCAAGTCGAGCACTGCCTGAATGTCGTTGCCTTGTGCGAACGCCAGCGAAAGGCCACCGGTGTCGGCAGCGAGGCTCGCCGGAATGACTGCAGACCGAAGCAGCGAGAACTTGCCGTTGCGGAAATAATATTGCAGGCCGTATTTCAACTCATTGGTCAAATGCACCTCGGCGACGCACGCCTCGAGCAGAACCTGCAGCGGGGTGGCGTCGAGCTGCTGCAATGCGGCCTCTACAAGCCGATATTTGTCCGACGTGGTGACGATCAGGAGGGCATTGTTCGTCTCGTCTGCGGTAATGCGGATGTCGCCAAGCGGAAGATCGTTGGCAGCTGCAGGACCGTTCAGGCCGCCGAGCAACGGGTTGCCTCCTGCTGCAGGGGCGGGCGTTGCAAACTTCGGGTCGACCGCGGCGCCTGCGTCCGGCAAGCCGCCGCCGGTGTCCGCGGCCGGCGCAGCGGCTGCTCCGTTGCGTGGACCAATAGCCCGCATGAGCGTCGCGGCGATGTCGGCAGCACGGCCGTGCTGCACGTGGTAGACGAACACGCGCGGCGCGCCCGTATCGCGCCCACGGTCGAAACGCTCGACCCAGCCTCGCATGTCATCGACATAGCCGGCGCGCGACGACACGACGAGGATGGCATTGAGATGCTCGATCGGCACGATGCGCACGAGGCCCGCCATGGCCCCCTGCCCGATCATCGCCTGCAGGTCGGCCGCCACCGAACGCGCTTGCGAATATTGCAGCGGAAACAGGCCGAAGGACTGGCTACGCAGCCAGTCGACATCGAACAACGCAATCGTTTGCGTGATACGCGCCAGTTCCGCGTTGCTGCCGCCTACGACGATGATGTTGCGCTGCTGATCGACCTGCACGACGCTGCCCGGCGCCACCAGCGGCTCGATGAGATGCTGCATGTCGGTGGCAGAGACATAGCGCAGCGGCACGACTTCCACACGATAGCCGGTGCGGCTGCCGGTCCTCAGCGCACCTGCGTGCGCGGCACCCTGCAGCGGCACGATCTCGTAGCCCTGCCCGTTTGGTATCAGCGCGGCGCCGGCGAGGGAAAGCGCATCTTCGAAGGCGGGCAGCACGGCATCGTGCGTGAGTGGCGCTGCCGTGTGCAACGAAAGCGTTCCTTGCACGGCAGGCGCGATGACGTAGGCAACCTGCAACATGTCGCCAAGAACGGCCTTGGCGACATCATGGATGTCTGCGTTGTCGAAGTTCAGTACGTAAGAGCCGCCTGCCGTGCTGACACTCTCCGTGGCACGTGCAACAGGCGCGAGCGGACTCCTTCCATGCAGCACGACAGCCCGCCGGGACTGATTTGTGTTGCTGTCCAGGCCTAGCGACTGCTGATCGATCGGCAGCATGGCGCCGGGCAGTGCCGGCGCACGAACATTATCGAGCGATTGCACCGGCACGGTTTCCGAGTCCGACACACAGCTGGACAGAGCAGCCGCAATCATGAAAGCGAGGCCGGTAGCGACCAGTGGTCGTTTGCAGCGGGAACGTAGCTTTGTCACTATTGGCCGCTTGTCTGCCCCGCGTTGCGTGCCGCGGAAGGATGCGCTGAAAGAGCAAGCGCCACCTGGCGTTCGTTCGAGCGCAGGAGAACATGGTCGGGAGCCACCAATGACAATACCCAGCCATCGATCCGCTCGCCCTGAAGGAGAACGGACGTTTTGCCGGATGTCAGTTGCAATACCGCCGCGCTGCGATCCGGGCCGATGGCGACTGCGATGAGGCGTGTCGCCGGTGCGGGTTCGAGCGACGCCTCTGGTGCGTCCGGCGCCGGGAGTGGACGGCGGCTGGGATTGAACAAAGCCCGCGCCAGCGTCGCCGCGGGGTCGCTTTCAACGGTCGTTGGCACGAGCCGGAAATCCGGCATTGTCAGGGTGGCGGCGCGGAGATCGGTGGTCTGCGCGGCGCCACCGGCTGCCCAACCACCGAGCAATGTTGCAACAGCCAGGAGAACGCTCCCTGCAGTGAATGTTTGAAGCCGTTGCCTGGTCAAAGCGCAGCCATGGCGCGCCGGTGGGCGGCGTAAATGGCGACATGGAGTGACACGGCGAGTTCGTTTTGACCGTCCGTGCCCTTGGCGCTTCCGCCGTCCTCTGCCGTTTGCACCGTCAGCCGATCAACGAAGATACGGGGGCGTGCCTGCTCGATTTTCAAGAGGAGCGCCAGCAATGTCGGCAAGGTCGCCTGCATCTCGAATTCGAGCCCCAGCTTGGCGAGACTATGGTCACTCTGGGCGCCAACCGTCCGGCTGCTGGCGACGACTGCGCGCGCCTCGGAGGCGTAGCCCTCGATGACGCGCTGAAGCTGCGCCGAGAGCAGTTCCGGGCTGCTGCGATCCAAACTCCAGCTTGTCGCGTCGATGAACTTGTCAGCCTGCGCGTGCGCGGCCCGCATCGCATCCACGGTGATTGCGCCCGCCCTGCCGCCGCCCAAGCCAGCCGTTGCTTCGGCGATGCTACGGCGATCGTCCGCCACGCTCGCCAGCATTGGCGCCTCGACGAGCGCCCACACTGACCAGATCGCCGTCAGCAGAAGCAGCACCGCTGCCGTTCGGCTGAGAAGGGACCCGTTCCGCATGAGCAGCCTTTGCAAAGCGCAGCAGGATGTCGAAACGATCCCGTTCTGCCCGCGCATCATGAAGGACCGGTGCCCTGAACTCAAGGTGCTCGACGCCGGGCAGCGCTTCGAGCCGTGCGACGACGGTGGGCATGTCGGCCGAAAAGCCACCGAGTTGTAACGTCTGAGGCGTGAGGTCGAAGCTGAAGATCCAGCTTGAGTCAGGAAGCGCCTCGGTGACGCCTTTCAGACGCGCGGATGGGCCGATTTCGGCGGTGCGCGCGGCCAGCGGTTTCGCCACCGCCATATCGGCGCGCAGGATAGCCCAGAGGCGTTCACGCTCCTGCGGCTTCGCGCCCTGGTCCGCCACTGCACGCATCACTGCCGCTGCGCGGGCGTGAACGACAGCGGCGACAATAGGTGGTCCTGCCAGCAGAAGCGCGACAGCGGCTGCCAGCAACGGGCGCCAAGGTTCGGCAAGCCATGAACGGCTACGCCCCGCATGGCGCGCTCCCGTAAAATCGAGACGCGGCAATCGATCATCGCCGTCCACATGAATTCGGGAGACGACAACATCCAGTTGATGCAGCCTGGCAAGCACGCGATCCAAGGCTGCTGCTGCAGTCACCGCCAGTTCGACGCGCACCTGACCTTGAGCGGTGGCACGGCTCCGGATGCGCCAGGCACTTCTCGCCTGATCAGGCAGGAAGGGCGTGTGGCGCTCGATCAGGAACGGCACGGCGGCAGCAAGTTCAGCGGCCGCCACTGCCGGAATATCGAGGCTGCGCCGTAGCACCATCGACGCCGGCAGCACGAGCTCCACCGTGTCTGCCAGCGCCCCCAGGCGCCGCCAGGAAGCAGGCAGCGCTTCGATGTCGAGCGGCACACTATCGTTCGGGCCGAGCAACAGCGTTCCACCAGTCAAGCGAAGCGACAGGATATTGCCGCGCCCCACAAACCGGTCGCGAATGACGGCAGGCACGAGGCCCGCGAGTTCGCCGAGCCACCAGCGCAAAAAACTGCGCGCGAACCGGTTCGCCTTGACGCTCCACGATCGAAGCGGTTCCGACATCATCGCGTCCGGGCGAACGCGGCGTACGTCCTCGAGGAAACTCATCGCCGTTCCGCCCTATTGCGCCAAGTCGTTGATACTAAGCACCGCCAGCATCACGGACGCAACGATTCCAGCCACCAGAAGACCTAGGCCGATGGTCAGGATAGGGAGCAGCAGGGCCAAGGCACGCGCGAGATCACGCCTGACATCCTGCTCCATGATGTCGGCAAGCTGCAAAAGCATCCTATCGACCTGCGCCGTCGCCTCGCCGATGCGGACGATCTGCACCGCCATGTCGGGAAACAATCCGCTGGCGCCCAGCGGTTCGGCAAGTCCGCTCCCTTCGCGGACCGCGACGGCGATAGTCGCGACTGCGTCGGCCAGAACGCGGTTGACCATCACACGCTGCGCAGCCTCGAGTGCCATCGGCATGGCGACGCCACCGCCGATGAGCGTGCCAAGCGTTCGGGCGAAGCGGGAGAAATCCGAGCGCACCACGGCGGAGCTTACAAGTGGCAGGCGCAGCATCCAGCCATCGATGCGGCGGCGGCCTTCCCGCCTTGTCACTTGCCGGTAGGCCAAACTCGCGATGGCCAGGGCCACGATGAGCATCGCCCACCAGAAGTCGCGGACCAGATCGCTGAAGCAGAAGGAAAGGCGCACCAGAACCGGTAGCCGGGTGTTACTTTCCTCGACCACCGGCCGTAACGCCGGCAGCACGGCCGTGAAGACAATGAGCACCGATCCGAACGCCGCCGACACCAGGATCGCCGGGTAAATCAACGCCGAGCCGATGGCTTGGCTCGCCTCCTCGGTGCGGCGCAGATACCCGCCGAGTTGTTGCAGCGTTGTGGCCAGCCCGCCGCTCATCTCGCCGGCGCGCACCATGCTGACGACAATGGAAGGAAACGATGCCGCCTCCCCAGCCATGGCATCGGCGAGCCGCAGACCACTTCTTAACTGACGCGACACATTGCCGATGATGCGCCGCACGACGGGCGTTCCCTCGCCGCCGCCCAGGATAGTCACGGCGGATTCGATGGGCACGCCGGCGCCGACCAGCGTCGCCAGCCTGCCGATGAACTCTGCCAACTCGCGAGCTGAGAGATGGCGCCTTGCGAACAGCGCCCTGTCCATTGCCCACGCGCGGTTCAGGCCCTGGCGGCATGGGGTGACCTGGAGGGGAACGGCTCCCTCGGCGTGGAGATGAGCGACGGCTCCGGCGCGGGTGGAGGCGTTGATTTCACCGCGCAGGAGTTCGCCGGTGGGGCTTACGGCTCGGTAGGCGAAGTTGGGCATTTAAAGCGCGTTCTTTTTTGAAAAAAAGAACCAAAACACTTTTGCGACCTGGCACCGCATTCGAGGAGAAGCCGAGCCCCAAGTTGTAAAAGTTTTTTGGTTCTTTTTTTCAAAAAAGAACTGCTTCCTTCTACCCTCCCCGCGTAGCACCCAATACCTCTTCAACTGTAGTGATCCCCTGCACCGCCTTCGAAAGTCCATGCGCCAGCATGGTGCGCATGCCAGCGGCTACGGCAGCGCTACGGATATCTCCCGAAGCTGCACGATCCAGTACAAGCCGCCGCACCGTATCGGTCATAGGCAGGATCTCGAGGATCGTCGTGCGGCCGCGAAATCCGGTGCCTCCGCAGGCTGGGCAGCCGGTGGCACGAAAGAAAATGCCTGGCTCGGTCAGGTCGATGCCGAGGCATGTGCTGAGTTCGAGCGGCATTTCGTAAGGCTCACGGCAGGATGTGCAGAGCGTGCGTACGAGGCGTTGCGCCAGGATGGCGTTGACGGTGGAGACGATGAGATAGTCTTCCACGCCCATGTCGAGCAGGCGGGTGACGCCGCTGGCCGCATCGTTGGTGTGCAGGGTGGAGAGGATCATGTGGCCGGTGAGGGCGACCTGCACCGCGACCTGGGCGGTTTCGAGATCGCGTATTTCGCCGACCATGACAATGTTCGGGTTCTGGCGCAGGAAACTTCGCAATGCCCAGGCGAAGGTGAGGCCGATCTGCGGCTGGACCTGCACCTGGTTTACGCCTTCGAGCTGGTATTCGACCGGATCCTCAATCGTCATCAGTTTGCGGTCGCGCGTGTTCAACGATTTCAGCGCTGCGTAGAGGGTGGTCGTCTTGCCGCTGCCGGTGGGACCGGTGACCAGAAGGATGCCGAACGGCAAGGCGAGGATACGTTGGAGTTCGGCCAATGCAAGATCGTCGAAGCCCAGGGCTGCGAAATCGAGCGAGACCTGTTCGCGGTCAAGCACGCGGATGACGACGCTTTCACCGTGCACCGTGGGCAGGGTGGAGACGCGGAAGTCGATTTCAGACCCACGCACGCTCGCCGACATGCGGCCATCCTGAGGCAGGCGCCGTTCGGCGATGTTGAGGCGGGCCATGATCTTGATGCGGCTTACCACGGCGTCGCGCAGGCGAAGCGGCGGCGGCTCGACCTCTTGCATGGCGCCGTCGATGCGGTAGCGCACGACGAGGCGCGAGGCGCCTGGCTCGATGTGGATGTCGGACGCACGCGCATCGACGGCGCGTGTCAGGATCTGGTTGACGTGGCGGATGACGGGCGCGTCGCTGGCGAGATCACGCAGCCGTTCGAGGTCGGTGTCAGACGCGCCGGCCAGTTCGGCGCCTGCTTCGGGTGATGCGGCGCTGGCCCATCTTTCGAGTGCTGCGTCGATATCGGTGGCCGTGGCAACGACACGCAGCACAGGCAGACCGGTGACGAGGGCGATCGCTTCGGCCGCATAGGCATCGAGCGGGTTCGACATGGCCAGCCGAATGCTGCCGCCGTCTTGCCCCAGAGGCAGCACCTGGAACTGTCTGAGGAAGGCAGGGCTGATCGAGGCGAACAGAGTCTCGTCCGGTGACCAGACGTGGAGCGACACGGTCTCCAGCCCTAAAGCTTCGGCGAAGGCTTCGGCCATGTCGCGCTCGGAGACGAGGCCAAGCTTGGTGAGGATCGGCTCTATCGGCTCGTTCGAATCGCCTGCTATGCGCCGGCCGCGCTCGAGCGCGTCGCGCGACAGCTTGCCGCGCTGCGACAGGATGTCCACGGGTGCTGCAGCCGGCGTGGCGCGCGTCGCGATCGTCATTGTCATTGTCATTGCCTAGGTCACTGCCATTGATAGATGACCAAAGGCGCCCGCGGAATGCCGGTGAGCCGCACGGTCGCCTGCCGCTGCACGGTAGCAACGCGCCCTGCTACCCGGGCGGAAATCGTAAAAGCCCTACCTCCTGCCGGGGGCGCGCCGGGATCCGATATCGTTCCATTATCGGCCCGCACGAGACGAGCCTCCCGGGTGGCTTCGACGCGCGCGATCTGCTCATCGTCCAGCCCTGCCACTGCACGCAATACCTGCGCTGGAGCCACCGACTGATCAGGCCAGGCATTCTGGCTGACGACCGTCAACATCGGTTTGAGCGCGGTGAACAAAGCCGGCGGCATGCCCATCACCAGCCTGAGTTCATCGATGCTTTCCATGCGCCCGTTGCGCGGACCGTAGGCGTAGCCTGCATGTCGGTAGTCCTCGGCCTTGGCGCCGTTCAGACGCCGGCCGGCGCCAGGCTCCCGCCAGTCGAGGATTTTGTCGGCGAGACCCTGCGCGGCGTCCTGATCGAGGCCGCTTGCCAGAAGCAGCCGGGTGAGGACCGCTTCGGGCGCCTGGTTCAAATCGATTTTGCCTGCCTCGTCCTGCACGGAAAGCGTTCCGGTTTGTCCGGCGAACCGCACGTTAAAAGTCTCGCCGAATGACGGCGGACGTCCGCCGGCGCTTGCGTCAAGCAGACGCAGGATCGTCAGGTTGACCATGCCGTCTGCCTCGGCCTGCAGCCTGGCCCGTTCGCTTCTGGCGGTGGCCAGGGTCGCATCGCGAAGACCCAGAATGCGAACGCCGGCGACGAGAAGCGCCATCGCCATCATGGCCCACAGGGCGAGGAGAAGCGCCATGCCGGCGTCGCGCCGCCTGAGCGCTCTCAGTTCAGGCGGCGGCATTGGATGTCCGTTGCGTCGTAAAGACAGGCGCTGTTCGCCGTCACCCGCGGTTCGGCGACGAAGCTTGCCCACGTGCCTTTGCCGCTTTCAGCATCTTCGACCTGAACACGGATCGACTGCGGCAGTGACGCCGCACCCGTCCAATTGTTCTGCCACCCGGTCGTTGCGGAGAAATATTCGAAATGTGCCCTGCCGATCCCGGGTATCAGAACGGTGACTGTCTCCGGGAGCGGACCGCCCCGTTCCGCGTCAGGCAGATCGAGGCGCCAAGACATGATCAGGCTCCGATCTGAGACGGAGAGCCGCGCGGCCACCATCTCCGGGAAGCCAAGCGCCTGCGGCAAGCGCGTAATCAGATTGATCTCCTCCGGGCCGCCTGCGAAAGCGATGCGGTGATCATCCAGGTTGGCTGATGCGAACGCCGGGTAGGCCCCGCCGAGGATCGCTTGCAGAAGCTGCCTCGCATCCCGCAGGCGCGCGGCATCGCGATTGTGCATCGAGGCGCGCGCCCAGGCGAACGAGCCCACCGACAAGCCGCGTGCGATCGACATCGACAACAGGCCCAACACGCTGACCGCAACAAGCATCTCCAGCAGCGTGAAGCCCGCGCTTCGGCGCCTGCTCACGAGTTGCCTGGCATAAAGCCGAGCCGAACAGTCTGAAGCCTCAGGCTGCGGACCTGGCTACCCTCGGGCCACTGCACGGTGACGTTGACGAGGGTGCCGCCAAATTCACCTGCCTGGCGAGGCCGAATGCCTTCCACGGGAGCGGTGTCGATATGCCAGGAGTAGCTGCCCTCTACGCCGTCTTGACGCAGATCCTGCGCCAATATCGATTGCGCAAGATCAGCCGCGGCCTCCAGCTTCGCCGCCTTGCCCTGGGCACCGAGGCCCTCAGGCAGGGCGCCCCAAGCCCCCACAAAGCCCGTTGCGACTATGACCAAGGCTATCAGCGTTTCTAAAAGCGTAAAGCCCTGGCTTGGTTCTTTCCGCGACCCGAGCGGAACGCGCACTTCTGTCTTCGGGCTAAGACGCGACGAAGTTTGGGCCATTGGTCCGGCTGACGGCGGCGCCTCACTCGTCGCCGCTGTCGCCGTCGTCACCATCGTCCCCCGGATCTGGATACGAAGAATCGTCACCCGGGTCATTCACCGAAGTGTCGGACGATCCGTCGTCGCCGTCGTCCATGGAATTATCGTCCGAGCCAGAGTCATCCGAACTGTCGCATACGATCACAATGTGTGGCGAGTGCGGCCGCTTGTAGATCGGCTCAAGCCTCAAGTGAGCGCGGACATTGATTTTCCGTATTTTGTCGTGCGGATCCTTGATGTGCCCGTGGCGATCGACATGCAGGACCGGTTCACGCTTCAAATGGCGATCATGAACGGGATGCGGAAGCTTCTTCAGCCGAAGATCGTTTTCAAGCCGCAGCAGAAGTTTTGTCAGGTTCTTGGGCGCATGGCCGCGGCCGAGCCGGTCTGTCAGCCGTAGCGGGTTGCCTGCCACATAGGCGTAGAGGTTGACCCCGCCTGCTTCGCCGCTCGGGCTGCGCGACGACCAGCGGCCAGGGCGTGGATCGAATTGCCGGTTCGTTGCGAAATAAAGGCCGCTCGTTGGATCGGTCACAAGCCCGGCGTAGGTGATGTCGGTAGCCGCTTGGCCGGAACTTGCGATGGCGTTGCCGTAAGGATCATAATCGTTCGATCCTACCAGCGCGCCTGTTTGAGCGGAGAGCACATCGCGCACGGTTCCCAGCTGGTCGCGGCCGTAGTAGAGGACAGTCCCTGCGGCGGGCGCTTCCTCACCCTCATCGTAATAGCGCCGCAATACCTTGTCACGCTCGTTACGCTCCTGGCAGAGCGTTTCGCCGCACCACAAAGCATGCATGGTCGTGCTGGTGGAGCCGTTCTGCACGGTCGAGACAACGCGGTGATCGTTGCCGTCATATTGGAAGCTTTCCGTCACGCCGGCCTGTCCGATCAGGGCTACGCCGATGAGGCGGTTTTCGGCGTCCCAGCTGTAGGTTCTCAGATCGTCCTTGGTCAGGTTGCCGTTGGCATCGTAGGTGAAGGCCTTGCCGCCAAATGCCGCAACGGCGTTCAGCGTGTTGTAAGTGACGTTCTTCGTGGTGCTGCCGGATTTCAGAACGGTAATGTTGTTTGCTTTGTCATAGGTGTAGCCAAATGTGGCCCCGGTGGACAAGGTCGCGGTCAACAGTTTGTCGGCCGCATCGTAGGTGTTGGTCCAGCTCTGTGCGTTCGCACCAAGGGTTTCGGTGATTTTGGTAATGTCGTCTTCAGGCGTCCAGCTGTAGCCGAAGCTGCGGGCATTCGGCCCATTGCTGATCGACAGCAGGCGACGGTCGTTGGCGTTCGTATCGTAAGTCCATTGAGTGCCGATGCCGCTGCCTTGCAAGCTGGTGGTCTGGTCGGTTTGGCCAAGATAGGACAGGGCGAACTCGCCGACGGCGTTGCCATGCGACACCAGGCGGCCAAGCGGATCGTAGGTGTAGGTTTCGGGGTTTCCGCCCACGCGCCGTTGTACGACCCGGCCGAGGGCGTCGAATTGGTAGCTGATGGTGTCGTTGTTAAAAGGGCTTGTGATTTGCGAGAGTGCGAGTGCACCGAGAGCTCCCGGTGCCTGGTAGGTGTATTTCGTTGTGCCGGTTCCATCCGTCATCGACGTCAAGCGCGGCCAGTAGGGGTCATAGGTGTAGGACACCGACGGCGTGGCATGAACAGCGTTCTGGTAGGTGATGCCAGCGACCTGATCATCCACCGTATAGGCGAACTGCTTGATTTGAGAGAGCGGATCCTGGATCGACTTAATCCTGTTGGTCGTGCTCTCGTAGCTATTGGTGAAGGATGTCCCGTCGGCGAATGTCTTGGCTGTGGGCCGTGATTCCACGTCGATGCCGAAGCTTGTCACGTTGCCTTTGCCGTCCGTGATCGTCTTGAGCGAGTTGTTCTCCCAGTAAGTGAACTTCGTGATCTCGTTGGAAGGATCGGTGACAGAAATCACGTTGCGCAGGGCGTCGTAAGCTAGCTTGGTGACCCTGCCCTGGCGGTCGGTGATGGAGGTCATGTCGAGATTTGTGTAGGCGAACTTGCGCGTCGTGCCGTCCGGGTATTTCTCCTCAGTGACGCGGTCGAAGGCGTCATAGGCATAGGAGACGACATAACCTTCAGAGTCGGTCGAGGTCGCGATATCCCCGAACTTATTGTAGGTGTAGCTGGCCGCCGTCTGGCCGTTCTGGTTGGTGATTGTGGTCAGGTAACCGAGGCTATTGTAGGTGTATTTGATCGACTGGTTCAGCGGATCGGTGACCTGCGTTGTCTGTCCTGCCGTGTTATAGGTGAACTTCCAGATTTGGCCCGCGGCGTCGGTGTAGGTTCCCGGCAGGTGATTCACGTAGCTGCCGAACTGCCCGACTGTCGCCGTCGTCGAGCCGGTCTTCTGCTGCACGGAAATGATATCGATGTTGTTGGATGCATAGGTCAGCGTCGTCTGCCGTCCGGCTGGATCGGTACTGCTCGTCATGTTGCCAGCGCTGTTGTAGGCGAAGTGCGAGAGTTGCGTCGTGCCGTCGTCGAGCACTCGGCCGACGTTGCTGGGGCTGTCGAAAGTGCCGTTTTGCGCTGTCCCTAAACCGCCGCTGACAGGCTGGCCGGGATAGTTGAACCAGATGCGATTTTCGAGCGGATGCTTGATGCTCTCGATCACGCCGCCGGTGATGTTGGTGTTCGACGTCAGGTGAACCCAGTGCTTGTTCCGCGCCTGCAGGTAGTTGCCGGCGGCGACCGCGTAGGCGTGCTTGTCCCAGTAGAAGGTGTCGCGGTCGTTCAGATATTGGTTAAAGGGGTTGACGATGCCGACGGGAACGGTGCTTGCGGGATCTGAGAACGGTATGTTCGGCGCGCCCTGGATATATTCGACACGCTCTGTGTTGCCGAGCGGATCTGTTGCCTGGAGATAGCGCGAATTGCCATTGTCGCCGTAGAGGAAGTTTGTCGTGCCATAAGGCGTGGTCAACGAGTTGATTAATGAGTTCGCGTCGTAGCTATACTGGGACACCAGGCCGAGCACATCGGTGATCTGCGTCAGGCGGCCGGTGCCGTCATAGGTGAAGGTGGCGGAGCGCGCGAACGGATCGGTGACCTTGGTGACCTGTAGAGGAAAGTTCGCGTTTGCGTAGGTGAAGTTTGTCAGCCGCCCAGTCGCGTCCTTGATCGAGGTCAGGCGGAACATCGAGTCGTAGTTGAACGTCAGCGTATTGCCGAAGCTGTCGATCAGGGACGTCAGGAATATGATGCGCGGGAAGGTCGTGGCGCCGTTTGAGGTGCTATAGGTATTTACGCTGCCATCGGCGAATGTCAGCTTGTAAACAGGAGAAGCGCCTTGTGTGGCGCTCAGCACCCCGCCGGTTTTCTCTTCCATGGTGAAGCCACCGGTCGCGGCATTGTAGCCGGTTTCGGTGATGCTGCCGCCACCGCCTACGATACGCGAGACATTGCCGCCGAAGTTCGTCGGGTCGTCCTGGATGTAGGCAAGCCAATTCAGGGTCCACTTGGGGCTAACATTGTAGAAGCCAAAGTTCGCCGGCTGGCTTGCTTCGCGCTGGTTGTAGGTCAACGTGACCGGAACGGCCGGGCCCTTTGGCGGCGTGTAGCCGACGGGCGAGTCTTGAAGCTGAAGGCTGTTGAGCATTTCGGTGAAGGCGTAGCGCGTCATGCCGGTGTCATCGGCGCCGGAGGCAGCTTCGCTGCCTGCAGACACGCCGGACGCGTCTGAGCCGCCATCGCAGTTGCAGGGCGGATCGTCCGGGGTGTCATCGTCCGGGTCGTTATCCTGCGTGTAGCCCATGCCGCGCACATGCGCGGCTTCGGCGCTGGCAACGAGGCGCCAGGGCCCGGTATCAGGCTTGCCAAGCGCGAGATAATAGCCGCTGGCCTCGCTATCGAGCGCACCGCGTGTCACCCAAAGATCATGGCCGAAAGTCGGATCCTTGATCTGGTAGCGGCCGTTCTTCTCGCCGACGATGGCGGCGAAGTGACTTACCTTCCAGTGCACGACCGAGGGAATAGGGATCGGCTGGTCAGCCTCGCGGTGCACGAGGTGGAAGTCGAGCTTTGCCTTATCGGCAAGCGCTGCCACTTCCACCAGGCTCACGCCCTGCGGCCCGGACCGATAGTCATCGAGGAAATGCACCTGGTCAGCAGGACGGCCGAGCGCGAGCAGCAGGTTTTTTAGCGCCATCGGGCCGCAAAGATAACCGATGCCGGGATTATGCTTGAAGACATAAAGCCCTTCCTTCGCACCGGTGAGTTCCTCAGTGGCCTGGCCGGTGAGATGGCGGTCGCCAATGTCTGCGATCAGCGCCTCGATCTGGTCGGCGTGGCCGAGCCGCGCGTGCATGCGAAGCAACTCGCCGGCGACTCGATCGACCAGCGCCTTCATTCTCGGGTCTGTCTCATCGCGGCCGGCGCTCCACGCAGCCTGCCAATTGTCCAACGCACGCGAGAAATAGCCGTAATGGTAGTAGAGCAATCCCATGTCGGCGCGCAGGGCGACCTGCCAAGGAGATTTTGGATAGGATTTGAGGAAAGCCTCGAAGCCTGAGAAATCGTCCTTCTGCGGCTGCTCACGATAATGATCGAGCGCCTGCAAAAGGGTTGCGTTCTCAACGGCCGACGGAATGGCGGAGGCAACCAGCGGTTCCTCGAGATGCGCGGCCGCGATGACGGCTGCACTGTCCACCTGAGCGGGTGCAGCGCCAGCCAGAACCAGGCTAGCGCCGGCCAAGGCTGTTCTGCAGAGCCATGCTGCGCGGCGTTCCGTCCAGGCCCTTACTGCGAATGTGCGGACACGATCAGGCATCACACTCTCCCCGACAACAGCAGATGGCAGTGTTCTTCACTGGTCTTGTTTAATGCATCGACCCAACCGGCAGAAGCTGCCGCATGGAAATCGCGGAAGCCGGATTGTACGGTTGGCTCGGCTACACTACCCGCGACGGATGCCCAATCATGCAAGGCTGGCATGGAGCTTTGCAGCGACAAAGCCGCCAGCCCTGCCGGTGCTCTCGACGCGGGCGCGATGAAGTGCATGGCAGATGCTGCAGCAACTCTCACCTGGCCAGCGGGGTATGTGACCAGCGTATCGCCCTGACCGTCTGAGGTTACGGTCAACGTCTTTGCCGCCTGGCTTGCCGCAAGCTTGAACACATCCGTTCCACCGCCGCTCAGCGTTACGGTAAGACTGGTGCCGCTGATGGACGCAGCCGTTCCGTTCGTCGACATCAGCAGAAGCGAGTCGCCAGCGCCGAAGCCGCTTAGGGTGCCGGTGAAGCCTATAGGCGTGTTCAAGCGAAGCTCCGCTGAGCCGCTATTGAACAAGACGCGCTCTGCGTTGGCGGCGCCAAGCGTGAGCTCCGAACCGGCATCGATCATCAGCAGCCCGGCGCCGGTCACCGCCGATGACAGTGTCAGCGTGCCGCCCGTTGCGTCGACCGTGCCGGTATTGGTGATGGCGTTGGCAACCGTTCCGCTGCCAGTCAGTAATCCGCCCGCGGCTACCGTCAGGCCCGACGTGCTGAATGTGCCGCCTTGCATCTGCACGGTCCCTGCGTCCGTTAGTGCGCGCGCGCTCGTATAACCACGGCTCGCCAGCAAGGAGAGCGTGCCGGTCGATGCGATCGTCGCAAGTGTCGATTCCACGCGCGCAATCGTCGTGCCGACGGACCGGAGAATGGAGTTGGTGCCGGTCAGGACAATATCCGCCGCATCGGTCGTCAGCGCGCTGCCGAAATCCAGAGTCAGAAGCGAGGATGCATTGACTTGCCAGAGGCCACCACTGAGCGTGCCGGCATTGAATGCACTGAGCGAGCCGGCGGCGGCGCTCACGTAATCGCTCGAGGCGCCGCTGGCGATAATTGCCCCGCTGTTGGTCATGGTGCCGGCAACCGTCAGCGAGCTGCCGGTGGACAGGGTGATGGTCCCACTGTTGGCGAAGGACCCGCCGAACGAGGCCTCACTGCCGGCCGCTATGGTGATGGCGCCGCTGTTCGCGCCGTTTCCGGACACGTCGAAATCATCAAGGCCGAGCAGCGTGACAAGGCCGGTGTTGGTAAAATTGGTAGCACCCGTGCTGGACGGAGTGGGTGCGAACTCCGTGTTGGTCGACAGCGTCATCACGCCGGCATTTGTCATCGTGGAGAAGGAACTATCCAGCCACACGGCGCCGGCCGTCACGTTGATCTGGCCGTTGTTGATCAAGGTTCCGTTCTGCGGGCCCGCTGCCGTGTCGGCAAAACTCAGGACGCCCGATTTCGCGTTCAACACGAAGTTCGAGCCCAGGGTCAGCGTGCCACCAGCAACGCCGATGTCGAGGCTGTCTGCCAAACCAGGAGCCGAGAGGCCGGCCGATGGGCTGCTGGAGCTGACGGTCGCATTGTCTAGCAGTTCGTTGCCGATGAAATCGATGGCGCCGCCGTTTGCAAGGTTGAGAACGCCGCCGGTGGCACCTCCCGTTGTTTGCAGAGCGAGACCGTTGAGCACGCCCACCGTGGCGCCGGCGCCGATGTTCAGCGCACCCCGCCATGTCATGCCGTCCAGTGTCGCCAGCGTGCCGAAGGTGATCGTGCCGCCGTTGTTGGTGAAGATGCCGTCTTTGACGTCGCCACCGATCTGAATGTTGCTCGTTCGGCCTGCCGCTCCCGAGAAGAAGGTGCCGCCAGCGAGATTAAGCAGGCCGTCGATACCGAGCGTGCCCGCGCCGCTCACGCCGGCAAGGGAAGCTAGCGTCATGGTGCCGAAGATGTCGAAGCTGGCCCCTGCGGCAACCGTTGCCGTTCCGGTTTGCGCGAAGGTCCCTTCGATCGCCGCAAGCGCGCCGGTGGCAAGCGTGATGGTGCCGGCATTGTTGAAGGCGCCGCCGTTCGTCGTCAGCGTGGCACCTGAGGCCAAGGTCATCAGACCGATCGCTGTGTTGGTGAAAGATTGCAAGGTGAGCGGCGCCACTGCGCCTCCCCAGGTGGCCCCTGTGCCAAGCGCCACCGTGCCGGCGTTGGTGAAGCTTGCCAGACTGCCGTCGGAACCGATGAAGGTGCCGCCGGCATCGACGATGATCTGGCCGTTGTTGACGATCTTCCCATGCAGCGCCTGACCCGTTGTCGGGCTGATGGACGTGAAGCCTGACGTGGTGTTCGCCAGGACATGGAAGACCGTGTTGCTGGCAAGTGTCAGCGTGCCGCCCGCAGGTGCCGCGGGCGCCAGGAAAAGCCCTTGCCCGCCGGTGCCTCCACCGCTGGTGATGGTCACATTGCTGAGCGTCTCGCTGTCGAGGAAATACAGCACCGACTCAGCGGAACCCGCGGTGGCGTTGATAACCCCGGGCCCCGTGCCTCCAGCACCCTCGAGCGTGAGACCACCTGTGACGCTCACCAGATTGCCGCTGAGCAGCGACATTGTGCCCTGGTAGGTGTCGGCGTTCAGAACGACGTTATTGCCGAACAGAATGCCGCCGCCGCTGTCGGCGATGACCGCGCTCTTCAGCGTGTCGTTGAGTGTCACCGCAACACCGGTGCCGACGGTCATCGTGCCGAGATAAGTGACGTTGTCGAGCGTTGCGTGGTTCAGGATGGTAAACGCGCCGGCGGTGGGCGCGATGACTGCATTCTCAATCTCGCCGCTCAGGGTCAAGGCCACGATTTTTGCGCCCGTGCCGACGGAGAGCGTGCCGTTCCCCTCGTCCAGAACGCCTGAGAGGTTGAGCGTGTCACCGCCGGACGCAATCGCGGTCAGTTGCGCACCCGTCACGGACGAATGGATATTGAGCACCGAATTCGTGGCGGTGACCGAGCCGGTATTCTGATAGGTCCCGAAGATATCCAGCGTGGCGTTTGCCACGGTCATGGTGCCTGTGTTGACGAAGTTCGCTGATTGGATACTTAGTTCGTCGCCGTTGCTGACAGCGACCGTGCCATCGTTTTCGAAATCGTTGCCGGTGATGGCGAAGAGGCCGCCGCTGAGCCCGGCGGTGATCTTGCCCGCATTATAGACGGCATCGTAGGCGGTGCCTGAGTCGCTGAGGACGGCGTTGGTGCCGGTGTGCACGACAGAGAGGCCGGCGCCGAGTGTCAGGATGGCGCCCTGGCCGTTATTGTCGTAGCTGCGCAGGAACGAGGTGCCGCTGCTGCTCGAGCCGATGTTCAGCGTGGCGTTCGTGAGTGTCTGGTAGCCATACTCATAGAGGATGGCCTGGTAGCCGGTCAGGTTGATCAGCCCAAGCCCGTGGCCGCCGGCTCCCGCCAGTGCAAAGCTGTCCCGTGTCGAGAGGGTTTCGTAGTTGTTCGTGAGATTGAGCGTGCCGTAGTAAGACACGTTGTCGAGCACATCGTTGTTGAAGAGGATCGTGCCGCCCGTGCTGCTCAGTACACCACCATTGATCGTGCCGCCCAGCGACAAGGTGCCTGCCGTCACGGCTAGCGACGTAGCGACGTCCAGCACGCCGTTGAAATTGAAAGTTGCGGTGGCTGCATTCAGGACCAGCGTGTTCGCGTAGGCGGTTTCCCCATTGTTCAGGGTGACCGTGTAGGTGCCCGCCTGCGAAATCGTGGCGCCTGTCTGTGAATCAGGCGGACCGTTGGTCCAGGCTCCGCTGCTATACCAGTCGGCGCTTGCGCCTTGCCAAGCCGTGGCGATCTTTGTCAGCGTAACCAGTGAGCCGCCATGGCCGTCGCTTGTTACCGTGTAGGTGTCGTTGAGATACGATCCTGAAAGCTGCAGCTGGGCCACCACTGTGGTGCCGTTCGAGATGACCAGCTTATCGGCGGCATTCACCACGGCCTTCGTCGCCGTCAGGCCTGCCAGGTCGATCGCGTCACCGACTGTCAGGCCGCTGATGGTCTGCACGGCATCCGCCACCGAATCGACCAGCAGGGTACCCGCCAGTCCGGCGAAATCGATGGCTTGGGTTGCCGCGATGCCTGTTCCGAGTTCCAGCGTGGCGCCTGCGCCGATATCAAGCACGCCAGTTCCGGTAACGACACCGGTTAGTGCGAGCGTGCCTGAAGCCGCCAGGATAGTTCCCGCATTGGCCACTGCAGTGGCGATGACGCTGCGGCCCGTGCCACCCGTTTTGGCGAGCGTGCCGCTGCTGCTGTTGATGAACGACGAACCCGCGGTCCCGCCGGCAATCACCCCCACGTCTGTGTCCAGACGGTAGAGCCCGCCGTTGGTAAAGTTCGCCGCGGTGCTGCTCGCATCACCCAGCGTCAGCGCACCCGTGGCGTCGATGGTCACACTGTTGCTGACGGCGCTACCGCCGCCGACCGTGAGCGCGCCATCAGTAAACGCGCCGCCTGAAAAGGCGATGTTGCTGCCGTCTGCAATCAGGCCGGAGATGGCGCCGCCGTTATCCAGTTCCAATGTGCCGCTCGTGGTCAGCAACGTGCCCGTGCTGGTCAGCGTGCCGTAGATATGGCTTGTCAGCGTGCCGCCGGTTTTCTCCAGCGTCCCGGCATTGATGACGGCAGCGCCGCTTGCAACGAGGGTTCCGGTTCCGTTGTAGTAAGAGCCTTGATGGATGGCGGCGTCGTCGCTCGAGAAATCGAGAACGCCGCTGGCCTGGTTGATCAGCGTGCCGGACGTCGTGCCGCTGTAAAGATTGTTATCTCCGAGTTGAATGACGCCGCCATTGGTTACCGTGCCGGTGTTGATCCAGGTGCTGCCCCCGCCGAGGGAGATCATGACGCCATTGTTGTACCAGTCGACGATGCTGCCTACGCCGCTCGTCGTCAGAGTGCCGCCCTGGTCGAAATACAGCGCAGCGCCGGGATGCGCGAGATCCAGCACATTCACGGCGAGCCTGTTGCCGTCGAGGTCGATCGTAGAGTAGTTGCCGTTTGCCAGCAGCGTACCGTTGATGTTGACGTTACCTGAAAGGTTGCTTGTGGATTGGTAGAACTCGACCGACGCGGTTGCAGCCGCTGTGAGACCGCCCAGGCTGTAGTTTGCATTGTTCTGAAAACTCGTCAGACCAGCGCCTGTGATGGTGCCGCTGAACGATCCGCCCGATTGGAAAGCGATCTCAGCCGACGTTTCGTTGATCGTGCCGGTGCTGTTGAACACAGAATAGACGAGCGAGTAGCTCGTGCCGCCAGTCAGCGTGAAGGTTCCGGCGTTGGTGAAGCTGCTGCCATTTCCCCCGTTCGCATTGGAGCCCAAATAGTAGGTGTTGGTCAGGTCCCATGTGGCGCCCGTCTGATTGACGACAGAGAAGTCGATCCCGCCGTTTTGCGTGCCGCCGACATAAATGTAGCCGTTCTGGTCGACCACACCGCTGTTGATGATCGTAGCCTGGTCGCCGAAGTAAAAATTGCTGTTTGTGCCGATGGCCGTCGTACCTTGCAGCGACGTGACACCTTGATCAATGGTGCCATTGATAAGGTTCGCGCCAGTAACAGTCAGCGTGTTGCCGCCCAGGAAGAGATAACCGGAACTATAGGTGAAAAGACCCGTGTAATTGAGGCTTTCGTTGAGCGTAAGGGTCGCTCCTCCGTAGAGGTTCAGGCTTGCAACGGTGACCGATGCGCCCGCCGATAAGGTAGAGCTGTTACTATCGAACGAGATGGCGCCAGCGCCTGCGAGGCTTCCACCGAATGTACCCCCGCTGTCGAATTCGAGATTTCCGATGTTGGAAATGATGCTCCCGGTGTTCGTAAAAACCGGGTAGACGTTCGTGACACCGGTGCCTGAGACCTTTGCAAAAATGCCTTGATTTGCAAACGACGAACCGACGCCGTTGTAGCTGTTGCCGCCGATATTGAAGTTACCGGCGATATTGTAGGTGGCACCTGCCTTGTTCGTAATGGAGAATCCGCCACCAGTCGGCGGGTTTACGTAGAGGTAGTAAGCCTGATTGATGATACCCGAGTTGACCACGCTGACGCCGCCACCCAGATACAGAACGCCGCCGCCATTGTTGCCGCTGAAAGTCGTGGTGCCTGCAGTCGTCAAAGTGCCGGGACCGGTGATCGAACCGCCGCCGAGGAAGGCAGAGGTACTCGCCAGCGTGTGGCTTCCCAACAAGACCGTGCCATTCACTTCGGCCAGTTGTGCCGCCGTGTAGGCCTCATTGCCGCCCAGGACCACTGTGGCGCCGTCGAACAGCATCTCGCCAGCGTTGATCGAAACGCCGGCCGACAAGGTGACAGTGCCCGCGGCAAACGCGAGCACGCTCGTGCCCGTCAGACTCCCGCCTATTGTTCCGCCATTATCAAACTCGATGGTTCCGCTTGCCGCGTTCACCACACCGGTGCTGGTGAAGGCGGAGTATATCTGAGTGAGGCCAGTGCCACCGCTTTTGGCAAACGTGCCGGCATTCGAGAAGCTCGATCCGACACCGTTGTTGTTATTCGCACCGAGGGAGAAGTCGCCGGTGATATTGTAGGTAGCGCCAGCCTTGTTCATGATCGTAAAGCCGGCGCCGCTCAGGTAATCGACGTAAGTATAGTAGCCCTGATTGAGAATACCGGTGTTGGCGAGAGTGACGCCGCCTCCGAGGTAGTAAACGTAGTTGTTCCAACCGGCCAGGGTGCCTGTGCCGTTCACCGTGAATGTGCCAGGACCTTCGAGGTAACCGGATCCGAGGAAAGCATTCCCGGATGAGAGAGTGCTTCCGTTTAGATCCAGATGGTCGCCATTGGTGCCATACTGGCTATAGTTCGAAATGGAGTCGGCCGATCCATCGAGGGTCAGCGTGCCGGCGCTCAGTGTGACCGTGCCGGTGCTCGTCAGCGCACCGGTGAACGAAGCGGCTGCGCCGTCGAAGAGAAGATTGGCGACCGTAAGACCTGCACCCGTCCCGATCGTTGCCGTGCCTCCTCCGAAGGCGATTTGCCCGGCGCCCGACAATGTGCCTCCGAAGCTTCCTCCCCCGTCGAACTCGATCGTGCCGGACGCTGCAGCGATGACACCGGTATTGTTGAACGTCGAATAGATGTGGCTTGTGCCAGTGCCGGCGGTTTTCGTGAGGGTGCCCGCGTTGCTGAACGACGACGTGCCGTAGATCTGCTGCCCACGTGCGTTGTACTGGTAGCCGTTGACGATGTTCGCGCTGTCGGAAGTCAGGTTAAAGGAGATGCCAGCAGCGTTTATGATGGTGGCCCCAAGACCGAAGCCATCTCCGAGATAGATGCCGCCGGCATCGTTTACCGTCGCCTGGATGTTCCAGGTTGCGCCGTTGCCGAGTACCATGCCGTCGGAGTACGCCGCCGCGATGTTCGTAGTGCCAAGCGTGCTGAGCGTACCTGGGCCGTCTATTTCTGTCCCGTAGGACACGTTTGTCGTGCCGAAGTTGGACGTTCCGCTCATCGTCACGGCGGTGCCGGTGCCGAGGATCAGTTCGCCGCTGGTGCCGTTGAAGGTTCCCGTGACGCTCGCGAACGTGCCTTGCAGCGACAATGTGCCGGTGCTGAGTGTCAGATTACGTCCGAAGCTGGCGGTGCTAACGATCGATAAGGTGCCGCCCGTGACTGCAAGCGAGTCAGTCGTCGCCGTCAGGTTGTGGATCTGGTCGCTGCCAGAACTGTGGGTGATTGTATGATACGATAGCGTTGCGAGCGTTACGTCGTCTGCAGCACCCGGTAGTGCACCTCCATTCCAATTCGCCGCGTTAGACCAGCTGCCATCGGTATTGTATTTCCATGAGATGACAGCCACGCAGAGCCCTCCCCTGTGCCGGGTTTTTATACGCGCTCGAGGTAGCATCATAACGGCGGCAAATCATCATTTTTATACGTTTCATGACACAATTTTGGGATTGCATCTTTCGACCTAATCCTCCCGTTGCTGCCGCCTTGTGCACGGTGATCGATATGGTCGGGGAACAGAACGGTAAAGCAGAAGTCGCGATATCTCATTACTGATTCGTTTCGACCTTCAGCAGCCTCCCTGGTGAACTTTGGCTCAGCCCTAGCCCTATTGAGACGGGGTTGTCGGCTGCCATGCTTGGGCGTTCACCGGGGAGCGTCCAGCGCCCGTGGCGCCGCAAAATGAGCGCTTGCCGATTTAGCTGGCACTCATGGCCAGGGAGTGCTAACACTCTCCACAGACGTCGCTGCCCCTGGCATCGCGCCCAGCCGCGCTGGCGTCACCAAACCAACAGGAAGAACAGATATGAACTTTCGTCCCCTGCACGACCGTGTGGTCGTCCGGCGCATTACGGCCGAGGAAAAGACACGCGGCGGCATCATCATTCCAGACACCGCCCAGGAGAAGCCAATGGAAGGCGAAGTGATCGCCGTGGGTCCAGGCGCGCGCAACGAAGCCGGCCAGATCGTGGCGCTGGACGTGAAGGCGGGCGACCGCATCCTGTTCGGCAAGTGGTCCGGCACCGAAGTGAAGCTGGACGGCCAGGAGCTCCTCATCATGAAGGAGAGCGATATCATGGGTGTCGTTGAAGGCGTTACCGCCGAGTCCAAGAAGGCCGCTTGAGAATTCTCC
Source organism: Acetobacteraceae bacterium (assembly GCA_965198825.1). Classification (GTDB taxonomy): domain Bacteria; phylum Pseudomonadota; class Alphaproteobacteria; order Acetobacterales; family Acetobacteraceae; genus BOG-908. The sequence continues at coordinate 1,209,531 of CBDAQB010000003.1, read as the reverse complement.
TATGCCGGCCATCTGACGCGGTTTTCCTGCGCTCCGATGCTCACCGACCATAGAGGTCGGCTCCGCTTCGGTGCTCGGCAAAACCACGCCGGCTGACTTGGCCTAGCAAATCCTCTCGGCAACTTGGTTGAGACGGCTTGTTGCCTAAAGTTCGAAAAAGTTTTTGCTTCTTTTTTCAAAAAGAAGCGCTTGCTTCCTGCCTGATACCGACAAAAAGAAAGAACATACAACATGGCCAGCAAAGACGTGCGCTTCGGCGCCGACGCTCGCAGCCGCATGCTTCGTGGCGTCGATATCCTCGCCGACGCGGTCAAAGTCACACTCGGCCCCAAGGGCCGCAACGTGGTTATCGACAAGAGCTACGGCGCGCCGCGTATCACCAAAGACGGCGTGACCGTCGCGAAAGAAATCGAACTGTCAGAGAAGTTCGAGAACATGGGCGCGCAGATGGTGCGTGAAGTTGCCAGCAAGACGAACGATGTTGCCGGCGACGGCACGACGACGGCAATCGTGCTCGCGCAGGCGATCATCCGCGAAGGCGGCAAGGCTGTCTCCGCCGGCATGAACCCGATGGACCTCAAGCGTGGTATTGACCAGGCTGTTGCTGCCGTAGTGACTGAGCTTGCAGCGCGCACCAAGAAGATCACGACCGAGGCCGAGACGGCGCAGGTCGGCACGATCAGCGCGAACGGCGAGGCAGAAATCGGCCGCATGATCGCCGAAGCGATGCAGAAGGTCGGCAACGAAGGTGTCATCACCGTCGAAGAAGCCAAGGGCATCGCGACTGAGCTCGACGTCGTGGAGGGCATGCAGTTCGACCGCGGCTATATGAGCCCCTACTTCATCACCAATGCCGAGAAGATGACGGCGCAGCTCGACGATCCTTACATTCTCATCCACGAGAAGAAGCTGTCGTCGCTGCAGACGCTGCTGCCTCTTCTCGAGGCGGTGGTGCAGTCGGCCCGTCCGCTGCTGATTATCGCAGAAGATGTCGAGGGCGAGGCGCTTGCCACCCTGGTCGTCAACAAGCTGCGCGGCGGCCTCAAGGTTGCGGCTGTAAAGGCACCTGGCTTCGGTGATCGCCGCAAGGCGATGCTCGAGGATCTCGCAATCCTTACCGGTGGAACCGTCATCAGCGAAGATCTCGGCATCAAGCTGGAGACGGTGACGCTGGATATGCTCGGCCGCGCGAAGAAGGTTCTCATAGAAAAGGAGAACACCACCATCGTCGAGGGCGTCGGCAAGTCAGAGGACATCAAAGGCCGTTGCGCGCAGATACGCGCACAGGTCGAAGAGACGACGTCCGACTATGACAAGGAGAAGCTGCAGGAGCGTCTGGCTAAGCTCGCCGGAGGTGTTGCCGTGATCCGTGTCGGCGGGGCGACCGAGGTCGAGGTGAAGGAGCGCAAGGATCGCGTGGACGATGGCCTGCATGCAACGCGCGCAGCTGTCGAGGAAGGCATCGTTCCAGGCGGCGGCGTGGCTCTTGCCCGTGCATCGCTGGTTCTGAAGGACCTCAAGGGCGCCAACGATGACCAGCGTTTCGGCATTGAAGTCGTCCGCAAGGCCCTGCAGGCGCCGATGCGTCAGATCAGCGAGAACGCCGGTGAAGATGGCGCGGTGATCTCCGGCAAGGTGCTCGAGAACGATACCTACAACTTCGGCTTCGATGCGCAGAGCGGCGAGTACAAGGACATGGTCGCAGCCGGCATCATCGATCCGACAAAGGTGGTTCGCTCGGCGCTGCAGCACGCAGCCTCGATCGCATCGCTGATGATCACGACCGAAGCAATGGTTGCCGATCGTCCCGAGAAGTCGGCACCCCCGATGGGTGGTGGCGGCGGCGGCATGGGCGGAATGGGTGGCATGGGCGGGATGGACTTCTAAGTCCCGGCCTGAAAGATCCAGGGGTTCGCCCCTGGATCTTTAGCAAGCAAGCTGTTCTTTTTTGAAAAAAAGAACCAAAAAACTTTTGCGAGTTTGGGCTGGGCGTGCGTAAACGCCCAGCCCAATAGTCCAGAAGTTTTTTGCTTCTTTTTTTCAAAAAAGAAGTGCTTTCTTCCTTCCTTCAGGCATGCCGCTCTCCAGCCCACTCACGCCACAGCAGAATAAGTGCCGCCATGATGGCGGGGCCGAGAAACAGGCCGATTAGCCCCCACATCTCCACGCCACCTAGAATGCCAAGAAGCACCCATATAAAGGGCAGCTTCGTCGCACCGCCGATTAGCACGGGCCTGACGAAATGGTCGGCGCTGAAGGTCACGACGAAACCGATCACCAGAACTGCAATCGCCCAAGCGATCGATCCGCCTGCCAGCAGGAACAAGGCGGCGATCCCGAACACCACTGGCGCCGCGAACGGGATCATGGCCGCGATCGCCGTCAAGGCGCCAAAAACCGTGGGGTGCGGCACACCGGCAATCGCATAGACGATGCCAAGCAGAAGGCCCTCGCCTAACCCGACTAGGACCAGTCCGTTTACCGTGCCGTGGACCGAGGCGATGATCTGACGCCCCACACGCTCGCCGGCGGGACCGAACGCGCGCTTGGCGGCGCGGCGCATCTGCTGCGTGACCTCGTGTCCTTCCTTGAACAAGAAGAAAAGCGTCAGAAGGGTGAAGACGAAGAGGGTAGCGCGGCGCGCCACCTGCGCACCGACGATGCGGCTGGTTTCGCCAACCCGGCCTTTGGTTGTCCGCTGTACCAACTCCCGCGCCTGGCCGGGATCCGCCAGATTTTGCTGCCACCAACTGTCCACCTGCGCCTGGCCAGCCGGCAGATGATGCAGCAGTTCGGGCTCTGGGATGCCCTTCTCCTGTGCCGTGCGGGCCCACTCGGCCGCCGAATGCGACTCGGCGGCCAATTGCACGCCGACGAGTACGAGAGGGACGATGAATACCAGCGCCACAATCGTGGTGAACAAAGCGGGAAGCACGATCGAGTCACGAGCGGCGCCGATCCGGGCCCGGGTGCGCTGATAGAGCGGCCACAGCGCAATCGCGAAAATACCAGCCCAAGCGAGTGCGCTGAGAAAATTCTGTAAGGTGTAGACGCCGAGGAGCACCAGCGCTGCGGCGAGGGTGCCCATGGCAAAATGCTGTGGCTTGGTCCCGCCGTCGGGCAGCGTGCTGGCGGCCCCGGGGTTGGACGCGGTCAGCGTCTCGACATCCATCCTGTCTACTTTCCAATAAGGGAACGCGGTGTCGGGCTAGAACGCCCGGGCAAGTAGCTCCTTGTCAATCGTGAGCAACGCGCCTGGTCGCTCGCTAAACCTTCTTCAGCTCATCCGGCTTATGTATCGCCTTCTTTCCGGACTTGTCGCTTTTCACCTGTACTTCAGGATGCTCCTTGGTCGCCTTGGCCGTATGTCCTTTGATCTTGGTCGTGCTGGTAACTGTCTTTTCTACGACACCCTTTGTCTCGCCCTGAGCCGTATTCCACTTCACGTGGTCGCCCTTCTTCGGCATTGCCATTGTCACTCTCCTGATCTGCCGTCGGGCAACATCGGAATGGCTGTTCCGGTTTCGCCCGCTCACCTGTCAAACTTGTGAACGGCGTGCCGGAAAAAACGCGGGAAAAAGAACGCACGACCGGACCGAGATGCGTTCATCCCACTCATTACGAACAGCGTGGGCAAGCCGGTCATGAAACGAACCTTGAACATGATGTTGCTCACCGGCCTGGCCGGGCTGGGGTTTACCCTGGTAGCCAGCAACGACGGCAAGCAAAAGGCGCGAAAACTCGCCCGCCAGTCAAAACTGTCGGCATCGAGCTCTGCCAAACATGGCGATGCAGCCGATCGCACGCACGGCAAAGCTGCCGACACACCGCTCGAGATCCCCGGCCGCGGCTGGCTGGACATCGGTAAGCGCGTCTTCATACAGATTGGCGACGACCGGGTTATGGCCGAAGCCGCCGGCGTAACTTTCTACACTTTGCTCGCCCTCTTTCCTGCCATCGCCGCGCTGATTTCGCTCTACGGCCTGGTGGCGGACCCGGCGACCATCTCAGCCCACCTCTCGATGGCAGCCGGCGTCATCCCCGAAGGGGGCATGCAAATCATCACCGAGCAGGTGAAGAGTCTTACCTCAACCGGGCACAAGGCCTTGGGCTTCGGCGCCATAGTCGGCATCTTCGTTTCGCTTTGGAGCGCAAGCGCCGGCATACGCTCGCTCTTCGATGCCCTTAATGCTGTGTACGAGGAGAAAGAGTGCCGCGGCTTCGTGCACCGCGTCTTGCTGTCCCTGGGATTTACCCTTGGCGGCATCCTGTTCATCGTTCTCGCGATGACAGGCGTCGTCGTGGTTCCGATCGTCCTCGACTACGCCGGGCTCAAGTCCAGCACTGACCTGCTCATCAAACTCGCACGCTGGCCCCTGTTGCTCGGCGCCATCACCTTCATGCTCGCCATGATCTACCGCTATGGCCCGAGCCGCGCGAAAGCGAAATGGCGCTGGGTCAGTTGGGGTAGCGGTTTCGCATCCGTCGCCTGGGTGCTCGCCTCTGCAGGCTTCTCGTATTACGCGGCGAACTTCGGCAGCTACAATAAAACCTATGGCTCGCTCGGCGCAGCCATCGGCTTCATGACCTGGATCTGGATCTCGACCATCATACTGCTCATCGGCGCCGAGCTGAACGCCGAGATGGAGCATGAGACCGAGGTCGATACGACCACTGGTGCTCCGCGGCCGCTTGGTGCTCGCGGGGCGACTAAGGCTGATGAGGTTGCTTAGGAAGGAAGGACTTCTTTTTTGAAAAAAAGAAGTAAAAAACTTTTACGAATTGGACCGAGCCTGTGGAACAGCCCGGCTTAAACATCCAAAAGTTTTTTGGTTCTTTTTTTCAAAAAAGAACTCGCTTCAGCTTGCCTTGCTAACCCTCGTCCGAGTTCGCAATGTCACCCACTCCTCAGCCGACGTCGGATGTATTCCTATGGTCCGATCAAAGTCAGCCTTTGTAGCGCCGGCGTTCATGGCAACGCCGATGGACTGCATCATCTCCGCCGCATCATCACCAATCATGTGTGCACCGACAACGCGCTGGCTCGCTTGATCGACGACGAGCTTCATGAGCGTCGGCCGTTTGCGTCCGGTCATCATGTGCCGCATGGGCGTAAATTGGGCGATGTAAATGTCGGCAGGTCCATTTGCCGCCGCCTGCTCCTCAGTTAATCCGCACGTGCCGATCGGCGGTGACGAGAACACTGCCGTCGGTATGGCGTCGAACGACCAGGTACGTGGCACACGAGGCGAGAATAACCGGTCGGCAAGATGATGGCTCTCCGCGATGGCGACAGGCGTGAGGTTCATCTTGTTCGACACATCGCCGATCGCAAAGATATGCGGCTGGCTCGTAGCGCTCTCTTGATCCACGATGACGGCGCCGGTGTTCGACACTTCTACACCCGCACGGTCGAGGCCGAGGCTTTTCGTATTTGGCACGCGCCCAACGGCGAAAAACACGAGATCGCTGTCGAAGGTACGCCCGTCGGTGAGGTGCAGCCGGCGCTGCCCACCGCCCAGGTCTTCCACCTTATGCAGGAGGACGCTTGGATGAACGCGAATTCCTTGCTCGGTCAACGCGTGGGAAAGCGCTTCGCGTATGTCGTTGTCGAAACCGCGTAGCGGCAGACGCTGGCGGAAAAGCAAATCGACCTCTGCGCCAAGGCCTGCAAAAATGCCCGCGAATTCGATGCCGATGTAGCCGCCGCCCACCAGGGTTACCCGCTTCGGCAATTCAGGCAGGAAAAACGCCTGGTCGGAAACGATACCGAGGTTGGCGCCCTCGATGTCTGGCCAGGAGGGATGACCACCGACGGCGATGACGATCCGATCCGCCGTGACCGTCTGTCCATCGAGCTGCAACGTGTGAGCATCGACGAACGTGGCGCGGCTCTCGAACCAGGTCACACCGGAATTTTCGAGAAGCTTCTTATAGATGCCATTCAGCCGCTCGATCTCGTGGTCCTTGGCGGCAATCAAGGCGCCCCAATCGTGCGTGCCCGGCTTCGTATCCCAGCCAAAGCCTCGGCTATCTTTCACCCAGGCGCCATACTCCGCAGCCTGCACCATGAGCTTCTTGGGAACGCAACCGACGTTGACGCAGGTTCCTCCCCAGTAGCGTTCCTCTGCGATGGCGACCTTGGCCCCGTGGCTGGCGGCGATCCTCGCGCAACGTACGCCGCCCGAGCCACCGCCTATGACGAAGAGATCGAAGTCCGCCAAGCACTTGCTCCTGACATACAAAAAAGCCCAGGGGCATTGCCCCTGGACCCCAATGCGCGCAAGCGCGCCATTCTCAAATCCCGGGCTCTAGCCCCGGAATCTCTGCCCAACTAACGCCTATGCAGCATGCGCCATCCGGCGTTCGGCGACCTGCGTTTTCATCGCCTTCTGCAGCTTCTCGAACGCACGCACCTCGATCTGACGAACGCGCTCGCGCGAGATGTTATACTGCTGCGAAAGCTCCTCAAGCGTTGTCGGGTTATCCTTGAGGCGACGCTCGATCAGGATGTGACGCTCACGGTCGTTCAGCGTGGTCAGCGCACCGCCCAGAAGCGCCTTGCGTCCGGATAGCTCCTCGCGCTCCGCAAGTTCGGTCTCCTGGCTCTCGCCTTCGTCAACCAGCCAATCCTGCCACTCGCCTTCGCTGTCGGCGCGTACAGGCGCATTCAAACTATGATCCGGCGCTGCGAGGCGGCGGTTCATGCTGACGACGTCCTGCTCGGGCACGCCGAGTGTCGTGGCGATCTTGGTCACATGCTCGGGGCGAAGGTCGCCGTCCTCGATGGCCTGCATCTGGCCCTTGAGGCGTCGGAGATTGAAGAACAGCTTTTTCTGTGCCGCCGTCGTGCCCATCTTCACCAGCGACCAGCTGTGGAGGATGTACTCCTGGATGGCCGCACGGATCCACCACATGGCATAGGTTGCAAGACGGAAGCCGCGGTCCGGATCGAACCGTTTCACCGCCTGCATCATGCCGACGTTGCCTTCGCTGATCAGCTCGCCGACCGGCAAGCCATAGCCGCGGTAGCCCATAGCGATCTTCGCGACGAGACGCAGATGGGAGGTGACAAGCTTGTGGGCCGCCGCCATATCCTCCTTGTCACGCCACGCGTGGGACAGGGCCAGCTCTTCCTCTGGGGAGAGCATGGGAAATTTACGGATCTCCTGCAGATAGCGGGAGAGATTGCCTTCTGGGGCGATATTGAAGACAGCAGCGGCCATGGGGCGGCTCCTTACGTCTGATGCGGCATCGGTACCCACCCACTACGGCATAGGCGATGCGCGGTTCCGACTCTCTTAAGGCGAAGCGCGGGAATGATGTTCACGTAAGCGGGTGCGTCCCTCGATCTGGCAACGACCCGTCACGCCGGCCTCCGTCGCACGCTCGCAGCGTCGGCACAGTAGGTTCATAGAGGACCGGATCGGTCCTGTCAAGAAATACCCGCGAATGCCGGGGTTAAACCTAATTCACAAAGTTATCACGGAAACGTTTACACCTCGTCTACGCGCTCCACTCCCGGCACCATCTTCAACGCCTGACGAAGCCGCGGCGTCACCGGGAAACCACCGGGCAGGGTAATCTCCACCTCTTGCGCTTCCAGCATAGGCAGCAGGCTGATCCGTCCCCGCCCTTTTCCCTCGCGCGCCAGGATGGTGCGTATGTGAGCGACCGCCGCGGTCTCCCTCAGCCAGATGCGCATGCCTGCCCCGGCTTCGGCGGAAGCACGCTCCAGGCTGATCACCTCCTGCGCGGTGATACGTAACGCCTCGCCCTCGATTCGCAGATCGGCCGTGACCAGAAGAGGCGCCCCTGCCTGCAGCAGCTCACGCGACTTCGCCAGCACTTCGCTGAACAGAGTGACCTCGCAACTGCCCACCGCGTCGGACAGCGTGATCCAGGCCATGCGGCTGCCTGTGCGCGTGGTCCGCTCCTTCGAGCCGGCGACGCATCCGGCGATCTTCACCCGCGTCGCTCCTGCCTCGGCGCGCTGAGCCAAGGCGTTGGACGGCACGGCGCCGAGCCGCTTGAGCAGCACGGCAAAGCCATCCAGGGGATGCGCAGTCAGGTGGAAACCGACAGCCTCCGCCTCGTAGGCCAGCCGCTCTATGTCCGGCCAGTCAGGAATGTCAGGCAGGCGAAGCGTCTCCACCCCAGCGCCGCCGAACAGACCGATCTGCCCACTTCCCGCCTCCTCAGCACGCGCCTGGGCGCGGCGCAGGATCGTCTCCGCCCCCGTAAATACCCGCGCGCGGTTGGCATCCACCGCATCGAACGCCCCCGCACGCGCCAGATTTTCGAGCTGCATCTTGTTGATTTGGCGCGGGTCCACGCGAGCGGCAAAATCGGCCAGGCTGGTGAACGGCCGATTGCCACGCGACGCTACGACCGTCTCCATGGCGGCCGCCCCCACTTTCTTCACCGCCGCCAGCGCATAGCGTATGGCGAGCTTACCGTCCCGCAGGCTTTCGACCGTGAAATCCGCACCAGACGCATTGATCGCTGGCGGCAGAACGCGAATTCCCATCCGCTCCGCTTCTTGCCGCAGTGCCGCCAGCTTGTCGGTGTTGGCGATCGCCAGCGACATGCAGGCCGCGAGAAACGGCACGGGATGGTTCGCCTTCATCCACGCCGTTTGATACGACACCAGCGCATAGGCCGCCGCGTGCGACTTGTTGAAGCCGTAGTCGGCAAACTTCGCCATGAGGTCGAAAACCTCAACCGCCTTGGCCTCCGGAATGCCGCGTGCCATGGCGCCGCTGGTGAAAATCTGCCTCTGGCTGTCCATCTCCGAGCGGATTTTCTTGCCCATTGCGCGCCGCAGCAGATCGGCGGCGCCCAGGCTGTAGCCGCCCATCTGCTGGGCGATCTGCATGACCTGCTCCTGATAGACCATGATCCCGTAAGTCTCTTGTAGGATCTTAGCGAGTTCGGGATGCGGCGCCTCCCATGGCTGGCCGTGCTTGCGCTGACAATATTCCGGAATATTGGCCATGGGGCCTGGGCGATAGAGTGCCACGGCTGCGATCAGATCTTCCAGACGGTCCGGCCGCATTTGCCTCAGAACGTCGCGCATGCCGGCACTTTCGAACTGGAAAACGCCGCCCGCGTCGCCCTTCGACAGCATGGCGTAGGTTGCCGGATCATCGAGCGGCAGCTTTTCGAGGTCGACACCTATTCCGAGACCTTTGAGAAGCTCGACCGCCCGCTGCAAGATCGTCAGCGTGGTCAACCCCAGGAAGTCGAATTTCACGAGCCCTGCCTGCTCGATCCATTTCATGTTGTACTGCGTCACCAGCGTGCCCTCGCGCGGGTCGCGATACATCGGAACCAGATCGACCAGCTTGCGGTCACCGATGACCACGCCGGCCGCATGCGTGCTCGCGTGCCGATAAAGCCCCTCGACCTGCTGCGCGATTTCCAACAGCCGCTTGATGGCCTCGTCGCTGTCGCGCAACTCCCGCAAGCGTGACTCGCCGGCAATCGCCTCCGTCAGCGTCACCGGCTTGGCCGGATTGTTCGGGATCAGCTCGGCCACCTTGTTGACGTGGCCGTAAGCCATCCCGAGCACACGCCCGACGTCGCGCACGGCGGCGCGCGCCTGCAATTTTCCAAAGGTGATGATCTGCGCGACCCGATCGCCGCCATATTCGCGGCGCACGTAGCTGATCACCTCGTCCCGCCTGTTCTGGCAGAAATCGATATCGAAGTCCGGCATCGAGATGCGTTCGGGATTGAGGAACCGCTCGAACAGCAGGTTGAACTGCAGCGGGTCAAGATCGGTGATCGTCAATGCCCAGGCGACTACCGATCCGGCGCCAGACCCGCGTCCGGGCCCCACCGGAATGCCCTGCGCCTTCGCCCATTGGATAAAGTCCGCCACGATCAGGAAGTAGCCGGGAAAGCCCATCTTCCCGATGACGCCGAGCTCATACTCAAGCCGCTCGACATAACGCGCACGCGTCACTTCATCCGCGCCCACTGAATCCATGCGCCGGCCAAGTCCCTCGGTCGCCATGGCAGCCAAAGTCTCTTGCTCGGTGCTGCCTTCATGGACTTTTGAACACACCGGCAACAGCGGCTTGCGGGTTTCAGCCATCACCGCGCAGCGCCGTGCGATCGCCAGCGTATTATCGCACGCTTCCGGAATGTCGCTGAACAGCGCACGCATGTCGGCGGCCGGCTTGAACCAGTGCTCCCGCGTCACGCGCCGCCGCTCGGCCTCCGAGAGAAGCCGCCCCTCGGCAATGCACAGCAGCGCGTCATGCGCCTCGTACATAGACGGCGCCGCGTAGAAACACTCGTTGGTCGCCACCAAAGGAAGGCCCAAGCTGTCGGCCAAGGCGATCAGCCCAGGCTCGACCGCCGCCTCGACGGGCAGGCCATGCCGGTGCAACTCCACTGCGACGCGGTCGCCGAAAGCCCGCGCCATGCGTTCCAGCAGAGCCCGCGCCTCCGCTTCCCGCCCTTCGGCCAACAATCGCACCAGGGGCCCACGCGTGCCACCCGTCAGCAGGAACAGCCCGTCGGCATGCGCCTCAAACCGCTCGAACTCCAGCCGCGGCGATGCAGGATCGGTCTCCAGGAACCCTGCCGACGACAGCCGTTGAAGGTTCGCAAGCCCCTCCGCCGTCTGCGCCAAAAGCACGAGCGGGTCAGGCGCGAGCAGCGGCTTGTCCGCCCGTGCCAGCGACAGTTGGCACCCGATGATCGGCTGCACACCCTCGCTTGTGCAGTATTGCGAGAACTCCAGCGCACCGAACAGATTGCCGGTGTCGGCGATGGCCACCGCCGGCATCCCCGCCGCCCTGGCGAGCTTGGCAATGCGGTCGGGCTTGATCGCTCCTTCGCTCAGCGAATAGGCGGAATGGACTCGGAGGTGGACGAAGTCGGCGTGCGGCATGGCCGGAAGGTAATCGCGTGCCGGCCAAGATCAAAGAACGCGGGCCGCGATTTCACCTTGCCAAAGCCGCCCATAGCCTCGACACAGCGTCGGGCCGCGCTCAGCTTCGCCGTTCCGCCTCTCAAACGTCAGTCATAAAAATCAGGAGAGACTCCCGTGTTCAGCCACGTCACCGTCGGCAGCAACGACCTCGAACGCTCGCGCAAATTCTACGACGCCTTGTTCGGTGCAGTCGGCGCCAAGCCGGGCTTCCATGACGAAAAGGGCCGCTTGGTTTACATGCACAGCGGCGCCATCTTTATCGTCACCCCACCCATCGACGGCGGCCCGGCGACCCATGCGAACGGCGGCACCGTTGGTTTCGCCATGACCGGCGCAGAGCAGGCCGATGCGTGGCACAAGGCCGGCGTCGAGAACGGCGGCACCACCTGCGAGGACGCGCCCGGCGTCCGGCCAAGCGGCTTCGGCGAACTCTATCTCGCCTATCTGCGCGACCCAGACGGCAACAAGCTATGCGCCCTTCACCGAATGGCCGCTTAGCCGCTACGGCCACATCATGGAGTGCCTGTGCGACCGGCCTACGGACGCACAGGCCGGCCGGGAAGGCAGTGAGTCTGCCGCCGCTTGTCGGCAGACCAGCGCGGATGGCCCGGTTCGCTCGTTCAAACAGCGGGATCTGAACGCTGAACTCATCTCCGCCCGCCGCGTAGAGACTTGCCGAACATAGAAGGTATTGTGGATGCCGCGCGTCCATCGACGCCCGCGCGCGAAGGCGCCTGCCTCGGTGGGCGCGCTCCTTTGTTTGCTGCTCGCGTCCTGTCCCGACCAGGCTGAAGCGCGGCGCAAAACGCAGCATGACAGCGACCGCACCGCACTGCTGACAACGCCGCAGGCTGCAGCGCCACTTAACTCGGCTTCGGAGACGTTTCACGCCGCTGTCGCTGCTGCCTGGGAACTGCTGCCGCAGCGGCAGGATCTCGCGGCCCGCAACGCAGAGGCTGCCGCGCGTCTTGCTTCCGGCCGCGCGCTTTTCCCAAACGCGCCCACAGCCAATGCAAGCTACGTCAATGACCGGGTCGCTGGCAGCAATAACGGGTATCTGACGTCGCAGGTCGAATTCAGCACCCCGGTCTGGCTGCCTGGAGAAGGGACGGCTACGCAGAACACGGCGCGAGCCGATACAGCGGCAACCGAGGCGGCGGTCGAGGCCGCGCACCTGGCGCTGGCGGGGGATGTGCTCGACCTCGTGACCCAAGCGACCCTTGCTGCCAATGCCCGCGATGCCGCCGCCCGTCGGCTGGAGACATCCAAGGCGCTCGCAGCCGATCTCGACCGCCGCTTCGAGGTCGGCGAAACGGCGCAGGCCGATGCGCTCGCCGCCGATGCGGATGCGGAAAGTGCGTCAGTCACCTTCAGCACGGACGAAGCGCAACTCGCCGGTGCACAGGCAGCACTCGGGGCCGTCACCGGCCAGGAAGCCATCCCGCGGCTCGACGCGCCGTCATCGGTTGTCGGCTTGGTCGATGATCAGGTTGGCCCCGGCGGCGAAGACCCGCTTGCGCACCACCCACGCATTATCGCCGCGGAGCGCGAGTTGGCGGCAGCCGAGGCGAAGGCGCGGCTCGTTGCGATCGAGAACCGCGACGATCCCGAAATCGGTGTTCAGGCGATCAACGAAAAGCAGCCCGGCACGCGCTGGGATACACGGTTGGGTGTAACGCTGAAATTTTCCTTCGCGACCGAAGCCCGCAACGCTCCCCGCCGCGCGGCCGCGCAGCGGGCGATTACGCAAGCCGAGGTGCAACTCGCCTTGGCGCGTCGCGAAGTCCTCACGGCGCAGCGCCAAGCCGCATTGACCCTCGCCGGGGCGGAGCGCAGCAGCGCCGCAGCCGCCCGCGCTGCGGCCGACCTGGAGATCCGGCGCGGCCAGATAGAGCGCGCCTGGCGGCTGGGCGAATTTCCGACGATTGAATTGGTACGTGCGAATGCCCTTGCTTCGGACGCGGACCTCACGGCCCGCCGCGCCCGGACCGAGCGCGATTCAGCACGCTTACGGGTCATGCTGGCCGCGGGAACCGTTCCTTGAACACGCCCGGGTGGCGGCGATGGCCTGCGCCGAGTGCAGCAACTAAGGGTTTTCAGCGCGCTGCGACCTGGGCCTTGGCTTGTCTGATTGCCTTGCCGCTGGCGACTTCCTCATCGCATGCCGAGGACAAGCCGAAGGACCCTCCGGACATCGTCCGCATGACCGCAGAGCAGCAGAAGACGATAGGGCTGCAGAGCGTCCGGGTAGGCAGGCAGCCCATTACGGAACCGGTTCGCGGACCAGGGATCATCGCGTTCGACCAGGGCAAGGTCGCCATCCTTCGTCCCCTGAACCAGTCTCGCGTCATCCGCCTGCTGGCCCAACCAGGCGACATGGTGCGGGCCGGCGAGCCCCTCGCCGAACTCGACATGCCCAATCTGTCCGATGAGCAGGCGAGCCTTGCCACAGCACGCGCTTCGATGCGTGAAGCGGATGCCGGCATTGCTGTCGCCAGAGAGGCGCTTCGCCGTGGCGAGATCCTCGCGCGCGACGGCTCGCTTTCCCACGCCGAGGCGGAGCAGCGCCGCCTCGTCCTGGCACAGGCCACCGCCGCTTCGGAGTCTGCGCGTGCACGCGTGGCTGCCTTGCAGGCGCAAATCAACCGCCTCAATCCGGGCGGCAGGCCCGGCGTGGCCCGCCTCGCCTCGCCGATCGCCGGCGTCGTCGTCTCGGTGAACGCCAGCTCCGGAGGGCTCGTTGACCCCGGCGGACCCGGCATGTTTGAGGTGGCAGACCTCTCTGTCGTCGTTGCTCAGGCGCAATACCAAGAGGCGAGCGTGCCGCTGCTCGCCGTCGGCGCACCTGCCAAGGTCACACTCGCCAGCGGCGGGAGCCGCGTCTGGCGGGGCCGCGTGGCAGCCCTCGGCGCCGCTCTCGATCCGCAGTCGCGGACGCTGCCTGTGCGTATCGAAATCGCCAACCCAGACAATGCGCTGCGCGCCGGCATGGCTGTGGACGTGACGCTGACCAGCGATCGGGACCGTGACAATCTCGTCGTTCCCTCCTCGGCCGTGCAAACCATCGCCGGAAAGCAGGTCGCGTTTACACGGCTCGGCAGCGACCAGTTTCAGAGTCACACGCTCTCCGTGGGTGTCGAGCGGCCGGACTGGGTCGAAGTGCAAAAAGGCTTGGCCGCTGGCGACGACGTCGTCACCAACGGCAGCTTTGCCCTGAAGGCGCTGCTCCAAAAAGCCATGCTTGGCGACGCGGGCTGAGCATGGAAGGTTTTTTCGCGGCGCTCGTAAGCCGCCGGTGGCTGGTGATCGTGCTCGCCCTCACAGTGGTGGTCGCCGGCTGGTTCAATCTGCAACAATTAGCCATCGACGCAGTGCCGGATATCTCTCCGAAGCAGGTGATGGTTCTCACCGAGGCGCGTGGTTTGGGCCCCCTCGAAGTCGAGCGGCTGGTCACCGTTCCCGTCGAGACGCAAATGGCGGGGCTGCCTCTGCTGAAGGACATCCGCTCGACCTCCCGCTTCGGGCTCTCCGCGGTGTATGTCACTTTCGAGGATGGCGCCGACGCGCGCACCGCGCGCTCGGAGGTGTTCGAGCGCCTCCAGCAAGCGCAGGCGCTGATGCCGCCTGGGGTGGGCACGCCCACCGAAGGTCCGTTCGCGACGGGATTAGGCGAAGTCCTGGAATTCGAGGTGCGTGGCCCAGGTTACACACCGATGCAGCTCTACCAGATGCTTCAGTTCCGCATCGCACCCCAGCTCCGCCTCATGCCGGGGATCGTCAACATCGACATGTACGGCGGGCAGCTCCAGACCTACCAGATACAGGTTGAGCCCGATCGGCTGCGCGCCAAAGGCCTGTCGCTGCCTCAGCTTTTCAACGCCATAGCTGCCAACAACACGACCGAAGGCGGCGCCTATGTCGAGCATGGCGACGAGGAACAAATTGTCCGCGGCCTCGCTCTCGCGCACAGCCAGGCCGATATCGCCGCTATCGTTATCAAGACGGCAGCGGATGGCGTGCCTGTCACGGTGGGCGATGTCGCCGAGGTGCGCATGGCGCCGCAGGCCCGTATTGGTGCGGCGACGCACGACGGCGTCGGCGAAACGCTGGTCGGCGTGGCCGACATGCAGTTCGGGCTGAACGCGAGCGAAATTCTCCCGCCTTTGAAAGCGGCCATCGCGGCGGTGCAGAAAACACTTCCTCCAGGCGTCGAAATCCGTACGTTTTATGACCGTTCCGACCTGATCCGGCGGGCGATCTCCACCGTCGAGCACAACCTTGGCGAGGGCGCCCTCCTTGTCATCGGTATCCTGCTGCTCATGCTCGGCAACTTGCGCGCCGGACTGATCGTCGCGGCGGTCATTCCGCTATCCATGATGATGGCTTTCGCCGGCATGCGGGCGTTCGGCATCAGCGGCAACCTGATGAGCCTGGGAGCGCTCGATTTCGGCTTGATCGTCGATGGGGCCGTCGTTCTCGTGGAGAACGTATTGCGCCGGCAGTCCGAAAAAGGCGGCGAGCGCAACCCGGTCAAAGCAGTGCCGGGCGCCGCCGCGGAGGTGGCGAGGCCAGTTATCTTCTCGGTTGCCATCATCGCCATGGTCTACATCCCCGTGCTGTCGTTGCAAGACATCGAAGGCAAGACATTCCGGCCGATGGCCTTGACGGTCATGCTGGCCCTGGTGAGCGCGCTGGTGGTCACCATGCTGGTGGTTCCGGCCCTGTCGGCGACGTTCCTGCCGTCGCGTGCTGCCGAACGCGACGTGTTCCTGGTCCGGTGGGCGAAGGCCGGCTACGGGCCGGTGCTGCGCCGTGCGACGGGTCATCCTTGGCTCACCCTAGGTTTGGCAGCAGGCCTGTTCGCCGGTTCGGCATTTCTGGCAACCCGGCTGGGCGGTGAATTCATTCCGGAGCTGTCCGAAGGCGCAATTGTCGTCACCTCCACCAAGGCAGCCAGCATCAGCCTGGAAGCGTCGTTACGTACGGTGAAGGAGATCGAACGCGTTCTGCTCCGCTTCCCCGATGTGCAGACTGTGGTGTCCCAGACTGGCAGCGCGGCCGTGCCGACCGATCCGATGACGGTGCAGAGCACCGACAGCTACGTCATTCTGAAGCCGCAAAAAGATTGGAAAACCGCCTCCACGCAGCAGGAGATCGCCGACAAAATGGAGGACGCGGTGAAGGCCGCGGTTCCGGGCGTATCGTTCGAGCTGTCGCAGCCGATACGCATGCGCATGGATGACCTTCTGGAGGGTGTGCGCTCGGACGTGGCGCTCAGCATCTACGGCGAAGACCTCGCGCAGCTGCGCACGCTCGCCAACCAGGCCGTGAACATTGTCCACGGCGTATGCGGCGCTTCGGATGTCCGTGCCGAGCAGCAGGGCGGATTGCCTGCCATGACGGTGCAGATCGAGCGGGCCAGGCTCGCGCGCTACGGCATCAGCGCCTCGGACGCGCTCGCGGTGGTGTCAGCGATCGGCGGTCACCAGGTCGGCATGGTTTACGGCAACAACGATGTCGAGACCCCGATCGAAGTGCGTCTCGCGTCCAGCGCACGAAGCAGCGTGGAGCGGGTTCGCGAATTGCCTGTCGGCATCTCGGACGGGCAGACGGTGCCGCTCTCTGCGGTTGCTGATGTGACCGTCGCAGAGGGGCAGATGGAGGTCACACGCGACAAGCTGAAGCGGCGTATCGCCATCGATATCAACGTGAGCGGCCGCGACGTACAGAGCTTCGCCACAGAAGCGCAGCAGGCGGTTGAACAGAAGCTCAAGCTGCCCGCCGGGTACACTCTGGAATGGGGCGGGACGTTCAAGAATCTGCAGAGCGCCAGCGCTCGGCTCGCTCTCGTCGTGCCGGGCGTGTTGGCGGCGATCTTTCTGCTGCTCTACCTGAACTTCGGCAGCCTGCGGCTTGCGGCGTTGATCTTCCTCAACGTGCCGATGGCCGCGAGCGGCGGTATCGTGGCACTGGTGCTTCGCGGCATGCCTTTCAGTGTCACCGCAGGTATCGGCTTCATCTCTATATTCGGCGTCGCCATCCTCGATGGCGTGGTGCTGGCGAGCTACATCGAGAAAGAGCGCGCCACGGGCCGGAACGCACGCGAGGCAGCCAGCGAGGCGGCGGGCAAGCGGTTGCGTCCTGTCCTCACCACGGCACTCGTGGCATCGATCGGTTTCCTGCCCATGGCTGTGTCGACAAGCGCGGGCGCGGAAGTGCAGCGCCCGCTGGCGACAGTCGTCATCGGCGGCCTCTTCACTGCCACGCTGCTGACTTTGCTCGTCCTGCCGGCACTCTACCCCATCGTCATGGAGGCAAAATGGCCGGAGTGGCGCCGCTGGGTGCCGGCCAGGGTAGCCAACCGCAGGCACCCGGCTGAGTGAGGCCGCCGATAGGGCATACCTATCATATTGAGCCTGAAAATCGATTTGAGTTATCGGCTTTGATCGCGCAAAACACCGGCGTCAGGACGACACCTCACATCGAGTGGAGAGAAACATGGACGGTGATAGCGGCATGACGGGCGGATGCCCGGTCGCGCACGGGGGCTCCTCGGCGCGCAAGAGCTCGCGCAGGGGCAATCGTGACTGGTGGCCTCAGCACCTGAGCCTGAATACCCTGAGCCAGCACTCACCCCGCGCCAACCCGATGGGCGCCGAATTCGACTACGCCGAGGCGTTCAAGACCCTGGACCTCGACGCTGTCATCAAGGATTTGCACGCCCTGATGACCGACTCGCAGGATTGGTGGCCGGCCGACTTCGGCCATTACGGCGGCTTGTTCATCCGCATGGCGTGGCACAGCGCCGGCACGTACCGCACCACCGATGGCCGCGGCGGCGCCGGTGGCGGGCAGCAGCGCTTCGCCCCGCTGAACAGCTGGCCGGACAACGCGAACCTCGACAAGGCGCGCCGGCTGCTCTGGCCGATCAAGAAGAAGTACGGCGACAAGCTCTCCTGGGCCGATCTTTTCGTGCTGACCGGAAACGTCGCGCTCGAATCTATGGGGTTCAAGACATTCGGCTTCGCCGGCGGCCGTGCCGACACCTGGGAGCCGGAGGAACTCTACTGGGGTCCCGAAGGCACCTGGCTCGGCGACGAGCGCTATAGCGGCGAGCGTCAGCTCGAGAGTCCGCTCGGCGCCGTGCAGATGGGTCTTATCTACGTCAATCCGGAAGGCCCCAACAGCAATCCCGACCCGCTCGGCTCGGCCCGCGACATACGCGAGACCTTCGCCCGCATGGCGATGAACGACGAGGAGACGGTGGCGCTTATCGCCGGCGGCCACACCTTCGGCAAGACCCACGGCGCCGGTGACCCCTCCTTCGTCGGCGCTGAGCCGGAAGGTGCGATGATCGAGGACCAGGGCCTCGGCTGGCGAAGCAAGCACGGCACCGGCCACGGCGCCGACGGCATCACCTCCGGCCTGGAAGTCACCTGGTCGCAGACGCCGACGCAGTGGAGCAACCACTACTTCGATAACCTCTTCAAGTATGAGTACGAGCTGACCAAGAGCCCAGCCGGCGCCCATCAATGGCAGGCCAAGGGTGCGCCAGCCGACGTGCCGGACCCGTTCGACCCGTCGAAGAAGCGGGTCGTGACCATGCTCACCTCGGACCTGGCGCTCATCAAGGACCCGGCCTACGAGAAGATCTCGCGTCGCTTTTACGAGAACCCCGACCAGTTTGCGGACGCCTTTGCCCGCGCCTGGTTCAAGCTCACGCACCGCGACATGGGACCGATCCAGCGCTACATCGGCCCGCTAGTACCGAAGGAAGAGCTGATCTGGCAGGATCGTATCCCGCCGCTCGACCACCCGGTGATCGACGAGCAGGACATCGAAAGCCTGAAAGCGAATATCCTCGCCACCGGCCTGACCGTCGCGCAACTCGTCTCCACCGCATGGGCCTCTGCCTCGACCTTCCGCTTCTCGGACAAACGGGGCGGCGCGAACGGCGCACGCATCCGCCTGGCCCCGCAGAAGGATTGGGCGGTCAACAACCCGCCCGAGCTGGCGAAGGTGCTGCAGCAACTTGAGTCGGTGCAATCGGCCTTCAATGCGCAGGCCTCAGGCGGCAAGAAGGTTTCGATCGCCGACCTGATCGTGCTTGCCGGTTGCGCCGGCGTCGAGAAGGCGGCCAAGGATGCCGACACCGAGATCAAGGTTCCGTTCACCCCCGGCCGCATGGATGCGACCCAGGAGCAGACCGATGCCCACTCCTTCGCGCCGCTCGAGCCCACTGCCGATGCGTTCCGCAATCACTACGAAGGCGCCCAGTTCATGGCGCCAGAGGAAGCGATGGTGGACCGTGCCGAGCTGCTCCGCCTCTCTGGTCCGGAGATGACCGTTCTCCTCGGCGGCCTGCGTGTGCTGGGCGTCAACTCTCCCGGGTCCAAGCAGGGCGAATTCACCCATCAGCCGGGCAAGCTGACGAACGACTTCTTCGTCAATCTGCTCGACATGAGTTTGGAGTGGATGCCGACGGCCTCCGAAAACGCCTACGAAGGCCGTGATCGCCACACCAAGGAAGTCAAGTGGACGGGCACTCGCGTTGACCTGATCTTCGGCTCGCACTCGCAACTGCGTGCGCTCGCTGAGGTCTATGCCTCGTCGGGCTCCGAGAAGAAGTTCGTCCACGATTTCGTGGCAGCCTGGAACAAGGTGATGAACGCAGATCGGTTCGATCTGGTTTAGGTTATGAATTTCGGCGCCCCGGGTTCCCTGGGGCGCCGGTGTTTTGTCGTAGAAAGCAAGCACTCCTTCTTAAAAAAAAAGAAGCAAAAGACTTTGCGGATTTTGTGCAGGGCATGAGGAAGTGCCGAGCCTATGGTCCAGAAGTTTTTTGCTTCTTTTTTTCAAAAAAGAAGTGCTTTCTGACTGGCCCTTTCCTACACGAGGACAAACTTGAGCCGCTCACTTCTCCTAGCCGGCGCCGTCATTCTTTTGCTTGGCATTGCCGGGATTGCCGTCCCTTACTTCACCACTGAACAGACCAAGGATGTCGCGGACGTCGGGCCGCTTCATGTTCATGCGACTGAACAGAAAACCCATGTCATTCCGCCGCTGCTGAGCGAGGCTGCGATTGTTGTCGGTGCGGTGCTGATGGGGGCGGCGTTTCTGCGCCGCACCTGAACTGCGTACACGAGGCGAAGTGACTACTGCCACTTCGTCTCGACGCCGACTTACGCTTGCTGCATGGCCTTGATGGTATCGTCGGGAACGCCGGCGAAGTTGTTGGCGACGAGGTATTTGGGTGCGGTTTCTACCCAGTGCTTGAGGGTAATCTCCTGAAACTTGCCTGCATTCCAGGTTTGAACGATTTCGAGATCGTCGTTGCCAGTATTGACGATGGCATGTCCGTAGCCAGCAGGGATGTAGGCGGAGTCGCCCGCCTTCACATCAGACACCTTGCCCCGGCCGCCTGAGCCGAACAGCGCCAATTGGCCGGAACCCTTAAGATAGAAGTGGAACTCGTCCGCATTCGGGTTCCAGTGCAGTTCCTTCATCTTGCCTGGCTTCATGATCATCAGGCCACCCGACATCGTCGTGGAAATCGGCCACTCATCGACCGTTGCGAGATAGAAGCTTCCGCCGTCGAAATCACGCTTCGAGCGATTGTCACGCAGAAGCGCGAACTTGTGCGTGGACTCTTTAGGCCAGGGCGCATCCCTCGCTTCTGACGCCGGCAGGATCGGACCTGACTGGATGTAGGTCTCGCCTTTTGGAAATGGGTCGAACTGCGCAGCGGCGAGACTGAAATTCTTCGCCAGCATGTCCTTGGGCGTGAGATTGACCCAGTCTGTGATCGAGAACGTGCCGTGTTCCGAGAAGGCGCCGTTATCGAACGACAGCACGAAATGGCAGGGTTTGTCGCCTATCGTCTGAATGGAGTGCCCATGGCCTCTTGGGAAAAACCACAAATCGCCAGGGCCATAGTTGTTGATCTCAGTCTGCCCGGAGGGGTCGAGCACCACGGTCTGGCACCGGCCGTCAATGACATACGCCCACTCGGCGGCGATGGCGTGCCAATGGAGCTCGCGCGACCCGCCCGGATTGAGAAACATGTGGACGCCGGCCAATCCTTTCATGATCGGCAGCTGGTGCTCGGTCGATTCTTTTGCCCAGCCGCCCGACGTGATCTTCGGCTTGGAGCCGTCTAGCGACCGCACGAAGGCCGGCATTTCGGCGACGTCCTTGGGATCGTGATACGCCACCTGCGAACCGGGCGGCAGTTGCTGCACGTCGCGCCCAAAGCCGCCCTGGCCGGGCTGCCCCTTGTCGCCGGCGACCGTCGAGCCCTCGCTTGCCATCGACCCGGTGCTCGCCAGCGTCACGAAGCCGCCCGCCCCGAGGGCGGCGGTGCCGAGAAAAATGCGCCTGCTGGAAGCCATTGTCGTCCTCCTGTTCTCTACGTCCCCGCCTTGGCAGCGGGTGATCAGTACCCTAGCACTCCTCACGAGGCAGCCAAGCCGGAGCCTGCGGGCAGAGGCGCGCTATTGGGTTAGAGGGGAGCGGCAGATCGGACGCGCTCGCGCCAGGTCTTCGCGCTTGGCTTTGAAAAGGCAAGCGAATCGCTGCCTTGTCAGACTGAGCCGCGCAGTGCAGCCGATGCTACCGCCAGCTTGTCGCCCAGCCCGCGGGCGCCCCGATAGTCGAGCCATCTGAGATCACGCCGCGCGAGGACCGCAGGCAGCCCTGCCGCCGCCCACGCGCGACCGACCTGCTTCGGCGGGCCGAGAAGCGAGCTTGCATGATCGGCTAATTCGGAGATGGCGGCGCGCGCTGCGGCGCCTTGAGGATCAGCAATGACCGTCTCGGCTTGAACCTGATGGCGCGCCAGGACATCGGCCGGTACCTGGCACCTGCCGAGACGGGCATGCGCCGGTATGTTCCGAATGAGGCCGGCAAGCCCCACCCCAGCGCCAAGCGTGCGGAAGCGCTGGAGGGCGTTGTCGTCGGCCCCCAGCACGGCGCCCGCAGCGGCTGCAAGCGAGCCTGGGCCGAGTGTCAGGCGGTCCGTGAGCAGCGGTAATGTCTCCGCAGCTTCTACTTCCGCCTCTCGCGCCTCGATCATCGCCAGGAGCGGTGACGCGGGTAGAGCGCCGATAGCAATCGCCTCAGCAAGAGGCTTAGCCACCTCATGGGAGCGGGGAGCGCCTTCCACCACTTCCCGCCACCATTGCAGGCGGATCAGCGCCAGGCCCGGCTCGCGCGCCGCCTCATGGGCGCGGGCGAGCTCATGGTTGAAAGCGTAGAGCACAAACAGCACCGGCTGACGGTGCGCCGGAGCAAACAAGGTGCAGAAATAGCGGTCTGGATCGTGCCGCTGCACGAAATCAGCTAGTTTCTCGGTCGCCAAGGTCATGACAATGCTGGCTTGACGTAATGGCAGGGGAACAATAGCTCACCCATGCGTTGAAGGCCCGGCTGCGTAGAAGGGCATGTCCGCACCGCCAAGCGGAACACCGGCGCTGCCATCATCCAGGGAGATCACCACCATGGCGTTCGAACTTCCCCCCCTTCCCTTTCCTACCACCGCGCTGGCTGGCGCCGGCATGTGCCAGGAAACGCTTGAGCTGCACCACGGCAAGCACCATCAGGCCTATGTCACTGCCCTGAACGGCTTCGTCGAGAAAGATCCCTCGCTGCAAGGCAAGTCGCTCGACGAGATCGTGACGTCCCAGGCCAACACGCCCGGCCCTGTGTTCAACAACGCCGGCCAGCACTGGAACCATATCCTTTTTTGGCAGAATCTCTCCCCGACCGGCGGCAAGGTTCCACCCAAGCTGCAGGCGAAGATTGACGAAGATCTCGGCGGCACAGAGAAATTCCGCGAAGCCTTCAAGACGGCGGCTACCACGCAGTTCGGCTCCGGCTGGGCGTGGCTCGTGCTTGGCACAGATGGCAAGCTCAAGGTCACCAAGACGCCGAACGGCTCCAATCCACTCGCGACTGGCGAAGGCAAGGTGCTGCTCGCCCTCGATGTTTGGGAGCACAGCTATTACCTGGACTTCCGCAACCGCCGCCCTGACTATGTCACCAACTATCTCGATAAGCTCGCCAACTACGAATATGCCGAAGCCCAACTCCACGCCTGACCACTAGGAAACCACAATGAAGTCTTCCCTCTCGCCTTTCGACTTGCCGATCATGATGACCGAACTGGCGATGGCGAGCTGGGAGACCATCTGGCACCGTACTACGCTTATGGCGACCGGCGCATGCAGCCAAGCTGAGTATGGCCGTATGGTTAACGAAAAAATGCGCGCCATGCAGCAATCCAGCTTTGCCTTGATGGCCGGGAAAGATACCGAGGCTGTGCTGCGGCCTTTTCACAAGCATGCAACGGCTAATGCGAAGCGCTTACGGAACGCATAAGACTAGCAAGCACCTTCTTTTTTGAAAAAAAGAAGCAAAAAACTTTTGGTTTTTTGGCTCGGCAATCTCTTAGGCCCGGCCTAAACTTGCAGGAGCTTTTTGCTTCTTTGTTTTCAAAAAAGAAGCGCTTGACTCCCTAAACCACAGCTACTCCTTCATGCTTAGCCTTCTCCTCAGGCTCGACATGGATGTTAATCACTGCTTCGCCGAGTTTGTCGCGTAGTGCTTCCTCGATGCGGTCGCAGATGACATGCGACTCTTCAACTGACATGCGGCCGGGTACCACCAAGTGGAACTCAACAAACGTCACCCGGCCCGCGACGCGTGTGCGGACGTCGTGGGACTCCAGCGCTCCTTGTGCATTAGCCGAAATGATTCGGCGCAGATCGGCCACTGCCTCGGGATCGGCCACCTCATCCATGAGTCCGCCCAGGGACTCGCGTAGCATGGTGTAGCCGGCCCTGAGGATGTTGACCGCCACCAGTGCCGCGACAATCGGATCAAGGCGCAGAAAACCGGTCAGCGGGACAAGCGCGAAGCCCACGAGCACTGCGCCTGTGGTCCATACGTCGGTCATGATATGCCGGCCGCCTGCCACCAACGCAGGCGATTTCCAGGCGCGGCCGCGGGTAATCAGGACAAGAGCCCAGACAAGGTTGATCACCCCGGCCGCGGCGTTCAGGCCGATGCCGACAAACGGCGTCTCTGGCGCATGCGGATGTTCGAAACCGGCCCATGCCTCGCGCGCGATCATGAAGGCGGTGGCCAGCACAAGCGCGCCTTCCACGACTGCGCTCAAATACTCGGCCTTGTTGTGACCGTAGGGATGGTTCGCGTCAGCCGGTAGCGCGCTGAACCACAGGGCGATCAGTGCTCCGATGGCGGCGACCACATTGATCACCGTCTCCAGCGCATCAGAGTAGAGGGCCACGCTGCCCGTCAGCCACCATGCCCCACCCTTCATGGCGAGCACGATGAAGCTGATGGCGAGGCTTCCCCAGGCTAATCGCAGGCTGCGGTCCATGGCCTCTTCTACAAAGGTTCGCGAACTGGAAATAAGGCCGCGGTGGCCGGCGCCCGGGCTGCGTAGCCTGCCCGGCGACATTTGCAAACGGCTATAGTATGCCCTCCGTAAACGTCCCTACCCTCCGCAAGAAACGGGCCCAAGCGCCTGGCCAACCCCAAAATGTCTCCTCCCCACCTAGAGCTGGACGGCTCGCCGCTGCGCCGTGCCGTAGCGGGCGGCGCGGTAGTACTCCTGCACGCCTTGCTGCTCGCCGGCATCGTGCTGGCGCCTGCACCGTTCCGGCGCATCCTGCCCCAGACTGTGGCGACGTTGCTCATCCAGGAGCCGAAACGCCCACCTCCGCCTCCACCTCTGCCACAGCCTGCCTTGGCCGCGCCACCGCCCGTGAACATGCCTGTTCCGGAGATCGCCATGGCGACGCCGCCCGCACTGCCTCCACCGCCCGCGGCGCCACGCGTCAGGGCGCGAAGCGCGCCACCCGCCACACACTTTGGTGCCGCAACGGACATCGGGCTCGGCTTGGACGTCGCTACCACCTCAGGAGGCGGGGCTGGCACCCGTGGCACTTTGGCGTCCTTCGAGGCCGCCGTCCGGCGCCAGGTGCTGGCAGGCAAGCGCCAACCCAGCCTGGCGTGGGACCGCCGAAACACCTGCGTGGTTGGCTACCGGGTTACCGTCAGCCGCACCGGCACCGTAGCGGGTTTCGCTATCGAGCCCTGCGCCATTCCCGAAATCAACGCGGCCGCGCGCACCGCCGTCGCGCAAGCCGGCCCGTTCCCGCCTCCTCCTGACCTGGGCGCCGCGACTTACGACGTGCACGGCACCCTGATCTTCCATCCGTAAGAAACGACCCAGCCGATGTTCCGATCTCAGCCCGCCCTGCTCGCCGTCGCGCTCATGCTCTCCGGCTGCGCGATCCGACACGCCACGCCTTACGTGCCGGACGTCTCCAACGCGCCCGAAACGGCAGCCGGGTCGGACACCAGCGCCGATTGCGTGGAGGCCGCCGCTCCCGCAGAGCAAGCCATCTGCCGCGCGCCAAACCTCGGCAGCGCCAACCGCGCGATGCTGGAAGCCTTTCAGCAGGACATCCGAACCGCCGACCTGTTTGCGCGCGACAGCCTGATCGCAAGTCAGCGCGTGTGGCTCCTGGGCCTGTCTGCTCAGTGCCATCTGCCCACCTCGCCGGCTTCCGAAGGTGAGTCGTGCTTGCAGTCAGCCCTCGCAGAACGGAAGGCGGCGCTGCAGGCATGGCACGAGCCTCCAGCGAGATCGATCGGGTCAAACGCCCTTGCCCAGTATGTGAACTTCCACGCCGCCGCTGGCGCAGGCGCGCAGCCGGCAGGTGCGCTCTGCGAAGCCATCGCGCAACGCGCCAACGCCGCGATCGCCCGAACTGGGTCGGCCGATCCTGCTGTCATGGGCGCCGAAGAAATCGCCGGAACCCACGGCCAGCAAAGTGCTGACTCTCCCTTGCGGGTCAGCGTGGATCTCTATGATGCCAATGGCTATGCGCTCTTTCAGCGACGCGCCCGCAGCGTGAGCATTGCCGGTGCAGCCCCGGTCATCACCCCTATTTCGCTGACCGAAGTCGTGCGAGCCCAGTCAACGGCCAACGCCGGCGGCCGCTTCTCCGCCTACGCCTCGCAGACCGGCGACTATGGCGCTACCGACGTCTTCCGCCTGGACGGCCGCATCCTGGTCCTCGCCGCGGACCCTTGGGGATCCACCACGCCGGCCGCGCAAGGTGAAGCAGCTCACGCCGGCGTCTGGGACATCACCACCGGCACGCCTGCCCCCGCCTGCCTGTTCGACATCTACACCCGCCCCGCGGACCCTGGCGCCTTCGAAACGCTGCCAAACTTCACTGCCTGGCGCGACACGCTGAACCAGATACGCGACGGCGCCATCCTGCCACTCGGCAACGCCGCACGACGCGATCAATCATTGCTGTCCAGCGATACGAATTTCACTCTGCTTCACATGCCCCTGCTTGCTATTCAGCAAGCCAACGCGACCCAGTGGACGCCTTGGCTACGCCACCGCCACGACGCCGTCCTGGACACGCTCTTCGCCTGGTCCGCTCGCGACCCAGCAAACAAGCCCCTCTTCGACAAGCTGTTTAATTTGCAGCGCGCCGCCGCGCAGGACCTGGTGCATTCCTATCAAACCACCGAGGCGCTCGGCGCAAGCGAGGCCACGCAGGCAACTGCGCTCACCATTATGGAACTCCTTTACGGCGCGACCGTGAACATCGCGCCTGGCCTAGGCAGTGATCTTGGCGGCCCTTTGGATGCGGCCGGGATCAAGCCTCGGTATGCGATTTTGGCTTCACCGCAGTGAGGAAGCATGTTCTTTTTTGAAAAAAAGAACCAAAAAACTTTTGCGTTGTGGGACCGTGCTTGTGGAAGTGCCGAACCTGAACTCGAAAAAGCTTTTTGCTTTTTTTTTCAAAAAAGAAGTCTTTTCCTACTCCCTTCTAGGACTCACAATTGACAGACCTGATCAAGCAACTCACCGGACTAGACGCGACAGCGCAAGCCGAATTGGTCGCAAAAGGTCAGGTCAGCGCGATAGAACTTCTCGAAGCAGCCATTGCGCGCACCGACGCTACCGCCCAAACATTGAATGCAGTGCCGATCCGTTTCGACGATGCAGCGCGCGCACAAATCAAGGCGGCAGGCGGCAAGCCAGGTGGACCGTTCGGCGGCGTTCCTTTTCTGCTGAAGGATCGTGGGCAGGAATATGCCGGGCAATTGCACACCGGGGGCGCGGTTCCTTTCCGCAACAGGCGCGCTACCGAGCACAGCGCCTACACGCAGCGTTGCCTTGATGCCGGCCTGGTCATCTACGGCCGCACAGCGACGCCCGAACTGGCCCTTAAAGCTGTCTCGGAAGCGGTGCTGTGGGGGCCAACACGCAATCCTTGGGATCAGGGCCGCACACCAGGCGGCTCTTCGGGCGGCGCCGCGGCTGCCGTCGCCGGCGGACTGGTGCCGATGGCGGGCGCCAGCGACGGCGGCGGTTCGATCCGCATCCCCGCTAGCTTTTGCGGGTTGTTCGGCCTGAAACCGTCGACAGGGCGGATTTCGAACGGACCTCAGTCCGGCTTCAACTGGGAGGGCGCGTCATCGCACGGCGTTCTCACCACGTCGGTCCGCGACAGCGCGCACATGCTCGATTTGCTGCTCCGGCCGGAGCCCGGCGATCCGTTCGCGCTGCCACCGCCGGAACGCCCGTTTGCAGCCGAGGTCGCGATCCCACCGGGACGTTTGCGCATCGGCTACTCGACGGCTTCGCCGACCGGTACTCCTGTAGACCAGGCCTGCATCGATGCGGTCATGAACGCCGCGCGTCTGCTCGACGATCTTGGTCACCACGTCGAGGAAGCCGCGCCCGCCATCGACGGCGCCGCGCTGGCCGCGTGCTACCTCAAGATTTACCTGGGCCATGTGGCCGCCGAGGTCGCCTCCTCCGGCTCGCCGGCGAGCGCCTTCGAGCCGGAAACAGCCATGCTGGCTTTCCTCGGCCGCGCGCTCTCGTCTGGCGAATACGTCGGCGCGCACATCGATTGGAACGGTTTCGCACGCGCGCTCAGCAAATTCCATGCGACCTACGATCTTTGGCTGCTGCCAAGCGTCGCGGCACCGCCGGCGCGTATCGGCGAACTCTCCTCCAAACCAGGGCAACTGCGCCTGATGTCGGCCATACGCACCCTGCGCGCGGGACGGGTCATGCTGAAGCTTGGCCTGCTCGAAAAGATGGCTGCAGAAGGGCTAGCCCGCACGCCGTTTACTCAGGCGTCCAACCTGACTTTTACCCCGAGCATGTCGGTGCCTCTGCACACGGCGCCTGCGGAGCCCGGCGGGCCGCTGCTCCCCGTGGGCGTGCAGTTCGTCGCACGCTACGGCAATGAGGCAACCTTGTTCCGCCTGGCGGCGCAACTTGAGGAGGCTTTGCCCTGGCCGGACAGCGCGCGAACGGCACACGCCTGATCGGCCGTTTTCTACCGATCCCGTTAGGAGGGAGAGAGAGGCTAAGAGTTCTGTTTAGGAAAGAACGGCAAAGGACTTTCGCGACATAGGATCGCGAATGTAAAATGCCGGGCCTTAACTGGCAAAAGTTTTTTGGTTCTTTTTCAGAAAAGAACTCGTCTTCTTACCTTCCTTCCTGAAACAACTCCCGACCAATCAGCATCCGCCGTATTTCGCTAGTGCCCGCTCCGATCTCATAAAGCTTCGCATCGCGAAGCAGGCGTCCTGTCGGGTAGTCATTGATATAGCCGTTGCCTCCAAGCAGCTGGATGGCATCGAGCGCCACACTGGTTGCCTGTTCTGCTGCAAAAAGAATGGCGCCAGCGGCATCCTTGCGCGTGGTGCGGCCCTCGTCGCAGGCGCGGGCTACTGTGTAAACGTAGGCCCTTGCGGCATTGGTGATGGTGTACATGTCGGCAAGCTTGCCTTGAACAAGCTGGAACTCGCCGATTGCCTGGCCAAACTGGCGGCGCTCATGCACGTAGGGCAGCACCGCGTCGAGGCAGGCCTGCATAATACCGATCGGACCTGCCGCCAGAACGGCACGCTCGTAGTCGAGGCCGCTCATCAACACGCCCACGCCGCGCCCGACGGCGCCTAGCACATTCTCCTCTGGCACTTCACAATTCTCGAAGACGAGCTCACAGGTGTTCGAACCGCGCATGCCGAGCTTATCGAGTTTCTGCGCCGTCGAGAACCCTTCGAAACCACGCTCGACGATGAAGGCGGTGATGCCCTTGGAATGCGCCTGCGGATCGGTCTTGGCGTAGACCACGAGCACGTCGGCATCGGGGCCGTTGGTGATCCACATCTTGTTGCCGTTCAGCACGTAGTGATCGCCGCGCCGGTCCGCGCGCAGTTTCATGCTGACGACGTCCGAACCCGCGCCTGGCTCGCTCATGGCGAGTGCGCCGACATGCTCGCCGCTGACCAGCTTGGGCAGATACGCGCGCCTTTGCACCTCGGTGCCGTTGCGGCGAAGCTGGTTGACGCAAAGATTGGAGTGCGCGCCGTAGGAAAGGCCGACGGAAGCCGAGGCGCGGCTGATCTCCTCCATGGCAATGACATGGGCGAGATAGCCCATTGCCGAGCCGCCATACTCCTCCTCGACCGTGATGCCGAGCAGGCCGAGCTCACCGAGCTTGCGCCAGAGATCGGCGGGAAATTCATTGTCACGGTCGATGGCCGCGGCGCGTGGTGCGATTTCCGCCTGGGCGAAGCGGCGGACCATGTCCTGCAGCGCTTCTATTTCCTCGCCAAGCCCGAATGTCAGTCCGTTCATGTCCATGGCTTGAGCTCCCTGCTGGGTTTTGGATGGCGCCGCCGGGCGGCTACTGCTTTGGATGGTGTGGTTCGCTTCCGCGCCTGTGTCACGACAGGCGAGCGCCTGGCGCAGCCGTCGAGCACGAGGCGCGTGTGCAACTCGATCATTTCCGCCTTGGTCAAGCGCCCGTCGGGGCGATACCAGGTGCAGGCCCCGGTCAGCATGGCGAGCAGCGCGTAGGCGGTAACATGGGTGTCGGCAGCGCCGATAACCCCAGTGGCGCGGCCTTCGTCCAGGATGGCGATGAGCATGGCCTCGTAACGGCGGCGCAGCCCGAGGATAAGGCCCAGGTTCTCGTGATCCAGGCTTCGAAGCTCGAAATTCGCCACATACACGTCCAGCTTACGCTCGATATGCCGGTCGAGGTGGTTCGCAGTGAAAGCCGCCAACCGCTCTAGCGGACCACCGCCGCAGGCCACGAGGCACGCTTCGGTGCGGGCGATCAGGTCGCGCATGTGACCTTCTATCAGGCCGAACAGAAGCGCCTGCTTGCTGGCGATGTGGTTATAAAGGGAGGCGGGCTGAAGGCCGACTTTCTGCGCCAGCTCGCGCAGGCCGAACCCCTGGTAGCCGTGGGCAAAGATCAACTCCAAACCGGCCTGCCTTATGGCGGCAGCCGTCTCGGCTCCGTTCGATCCGGCGATACGCGCCATTGGGTTGATCTGCCTCCTGCGCTGCGAGGATCACGGCGCTCGATTAACCTAACGGGCGATCGTTTACCTCGCAACCATCCTGTGCTCTTTTGAGCAGGAGCGGCCCGCGCGCCGCGTGCATGAGGGGTTGCCGCGGCCATGCCGATAATTCCGCAAAGTGTCGATGCCAGATCGGCGGAGTTTGCCACCAACGCGGAAGCCATGCGCGCCGTGGTAGCCGACCTCCAGGAAACCGCGTGCCGGGTGCGCCTCGGCGGCGGCCAGGTAGCGCGCGATCGCCACGCCTCGCGCGGCAAACTCCTGCCACGCGAACGGGTCCGCATGCTCCTCGACCCTCTCACGCCTTTCCTCGAGGTGGGGCAACTCGCGGCACTCGGCCAATATGGCGACGAGGTCCCGTCCGCCGGGTTGATCGCCGGCATTGGGCGCATCAGCGGCCGTGAATGCATGGTGGTGGCGAACGACGCCACCGTGAAGGGCGGCACCTACTTTCCCATGACGGTGAAGAAGCATCTGCGCGCGCAGGAAATTGCCGAAGCGAACCGCCTGCCCTGCGTCTATCTTGTCGATTCCGGCGGCGCCAACCTGCCGAACCAGGACGAGGTGTTTCCCGACCGCGATCATTTCGGCCGCATCTTCTACAATCAGGCACGCATGTCGGCAGCCGGCATAAGCCAGATTGCCGTCGTCATGGGCTCCTGCACGGCCGGCGGCGCCTACGTGCCGGCGATGGCCGACGAGAACGTCATCGTTGCCAAACAGGGCACCATCTTTCTTGGCGGCCCTCCCCTGGTGAAGGCTGCAACGGGCGAAGTCGTCAGCGCCGAGGATCTGGGCGGTGCGGATGTGCATTGCCGCACCTCAGGCGTCACCGACCACTACGCGCAAAACGATGCGCACGCCCTTGGCATCGCGCGCCAGATCGTGGGACGGCTCAACAGCGTCAAAAATTGCCAACTCGAACTGCGGGAACCGGTAGCTCCGCTCTACGATCCTGCCGAGCTCTACGGCATCGTCTCCGCCGGCCGCCGCAGGCCGTTTGAAGTGCGCGACATCATTGCGCGTCTCGTGGACGGCAGCGTTCTCGACGAATTCAAGCCCCTCTACGGCCCCACCCTCGTCACCGGCTTTGCCCACATCTGGGGCTACCCCGTGGGTATCCTCGCCAACAACGGCATCCTGTTCAGCGAAAGTGCGCAGAAAGGCGCGCATTTCATCGAGCTGTGCTGCCAGCGCGGCATTCCCCTGCTTTTCCTGCAGAACATCACCGGTTTCATGGTCGGCCGCAAATACGAGGCTGGCGGCATTGCCAAGGACGGCGCCAAGCTGGTGACGGCGGTCGCCACTGCGAACGTCCCGAAATTCACCGTCGTCATCGGCGGAAGTTTCGGCGCTGGCAACTACGGCATGTGCGGCCGCGCCTATTCGCCGCGCTTTTTGTGGATGTGGCCGAATGCCCGCATCAGCGTCATGGGCGGTGAACAGGCCGCTTCAGTTCTCGCGCAAGTGCGGCGCGACAACATCGAGCGCGCCGGAAAGACATGGCCGGCCGAAGAAGAGGACGCGTTCAAGGCGCCGATACGCGAGCAGTACGACCGGCAAGGCCATCCTTACTATGCGTCCAGCCGCCTATGGGACGACGGCGTGATCGATCCTGCTGACACGAGGCGGGTGCTTGCGCTTTCCATTTCCGCGGCACTGAACGCCCCCATTCCGCCGACGCGCTTCGGCCTGTTCCGGATGTAACGGCCATGTTCTCGAAAATTCTGATCGCCAACCGCGGCGAAATCGCCTGCCGCGTCATGACCACCGCGCGCCGCATGGGGATTGCAACGGTTGCCGTGTTCTCCGATGCCGATGCGGAAGCGCGCCACGTCGATATGGCGGACGAAGCCTATTTCATCGGCCCCCCACCGGCACGCGAAAGCTACCTGCGTGGCGATGCCATCATCGAAGTTGCCCGCCGTGCGGGAGCGGAGGCCATTCATCCCGGCTATGGGTTCCTCTCCGAGAATGCCGATTTTGCAAATGCATGTGCGGCCGCTGGGATCGTTTTCATCGGTCCGCCGCCATCCGCCATACGCGCCATGGGAAGCAAGGCCGCGGCGAAAGTCTTGATGGAGCGTTCGGGCGTGCCGCTGGTGCCGGGCTACCATGGCGACGACCAGTCGGCGGGCGTCATCGCGACGGAAGCGGCGCGCATCGGTTATCCGGTGCTTCTCAAAGCCTCCGCCGGCGGCGGGGGAAAAGGCATGCGTGTTGTCGAGAGGCCGGACATGCTGACCGAAGCCGTCGAGCGAGCACGCGGCGAGGCGAGAGCGTCGTTTGGCGACGATCATTTGCTGGTCGAAAAATACCTCACGCATCCAAGGCACATCGAAGTGCAGGTGTTTGGCGACACCCACGGCAACATCATCTCGCTGTTCGAACGCGATTGCTCCATTCAGCGAAGGCACCAGAAGGTGCTCGAAGAGTCCCCTGCTCCCTTTATCAAGCCGGAGCAGAGGCGAGCATTGGGAGACGCCGCCATCGCCGCCGCACGCGCGGTTGATTATGTCGGCGCTGGCACCGTGGAGTTCATCTACGAGGATGACCGCTTCTATTTCATGGAAATGAACACGCGGCTTCAGGTAGAGCACCCCGTGACGGAATTCGTGACCGGCCTCGACCTCGTCGAATGGCAATTGCGTGTAGCTTCCGGTGAACGTCTCCCGCTGCTGGCGGATGATCTGCACATGCGCGGACACGCGATCGAAGCCCGCATCTGCGCCGAGAACCCATCGGCGGACTTCATGCCGGCAACAGGACCGGTGCGCTTTCTCCGCGAACCCGCGCCAAGCGAGCACGTCCGCGTCGATACCGGCTTCCGTCAAGGCGACAGCGTCACGCCCTACTATGATTCGATGATAGCCAAACTCATCGTCTGGGACCTCGACCGGCCCGCTGCGCTCCGACGCCTCGCCCGTGCCCTTGCCGATTATGAGCTTGTCGGCCCACGTACGAATCTCGACCTGCTAAGAGCGATAGCCACCGACCCCGACTTTTCCTTGGGCGGAGTCGATACCGGCTTCATCGGGCAGCATCCCGCCCTGACGCAACCATTGGCGGCTCCCGACCATGCCGCATGGGCTGCGGCAGCGTTGACCTTGCTGCGCCCCTCCGTCTCGCAGCCGGCAGGCGATCCCTGGTCGCCCTGGGGCGAAACCGACGCATGGTCTGTCAACGCACCCGGGGAAACAACGGTCGAACTGCGCTTCGGTGACGCCTCGCCAGTCTCAATTCGGGCCACACGCCAGGGAGTTGCCTGGCGTCTCGCGTTGCCAAGCGGAAACGTGCTCGCCCACTTTGAACCTTCCGGTCACGACGGCACAGCCATGTTGCTCGTGGATGGCGAGCGAACCCGCGTCCGGGTGATCCGCTTCGCTGATACAATCACCGTCGTGCGCAACGGGCGAAACCTGGATTTTACCGCCATCGACTCCCTCGCCGCGCCCACCGAGGAGGGCTCCGCCGACACCAGGCTAGTCGCAGCCACGCCAGCGCGCGTGGTTGCGGTTTTTGTCGAGCCGGGCGCTCAAGTCACCCGCGGCGAACGGCTGTTGATCCTCGAAGCGATGAAGGTCGAGATGACCTTCACCGCACCGCGCGATGGCATCCTGGAAGCCGTGCACGTGACTGCCGGGGAACTCGTGCAGGAGGGTGCTGTTCTCGTCACATTTGCTGCTTAGGCTGTTGGCAGAAAGAAAGGACTTCTTTTTTGAAAAAGAGAAGCAAAAAACTTTGGACGTTTTGGCTCGGTACTTCTTCATGCCTAGCCGAAGGTCTCAGAAGCTTGCAGTTTTTTCTAAGGAACACGCTTACTGCTGAAGCAGCTATGCGGAGGGTCGGATCAGCCTTCGGCCAGGCGTCGTTGTAGCCGCGAGATAGCGCCGGGTAGGCCGCGCACTGTCAGCATCCTTCCCCCCACGTCAAACTCCTCTGATAAAACCCTGGCATTTTCGTAGACTTCGCCAATCAGCCCCTGCTTCGCGTAGGGCAGTATCAGCACATCTTCCACCATGGCGGCCTCAAAGAAGGCTACGATCGTCTCATGCAGGGCGCTCACATCTTTGGGCACATGGGCGGAGAGCTGGATCGCGTCAGGATGTTTCTCCATCAACGCTGCACGCGCTGCGCTATCTACGCGATCCATCTTGTTCAAGATAAGCCGAGACGGAACGGCATCCGCACCAATGTCCCGCAACACGCTTCGGCTAACCTCCAGCTGCGCCTCGTAGGTGGGGTCGGAGGCGTCAACAACGAACAGCAACAGAGAGGCTTCCAGTGCCTCCGCCAAGGTGGACCGAAACGAAGCGACCAGATCGTGCGGCAGCTGCTTGATGAAACCCACGGTGTCTGACACGAGAATTCTTGGCCGCGTCTCCGGCTGCAGTGTGCGGACGGTCGTATCCAACGTGGCGAACAACTTGTCCTCAACCAGAACCTCGCTGCCGGTGAGAGCGCGCATCAGCGAGGACTTCCCGGCATTGGTGTAGCCTACCAATGCCACGCGCAGCTGATCACGCCGGCTGGCGCGCCTCTGATCCCCGTCGCGTTGAACCGCCTCCAATTGGTCCTTTAGCTCGGAAAGCCGGTCGCGTATTTTGCGGCGATCGAGGTCGAGCGTGCTTTCACCCGCGCCAGGTCCCTGCTGTCGCCCGCCCCCGCCTGCCGACTCTCGCAGCCGAGGCGCCACATATTTCAGCCGCGCCATCTCCACCTGCAGCTTCGCCTCCCGCGTATTAGCGTGGCGATGGAAGATCTCGACGATTACGCCGGTGCGGTCCAGCACCTGCGCGCCTGTTGCGCGCTCGAGATTACGTATCTGGCTAGGCGAAAGCTCATGGTCGACAATGACGAACTCAGGTTTGCGCCCCGCGTGGGCTGAAACGTCAATCTCGTCATCAGTGCCGACCGCACCCTCAAAGCGCTGCCGCGCCTTCGATTTATGCGAAGGCGCCATCGATCCAATGACCCCACTGCCACCGGTGAGCGCCGCCAGTTCTGCAAGCTTGCCGCTTCCCAGCAGCGAGCCGGCGCCGGTCCCTTCGCGCCTCTGAGACACCGTGCCAACCACCTCGTAGCCCAGCGTTTTCACCAAACGCCCCAGTTCCTCTAGACTGGCTTCATGCGCAACATCATCGATGTTTGGCATTTGGATACCGACGAGAACGGCGAGCGGAATGGGCGGCTTGGTTTCCATGGCTGATGCTGTAGCACGGCTAGAGCCAAGGTCAGCAAGGAGCCGCAAAAAGGGCCCTGGTTTATCAGCGTGAAAGCTTGCTGCGTCAAATGCCCGCGTTCGCGAACGTCACCGGGCGGGACACGTGCTCGTGGCTTTGATGAAGGCGCTCATAAGGTCGGGGTGTTTAGAAAAGCTCGATGGCAGGCAGCACGTCTCCGACAGCATGACCGGCGCCCTCGTGGACGTCACGCTGAGACTCCATGACGTATTCTTCGTTCATGGGCTGGAGAAGGTGAGTTTCCACCGAAGACACCTCGCCTTCACGCGTTAACGCTTCCGCGAGGCCGCCTGCGTGAAGACCCAGGCGGTTCAAGCTGTCGCCGACCTGTTCGAGCCGCTGCCTGATGGCGTCCTGAAATTGGAAGGTGCCGATCACCTGCACCAACGAGTTGGCGAGGGCGGCGCCCGATGTGTGGGCCTCGACAAGCGTCAAGCGCCCGTGTTCCTCGAGCCTTGTGAATCCTCGCTCAGCAGCCTCAGCCTGCGTTTCGGCCGCCTCGAGCAAGGCCGCCTCCCCTTCAGTTTTTGCCGCATCTGACAGACGCTCACGGCTAATCTCCCGTAGCCGGTCGAGCCCGCTGCGAACCGCCGCTGCGGCTTCCGCACTCTGGTCAGCGAGCTTGCCGACCTCTTTCGCAACGATCGCAAAGCCCAGGCCCGCTTGCCCGGCGCGGGCTGCCTCAATAGTTGCATTCAAGGAAACCATCTTTGTTTGCCGTGCGATGGCAGTGATCGAGACCAGGGCGTTACCGAAGCTCTCAGTTTCAGTGGCAAAGCGGGCGTGTATTTCGCGGTCGGACTGGATCTGCGACGTGCGGGCGAGGACGAGAGCGCGGAGTTCCTGCACGGCCCGCCGCATAGCCAAAACCTCGCCTCCGCCCTCCCTTGCGATCTCAGATGCGCTGCGTTCGGCGCTGGACAGCGACAAGAGAAAGTTCTTCACGTCGCTTTCGATTGTGTCGAGCCGCTGCAGAATGTCGAGCACAGCGCGTTCGGTCTCACCGACTGCGCCGTCGACCTGGCGGCCCATGATGTCGACCACCTCACGATAGCGAAACAACTCGGAAGCAACCTCTACAGTGTTCGCCACTACCTCAAGCACTGTCGCTGGCTCGGTCTCCATACCAGGTTCCACGATCGCTCTCAGCTCTATTATCGGTTCCAGCAGGCGCTCCGACGCCGTACGACCGGGCTGCGGCCGCTTGGCCAGCAAATGATACTGAAAGAGCATAAACGCGAAGGCGGCTGCCCCAACGAAGTCGGCTTCGACACCGTCCCCCACGAACAGCCGCCACGCCTGGGCTCCGACCACGCACGATGCCATGCCTAGGCCGGCCGGCAGCCACAAGGCGCCACGCAGTGGCCGTCCAAGCGCGCCGGCGTGTAGGCCCCAGTGATGATGATGAGGCGTTCTGGCCGCGGAGCTCACTGCCCGGATGGCGTCGGACGCCATGATGCTGCCCCTAAGTGCCCATGCTAAAACTCGCCGTGACGGTTCGACGGATGGCGATTTCCTGCGCTCCGGTCCTCTCGGCCAATAGGGTCCGCTACGGCCCGCTGCTCAAAGATCACCCTAGGGCTCTCCAGAAAGAACTCTGACTCGCAACGCCGGCGTCAATGACTGCCACTAACCAGGCGCCACTTGCTGAATGTCTTGCAACAACTTGTCGGGTGCCACAGGTTTGACCAGCCACCCTGTCGCGCCTGCCTGGCGAGCCTCGTCCCGCCTCCCTTGTGCGGATTCCGTCGTCAGCATCAAAATCGGCAAGAATCGATAGGCCGCAAGCCTACGAACTTCACGGATGAGCTCTACACCGTTCATGCCCGGCATGTGATAATCGACGATCATTAGCCGTAGCGGAGGAGCGCTCCTAAGCCGGGTCAATGCTTCACTGCCATTGGCCGCTTTCTCAACAGCAATGCCTGCTTTGCCAAGAACGCTTGCCATGCTTGCAAGCATTGTCGCGCTGTCATCAACAAGGAAGACCGGCTTCATGGTGTTGCCTTGAGATTGCGGTCAGCTAGCAGGCCAGCCAACAACGCGTCCGGTGGAAACTGCGCGATACGCAATCCCGCGCCGATCAGCAGTTGAAACAGTGCGGTGTGCACGTCAGTGCACGACGCCAGGTCTACCGAAGGGTCATAGGTGCGTCGAAGCCATTCGAGGAAATTGTCAGCCTCCTCGGCTATGCAGCGCCCCTCGAACACGGCGCATGCGTCTTCGCCCTCGGTATATTGGATCGGCATCAGGTGACGAGCTCCCGCAAATCCAACACCAGCAACACCCGTCCATCTCCTAGCAAAGCAGTGCCTGAGAATGCGCGAGTTCCAGCGAGCACGCCGTCCATCGGCTTGACGATGGTCTCAATGCTTTCCCGGAACGACCCAACGACGAGCCCGAGCCGTTCGCCATTGACACGAACGACAAGAAGCGCCTCCTCTGAGGAGCTGTCCGCCTCGATGGGCAGATCCAGCAACGTAGCGACGCGCACCACTGGCACGACGCTGTCGCGTAGGACAAAAGCCTCGCGGTCGCGAAACCGGTGCAGACTCGCGTGGGAAATTCGGACCGTTTCCACGACCAGTGACATCGGCACGCCGAACAGACGTTCGCCGCAGCACACGATCATGATGCGTGTGACGGCCATGCTGAGGGGCAATGCCAGTTCGACGGTGGTACCGACACCCATGCGGCTGGAAATGGAAACCCGGCCGCCGACCTTCTCGACCGCCGCGCGCACGACGTCCATGCCGACGCCCCTGCCCGACAAATCAGAAACCTCGGCGGCAGTCGAAAGGCCGGGAGCAAATACCAGGGCCACTGCATCCTCATCAGAAAGACGCTGTGCTCTTTCCTCATCGATCAGGCCTTGCTCCACGGCCTTGCGCCGAAGGGCTGCGGGATTGATGCCCCGGCCATCGTCAATCACACGTATGAGGACCTCATCGTTGTCCTGAACGGCCTTGAGCCAAACCGTGCCAAATTCGGGCTTGCCCACCTGGCGGCGGACATCGGGCGTCTCGATCCCATGATCGAGGCTGTTGCGCACCATGTGGATCAAAGGGTCCGCGATGGCTTCGATGATATTTTTGTCAGCCTCGGTTTCACCGCCCTCCACCACCAGTTCGACACGCTTACCGATCCGGCGCGAAACGTCGCGCACCAGACGCGGAAAGCGTTGAAAAATTTGCTCCACTGGCAACATGCGGACAGACATCACCGCAGCTTGCATGTTCTCGGCAATGCGATTGACGAGAGCCTGGCGGTCCTTGATCTCGCGCACCAGTTCGCTGGTACTCATCTGCCCCTGCTCAGCCCGACGAGCGAGATAGGCGAGCGCATTCTTTGCGACCACCAACTCGCCGGTTAAATTCATCATCACGTCGATCTTGCTCTGCTCTACCCGCAACGTCGAAGGTGAGGAAGCTGCTGGCGGCCGAGTCCCGCTGTCATTCGCAGCACG
Source organism: Acetobacteraceae bacterium (assembly GCA_965198825.1). Taxonomy (GTDB): domain Bacteria; phylum Pseudomonadota; class Alphaproteobacteria; order Acetobacterales; family Acetobacteraceae; genus BOG-908. The sequence goes on along the minus strand of CBDAQB010000003.1, from coordinate 1,170,419 downwards.
CACCAACGCTTCTTGCGGCGGTACGGCTGTCGGGCGGGCGACACACTGAACTGCAGAAGCTATAACATCGACGTAGTTCAAGAGCTGAGCTGCTTCACGGGCGGCTGAAGCCTCGTTGAGACCGGCGAGCAGGTCGCTCCTGCTGATGTGTTGCAGCATATTGCGCAGCGCGCGCACGGCGGCAGCCCTATGGCCGATTTCGGCGCCGGGCTCGACAATGGCGCGCAACAGCCTTCGTTGACCTTCGAGTATGTCCAGCAAGACTGCATCGGCACCATCATCGTCGCGCGACGCCTGCTGTAGCGCTCCGGTCGGCCATCCAATGGGGAGAGCAGCCAACTCAACCTGATCGAGGGAGTATCGCAAGTGATGTTCGATCTCGCCACGTTCGGCGGCCACGATTGCACGTAGGCAGATATTGCATTGGAACGGATCGATTTCCCCGAGCGGCGGCCAAGGCTCGACGGCGTCCAGCCGAAGAGCGCGGATACCAGGAAGCTGGCGCAAGAGACCAAGCGGATCCTCACCGCGAAAGAAGCAGTGAGTATCGGGCGAGTAGCGGATCGCAATAAGGTCACCGCCGTTGTCTGCTGTGCCGCAGGAAAGCCCATCCAGCCAGACGGGAAGGGTGGATGCGCCAGCAAAGCCGGACTCTGTTGCGACACTCGGCAAGCCGCCTCCTTTGCCGAGCATGGCGCGAAGCCGTAAAGCCCAGCGTTCGGAAACTGCTGCCGCATCGTTTGGCAGCACCGACGCCTCGGCAAGCGAGTCGATCCAGAGACCCACTTGGTCCAGGCTTTCCAAAAGTCCGTCGGCAAGGTCTGGTGCAAGAACCATGCGGCCCGCCTGAACGGCAAACAGCAGATCTTCCGCTGCATGAACCAGGCGCGTTAGCGGCTCGATAGCAAATAGTCCTGACGTACCCTTCAGCGTGTGCACGGCGCGGAATAGTTCGTTCAGCAGGCTTGCGTCGCCCGGAATTCGCTCCAAGGCAAGGAGGCTACGTCCTGCCTGCTCAAGCAGATCCTGCGCCTCCGGGATGAACTGCCGCAGCAGGGACTCGGTTTCTTGATTCACGCGCCATCCTCCGCATCCGCGCCAGCCAATGCGCGAACATAGCGGGTCAGCAGGTCAGGTTTGACAGGTTTGAACAGCACGAGGTTGGCGCCTGTCTCAAAGGCGCGCTCTTCATCGCGCTTCTCACGCATCGTGCTGATGATGACAGCCGGCACGGCAAGCAGGGTAGGCTCACGCCGGATGCGGCGAAGGAACGTGTAGCCGTCCATAAGCGGCATGTTCACGTCGACGAGGAACAGATCCGGGGCCCGGTCGTTGCTCATCGCACGCTCAAGCGCTTCTACGCCGTTCATCGCCTCCACGACCGAAAAGCCGGCGGCTTCCAGGATCGACCTATGGAACATCCGAACAGTCTTTGCGTCTTCCACCATTACGGCCAGCATGACGTGACTTTCATGACGTTGCTCTCAACCAAGCGGCTTCTGATAAACGACGGCCTCGGGAAATTTCCGCAATATAAATAGTGAGGAGATACGGCTCATCGACTCGGAATGGCCCAGGCAGATAAAGCCGCCCGGGCGCAGCGAATCAAAGATTGCCTCGACAGCAGCGCGTCGTGAGATGTCGTCAAAGTAAATCAGCATGTTGCGGCAGAATACGACATCGAACTGGTTGCGTTGACGTCGCATATCGGCAGCGTTGTTGATGTTGAGAATGCCGAAATCGACCGATCCACGCAGCGTGTCGCTGATCTGCCAGAGACCGTTTGGGATGCTCTCGAAATACCTCCGCTTCACACGCTCCGGGAGGTTCTTCACCGAACGATCGTCGTAGATACCCTGGCGGGCATGAGCGATCACATTGGCGTCGATGTCCGAACCCACAATCTCCACGTCGTAGCAGTCAACGTCCGGCCAGTCATCGAGTAGCCGGATCGCCATCGAATACGGCTCCTCGCCTGTTGAGCAGGGCAGTGACCAGATCCGGATCGGCGTGCCCTCCCCAGGCGTGCGGCCGGCGACAAGGGTTGGCAGCATCGAGGAAACCAGGCACTCGAACTGGTACTCCTCGCGGTAGAAATATGTTTCATTGACAGTGAGCGAATTAACGAGGACCTGGAACTCCGAGCCGGCGGGATCCTCGTATTTCAGCATCGCCAGGTAATTACGTACGCTCAGGGCCGAGCGGGTGGACATTCTAGCGGCGAGTCGGCGTTCGACAAAGAAGCGTTTTGTTGGCCCGAAGACGATGCCGGTCCTGCGGTAGAAATATTCTTGAAAGAGCCCAAATTCAGTGTCACTGACAAGGATCTCATCAGCAGCACGCGGCAGCCCAAGGCGGCATTCCAACGTACTCACGTGGCAGCGCCGGCTGCGGACCGCTGGCAGGCCAACTGGACAGCGAAAGCGACGAAGGCGTTGCCCGCGAAGCGTAAAGCGAAGCCGCGCAGGGCGGCCTCGTCCGCTGGATCACCCAGAAGAGAAAGAGCCTCGACCGCTCCCAGGCCGACATTAACATCCGGGTCGCTTGCCAGGACTTTGTGCAACATAGTCCGGGCCTCAATGTCCCCACACGCCTCAAGAAGACCCACAGCGACGATCCGCTGTTCGGGATGGGGGGAGGCAAGCAGGCATTCTATTTGTGGAAGCGCCTTCGTACCGAAGCCGCCTAGCGCTTCCGTTGCGGCATTGCGTAACGCCGCGTCTTGCGTACAAACCGCCTCCGCTATGGCGGCAGCCGCAGCCTTAGTGCCGATGGAGACGAGGGCGGCTAAGATCGCCGCTTGTACTACAAAGTCGTTCTCGTTTCGAAGTGCCTCCGCCAACTCGGATTCGACACCAGGATACGATGCCAAATCCTGCACAGCACTTCGGCGTGCAGCTTGCGTGTCACCTGTTCGCATCGTAGCCGCTAGCATTTCACATGTCTGCTTAGACACGTTAGACGTGGGAAGATCTGACCTACGGCCGGATTGTTTCAGCAATGCCACGGCGCGCTTCTATACTTGACCATGACGTGTCCATGTTATGAGCTGCCGTGCCACGCTTCCTGACGGCAGCACAATTTCGGCGCCGCCATTGCGGATGAGCTCCGCTGGCATCCCAAACACCACAGCACTCGCCTCGGATTCCGCGATGGTGTGCCCGCCTTGCTGTCGCAGCGCGGTCATGGCCGCTGCCCCATCGTTGCCCATGCCGGTGAGCAGAACACCGACTACGCTGACTGGGGACACAGCCGCCATTGCGGTGTTGACCAGCCGGTCGGCGCTAGGATGCCAAAGGCTTGCATCTGAGCGCAGCGAGTTTGCGACCAGACGGCCAAGCTTACGCTCTACTACGAGATCCGCGTCGCCACGGCCGAGGTAGGCTCGGCCGCCCACCAGTGGCACCGTTGTACTAACCTCGACCACGTCGATGTCGCACAAGCTATCCATCCTGCGTGCAAATACACCCGTAAAGCTCGCCGGCATATGTTGCGCGATCAGTATAGGCCACGGAAAGTCGCCGGGTAGATTGGGCAGAATGTCCTCCAGCGTGCGCGGGCCACCCGTCGAGACGCCGATAACCACTACGCCTGGTGTGTCAGATGAGGAGATCTTTGCGGCGACACGTCGGCGCTCTGCTTCACGGCGGTGGGTGCGTAACCGATCACGCAGGCCTTGTGGTCGGCGAGGCCGCGCGCGCGATGCCGCGCGGACTTTTGAGACCAGTATGCCACGAATGGCGTCGATGCTGAGCGAAACTGTGCCATCGGGTTTGGGCACGAAGTCCACTGCTCCGAGCTCGAGAGCGCGCAGCGTCACATCCGCGCCCGCTTCGGTGATGGAGGACACCATGACTACACGTGCCGACGCGCCAGTGGCGGTCATGCGCTCCAGACAACTGATACCATCAAGCTCCGGCATATTGACATCGAGCGTCACAACATCCGGTTTGAACGACTCAACCATCTGGAGTGCCTCGCGGCCGTTACGCGCGGCAGCGATTTCAAAGTCACCCTCTGCCTCGAAAATGAGGCGCATGTGCTTGCGCATAAGGGCGCTATCATCCACCACGAGCAGTCTGATAGCGTCGCTGGTCATTGATCTTTATGAGCTTTTCAAACAGATATCTGCGCCCGCTCTGCGCTTTGGGAAGACTTGTCAGAGCGCCTTGATTTCCGCGAGTTCGCCTGCGCAGAGGAGGGTCTTTGCATCGAGTAGAAGTATCATTCGTTTTTGGCGCTCGAGATTTGCGACGCGGCGGATCAGTCGCGCCTGCTCGTCGGACAGCTCGGGTGCAGGCTCGATCGCTGAATGTGCAATTTTTAGAACTTCAAGCACCTGATCGACGATGAAACCAGTGCGCGAACCCTCGATGGTCAGCACCATGATTCGTTGGCGGTCGTTGCGCTCGGCTTCCTGAAGTGCGAATCGCCGACGCTGGTCTACCACCGGCAGAACCATGCCGCGCAAGTTGACGACGCCTTCCATGAAGGAGGCAACTTTGGGCACGCGGGTGAGCTCGGGTGGTACTCTCACGATCTCTTGCACAGCCTCGACCGGCACGCCGTATTCTTCGTCAGCGAGTTGGAACACAACGAACTGTTCCTCATCGTCAGCTGAACCGGTGGGCTCAACGCTATCACTCTCGCTTCGCATGTCCTGCTCTTCTGGATCGGTGCCATGCGACGCGGCCTTGATTTCTTCGCGCAGTGCCACGTCGCGGAACATGCGGTTAGCGGAGAGGATGGTGACTAGTCGCTTGCCGCCATCAAGCCGGCAGATCGCCTCAAACTCGCTGTGCCCGGACCCACTGCTTGCGGCCGACAGCATCGGCGGTACAGGGTCGACCAGAGCACGGTTGATTCTCAGCACCTCCTTGACTGCATCCATGACGATCCCGACAGAGGCTCGCTCCGGCCCGCCGGGAGAAACCACCAAAATGCGGCTCTGTTCATCCACTGAAGCGTCAGGCAGATCGAACATGTGCCGCAAAGAAACCAGGGGCAGCAGACGGTCACGCAGCGACATCACGCCGACGACCTGGGCTTGAGCTTGCGGCAACTTTGTGATGTGGTCGGGAACCTGCACAATCTCCTGAACGTCTTCGATTGGAAACGCATACTCCTGGCCACAAGCCTCAAAGCTGACGAGCTGGATTTCGTCGATTGCGCCACCCGCGTGGACGCGCTGCTCTTTTGACGCTAGTAAGGAAACAGCGTCCAGTCGCGCGTCGCGGCGCCCCGCTGCCGCACGCTCGACAAACGCAAGCCGTTGCGGATCAAGCAGCATGATCATGCCGCTGGCACGCTTGATCACGCCGGTGAGCATATCGTTTCGCATAGTGCCTTCGAGCGACGCCGTGCCTTCGATCTCATCAGCCTCGGCATGCACGACGCTCGCCATCCGGTCTACAACGAAACCGACCGGTGATCCGCTTTGGTTGACCACGACAACCCGCGTCGCGTCATCGTGTGGTGCGTCGCTGGTGCCAAACACCCGGCGCAAATTCGTAATCGGAAGCACCGCGCCACGCAAATTGGCGATCCCTTCCAGCGACGGTGGGCTCAGAGGCACTTGGACAAGATCCGGCATACGGATGATCTCCTGTACCTCCCCGAGAGGAACGCCGAAAACGTCATCTACAATCTGGAACGTGACGAATTGCCGCGCCGCAACGGCTGCGTTTTCAATCGACAGGGTAGTTAATGCTGCACTCATAAATGTGAGCTCCCGCGTGCCTGATGAAGTCAGCCCGCGTCGTTGTTCTGCAGCTCATCGGCAAGTGAGGCGATCTCCTCGACTGCGGACGCCAATTCCTCCGTGCCTTTGGACTGCTCTTGCGCCGCCTGTGCGGCCTGCCTAGTCGCTTGCGACGCCTCGATCGCGGCCGCCGAAATCTGCTCGACTCCTGTCTTCGCGAGCTGCAACGCTTCGAGTATGGTTCCAGCCTCTTTCGCAATGCTCCGGCTGCCTTCGAGAACGACACCCATATCGGTTTCGACAGCCATCAAATTTGCGGTGATCACCGTGTTCTTCTCGACCTCGGCTGCAGCCAGGGAGGCGATCTCCTCAAGGTCTCGGCGCACAGCGACAATCTGGTCCTGAACCGATTTGACCAGGTCCTTGATCTGCTCGGCGTTAGCCGAGCTGTCCCGCGCGAGGTTTCGAATATCGGTGGACACTACCATAAAGCCCTTGCCAAACTCCCCAGCACGCGCCGCTTCGATCGCGCCGTTCACAGCGAGCATGTTGGTTTGGATAGAAACAGTGGCGATGGCATCTACGATCTTGTCGATCCTGCGACTGACCTGTTCAAGCGCCGTAATCTGTTCACGCGAACGGAAGTTGTTCTCGACGGACTGCTGAACGCCAGCAATGATTTGCTGCATCGCGCTACGGTTCTTGCTGAGCGTGGCGTTCATGCTCTCGCCTTTTTCCAAGGCCTTCACAGAGCGGTCAGTGGCGAGCTGAGCACCCTTCTCGATCTGCGTGATCGCGGCCGATGCCTGCTCGGTGGCGGCACTCTGCTGCTGCGCGCCACTGCCGATCTGGTCCAGCGCCGTCATGATCTGGGCCGCTGCTCGATTGATCTCTTCAACCGCGGAAGACAGCTCCTCGGAGGCAGAGGCAACTTCCTCAGCACTCTTCCCAATGTCGGCGCTGTTCTTCAGTTCATCGGCCATTTCCGAGAGCTGACTTGCCGCCTGTTCACTCTGTGATAGTGCGGTCGTTTGCTGCTCGACCGTCTTGACCGCTTCCTCGCACGCGCTGGATTACTGGGCGGCAGCCGACGAGATTGCCTCCGCACCTTTCTGGGCCTCTACGGCAGCGCCGTCGGACTCACGGGCGGCCGTCAAGATCTCCTGGGCACCTTTGACCAGCGCTCCCATGTCGATCCTGACGAGCTCGAGCTGTTCGGTTACGACGCGGCCGCTTTCGACCTCGCACTTCGCGGCCTGCGCGGACTCACCGATGCCTTCAGCGATGATTTTGACTTCCACTTGTATTTGGCCGACCAGGTCCTGAATGTCGCGCGCGCTCTTCTCCGACGTTTCAGCAAGCGTTCGCACCTCGTCGGCCACAACAGCAAAACCCTTGCCGTGCTGGCCGGCACGGGCCGCTTCGATCGCCGCGTTTAGCGCGAGCAAATTGGTCTGGTCGGCGATGCGCGCGACCGCCTTGACGATGTCACCGATACTGGCCGCCTGCTTATCGAGTTCGACCACCATTTTCTCTGAAGTGGACTGACGCTCTGCGGCGCGGCCAACACTAGTGAGGCTTGCGACAATCTGGGCGTTCGTGTTGCTCAAGAGGGATTGGAGCGTATCGGTCTTGCGAAGCGAAGCGTCAGCAGCAGCGCTGGCAACGCGGTTGCTGGCAGCAATGAGAGTCATGCTGCGCTGCGACTGTTCTGCCGCGGCAGACGCCTCATCGGCGCCTGTGGCGATCTGTTCCATCGCCTTGCTCAGCTCCTCGCACGCGGCGGCGGCTTCGGCGATACCGCTGGCCACCTGCGTTGTGGCGGAAGCAATACGCTCGGCTGCCTTTTGCTGGCGGCCAAACGTGCGCTGCCGCCGGCGTTGCTGATCGACGGCGGGTGCTGCCGCAACCGGCTTGCCGCGGGACGCGGGCACGCTCGTGCGTGTCATCTTGGGTGTGGGACCGTCCCAAAGGGCCGCTTTGCCATTGGCATGCCCATTCATCCTCGGAGCCGCTTCCGAGAAGTCGCTCGTTTTCGCCAAGCCCATATCCGCCACGGCCCCTTGTAAGAACGGTGGAAGGATCGTCTAACAAGGTGAAAATAAAATTACTTTCTCACGCCGACCCGGGTCCGATCAGCTACGCCGGTGTGACTTCGTGGCGTTCGCGTACCTTGGGTGCCGCTTAGAACTTCTACTGCCATGTCTGCCTGACTCATGGCGCTTCCACGATGTTTTCGGGCGTGTCTTGGAAGAGCAGCAAACGGCCTGCGTTCGCGACGCCGAGGAAAGTGGATAGGTTGTGCATGAAGGCAGCGATCACGGCGCCGCCTACGCCGAGCACCCCGGCGGCGGAGAGCGCCATGAGGACGAGGGTCCAGCCCAGGCCAAGCGCCACATTCACCTGAATGGTGCGGCGGCAGCGTCGGCTGAGGCGGACGGCGGTGGCGAGCCGGCGCAAGTCGCTCGACATCAGCACGAGATCGGCCGAGGCCATGGCGACGTCGGTTCCTTGGGCACCCATCGCTATGCCGACGGCGCCTGCCTTGAGTGCCAGTGAGTCGTTGATGCCGTCGCCCACCACCATGGGGCGGTAACCGGCGCGCACTTCATCCAGCACGTGGCGCATCTTGTCTTGCGGCAGAGCGCCTGCATGAACGTCCGTGATGCCCAGGTCGGCGGCGATGTGGGTAGCGACCGCGGCACGGTCGCCGGTGAGCAGCATCTGCCTCGTCAGGCCGATGGCGCGGAGGTCTTGGAGCGCCGCCGCGGCCTCGCGGCGGGGCTGGTCGGCGAAGGTGAGCCAGCCGAGGAAGCGGCCGTCGAGACTCGCGCCAGCGACGGGGCCTTCGTGTGCGGGAGGCGGCGGCGCTTCGATACCGAGGCGGGCAAACAGATCGTGGCGGCCGAAGCCAGCAAGCTTCCCGTCAATCGTGCCGCTGACCCCGAAACCACCCATTTCGCGTGCGTCGGTGACCTGAAGCGGATGGATTGTGCCGAGGCCGCGCAGGGCGGCGCGGCTGACGGGATGGCTGCTGACGGCGCCCAGGCTTCCTGCCACGGCGCGGAGGGCGTCGGCGTCGCCGCCCAGGACAGGCAATGCGGCCATAAGGGTGAGTTCACCGGTGGTCAGAGTGCCCGTCTTGTCGAACACCACGCTGGTGACGTCGGCCAGATGCTCGAGAAATGCCGTTCCCTTGATCAGGATGCCGTGTCGCGCGGCGACCGCGATGCCGGCGATCGCCGTCGCCGGCGCTGCCAGAACGAGGGCGCAGGGGCACGCCGAGACGATGACCGCCAGCGTCGCCGCGGTGTCGCCGCTGGCGAACCAGGTGCCGCCTGCCACCATCAGCACCATGACGAGATACTGGCCTGCATAGCGTTCCAGCAGGCGGGTGACCGGCGGCTTGGCGCTCTCCGCATCGCGCATGAGGGCCACGATCTTGCCGAGCGTGGTCGCCGCGCCGACGGTTTGCACCTGCACAACCAAACGCCCATCGGTGTCGATCGAGCCGGCGAGCACTTTGGCGCCGGCGCCGGCGTCGATGGGAACGCTCTCGCCGGTAAGGCTTGCGGTATCGAGGCTCGCCGCCCCTTCGAGCACGATGCCGTCTGCCGGGACCCGATCTCCCGCACGGACCTCGATGCGGTCACCCGGCCGCAAGGCAGCGGTCGCCACCACTTCCACGGTGCCGTCACCGGCAAGGCGGCGTGCGGTCGTCTCCGCCAGGCGCGACAGGGTGCGTATGGCCTCGCGGCTGCCAAGCAGGCTGCGTTCCTCGAGCACGTGGCCGAGGATCATGACGATCGGCAGCACCGCGGCCGTCATCAGGTCGCCGGCCGCCCAGGCGCCAACCAGGGCAAGGGCGATCAGCCGGTCGGTGACGCCATGCAGGCTCGGATGCCGCAGGCTGTGCCACGCGGCGGCTAGCACAGGCAGGCTGACCAGGATGGCCGCGGCGCCTGCCACCAAATCGGCCAGCGCAGATGCCTGAGGGAATGCCCACGCCCAGACAAGCGACAGAACGAGAAGGCCGGTTGCTAGCATGGCTAGGGTGAGCCGGATGGCGAGAAGCACGCGCTCTGCACGCTGCAGCAGACCTCGCACGGGCAACATTGTGCGCGGCGCTGCGGGGCTCAGAGTGGTGGTGCTCATGACGGCAAAGAAAGGAAGAAAGGACTTCTTTTTTGAAAAGAAGAAGCAAAAAACTTTTGGATCCTTGGGCGCGGCAAATCCGCAAGCGCAGTCCAAACTCGCAAAAGTTTTTTGGTTCTTTTTTTCAAAAAAGAACTCGCTTGCTTCCTCACTACTGCCCTCCCGGCAAAATCAGCCGGCTGACACTCTTCGGATCCACCGCGTTCGTGGAACCCGCCTGCTTCAGAATAACGCCGATCCTGTCTCGATAAAGTTGGTCGAGCAGGCTGGGGCGCCCTGCCGGATCCATTTTCGCTTCGAGCGCGACTATGGCGGCGACGCTGGTGCGGGCGCGGGCGAGGCGTTCTTCGGCCTGGGCGCGGGCGGTGGTCAGGGCAGAGTCGACCGAGCGGTCGGCTTGCTGGCGGGTGCGGGTTGCATCCGTGCGTGCGCTGGCCAGGCCTTGTTCCGCACGTTGCGAGGCATCGAGCACGGCATCGAAGCTGGCTTTGGCGCTGGGTGGCAGAAGGGCGGTGATGTCGGCGCGTGTAACCGTGATGCCGAAGCCGGCGCCTGCTTCGGCGAGGGTTGCTAGGCGTTGGTTCATGGCGGCAACGAGGTCGCCTCGCACGGCGTTGCGGGCGGCTTGGGCCGCCGGATCGGCTGCCCGTTCGGGCCGGGCCGCCAAAAAATCGTCGAGTTGGCGGCTGGCAGCGACCTGTACTGCTGCGTCCATGAAAAGGCGCCTGAGGGCAACCGGAATGTGCGGCGCGGAGAGCATGTAGGCGGCGGCATCGCTGATGCGCCAGGTGATGCTGCCATCGAGCAGGACCAGATTGCCTTCTCCGGTGAGATAGAGGCCGGCGTTCTGTGGAATGCCGTCCTGAGACATCGTGTCGTCGATGATGCCGGGGACTCGCGCGGTGCCAGCGGCGATAGGAGTGATCATCTGCCGCTGGGCGCCGGGGAGGCGCACAATCGTCTCAAGTGGGCGCGGCCATGCCCACAGCAGTCCGGACTGCTGAACGCGCACGATCCTGCCGAAGCGTTCGACGACGACCTGGGTATCGGGCGGGATCGGCCGGATACCTGCTGTCAGCCAGCCGAGTGCAAGCAGGATGACAAAGCCGCGCAAAACCAGAAAGGCGATGGCTACCGACTGGAAAAGCGGACCCTCGGTTGGCTCTGCTTCCGGAGACAAAGCTGCCGCGCGGTGATCGTGCGAAACCGTTTGCACGTCAGTTCGGCTTGGCATCTTCGGGTGGGCCCTGGACCAGCACGTTAAACGGTGCGGCATCGGTGCGCAGGACGAGGCGCGTGTTCGGGCCGACCATGTTCGAGAGCGTGTCGAGCGAGCGGAGCATCATGTAGAGTTGCGGGTCGCTGGCGTAGGCTTTGGCCTGGATGTCGGCGGCTTCGCGCCTGGCTGTGGCTTCGATCTGCGCCGCCTGGGTCTGGGCTGCGGCGACCAGGATGCGGCTGTCGCGTGCGGCCTCCGCGCGAATCTGTGCAGCTTGGCGCAGACCTTCGGCGGTGCGTTCGGCTGCGACGGTTTCGCGTTCGCTGCGCATGCGTGAGACGGTGGCAGCGAGCGTTGATTCAGGGAGGCTCAGCCGTTCGATGCCGACGAGTCGGACGCCTATGCCGTAGGTGCGGTGCAGCTGCTCCTCTAGCTGCGCGCGGAGCTTTGTTTCGAAAGCGGCGAGACGCACGCGGGCGGGATCGGTGTTGACCAGGTCGGCCAGGTCAAAGCTGCTTGCGGTGACTTGCAGCGCGGAGCCGGTGAAACTGCGGAGCTGGCGCGCGGCTTCGTCGGGGTCGTTGCGGACGGAGCGGACGAATTGTTCGAGGTCGGCGGGTTCGTCAGGAACCTGCCAGGCGACGAAAGCTTGCACGAGGATGCGCAGGCCATCCTTGGTGCCGACGTCCTGCAGGCCAGAGGATGTCGTGCGCAGACGCAAATCGACTGGCATGGCCATGTCGATAGGCGCAGGTATTTTCCAGGCGAGGCCTGGCTCCGTGAGGATCCGGACTGGCTTGCCGAAGCGGGTTACGACAACGGCCGTGCCCGCGTTGACCATGACGGCGCTTGCACCGAGCACCGCTGCGATGGCGACGAGCGTGGCGACCGCGAAGCGCGTCACCGTGCGCATCGGGCTGCCGGGTGCGGCTGTTGTGTCGCCATGATGATGGTGGCCGAAGTCGAAGGGGCCGTGGTCGTGGGCGTGGCTGTCCATCACTCCTCCTTTCCGGCAACGGCGCCGGCGGCCGCTGCGAACGGCCGAAGGTCGAGCACCGGGGCTTCTGGCCAATTCAGGCGATGATCGATGATCGTTTTGGGCGCGTAGCCGAGGGCGGTGGAGAGCGCGTCGAAGTAGCGCTCGAGGAGGAAACTCCTGCCGGCCGCGTGTGCCGCGTCGCGGTCGGCCGCGAACCGCAGGCTGATGGTTTTCGCGGCCCCGACAGTCTCTGCGCCGGCCGCGCTGGAAGCGGCGGCTTGCTGGAACGCATATTGCTGAGACTGCGCCTTGATCGTTGCGGCTGCTCCCTGTTCGACCGCGACGCTGGCGCGTGCCGCGATCTCGGCAGCGCGCACATTGTGGTAGGCCTCGGCGGCGCCCGACGGCGGATGGATCGCCTCGATGACGATGGCGACCGCCTGCAGCCCGGTGTTGGCCGCATCAAGGGCATTCTGCAAGCTCGCGCGCAGACCTTCGGCCATCGCCTCCCGATTGCCACCGAGGACGCTGTCGAGGGTGCGCGCGGCGAAATAGCGCGTCACCACGCGCCCGGCCGCTGCACGCACAAACGCTTGCGGATTGGAGGTGGCGTAGGCTGCGCGTAGGGCATCGGCATCCATGAGGCCGACACGAAAGAGGATACGCAGATCTGCGCTGACACTTTGAAAACTCTGCCGGCCTGCTGCCGCGCTGGCGATGATCAGTTCGACTTCCGCAGGATGCGGTTGTTCCCAGAGCCGGTCCGCACTCGCAGGCGCCGCATCCTCGGCGCCTGTGTGCTGCACGGCCGCGGTTTCCCCGGTGACGAGGCCTATCTCGTGCACAGGCCCGAACTCCACGGCGCGCGTAGTTCCGAGCGGCCAGGGCAGGCCCACGTGCAGGCCGGGATGCAACACGCGGACAGGAGCACCGAATCGCTCGTAAATAGCCCGGCCGTCGAGGCCGACCAGCACAGCGCCGGATAATCCCCAGGCCAGTAGCAGGAAGAATGCCGTCATGGGCAGGCTGATGGCGCGCACATAGGCGAGCGCCCAGGAGCGTGAGAAATCAATACCGAAATGTTGCCGCAAGGGTGCGGCGACCTGGGTTGGCGCGCTGGCGCCGGCGCTGACGACGCGTGCGATCAACGATCCCACGGCGGCACGCGCCAGACCCGCTGCCGGCGGCGGCAGGAAGAGCCTGCCCACAGCGCGCAGTGACAGTTCCGCGCCTATCGCTATGACCAGGATCGATAATGCCCTGCCGCCATACGCGGTATAGGGCACACCAAGATTGGCGACGAGTTCGAGCACGGCGGTTGCGAAGGTGACGCCGGCCGCCACGGCAGCCAGTGACCGAAGCGCCGGCGCCTCAGGAAGCATCGCCGTCGTCATGCCGGAGAGGCCGCGCTCCATGACGAGAAGCGGGAACGCGGCCGCTGCCGCCATGCCGGCGAGCAGAAAGCCGGTTTGCGGCGCGCAGACCGGCGCCTGCATCTCGGGGCGCAGCAGCCAGGCGAGCAGTACGGCGGGAACTGCGATCCCAGAAACACCTATGATTTGCGGAAGGCGTGCCGCCCTGCCCTCGCCATCCTGCATGACACGCGCGCACACCATGATCCACGTGCCAGCCAGTGCTGCTATCAACAGCATGAGCGCGGATAACGGGAGCGCGGGTAATCCGCTCCTGCGCAGCTCGCCCTGCCACGACGATGCGCCGAACGAGACAGGCAGCGCCAGGCTCGCTGTCGCTCCCATGGCGAGGACCGCACCCAATGATAAGGCGGCGAGGCTCAGCCGGCGGACGCGGGCGAGCACCTCATGCGGAAGAATCGTCATCGCTGGACCCCGTCCGAAGGTTTGTCAGCCTATCTGGCATTCGAGGCGGTGGCCAGGGCAGTGGCAGGGAGAAAGGAAGGACTTCTTTTTTGAAAAAAAGAAGCAAAAAACTTTTGGATGTTTGGGCCCGGCACTTCCTCAATCACGGTCCCAAGGCGCAAAAGTTTTTTTGGTTCTCTTTTTCAAAAAAGAACGTGCTTTCTACCCCTTCCTTTCAGAAGTGACAGCTGATCTTACGCGGATTAAGCCCGATGACGCAGCGCCCGGCGAGCGAGGAACTGATCGTGTAGATCGACGCCGTGAAGAAGTCGGTCTTGCCAGACGTGTCCTGATGCGCCTCGAGGATCGCGAAGCCGAACTCGTCGTGCGAGTAGGTGTAGGAGGGCGTGCTGCTCGTCAGGCCGCCCGATTCCTGCAGGATGTAAGGAAAGCGCGCCTGATCGAATGGAGCGACATTCTGGTTACCGGGGGGCACGAGCCCGGTGTTGCAATCGTCGTCGAGTAGCGTGCCGCCGGTGCCGACGATGAGTTGCGGGGCAAGGACGGTGTTCGGTGCCTTTGCCGTCCCGGTGTTCAGATACTGGAACTGGTGCACGTGGCCGGAGACGAAGAGGCCCATGCTGGCCGGCACGCCGGACTTGAAGATACTGCCGGCGTAGCCTGTGCCGTGATTGAAGACGCTTTGCTCGGTCCAGTCGCCGCTTTCGTCCGAGTAGCCGCCCGGCCCGGTCGCGCAGCCGTTCGGCGCGCCACCGTAAGAGAGGCCGGTGGTGGGCTTGTGGCTCGCGAAGATCTGGTAGTCGCCGGGAGCGATCGCCTTTACCGCGGTGACGAGATTGCTGATGTCGATGTCATAGTTCGCGGCCATGTTGGCATCGACGGCGCTGTCGTTGGCAAAACTGCTGTCGTGGACGATGACGTTGACGTTGTCCAAGGTGACGGCGTAGCTCGGCTCGAAATCGCCGGTGTAGGTGGCCGCGTTGGCGCCTGGGGCCGGATAGGTGCCGGTCTTGGCGCAGGTCACGCTGTTGAAATTGTAGGGGTACGGATCGAGCAGGGCATACCAGCCACGGGCGCCACGGCCGCAGCTTTCGTGGTTACCGCGCACCATGATCCATGGGGCTTCCGCAAGAAGGGTCTTGGCGGGGAAGAAGACGTCGGCGTTCCAGCTGTCGAAGATGTCGCCCCAAACTTCATAGTTTGCGCTGGTGGGCGTGTTGCAGCCGGGATAGGTTTCGGTGCCGTTGGTCAGGCAGTTGGTGTCTCGATAGAACCAATCGCCGACATGGAGAATGACCTGCGGCTTTAGCGACGCTTCCATGTTCGCCAGATACTGCCAGGGGAAAGCGGTCGGGTCGCTGCAGTTCTGCTGGTTGCTGCCGTCCGCGGCCTTGTTGCCATTCACCCGGCAGCCGGTGTCGGCCATGACCAGGATGCGCTTGGGGTTCTGGATAGGAAGCCGCAGTTCCACGCCATCGACTGTGACGAACGTGTGGCCAGGCGGCACTACTGCTTCGCACTCGCCCCAGCTGGTCGTCACCACCGGCTCGCCGTTGGCGAAGTTGCCGGGGGTGGTTGCAGTGGAGCTGACGAAATACTGTGGGTAACCGGTCTTGCCGTTGGTGGCGCCCGGCGTGCCTGGCGTGTTGGTCAGGCTGCTGCCGATGAAGCGCTGCTTGAGTGTCAGCGGCGTCGCGCGGTCCAGCATGGCGGCCGGGCAAGTCGTGGCATCCGTCACGATGGCGCGCACCAGAACGGTCGGCGAAAGGCTCGCAGGCTGGTCGCCCCAGCTCCCAGACGCGAGCGCGCTGCTGCTGCTGCCCGGCGCATATTGGACCCATCGCGCGATGGTCGTGCTGTCCGCCTTGGCATTGTGCGGATGCAATGCAAAACCCAACGCCATCAACGCTGGAGCGGCGCAGGCAAGCCTGATGACCATGAATTCCTCTCCGATCACATGATGCTCTTTTAGGAAGGAATGCGCGGGTGCTCCCGTGACAATTTCACGACTAGGAATGATGGGCAACGCCAGCTCCGGCGATCCATGTGATGCTTCTGTGACAATTCTCGATCAGCCCCAAGCGCGTCTGCGCGTTTGAGCGGCAGTCTGGTAGGTACGTGTCTCACTCGTATTAAAGAGACTTGTTTGCCCGACGCATCACGACCTCTGCGCCAATCGCTTTTGCATGGCGTAAGCTTTTCTGCACTCCTGATCGCGACCGCCGCCGGCACGACGGCGCGGGCGGCTAGCTACCGCTCCCTCAACCAGGCGATCAATGCGGCGCCGGCCAGCGCCGCGGCGAATGCAGCAGCGGGCTTGACCGCGGCTCGGCAGGCGGGCCTCGGCATGCAAAGCCTGGCTAGCGCGACCGCACGCTTCCGTAGCTTGCAGCAGGCGCTCGGCGCAATCGCAAGGCCGGCTATCGGCAGCGTTCCGGATGGCTATGGAGCCGGCGGCCTGCAGATCGGCGACGGTGTGAGCAGCAACGGCGGCAAGTCCGTGACCAACGCGACTCTCTGGAACGGCGCCGCGCTCCCGAGCACCAGCCAGACTTCGCCTGACGTGACGGTCGTCCAGACTGCGCCGTTGGCGAACCTCACCTGGAAGACGTTCAACGTCGGCCCGAAAACGCATTTGACCTTCGACCAGAACGCAGGCGGCAGTCAGCGGAACCAATGGCTGGTCATCAACACTGTGCAGGATCCGCTGGCAAACCCCAGCCAGATCGAGGGAGAGATCAGCGCGCCAGGCAAGGTATACGTGCTCGACCGCAACGGTGTTGCGTTCGGCGCAGGATCGCAGATCAATGTCGGCTCTCTGATTGCCTCGACAGCAAGCATTGCCAGTTCGCAATTCACCAAGAACGCGGACGGCTCGCAGAATTTCAGCCTTTATGGCGCGCAGGCCGGCAGCGGCTACGCGCCGACCTTCTCGAAGGGGCTTGCCACGGCCGACATCACGGTGTCGCCCGGCGCGGTGATCACGACAGCGACGCCCACGAGCGGGACCGGCGGCGGCTACGTGATGCTGCTCGGCGGTAATGTCGTCAATGCCGGCACGATCATGACGCCGCAGGGGCAGACCGTGCTGGCGGGCGGCACGGCATTTACGCTTCGGCCGGGCAGCACCGGATCGACGACGACCGGCAATACGACATCGACCACGCTCGGAAGCGAAGTCGCGGCAACGAACATCGGGACTTCGTCGGCGACCGGAACAGGCACGGTATTCGCAAGCGGCAGCGTGCTCAACAGCGGGCTCATCGTTTCCGATCAAGGGGACATCAGCCTGGTTGGCCACGCGCTGACGCAATCCGGCGTGCTGATGTCCACCACGACTGTCAACACGCGCGGCACCATCCATTTCCTCACCAATACGACGGACACGACAGCAAGCATCGTTCTCGCCGATAATTCGGTGACGGAGGTGCTGCCCGAGGATGACGGATCTACCGCACTCGACAGCCAGCGTGCGGCGAATATCGCGGCTTCAGCGGTGCTGAATGCAGCGCGCCTTGCACCGGCTTCGACCGCCAACCCGTTGCTCGGGAACAACAACACGCTACCGGACCAGGTGGGCGAAGGCCGCATCGAGCTCTGGTCCGGCGGCACGGTCGATGTGGCCGCTGGCGCTTTGGCGCTGGCGCAAGGCGGCCAGGTAGCGGTCGGTGCAGGCAGCAGTGTTCTACTGGAGAGCGGCTCGACAATCGACGTATCCGGCACCACGACGGCGGTGCTGCCAGCGAAGATGAACGAGTTGATGGTGAGTGTGCAGCCCTATCAGCTGCGCGACAGCGCCGCCAATCGCGACGGCGCCTTGAAATCCACCAATGTCGTGGTGGACGCGCGCTTGCTAGAGGAGGTTGCCGGCACCGGACCTTATGCAGGCAACATCTACACGCCGGGCGGTCTTCTGGAAGTCGGCGGCTATGTCGGGCTGGTGCCGCACCGGATCACTGAATGGACCGCGCTGGGCGGCCAGGTCACGTTGCAGGCGCAGTCGACCACGAAAGCCGGCGCGCAGATCGGCGGCACCATCACCGCAGAGGCAGGATCGGTGATCAACGTGGAGGGCGGCCTGGTGAACTACGCCGCCGGGCCGGTGCAGCAGACCTATGTCATGGCGACGGACGGCTCCATACACAACATCAACGAGGCGCCTTCCAACCTCGTCTATACCGGCCTCTACACCGGCGACATGGAGGTGCACCCGCGCTGGCACGTCACCGAGGTATTCAATAATCCGCTTCTCACGCCGACCACGATCGAGGAAGCTGCATATAGCGTTGGGCGCGATGCAGGCACGCTGACGGTCAACGCCAGTGCTGCGAACCTGATGGGAACGGTGACGGCCGGCGTGAGCGCCGGCATCGGCCAGACAGGCGCGCGGCCGGCGTCCTTGACGGACGCGTATTTGTTAGCGCAGACCGTCGTGCCGCTCGCTGGCACGTTGCGTCTCGGAAACTACGTGGGAGACACCCTGCTGGGTGGCATCAGCAGTGCCGTGACTTTCGGCAGCGCCGCCGACGCGCCCGCACCGGGCAGCATCGTCACCGCCTCAGCGACGGGGACAAGCACGGGTGGCACAAGCACCACTGGCACAAGCACCACTGGCACAAGCACGGGCGGCACGACCACCACAGGCACGGTTTCGGCCGGGACGAGTTTCATCGATTCGGGTTCCATCGGCGCTGCCGGCTTCGCCAATGTGGTGGTGACGACGAGCGGCGACATCACCGTCTCTTCGCCTTTGGCTGTTGCCGACGGCGGCACGATTTCTCTCGTTGGCAGCACGATCGAAGCAAACGCGAGCCTGACAGCACGGGGTGGCGCGATCATCCTGTCCAATCAGCTGGCACTGACCTCGGCGCCTGTAGGGTCGGCGACGCCGTCGATCAGCCTGGCGGCGGGCGCGGTGCTGGATGCCCGCGGCGTCTGGACGAATGCGGTCCTCGACCCCGTGCATGTCGCAGGCGAGGCGCTGGTGCATGGCGGCACGGTCACGATCCAGGGCGACGGCGCAGTCGATCTTGCAACCGGTTCAACGATCGACGTGTCGTCTGGCGGCGCGCTGCTCGCAGGCGGGAAGCTGCAGCAGGCGGCGGGCGGCAGCGTTTCGGTGACGGCCGATATCGAACCGCTGTTTGTCTCGACCAGCGCGACCGCAGCGGTGACGCTGGGGGCGAATTTCATCGGCTATGGCACCAGCGGCGGCGGCACGCTCAGCCTCGAGGCGCCGGAGTTCCGCATCGGTGGAGCAACGGCCGTTCCTGTTGCCACAGACGTCGTGTTCATCGCGCCGTCGCTCTTCCAATCCGGGTTCGCATCGTATGTGCTGAACGGCACAAGCGCCTTGTCTGTCGCGGCCGACGAGCAGGTGACCGTCGCCGAACCGGTCTTTGCCCTGGCAAACCCTGGGGGCACGCAGGTGCCGACCGGCGGCGATCCGGGTCAGGTGTTCAGCGTGATTTTGCCAGGCTTGTACACGCCATCACGCGGCGGCGACACGGTTGCCCAGCGCGGCGGCGCCTCCATCACGCTGCTCTCTTCTGTCGATCCAACGACGGCGGGCGGCGGCGGTGGTGACCTAACACTCGGTGCCGGATCCTCGATCACCGTCGATCCTGGCCAGAGCATCACCGTCGTCGGCTACGGGTCGGTTGCGGCGCTCGGCACCCTGACCACTCACGGCGGCCATATCATTGTCGCCAACAGCAATTTCGACGACCAGACCGACCGGTCCGGCACGGATGCGCTGCATTACAAGCCCGGAACGACGTTGGTGATCGGCAATGCCGCGCTGCTGGACGCCTCCGGGCAAGCGCCGGTTTTCGTGGATGCCCTGGGTCGCAGGTTCACGACCCAGGCGGCGCTCGCGGGCGGCAGCATTGCCCTTGGCGGCGACCCCGCCACGGGCCACTCGACCTACGCGCCGGTCGATGTCGAGGCCGGTGCGATGGTGAACGCCGGCGGCGCCTCTGCTGTGGTGGATGTGGTGCCGCTCTCGGCGGTTCCGTCGCTGATACCGAATCCCAAACCGACATTGCTGGCCGGCGCAGGTGGCACGTTCACAGTCGCATCCATCGACGGGTTCAGCCTGAATGGCCTCATAGAGGCGGGTGCTGGCGGCTCGGCTGCGGCCGGGGGCGTGCTGTCGCTGCGCATCGACCCGATCAGCCTGTCCAGCTACGCCGACGTGCCAGGCGCGCTATTCACGCCGCGCGAAATCCTGGTGTCGACCGACATCGCACCAGCTACGGTCACCGCCGCCTCGCCGCTCGGCATCGGCAGCATCAGCCAGGCCCAGATCGACAGCGGCGGGTTCGATACGGTGTCGCTGACGGTGCAGGACGCGGTCGTGTTCGAGGGCAATGTGTCGCTGCATGCCGGAAGAAGCGTCGCCTTCTTCTCCGGCCTGGTAGGCGATGCGACCGCGTCCGGAACCGTGTCCGTCACCGCGCCGGTCGTCAGTTTCTCCTCCATCACCGCGGGCGATGCCAACGGCGGAGGCACCACGTCGGTGCAGGCGTCCACCGGTGTGTTCTCGGTATCAGCCGGCCTGATCGAGTTCAGCGAGGACGTTGTTTTCGGCGGGACCAAAAGCTTTGGTTCGCCGCCCTCGAACGGCGGCACCTCCGCGACCGGAACGACGGCGGTGGTTTCACAGGCCAACACCTACGGTTTCGCCGACGCCGCGTTCGACAGCGCCAGTGACATACGCTTCCTGGGGTCCGCGTCGGCCACCGGCCAGGGCTTCGTGGAGAGCGCGGGCAACCTAACTTTCGCTGCGGCGCAGTTGCTGCCCGCCACGCAGAAGACGACGAGCATCTACGCTGGCCTCAACCCGGCGGCTACTGGAACGGTGAGCGCGCTGGCAGGCGGCACAATCACGGTGTTGCGCTCCGGGGGCGCGGTGCCGGAGGCGTTCTCCATCGGCGGCACCTTGGCCCTCGTGGCCGACACAGTCTTGCAGGGCGGCATTGTCCATGCGCCCGAGGGCACGATCCGCCTCGGCTACAACAACTTCGACGACCTTCTGCCGAACCAGGGTGTCACCGTTACCAGCACCGTGGTGCTGGAGCCCGGAAGCGTGACGTCGGTCAGCCTGGCCGGGCAGACGATCCCGTTCGGTGGCACGGTGGACGGAGTGAATTATCTCGTTGCCGGCGCCACGGCACCGCTGTTCAAGCCCGACGTTGAGATCGACAGCGAGACGGTCACTGCGAAGGCCGGCGCGGCACTGGATCTGCGGGGCGGCGGCACACTGGCTGGCGCTGGGTTCGTCGTTGGCCGCGGCGGCTCCGCGGATGTCCTGACCACGCCTTTGCTGGACATCGCTGGGGCGCCGACTGTGCCAAATGCGCTGTCCGAGGTGCCAGCCATCGTGCCGCTGAATAGCGGCGACGCGGTTTACGCCATTCTGCCCAGCTACGCGGGCGCCTACGCGCCGGCGCCGACGGCGCAGGATGCGGGCTATAAGGCCACGGCCGCCGGCGAGCAGATCACCGTGGGGTCACAGATCCCTGGCCTTGCTGCCGGCACCTACACGCTACTGCCGGCCTATTACGCGCTGCTGCCAGGCGGTTTTCGGGTCGAACTCACGTCCGGCACGCTGCCTGCCGGTACGCTGCAGAACCTCGGCAACTTCGCCACGGTGGCACCGATAACAGTCGGTTTCGCGGGCACGGCGATCCACAGCCAGGTTCCGGTCGCCGCCCTGTTCACCGATGGTGCCGGGGTCAGGCAACTCTCCCAGTATGACGAGGAAAGTTACAACGCGTTCGAGACGAACGCCGGAGTAGAATTCGGAACGCCGCGGCCGTTCCTGCCGCAGGACGCCAAGACCCTGCTGCTGAACTATCCCGCCCAGATTGCGACCGGGAGTGCGCTGACTTTCGATCCGGGAGCACTGCTGAAAGCGCCTGCCGCTGGCGGCTACGGCATGACACTCGAGGTGAACACCAGCAATCCCATCGAGGTGACTGCGGCCGGCATGCCAGCCGCCAGCGTCACAGGGTCGCAAAGCATTGCGACAGGCGGCAGCACGGGAGGAAGCGCGGCCGCTCCGACGACGCTCGCGTTGGACGCGGGCGTTTTGTCCGGGCTGGATGTGCCGCGCCTGCTTTTGGGCGGCACCTTCTCCATCAACGGCAACCAGGTGGACCTGGTCGCGAGCGCCCCATCGGTCACCATCGACCCTCACGCTACTCTGCGCGCCGGCGATGTCATGCTCGTCGTGCAGTCCGCCGGAAGCATCACCGTATCCTCCGGCGCCACCCTGAGCACCGTCGGCGAAGGCAGCGCAGCCTTCGATCTCACGCAAGGTTTTTACTTCAACAATCAGATTGATGATTTCACGTCTTCTCCCGTTCTCGACGTGTCCAACGGGCAGATCGTGTTTACGCCGAACCGTGGCGCCGCTGCCGGCGCATCCATCACCATCGCCGATGACGCAGCGTTGCTGTCGTCAGGCAGCCTTGATTTCGTAGCGCCAACCGGCGCCAGCGTCGCCATCGGCAATGCGTTGCTTGGCGGGCGGTATGTGAACATCCAGGTCTCGACGCTGAACCTTGGCTCGCCAACCGCGCTGGCCGACTATGCCCGGCTCGAGCCGGGTGAGTTGCCGCCTGGCCTCACGCTTAGCCAGACGGCGCTCGACCTGCTGCTCAGCGGCGACACGGCCGCCGGTGTGCCTGCCGCTTCGTCGCTGGTGCTCACTGCCAATCTCGCCACCAACATCATCGGGAATGCGACGCCGCTAACCCAGTGGGCGCCAGCCACGGCCTATGCGCCAGGGCAGACAGTGCTGAACAACGGCCAGGTCTATGTCTGCATTGCGGCTGGCACTTCCTCAAGCGCCGGGGGCCCGTCAGGAACAGGAACCGGGACGGTTGCCGACGGCAGCGCGGTCTGGCAGTTCCAGAACGCTGCTGGACCTGTTGGCACCGACCTCAACGCCTATACGCTCGCCGCGGGCTCGACGGCGCTCGTGCTGAACACGCCGGCGATCTATGGCTGGGGCGCGGCAGGCGACAGCGCGGTGATCCAGGCATCCAGCTTCACCTGGAACGGCGTGTTGACCCAGAACCTTCTCCAGGTGGGGCCGACGACATCGATTGCGGCATCCGCCCTGCCGGCCGGACAGATCGCCGGCAGCGCCGCCAATGTCGCGCCATCGCTCGCGATCCAGTCTGGCACGATCATTTTCGGTTATGGACCGCAGACGCAACCTAACAACCAGGTCCAACTCGACCGCCTCATTGCCGGGTTTGCGAAAGTGACGCTGCAGGCGTCCGGTGAAATCACCGCCAACAGCAAGAACTCGCTGTCTGTGTTCGCGAGTGAGCCTGCTTATGGACAGCCGGGTAACGGCGGCGATCTGACATTGTCCACGCCGCTGCTCACGACTAGCTCGGCAGCGGTGCTGAAGATCACTGCAGGTGGCGCGCTGACAATCGCACCGCCTGCAGGATCCGCGCCCGCACCGACTGGCAGCGTGACGACGCTGGGCGGCGAGATCGATCTCGTTGCCACCAGCATCGATGCGTCTAGCGCCATCGCGCTGCCGGCCGGGCGCTTCAGCGCAACGGCGCAGGACAACATCACGCTTGATGCCGGTGCGGCGATCGACCTTGCTGGGCGCAGCACGACAATCTTCGACAAGACTGCGCAGAGCCCTGGCGGAACGCTGTTGCTGGAGAGCACGGCAGGCAGCATCACGCAGGCCCCTGGCTCGCTACTCGATGTGTCTTCACCTGGAGCCGACGCCGGCAGCATCGGCGTGACGGCGCTCGCGGGCGTAGTGGGCCTCGACGGCAGCCTTGCAGGAGATGCCGTTGCCGGCCACACCGCAGGCAGCTTCACGGTCATTGCCGGCAGCCTGACTGCCACCGCAGGAGCAAGCGGTTTCGACGCGCTGAACAGCGCGCTTGATACCGGCGGCTTCACCGGCGCACGCAGCTTCGAAATCGCCAACGGCGACATCGCCATCGACCAGCCGCTGCATGCCTCGGCACTTTCGGTGACGGCTGACGCGGGCAACGTCACTGTCACTAAGCTGCTCGATGCGTCAGGAGCGACCCCCGGGAGCATCTCCATCAATGCAAGCGGTAATCTCACACTCGACAAAGGCGCCGTGCTGGACGCGCACGCGACCAAAACCGCGGTTGATAGCTACGGTGAGGAAATCGATGCCAGTAACCGCGCCCATGTCACACTGACGTCGGTTGCCGGGAGAGTCATCCTGGACAGCAACACCGTCATCGACGTGAGCTATCCCGATAGCAGCAGGCCGCAGGGTCAGGTGGTGGTGAATGCACCTCGCGAACTGAAAACTGCCGGCATCGCGGTCGACGCCCCAGGTAGCGTGACTATACTCGGAGCGCAGAGCGTCGCCCTTTACGCATGGAAGGACTACGCGGCAACGAGCCCGAACGGCGCTATCGCCACTGCGTCAACCAAAAGCACGCCCGATGTTGTCGCCTTGAACACCATCAAGGCCGACAACCTCGCCTGGGCGGCGGGGCTGACGGGCGACGGCATCAAAGCTCAGCTTGGCGGTCTCACCGGGCCTGCATTCCACCTCCGGCCCGGCGCTGAGATCGACAGCACTGCCGCATCCGGCGGCACTTTGACGGTCACCGGCGACCTCGATTTCTCGACCCTGCGCATCTCCGACCCCGCCGGCTACGGCAGCGTCTTCAAGGCACTCGGCTCCGGCGAGCCAGGGGCGGTGGTATTCCGCGCATCCGGGCAGCTGATCGTAAACGGCAGCATCACCGATGGCTTTGCAGCGCCACCGGATTCGAAGAAGGGCGATAACATCAGCCAGGACAACGGCTGGGTAGTGCTGGCATCGAGCGCCGATCCGCTCAATGCCGACGTTTATCTGCCGTCAACTGTCACGATCACGTATTTCAATGGCAGGAGGACGGCGACGACCAGCGACGTTCTCCTCAAGGGTATATCGAAAGGTGCCAGCACAAGCTTCGACACGACCCGGGCAATATCGCTGAACTATCCAATCACCATCCGAACTGCGGCAGTTGCGGCCAACGTTGTGATCCCGTTCGCCGCGACCCTGGCCACAACAGCAAACGGCGACACCGTGGTTCCGGCAGGCGGGTTCGTTGCCACCGCCGCGCTGACCACGCCCACGCACACCTACGCCCGTGGCGACTTTGTGCCAGGCGGCACGATCTTGCCTGCTGGCACCCTTATCGCGGCGAATTCGGTTCTCCCCGTGAGCGTTCAGGTGAGCGACGGTACGGCGGTGCCGGCGGGAACGCTGCTGAACATTTTCGCTGACCAGCAGATTACGCTTTTCCAGAACACCGGCATTTTGCCCGTGAACGCCTTCATCCCCTCCAACACCGTTCCCCTCTTCCTCAATGGTGACCCGAGCCTTACCAAACCCACACCTGTTGGAAAACTGGAGTTGCGGCCGACGATCGGCACAACGAAGGCGCAGGGTTATCTCTATCCGCTTGCCACCCTGCTGCCGGCCGGCTCGCAATCCTGGGATCTCAGCCTCGTTGCTGGAGCCAACCTTGCGAGCGCTAACCGCCTGGCCGTTCTCCCGCACTCGCAGCTTGGGGGTGGCGCGCTGGCGCCAGCGGCAACGTTGGCCAGCCAGACGCCCGGCAGCCTGCTTTTGGACGACCAGCATTACGCAGTCTCCAGCAACAGCGACTTCGGCGCGGTCGCAGCGTTCAGCGTCATCCGGACAGGCACCGGTGACCTGAACCTGGTGGCAGGCGGCAATTTCGACCAAAGCTCCCTCTACGGCATCTACACAGCGGGCACGCAGACCTACCTCGACGGCAAGGCGACGGACAAAATCGACGCGTCGTTCAACCTGGCCCGGCAGCCGCAAGGCAAGAAAGGCGCTTTGCTGCCCGGCGCGAAATACGCGCTGCTAGACACGCTGATTTCCAAGACTTACGCCGCCAACTACCCGAATGGCGGTGGGGACTTGTCGATGACCGTCCAGGGCAGTGCCACCGGCGACCTCTACGACAATGCAATCACCGGACTGAACGGAGCACCCTCTAGCGCCGAAGTCGGCAACTGGCTCTGGCGCCAAGGCAGCACGCAGGACAAGCAGAACACCGCGTGGTGGATCAATTTTGGTACCTTCACCATCCCCTACACGGTGTCGAACACACCGGAAGTATTCGACGCACCGCAACTGGTTGGATTTCAGGGCATCGGAACACTTGGTGGCGGCAACCTCACCGTGACGATCGGCGGCGATGCCGGCCAGATCACCGACCGTTCCGGAATTAACAGCGTCGAAGCACGCGGTGAAGGCCTGGTCTTCGCCGTTGCCAGCACCGGCCGCTTCCCGTCCGGTGCGGCGCCGGTCATTACCGGCGGCGGCAGTCTGACATTGCGCATCGGCGGCACCCTCAATCCTCTCGATGCCGCCGCCTACGGCACCGATGCATTTCCGGAAGTCAATGGTGCGGTCATCGACCTCCGCGGCAACATCGACGTGTCGGCGGGCGCAGTGGGCCGTATCGATACGGTCTACAATGGTGGTGTGAACAACGACCCGCGCGCAGTCGATCCGTTCAGTGTCAGCAGCGGCGTGCCCGAAGGCGGACTGACGCTTATTCCCGGTGACGGCATAGTGCAGGTAGAGACGCTGCGTGACCTCGTCATCGAAGGCGCCGCCGATGCTGGCCGCGTCGCCGACCAGAACCTCACGGTGCTGACGAAAGCAGTGCCCGCGAAGGACAGCGATACCGGCGGCGACAGCGCCTTCACATTGTGGCAGGCGGATACCAGCATCAGCCTGTTTTCGGCAGGTGGAAACGTGACGCCCACGAGCCAGCCGAGCGACAGCTACTCGCTCGACGGCACCGGCAATCTGATCAACTACAACGCGACCGATTTTCGTGTGCTGTATCCCCCCACACTGCTCGTCACGGCTGCGGCGGGCAGCATCATCTATGGCAACCAGCAGAGCGGCAACAATGCGCTGTCGCTGGAGACCATGCCATCGGCCACCGGCCAGGTCGCGTTCCTCGCAGGCACCTCCATCATCGCCAATGACTTTGCCATCGACATATCGGGCGCGAACCCCACGCTGCTCGCCACACCGCTGTCGCCGAACTTCACCAGCAATGCGGCCTTCCTGCAGGCCAGCCTGACCAACATCCGGGCCGGCGGCGGTACGCCGCAAGACGTGCTCGCGCTTTTCGGCCAGGAAGCCGACACGCCCACTACCGACCTGCATGCGGCGGACCCTGTCCCTGCCCTCTTCTATGCGGGAACAGGCGATATCATGAATCTGATCACCGGCGAGACGATCACCTACACTAAGGCCGCCAAGGAGCCGCTTGCGCAATGGTATCTGGCTGCCAAGCCGGTGCGCATCATGGCCGGCGAGGATATCGTCAGCAGCGGCACGCGTCCAGGAACCACGCCAGGTGTCGAACAGCAGAATCAGCAGACGCTCGTCCAGACAGGGGTGCAGTACGCAACCGCCAGCGGCGACCTGTTCTACAACACGGCTCCCACTTCGATTTCCGTGGTCTCCGCCGGACGCGACATTCTGAGCGGTTATTTCTACGTCGGCGGCGCGTCTGCAGGCGGCGCGGGGCTGCTCGAAGTCGATGCAGGGCACAACCTATTCCAGGCTGCGGCGACGAGCAGCGGCACCCAGACGCTCGATTTCGGCGTCATCAAGAGTATCGGCGCGTTAATTTCGGGCGCTCCTGTGACCGGCGGCGCCGATGTCTCGGTTCTCACCGGCGTCGGCTCAGACCCGAACTACAGCGTGTTCGCAAACCTCTATCTCGATCCGGCCAATCAAGCGGACCTGAGCGGCTCGCACTTGATTACCGATGCCAGCAACAAGGGCCATGTGCAGGCCACTTACCAGGACGCCCTCTATACCTACCTCGTGGCGACCACCGGCTATGCCGGTCCAAAACCCGACACGGAGATGAACGCGAAGACTTTGCTGGCAACATTCGAAGCACTGCCGCAGGTCGATCAAAACCTCTTCCTGCGCGAGGTTTTCTTCAACGAGACAAATGCGGCGGGGCTTCAGTATAACGACGCCTCTAGCCGCTTTTACCACAGCTATGCGCGTGGACGGCTCGCCATCGACACTTTCTTCCTGCCACTGAACGAACTCAACAACTGGCTCAATAAGACCATTGATTACACGGGTGGCACAGCGAACGCGGCTGCGACGTTTGCAGCTCTTCCCGCGAAGCAGAGTCAGCCTTTCCTGGACGCCATTTTCTCGGACGACGAAGCGTCGCGCAGCGCGGCTACCGCCGGTGTTTCTCCAGCTTTCTCCTCCCTGCTGGGTATGACCGACACGAAGTCGCCTGGCGTGCCCGACGGCTACAATGGCACGATGACCATGTTCAGCGGCCCGGTTACCGCCGGGGCGACGGCTCTCGGCGGCGGTGGACTGTTGACGAATGCGGATGGGACCCCGGCTACCTTCGATGCCGGCATCTCCAGCTCGTCCTACGGCGGCAGCCTCCAGGTGTTGAACCCAGGCGGGCAAATCGTGCTCGGCGTGGCGGGCAGCCCGGCGCCCGGCGCCAGCTCCGGCGTGATTACCAACGGTATAGGCGACATCGACATCTATGCCCTTGGCAGCGTGCTGCTGGGAAAGAGCCGCATCTTCACCACAGACGGTGGCAACATCCTCATCTGGTCGTCGGAAGGCGACATCAATGCTGGCATCGGCGCCAAGACAACCGTGGTGTTCAACCCGCCTATCGTGAATTACGATCCAGTCGGCGACATCGTCGAAACACCTGCCATTCCGAGCAGCGGCGCCGGTATCGCGACCTTGCAGCCGTTGCCGGGAATTTTGCCAGGCAACGTCGATCTCGTAGCGCCGCTCGGCACCATCGACGCAGGCGAGGCTGGGATTCGTGTTGCAGGGAACCTCAATCTGGCAGCCGAGCGCATCGCGAACGGTGCGAATTTCGCTGTCGGTGGTTTAAAAGCAGGCTTCTCTACTGTCTCCATTGCCAGCATCGGTGCCGTCGCCGCAGCATCTGCCTCAGCCGGCGCAGCCACGAACGCGGCACAGAACTCCGCCACAAGTCACGCGCAGGAGCAGGAGCCCTCGCTGCTCGAAGTCGATGTGCTGAGTGTCAGCGGCGGCGATGCGGACGCGGAGAAACGCAAGCGCCGGGTGCCGTAGGCGTCGAACGAAAGCTTAGTTCTTCAAGCGAACAGCAAGGATGCTTTTGGGCTTCTGAATCGAAGTGTTCGAAACGCGAACGTAGGGAGCCGTGAGTCTTCAACTTCTTTTTGGAAAAAGAACACTCCACTCTTTTTGGACTAAACAAAAAAAGACGGCCATCTCTCGATGGCCGTCCCTTCAACCTTCGAGGTTTCTAGCGGCCAGGAAGGCCGGCGCAGCCCGTCTTGGAACCGATGCCGGTCCCGTAGTCGGTTGTTTCGGTAAGGATGTAGGTGCTGATAGCGCTGAGATACTTGGCAGCGCCGCTGTTGGAGACGCCCACGAAGCCGTTGTTCTTCTGCGTCGTGAGGTAAGAGGCGGTGTGATAGTGAGCGTTCAGGAACTTGATGACTGCAGCCTGAACCGCCTTGTTGGTGTAGCACTGTGCGAAGTCGAAGGTCGTGTAACCGACGACGGGGTAGCCGGCCGACACCGTCTCGATGAGCGGGACGAAAGCCGGGGTCTGTTTAGCCTGAGCGGCAGTCGTCGGCGGAGCCGAGGAGCCAGCCGGGTTCAGCAGCTTCGGGTGAGCCAGAGCCGTGGTGATGTTAGCGACGGTCGGCAGGAAATACTTGCCGGCAGTCTCTGCCTGCGCCACGACGAGCGCGCTCTTCTGGCCGTTCGAAAGAACGGCATTGGACATCGGGTCGATCGTGGTGAAGTCAGGCGACAGATAGGCGATCGCCGAACCGGTGAAGGTCGGGTTGCCGTTGCTCGAGCCAAGGCCGGAGATGTAATTGGCAACGCCGCTGCTGCCAGTCTCCCCATAGAAGTTGCTGGGGACCGGGTTGGTGCCGAAAATGCTCTTGAAAGTCGTGGACGGAGTGAACGTAACGCCAGGCGCAGTGTTGGCGGAGGTGCAGACAGCGCTGAGATGATTGATCAGCAGGAAGCTCGTGCCCGAACCATCGGCGCGATAGATGACCTGTATCGGGCCAGCGACGATGCCCTTGCCCTTGTTCTGGACCTGGGTGGCGAGCTGGCTCCAGTTGTTGATCTTGCCGGAGAAAATGCCGCAAAGATCGGCATCGGTCAGAGAGACCTGGCCGTTCGTGGTGACGCCCGAGTTAACCGTCGGGAAAGAGATGCCAACGCCCATGGACGGGAGCTGGATCAGGTCGCCAGCCTGCGCCTGGCCTGTGGCCGAGCTCGCCCAGGTGCTGATCTGCGTGCTGCTGAGCGTTGCATCTGAAGCGCCGTAGATCGTCTCGAGGATGCCGCCGCTGCAAGCGCCGCCGTTTGCGCCGGTTACCTTGTTGGCGTCGCAGGTCAGGTCGTCGTTCAGAAGCCCGTTCTGGCCAGCGCCAGAACCTGCCGGCCAGTAGAGCTGCTGCTGAGCAGTGGTGCCGTCGGCATTGAAGAAGATTGCCGCCGTGGGGCCCTGGCCCGCGTTGAACGCGGCGAATTCGTTGAAGTAGTCGAACTCGGCGAGTGTCGAGCCGCCGCCGGTGATGCTGGGCTGAGCGGCGAAAGCGCCGGTCGACATGGTGAGTGCCGCCGCGGAAACCGCGCCGAGCAGGATTGAGCGAGTCATTGTTGTTATCCCCTGAAGGTGAGCCAGCCGTGCTGACGGCGGGGTGTTAACAGAAACTCATGACGCGTCCGTGACGGTCACGTGATAGAAACGCTACAGTTCTGTGACATAGTTCGAGGACGTTGTTTCTAAACCACTTTGAATTTGTCAATCTGAAACCGTATTATGTTTCTGTGACATAAGTTCTAAATATCAGCAGAACCATGAAAATTTACTGAGCTTATCTTGCATCTCAAGCCAAACTGTTGGAGAGGCAGCTTCGACGCAGCGAGGGGGCATGCGCTGCGAAATGGACGATGAGCCAAACAGGTTGGAGACGATGGCGTGCAGATTTGCGAAGGCGGCCTTGCTCGCTGGAACAGCCATAATCTGTGCCGCAGCCGTAACTGACGCCGCCAAACAGCAGAGCTTCGATCTGCTGGAGATACGGGTAGAAGGCGATACCGTGCTGCCGCAGGAGCAGGTCGAGGAGGCGGTATATCCGTTTCTGGGGCCCTCGCGCACCGCCCGCGATGTCGAGGAGGCGCGCGCTGCATTGGCTGCGGTTTACGACAAAGCCGGCTACCCGACGGTCTCCGTGACCGTGCCGCCGCAGCACGTCAATCAGACCGGCGGAATCATCGTCATGCGCGTCGTCGAACGGCGTGTCGAACGTCTGCGGGTTGTCGGCAGCCGATATTTTCTGCCCAGCGACGTACGGGCTGGCGCGCCCTCCCTCGCACCCGGCACTGTGCCTAACACGGGCAGGATTAGCCGTGACCTCGTGGGCCTCAACCTGCTGCCCGACCGCACGGTTCAGCCGTCGCTGCGGCCTGGCCGAGAGCCGGATACCGTTGATGTCGATCTCAACGTCACTGACAAGTTTCCGCTGCACGGATCGGTCGAGCTGAACAACCGCTATAACTCGGGCACCACATCTTTGCGGGTGTCCGCTTCGCTCAGCTACGACAATTTCTTTCAACGCGGTGACACCGGTACGATCAGCTATGAAGTGGCGCCGGAAAGTGTCGCCGATGCCGAAGTCACCTCGGCGTCCTACCTATTCCACATTCCTGGCCAGACATTATCACTGCTGTTTTCGTATCTGCATTCCAACAGCAACGTGACGACGCTTGGCAGCACCGATGTCGCGGGGCGCGGGACGAGTGCCGGCTTCCGGTTGCTGGTGCCGCTCGGGTCCACGGCGAGTTTCAGCCATTCGTTTAGCGTCGGCTGGGACTATAAACGATATTATGAGCTCGATACCTTCACCTCGACGAGCCAGGTGACCTCCGCTCCAGTCACCTATTATCCACTGAACGCGAACTACGCGGCGAGCTGGACAGGCACACACTCAACAACCGACGCGACAATCGGCGTGGAGCTTGGATTGTCTGGATTGGGCAGCAGCGCAAGCGGCTTTGATACCAAGCGCTTCAACGCTCCGCCGGGATTTTCCGTTCTGCGCGCAGGTGTCACGCGCGAGCAGGATCTGCCGCACGATGTGCAGCTTTGGGGA
This sequence comes from Acetobacteraceae bacterium, assembly GCA_965198825.1. Classification (GTDB taxonomy): domain Bacteria; phylum Pseudomonadota; class Alphaproteobacteria; order Acetobacterales; family Acetobacteraceae; genus BOG-908. The sequence goes on along the minus strand of CBDAQB010000003.1, from coordinate 1,138,269 downwards.
TCGGCGCAGGCGCAGATCACCAACGATCCCCTGGTCTCCAGCGAGCAGATTGGATTGGGCGGCGCGGACAGTCTGCGCGGGTATCTCGAATCTGAAGTCCTGGGCGATTACGGGATCTCCGCTCAGGCCGAAGCGCGAAGCCCATCGATCGCGAAATACGTCAAGGGGCCAGTTAAGAGTTGGCGTTTCCATCTGTTCGCGGACACTGGCATCGAGAGCCAGAGGCAGGCGCTGTCTGGGACAAAGGCTACGACAGTTCTGAATTCCGTGGGCATTGGCACGCGCGTCAACCTTTGGGGTTACCTGAACGCCTCCGTGCAGGACGCGCAGGCGCTGAACACTGGTCCTGATACCAAGGCGGGCACGAATCGCGTGCTGTTCCGACTCTATGGGGAGTTTTAATGATGACGGCTGGCAGATCCTTTTGGCAGCGCGTCACCCGCTGTATGGCGGTAGCATTTCTTCTTGCCTGTGCGCAGATGCTGCTTGCAGCGGGTGCATCGGCCGCGTGGTGGAACGGCGACTGGCAGTATCGCGTGAAGATCGATGTCGATGCCGGCCCGAAGGGCGCCAATGTCGGCGAGGCAATAGGGCGCACCCAAATCCTGGTGCGGCTGTTGGCAAACAACTTCAAGTTCGACAGCGCGAAACAGGATGGCGGCGACATCCGGTTCGTCGCTGCCGACGACCGGACACCGCTGCATTATCATTTTGAGAAATGGGATGGGCTGATCGATCAGGTTGCACTGATCTGGGTTGATGTGCCCGACCTGGCGCCGGGCGCCACCACCAGCATCATGATGTACTGGGGCAATTCCAAGGCAAACGACGGGTCCGACAGCCATGCCACCTATGACGCAGATCAGCTGCTGGTCTGGCACTTTGCCGACGAGAGCGGGTTGGCCCATGACAGCACGGCGTTTGGCAACAATGCGTTGACGCCGGGCAAGCGCGATGACACCGCGATCATCGGCGCAGGCGAGAAATTCGACGGAACCGCACCGGTCAAGCTGGCGCCGAACCCTACGCTGAACATCGCCGCTGGGGGCGCCATGACCTGGCAGATGTGGGTGAAGCCCGCGCCTGTTATGCAGAGCACCACCTTGTTCGAGCAGCGTGATGCCGCGGGAACCAACGATGTCACCATCGGTCTCCAGGGAGGCGCGCCCTTTGCCGCAGTGACGTCGGCCACGGGCGCCGCACGCGCGCAGGCGCCCGCTGCATTGGTGGCCGATAGCTGGCACCTGGTCACTGTCACTGCGGCGGCAGGCACGATCACGCTTTACGTCGATGGCACTAAAGCCGCTCAGGCGGAAGGCGCCCTACCCGCCATCAATGGTGCCGGCGTGCTCGGCGGCGATGCAGCGGCAGCTCAAGCCGCAGCGGCATCCGCTCCTCCGCCGGGCAGCAACTTCATTGGACAGATCGACGAATTCCAGATCAGCAAGGTGGCGCGGCCAGCCGGCGCCATCATGGTGGCGGACCATAGCCAGGGACCGCAAGCCAACCTTCTCGTGTTTGAAAACCCGGAGCAGACCAGCAGCTTCGGCAGCGGCTACCTCGGCATCATCCTGAAGTCGGTAACCCTGGATGCCTGGGTGATCATTGGCATCCTGGCTTTCATGATGCTGGTGTCCTGGCTCGTCATGGTGCTGAAGGGCGTTTATGTCAGCAAAACGGCTGGGGCAAACAAGCGTTTCCGAAAGCTCCTGCGGGAAACCGCCAAGAAGCCAAGTAACGATCTGCTGCCGCAACTGCCGCGGGAAGGCGCGCAGAAGGTTGCTGCGTCAAGCCTCTACCGCATCTATGAGACCGGCGTGCGCGAGGTGAACGACCGGCTATCCGCGGGACGCACGCTGGTCGACGGGCAGATTGCGCCGCAGTCGCTCGCGGCCATCCGATCTTCAATGGACGCGCAGTTGATCCGCGAGTCGGCTCGGCTGAACAACCTGATGGTGTTCCTCACCATTGCGATTTCAGGTGGCCCATTCGTCGGCCTGCTTGGAACTGTCGTCGGCGTCATGATCACGTTTGCCGCCATTGCAGCGCAGGGCGATGTGAACGTGAATTCCATCGCGCCTGGCATATCGGCCGCGCTGCTCGCCACAGCCGCCGGCATGTTCGTCGCGATCCCCGCGCTGTTCGGCTACAACTACTTTCAGACGCGCATCAAGTCTGTCATTACCGAGATGAGCGTGTTCGTCGACGAGATCGTAACGCGCATTGCCGAAGGCGATCTCGGCCGCCGCTCCAGCCCCGTCGCGGGCGAGTGAGGAGCCCGTCCGATGCAGGTGAATGACGAGAAGCCTTATGACGATATCAACATCACACCGATGCTTGATCTCGCCTACGTGCTGGTGGTGATCTTTATCATCATGACGACCGCCTCGGTGCAGGGCGTGAAAGTGGATTTGCCGCACGGAAGCTCGACCGTTTCACTAGCCGTGCCAAAGACGAAGGTGATTTCCGTCTCGACGTCGGGGCAGATCTTTATCGACGCCATTCCCGTGAGCCTCGCCGAACTCGGCGCCAAGTTGCGTGACGCGAAAGCCGTGACGCCAGACCTGCCCATCGTACTGAAGGGTGACCGCGGCGTACAGTACGAGAAGATCATGAATGTGCTCGACCTGTGCGGGCAAGTCGGTATCACCAACATCGGCCTGGCTGCGCAGCGGACGCCGAGTAGCTAGCTATGTTCGAGGATGACCCCTTCACCGTAGAGAGCGCATCGCGGCCGGTCTGGCATTGGCTGGCCATCGGTGCCGGGGGTGTCGGCATAGCCGCCGGCGGCGTCCTGCTGGGCGCTTATTTGCTCAAGGGATCGAGCCCAGCCGCACGGCCGCACCAGGAGCCGCACATTACCCAGGTGATGCTGCCACCCCCTCCCCCGCCACCACCGCCGCCCAAACCGCCTCCGCCTACACCCCAAAAGATGGTGCAGGACAAGCCGAAGGAGTCGGCTTCGCCGCAAAAATCATCCACGCCAAAGGCTTCCAAGGTTCCGTCGCCGCCTGCGGCTGTCACAACATCCATCACGGGGCCGGGCCCCGGCTCGCTCGCAGCCGGCAATGGTGGCGGCGGTGATTGTGTGGGCAGTGGATGCGGAACCGGTGACGGCACGGGCGGCGACAATGACGCGTATTACAGCGGCGTTGTGAAATCGCAGATCGAGGCGGCAATCCGTCGCGACGACCGCCTGCGCTTCGAAAAATACCGGCTGCGCGTGACATTTCAGCTTGATGGGTCTGGGCATATCACGCACGCGGCAATCGCGGACTTTACCGGGGACAGCGACGTCAAGGCAGAGGTTGCACGCGTTCTCCAGTCGGTCTCGACCAACGACACGCCGCCAGCGGAAATGACATCGAAGACCTTCACCGTGAGCATTGTCGAGCGGATACGCGGATGAGCACGGAACAGAACAAAAGTTTGGAGCGGATCATGCGTGGGAAACGAAGGCGCTCTGCGCGGAGATTATCTTGGCAAAGGCCGCTGGCGGCAGGTGCGCTGCTGAGTGTGGTCGTGGGCGGGCAAGCGCAAGCCGACGAGCAGACCGTCAAGCTGATACAGCTACTGATACAGAAAGGCATTTTGACGAACGGTCAGGCGGGGGAACTGCTGCGCGAAACGGGGACGCCGCCGAAGGCTCAACGGAAGAAGGGCGCTGCTGCGGCAGCCCCTGTCGCGGTCGAGGCCGAAGCGCCGCCTGAGAAGAAGGGCGAGATACGCGTCACCTATGTGCCGCAGTTCGTACGCAAGCAGATTGCCGATGAAGTGCGTGCCCAGGTGATGACCGAATCAAAGGAGGAAGGCTGGGCAGCACCGGGGGCGCTGCCGGAATGGACCGAACGGTTCAAGCTTTATGGCGATTTGCGCGTGCGCTACGAGCGCGACAGTTTCGGCAACAAGAACGACAACAGGTTTGTCAATTTTCAGGCGATCAACAACGGCTCGCCGTTCGATGCTAACAATTATGGCCAGGGTAGCCTGGCACAAGGCAACCCGCCGTTCCTGAACACCACAGCAGACCGCGACCGGGAACGGGTGCGAGCCAGGATCGGCGTGCAGGCGCAGATCGACGACGGGCTGACAGCCGACGTGCGGATCAGCACCGGCTCCGACAACGGGCCAGTCACGCCGAACCAGACACTCGGGCAGCCGGGCGATTTCGGCAAATATGCCGTTTATATCGACCGTGCCAATTTCACCTATCAGCCGGCTCCAGGATTGACCTTGCTAGCGGGGCGGGAAAACAACCCCTTCTTTACGACAGACCTGCTTTTTTATAGCGAACTTGGCTTCGATGGTATCGCCGCGCAGTATTCGCAGGGCATCGGCAGCGGCGCAGGTCTTTTCGTCGATGGGGGCGTGTTTCCCATCCTGAACTCTGCATTCGACTTTTCCACCAATTCAAATATCAAGTTCGGCAGCGACAACGGCTATATGCTGGCCATCCAGGGCGGCGGGCAGTGGCAGGTGCGGCCGGACCTTCTCGCCAAGCTTGGGGTGGGGTTCTTTGATTTTACCGGCGTGCAAGGCGCGGTATCGCAGCCATGCGCACAGCAGCTCGGCGGGACTTACACCTGCAACACCGACAACACGCGTTTCCCGTTCCAGCAGTTTGGCAATACGGTTTATGCCATCAGGAACATCACTAACGTTCCCGGAATTACCAATCCGCCGAACCCGCAGTATTACGGCCTAGCGTCGCGCTTCGCGGTTCTTGAAGTGCACCCGAGGATCGACATCGCCAGTTATGCGCCGTTCAATGTTTCGATTGACGGCGAGTTCCTGAAAAACCTTGCTTACAATCGCGCCGCCATCCTCGACCATGGTCCGCCAAACGGTCCAATCGGACCGCAAAACAACATTGGCAGCAACGGCCATTATCAAGGCGGCGACACCGGATACGTCATACGTGCGACCCTCGGCCAGACGGTGATACACAAGCGATGGGATTGGAACATAGGCGTCGCTTACAAATATATTGAGACGGACGCGACACTCGATTCGATCAACGACGCCGACTTCCACCTCGGCGGCACAAACGCGCAGGGTTATATCCTGACCGGCAGCCTAGGCGTCGCGCGCGACACGCTGTTGTCATTGCGCTGGTTCAGCTCGCAGACAATCTCCGGGCCAAAGGACGATAACGATGTCCTGCAGCTCGATCTGCAATCGAGTTTCTGAGCATGCGCCTCGCGACCGGCATCCTCACCGTAGCGCTCTTTTGCACTGCGCATGCGCGTGCCGACGAGCCGAGCAACGAGGACCGTCTGCGTGACGCGCTGCGGCAGGCGGTGAGCCAAATGCGCGCGGCGCAAGATCAGGTGGGGCAAGCGCAGGCTGATGCCGCCCGCGCGCAGGCGGCGCAACAGGCGCTGCAGGCTCAACTCGACGCCGCAAACGCCAAGCTCGCGGCGACAGTGCCGGCAAAGCCCTCGGCACCAGCAGCTGACGTTCAAGGCTTGCAGGACGCATTGCAGCAGGCGCGGGCGCAGAACGCGGCCTTGCAGCAAGGGCTGACGAAGTGGCAGGCGGCCTACAACGCGGCAGCCCAGGTTGCCAGGAGCAAGGAGGCAGAGGGTCAGCAAGCCACCGCCCGACTGGGGGGCGAGACAAAGGCGGTCGCGACCTGCAAGGCGGAGAACACGAAGCTGATCGCCCTGGGCGAGGAGATCCTGACCCTCTACCAATCGCAGAGCTTCAGGAGCATCCTGCTGCGCAGTTACGAGCCCATTATCGGATCCGCCAAAGTCACTCTCGAGAACATGGTTCAGAAATACGATGATGAACTGCACGACCAGGAGTTCGTGGCGCCTGTTCCGCGGGCTGACCGCTAAAATCGTCGGAGCGGCTTCGCTTTCGACGGCAATGGTCGTGAGCATTATCCCGCTTGCGTTGGCGCAGCCGGCCCCGCAGCCCGGTCACGAAAGCTGTGTGGACGTTCAAGTGGGAACGGCGGAGAGCTACTCCTGCCTGAACCAAAAGCTCGGCGCCGAGGCGGTGCAAGCCCATGCGGCCAACACCGGTGAAGCGCCCTACGACGCCAGATCGCCGAGCCAGGTGACTGGCCAGTTCAACGAGAGTGCGACTCGTAACAGGCTTGGTGCCAATTTCGGCCACTCGGTTACCCCCCAACGGCCAGCGGGGATATCGCCCGGCCACTGATGGCTTTTTGACCGCACCTTCCCGATGCGGCCAATTTTCCCTTTCGAAGTTTGAGATGGCGCGGCGACGCCGTCGCCGGGGAAGCGCAGCTATTTCGCGGGCTTCACCTGATGGTCGTAGAAGCCGATGATATGCGCGGCAATGAAGGGAAGGTTGTCCTCCGTGGCGAAGTGACCGGCGTTCAACCGGTAAATTTCGGCATGGGGAAGGTCCTTCAGGTAGGCTTCGCCGCCGGCAGGCGTGAAGAACGGGTCGTGCTGACCCCAGAAGATCAGCGTTTTCGGCTGATTGTCGCGCAAGAATTTCTGCCAGGCAGGGTAATTCTGCGGGTTTGTCCTGTAGTCGTAGAACAGGTCGAGCTGGATGCGCAGGTTGGCCGGTCCGGCGACCGAGGCGGCATCGCTCTCGTAGGCTTCCGGCGCGATCAACTCAGGGTGCCCTGCACCGCCAAGATAGACGATAATCTTGATCGCATCAGGCGTGTTGAAGGCGGCGAGCGGCGCTTCGCTTTCAGCATTGCGGTGTATCCAAAGTGCCTTGCGAAAGCCGTCCCAAGCGGCCGATAGCCCGACCTCGTAGGCGTTCGTGTTCTGGATGATCAGCCAGTCGAGCGCCTTCGGATTTCGCCCGACAATGCGGAAGCCCACCGGGCCGCCATAATCCTGCATGAACAGCCCGTAGTGATCGAAGCCTTTCGCAGCCAGAAACTTCTCCACTGTCGTAGAGATGGCAGCGAAGCTGTAATGGTACGTTGCTGGATCAGGATGGTCGCTGTTGCCAAAGCCCTGGTAGTCGGGTGCGATCACGTGGAAGCGGTCGGCCAGCGCCGGGATCAGGTTTCGATACTGGTGCGACGATGACGGCCAGCCGTGGAGCAGCACAAGCTTCGGCAGCTTCGGGTCACCGGCTTCGCGATAGGCTATGTTCAAGCCATCGATGTTCACTGTGCCATAGCGGACTTGGGTGGCATCGACGGGAGTGGTGACGATCGCGATGCCGGCGGTTGCAACGCTTTGTGCGTGCGCCGCGACCGGTGAGACGACGTTCGCGGCGCTGACGACACCGCTGAAAATTGTTGCCAGTAAGGAGGCTTTGGTGGTCATGGCGGGTTCCTCTCGTTGCCTCGGCCGATATCGGCTGGGTGACGGCGAGATACGATTTTCCACCTGCACGCAGTATCCACTATCCCCGGTAACCATCCTTCCGCTTTTCGAGAGACAGCAGGGATTGGTTCAATGTCATGACAGCATCGACCGCAGCGGTTGACGGCGGCAGCCTAGCGTAAGCTAGGGGTGCCATCGCCAACCGCGAGCCGAAAGGTTGCAGAACGCGAGGCATTCCTGCGGACGCAGCTTTAGGCGCCGAACCAGCCCCAAGCTGCTGCTGACGAATATCGGCAACGCCTATGTTGCCTGCAGCCGCAGCATTTTCGAGCAGATCGATCAGGCGACGATAGGCGTGAGTCCGCGGCCCCAAGCACAGGCAGCGGGCTCACCTGGCGTGCCAGCCTTCAGCGATACGCCGTGTTCGTGCCTCCAAAACTCCGAGTCCGCGCTGAGCACAGGCCGCGAGGATTGCGGCATCATGAGCGTCCGCTCGAACTTTTTGGGATGGCAGCCAGGCCGCAGCGGCACACTCATGAAATCCGCCAAGGTCGCCAGGAAATTGCTTGCGTTGCGCAGCGCTTCCGGGCGCGCCGCATAGCGCCTTGTGACAACCTCGAAGCTCTCCGGCGCTCGGCCGGTCACCTCGAGCACGTGGCTGGTAGGTCCGCCGAGTTCGAAGGCCCCACGATCGTGGTCGGTCAGGAATGCACCCATCTGGCTCAACAGAAAGGGCTCAAATCCATCCATCCGCGCGGCCTTGTAGAACATCCAGAGCGGCATCTGAACGTGGCGGACCGTGCGCCCGAGCACCTTGCCCATGATCGCCGCCATTTCGTGCAACGAGAGCATGTCGGGCCCTGTTGGGCGATAACGCTGCCCTGCGTGCTTGCCGGGATCGATCAATGCTGCAACCACAACCCTGGCGATATCATCCACGGAAGGCGGAGCGTTTCTGCTTGTTCCTCGTGCAGGCACCGGGAACACGCCCAACTGCGCGGCATACTTCATCAGGCTCATGTAAGGCACGTCGGCGAAGAAACCCGGATTGACGATGGTCAGTCCCGTTTCGGGTAGTAGCGCGAGGAGTCTGTCGGCAAGCCAGTGCTGACGAGTGGAGAGCGATGGGTGCGCGGGGTTCGACAGCCACTGGCTTAGTACCACCACTGACTCGAGCCGGGCTTCGCGGGCAGCGACCGCGAAGGCGGCGGCGCTTTGAATCATGTAGGGGTCAAAGGGCGGCAGAAAGTAGGCGCGCTGCACGCCTCGCATCGCATCGAGGAGCGCTTGCGGATCAGTGAGTTCGCCAACAGCGACCTCAGCGCCCGCTGTCTTCAACCTGTCGCTGCGTGCATCAGCCTGACGGACAAACACCCGGACCGGATGATCCGTGGCGAGGAGTTGCGCTGCGACCTGGCTGCCGGTCTTCCCGGTCGCACCGGTCACGAGGGTCTTGGGTTTTGTCATGATTTCAGGGTCCTTTTCGTCTGGAACCCATGTAGCGGCGCTCGCTTAACGCGATAACCGAGCGTAGTGTGCATGAACCATGAAGCGAAACTACACAGTCGATCGCGGCGCCCTTGAGGGCGTTGAGGCCTTTCTGCGTGTCGCCGAGCGCCGGAGCTTTCGCCAGGCGGCCGATGATCTCCGCGTCTCGCCTTCCGCCGTGAGCCAGTCGGTGCGCACGCTCGAGGCCAGTGTCGGCGTTGCATTGTTCACGAGGACAACGCGCAGTGTCGGCCTTACCGAAGCAGGCGCGCGCTTCCTGGCTCATGCCGAGCCAGCGTTCACCGCTATGCTGGCAGCACGCGACGCGGCCAAAGGCTTGGCCAATCGGCCCTCAGGGTTGCTTCGGCTCGCGGTGCCCAGGGCGGTCGTCCCGCTTGTTCTCGAGCCGATCCTGGCCTCGTTCTGCACCGCCTATTCTGAGGTCACCATCGAGATTGCGGCCAGCGAAGAACTCGTCGATCTAGCCAGGGACAATTTCGACGCTGCCATTCGCATGGGCCAGTTCATCGCCGAAGACATGGTGACAATACGGCTCACTCCGCCGTTCCGACTGATGGTCGTGGGCAGCCCGGCCTACCTAGCGCGTGCCGGGCGGCCTGAAACGCCTGCTGATCTGCGCGGCTTTGGCTGCATACGCATCCGCCGCTCAAGCGGAGCGATCGGTGAGTGGCGACTTCTCGAAGACGGCCGCGCCTTAGATATGGCAGTAACCGGCCCGATGATCGCCAACGATTTTCCGACCGTTCTCGGCGCAGCACTTGCCGGCGTGGGGCTTGCGCAAGTGCCCGAGCCAATTGCGCTCGAGCACCTCGCCAGCGGAGCTTTAGAAGAAGTTTTAAAGGCTCACGCGCCGAAAGTTCCAGGCGTCTTTCTTTTCTTCTCTGAGCGTCGCCAGGTTCTGCCAAAGTTGCGTGCCTTCATCGAGCACGTCAAAGCGTACCCGGTTGATAGCAGTTGGACGTAACGATGTCTTTCAGAGGCGGAGTCACATGTGTTCAGGTGCACAGACCGACTGGAAAGTCATCCATAAACGACGTCAGCATCAAGCATGCGCATGATGAGGTGGCGAATGCACAGCAAATGAGCCAGGCGTGTATTCCAGAATGCCATTGCCAAGCGAATTATAAAAGCTCAGTGAGCCGGTGGGTGTAACGTCCATAGCAAGCGTCGCAGAGGCGCCATTGCTGAACAGGACGTCGATTGCATGATCGGCAAGGGAGGCTGACTTTATGCTAGCGTTGTCGAAGGTGAAGGACGGTTCGATAACGCCTGCGGCCCCAAGGCCCGTGATCGTGCCCGCGAAACCTGAAGCGGCTGCGAGGCTGCCGAATTCCAGTCCGTCGTAGCCTGAAATAAAGGCCAAGTGTTGCCCGGCAGCGACCGATCCGTCGAGCTTGACAATAATAATATTACTATGGTCGTTTGAGACGATGCCCAGGTCTATCACACCGTGGCCGACAACGTTTTTGGTCAACTCTAGGGTTTGAACGTCGGTTTCGCCTAGTCCAACGGTCGCGATGATCGTGCCGTTGTTGTTCAGCGCCGCCGCCAGCGTAGCCCCATAGGATAGGCCAAATCCGGTGGTAACAAGGGTGTTGCCGGCGCCTATGGACAGTGAACCGTTCGACACCTCTCCACTGAGCACAAGGTTCTGTAAAGCCGGGCTCAGCAAGGTGATAGACCTGCCTCCAAGATCAAGGCTTCCATTGACGAGGAGTTCGCTCCCGGGATGGTCGATGTGTGTGAGATCACCAAGGGTGAGAGGCCCGTCGAGAACGAGCGTTCCGTCGGTCACGGAAAGCTTGCCATGGTTGACGAGGTTGGCGGCCGTTGCCTCCAACGCGCCGCCATTGATGCTGATAGTGCCCGAATTGATCAGCTCGCCGTAGGTGGGGTCGATGAAGAGTGCGCTTCCGTGGCCAACCGTGATACTACCGGCATTCTGAAATACGGATTGAGTGGAAAAGATACCTGCTGCCTCGCCAACGGAGAGCTCCCCGTTTATCAGCATCAATCCGTCATTGACGACCTTACCGTGGGCATCTTGCCCGAGAATATCAAGCTCTCCGCTCAAAAGCGTCGTCGTGACATGCGCGCCGAGCGTGGTGTCGGCAATCGCTCCCTCATCTGTCATGCTGTTCTGGAAGCCACCGTCAAATGTAAAGCTCGCATTGTCGATGGAGGCGCCGCCTGCAAGATTGACTGCTCCGGAACCGAATTGCCCTGATGCGCCAAACGTAAAAGCGTAACCCTTGACGGATTGGTTAGCACCAATTGTGAGATCGCTCAGGTAACCATTGCTGAAATTGACATCGACCACTCCCGATTTATTGACCCCCGATATGGCGGCTCCTTCGAGGTCCAGACTGGCCCCGATATCCAACGTGCCCACCCCGGTCAGCGTGCTTTGATCGAGCGTCAGATTTTGTGCAACGACCGTGCCGGCACCTGAGAAGTTGGAGCCTTTGAATGTTGCAGTGCCGAGAGTAGCAGCGGTGGCCTTCTCGATATAGTTTGCATAAAGCAGGCTAAGCGTGCCCAGTTCTGCACCGCCGAGATCATCGATCGCCCCAGCAGTTACGGACATGGTGGCGCCGCCGTAGAATGTACCGAGTTGCGATCCGGCTCCGATGGTAAGAGTTTCGCCACTATTGTTCAGGCCGCCGGCAACGGCGAACCCACACGAGCCAGACGTGCTGATGTGATCAAGCATGTAGAGGTCAAGCAGACTGGATGTCGCAAGAAAGCCATCCAGGACGAGATTGCCACCAACGAGGTCGATCTGTGATTGAGGCCCGACTTTTGTCTGGAAATCGGAAGGAAGCTCCAACACAGCACCGTTCTGCGCAAGGATGGTGCCATTGTTGGTGAAATGCTTGGCCTTCTCCGTAAAACTGCCTTCGATCAGCCCGTTGTTGATAAATCCGTCACCGCTGACGCTGCCGCCGTTTAGTGTCCCATTGTTCACCAGCGTGTCACCGGCCGACATGAAGGCATGTGCATTCTGCAGCACCAAGCCGCTGCCGAGGGCCAATAAAGGACTATTCTCAACCAGGAAGTTCGCGTTGGCGCCAGTGAGCGTGATGGTGGCATTGTCCAGGTTTGCGACCTGATTGAGGGTCAGTCCGGCAAGCGTCGCCTGCCCTGGGCCGGTGCCGCTGGCGCCGGTCAATGATAAGCCGCCCTTTATAATCAATGCGCTGCCGGTGGGATCAAGCTGCCCGTGCCAACTCACGTTCGTAAAAACCGTGCCTGCACGTAATAGGAGTTTGCCACCCAACCATGTCACGGAACCGCTCACTTCCGCACCGTTGAACACAACCTTGCCGCCGTCCGCAGTCAGCGATCCAGAAAAGCTTGCTCCTTGATCCAGCGTGAGTGTGCCGCCAGAGATGCTTAAGCTCGAAGCGATGCTGCTATAGGTTTCCAGATGCCCATCCGTCAGGGAGATCGCACCTGCGCTTATTGCGCTCTGCGCAATCACGTAAGCATTCCGCTCAGCGATCGTGAGCGAAAGAACAGTCACGGGTGAAAGGATAGAAACCGCATACGGCTGGAATTTGTTCGTCGGCACTGCATCGATGACCACAGAGTCGCCGGCCCCCGGCACAAGGCTGCCCGACCAATTCGACGCGACGCTCCATGTACCCGAGACGGCACTCGCCCAATAACGTATGCTCATGTATTCGCTCCTACATTCGAGTTCAACCCTGGCGAATGGCAGCACAAAGCCTGCGACGATGAAGTGGCGTCTGACACAGTGTGACTCGGCAACGTCTGCTGGCAAGCTAAATCAAAGATGGTCTTGATTTATTCATGCTGGGGGAGAAGATGCCTTCAGGCAGAATGAATACGAAATGGCACTGAGTACGTAAGCACTACCTCCAGCGCTCGGGCGCGGCTCACCGAAAGCGAGCCAAACTTCTATCCTCGACCAGCAAAATTCTGGTTTTGAAGCCAACAACTGTGTCTTGATTGGGCTATCCAAGCCAAAGCGGTCGTCATTCCGAGCGCCTAATGTTTAGCCACTTGATGCGGTGAAACAGCCCGCGTGCAATGCCGGCTTTGAACGATAGGCCGGCGCAAAATCAATACTCGATAGCGTCGCCGTTTGCCGTATGAGCATCGATTGTCTGCGGATCTCGGTTTTAACGCATCTGCTTCTTCAGCTGCTCAACATCGCGTTCTAATCTGTCGATCCGGTTATGCGTATAATCAAAGCTGCTGGTCTCCAGCGATTGCAGGAATGCGGTAACGGTCGCGAGGGTCCGACGAAATCTCCCTCGTTTGGGAAACGGAGTGTTCACTACCTTTGTCATAGGAAGCCCTTTTTGGCGAAAAGACCCAGAGGTCGTCGCCGCGGCTGCGGCATTGCGCTCGACGTTTCGCGCGGGCGCCAGCTCCCTCTCAGGCTGTCGGAACACCGCACATCTGTAGTGAACACTCTAGCTTCACCTGTCAATGGTTTTATAGCGCCCGGTATATAACGATTGACGAGACTCAAGGCGTTTTGTAGCGAACGCTATAGCTAAGAGTTGAGGCGGCTGCCGCTCGACGTTTGGTTTTGTCGGAGGAGGCGATTGAGCCTACCGACACACAGGTCGTCGCGGTCATCTTTTTAGGAGTAACGCAATATGAAGATGCGTCGGATTGTGAGTGCAGAGGGTGAGGCTGGCGTTGTCATGCAAGTAGAAGAAATTCTTGATACCGACGTTGCCGAGAGGGTCACGAATATCTGGGGGTTCGACAAGGTTCCCGAGCTACCCCTCACGGCTGAGCAAGTCCTCGGTGAATACAAGCGGCTTGGCATCTTCGGGCCAAAGAATTCAGTGCGCGTCGATCTTCAAGTCATTCCTCCCGAGAAGGCGGGTGTCACGGATCTCGGGAGCTTGATGGCCAAGATCGACTTCGGCACCGGCGGAGGTATGACTCTAGGCGAGCACGGCGGTGCGATGCACCGGACCGACACCATCGATCTCGCAGTCGTGCTCGAGGGCGAAGTGGAAATCGCCTACCCGGGAGAAGACGGCCAAGTACACACGGTCACGGCCAAGGAGGGCGACTTCTTTGTTCAAAACGGCGCCTTCCATGAATTCCACAACCGCACAGACGATCCGTGTGTGATCGTCATGTTTGTCTTTGGTGCCGAACGGAAAGTGACCTTGAGCGGAGCTGTCAAACCTCTCAGCCCAGGCGACGAGGAGGCAAGCAGAGCAAACAAGGCTTTACTCCAGCCGTAGTCAAAACGGCATTTAAGCTGGGCGCCAGAGTCGGTGACGCGCCCCTCAAAGTGGCGCGGGCCGCTGCGCAGAGGCCCGGGATAAAAGGCCATTACCAACGCCGGGCTATGAGAAAAGCGAACAAGGATCAGAATGCCTCTCCTGAGAAACAAGATCGCAGTCATTACAGGAGGCAGCAGCGGCATAGGCCTCGCGACCGCCAAGAGATTCGTAGAAGAAGGCGCCTATGTGTTCATCGCCGCCCGCCGCCAGACCGAGCTCGACAAGGCCGTCGCGGAGATCGGCAGGAACGTCACCGGCGTAAAGACCGACATCTCGAAACTCGATGATCTCGACCGTCTCTACCAGACCGTTGCGAAGAAGGGGAAAGTCGATGTGGTTTTCGCGAATGCTGCCTTCGTCGAAAAGATGACGACCGCTGCGGCAACACCAGAGCATTTCGATCAGACATTCAACACCAATGCCCGCGGCACTTATTTCACCGTGCAAAAGGCGCTGCCTTACTTGAGCGACGGCGCTTCGATCATCCTCGTGGCGTCGGCGGGAAAAGACATGGGCCTGCCCGGCCGCAGCACCTACAGCGCCACGAAGGCGGCGCTGAGATCATTAGCACGCACGTGGACGAGCGAACTCAAGGATCGAAAGATCAGAACCAATGTGCTGAGCCCAGGGCCGGTCGACACGCCGATGTTCGACGAGCAGTTCCCGTCCAAGGAGGGCGCTGCCGAAGCCAGAACGCAGATGACTGCGACAATCCCGATGGGCAGACCAGGACGCCCTGAAGAGATCGCGGCGGCAGCTCTGTTCCTCGCCTCGGATCAGAGCAGCTACGTCGCCGGCATCGACCTTGCGGTCGACGGCGGGCTGACCGCTGTCTAGATGGGAAAGGACGTGAGCAGTGCCATCAGGTCGATGCGAGCTCCTCCCCGCTGAAAGGCGCGAGATGAACCAGCATTAACTCGGATCGCGAAGCGCTCTGCCTTACTCATCTGCTTGGATGCGGCAGAACGACCAGGGGAGGTCTCGCTTGAAGAAAGTGGCGTTTATGGTGGTGTTGGCGACGCTCGCGGTGCATCCGGTTTGCGCCGATCCGATCCCAACCCAGTTCGGCAGCACTGGCAAGGACCGGAGTGCTATCGAGGCGCTGCTCATGACCTACACGAATGCAGTCACGACCAAGAACGAGCCAATGTTCGAGGATCTGCTTCTTAACAGAGGCATCCCGTTCTCAGACGTCGGCGCGCAGGATCGGTCCAGTGGCGAGAGCGTCGTCACCACCAAATACGAAAGCTTCCGCAAAGGCGTGTTCCATGGCCTGCCGTTCACCCAGCGCTTCCAGAATGTCCATATTGACCAGGACGGGCGCCTTGCATCGGTTTCGCTTGTCTTCGTTAACACCAGCGAGGGGCGCGCAAGTTGGGGCTGGAAGACGCTTCAGCTGCTGAAGGTCAATGGCCGATGGAAGATTGCAAGCGAATTCTACACCGGTCACCCAGGCTGAGCCGACCGTCCCGCAGGCATTTAGCGATGAATTCCACCTACCAACCGGCGATGGTCGATGCCTTACCTTCACGCTTCAAAGGAACGTTCGTGATCGCTCGTGTCGTCGTCTGCGCAGCCTTCATCACGGCCCCCTTGAGCATGGCGAGTCCGCAGAGCCTGCCTCCTGTCCCCGTCCTTACCGAAAGTCCGTGGAACGGCGACTGGGTTCTCAGCCAGACGCGTAACACGGCAGAGATCAAGGCAGCGGCGGCGGCGGGCTATCGCTTTCATCTGCAGCCGGACGGCCGCATCCGGTGGGAGATCCCGTCCCTGCACGAGGTAGTGGAAGGCCGGGTCGACGGGCAACCCATGCCTATTCATCGGCTCAAGCCAACCACACTGAGCTTGTCGGTCTCGCCCGAAGGTCCGCGCGTGCTCGTGTATCACGTGGCCAGAAACGGCAAGCCGGAGGGAGAGGGACGCATGACGCTGGTGGACCAGGGCAAGGCCTGGGTGGACATATCTCAGCCTGCTGGGCGGCCCGACCTTGCTGGCGCGGTCATCTATGTCCGCCCTGACGCGGCGAACCGCTGAAACTGCGCTCTTCCCCGGCTTCGTTCCTGCCAGCGTCGGCTTGCGGCCGAGCAGACAAAGGTTAGACGGCCCCTATCCGCGTGCATGACCAAATTGTGTCGGCCAGGGCAGAGTGTTATGTAGCCGGTGGTATAGAATAATGAGCTTTGGCATCAATGGGCCGCCCTCGCGAATTCGAACTTGATGACGCGATCGATAAAGCGACGAGCCTCTTTTGGCAGAATGGCTACGAGGGGACGTCGCTGAATGATCTGACGAAAGCCATCGGCATCACTCCGCCGAGTTTCTACTTCGCGTTCGGCAGCAAGGAAGGTCTGTTCAAGAAAGTCGTTGAACGCTACTTCGCTGAACAGAGTAAAATTGCTGAGGCAGCCTTTCGAAAGCCGAACCCGCGCGCAGTTGCGAAACATTTTCTCAACGCCTATGCGGACATACTGACTGATCCGCGCCACGCGCCAGGTTGTCTCGCCATGAACAGTTCGCTTCCGTGTGCGGGTGGCGATCCTGTTCGGGAGTGGCTGGCTGAATTGCGCGAGAAAATGAGGGAGCGCCTACGCAAGCGCTTCGCGAAGATGCGCCAAGGCAACAGGCTTACCGCCGGGATGAGCGCTGATTCGCTTGCGCGCTATCTGTTGATGATTGCCTGGGGCATGGCGGTCGAGGCCCAGTCGGGGGCAAGCCGAAAAGATTTGCGTCGAGCGATTGC
The DNA here is from genome assembly GCA_965198825.1 of Acetobacteraceae bacterium. Taxonomy (GTDB): domain Bacteria; phylum Pseudomonadota; class Alphaproteobacteria; order Acetobacterales; family Acetobacteraceae; genus BOG-908. The sequence goes on along the minus strand of CBDAQB010000003.1, from coordinate 1,121,464 downwards.
CCTCGCCCTGCCTGCATTTCCCAACGCGGACGATTTGAACGACTGATCCGCAACGGCCGCAACGCCGCGTGAGTACTGGCCTAGAAACGCTCTGTCCACGGACGAAGATCGATTTCGTGCGACCAGGCGCTTCTAGGCTGCGCCAGGATGTCGATGTAGGTCTGAGCGATTGCATCGGGATCGAGTGTGCTGTCAGGCTGATCGTTCGGCTCCGGCCGGCGCTGTGAGCGCACTCCTCCATCGATGTTGAAGTGCGCGACGTGTATCCCCTTCGGGCCTAGCTCTCGTGCAGCGCTCTGAGCCAGCCCGCGCAGCCCGAACTTGCCCATTGCAAAAGCCGCCGACTGGGCGAAACCCTTGATCCCAGCACTCGCGCCAGTAAAGAAGATTGCGCCCTGCCCTTTTTGTTCCATGCGTCTAGCGGCCTGCTGGGCGGCCAGAAACGCGCCGAATGCGGTAATGGCAATCGATTTTGCGACCGCTTCTGGATCGACGCTCGAGAGCGGACCCGCGACACGCGAACTGGCGTTGTAAATCACGACATCGGGCTCGCCGACCTGACGCTCCATGTCGAGGAATAATTTCGCCATTAGCTCCGGCTTGGAGGCATCGACGGAGAAGACGGCGGCGCCAGTTTCCTCAGCCAGCGGCTTCAGCTTTTCGACGCCGCGCGCTGCAAGACCGACTTGGAGGCCGATCTGAGACAAGCGGCGCGCCAGCGAGGCGCTGATGCCTGGTCCGGCGCCGATGATCAAGGCGCAGCGGTAGGGGAAGTCGACCATGGGATGCTCCTGTTGTTGTGAACCTGCGGCGCCGTGCTGTTGGAGTATGCGCGCTCTGAAGGCATGTCGCTCAATCCGTTGTTGGCATCGAGTTTTCCAGGCGTATATCGGGCGGCAGCGGCGCAACAGTCAGAGCTGCGACCAGCCCCCGTCCACTGGGAGTTCGAGGCCGGTTGTGAACGTCGCGTCGAACGCCAAGAATAGTACGGCCTTTGCAACTTCTTCCGACGTGCCAAAGCGCTTCATGGGAATGGCTTCGCGCATCTGTTCAGTGAGGTGGTCGGCCATTGCCTTGTCTGGAAAGGCTTTGCCGATGATCGGCGTCTCAATTGGGCCGGGCGAAACCGCGTTGACGCGGATACCTCGAGGGAGCAACTCAGCGGCGAATGTGCGAGCGAAGGAGCGCAGCGCTGCCTTGGCTCCGCCATAGGCGGCGATCATGGGCATTCCCTTGATGTTCGCAACCGAGGTCGTGAGAATCACAGCGCCGCCCTGGTTGATCAGAGGCGCGAGCTTTTGGACCGCAAAGAATGGTCCCTTGGCGTTCAGGTTGAACATTTCGTCGAAGCTCGCCTCGGTCGTGTTTTCAAGCGGAGCGAAGTGGCTGAATCCGGCGTTGACGAAGAGCAGGTCGATGCTGCCGAACTCGTCGTGCGCGCGCGTCGCAAGGGCATCAATGTCCGACAACGAGCGCGCGTCGCTCGACATTGCAATGCCGCGCGTCCCAAGCTCTTTCTCCGCCATATCAAGGCTGGCTTGCGACCGCCCCGTCACGAGAACACGAGCGCCCCCATCGACGAGCATCTTCGCTGTCGCAAGACCGATGCCGCTCGTGCCGCCGATAATCACCACCTTCTTATTTTCATACTGTAGCATGTGCATTCTCCTTGCGGCGTTAAGCCAGATAGCTTTTTTAACTACCTAGTTCATATTAGAAGGCTCGCTAGGCGTCAAGGCACTTCTAAACTTCTTGTTCTGAATTCCCCATCATTTGAGGTAACGAGGGTGCTTACCCGCATTCGCCGGCTCAACCTTCCAGATCGAGCTCCAGCGGCGTGAAAACCTGCGCCTTGGTTTCAGCGGCAAGCTCGGCGACGGTATCGCGCGCGCGCGCCAGGCTGCGCCTGGTGACGAGGATCTAGCGCCAGCCGTCTTCGGCGAGAAGCCGGGCTGCCGCGTAACCGAGCCCGAAAGTCGCGCCAGTGACGAGTACGACTGAGCGTTCCATGGAGGTCTCCGGGGCGTGGCTAAACGTCCCGCCATGAGGCCCGGTGGGGCACGGACGCCTTGTCAGTTTTGAACTATCTAGTTATATTCTAACGGATCAGCTCTGGTCAACAGGTTCTGAACTAAATGATCCAAAATGCCGCCAAGCCGCGCGGCCGGCCGCGCAGCTTCGATGAGGGACAGGCGCTCAAGAAGGCGACCCAGGTGTTTTGGGCGAAAGGCTACGATGGGGTGACGATTGACGATCTCGTCGCCGGAATGGGAGTGGGACGCCCTAGCCTCTACTCCGTGTTCGGAGACAAGCGCATGATATTTTTGCGCGTCCTCAAGGCATATGCAGAGACGAAAGGCGCTCTCGCAGCAAAAGCACTCTTCTCGCCGCGCACTCTTCGCGACTCGGTCGCCGGCTTTCTGAGGAATGCCGTCGAAACCGCGACCGAGGAAGGGTCCGCTCCAGGATGCCTGATCATATGCGTCGCGCCACTCGTAGACGATCCCGAGGTGCGGCAATTCTTGAAGGATGCCGCCGCAGGCGCCGTAGCGCTACTGGAGCGCCGTTTTTGCGATGGAGTCAGCGCGGGAGAGATCCCGTCTGACTTCCCCGTAGCCGTGCGCGCAAGCCAGGTTCTCGACCTTGGCCGCGGTTTAACGATTCGTGCACAGATGGGGACGTCTCGTAAGACGCTCCTGAATGACGCCGAGGAAGCAGCAGAACTCGTGCTCTTGCCGCCATGTAGAAGTTCGGCGCCAGAAGGTTGATGCCGCATGGCGTGGACGCTGAACTAACCGATAGCCGCATCGGATTGTGCCCGTCAGATCCGAGCAGCTTTCCGATATGAGCGCATGCATCCACACGCCGACAACTGCTCAGATGAGTAACGAGCGGCGAGCCACAGCCAAGCGCTACGGCGCGTTGGCTGATTCTAGAAAAAGCTACCTACCCCACTTGCGGAATTAGCGTGTTATCTCTTGCTGATAATCAGGGAAGAATGCGGAAGCGAGCATGCTTGGGAAACACACCAATGTTATCGCCAAGCCGAGCATTGCCCTTCCGCCCGGGCCGTGGCCGCCGAGCGTTCGGCCAACCAACGCGATGCCAGCGGGCACGACGGCCGTGCCGATCAGGGCTGCCACCATGACATAGAGGCCAAGGCGGAGACCTCTTACTTCATTCGGCAGGTTGAGGGAAAAGCGATGGCGCCACCGCAAAGAGCAACAGTGGCACGGCGGCGGGAGCGGCAAAGGCGGCCGACATGATGACACCTTTTGGGCCGCTGCGCCGGCGCGGCAGCGCCCGGAATGCGGCTTAAAATTTCACCCGCGCGGTCAGGCCGATAGTGCGCGGCTGGATGATGGCAGCCTGGCCCGTTTCGTTGGCGCCGCCCTGGTTGGCATAATAGGTCAATGCGTGGCTGTCGCCGATGTTGTTGATAAACAGCTCGAGGCTGTAGCGGTCGTCCTCCAACCCGGCGCGCAGCGAACCCGTGTTGTAGCCGGGCAACTGCACATGGCTACTGGTGACGCCGCCCGCTGGCGCAAAGCTGGTATAGCGTTCGCCGATATAGCTCCACGTGCCGGAGACATAGGCGCGGAAGCGGTCGGTCACGTTCCAGCGGTAGTCGATATTCACACTGCTGCTGACAGTGGGAACGTAGGGCAGGAAGTCGCCTTCCGCGCCGCCGATGCCTGGTGCATCGGCTGTTAGCCGCGAATCCTGGTAGCTGCCAGTGGCGTTCAGCTTGAGGCCATTGAGCGGCACCCAGGTGAGGTTCCATTCCACGCCTTTGCTGACCGCGCTGCCGGCATTGCCATTGAAGCCGAATGCACCGAGGACGGACAGAACCTGCACGTCCTTCCAGCTTATGTAGAAAGCGGTGAGATCGATGGCGACGCTCTTGTCGAAGAGATCCTGGCGCCAGCCGATTTCGTAGTTCACCGTGCGGTCGGGATTATAAAAGGTCGGAACTTCCGGATGGTCCGGAACCGGAATGTTTGGCCCGCCTGGCCGAAAGCCGGTGGCCAGGCGGCCGTAAATCATTGTGTCGTCGCTGATGCGCCAGCGCGGCGCCAGAGAATAGAGCGCGTCGTGATCATTGGAATCGGCTTCTGGCTGAACCCCGCTGCCGTAGAATACATAGGGGAAATCGGTTGTCTGGGAATGCTGGGCCGTGCCGCTCCATCGGCCGCCGAGCGCCAAGTCAACATTCGGAAGGAAATAGTAGTCAAGCTGGCCGAACACCGCCCACTCAGACAGGGCACTTTCAACAGCCGTCGATCCTGCCGCGGGATTCAGTACGGTCAATGTGTTCGCGCTGCTGAGGGCATCCACACCTTGCAGCAGCGCAGACGTTTCACGCGTAAAATAGGCGCCGCCAAGCCATTCGAGCTTGCGCCCGAGGAAGGCCGATCCGGGATCGGAGGACAGCCGCACTTCCTGCGTGAACTTGTCGTTATTCGAGTTCTGTCGCTCGTTGACGACAGTCGGAACGCCGTAGACGTTCTGGGCCAGATAATTAGCGAAGCTGAGGCCGGGCGCCAGGTTCGTATCGGAAATGTCGAAGCGGTTGTTGAAGTTTTCGATCGTGAAGCCGGTAATCGAGGTTAGTGTTAACCAGCCGAAATCATAGGCGATGTTGGCGTAGTAGATGGCAGATTCGTTCTGCGCAGGAGTAGGCAGCCGAGTGTTGTTGATCAGCCGGTTGCCTATGTCGAGCTGGTTCGCAGGCGGTGCGGACGGCGTGAGGGCAGCACCGGGAACTTGCAAATAGTCCAGACCATTGCTGAACAGGCTTTGACGTTCGGCCGTAAGCCTGATCGTCAGTTCAGGCGTCGGTGTGACGAGCAGCGAGGCGCGCCAGCCATATTGCTGCCCGCTGTTTTCATTGGTTTTTCCGCGTTTCGGATTGTCGATATACCCGGGGATCCATTCGTTCCAAGCGGTGATGCGAAGTGCCGCTTTGCCATCCCAGAACGGAAAGTTTGCAAAACCCTTCAGCGAACCGCCTATGCCGCCGTCCGTGGTGCCATCTATGCCGGTCTCCAGCGCGCCTGAGTATCTGGTCGGGTCCGGCGGGTTTGTGACGTATTTGATCAGGCCACCCTCTGCAGTAGCGCCGTAGAGGGTTCCTTGCGGACCGCGCAGCACCTCGATCCTCTGCAAGTCGTAGGTATCGAAGTTCGGCGTGTTGATCGCCGCATTGTTCTGCGCACTCGTGGCGTTCGTCGGCACGTCATCCAGCACGGAGGCCACTTCGGCGCCGGCACCGCCGCTGTTCAGGCCGCGCAGGATGATGCGCACGGCGGACTTGTCGTCCGCCTCGACAGAAAGCCCCGGCACCTGCGACACCAGATCCTGAAGGGTGACTTCCTGCCTTTGGTCCAGCGTGGCGCCGGAGATGGCGGTGACGCTGTTGGCGACATCACGCTGGCGTTCGCGCCGCTTGTTGGCGGTTACAATGATCTGTTCGACTGCGTTCTGTTTCGCCGCGGCTGGTTGCCCGGGAACTTGTTTCGCGGAGGCTGGCGCGGCCGAATTCATCAGGGGAACCGCACGTGGCGCGGCGGTGGAGCCGGCGTCAGGGTTTGCCACGCTCTGCGCCGCCGCCGGCAATCCTGCCATCGCCGTCATGGCGAACGCCATCCCGGGACGCAAACGTAGATGGCGCATCATCCCCCTCATCCGGTGCCGCTTTCGCCAGCCCCGCTATTGTCCAAGCCAAGACGGTATTATCCTGGTCAGGATAATGTCAAGACATGACGTAACAAATCTATTTCATTTGCATTTTGTAGAAGCTTTCTCATTTGTGCTGCTCCGCTCGCTATAATAAACAAACCGCCCGCTGCTCTTGCAGAGGACGTCGGCCTTTGATAGCGAAACCACATTGGCTTAAGTGGTTCAATACGGGCTAGAGTTGTCCTAACCGGGAGTGCTCGAACGTGCGGCTAGTCTCGCGATGCTGGGAGGGCTTCTTCGGAGCATCAATCGCCGCCATGTTCACTCTTCGCGGCAGAAGACGGACAGGAAGCCAATGACAGTGCCGGCTAAACCCACGCTCGGATCGCTGATGCGTGGGCTGAGGGCCCGCTATGGGCTTACCCTGAAGGAAATGAGCGCGCGCACGGGCGTGCCGTTCTCTACCCTGTCCAAGGTTGAGCACGATCGGCTGACACTGACATTCGACAAGCTGCAGATGATCAGCGAAAGGCTCGGCGTCAGGATGTCGGAGCTGTTTGCGGAACCGAAAACCGAGTTGTCGGTCGCAAACGGCCGCCGCAGCGTCGGCACGCTGGGCGCCGCGCTGTCTGTGACGACGCCGAACTACGACTATCACTATCTGTCGCCCGAACTGCGCCAAAAGGACATGATCCCGATCTTTACCCGCGTGAAGGCGCGTTCGCTGGAGGAATTCGGCGACATGGTCCGGCACGACGGGCAGGAGTTCATCTATGTGCTGGCGGGAAAGATCGCGGTGCACACGGAGTTCTACGCCCCCGTCATCCTTTCGGCCGGCGAGTCGGTCTATATCGATAGTAGAATGGGCCACGCCTACCTGGCCTCGGGTGAAGAAGAGGCGCTCGTCATCTGTGTGTGTTCGACCACGCAGGAGGAGTTGCTGCAGAACGCCGCCATCCAGGCCTTGCAGGTCATGCCACCCCCTGCCCCGGCTAAGCGGCCCGCGAGACCGGGCGCGTCTGCAGGGCAGCCGCACGCAAAGCGGCTCTCCGCCGGACACAGCAAGCCTGGGCACAGCAAGACTGCAAAATGCGGCGCGCGATCGCGGCGGCCGGGCTAGATGCTGCAACTACCGCAACCCTATTTGCTGTTTTTAGGAGATGTGCAGGAAGCCGAGTTCGCAAAGACGGCGTTCGGCTTGCGGGATTGGGCGCCGGACCTTTGCGTGGGCGAATTCAGCCTGCCCGGTGCACGCGTGACGGCCGGGCTTCCCGTGCTCACCCCAGAGGCGGCGTACGCCGCTGGCGCCCGTGCGCTTGTCATCGGCGTCGCCAATATCGGCGGCGTGGTCAACCCCTCGTGGATCGATGCGCTTGTACGATCGCTGCGTGCCGGGCTCGACATCGTCAACGGCATGCATGCGGCCTTGGCGAGCATCCCCGAGGTGGCTGCCGCAGCGAAGGCATTCGGCCGGCGCCTCGTGGACGTTCGCGTACCACCCTCAAACATTCCCATCGCTACGGGAAGGAAGCGCACAGGCAGGCGGCTTCTGACGGTTGGCACCGATTGCGCGCTGGGCAAGAAATACACTGCACTCGCGCTGGCGCGCGCCTTCTCCGCACGCGGTATCGATGCGGATTTCCGCGCGACCGGACAAACCGGGATCATGATCTCGGGCGCGGGCTTGCCTATGGATGCCGTGGTGGCGGACTTTGCAGCAGGTGCTGCGGAAATACTGAGCCCCGATGCGGCGAACGACCATTGGGACGTGATCGAAGGCCAGGGCTCGCTCTTTCACCCAGCCTATGCCGGAGTCTCCCTCGCGCTGCTGCATGGCAGCCAACCCGATGTGATCGTGGTGTGCCATCAGCCAGGCCGCTCGCAGATCGTCGGGCTCAGGAACTATCCTGTTCCGAGCTTGCGCGAGACGATCGACCTGACATTGCGGCTCGGCAGACTGACGAACCCGGCTGTCCGGTGCGGTGGAGTCAGCCTCAATACGGCGCACCTCGACGATCGTGAGCGGCGGCGCGTGCTGGCGGAGACAGAGGCGGAGCTTGCGTTGCCGGCGGCGGATCCCATTCGGGGTGGAAAAGATTTTGAGGCTTTGGTTCGGAATTGTTTGAAGTAGAAAGAAAGACCTTCTTTTTTGAAAAAAAGAAGCAAAAAACCTTTGAATCCTTGGGCTGGGCACTTCCACAAGCCCGACCGAAACTCGCAAAAGTTTTTTGGTTCTTTTTTTCAAAAAAGAACGCCTTTCTTCCTTCCTCCCATCAGGTAAAGCACAATCCCCGCGATCAGCACCGATACTGCTCCCAGCCCAAAAAACTGAATAGGCGGGATAATTCCCCAATAAGCACCCATGACACCGGCAAGCAGGCTGCCGAGGAATTTCGCGATATACCAAGCCCCCATTGCCATGGACGCCATGCGTATTGGCGCCAGTGCGCTGACCATGGTGAGGCCAACTGGGATCACCATCAGTTCGCCTAGGGTGAGAAGCACGAAATAGAGGATTACCCACCCCGGCCCGACCGGCCGCGCAGTGCGGGCGTAGAGTGCCGCTGCCATCATCATCACCACCATGGCCAGGCCTGCAAAGACGCATCCCAGGCTCATGCGGTGGAGCAGGTTCGCGACGCCGCGCCGCCGTTCTCGATGTCCCCAGATGGCGATCAGCACGGGCGTGAGCGCGATGATGAGAAGCGGGTTAATGGCCTGGAACCAGGTGGCAGGAATGACGGCGTTTGTACCGAAGAGGGCGATGTGCCGATCCGTCTGCTGCGACACCCATAAGGCAATCACGTTGCCGCTCTGCTCGTAGGCGATGCGGAAGAGCACCACGACGGCGACGATGGATGCGAGTGCGCGCATCTGGTCGCGTTCGCCTGCGCTCAGCCCTGGCCTAGCTTGGCGCGCAGTATCCGGCATCCGGGACGGCTCGGGGGGCAGGAGGGCGGCGAAGCTGCGGTAGATGATGAGCCCGGCCAGCATGCCGATCCCCGCGGCTGCAAAGCCCCAGTGCCAGCCGAGGAGTTCGCCCAGCGATCCGCATACGAGCGGGGCTAGCAGACCGCCTAGATTGATGCCCATGTAGTAAGCGCTAAAGGCATGGGATTTGCGCGGGTCATCGTCGGCGTAGAGGCTGCCGACCTGCACGGCGAGCGGCGGCAGGAACAGGCCGTTCCCCAGCGCGACGAGGCTCAGCGCCGGAAGCAGAAGCGGCTCGAACGCCATGGCGAAATGGCCGCACATCATCATCGTCCCGCCGGCGATGACGCTTTTCGTGCGGCCCAGGAAGCGGTCGGCGACGATGCCGCCCAGAAACGGGCTGAAGAAGGCAGCGGCACCATAGGCACCGTAGATCAGCGAGGATTTTGCCTGGCTGAAGCCGAGATGCTGCGTCATGTAATAGACCAGGAGAGCCTGCAGGCCGAAATACGAGAATTCGGCCCACATCTGGGTCATGAACAGGACGGTCAGTCCGGGCGGGTGGCCGAACAGGGTTCTGGCCGAACGAACGCCTCCCGCCTTTGCCGTTGACGCCGCTGACATGGCCGCCCCTGCTTTGCCCGAGCCCTCAGGCTAAAGGCTCCTTTTCATATATGAAAGAGTATTGGCGCTTCCGCAAAGCCAATTGGCGGCTTATGGTCGCGCGGAGCGGAGCAATTCATCAAGCCGCCATGCCAGCGGATGCGAGACACCATGGTTGATGAAAAGGCGCTGCTCTCCTCGCGCGTGAAGGCGCTGCGGGAGCGGCGGGGGTGGAGCATCGCCGAGACGGCGCGACGTGCCGGGGTTTCGGTATCGATGCTGTGGAAAGTGGAGAACGGCCAGACGACGCTGACGTACGGCCGGCTGGCCAAGCTTGCGGCCGGGCTCGAGGTGCCGATAGGCGAGTTGTTCGCCAACCCCGTGCCAAGCATGCGCAAGGGCGGCCGGCGTGTGGTGGAGCGTTCGGGTAGCGGACCAGCGGTCGATGTGAACAATAACTTGCACCGTTTCCTGGCGACCGATCTCGCCAGCAAGCATTATTTCCCTTGCCTGATCGAGGTAAACGCCAGCGGAGACGGTCAGGACGGGGACTCGCACGGCGGCGAGGAGTTTTCCTTTGTCGTGGCTGGCCGAGTCCGATTTCATTGCGAGGGCTATGAACCAGTGGAGCTCGATGTGGGCGACAGCGTCTATTTTGATGCGTCGTTGCGGCACCGCTACGTGTGCGCAAGCAAGGAGGCCGCTCGGCTGCTTTGTGTTTACTCGCATCCCGAACATGCAAGGCTGAACGAAGCGACTGCGGTCGAGCCGCATTCGCTCGCCATGCGCGCTTTTGGGCAAGGAGCGGCATTGGCAAAGCCGACCGGCTTCAAACCGGCAGCCGCTCGTGGCGGCAAGCGCAAGCAGACGGCCCAGACACGCCGCTAGGCCAATCGGTCCGCCCTTGACATGGTTTTCACTGGTGAATACGAATTTCATATATGAAAAGCAGTGTTCATCGCGTGTGTTTCGAGATCTGGGCTGCCGGGATGATCCGCCGGCATGCGGGCCAAGGGGTGCGCGGATGCTGACCATGTCCGTCTCGGTCGAGCATCTTCCCATGAGGCGGCCGTTTGCGATTACCGGCTATGTGTTCGATTCCATGCCTGCCGTCGTCGTAACCTTGAGCGACGGGCTTCATGCGGGGCGTGGCGAAGCGGCGGGCGTCTATTATCTCGACGACGGCGTCGAGGCCATGACCGGAATGCTGGACAGCGTTCGCGCTGACGTGGAAGCCGGGCTTTCGCGGGAGGCGCTGCAGACCCGCTTGCCAGCAGGCGGCGCACGCAACGCGCTCGATTGCGCCATGTGGGATCTGGAAGCAGCACGGCGCGGCACGCCGGTGTGGAAGCTTGCCGGTCTGCCATCCTGCCGGCCGCTTGTGACGACCATGACCGCGGGCGCAGGAACGCCCGAGGCAATGGCAGACATCGCCCGTGGCTTCGACGGCGCGCGCGCCATCAAGCTGAAGTTGACAGGCGAGGTGGATCTCGATTTGGCACGAGTCCGCGCCGTGCGCGCGGCCTGTGCCGATGTCTGGCTCGGCGTCGATGCCAACCAGGGATACAGCCTGAACAGTCTCCGCTCTGCACTACCTGCGTTCGAACGCTCCGACGTTCGGCTGGTCGAGCAGCCGCTGCCGCGTGGCGACGAGGCGCTGCTGGAGGGTTTCAAATCACCGATTCCGCTGGCAGCAGATGAAAGTCTTCTCACCATCGGCGATTTCGATCGTGTCGCCGGCCGCTTCGATGTGGCGAACATCAAGCTCGACAAAAGCGGTGGACTGACCGAGGCGCTCGCCATGGCGCACCGTGCGAAGGCGCTCGGCCTAGGCGTGATGGTGGGCAACATGGCCGGGTCCAGCTGGGCGATGGCGGCGGCGTTCGTTGTTGGACAGCTCTGCGACATCGTTGATCTGGACGGCCCGCTCGCCTTGCGCGGCGACCGCTCGCCCGGCGTGGAATACATCAATGGCGAGATCGTCTGCGGCGACAGCGTCTGGGGCAGAGGCATCGCTCCACCTTGAGAACAAGGTAGGGCAACGACAGCATGGGCGGAGTGGTCCCGCCGATACAAACATTGGAGATTGCCGTGCGGGACACTCAATTCTTTAAAGCCATAAGATGTTCACACGCCGTTGGCGCGGGACTGGCCCTGATGATGGCGTTTGGCTCGGCCTCTGCGCAGGTTCCGCCGCCTACGCAACCCGTGGCGCCTTCCCCGCCGGCGGCAACGGCCGAGCCTTCGGCACCGCAGACGGAAACGGCGCACGCGCTCGATGCGGCGGACCTCAACAGCTGGCTCGACGGCTTCATGCCGCTCGCCCTGACCGAAGCCGATATCGCAGGCGCTGTCGTCGTGGTGGTCAAAGACGGGCAGATCCTGACGGCAAGGGGCTTTGGCGTTTCTGACGTGGCCACGCAAGCGCCGGTCGTCCCAGAAAAGACCTTGTTCCGCGCAGGATCAGTATCGAAGCTCTTCACCTGGACCGCGGTGATGCAGCAGGTGGAAGCGGGCAAGATCGACCTCGACACGGACATCAACCGCTACCTGGATTTCACCATCCCCGCTCGCGATGGCAAGCCGATCACGATGCGGAACTTGATGACCCATGCTGGAGGGTTCGAGGAGCACGCCAAGCATTTGCTGGTCCCCAACGCAAGCGACATGATCTCGCTGCGCGATTATCTGGTCGCGTGGGTGCCTGACCGGATATTCCCTCCGGGCGAAGTGCCCTCCTACTCGAACTATGGCGCCTCGCTGGCCGGCTATATCGTTCAGCGAGTGTCTGGCGAGGAACTCGCTTCCTATATCGAGCACCATATCCAAACGCCACTTGGAATGGCGCACGCGACATTCCGCCAGCCTTTGCCGGCAGCCTTGCTGCCAGACATCTCCCGCGGCTATGTCGTGGCCTCGGAACCTGCGAAGCCGTTCGAGTTCGTCGAGCCTTGGCCCGCCGGCAGCCTATCGGTCACCGGCACCGACATGGCGCGCTTCATGATGGCGCATCTGAATAACGGCACACTCGGCGGCGCAACGATCCTCAAGCCGGAGACGGCGGAGTTGATGCACCGCACCGCACTTGCCGTCACGCCCCCGCTGCCAGGCATGGCGCTTGGGTTCTATCACGAGGACCGCAACGGCCATGTCATCATTGGGCATGCCGGCGACACCGATCTCTTCCACACCGACCTCCACCTGTTTCTCAATGACAAAACCGGGTTGTTCGTCTCTCTTAACAGCCTCGGCGCGGACGGCGCTGCTCACACGGTTCGCACGCTGCTGTTCGACGCCTTCACCGACCGCTACTTTCCGGGCGCAAAGGATGACAAGCCGACGCTGTCTTCGGCGAACTCCGACGCATCTCTGATCGCGGGGACCTACGTGTCCAGCCGGCGCAACGACACCAGCTTTCTGCACCTTGTTTACATGATAGGTGCGACGAAGGTGAGCGCCGATCCCGACGGGACACTGACCTTGAGCGATCAGAAGGCGCCAGGCGGGGCGTTGGAGAAATGGCGCGAGGTTGCGCCGTTCGTTTGGCAGAAGCTGCACGGCGCCAAGCGCATTGCCGCCGTCGTCAAGAACGGCAAGGTCGAGGCCTTCGGCATAGAGGGTGCGCCTTTCGAACTGTTCCAGCCTGCAACTGTGGCTTACGCCGGCTGGAACCTGACAATGATCGAAATGGCCCTGCTGGTCCTTACCGTCACCGCGGTGGTCTGGCCGATCAGCGCTCTGGTCAGGCGCCACTACAGGCAGAGCTTCAGACTGAAGGGAGCAAGTGCCGTCCTTTATCGCCTGGTGCGTATTGCCGCGTTAGCCGATGTCGTGTTGGCGGTAGGCTGGCTGGTTCTGATGAGCCTGATCGAGAAAGACGTGGGCCTGCTCAATGATCCCATTGATCCCTGGCTGCGCGCACTGCAGGTGCTTGGCGTCATCGGCATCGCCGGCGGTCTCGTCGGGCTTGCGGATGCCGTGCTCGTCTGGAGCACGCGCGACCGCTCCTGGTGGGCGAAGCTCTCGTCGTTGATCGTTGCCGCCGCCACCGTAAGTGCCGCCTGGGCCATCATCGGCCAGAAACTCGTCACAATCAGCCTCCAGTTCTGAAAGGACCTGTGCCTTGCAACGACGGACGTTAGCCGCCGCCGCCGCGATGCTCGGCATAGCGGCGGCGTTTCTGGACACTGCTCACGCCGCACCGCCTGCCGACATCGACGCCTATGTTGCGCAATCTATGCAAACGTTCGGCGCGCCTGGCTTGTCGCTGTCGATCGTGGAAGGCGGCCGCGCGACCCTGACGAAGGGCTACGGCGTGCGCCGCCTGGCCAGTTCCGGCGTCGTGGGCGAACACACCGCTTTCCCCATCGGGTCTGAAACTAAGGCTTTCACCGCGGCCGCTTTGGCAATCTTGGTCGATCGCAAGAAGCTGTCCTGGGACGATCACGTCGCCGACAGGCTTTCCGGCTTTCAGATGTACGACCCCTACGTCACCGCCCACATGACGATACGTGACCTGCTTACGCACCGCAGCGGATTGAGCTTGGGAGAAGGCGACCTGCTGGTCATTCCGGATACCAGCAGAAGTCGTGACGATGTCGTGCACGCCTTGCGCTACCTCAGGCCGGCCACCGGTTTCCGGGAGCAATTCGCCTACGACAACATCCTCTACATCGTGGCGGGCAGGCTGGTGGAGGAAGTTTCCGGCGAGCCTTGGGAGAAGTTCGTCTCCGACAACATTTTCAAGCCCGCTGGAATGGCCGACGCGCATGCAGACTACGACGCGGATCAACCCAACGAAGTCGCATTGCATGGACGGGTCGGCGGCCGCATACGCGGTGTTGGCAACCAGTCGGTGCTGCCGCAGGCGCTGGCTCATACCGTAGCGCCGGCGGGCGGCGTCAACCTGAGCGCCACCGACATGGCGACATGGATGAACATTCTGTTGTCCCATGGCCGGCTGCCGAACGGCGGCCGCCTGTTCAGCGAGGAACAGGCAGCGGAATTGTTCAAGCCGGTGGTCGTCGTTCCACCTGAAGAGTTCGCGCTTCCTGCCTCGCTCTCGCTGATGCAGCCGGAGCTTCAGAGCTATGCGCTCGGCTGGTTTGTGGAAGACTACCGGGGCCACCTCATCATCGAACACAGTGGCGCCGTCTTTGGAGCGCTGGCCATGCTCTACCTCATCCCCGACAAGCAGGTTGGGCTCGCCGTCTCCATCAATTCAGAGGACAGCCCGGCGCGGCGCGCCGTGACGTTCCATCTGCTGGATCATTATCTGGGTTTTCAGCCAACCGACTGGATAGGCAAGCTCAAGCAGGCGCGCGCGCAATCAATTGCGGAGGCCGAGGCGGTACTAAACGCAACACCCTCCCCTGCGCGAACCACGAGCGTTGCGCAGCATCTCCCGCTCGAGCAATACGCCGGCACATACACCGATCCCTGGTATGGCAACATGACAGTGACTATGCCGCAATCAGGCAAGTTTCGCATCAGCTTCGACCGGACACCGGGCATGCAGGGCGCGCTGGAACCCCTGGGAGGCGACCGCTTCAGGACACGGTGGGATGATCATAACATTGAAGATGCTTACGTCGATTTCCACACTAAAACGAACAACATCGACAGCGTCACGTTGAAAGCGATCTCGCCCTTGGCTGACTTCAGCTTTGATTACCAGGACCTGCATTTTGTGCAGGCATCATCTCCAGCGCACAGCCCTGTTCAGCAATAATGCTCCTCAACTGAGTTGGTGTGCAGTGCACCACCTCCTTAGCCAACGTTTCGCTAAATTCAGCCTGTCAATCGAGCGGTTAAGACGAGCAAAGCAGACGGTCAACGGGGCCATTGCCGCGGCTGGGCACCGTCCATCTTTTTGCTAAAAGCAGATTGCCAGCATTGGAGCGGCTAGGTCCCAGGACTGGGCGTTCGTGAATTGCCGATAAGCGGCAATATGCTCCGACTTCGGGGCTCTAAGATGGCACAGGAACGGTTGTCACAACCGTCATGCGCGCCAACTCTCGCGCCAGTCATAGTCGTGATAAAGGCCACGCTTGCCATTCTTCATCTCCATACGCCAAAGAAACGCTATTGACAGCGCTGTCACAAGCTTTAAGCAAGCTGCGTTGCGTTTTGCGTCGGGGAACGAACGACGTCCCTGGTCATGGAGACCGAAGATGAATTTCAGCCTCAAGCAAGGCCTCTTTTGCGCCGCTAGCGGCCTTGCAGTCTTCGTGAGCATCGTCGCGCCACATCAAGCCAAGGCTGTCCCTACCGAAACCATACTCTATGATTTTGGCGTTGTGCCAAACGGGAACATGCCGCAGGCGGCGCCCGTGGCCGGACCGAACGGCGTATATTACGGTACAACCGATGCAGGAGGAGCTACGGGAAACGGAACAGTTTTTGAGCTGATCCCGGATGCTGCCTCGGCGACTGGCTGGAGACAGAAAGTCATTCACGCCTTCTCGGGTGCGGACGGGTCCTTTCCGTCTTCCGGGTTGCTGGTTGGCAGCGACGGCGCACTGTATGGCCTGACAGCAAGCGGCGGTGCATCAGGCAACGGTGTGGCCTTCAGCCTTTCTCCGCCGGTTTCCGGCCACACGACATGGACCGAGACCACCCTGCACAGCTTCAACGGCACCAGCGATGGCGGTGCGCCCTACGGCACCCTCGCGGCAGGCAAGGACGGCGTTCTCTACGGATCCACCGCAAGCGGCGGCACCGGGCAAGGCGGCGCAGTTTTCAGCCTGTCTCCCCCCAGTGCCGTTGGTGCGGCATGGACCGAAACCGTCGTCTACAGCTTCGTCTTTGGGACCGATGGGATTTCGCCCACTGGCGGCGTCTATTTTGACACCGCGACCGGCTCCATCGCCGGCATGACATCGGGCGGCGGCCTCAACAACGCAGGGCAGGTCTATCAACTCACGCCACCAGCCGCCCCTGGCTCGGCTTGGACCAAGGCCGACATCTACGATTTTCGCGGGATTTCCGACGGCAACTACCCGGTCGGCGGCCTGGTGCGCGACAAGAGCGGGATTTTTTACGGCGTGACGGACTCGGGCGGATTGGCGAGTTGGGGAACGGTCTTCTCGCTGGCGCCACCGCAAAGCAGCCGAAAGACCTGGCTCGAGACCGTGCTTTATCATTTCAGCGGCCGCCTCGATGGTGGCGCGCCGGTCTCCACCCCATCCCTCTCGCCTGACGGAACGCTTTACGGCGTCACCCAGGCGGGCGGTAGTCTGGGCGAAGGCACGGCGTTCTCGCTGACGCCATCAGCAAACGGCAAGAGCTGGACTGAGGCCGCGCTGACAAGCTTCAACGGCGTCAATGGCGTGAACCCTGGCGGCGTGACTCTCGAAGCGAACGGCGGACTCATCGGCACTACGGTCTACGGCGGCGCCCTGGGTAATGGCGGAGTGATCTTCGAGCTGACACCGATCCTGTTGTCAGGAGGCACAAACTGGACGCAGACCACACTTGCTAACTTCCAGATGCCTAGCAAGGATGCCGTCTACCCCGACGGCTCCTTGCTGATGGGCAAAGGGGGCGTATTGTATGGGAGCGCTAATTCCGGCGGTGCCACCAACAACGGTGCCATTTATGCGCTCTCGCCTCCTGCAGCGGGCGAGACAGCATGGCAGCGAACCCTTCTTCATAGTTTCAACGGCAAGAACGGCAGCGGGCCGACTGGCAAGCTGCTAGCCGGCGCGAATGGCGTGCTCTACGGCGTAACGTCGGGCGGCGGCCCGAACAGTGCCGCGCCATACGGCGTCGTTTACGCCTTGATCCCGCCGGCCGCAGGAAAGACCGCGTGGACTGAACAGGTTCTGCACGCCTTTACGGGCGTGGCCACAGGAGACGGCGCATTCCCGGCGGCTGGCCTGATCGCAGATGCCTCTGGCGCGCTCTACGGGACCGCAGGAAGCGGCGGCAGCACCTCAAGCGATAATCAGTTCGGCAACGGCATTGTCTACAAGCTGACACCACCGGCCCCGGGTCAAACGAGCTGGAAGGAGACGATCATCTACAGCTTCACTGGCCCGGACGGATCGACCCCGCAAGGCACGCTACTGTTCGACACCACCGGCGCGCTCTACGGCACGACCTATACGGGTGGTGCCATGGGCGAGGGCGCCGTCTTCAAGCTGACGCCGCCGGCGGCAGGCAGCGCCCTCTGGCACGAAACACTGCTGCACAGCTTCAACGTGGCGGTCGGCAACGATGGCGCCATTCCCGGCACGGAGCAGCTGGTGATGGACACGGCAGGCAATCTCTACGGCACCGCAAGCCAAGGTGGCGCCAACTTTGACGGCGCAGTCTTCGAACTTTCTCCACCTTCCGGATCAGATACGGGCTGGACAGAAAACATCCTGCACAGTTTCACCGGCGCGGACGGTAATGGCCCGTTCACGGGACTGTTGTTGAACAGCAGCGGGGCGCTGTTCGGTGTGACGCCTCAGGGCGGCGCGTATCAATATTACGGAACCATCTTCAGGCTGTCGCCCCCTGGTGCCAACGGCGCGGCCCGAAAGTTCAGCGTGCTGCATAGCTTCAACCCCGCCTACGGCCAAGATGGCCAAAATCCTGCTGGCGCGCTCATCAAGGACAACAAGGGCAACCTGTACGGGACAGCCGAAGGCGGCGGCTACGGCAACAGCGGCGTGGTGTTCGAGGTTGCACCCTGACGGAAGAGCGGCAACCGTTCTGCTTTCGGGTAGCGCCCCCGGGCCCTACAGCTTTTCGCCTGACCCTTTCGAGCATCTATCTAGGAGCGCGTACATTGTCCGACGCATTGAAATCCGTTTTGCTGTGCGCGACGGCACTGGTCGGTCTTGCCACTGCCGCTTCCGCGTCACCATTGATCACGGCGCCGGTCGAGGCGGCGCTCACCACACCCGTGACCGGAGAGAAGTCTCCCCTGCTGGATCAGGCCGCGGACCTGGGGCCACTTGCAGCCGCGGCGACAATGCCGCACGTACAGCTTGAATTAAAACGGTCCGCCGTGCTGCAGGCAGCGTTCGATGTGCTTGTGCACGATCAGCAGGACAGTACCTCGCCCTCCTATCATCGATGGCTGACGGCCGACGGCTTGCGAGCCTTTGGGCCCGACCAGGCTGATATCGACAAGGTCGTAGCATGGCTACACGCAAGCGGCCTCAGCGTGAACAGCATTTCTCCCAGTGGCATGTCGATTGATTTCAGCGGATCCGCATCGGCGATAGCGGAGGCGTTTCACACCTCGCTGCACCAGGTGAGACTGCCCAATGGCGAAGTTCACATAGCGAACATGACCGATTTGGCGATCCCTGCTGCCCTGGCACCGGTCGTGCGAGGCGTCACTCTTTCGAATTTCTTTCCTCGCCCGACGATGGTCAAGGCAACGGCGCGGGCGGATGCCGCGCGAGCCGCCAAGAACATGTCCCCCGACTTCAACGTCGAAGGCTACCAGGCCGTTGGGCCAGCGGATTTCAACACCATTTACAACATCAATTCGCTGCACGGCGGCAAGGCTGCCGCCGGCAAGCTGACAGGAGCCGGCGTCACCGTGGCGGTGATCGAGCAGACGGATATCCAGCCTGCGGACTGGCAGACTTTCCGCACGGCGTTTGGACTGAGCCGCTTTGCCGGCAAGTTTATGACGCAGAATCCACACTGCACGGATCCCGGCTTGACCGCCGACGAAGGCGAGGCGGCACTCGACGCAGAGTGGATCGGGGTGGCAGCGCCTGCTGCCAACGTCGTCGAAGCGTCTTGCGCCAGCACAAACCTGACATTCGGCGTGGAGACCGCGTTGCGCGGACTGGTCGAATACAAATCGACGCCCACCGTGCTGTCGATTAGTTATGGCGGCCCGGAGCAGCAAAGCAGCGCAGCCTTCCTCGCTGGATGGGCCAACCTGCTTGAGGAGGCCGCCAGCGAAGGCAAGTCGGTCTTCATCTCAACCGGCGACAGCGGCACCTCCTACGACCGCGACTTGGTTGCGACGAATGGGGTAGCTGTCAACGGACTTTCGGCCAACGCCTATAACACGGCAGTCGGCGGCACCGATTTCCTGGATAGCTTCAGGGGCACGAATTCACTCTATTGGACACCAGCGAATGGGACCACGCTCAGGTCGGCGCGCGCCTATATTCCGGAGACGCCCTGGGACAATTCGTGTGCCGGCGAACTGATTACCCACTACGGTCAATATGCCAATTCGATTGCTTCATGCAACGATCCGGGCAGCCCCTATCATTTTCAGAATGGTGTCGGCGCTACCGGCGGTGAAAGCACACTTTACCCGAAGCCGGATTTCCAGAAGCTCGGCCTTCCAGGAATGCCGAGCGATGGCATGCGTGATCAGCCCGACATATCGCTGTTCGCGGCGAACGGATTCTGGGGACATTTCCTGGTGCTCTGCATGTCCGACACAAACCAGATGGGCACCGCTTGCGACTACAGCAATGTGAACGATACGCTTGGTAATGCGGCGGGTGGCACCTCCTTCGCGGCGCCTGCGTTCGCCGGCATCGCGGCATTGATCGTCGAGAAAGACGGCCCCGTCGGGAATACGGCTCCGCGCCTCTATGCTCTGGCAAAGACGCAGTCTGGCAACACCGCGCTTTCAAACGAATGTATCTCCGGCCGTACGCGTAGTGCATCAAACGCCTGTATCTTCTACACCGTCACGCAGGGCAACATTGCGGAACCGTGTTATGCCACCAGCGGCGATTGCTACACGACGCCAAATGCCACCCTTGGCATTGGCGTTTTGCGTGGCGTAGACTTCCCGAACCAGGACGCCTACCCCGCCGCCAATGGCTATAGCCTTGCCACCGGGCTCGGATCAGTGAACGTCGCGAACCTACTTGCGGCTTATTGAGGAAGGCCCTTTTTTCTGAACAGCGGGTTTCTCGTCTATTTGGCGGGTCGATTGCCGGGGGATCAACACAAAACCCGGCAGTGCCTCCCCGCCTTCCCGATCGCAATCCGCTTTCACGCTCCCATCGATCAAGGCACTTGCAGCAAGAGCTGCCATCGCATCGATTGGTTGACGCAATGTCGTCAGCGGCGGAAGACTCATCCTTGATCCGCCGCTGTCGTCGAATCCCGCGATAGAAACATCATGTGGAACACGAATCCCGTATTCGGCAGCCGCAGCCATGCAGCCGAGCGCCATCTCGTCGTTGCTGGCGAAGACCGCCGTAGGTTGCGGGCGTTGCGACAACATCGACTGGCCGGCTTCAAACCCCGATTCGAACGTGTAGTCGCCATCGAGCAGCCAGGGTGTCTTCAGGGCCCGCGCGGACATGGCATCGAGAAATCCCATCCGGCGCGAGAGGCTTGATGCATACCGGTCGTCGCCACCGATGAATGCAATGCTTTCATGTCCCAGCGAAAGAAGATACTCCGTCATGCTGCGTGCAGCGCCGCGGTCGTCCAGAGTGAGCCGCAAGCCGCCACCATCGCGGCGTTCGGCTCCCAGGCGCACATAAGGCGTGCCAGTTGCGCGCAGCACACCGAGAACAACGTCGCTGTCTGTGCTCGGCTGCGTGAGGATCACACCGTCGGGTTTGAGCGTGGCAAGCATTGCTGCAAGATGCTGCGCGCCGGATGCTCCGCTCTGGTCAACCGGAGCAATCATCAGGTGATATCCCGCGTCACGGCAGGTGATCGTCGCTCCGAGCTGAATACGCGCCAGGTAATCCGCGCCTCGTCCCGTGTGCCAATGATCGAGGGTCAGTTTTTCGTCGGTCACGACGGAGAGCAGAAAGGATCGAGAGCCGGCCAGGCTGCGTGCAGAGCGGCTGGGGTGATAATTGAGGGCGACGACTGCGGCCATCACTTGCTCGCGCGTTTCCGCAGAGACGTTCGCCTGGGCGTTCATCACGCGGGAAACCGTCTTGATAGACACGCCGGCGCGTGCCGCGACGTCATAGATGGTAGGCATCACCGAATTCCCGCTGGACGGGCTCCTTGCCGGAAGTTCCTGATAAGTAGTCATAGCACTGTTCGGGCGTTGTCGCCTGTACGCGTCACCAGGCATCCGCCACGGCGGACCGCGCCTCACGCATCGCACGGGCATGCAGAACAACTCTGACGAGAGCGCCGGGATCCATAATACGAGGCCGGTGAGCCGACGCTTCGTCGCCTTATACACGCTGGCGCAGATCGGTGCCTTTGTCGCTTTCCTGCCGCTACTGCAAATCCTGCTTCCGCTACGGGCTGTCGCTATCGATCCCCTGCACGGAACCGCGTTGCTCAGCCAAATCAGCCTTGTGGGTGCAGCGGTCGCCAGCCTCTCCAACATCCTTGTCGGTGCGATGAGTGACCGTACGCGTTCCAAGCGCGGCCGCCGGAGGCCATGGTTGCTGGGCGGATTGGCAGCAACACTCGGCAGCTACGTCCTCATCGAGCGCGCCGACACGCCTGGCCATTTGCTTCTTGCCATGATCGCGTTCCAGCTGGCGTTCAACGGCATGTTCTCGCCGCTTGGAGCGGTATTGGCCGACGAAATACCTGAACGGCAACGTGGCTTGATGTCCGCCTTGCTTGGGCTGGGTAATCCCATTGGTAGCGTGGTCGGGCTCTGGGCGGTGGGTGCTTGGCGCATGGGAGATGCCACGCGTTACGAAGTCGTAGCGTCAATAGTGCTGTTTTGCGTGCTGCCCTTTGCGTGGTGGCTGCGCGGCGGCAGGTCGACTTTGCCAGGGCGATTGCCGGCAGACGATGCCCGGCAATCGCTAAAAGCCTTATTCCGGAATGATCTTGTCCTGGTCTGGATCAGCCGCCTTTTGGTGGTGACCACGATTGCCATCATCCAGAGCTATCTGCTGCTATTTCTTCGCTCAAGAAATCTCTCGTTGCTTCATTTCTTGGGTCGACCCGAAGCGGCGATCGCGCAGATGACCGTGATCGCGACCACCTGCAACGTCGGCTGCGGCTTGGCTTGCGGCATCCTGTCTGACCGGGTTGGACGCCGCACGCTTTTCGCAGCCGTGGGCGCCGTGCTGCTGGCGGTGGGAATGGGCTGCCTTGCCCTCACCTCGAATTGGGCAGGCCTGCAATGGGCGGCCGTATTCTACGGCTCCGGGATCGGGATGTTCTCCACGATCGACTTGGCGCTGATCATCCAGATACTGCCCTCGGTCCACCAAGCAGGAGAAGTTCTTGGAATTATGAACCTTTGCAACACCGTTGCCCAAGTTGTGGCACCGTCGTTGGCGCTGCTGGTGTTGGAGAGCGCTTCACCAAACTTCCGGCCGCTGTTCGGACTGGCCGGCGTCGTCTCACTACTAGGTGCTGCGTGTCTCGGCGGCGTAAGCGGATGGCGCTGGCATCGCCGACCGCGGCGGTGACTGCGTTTAGGGATGCGAGCGTGATGCGATCCTATATCAGCAACATATTCGTCCACAGATCTACGTGCCGCTGCACATGACCGATGTGGCCGTGGTCAGCTCCTCGCTGGAGTTCAAAAAAACTTACCTGGAGACGATGTCAAACGCACTGAAGACGGGTGTCGAAGGTGTAAAATATCAACCCGAGATACGCTGGATCGTCGATCCCAACGACTACCTGAAGCCGATGGTGTTCGACCCAAGCGATACGCGTTGGGAGAATAAGGATAAAGATTCGCGCATCCAGGTTGACTCGGTTTGTAGATAGTGAGTCCGCGCCGAGTGAGGAAGTAGTATCACACAGTCAATCGTGATGAGGATTTGGGGAGCAGCCATTGCTCCCCAAATCTTTTTCTGAGGTTAGCCTTGCGCCATCTGAACAAACTAGTAATCGCATTCTTTCTCCAGTGTTTGCAATCTGCTGGCGCTACTAACTTGGCCCTGGGTGATGAAGATCTCTCCGCCGCGCCACTGATCGTAGCTGTTGCCGGGGGCCACTTCATCCACGAAGGTCTTTCTATGCGCCTCGCTCCAGAGGGCAGTGACGACGCCGCTGCGCAAGCGGTGGCTGATGGTTACGCCGCGTTTGGGACGGCGCGTCTTTCCGGCCAATTCCTTGCATTCGCAGCCGCCCATGACCTGCGCATCGTGGCACCCGAGTTCTCTGACCACACCGGCATCCCTTCCACCTTGCTGGTCGTCTCTGCGCGGGCGCGCAAAGCAGGGCTTACCGGACCAGCCGGCCTTCCGCATCGCCGCATCGGGCTCACCGCGCTTGATTCGCCAATGCGTTTTGCGCTGACTGAAGCCGCCGCGCATTATGGCGTTGCAGCCGATGCGCTTCAACTGGTCGAGGAGAAGGCTCCCGGTGCGTTGCGCGCGGATCTCGCCAGCGGTGCTCTGGATGCCGCTTTAGTCCCCACTGTGACTGCCCGGGCATGGCGCCGCAAAGTTGGTGGCTTCTCAATCATCCACATCAGTGACTTCGTTCAGTGGCAGGATGGCGTTATCTTTTCGCGCGCCGACACGCTGCAACAGCATGCCGACTTGATGGCAGCCTTCATGCGCGCTTATGTCGCCGCGCTCGCCGATTATAACCTCACATTCCAGCAGCGTGACGACGGCGGAACGGCGTTGCCCGGTGCTCATTTTGGTCGTTACCTCGAGGCTGTCGCTGCGCAGACCCACGTGGCGGCGGCGGAGGCGGCATACGCCCTGCCCTTCTGCGACCCGTTGGCACGACTTGATCTCGTTGATCTTGGGCGACAGCTGGCATTCTGGCAGGCGCAAGGAGTAGTCGGGCGTCAGGTGACTGTCGGCGTGATTGCAAATGCATCCGCAAACCCAAATCATTTCGGAAGGCTTTAGAGAACTCTGCCAGTGATCAGAGGTTCATCAAGGCGCGGAGGTGCAACCTGCTGATCCAGGTCATGCGTCAGCCGTACATGCTAGATGTGCAAAATGCGCCCAATCCTTGAAGCGTGACCTCACATACTGAATGCCGAAAAATTCGTCATTTACCCTTCAACATCCGCTTGAAAGTCGCTCGAGGGCTGGAGGCGGCCGCCCGCACCATCCTTTCCCCGGCTGCTAGAGGCGACCTTCTTATCCATGCTCGGTGGCTTCGCATAAAGTCGACTGTATTCGCGACTGAACTGCGAAACGCTAACATAGCCCACCTCAAAGGCAGCCTGGCTCAACGTCTTCCCATTCAGGATCAAACGCCACGCCTCTATCAACCTGAGTTCTTTCTGAAACTGTCGCGGCGATCGTAGCGTCAGTGCGCGAAACATTCGCGCATGCGTTGAAGACGAGCCGGGGACTGGTCCGTGGTTCGCCATCCGTTTCTCTCAATTCTCATTCGGTATTTTCGAAGCGTTCGCCGATCTGGCAGGACGCCAAGCGCACGTCGAGGGCGGAGGAGGCGATATCTTTCGGGACACTGCTCGAATGAATGCCATTTTAGCTGAGGCAGCTAAAGTTCATCGTGTTGATGTACTGATGAGCAAGGACATCTTCTCACATCACGACAATCGATGAACGCGGATGAGGTCTGCCCGATTAGTCGCAAGACGTAGGCAGTTGCCAGCGAACCCAAACTGCCAGCCTCTGACGGCCGGCACCATCATGACGGACACGACGTCGTGCGACTTGGTGACGACACAGTAGGGCTCGGAGGAACCGTCACGTCCTCGTCAGCAAACGCGGGCTTCCCGCTCGACATGCTGCCGGACTTCCTTTTGGCCCCCTGATCTTCAGCAGCCTCGGGTGCGGTAACGACAGTTCTCACGCTGCTAAAAGGCGAAGAGGAATGGGGCGCGATCGGAAGTCGGGTCGTAAGTGCCTGCCTCGCGAAGTCTCCATGGTAGAGGCGTTTCGCGCTCACGCGGAACGCTCCCCAGAGTGCAGACTTGGCTGGTTTGGTGCAATCTTGCACTTAAGACTCTCTCGCGCGCCTCAAGCCGTTCCAAGGAATACTGCTCAGCCATGGCGGTGGCGCGGCTCGCCAGTTTGGCGCGCATGTCGCAAGCGGCTTCTCCACCGCGATTATCCGGCAGGTGGGACAGCCGCCGAACAGCTATGTCCAGGCATTGCACCTTTCGTAGCCGCTTCAACAGACTAAAAAATTTGGAGCGGGCGAAGGGATTCGAACCCTCGACCCCAACCTTGGCAAGGGTGCGGGATTGTTACTCCGGGGTATCCGGCGGCATCCGCGAGCACTACGAAATATAAGCAGTTCAGGGGCTTGCTACGATCTGGCACGAAGGGATATCCTGCGGTCGTCGATCACGGTGGACACCATGTGGACACCATTTTCTTGCCGGGGCTCATCATGGACAGGTCTTCCAGCGTCCTACTAACCAAGACGGAGGTCGACGAGGCAAAGCCCAGGGGGGAGCGCTACCACGTCTGGGATACCCGACTGGCCGGCTTTGGATTGCGCGTCGAGAAGAGCGGGACGAAGACATTTGTTCTCCGCTATCGAGCCGACAGCGGCGGCCGATCGGCGCCGCGACGGTTCATGACGGTTGGTCGCTTCGGTCCCCTCACCGTTGATGAAGCCCGTCGCCAAGCCCGCCTTCTTCTCGCATCGGCAGCGACCGGTGACGATCCCGCTGGCGAGCGCCAGAAAAAGCGCAAGGAGATGACCGTCACCCAGCTCATCGACCTTTACGAAAGCGAGGGCTGTTTCGTCCAGCGGGGCATCCGTCAGGGCGAACCGATGAAGGATCGGACGAAGGCTTACACCCTTGGAAGGCTGAAGCATCATGTCGTGCCTCTCCTCGGGCATAAGCGTGTGAGTGAGGTGGGGGCTGGTGAGATCGAGCGTTTTGTTCGGGACGTGGGTGCCGGCAAAACTGCGAAAGACGAGAAAATTGCACCTCGTAAGCGCATCATCGTGCGGGGTGGAGACGGCGCGGCGCGGAAGGTCGTTCGTGATCTATCGGCTGTCTTCAGCTTCGCCGTTCGGCGGGGGATCATAGAGGCTAATCCAGTCGAGCGGGCTGCCGTCCGGAAAACGGACAACCGACGTGAGCGTTTTCTCACTCTAGAGGAAGTGTCGCGTTTAGGGGCTGCCTTTGATGAGGCCGAAGCTGCGGGCACGAACGCGAAGGCGATCTCCATCGTCCGTTTATGGGCTTTGACCGGATGCCGGCGAGATGAGATCGCTAGTCTTCGTTGGTCGGAACTGGATCTTGAGCGCGGGATGCTGGTCCTAGCCGATACGAAGACTGGCAAGTCTATCAGGCCGCTCGGTGCGGCCGCAGTCGCGATATTGGAAGGGATTGCGCGAGAGTCTAAATCAGAGTTCGTTTTTCCGGCAGAAAGGGGGAACGGTCACTATCAAGGTGCAAAGCAACTTTGGCCGAGAGTTATCGCGAAGGCGGGTCTTTGGGGTGTAACGCCACACACACTCCGCCACACGATGGGCTCGACCGCGGTTTCGTTCGGGGAGGCGCTCGCTTTGACGGGGGCGATTCTTGGGCACGCTAATCCGCGATCGACTGCTATCTACGCACACGTTCAATACGATCCATCCCGCCGGGCGGCCGATCGCGTTACCAAGCGAATCGCAGATGCCCTCGCCGGAAACTATAAAGACGCGTCTGCAAAGGAGCGTTGCATTAGGAACCCTCGAAACGCAGGCCCCGGGTGACGATCAAGGTAAGAGCGTAGCGCTCAACGGACGATAGTAGGACGTGAACACTGCCAATGCATCGATATCTCAACAACCAGCAGTGCTGTGCGGAGTGGGATTTCCTGGGCTGTTAGATATATACACGGCTCGTAGGATACGCTGGAAGTTGTCGAGCACTGCTGCGTCCATCGCCTTCGCAGCTATCGCTCGTACGCTCGCCATGATTTCGACCACAGCATTGACCAAAGGTGGTTCAGCGGTTCGACCGCGTATCTTGGTGAATGGTCCGTCGGCTTCAGTAACTAAACGATCGAGCGGGAGTTCGGCGACTAGCGCCTTCCCCGCGGTCCGATACGGTCATGGCGGCATTGACCGAGAAGTAGCAGCCAAGTTCTACCGCACGCCGAGCCTAAGTCCGAGTGCCTGTGAACCAGTGGAGCACGACCGTACCTCGGTCGGCAGGTAAGAAGGCTTCGATCAAAGCGAGCACTGCGCCAGCCGAGCGGACGCTATGCACGCTCAGCATCTTGTCGCCCGCGTCGGCACATCGCTCCAGGACCGTACGGAAAACTAATCTCTGAAGATCGAAGGACAGATAGAAACGCGGCCCCGCATCGAGCCCGACTTCCCCGACATTGCGGGTTTCGGGTAGACGCTCCTCCCAGAGCGCAAGCTCGCTCGCACGCTCGGCGACGAGCTGGGGGTGCAATCCAAGGGCCGCACGCACGAAGCGAGTGTCACGCGTCAGTTCAGCGTTACGCCTCCAAGCCATAGGCGTCGTGGTCACGGTGAGCGTGTAGACGCGGGTCGCTTCGGCTCGTGCGATCGCCGCTTCGTGGTCCGGGTAGATCGCCAGCTTGCCATGTTCGCTATTCATCAAGAGCATTTGGTTGCGTGGCCGTTCGAACTTCTGGATTTCGATAGTGAGCTAGGCTGCTACTGATTTGCCGAATTACGTAACCGGAACCGGTCTGATCCCTGCCGAACTCCGGATAAGCCGCACTGAGTAATGCATGCTGAGCCTTCAGATAATCGAGAAAGAGACCGACGCATCTGACTTTCTGCCCAATAGAAATATTGTCGTATTGGTTCTCGCGCTTGATATAATCCGCGATTTGATCGGCGACGTTGAAATCTCGCATGGCCGTGACGGTTAACACGCCGTAAACGTATTCTGTCCGTTCCGAGAGTATCCTGATGTGGATGAAGCCAGATGCCGTTACCTTCACCGTATCACCGAGATAGACGCTTGTGGTGTTCATATGATCGGCCTCGATTAGCTGGCGCTTGATCAACCACGAGCATGCCGATACCACGTCTTCAGACACGTAACCACGGAGTTGAAGGACATCGGCTAACTGCTGCACCGAAAAGAAACCCTCAAGCCCGATTGGTCCGTTGCGCTTTCGGTTCTCACACAGCCAGAATAGGATATCAGCGACAAGGAAGTTATTCGGCTGTTGCCAGTCTTCATCGCAGTAGAAGATATTCGATATGAACCCACTTGTGTCACTGAAGAACCTATATTCAGTGCGCATGAGGATCTTCAGTACGGTATATTCCGGTATCGATATCGTGCCGGCACCTCTGACATTGGATGTGATTGCTTCCGAGCTTAGATGTCCTGACGTAAGGATAGCCTCAAACATTTCGAGCGCCCTCCGAACGTCGCGCCCAGCAATGCCCTGAAGAACCCGCGAAATGTTGTGCCGTCTCTCAAAAATCTCCAGATAAATGCCCTTCAAAAACTCGCCGAGCATTGAGTTCGGATATACGATCCTCGCTCCGTTGCTTAGGACGTACTCCAGCCGTTCATCCGTGTGCTGCGCGAGATAACCGAGGCTCAATTCAAGCCTTCGCTTAACCACATCAAGGAATCTTGGCGGAGCGATGTGGAACGTTACCCCCGTCCGGAAGGTGTCCAATGGAGGCTGCCCCTTGAAGCGTTCATATGTTTCATCGCGCATCTGCAGGATAATAAAGGAGCGGCTTCTGTCGAGAAACCACAACGCCAATTGGAAAGCAGCAAGCTGATTTGCCAGGTCAAGACGGTCAACGTTGTCCATGACGGCCACAACAATATCGCCTTGATTGGCGCGATCACCGCCGAAGTATCGGCAGATACCGAAGGCGGTGTGTTGTGGATCTTCCTGCCATTTGCCAAGGTCTTCGGCTCTAGCCCTGGCGGCGTCCGCAGCCGATGCTTTCTCCAGCGCGGCATAATATCCTCTGCGCCTCTGAATGTCCTGCGAGTATATCCGAGGCATGTTCGCTTCATCGAATGGATCGAATCCATGATTCTCCTCGGCAAAACTTTCAATAAATCGTTCGCACAGCCAGTTTTCGGCGTTCGCAAGCGACGCAGGTGCTGTGTTGAAATCAATGAAAGACCAATGAGTTGATCTGACCTGATCTACAGGCTGCAGCAACTCCTTGTATCTACGAGCGAACAGGGACTTTCCGGTGCCCACGCCGCCGGTAATCAGTTGCATGTGTCCATCAGGAGGTCGGCTTCTGCGGAATTGAGTGATTGCGCCACCCAATCTGATTTCTTTGGTGCGAGTTGGTTCGAGGACCTGGGTTAGAGATCCCCGACGCGTTGCAATCCGATCCTTTAGTAGCGCTTCGAGAATGCGATCATACTCGGTGATGTCGTCCGACCCAACATAGCCCGTTTCGTAAATCTCACGATTGTTGTTTTGTGACGCTGACGTGAAGTACCTACGCAGAATCGGCGAGAGGTCGGCGGCAAAGCTGTTGAATGCCTTCTTCGAATTAATTAGGGCTTGGTCGCCGGCACGACTATACGGCCGCACTAGCCGATTTGGACGAAATGCCGCCAAGAACCGAGCGGCATGGGCAGCGAGGATGCCGCGGTGGCAGAAGTCGCGGAGCCTTTCGGTCACGGCACTGCCCGCAACC
This sequence comes from Acetobacteraceae bacterium, assembly GCA_965198825.1. Lineage (GTDB taxonomy): Bacteria > Pseudomonadota > Alphaproteobacteria > Acetobacterales > Acetobacteraceae > BOG-908. The sequence goes on along the minus strand of CBDAQB010000003.1, from coordinate 1,091,806 downwards.
AGGTCGCAAACCGCAACATCGATTGTCGGTTCGCTGTCCCAGTTGCCTGCCAGTAGACGATCACCGTTCGTCGATAGGATGAAGCTGCAGGGGTTGACCCCCGTCCGGTAACCTTGGTTGAGGTCCCGCGCATATAACGAGGCTTCCCGATAACCGACCTCGGCTTTCACATCGGGAGATTTAGCCTCGACTATAAGCAGCGGGAACGCCTTCTCCCATACCGAAAAGTCGGGGTAATACCCTCGCTGCCGACCTGCGGTTTTGTCCAGCGCAGCTGGCGCGAGATATGATTTCCCCTTGATCCAGGCGATTGGGATCTCAAGGAAATTAGCACCCGTGAGGAGCGGAGCGATGACCTTCAGTTCGACGTCAGCCTCGGTGACAAGGCCAACCGAAGACGGCCCATGCAGCGTCATCGGCTGAACCCCGTCTCGGTCAACAACGCCGGCCATTGCCGCTCATCGGCGCTCCCAATATGTCGCCCGAGCCTGCTTCAGGATCGGCGAAACAGCACTCCTCTAGCCCCAAGTCACGGAGTCGGGCGAACTTAGCGATTATCAGCGTGCGCCGGAAGGCACAATCCAAGGTTGTCAGACCGGCGTGAGGGACGGCGGTGGATGGCGGCTCCGGGGTGGCTTCGGGAACTGGACGATGAAAGGAGCGCCATGGCCGGTAAAGCGTGGCGGTTGACGCCCATGCCGGTTATCATCCGGGGCCTTCTCGCCATGCTGGCGCTCGCCGAGGTTCTTGAGGAATGCGAAGCCGACGCGGGGCGCGACTAGCTACGACGGTTCTGCGACGGCCAATGGCGGCCACGCCAATGCTGCCTCACTGCACTCACGATAATTGTCGTCCAGCTCCGACTGCATGATGATCAGGGCTGTCAGGCGCCGAATGATTGCCGTTGCTTCCCTCGCTTCGGCCGTGGTGATCGGGCGCCCTAAAATTTCATGCTCCCTGTAGGACAGCCACTTTTTAAAAACCAGATAGCCGCCGATGATGAATTCCCAGACGTTCTTCGGCACCGCGCTCCAATACGCGACGCCGTTGAGCCATACATCCACGGGCGGACCGAGCCGCTCAAGGAGCTCATCGGTTGTTTCTCCCATCGCCCCAGCGGCGCTTTCGATCTGTGCCAACTCTTGAGCCGTGTATTCAGCACGTTCGGTGATGCGGCCTTGCCCCGGCATGACCGGCCGTCCGCCGCCTCCATGACCCCACCCGACCGTGACGTCCAATTCCGCTGCCGAAAGCGCGCCGCCACCGGATTTGGTGATCGCACCGATGATAGTGAACGGGGCTCTAAGCTGTCCGGCTGTGACGCCTGGCACTTGTGTGTCAGGATCAAGCAGATCGACAATGCGCGTTCCCAGCGCTGCGGAAGCCTGAAGGGCTGCAACGTCGGTCGGAAGGGGTATGCGCGGCCAGGACGATCTGATCGCCGGGCCGTGCTCTTTAAGCCACGCCGCCGAACATCCGATTGCGAGCGCATGCAGCCACGGCGCCTTACCCGCTTCGACGGTCGAATCCGGATCGGGCCAATCGATCGAGGTTAACCACTCTCGTGCTCGAGCCGACAGGTTCGCCCGGCTGTCCGTCCCCCGATTGAGCATGTCGCCTTGCGGGCCGTTCGATTGATAAATCCGGGTCGGAATGGCCTGAACGTTCGGGCGCAGAAGATGATAATCGGCCAGGACGCGGACTGGGATAATAGGCAGACCCTCGAGCGGACGTTCAGCCATCATCCGGCTTACGATGAAAAGATTATTGTCCCGTACCTGGCCGGCAAACTCAGGGCGCGGCTCATTCCATGTGGGCCTGATGTTCGTATGATAAGCGAAGCGATTATCGAGCGGCAGAAGCGCGTACCGGACAATCCGGGTGACGCCGAACGGCTGGCGCGGGACAATATTTCTGCGAGCTGTTTCCGGGTTGAAGCGTCCGGCGGTAGCGACCGGTCCGACTTTTTCCGACTGCACGGTCTGGAAGGCGACCGTGGGATCAAGATAGCGGCGCATCCGAGTTTCAAGGTCGGCGCGGTTGATAGCCATCAGTGCGCCATGGCGCATTTCCTGGACGCCGCTGAAGGGCTCGGCATCGGCAAGCTCGCGTATCATCGGCCACGCCGAATAATCCGCCGCAGAATTATGAACGCGGAAACTGAAGCGATTGGCGAGCGTCGGCGCGGCTGCGTCATATGTCGTTTCCAGCTGGGGGTCGGCGAGGCTTCCGTACAAGGCTTCCCGCTTGCCTGTTCCCCAGAATTCCCGGTAGCGCACCGCCGTCTGATGTTCACCTTCGGCATCGCGGCGCACAAATAAGCCGACGGCCGTGCCAAGCTTAATGCCGGCAGGGTTTAGTGGCGTGGAGAAAACGGACGGATCTGATTCGCCGGTCGGCGTGCGCTTGCCGGTCTCCCGACTGTCGCCGTTGAGGCTGTCGATCCAGATCGCATTGAACCCTTGCAGGAGATGCTGGCGCACGACGACGAACGACGCGTCGTTGAGGTAGGAATAGCTCGAGATGAAGCAGACTATGCCGCGGCCCGTGCCTTCGACGATGCGCCGCTCCGCCACGCGGAGAAACCGGACATACAGCTCATCGAGGTTATATTTGCGGATGCCCCACTCGCTGCGTAAGCCTTGCTTGTAGGGCTCGACCAGCCCTTCTTCCTCGGCCGGGCTTGTGCCTGCAAAAGCGTTGTAGGGAGGATTGCCGATGATGACGAGGATCGGGACCTCTTGCTTTACCCGTTCGGCGGCATCCCGTTCCGGCTCGAGTTCGGGCAGCATAAATCGCTGCTTTGGCCCCTGCGGCGGTTGCCAGCCGGTCAGAGCGTTCGTCAGATAGACGGCGGCGCGTTCGTCGGCGGCGTGCAACGGCGCGCCGGCTTTGGACAGCAATAGGCCGACCTGCCAATGCGCGATGACGAACGGCGCAGGCATGATTTCGAAGCCGAAGACGCGGCTTAACGCGGCCTGCTTCAGATCCTGCGCGGCCAGCGCGTCGCCACCTTGCTGTTTGAGGCGCTCGAAGATCAGATCCAGCGTCTCGATCAAAAACGAACCGGTCCCACAGCAGGGATCGAGCACGTAGACGCGAGGGTCGGCGAGACCGTCCTGAACGCCAAGCTCGGTGCGCAGCGCGGCATCGACGCGGTTAACCATGTAGCGAACGATTTCCGGCGGCGTATACCAGACGCCGAGATCCTTTCTCAGCGTAGGATCGAAGGCGGCAAGGAACGGCTCGTAGAAATATTGAACAGCCAGCCGGTCATCGAATGATGCGAAGAACGTGGCGCGGTCCACGCGATCGAGCGCAGCCCCCGTCCAGCCGAGAACCTCGATCAGACCAAGCGGTCCGAGGCGGCTCGGCGTTGCCACCTGTTCAAACAGGTTGCCGACCATCGGGACATGCAGTGACCATCCTGCAGCATGCCAGTCGAAGCGCGCGATCGACCCGGGCTGCTGCTCGCGGCTCCATTGCACCCACGCCGAGAAGATGCCGTAGAAAAGCGTCTGCACCAGCGTCGACCGAAAGAAATGCTCGCCTTTCGCGGCATCGAACTTCAGCCCTAACGCCTGCTCGAGACCGCTGCGAAGGTTCGCCAGCGCCGGGAGCGTTGCCACCGCTTCAACCCGGGCGAGTGCATCGCGGGCGTAGGATGCCAGCAGCCACGCCAAGTCGGCCGGCCTGGTCAACGGCGCGAGGTGCGTCAGCGCCCGGCGTAGATATTCGACGAATGATGCGGACTTAGCTTTAACGACCGTCCGCGGGCGGGAGCATGCGTGCCAGAAGGCCGCATCGGTCGCGGCCAAACTGAAGCCTTCCAGGCGCATCGGCTGGCCACCGCCGGCGGGATCAACGCCGATGAGAAGGAATTCACGATAATTTGTGACGAGCACCAGGCGGTAGCGCTGCCAGTATTTTGAAACCTGCTTCGTGTCCGACGTCGCCAGCACTTCCTCGGCCAGCCCCTTGACCTCGACCACGCCCCGTTCGGGGATTTCGCCCTGACCGGACATCGGCGCGCCTGATCGACACTGGTGCTGCGTGTAAAGGCCGAAGTCAGGATGGCCGGCGCCCTGATTGCGAAGCTGGCCGTTCGCCCTGACCTTGGGTTTCAGCACGTTGCCGATCGCGTTGAGCAGGGTTTCCAGCGCGCCATAGAAGGACGTCTCTGTGGTCGCGCCACCGGTCGACCTAATCTCTCCCATGCGGCGGAAATAGGCCTCGACCATCTGCTCTGCCGTGTCGGGCACACGCCAATCCTACGTCGCGCCCGAGGCGCCGTTATCCCTGAGCGAAGCCATGCGAATCGGGGCGGGGAAAAGCCGATCGGCGCCATCTAGCCGCGCAAGCGAACCGGGGCGCAAGGTTGCGCGTCTGGCGCGTATCATGCGCAGTCGGTTGCGGTGCCAGTGGCCCCGAAAACCAGCGGACAGAGCGCGAAAAGCGGGATTCCCCGCATCCGAAATGCGCGCAATATCAAGGCCGCATGGGGGAGCACTATTTTGCCAAGGTTGGGGTCGAGGGTTCGAATCCCTTCGCCCGCTCCAGAACTTTCTGTTTTAAGACATTAGGTTAGGTCGCTTTCAGATCTAGATGCGGTGCTTCCGAGAAAGCTAACCTGTAGGCTTGGAAGCTATTCGGAAGCATGTGGTTGGGAACCATCGGATACGAACGATGGCAAATGGCGGCCTCGACACTGCCGCGTGCCGCCGACTGTTGGTTTGGGGCAACTCCGCAACACTGGTGATTTTACATCCAGGATAGGCTGACCGACGTTTCACCGGAAATTTGGCACTCGGTGAAGTTCCTGCAGTCGCGCGAAGCGACGCCTTCAGCTTTTTTCGTCGATCGGCTCTGAATCGGGTGACCGTCTGTCACTTGGGCTATCCGCCGGCCCGTTCCGCTGATCTGGCTATTGCGCCGCGCTTTCGCGATTGCTCGATCGAAGGCCATGAACCGCGCCAGCATCGGTGCGACCATCTTTGCTGGTTCGATCATCTGGCTGGATCCGCGATGGCGCGCCTCGCCATAGGCGTCGAGGTAGGTATTCGCAGGGAGTTCGACAGTGAGCTTGACGGGCTTATCGTCCAAGATCGGCCCGAGTTCTAGTTTCGACATCGGCACCCCGTCACTGGCCGTAAGGCGCAAGCACCAGGTCGCGGTTCACGATCACCCGGATCGAAATCCTGGCCGGATGGTCAGCGTCGGCTGGATGTTGAGCTGACGCCCGACAATCTGGCTGCCGGTCTGACTGATAGAATGAACGCACCCTGCCGGATCGCTGAGATGAGGTCGTTTTGTTGGCCTCCTGTGCCGCCTCGGACCCGACGCTCAGCAGGGTGGAGAGCAGCGCCGCCTTGAACAGCTCGCCCCAGTGGTTATCGACCTCGCCCTCCAGGCCGGAATAGCCCTGGGCATCCGCAACAGGTTGGCGTTCAAGCACGATCGAGCTGCCGTTCGGCAAGATGAGCCGGGTCCACACGAGCAGCACGCGGGATTGCCCAAAAGTGACCTGACTGTCGTAGGTGCCGATGAGCTTTGCGCCCTGTGGAATCAGCAGGGAGCGCCCGCTCGGGCTGTCATAGACGTTCTCGGTCACCAGGCCGGTGATTTGGCCTGGGAGGTCTGACCGAATGCCCGTCAACAGCGCGCCAGCGATGAGCGTTCCCGCCTGGACGACATGGGGCGACGCGGGGGCTTGCAGCCGATCTGGGCTAACGGTGTGCTTGTCGGTGGCCGAGTTCACGAAGGCAAGCTTCCTGTCATGACCGTTCTGGCGCACGTCACCGCCGCTTGCGCCCGGGGGGCCGTCGCTTGCTCCGAGGGATGGCGCCGCGTCAGTTGTCCCGTCCGCGAATGGCTGCCGTAGCAACGAAGCGGCCTGCACCCGGACGCTGGTGCCGGCGAACAGCTTCGACAACCGCGCGGCCTCCCGCTCCTGGATGCGCCGCTGCTCCTCAGGGTCGACAGCCGGAACCGTCGGAATCGTGGACACGGTCACGGCCTGCCCAGCATTCTGCGCCGCGACGATCGACCGGCCGAGATCGCCGGGCAACGGTGGTCCGAGCGGCGGCACGTTGCGCTGCAGGCCCGTGTAGTCGCGTGGCAGGTTAGCTAGGCCGACCGCGGCGGTCTTGTCGTCGGTCAAATACAGCTCCCCACTTGGTCCAGACCTACGGTTGGCCTGCAATGCCCAGATCGTCGCCCCGAACACGGCGATTGACCCGGCGGCACCCAGCCCGATCAGTACTTGCGGGAGATCCGCGTTTCGCGCGGCCGCTCGGGGCGCAGCCGCAGTTCCTGTGCGATGTCCCGCTCTTGGCGGGGCGGCTCCGCGGGAATGTCCGAGGTGTCGGTCATGATCCGGCGCGCTGTCCGTCGGTTCGTACGATCCGTACGGTCTCCTGGTGTTCGCCGCCGAGGCGCAGCTCTGCTGCGTCGAACAGGCGGTCGACGACGTAGTAGTTTTGGCGGACGCGATAGTTGACCAGTTCGCCTTAGGCATGCCGCGCGGCATTTCGATGTAGACTTTCTGCTCGTCGTCGAAGGCCGAGAGCGGCCGCCAGGCTGGACGGTCGCCCTCGATGCGGTAGCGGAACCGCAGACGTGCCACATCTACGCCGGCATCGATCGGCGCCGCGCTGTTGGCCGCGGCGTTTTGATCGTCGGCCGCTACCGTAGGTGTTTTCCGAGGGCGTCCAGGGCTGTGCTGTGGATAGAGTCAGACGGATGATTCCGTCGTTTCTCCTGCCTTCGCTGCCAATAATTTGTCACTTCGCAGGGACTCGTCTGAGTGGTTTTCAACACTACGTCTGGTAGATAGTGATTACAAAAGCTTGACTGACGGCGCTCAAGCGCATCCTTTAGTGCTGCGTGATGGGCTCAAATCTGGTCCCATTTGGCTGGAGTGCCCTTCGAGAATTTGGATCTACGCCGTTCGGCGCTCCCCTGGTCACCTAAATTCGGCTCAACGGAAGCGGAGGGGACTTGATGGGAGCGTCTAAAGTTGATTTTTGCCCATCTGGCGAAACGAGGGGTGCTTTTGGAGACACCCTCGCGGCCTACTTCCATCAGGAAGCCAGCAAGACCGCGTCTGCATCGTGGGCTGATGACAGCACATTCGCGATCACCCGCCTCCATTCGGACCTAGGGCTTCCGGGAACATCCGCGCCGATACCGGTTGAAGCCGCGCTGCATCTCTCGATCGCGATTATGCCTGTCCCGCTTGGCAAATATAAACTAGAGGTTGCTGGTCGCGAGATCAACGTTCCTTACATTCCGGAATACCGGACAAGTCTCCTCGATTTAGAAGCGCCTTTCTTGTGCACGCTCGATTGCGCGTTTGACTATGTGCATTACCATGTGCCGCGAAAGGGCCTGGATGAAATCGCGCGTGACCATCAGATCAAACCTGTAGAGAACTTCAAGTTCGGCATTTGCGAGGATGATCTAGTCATCGCGCAACTGACGAAAAATATCCTGCCGCTCGCGACATCGCGAAATTGGTCGAGCCTGCTCGCGATCGATCAGTTCAGCCTGATGTTCGGCGCGCATATCCTGCAGACCTATGGCGGGCTTGCCCGCCTGCCCGAGGTGGTGACACGCGGGCTGGCCCCGTGGCAGGCGCGGCGGGCTGCGGAAGTGCTGCGATCCCGGCTCGATGGTGGCGTGCGGCTGAACACGCTTGCACGAGAGTGTGGGATGTCGGTCAGCCATTTTACACGATCGTTCCGGGCGACCTTTGGCATCTCGGCCCATGGTTGGCTGGTGCAGCGGCGGATCGAGTTGGCGAAGGACCTGATGCGAACAACCGCTTACCCGCTGGTGGATGTGGCACTCCAGTGTGGTTTCTCGGACCAGGCTGCGTTCAGCCGAACTTTTACCCAGGCCATTGGGGCGAGTCCCGGCCGTTGGCGCCGCGAACACGCGGAGCGCTGAAGGCCCGCGCGATCTGCTCACGACATGGCCCGTCTTGTCGATTCCGCTCATTTTCAGTTCCCGAACATTGAGCGGTTCCACCAAGATCACGGGCCCACATCGCCCGTAAAACCTCTCCATCACCTGACGGTATCTGGAGAGAGAAAGTGGGCAAGAAAACCAACGTACTACTGGTGCATGGTGCCTGGGCGGACGGGTCGTGCTGGGCCAAAGTCATCCCGCTGCTGCAGGCACAAGGGCATAACGTCATCGCGGTGCAGATCCCGCTGACCTCACTGGAAGACGACATTGCCGTAACCAGGCGCATGCTCGGCATGCTGCCGGACCCAGTTGTGCTCGTCGGGCATTCCTATGGCGGCGCGGTTATCACTGGGGCTGCGACCGGCGCCGAGAACGTGAAATCCCTCGTCTACATCGCGGCGTTCGGCCTCGATGAGGGCGAGAGCCTCGATGCGCTGAGCAAGCAGGGACCACCGTCTCCTGGCTCGGCGGCAATCAGCCCGGACAAAAACGGCTTCCTGTGGATCGATCGGGAGCGTTTTCACGCCGCATTCGTGGCGGATGCCACGGATACTGAAGCCGCTGTGATGGCTGCTGTGCAGAAGCCGCTCGCGATCGCCGCCTTTACGGGCAAGTGCGGCAAGCCGGCGTGGAAGTCGCTCCCCTCCTGGTATCTTCAGTGCACCGAAGACCAAATGATACCGCCGCAGGCCCAAGCCTTTTTGGCTGAACGAATGGGCGCCACGCTCCGCACGGTCGCCGCCAGCCACGCGGCCTTCATAGCGCATCCTACCGAAGTTGCCGACATCATCGCGCTCGCCTGCTGAAGCCGCGCAAAGGCAAGGATTAAGTCTATGACTGAGCTATTAGATCTTGCCGTGCGGGCGCACGGCGGTCTCGAGCGGTGGCGCCAAATACGCTCAGTCCGGGTCGCCGCTTCCATTACCGGCGCAATCTGGTTCGTGAAAGGCCAGGGTGACGCGCTGAAGGACGTTGTGCTGACCGCCGACACAGTTACGGAGCGGCTCAGCGTTGAATTTCCAGGTCAGGATAAGCGCGCGATTTTCGAACCGCAGCGGATTGTAATCGAGCATATGGATGGCACACCGATCATACAGAGAGACGATCCAGAGCAATCCTTTGTCGGTCAACTGCGCGAAACACCATGGGACGATATTCATGTCATCTACTTCGTCGGTGAGGCGCTGTGGACTTATTTGAACGTGCCGTTCCTCTACATGCAAGACGGCTTCGTTACTGAGGAGATCACGTCAATCGAGGTGGAGGGTGAAGTCTGGCGCCGATTGCGGGTCACTTTCCCCGATCATATCAAGAGCCACACGCGCAAGCAGATTTCCTGCTTTGGACCGGACGGGTTGCTGCGGCGCCACGACTATACGGTCGACATTCTTGGCGGCGCCACAGGGCTAAACTACGCCTCGGAGTATCGCGATGTCAGCGGAATAGTCATTCCGACCAAGCGCCGGATCTACGCGTTCGAGGGCGACTATCAGCCCGTTTGGGATCCGCTGCTGGTCAGCATCGACATGGGCGAGATCACGCTCAGCTAGCGAATACGCCAAAGGACCCAATCACATGTCTGTCGAGATTCTTTTCGAACCAATGCGGCTCGGTGCAATCATGCTTCGTAACCGCGTCGTCATGGCACCGATGACGCGCATGCGGGCGGGCGTGGGCCATGCACCGACGCCGCTCAACGCTGAATATTACGCACAGCGTGCCTCCGCCGGTATGATTGTCACTGAAGGAACAGCGGTGAGCCCGCAAGCGCAGGGTTTCCCGAATGCGCCGGGCATCTACACCGCCGAACAAATTGCCGGCTGGCGCGCGATCGTGGATGCGGTCCACGCACGCGGCGGCACGATCGTAATGCAAATCGCGCATAATGGCCGAAACTCGCATTCCTCGCTGCTGCCGGACGGCGTGCTGCCGGTGGGGCCTTCCGCCGTCGCGCCGAACATCCCGGCTTTTACCAGTGAGTTTCAACCGGTCCCAGCGCAGCTACCCCGCGCCCTCGATGAGGCGGAGCTTCCCGGCATCGTCGGTGAATTCCGGCAGGCTGCATCAAACGCCATTGCAGCTGGATTCGACGGAATCGAAATTCAGGCTGCCAATGGTCACCTGATCGAGCAATTCCTCGAAAATGGTACTAATCGGCGCACCGATGCCTATGGTGGGACAAAGGAAAATCGTGCCCGGTTCCTGTTCGAGATCGTTTCCGCTGTAACGGCAGAGATCGGTGCGGAGCGGCTCGGCGTGAGGCTTTCGCCCTTTGGCCGGTACGCGGGTATTTACGATAGCAATCCGCTCGAGCTTTTCACCTACGTCGTGCGGGAGCTGAGCGCACGAGGGATCGCTTACCTGCATCTGATAGAAGCGCGCGGTTCCGAAATCGGGCTTACAGACCAACTCAACAACGGCACTCTCAACAATGCCGCCCTGTTCCGGCCGGCGTTTGCTGGTCCGCTCATTACGGCCGCTGCCTACACGCCGGAAAACGGAGCAGAAGCGCTTCGGCTTGGACACGCCGATGCGGTCGCGTTCGGCCGTTCTTTCGTCGCCAACCCCGATCTGCCAGAGCGTATTCGTGACGGGGCCGTCCTGGCAACGTTCGACAGAAGCACCGCCTATGGCGGCGGCGCGCACGGTTACACGGATTATCCGACGCTCGCCGCAGCCGGCACGGCACACTGACGTGGGCGTCGCCAACGATTATCCGCCTGGGCGGGATTGGCTCGCGATTCTCTCCCGTCCGACGTTGGCGGAGTTCGCCGGTGCCTTCGCCGAGAGTGCGGTTTTGGAAGCGTCCGTGCTGGCCGCGCCGCTCATTGGCGCCGCTGAAATTCGCGCCTTCTTCGCGGTCACGCGGGAGATGTACGACCGAATTCAGTTCACGTCTGAGTATCGGGTAGCGACACGAACCTGGCTCGAATGGGAAGGCGGATATCTTGGGCATCCGGTTGCTGGCGTAACAGTTCTAGTCACCGGCACAGACTGCGCCATCGCTGGTCTGCGCATTTTCCACATGCCGCTGAAGCAGGTCATCGCTTTCGCAGCCGACGTAAAGCACCGCCTCGATGCGACCGTTAAAGGAGATATTCCATGCAAATGACAGGCAATACGATCTTTATCACTGGTGGCGGATCCGGAATTGGCCGCGGGCTTGCAGAAGCCTTCCACCGCCTCGGCAACAAGGTGATCATTTCCGGCCGGCAAGCAGAGCGCCTTAAAGCCACGGTTGATGCCAATCCTGGCATGGTCGCGATCGAACTGGACGTAAGCGACCCGGCCAGTATCACGCGCGTTGCGGCGAGTCTCATCGTTCAGCACCCGTCCCTCAATGTGCTGATCAACAATGCCGGTATCATGCTCCTCGATAACGTCGGCGGTGCCGTCGACGAACACCTCCTGGTCTCAACAGTAACCACGAATTTTGGCGGTCCGGTCCGCTTGAGCGCGGCGCTGATCGATCATCTGAAGGTGCAGGCGGGTCCTGCTATCGTTAACGTAACGTCGGTGCTCGGCTTCGTACCTTTGGTGCCCACAGCCATCTACTCGGCGATGAAAGCGGCACTGCACTCCTATACCTTGTCGCAGCGTTACGCGTTGCGCTCGGAAGGTATACAGGTCATTGAGCTCGCCCCGCCCTGGGTTCGTACCGAACTGCTCAACAGCACGGAGGAAGAGCGGGCGATGCCTCTCGCCCCATTCATCGAGGGGGTGATGGCCCAGTTCGCCGATGGTTCCGACGAAATTCTCGTCGGCGAGGCGGTCAATATGCGTGCCAACCCAGGTGTCGGCGAGCACGAATGGGTCACTGAATTCAACAATCTCATGACCGGCGGTCCGGCGCTCGGCTAATCGGCGCCTGGCGCGCCATCACGCTTACGAAGGTCAATCGGTACCCCTTAATCCGGACTAGGGAGGCACTCATGCAGCACTCGTCGCCAAGTCAAAACAAACAAATTGTCATCGAGGCATTTGAAACTTTGTTCAATCGCCGTGATACCGAGCAGGCAGAGCGATTTTGGTCTCCTGACTATATCCAGCATAGCGCCCTGGTCCCCGCCGGGCGGGATGGCCTGTTCAGCACCATAAAGAACGCCCCTGAAATGCGATATGAGCATCAGCTCGCGGTGGCCGAGGGAGATTATGTCGTGATCCACGGGCGCTTTTCCCACATCGGGCAGTCCGCGAATTGGATCGTCGTCGATATCTGTCGTCTCCAAGACGGCGTCTTAGTCGAACATTGGGACGTGATCCAAGATGAGGTCGGTCAAGCAGCGTCTGCTGGCGGCCACCCCATGTTTGGCAGCGCGTTCCCTCCCGCAGCTTCGCCGAGTGTGCCGGCGACTGGTAAAGTCAGCAGAGGAGGAGTGTAGCCAATGCCGAACGTCACCAATGACCTTGAACAGGCAAAGGCAATCGTTCGTTCTTTCTATGATGGTGGCGCGCGAGGCAGAATTACAGATTTCGCCAGCCAACTGGCCGACCACTTCGAGCTGTTCGTACCAGAGTATCTCCCATGGGGCGGGCATTTCGACAAAGCGGGTTACGTCGCCCTGCTTCCTGGCGTTGCACGCGCGCTCGATTTCAAAAGGCTCGAGTATCTCAGTTTCGTCGGCGAAGGAAGCCACGTGGTCGCGCTGATTGAGATCGGCGTTCAGGGAACAGACCGCACGATAATCATCTCCGAGCACTGGGACATCGCGGAACGCAAGGCTGTGCGACTGCGTGTCGCGTATTTTGACCCGAAAGTTCTGCTCGGTCAGCTCGCAACGAAGCCAGACGCATGAGCGCGGACATCAAACTCAGTCGAAAGGAAGTCGCTATGTCGTCAGTAGACTACTCTCAGCGTGACGAAAATGTTCGCCACAATGTTTATGCCTCGGTGCGGAAACGAGACGGCCTGCCCGCCGAGCTTTTCGCAAGCTATTGGCGCGACGTCCATGCGACTCTCTGCTCCCGGCTTCCGGGGCTTGGCTTTTACGTTCAGCAGCATTTCGACCGGAATCACACCGCCAATCTCTTCCCGGTTGCGGACGGAGTCCGGCGGATTACGGCGGTGCTTGACGGCTCAGCTGAGCTCGGTTTCGCCAGCCTGGAGGACCAGGCGCGCTTTGGCGATGCAGGCACCATACTTTATGCCGACGAGCGCAATCTGTTCAGCGAGGCAATCGCCTATATCCTTCCCACCGGTTCGAAAACGTTTGTCGACCGCGAGGAGGACGGACTCCGTAACGGCCTCGATCGCCTGCATCGGATCCACGTCTACATGAACCGCAAACCCGGGACGGACGCGGACCGCTGGCTTGGGGATTCGAGCGCCGAACTGGCGGCCGACGCTGCGGTGCAGAAATGGAAGCTTCACCTACCCCTACCTTACGACAATGCCCATCCTGCACCACCTTCGCCAGACGTTGGGCATCACATTGAAAATGACCGGCTCAACCTGGCGATCGCCGAGATTGCTTTCGAAAATGCCCGAACTGCACGCGTGTTCTTTCTAGGCAGGGGCTTCCAGCGGATGCTCGCTCGCCAGGCTCAGCATCTCGACGCGATTGGGTCCTACCTTGTTAGCGGCTTTTACACCTTCGTCCGCGACGGCGTGCCGACCGCCGCGGGTCTGCGCGGCAGCCGGTCGGCCGAGCTGATCGACATCGTCGGTGCAGCGAACCAGCTGGCGCAGGACATTACCGTACGCTTTGCTCCACTTCACGCCCGCAGCAAGCAGCTGGCCGATGGTTAGCGCCAAGACGAAGGTCTACTTCCATTGAGCCATTCATCGAAGGGCTGCGTCATTTTAGCCGCGCTCACCGCCAAAGGCTTTTCCAACGGCACTCTTTCTGGCGTCCACCAGGATCCGGCCGTCGCGACGACGCCTTGCGCGAGACCATGCCACCTTTAGCGCTGGGTGCGGCGCTGAGATGCGCGAGGCGATGAAGCGCCGCATCGATTACCTCGTCGAGCACGGTCTCGCCCGCCGCCAATTGCGGCGAGTCGTCTTCGCCTACGACCTTCTCCATACCCTGCTCGGTCGGGAATTGGCAGAAACGGCCTCGAAACTAGTACCCGAGACTGGGGCCCAATCTCTTGCGCAGCCCGGCACGATCTACTGCCGCGCAGAAGAGCCTATTTTTGAAAGGTTTCAAGATGTCGAGCCAACTAGTCGACGGTCTTCCCGACGTGCTCAAGACAGTGCGGACTCGTCTGCTGTTTGTGATGCATCTCGACGTAAAAAAACTCCAGATCGTTGGTAAAACACCAACTGGGTTCCGACGGGTCGGCGTCGTGTCCGGAGGGGCTTTTGAGGGCGAGCGATTGTCTGGTGAGGTGCTGGACGGGGGAAGTGACTGGCAGACACTGGCGGATGATGGCGCTACGTCACTTGATGTACGCCTTGTCCTTAAAACGCACGACGATGTTCTCATCGGTATGAAGTATAAGGGAATTCGCTATGGGTCGCCGGACGTCGTAAAGAGGATAGACATCGGAGAGATTGTTGATCCTGAAAGTTACTACTTCCGCATTTTACCCGTGTTTGAAACTTCCGGTCCAGCTTACTTGTGGCTCAACCACCTGGTGACGGTTGGCATTGGCCACCGCCGCAGCGATGGGCCACTCTACAGCATTTTTGAAGTGCTATGAGCACGGTTCGAGTTGCCGAGCCGGACGGGCTGGGAACAGGACCGCCCTATGCTAGCGAGGCGGAGGCCCAGGCGGGCGCCCAAGTCCAGCCGGACACCTCGTCCGGATCTGGCGTACTTTGGCTGCTTGGGTCATCCTGCGGCCTTCTGATCGCAAACCTCTACTATGCTCAACCTCTCACTGGCCTGATCAGCGCGTCGCTGGGCATGCCACCGCAAAGCACCGGACTGCTCGTAACGCTTCCCTTGGCTGGCTACGGTATCGGCTTGCTGACAATTGTTCCCCTCGGTGATCAGTTCGAGAATCGGCGCTTGGTGCTAACGCTGGTTGCCCTGGAGGCAATGTGCCTCGTGCTGGTGGGGTTGCTAACCCAACGGTTCTTCTTTCTGACGGCTATATTCTTTGTCGGTGCGACGGCAGCTGGCGTTCAATTGTTGGTGCCGTATGTTACCTATCTTGTCCCAGAAGCCCAGCGGGGGCAGGCGATCGGTAAGGTCGTCAGTGGGGTGATGCTGGGCATCATGCTGGCACGGCCGGTATCGAGCCTGGTTGCCGCCTCCTCCTCGTGGCGAGTCATCTTTTTAATCTCCGCGTTTGTGATGGTCCTGCTGTTCGCGGCACTTCGGTTTTCTCTGCCGGCGCGACACCCAGTCCCAGGACTGGGTTACCGCCGGCTCCTGGCTTCCATGGGGCAGATCCTGATTTCAACTGAAATCCTGCGCCGGCGCTCATTCTATCACGCCTGCATGTTCGGTGCCTTCAGTGTGTTCTGGACTGCTGCCCCCCTTTGGCTGAGCAGCCCGCACTTTGGATTAACGCAACGGGGTGTTGCTTGGGTCGCGTTGGCTGGTGTGGCGGGGGCCATCGCTCCACCTTTAGCTGGGCGCATGGCCGACCGCGGACGTAGTGGGGTGGGGACAGCGATCGCCTTGCTCGTGGCGCCGCTGACCTTTCTGCTCTCCAATCTGGCCACCGACAGTTCGACGCTATCGCTCGCTATCGTTGTAGCGTCGGCGATCATCCTCGACTTCGTCGTCTCTGCAAACCTTGTGTTCGGACAGCGAGCAATCTACGCTCTAGGAGCAGAACAGCGCAGCAGACTAAACGGCTTGTTCATGGCATTGTTCTTTGCAGGCGGCGCACTGGGCTCTGCATTAAGTGGCTGGTCATATGCGTCGTTTGGCTGGCGCGGCGTGACCATGCTCGGCGTGGGGTTCCCTATCGTTGGGCTCCTCTATCTCGCAACTGAGAAGTGGGGGTCACGAAACGATACGACAATGCTGCCAGCGAGGACGTAAGCCGACGCAAGTACGAATGAAGGAACAGCGATCTGCGGATCGCTCCGTTGCTCAGCGTCCAGTCTACCATCGAGAGCCCAGCTTGACAGGATGCATCAGTCGGACGGTCCAATAATGCGGGTCGCCTTGGTGTCTGCTGAGACCGTCTAGTCCGTCAAGCATCTGCGGCTGTCTTCAAAGTAATCAGACTGCCGCAAGGAGTTCACGTGACCACCTTATTCTCTCCCATACCACTCGCCGACCTGAAGCTGTCGCGTCGTGTCGTGATCGCGCCGCTGACACGATCGCGCGCCGAAGCGCCCGGCGGCGTTCCCGGTTCTTTTATGCAGGAGGCTGACGTCGTCGCGTTTGGACGCTATTTCATCTCGAACCCGGAGCTCGTAAATCGGATTAGAAATTAGTCACCTTTGAGCGCCTATGACCGTTACACGTGGGCGGAAGCTGTGGCGTATTTTCGGCGTCCATTGGCATTGGCTTCGTCAGTGTAATGTGGGAGGCGTCAATATCGTGGAGGTTAACAAAGGTGTCGTTCAGTCTGTACTAACGGCTTGTTGAACAGGCCGCGCGCGTTCCTGATGTGGCCAGCGCTTTACCGCACCCGTAAGTTACGAGACCACTGCAGCATTGCGGCGGTTCGATTACACCTCTGGTCTCGCTCGGCTTGGATCGGACAGGCTCCGGATGAGATGGCGTTTCAGTCAAAGGGCGGAATAGCGTTGCCCTGCAATGCACTTGATCCGGCTTAGCTATTGAACATTCGAGTTGGGAGGTCACATCATTACGGTCGAAGCAGCCTTCCTTCTGAACTAGCGCTTTGCGAAAGGTTGACGCCTCGGGCTCGAACTCCGTCGTTCGCTCCAGACCTACTAACTGAGACATAGGCTTGTCGGTGATTTGCCGCCAACGGAGCTTCGCCTCCGACCCCCCTCGCAATTGCAAAAGAAGCCGGCTGCAAGGCATTTGAAGTAAGTCAATGCGGTTGATCTTTGTCGGGATGGAGCACCTTCATATTCGCGGTGGGTCGCTCTTTCCGCAGGCCATTTCGATGAATGCCCGCAGGGGCGGAGGCACCTGCCGTCGGCCGGGGTAGTAGAGAAAGAAGCGTGGCAGCGGGGGGCACCAGTCCTCGAGCACGCGGACCAATTCGCCCCGTGCGATATGATCAGCCACAAGGGCTTCGTGGATATGGGCCAGCGCGACCCCGTCGAGCGCCGCACCTATTATCAGGGACCTGTCATCGACCACCAGTCGGCCACGAATCGCTATATCAATAGCCTCACTGCCTCGTGCGAAGGCCCATTTATAGAGTGCGCCGCTCGGGTATCGTCGCCCCACGCAAGCATGTGTTCGCAAGTCCTGTGGGACAGCGGGCTTGTCACGGTTGGCAAAGTAGCTTGGTGAACCCACGACGGCGAACCGCAACGCCGGGCCGATCGGAACCGATATCATATCTAGTCCAAGGTCCTGGCCGGCGCGGATTCCGGCATCGAACCCCTCCGACACGATGTCGACCAATCCATCTTGGGTCACGACTTCGAGCCGGATCTCTGGGTAGGCTTCCAAAAAACGGCCAGTCATCGGCCTGATGACGATCTCCGCGGCGTTACGGGGCACGTTCAACCGCAATGAACCTGCCGGTCGGCCGCGGAACGCTCCAATATGCTCGACGGCTTCGGTGATGTCCCCGAGGGCAGGCGCGATGCGTCCTAGCAGGTGCTCCCCGGCATCAGTGATGTGGATGCTGCGGTTTGTTCGGTTGAACAGGCGCACGCCCAAGTTCTGCTCCAGACCGCGTATGACATGGCTCAGGGCGGAGGTGCTGACCCCTCGCTCAATCGCCGCCTTGCGAAAGCTCCGATGGCGCGCAACGGCTACGAACACCTCAAGCGCAGGCAGACCCGGCAACGGCATCGATGAATCCAACCTCAACACTGCATTGAGGAACCTAGCCGCGTGTAATCCGGACCCGCAACCGCCCAAGTCTCGGGCTTGCTAGGCGGCGCTGCTCGAAAGCAGAGGGAAGCCCAACCGGAGGAGCGGCAATACGCCGCGCAGCCAGCGATTCGGCATGCAAGAAGTTGACGATCGGTTGAGCCTGGGCTCAAGGGCCGATCACGCCACTGCAAAAATCACGAGGAGACACAAGGGTGAAGAAATTACGGGTTGGCATCGTCGGCGCGAACGCTGAGGGCGGCTGGGCGCGAGACGGGCACGTCCCCGCAGTCCAAGGTCTGGTCGGGATGGAGTTGGCCGCAGTGGCGACAAACAGCCAGAAGACGGCCCACGCTTCCGCGAAGGCCTTCGGCGTTCCGATGGCC
Source organism: Acetobacteraceae bacterium (assembly GCA_965198825.1). GTDB lineage: Bacteria > Pseudomonadota > Alphaproteobacteria > Acetobacterales > Acetobacteraceae > BOG-908. The sequence continues at coordinate 1,073,571 of CBDAQB010000003.1, read as the reverse complement.
TACGGCAGCGGCATGGACCTGATTCGCGCAGGAGGCATCGACCTGGTTACGGTCGCAACTCGGGTTCCGGATCACCGCGAACTGGTGCTCGCCGCAATCGAAGCCGGATTGCACGTATATAGCGAATGGCCGCTGGGCCGAGATGCGGCGGAAGCCGAGGAGATGGCAGCGGCGGCCCGCAAGGCCGGCATCCACGCCGCGATTGGACTCCAGTTGCGCTGCAGCCCCGTCGTTCGGCGGGCAGCTGAATTGCTGACGTCGGGCGCTTTCGGGCGGGTGCTGAGTGTGAACACCTACTCGGCCACGGCCGGGTTCGGCCCGAATGTACCGGAGCCGTTCGTCTATCTCGAAGATCCTGCGAGCTTCGCCAACCTCGTTACGATACAGGGTGCGCACACCATCGATTTGGCGATCACAGTAGCGGGAGTGCTCGGCGATGCGAACGCTCTGGCAACGGCGCAATACCCTGAGATCGTTGCCGACGGGCAGAGGCGGAGGCGCATCACTTTCGACCACTTGCTGGTGCAGGGCCGCTTGACGGCGGGCGGCACGCTGTCGGCCGAAGTGGCTGGCGGCCGTCCACCCGAGACCCCGTTCCACATGGACATCGTGGGAGAGAAGGGGATGCTGCGGCTGGAAGGTGGCGCGCCGCGCGGCTTCCAGTCAGGGCGCCTCACCCTGGCGCAGAATGGCGCGGCCCTGCACGTGGACGAAGGTGAGCTTGCCGCCATACCAGATGCAGCGGCCAACGTTGCGGGCGTTTATGCCGCGCTTCGCGACGACATCGCCAACGGGACTGCCGCCGTTACTGATTTCGATCACGCGGTGAAGCTCACTGGTTTGATGACTGATCTGTTGAAATCCTCAAATTCCGGAAACCGGATCACTTCTCAGAATTGGCCGCAACAGTAGAGGCGGGATTCGTGCGTCGTCGACCAATTATGGCGGACATAGGATGCGCTACCAGCGGCGGCGGGATGCGACTTCAACCGCTGCCTCGGGAAATGGCGTGCGCGCCAACTGAAGGGATGCAACACCTGGTGGGGGAGACGGCAAGGGCCTGTCGCGGCCGCTACCGGTAGGCGCTCGCAATCATCGCGGCTCGTGCTCGCAACGGATGCCTGCTCGGGTCCGTTGACAGTGGCAGGGTTAGTTACCCGGCGGGGCTGCACGTCCTGGGCCGGCCGATTTCGGGCGCACGCCGCGCTCCGTGTCGGTCGGCGGATTGCATGCCCATCTTGAGGCAAGACGAATGGCCTGAGGTGTTTGCCCGTGGATACGTACGAAGCTGCGCCGCATCCGCTCGGTGTCCCCGAATCCAGCTTCACGGGCGACACGGTCCAACGGCTCCATTCCGTCCTCAACGCGATGTCGTGCGGTCTCTACGCGGAGCCGTTCGATTGCGCGTGCCGGTGTCTCACCCGTTTCGCTGACGAATAGCCGGCCGAACTGACGCGGACTGACGCAAGCGGCATCAGCAAGGCGTTCGACAGGAAGCGGCTCGGCGATATGCGCGCGCGCGAAGCTCATCGCGGCCTTGATGCGGCTGGACGCAGGTTCCAGCTCCAACATGCTCGAGAATTGTGACTGCCCGCCAGGACGTCGATAATAGACGACGAGATCGCGCGCGATTGCCTTGGCGATCTCGGCCCCGCAATCCTCCTCAACCAACGCGAGCGCGAGATCAATGCCTGCGGTGACGCCGGCAGACGTCCAGATTTGACCGTCCTTGATGAAAATACGATCGGCATCCACCCGAACTCGTGGGAAACGGTTTTGCAGAGCGCCTGCGAACCGCCAATGCGTGGTCGCGCGTCGTTCGTCGAGAATGCCCGCGCTGGCTAGGAGGAAGGCGCCAGTACACACACTGGCGGTGCGCCTGAAAACACCGGCATGCGATCGCAAAAGCGCGACAGTCTCCGGGTGCTGATCGGGGTCGTGGCCGGTCGGCCCACCCACGACGACCAGCGTGTCGTCCCCAAGATTGCCAGCCGGGGCCACTGTGTCCAACGAGACGCCGCCCGTGCCCTGAACGGGTCCACCCCTGGCCGACACAACGCTGAGCGCGAAAGGAGCGCCATGAAACATCGCGGCGCCGCTGAAGACGGCCAGTGGGCCGCTCAGGTCGAGCAACTCGAACCCTTGGAAGACGACGAAGGTAACCTGTCGAACCAACCCGTCTCTCCCGCTAGCTAAGCGCTTACCGCCGCACCCTCGATCCCCGCCGGCGAAGGTCTTTGATGTCCGTATTTGCGTCTTTTAAGTCCTTTCAGCCACTTCCGTCCAGTGGCAAGACCGGGGCATTCCATGGAGGCTCTGCAGTGACTCAGACCGAACATCCCGACACGGACCTACCCTCCCTGAACCATCTGCGCGCCGCGACCTCGCCGCCGGGGTCCAAGCCTCTCAGCGTCGGCATCCTCGTTGGCCCCGGCTTCATCCCGATGGACATGGTCGGCGTGCAGACGGTGTTCGGCCTGATGCCGGGCGCGCGCATCCATCTGATCTGGAAATCACGCGAATTGGTCGAAGGCTTCCCGTCCTGGTGGACGCTGCCGACAATGGACTTCGCAAGCTGCCCCGACACGCTCGACGTCTTCGCGGTACCGATGCTTCCGCCCGAGCTCCTGGACGACCGGGAGGTGATCGCATTCGTGGCGCGGCAGGCCGCTTCGGCGCGTTATGTGATCGGCATATGCAATGGCGTCGTCATGCTGGGCGCGGCTGGTGTGCTGAGGGGCAGGCGGGTGACGGCCAGTTTGAGCGCGCTCGCCACGCTCGCCGATCTTGACGTTGCAGAGATCGTGCCGGCTGGCGCCGGGGTCGTTGTGGACGGCAATCTCTACACGGCCGGTCCGGGCATCGGCAGCTTCGAGGCGGCGTTACGTGTGGCCGCCGCGGAGTTTGGCGTCCAGGCCGGCGAGATGGCGGAGCTGCTCATTGAATACGATCCGCACCCGCCCTTCGGGACCGGCACGGTCCAGGGGGCGTCGCCCGCGCAGGTGGCGCAGTTCGAGGGACTAATGGCGGGCGTTGCCACCCAGTATCGCGACGCCGCAACGCGCGCTCTGGAGAAGGCCGCATAATGGCCGCTGCGCCCGTCAAGCTGCATGTAACCGAGGCTGGCAGTGGGAGCCCCGCCTTAGTTTTCATTCACTACATGGGCGGAAGCGGGCGCACGTGGACTGAGGTCATCGACCGGCTTTCGGGGGCGCATCGTTGCATAGCGCCCGATCTGCGCGGCTGGGGCGCTTCGCCGCGAGACTGCGACCAGTTCGGGCTCGAAGCCATGGCGGACGACGTCGCCGCGATGATCGAGGATTTCGGGCTCGCCGAGTACGTGCTGGTCGGCCATTCGATGGGCGGCAAGATCTCGCAGATGCTGGCGGGGCGGCGACCGCCCGGGCTCGTCGGCCTGGTGCTTGTGGCACCGGCGCCGCCCACCCCGCTTAACGTTCCCTCGGAATCCCGTCAGGTGGCGCTCGAGCGTTATCAGTCTCGCGAAGGCATGCGAGAGGTTTTCCCGATTTTGGCCGAGCGTCCCCTGTCGCCGGAGGTCCGCGAACGGGTAATTGCCGACACGCTGGGCGCGGCGCACGGCGCGAAACAAGCCTGGTTCGAGTCGGGGATGGATCTGGACATTACCGCCGCCGCAGCCGCGACCGAAGCGCCGACGCTGGTAATCGTGGGAACGGCCGACCAGGTTGAAACGGAAGCCTCGCTGCGCAGGGAGTTCGGACGACACCTCCCGCACGCCACATTCCAAGTCCTGCAGGGGGTTGGCCATCTGGCGCCGCTCGAGGCGCCGGACGAGGTTGCCGACATGGTCGGGGAGATTTGTCGCTCTTTCGCCGAAAACCGTCGGTCTGTAAGTCGTTCATTCCTCGAAGTAGGCTGTCGCGCGAGAGATGGCGAATTCGCCAGTGATCTGGGGAAACCCGCGTGAAAACGCCCTCATTAGCAGAACGCAAGGAGCTCGGCGTTTTCCTGTCCAGTCGGCGCGCGCGTCTGCAGCCGAAGGAACTCGGCCTGCAAACTGGGCCGCGACGGACGCCCGGCCTGCGCCGCGAGGAGGTGGCGCTGCTCGCCGGGGTCAGCGTCAGCTGGTACACTTGGCTCGAACAGGGGCGCGATATCGGCGTCTCGGCCGATGTGCTGGACAGGCTGGCGCGCGTCCTTCGTCTCGATCGCGCGGAGACGGCGCACCTGTTCGCCCTCTCGTCGCGCCAGTCTCCGCCGATGGCGACAGACGACGAGCCGAGCGCGGGTCTGCTGTATCTCGTCCAGGCAATCGATCCGGTGCCAGCCTATGTCCGCAATCGCTGCCTCGACATCCTGGTGTGGAATCCGGCGGTTGCGGACCTGTTCGTCGATTTCGGCGCGCTCGCACCTCATGAGCGCAATACGCTTCGCCTGACGTTCCTGTATCCCCCCTATCGCCACCTGCTCCGCGATTGGGAGATCTTCGCGCGGGGGACGCTGCAGATTTTTGCTGCCGCCCGCGCCAAAGCGTCCGACAAGGCGCCGTTTGACCGTCTGAGTGACGAACTCCGCGCTGAAAGCGAGGAGTTCCGGGCCTGGTGGCTGGAGGGCGACGTGCAAAGCTTCAACGAGGGGGTGAAGCGTCTCCGCCATCCGACGCGAGGGCTGATCGACCTCGACTATGTGGCTCTGACCCCCGAGGGACAGCCAGACCTATCGCTCGTGACCTACCTGGCGCGGCCGGGAGCCTGTGACACGGAGTCATAGGATAACGGCCTGCCTTCCGGAGCCCGCCGCGCCACCCTAGCTGCCTTGTGTAGCGCGAACGTCGCGGGCCCGGGATGCGTCGGAACGATCAGTATCCGTCAGACCGTCGGATCGTTCTCGCCGCCGGCATGGTGCTTGCCGCTCCGCTTCTCCTTCCGGCTTTGGCCGCTGCACGAGGTGTTATGGACCCGCGAACAACGCCGCTGACCTGCGAGGTCGTGCTGTCGGTCAATGGTGCGGATCACGCGCTGCAGGTCGACACCCGCATGACGCTGCTCGATGCCCTGCGCGACAGGCTCGACCTCACCGGAGCGAAGAAGGGCTGCGACCACGGCCAGTGCGGTGCGTGCACCATCCATATCGACGGCGAGCGTCACCTGGCCTGCCTCACGCTCACCGTCGCGGCGCAGGGGCGGCGGATCACGACGGTCGAAGGGCTGGCTGACGGCGGATGTCTGCACCCGATGCAACAAGCGTTCATCGACCACGATGCCTTCCAATGCGGCTATTGCACCCCGGGCCAGATCATGTCGGCAATCGCTTGCGTGGCCGAAAGCAATGCCGGTTCGGACCGCGACATCCGCGAATACATGAGCGGCAATCTCTGCCGATGCGCGGCCTATCCCAACATCGTCGCGGCCGTGAAGCAGGCCAAGACCGCGATGGAGCAGGGCTGATGCGCCCCTTCGCTTATGAAGCGCCGGTCGACGCTGCGGCGGCCGTGGCACTCGCTTCCGTCCCGGCGAGCGCACACGTTACCGCGCCGGTGCAATACAAGGGCGGCGGCACGACGCTGATCGACCTGATGAAGCTCGACGTCATGTGGCCGTCCATCGTCGTCGACATCACCGGGCTCGACGATCCGGCGATGCACCGGGTCGATCGCACCGGCGAGGGATTGCGGATCGGCTCGTTGGTGTCGATGGCGAAGTTGCACTCCGACGCCGCGGTCGTCCGCGACTATCCGATCCTGACCGAAAGCCTGTGGCAGGCGGCGTCGCAGCAGCTGCGCAACATGGCCCGGCTGGGTGGCAACGTGCTCCAGCGGACGCGCTGTGCCTATTTCCGCGACACGAGCTACGACCAGTGCAACAAGCGCCTGCCGGGTTCGGGCTGTGCCGCGCTCGACGGGTTCAATCGTGCCCATGCGGTGCTCGGCGCCAGCGACCAGTGCATCGCGCTTTACGCCGGCGACTGGGCACCGGCGCTGATCGCGCTCGACGCCCGGGTCGAGTTGGTCGGCCCGGAGGGCCCGCGATCGCTGGCGTTCGCCGACCTCCATTGTCTGCCGGGCACGACGCCACATATCGAGACCAGCCTGGCACCCGGCGAGCTGATCACAGCCTTTGTCGTTACCGGCGGCCCACGCCGACGGTCGCTGTATCGCAAAATCCGCGATCGCGAGAGCTACGCTTTCGCCAACGCCAGCGCGGCGGTCGCGCTCGACCTCGACGGCGAGGTCGTGAGGGACGTGCGGATCGGCCTTGGCGGCGTCGCGACCATCCCGTGGCGGGCCCACCGTGCCGAGGCGATGCTCCGCGGCAACCGGTTGACGGAGGCGAGCGCCGGCGCGGCGGCGGACGCCGAGTTCGCCGATGCCCGCCCGCGCGACCACAATGCGTACAAGGTCGCGTTGGGCAAGGCCACGGTCGTTCGCGCGCTGCTCGACGCGCAGGCCATGGAGATCTCCTGATGAACGCGGTCACTGTCGCAGCACCGGCCTCGCGCTCCAACATGGGCGAGCCGCTCCGCCGGTCGGAATCGGTGGCGAAGGTCACTGGCCGGCCGATCTATGCGGCTGACGCCGCGATAGCGAAGCCGCTGCAGGCCTATTTCCTGACCAGCGCCACCACGCGGGGGCATATCCTGTCAATGGACACCGCGCCCGCCGAGGCGCTCGCCGGTGTCGTTCAGGTCTACACCTACCTGAATGCGCCCCACCGGATCTCGACGCCCTACACGCAGAAGGGCGGCTACGTTTCCGACACTAACATGCCGCTGACCGGCCCCGAAATCCATAACGATGGCCAAATCATCGCGATGGTCATCGCTGAAACATACGAGATCGCGCGCGATGCCTCGCATCGGATCGTGACTCGCTACGCGCCGATGGCGCCGGCGGCGACGATGGACAGCCCCGGGGCGAACACCACGCACCCCGACGCGCTCGCCGAGAAGGAGAAGAAAGTCGGTGACTTCGCCGCCGCGTTCGCCGCCGCGCCCGTGAAGGTCGACGGCGAATACTCGACGCCGGCGCAGCACCAGAACGCGATCGAGCTTTATTCGACGACCGCGTCGTGGTCGGGCGGCGAGCTGACGATCCATGAGCCGAATCAGTTCGTGGTCGAACTGGCCAACGGCGCCGCCACGATGTTGGGTGTCGACCCGTCGGCAGTTCACGTCGTCAATCCGTATATCGGCGGGGCGTTCGGCGGTAAGGGTTTCATGACGCAGCGGACCGCGCTGATCGCTGGCGCCGCGCGCGACCTGGGCCGCCCGGTGCGCAACATCGTGCCGCGCGATCAGGGTTTTACGCTGGCGACGTACCGCGCCGAGACGAAGCACCGCGTCCGGCTCGCGGCGGACCAGGACGGCCGTCTGCTCGCCTATGGGCACGAGAGCTGGGAGATGCAGTCGCGGCATGACGACTACCCGCTCGCCAGCTTCGGCGTCACGACCGTCATGTACGGCAAGCCGGCGATCGCGACCCGGGTCAACATGGTCAAGGCCGACCGCCAGACCTCGGGCTTCATGCGCGCGCCGGTCGAGATGCCGTATATGTATGCGCTGGAAAGCGCGATGGACGAACTCGCGGTCGAGCTCGCCATGGATCCGATCGAGCTGCGCCGCGTCAACGATATACGCCAAAGCCCGGTCGACGGCGCGCGGTTCACCAGCCGGTCGCTGATGCAGTGTTACGACGCGGCTGCGGCGAGCTTCGGATGGAGCAAGCGCGATCCGCGCCCGGGCTCGATGCGCGACGGCGATTGGCTGATTGGCTATGGCTGCGCCACCGCCAGCTACCCGACCCATGTGGCCCCTTCGACTGCCCGCGTGACGATGAGCGCCGACGGGCGCGCGCGGGTCGAAATCGCCGGGCAGGACTCGGGCCAGGGCACCTACACGGCGCTCGGCCAGATCGCCGCCCGTGAATTGCACCTCAAGCCGCGACACGTCGAAGTGGTGATGGGCGATTCGCGGCTGCCGGCCGGTCCTGGCTCTACCAACTCGCTGGGCACGGCGTCACTCGGGTCGGCTGTGAAGCTCGCGGCGGACCAAATCCGCGCGCGCTTCGGCGCGGCCATGCCTGGCGATCATGAGCGCGCGGCCGCCTTCGCCCGCCTCGGGCTGAGCGAGATCAGCGAGGTCGGCGCGTTCATCCCGCCCGGCCAGACGCCGGAGGTCTTGGACATGCTTCGGAAGGGCCAGGTGCCATTCGCGAACCAGGCGCGCGGCGACGAGCCGAAGGGCGGCAGACCGTTGATGTTCGCGTTTGGGGCCGAATTCGTCGAGGTCCGCGTCCATCGCCTGACGCGAGAAATTCGGGTGCCGCGAATGACGGGGGCGTTCGCTGCAGGGCGCATCGTCAATCCGCGCACGGCTCACAGCCAATACATGGGCGCGATGATTTGGGGCATGGCGTCCGCGCTGCTCGAGGCGACGGAGATCGACTCCAAGCGCGGCCGATACGTCAACGACAGCCTCGGCGAGTATCTCATGGCTGTTAACGCCGACGTTCCCCAAGTCGACGTGATTATGGTCCCCGAGGAGGATTCCGAGGTCAATCCGCTCGGCGTCAAGGGCATCGGCGAACTCGGTATCGTCGGCACGGCCGCCGCCGTTGCCAACGCCGTTTATCATGCGACCGGCAAGCGCATCCGCGACCTGCCGATTGTCATGGATAAGCTTCTGAAATGACGGGCCAACAATGCGCCGGGGTCGGTCACGCCACGCTGGATCGAGCGGGCAAAGGTAGGGACATATGGATCAGCAGATAGACTGCCTGATTGTCGGCGGTGGACCGGCCGGTCTGACCGCCGCCATCTATCTGGCGCGCTTTCTGCGCTCGGTGGCCGTTGTCGACGCGGGCGGCAGCCGGGCGCGGTGGATCCCGACCTCGCACAACCACGCCGGATTCCCCGACGGTATCACCGGACCCGAGCTGCTGCACCGCATGGCCGAGCAGGCGGAGCGCTATGGAGCGGTCATTCGTCGCGGCAAGGTCGATCATATCGCTCGAGCCGATGGCGGCTTTGCAATTACAGCCGGCGACATGCGGCTCACCTCGCGCGCCGTGCTGATCGCGACGGGCACGACGAATCATCGCCCGCCAAGCCTCGACGCGGTGGCGCACGACGGCGCGGTCGCCGCCGGGTTGCTGCGCTATTGCCCGGTCTGCGACGGGTTCGAGGCGCGTGGCCGACGCATCGCGGTGCTCGGTGGCGACAAACACGGTGCTGCCGAAGCGCAGTTTCTGCGCCACTACAGTGCCGCGGTGACGCTGCTTTCGGCGCGTTCCGCCGACCTCGACGCCAAGGAGCGCACGGCGCTCGCCGACGCCGGCATCGCAGTATTGGAGGCTGCGGTCACCCGCCTCGACTTTAGCGGCGGCGTTGTCAGCGTCGGCCTTGCTGACGGCCAACGGCTGAGCTTCGATATGATGTATGCCGCGCTCGGCAGCAGGGCAAATTCGCGATTGGCTGAGGAGCTGGGTCTCTCGCTGATCAACGAGGCGTGTATCCCGCTCGGTGATCACATGACGACGTCGCTCGAAGGCGTCTGGGCGGCGGGCGACATTGTGGCCGGGCTTGACCAGATCAGTGTCGCGATGGGCCACGCCGCAGTGGCCGCCACGGCGATCCATAACTGGCTGCCGAAGCCCGAGCTGCACTTTGGGGGGACAAAGGGTGTCGGTCACTTGGCTCCGCTCGGAGCGGCTGCCGGTAAGGTGGATGCGATCCGCTCCAGTGATCTCGCCCGATCCGCGAGCAGAACATGTTGAGAGGGTACCCTCACGCAGCCTGATCATGGCGCGTCAAACCCTCCAGCTTCCTCCTTGAACAGAAAGGTCCTGGCTGAACTTCAAACTGACTACGTTGCGCGTCTCAATTAACGACAACCATTTTCGTAATGAACGTCAAACCTCACTAGGAAAACAAAGATGAAGATTTTGATGGTACTGACCTCACACGACCAACTCGGCGACACAGGCCGCAAGACCGGCTTCTGGCTCGAAGAGCTCGCCTCGCCCTATTACACGTTCAAGGATGCCGGTGCCGAAATTGTGCTCGCCTCCCCTAAGGGCGGCCAGCCGCCGCTCGACCCCAAAAGCAATGAGCCGTCCAACCAGACCGATCTGACCAAGCGCTTCGAAGCCGATGCGGTCGCAAAGGCGCAACTCGCAACGACGCTGCGCCTCGACAGCGTCAACCAGGGGGATTTCGACACGGCCTTTTACCCGGGCGGTCACGGACCGCTGTGGGACTTGGCCGAGGACCACAACTCGGTCAAGCTGATCGAATCCTTCCTCGCTGCAAATAAACCCGTGGCACTGGTTTGCCACGCGCCAGGCGCTTTACGGCACGTCAAGAAGCCCGATGGCACGCCGCTTGTCGAAGGCAAGAAGGTGGCGGGATTCACCAACTCCGAAGAAGCCGCCATGGGCTTAACAGACGTCGTGCCGTTCCTGGTGGAGGACGAACTGAAGGCGAAAGGCGGCCTCTATTCCAAAGGTCCCGACCTCAAACCTTATATCGTCAGCGACGGTCTTCTGATCACCGGTCAGAATCCAGCCTCGTCGGGCCCGGCCGCGAAGGCTTTGATCGAGCAGCTTTCCAAGGCCGCAGCCTAATCGGATCTGCGTCGTGGGAGGCAGCTGTCGCCTCCCACGACATATGCACGAAAGCCCGGGCATACTTGAAAATAACCACTGACTGCCGCGAACAGGGAGACGCGACCGAACCCACAAGTTTTTTGCATCAGTATGATTGATCACAATCGAAAGACTGCGAGGTTCTTGCTTTGGATCGTCAACTGCGGCTGACACGGCGACTCAGGCGCGCGGCAACTCAAGAAAGGCAGAGCCGATGGCAACGATATCCTGGTTGAGCATACGACCTTCGCACTCATAGGCCCGTTGACGCTATGTATGGTGGACGAATGGGCAGCCGCGATTGCGCTATCTCGCATCCATGACGCACCTGCGGTGAGCTCCGTTCGAGCGCACTTCATTCCTGACGGCAGGCGAGCCCGTCGCCCTCGTGTGCCACGCGTCGGATGCCTTGCGCCAGGTCAAGGCTCCGAACGGTCGCCCATTGGTCGGAGGCAAGAGAGTTACTGGGTTCGCAACACCGAGGAAGCTGCACTCAAATGGACCGATATCGTGCTGTTCCTGGTGGAGAACGAGCTATCGTCACTGGTAGCCCAGCTGACTTATGCCGACCCGGCTACGGTCACACCACGCGGCGCGACCGCGTAAACGCGGCTGGATCCGTCTGGATTTCAACCGGGCGCGCGTTATTTAAGCGGATCAGCCACGGCGACCTGCTGCATGCCGATGTCCACAAACAGCTGCTCGCGGCGCGCTGCCGAGACGTCGGGCGGTCTGAGGTCGCGCGGGGGCAAGGCTTTCGACGCCGCCGGCACACCAGTCAGCTCGAGAAGGCGCTCAAAGCCAGGTTGCGTGTATAGGTTGAGCATCCTGGCGGTTTTGCTTCGAACCCTGAACGCGTGCGCGACGCCCTTCGGGATGAACACCAGCGCGCCCGCGCGGGCCACCTCGCGGACATTGCCGGCGACGAACTCGGCCTCGCCCTCGAGCATGTAGAACGCCTCGTCGGCGTAAAGGTGCGCATGCGGGGGCGCGCCGGACTCGGCCGGGCACAGCTGCTCCATCAGCGTGTAGCCTAAGTCTGTCGTGTCGCCGTCAGCCAGCACCGACCAGAGGATGTCGTTGCTCCAATAAGATTTTGCGGTGTCCGCGTGGGCGGCAAAGGGTTGCGCCCGCGCGCCGGGCAGCGGCGCCGTTGCCATATTCTCCAGCAAGGGCGAATCGACGAAGGGAGTTCCGTGCACAGAGGTCTGGCCGTAGTCCGCGGCGAGCTTGTCCACAAGCGTTCGCGGGGGCGCCGCGAACTGGTCTGGCGAGGGGGGCTCGTTCCGCTCCGCCGGGGCGCCGAGCCCCGCGACGATCAGCTCGAACCCGGCAGGCAGGTAGAAGTTGATGAAGTGCGCGCCCGGCTCGGCCATGAAGGCGTGCTCGGCGTGACGAGGCACCGCGACGAACGTGCCCGGGCCGGCCGAGACGGTCTGGCCGCCGGCGAAGAACGTGCAGCGCCCGTCGATGAGGTAGAGGCCCTCGTCCTGCGGGTGCGTGTGGGTAATAACCGGGCCGCCGGCTTGGGCGCCGACCACCTCGTCAAGGAGGCACAGCGCGCCCCCGGTTTTCGGACCCGTGGCGAGAAGCCGCCACAGCAGGCCGTTCAGCCAGAAGCGCGCCGCTCCGTCCGGCGTCTCGGCGAACGGCCTCGCGGGAAGGGTGCTGGCGTTGATCGTCATGGCGATCCCCCGTTCCCTGTTTGCGGCCATGGGCCGGGTCCCGCGTCGGCTGCCCCACACGGCTGGAACTCCACGCGCAGCAGCCTTGCCGGCTGTGGCCCGCTTGGCGGCGGCGACGCGGTGCCGCCGTCGGTGATGAAGTACGCGACCCGGCCATGCTCTCCCGGCGCCCGCCCCCAGGCGCCGCTGCACGGCCCGATCAGGAGCTCATCGAAGGGGTCGCCCGCGACGCTGCACGGGAAGCCGCTGTTATCGCCGGGATCCGTCGAGACGCGGTCGATCGTGTTCTGCCGGTGCGTCGCCAAGTAGAGGCAGCCCGCGTCTTCGTCGATGCAGAAATCGTCGCCCATCCGGCCGGCCACCACGAGCTCCGGCGGCCCGGCCGGGTCGAGCGTTCCGGGATCAACGGGCACGCGCATGAGCAGCTTCTTGGCCGTGGCTGTATAGTACAGATAGCAGGTGCGCGCGGCGTAGCGGACGCCGTTCACGCCGGGCTGCTCGGGCTTCATCTTGCCCGGGAAATACCCCATGCTTTCGTGCTCCAGCCAGACCCGGGCCCGCGCCTCGCGGCCGCCTTCTTGCAAGTCGACGCGCCAGATCAGGCTGGCGAAGCAGTCGGCGACCAGCATCACGCCCGGCGCAAGCAGGCAGCTGCCGTTCAAGCCCCTCGTCGCCTCGGGAAACCGAAAGACGGTCTGAAGGTCGATCGGCGCGCCCGGACGCCAGGCCCGCAAGTCCAAGCGGTGCAGGAACGATTCGTGCGTCGTGTAAACGTTCGAGGAGGAGACGAGAAAGACTTCCGGCTCGATCTCGACCAGCCCCGTCGGCAGCTCATCGAAGACGTGCAAGCGCAGCGGCTCGACCAGGGCTCCCTCTTTGAAGGGAGGGACGTAGAACAGCTCCTTCGTGTTGGCGGACGTCACCAGCGCCGAGTTGTCGCTGCGCACGACGATGTTCTCAAGGAAGTGTTTCGCGGGAAACAGGGCGGCGGTAGCCAGACGCGCGTGGCGCGGCGCGGCGGCGCGGCCAGGCTGCGACGCATCGACGGGGACGAGGCCTGGAGCCGGGACGTCGAACGCGTTCAGTAGACCGCAGACCGTGTGATAAATCCCGGCCAGGATCACGATGTCGGCGAGGCCCCGCGCGCCGAAGGCCGCCTCGGCGGAGCGGTACAGCGCCTCGTCGACGCGGTGCTGGGCGGCGAGCTGGCGCGCGAAACTCGCCGCGAGCGCCTCCGTCTCGCTCAAGCCGTAGGGCGCCTCGCCGGACGCGAGGGCGCGGATTGCGCCGTCCGGCAGACCGGCCTTCCGGGCGACCGCTGCGTGCGCATACAGTTCGTACTGAGACCGCCAGACGCCGCCGACCGAAAGGATCACAACCTGCCGCACCCGCGCGCTCAGCGAGGTGCTGGCCTGCTCGGCCCGTTGCAAGTCAAGGAAGGCGGGCGCGATCTTGGCGTTCAGCAGGATCGGGTTGAAGGGCCCAATCAGCCGGCCGCCCTCCGCCTGGCTCTGGAAGCCAGACTCGTCCGCCCACCGGACCATGGTTTTCACGAGCCGGTCATAGACGGCCTTCTGCTCGCGCGTCAGCGCGGCGGGGTCGAGCAGCGGCAGGCGGCCGCCGAGCTGCGCGTCGTCCATCCTCCGCCTCCCCTTACTGCTGCAGGCCGGTCGCGTTCGACGGCACGTCGAAGGCGGTGAGCGTGAGCGAAACTCCGGTGAACCAGCCGAGCAGCATTGTGACGTCGACGATCCCTGCGTCGCCGAGCAGCGACTTCGCCTTGCGGTAAAGACCCACGGGCACCACCCTTGGTGCGAGAAGCGTCGAGGCCATCTCGTAGACCGCCTGCTGCCGTGCGTTGTCGAAGCTTGTGGGCAGCCCGGCGATCATCGCTTCGACCTTCTCCGCAGGCAGCCCGCCCTGCTCCTCGCCGATCATCTCGTGCTCGTAGTTGGCGTAGGCGGCCAGCCATCGCCCGCAAGCCAGGTTGGTGGCGATTTCGATCTCCGCCTTCGTGAGCGTCGACCGTGTCTGGAAGTAGGCCCCGGTTGGGACGATCGTCCGCGACAGCGCCGGATTGGACAGCCAAATCTTGTGCGGGCCCGGCACCTGGCCGCGCAGCTCGACCGTGTAGTCGTGTGCTTCCTTCATGTCCGTGGGCATCTCGCTCAACGGGATCTCGCGGTAGCGGCCGAAGGTCCCGAAGTCCGCTGTTCCAGCCATGATGCGCCTCATGCGATGAGCACTGAAGGTGGGTGCTGCCGGCCGCAGCACTTCTGCGAAACCGGCGCGACCTACGATTTCTCGGCGCGCCGGAGGAGGCCGCCCGGCTGGCGGCGGTCAGTCCCGACGCGCCTGTCGCCAAGCCCGGGGGCTGAAACCGGTGGCGGCGCGAAAGGCGGTCGCGAAGTTGTTCGGCTGTTCGAAGCCGCATCGAAGGCCGATCTCGATCACCTGGAGGTCGGTCTGCTCGAGCATCTCCCGCGCTTTCTCAATCCGCAGCCCGGTCAGGTAGCGGTGCGGCGGCTGGCCCGTGGCGCCGCGGAAAGCGCGCGCGAACTGGGACGGACCCAGCCCGCTGACCTCGGCGAGGCGGCCGAGCGTAAGGTCCTCGTCCAGGCAAGACCGCATGTGGTCGATGACCCGTCGGAACCGGGCTCCTAGCAGAGACGGCGGAGGCCTCGGTGGCAGAGGGGCGAGGCTGGAGTGGGACCGGAGCAAATGGACGGCGAGCGCGCGCGCCACGGTCTGCAGCATCAAGGACGCGGCGGGGCCCGGCGACTCCGCCTCAGCTAGCAGCAGCCTGATCAGGCTGCTTGCGGTCGCGTCGGGTATCGCCAGGCGCGGCACCAGCGCGGCGTCGTCGGCGCTCCGTTCGAAGACGTCCGCGGCCACGCTGCGCAGGAGGCCAGGCGGGACAAAGATCAGGGCGACGTCGGGCCGCCCCGTCAGGACGCGGCGAATCGGATCGCCGAAGGGCGTGACGTTGACCTGGCCGGGTCCGGTCCATCGCCGCTCGCGCCCGCTGTTCTGCCATGCCGCCTCGACCAGGACCGGGCCGGCCAGGTGCTCGACCAGGAGATGGTCACGCAAGCCGGGCACCTCGATGGGGCCGGGCGGGTGCCGGTAGCGGTGGATCGTTACGCCGTCCGGGTCGGTGGTGTCGCTGGCCAGCACGGCACGGGTCGGAAGAAGTTTCGCGGCCGTCGCGGGTGTGAGGAGGCGGGGGGCGCCGTTCGAGCCGTCCAGATCACCCATGCCCTGTCCTCCGATCGCCCTCCGCGACGCGCGGTTCCCCCGCCTACTCCTCAAGTCGAGCCACGTGCACGCCTCATCCGGGTAACAAGGTGCGGCACATCAAGGGGTTCCCAACAGCGGCGTTGCCGTTGTTGGGAACCGGGCGGAAGAGCCTCGTCGAGATCAGCCAATTGAAAATCG
The DNA here is from genome assembly GCA_965198825.1 of Acetobacteraceae bacterium. Taxonomy (GTDB): domain Bacteria; phylum Pseudomonadota; class Alphaproteobacteria; order Acetobacterales; family Acetobacteraceae; genus BOG-908. The sequence continues at coordinate 1,057,827 of CBDAQB010000003.1, read as the reverse complement.
ATCCGGCACGTCTGCGAACGTCCGCTTTCGGGTGGCCCAGCTTTCCCGGCGATGACCGAATTGGCGCAAAGCCGACAGGAAGGTTTCGACGTTTTGGCCAGAGAACGAACCCGCTCCCCGGGAGGGTGGTTGGGGAGACAGTCGCGCTCGATGACTGGTGAAGCGTTTTGATTGAGCGGGATAACGCTCTGCTTTGAACATGGCGGCTCCTTGCACCCAAGAGGAGCCCACCATAAACAAGCCGATCTCTCCCGCCGCAGGTGGCGGACTGCGCAAGCGCTTCATCGAGGACATGGCGGTGCGCGGGTTCACAGAGAAAACCCGCCGTTCTTACCTCCGTATCGTCTCCGGCTTCGCGGCATTCCTCGGCCGCTCGCCGGATCCTGCCCCGGCCGAGGACATTCGCCGGTTCCAAGTGCACCAGTTCGAACTCGGCATGCACGCGCCGGGAATGAACGGCAACGTGGCAGCGCTGCGCTTCTTCTTTACCCAGACACTCGACCGGCCGGACCTGTCCAGTGAGCTGATCCGTCCGAAACGCTTCACGATAGCTGCGGTTCCGCTTCAGAGAAGTCGTCCGCGAAAAGCGGACAAGCTACCAGTGCCGAATTGCTGGGCCTTTCGGCAATTGGGGTCGGCATGGCAGACGCCCAACATCGACAACGCCCAAGAGCCATCGCGTGCTCGATCATACCGCATGCGGATCCCACAGAGGTGGTGTCCAAGCTAGCCACAGCGTTTTCGCCGCTCCCACGGAATGTTGGCAATCGGAAGAGTCGCCCGCCGCTGACGCGGGAACCCGCTTCGTCGACGCGGACGGCATGCGACGCGCTTTCCTCGGCTCGATCGGCCATCCGTCCCAGGCCTTGCGGCGAATTGGTCCAATACAAGGTAGTTAGCGGCGGGGAAGGCGCCCAACGGCCGGTCCAAAGATCATGCCCGCCGCAGCGCTGGTGGGCGGCTATTCAGCAGCGACCATTCATGTCCGCGGCCGGCTGCATATCGACCCGAATCGAATCTCCGTTGCGTGTTCTTGCCTGCGGACTTCGCCTCATAAAGTGCCGCATCGGCCTTGCGGGCCAAGTCGGCGTGCTCCAATGCGTCGTCCGGCGCGCACGCGAACCCAACGCTGATGCCGATCCGCAGCGCCTCCCATTCGCCTACGCGATACGGCGCCTCACCCACTGCACGGACGATCTTCGACGCCAAGGAGTGGCCATCATCGGGCGAGAGGGCCGGTGCCAGGATGACGAATTCGTCGCCGCCAAGGCGAGCGACGATGCCGTTTCCCGCGACCGTTGACAACCTGCTCGCAACCATCTTGAGCACTTCGTCGCCGGCTTGGTGACCGTGCACGTCGTTGATCGCCTTGAAGCCGTCCAGATCCAGATAGAGGCAAACGACCGGATCGGCTGCCGACGCCTTGATTTCGCCCATGGCCTCCGTCAGGCCGGCCCGGTTCAGCAGGCCGGTCAGGCCATCACGTCGGGCACGCTCAAGGCCCACCTGCTCGGCTTGCATGTTGCCGACGGTCAAGGCCTGGAGGCGGCCGACCATGCGGGCGGCCCCGAACAGGAATGCAGGCGCCTGTAGCGCCAGGACCAGCAGCCACGGATTTCCCGATAGGACGGCTCCGCAGACGAGCGGCCCCAGGCTGGCCCCGATCAAGGCGAACGCGAAGCGCGGCGTGCCGAAGTTGCGCATGCAGATCGGGCCCACGAGGCCGGCTACCGTCATGGCGCAAATCACCTGCAACGAAGCGATGCCTGTGCGCATTGCGAAGAAGCCCATCGCTCCCTGGACGGCGCACCACCCGATGCAGACCAGCAGGTAGAGGTCGGTCGGCGTGGGATCGCCGACCGCTGCGTTCCGGCGGAGGCGCTTGAAGACCAGCATCCTGAGCAAGACGAGGGACAGGTCTAGCGCAATCAGCCAAGCGAACTTCGAGCCTCCCCCGACGGCTAGCGCCACCGCGTTCACCATGAGCCCGTTCAGCACGCCCACCAGCAAGGTCCACGGGGAGGCGTAGAGTCCGTCGCGCAGGCTCGTCGCGATCTTCGGCGAGACATCGAGGTGCGGATCGATCAACCATCTTAGGAATGGACTGCCCGGCGGGGAATAGGCGTGTCGCCGGCCGGCCATCGATTTCATTCCCCTTTGCGCTGTATATAACATCGATCTCTAGCGCTGTACCTATCATCGATCTCATTAAGGAAGAATGAGCGGGGAACGTGCGCGGCGCATCGAGAGCGTCACTTCGCGGCGGCTGCTCGAATGAACGCCAAACCATTCGGGACCTCGTATCCGGTGGCGTCTTTCCAGTCTGGGAGCGCCACGAGCGACGTATCCGACCCGAAGCCGAGGTCGATCTTGGCCCCGGTCCCGACGTTCGGCGACGTGACCTGCACGGCAGTCCCGACGAAGCAGTTGGGCTGCGTTGCCGCCAGGCCCAGCAGCGCCGCCAGACCGTAGTAGGTCGATTGCGTTCCGGCGCTGATCGTGACAGCCAAGTTGATGCGTGAGGCCGCAATCGGCACGATGTCGCGCACGGCAGCTGCGGGCAATCACGGCGATGATTGGTCCCGCCTGCCCAAGCTTGCTCCGGGCGGCCAAGTCCGCCAGCGCCCATATGCCCGACACCACGGGGCTCGAGAGTTTAGTTCGCCGACGACCTCGACGACAGTCTGCGCGCCGTCTGGGCTCGGGGTCACGATTATCGCCCCCTTGAACGGATCGGCGACCTCCGACACGCGGGGCAATCAGCGTCCCGTGCCCGGAAGCGCACGCTGCCCGCGCGGCTGATGCAAGTATGCGCTCTCGCCTCCATCGCCGCTCCGCCGGAAGCCGCCCAGGATCGGAGGGAACCGGGATACCGTTGATTTCGCCGAGGAACGTTGGTCCGTTGCCCAATTACTGGCTACCGGGCCGTTGTCGCTTGGAACGCCTAGGCTAGTGCCGCGGACCAAAACCACAGGCACGAGCTTGGCCGCAGGCGCGATTGCGTGCGCCCATTCCACGTCTAGCGAGATATCCACCGGCCAGCCGCTCGGGTAGGGATTTGAAATTGACGGACCCTCGAGACAGACGACGTGGAAGTCCGACCTCGTCAGCGCCTGCAGCTCCATCGGAACTGTCGTCGCGACCAGCCCGAGGTCAGCCGCCGCCGAGGATGGCGGATCATCGCCGGACGGCCACGCCGACCGGGCGCGACAGGTGTAAGGCGACGGGGCGAACTCCCGCCGGAGCACCGCGGAACGCATGGGCGGATCACCCGCGGGTCGATGCGGCTTCGGCACCTTGCACGAAGCCTGCGAGCATGTCGTTGAATTCGTTCGAGACAAGGTTGGGGAAGTGGTGGGGCGAGGCCACGAACTTGTGGGTTCCCCCTCCCAACTCTGCGGCCCTGGCTCCCACGACGTCGAAGGCGCGGTTCCATCCTCCAGTGACCACCAGGAGCGGGATGCCGGCTTGCTTGACCTCCGAGAGACCGAGGCGGAGCGTAGCCACCGACGGCAGCTTCAGCCTGGCGATGCCGCGCCCGATCCGCGCCAGCTCCTCGCGATCCCGACCGCCACGGATGTCCTCCGGTATTCCGACGATCCGCGAGAAGCGTTCAGCACGGCGGACGGGGGTCCATGACAGCGCGATCGCGGCCATGATGCGCAGGCCGAACTTCCTGACCGCCGGGTCATCTGTCGCGAGCTTCTGCATTCCGGGCTCAATGAGGGTGAGCGTGCGTACGGCCGACGGCCGCTTCGCCGCGGCGGCGAGCGCGACGCATGCGCCGAACGAATGACCAACGAGGTGAGCGCCATCGCCGAGCAGGTCGACGACCCAAGCGGCGTCAGCTTCGGCATCGTCGGGGCGCCCGGGGGAGGGGCTCCTCCCATGTCCAGGACGATCCGGCACGACTACCTGGAAGCCGCGCGCGGCCAGCGCTTGCTGGCGGGAGAAGTGGCCGTCACCGCCGGTCGAACCGCCTTGGGCGCTACCGTGGACCAGGACGATCCTCGGGCCGTGGTCACCCCAGCGCGTGACGTGCATCGGAACCTCGTTCATCCATCACCTTCTTCAGGGCCGCGAGCTGGTTGGGCCATGCGGATGCATAGCCAGTCGGCCGCCATCGCCGGTGGGTCTGGAGCTTGGATGGCGAGTGGCGGCCGGCCTTCCGCGCATTCGCCCATGGCGCTCATTCGACGGTCATCCTCGACGATGGGCTCAGCGAGGAATGCGAAGCTCCGTCGATGCCCCTGCCCAGGGCCCGCAGCGCGGCGTCCAGTTCTTCGGTGTCGCTTGCACCACCGAAGATGTGGAAGTCGGGACGCACTATGATCGCCACGAGGCGGTGTTCGGTGAAGAACCTGGCGTAGTCACCCGACAAGTCGCTCGCGCCGTCCGCCATCGACGCGTCGCGGGACACCGCGATCGTCCTTGCTCCGAGCCGGTCGAGCAGGAGCCGATGCGGAGCAGTGACTTCAGGAACGATGTCCGGATCGGCGACGAGGATCAGCCAACCGGGCCCGATGACGTCATCGGCGCGTCCAAGCCTGCCTTGCCAGCACACGCGGAACTGGGGCGCCATGTGTCCGGCCAGCGGCGCCCCTTCGAACAGGAGTGCCGAACTCCGTATCGCGGGAAATGGTGGAGGCGTTGGCACGCCCTCCGACAGCAGCACACGGTCCCTTTCCGCAGCCGCATCCGGATCGCTGATGCACACGATCTTCCCGAGCTCGACTGCTTGTTCGATGATCGCCCGCACATGCGGCTTGCGCTCGTCCATGTAGCTGTCCAGCAGCGTGTCGGCAGCTGCGCGCCGCAATACGAGGTCGAGCTTCCAGGATAGGTTCATTGCGTCGCGAAAGCCCGATCCCATGCCCTGTCCGAGGAAGGGCGGCATCAGATGGGCCGCGTCACCGATCAGCAGCACCCGGCCGCGACGCCACTCGTCCGCCAGACCCGAGCGGAAGGTGTAGACCGCATGCCGCACCAGGACGCCGTCTGACGGCGCCACCCAGCGCGCGAGCAGGTCCCAAATGCGTGCGGGATCCTCCATCTGCGCGCGCGTTTCGCCCGGCAGGAGCATGAACTCCCATCGGCAATGCTCATGGCCTATGCGGCGGAACATCGAGACCGGGCGGGCCGGATCACACAGCTGGCCGGCGACCGGCATGTCGATGTCGGCGTCCGGATCGTTCGGCCGGTAATCAACGACCAGCCAGTCGGCTTCGAAGCCGAGGTCGTCCCAGCCCATGTCCGATTGGCGCCTCACGAAGCTATTCGCGCCGTCCGCACCTATCACGTAGCGGGCCGAGATCCCGCGTTTGCCGTTACCCGCGGCATCGGCGAACCGGATCGACGCGCTTTCATCCGCGGCATGGAGCGCGACCGCCTCCCAACCCCTGTTCACCATCACGTTCGGCAAGCGTGCCAAGGCATCCGACAGGATGGCGTCCAGGTCGGGCTGGTAGAACAGGTAGTGCGAGTGCCAGCCGGTCGCCTCCTGTTCGGACCAATCGAAATGGATCAGCACCTGGCCCGCGGCGTTCACCCAGTCGTAGCTCTCGCAGGCGTAGGCTGCCGCTTCGAACGCGTCGGCATCGCCCACCGCCTGCACGATCCGCATAACCTCATGGTCGAGATGGCCGATGCGCGGCAGCGGATAGAGCGACGCTTGCCTGTCGAAGATCCCGATCGAATGCCCGGCCTGCCCGAGCAGCGCAGCCACAACGTGCCCGACCGGCCCCATGCCCACGATCGCGACGTCGAAGTCCGGTGCCACCTTGCCCATCGCCGAGCCCGCGCGGACTATCGGCCCTTCGGTTTTTCCGCCGCCTCGACCTCGCGCATGAACGCGTCCGCTTCCAAGTTGAAGCCCTCCGCATTCGTCAGTTGGACGAAGTGGTTCGCCGACGGCACGATCACATGCCTGCCGCCCGTCAGCTCGGCTGCGAGTTGACCCACGCCGTCGAAGAGGGGGCTCCAACCGCCCGTGATCACCAGGACCTTGACGTGCGCCGCGGCCAACGCAGTGGCTGCCTGGCGCAGGGCCGGCGGCGGCGCCATGCGGGCCTGGAGCAGCGCGCACCCGTAATCATGCGCGAGCCGCGCGTCGTGCTCCAGGGCGCCCACCGCGGTGTTCGATGCGTGCTCGGTGCCCACCGCGCCCAGGCTGCGCGCGAAGCCGAGCGCGTAGTCGGCGGGTGTGTTGGCCGACAGCAGGATGCCGCCGAACTGCTGCGCGCTTGCGAGCAGGGCCGGATCCTTGACGACGCGCGGATCGCCCATCAGCAACGATTGCAGTGCGGGCTCGATCAGGATCAGCCCACGGACGGCCTGCGGCCTCCGGGCCGCGGCCAGCAGCGCTTCGGCTCCGCCCCACGAGTGGCCTATCAGGAAGGCGCCATCTCCCAGCATGTCGGAGATCCAGACGGAGTCCGCCTCCATGTCGTCCACGCCCCTGGAGGGACTCTGACCGAAGCCCGGGCGATCGACCACCGCAAGCCGCCATCCACGATCGGCGAGAACGCGCTGGCCGGAGAACGTGCTCGGGCCACCGCCCAAACCGCCTTGCACGCCGCCGTGCACGACGAGCACGGCGGGCCCGTGATCGCCCCAATGCGTGACGTGGATGGGCAGCCTGCCGGCCTCCTCCTCCGTGGCACGGGGCTGCAGCGGCGGGCACTGGGCGAGCAGCATTTCACGGCGTTCCTGCACGAGGCTCGCGGACATTCGTTTGTTCCCTTCCGGTGGTGCAGCCCTCGCCTGGCCGGCGATCATGCATGCGGCCAGAATCGCGGCGCTCGTTGGACTGCGCATGGCTCGGCTCATGCCTCGTCACGACGTGGCCGGGCGGTCGCTCGCCGGCCGGCCTGCGGCAGGACGATGCCGGCGGGGCCATCCGGCGCGGCACCGGCCCAGCTGTGGTCGAGTATCATCAGCGTCGTCGTCTCCAGATGCCGCGCCATGACCGCCGCCGCCCGCGGAGCGTCCCGGTCCAGTGCCGCATCTACGAGCTCGCGATGCTCGGCGCCGATGTCGCGCGCCACCTCGGCTAACGGGATCGACAGGCGGCGGTAGCGCTCGCTCTGGTCGTACAGCATTCCCCGCAGCTTCAGCAGCCAGGGGCTGTCGCAAGCGGCGGCGAGTGCTGCATGGAAATCCGCATGGGCGGCGGCCCACGCCTCACTCAACCGATCCGGATCATCGGCGACCCTCTCCGGCGTGCGCGAGAGGCGGTGCATGGCCGAGACCAGGTGCGACTCCCAGCCGACGTCGCCCACCGCGATCGCGCGTTCCAGGCACGCGGTTTCGATCGTGACACGCACGCCCGTCAGGTCTTGCAATTCCGACGCGGAAATGGGGGCCGCGCAGAACCCCCGCTGAGGCTCGCCCACGACCAGTCCCTCGGACATGAGCCGCGCGAGCGCCTCACGAACCGCGCTCAGGCTGACGGAGAGCGTGTCGCAGAGTTCTGCGATCTTCAATCGGGCTCCCGGCTTCACTCGGCACGCGAGCAGGTCGGCTCGCAGGCGCTGGTAGGCGTCCTGGGTCAGGCTGGAGCCTGGTTGCTGGTATTTCACCATGGAGGGATCATACGGGTTCAGCCTGAAAATGCAATTACCATGGGAAAATAGATTTCTTGTTGACACTTGGACTTTGCCATCCCAGTCTGGCTGTAGGCCGCATCAAGACGGCCGCTGCAATCTCGTCGGGGAAGCTTCCATGCGTTTCGCCACATTCAGCCACCAGGGCGTCCGCGGCATCGCGGCATCGTCCGGTATGGCATTCCACGGCGCACTCGTCGGCGAAGCCGCCTTTCCAGGAGACCTCGCCAGCTTGCTGGCGAAGGGCGGCGATGCCCTGGCCGAGGCGGGCCGCATACTGCTCGCGGGCCGGGAGATCGACCTCGAGAGCGTCGAACTGCTGCCCCCCTTGCCCGCACCCGGCAAGATCATCTGCATCGGCCTCAACTACGCGGATCACTCCGCCGAAAGCGGTTTCGAGGTGCCGGGTTATCCGACCGTGTTCGGCCGCTTCCCGTCCAGCCTCATCGGCCATGGTGCGCCCATCATACGCCCCCGCGTCTCGGAGCAGCTCGATTACGAGGGCGAGTTCGTCGCCGTCATCGGCCTGACCGGACGGGACATCCCCAAAGCGCGAGCGCTCGATCATGTCGCCGGCTACTCGTTGTTCAACGACGCCTCCATACGCGACTACCAGTTCAAGGCGCCGCAATGGACCGTCGGCAAGAATTTCGATTCCAGCGGCGCCTTCGGCCCGCATTTCGTGACCGCGGACGCGCTGCCGCCGGGCTGCGCGGGGCTCCGGCTGCGCACGCGCCTGAACGGCTTGGTCGTACAGGACGCATCTACCGACGACCTCGTCTTCGATGTCGCCACACTCGTCTCCCTGCTCAGCGAGGCGTTCACGCTTGAAGCCGGTGACATCATCGTAACCGGCACGCCGTCGGGCGTCGGCCTCGCCCGCAAGCCTCCGCTATGGATGCGGGCGGGCGATGTGTGCGAGGTCGAACTCGAGGGCCTGGGCATCCTGCGGAACCCGGTGGCCGACCAAGTGGCCGATGCCGCCACGCTATCCGCTCACGCGCCGGCCCGGACGTGATCGCGCTCGGCACGGGGAGGCGGTCATGACCCAGATCGGGCATCACATCGCGGCGTCCAGGCGGCCGGGCGTGCTCGGAGTCCACTCGCTGGATCATTTCGCGGTGGCAGTACCCGACCTGGAGACCGCGCGGCGCTACTACTCGGCATTCGGGCTGGACGTCGAAGAACGAGGCGCGGCTCTTCTCCTGCGCACGCACGGACGCCAGCAGGTGTGGGGCGTGTTGACGGAAGGCCCGCGCAAGTCGCTGCAGCACCTCTCCTTCGGCATCTTCGCAGACGACGCGGAACGCTTCGGCAGGCACATCGAGGAGCAGGGCGTAACCCTGATGGACCCGCCGCCGGGCACGCCCAGCAACGGTCTTTGGTTCCGCGACCTGGACGGCACGGCCATCGAGCTGCGTGTGACGGACAAAACCTCGCCGAGCAGAAAGTCACTGGTCGGCCTGCACAGCGTGGGCGCGAACCTGCGCGGGGCGCCGATGCGGGGTGCCGCCGCCGCCGTTCGGCCACGGCGCATGGCGCACGTGCTCCTCTTCGCCCGGGACGTGCCCGCGACGGTCGCCTTCTACACCCGCGTGCTCGGCTTGCGACTGTCGGACGAGGCGGGCGGGGTCATCGCCTTCCTGCACGGCGTCCACGGCAGCGACCACCACATGGTCGCCTTCGCGAAATCCGATGGTCCCGGCCTGCACCATTGCAGTTGGGACGTGGGAGCGATTGACGAGATCGGCACAGGTGCCGCGCAGATGGCGGACAAGGGCTTCTCCCAAGGCTGGGGCCTTGGGCGCCATGTGCTCGGGTCGAACTACTTCCATTACGTCCGCGATCCCTGGGGCAGCTACGCCGAATACTCCTGCGACATCGATTACCTGGCGGCCGACACCGACTGGGAGGGGCGGTCGCATGGGGTGGAGAACAGCCTCTACCTGTGGGGACCCGAGCCGCCGCAGGACTTCACCTTCAACTACGAAGCATCGCCGGAGGCCCAGCTTGTCGTCCGCCACCGCTGACACCCTGATGACCTACGACGTGGTACAGATCGGCTACGGGCCGGTGAGCCAGGTGCTCGCGCTCATGCTCGGTCGACTCGGTTACCGCGTCGCCGTCGCGGAGCGTTGGATGGAACCCTACGCTCTGCCGCGCGCCGTGTGCATCGACCACGAGGCGGCGCGCATCCTGCACGCGATCGGCCTTGGCGAAGGTCTCGCCCGGGTTTCGCAACCGGCGCCCGCGTACAAATGGTTCAACGCCGCTTGGGAGGAGCTGCTCTCCATCGACTGGAGCGCCGAATCCATCTCCGGCGGCCCGGAAGTCAATTTCGTCCACCAGCCTAGCCTGGAGGCCGAGTTCCGCGCCGAGGTCTCGCGGCTCGCGAACGTCGACCTGCTGCTCGGCTGGGAGTTCGTGGGTCAGACCGACCACGGCGACCACGTCGAGGTGAGCTTGCGCGCCGTGGAGGGCACGGCGACCCGAACCTTGCGCAGCCGTTTCCTGATCGGCGCGGACGGCGCCAACAGCGCGGTGCGCGAGAGCCTCGGCATCGGCCGCGAGGACCGCGGGTTCCAGGCCGACTGGCTGATCGCCGACATGAAGCTGAAGCCCGGCGTGACGCTCGACATCCCCGATTGCGGCCAGTACTGCAATCCGGCCCGGCCGACTACGATCGTCCCGGGCGGCAGGCAGGACGGCCGCATATTCCGTCGTTGGGAATTCATGCGCTTGCCCCACGAGACGCGGGAGGCGCTCGCGGACGAAGCCTTCGTCTGGAAGCTGCTGTCTGAGTGGGTCAGCCCGGACCAGGCCGAACTCGTCCGCCATGCCATCTACACGTTCCGTTCGCTCGTGGCGGACTCTTGGCGGAGCGGGCGTGTGCTGCTGGCCGGCGATGCGGCGCACGTCATGCCGCCATTCATGGGCCAGGGCATGTGCGCGGGCATCCGCGACGCGTGGAACCTTTGCTGGAAGCTGGACGCCATCCTGCGCGGCCGTGCCGGCGACGCGCTCCTCGACAGCTACACGATGGAACGCAAGCCGCACGCGAGCGCGGTGATCGACGCGTCCATCTATCTCGGCCGGATCATCTGCATCGCCGACCCCGCGGAAGCCGCGGAGCGCGACGCGGCTTTCAGGAACGGAACGGCCGAGCAACCGCCGCCCTTTCCGCACCTCTCGGCGGGATTGCTGGGCAGCGATGCCGCGGCCGGCTTGCTTTGCCCGCACGGCCAGGTGCACTGGCGGGGCCGCGAGGGACGCTGGGACGAGGTGGTGGGCACGGGCTTCTGCATCGCGGTTTTCGATGCTGATCCGGTAGCGCGCTTGAGCACGGGGCAATGTGCGGCGCTCGATGCACTGGGCGTCAAGGTCATTGGCCTATCCGACGAATCCGGCTGCGACACCGCCGTCGATGTGGATGGCAAATACGCGGCCTTCTTCCGTCAGCATGGCATCGCCGGCTGCATCATGCGGCCGGATTTCTACGTCTTCTCCGGCGTTTCGCGGGCGGCCGACCTCGCGGATGCGGTGGCCGCTTTCCTCGCGGCACTCGGCGAACATGGCGTCCATGTCACGGGCACGCCAACGGTCGCCGCCCTGCCCGGCCAGCGCCACGTCAATCCGCAAACCGTCAACGCATGACAATCATCGTCAGGAGCAGCCGATGCCGGCCGACATCAGCCTGGGAAGGCGGGCCGCGATCGGCGGTCTTGGTGCAACCACCTTTGCCGCGTCGGCCGGGGGCCGTCCGATGACGCCGCCGCCGTTGCAGCCGCGGATAGACGTGCATGCGCACTTCCTGACCGCCAAGTATCGAGAAGCCGCCCTGGCCGCTGGCCTGGCCCACGCGGACGGAATACCCGGCCTGCCGCATTGGGACGTGGGCGCGGCACTCGGCATGATGGACGGCCTCAACATCCGCACGGCCATGCTTTCCGTCTCGTCGCCCGGCGTGCATTTCGGCGATGACGGCGCGGCTCGCAAGTTGGCTCGCGAGGTCAACGAGGAGGGCGCCCGCGCCGCCCACGATCATCCTGGCCGGTTCGGCCTGTTCGCCGCCCTGCCGCTGCCGGACGTGGACGGTGCCATCGCCGAAGCGGCCTACGCCTTCGATACGCTCGGGGCCGATGGCGTCACCGTGGAGAGCAATCACCGCGGCATCTACATGGGCGATCCGAAGTTCGACCCGCTGATGGCCGAGCTGGACCGCCGCCGCGCGGTGATGTTCATGCACCCGACCTCCCCAAGCTGTCCGTGCTGCCAGACACTGTCGATGGGCTACCCGCGCCCGCTCATCGAATTCATGTTCGAGACTACCCGTGCGGTCACCAATCTGCTGCTGACCGGCACGCTCGACCGCTTCCCCAACATCCGGCTCATCGTGCCGCATGCGGGCGCGGCGGTGCCTATACTGGCCGACCGGATCGTCGGGCTGGCCCCCGCCTTCCTGCCCAAGCCCGTCGACCCCGACCATCTTTTCGCGACCCTGCGACGCCTGCACTACGACCTCGCCGGCTATCCCCTGCCCCGCTTGGCGCCAGCGTTGCTGCAGATCGCCAACACGAACCGTATCTTCTACGGCAGCGACTGGCCGTTCACGCCGATCCCGATCGTCACGCGCCTCGCCCACGAGTTGGAGGCGACCGCATTGTTCGACGCGGCCACGCGGCGTCGCGTGCTGCACGACAATGCCGTGACCTTGTTTCCCCGGCTACGCGCATGAGCAGCCGCATTCGCGACGACGGCCCGCCTGCGTCGGGAGAGACAGCCATGACAGGCTGATCCCGGCACCCTCGCACCGCTGAAATCGCAAAACTAATAACTGGACCGGCAACGACCGTTCCGGAATGGGAAGGACTTGTCATGCGTAGCCATGCCACGATTGCGTCCGCTTCGATCTTGTTGATCGCCTTCGCCAGCGTCTCGCATGCCTCGGATGATCCGTCCGCGACACCCGGGCCCATTTCGGCGCCGGCCCGGGCGGCGGCCCCCGAGACGATCCAAGTGAAGGGCCGCGCGCCCACCGGTGAACAGGGGCAGTCGGTTCACCCCAACCAGAACACGAGCGGGGACCAGACATCGAAATTCGTTTCCCTGCCGACCTCGCCGCCGCCGCACATCGGCCTTTTTCCCGAGTTCGGCGCGACGTTGCTCGATGACGGCATCGACTTCCATGGGATCGCCTTCGATCATTTCCTCGCCAACCCGACGGCTGGCGTCAACCATGGCATGACCGTCAACCTCGGCGCGCTCCGCCCCGCCGTCGACCTGGACCTGGGCAAGCTGGCCGGCATACCGGGCGGCAACATCCATTTCGCGATGACCTTCTTCGGCCTCAGGAGCGATCTTCCACAGGCGATCACGCAGACCGGCGGCGTGTTGACCGGCTTCCAGACCACGCCGGCGACGCAGACGGCTATCGTTTCCGTCCTCACCTATGAGCAGCGGCTGTTGAACGATCGGCTTTCCATCCAGTTCGGTCGAACCAACGCATACAACTATTTCCTCCTGCCGAACTCCCTCGATCCCTTCACGCATTATTCGTCCACGTTCCAGGTGACCGGAGACTTCGCTTCGCAGCCCTATCCGGTGTGGGGCGGTGTCGCGACCTACAAGCTGTCTCCCGGATACTACGTGCAGGGAGGGCTGTTCGAAGACAATTATCGTTACACGACCAACTACGGCGACCGGTTCGGCGATTCTCAAGCGACCGGGGTCCAGGCGATTGGCGAATTCGGACACCGCAACGACTTTACGACGGCCAGATACCCGTCCAATTTCGAAGCCGGCATCGAATGGAATACCCGTCACGGCGAACAGGACTCCAACCTGAAGGGAACCGCCGCACCATCCATTCCCTTTCTCCAGGCCGCCAACTATCCCGGCGGTGGCGTCTTGTTCCTGCAGGGACTCCAGACGATGTGGCGCGGAGTGAAGCCCGCCTACGGTCCGCCGCCCAACATCGCGCTTTACGGCTCACTCGATGTGGCCGTTGACAAACCCCAACCGATCGATCTGGACACGATGATCGGCCTCAACTTCACCGGCCTCATCCCGGGTCGACCGCTCGACGCCCTGGGTATCCAAGCGAGGTACCAGCGCCTCAGTCAGGTTGAGGCGACTCAGGAAAGCTTCCGCGAAACGATATTTTCGATCCTCCAGCATCGTTTTTCTGATCTGGGTTCAACCCAACCGCGCGATGGTTGGGCTTACGAGGCGGTGGGCAACATTCAGGTTACGCCAGCCATCGCGTTCAGGCCTCTGGTGGAATATTTCGTGCACCCCGACAATTACTACCCACCTTCGGCGACGCGGCCCGGCAGGCCGACCAGCGGCTTCGAAGCGGGATTCTTCGCTGTCGTTTCCATTGGGCGACTCCTGGGAACCAGCTTGAAGCCGTTCTGAAGGATGGTTGCTGGACGGGGTTCGGAATAGACCAGCGCGATGAGTCTCTGGCGTGCCGGTTTACTTTTTTAGCAAGCGACCGTTGCGACGGTGCTTGAATTTAGGGGCAGCGATGTCTCGTTCAGCCACAGTGGTCGTTGCAAGGTGCTGGATCATAAAGCCTGTTGACGACCGCTACGCGGCATAGCGCCAATGATTGTTAAGTCGCAACAGAACAATCACCTTTCGGCGTCGCTGAACTCGTTGGAAGATGCTCTGTTGGTTCTCGAGTTTGGAAGTTTCCGACGCGCAGCGGAAATGCGCGGCGTTAGGCCGTCGGTGATTAGCCGTCGCGTTCGCGCACTTGAGGATCGGATGGGCGTAAGCCTCTTCCAGCGTCAAAGCCAGGGGGCCGAGCCCACGCTTGCCGGTCGACGGATTTTGAGCCGAGGTCGTATTATTCTCGAAGACGTCGAATCCTTAATCCGAACGGCAGCGCTGAGGGGTTCTGGCACCGAAGGGCAGCTCTGTATCGGTGTTGTGGCTTCGATCATAGGAGGCACAGCCCGCGAACTTCTCTCCACGTTCTTGGCCGGTAATCCGAACGTCGGACTTCACGTGGTAGAGGGATCTCCGGACGACCATCTTGCACGAACTCGTGCTTTACAGATGGATGTAATCTTCCTTGTAGGAAAGGCGCCTATACCAGGCTTTGATGTCCGCTGGCTTTGGTCCGAGCCAATCCACGTTGCCCTGCCCCGTCATCACCAAGCAGCGTCGCTTGACGTCGTTCGATGGGACCAGATAGCAGACGAGCGTTTCATCGTTTCAAAAATAGCATCGGGTCCATCGATACAGGACTTCGTTGTCAAACATCTTTCCGAACTCGGACAGCGGCCAATTATCGAGCCTCGGTCTGTTTCACGCGAAGGCTTGCTAGCTTTGGTTGGACTAGGTCTCGGAATAAGCCTCGTTGGTTCTGCTGAGTCAGAAGTCGTATACCGTGACATTGTCTTTCGGCCGTTAGCGAACGAGGTGCTGCCATTCAGCGTCGTGTGGTTGGCGACAAATGACAACCCAGTTCTCAGGCGCTTTCTGAGCTTGACCCGCGTGTGGCGTCAGCCAGAGACACCTGCCCAAGTCGACCTCGCCTCTTCACTGCAAAAGCCCGGTCAGTCGCCATGAACCGCGTGAGCATCGGCGCAACAAGCTGGACGGGTTCTACGGTCTGGCCGGTCTCGCGGGCGAGCACGTCGCCGTAGGCGATCAGGTCGCGGTGGACGCTTGCCGGCAGCTCCACCGTAAGCTTGACGGGCTTTTCGTCCGGAATCAATCCGAGCTTCAAGCTGGGCATCGAGATCCTCAACTGCCGTATGGTGCGAGCACCAGGTCGTGATTCACGAAGACGCGGACCGGAAATCCGGGCCGGATGGTGAGCGTCGGCTGGATGTTGAACTGCCGCCCGACGATCTGCTGCCCGGTTTGGCTGAACGAATTGGAGGCCCCCTGCCGGATCGCCTGGATGAGGTCATTCTGCTGGCCGGTCGTGCCGGCTTCGGAGCCGACGCTGAGCAAAGTTGAGAGCAGAGCGGCCTTGAATAGCTGACCCCAATGGTTGTCGACCCCGTCTTCGAGCCCGGAATAGCCTTGCGGGTCCGTGCCGGGCTGCCGTTCGAGCACGATAGAGCGGCCGTTCGGCATGATTAGTCGGGTCCAGACCAGCAGCACGCGCGATTGCCCAAAGGTCACCTGGCTGTCGTAGATGCCAATCAACTTCGCGCCCTGCGGAATAAGCAGGTATCGCCCGGTTGGGCTGTCGTAGACGTTTTCGGTGACTTGGCCGGTAATCTGCCCCGGCAGGTCGGACTGAATGCCTGTGAGCAGTGCGCCGGCGATCAGGGTCCCGGCCTGCACGAGGTAGGGGGATGCCGGCGCTTGCAGCCGATCGGGGCTGACGGTGCGCTTGTCGGTCGCGGTATTGACGAAGGCCATCTTGCCGTCCTGGCCGTTCTGCCGAACGTCGGCGCCTGCCCCAGCCGGCTGCCCTCCGCCAACTGGCAGGCCTGCAAGAGGGGCGGCTGCTCCTGTTCCGTCGGTAAGTGCCGACGGCAGCAAAGTTGCCGCTTGCTCGCGCACGCTCGTTCCGGCGAACAGCTTCGAGAGCCGAGCCGCCTCCCGCTCTTGGAGGCGCCGTTGCTCTTCCGGGTCGACAGGCGCGGTCGGCATGGAAGGCACGATGACCGATTGACCGTTTGCCTGCGCCGCCACGATCGGCCGTCCAAGATCGCCTGGCAGCGGCGGCCCGAGCGGGGGCACGTTGCGTGGCAGACCCGTGTAGTCTCGCGGCAGGTTGGCGAGCCCGTCGGCGGTCGTCCTGTTGTCAGTCGAGTAAAGCTCCTCGCCGGCGCCGGACCGGCGGTTGGGCTGAAGAGCCCAGATCGTGGCACCAAGGACTGCGACCGAGCCGACTACCCCGAGGCCGACCAGCACTTTGCGGGAGAGCCGGGTGACGCGCGGCCGCTCGGGCCTGAGGCGCAGCTGCTGTGCGACCGTCCGTTCATCCGGTGGCGGCGAGCCGGACGTTTCTGGCTGGTCGCTCATCCGGGGGCCCGTGCGTCTATGCGCACGATCCGAACGGTCTGCTGGTGCTCGCCGCCGAGGCGCAGTTCGGCCGCGCCGAACAGGCGGTCGACGACGTAGTAGTTCTGCCGGACGCGGTAGTTGACCAGCTCGCCCTTGCCGTCCGGGCCGAGCACGAACAGCGGCGGCAGCTCGCCCTGGCCGATGCCGCGGGGCATCTCGATGAACACCTTCTGCTCGTCGTCGAACGCCGACAGCGGCCGCCAAGCCGGCCGATCGCCCTCGATCCGGTAGCGGAAGCGTAGCCGCGCCACGTCGACGCCAACGTCGACCGGAGCGGCCGCATCCGCGGCCGCGTTCTGTCCGCGTAGTGCGATCAGCTGGTCGGCCGGATACTGCCAGGAGACCGAGGCCATGTAGGTCTTCTCGGCCGAGCGCATCTCGAGATGATAGGTGCGGCGGTCTGTGTTGATCACGAGGTTGGTCATCAGGTCCGGGCGAGTCGGCTTGACCAGGATGTGCACGCGCTTGGAGGCACCAGCACCGCTCTCGGTGTCGCCAATGATCCAGCGTACCGTGTCGCCAGCTGCAACCGGGCCGCTGCCGGTCAACTGCTCGCCCTCCTGCAATGAGATGTCGGTCACCTGGCCCGGTGCGGCGTAGACTTGGAACAGCGCGCCGTCCGAGAAGGGATAGACCTGGACCGCGTTGATGTAGCCGGCTCGGCTCGGTTGGATTCGTGCCGCGGCGTTGGCCTGGTCTACACGAGCGAGCGGGTCGGCCGCTTCGGGCGCGGCCGTCCGGCGGCTGCCAGGACGCGGTTTGAGCTGCCCCGGCAGGAGGAGCGGCTCCGGCAGCGTGACCACCTCAATCGGCTTCGGCGGGTCAGGCAGCCGGACGGCCTGCATCGCGACCGGATCATCGTAGGCGATCTCGGGCGGCTTGAACGTCGAGCAGCCGGCGAGCGCAAAGCCGGAGATCAGCAGAGCCGGCATGACGCCGATACGGATGTGTGACGTCATTGCCCGAGCTCCTTCGACCAGTTGATGGCGGCGACGTAGATGCCGAGCGGGTTCTTCCGGAGTTTCTCGGCGTCGTGCGGGGTTTGCAGCACGGTGGTCAGGATCGCCGTCCAGCGCTCGGTGGCGCTGAGGCTGCCGTTCTCGTAGCGGCGCTCGACCCAGGCCACGCGGAAGCTGTCGGGCGAGGCGCGGATGACGCTGGCGATCTCGATGGAAACCTGGATCTTGCCGACCTTGCCGAAGGGATCGAACGCCTGGGCGTAGCCATTCAGCGCCAGCGCGCCCTTGTCGGTCGTGAAGTCGTAAGCGCGCAGCCAGTTCTGGCGGACGACGATCGGGTCGGCCGGCACGCCGCGCACCTCCTCGATGAAGCGAGCGAGATGCCATGCGATCTGGGCGTCGTTCGGCTGGTAGTCGGCGTCGGCGGGTGCGATTGCCTGGGCTTGGCCGAGCCGGTCGATCTGCACCACCCAGGGCGTGACCGTGCCGCGCGCCGACTGCCACACGAGCCCGAGAGCGAGGCCGCCGACGATGGCCAGTTCGCCGAGCGCGATCAGGCGCCAGTTCCTTGCCTGCACGCGGGCGGAGCCGATGCGCTCGTCCCAAACCGCGGTCGCGCGTTGATAGGGGGTCTCTGGCGCGGGGCTGCGCCCGTAGCGCACGTCGGTGCGGCGAAAGAGGTTCATTCACGAGGCTCCGAAAGATCGACCGAGGACCCGGCACCGCCACCGTCCCCGGACTTCACCGCACGGGCGACCGTGGACACGCCACGGTCGATGCTTTGGCCGCGTTGCATCCGGCGCGCCCACGCTGGCGGACCGCTTGCGCCAGCGGTGTCCGATGCAGCGCCAGCATCGCTCGCGCCGCCTCCGACACTGCCGCCAGTCGCCTCGAAGCCCGCGCGGGCGCCAGACGCGAACCGCTCGCCAACGTCGTCGGCTACGCGACGGAGCGGGCTGATGACGGCCGCCTCCGCTCCAGCCTTGGCCACGCCGCCCATGCCGCTCGCAACCGCGCTCAGGCCCGACTCGCCAATGGCGCCAGCCCGAAACGCGCCGACCGATGCGCCGGCCATCGACGCACCGCCGCGGACCGCACCCGCCAGGGCAGCACCGCCAGAGCCGACAGCCCCGACCGCCAAGCTTGCGCCGCCGATTGCGGTCGCGGCCACGCCGCCGGCAGCAAGCCCGGTGCCGATGGCCGCACCGGCCCCAAGCTGCGGGCCGCCGGAGACGATGCCGTTGGCGATACCTGGCCCGAAAATACCAAGCCCGAGCAGCGACAGTGACGCGAGCACCAAGCCCATCGCGTCCGAGATCGTCGGCGTCGCCGGGAAGCTGGTCGTAAACGTCGAAAACAACGTGGAGCCGATACCGACGATGACGGCGAGCACAAGAACCTTCACGCCGGAAGAGATGACGTTGCCCAGCACGCGCTCGGCCGCGAAGGCAGTCTTGCCGAACAGGCCGAACGGGATCAGCACGAAGCCACAGAGCGTGGACAGCTTGAACTCGATCAGGCTGACAAAGAGCTGGATTGCCAGCACGAAGAACGAGATCAGCACGATCGCCCACGCGAACAGCAGCACGGTGATCTGGATGAAGTTTTCGAAGAAGCTGACGAAGCCCATAAGCCCGGAAATCGACTGCAATATCGGCTGACCGGCGTCGAGGCCGACCTGCGCGACGCGGCCCGGCCGCAGGAAGTCCGCCTCGGCCAGGCCCGTGCCGGACGCCTTCAGGCCGAGTGCGGCGAAGCTCTCGAACACTGCCTTAGAGAGCATCTGCCAGTTGCCGATCAGATAGGCGAACACCCCGACGAACAGCGTCTTCTTGATCAGGCGGGCGATGATGTCCTCGTCGCCGGCCCAGCTCCAGAACAGGGCGGCCAGGATGATGTCGATGAGTACCAGCGTGCGGGCGAGGAAGTTCACCTCCGGTCCGAGCAGGCCGAAGCCGCTGTCGATGTATTGCGTGAAGATGCCGAGGAAGTTGTCGATGACGCCGCTGTTCATCGGCGATCTCCCGTCGTCGCGGGTTGCGTGGTTGTGGCGGCCGGTACCGAACCCGAGGGGCGAGACGCTCCGAGGAAGCGACGGCGGTTCTCGGCCCACGCGCGTTCGCACGCGTCGTCGCGAGCGCTCGTCGGCGTGATCGTATTGCAGCGCTCGAGTTCGATCGCGAGCGGATCCTGGGCGGCCCCGACCGGAGCCGGCTCAACCGACTTCTTCCCTTCCCGGCTGACCTCGACGGCGCTTGCCGCGAGTGCCAGCATTGCGAAGGCGATTCCCCCAACGCGGAGCCACCGCGTAACGTCGTTCGCGCGCACGAGTCAGTTGTGGAACATGGTGACATTGACCGGCTGGTATCCGGCGCCGGGCGTCAGGAAGCGCATGAGCTGCTCGTGCGCCTGCTCCTGGCCCGCGGCCGTCTGCGCCCCTTGCAGGCTCTGGGCACGCCCCTGTGCGGCGAGAAGAGCCGTCACGTCGGCGAGCTGCTGCGACTGCAAGGCGAGCAGCTGATTGCCGGCCTGCGTCGCCTGGAGCGCGCCCGTGGCGCCCTGGCTCGACGACACCAGCGCGGTCACCTGCGTCTGCGTCGTGTTCAGGTTGCCGACGACGGTCGCCTGCGTTTTGAGCGCGTCCTGGAAGCCGAACAGCGTGTTCTGCCAGCGGGACTGCGCGTCCGCGATCAGCTGCGCCGACGACGTCGAGCCGTTGTAGCCGCTTGGATAGAGGCTCTGAAACTGGCTTTGGATATTCGCAACGTTATAGGCGATGCCTTGGGCCTGGCTGAGCAGCTGCTGCGTGCGTTGGATCGTGGACGTTAGTTGCTGCAACGACGAGTACGGCAGGCTGGTTAGGTTGCGCGCCTGGTTGATCAGCATCTGCGCCTCGTTCTGCAACGAGGTCACTTCGTTCTGGATTTGCTGCAACTCGCGAGCGGCGGTCAGTAGGTTCTGACTGAAGTTAGCAGCATCGAAGACCGCCCATTGCGCGCGGGCCGGCGCGGGCGCTCCCAAAAAAAGCGGCAGGGCAGCAACCCCGACCAGAACCGCATGATGCAATGACGACACGCGACGCGCTAAATTGTTCATCGTGCGAGCTCCTTGCTTGGGAACGTGGAAGGCGAAGCTGGCGGGCGCGATTGGCCATCAAGCAGTTCGGCCGCCCAACCGAGGCCGCGGCGGCGAAGCCATGCGGCAGCAAAGCCGTTGCGGCCGTGCTCGGCCAAAACCTTGGCGATCAGCGCCTGGTCGGTCTTTGAGGACGCCGCGCAGAAGGCGAGCGCCACTTCGCCGAGGCCCAGTTCGAACAGCCGATTGCCGCGCCGGCTCTGGCAGTAATAGTCACGCTTTGGCGCGGCCCGGGCGAGGATCTCGATTTGCCGGTCGTTAAGGCCGAACCGGCGATAGATGGCGGTGATCTGCGGCTCCACGGCGCGCTCGTTCGGCAGAAGGATCCGCGTCAGGCAGCTCTCAATGATTGCCGGCGCGATTGAGCTCCCCTCGATGTCCGCCAGCGACTGAGTGGCGAACACCACGCTCGCGTTCTTTTTGCGCAACGTCTTCAGCCACTCGCGTAGTTGCGCGCCGAAGGACGCGTCATCGAGCGCCAGCCAACCCTCGTCGACGATCAGCAGCGTGGGCTCGCCGGTCAGCCGCCCCTCGATCCGATGGAACAAATAGGCCAGAACCGACGGTGCCGCACTGGAGCCGACCAAGCCCTCCGTCTCGAACACCTGCACGTCGGTAGTCCCGAGGCGCTCGACGTCGGCATCGACTAGCCGACCCCACGGTCCCGCCAGCGTGTAGGGCTGGAGCGCCCGCTTCAGCGCGTTGGACTGGAGAAGAACCGAGAGGCCGGTCAGGGTGCGCTCCTGCACGGGCGCCGACGCGAGCGAGCCCAGTGCAGACCACAGGTGTTCCTTCACCTCCGGGGTGACCGCCACCTGCTCGCGCAGCAGCAGGTCGGCCAGCCACTCCGCCGCCCATGCACGCTCGGCCGGATCGTCGATCTCCGCCAGCGGCTGCAACGCGATCGGTTCCGTGACGTCGTCGGCCAGTGAGCCGCCGAGGTCGTGCCAGTCGCCGCCCATGGCGAGGGCCGCGGCGCGGATCGAGCCGCCGAAGTCGAAGGCGAAGATCTGCGCGCACGCGTAGCGACGAAACTGCATCGCCATCAGCGCCAGGAAGACGCTCTTGCCGGCGCCGGTCGGGCCAACGACGAGCGTATGGCCGACGTCGCCGACGTGGATCGAGAGCCGGAACGGCGTGGCCCCCTCGGTCTTGCCGAGCAGCAGCGGCGGTGCGTCCAGATGCTCGTCACGCTCTGGCCCGGCCCAGACCGCCGAGAGCGGGATCATATGGGCCAGGTTGAGAGTGCTCACCGGCGGCTGACGCACATTGGCATAAGCGTGGCCAGGCAGCGATCCGAGCCAAGCCTCGACGGCGTTGACCGTCTCCACCATGCAGGTGAAGTCGCGGCCCT
Organism: Acetobacteraceae bacterium; assembly: GCA_965198825.1. GTDB lineage: Bacteria > Pseudomonadota > Alphaproteobacteria > Acetobacterales > Acetobacteraceae > BOG-908. The sequence goes on along the minus strand of CBDAQB010000003.1, from coordinate 1,035,736 downwards.
GGATCGACTTCTCGACCAGCCGCAGCTTCTCATCGGCGAGCCGTGCATCCTCGTCCCACACCGTCACCGTCGCGGTGACGTAGGCCTGGCCGATCATGTCCGACCCGAGCTCGACCAGCGCCGCGTCAGCGTCCAGCGCCTTATTATTGGCGTCGGTGTCCAACAGGGCCGAAGCCTCGTTGGTCATGATCTCCTTCAGGATGGCGGCGATCGACTTGCGCTTGGCGAACCACTGCCGGCGTATCTTCGTCAGCAGCTTGGTCGCGTCGGTCTTGTCCAGGCAGATCGCCCGCGTCATCCAGCGATACGGGAACGGTAGCCGGTTCAGTTCGTCGAGCAGGCCGGGATACGTGGTGGACGGAAAACCCATGACGGTCAGCGTGCGCAGATGCGCGCGACCGAGGCGCGGCTCGAGCCCGCCGGTCAGCGGCTCGTCGGCCAGGATCGCGTCGAGGTGCATCGGCACCTCGGGCACGCGCACCCGGTGCCGCTTGGTCGAGACGGTCGAGTGTAGGTAGGTCAGCGTCTCGGCGTCAGAAAGCCACGCCACTTCGGGAACGAAGCCCTCGACCAGCTGCAGCACGCGGCCGGTGCGGTCGATGAAGCTGCGCAGCACCTCGCGGCCGTCGGCGCCCTCCTCGCGGGCGCGGTTCTCGTAGAGCCAGCCCTCGGCGCGGGATGCCCGTTCGGCCGGCGGCAGATACAGGAAGGTCAGGTAGTAGGCGCTCTCGTAATGGGCGCCGGCCTCCTCGAATTGCGCGCGGCGCTCAAAGTCAACCAGCGACGATGCTGGATCGGGGAAGCTCGAGGGCGGGTAGCCGAACGCCGCGTTGCGCTGCGCCTCGACGAAAACCGCCCATCCCGAGCCGAGGCGGCGGAGCGCATTGTTAAGCCGGGCCGACGCGCCGACCAGTTCGGCCGGCGTCGCGCTGTCGAGGTCAGGGCCGCGGAAACGCGCTGTTCGTTGTAGGCTACCGTCCTTGTTCAGGATTACGCCCTGCGCAGCCAGCGCCGCCCATGGCAGGAAATCCGCCAGCATCGCGTTCGTCTTGCGGTATTCGGCCAAGTGCATCATCGGTTTAGGCCGCCAGATGGCCGGGGACACGTAGATGACGACGCACCACGTCGACGAACTGCGGATCGCGCTTGGCTGCCCAAACGGCAGCGGCGTGGCCGATGGCCCAGAGCAGCAAACCTGGGATCCACAGGCGCAGGCCGAGGCCTAAGGCGGCGGCGAGCGTACCGTTCAGGATTGCAACAGAGCGCGGCGCGCCACCCATAAGGATCGGCTCGGCGAGCGAGCGATGCACGGGCGCCTCGAAGCCCGGCACGCTCTCGCGCTCGGCGGCGAAGCTCGCCATCAGATCAGCGCCCCGCCGCCGAACGAGAAGAACGACAGGAAGAAGCTCGACGCGGCGAAGGCGATGGACAGGCCGAACACGATCTGGATCAGCCGTCGGAAGCCGCCCGACGTATCGCCGAAGGCGAGCGTCAGGCCGGTGACGATGATGACGATTACCGCGAGGATTTTCGCGACCGGCCCTTCGATCGATTGCAGGATCTGGTTAAGCGGTTGCTCCCAGGGCATGTTCGCGCCGGCGGCATATGCCGGGGCGGCGGCAAGCAAGGCGAGCGCAGTGAGGGCGGCAATCGAGAAGTGGTCACGAACAAACGCAATCGGGCGAGGCGGCATTATGGTTCTCCGGTTGGGGTAAGGAGGTAGTCGCCGGCCGACGAGAGGCCGGTGACGGCGGCGAGTTCGGCCAGGCGGCGTTCGCCGCCGCGGCCGACGAGGACAGCGACAAGGTCGATCGTCTCGGCGATCAGGGCGCGCGGCACGGTGACCACGGCTTCCTGGATCAGCTGCTCGAGGCGACGCAGCGCGCCGAGCGCGGAGCCGGCGTGAATGGTGCCGACGCCGCCGGGATGGCCGGTACCCCACGCCTTCAGCAGGTCGAGCGCTTCGGCGCCGCGCACCTCGCCGATCGGAATGCGGTCGGGGCGCAGGCGCAACGATGAGCGGACCAACTCCGACAAGGAGGCAACGCCGTCTTTGGTACGGAGCGCCACCAGGTTGGGTGCAGCGCATTGCAGCTCGCGCGTGTCCTCGATCAGCACCACTCGATCGCCGCTACGGGCGACCTCCGCGAGGAGCGCGTTGACCAATGTCGTCTTGCCCGTGGACGTGCCGCCGGCGACCAGGACGTTGCGGCGCTCGGCCACGGATGTCCGCAGCATCTCGGCTTGCGCAGCCGTCATGATTCCGGCGGCGACGTAATGGTCCAGGGTGAAGATCGCGACAGCCGGCTTGCGGATGGCGAAGCACGGTGCCTGCACGACGGGCGGGATCAGGCCTTCGAAGCGTTCGCCGCTCTCGGGAAGTTCGGCGGACACGCGCGGACTGGCGGGGTGCACCTCGGCGCCGACGTGATGGGCAACGAGCCGAACGATGCGCTCCCCGTCCGCGGCCGACAGGCGCTGGCCGGTATCGGCCACTCCCTCCTTCAGGCGGTCGATCCACAGTCGGCCGTCGGGGTTGAGCATGACCTCGACGACGGCGGGGTCATCGAGCCATGCGGCGATATCGGGGCCAAGCGCGGTGCGCAACATGCGGGCACCGCGCGCGTGAGCCTCACTTCGGAACGAAACTGTCCCCACCTGCAACCCGCTCGCTAGTGCGACCGCAAAAGCGCTGCCGCGAACGGGACGAACAAGAAGCTGCACGGCGGGTGGTCAGCAACAAGCTCGACGGCGTAGTAGTGGGTTGGCGTGCGAAGGCAGGCCGACGGTGGGAAGGCCGGTCAGCTCTCCGCGGAACTCTCGTCGGTCGCGGCCGGGAGGTCTTCACTGACCTCGCGGACGATGCTGCGTCCGCTCGCGAGCCGGCGGCCGAGCGACTCGACAAAGCCTTCGAATCGCTCTCGCCCCTTCGCCTGGGCGGCTGCCTGCGAACTGTCCGGCATGGGTGGCGTCACGGTGAGCCAGAACCGCACGAACAGCGCCAACATCTCGACCGAGATGCCGAGGTCGCGCTCGAGCCGATCGTTTTGGCGCGAGAGGCGATCCAGCCGCCGGGAGATCGCCGCCTCTAACTTATCCGGCCCGTCAGGCGACAAGAACGAGGCGATCGCCGCCTCGGCGATCAGCGACAGCGACTTGTTGCGGCGCGCGGCAAAGGCGACGAGCTGGGCCATCACCGCCGGATCGAGATAGACGGATAGTCTCTCCTTCACGGCGAGCGCCTCAAAGCGCTAAGCCGTCGGCGGGGTCGAGCGGCGCCTGCCGAACGGCGTTGCCGAACTGCCGTTGCAGGGCACGCGCCTTCAGGGCGGCGTCTGCGTCGTCGCGATCCTCCTCGTCAAAATCGAATTCGCGGGCCGGGGACGGAGGCTGGGGTACGATCTCCTCGTGCTCCGGCAGTTCCGGTTCGCGCCTGACGCCTCCGTTGGCCGGATCCTCCTCGTCCGCGGGTTTGACCTCCGTCGGCGCGTTACCCGGCTGCGCGCGCATGACGGGGAGGACAAGCGTGGTCCAGTCGTCGCTTCGTTGCCGTGCTCCGGGAGTCTTGGCGATCGGAGCCGGCCCTGGCCGCGGCGGAGCGAGCACGCGCGCCTTGAGCTGGGCGTCCTCGTAGAAGCGCGCCTTCTCGGCGCGGATGGGGTGCAGGCCGGAGACAAGCACCAGCTCGTCGGTCGGTGGCAGCTGCATGACCTCGCCCGGCGTCAGCAAAGGCCGGGCGGTCTCCTGGCGCGAGACCATCAGGTGCCCGAGCCAAGGCGACAGCCGATGCCCCGCATAGTTGCGCTGCGCCTTCAGCTCGGTCGCCGTGCCGAGCGCGTCCGAGACGCGCTTCGCCGTGCGCTCGTCGTTGGTCGCGAAGCTCACCCGTACGTGGCAGTTGTCGAGGATCGAATTGTTCTGGCCGTATGCCTTCTCGATCTGGTTCAGCGACTGCGCGATCAGGAAGCTTTTCAGGCCGTAGCCCGCCATGAACGCCAGCGCGCTCTCGAAAAAGTCGAGCCGGCCTAGCGCGGGAAACTCGTCGAGCATCAGCAGCAAACGCTGCCGTTTGCGTTGAGCGTTAAGGTCTTCGGTCAGCCGTCGGCCAATCTGGTTGAGCAGCAGGCGCACTAGCGGCTTGGTGCGCGCGATGTCCGAGGGCGGGACTACGAGGTAAAGCGTGACGGGCCGGCTGCCTTCGACCAGTTCGCTGATCCGCCAATCGCATCGGCGCGTCACCCTGGCCACGACCGGATCGCGGTAGAGGCCAAGGAACGACATCGCGGTCGAGAGCACGCCAGAGCGCTCGTTGTCCGATTTGTTCAGAAGCTCGCGCGCCGAGCTGGCGATGACTGGATGGACGCCCTGCGGTCCGAGATGGGCGGTGGTCATCATGGCACGCAGCGTCGTCTCGATCGGCCGCTTCGGGTCGGAGAGGAAATTGGCGACGCCTGCTAGCGTCTTGTCCGGTTCAGCGTAGAGGACGTGCAGGATCGCGCCGACCAGCAGCGAATGGCTTGTCTTCTCCCAGTGGTTGCGGCGCTCCAGCGCGCCTTCTGGGTCGACCAGGATGTCAGCGATGTTCTGGACGTCGCGAACTTCGCAGTCTCCGCGGCGCACCTCCAGCAGCGGATTGTAGGCGTCCGAGTCCGAGCTGGTCGGATCGAACTTCAGCACTCGGCCGAAACGCGCGCGCCAGCCCGCCGTCACCGTCCAGTTCTCGCCCTTGATGTCGTGCACGATGGCACTGCCGGACCAGGTGAGCAGCGTCGGCACGACAAGGCCAACACCCTTGCCGCTTCGCGTGGGCGCGAAGCACAGGATGTGTTCCGGGCCATCGTGGCGAAGGTAGCGCTGGTCGAGCCGGCCAAGGATCGCGCCCTCGTCGCCGAGCATGCCGGCCGCGCGGACCTCTCGCTCAGTGGCGAAGCGGGCCGAGCCGTAGGTCGTTGCGTCGCGAGCTTCGCGGGCGCGCCAGACCGACATGGCGATCGCGACCACGATGGAGGCGAAGCCGCCGGAGGAGGCGATGTAGGCGCCCTCGACGAACACCGGCGGGGCGTAGGCGTCGAAGTGAAACCACCACCAGAAGAACGCGGGCGGCGCATAGACCGGCATGCCGCGCCAGAGTTCGAACCACGGGGCCCCGAGCTGCGATTGGTAGCCGAGACGCCAGGCCGTCCACTGTGTCGCGCACCAGACGAACGCCACAACGATCAGGCCAACCACGATCAATTGGCCCCAAAGGATTTTGGTTGCTGACATGGAAGCCCCTTGGTGGAAGGGGCCAGTCAGAGGGTCTTCCGACACGACAACTGCAAGGCTGAAACAAGCGCCTCGTGGTCTAGGATAGTGCGGCGCGCAATGACCGGGTTTGGCCGAAAGCGGACGGGCAGGTTTTCAGTGCTTTGACCCAATAGCGGACATGAGCGCGGGGGAACTCGCGTTCCGGCCGACATTGGCCGAAGGTAGCCAATCCGCTTTGCGGCGATAAAAGCCGATGTTTGTTGACCACGCTGCGCTACTTGAGCGGCGGAGTTGATGCAGCCGGGCGTTTAGCCCCCAGCGGCGCCCCTGCCACCTCCGAGCGCCGACGAAGTTCCCGCTGCGGCGGCCGCGAGGCACGTGGAGGCATGGGGCAGCAACTGCACATTCCAGCCGCTAGTCTTTTGCGGGTTTTTCAACACCGAACGGCTTACGCCTATTTGTTTCTCATCAAAATGCGTATCCAATGCGCCCCCACACGAAACGCCCGACCACATCATAGGTCGAGGTATTGGTATTCGTCTCGCCGTCGATCAATGTGGGCGGGCGCTGATCGAAGAGGTTGTCGATTCCTAGCATGAAGTTCACGCGCTTCAGGCGCCGTGAAACTTCGAGATCGTTGTAGACTAATCCAGGCGCATTTGAGAATGTACTGGATCCCGCGTCGCCCAGCACGCGGGCGCCCGAGACAAACCGGCCGGTCCATCCAATGGACCATGGTCCATTAGCAAGTGATGCGGTGGCCCGGGCCCGCAGACGGGCATAGCTGCCAACCGCCAGCAGACCGGGGAAGGTGCCTGCATACTGCGTGAAGCCGGCCTGTCCCATATCGTGGATGCGGTAGTCCAGAAGCCAGTTCGTCTGGCAGTCCAACGTGATCGTGCCGAGCGGAGTCGACGGCGGACGCAGGGTGAAGCCGAACTCGATGCCGTCTGTCTTGATGGTGCCAACGTTTTCATCGACGCCCAGGATGTTGCTGATCTGGCCGGCATTGCCGCCGCCGCGGATGCGCGTGATCAGGCCGCAGAGGGGACTAGAGAGATGCGCGCTCTGGTAGCAGACATCAGGGATCAGGTTCGGATCGGTGTCGGCGAGTGAGTCGATCGCATCGCGAATACGGTAATGATAGTAATCGACAGTGGCGGACAGCCAGGGCAGTGCCGGAGGATCGACCGCGATACCGAGTTCCTCGTTTTCCGATTGTTCCGGCCGCAAATGCGGATTGCCGCCGCTTTCGACATCGATCAGCGGTGATGCCTGGGAGAAGGCGTTGCCCAGGCCTTGCGCTTTACAATTCGCATCGACAGTTGGGTTGGCGCGCAGGCCGGCGTGGCTGTCGCACGGATCGGTGACCGGTTGAGGATTTGCCGTGATTCCGCCGAAGGCTTCCGAAATGGCGGGCGGCCGCCTGGCGATACCGGTGCTGGCGCGCAGGCGAACACCCTGGAAAGGCACGTAATCGAGTGCGGCGCGGAAGGTTGCGAAGCTGCCGTACTGGCTGGTTCCGGTGCCGCGCAATGCCAGCGAGAGATCGAGCTTGCTCACGGCTGGCAGGTCGTGCAGCAGCGGGACGGCGAGCGTGGTATAGGCTTCGTATGTGGCGTAGCCGCCGGAGGTGGGTGATGCGTCGCTGCCGGACTGGTCACCGCGGGCGGTGACAGCGTCGACCGAGGTGCGGCCAAACTCGCTGCGAAGCTCTGCGCCGATGGTCAGGCGCGCCGGGCCGCCGGGCACCGTAAAGGGAGAGCCGCCGAGACGAGCCTGACCGATCGTTTCAGCGTAGGCAGATTCGGAATGGGCCGTGTAGGTGATATAGTCGAGCGCGGCGCGGGAGAGCTGGCCGGCGCCGAACCAGTCAGCCAGCACACAGCCGGCGGCAGCGGAACAGTCGCCGTTGCCGGCGGTTTGAAGGGCGCGGGTGAGGTTTACCTGATTGTCCGAAGAATATTCACTGAGACTTTGGCCGTGATCGATGGAGAGCGACCAGGTCCAGTCGCCCAGCCGGCCGGTGAGGCCGCCGAGAACGCGCCAGACCGGGCCGGAGGTGGTGGTCGACTGCGCCCCTGCCTCCGAAACGACCCGCTCAAGGGTGACCGGGGCGCCGAACGGATTGAACGGGTCAGACGCCGGAATGACGAAGCCTTCAGGGTTTCGCGCCGTGCCGGTCAGGCCGAGACTCTGCGGCGGTTGCAGGGACGTCGCGCGCCGGTTGGTGTAAAGCATTTCGGTGTCGGCGGAGATCGTGTCGGTAAGGTCAGTATCGGCGTCAAAATAGGCGGTCTCGCGCTGCAGGCTGCCTTGCAGATCGCGGTCCGGCGCGGGGTTGTAGAAATCGGTGACGGGATCGTAGGCGCGCGTCTGTCCCCGGCCTAGGACGAGCGAATCTATGCCGTCGCCGACCGCATGGCCGCCTGGCGTCGCGGGGCTGCCGAACAGCAGCCCGGTGTCGGAAGCGGCGGCGATCGGCTTGGCAGACCAAGCGCGGCTGGCCTGGTTGATTGGATCGCGATTGAAGTAATCCAGGCCGAATGCGATGTGGCCGGCGGCAAAGCTGTGGCCTCCGGTGAGCGCGATATCGGTCGTGCCGCCATCCGCCGCGCCGGCCGCCCCGCCGTAGGTGTCGAGGTGCAGCCCGTCGATCTGATCCTTCAACACAACGTTCACCACACCGGCAACCGCATCGGCGGCATATTGTGGCTGTGTGCCATCGCGCAGGATTTCGATGTGATCGATGAACGCGAGCGGGATCGTGTTCAAATCCACGGCTTCATCGGTCTGAATGCCGCTGAGCACGAAACGCTTGCCATCGACGAGGACCAGGGTGCGGTCGAAGTTCAGGTTGCGCAGATCGACAAAATATTCGCCGAAGCCGCCACCTGCTTGCGCATTGTTCACGCCTTGCGACCCAAAGGCGGGAAGTTGGTCGAGCAGGCTGCCGATCGAGGATATGCCACTGCTATCGATCTGCTGCGACCCGAGCAATGTGGTGCTGACTGGCGACCGGTTGGCGGCGGGGGCGGTGACGGTTATCTGCTCGGCTTGTTGGCCGGTGGCTGAGATCGGCACAGCCAGTGCGAAGCTGGCGAGGATTAGAAGGGCGCGGGACACCCGGAGGACAGGTGCCTGCGGCAGTTCGAGGCGTCAATTCAGGGCCTATACCTGCCACGAAAGTTTCATCGATGTCGGAAGCGCTCCGTTCCTTTTGCCGCGAAGGAAGGAGTCCGAGCCGATGGCTAGGCGGAATGACGAATGACTGCTTTTGGGGCCGTGTCCGTCGCCCGGGAATGACTTGAACTGGCGCATTGCGGACGCGCGGGCCCTGCGGAAGTTGGCGGAAAGCGGTAAGGTGACCTTCAGGCGAGGAGCCGAAAAGCTGACGTGTGGCGGGCGCGTACGATGGTGCTGAGCGCATCCGCTCCGGCAATCTTCAAAAATCAGCCGCTATAGCCGGACTACTGCTGTACTTTCGCTTCGGTTGAGAATTATCTACTGCATAACGTCGCAGTTCTTTAGTTGTGCGTTCCGTGGATGTTGACGGGCTCAACGTTGGTCCGTCTTTGCCGGAGCTGAAGCTCGCTCCTGGGGCGTTTGCAAAATGGCCGGGGATGATGGACGGTGTGGACGAAACGACAATCAAAACCGTCGACTATATCCGCAACCATCCCCTGATCCCAAAATCGGTCACCGTGAGCGGGTGGATTTGGGAAGTCGAAAACCAGCGGCTACGGAAACTGTCCGGGGCACATCAGGACCGCTCGCTCACATCCTCTGCTTCCAAATCGTTCGGCGTGGGCAAGCCGCAGCCCCCGCGTTGGCGGTAGTTACACGACGTGGCATGGCAAAGAGCTGCTCGGGTGCGTGGCCGGCCACCCACGTGCGGCTGCTGCTTTGGCAAACGATGTCGCGGCAGGCTGAGATCATCCTTGACCGGAAACGTTCAGTAGGGCTCCGGCACCACTCTTGTGGCAGGCAGCAAGCCAGGGTTTCGAGACAGGCCCAGCCGCAGGCTGCTGCCCGCGGCTGGGTCGCGCCGCTCAGAATACGTCGGGAATTGTCGCCGCCAGCACAGTAATGGAGCCGCTCGCGGCTTTGCCTACGGCAAACACCAGTTCCGCGCCGCTGTTCGGCACCGCCAAATTAACCGGCCCCACCACCGGCGTAGCGCTGCCTGACGGCGACACGGTGACTCGGTAGGTGCCGGGGATCAGGAAATCCGCGCTCTGCGTTTTGCCGGGCGTGAGATCGGTGATTTTAAACTTGGCGCTCGGCTGGCCGGGCGGCGGGATCTGCACGCCCGACACGTCCACGGCCGGGGCGTCGGCCGCGTGAGCAACGAAGATGCGTCCCTGGCCTTTGCCCACCTTGGAGAGATCGAGAGGGAAAGCATAAGCAGTGGGTGCGCCCTTCGGCGACAAGGCAGCAACCACCGCCGTCTCTTTTCCCGAAGTGAGCGCGATGCTGCCTTTGATCACCGCCGCGTTGCTGCATGGGGTGATCGTGTCAGCCAGGCTCACTTCCACCTGATAGGTGCCGGCCGGCACGGTGAAAGGCCCGCTCACCGAGCCGAAGGTGATGCCCTGCAACAGGCATATCGAGCCATTGATCTTAACATCCACCGGCAGAAGCGGATTGAGGCCGGCGGCGACATCCCGCCCGGGGATGCCATGCACCACCAGGAAGGTTGCCGGTGGGGCGGCGGTGGCGTCCTGCTGGGCCTGTGCCGCGGCGCCAAGCCCGGACGCGAAAAACAAAGTGGCAAGAGCTGTTTGAATACGCATCGTTCGACCTTTCGATTGATGCGGGTCGTTCCCCGCGACCTTAACGGGCGGTATATTCGTCCAAAACTTGTTACGGCAACGTCCTTCGCAAAACTTTCACAATCGAGCAGCGGACAGCTGGCCCGGTAGGGCTGCCAGACGCTGGTGTGGAAGCCGTAGTGCCGGGCAAGGTCGATGAAAGCGCGATTGTCGACAATGCCGCCTTGATCGCCTTCATGGGTGACGGCGGTTCTCATGCGATCATACAGGAAGTCGCATGGAGCACCGCCGATGGCCTTCCACGCGGCGACATCAAATCGCAACAGCGTGGGCAGGCTCTGGTGCACGACAAAGCGGGCCCTGGTTAGGCGGCTCCAGGTCAGGACCCTTAGCTGCTTTCTTCAGTCTTGTTCCATGCTGGGTTTTCGGCCATGCACCCGCCCGACATGAAGTTTTTCGCTCCATGAGCATAGATTTGAGGGTTCCTCATGAATGACGCCGAGAAAGACCGGATCGTAGCTCTGGCAGTCGGGCTTATAGCGGCGCGAGGTGATGCGTCGGTGAAAGCCGTCAGCGACGCCCTCGAAGACGCTCGTCACATGCTGTTCCCTGCTCCGTCGAATGCGAAATACAAAGACTGGCAAGTGCGGAATGGCATGACGCCGTCAACGCCTGAAGAGGACGCTGAGCGCAGGAGAAAACACAAGAGGCACGCCGAACACATGGCCAGCAAGGCGGCTCGCTAAAGATGTTCGAAGGTCGCTCCGCCGGCGCCTGAAGCCAAGTTTGCAAAAAGTTTTTGGTTCTTTTTTCAAAAAGAACATTCTTGCTTCTGCTTGTCTCACTCCCCCGCCCCCTCAGCAGCCGGTTCGCATAAAACCCAGGCTCCGCGCCGGCGAAGGACGAGGCGGTAATACAGCGCCGAAGCGCCGATCATGACGGCGGTGGCGACTAGGCTGGGCTGGCCGACTTTTGGGTCGAGCAGGTTGGCGTAGACGACGTACGCGAGTGCCAGAAGGGCGAGGATCGGCGGCCAGGGATAGAAGGGCATGCGGTAGAAGGCGTGGTTGGTGGCGCCGCTCCGGCGGCCGGCGATGACGGCGATGCAGAGGGCGGCGTAAACGGCGACGATCGCGGTGCCGGTGACGACGAGGAGCAGGTTGAGGCTCACGAAGCAGAGCAGGCAGGCGAGCGCGCCGGTGACGAGGGTGGCCGCCCATGGCGAGCCGAGGGTTGGGTGGACGAGGGTGAGGATGCGGTTCACCGGCGTGGCCCAGACGCAGTCGCGGCCGCTGCTGAAGAGCATGCGGGAGACCAGGACGACGACGGCGATGTCGGCGTTGATGATAGCGAGCGCTACGGAAAGATTGATGGCGATGCCCAAGGCGTGGCCGCCACGCTGGGCGACGAAATCGCCGAACATCGTGTCGGAGGCGAAGAGGGTGGCGAGGTCCTGGCCGCCGTGCAGCATGGCGGCGAGCGGGAGGGCCTGGCTGATGACGCTGATGACCAAAGCCCAGAGCACGGCGCGGGCGATGTGCCGTGGCGCGTCGTGGGTTTCCTCGCCGAGGTAGACGGCATTTCCGTAGCCATAGAAAGCAAAGATGGCGACGGAGGTGGCCAGGCCGATGACGCCGACCGGGGTGGCGGTGAGCTTGCCTGCGAGGTCGAGATGGACCGGGTGGGCGAGCACATCGAGCCAGGGGCGGGCGGGATAGAGGAAGCCCAGGATGGTGACTGCGAGAAGGGCGATGAGTTCGAGGACGAGGAAGGCGCCGGTGATGAGCGCGTTGGTGCGCACGTTGAGGATGGCGCAGAGGGTGGTGAAGATGACGCAGACGAGGCCGTCGATGACGGGCGAGGTGTGCGGGAGGATGGCGCTGACATATTGGCCAAGGCCCAAGGCTACGACTGAAATATTCAGCAGCAGCACGACAAGGTTCACGCCGAGGATGATGAAGCCGGCGAGCGGGCCGAGGGTGCGGCCGACGATGGCGTATTCGCCGCCTGTCAGAGGAAAGGCGGAGGCGAGCTCGGCGTAAACATAGGCGGTGAGCAGGCTGATGAAGGCGGCGCCTGCGAAGGCGATGAGGGCGCCGGTGCCGGCTTGTTCGACGACGCCCGGAACGACGATGAAGATGGAGGAGGCGGGCGTCACCGAGGAGAGGGTGATGAGGAGGGCGCCGAACAATTTCATGTTGCGTGTGAAGGCTGGGGCCACGACGGCGCTGGTGAGTGGCAATGCGGTCATGGTGGCGACTTGCGGGGCGGCTTCTGCTGGCATGCTTCAGGCCCTGCGGTGTGAGCTGTGCGCGGCGGCGCCTACCCCGGCCCTCCCCCATAGAAGGGGAGGGAGAAGAAGGACGCTGCTCTCGTCAGGGCTTTTCATAGGTAGAACTCGTGTTCGATGGGGGTGATGCCGGCCAGGAGGTCGGCGGTTTCGCCACGTTTTACGGCGGCGAACAGGGCGGGGAATTGGGGTGGGAGGTAGCTGGCCAGGGTGTGGCTGGTTTCGAGGGCGTCGAGCGCTGCAAAAATCGTGCGGGGGATCTTGGGGTCGGGGGTGTTTGCGTCGCCTGGTTCGGTGCGGGCGGTGGGGGTGAGGCGGTTGGTAATGCCGTGGTGGGCGGCGGCGAGGATGGCGGCGAGGGTGAGATGCGGGCTGGCGTCGGCGGCGGCGACGCGGTGCTCGATGCGTCGTGCGGCGGGAGGGCTGCGCGGGATACGGAAGGCGACCTGGCGGTTGTTCTCGCCCCAGCTGCCGGAGAGGGCGATGAAGGCGCCTGGCTGGTAGCGGCGGTAGGCGGAGAAGCTTGGCGCGAAGAAGGCCATGCTTTCGGCGTGGAGCGCCTGCATGCCGGCGATGGCGTGGCCGAGGAGGGTGTCGCCTTCTTCGCCAGCGAAGAGGTTTCGGCCGGCCGAGTCGGTGATGCTGACGTGCACATGCAGCCCACTGCCCGAGCGGTCTGCGTACGGCTTGGCCATGAAGCTGGCGCGCTCGCCCATGGCGTGGGCGACGCCGATGGTGGCGCGGCGCTGCAAGGCGGATTGGTCGGCGGCCTGAAGAGGGTCCGGCGTGTGGTGCAGGTTCAGCTCGAACTGGCCGGGGCCATATTCGGAGACGAGTGCTTCGGCAGGGATGCCTTGGGCGAGGAGCGTTTCGTGCAGGGCGTGGAGCAGGCCGGCGTGGTCCTCCAGATGCTGCAGGCCCAGATGGCCGGCGCGTGGGGGAGCGTGCATGTCCGGCGGCACGAGGTAGAATTCGAGTTCGCAGGAGACGACCGGGTGGAGGCCGTCCGCGCGGCAGCGGCCGACGACGTTCTGGAGGATGGCGCGAGGGTCGAACCAGGCTTCGGGCATGCTCAGGAGGGTTTGAGCCACGCCGTGCGTGGACCAGGGAACCGGCTTGAGGGTGCCGCGGACCGGCCATGCAGTGGCGTCCGGGTCGCCGTCCGTGGTGCCTATGCCGAGAGGGCCCTGGCTGTTGCCGCGGGCGTCAAGGACCAGGGCGCTGGCGCTAAAGCCTATGCCGTCGCGTTGAGCGGATGGCCAGGCGGTGGCGGGGATGCGCTTGCCGCGGGCCTGGCCGTTGATGTCGAACACGAAGGCGTCCACGAAGCCGGCGCCCGTTGGCAACGGGTCGATGAGGGCTTCGATCTCGAGGGGGAGCGCTGGCGGCTGGTCCATGGGAGCAGCCTGCCCGCTTGGCGCGGTTCGGCAAAGTGGCGCGCCGGCGGCATGCGCCTTGCTTCGCGGAAGTCAGTACGGGTGTGCGACAATGTTGCCACTTGCGGAATGATGACGTTTCGGACGCAATTGGTTCCCTCGCCAATGATTTCAGGAGTTCGCATTTGATGCCACGCGCTACGCGCCGGAGTGCCTGGGCGGTTTTTCTGGTAGCCGGGCTGTCGTCCCCTGCCCTTCTCCTGGCTCAGCCGGTTGTGCCGGACGTGACGGCGAATACCGGCAAGCAGAAGGCGACGCCGAACCAGACGGGACTTGGCCAGGTGGTGGGGTCGCAGCGGGCGGGGCGAAAGGGCGTCGAGGAAATCACCGTCACGGCGCAGAAGCGGTCCGAGAACGTGCGCAAGGTGCCACTGAGCGTGACGGTTCTGAGCGGTGCACAGATACGGGCAGCGCATATCACGAACTTTGCGGATCTCACGCGGTCGGTGCCGAACCTGTCGTTCTCGAGCCAGGCCGGCGAAGGGCTGTCGAACCTCGAGATACGCGGCATTTCCAGTTCGGCGGGCACCGCGACGGTAGCGCTGTATCTTGACGATGTCTCGCTGACGACGCGCAACTTGCCGACGGAGGGTGCGGTTGAGCCGCGGTTCCTGGATATTTCGCGCGTCGAAGTTCTGCGCGGGCCGCAGAGCACCCTGTATGGCGCGAGCGCGCTTGGCGGAACGCTGCGCTACATCAGCAATCAGCCGGTGATGGACAAGTTCCAAGGCAACGTCTTTTCGGAATTGTCCGGCACCTATCATGGCAGCGTGAACTGGGACGAGCAGGGCGTCCTCAACATCCCCATTATCGATAATCAACTGGTGCTGCGCCTCGCCGGCGAGACCGGGTCGGACAGCGGCTACATCAACAACATCAACCCGAACAACGGGTCGGTGGTGAAGTCGAACATCAACTCGACCGAGTTCAATGTCGTGCGCGGCACGATGGTGTGGAAGCCGACAGACTGGCTGACGGTGACGCCGAGCGTGTTTTTCCAGCGCTTCAATCAGCGCGATTCGGACGCCGAATATCTGACGATTCCGAACTACCAGACGCCGAAGCTGGTTGCCGAGCCCGGCCGCGACAATCTCGTGGTTCCGTCCGTCACCTTCAACGCGGATGTGGGTTTTGCGAACGTCATCGCCGTCACTGGCAACTACGAGCGGCAGTTCGTGCGCACGCTGGACAGCTCGGTCTATGACAATCTTGCTCTGTATCTCTGCAACCATCAGACGGACACGGTCAACTCCGACGGCAGCATTTCGCCGTTCTGCGGCACAGACGATTTCGGCAACGGGATCTACGGCGCCTCGAACGGGCTGTTCGCTGCGCTGAACAACCGGCCGAGCGAGACCTATTACAGCAACACGGTCCGGCAATGGTCCGAAGAAGTGCGGGTCGTTTCCAAGCCCTATGTTCCTGGCGAGAGCGCCCTGCCGTTCACCTGGATCGCAGGCCTGTATTATTCGGACGAGCACACGACGGCGACGGACACCGAGTTCGTCAACGGCGCCAGCAGCATCTTCAGCCGATTTGGCGTCAGCGGAAACGACCCGAACGTGGTGGGCGGCGCCTTCCCGGGCAGCATCGTCAATGACGAGGTGTTCCAGGGCATCACCTCATACGACACAGCGCAATACGCGGTGTTCGGCGAAGGGACGTATTATCCACTGCCGAATGTGCGGCTGACGGCCGGCGCTCGCTATCAGTTTGCGCGCGACGGGGAGAGCACTTTCCAGAATTATTTCTACGACTACGGCAGCGGCGGCACCGACACGAGCGTCGGGCATTTTTACACTTTCCTGCCGAAATTCGCCGTCGGCTGGGACATCACACCCAGCAACACGATCTACGCCAACGCTTCGAAAGGCTTCAGGCTGGGTAGTGAAAACCGGCGTATCCCCTACGTCGCCGCAGACGCCAACAATCTCGGCACGCCGGCATACGACCTCAAGGGCCTGGGGCTGAATGCCTCGCCGACAGGGTTCGGGCCGGACAAGCTGTGGAACTTCGAGCTGGGCGACAAGGGGCGTTGGCTTGGCGGACGGCTGATCGTCAATGCCGACGTGTTCTACATCATCTGGAACGACATCCAGACGGCGGTTCCGCTGGTGACCTCCGGCGACGAGTTCCAGACAAATGCCGGATCAGCCACCAGCTACGGCGCGGAATTCGAAATACGCGGCCGTATCACCGACGCGCTGACCGCGGACCTCTCTGGCAGCGTGCTGAACGCCACGCTCGATCACGGCGTGAACGTCAATGGCGTGCTGGTGAACGGCACGTTCGCAGGCGAAAAAATCCCCGGCGTACCGGACTTCAATCTCACGGCCGACATGAAATACAGCTTCCAGCTCAGCGACGACATCAACGGCTATGTCACGATCGCGCCGAACTGGGTGGGCGAAAGCCATGGCGACGTCGTCACCAGCAATCCCGATTACAAACGCCCCAGCTACATCACGCTCGACGCCTCCGCAGGACTGTCGTTCGGGCGGTGGGATGTGACGATCTTCGGGCGCAATCTCACCAACAACAACAAGATCATCCAGCGGCCGGATATTCAGGGGTCGGCTAATCCGTCCTATGAATTCAATTATCTCGGGACGCCTACGCGCAATGTTCAGGGTTTCACGCCTCGTCCTCTTACGATTGGGATGAATGCGGCTTTGAAGTTCTAGCTAAGCAAGGCAGGACTTCTTTTTTGAAAAAAGGAAGCAAAAAACTTTTGCGAGTTTGGGCGGGGCTTTTCGCCGTTGGTTGAGCTTCTTGGTTCATGCGCGTAGCAATCGTCGGCGCTGGGCCGGCGGGATTGATGGCGGCGGAGGTGTTGGGGCGGGCTGGCGCTTCGGTGACGGTGTTCGATCGGATGGCGTCGCCGGCACGCAAGTTCCTTCTGGCAGGGCGGGGCGGGCTCAACCTCACGCATAGCGAGCCGCTGGAGCGGTTCCTGACGCGCTACAGCGACGCGGCGGTGGCGCCGGCCCTGCGGGCATTTCCGCCCGAAGCACTGCGGGCTTGGTGCGAGGGGCTGGGCGAGCCGGTGTTCGTGGGAACGAGCGGGCGGGTGTTTCCGACGAGTTTCAAGGCGGCACCGCTGTTGCGGGCGTGGCTGCGGCGGCTGGACGGTTTTGGCGTGGCCTTGCGGGCAAGGCACCGGTGGCTGGGCTGGAGCGCTGATGGGGCTCTGCGGTTCGAAAGGCCTGCAAGGGAGGTCGCTTTCCAGGCGGATGCAACGGTGTTGGCCTTGGGCGGGGCATCCTGGCCGCGCATGGGATCGGATGGAGGCTGGACCGGGGTACTGGCAGATCAGGGCGTGCGGGTTTCGCCTCTGGTGCCAAGCAATTGCGGGTTCATCGTTGATTGGAGTGAGATTTTCAGAACGCGGTATGCCGGCACGCCGCTGAAGCGAATCGCTTTAACTTTTGGTGACAGGCGGGTGCTCGGCGAGGCGGTGGTTACGAACGACGGCTTGGAGGGAGGCGCCGTCTATGCGCTCTCCGGGGCGGTGCGCAACGCGCTTGGGCAAGGCCCTGCCCTGCTCACGATCGATCTACGGCCGGACCTCGATGATCATGCATTGGCGGCACGGCTGGCCACGCCGGCGCGGGGGCGGTCGCTTGGGAATTTCCTGCGCCAGGAACTGGGACTGTCGCCTGTCGCCATCGGGCTTGTGCAGGAGGCGCGGCATGGCGGGGGCACCGAGCGGCCGCTCGGGGAGCTTGTTCGCGCGCTGCCCGTGACGGTCTCGGGAGCGCAGCCGATCGAGCGGGCCATTTCGTCAGCTGGCGGCGTCCGGTTTTCGGACGTTACCGCGGATTTCGAGTTGCTTGCCCGGCCTGGGGTTTTCGTGGCCGGCGAAATGCTCGACTGGGAGGCGCCTACGGGTGGCTATCTGCTGCAGGCCTGTTTCAGCACAGGGGTTGCGGCGGCACGCGGTGTGCTGAGGTTAGCCGATGCCGATGCGAGCCCCGCGTGAACGGCTGTGGCTTGTACGCGCATGGCGTGCGCCAGCGTCGGCATGATCAGGCCGTGACGGCTTTTCCTGTACTCAATGAGGCACGCCGGTAGCACGCCGCGCCCGGAGGGCTTCGGCATACCATTCGAATTCATCGAGGAACTTCGCTGCGCGCGATTGGAAATCGGCGTTGAGCAGGGTGCCGTCTTCGGCGAATAATGTGTGGGCGTGCGGCATGGCGAGCATGGTGGGGGTGCTGGGCATCCCGAGTTCGGCGAGCATGGTGCGGAGTTGCACGGCGGCACGTACGCCGCCGAAGCCGCTGGGCGAATAGCAGATGATTCCCGAGGGGCGCCAGAAATACTCTTCGAGGAAGTAGTCGAGGAGATTGCTGAGGGCTGGCGGAATGGATTGGTTGTATTCGCCGGAGACGACGAGGAAGCCGTCGGCTTCGCGGTAGAGGGCGGCGAGTTTTTCGAGTTCCGGCGGGGCTTCGCCTTTCGGATGCTCCTTGTACATGCGGTCGAGCACCGGGAGCTGTAGCGCCATGGGATCGACCAAAGTGACTTGGTGGCCGCGTGCTTCGCATTGGGCGACGAGGTAGCGGGCGGGACGTATGCCGAGGCGGTCGCGGCGGACGGTTCCGAGCAGGACGGCGAGTTTTAGGGGCATGATGGGCTTTCCTGCGAAGGGAGCACCGTCTCATTTGGGTGACGGCTGTACACCAAGGATTCACGAACGGCGCGGCTAATGATGCCAACCGTGAAGGTCCATGTCGACGTGCTGCAGGGTGCCACATCCACGGAGGGACCGAATCCGGTTTTTCCAGCCAACTCGCCTCTTGAGGCGTGGGCGCGCGATCTCGAAAGGACGAATGCGCGGCTGGAGGATCTGACGCGCCATTTGGAGCAGGCGCGCGATGAGGCGGAGCACGCCAACCGGGCGAAGTCGCGGTTTCTGGCGAGCATGAGCCATGAGCTGCGTACGCCGCTGTGTGGCGTGCTCGGCTACGCGCAACTGCTTCGGATGGAAGGCGGGTTGGATCCGATCCAAACCGGGCGGGTGGATGCCATGCTGGGCGCGGGGCAGCATCTGCTCGACATGATCAACCGGGTGCTCGAGTTCGCTGAGCTGGAGGCGCCAAAGGTGACGCTGGAGGTTGGGCATGTGGACCCTCATGAGGTTGCTGCCACCTGCATGAGCATGTTGCGCTCCACGGCAGAGGCCAAGAGGCTGCCGCTGCTTCTGCGCCGAGGCGCAGACATGCCGCGGCGCGTGGCGGCCGATCCGGAACGGCTCCGGCAGGTCCTGCTGAACCTGCTTGGCAATGCCATCAAGTTCACGCCTGGCGGATCGGTTGAGGTGCATTTGCGTGCAGGGGCCGGCGGGTCGTTGCGCGTGGATGTTGCCGACACGGGACCAGGATTACCGGTGGAGATGCGGCGCCAGTTCCGCGATGCGGCGGCGCGGACAAGTTCGGCTTCCTGCCTGATCGAGGGGGCGCGGCTGGGTTTGGCACTGTCTGTGCGCCTGGTGCATCTGATGGGCGGAAGGCTCGGCTACGACGAGCGGCTCGGGGGCGGCAGTGTGTTCTGGGTGGAGATGCCGGCTGTCCAGGAGCCTGCTTCGGCTGGAGCTTTCACAGCCGGCTGCGCCAGCGAGGCGAGTGGCCGGCTTCGTCTGCTGGTCGTGGATGACATCGACATCAACCGGGACATCGCGAGCGCCTTCCTGTCCGCGGGCGGGCATGAGGTGACATGCGTGGAGACAGGCGAGGCGGCGATCGCGACGTTGCAAGCGTCCCCCTACGATGTGGTGCTGATGGATGTGTGCATGCCTGGGATGGATGGGCTGGAAGCGACACGGCGCATACGCGCTCTGCCCGATGGATGCCGCAATGTGCCGATCGTGGCGCTCACGGCGCAGGCCTTCGCAGAGCAGGTACGCATCTGCCACAGCGCTGGCATGAACAGCCATCTCAGCAAGCCTTTCACTTATGAGGCGCTGCTGGATGCGGTCGTGCGGGCAGCGGCCAACGGACGGGCGGCGGCGTGACCTGACAGGCGTATGGGAGTACGAGGAGAGGCAGCAGGGAGTGCCTCACCATGATCCACGTCGTCGCGATTATCGCCGCCAAGCCTGGCCAGAGGGCTGCCGTGCTGGAGGCCTTCAAGGCCAATATGCCGGCGGTGCTCGCGGAGGCCGGGTGCCTGGAATACTTCCCTGTGGTAGACACGCCGGGCATGGGCTCGGTCCAGGCAAAGCTCGGCGAGGATAGTTTCGCCGTCATTGAGCGGTGGGAGAGCGAGGACGCGCTCAAGGCGCATGGGGCGGCGCCGCACATGGCGGCTTATGGCGCGCTCATCAAGCCGCTCACGGTCAGCCGGACGATCCATATCCTCTCGGCGGTGTAAGCCGCGCATGAGCGTCAGCGTTTTCGACCTGTTCAAGCTCGGGATCGGGCCTTCGAGTTCGCACACGATGGGGCCGATGGTGGCCGCCTTGCGGTTCATCAAGCTGCTGCGGGAAAGTGGACAATTGGCGGCCGTGGCGCGGGTGCGGACGACCTTGTTCGCCTCGCTGGCGCTGACAGGGCGGGGGCATCATACCGACAGGGCCGTGATGCTCGGGCTGATGGGGTGGGAGCCGGCCGAGCTCGATCCGGACGCAGGCGATGCGGCGCTGCTCGGCGTGGAGAGGAGCGGGCGGTTGCGGCTGGCTGCCGAACGCGAGATCGGCTTTGACGAGAAGACGGATATCGTTTGGGCGGGGCACCAGCGGCTGCCGTCGCACCCGAATGCGCTGACGTTCGCGGCGTTTGATGCAGGCGAGGCGCTACTGCTGGAGCGCACCTATTTTTCG
The DNA here is from genome assembly GCA_965198825.1 of Acetobacteraceae bacterium. Lineage (GTDB taxonomy): Bacteria > Pseudomonadota > Alphaproteobacteria > Acetobacterales > Acetobacteraceae > BOG-908. Next base: position 1,015,165 of record CBDAQB010000003.1, on the reverse strand, counting down.
GTTGGCGGCGGGTTCGTGCGTGACGAAAGCGAGTTCGGGCGCAACGACCCGGATGGGAGCGAGCCTCCCCTGCCCCACCCGTTCGAAAACGCCGAGGATCTGCTGGAGCGTGCCGATGCCGCCGGCCTGACGATTGCCGCGCTGATGTTCGAAAACGAATGCGCGCGGCGGCCGGCTGCGGATGTCACCGCGGGGCTCGATCGCGTGCACGAAGCCATGGAAGCGTGCATCGAGCGCGGCATGCGGCAGAGCGGCGAATTGCCGGGCGGGCTCGCCGTCAAACGACGGGCGCTGCAGATACGCAATGCCATCGTCGCGCGCATGGAACGCGCGGTGGCCGATCCTCTCGCGGCGATGGATTGGGTGAACCTCTGGGCCATGGCGGTGAACGAGGAGAATGCGGCAGGCGGACGCGTCGTCACCGCGCCGACCAATGGCGCTGCAGGCATCATCCCAGCCGTGCTGCGCTACTACGACCGCTTCCATGGCGGCACGCCTGCGGGGCGCCGGGCGTTCTTGCTGACGGCGGCAGCGATCGGGGCGCTCTACAAGCGCAACGCGTCCATCTCGGGCGCAGAGGTCGGGTGCCAGGGCGAGGTGGGTGTTGCATGCTCGATGGCGGCAGGCGGTCTCGCGGCGGCGCTCGGCGCCACCAATGCGCAGATCGAAAACGCGGCCGAGATCGGCATGGAGCATAATCTGGGGCTCACCTGCGATCCGATCGGCGGGCTGGTGCAGATCCCTTGCATCGAGCGCAATGCGATGGGGTCGATCAAGGCCATCGATGCGGCGCGGCTGGCGCTGCTTGGGGATGGGCAGCACTCGGTTTCGCTCGACAAGGTCATCGCTACGATGAAACGGACGGGCGAGGATATGAACGATATCTACAAGGAGACTTCGCTCGGCGGGCTGGCGATTGGGTTGGCGGTTAACCGGGTGGAGTGTTGAGGAAGGAAGCAGTTCTTTTTTGAAAAAAAGAACTAAAAAACTTTTGCGATGTGGGACCGAGATTGAGGAAGTGCCGGGCCTAAACATGTAAAAGTTTTTTGCTTCTTTTTTTCAAAAAAGAAGATGCTTCCTTGTCTAATCCGCTTCCGAAGCCCCCACAGTCATTTGCGCCAACACGCCATCCTGCCTGACCAACGCATGGAAAAGCGCCGCGGCGAGATGCAGCAGGACCAGGGCGAAGAAGGCGAGGCCGAGTGCCTGGTGCAGATCCCAAAGCACAGCGTGCAGCTCGCGGTTCGGTGCGACGATGGGGGGCAGGCGAAGGCCGCCGGCGAGGACGATGGGATAGCCTTCGGCTGAGACCATCGCCCAGCCGATGAGCGGCATGGCGAGCATGAGGCCGTAGAAGGCGAGATGCGACAGGCGGGCGCCGAGTTTCATCGGTGCGGGAAGGTCGGCGGGCAAAGGTGGCGCGCCATTCCGCAGGCGCACGGCGATCCTGAGCAGAACCAGAAGAAGCAGCAGGATGCCCAGGGTTTTGTGAGAGGTGAGCAGGGCGGGATAGTCGGGCGATGCGGTCGATGCGATGGCGACGCCGACGAAGAGCATGCCGATGATGCAGATGGCCATGAGCCAGTGCAGCACGCGCTGAGTGGGGCTGAAGGCGAGGCGCGAGGTCATGGGGTGGCTCCTGGTGTCGCGGCGCCTTGTTGGGCGGGATAATATTTCGCTTCGGCGGCGCGGCGGTTGAAGGAGACCGCGTAGGCGGCCGAGCGGGCGGCGGGGAACGGGTCGTCAGACGGCCGGATGCCGTCTGGCAGGACTGTTGGGTCGTAGTTGATGTCGCGGCAGGGGCCGTTCGGCTCTGGAATGATCTGCTCTGCGGAGAGGGTGCCGGTTTCGATCGTCTTGCGGCCGTCCGGCCAGGCTTTGGTGGGATCGGCAGTGGGGTCAGATGGGTCGGCGACGGTGACCATCAGCTTCCATTGGATAGGACCTGACTTGGCGCGGTCGGTGATTTCCTTTTCGAGGAAGTCGTGATCCTGCTTGGCGAGATCGTCAGGCGCGATGGTGGTGGGGGCCGCCGCGGGAACGAGGGACCAGCGCACGGCGTGCTCTGCGCCGGCGGCATTGGTGAAGATGAAACTGTTCAGGCCATTGAACTGGTTTTCGGCGTAGCTCGCGGTCCAGGGCGCGGTTCCTGCCCAATGGGCGAAGGCGCCGAAGGCGGGGTGTGCGGCTGCGAAATTCTTCACGGCGCCAGGGTCCTTGCTCCCAAGCGCGGTTTGCAAGGCGTAGAAATCCGCAGGCGTGGACACCGGAAAGACAGGCGCGGTGATCATGGCGCTGCGCCATTCCTGGCCATCGGGCGTGGCGATACGGATGCCCAAGCCACGGATGCGGCCTTTGGCGTCAGGCAAGCCAGGGTCCGGCGTCGCCAGGTTGAGGCGGCCGATGACGGGGTATTTGCCTTTGGCGAAGACCTGCGCGCGGGAAATGTCGGCGCCGTTGCCGTTCGCCTCGAAGGTGCCTGTGAAGCAGATTCCCTTGGCATGGTTGCGGCGGTGGCCGAGTGCCGGGCCCGTGGGTGGTGCCAGGACGTTGACCAGCTTTTCGGCGGTGAGCCGGTCGGGCGAGAGCCAGCCGGCGGTGTAGGCGAAGGCGCCGCCAGATGCGGCAACGACGGCGGCGATGAAGATCAGCGGCAGGGTGGGGGAGCGGCTCATGGAAGGTCCTGACTGGCGGGGGCAGAAAGACAGGAAGCAGTTCTTTTTTGAAAAAAAGAACCAAAAAACTTCTGCGAATTCGGGCCGGGCTGGCGGAGGTGCCGGGCCTAAGTGGTAAAAGTTTTTTGCTTCTTTTTTTCAAAAAAGAAGTGCTTCCTCCTACGCTTTCTCTGTCGAAGCCTTGAATATCTCATCGGTCGCCGACTTGAGCGTGGCATCGAACTCGGCATCGGTCATCGAAGCACGCAGATCATCGATGAGCGCGCGAGAGAAGCTGGCGATCATGCCGTGGTTCTGCGCGAGCAGTTCGCAGGCCTTGTGCAGCGGGTAGCCGCCCGAAAGGGCGACGACGCGCTCGACGTTCTTGTGAGCGATGAGGGGAGCGTAGAGGTCGGCCTCGGTGGGGATGGTGAGCTTGAGCATCACCTTCGTGCCGGCCGGAAGCTTGTCGAGGTGGGCGTGGATTTCGTCGCGGAGGATGGTTTCGGCGGCGGCTTTGTCTGGCGCGCCGATGGAGACTTCGGGTTCGATGATGGGCATGAGGCCCGCTTCGGTGATCTGGTGGCCGATTTCGAATTGCTGCTTGACGATGGCGGAGATGCCGGTGGCGGAGGCGTGGCCGATGACGGAGCGCATCTTGGTGCCGTAGACGCCGAGGGAGACGGCGCGCTTGAGCAGGGCGTCGAGGGTGGGCATCGGCTTCATGAGCTTCACGCCGTCCGACTCGCCTTCCAGGCCCTTGTCCACTTTGACGAAGGGCACCACGCCGCGGTCTTCCCAGAGGTAGGACGGGACGGGCTTGCCTTTCACAGTGCCGTCCATGGTGGCTTCAAACAGGATGGCGCCGATGATGCGCTCGCTGGTGAACGACGGGGCGGTGATGATGCGGACGCGCATGTCGTGCATCAGGCGGAACATCTCCTCGTCGCCGTGGTAGGCGGTCTCGGGGATGCCGTATTGGCGCAGGGCGCCCGGGGTGGAGCCGCCGCTCTGGTCGAGGGCGGCGATGAAGCCGCCCTTTTTGGTCATCTGTGCAGCCATCTGGTCGGAACTTGCCATGGGGTTCTCCAAAGCTCTGGGGCGATTCGGGACGTTTTGCGCCGTGTTACACGGTCAGCGCCGGGCCGTCGCGGGGGTATGCGGGGAGAGCGACAGCGGGTCGGGAACGACGCGGTCCAGGATGCGGGCCGAGGAGATGACGCCAGGGACGCCAGCGCCCGGGTGGGTGCCTGCGCCGACAAGATAGAGGCCTTCGACCTCTTCGCTGCGGTTGTGGGGGCGGAACCAGGCGCTTTGGAAGAACTGCGGTTCAAGCGAGAAGGCGGCGCCGTTCAGCGATGACAGGCGGTCCTGGAAATCCTGTGGGGTGAGGAGACGTGACGTCACGATAGCGTCGCCTAGGCCTGGCATGACCGTTTCCTCGAGGCGGGCCTGGATGCGGGCGCGGAAGGGTTCCGCCTCGGCCGCCCAATCCGTGCCGCTGCCCAAATGGGGGACGGGGGCCAGGACGTAGAAGGCATCGCAGCCTGGCGGGGCCAGGGAGGGATCGTTCGCGGTGGGGCGGTGCAGATAGAGGCTGAAGTCCTTGGACAGGATCTTGCGGGTGAAGATGTCGGTGAGCAGGCCCTGGTAGCGCGGGCCCATGACCATGGTGTGGTGGTAAACATCCTCGAAGCGGCGGTTGGTGCCGAAATACCAGACCAGGAGGCCCATGGAGTATCGCGCACGGGCGAGCTTCCGGTCGGTCCAGCGGCGGCGTTTGTGGCGCGAAAGGAGCTTGGCGTAGGTCCAGCCTGCGTCGGCGTTCGATACGACGATGTCGGCGGGGACGTGCTCGCCGCTGGCGAGTTCGACGCCGGTTGCGCGGCCTTTTTCCACGGTGATCTGGGCAGCTTCGGCGTTGAGGCGAATGGTGCCGCCCTGCCCTTCGATGAGCCGCGCCAGGCTCAAGACGATCGCACCGGTGCCGCCCATGGCGTAATGGACGCCGTGCAGGCGTTCGAGATGGCCGACCAGGCAGTAGTAGGCGGTGGTGGCGAACGGATTTCCGCCGATCAGCAAAGGATGAAAGCTGAAGGCGATGCGCAGGTTCTCGTTCTTGAAGTAGCGCGAAACCTTGCCGTAGACCGAGCGTGCACCGCCGAGGCGCAGCATGTCTGGGGCCGAGCGCAGGAGCGTGGCGATGCGGTGGAAGGGCTGGTCCGCGAGTTCGGTGAAGGCAACATCGTAGATCTTTTTGCTTTCGGCGATGAAGCGGTCGAAGCCGGCGACGTCGGCAGGTTCGAAGCGAGCGACTTCGGCGCGCATTGCCGCGATCTTGGCGGACGCGTTGAAGACCGCGCCGTCGTCGAAACGAATCTGATAGAACGGGTCGATGCTGCGCAGGTCGATGTCGTTGGCCATGCGGCGGCCGCACAGCGCCCAGAGTTCTTCGAGCAGGTAGGGCGCGGTGATGATGGTGGGACCGGCGTCGAAGGTGAAGCCGTCCTGGTGGTAGGTGTAGGCGCGGCCTCCAGGGGCATCGAGGCGTTCGAGTATGGTGACGCGGTAGCCGCGTGCGCCCAGGCGGATGGCGGCAGCGAGGCCGCCGAAGCCGGCGCCGATGATGACGGCGTGCGGACGTGGTGTTCCTAGTGAGTCAGGCATGGCCCAGATTTCTCCCAGGCTCTTGCTAGCGCCGATCACCTGTAGGGAGGAAGGGCACCATCATCGGGACACGCGCGCGATAGGCACCGTAGGCTTCGTCGCCGAGTTCGACGGAGAGGAAGCGTTCCTCCAGGCGGGCCTTCACCGTCATGCCGAAGAGGATGAGGGCGCTGCCGAGGATCGCTGGCCAGGTCGATACGACAGCGGCGGTCGCGATCGTGGCGAGTCCCAGGCCGGTGTAGATCGGGTGGCGGACCAGGCGGTAGGGGCCGGTGTCGATGACGCGGTGGCCCTCCTTGCGGGTGACGGCGCCTGACCAGAGGCGGCCCAGATGGATGCGTGCCCACCAGGCGAAGGCGATGCCGAGGAAGGTCAGAGCTGCCAGGATGCAGGCCCCGCTGTAGCTGACGTGAAAGAGCCTTGTCGCGCCGAGCCGTTCGCCGGTGCGGTGCCAGAGCAGGATGGCGCCAACTGTGATGGCGGTGCGGTAGATCCAGACTTCCGCGGTCGGAACCTGCTTTTCTGTTCTGGCGGACCAGAAGGACGCGGCGAACCAGGAGACTGCCCAGCCCACCCAAAGGAGGAGAAAGATCGCGCGGAACGACATGGCGGCAGGATAGCAGAACCAGATCTGCTCATTCGAAGAAAAACAGCAACGAAATTTTGTTGCGCATCGGTTCAGTGGAACGAGACGCTGGGCTGGTTCAGGTGAAATGATATCCGGCCGCAGTCAGGAAGGCGCCTCCTGCGAGCAGACAGGCGGAGGCCAGAACGGTGGCGGCGGCCAGGCGGGGCCATCTCCCCAAGATCCAGGCGGCGCCGATGAACATGCCAATATTGCCGTAGAGCAGGCGGAATGAGGAGTTGCCCGGGCGTAGTGCGCCATGGAACCAGACGTAGATCAGCACGGTGAAAGCGCCCTGGATGACCAGCGGAGCAGGCGCGAAACGCAGGCAGGCGAGCAGGGCCACGATGGCTAGGGCAAGGACCAAGCGGCCGAGGTTCTGCTCGAATAATCGTTCATTCAGCACTGGTGAATTGTCGAGCGAGAGGAGTTTCAGGCCTTTCCAGGCGGCAGTGAGGTCTGGCCAGACGAGGAGTTGAGACACGGAGCGGCGCAGGCGGTCGCCGAAAGGTGGAGGCGCTTCCCAAGCTGATTGCGCATGGATGAAGGCGAAGGCGTCGCCTACCGCGATCCGTTGCCAGAGCAGGAGAGCGAACAGGCCGGAGAGTGACAGCAGGCAGAGGCCGGCCGCTTGCAGCAGCGATGGCCATGCGGCGCGCGCGCCGGCCGACCTGATGATTTGCAAGGCGCGCCAGGCGGCGAGGCTGCACATTGTCAAAGCGGTGGCGAGGCCCAGGGGACCTGCGGCGGTGGCGAAGCCGGCGCATGCTGCGGCGGTGATGAATCGGTTGCCCATCAAGGCCAGGATAGTCGTAATGGTGAGCAGGTTCATCAGGCCAGTCGGATACGACATGAGCAGAAAGGACGCGGCTGGGTAGAGCGCAAATAGCCATGTTGCGAAACGAGCGTCGCGGCTCGTCAGCAGGCGTTTTGCCAGGTGCGAGAAAGCCGAGACCGATGCCACGGCGCAGGCGGCGGCGGCCAGCACACCCGCCCACCGCATGGGGGCACCTGGTCCAGTGATGACGGCGGCCGCACGGAGAACGAGCGGCCAAAGGGGGAAGAAGGCGGCGTCCTGCTGCACGGTGGGCTGGGTGGGATCCCAGGTGTAGCCGGCTGTTGCGATGCGTTCGTACCAGAGCGCGTCGAAGGCGTAGAAACGGTCCACCAGGTGCGCTTGCGCGGCGACGGCCTGCCCGGGCGCGTTGCCTTGCAGGTGCGCGGGCACGAAGGTTGCCAAGGCCTGGGCTATCAAGATCAGAGCGAAGCTCACGGCACTGGCAAGTATTGCCGGCTCTGTGCGGGCCAACCATGCGATTCGTTTCACGGCGATGATCCGTAGAGAGGCATGGCGCGTCGTGCAGGATTTTACCTGCGGCCGCCAGATGCCTTCCGGGGTCGTTAAAAGACACAGAGCCGAAATGTCCGGTTTTCGGAAAAAAAATCGTTCTTGTTGATGAGGCGGGATGAATTTTCGCTCCGCCGCCGATCCGCTTCAATCATTAGCAAGGAAGAAACAGATGTCCCGCCTCTCCCTTCGCCGCCTCGCGATTGCGGCCCTGCTTGCCGGCACCGGTCTGGCAGGCTCAAGCCTTCCCGCCACACAGGCCCATGCCGACCCTATCGAACGGGTCATGAGCACGCCGACCGGATGGGTCTGGTATTACGGCATCACGCCGAACCAATTGAGCAGCGTGATCTCGGCAGGCAATTACCGGATTGTCGATCTGCAGGCGGAATCGGCAACCGCCGCAGGCCCGGTGTTCACCGTGGCGCTCGTTGCCAATACCGGCGCTTATGGCAAGTGCTGGTGGTGGTATTACGGGCAGAGCATCGCGCAGGTGAGTGCGGCGCTTTCCGCCAACAACGCGCGGCTGATCAGCATCGCACCTTATGTCGTCAATGGAACGACCTATTTTGCCAGCGTCATGGTGCCGAACACCGGCGCGGATGCGAAAGGCTGGTATTGGTGGGTGGGCAGCGCTTCCGCCATCAGCGCGAATTTGACGAGCAGCGGCGCCCGCCTGGTCGATCTCGAACCATACTCGACAGGCAATGGCACGTCTTACGCCGCCATCGCCATTGCCAATACAGGCGCCGATGCGAATTCGTGGTGGTGGTATTTGGATGATGGGCTTTCGGACCTGCTCAACCACGTGACGACGAACAACGCGCAGGTTCTCACCTTCAATCTTGAGCCAGGCACGGTGAATTACGATGCGGCCATGCAGGGCGGTTCGACTGCGCCGTGGTGGTTCTACGCGGCGGTCACGCCCTCCGCGCTCGGTAGTCTGGTAACGGAAAACGGAGCGCGGCTGACGGAGGCGCGTTCGGATTTCAGCAGCGGCAGCCGCCTGATGAATGCGGTGATGATCGATAATTCGACGGCTTGCACAAGCCGGCTCATCGGCATCGAACATGGCAACGGCACTGGCTGGAACGGCAACTATCTGAAGGAGGTCACCGGGTCCGCGGTGCCAGATGGGCCGGTGCCGTGCGTCTCCTCAGACGCCAGGCCGTTCGAGCCGGCGAGCGCCATCAAGGTGGTGATCGCAACCTACGCCATGGCGCAGGTGCAGAACCACCTGGCGACGTTGAACGAACAGGTCCCACTGCTGTCTTCCAGCAACTTCTGCAATTTCGAGCAGATAGGAACGGAGACGTTGAGCAATGCCATCACGCAGATGATGGAGAACTCGGACAATGCGCGCGCCGACTCGCTGCTGCATCTGTTCGGCATGTCGGCGATCAATGCCTATGCACAGTCGATCGGCATGACGAACACTGCGTTCAACGGCTACATCGATTGCCCTGGTCCACATAACACCCTGACGCTCGACGATGCGGCACTGCTTTATACGGGTCTCGGCAAGCACACGATCCTGAACAAGAGCCTGGTCACCAAGCTATTCGCCATGATGGCTGGCAAGAACTACGACTTTGCCGGCATGTGGAACGATCTGCAGCCGATCATCCTGGCCGAGAAGCCCGCGACCCTCACCAAGGCGAAGCTGCAGAGTTTCATCAACGGCATTCAGCTCAGCTATAAGTCGGGCGGCTACACCTGGCCGGGCGGCGTGCCCGACCTGAATGGCCAGACCGAGTATGGCGACGTCGGGATCGATGGCTGGGTCAGCCTTCCCGATTGCGCTGGCACGACCCAGGTGGCGCGGACTTACGTGTTCGGGTTCTTCCATGAAAGTACGTCGTCGGACGCGGACCAGACCCCGGTGTTCAACGGAATGGGCGCAGGCGCCGAGCTTCTTCGCGAACAAGTGCACAAGTCGCTGTCGAATTGGGGACAGTGCGCCGGCTAGTTTTGGTCGCTTCTTGAATGTCGCCGCAAGGTGAGGCCGGAGCCGCGAGGCTCCGGCTTTTCGTGCCAGGTCCAGCTTGCCTCGTGGGACGAACCGAGACAGCATCCGGCCATGATGAAAGCATTTGTCGCCGGCGTTGCTGTAATTACCTTGGCCCAGGCCGCACATGCGGCGCCTGTTCCCGCGCTGGAACTGCATGGAACTGGTGTGCAGATCTATGTTTGCAGCGCCTCGCCTGCTGGAGCGGCCGCCTGGAAGTTGAAAGCGCCTGAGGCGACGCTGAAGGATGCGGACGGACGGAGTGTCGTGCATCATTTCGCAGGACCAAGCTGGCAAGCCGCCGATGGCAGCAAAGTGGTGGGCGCGGTGCTGTCTGCGAGTCCGTCGCCGGTGCAGGGGGCCATTCCGTGGGTGGTCGTGCGCGCTACCGAGACCACGGGATCGGGCTTTTTATCGCATGTAGCCTACGTCCTGAGAACGCAAACGAAAGGCGGCGTGGCGCCTGCCGGCGAGTGCCGTGTCGGCTCGGAGGTTAGCGTGCCCTACGAAGCCAACTACATCTTCTTCACGCCAACATCATAAGGCCGGGTGCGTCCCCACACCCGGCCCAAAGTCGCAAAAAGTTTTTGGTTCTTTTTTCAAAAAGAACGCGCTTGCTTCCCTACTTATTGGAAGGCACCACTGCCTTGATCTCGCCGATATGCATGACAACGATGCGGTGAGTCTGAGCCGCAAAATCCTTCAAGCCGGGGTTCGTTCCAGACTGGGCCTCTTTTGCAAAAGCGGCGCCGTCCTTGTCGTGGATCTCGGCCATTTCCTTGAGGTAGGCGGTGTCGAACGCAGGGCCGTCGAGCGCCTTCAGGTCTGAGATCTTCTTTTCGAACATGGTGTTCAGAGCGGAAGGAAAGCTGATGCCGGCGGCGGTTGCTGCGGCCTTCAGCTTACCGCCGACGAGCTGGTGGTCGTGCTCCTCGGTGGTGCCCTGGTCCTTGATGTCCTCGGTCGAGCCTTGGCTGGCGGCGAGAGCGCCGGCCTGGACTTCGAACATGCCGCCCTGGCTCACCATGGCGACGAAGCTGCGGTCTGCGGCCGAGGCGGATTGTGCGGCGTGGGCGGCGACGGTGCAGGAGATGCTGGTGAATGCGACGGCGAGTGCCGTGCCAAAAAGCCTGTTAACCACGAGAGGTCCTTCATGAAGCGAGCAGGGTGAACCGCTCGCCGCAGGCCGGGTTGCCTATTTGGGGAAACTGCGCCGCTTGGTGCGCCGGCCCGGCGGGTTGTAGGCGGTGACAGCGCCGCCGACGCAGATCAGGCCGAGGGCTGCCGGCATGAGCCAGCTTGGCCGTTGCAGCAGCGGGTCCAGAGTCCAGCGCCAGAACGCGGGGCCGAAGACGCTGGTCACGCCGGAGCGCAGACGTTCGGGCATGTTGACGTCGAGACCTTCGATCGCTTCGCGCAGGCTCATGTCCCACGACGGCAGGAGGGCGAGCGCGAAGGCGCCGACCATCAGGATGGCTGCAAGAACCAGGAACGACCGCGTCACCATGGTGGCCTCCAGTCACGTGAGATGAGACCCTGCGAGGGCCACGCCGGCTTCCGTGTTCCGGGGTGGCCCTTACGCGAACCTATCATGCGGGAAAAATCGCTGCGGCGCCATGAGGCATCAGCCGAGCAGACCTACGATGGCGCCGACATCGAGGCCGTTCCAGTTCGTCAGGGTGGACGATGCGAGCGTGTCCAGGATTTCGATGGGTCCAAGGAGCCGGCGCAGCAACGACGCGGTGGCAGCTTCGGCCGCGCGCATCGTGCCGTCGTCGGCCTTGACGGCAAAACCGAGGCCGAGCTCCGGGATGGCGCCGCAGCAAACGCCTTCAGCGCCGGATTTGACGAAGAGGCGGCCACCGAAGGCGGCGGTGAGCAGGGTGTCGAACTTGCCCTCCCCTGCGATCATCATGGGGTTCTCGGCAACGGCCGCCATGAGGACCGGCGCCGCGGCGGCAAATTCCGCTGGCAGATGGCGGCCGGTGCCGAAGCGCGCGAACCCGGACGCCAGCGCTGTCAGCGGAATGGCGAAAGTCGGGATGGAACAGCCGTCGATGCCCACAGGGGCCTGGCGCAGATCGGTTTGGGTGACCTCGGCCACTGCCTCGATGACGGAGCGCATGATGGGATGGCCGGGCAGAACATAGCCACGCACATCCTGTCCTGCGGCGACGCAGGTGCAGACGAAGGCGGCGTGCTTGCCCGAGCAGTTGTTGTGCAAGGCGCTCGGACGGGCGCCTGATGCCGCTAGCGCGTGGGCGGCGTCCTTGTCGGTCGGCCAATGCGTGCCGCATTCGAGGCAGCGGTCATCGCACCCTGCCCGCGCCAGCATCGCTGCCGCGGTCGCCGCGTGCTGCTTCATGCCGGTGTGGGAAGCGCAGGAAAGTGCCAGGGCCTCTCCCGTGAAGCCGAAATGTGCGGCGGTGCCGCTGACGATGAAAGGGAGGGCCTGAAACGCCTTGATCGCGGACCTAGGGAATATTTGGCGGCCGGGGTCGCCGCCCGAGAGGAACAGGCCGCCTTCGGCGTCTGTTACGGCGAAGGCGCCTGTGTGGCGTGATTCGACCGTGTCGCCGCGGTGAACTTCGGCGATGGGGTGGTGCATGCGTCGCTGGGCCTTTTGTTAGGAAGGAAGGCCTTCTTTTTTGAGAAAAAGAAGCAAAAAACTTTTGCGACTTTGGGCTGGGTGCGGGGATGGGCCCGGCCTAAACGGAGAGAAGTTTTTTGGTTCTTTTTTTCAAAAAAGAACACCCTTGCTTCCTTGCCATGGCGTCACGCAGCACTGGGCGCTACACCCGCAGCATGAGCGACATCAGCGGACCAGATGCCTTCGCGGCCCTCGACATCAGGGTGGGCACGATTACCGATGCGAAGCCTTTTCCGGAGGCGCGCAAGCCTGCGATCAAGTTGTGGATCGATTTCGGCGGTTCGCTCGGGACCAAATGTTCCTCCGCGCAGATCACCGTGCACTACAAGCCGGACCAGTTGCTGGGGCGGCAGGTTTGCGCGGTGGTGAACCTGCCGCCGCGGCAGATCGGGCCGTTCGTCAGCGAGGTGTTGACCTTGGGGCTGCCTGACGAAAACGGCGAGGTGGTGCTGCTGCGCCCCGACTTCGCGGTGCCGGACGGCGGAAAACTGTACTAATGCCGGCGGCACCGGCTCCTGGCAAAGGGGCTGTCGCTTACGCCACGGTTACCTGGGACCAGTTGCACCGGGATGCGCGGTCGCTGGCGGAATCGGCGATGCCGATGGGGCCCTTCCGCGGCCTGGTCGCCATCAGCCGAGGAGGGCTGATCCCGGCCGCCATCGTGGCGCGCGAGCTGGAGTGCCGGCTCATCGAGAGCATCTGCGTGGCGAGTTACGCCGAGGAAGCAGGCACCCAGGCGGCGCCTGCGGTGCTGAAAGGCGCGCCGGCGGCAGGCGACGGCGAAGGGTTTCTGATCGTCGATGACCTGGTGGATACCGGCGTGACGGCGCGCATGGTGCGCGCGTTGCTGCCTCGGGCGCAGTTCGCCTGCCTCTATGCGAAGCCGAGCGGGCGGCCGGTCGCGGATCTGTGGGTGGCGGAGGTGCCGCAGGAGACCTGGATCCTGTTCCCTTGGGATACCGCGCCGCTGTTCGTGGCGCCCCTGGCGCGCAAGAGCTAGGGAGCGGAGAGCCGCCCGCTCCCGAGCCTGCGTATGCGCCGACTTCCCCTCCTGCTGGGCTTTCTGCAAGCCGCGGGACCTATTTCGACGGACATGTACTTGCCGGCGTTTCCGGCCATCGAGGCGGCGTTCGGCGTGCCGTCCGGCTATGCGCAGCTGACCTTGGCGAGCTGGTTCCTGGGGCTCTCGTTCGGGCAGCTTGTTCAGGGGGCGATTTCCGACCGGTTCGGCCGCCGAGCGCCGTTGCTGATCGGCACGGCGATCTACACGGCGGCGTCTGTGGGTTGCGCCCTCTCGGGTGGAATCTGGGCGCTCACCGCGTGGCGGTTCGTGGCGGCGCTGGGCGGATCGGCCAGCATGATCGTGCCGCGCGCCATCGTGCGCGATATCAGCGAAGGCCATTCGGCCGCGCGCATGATGGCGCAGCTCATCCTTATCCTGGGGGCTGCGCCGATCCTGGCGCCGAGCCTGGGCGGGCTGGTGCTGCTGGTGCTGGACTGGCGCGGCATCTTCTGGATCACCACGGGTTATGGCGCGCTGGCACTGGTTCTTACCCTGGCCTTCCTGCCCGACACGCAACGGGCGGGGACCCGGCTGCTGCTGTCACCGGCTTCGCTGCTCGCACGCTACCGGTTCATCCTGAGCGAGCGCGGGTTCGTCACCCATGCCCTGGTGATGAGCTTCCTGGGCTTCGCCTTGTTCGCCTATCTCGGCGGGTCGCCCGTGGCGTTCATCGATCAGTACAAGCTCTCGCCTTCCGGGTTCGCGGTGGTCTTCGGCTGCGTTGCCGGCGCCTACATCGTGGCGTCGCAGCTCAACATGTTCGCGGTGCGGCGCTTCGGGCTGAACCGGTCGCTGCATATCGCGACGACGGCCTATGTCGTGATGGTCGCGGCGGTCCTGGCCGTGACGCTGGTTGACCATCACCGCACGATCGTAGGCCCGGTGGGACTCGCGGCGTGCCTCGCCGTCGCGCAGGCGATGATGGGGTTCGTGGGACCGACGGCGACGGTCGGGGCGCTGCATGGCCATGCGGCACATGCGGGGAGCGCGTCCGCCATGCTGGGAACGATGCAGTTCGGCATCGGTGCGGTCGGCGGGCTGCTCGCCGGGGTGCTGACCGACGGAACAGGGCTTCCCATGGCCTTGCTGATGATGGTCGGCGCTATCGGGATGAAGATCGCCGACACTTGCCGGCCGGCGAGCTGATCAGGCGCGTAGGTTAAGCTCCTGGAAAGCTCATAGGGGCTCCTCGAGAGAGAAGCGCGTCCAGGCGTTTGGCGTGTAGTGCGCGCTCTGCGGGTCGATGGCGAACACCCGCCAGGCGTATTGGCCAGGCGGCAGCGTGACTCGCAAGGCGGAGACATCGGTCATGGCGGTGAAGACATCGCGCGGGTGGTCCGGCTCTGGCAGCGCCTCGTTCGGCAAGCCTGCCTCCGATTGGCTCCTGGGGGGGGCGATGGCGACGACCTCGACATAGAAGGTTTCGGCGTAAGGCCAGGCTTCGGCGGTCCAGACGAGGATAGTGCCGTTGCCCATGAGCTTCATCTTGGCATCCTTGGGGGGGACGATTGCCCGGACCGGCGGCGGCGTGAAGCGCGAGGTCGGGGCGGAGGCATAGTCCACAGGCAAATGGCGCAGGCGGGTAATGGCGGCTGCGACGCCGGAACGGGCGGCGTGGCGGAACCAGGCAGCGGCAAGAGCCGGGTTTTTCGGCACGCCTTCGCCGGTTTCGTAGAGTTCGCCGAGATTGTAGGCGGCGCGGGGCTCGGATAGCGCGGCCGCCATGGCATACCAGGTGGCGGCGGCAGTAGGATCGTGAGGGACGCCGCGGCCGGCATCGTACATGACGCCGACGTTGAAGGCGCCCTTGGCAGACCCGGCCTGAGCCGCCTTCAGATACCAGCCGAAGGCGACCTTCGGGTCGGGGTGGTTGCCGCCGTTATAATCATAGGAGACGCCGCGGTCGAAGAGCGACTGCGCGGACTCCGGAGATGGCTCGGCGGGCGATAGTCCCAGGAGCAGGACCGTCGCCGCGCAGAGGGCGAGGCGCGGACTGCGGCGCCTCGCCAGGCTGGCTAGCGCCACGTGATTTCGGCGCGCCTGTCCTTTGCGTCGGGACTTCCAGTCCTTTCCTTGCCGGCCGTCTCCGTCTCACCCTTGGCGATGATCTGGAACCGGTCGGCGGGAATGCCGCGGGCGACGAGGCCCCTGAAGACCGCGTCGGCGCGGCGTTGCGACAGAGACAGGTTGGATTGCGCGTCACCGGTCGCATCGGAGCTTCCGGACACGGTCATGATGATGGGTTTGCCCTCGCGGAAAGTGCGGGCTGCGCGGTCGAGCTGTGCCACGTCGGCTGGCCGGATCGCCGCGCTGCCGTTGTTGAAATAGAGCACGATCGAGTCGGCAGGCGCCGGGTCGGCGGGAGCTGGGTCGGTGGAAGCGGGGTCGGCGGCTAACGCTGCAGGGATGGCGAGGCAAAGCATGGCGCCAGCCAAGGCAAGCGGGCGAGCAGCGGCGAAAACGATAGAAGACCGAAAGGAAGGCATGGCTCTCTCTGTATCTGTTATGGAACTGCAATCTCTATCGTTCCAGGGGGGCGGAGAGTTGTGCCTGTGAGTGGATTCATCAGCCTTGGCGGCAACATGCCTGGCCCGGCGGCGGCGGCGACCCTGATCGCGGTGTCCCGGTCTTCCTCATAGAAATAGCTGATCGAGGGCGCGGTGAGCTGGCCACGTGTGGCCAGGCCAAAAGACGGGCTCACGCCTATCGCCTGGAGCCGGCGGGTGAGGGATTGCACCACGGCCGCGGCACCCGGGTTGCCGATCGTGTAGCGGACGAGGACCTCGGCCGGCGGAGCGGTGGGTAAAGCCTCACCGGCTTCATCGGCACTCGGTTCGGGTAGAGTGGGCGGGACAGTCAGCGCCGGTGTCGTGGCGGCGAGCCCCAACGTTTGTTGATGTGGCGCAGAGGGGGCGATGGCCGCCTCGGTAAAGATCGTGGCCGGCGGCGCTTGCTGGTGCTGACCGCGTGGCAGGAAACCGGGCGCCGCGAGGTAGATTGCTGCTGCCACCGCGACGAAGGCGGTTGCCGCCACTGCTGTCAGAAATGGCCATCGAGTCGCGCTGAGCCTGGGGTCGGCTGGCCGGGGACCGCTTGTCAGATCTCCTGGTTCTGGTCCGGCCTGTTGGCCACCGGGACCCGAGTCAAGCGCGGCGGCGGCACGCAGAACGTGGTCCTCGCCGACGGTGTCGGAGTCCTCGGTGCTGGCGATGAAGAGGGCGCTGGTGAGCAGCATACGCAGGCGGTCTTCCGACCCACGCGCCTGCGCGGCGAGACTTTCCAGGCCGTCCTGCGCGACGAGATCGGGCGGCCGGCTCAGTTCGTCGAGCCGGGCCGCCACCAGTCGTTCCACTTGGAGAGGATCAAGGAACTTCACCGATGGCCCGTCAGCGGAGAGGCCGACCAGTGCCGTCGTGCCGTCGTTCTCAGCGAGTCGCCCATACGTCACTCTACCGCGGCGTCATGTCAGGAGAAACGCCCGGCATTGCGGAAGCAGCCCGAGGAGAGAACGGGGCCAACGACCCCGTGGAGACGATCAGAGCCTGAACGCGTACCAGACCAGGGCGATCAGGCCCGTCCACATCACGGCACCGATGATAAGTCCCAACACCAGTCCACGTGCAGGCCCAATGGGCGCACCCGAAGATTGGGAGCTTGCCGTCCGTTCTGGTGCCAAAACGACCACGTTTGCCTTTGGCATCTGTTTTCGAGCGCCAAGTAACAGTGTTTCGCTTGACATTTGGTAAACGCCGTTTGGACCGTTACTCTCGTCGGTCCCGGCAGCAGACTTACCGCGGGCGGCCATGTTTCCCAGCTTTATTGTATGAGGGGTGCTTGGACCACCCGCCAGCTACAATAAACCGTGTTGTTACCAACGCAAAGCAGTTTTGTAGAAGCAGGCGTATGCATGCAGCCGATACAACCACGCTGATGAACTAAACTTGACTGCTGCAATGCACAAAAATCGGCAAATATCGTGACGCGGCTGAGTTTGCCTCCTGTAAAATGTTTGCTGGGGGCACGTTCTGCTCAACATCCGCCCCTGCGGGAGTCTGGTGCATGCCAGGATTGATGAGAAAGAAGAGTGTCGTTGCATTGGTAGCCAGAACAGATGTCGCGCAGTCCCTGATCTCTGTCGCCCGCATTGGTCAGCCTAGCCGCATCATCCACCCGTTCGTCATTGGCGATCACGCTGAGACGATATGCGGTGCGGCTCTGGTCGTCGGCGACGCAGCCGCTTTCGGGATCGCGGGCTTGGTTCCTATGGCTATTCTGGGTGCGGCGGCACTGGGCGGCATGGGACAGGCGCTGATGGGCGTGGTCGCTCTCGTCGCCTTGATCGCGTGGTTCGCCAACCGCGGGCATTATCATCGGCGGCCCGGGCAGTGGCAGATCATGCGCGAAGTCGTCGCGGCTTCCTTGGTCGCCTTGCTCAGTGTTGCCGGCGTGCTGTCTCTAGCGACTCTCCCGATGTCGCGTGTGGGCTTGGTCGCTACGGCTCTCCTGTATCCAGTCACTATCCTTGCAGTTCGCAGGGCTGTTCGGGCGGCACTCGAAGCGGCAGGCCTTTGGCGGGTGCGTGTGGTCGTTGTTGGCGAGGGCGAGTGGCTTGGCCAGGCCGCGGAATTGCTGCGTAGCAAAGGCGCGCGCGGTTACGAGGTGGTTGGCGAACTTCGGTCGCCGGTCGACGAGTCGGTCACCACTGCCAGGCGCTGGCTGCGGCGGCACAGGGCGCAACTCGTGGTCATAGCCGCAGAGGCAGCGGAGGACACGACGGCTCTGGCGGCATCGATGGTCAGGGAACGGGTGCAATTTGCCGTCCTGCGCCGCCCTGATGGCCTGCCCACTGTAGGATGCTGGGAAAACCACCTGGATGGCGAAGGGCTGAAGCTCGTAGGCTTCCGCAATAATCTGCGCCGGCCCTGCGTGCGCTCGCTCAAGATCGCCTTCGACGTCGCGGCCGCTACTGTGGCGCTGCTGATCCTGCTGCCGCCGCTGGCCCTGATCGCGGCACTCGTCGCCCTGGACGGAGGGCCCGTGTTCTTCGCCCACAAGCGGCTGGGCGTAGGTGGAAGCTCGTTCCGCTGCCTGAAATTCCGCACCATGGTGGTGGATGGAGACCGCGTGCTGCAGCGGCACCTGCAGGCCCACCCGGCGGCGGCGGCGGAATGGGCGGCCACACATAAGCTGAAGCACGATCCGCGCGTCACCTGGATCGGGCGCTTCCTGCGCAAGACGAGCCTCGACGAACTGCCGCAACTCATCAACGTGCTCAGGCTCGAAATGAGCCTCGTTGGCCCGCGGCCGATCGTCAGCCTCGAAGTCCCTCGGTATGCCGAAAATATTGCCTACTACTACGAGGCACGGCCGGGCATTACCGGCCTTTGGCAGGTGAGCGGACGGAACGCCACCAGCTACGCCCGGCGAGTCGAGCTCGACAGTTGGTATGTAAAAAACTGGTCTCTCTGGCAGGATATGGGCATCATCGCGCGGACAATACCCGCTGTGTTGTCCGGGAGAGGTGCGAGCTGAATGCAGGCTTTTTGGGCTAAGGGTTGGGCTTTCCTGCTCGGCTGGTTTTCTAAGGAGGCGCAACGACCGGCCCCTCCTATCGCTCCGACGCCTCGTATGCGCCAGGAGCCTCAGACCCCGGCGGCCTCAGCGAGGGCGGCCATCGCGCCCGCAGAAGTGTTCACGCCCACCAGGCCACGGTCGGGCCGGCGCACTCTCGTTGGCCGTCTGGAAGAGCTGACCCGCATTCTCGAGGCGATCTGCGACGACGGCGCCCACGTGGTGCTTTATGCGGAGCGCGGCCGCGGCAAGACTTCGCTGAGCAACCTGGCGATCGAAGGCCTGCGCCGCCGAGGCGCCATGGTGGCGCGGCACGCCTGCGAGGCGTCCAGCACGTTCGACAGCATCATGCATAGCCTGGCGGCCGATCTCCCCGCCTCCCTCCTTGCGAACCAATCGGGCGATGAGGACAAGGACGGCTGCGACGCGCTGCTGCCGGACCGTCCGCTCCGCCCTGCCGACATCGCAGCCCTGCCGCAGGGTCTGTCCTGCCCGATGGTGGTGTTCGTCATCGACGAGTTCGACCGGGTGGAGGACGTGGCGACTCGCACCCGGCTCGCCGATACCATCAAGCTGGTGTCGGACCGCAGCATCCGGGTGTATTTCATGATCGTCGGTGTGTCGGCGACGCTCGAGGACATCATCGGGCAGCATATTTCCATTCAACGGAACATCGCCGCTATTCACCTGCCGCTCCTGGAAGACCAGGAGGTCGCTTCGATGATCGAAAAGGGCGGCGAGCAGGCAGGCATCCGGTTCTCACCCGAATCGGTCGCGCTGGTCGTCGGCGTGGCGCGCGGGATGCCTTACATGGCTCAGTTGCTGGGCTTGAGGATCGCTCAGGCGGCGCTGCAGCAGCGGCACGACGTTGTCCAAAGCGACGATCTGAAGTCAGCCGTGCAGAGGCTGCTCGGGGAAACCGCCTCGGGCGTGGTAGCCGCCTACCGCGCTCTGACGTCGGATGGGCACAACGACGAGATGGTCACCGCGCTGCTGAGGACCGCCGAAGCCGAGCATGATCGGTGGGGCCGCATACGCGTCGAGGCGGATGGCACCGGCGGCGGCGTCACCATCGGCGGCCGGCGCGTCTCCCCTGCCCTGTGGATGCAGCTTCGCAACGCCAAGCTGCTGGTGCCGGCAGGCAGCGAGCCGAACCTGATGCACTTCGCCGACCGCGCGATGATCTACTACGTGGAGCTTCTGGCTGCGCGTACGCGTCTCATCGGAGAGGATGACACCGGGCCGACGCGGCACTCCTTCGCAAGGGAAGCCTGACGCGCTGGGCGCGTAAACAAGCGATGCCGCCGTAGCCTTCTCACCAGCCGTAACCATCTCAGGAAATGCGGCGAAGGCTTGAGGCTCGCAATCAGCTGACCTGGGTAATCACGCCGTCGAGTTTGAAATCTGACAAGAGGAAACGCCTCATGCGCCTCCCTGCCCTTGCCTTAGCCCTTTGCATTTCCACGCCCGCGCTTGCTGCCCTCAAGCCTGGCGCGCCGGCGCCCGACTTCTCGACGCTCGCGACCCTCGGCGGCCATGAGTTCACCTTCCATCTGGCGGACGCGCTCAAGCAGGGGCCGGTGGTGCTCTATTTCTACCCTGCGGCGTTCACCTCGGGCTGCACCGTGGAAGCGCACGAGTTTGCGGAAGCGACGCCGAAGTTCAAGGCCCTGGGCGCCACCGTCATCGGCGTTTCCGAGGATGGCATCGCGAAACTCGACAAGTTCTCCGTGAGTGAATGCCGCAGCGCGTTTCCAGTCGCGTCAGACAAGAGCGGCACCGTGGCGAACGAATATGATGCGGTGCTGATCGGCATGCTCGGCTACGCGAGCCGCACCAGTTATGTCATCGCGCCGGATGGGCGTGTGATCTACGCGTATAACGCGATGGATCCTTCAGGGCATGTCGGGAATACGATGAAGGCTGTTGAGGACTGGAAGAGTGCGCATCCTGGGAAGTAAGGAAGGACTTCTTTTTTGAAAAAAAGAAGCAAAAAACTTTTACGATGTGGGACCGAGACCGTGGGAACGCCCGGCTCAAACATGTAAAAGTTTTTTGGTTCTTTTTTACAAAAAAGAACTACTTTCTTCTCTCTTCTATCGAGCACCCACGCCCCGATAATCCTGCGCCGCATCATGCGCCCTGCAATAGCCGGCGAACACATTATCCTTCACCGTAGCCTGGACATGCGCCCATCCCGGGCCGCCTGGAGTAGAGTGCGACGTCAGGAACAGGAAGGGATAGATCGCATGAAAGCCGTCGTAGCGGCGCGATAAAGCGAGGAAATGGTTGTCCTCGATATCGATGCTTTGCGGGCGGTCATCGCTGAAGCCCTCTTCGCCGAATGCGATGGAGACACCGTTCGAGTTCAAGCCTGATGCGGTCTTGACGAAAATGTCGTTCCTGGCTTCGAGCCGGCCGCCGTTCGGAATATCGAGAAGATAGGCTTCGGCTTGCGGAAAACCGCCCTGCGGCTTGCCGCCCTGGAACAGGGTGTCGGTAAAGATGTTGTTCTGCGCACGTGATTTGAACAGGTGGCCGTAGTAGGCGTCGTGTGACCAGGAGTGCACCATCTTCACGGTGAAGTTCGGATCGACGGTGCTGGCGTTGATGTAGGCGTTGTGGGCGGGCCCGTTGGTGCCGCCGTCGTGGTCCAATTCGACATGGTCCAGAAGCATCGTGCCGCGGTATTGGCCGGCGCCGAACAAGCCGTTCAGGCCGGCGCGGGCAAAACCTGAGATGTGCACGTTGCGCAAGGTGAGATCGCTTGCAGCGACGTCGTAAACGGCGGCGCGTCCGCCGGCGGCGCCTGGACCACCTAGGATCTCCAGATTTTCGATGACCAGGCCTTCGCTCTCCGCGAGGTAGATGGCGCCTTGGCTCAGCGTGTTTTCGGATGCTCCGCCATCGAGCAGGAGAACGGGACGCACGCCGTTCTTCACGACGCCGATAATTTGCACATGATCGGGCGCATGGGTGATCTTCGCCTCATAGTCGCGGCCGTTGTCGAAAGCCGGCCCGATATAAGGGTTGTTTTCCGGGCCGCGATAAACGGCTGGATAGACCAGGAACTTGTCGCCCGGATCCCACATGCGCCAGGTGTGAACACGGGTGAACGGGCCGCAGCCGGACGCGGCCGCACGCGCGGGAGTCACATGGTCGCTGCCGTCGCCAGCGTAGCTGCAGCCGGGCTTATCGGCGAAACTCGTGTAGCGCGCGATGACCCGGCCTGCGCGAACCTGCTCGATGAGCGGCGTGCCGCCTTGGGCGCCCTTGAACGACGTGAGCGACGGGTCAGGGGTGGGCGAAGCCGTTGCCGGTGAACATTGGTCGTCGCTTGCTTCGGCTGGGTATGCGGCTGATAGGCACAGGAGGGCTGTGGCTAGGGTAGGCAAGCGGTAGGAAGGACTTCTTTTTTGAAAAAAAGAAGCAAAAAACTTTTGCGACTTGGGACCGAGATCGTGGATAGGCCCAGTCCAAACACGCAAAAGTTTTTTGGTTCTTTTTTTCAAAAAAGAACATGCTTGGGTTGGTTCTTGGTGCATGTGTCGCTTATGTGCCGAGTTTCTTTATTGCTGGCGCCAGGGGTTTTTCGCTGTCGCAGTAGTCGGCCCACGCCTTCGATTTGGCTAGCAGGGCTGGGACAGTGCGCAGGTTGAAGCGCGCCGGGTCGAGGCCGGGCTTCACCTGCTGCCAGGTGATCGGCATCGAAACGGTGGCGCCTGGGCGGGCGCGGGGAGAGAGCGGGGCGACTGCGGTGGCGAGCCGGTCGTTGCGAAGATAGTCGAGGTAGATTCGGCCGGTGCGGAGCTTTTTCGCCATGTTGACGACATAGCGGTCGGGTGAGTCCTTCGCCATGGCGGCGCAGAGTTTTTGGGCGAATGCCTTTGCTTCTGCCCAGGTCGGGTTGGCCTTTTTGGCGGCGGCGAGCGGGGTGACGACGTGAAGGCCCTTGCCGCCTGTCGTTTTGCAGAAGCTTTCGAGGCCGAGGTTGGAGAGGCGGTCGCGGATCTCCACAGCACCTTTTATGACGTCGCTGAACGCAACGTCTGGGCCGGGATCGAGGTCGAAGACAAGGCGGCCGGGAACGTCCGGTTTGAACGGCTCGCAATTCCAGGGGTGGAGTTCGAGGGCAGCGACCTGGGCCACTGCTGCCAGGCCCTCCAGTCGGTCGATTTCGAGGTAGGGCTGGCGGTCGCCTGAGACGGTGACGAGTTCGAGAAGGCTGCTGGAGCCTTTCATGGCGTGGCGTTGGAAGAAGGTCTCGCCGTCGAAACCGTCCGGGGCGCGGATGATGGAGCAGGGGCGGCCCTTCAGGTGACGCAGCATCCAGGGGCCGACGGCTTCGAAGTAGCGGGCGAGGTCGAGTTTGGTCACCGGGGCGCCGTCGTTGCCGGCTTCGGGCCACATGGTTTTGTCTGGGCGGGAGATGGTAACACCCATCACAGAGCCGGGCTGGCCTGCCGCGGAGGGGCGGCGTTTCATGGTCTTGGGGATTGCGACGGCGGTGGTGGCGGGCGCCGGGTTGTCGGCTTCGACCTCGGCGGCGGGCTTGTCCTCGCGGAGGCCTTTGAAGGCGCCTTGGCGTACCATGCCTGTCTCGGTCCAGCCGGCGAATTCCACCTCGGCTACGAGTTCCGGGCGTAGCCAATGGATGTCGCGCGCGGCGCGCGGGGCACCGGGGCCGGTGAAGGGGCTTTTGTCTGCGGCCAGCGCCTTGAGGCGAGGCATGAGGCGATCGACCTTATCCTTGGCGAAGCCGGTGCCGATGCGGCCGACATGCACGAGGTGGCCTTCGCGGTGGACGCCGACGATCAGCGAGCGGAAGCGGCCGCCGGTGTCGGTCCAGGCGCCGACGACCATTTCGTGGCCGGCGCGGCATTTGGCCTTGGTCCAGCTATCGCTCCGGCCTGAGCGGTAGGGGGCATCGGCACGCTTGGAGACGATGCCTTCGAGAGACAGGCGACAGGCGGATTGCAGAACGGCATCGCCGCCGGTGTCGAAATGTTCGACGAAGCGCAGGAGCGGGTCGGGCTTGCCCGATTTGGCGAGGAAGGCCTGGAGGCACTCCTTTCGGGTGGAGAGCGGCAGGGGACGGAGATCCTCGCCGCCGGCGTGCAGCAGGTCGAAGACGAAGAAGACAAGATCCTTGCTGCGCCCTTCGGAGAGGGCAACCTGGAGTGCGGCGAAATCGGGGGCACCGTCCTCGCCGAGGGCCACGATCTCGCCGTCGATGATCCCGTCAGGCAGCCTGGCGCAGGCGGCAGCGGCGCCGGCGAAGCGCTTCGTCCAATCCAGGCCCTTGCGTGTGCGAAGGACGGCTTTGCCGTCTTCGATGCGGGCCTGGATGCGGTAGCCGTCGAACTTGATTTCATGCACCCAGCCGGGCTCGGCTGGCGGGCGGTCGAGCGAGCGGCAGAGCTGCGGCTCGATGAAGTCAGGCATGGGGGAGGATTTCGGTTTCGCGGCCGGTCTTTCCTTCAGGGTCGCGGCGCGCTTCTTCTCGGCGCGCAGGGCTGGAGCGAGGCCTTTTTTGGAGTCCCATACCGCGTCCGGCGCGACGTTGGCCTTTTGCGCTTTCGTCATGAATGGAGTGGGGGCGCGGCCGCGGCCGGCGGCAATGTCGGCCATCTTGCGACCGGAGGCGACGGATTTGTCACCTGATGTGAGGGCATCGGCGTCGCCTTCGTGGGCGTGCTCGTCGCGGTGCTTGATGAGCAGCCAATTTACCCGCTTGCCTGACCAGTTCTTCATGCGAACCAGCACCCAGCTGCCGTGCAGATGTTCGCCTTCGAGGGTGAATTTGAGGTCGCCTTTGGCTAGCCCTTCCTCCGCGGTCATGCCCTCAGGAGCCCAGAAGCCGCGGTCCCAGAGCTGGACCGTACCGCCGCCGTATTGGCCTTTCGGGATGGTGCCTTCGAAGTCGCCGTAGTCGAGGGGATGGTCCTCGACCTCGACGGCGAGGCGCTTGTCGTGCGGGTCGACGGACGGGCCTTTCGCGACGGCCCAGCTCTTGAAGACGCCGTCCAGCTCTAGGCGCAGGTCGTAATGGAGGCGGGTTGCGTCATGGCGCTGGATGACGAAGCGGAGCCGATCCGATGAGGTCGGCTGCGCGTCGCCGCTCGGTTCTTGGGTTTGCTTGAAGTCGCGCTTGGCCTGGTAGGTGGAGAGCTTTCCGGCCATCGGTCACCTTAAGGAAGGACTTCTTTTTTGAAAAAAAGAAGCAAAAAACTTTTGGACGTTTGGGCCCGGCACTTCCTCACATACGGTCCCCGGTCGCAAAAGTTTTTTGGTTCTTTTTTTCAAAAAAGAACATGCTTGCTTGCTGAGGGTCGAAATCCCCGCCGCGTCGTGTAAGACCGCCAGCATGTCCGACGCCCGACCCGCCGCACCCACTGCCAAAACCGTCGGCCAGGCCGGCGGCCCTGATGCAGCGCAGGCGATGACCTTGTTCGTCATGGTGGTCGCGACGCTGTATTTCGGCCGCGAGGTTCTTGTTCCGGTGACGCTGGCGTTGCTGCTGGCCTTCATCCTGGCGCCGCTCGTGGAGCTGTTGCGCCGGATCGGGCTTGGGCGGGTGCCGTCGGTGCTGCTCGGCGTGATCGTTGCGCTTGGCGTGGTGCTGGCAATCGGCGGGGTCATCGGCGCACAGATCGCGCAGCTGACGACCGGGCTGCCGCGCTATGTTTCGACGGTCGAGACGAAGATCGAGTCGGTGAAAAGCTTCACCGTGGGACGCATTACGCAGCTTGCCGACAGGATAGGGCCTTCCAGCAAGAGCAATGCGGGGGGCGAGCCTTCGGCGCCTGCCTCGGCGTCGAGCACAAGCGCGCCGGCGGCGGCACAGCCCGCGCCACCTGCGGCAACACAATCGTCTTCCTCGCCGTGGTCGATCGCGGCCGGGTATCTGGAGACGGTGCTGTCGCCTTTGGAGACCTTCGGCATCGTTTTCGTCGTTGCGGTTTTCGCGTTGCTGCAGCGTGAGGATTTAAGGGACCGGCTGATCCGGCTGGTGGGCTCGGACGACCTTCACCGCACGACGCAGGCGATCGACGAGGGCGGCCGGCGGCTCAGCAAGTATTTTCTGACACAATTATCCATCAACACGATGTTCGGCCTCGTCGTGGGGTTGGGGCTGCTGATCATTGGGGTGCCGAACCCGGTGCTGTGGGGCATCCTCTCGGCGCTGCTGCGGTTCGTGCCCTATGTGGGCTCGTTCATTGCGGCGGTTCTGCCCATGGGGCTGGCGGCGGCCATCGTGCCCGGCTGGTCGCTGGTGCTGTGGACGTTGGCGCTCTACCTGGTGGTGGAGGGCGTCACCGGGCAGATCGTGGAGCCCATGGTGTATGGCCATAGCACAGGGCTTTCGCCGTTTTCCGTGGTGGTGGCTGCGATTTTCTGGTCGTGGCTGTGGGGGCCGGTGGGGCTGATCCTGTCCACGCCGCTGACGCTTTGCCTGGTGGTGCTGGGGCGGCATGTGAAGCGGCTGGAGTTCCTCGATGTCATGCTCGGCGACCAGCCGGCGCTGACGCCGGTGGAGAGCTTTTACCAGCGCGTGCTTGCGGGCGACGCCGACGAGGCCCAGGACCAGGCGGAACTGCTGCTCAAGGATCACTCACTATCCACCTATTATGATGAGGTGGCGCTGCAGGGGCTGCGGCTTGCCGCGAACGACCTGGACCGAGGCGTGCTCGACCGGGACCAACTCGAGCGGGTGAAGAAGACGATCAAGGCCGTGGTGCATGGCCTGGAGAGTCACGATGACCGCCCCCCTGCTGCGTCAGGCGAGCATCCTGAGGAAGGCGGCGCCGTGAAGCCGGACGAGGAGGATGAGCTGCCCGCTCACCCTCAGCCTGCGGACCTGCCGGACGATGACGAACTGCCGCCGGATAGCTGGCGCGCGCCTTCAGCCATTCTTTGCATTGCGGGGCGCGGGCCGCTCGATGAGGCGGCCTCCGCCATGCTGGCGCAGCTGCTGGCGAAGCATGGGCTCGGCAGCCGGACGATCGATCATGAGGCGGTTTCGCGCGATCATATCGCGACACTCGACGTGACCGGTGTGGCGATGGCTTGCATTTCCTATCTCGAAATCAGCGGCAGTCCGGCGCACCTGCGCTACCTCATACGCCGGTTGCGCCAGCGCCTGCCCTCCGGCGCGCCCATCCTGGTAGGGCTCTGGCCGGCCGGCGAGCAGAGCGCCGACGAACGGCAGCAACGCGCCGCGGTCGATGCTGAGTATTTCACCACGTCGCTCGCTGACTCTGTCACGGCGTGCGTTCAGGCGGCGTTGATGAAAGCTTAGAAAGAAGTTTTCTTGGCAAAATAGACGCTGCCGCTTTTGAATTAAGCTTGATTTTTTGAATCAGACAAGAAGTTTTGTAGAATTCTGACAACCACCGATCTTTTTGTATTTGCGGTCTGTGAGATAAATTCAGGTATCTGACCCAACGTGGCGCACTGCCGGCGATAAGCCGTGTCGCTCCTGCCTTGGTTCGTGACAGCCAAGCTACGCATAGTTGTCTTCATAACGATACGATTGGCGCAATGATAACAATGTCTAACGCCAAAAGGCATTGACATTATGTTGCAGATGCTCACGGATGCACATCATAGATTCACTCATCAGCGCTCTTCCTTACGAAGGCGCAGGCTAAACACGCGCTTGGGTTTTGCCTGGCCGCAAATGGAGCTCACGTGCCACGACTAGGATTGAGAAAGCCCTGCTTTTGTGATGGAACGGGCCTGACCGCTGCTGCCCATCCATGCTGGTCACCGGAATGACAGCACCATGACCGCGCAGCTAATTCTTCATATAGGAGCGAACAAAACTGGCAGCTCCGCCATTCAGTCTTTTCTCCGGCAGAACCATAAGGTGCTCGCCACCGCTGGCGTTCTGGTGCCGGACCGCGAGCTCGGCACGTCGAACAAGGTGACTGGCGAGCATGTTTTCGCTTTCCAGGAATTCATTAACACGGGCAATCGCGCGGAGCTGGAGGCGCGCGTGCGCGCACTGGCGCGGAGCGACGCCAAAACCGTTCTCTGTTCCGCGGAGAACCTTTCAAACGGCGCGAATTTCCAGCTTTTCAACAAGGCCCTCGCCGGGATCGACTGCAAGGTCGTGCTCTACATCAGGCGGCAGGACGAACTGCTCACCTCATCGTGGCAGCAGTGGAATTCCAAACGCGAGACCGACCTGGACGCGTGGCTGGTGCTGGCATTGCAGCGCCTCGGCCACTGGCAACGATGCATCGATGGCTGGGAGACGGTGGCAGGCACGGGAAACGTCACTGTACGCATCTTCCAGCGTTCCGACTTGGTCAATAACGATGTCGTCGACGACTTTATCAGTTGCTGCCAGCTCACCGAACCACAAGGCGGCTTCAAACGGTCGACCGAGATGGTCAATCCGTCCTACTCCGATCTCATCACACCGCTCGTCAGCGGGAGCAAGTTCCTCTTCAAGGGCGAACACGACAACGATTTCTATGCCATGGTCGGTGACCTCACCGGCGACTTTTATGTCTCCCTCAAGCGTGTCTCGCTCATCACACCGACACAGCGAGACAAAATTATCGAGTTCTATCGACATCAGAACGAGGTGATCTGCCGCCGCTATTTTCCGGGCCGCCCCAGGCTTTTCGAGCCGGTTGACCATAAAAAATACGACTATCTATCAGATGCGGAATTGACCCGCCGGCAACTTCAGTTCGTCACCGGACTGGTATATTCGCTCTATCAGCGGAGTCTGAAACATGGATAGCTTCGAACTTGACGGCATCACCTTCGTGCAAGATCTCCGGCCCGGGGTTCAGCGCGGTGTGTCCTCGAATGACGAGTTCATCCTGGTGAAGAACCGCACCATGCTCGAGTTTTACGAGGAACTCGCGGCCAGGAAACCAAAGAACATTGTCGAGATCGGAATGTTTGAAGGCGGATCGATGGTGTATTTCGACAAGCTCTTCAAACCCGACAACCTTGTCGGCATTGACATTAAACGAAAACCGATCGAACCGCTGGAGCAGTATCGCATTGGCCGTGAGCACATCAAGACGTTCTACGGACGGTCGCAGGATGCGCTTTCGACGCGCGGGGCGGTGCAGGCGAACTGTAAGGGCGGCGTTGACCTCGTTGTCGACGATGCATCCCACCTTTATGAACTTACCAAGACGACGTTCGAAAACCTGTTTCCTCTTGTCAAGTCAGGTGGCACTTATGTCATCGAAGATTGGGCTTGGTCTCACCGGCCGGCGGCACAGGCACCTGACGCAGTCTGGAACCAGCAGCCTGCTCTGAGCAATCTCATCATCAGCCTGGTTCTTATGACCGGAGTGAGCCATGTCATCGAACGCGTCCTGGTCACGGAACATCTGGTTGCCGTCACGAAGGGCAAGGGTGTTTTGCCGGCGACGAAACTCGATGTCAGCCACTCTCTCCGGGGCAAGTCCCTAACGCTCCTTTAGCCACAGCCCCGACAGATGCCCAGAAGAGCCGCAGCCACCTTATCGTCAAGCCGAAAACTGGTTCAAACCATGTTCAATCCGCGCTTTTACGAGACGACATATGGCCGGCTACCGAACAACATCGATCCGCTCGATCATTTCCTTTCTATAGGATGGATCCAGGGGCGAGACCCTTCTCCCGACTTCTCGGTTTTCAAGTATCTTCTTCAGAACGACGATGTACTTTACCGCCATCTCAATCCGGCAGTTCATTATCAGACGGTCGGCCGACAACAGGGAAGGAGCATTTTCGAGCACTCCGCCGACCAGGCTATCTACCTTCCTTGGGACACCCGCATCGCTGATCTTCTACCACTCTGGTTCGATGAAGATTATTACCGAAGCTGCAATCCTGACCTTGAAGGCGCACCGAGCCTTTTAAGCCAATTCCTGGTTCTCGGTTGGGTAGAAGGCCGAGATCCTTGCGCCCGCTTTTCTACACACAAGTATATTTGGAAATACGCTGACGTCGGCATAGCCGGCATCAATCCACTTCTACATTTCATCCTGACAGGACAGCAGGAAGGGCGAGACGCCATCCCTGCCGAGGGAAGCAGGTCCAAGGTTGTGCGCCACATGACCGAACTGGAATGGCTCGAGACTGTCCGAGGCCATTTCGACCCCGAGTTCTACGCCCGCATGTATCCTTCTGTCGCAAATCTGCCGGATCTGTTCGATCATTACAGAACCACCGGCTGGCTTGAAGGGCGCGATCCAAGCCCCCGTTTCTCGACCCGCCAGTATCTCGCGTTCCATCATGATGTTCTGGAGACAGGCCAGGAGCCTCTCTACCACTTCGTGCGTTACGGCATCTTCGAGGGCCGGAAGACCTTCCCGTCCGAGGCCAAGCCGGAGAAGCCGCGCATTCTTGCAAAGGCCGACAAGGCAGAAGACGAAGCTTTGCTCAAGGCGGCGTTCGACGAGAACTACTACCGGACCCATTATCCGGATGTAGCGACAAGCGTCGATGACTTGTTCGGGCATTACATGACGGTTGGATGGCGCGAGGGAAAGAACCCGTCAAGGGATTTCGACACAGCCTTTTATCTCCGCCGCGAAGGCGACATCCGGGAAGCCGGCATCAATCCTTTCCGCCACTTCGTGCTGCATGGCCGACGCGAGGGCCGCCAGGGCGTCAGCCGGGTTCGGCGTCCGGCCAATGCTGCAGGCCTGCCGACAGTGTCGGTCATCGTGCCCAACTACAATCATGCAGGCTTCCTTCCGGGACGGCTTCAAAGCATCGTCGATCAGAATTACCCAAGCCTGGAGCTGATCATTCTCGACGACTGCTCTTCCGACAGCAGCGTCGAAGTCATCGAAAAGTTCTGCAGGACTTACAAAGGAACGTGCAAGACCGTCTTCAACAAAACCAATTCCGGCAGTGTTTTCTCCCAATGGCAAAAGGGGCTGGCGCTTGCAACAGGAGAGCTGATCTGGATCTGCGAGAGCGATGATACCTGCGACAAGAACTTCCTCAACGAGCTTATCTACATCTTTGCAGATCCCAGTGTGCAGATCGCCTTCGGTAATATCCAATTCATAGGGACGGACGACAAGGTTCTTCCAGGGATGGACCATCTCCGCGAGAGCGCCGAACCTGGCATCTGGAGTGAAGTCCGCGTCATGCCGGCTGCCAAATGGTTCTGCGGCCCGCTTGCCGTCCGGAACCTCATCGCAAACGTCGGCGGCGCGGTGTTCCGCAAACCCCAACTCTCGTCCGAAACCTGGGCCCTGGTGCGGACCTTCAAGGTGGCGGGCGACTGGTTGCTCTATCTCATCATGGCGGGAACAGGGCAGATCGCCTACGCGCCTGAGGCCAAGGCCTATTTCAGGCAACATGGCAAGAATACTTCAGTCAATGCCTTCGACCAGGCGTTCTTCTACGAGGAGCTCGGACGGTTCCACACGGTGCTGCGGCAGACCTGGGCGCTGCCGGACCGCGCAACCCTGACCTTTTACGGCAATCTACTTGAGACGTTCGGCCGCTCAAAGCTCGCGGCGACCGGAAGTTTGCCGCAGCTGGTATCGTTGGACCGGCTTCTTGAAGTGAAAAAGACGTCGGTGCACGTGGCTGTCTCGTTCTGGAACTTCAATGTGGGCGGCGGCGAGATATTCCCCATCGAGCTCCTCAACGAGTTGCTGCGCAGAGGCTACTTCGTGTCTGCTATCGTCCAGTCCTTGACGGCGGACAACGATTTTGTGCGCAGATGGCTTGATGCGCGCATCCCCGTCTATGTCTCTGACCTGATCGACGTCCCGGGACCGGAGTTTGCGCATGATGCCGGCATCGACATCGTGCACTCGCACAACATCTGGTCGGAGTTTTTCTTCTTCCCGCCCAAGAAGAAGTTGGCAAGCATCGTCAAATATGTCGTGACCCTGCACGGCTCATATGAGGTTTCGCACGTACAAAAGGAGCAGATTGCTGCTTTCTTCGACAGTGTAAACTGGGTCTATCTCGCAGAACGCAACCTAGAGAAGTTTCACGAGTTCGGCTTCGATACGTCCGGTTTCACGCTCATACCGAACGGGCTCGCCCGCCGACGTGCGCCAGAACCGGTTACCCGGGAAGCACTCGGCGTGTCGCAGGATGCCACCGTTTTCCTGTTCGCAGCACGGCCGCACCCGGAGAAAGGCTGGATCCAGACAGCCGCTGCCTTCGACATGCTAAGCCGCACGACGCGCAAGGATGTCGTTCTGCTCATGAGCGGTGAAGGCGGCGAGGCGGACAAAGTGAGGGAGCTTTACGGATCGAACACTAAGATCAAGATGCTAGGTTTTCGCTCGGATGTGGATGACCTTCTCGACCTGAGCAATTTCCTTCTTCTCCCGACACGCTTTGCTGGGGAATCGATGCCGCTGACCCTGATCCAAGGCATCCTGGCGTCCGTGCCCATCATCTCTACCGACATCGGCCAAATACGTGAGATGGTCGAGGGCGAGGGCGGGAAGGTTGGCGTGACCATTCCGGTGAACAATGACGACGATGTATTTGTTGCTTCATTGCTGGCAGAGATGCGCAAGGCAGCTGACGGCAAACTCGTCGTCCGCAAAAAGGATTTCGCAGCCGTGTCGAAGCGGTTCTCCATTGACAGCTGCACTGACAAGTATCTGGAGGTCTATGGATTGGTTGCAAAGCAGGAGGCGATCGTGGCGCCTGCGCCTGCGCCCGCGCGTTCGAGGGCCAGGGCCCGGCTTGCTGTGATGTGAAAAATCAATGTTTCTTTAAAAGAAGAACCAGAGAACCGTTGTGACTTGGGGCTGTATTTGAGGAAGTGCCGTGCTTGGACTCGCGACGTTCTTCCTAGTCCCTCACCAACACCTCGGCTATCGTGTGCATCTGCTGGCACAGTTTGAGCCACGAGGGATAATCGGTGTCCGCCTGCGAGAACCGCTTGATGCGGCCGACGAACACACCTTCGGCAAGCTCTACTAGCCGACCTGCCTTGTTCGCCTCGTCTTCCTCCATGACGCACAGCAGCCTGTTCGCAGGATTGAACCGGCGCAGGCCCTCATGGATGGCTAGGATCTCGTCCTGCTCGATATTGCCTTTGTAGAGATAGATCTTCTCGGCATTGCGTGCGTCCTCAAGGAAGCGTTCCTTGAGGAACACGAGGCGCTTGCATTGCTGCTTATAGAACTTGTCACGATTGACCTGCGTGACGAGGGTGAATGTGTGCACCCGCAGCTTGTAACGCTGATCAAGCGTGTATTGTTCTCCGGAGATTTCCTGGGTGACCAGTTCCGTTTGGGCCGGATCGCCTACGCCAGCCCAGTCCTGGGCGAGCCCTTCGATCAGGCCGGCCGACGGCACGACAGACCAGCGCAGAAGACCCATCGGTTCGGCGCCGTAGCGGCGCTGCACGATGCCGAACTCGCAACCGTTTCCCAGGCTTTCGAAGCGAGCCATGAGGATGCGCAACGCGTCCCCTGTTTCCGGTACCTCTTCACAGAACTTGACCAGGGATTCAGGTATCTCGAAGCGAGAATCTGATTGCTCGGCAGTCGCCGCCTGGTCAACGCGCGCCAACATGACAACCCGGCCGGCCTCGTAGCGGAGTTGCTTGCCGCTTCGCCCGGAGCCGAAGCGCTCGGCAAGATGATTGAACGCCGGCAAGGCATTCTTCCAGTCGCGCTGCTGCGCAAAAACCATCGCCTGCAAGCGTAGAAGGCGAAAATCGCCCGGTGCTTCCTTTAAAAAACGTCCCAGAGCTACCGTTGCCTTTTCGAACTTCCCGTTTGCACGCAATGCCGAAACATAGCCGCGCTGCATGGTGCGTGATCCGGGAAACCATTGGGTGCCCTCGTGCCAGGCCGCTTCGGCCGCTTGCAGGCGGCCGGCCCGTTGGAAAATTTGCGCGCGGGCCAGGATGGCAGCCTCGCTTGTCGGCTCCGGCACGGCCCTGGATCTGAATTTCTTTTCCAGCGCAAGCGCACCGCTCCAAAATGCCTTGGCAAGACCGACCTGCGGCTCAAGCGCGTCGGGGCGACGTTCCGCCAGCAGGGCCCAACGCTGCACGGCCTCGACGAAATTGCCCGCATTTTCAGGAAGCCGCGCATGTTCACAGGCGAGCGCGATGTCGTTTGGCAGCCGGATCATCGCATCGTGCAGGATTTGCTCCGCTCCCGCAGCATCGCCCCGGGTCTGCGCATCCCTTGCGGCCGCGGCCCAGATCTCCCCATCGTCCGGGCTATGGAGGAGAACGTTTCGCCAGCGGCGGGTACGCTCATCCTTACCTGCAATGAGCGTACCCACACGCGCATACAAGGCAAGAAGGTCTAGCGAGCCGGGAAATATCCTCAGAGCGGGCGTCAGCAGCGCCTCCGCCTCCTCTGCGCGGCCGAGCTTCCACAGCGCTGTGCAGATGCCGACATATCCCGCAGGTGATGCTGAGCTTTCTTCCTTGAACCGCTCCCAATGCTGAAGGGCCTCTGCCCAGCGGCCGCGCTGTTCGGAGGCCTGGGCTAGCCGAGCGCTTTCGTCGATATTGGCCTCGACTGTCACCTGTGCTGTCACTTTGTCCCTACCGTGCATGTAAAGCGAGGTGGCCCATGCCTGAGCAGCAAGGCCCAACCCGATAGCTGGCCCCGTTTCGGAGGCGGAACTTACAAGCCTTCTGCTTGATAGGGCCTATCTCATTAATGGACCAGCTTGGCGTGTGCATCTTCGAACGCGGCCGCGAACTGATCGACGTTTGGCGCCCAGATCTCAATGAACCTGCCGCCGAGGCTG
This sequence comes from Acetobacteraceae bacterium, assembly GCA_965198825.1. Taxonomy (GTDB): domain Bacteria; phylum Pseudomonadota; class Alphaproteobacteria; order Acetobacterales; family Acetobacteraceae; genus BOG-908. The sequence continues at coordinate 980,847 of CBDAQB010000003.1, read as the reverse complement.
ATGCCGTTATCCAAATTCTTTGCGAAATCGGCGGTGCTTTGGCATGGCTCACGCTGTGCGCCATAAAAACAGCCGGTTCCGCTCTTCGGACCCAAGAAACCGTTTAGCTGCCAGGCAATGACGGCGCCGCGGGCGCCAGCATCGATGACCGCTGGCGCAGGAGGCCGCGTGGTCAAGCCGTTCCATTGAACGGAGAAACGTCCTGGATAGCGCGAAAGGCCGATTGCGATGATCCGGTTCGTCAGGACATCGTCGGCGCCGGGCACAGGCCTGTAGGTGTTTCCGCCGTCGTCAACAGCCGGAAAGGCGTTCACCCGAATGATGGCTGTAGATAGCAGCTTGTCGGGAAACAATCTCGACGTCTCGTCGGACATCGCAGTCCAAGCCGCTTCGACCCGGCTGGGGAGGAAACCTGCAGCAGCCCACATCGGCGGCGAGTCAGATTGATGGCAAGGTCCGCTATCGCCGTGCGGGTGCATGCCGGCAAACAGGCGCAGTTCGGCGCTTGTCGTGTTGACACCTGACAATTTGACAATGCGCAGTGCGCTATAAGCAGCGCCCGGCGGGAAGCCCGGAACAATCATGCCGCGCAGATGGCGTGAGACCTCCTGCATCATCCGGTTGTACGCCCCGATGTAGGCGGGGCTCCACACGAGCGGCAGAGTCAGGGTTGCGCAATGCGCCTCGAGGGCCGGACTGCGATTATAGGCGAAGTCAAGCTTCGGCACTTTGTGGCCATCGTCATAGAGCCAGTCGGGCGTGAACCATCCTGCCATGATGCCAAGGCTTATCTTCTTGTGATCCGCCACAGCCATGTCCACCCATTTATCGAGCCTTGCAAAGTCGAAGGTCTCGGGTGTCGGCTGCAGGTCTTTCCATTGAAGCAGGATCGTCGCACCGTCGATGAACGGCTTGCTCAGGGCATTTGCGAATTCACCGTCCTCCTGGGTCCAGGAGGGATAGATGACCACATATAGCCCGCCATACCCCGGTGGCGCGACGGCGGCCGGTGCCGCTGACGCTGAATGGCCAGCCAGCGTGACGAGCAGTGCGGCTAGGGCAACAAGGGTTCTCATCAAGATCCGGCGAATGGCGGCCTCCATCGATTAGTGCGTCTCTTCGGCAACCGTGTTCGAGGAGGAAACCCACCCTGCCTGCCGCTGCGGCGCGGGAGGAATAATTTCTGGCTTCTTTGCAAGACGCTGCTTGGAAAGGCGAAGGAGGTGTGCCGCTCCCTTGTGTTCCGGTTCGAGATCAACCGCGACCTGCGCGTGCTCACGGGCGAGCCTTGCCTGACCCATATCCAGGCACAGAGAGGCCATGCTCAAGCGGGGGGCAAGAAGATCGGGTGCATGTTGGATGGCATTCACGAGCATCTGCCGCATACCGGCTTTATCGTCGAGGCGCCGGTAGAGATGATACTGCGCCATGCAGGAAGCGGCCTCGCGCTTCGAGCGATCGATCGCCTCGTTGACCAATACCGACAGAGCGGCCTTCAAGACCTGCTGCGGAACAATCTTCATTGGCGTCTTCGGCAGGTTCGAGAAGTCGGTACTGAAGAGCGATTCCTGGGCGGGAAAGTAGGCGGCCCTCACCACCTCGTTTCCCCTCGCGAATTGACCCATCAACGTGGTTGCCTCGGCCTCCGTCGGGCGCCAGCCTGCGCCCTTGTTGGAGCGGCTGATGGCCTCTGCCAGCGTGTTCCAAGCTGGTGAGAGCCACCAGCGTTTCACTTTGTCTTCGTCCGAGAAGACGGCGGCGGCGCCGAACATGAGTTGCTGGCCTTCCCAGCTGATGCTCAACCGGGCTTCCTGGGCTACTTCGATTGGCGGCCGCAGGCCTGCGAGATGGTAGAAGTCCGCCACCACGTCGCCGTTCCTGAGGGCTTCGCGTGAGAAGATGCGGGGTTCCATCGCGGCTTTCCCGAACGCGCGTGCAAACCGCGCGAGCATCGCATCGTAGTTGAGGAGCTTCCAGCGGGGCGCGGCGAGCGCTGCGAGGTCCGGTGCGTCGGCTTGTCCAGCCCTTACGAGTTCGTTGTAGTAGCTGGCGACATGCTGATCCTGCCGTCGCAGATAAACGATGACGCGTATGGGGTCGAAGAAGGGCACCAGCATGTCCCGTAAGCCATCGAGCTGGGAGTTGTGATTGAGCCGGGTTGAGAGCAGCTCGCTCGTGATGATGCACCGTGTTGCCCAGGCAGGCAGATCGTTCATCTCCGCCTGAAACTCCTCCCGGAATTGCGCAAGTCGCGCAGCGGGCGAAATCCCCTCCCATAGCGCTTCGCCGAAGCCAAGCGGCTTGGCGGTGAGAAGCGCTGGCAGGAGGTTGTGCGAGACCGTACCGGGGCTCGTGGGTACATAAACGCCTTGTTCGCGCAGCGCGGCCCTATCCGCCAGCAAAGCCCTTTGAATCGAGGAAGAACCGGTTTTTGTGATCCCGATGTGAAGAATGAGCTCGCGTCGCATCGTCTGTCCCTGAAGGTCGCAGGCTTTTTAGCAGCAAGAAGAAAGTACTTCTTTTTTGAAAAAAAGAAGCAAAAAACTTCTGCGACGTTGGGGCCGGCCTCTCCTCAGGTACAATCTCAAATACCAAAAGTTTTTTGCTTCTTTTTTCAAAAAAGAAGTGCTTCCTTAACTTTCTACCCGCGTCCTAAACGTCCAGATTAGCCACCCGGAGCGCATTCCCGACGATGAATTCGCGGCGGGGTTCGACGACGTCGCCCATGAGGGTTGAGAAGACCTGGGCGGCTTCCTCCGCGTCGCCGACGCGGACTTGCAGCAGGGTGCGGGCGGTGGGGTCGAGGGTGGTTTTCCAGAGCTGATCGGCGTTCATTTCGCCCAGGCCTTTGAAGCGCTGGAGAGCCAGGCCGCGGCGGCCTTGCTGGAGGATGCGCTCGAAGGCGGAGGCGGGGCCGGAGATCGGGATTTCCTGGCTGTCCAGCTTCAGCGTGGCGACTGTCGAGAAGCGGGCGGCGAGGAGGTCGGAGCGTTCGGCGAGCCAGCGGGCTTCGGCGCTGCGCAGGAAGGCGGGGTCGAAGCTGTAGCGCTCGGCGACGCCGCGGACGACGCGGGCGATCTGCACGCCCTGCGCGTCGATGACGACTTTCCAGCTTTTTTCGGCGGACAGGGCGATTTCGTTCAGCCTGGCGGCGAGTTCCTGGGCGTGGGCCTGGGCGCGGTTGACGTCCGGCGTCAGCACGCCGGCGATGGCGGCTTGTTCTAGCAGCGCCAGCGGGACCTGGTTCTCTGCCAGCGTGCGGAGCTGGCCGTAGACCTGGCGCAGGAAGCGGGCTTCCTCGGCGAGGGCGGACCCGTCGACGCGCGAGCCGTCGGCGTAGGTGATAGCGGCGGCGCCTAGCGCCTTGTCGAGCAGGAAGTCGTCGAGTGCGTCGTCGTTTTTCAGATAGCGCTCGTCGTTGCCGCGCTTGGCGCGGTAGAGCGGCGGCTGGGCGATGTAGAGGTGGCCGCGCTCGATCAGCTGCGGCATCTGGCGGAAGAAGAAGGTGAGAAGGAGGGTGCGTATGTGCGATCCGTCCACGTCGGCGTCTGTCATGATGACGATGCGGTGGTAGCGGAGCTTGCTGACATCGAAGCCGCCTTGCTCGGGCTCGCCCCGGCCGATGCCTGTGCCGAGGGCGGTGATGAGCGTGCCGATTTCGGCCGAACCCAGCATGCGGTCAAAGCGGGCGCGCTCGACGTTCAGGATCTTGCCCTTCAGCGGCAGGATCGCTTGCGTCTTGCGGTCGCGGCCGCCTTTGGCTGAGCCGCCGGCGCTGTCACCCTCGACGAGGAAGAGTTCGGATTTGGCAGGGTCGCGTTCCTGGCAGTCGGCGAGCTTGCCAGGAAGGGTGGAGATGTCGAGCACGCCCTTGCGGCGTGTGAGTTCGCGCGCCTTGCGGGCGGCTTCGCGTGCGGAGGCGGCGTCCATCACCTTCTGGATGATGCCCTTGGCTTCGCGGGGATGGGTTTCGAACCAGTGCGAAATGGCGTCGGCGGCGGCAGCTTGCACGACCGGCTGAACTTCGCTGCTGACCAGTTTGTCCTTGGTCTGCGAGGAGAATTTCGGGTCGGGGACTTTGACGGAGAGCACTGCGGTCATGCCCTCGCGCATGTCTTCGCCCACGAGGGCCAGGCCTTCTTTCTTGCCCATGCCTTCGGCGTATTTCGAGACGACACGGGTGAGCGCCTGGCGGAAGCCTGCGAGATGCGAGCCGCCGTCGCGCTGCGGGATGTTGTTGGTGAAGCAGAGCATGGTCTCGTGGAAACTGTCGTTCCAGGAGAGCGCGAATTCGACCCGCATGCCGGTCGATGCGTCGTCTACAGCCACGGAAATGCAAGGCTGGAACACGGAGACCTTGGCGCGGTCGAGGTATTCCACAAACGCGCGCAGGCCGCCTTCGTAGAACAGATCCACCTCTTGTGCCGGCGTGTGGCGCTCGTCGCGCAGCACGATACGCAGGCCGGAATTGAGGAAGGCGAGTTCGCGCAGGCGGCGTTCCAGGATCGCGAAATCGAACACGGTTTTGGTGAAGGTGCCTGAGCTGGGCTTGAAAGTGACCTCGGTGCCCTGCGGCTTGTCGGAGGGGCCGACGATGACGAGAGGGCCTTCAGCGTCGCCGTGGGCGAAGCGGATGAAATGCTCGACGCCCTGGCGCCAGATTCGCACTTCCATCCATTCGGACAGCGCGTTCACCACGGCCGCGCCGACGCCGTGCAGGCCGCCTGAAACCTTGTAGGAATTCTGGTTGAACTTGCCGCCTGCGTGCAGGCGGGTGAGGACCACTTCGGCAGCGGATACCCCCTCTTCGGCGTGCATATCCGTGGGGATGCCGCGGCCGTCGTCGCGCACGGTGACCGAGCCGTCGCCGTTCAGGACCAGCGAGACGTTGTGCGCGTAGCCGGCCTGGGCTTCGTCCACGGCGTTGTCGATGATTTCGAACGCCATGTGGTGCAGGCCGGAGCCGTCGTCTGTGTCGCCGATATACATGCCGGGGCGTTTGCGCACGGCATCGAGGCCGCGCAGGACGGAGATCGACGCGGCGTCGTAGTCCTGGTCGTTGGACGGCGGGTTCACAGGCGAGGACGAAGGCACAGGCGCGGCGTTGTCGGACATTCCGATGGATCGCTCCGGAGGTGTTTGCTGAGCCCTCCAATATAGGGCCTGCGGGCGGAAGAAGCGAGACGGATGGCGCTGAATCAGGCGGTGAGGCGCCCTGCGGCAAGGCCGGTGAAGCCTGCCTCGTCGCGCAGCGGTGCGAAGACGTCGGGGTCGGTGCCGGTCAGGAGGGATTGGGCCGGCAGAGCTTTCAGCGCATCGAACAGGGCGGCGCGGCGGCCCTCGTCCAGATGCACCAGCGGCTCGTCGAGCAGGAGGATGGGCGCGAAGCCGCGGGCCTCGGCGATCAGGGCGGCATGGGCCAGAACGATTCCCAGCAGGAGCGCCTTTTGCTGACCGGTGCTCGCCTGCGCGGCGGAGAGGCCGGTGGCCGCATCCTCCATGCGCAGATCGGCCTTGTGGGCGCCGAGGCTGGCGCCGCCGGCCGCTGCATCGGCGTGGCGACGAGCGGCCAGCTGGTCGCGCAGCCACGATTCGGCGGCCAGCGCAGGCTCCTCTGCCAGGCGGTCGGCGATCGGGTCCTGCAGGATGAGCCGGGCGCGGGGGAAGCTGTCGTTCGCAATCGGGGCCGCATTCAGGCGGTTCAGAAAGGCCAGGCGCGCCGCCGACAGGGCCACCGCGTGACGCGCCATGCTGGCCTCCAGGCCGGCAAGCCAGGCCGCCTCCCCTCGCCTCTCTCCCAGCAGCCGGTTGCGGCCGGCCATCGCCGTGTCGTGCGCGGCAGCCTCACGCGCATGGCTCGGCTCTAGCGCCCAGACCAGCCGGTCCATGAACCGCCTGCGGCCGGACGCACTCTCCTGGAACAAGGTGTCCATCTGCGGCGTGACCCAGACCACGGCGATACGCGACGCCACGTCGGCCTGGGTCCGCGCATCCACGCCATCGAGCCGGAAGATCCGGCGATCGGCAGGACCATCGCCGGCCGTGCCAGTGCCGATCGCGAACGCTTCACCGGCCTGGCTGAGTCTCGCTGCCACAGCCCAGCGGCCGCTGGCGCCGTTGCGCGCCAGTTCGACGGTTTTGGCTCTCCTCAAGCCTCGGCCTGGGCTCAGCAGGGAGACCGCTTCCAGCAGGTTGGTCTTGCCTGAGCCGTTTGGGCCCGTGAGGACCGTGATACGCTGGTTTGGGCGCCAATCCAGGTCCGGGTAGTTGCGAAAATCGGTGAGGGTGAGGCGATTGAGGTTAAGCAAGGCGGGGGCACGGGCTTCGCCCAGGAAGCACGCCTGGAAATGGCGTCTGGGGACGAGTCCCCAGTTGGGGTCCAGGGAGCAGAGCCACTTGGCCTTTCTCCGACTGGCCTTTCTTCCACGTGCGCTTAACCGCGTTCGTCGCCATACTATCCCTCATGGATGACCTCACACTAACCGACATGCCGTCCGCCGTCAGATCAGGCCTCCACGAGGTACTGGTGATAGGCGGGGGCGCCGCCGGCCTCGAGCTGGTAACCACGCTGGGCGACACGCTGGGCAAGAAGGGCCAGGCGCGTATCACGCTGGTCGAGAAGTCGCGGACCCATATCTGGAAGCCGCTGCTTCATGCGGTGGCGGCCGGCGGGATCAGGCGGTCGCAGCATGAGCTGAATTATCTGGCGCAGGCGCGCTGGCATAACTTCATCTATCGGTTCGGCGCGTTGGACGGAATCGACCGTGAGAAGCGCATGGTCAAGATCAGCGCCACGATGGACGAGGAAGGGCGGGAAATCACGCCGGCGCGGGTGATCCCCTACGATACGCTGGTGATCGCCGTCGGCAGCATCACCAACGATTTCGGCACGCCTGGTGCTGCCGCGTTCGCGGTGCCGCTGGAGACACCGGAGCAGGCGTCGCGCTTCAACAGGCGGATGGTGAATGCTTGCCTGCGCGCCAACGCGCAGAAAGAACCGGTGCGTCCTGGACAGTTGCACGTGGCGATCATCGGTGCGGGCGCCACAGGCACGGAGCTTGCGGCGGAGCTGCATCGCACGGTGCGCGAAGTGGTGGCTTACGGCATGACTCGCCTGGTGCCTGAGCGCGATGTGCAGATCATCCTGATCGAGGCGGCGCCGCGAATTTTGCCTGCTTTGCCCGAACGGATTTCAATCACCACAACGGCCATGCTGGAGAAGCTCGGCATACACGTGCGCACGAATGCACGGGTGTCGGAGGTGCGTGCCGACGGCGTGATGCTGTCGAGCGGCGAGTTCATCCCGTCCGAGCTTGTGGTGTGGTCGGCGGGGGTCAAGGCGCCGGAGCTTCTGCGCGATATCGGCGGATTGGAGACGACTCGGACCAATCAGCTCGTGGTCTTGCCGACGCTGCAGACGACGCGCGATCCGGATATCTTCGCGATCGGCGATTGCGCGTTTCTGGCCGCGGAGGGATTTCCGAACGGCATTCCGCCGCGTGCGCAGGCGGCTCACCAGGAAGCCTCGCACATGGTGCGGCAGATCAACGCGCGATTGGCCGGGAAGCCGCTGGCGCCGTTCCGGTATCGTGACTTTGGGAGCCTGGTTTCGCTAGGTCGCTACGAGACGATCGGCAGTCTCATGGGGTTCAGCACGGGGCGCGGACTGTTCATCGAGGGTTTTCTGGCCCGCATGATGTATCGCTCGCTTTACGCGATGCACGAGGCGGCGCTGCACGGACCGTGGTCGGTCGTGTGGCGGCTGTTAGGGAGCCAGGTGTCGCGTCGGCCTGATCCGGGCGTTAAACTTCACTAGGCGAGCTGTTTCCAGGGAGGTGATCGTGCCTGACACTGAGACAAAATCGGTCCGTGATGTCGAGCTTGACGAGGCCCGTTTGGATGCCGAGGCAGAGGGCGATTACCAGGCTGGCCGCGTCGTGCCGCATGAGCGTGTCCGCACATGGTTGGCAAAGTTGGCCGAGGGTGAAAAGGCGCTGCCGCCGGAGGCCTAATGTGTGCAAGTCCAGTGGACTGCGGCCGCGCTGCGCGGCGTGTGGCATGCCTATCAATATCTCGACGAATTCAACCCACGCGCCGCTATGAGTCTAGCCGAGTCACTGCTGTTAGCCGGTGACAGCCTAGCAAACTTCCCTCACCGCGGAAGGCTTGTTCCTAAGACTCATTATCGCGAACTGCTGACCATCCCTCCCTATGTCATTCGATATCGCGTTGCCAGCGACCAAATCGTCATACTGCGCGTCAGGCATTCGGCGAGGCGCCCGACCGCCCCCTAGCTTGAAAAGCGCTGCAAACGAAAGTTCACGCGCGCCCTGACAAACAAAAGTTTATTTGCTTCTTTTTTTCAAAAAAGAAGACGCTTTCTCTTGCTTTCCTTCCCCTACCCGTAAGCCCGAGCAAACAACCCAATAGTCAGCAGCGCCCCGATCGCGACGACGCCGATTCGCAGGTGCTTTTCGTTGACGCGGAACATCAGCCAGGCGCCGATCTGACCGCCGATGACGGCACCGATGCCGACGACCAGCGCGGCGGCCCAGTGCACTTGCGGGGAGAAGGCGAAGACCGCGACTGCCGAGGCGTTCATGACGCCTGCGAGGACGTTCTTGGTGGCGCCGGCGGTGTGTACGGATTGGCCTGCGAGCGTGAAGGCAGCGAGCATGAGCATGCCGATTCCGCCGCCGAAGTAGCCTCCGTAGATGGCGATCAGGCCTTGGGCGAAAGCGGCCCCTGCTGGCGGGAGGCGGACCTGTGCATGCCCCGGGGTGGCGGGGCGCCGCCGGAAGGAGCCCCAGGCGAAGATGGCGGTGGCGAAGAGAACGAGGAAGGGGACCAGGCGCTCGAAGAAGGAGGCCGGGGTTTCAAGCAGGAGCACGGCTCCGACGATGCCGCCTGCCAGGCTGATGATCATGAGGGTGCGGAAGGAGAGTCCTTCTGCGCCGGCGACGTGGCGGCGGTTGGCCAGGCCGGTGGCGACCTGGCCAGGGAAGAGGGCGATGGTGGAGGTGATGTTCGCAGCCTGGGCGTTCATGCCGAAGAGGAGAAGGGCCGGGAAGGTGATGAACGAGCCGCCGCCGGCGAGTGCGTTCTGCACCCCGGCTATCATGGCGACTAGGGTCAGCAAGGCCAGCAAGGCGCCGTGCGACATGGATGCTCCTGTAACGATTTCGGCTGCCGCCATCTGGTTGACGGGCAGTCGGCGGGGTAGAACGCCGGGGCCCACTTAGAGACGCGTGCGACGCAATGTCAGATGCTCCCAGCCAGAATGCGGCCGCACCGCCGAAGGAGACGCCGGACCAGGCGCTTGCCCGCGCGCTGAGCGCGGCGAAGCTGCGTAGGGTCAATGAGGCGATGGGCATCTGCCGCGATGTCATGGCGTCCAACCCGGATCATCCGGGCGCGCTCGGTCTGCTCGGCGGGATCATGGGGCAGGAGGGGCGGTCTGCGGAGGCGATACAGTTGCTCGAGGCGGCGCTGGCGCGGCAGCCTGGGGTGGCGAATTGGCATTTGAATCTCTGCGCGCTCTACCGGGCGAAGAACGATCTCGACCGCGCGCTGGCATCGGGGCTCGAGGCGGTCCGGTATAGTCCGGACACCGCCAATCACCGGGTCGAGCTGGCGCTGACGCATTTGACTCGGGGCGAGCGAGACCTGGCGTCGCTTCGATACCGGGAGGCGCTGGCGCGGGAGCCGGAGAGTCCGCCTGGGCACATGGGTCTGGGCGAGCTGCTGCTTTCGATGGGCGAGTATGTGCCGGGGTGGATGGAATATGCCTGGCGCAACAAGCTGGACCAGGCGCGCGGCACCTTGCCCCGCATGACGGCGGTGTCCTGGAACGGCATGAAGCTGCCTGGGGGAACGCTTCTGCTCGTCGCCGACCAAGGGTTCGGCGACATGATTCAGTTTGCCCGATACATTCCCTGGGCGGCGGAGCGGGTGCCTCGGCTTATCATCGGCTGGGGGCCGGAGGTGACGGCACTGCTCGGCGATCATCCGAACATCGCCGAATGCTTCGGCACCTGGGCCGATGCACCGCCGCACGACGCCTATGTGCTGCTCTCGACCCTGCCGCAGATTTTCGGGACCGAGGTGCATAATATCCCGACGCCGATCCCGTATCTGACCATGAAAGCGGACCGGGTCGCGCACTGGAAAGCGCGGCTGGATACGCTGCTGCCGAACAAGCGGCTTCGTGTGGGGATTGCCTGGTCGGGCCGGCCGACTCATCCGAATAATGCACGGCGCTCTCTGCGGCTGGAGACGCTGGCGCCGGTGCTGGCGGTCGAGGGGGTAGATTTCGTCACGCTGCAGAAGCCGTTTCCGGACGAGGATCGCGCTTTTGCCGGCACGCTGGGCAACCTGGCCGATATCTCGGGCGAACTCGGCAGCTTTGCTGATACCGGGGCTGCCATAGCCGGGCTGGATCTGGTGATCGCAGTGGATACCGCGGTGGTGCACCTCGCTGGCGCGATCGGTGCCGAGGCCTGGGTCCTGGTGCCTGAGCCTGCGGATTGGCGCTGGCTGCTCGAGCGGGAAGACAGCCCCTGGTATCCGCAGTTGCGGCTTTTCAGGCAGCAGGCGCCTGGAGATTGGACGCCGGTGCTGGCACGGGTGGCCGAGGCGCTCAGGGCCAGGGCTCGCGGCTGACGAGCGCTGGGAGAGCGCGTCTGGGGGGAGCAAGTTGGGCACCAAGATCGTGACCATTTTTGCGGCTTTCGTCATCATCGCCAGCTTTCTCGTCACCTTGCTCAAGGCGATACCGGTTTGGCAGCATCCGGCCTGGTCGGTCGGCGCGGCCTGTTTCACGGCGCTGCCTCTCACCCGGCTGGCGTTTGCCCGCAGGAGCTTCTGGCCTGTTCAGGTGGAGTGGCGGGCGGATGCCATCATCTGCGCGACCCTTCTCTCCATCGGCGCCACGCTGCTGGGGTTAGCGATCGGGCTTCAGGACGAAGCGCCCGCGGGCAAATTCGCCCATGAGGTCTTCGCGGGCTGGGTTCCCACCATCGTCTTTGCCACCACCGTCGGGTTGATTGTGGCGGTCGTTTCACTAGCCCGCCCGGAGGATGATAATTTCGAGGCGCGTGCTGCGATCCTGTTCCGCGGGCAAACCGGCAAGCACGTCGAATATGTCGTGCAGAAGCTGCGCAGCACCTTCGAACATTACGCTGAACATGTGCGTGAAGATCTGTCGGTTACAGACTATGACCTAGAGGAAGGCAAATACTATGTTGGATCGAAGAACGTCAGCCGGCTGAAATCCTACATCACCGACGTCAGCACCACCTACAAATCCGCTTTCGAGATGGAGGATGTCGCCACGCCGCCGCCGGGTAGGCCAGGGAACAGGCTTCTCTATCTCACCGTCGATGGCCGAAGCCAGATCCGGCAGGGGTTTACGGGAACCTCGGTGAAGGAGACGATCGAAACGACGATCGACAAATCTGCCGTCTGCCTCATCGAATCCGAAATGCACTACTGGGTTGCCGCCGTTTCGGAACCCAACACGTGGACGCCTGCGCGCTACACGCAGCGCGTGGAGATCGGCTTGCGCAATTGTCTCCCGGACGGCCGCATCCTGCCGCTCAGGATCCAGCGTCTCGGGGAGGCTCAGTGGGAGGAGCATGCCGTTCATCCCGGCCAGATCTTCATGCTATGCACACGCGTGGACGTGCCGCCGGAAGCAGGTGAGTTGTTCGACTTCCGCCTGCTTCCATTGACCTGACGATACCCTGCCCCCCATATTCGGTCCGAATGACGGAGTTCATCATGGCAATGTTCGGCAAGGAGCGGGGGGTTTAGGCTCCCCAACCCGCCGCCCTGCCGCCAGGGTTTCCAAGAATCCGGGCGTGTAGGCCGGCTCGCATGAATCACTCTCATGCGGCTTTTGCAAAGCCGGCCACATTGGCCGGCAATTTCGTGGCACTGATCCCGCTATCCCTTCCGCATACTGACGCGCTGGCCGACGCCGCACGCGACGGCGAGCTCTGGCGCCTCTGGTATACGGCAGTGCCCAAGCCGCAAGACATGGCGGAGGAGATCGAGCGGCGCTTGGGGCTGCTCGCGGCCGGCGCCATGCTCCCGTTCACCGTTGTCAGCGAGCCGGATAGCCGGATCGTCGGCATGACGACGTTCATGAACATCGACGCCGTGAACCTTCGTGTCGAAATCGGCTCCACCTGGTATGCGCGGTCGGTGCAGAGGACGGCGCTCAACACGGAGGCGAAGCTGCTTTTGCTGGGGCACGCCTTCGACGGTCTAGACTGCATTGCGGTGGAGTTCCGCACGCATTTTCTGAACCATCAGAGCCGGCGGGCGATCGAGCGGCTGGGCGCCAAGCTGGACGGGATCTTGCGGTCGCATCAGCGCGCGAGTGACGGCAGCCTGCGAGATAGCTGTTGCTACAGCATCATCGCGTCCGAGTGGCCAGCAGTTCGGTCGCACTTGCGCTGGCTGCTTGCTAGACCGCGTTAGAAGACAGGAAGGTACTAGGCTTCGGCCGGGTAAAGCCGATCGATCTGGCTTTCCGGCCAAACGCACTTTGCAGCCTTAGCCGGCTTCACCATCTGACACCCATGTCTCAGACCCTGCAGCGCCCTGCCCCCGTCGCTTTCGTTCCGCAGCACCAGCCGGCCAAGCCGGTCACCAAGCGTTTTCGGGTGGTTTCCGAGTATGAGCCTGCCGGCGACCAGCCGACCGCCATCCATGACCTGGTGAAGGGTATTCAGCAGGAGGAGCGGGATCAGGTGCTGCTCGGCGTGACCGGGTCGGGCAAGACTTTCACCATGGCGAAGGTCATCGAGGCGGTGCAGCGGCCGGCGCTGGTGCTGGCGCCTAACAAGACGCTGGCGGCGCAGCTCTATGGGGAGATGAAGTCGTTCTTCCCCGATAACGCGGTGGAATATTTCGTCAGCTACTACGATTACTACCAGCCGGAAGCCTATGTGCCGCGCACCGATACGTATATCGAAAAAGACTCGCAGATCAACGAGCAGATCGACCGCATGCGCCATGCGGCGACGCAGTCTCTGCTGGAGCGCAACGACGTCATCATCGTGGCGTCGGTGTCGTGCATCTATGGTATCGGCTCGGTCGAGACCTATTCGCGCATGGTCGTGAAGCTCGAGGTGGGCGGCAAGATCGATCGCGATACGCTGGCGAAGGCGCTGGTCGAGCTGCAATACCGGCGCAATGACGCGGCCTTTCAACGTGGCACGTTTCGTTTGCGCGGTGAGACCGTCGATATCTTTCCCAGCCAGTACGAGGACCGCGCGTGGCGGGTGGATCTGTTCGGCGACGTCATCGACGGCATCGCGGAAATCGACCCGCTTACCGGCGAGAAGATCGCCTCGCTGCAGGAAATCTCGGTTTACGCGAACAGCCATTACGTCACGCCGCGGCCAACGCTGACCCAGGCGATGATCGGCATCAAGCAGGAACTAAAGCATCGCCTCGACGAGCTGGTGGCGGGCGGGCGTCTGCTCGAGGCCGAACGGCTGCAGCAGCGCAGCACCTTCGATCTCGAAATGATGGAAACGACCGGCTCCTGCAAAGGGATCGAGAATTACTCACGCTACCTCTCCGGCCGGCAGCCCGGCGAGCCGCCGCCTACCCTGTTCGAATATCTGCCGGAGAATGCGCTGCTCATCGTCGACGAGAGCCATGTGACGGTGCCGCAGATCGGCGGCATGGAACGAGGCGACTTCGCGCGCAAATCGATCCTGTCGGACTTCGGCTTTCGGCTGCCATCCTGCATCGACAACAGGCCGCTGAAATTCGCTGAGTGGGAGGCTTTCAGGCCGCAGACGGTGTTCGTCAGCGCGACGCCTGGCCCTTGGGAAATGGAGCGCACGGCAGGCGTTTTTGCCGAGCAGGTGATCCGCCCTACCGGCTTGATCGATCCGGTTTGCGAAATCCGTCCTGTCGATCGGCAGGTCGATGATCTGCTCGCGGAGATACGCCTCACCTCGCAGCGCGGCGCGCGCGTTTTGGTGACTGTGCTCACCAAGCGCATGGCGGAAGACCTCACCGAGTATCTCACCGAGAACGGCGTCAAGGTTCGCTACCTCCATTCGGACGTGGATACGCTCGAGCGCATCGAGATCATTCGCGATCTACGACTCGGTGTGTTCGATGTGCTCGTGGGAATCAATCTTCTGCGCGAGGGCCTCGATATTCCCGAATGTGCCCTGGTTGCCATCCTCGATGCGGACAAGGAGGGTTTCCTGCGGTCCAAGACGTCGCTGGTGCAGACGATCGGACGGGCGGCGCGTAACATCGATGGGCGCGTGATCCTCTACGCCGATGCGATGACAGAAAGCCTGCGCTACGCGCTGGAGGAAACAGAACGCCGGCGAACCAAGCAGAGTGCTTGGAACGAGGCGCACGGCATTACGCCGTTTTCTGTGCGCAAGCACATCGGCGAGGCGCTCGCCTCGGTGTTCGAGCAGGATTACGTCACGGTGGCGCCTATCAAGGACACCGCGATCACCAATCTCGTCGGCCGCGACCTCAAATCCTCCATTGCCGAGTTGGAGAAGCGCATGCGTGCGGCCGCGGCCGATCTCGAGTTCGAGGAGGCCGGGCGGCTGCGTGACGAGATCAAGCGCCTGGAAGCGCTCGAGCTGGGGCTGCCGGCGCCGCCGCCTCCCGCCTCGTCGCCCGGCCGCTTCAAGCGCGACCGCACGCCCGAGCCGCTGGGACCAGGCGGCGGGGGCTACGATCCGGCGAAGATGAAGCGGGGGCGCGGAAGGCGATGAGGCGCGCAACTGCGCTCGCAGCATCGGCGCTTTTCGCCAGCCTCGCCTCGTGCAGCGCGCCTGCAGGCAGCACCCAGGATGCGCATGCCGGTCCATCAGGGTCGATTTGCCTGCGCGACGGCGACATCGACCACACGAGAGTGGTGGACGACCAGACGATCCTGTTCTTCATGCATGGCCAGACTGTTTACCGAAACAGGCTCGATCGCCGCTGCGTCGGTTTGCGTAACGACTCGCGCGGGTTCAGCTACGAGCCGACCGATCCTGGTTCGAACTCGATCTGCTCGAACCTGGTCATCATCACCACCAACACCGACCACAATGTGTGTTCGCTGGGGGCGTTCGAACGCCTCGAACGGCCTCCTGCGGATTGAAGAAACGCCGGGCTAGCTGCCGAGGTTGACGACGCGGACTACGCGGTTGCGCGGTTCGGGTGTCTGGTCAGGGGTCGGCACGAGCAGCTCGCTCGAGCCGAGCCCTTCGGCGTCGAGGCGCTGGGCGTCGATAGCGAATTTTTGCTGGAGATAGCTCGACACTGTCTCTGCGCGCTTGGTCGAGAGGGTCTTGTTCGCCTCGGGTGTGCCTACCGTGTCGGTATGGCCTTCTATGCGGAAACGGTAGCTCGCCAGCGCCTCGCTGGAGAGCGCACGGCCGAGTTGGTCGAGCGTGTGTTCGGCCGCAGGCGTGAGGTCGGCCGAGCCGGTGCGAAAATCGACCATGAGTTTGACCGAGGGAGCATCGTGCGACCGCTCCGCGGCCGGCGCCCTGCGGGCTGCGTTGGAGTTCCCGGTGGAAGGTGCCGCCGGGCGTATGCCGCGGGTGGCTCCGCTGGCGGCATTTGCATCTGGGCGAAGGTCGCGGATGATCGAGTCGGCATCCGGGCTTGCCTGGGCCATGAGCGCCGCCGGGTAGGCCATTAACGCTGCCATGGAGAAAAGTGCCGGCAAGAGAAGTGGGCGTTTCATGCGATCGCTCCGCGGCTAACGACCTTTTAGGTCTTTATTCATTTCTTGGTAGCACAATCCCGGAAGAGATGTCGCCGGTGTTTGTTGCCATGGCGAGCGGGTGGTGAGCTTCCACAAGCTTCTGCAGCCGCTCGGCAAGCACGTGGGTGTAGATCTGCGTCGTCGCGATATCCGCGTGCCCGAGCAGAAGCTGGAGGCTGCGCAGGTCGGCCCCTCGCGCCAGCATGTGGGAGGCGAAGGAGTGCCGCAGCACGTGCGGCGACAGATGCGCGGGGTCGAGGCCGGCCGCGAGTGCTGCGTCACGGAGAAGAAGGTCGAAGCCTTGCCTGGTCAAGGGGCGGGCGGGATTGCGGCCCGGGAAAAGCCAGCGGCCGGTAGGCGGCAGGGCCGCGATCGCGTCCCGCGCGGCGTCGGAGAGCGGGACCATGCGCTCGCGGCCGCCCTTGCCGCGGACGACCAGGACATCCGCCCTGCCCTGTAGCGCGGTGCGTGGGAGCGACAGGAGTTCGGAAATGCGCAGGCCTGTCGCATAGAGCATTTCCAGGCCGGCGTGGGCGGTTAGGCCGCGCGGCGGCGGCAGGGAGGCGGCGGCTGCGAGAAGCGCATCGACCTCATTTTCGGACAGATATTTGGGGAGCGGTCTGGGCAGGCTTGGCGCGTCCAGCAGGCGAGTCGGGTCGTCGCGCCGGACGCCCTCGCGCAGCAGGAATTTGTGGAATTGCCGCAGGCAGGAGAGGCGGCGCGCCGCACTCCTGGCGGCGAGGCCCTCGGAGTCGAGGTTCCGCAGATAAGCCGAGAGGGTCTCCTGGCTGCCCTGGTGAAGCGGCTCCCCGCGGGCGCCGGCAAAAGCCTGGTAGTCGGCGAGGTCGCGTGCGTAAGCCAGCAGGGTGTTGCGGGCGGCGCCGCGCTCGGCGGCCAGCATTTCGAGAAATGCTTCTGCGTGCCGGTCCTGAGCGCGACCGGGCCCGCTCAATGGGCGCCGCTGCCCTGGATCTTGTCGTTCTGCAGCACGTGCTCCACCGGCGTGCGGTGCACGTGCGGCGGAAACGCACCGAGGATGAGAATGGCGGCCGTCGCGAGAGCCAGGAAGATAACGAAGATCAGGATCAGAAAACGGCTCATCCGGTGGGGCTCTGGCCTTCTTCGCTTTGGGGTGTGTTTGCAGGAGGTCCTACGGCGGAGGCGCGCACCGCTTTGCTTGGCATGCGGCTGTGCTAGCCTCGGATGACATGACACGCAACAGCGCGCCCACCGCCGGCACAGAGGACGCCGGAGCAGCCTACCGCGATGGGCACCTGCCGGCACATCTGCGTGGACGCAGCCTGGTTCTGGTCGGGCTCATGGGTGCCGGCAAGACCTCCATCGGCAGGCGCCTGGCGCTTCGCCTGGGTTTGCCGTTTCGCGATGCCGACACCGAAATCGAGCAGGCGGCAGGCTGCACGATCGCCGAGCTTTTTGCCCGCTATGGCGAGCCTGCGTTCCGCGACGGCGAACGCAGGGTGATCGGCCGGCTGTTGGCTGGGGCGCCCATGGTGCTGGCGACTGGCGGCGGCGCATTCGTCGATCCGGAAACCCGTGCCACCGTACGCGCGCAGGCGACGAGTATCTGGCTGCGCTGCTCGCTTCAGACGCTGGTGCGCCGGACGTCGTCGCGCACCCACCGGCCTCTTTTGCAGGTTGGCGATCCGGCGCGGGTTCTCGCGTCGCTGATGGAGAGGCGGCACCCCTTGTATGCGGAGGCTGATATCGTGGTGGATTGCGGCGAGGATAGCCCGGAGGCGACGACCGGCCGGGTGATCGACGCCTTGCAGCACTGGCAGCCGCCACGCCGGTTGCCGGTGACGCTGGCGGCCTCGCAATACGAGGTGGTGATCGGCGAGGGTCTGATCGGGCGCGCCGGCGCATTGCTGGCGCCTGTGCTGCCGCAGAGACGGGCGGTGGTGGTTTCCGACGAAACTGTCGCCGCGCTCCACATGCCAGCGCTTCTCGGCGGGCTCCAGGAAGCAGGCTTCGAAGCGCGGAGCGTCCTCGTGCCGCCGGGCGAGGCCTCCAAGTCGCTTGCCTGCTACGGGCGGGTGACGGATGCTCTGCTCGAGGCTGGAGTCGAGCGGCAGACGGCGGTGATCGCGCTGGGTGGCGGTGTGGTCGGCGACCTTGCTGGCTTCGCAGCCGCGACGGTGCTGCGTGGACTGCCGTTCGTTCAAATACCCACGACCCTGCTCGCCCAGGTCGATAGCAGCGTCGGCGGCAAAACCGGCATCAACACCGGGTTTGGCAAGAATTTGCTCGGCGCTTTTCATCAGCCGCGCATGGTGCTCGCCGACACGGCGGTGCTCGCCACTCTGCCGTTGCGCGAATTGCGAGCAGGCTACGCCGAGATCGCCAAGGCCGGGCTGATCGGCGATTCCGCATTTTTCGCGTGGTGCGAGACGAATGCGGCGGCGCTTCTCGACGGCGACCGCGCGCTGCAAGCGGAGGCCGTCGAACGCGCGTGCGCGTTCAAGGCCGCCGTTGTCGGCGACGACGAGCGGGAGGAAAAAGCCAGCGACGGACGCGCCCTTCTCAACCTCGGACACACCTTCGCCCACGCGCTCGAGGCGGAATACGGGTATGGCGGCGAACTGCTGCATGGCGAAGCGGTGGCGGTCGGGCTCGGCCTCGCGTTCCTGCTCTCGGCAAAGCTAGGGTTCTGCACACAAGGCGATGCGGCTCGGGTCATCGCCCATTTGCATGCCGTCGGGCTGCCAGCAGAACTCGGCGCGCTACAGCGGCGGTTCTCGGCGGAAAAACTGATGGCGCATATGAAGCGCGACAAGAAGATGCGTGACGGCAGGCTGTCGTTCGTGCTGGCGCGCGGTGTTGGCCAGGCGTTTACGTGTCGGGATGTGCCTCCTGAGGCGGTGGCTTCCGTGCTTCGGGATTGTGGGTGTGAAGAGTAAGGAAGCAGTTCTTTTTTGAAAAAAAGATTCAAAAAACTTTTGCGAATTTGAGCCGGGCTTGAAGAAGTGCCGGGCCTAAAGGTCCAAAAGTTTTTTGCTTCTTTTTTTCAAAAAAGAAGATTCTTCTTCCGCTTGTCTTCGTATTCCTTCAAATCGTCAGTCACCTCCAAAATCACGCTAGCCCAATCGCCAGGACCAGGCTGGCGATAGAACCTCAATTGCGGATACCAGGGACTTGATTGTTCGCCTGCCAGCCAGCGCCAGCAGGCGTCGTGGCGGGACAGCACCCATACGGGGCGGCCCAAGGCACCGGCGAGATGCGCGACGGATGTGTCCACGGTGATGACAAGGTCGAGGTTCGCGACCAGCGCTGCCGTGTCGTCGAAGCTCTGCATGCTTGCCATCGGGTCGAGGATGGCCATGCCGGGCGGCGTGCGCTCGGGTGATGTTCCGAGTTGCAGGCTGACGAAACGGATATTCGGCACGCTAGCGAAAGGGGCAAAGTGCGCGAGCGTCATGGAGCGGCGGCGATCCATTGCCATGGCTTGCGGCATGTCCGGCCGGGATGCTCCTGCCCAGACCAGGCCGACGAGAAGGCCGGGCGTGGTGCGGGACGCTTCCAGGCGTGCTCGCCATTGCGCGGCGGTGGCTGGGTCGGGGTGCAGGTACGGCACGCCGGCGGGCACCGTCTGGAGGGTCGTATTGAAGGCGTGCGGCAGGCTCACCAGGGGGCATTGCAGGTCATAGGCAGGCAGCGCTTCGCCGCGTGCGAAGACATTTGCCACTTCGGGCATGCTGCGGCGGACCAAGCTGACGAGCGGCGCCTGGACTTGCAGCACGACGCGTGCGCCGCGTTCGGCAACCAGGGGGGCGTAACGTACGAATTGCAGCGTGTCGCCGAAGCCGGCTTCGTCGTGCAGGAGGATGGTGCGGCCACGCGGCGCCTCTCCCAGCCATAGGGGGCCTGGAACGCCGTGCGGCTTCATCGATGGCGTGCGCCAGCGCCATTCCATCTCGGCAAAACCCTGTGCGAGATCGCCGGCAATCAGCAAGGCCAGGGCGCGATTGTTGCGGATTTCAGGGTCGTTGGGCGCAAGTGCGACGGCTGCTTCGTGCGCGCGCAACGACTCGGTCATGCGCCATTGCTCGTTCAGCGCGACGCCGAGGTTGGTGAAGGCTTTGGCATTGGCGGGGTTGGCCTCGATCGCCGCGGAATAGGCGGTGACCGCCTCTTCGTAGCGCTGTTGCCTGTGGAGCGCGGCACCAAGGTTTGCGAGCGCCGCCCAGTAGCCCGGCTGCGCCTGCAAGGATGCGCGGCAAGCGGCTTCGGCCGCTTCGTGGCACTCGGCGCCGTTCAGCACCGCGGCGAGATTGCTGAGCGCCTCAGCGTCCTGCGGCTCATCGGCCAGGATCGTGCGATAGGTTCGCTCCGCGGCCGCGAGTTTGCCGGTGGCTACCTCCTCCGCACCTCGGTCCAGCAACGCCGAACGATTCAACGTCAATCCCCTGCCCGCCTGCGATCAGGCTGAAGGCGCATTTTGCGCGGCATAGGTTAGAGAAGGATGACGGCAGCTATTGGCTGAGTCACCGAGAGCACGCGGGCATAACCCGATGAGCGGCAACCGCCGGCTCAAGCGTAAGGCAGAGGCGTGATGTCCGGTTCCACCCACCTGCGACGTGCTTCCTTGGAGAACAACTGCACGCGCGACCAGTAGGCAAGCAGCCAATCCGGCTTTCCGAGCGGTGAGGCCAGCAGGCGATTGCACACGGCATGCAAAGGCTCATCGGGATAGCCGGCGATGAAGCCCTTCGCCGCGCAAAGCGACGCCTGAGTGATCGTCTCGTGATAGCCCGCGGTGTCCGTGTTCTCGCCGCCTACCGACACATTGTAGGCTTTGATGAGCCCAGGCATGTCGCGGACGGCGTCGAGATCGGGCCGGCATGCGACTATCCAGATCGCGGCGGCGAAATGTCCCTCGTGAGTCCAGCGTTGTTTCGGCAGCGTGCAGTCGATCAGGCCAGTGGCTATTTCGGCGAGATCGGTGTCGGACACAAAGGGCACGGTTACTTCTCAAAAAAACTAGGAAGCAAGCATGTTCTTTTTGAAAAAAAAGAACCAATACTCCGCTCACGTGAGAATCCGGAACCGACCCGGGTCGCGGATGCGGAAGTTGTCCGTGACCTAGTCGCAGAGCACGTCCCATCGGCTTGGCACGTCGTAACGCAGAAAGGTCAGGACGCGGGCGCGGAATTGCCTGAAGTTCGCAGCGCACCGATTGTGGATCAGGGCTTTGTGCATCGCGAGCCACAATCGTTCGATCGGGTTCAGATGCGGGCAGTAGGGCGGGATGAAATGTAGCCTTATTCGGCAGTCTCGCCGGTCGAGCCAGGCTCTTACCAGCTTGGCGTGATGGCAGCGCGCATTGTCGAGCATGACGTGGATCCGGCGCTTGGCCGGAAAGCGCGCCTCGATGGTTTGCAGCAGCGCAATCGTGCTGGTGGCGTCGACCGAGGGGACCTCGAGCACGCAGGTGGTGCCGGTGTGCAGGTCGATCGCACCTTGGATATTGACGTGCTCGCGGCCGGTGGTCTGCTCCACGGCGATCGCCACGCCCTTTGGCGCCCAGCAGCCGACGGGCTGTGCGCCGTAGGTCGGATGCACCGCATCGGCGAACATCACCATCTCGTTCGCAGGAAGGCTGTTCAACAGCTTTTCGTAGACAGCGATGAACCGGCGCTGACGGCCGGGGTCCATCTTGCTCGGCACCGCCGCGGGCTTGCGGTGCTCAAACCCCAGCCGGTGCAGCAAGGCGACCAGCCCAGAGCGGCTCTCATAGGTCACGCCGAACTGGCGCTCGATATAGGCGCCGACCTCGCACGTGGTGCGCGGCAGGGTGCGCTCCAGCCAGGCCTTAAGCTGGGTCTCCTGCGCCGGCGCCAGAAACGCGTGCCGGCCGCCGTAATGGAAGCCGACCAGGCCATCGATGCCGTCCTGCTCGAAGGTCTTGTGCCACTCACGGATGGTGTCGTCGTCCAGCAGCAGGACCTTGGCCACCTTGATAGGGCTCATCCCCTGGTCCAGCAGCACCAGGGCATTCGCCCGCCGCGCCAGACGATGGGCAGCAAGCCCGTCCCGAGCCAACTCGGTCAGAACCTGCCTCTCCTCAGCCGTGAGAAAGCCACCGCGCATGACCGCAAGGAGAATCTAAACACACAGCGCGCCGCAAGGGGCGACGGAGCCGGATACTCAATGAGTCGGGGTAAAAAAACTTTTACCGCTTAGGCTCGGCACTTGCTCAGGCTGAGCCAAAGTTTCCAAAAGTTTTTTGGTTCTTTTTTTCAAAAAAGAACGCGCTTGGCTGAACGGCGCGCCGCGCAACAACCAGGAACACGCCATAGAGAACAACAGGCGCAACCGGGATGTCGAAACTGGCAGCCAGGCCATGCGACAGGATCGGCAGCATATACCCGGCGAGCAGGATCAGCTTCTCCCAGGGAAAGAAGCCGTCGCGTAGCGCCATCGCCATGACCCAAGCGAGCGGCAGACCGAGCACTGCCAGATCGTAGTCAACGAGGTAAGGCGAGCACACCAGGGCCGCAGCAGCGAGCGTGGCGCCTTCGGCTTGGCCGCCGGGCCGGCGCCAGGTGATGACGCCGAGCACGAGCAGTGCGGATAGCGAGACGAGCGCCTGCACGGCCGATCCGGCGGTGATGGAGAGATGCAGGATGCGGAACGCGCCGAATGTGCTCTGCAGCTTTGTGGGATCGATCAGCCCGTGAGCGAGCATCTGGCTGGCGAGGGGAAGGCCGGCGATGAAGCCAGCCCAGGCCGATGGACCGAGGACCAGCCAGGAAAGCGCGGCAAGGCCGAGCGAGGAAAGAGCCGCGCCTAACACGGCATGCCAGCGGCGGGCGGCGAAGAGCGCCACCGGCACGCAGAGGGCGAGATGCGGCTTGTAGCTCAGCAGCCCCAGGCAGGCGCCGGCGAGAATGGGACGCGAGTCGAGAAAGACCAAACCACCGCCGAAGCAGGCGGCCGACAGAAAGCCGTTTTGTCCGGTGCCTGCGGTGACGACCACGCCCGGGAACGACAGGATGGGCAGCCATGCCCACCGTTGCGGCAGAAGCATGCGCACACTGGCGACGAACGGCACCAGGCCAGCTGCCAAAAACGTCAGGAGCGAAATGACGTAGGGCAGGAACGCTAGCGGCAGCAGGAGCAGTAGATAGCTGGGTGGATAGTAGAAGCCGAAGAAGCCGTTCGGATCCATCGCGATGGCGGCATGCTCGGCTCTCGAGAGTGCCGCGGTGTCGTAGGCGAGGGCGGCGTGGCCTGCGGCGGCCAGGCCGGCGGCCGCCCAGTAGCAAATGTAGTCGTAGGCGATCGGGTCGCCGCCCTGCGGGTGGATGATCCAGACCGCGACCCTGATGAACAGCAATATCGCCAGGACCCTCGACCAGGCGCGGGCCCGGTCGGGGCCCAGCCAGTTCGCATCCCGCAGTATCGTCATGGCACTCCAACTAGCGAATCAACCGCAGGTAGGACAAAGGTCAGGAGGGCGCTTTGCCTCTGCCATTCCTTCAAGGCAAGCCTTTGAACTCCTTTTCCTCGGCGGATCGTCTTCGCAGGCTGGCCGCGGTTCTCATCGTTGTGCAGGCCCTTATCCTCGCCATCTTCGTGGCCGGGACGCATGGCGCCATCGTCAAGCTGAACAAGCCGGTAACGACCGACTTCGTCAGCTTCTACGCCGCCGGCGCGCTCGCCGATGCGGGCATGGCCCAAGACACCTACGACATTCCCAAGCATCACGCGGCCGAGGAGCGCGCGACCGAACCGGGCGTCGAATACGAGTTCTTTTTCTATCCGCCGACTTTCATGCTGATTTGCGCGCCGCTTGCCCGCCTGCCCTATCTGGCAGCCTTTGTCCTGTTCGAGGTTCTGACGGCGGCATTCTGGCTGCGATTCGCAACAGAGGCAGCCGGCGGCGGCAGCGCGGCCGCCGCTACCCTGTTCGCCGTTTCCTCCGTGTTCTGGACGATCGGGATCGGCCAGAATTCGTTTCTCTCGGCGGGTCTGATGGCGCTCGGCACTCTGCTGCTCAACAGACGGCCGATGGCGGCAGGCGCCGCATTCGGGGCGCTTTGCTTCAAGCCGCATCTTGGCTTGCTGATCCCGGTGGCGCTGCTCGCCGGCCGGCATTTCCGCGCCTTCGCCGGTGCGGCGCTGGCGGTGGCGGCACTCGCCGGCCTGTCCATGCTGCTGTTCGGAGAACAGGCCTGGGCCGCCTACCTGCACATGCTTACCCATCTGCAGCAGACAGTCGAAGGCGGTGTCATTCAGTTTCGCGGCCACGTGGATCCCTATGGCGCCGCTCGGCTCGCCGGGATCGACACGCATTTATCGAGCGCCATCCAGATTTGCTCCGTCGTGGTGGCGGTTTGCGCCGTAGCCTGGCTTTGGTGGCGGCGTGGCATTTCGCAGGAAGTGCGTTACGCGTCGCTGGCGGCGGGAGTGCTTATGGTGACGCCGTTTGCGCTGTTCTACGATCTGCTGATGACCGCCGTTGCAGGCGCCTGGCTGGTGAATGCTGCACGCAAGCGAGGATTTCTGCTTGGCGAAAAGGCAGTGCTGGCCGTCGCCTTTTTGGTTGATCTCGCCAGCTTTCCTTTGGCTTTGGGACTTCACTTGGCTGTCGGGGCGTTGGTGGCGCCGGCTTTGCTGGCGCTTGCTGTGCGTCGGGGAGTTGCTGAAAAGCAAGCGACTTCAGGCCGGTCCTGAGGATGTGCTCAGCCTAAGTTTGCAAAAGTTTTTTGCTTCTTTTTTCAAAAAAGAAGGCCTATCTTGTCAAGCGTCCACAACCTCAAAAGACGGGGTTACCTCATCCCCCACGCTCCCAAGAAGGTTCTCACGCTTTGGCTCATCAAGCCGGACCTGCTGCCGGTATAGGGCATTGGCCAAGGCCAGGAGGTTGAGGCGCCGGGAATTAGGGCTGAAGAGTTGTGACATTGCTGATCTTCACTGCTCAATGGTTGCAGACTAGCGGAAGATTACGCGTGTTATCAACCGTCTTACGGCCTCTTTGCGCCCCAACCGCCGCCGCCTGGTGTTTCGATGGTCACGACATCGCCGACGGCGAGGTCGATGCGGACGATGCCGGGAAGGTCTTCCCTGGTGCCGTCGGCCCTGAGCACCCATTGCCGGCCTGGAGCGCCGCTGGCACCGCCTGCCAATCCGAAGGGTGCGACGACACGGCGCTGAGAGACGATAGAAGCGGTCATGGGTGCGAGAAAGCGCAGGCGGCGGATGGCGCCATCGCCGCCCGGGTGCGTCCCCTCGCCGCCTGAACCGGGCCTGATCGAAAAGGCCTCGAGCACGACAGGGTAACGCATTTCGAGGATTTCGGGATCAGTCATGCGGGTATTGGTCATGTGCGTGTGCACGGCAGGCTCGCCTGCGAAGGTCGGCCCTGCGCCGGCGCCGCCGCAGATCGTTTCGTAATACTGGTGCGTGGCGTTGCCGAAGAGGAAGTTGTTCATCGTCGCCTGGCTGCTGGCGCAAGCGCCCAACGCGGCAAGCAGGGCGTTGCACGCCGCCTGACTGACTTCCGTGTTGCCGGCGACGACCGCGGCGCCCGGGGAGGGCGACAGGAAACTCCCCGCCGGGATCACCAGGGTGATCGGGCGCATGCAGCCGTCGTTGAGGGGAATGTCCTCCGCCACCAGGCAACGGAAGACATAGAGCACAACGGCGCGGATCACCGCGGCGGGAGCGTTGAAGTTGCCTACGTGTTGAGGGCCAGAGCCGGTGAAATCGACGGTAACCGCGCGTTTCTGGCTGTCGATGCGGACGGCCACGCGGAGTGGCGCGCCATCGTCCATCGTTGTCGCAAAATCGCCATTGCTCAGCCGTTCGACGACACGCCTTACGCAGTTCTCGGCATGGTCGAGCAGATGGCTCATGTAGGAATTGACAACATCCCAGCCGTAGCGCTCGGCCACAGCTTCGAGAGCCCGCGCGGCGGCTGCGTTGGCGGCCACTTGGGCCAGGGCGTCGGCCACGTTTGCGTCCGGGTTTCGCGCAGGATACGCGGCGCTCGACAGGGCGTCACGGAACTCCGCTTCGCGGAAGTTTCCCTGGCTGAGAAGGAGAAAGTCGTCGAGCACCACCCCTTCCTCGTCCAGGGTGCGTGAGTCGGGCGGGGTCGATCCCGGTGTCAGTCCGCCGATGTCGGCGTGGTGTCCACGTGAAGCGGCGAAGGCGCGCAGGGTTGTGCCGGCGGGATCGAAGAGTGGGGTGATAATGGTGAGGTCAGGCAAGTGCGAGCCGCCGGCGAAGGGATTGTTCAGGGCGATCACATCGCCTGGCTTCAGCGTGCCGCCGCGGCGGGCGAGCACGGTTTTGACGCTCTCGCCCATGGCGCCGAGATGCACCGGAACGTGCGGTGCGTTGGCGATGAGGTTGCCTCGCGCATCGAAGAGGGCGCAGGAGAAATCGAGCCGCTCCTTGATATTCACGCTTTGCGCGGTGTTCTGCAGAACCGCGCCCGCTTGCTCTGCAATGGACATGAAGACGTTGCCGAACAGCTCGAGCAGGACAGGATCGGCTTTGCCTGCCTGGATTTCCTCTCGCGGTAACGGCGAGGTTCGTGTCAGGATCATATGGTTCTGCGTAGTGATCGCTGCGTTCCACCCCGGTTCGATGACGGTTGTCGCGTTTGCCTCGTGAATGAGAGCCGGGCCGGCGAGGCGGTCGCCAGCAAGCAGTGACGCGCGATCATAGACTGGCGCCTTGTGAGCGCGGCCGCCGCTCCAGATTTCCACCGCGCCGGCCTTGTGCAGCGGTTCGATCGTGCGCGCACGAAGCGATGTCTCGACCGCGGGCTCTCCCGGCTGGATGGCTTCGACACTGATCGCCTCGACCATGATGGCGTGGGCTTCGGCGGCGAAGCCGAAGTGGCGGCGATGCGCGGCGGCGAAGTCCGCGCGCATGGAACGGCAATCGCCCAGGGGCACCGTCAGCGCGGCTTCGTTGCCTTGATAGCGCAGTTGCGCGGAGCGGATGATTTGCATTGCGCCCACGCTCTGTGCAGCCAATGCGTCTTTCGCGACGGCTACGAGATCTTCGGCTTGCGCCAGGATGTCCGGGAGGGTTGATTCGTCCAGCAGGCGTTCGATGGCGCGTTCGCGCATGATGCTCTGATCTGCGAGTCCCATGCCGTAGGCTGAGAGAACGCCGGCGAACGGGTGGATGAAGATCGTGTCGATACCGAGCTCGTCGGCTACCAGGCAGGCATGCTGGCCGCCGGCCCCACCGAAACATTGCAGCACGAAACACGATGGTTCGTGGCCACGTTGCACCGACACCTGCTTGATCGCATGCGCCATGTTCGCGACGGCGATGCGGATGAAACCCTCGGCGACATCACGCGGATCGCGGCCCAGCTCGGCCGCCCAAGACGCGAAACCTTCGTGAACTACCTGCGCATCGAGCATTTCATCGCCAGCGGGCCCGAAGATCGGCGGGAAGTGGCGCGGCTGGATCTTGCCCAGGCAGACGTTCGCGTCGGTCACAGTCAGCGGGCCCCCACGGCGGTAGCACGCCGGGCCTGGATCGGCGTTGGCGCTGTCTGGGCCGACGCGAAAGCGGTTGCTGTCGTAATGAAGGATCGAGCCGCCGCCTGCGGCCACGGTGTTGATGGACAACATGGGCGTGCGCAGATGCACGCCGGCGATTTCGGCTTCCGAACGCCTGTCGAAAGCGCCTGCATAAAGTGCAACGTCCGTGGACGTGCCGCCCATGTCGAAGCCGATCACCTGGTGGTAGCCGGCTGCGGCCGCGGTGCGTACCGCGCCGACGATGCCACCCGCGGGGCCGGACAACACGGCATCCTTGCCACGAAAAGTCGCTGCGTCCGTCAGGCAGCCATGGCTCTGCATGAAAGTCAGCTTTGTCTCGCCAAGCTCCTGCGCCAGCCTTCCGACATGACGGCGTAGCACAGGCGAGAGGTAGGCATCGGCCACCGTGGTTTCGGCGCGTGGAATGAGACGCACCAGCGGGCTGACATCGTGGCTTGCCGATATCTGCGTATAACCGGCTTCCGCCGCAAGCGCGGCGAGCCGCTGTTCGTGCGCCGGATATTGCCAGCCGTGAATGAGAGCGATGGCGCAGGCGCGCAGGCCAGCGGCTGCCGCCTCGCACAAAGACGCACGGGCTGCGTCTTCATCCAGCGGTTCCAGTTCCTGGCCTTGCGCATCCACGCGGCCTGACACCTCCACGACGCGTTCGTAGAGTTGTGGCGGGCGATGGATGGCCAGCTCGAAAAGCTTTGGCCGTGTCTGATTGCCGATGCGTAGCGCATCACCAAAGCCGTGGTTTACGAGAAGCAAGGTGGGCTCTCCGCGGCGCTCGAGCAGCGCGTTAGTGGCCACGGTGGTGCCCATCTTGACCGTCTCGATCACTGGCGGGATCGGCTCGCCTGACGCCAGGCCGAGTATGGCGCGGATGCCGGCGATGGCGGCGCCTTCGTAGCGGCCAGGATTGACGCTGAGCAGTTTGCGGGTGGTGAGTTGGCCGTCTGGGTGGCGGGCGACTATGTCGGTGAAGGTGCCGCCTCGGTCGATCCAGAATTGGTAGTTGTTGGTCATGGGAGGGGTATAAGACAGGTCTTCTTTTTTGAAAAAAAGAAGCAAAAAACTTTTACATGTTTAGGCCGGGCACCTCCTCAGGCCCGGCCCCATGTCGCAAAAGTTTTTTGGTTCGTTTTTTTAAAAAGAACTGCTTGCTAGCTTTTCCGAACTTTCAGCAAATCGCCTGAACAGCGGTGAGTGGCGATGTGCGCAGGATGCGGCGCTGACCCAGCTGACTTCCGAGAGGATCCTCCTGAATGGCCACGGATGCATTGGGCGAGCGTGTTGCCGCTGCGCGAGTGTCGATGGACTCGGCGTGGAGTGGTCCTGGCAGGATTTCCACGCAAAGCACGCTGAGCGGCGAGGTCAGGGGCAAGCCGAGGAGAGTCAGCATGCTGATGATGTTGGTCTGCGAGAAGGCGGCCAGGCCACGCGGTTCGCGGTTCTGGCTGTGCGGAGTGAGCACCGGTTTGCCGAAGCTTGTTTGCGGCAGCAGCGAGGCTTCCTGGCGGGCGAGAAGGATGTTGCGCTTGCTCGCGCCGTCGGTCTGCGTGACCTGTGCGTAGAGCATGAACCACAGCGCGGTTTGCGGGTCGCCGCGAAGCAGGTCGATGGCAGGCTGACCGTCCAAAAGGGTGGTGGCGTAGGCGGCCGTGGCAGAAATGCCGGTGTCGTTGCGCCAGACGGTGCAGGTGAGTTTTGGCGGCGGATGCTGGATGCCGGCGACGCGCAGCGGGCGGCCGTAACGGCCTTGCGCGGTGCTCCATTGCGTGCTGTGGCCGACGCGGAATTCGTAAGTCCAGAAGCCGAACAGATCGAGCGCATCGGGCGCGATGCCGGGTGGCAGAGGCAGCAGGTAATGCACACCGTCGGGCGTTGTTGCGGAGGGAGTGGCGGGGATGAGCGGGACCATGGCGTCCAGGCCGGCTTCGTCGCTGTCTTCGTCGGCGAAAATCAGGCGGACGGCTTCCGGATCGATGGCGAGGGCTGGTTCGGGGTCGGTGAGCGGCGCGCTGGAGAGTTGCAGGTTGATGGCAAGGAGCGGATCGGGGCCATAGGCGAGGACGCGGCCGAAGTAGGTGTCGTCTGCAGAGTCGGCGATTGGCGCGTCGAATTCGATCCAGAGGAAGCGGTCGCGTGGCGCGGTGCTGGAGTAGTCGGTGGCCGCCAAATAGGCGCTTTCGGCAATGCCGGTGGAGACGATTTTCGGCGTTTGCGCGGGCGGCGTGGTGATCGGCAGGCGAAGCGTCGAGTAGGTTTGGCTGACGGCGGGCGCCTTCGGGAAGGCTGCGGTGACCGTGTAGGATGGCGTCAGGACCGCCGGGAAAGCGCCCAGGGCCGGATGTGGGATGATGGCGTCCAGGAACACGAGGCGGGTCATGCTGCGATCAGAGGGAACGCCTAACGTGCCCAGCGCGCTGCCGCCTACGACAGTTGGGAAGACCATGGTGCCGATGACCTGGCCGTCTCGCGAGACAGTGAGCGCGGGGGCGGCGAAACCGTCCCACGTCCAGTCGCGCGCGATGTCGATATCGAGTGCGACGATCCAGTGGTCGAGCAGTTCGTTGCCGCTGGCGAGCGTGATGGCGCTGCGGTCGGGCGCGAGAGTGCAGCGCACGGCGCCTGACGCGGCAAACACGGTGCGCTGGCCGGGCTGCCCCGAAAAGGTGAGGTTGTTGTTCACCAGGTTGAAGGATTGCGCGACAAGCGCTGGAAGATCGCCGATGGGCTGCAGCCAGCAGGCTTTGAGCTGGCTCTGTGGCGTGTTCGGGAACAGGGCGGGTTCGGCTGCCGCTTCCTGGCGAGTGATGTAGTCGGTGGCGGCGCCGGATGGCGGCGTCGGTGTTCCGTAGTAGTTACTCTTCACGGCACTGAGCGGAACGAGGCGGATGCGGATGTCGCGGCCTGTCGGAATAGGCAGCAGGGTGGCACCATCTGCGGGGAGCGTCATCGTCGCGATGTCGGGGACGTTGCCGTATTTCAGCGTGAGTGTGACGGGTGCGTTCGCGGCGGCCGTGAAGGGCACGACGATGGAATAGACGATACGCCATTTGGCGCCGTCGAGATCTCCTGGCAGCGTGCCGGAAACGCCGATGTCGTGGTCTGGAATGGCGGCTTCGACGGTGACCTGGAAGCGGTCCACGTCGGGGTCGGAGACGCCGATGGCGCGTTTCGCGGCGAGCGCGTTCCTGATCAGGTTGGCCAGGCTGTTGCCCTGAAAGGTCGTGGCGGGCACGCCCGCGAAGATGGCTTCCGGGTAGCCGATGTGCGGGCGCTGCACGACGAGTTTCGTGATGGTGCGCGATGCGGCAGGCTTTGCGGGAAGCGGCGGCGGTGGCGGAAAGCTCGACACTTCCAGCGCCTTCGGCGGGAGATATCGCCGGAATGGGCACGTGCCGACTGGCACGAGGCCGGGATGGACCGGTGCGTCGGCAAGGGTTGGGCCGCCGCCGGTGAGGTCTGCCATCCTGACGCGATACTGGTAGCTGTGGCCGTAGAGCGGCGGTGGCACGGGCACGCCATGCAGGAGGCTCGTGGGTGTGGCGGGTGTTCCGGTGGGCGCAGGTGGATTGAGCTGGGCCATCGTGGGATCGGCGACGACAAGGCTCGCGCCGCGCCAGGCAGCAAAATAGAGCGGCAGCCATCCCGGGTCAGCCGCTGAGCCGGCAACCTGCGAGCGCACAGGCGCCGGATTGATGAAAAGCTCGCCGCTGGCCGTGTTGCCTACGCCAGTCGCAACATTTCCGCTGAACGGCAGGTTTCCGGTGACGGCGCAGAGCGAATTCCAGGTGGTTGCGGCCGCATCGCGGACATCGATGCGATAGCCGAGCACACCGAGAGGCGCTTCGGGATTTGTCGTGGTGTTGTTGGCACGGTCTCGCAAGAGGCCGACCTGCCGGTCAAGCCAGACGGTGACCTGCTCGTCATCCCAGCCGAGTTGCATGCCTGCTTCGGCGCCTGGCGCCATGCCTGCGGTGCTGCCGGTTGCGGTATCGATGGTCGGCGGCTGGTGGCAGTGGATCACTTGGGCGAAGCCATCGTCATAGATAGCTGCTTCGACGTCGGCGACTGCGAGGTTGGAGTTTGGGAAGGGAACGATCGGGAACAGCGCGGCGGCGAAGAGCTTGCGGTCTGTGGTGAGGCGCGGCAGGCGCGCGGCGTAGCTGCGCACGGAGTCGGGGTTTGCCAGGTCGAGCACGAAGGGGTTGGTGGCGACGCTCGTGTCGATGGCGAAGCTTATCCAGGAGGTGTCGGCGACCAGCGCGGGCGGTATCGTCACGGTCGTGTGGTAGACAAAGCCGCAGGCGACAGCGAGGGCCGGTTGCTGCAGGATGAAAGAGATTAATTGGCCCCAGGCGATACTCGGCGCGGGCGGCGACAGGGTTATGCCTGGGTCCTGCGCCTTGACGGCGCAGCCGTAGCCGTCGCCGACGACGAAGATATTGGGATCGCGTGGGCGGGAGAACGGAATGGCGGTCGTGTAGCTTGGCGGCAGCGCCTTCATGATCCGCACGCTGGCTGCTGGCGCCTGCGCCGCGGTGACCTTGCCGGTGGTGATGGTTGTTCCCGCAGGAAGCCGGGACTGCAAGCCGGTGAGCAGCGCGACAGCGCCGTTCGGCGGCACAGCGGCAAATGGAACGGTGAGTGCGGCAGCGGCTGTCGTTGCTGGTAGTGCTTCGCCCGTTATCAAACGGGCGTTGAGCTTGAGCGTCGTGCCGGCGAATTTGGCGACGCTACCGACAGCGCCGAGCGGATTGCCGATCGGCAGGACCAACAGGTTGACGGAAAGCGTATTGGTAGCCGCTGTCCAGGACTGCGGAAACGCCATCAAGCTCAGTTCAAGATCATCGAGCATGTAAAGCTCCCTATTCCAAACGAGCACGAAGCCAAAGTCGCGAAGGTCTTCTGGTTCTTTCTTTTCGAAAAAGAACGCGCTTAGAGATCGACCGAAACCTGCGGCGTCTGCACCGACTGCGAGAAGCTCCAGGATCCTTCGAAGCTGATGCTGATGACCCAGCAGATCGAGATGTGGATGCCCACGGCCACGGAGGCGAGGAAGGTTATCGTCTCTGCTGGGAACACGAGTTCGCCGCCCGAAATTTTCGGCAATGGCGGAAACGGCTTGATCGAAATGCCTATGGCGGCTGTCAGGGTCAGAGAGGCAGAGGCCAGGCCGCCGAGAACGTCCACCGATGCCTGGCCGTTGAGGATGATCATGATCGTCAAGGACGATCCGTTGATTTCCAAGGAAAATGCCAAGGTGATGGAGGCGGAGCCCTCGGCGATGCCGATATCGATGGAAAGTCCAAGGCCGATGCCGGCCTGGATGAGGAAGTCTGGCGAGCCGTTTTTCACGCCTATATCGATGGCGCCATTGCCGGCGAGCGGAGAGATGACCCAATTAAACGGTTTGTCCGGATCGCCGATGCCTATGATGAAATCTGCAGACAGCGGCGAGAGGGTCAGCGACAGGCCGAGGTCGAGGCTGATGTCAGAAAGGTCGCCGAGGCCCAAGGGAAGTGTTGGGAGCGCGAAGGTATCGCGTATGGTGAGCTTGCCGTCCGAGACCGAGACACTGAGGTCGGCGCCACCGCCGCCCGGGAGGAAGCTTGCGAGCGCCTGCAGCTTGCTGAGGATCGACTTGATGGTGTCGAGCGCCGTGCCGTAGTCGATGGTGAGGCCGGAGAGGCCGGGCTTGCTTTTGTCGTCGGAAGCGAAACCGCCGATGATGGTGAGGATCGGACTTGGGCCGAATTCCGGGATAGTGACCGCGAAGGAGGCCGGGCCGATGGTGAGCCACCAGTTGCGTCCGTTCGAAGCGGGAAGCGTGTGCGCGGGGTCGATGTTGAAGCTGATATCGGTCGGCTTGTTGTAGACGCCGCCTGTCTGTCCGGCGCTGGTGTCGGCGTAGATCAGGGCAACCTGCAGCACGCCAAGGTCGAGCAACGTCGTCGGGTCCTCGTCGCCCTTGAAGGCGATGTCCTTGGAGTAATGCAGACCCTGTTTGAGGGTTTGGAGTTGCTCGATGGCGCCGGTGAGGAACGAGATTGCCTTGGAGAGATCGGGGAAGAGGCCGGTGGCGCCAAGCAGCGATCCGAGGTCAGCGAGTGCGGGGGCAACGCCGGCGGGCAGTTGGATCGAGGGCAGCGTGCCCGCGGGAGCAGTGCTGAGTTCCTTGACCGTTGGTTGTTCGAACAGGGTTTTCTGCGTTCCGGTATCCTGCAAAAGTCCATAGACACTGGAGGGCGAAGCAAGCTGGAGCACGTCGGCGATATCGGCAAAGTGCCAGGTTGAAGGATCGGCGTTCGCCTGGACCAGCGGAACGGGCGCGCCTTTGGGGAGAGCAGTCGGCGCCGTTGCGTTTGCAGCGCGTTTGCCGAAGCCCCAGGCGCCGTCTTGCGGCAATACGGGTGAGGAGAGAAGTGCCGCGCCGAGTGCTGGCGCGCTGCCTGGCGTCATGTCGAAGGAGATGCCGGAGCAGCGCAGCGCTGTTCCCGCAGCCGTCGGGATGCCGCCGATCTCCGCTGTGCAGGCGATGGGATCGATGATCGGGCCCACTGCGTCGAACAGCAAGGCGAGATCGGCTGGGCCAGGGTCGGGGTTTGGGGCGGGCGGCGTGGCGTTTTCGCCTGGCGCGATCTGCACATAGCCGGTCAGGTTGCGTGCAGGAACCAAGGTCACCGGATTGCCGAACGCGTCCGGTAGCGACGAGGATTGTCCGCCAGCGGTGACTTTCACCCGGTGATCGAGGCCGACATCGGCGTCGAACAGCGCGCGGCGGTAGGTGAAGCCGCTGGCAACCACAGTCTCGAATTCGCGCACGTTGCGCACGTTGAACACGCCGGCAATGGCGCCGCGGTTCACCAGTGTTTGCGGGAAGGTGGTGTTTGGAAAGTTGTAGAGGCCTGGAGTAGCGGCGACCCAGCCGGAGTCTGTGCGGTTGACCCAACCGGCGTTCTGCCTGGCGATGGTGACGGTGCGCACGAGGCGGACGCCATGCGGATAAAGTGTGGTTTGCGCCTTGACGACTTCGTAGGCGGTGCGTCCGACCACCGTCTCGAATTGCACCTTGATGATGGCGGTGCCTTTGACGTTCGGGTCGGTCCAGTCGCTGAAGATGCTGGCGCCGTAGCCGGCGAGGTCCGCGCGTATGACGGGTACGCCGCCGCCGGTGCCGAATTCGCCCAGGAAAATGGTGGCGACGTCGCTGCCGAGCACGTTCGTGCCGTAGCCCGGGGCCGCGCCGTCCGTAGAAAGCGTGGTGGAGCCGGAAAACTTCGCGTTCGGCTGCGTTGGGTTAGGCGCGCCCAAAGTCAGCTGAAGAGCGCCGGTTCCGGCCGCGAAAGACGGCTGCACCAGGGCGAATATGCCGCCCTCTTGCGCGAAGAGCGACGGGTTATTGTTCACCGGCGGACGGTTCGCCTGGCCGATGTTTGCGATCATGCCGAAAGGCAGGCTGAATTGCGCGCTGAAGGAGGAGCCGGCCGTAACGTTGGAGATGGTGTGCAGCAGCACGGGCGCCGGCGCCACTGGCACAAGCGTCACGCTGTTGTTGATCTGAACACTGACTGCGCGGAGAAGTGTCGGTATGCCGTCCGTCGCTGGCAGTGCGTCGAGGATGCTCGGCGGCACGGCTGACGCATCGATCATCGGCTCCCAGGACAACGCAGGCAGGGCGAAACTCGCCACCGCCAGATCGGAAATCGCCAGGCTGAGACCAATGAAGCCGGGATCGAGCGGCGGGGCTACGGCGCCAGCGAACGCGTTGCCTTCGATCTGAACGCCAAACAAGTCAGCGCTTGTCGAGAGATCCAGCAGAGTCAGCATCGCGGCCGGCAGGATCGGCTGGCTAGAAATGCCGGCCGCCGATGGCGCCGCGGGCGTGATGGAGACCGTAAAGCCGACGGCAGCCGATCCGCCGCCCCAACTCAAGATGGCAGCGAGAAATCCGAGGTCGCCACGGTCGATGATCGATCCAGGATCGAAGCTTGCGGCGTAGGGGTCGGGCAGTGTCGGCAACAGCCAGAGCGCGTCGAAAATGATGCTTGCGGAAAGGCTGGTAAATTGCGTCGCGGCAGCGTTTGGCAGGACGCCGTTGACGACGAAAATGACCGGCGCCTTCACGCCGACCAAGGCATTTACCAGGGCGACAGAGAAGGTTTGTGTGGGCGCCGCTGCCGCTTGCGCCAGAATGGACAGCGAAATGACGCCTGTCGTATCCGTCGAGACGAACAGAGTGCCGTTGCCAGCCATCGGCAACGCGCCACCATCGGCCGCAAGCGGCCGGTCGAGAAAAGCCGCGGCGCTGCCGGATATTGCGGCCAATTCGTGTCCCGGCGTCGCCGTGAGGCTTGCCAGGAACCCTGCCGGGTTCAACCATGTGATGGTGCTGGCGACCGTGGCGGGCGGGCTCGCTGGCCACAAACTATAGTTTGTGCTGCTCGCGGCACCGATGCCGCCTCCGAGCACGAAAAGCTGCGCCGGATTGATGGTGATCAGCCAGCCACCTATCGGTGCACTGCCAGGACGACCGGCACAGATCAATGAAGCGCCCGCACCCAACTCCAGCACCAGCGATCCGGCGCCACTCGCATTGCCCAATGCGCCAATCGTGGTGACGGCGACCGGCAGAGCCCAGCCGACGGCGTTCATGGCGGCTGTTCCGGCCGGCGCGAACAAGGCCGAGGCTACGTTCGAGAACGGAAAAGAACTGACGCTCGCCGTGCAGGGAACGAGAACGGCGCCGATGTTAGTCAGCGGCTGCGGCGTGGCCTTGTTCCATGTGAGACCGACAGGCGTGCCGTAGAGCGTCACGCTTGAGTTGGCCAACGCGGTAATCGTCGCCGCCGTCTGGGTAAAAACAATGGTGACGGTCGTCGGCAGGGCGGTTTCGGCGTTGGTCAAATCGGCACCCGGGCTGCCGGTGCCAGGCGCAGGCGGTGCGAGCGTCGCCGTCATCGTCAGCGTCGTGCCCGCGGGCGCCACGTAAGTTCCACCCTGCAAGGTGATCGTGTTGCTCGCAGTCAACGTGCCGGCGCTGATCAGAAACCCAGAGAACCCGCCGGCCGCAGCCGCGGGTGCCAGCATGTTCGTCTCGAACCAGACGCTGCCAGCGCCTAGCGTGAACTGCGTTCCGCTCGCAGGCACATTGACAATCGGCATGACTCCGAACGGCGATGCCGCACTGCCAAAGGCAAACTGTTCCGATGTCGTTATGTTCAGGATGATGATGCCGTGGCCTAGGCCATTGGGGTCGGTAAACGGCCCTAGTTGCTCGGCCGCCTTCATGCCGCGGACCTGATCGGGCTCGCCCAAAGGGTTTTGCACGGTGGCGGAGAGAGGGCTGCGCAGCACGGCAATCTGGCCGGCAGGAGGAGCCGCAAGCGCCGCCTGAGCGCGAGCAAGATCCGCTGCCGGCGCTGCGGCAGTGGCGCTGAGGCGTGTCGGATCGGCGACGAGTTTGGCTGTCGGCATGATGGTCACGCAAGTCCTCCCGAGTGTTTCGTGGCGGAACCAAGCGTATCGAGCGTTTTGAAGGGTGAGTGCGGCCCCTCATAGACAGAGACGGAAAGTCTCGTCGTAACCGGACATCGGTTTGTTAAATTTTCGTAGCGATTATCGTTATGGTCGCGATATGGGAAGAAGGGAAGCATCTTCTTTTTTGAAAAAAAGAAGCAAAAAACTTTTGCCACCTAGCTATGCTGAGTGGAAATGCAGAGCCCAAAGAGGTCAAAGTTTTTTGGTTCTTTTTTTCAAAAAAGAACGCGTTGCCTTCCTTACTTCCCCGGAACCAACTCCCAAGCCGGCGAGCCAGGCCTGCAGAGAAACGGCACACCATTTTCGGTGCGGACCAAAGGAGAGAGCCCCATTTCGGCTCGCGCCGCGCGAAACAGCGCGCCGTGCGCCACGATGAGCACCAGGCCGGGAGCTGCGGTCGCACGGTTGATGGCCGCACGGGCGCGATGACGGAGATCCGTGAAATCCTCGGCACCGGACGGCGTGTAGGTGTTAGACACCCAATCGTCATACCAGGGTCCGATGGGCCGGCCCTCCTGGTCGCCGAAACAGGCTTCGCGGAGATCGGGATCGGTGGTGAAGCCGAGGCCCAGTGCGGCAGCGACGATGCGGGCCGTTTCGATGGCACGGCCCAGCGTCGAGGTCACGATGCGCTCGATGCCACGGCCGGCCAGGACGGCCGCCGCCTGGTGAGCCTGGGCGATGCCGTTGGCGTTCAGCGGAACGTCCGTCCGGCCTTGCGAGAGGCCGCCGGCGTTCCAGTCCGTCTCGCCGTGGCGGAGAAACCAGAATTCGGCTGGGGCGAGGCCGCCTGCATCGAGGTCAGTCAAAGAGCGAGCTAACGGAAGTTTCGTCGGAGATGCGCTGCATGGCTTCGGCGAGGAGAGGCGCGATGGTGGCCTGGCGCAGGTTTGGCGAGGCGCGCATCGCTTCGGTGGCGAGGATGCTGTCGGTGATGGTCATCATCTCTATCGGGCTGGCGGCGATGCGTGCGACGGCATCGCCGGAGAGGACACCGTGCGTGACATATACGCTGACCGATTGTGCGCCTTCGGCGATGAGGGCGTCTGCCGCATTGCACAGGGTGCCGCCGGAGTCGCAGATGTCGTCCACCAGGATGCAATCCCGCCCTTGAACGTCGCCGATGACGTTCATCACCTCCGAGACGCCGGCGCGCTCGCGCCGCTTGTCTATGATGGCGAGGTCGACGTTGAGGCGAGTGGCGAGGGCGCGGGCGCGCACCACGCCGCCGACGTCGGGCGAGACGATCATGATGCGCCGGCCTTGGTAGCGCTGCTGAATATCATGCGCGAACAGCGGGGCGGCGAAGAGGTTGTCTGTGGGAATGTCGAAGAAGCCCTGGATCTGGCCGGCGTGCAGGTCGAGGGTGAGAACGCGGTCGGCGCCGGCTTGGGTGATCAGGTTGGAGACGAGCTTGGCACTGATGGGGGTGCGGGGGGCGGATTTCCGGTCCTGCCTGGCATAACCGAAGTAGGGAATGACGGCGGTCTTGCGCCTCGCCGAACTGCGCCGCAGCGCGTCCAGCATGATGAGCAATTCCATCAAGTTGTCGTTGGTGGGATAGCTGGTGCTTTGAATGACGAAGACGTCCTCACCGCGGACGTTCTCCTGGATTTCGACGAACACTTCCATGTCGGCGAAGCGGCGGACGCTGGCACGTGTGAGCTGAAGGTCGAGTTCGCGGGCGACTGCCTCGGCGAGCGGACGATTGCTGTTGCAAGCGACTATCTTCATGGACAGCAAGCAACAAGGCGGCAGATTGTCATGCGCGACAGATCCCGATGAGCGCGCGCGTTCTAGCGGGGAGTCACCGATCTGTCACGCAGCCGAGAGGCGGCATAGCGATCGGCGGCCGGGTTCAGGTGCCGATCGACGCCTCGAGCTTAGCCGGGAGTACCGCGCTCGCCGCCAGAAAAAGCCGGCGGGCGATCCGCCTAGTGTCTTCAATCGTTTCGGCAACGCTGCCGTCCAACGTGCCGACGCGTTGATCGGCCGCGACAAAACGCCAGCCCCGTGCTTGCGGAAGCATGACCGCAGCACCGAGAAAAACGCCGTTCACTTCTATGATTTTGGACGTCTGCATCGTCCCCTCGAGCAACATGTTGGTTGCTATAGGGCGGTTCGCGACGGCGGGAAAGTGCCTATTTTTTGTGCAGTGCGGCATTGTCAACCTAGACGTGAGTAGTAGCGGGGTTTCGCTCTGCGGTGCCCCCTAGCAGTATCAATGCCGGGCCGCCGCGCGACCAAGCGCCTGCACTGGATGCGAGTTCCTCGAGAGTGCCACGCAAGACCCTGGTCTGCGCCGTGCCGCCATTCTCGACCAAAACTGCTTGCTGCGAGGTTAAGAGACCAGCGGCGGCGATTTCGTCGCGCAAACGGGGCAGCGAAGCAAGTCCCATGTAAATTGCCAGTGTGACGCCTGAGCGAAGCAGCCCGGCGTAATCGATCCCCAGGTCGTCGCGGCGCCTGTGCGCTGTCACAAAAGTGACGGCGTGTGCAGAGGCGCGGTGGGTTAGGGGGATGCGCGCGGAGGCCGCGCAGGCGAGTGCGGCCGTGATCCCTGGGACGACATCGCAAGCGACTCCGGCCTCTGTCAGCGCCTCGACTTCCTCGCCGCCCCTGCCGAAGATGAAGGGGTCGCCGCCCTTCAGCCGCACCACGCGTTTTCCCGCGCGTGCAAGGCTGATCAACAAGGCGTTGATCTCGCGCTGAGGCATGGTGTGGTTGCCCTGGCTCTTGCCGACATCGATCCGGTCGGCGTCACGTCTCGCGAGTTCGAGCACATCGCTGGTGCCCAGCCGGTCGTGGACGATGACGTCGGCCTCGCCAAGCAGACGCAAGGCGCGCAGGCTGACGAGGTCGGCCGCGCCCGGGCCGGCGCCGACGAGGTGCACCACGCCCTCCTGCGGGGTGACTTCGCCTTGGCTTTCCGCATCAAGCGCCTGTGCGTAGGCGGTCCGGGCCGCCTCGTCCTCGCCTGCGAAGATCAAGTCGGCGGCAGGGCCGGTGAAAGCGCGCTCGAGAAAGCGGCGGCGGCGCAGGACATCGGGCAGGCGCGCCCTTGTCTCCGCCTTGAAGCTATCCGCCAAAGCAGCGAGGCGTCCCCAGGACGGTGCAATAAGCGATTCGATTCGCGCGCGCAGCATGCGGGCGAGCACGGGCGCCGCGCCGCCGCTGGAAATGGCGATGGTGAGTGGCGCGCGATCGACGATCGCCGGCGTGATATAGGTGCAGAATTCCGGCCGATCGACGATATTCACCGGGATGCCGAGGCGCCTGGCCTCGCCGGCGAACTCTCGAAGCTCTGCCTCAGGGGCCCCGGCTCCGACAGCGAGTGCGCACCCGGCCAGGCGCGCACTTTTCGCGTCATGCACGCGCTCGATCTCCGCACCCAAAGCAGCAAAAGTCGCAGCCCGACGTTCCGCCGCCTCGCCCTCACCCAGAACGCAGACGCGCCGTCCTTCGAGGTCCAGGAAGATAGGATAAGTGCGCAATAGTCGCTCCTAAAACCAGCCGTATCAAACCCTGTGAGCCAAGGCTGGCGCAGAGTTTCGTTCCCGCGGGATCATCTAACAACCTTGTCAACACCGGTTTTTTGCCAAATCGACTGCAACGAAGCTGTCGCAAAGCCGTAAGCATGATCTTGAAAGTGACCGCGCCTCTGATGCGGCACATCGATCGACGGGGTTGTTAAGGCATGGCGGAACGGGTTCTGGTCACCGGGGGCGCAGGGTTCATCGGGTGCCACCTTGCCGGAGCGTTGCTCGATAGAGGCTACGAGGTTCGTGTATTAGACAGCCTGGTGGACCAGGTCCACGCCGGCACCCCCGGCCGCAACCCTATCCTCGACCATGTGGATTTCATCGAGGGCGATGTACGCGACGGGGAGATGGTGTCCCGCGCCGTGCGCGGTGTCGACAGGGTGATTCACCTGGCGGCCGAAGTCGGAGTGGGCCAGAGCATGTATGCCATCGAGCGCTACGTTTCGGCGAACGATGGGGGCACGGCCACGCTGTTCCAGCAGCTGATCGACCATCCGGTGCAGCGTGTGGTGGTCGCCTCTTCCATGAGCGTGTATGGCGAAGGCCTCTACAAAACCGCAGATGGCCAGATGCTGGATGCCGTCGTGCGGCCTGCTCAGCGGCCGGCAGATGGTGGCTGGAATCCGCTCGGACCGAAAGGCGAGTCGCTGATCCCGGTCTCGACGCCGGAGTGGAAGCAGCCAAATCTCGCCTCTGTTTATGCCCTGACCAAATACGTGCAGGAACGGCTGACGCTCACGGTGGCGCCTGCCTATGGCATGGAGGCGGTCGCGCTGCGCTTGTTCAATGTTTATGGTCCGGGGCAGGCGCTTTCGAATCCCTATACCGGTGTGTTGGCGATTTTCGCGAGCCGCCTTCTGCACCGGGAACGGCCAATGGTGTTCGAGGATGGTGAGCAGCGGCGCGACTTCGTGCATGTCGAGGATGTGGTGCGCGCCTTTATTCTCGCACTCGAGCATCCCGACGCGCCTGGACAGGTTTTCAACATCGGCAGCGGCCGTGATGTCAGTATCCTTGATGTTGCAGACGCGCTAGCAGACGCCATGGGCGTGCGTATTTCGGCCGAGGTCTCGGACAAGGCGCGTATCGGCGACATCCGTCATTGCTTCGGCGACATCTCTCTCGCCCGTTCGGTTCTCGGCTATGCGCCCAAACGCGGTTTCTCAGACAGCCTGGGCGAACTTGCGGAATGGGTTCAGCGCCAGCAGGCGGTGGACCGGGTGGTGGAGGCACGACGAGAGCTCGAGGCGCGAGGGCTGGTTGCGTGAACATCATGACAGATTTTGGTTCGCGACCTGTCCTTGTCACCGGGGGCGCCGGGTTCATCGGAAGTAACCTGGTCGATCGCCTCGCGACCGAAGGCCACTCCGTCGTCATCTATGACGGGCTGGTGCGGCCTGGCGTCAAGGCCAATCTCGATTGGCTTGTCGAGCGGCATGGAAATCTCATACGCCCTGTCATTGCGGATGTTCGCGACGACGCCGCTTTGACGCGTGAAGTGTCGCAAGCGGGCGCAGTGTTTCACCTTGCTGCGCAGGTCGCCGTCACGACCAGCATGGTCGATCCGATGATGGACTTCGAGGTCAATCTCCGGGCGACTATGACCGTGCTCGAAGCGGCGCGTGCGGCCGGACGCGTGCCCGTCGTGTTCGCAAGCACGAACAAGGTTTACGGTGACCTGGCCGATATCGCTTTGCAGGAGGATAGCGAGGCGTATCTTCCCTGGGATGCGGGATTGCGCGCGCGCGGCATCGGCGAGGATCGGCCGCTCTCGTTTCATACGCCCTATGGCTGCTCCAAGGGTGCCGCCGATCAGTATGTTCTCGACTACGCCAGAAGCTTTGGCGTCCCAGCCTGTGTGCTGCGCATGAGTTGCATCTATGGCCCCAGACAGATGGGCACCGAGGACCAAGGGTGGCTCGCGCATTTCATGATCCAGGTTCTGCAAGGTAAGCCGATCACCATCTTCGGTGACGGCAAGCAGGTGCGCGACGCTCTTTTCGTAGGTGACGCAGTCTCGGCCTACATGGCTGCGTGCCGCAGGATCGAAGCGGTTTCAGGATGCGCGTATAATCTGGGCGGCGGCCCGGCCAATGCGGTGACACTTCTTCAGGTCGTGCGAGCAATCGAAACGACCCTTGGGCGGCAGGCTGTCGTGCAATTCGAGGATTGGCGGCCGGGTGACCAGCGTTATTTCGTCGCTGATGCCAGCAAGGCGACCGAAGCGCTTGGCCTACCGGCGCCGTTGGGGTGGCATGATGGTCTCAAGGCATTGGCCGATTGGTTATCGCCATGCAGCGAGAGCCTGGCAGCGGTCTGATTGCAGCGCATGAAAGTCGCCCTCCTCAATCCGCCATGGTCGTTCGAAGGCAGCATCTACTTCGGCTGCAGGGCGCCGCACCTTCCTTTGGAACTCGGCTGCTGCCGTGCGCTGCTGGAAGCGGCGGGGCACGAAGTGCTGATGCTGGACGGCAACCTGCAATCCTTGTCGATCCAGCAAATGGCAAAGCAGGTTACGATTTTCGCCCCCTCGATGACGGTGGTCACCACTGCGCCCACCTATCTGTTCTGGCGGTGTGCGCAGCCGGAACTGCGTGTTCCGCATGCGATGATCTCGGAACTCGGTCAGAGCGCGGGCCTCGTCGTCGCAGTGGGTCCTCATGGATCCGCCACGCCTCAAGCAGCGCTGCGAAAGCTTGGCGCTGACGCCTTGATACGCGGCGAGTGCGAAGAGGCTGTCGTGGCGCTGGCGAACGGTGGCGTGCCAGGTGAAGTCGCGGGAACCGCTGTGCTCCGCAACGGTGTCGTTCATGAGGCGAGCGGCCCGGTTGCCACGCGCTTCACCGATCTCCCTGCCCTGCGCTGGCCGGATGAGTGGATTGCGAGGCATGACCACCATCATCATCGCTTCGACGGCGGTGCCACTGGCCCGGGCGCTGAAGTCGAGGCGTCGCGAGGCTGCCCATACCACTGCTCGTTTTGTGCCAAGATCGACTTTCGGGATCAGTATCGGCGGCGGGACCTAGCTGTTCTTCTCGAAGAGATTGATGGACTGATCGCGCAAGGCGTCACCTACCTCTATTTCATCGACGAGATTTTCCTGCCGAATAAGCCGCTTCTTGAGGCCTTGGTCACGCGACCCGTGCAGTTCGGCATTCAGACCCGCATCGATCTCTACTCGCATGCCATGCTTGAACTTCTTGGGCGCGCCGGCTGCGTTTCCATCGAGGCGGGAGTGGAGAGCCTGACAGAGGCAGGCCGCGATCTGCTCGATAAGAAATGTCGCATGACGACAGATTCGCTTGCTGATCGACTCATCGAAGCCAGACGGCACGTGCCATTTGTACAGGCCAACCTGATACAGGTGGAGGACGACGAGGCCGATCTCGTCGTCGCATGGCGTGATCGGTTGCAGGCGTCCGGCGTCTGGGCGAACGATCCAGTGCCGCTCTATCCTTATCCGAGTTCGCCGGATTATCGCAAACTCTGGGGCTTGCCCGATGACCAGGCGTGGGAACGCGCGCATGCGCACTACCTGCAGCGCTTTGCAGCCTTTTCCGACATTCAGGAAGAAGCGCCGCAGCCGCTCTCAGTCCTGGAATGTGGCTGTGCGAACGGATGACGCGCATTCTCGTCACAACCGACGCTGTCGGTGGAGTGTGGCGCTACAGCGTTGAACTTTGCTCAGCTTGGAGTGAGCGGGGCGTCACCACAATCCTTGCCGTGCTCGGACCGCCAGCAAATGAGGCACAACGCACGGAGGCTTTGGCCGTCCCTGGCCTTATACTCTTAGAAACAGGCCTCGGTTTGGAATGGACTGCGCCCGACGCAGCTTCGCTCGAAGACATTGCGCGCGGTCTGGCCGCCATTGCGGATGATTTCGACGTGGACAGCGTTCATCTGCACGCGCCCGCCTTGGTGGGCGGTGCGGCGTGGCCTGCCCCGGTAGTGGCCATGGTGCACTCCTGCCTGCTCACATGGTGGTGCGCCATGCGCACCGGGCCTTACCCTGAAGCTTTTGCATGCAGGATTGCTGCGACCCGCGCAGGCTTGAGCGCGGCAGACCAGGTGGCCGCACCAAGCAACGTTTTCGCAGCCGACGTGCGAACTGCCTATGGCCTCGAACGTGCCATCAAATGCGTGCACAATGGAAGGCGGCCGATGCCAGTGCCGACAATGGATCGGCGCGCCGGCGTTTTTGCCTCGGGACGCCTTTGGGACGAGGC
This sequence comes from Acetobacteraceae bacterium, assembly GCA_965198825.1. Classification (GTDB taxonomy): domain Bacteria; phylum Pseudomonadota; class Alphaproteobacteria; order Acetobacterales; family Acetobacteraceae; genus BOG-908. The sequence continues at coordinate 936,239 of CBDAQB010000003.1, read as the reverse complement.
CAAGAATTTCGCAGGGCTTGACCGTGCGGCACGATATTTGTCGGCGCCGGTGACTGTGGCTGGCGAAAGGCGTTCACCTGAAGGCGGCGTTATCGATCTTCAGCATATACGCCATCTAGGTATTCTTGGCGAAGCTGAGCTTGCCGAACAGCTCGCAACAGACAGCGTTTTTGCTGGGCTGTCGTTATACGAGCCATTCGGACTTTCCGTCCTGGAGGCGGCGCAAGCTGGCATGGCTCTGGTGCTTTCTGACATTCCTGTCTTCCGCGAGCTTTGGCGTGATGCCGCGCTCTACGTGGACGCGCGGGATACGGCTTCCATCAGCCAAGGCCTGGAGGCAGCGCTCGCTGATCCGGCGCCTTTGGCGCGCAAGGCCGCTGAACGTGCGTTGGAGTTCAGCCGCGACCGAATGGCCGACGCCACCTTGAGCATGCACACGCGGCTCCGCGGCGCCACCATCGCAGCCTGAATCAACACCCATGCGCATCGTCTATTTCACTCACTCCCTCCAATCCTGCTGGAACCACGGGAATGCTCATTTCCTTCGCGGCGTTCTGAGCGAGTTGCAGGCGCTCGGACACGACGTGCAAGCCTTCGAGCCCGCCTCAAGCTGGAGCATGGAAAATCTGCGTCGCGACGGTGGCCCTGCAGCGGTGGAAGAGTTCACGCTTCGGTTTCCCTCGCTCGCGTCCTCGGCTTACGGAACTGAGCCGGACCTCGATAGGATGCTCGACGGCGCTGACCTGGTGATTGTGCACGAATGGACTGATCCGGCGATCGTCGCCGCCATCGGCCTTGCAAAAGGCCGTTGCACCTTGCTGTTCCACGACACGCATCACCGTGCCGTCAGTGACGCCGCCGCCATCAGGCATTTCGACCTGGAGCGTTATGACGGCGTGCTCGCTTTTGGAGAAACCCTCGCCGCGGTTTACCGCGCCTGGGGATGGGGTTCTCGCGTGCACGTTTGGCATGAGGCGGCCGATACGCACCGCTTCCATCCACCAGCCGAGGAGCGCGACCGGGAAGGTGCCGTGTGGGTCGGCAATTGGGGCGATGACGAACGCACGGCGGAAATTGAGACTTTCTTGCTGGAGCCTGCCAAGCGGGTCGGTCTCGCTCTCGACATCTTCGGCGTGCGCTATCCAGACTCAGCGCGTGCGCTGCTGGAACGTTATGGTGTCGCCTACAGGGGATGGGTGCCGAACGCCACGGTGCCCGAGATCTTCGCGCGTGCGCGCCTGACAGTGCATGTGCCACGCCGCTACTACACGACCCTCCTGCCAGGTATCCCTACGATCCGCGTCTTCGAGGCTCTCGCCTGCGGCATTCCGCTGATCTGCGCGCCCTGGCAGGACAGCGAACACCTCTTTACCCCAGGGGAAGATTTCCTGACTGCGGCGAGCGGTGACGAAATGGCCTCAAACATGCGCGCTATCCTGGAAGATCCCGATCTCGCCGGAAGTCTCGCGGCACATGGGCTTCGCACCATCACTGCGCGTCACACCTGCCGCCATCGTGCAGAGGAATTGATGACTATCGTCGCCGGCTTGCAGACTGAGAGAGTGGCGTGATGCGCATCGCCTTCTACGGCTCGAGTCTTCTCTCCTCGTATTGGAACGGAGCAGCCACCTACTATCGCGGCCTGCTCGGCGGCCTGGCGTCGCTGGGATGCAAAATCACCTTTTACGAACCGGACGCGTTCGACCGCCAAAGCCACCGCGATATCGAACCACCCGACTGGGCCGAGGTCGTGGTCTATCCTGCGACTATTCAGGGCGTGCACGATGTTCTCGCGCGTGCGCCGGAGGCCGATGTGGTTTTCAAGGCCAGCGGCGTCGGTGTGTACGACGATGAATTGCTCGCCGGCACTCTCGCTGCGGCCGCGCCAACCGCGCTGCGCTGCTTCATGGATGTCGATGCGCCGGCCACCCTCGCCGCCATGCGCGCCGATCAGGACCATCCTATGCGTGCGGCTTTACGATCGCTCGATCTCGTCGTGACCTATGGCGGAGGGCCGCCGGTCATCCATGCTTACGAGGAGTTCGGCGCGGCGCGATGCGTGCCGATCTACAACGGCCTCGATCCTGCCACGCACCATCCGGTGCCTGCCAACCCGGCATTCGCTGCCGATCTCGCCTTTCTCGCCAATCGCCTGCCCGACCGCGAGGCACGCGTGCAGTCATTCTTCCTGGAGCCGGCAGCAACATTGCCTGGCAAACGTTTCCTGCTCGGCGGCAACGGATGGGACGACAAGCCGATGAGCGGGAACATCACCCGTATCGGGCATGTTCCCACGCGTGACCACAATGCCTTCAACTGTTCGCCGCTGGCCGTGCTGAACGTAGCGCGCGACAGCATGGCAGCAGTTGGTTTCTCGCCTGCCACGCGGGTGTTCGAAGCGGCGGGTGCGGGAGCTTGCCTGATCACGGATGCCTGGGAAGGTATCGAGCTTTTCCTGGCGCCGGACGAGGAAGTGCTGGTGGCGCGCGACGGCCGAGACGTGGCAGCCCATCTCGCTGCGCTGACGCCCGAACGCGCCCGGGCAATCGGGCAGCGTGCTCTCACTCGCGCTCTTGCCGATCATACCTATGATCGGCGCGCGCTGGAACTTTTCAAACTTCTCACGAGCATGCTGCAAGCACGCGCTAGCGGCCACACGAAAGCGCCAGCTCTTCCGGCCTGAGGAACCGCTTCTCCACGGGCTGGTTCAATTGCAAACGCTAACGCGGAGACCAAGCATGTCCGAGATCACTCGCCGTTCGCTCGTCGGCGCCACAACCGCGGGGCTCGCATCGCTCGGGCTGATCGGACAAGCGGAAGCCGCCGAGACGAACCAACAGCAGCAGCCCAAGGCGTTGCTCGGAACAGTTGAAGGCGACCGGGTAACCCTCCCCCCGCTCGATAACAAAAGCGATCTCAGCGAGCCCGCTCCGAACCTGGATCCGCCAGGCAAGCGCCTGGGTGTCGCGTTGGTAGGCCTTGGACATTTGTCACTCGGCCAGATCCTGCCTGGCTTCGGCGAAGCCAAGCATGTCCGGCTGACCGCGCTGGTGAGCGGCGAACGCGACAAGGCACTCGCTGTGGCGGCCCAGCACGGGGTGCCTGAAAAGAACATCTACGACTACGGAAATTTTGACAGCCTCAAGAACAATCCCGATGTGGACATCATCTACATCGTGCTGCCGAACGCCTTGCATGCCGAATACACGGTGCGCGCCGCCCAAGCCGGCAAGCACGTGCTGTGCGAAAAGCCGATGTCCACCGATGTCGCTGATGCCCAGCGCATGGTCGATGCCTGCAAGGCCGCAAACCGCAAGCTGATGATCGCCTATCGTTGCCAATATTTGCCGGAACACCGGGCCATCATCGACATGGCGCGGTCCAAGCAGCTAGGCGGCTTGCGTCTCATCGATGCCGTGAATGGCCAGAACAACGCGAATAACGGTCAGTGGCGTCATATCCGCGCGCTCTCAGGCGGCGGCTCACTGCCAGACGTAGGCCTCTACTGCCTCAACGCCACACGATACATCACTGGCGAGGAGCCGGTTGAAATTACCGCGCGCATGACTCAGCCCAAGGATGACGCACGCTTTCGGGAAGTCGAGGATGTCGTCTCGTTCACCCTGCGCTTCCCATCGGGCGTTATGGCAACCTGCCAGTCCGGTTACTCCTTTCATGAGCGCCGCGCTCTGCGCATCATGGCCGAAGATGGCTGGTTTGGCCTCGACCCTGCCTTCTCCTACAACAACCAGGTCATGCAGATCGGCCGCCGCGCCGGCGTGTCTAACGGCGAGGAAAGCCGCCGTTGGTCGCCACGCAATCATTTTGCTAACGAGATGGATGCCTATGCTGAAGCCTTGCGTGCGGGGCATGAGCCCCTGACGCCAGGCGAGGAAGGGTTGCAGGACCAGCGGATCATGGCCGCGATTTATGAAGCCGCAGCGGGCGGTGGCGTGGTGAAGATGTCCCCTGGGGCCCGGCTCGACAGTACGCGCGGGCCTGTTCCTTCCTAGGCGAGGAAGGCCAGGGGCTCTGCCCCCTGCTTAAAAGTCAAACCTCCATTGAGGGCCAGTTCCCAGACCTGGTTCTTAAAACGGGATCTCGTCGTCCAGGTCGCCGGCTGGCTCCCATGAGGGGGTAGCGCTTGCACCGGTCCGGGCCGCAGGGCGGCTCGCACCGCCGGGCGACGGCCGTTCGCGGTAGTTGCTCTGCTCTCCGCCGCCTTCGTTCCGGCCGTCCAGCATGGTGAGCTCACCGCGGAACTGACGCAGCACGACCTCTGTCGTTTCGCGTTCGTTGCCGTCTTTGTCGGTGAACTTGCGGGTCTCGAGCTGTCCTTCGATGTAGATCTTGGCGCCCTTTTTCAGATACCGTTCGGCAATCTCCCCTAGCCGGTCGTTATAGATGACGATCCGGTGCCATTGGGTGCGCTCCTTGCGTTCGCCGCTACCCTTGTCGGTCCAGGTTTCGCCTGTGGCGATGGAAAAGGAGACCACCTTGCCGCCATTCTGCATGGTGCGGGCTTCGGGGTCGCGCCCCAGGTTGCCCACGAGGATCACCTTGTTGACCGAACCTGCCATCCCTGCCCCACCTGTCCTGAAAGCTATGCTGAAGCCATTTTAGGCCGATACGCCAGCTTGCGATAGAGAGCGCTTGCAATCAGCGGTTGCGCGCTTGACTGTGCGCCTCAATGATCCGCTAGTGAAACGCTTTTACGCCTGCTCCACAAGGGCCGCCCGTGGGTTTTGGAATGCACAGCTTATCGGTAGAGCAGTAAGCGCGTTCTTTTTTGAAAAAAAGAACCAAAAAACTTTTGCGACTTTGGGTTTGGCCTGAGGCAGTGCCGAGCCTAAGGATCCAGAAGTTTTTTGCTTTTTTTTCCAAAAAAGAAGCGCTTCCTAATACTGCAGATGCACCCGCAAACCAAGCACGCTCACCGGCCCTCGATCGCGATTATACGCAGGATTATTCACGAACTGATAATCAGCCGTAATCTGCGCATAGGAAGTGAGGGCATAATCGTAGTAGGCCTCCACTGCTGTCTCCGGCCCTGAGTTCGGCAACTGCCCATCGCCCACCAGAATGGCCAAACCGCCTGCATTGAGGAAATTCTTGAAGCGGCGTGAGATGTCATCCACCGCGACACCTAGCCCGACCGTGTCGTTCGCGCGCGACCAGCTTGTTCCCTTCAGCGAAAGACCCAGCGAGTAACTCAAGTCTACGTCGGTGTATTCGTAAGATTCGTATCCGCCCTCGGCATAGCCGGCGCGCGAGAACAGGCCTAGGTCACGTGTGATCGATTGCTCCAGGTTGAGAATGATCCCTCCCCTGCTGCGATAGTTTCGCACCGGTGCCAGTTGAGCCGGCTGGCCGGTCGCATTGCCGTAAGCGATCGCATCGTTGAAATCAGCCATGCGGCCGCGCGTGACGTATCCCAGCAGGCGCAGCTTACCGGCGGCGCCGAATATCGTATGATCCTCTTCCGCCTCAGCCAGCATCTGGAATTGGCTGCCACTGGTGTCGAGAGGTTCGGCATTGGGGATGCGCGAGAGTGCGAAGGCGCCGGCACGCAACGCGTAGCGGCCCTCATACAACTCCGCTGACGCACCGTAGGAATAACCCCACGCATCCGCCGCATAGTCGAACGCACCTGCATCGACCATCGCCCAATTCAGGAAGTCATGCTTCGAGTCGTGCGCGTAGGCATTGGTGTCGAAGACATCGACCACCTGAAACTTGCCGATGGTCAGCACGACCCGGTCGTGCGTGCCTGGCTGAGCCAGGGTGTTGACGTCGCCGGCCACCGGCTCGGACGCGCCGCCGAGATCCAGCGTCTGCCGAAAGAACAGCCGGGGAATGCGCGGGTAGGGGCTCGCCTCGCCCACCTTGGCGCCCTCGGCGTTGCTGTAGGCGGCAAGCCCCAGCGTGTCGCTGATGCCGAAGCCCTGGTCGACCTCTGCATTCAGCCAGAGCTCGCCACCCCGCCAGGTACGCAGGCCGCCGTAGAAGGTGGCGTCGAACGTCTCGTTGCCTCTGGCGCCCGGATCCAGGCTCTGCTCGCCACGGTAGGGCGAGCGGAAGGCAGGATGGAACTGCTCGACGAACGTGCTCTGCAGATAGATCGCATAGGTCTGCTCGACAGTCTCGGCAGGAGGCACCTGCGACTCGGCCGTGGCAGAGGCATTCGGCGGCTGCGGCGTGGGGCCCGACTGTGCCCACGCCAGGCCTGAGAGCAGGAGGCATGCGGCGGCGAGGCCCGCCCTGGTAACACTTGACCCCATGCGCGCGACCCCCGTCTCCAGGCCCCTTTAGCCGAGGATGGAGTGTGGCGTCACCAGGAAGGACGATGTTCTTTTTTTGAAAAAAAGAAGGCCTTCCTTCCTCACGCCGACCATGCTGTAAGCCACCATGGAACACCCCGACCGCCTGCTCATCCTGGACTTCGGCAGCCAGGTCACCCAGCTCATCGCCCGCCGCCTTCGCGAAAGCGGCATCTACTGCGAAATCTATCCTTACACCGCTTCCCCAGAGCGGATCGTGGCCTTCGCACCACGCGGGCTCATCCTGTCGGGCGGCCCCTCCAGCGTGCTCGATACCGGTGCGCCGTTGGCCGACGCCGGCATCTACGCCATGGGCCTGCCGATCCTGGGCATCTGCTACGGCCAGCAGCTCCTGGTGCAACAGCTCGGCGGGACCGTGCAGGGCAGCGACCATCGCGAGTTCGGCCGCGCCTATGTGGACGTCACCGCCGATTGCGCCCTGTTTCATGATGTTTGGGCAGTCGGCGCGCGCGAGCAGGTTTGGATGAGCCATGGCGACAGGGTGACGGCTCTGCCGCCCGGCTTTGCCACGGTCGCGGTGAGCGAGGGCGCGCCCTATGCCGCCATCGCTGATGAGGCGCGGCACATTTACGGCACGCAGTTCCACGTCGAGGTCGTGCACACGCCGCATGGCGCCAGGTTGTTGGAAAACTTTGCCAAGTCGGTGTGCGGCTGCGTCGGCGACTGGAGCATGGGCGCTTTCCGCCAGGCGGCAATCGGCCGCATACGCGACCAGGTCGGCGGCGAGCGTGTCATCTGCGGCTTATCCGGCGGCGTGGATTCCTCCGTGGCGGCTGCTTTGCTGCACGAAGCCATCGGTGACCAGCTCACCTGCATCTTCGTCGATCATGGGCTGCTGCGCGCCGGCGAGGCGGCGCAGGTCGTCGATGTGTTCGCCAACCGCTTCCATGTGCCGCTCGTGCATAGCGACGCGAGCGCGGATTTTCTGGCGGCACTGGCCGGCGTGACCGATCCGGAGGAGAAGCGCCGGACCATCGGCCGGCTGTTCATCGAGGTGTTCGAGCGTGAGGCCGCGAAGATCGGCGGCGCCGATTTCCTGGCGCAAGGTACGCTTTATCCGGACGTGATCGAGAGCGTCTCGGTGACAGGCGGACCGTCGGTCACCATCAAGTCGCACCATAATGTGGGCGGCTTGCCTGAGCGTATGCGTCTGAAGCTGGTCGAGCCGCTGCGGGATCTTTTCAAGGACGAAGTGCGGGTGCTGGGCCGTGAGCTTGGGCTGCCTGAGGCGGTGGTCGGCCGCCACCCCTTCCCCGGCCCGGGCCTCGCCATTCGCATGCCTGGTGAAGTGACTGCCGAAAAGCTCGAGATCCTGCGCCGCGCCGATACGATCTATCTCGAGGAGATACGCAACGCCGGCCTCTACGATGCGATCTGGCAGGCATTTGCAGTGCTGCTTCCCGTTCGCACCGTGGGTGTCATGGGCGATTACCGCACTTACGACCAGGTCTGCGCCTTGCGTGCGGTGACGAGCACGGATGGGATGACGGCCGATGTCTTTCCGTTCGACATGGGATTTCTGACCCGCACCGCTTCACGCATCGTTAACGAGGTTCGGGGGATCAACCGCGTCGTGTTTGATGTCACCAGCAAGCCGCCTGGCACTATCGAGTGGGAATGAGTGGCTGCGCTATCTTGCTTGGCAGGCTGCTGACTAGCCTACTATCCGCAAGACGCGCCTGACCGACATCAGGCTCGTGCTGCTTCCTGCTGGCAGGCATCCATACGGCCGATGAGACCGCTGCGGTGCGCAGGATAAGATCGAAGCCGATTTACCTCATCTTAAGTTGCACGACCTCATTCTGCTTGCGGATGCAGGTGGCGGTTCCACCTGCCAAGGTGCACCGAAGTCATGTTCAAGCTCCGAATCGCGCACAAGCTTACGCTAGTGATGCTTGGATTTGTCGTGCCCGCTGCGTTGGCCGTCACTGCTCTGGTCAGGGAGCAGAATGTCGCAATCGACTTCGCAACGCAGGAGGTTTTCGGCGCACGCTATCTCGTTGCTCTCGTGCCCATCCAGGGATCACTGGCTCTGGCGTCGCTGCCAGGCGGCGACGCCAAGGCAGCGGACACAGCAGCCGCCAAGGCTCTAGTTGTCGAAAGCCACCTCGACACCGGCGCGCAGCGAACTGCGGTGCTGAATGCCCTCAAGGCGCAGGGCGACATGGCAGAGAAACTCACCACCAGCCGCGCCAAGCTGCGCGACCTCATCAGCCGCACTGGCGACCGCTCGAACCTGATCCTCGATAACGTACTCGCCAGCTACTATCTCACGGACGTCACGCTCAACCGCCTGCCTGAGGTGCTCGACCGCGAGGCCGACCTGACCGCTTCGCAGGCTGATCTCAAAGGCGATAGCCAGCATCAAGCTCAATTCCTGATCGGCCTGGGAACGCTGGTTGGCGCCCTGGATGGAATGGATGGCTCTCTCGACTCGGCTGAGCAGGCGGACGGCGGCGACAAGATCAAGCGCGCTCTGGACCAGTCCTACCACGCTCTGCAAGGACAGCTTCGCAGCTTCAGCGAAGATCTTCGCCACGGGCGGGCGTCCATAACGCAGTCGCAGGCACTCATGCGCCAGACGCTGAAGTTTGGCGTCGCTGCCAATACCCACCTCCAGACGCTGCTGGAAGACCGCGTTTCCACGCTCAAGGCGGGACAGACCCGCGTGGTTGGTTTAACCATTCTCTCCTTCGTGCTTGCCATGATCATCACGCTCATGACGACTAGGCTCGGCGTGATCCTGCCTCTCACCCGCATGACACACGCGATGTCGCGCCTGGCCGAAGGGGACCTTAAGACAAACATTCCCAGTGTCGGCCGCGGGGACGAGCTTGGTGCGATGGCGCAAGCCATGCAGGTGTTTCAGCAAGAGGCCATCAGAGCCAGCGAACACGACCGCAAGACCGCAGAGGCCAACGCCCGCCGCGCCGCCGAGGACGAACGGGTCCGTGTCGAGGCGGAGCAGGCGGCTGCAGCCGAGGCGGCCAAGCTCGTAGTGGGTTCTATCGGCGCCGGACTTGCACGCCTCGCAGAGGGTGACCTCACGTTTCGGCTCGAAACTCCATTGCCGCCGGCATACGAGAAGCTGCGTCTCGACCTCAACAACACCATGGAGCGCCTACAGGGTGTCGTTTGCGGCATCGTCCTCAATACCGACGCGTTGCGCTCCGGCGCCAGCGAGGTTTCCCATGCGGCAGACGACCTCAGCCGCCGCACAGAGCAGCAGGCAGCCAGCCTGGAAGAGACGGCCGCTGCTTTGCACCAGATCACATCGACGGTGCGAAAGACCGCTGAGAGTAGCATGCGCGCGAGCGTCACGATCTCGCAGGCTAAGGCGGACGCCGAGAAAACCGGTGGCGTCGTGCGTCAGGCCGTGGGTGCGATGGACAACATCGAGAAATCCTCGCGCGAAATCGGGTTGATCATCGGCGTCATCGACGAGATCGCCTTCCAGACCAATCTGCTGGCGCTGAACGCCGGCGTGGAAGCAGCCCGTGCCGGGGACTCGGGCCGCGGGTTCGCCGTCGTGGCGAGTGAAGTACGAGCGCTGGCGCAGCGCTCAGCCGATGCTGCCAAGGAGATCAAGGCGCTGATCTCAAGTTCGGCGCAGCAGGTGGGATACGGGGTCAAGTTCGTCGGTGAGGCAGGGCAGTCACTCGGCAGGATCGTCACGCAGATTTCCGACATCACGTCCGCGGTGTCGGACATGGCCATGACAGCCAAGCAACAGGCGAATGGGTTGCACGAAGTCAATGCCGGGATCAACCAGACGGACAGGGTGACGCAGCAGAACGCTGCCATGGCCGAGCAAAGCACCGCCGCCTGTCATTCTCTCGCCCTGCAAACCGAGGAACTGGCAAGCCTCGCTTCGCAATTCCGCATTGCGCAGGAGCCAGCCGGAGCGGCGAGAACGGCGGCCGCTTCGGGTTCAGGCCGTTCCCTATCGCAGCCCAGACCAGCCGCCGCGCGCGCCTCTGCAAAAGAGCCGACGATGCACTGGACAACTGCCGCAGCCGAACACACACGTTTTGTTAAGAGCAAAGAGGTCTTATCAGCTCTGGTATGATCAAACTGCATCTCGTCGTCGAACAAGATGCCAAAGTGACAAGGCAGGTGCTCCGTGGGCCGTCGCAAACTTCCAGAAGACCAGCGGATCGAAAGCCTCAAGCAATTGGGGATTCTCGACACACCTCGAGACCGCCTCTTTAATAACCTGGCAGAAGAGGCGCTTGTGCTTCTGCCAGGAACCTCCATCGCTGCAATCAGCCTGGTGGATGCCGAGAGGCAATGGTTTAAATCGGTGATCGGCATGGATGTGTCCGAGACGCCGCGAAGCCAGTCGTTTTGCGCTCACACGATTCAAACCGGCGGGACCATGGTCGTTCCCGACGCGACGAAGGACATTCGCTTCGCCGATAACCCACTGGTAAAGTCAGGCCCGGAAATCAGGTTCTATGCAGGCGTATCACTGCTGGACGGAGTTGGCGCGCTTTGCGTCATAGGCAAGGAACCTCGCGAAATCACGCCATCGGAGCTGGACAAGCTCGAGAAGCTCGCACAGTACGTGGACATCCAACTCCTTGCACATGGAACGATTTTCAATCTTGAACTGACTGACTAGGCAGCCGCTTCAGCATATCTCCGCACTTGGAGCTGTAGCGGTCCAAACCTCTTGAGCAACCTCGCCGTGTGCGATCGTGCAGCTTCGGGTCGGTCTCTCCAGAGATTCTGCCCACGCTCACGAAGGTTACTTGGCTGATTTAGCTCGGTAGCTTTTCAAGCGGTATTCGACACCGTTCCGTCTCTTAGTGCGGCGACCTCGAGAGCGGCATGTCAGCAGATGCCGGGCTACTACGACGACCAGAGCTTGACTCGCGAATGTTAGATTATAACGTTCATGAGCCTCTCTGATAGGATTGCCGTGAAGCTCCCGTCCTTCGCCAAAACAGTCTTGCTCGCTACCATCGCATGGGGAGCCTGCGCGACATCCGGGCAGTGCGCCCTTCCAAGATTTCCACAGCCTTTCGGCGACAAGATTGTCTTCGTGGCGGACGGCAACGTCTGGTCGGTGCCGAAGGCAGGAGGCACGGCCGTTCGGCTGACCAGTGCAGCGGGACAGGACATGTTCCCCCGGGTGTCGCCCGATGGCAAATGGATCGCCTACACCGAGGCGAGCAATGCGGGCACGGACGTTTGGGTGATCCCGGCCGCAGGCGGGACGGCCCGGCGCCTGACTTTTCATCCGGCCACCGAGGCCGGCACAGGCGGGCGGCATGGTCCGGACAACATGGTGGTCACCTGGACACCGGATTCGAAAGCGGTCGTTTATCTTTCGAAGCGCGACCAGTGGAACAGCTGGATCCAGTACGCCTATCAGGTCCCTGTCGCGGGCGGCGTGCCGACGAAATTACCGCTGGATAGCGCAGTGGGATTGATGAGCTATGGGCCAAGCGGGCACGAGATCGCCTACAACCGCATCTTCCGCAATTTCCGAACCTGGAAGCGCTACAACGGCGGGCTGGCGCAGCAGCTCTTCACTTACGACCTGAACGCAAGGCAGCTGACACAGGTCACCGATTGGTCGGGCACGAATACGTCGCCGATGTGGGTCGGCCGCAAAATCTATTATTTGTCCGATCAGGACCAGAACCGCCGCGCCAACATCTGGTGCCTCGACCTCGACACCAAGAAAGCCCGCGAGGTCACGCATTTCACCGACTATGACATCGATTTTCCGGCGCTGGGCGACAACGCCATCGCATTCCAGCAGGGTGGCAAGCTCTTCCTGCTGGACCTGCCAAGCGAGCAGATGCACGAAGTCACTGTCGCCGTGCCGGACGACAACATCCGCACGAGGCCGCATGTTGCCGATGTGAAGGACATGATCCGCGACGAGGACATGTCGCAGAACGTGGATTACGCGCTGTCGCCCAATGGAAAGCGCACGCTCTTTTCCGCACGCGGCGACATCTTCAGCGTACCGACGGAACATGGCGCCACGCGCAACCTCACCAACACCCAGGGCGCTGACGAGGACCATCCGACGTGGTCGCCTGACGGCAAGATGATTGCCTACACCACAGACAGCAACGGCAATCAGCAGATTGCCTTGCGCCCGGCGGAGGGTGGCCAGGAAAAGCTGCTCACCGATTTCAAGCAGGGTTATGTTTATGCGCCGGTGTGGTCGCCAGACGGCAAGATGCTCGCCTTCTCCGACAGCGCACATCGCCTCTGGACGATCGGCACTGCCGGCGGCGCCCCCACGCAAGTGGCGCAAGACAAGCTCAGCGAAATACACGACCAGCAGTTTTCGCCCGATGGCCGATGGCTCGCCTTCAGCATGGCTTATGGCGACCATCAGCGCCGGCGCGATCTCTATGTGCATGAAATTGCCACGGGCAAGACGACCCGGCTCGGGCCGGGGAACAGCACCGACTCCAATCCTGTCTGGTCGCCCGACGGCAAATATCTCTATTTTCAGTCGAACCGGAATGAGAACACCATCATCTCAGATACCGAGTTCGATTTCGCCGTGCTGAAGTCGACAGGCATCTACGCCATACCACTTGCATCGGACACCGTCTCTCCGATACCGCCGCGCTCCGACGAAGCGGACGACGATGCCGCGAAACCCGAGCCGACAGGCAAGGCCGAGTCTGCACCCAAGCCAGACGCGAAGCCTGAAGGGACGCCAAAGCGCTCGGCCGACGCCAAGCCCGGCGAGCACAAGCCGAAGCCGCTAATAGCACCGATCCAAATCGACCTTGACCACATCATGGACCGCGCCGTCGCCGTTCCGGTGGATCCGGCCAACATCGCCCAAATGGATGCCACCGGCCAAAAGATCATCTATCTCACAAGGCCTATTTCGCTGATCGAAGGCTCGCTGGAAGGCGAGAAATCGGCCGTCCACCTCTACGACTTCGCCAAACGCAAGGATGAAATCATCACCGAGGACGCGGACAGCTACGCGCTGGCGGCGAATGGCGAGACGATCCTGGTCAAGAACAAAAAGACCTACACGGTTTTCGACACGAACCCTGACGCCGGGCATGATCACGACGCCACACACAAGCTCGATCTCGGGCATTTGCACATGATCGTGGAGCCGGCGGCCGAGTGGAAGGAGATGTTCGAGAACGGCTGGCGCCTGGAGCGGGACCTTTTCTATTCGACCGTGATGAACGGCCAGAACTGGCAGGCCGTGCACGACAAATACGCAAAGCTGCTGCCGCTTCTGGGGTCGCGCGAAGATCTGAATTGGCTTATCGGCCAGGTGAACGGCGAAATCGGCAACTCCCACACTTATGTCGGTGGCGGCGATGCCGGCGACCCTACGCCGAAAGTCAAACCTTCGCTGCTAGGCGTGGAGTGGGCGGTCGATGCCGCCGCCGGCCGCTACCGCCTTGCCACGATCTTTCCAGGAGACAACACGCGGGATGACTACCGAAGCCCGCTGGCCGAACCCGGGCTTGCGGTCAAGGTGGGCGACTATGTATTGGCCATCAACGGCCAGGACCTCAAGGCACCCACCGATCCCGATGAGCTGATGCAGCTCACCGACACCAGCGAACCGGTGGACCTCACCGTCGCAGACAACCCGGCCGGCAACACGCGCCATGTCCTCGTCAAACCCATCAAACAGGAACTCAGCCTTCGCGAAGCCGCGTGGATCACGCATAATCGTCAGTTGGTCGATCAGCTTTCGGGCGGCCGTGTCGGCTACGTTTACATGTCCGACATGGAGCAGCTGGGGCTGCAGCAATTCGTGCGGCAGTTCTACTCTCAACTCGGCAAGCAGGCGCTGATCATGGACGACCGCTGGAACGGCGGCGGCTTCGTCGCTCCGATGGCGCTTGAGCGTCTCCGCCGCATCCTCGTGGCACTCGGCACCAATCGAGAAAGCGCCACCTCGACCGAGCCGAACGAGACGATCCCAGGTCCGAAGATTACGCTGCTGAACCACTGGTCGGCGTCCGACGGCGACATCTTCCCATGGCTCTTCCAGCGCTATGGACTGGGCAAGCTGCTCGGCACACGCTCATGGGGCGGCGTGCGAGGCATACGCGGCAACTGGAAGATGATGGATGGCGGCTACGTCACCATTCCGGAAGATGCCCTTTACACGCTGGATAGTCAGTGGGCCGTGGAGAACCATGGCGTCGATCCGGACATCGTGGTGGAGAACGAACCAGCCGATCTTCTCTCAGGGCACGACAAGCAGCTTGAAACCGCGGTGCAGCTGATGGTGAAGGCTATTGGCAGCAAGCCTGCCGATCTGCCGGCTGCTCCGCCGCTGCTTCCGCCTTATCCTCCGGCTGGGATGGTTAAGCCGCAGCCGTAAGGAAGGGTCTTCTTTTTTGAAAAAAAGAAGCAAAAAACTTTTGGACCTTTAGGCCCGGCGTTCCCACGATCCCGGTCCCCAGGTCGCAAAAGTTTTTTGGTTCTTTTTTTCAAAAAAGAACTCGCTTGCTTCTACCTCTTCTTAGGCGCCGACGACTTCTTCACACTAGCAGAAGCCTTCTTCTGCGCAGCCGCAGCCTTCTTCTCGAGCTCGGCACGCTTTTTCTCGGCGTTGGCGATGGTGGCGTTCAGCCGGCGCAGCGTGGCGCCGTCCTTGTTGCCGGCCATGTGCTCGTTGCTGTCCTTGCTGCCGCCATGCGGCCGATGCGTCTTGCTGGCCAGGTCCTTCTTGGTGATTTTGCTGCCCGACATCGTGTCCTCCCTGCTGAAGCGATGATCAGCCTAGGGGCTGTCTTTGCTATGTCGCAACAGTCTTGAGAGGCTCTCAGGTAACGGTTTCGGGACTTTCAACGGCTGACTTCGCGCCGGCGGGCCTCGATCCGGTCCCAGATCATGCCGGCGAGGTTGGTGCCGTCGAAGCGGGCGATCTCCTGGATCCCGGTAGGCGAGGTCACGTTGATTTCGGTGAGGTAGTCGCCGATCACGTCTATGCCGACGAACAGCAGGCCTTGCTCGCGCAGCATCGGGCCAATACGGCGGCAGATCTCCTGCTCGCGCGCGGTCAGCGTGCTGCCTTCGGCGCGGCCGCCGACGTGCATGTTGGAACGCGCTTCGCCTTGGGCGGGCACGCGGTTGATGGCGCCTGCCGGTTCGCCGTCTATCAGGATGATGCGCTTGTCGCCGATGCGCACGGCAGGTTCGTAGCGCTGGATCATCAGCGGCTCGCGCGAGCGCATGAAATGCATTTCGAGAAGTGCGCCGAGATTCTCATCGTCCGGCCGAATGCGGAACACGCCGGCGCCGCCGTTGCCGAACAGGGGTTTGACGATGATGTCCTGGTATTCGGCGCGGAAGGCGCGGATGGCGGCCAGGTCCCAGGTGATCAGGGTGGGTGGCATCAGGTCTGGGAAGTGGGTGACGAGGATCTTTTCCGGCGCGTTACGCACGCTGGCCGGGTCGTTCACCACCAGCGTGCCTGGCTGGATGTGTTCGAGCATGTGGGTGGCCGTGATGTAGGCCATGTCGAAGGGCGGGTCCTGCCGCATGAGCACCACGTCCATGGTGCCAAGGTCGAGGCGCTCGGGCTCGCCCGCGTGAAAATGGTCGCCGGCGACGCGTTGCACCGTCACGCGGCGCGCCGTTGCGGTCAGGCGCTCGACCGTGCGGCCGCCGTGCTGGCGGCCTTCGTTGAGCGCCATGTTCTCCACCTGGTAGTGCCAGAGAGCGTGGCCGCGGGCCTGCGCCTCGAGCATGAGGGCGAACGTGCTGTCGCCGTCGATCTTGACGGTCTCCAGCGGGTCCATCTGCACGGCAATCTTCAGCGCGCCCATCGGGCCTCTCCTGCTTTCTGGCCGCGTGCTCTGGCAGCGCCGGCGTATAGGGCGAACATCTGGCGGGCCGTGACCGCCACGTCCAGTTCCGCGCGGAAAACGTCATGTCCGGCGGCAGCCAGCCGGCCCCGTAACGCTGGGTCGTCGAGCAGCCGCACCAGGGCTTGCGTGAGCCCTACGACATCGCCTGGGGTGACGAGCAGCGCGTCCTTGCCCTCGTGCAGGATCTCGCCCACCGCGCCGACTGGGGTCGCGATCACCGCGACACCATGTGCCAGCGCCTCTACCACGGCCATGGGCAAGGCTTCGTGGAATGAGGGCAGTACGAGCACATCCGCTTCGGACAGCAAGTTCGCCGCCGCTTCCTGATCCACCCAGCCGGGCATGGCGATGCGGCCGGCAAATCCGCCTGCGTCTGCGATAGCCGCAAAGCGCGCAAGGTTGCCATCGCCTGCCAGGGTTGCCCGCCATGATCGGTCCGTCATTGCCGCAGAACCCAGAGCAGCCATCAGGATGGGCACGCCCTTGCGGTCACCCAGCCGCCCCAGAAACAGCAGGTGCGCCGGTCGAGCGGGCCGAGCCGGCCGCGCACACGGAAGTGCTACCCCGTTCCTGACGACCGACACGCGCCGTGCCTCCAGGCCGACGTGTCGCACCATGAACCGCCGCCACCCTTCACCCAACACCACCACATGGGCCGCCCGGCGAAGGGCGGACGCCAGCAACCCCTGCCACACAGGCCGCAGCGACGCATGGAAGTTTTCGAAGTCTGCTCCATGCATGTGCACGATCGCGGGGCGCCGCATGACAGAACACACCGCCAGCACCAGGCATTTGCGCACCATGCTGCCGCGCGTCGTCATGTGCAGATGAACCACGTCGATCTGCCTTGCCGCCAGGAGTTGCACCAGGGCGCCGGCAAACACGAAAGCACCGCTGATCACACCGCCTTGTCCGCGGGTGTCGATGACCCGCGCACAAACAGCCGGGCCCCATTGCTCAATCAGAGCAGCCATCATCGTCCCTACGCCGCCTGATCTGTTGCTGATGCCGCCACCCGTGAGCATCAGCACGCGCATTGCCTAGGTATGGCCGAGAGGCTCTGCCCCCCGGATCCCCTCAGAGGTGGAAAGACCCCAAACTCCCTTTCCTGAGAGCGCGTGGATGGCGTAGGCCGCGGCCAAAAGGTTCCAGACGATCGACTGCCCGTTCAAGAAACCTTCCTGCACCAGGCTGGCAAAGGCGCCGATCAGCAAGATCGCTCCCGCCAGCCATTCCTCGCGGCCGCCTCGCTGACGGCGCTCACGCAACGCCAACCGCGCGCAGACTGCGAGCAACGGAACGGCGAAGCTGCTGGCTGGGAATTCGCGGTAGCGCGGATCAAAAACCAGCAGTATCTGCTCGACCGCGGCCGTCCAGACGAACAGGAACGATACATCCTCGAACGCGCACCGCAACGAGGGCAACCGTCCGCGGAAAAGCTGTTGCACCATGCGCGTGGTGTCCGCACCCGTCCGCTCCTGGCAGGGCGCCAGCGCGCCCGAAACGCGCAAGATCAGCAGTGCGGCAAGCAAAGCCTGCCCGCCGATGTTCACCGCGGCGGCAAGGCGCACATGGAAATCGTAGAGAAGCCCGTCCACACCCGCCTGCGCCAACCCAAGCGCACCTCCCAGCAACATCCCCACGACGCATACGATGAACGGCCGCCTGCCCTGCCCTGCTGCCAGGCCGAACCCGCTCAGCAAAGCGCCGCACGCGAGCGAGAACATGGCATGCACCTGCCAGCGCGGATCTTCCCGCAATGCGCCCTGCACCGGGATCTTCTCCACACGGTCCGAATCGAACAGCCCCCAGTTCGCACCGACCACCCCTTCGCTCTCGTATTTCCAATCCTGATCGAACGCCTCAATGAAATTGTAGTCGAAGCCTTTCTGTTGCGATAGTGCAATGAACTCGTGCAGGAAGCGGGCCTCGTTCACCAGCCCTGGTGTCGCATCGGCGCGCTGGCGGCCGCGGCTTGGCCAGCCGGTTTCGCCAATGGCGACCTGGGTATGCGGGAACAGCGCGTGCATCTTGCTGTAAACCTCGCCGACGCGATCGACGGCGCGGCCGATGCCGGTGGGCGTGTCCTCCCAATAGGGAAGCAGATGGATCAGTGCCACATCCACATGCGGCGCCACCTGCGGGAACTGCTCCCAGAAATCCGAGACATCGGCGTAGGCGACAGGCTGTTTGACGGCCGCCTTCACCGCATCGATGTCGGCGATGAGCTCGGCCACCGGCAAATCGCGGCGCAGCAGAACCTCGTTGCCCACGACGACACGCTCGATCACGTCGGGGTAGCGGTGTGCCAGGTCGATGGCGCGTTGCATTTCGAGCTTGTTGTGGGCGCGGTCGCCGCCGAGCCAGATGCCTTGCCAGAGTTTCAGGCCATGCTTGCCGGCGAGTGCCGCGGTCTCGAACGGCCCCTCGAAAGCGGCGTAGGTGCGCACGGCGCGGGTGCGCGAACTCAGCAAGGCCAGATCCGAGTCGACCTCCGCCGCGGTCGGGAAATGATCCGTCAGCGGCGATTCCCCGGGACGGTAGGCGCTGAAGCTCAGGCAATTGAACTTCTGGATTGGCACGCCGGCAGCAGGGTTCTGCAGCCGGTTCGGCCACCACCAGCCCAGGACGATCAGGCCGCCGAGGAGCATGATGGTGAAAAGCTTGGAAAGATGTCGCATGGCCCCCGTTAACCCAAGCCCGGACCCCGCACCACAGGAGCAGGATGTGACAATCGACGGCTTGAGCGACTCGGAAGTTGCCGCTCTCCTGGCCAGGACACAGCGCATCGCCGTTGTGGGCGCCAGCAACAAGCCGGCACGTGCCTCCTACGGCGTCATGGGTTTCCTGCTCGCCCGCGGTTACGACGTCACACCGGTCAATCCTGGCCTGGCGGGCCAGACCATCCACGGGCGGGAAGTCGTTGCCGATCTCGAGGCGGCCGGGCCGCTGGACATGGTCGACATCTTCCGGGCGTCGGACAAGGTGGCGCCGGTGGTTGACGAGGCGATCCGGCTCGGCGCGAAGAGCGTCTGGATGCAATTGGACGTCATCGACGAGGCGGCTGCTGCGCGTGCCAAGGAGGCTGGCCTGACTGCAGTGATGGATCGCTGCCCCGCAATCGAACTCCCGCGCCTGCACGCCGTCATGGGTGCTGCGACGTAAGGACCGCCTCGCCTTTGTTTAACTTGATCCCCAGCCTAGCCGTCGCCAATTTCTGCAACAGAACCAGGCAAGGAAGCCTCACATGACACCCGAAGAACGCGACATCATCGGCCGCTTCATCGCGCGGGTCGGCGGCGCTGCTCCATCGTCATTCTCAGGCAGCGTGCCTGCCACCACGTCACAGCTCCCGCCCATCGATCCGGAAGCCGACCGCTTCATCGGCGAGCAGATGGCAGCGGTGCCAGGCGCACGCTACCGGCTGACGCAAATGGCGTTCGTTCAGGAGGCTGCGCTGACCGAAGCGCAGAATCGCATCAAGGGGCTCGAGTATCAGCTCTCCCAGGCGCAGCAGCAGGCCCAGTCGCAGCCGCAGCAGTCGCGCGGGTTGTTCGGCGGCCTCTTCGGCGGCGGCCAGCAGGGCCAGCAGAACTACCAGCAGCAGCCGCAATATGCGCCGCCGCCGCAGCCAACCTACGCGCAGGGCGGCTACCAGCCCGGGATGTTCCAGCAGGGCGGCTCCGGCTTTCTGGGCGGCGCGCTTCGCACCGCGGCAGGCGTAGCCGGTGGTGTTCTTGCGGCCGATGCCATCAGCAGCATGTTCTCACCGCACAATTACGGCGGCGGGTTCGGCGGAGGTTTCGGCGGCGGTGGTTTTGGTGGCGGCGGGTTCGGCGGTGGCGAGGAGGTCATCAACGAAACCACGGTGAACAACTACGGTCCGCAGGATGGCGGCGGCGGCGCTGATCCCTGGACAGGCGCCGGGCAGTCAGCGCCAGACGCGCCCTCCAGCGATGCGTGGTCGGGTTCGGGCGACTCCGGTGGCGGCGATGCCTGGTCCGGTGGCGGTGCTGCCGATGAGTCGGGTGGTGGCGGCTGGGACAGCGGCGGCACGGACGACAGCAGCTTCTGAGAAAGGAAGGCTGTTCTTTTTTGTAAAAAAGAACCAAAATCTTTCGAATCTCGAGGCTCGGCATTCCCAAGATCCCGGTCCCAAGTCCGAAAAGTTTTTTGCTTCTTTTTTACAAAAAAGAACACCTTTCTTCCTTCTCGCGGAGCCACCCATGTCCTCAAAACTCTACCAGAGCGCGCATGACGCCCTAGCCGGAGCGTTGAAGGACGGCATGGTCATCATGTCGGGCGGCTTTGGGTTATGCGGCGTGCCAAACGTCCTGATCGGCGCCATTCACGACAGCGGCGTGAAGGACCTGACCATCATTTCGAACAACGCCGGCACCGACGGTGCGGGTCTCGGCCTGTTGCTGGAAAGCCGGCAGGTCAAGAAGATGATCAGCAGCTATGTCGGCGAGAACAAGGAGTTCATGCGGCAGTATCTCGCGCATGAGCTGGAGATCGAGTTCAATCCGCAGGGCACTCTGGCGGAACGCATCCGCGCCGGTGGCGCCGGGATTCCGGCGTTTTACACGCGCACGGGCGCCGGAACGTTGATTGCCGAGGGCAAGGAGTCGCGGGTTTTCGAGGGCCAGGAATACATCATGGAGACCGGGCTGGTGGCCGATCTCGCCATCATCCATGCCTGGAAGGCCGATCCGGAGGGAAATCTCCTCTACCGCAAGACGGCAAGGAATTTCAATCCGCCGATGGCGACGGCCGCGCGGCTGACGGTGGTCGAGGTGGAGGAGATGGTGGAGGCGGGCTCGCTCGATCCCGACCACATCATCACGCCCGGCATCTTTGTGCAGCGGATGATTGCACTGGCGCCCTACGAGAAGCTGATCGAGCAGCGGACCACGCGCCCCAAGGTCGCTGCCTGAACGCTGCTTCTACGCAGGTTTGAACCATTGCGAGGCGAGCACGTCGCTTGCCAGTGCATCCAGCACGGCCTGTTTGCCTGCAGGCGTGATGGCAACGGCCGACACTCGCCTGAAGGGCGCGCCGCTGCTGCGGGCGCGCGCCAGGTAAAGCGCTGAGAGACCACGGGCCGCGCTGGATCGGCCGGTGCAACAGGCGCAACCCGCCGCGTGAACCTCATCGGCCGTGAAGCGGGCTTCGAGGCTGCGGCCGACAGGGCCGTCGCCTTCCAAAAGCAGAGCGTCCTCCGGCATTGCCGACGCTTCATCGGCGACGAAGACGACAGGGATGCGGGCATCGAGAAACAGGCTCATGGCTTGCATATAAAGATAGCTTTATATATCCATACAAGAGATGGAACCGCTTCTTTCCGCATTGGCCGCTGCCGCCGATCCGACCCGCTTGCGGCTGCTGTCGCTCGCGTCGCGCGGCACATATTGTGTGAACGATTTCTGCGACATTCTGGGTCAGTCTCAGCCCAGGCTCTCCAGGCATCTCCGACTGCTGTGCGAAGCCGGGCTGCTGGACCGTATTCGCGAGGGAGCGAACGCATGGTTCACCCTCGCAGGAGGCGATTCGGGGCTACTCTGCCGCGACATACTTCGCCGCCTGCCGGCGAACGACGCTCAACTCGCGGCGGACCAGCGCCAGGCGAGCCGCGTGCTCGCCGAGCGGGCACGGACCGCGTCGGCCAAATTCCAGAAGCAGGGCGCAGACTGGGACGAGATGCGCGCTCTCGATCTGCCGGCGGCGGAGGTGGAGGACGCACTCCTGCGCGTGCTGCCGGGCGGTGGCATCCGTCGCTTGCTGGACATAGGCACAGGCACCGGCAGGCTGCTCGAACTGCTGGCTCCCCGCGTGCAGGCCGGCCTGGGCATCGATGCAAGTTCGTCGATGCTTGCTTTGGCGCGCGTGCGCCTGGCGCGCGCGGATCTTTCGCATTGCTCGGTAAGGCAGGCGGACATGTACGCCCTGCCGTTGCCAGACGCGGCCTACGACCTCGTGCTGCTGCAGATGGTGCTGCATTACGCCGATGACCCCGCACAGGCTCTCGGCGAAGCGGCACGGGTGCTTGCGCCGGGCGGCCGCCTCATCGTGGTCGATCTGGCAACCCACGGCCGCACCGATCTCCGGGAGCGCATGGCCCATCGTGCACTCGGCTTCTCGGAGATGGAGATGACCACGCTGCTATCCGGCGCAGGCCTGGAGATGGACGAGCCGATCTCCGTTGCCGCGCCGTTGCTCATACGCATCTGGCCCGCACATGCGGTCCGGTCGCTTGCGTCCGCCACTGCCGAAACCGTCATGGAAGCTGTCTGAATGACCCGACCCCATCTCCTCGATGCCCTGCGCGACCAGGTGCTGCTCTGCGACGGCGGCACAGGCAGCCGCGTGCAGGTGATGGATCTGGATGTCGAGCGCGATTACTGGAATCAGGAAAACTGCACCGAAGTGCTGAACCTTTCGCGTCCCGACATCGTGCGCGAGCTGCACCGCGGCTATTTCGAAGCGGGCGCCGACATGGTGGAGACCAACACCTTCGGCGGATCTCCCATCACCCTTGCCGAGTTCGGCCTCGGCGATCGTGCCCGCGAAATCAACAGGCTTGCTGCACAGCATGCGCGCGAAGCCGCGGACGAGTTCGCCGACGGCCGCCATCGCTGGGTGCTCGGCGCCATCGGGCCAGGCACGAAATTGCCGACGCTGGGCAATGTCGATTACGACACGCTTGAAGCCGCCCTCGCCGAACAAAGCCGTGGCCTCATCGACGGTGGCGTCGATGCCTTCCTGATCGAGACCTGCCAGGACACGCTGCAGATCAAGGCCGCCGTGAACGGCGCCAAGATCGCGCGCGCCGAAGCGAGCCGCGACACGCCAATCTTCGTGCAGGTGACTGTCGAGACCACGGGAACCTTGCTGGTGGGTCCGGACATCGCGACGGCCGCGACCGTGATTCACGCCCTCGACGTGCCGCTCATCGGCCTGAATTGCGCCACCGGGCCGCAGGAAATGGCCGAGCACGTGCGCTGGCTGTCGGCAAACTGGCCTGGCCTGATCAGCGTGCAACCGAACGCCGGCCTTCCCGAACTGGTCGATGGCGCAACGCGCTATCCGTTGGCGGCGGCGGAGATGGCAAGTTGGGTCGAGCGCTTCGTCGCCGAAGACGGGCTCAATCTGATCGGCGGCTGCTGCGGCACAGACAAACCGCATATTGTGGCGCTCGACGCCATGCTACGCCGGCGCGGCGGCTTCCGCCCTGCGCCGGTTCACCGTACCTCCGTGTGGGTGCCGTCGGTTGCCAGCCTGTACAATCAGGTGGCGCTACGCCAGGACAATTCCTTTTTCTCCATTGGCGAACGCTGCAATGCCAATGGTTCGAAGAAATGGCGCGAGCTGCAGGAGAAAGGCGATTGGGACGGCTGCGTCACCGTCGCGCGCGAACAGGTCGGCGAAGGTTCCAACAGCCTCGACGTCTGCACCGCCTTCGTTGGACGGCCTGAAATGGCAGAGATGAACGAGGTGATCCGCCGCTTCACCAGCTCGGTGAACGCACCCCTCGTCATCGACAGCACAGAGACGCCGGTGATCGAAAGCGCGCTGAAGCTGCATGGCGGCAAGCCGATCATCAACTCGATCAACTTCGAGGATGGCGAGCAGGCCGCCACCGACCGCCTCATCCTGGCGAAGAAGTTCGGCGCAGCGGTGATTGCGCTGACCATCGACGAGACTGGCATGGCCAAGACCGCCGAAGACAAGCTGCGCATTGCGGAACGCCTGGTAGAATTCGCCTGCAAGAAGCACGGGCTTCCGCAATCCGACCTGCTCATCGATCCGCTGACCTTCACTATCGCCACTGGCAACGAGGACGACCGCAAGCTCGCCGAATGGACGCTCGACGGCATCAAGCTGATCCGTGAGAAGTTTCCCGACATCCAGATCATCCTGGGCCTGTCGAACGTCAGCTTCGGCCTCAATCCTGCTGCGCGTGCCGTGCTGAACTCGGTGTTCCTCGACCACGCCGTGCGCGCCGGCATGAGCGGCGCCATCGTGCATGTCAGCAAGATCCGCCCTCTGCACCAGATCTCCGCGGAGGAGGTTAAGGTGATGGAGGATCTGATCTTCGACCGCCGTGCGGAAAACTACGATCCGCTCCAGGCGCTGCTTGCCATGTTCGCCGACCGCAAGGCGGCTGAAGCGACCAAGCGCGTGAAATCCGAAACTGTCGAAGGACGACTGCGTGACCGCATCGTCGATGGCGACCGCAAGGGTCTGAGCGAAGACCTCGACGAGGGGCTGAAAAAGCACAAGCCGCTCGACATCATCAACACCATTCTGCTCGACGGCATGAAGACGGTCGGCGAACTCTTCGGCTCAGGCAAGATGCAGCTTCCTTTCGTGCTGCAAAGCGCTGAGACCATGAAGGCGGCTGTTGCGTATCTCGAACCCATGATGGAGCGCGTCGAGGGCCAGGAGAAAGGCACCATCGTTCTCGCCACTGTCAAAGGCGACGTGCACGACATTGGCAAGAACCTGGTGGACATCATCCTCACCAACAACGGCTATCGCGTCGTCAACCTCGGCATCAAGGTGAAGCTCGCCGACATGGTGGATGCTGCAAAGGAGCATCGCGCCCATGCCATCGGCATGTCTGGCCTTTTGGTGAAATCCACCGTCATCATGCGCGAGAACCTCGAGGAAATGTCCAGGCAGGGCCTCGAAATACCCGTGCTCCTCGGCGGCGCCGCGCTCACGCGCAACTACGTCGAAGATGATTGCGTGCTCGCCTACGGATGCGGCCGGGTCGCCTATGCGCGCGATGCGTTCGACGGCTTGCATCTGATGGACAAGGTCACCGGCAACGGCTTCGACGATTATCTCTCAGCCTTGCAGGCAAAGCGCTCAGGCAAGGCGAAGAACACCAAGCGCGCCCTCGGCCGTGCCGATCAGACCGCCTACCGGCCGGTCGATGTCGCGACCGTCCAGGCAAGACGCCGGCGCCTGACCAGCGACGTCGCCATTGCAGAGCCGCCCTTTTGGGGCGCACGCGTTCTGGAAGCGCCGCCGAAAGCGATCATCCCGTTCCTGAACGAACGAAGCCTGTATCAATTCCAATGGGGCTTTCGCAAACAAGGCAAGTCGCTCGACGATTTCCTCGGCTGGGCCAAGCAGGAATTGCGCCCGATCATGAAGCGCATGCTGACTTTGTGCGAAGCCGACGACATCCTGCATCCACAGGCCATCTACGGCTACTGGAAAGCCGCAGGCCAGGGCAACGAACTCGTGCTCTTCGAGCAGGACGGCACCACCGAGGTCGCGCGCTTCAACCTGCCGCGCCAGCCGCGCGAAGACGGTGAATGTATCGCCGATTTCTTCCGAGACGTGGATGACGAGGCACGCGACGTCATCGGTCTGCAAGTCGTCACCGTCGGCCAGAAAGCCTCCGACACCGCACGCCTCTGGTTCGAGGATAACCGTTACCAGGACTACCTCTATCTGCACGGCCTTTCTGTCGAAATGGCCGAAGCCATGGCGGAGTACGTCCACAAGCGTATACGCGCGGAGATGGGCTTTGCCGCCGAGGACGACCGCGACATCGAGAAGATGCTGAGCCAGAGCTACCGCGGCTCACGCTACTCTTTTGGTTATCCGGCCTGCCCGAAGATCGAGGATCAGGCCATGCTGCTCGACCTCCTAAAGGCCGACCGCATCGGCGTGTCGCTCTCGGACGAATGGCAGCTCCATCCTGAGCAATCGACAAGCGCCATCGTCGTGCTCAACCCGCACGCCAAGTATTTCTCGGTCTGATGCGGCAGGCTACCGACACACTGGAAGTCGAGACGCGTGGCCTCGGGCTCACCGACATCACCCGCCGGATACGCGCCTTTACCGAAGCCAGCGGCATCACGGCCGGTCTTCTCACGGTTTGGTGCCGCCACACCTCGGCCTCGCTCGTTGTGCAGGAAAACACCGACCCCGATGTGCGCGCCGACCTGCAGGACTTCCTCGCTTCGCTCGCGCCCGAGGCGCCGGGGCGATACAGGCACGATGCGGAAGGGCCGGACGATATGCCCGCCCATATGCGCGCCGTGCTGACACAAACGCAGCTTTCCATCCCGATGCACGATGGCGATCTGGCGCTTGGGATTTGGCAGGCGGTGTATTTGTGGGAACATCGCCGTCGGCCGCACAGGCGGGAAATTGTGCTGCATGTTTTGGGGGAGTGAAGGAAGGAAGCCCTTCTTTTTTGAAAAAAAGAAGCAAAAAACTTTTACGACCTGGCACCGCACTCTCCCGAAGGGCACGGCCAAGTCGCAAAAGTTTTTTGGTTCTTTTTTTCAAAAAAGAACTTCCTTCCTACCCCTTGCCTTACTCCTCTGTGCAGCCGCCCCAAACCACGTCGTTTCCCTGAACCTCTGCACTGATCAGCTCCTCGTTCTCCTAGCACCCGAACGAATCCTCGCCCTCGAGCCGCTAGCCAGAGATCCCGCCCTCTCTTTCGTTGCGCGCAAAGCCGTCACTTTTCCCCGCGTGCAGGCGGACGCCGAAGCGGTGTTGCGTCTGCATCCGGATCTGGTGTTGGCCGGCGCCTACGGTGCGCAAACAACGGTGGCATTGCTTCGCCAGCGAGGCGTTCGCGTGGTGCAGATGGAGTCGCCTGAAACCTTCGATGCCGTGGAAAGGCAGCTACTCGCGGCCGGAAGTCTGTTGGGAGAGCAGGCGCGCAGCGAAGCGCTGGTCGCGACGATGCGAAAGCGTCTTGCGGCAATTCCTCGCACTGCGCATCGAACGGCGATGTTGTGGGAGGCACGCGGCTGGACTGCGGGGCCGGGTTCCCTCGGCGACGCGGTGTTGCGCGCCGCCGGGCTGCGCAATGTCGGCACCGGTGGCCAGGTCGGGGTCGAGGCGCTGCTTACACATCCGCCCGATCTTCTCGTCACCCAGACTGTCCCGGACGCTCCCTCGCTGGCGACCGACCTTGTGGAAACGCCCGCTCTCGCGTCGATCCCGCGTGCGCGGATCCGTCCTGAGTTGCTGATTTGCGGCGGACCCTACAGCGTGGGCGCCGTGGAAGAATTGGCGCACGCGTCGCAGTGACTCGTCTGACGGCTTTGCTCATGGGGCTGGCAGTGCTGTCGCTGCTAACGGGTGCGGCCGGCTTCGGCATTCCCGACGCGCTGATCCTGTGGCAAATCCGGCTGCCGCGCACCGCCCTGGCACTGCTGGTCGGCGGCGGGCTCGGCCTGTCAGGCGCGGTGCTGCAAGGGGCGCTGCGCAATCCTTTGGCTGATCCTGGCCTGCTCGGGGTCAGCGGATGCGCGGCCGTCGGCGCTGTCGGCGTGTATTACTGGGGGATCGCCGCGGTGTTCGCCCCTGCCCTGCCGCTGGGCGGCCTGGCAGGCGCGGCGCTTGGCTGTGCGGCACTGCTCGGCTTTGCCGGCCGTGCCGTGAGCGGCCCGTCGCTCATCCTGGCCGGCGTTGCGCTCTCCGCCCTTGCGTCTGCCCTCCTTGCCCTGGCGCTCACGCTGGCGCCAAACCCGTTCGCGCTGGCCGAAATCACCTTCTGGCTCATGGGCGGCCTGGAAGACCGCACGTTGACCCACCTCTGGCTTGCGGGACCACCGATCCTGCTCGGCTGCGCCATCCTCCTCCGGCTCGGCTCCAGGCTCGATGCCCTGAGCCTGGGAGAAGCGACGGCCGCTACGCTCGGCGTTCCTGTCGCCGTCACGCTGCGCCAGGCGGCAGCCGGCGTGACGCTGGCAGTCGGCGCGGGCGCCGCGGTCGCTGGAAGCATCGGCTTCGTCGGCCTTGTGGTGCCGCATCTTCTGCGGCCTCGCTTCGGCCAAAGGCCAGGGGCGCTCCTGCTTCCCTCTGCGCTCGCCGGCGCCGCGCTCCTTCTCGCCGCGGATCTGTTGGCGCGGCTTTGTCCGCTTGTGTTCGGGTTCGGCCAGGAACCGCGCCTTGGCGTTCTGACGGCCCTCCTTGGAGCGCCCTTTCTGGTCGTCATCGCGCGCAAGGTCGCGCCATGACCACGCTTCGCGGTTTCGAGGCCTCGCTGGGTGGCAAGCCCGTCCTGCACGGCATCGACCTGGCGGTCGCGCCAGGCGAGTTCGTGGCGATCTGCGGGCCGAACGGCGCCGGCAAGACCACGCTGCTACGCGCCATGGCGGGCCTTCTGCCAGGCACTACCCCAAAACCACGCACGCACGCCTATGTCGAACAGGGCGCCCGTTGCGCGTGGGGCATTAGCATCGCCGAGGTGGTCGCGCTGGGCCGCATTCCGCATGGCGACCACAACCAGGCCGCTATCGACCACGCCATCGCCGCCTGCGGACTCGAAGGCCTGCAAGGCCGGCGCATCGACCAGGTTTCCGGCGGACAGGCCCGGCGCGCGATGCTCGCCCGCGCTCTTGCCACCAGCCCCGACACTCTGCTGCTCGATGAGCCGGTGGCGGACCTGGACCCTGCCGCCGCCCACCGCATCATGGCCCTGCTCGCACGCCTCGCGACTGGCGGCAAAACCATCGTCGCCGTTCTGCACGCGCTCGATCTCTGTACCCGCTACGCCACCCGCATGGTGGTTCTGGCAAACGGGCGCATCATCGCGGATGGTCCACCAGCCGAAACGCTGCCCGAGGCTGCCGCCGCATTTGGCCTGCCTTACGGCCTGGACCAGGCACCACGCCTATTGCCGCCAACCGAAACCTAGCGAGGATACATGGTCCGCATCGATCGGGTAGTGACACGGGGTGGAGACGGCGGCGAAACCTCGCTTGGCAACGGCAAGCGCGTCGGCAAGGACAGCCTGCGCGTCGAAACCTACGGCACGGTGGACGAGGCCAACGCAGCCATCGGTATCCTCCGCCTGCACGCCACCGACGCGGCCGACGACATGCTGGCGCGTATCCAGAACGACCTCTTCGACGTCGGCGCCGATCTGTGCGTGCCGGGTGAAGCAGGCGACCGCCTCCGGCTCACCTCGGCGCCTACCATGCGCCTCGATGCCGAAACCGAAACCCTGAACGCGGATCTCGCGCCTCTCTCGAGTTTCGTGCTGCCAGGCGGAACAGCCGCGGCCGCACACGCCCATCTCGCTCGCACCATCGTCCGACGCGCAGAGCGGCTCGCTGTCCGGCTGTCGCATGACGAAGCGGTCAATCCTGAAGTCTTGCGGTATTTGAACCGGCTGTCCGACCATCTGTTCGTCATGGCACGGTATTTTAATAGGGTGGCTGGTGATGTGCTTTGGAGGCCGGGGCTTGGATTAGGAAAGTAAGGTCTTCTTTTTTGAAAAAAAGAAGCAAAAAACTTTTGGACCTTTGGGTCGGGCAGTCCCACGATCTCGGTCCCACGTCGCAAAAGTTTTTTGGTTCTTTTTTTCAAAAAAGAACAACTTGCTTCCTTAAAACGGCAACAAACTATCCAAAGCCTGTTGCCCGTACCGAGGCGTCTGCACATCGGTAAGCTGCCCCCGCCCGCCGTAGGAAATGCGTGCCTCGGCCATGCGGTCGTGGCTTACGGTGTTGTCGCTGGCGATGTCCTGCGGGCGAATGACGCCGGTGACGCGCAGCTCGCGCAATTCGCTGTTCACCCGCATTTCCTGATTGGCGGATACGACAAGGTTGCCGTTCGGCAGCACCTGCGTCACCACGCCGGCGAGGCGCAACGTCACCGTGTCGGTGCGCTTGATAGTCCCCGTTCCGGTCGCGTTGTTTGCACTGTTCGCATTGACCAGCGTGCTCGCGCTGACCGCCTTCGAGAGCAGCTTCGGCAACGCTGCTTCCAGGCCGAACAAGTTTGGCAGCCCCATGGTCTCGGTGCCGCTGCGGTTCGCAGTGGAAGCATTCTCTACATCTGCGGTGTCCGTGACTTTGACGAGAACGGTGACGATGTCGCCTACCTGCGCCGCCCGCTGGTCCTTGAAGAAGGCACGGCTTCCGCTACGCCAGAGGCTGGCCGGCTCGCGGGGGCTGGCTTCGGCATGCGGCATCGGCATGGTCACCGGCCGCCACTTTGCATCCGCCGTCGGGTCGCCCGTGGGTGTCATCGCAGGCGGGGTGCCGATTTCTGAGAGGCGTTGGAGAGTGTCGCAGGAAGACAGCAAACACACTAAGACAAGGAGAAAGGAAGAACTTCTTTTTTGAAAAAAAGAAGCAAAAAACTTTTGCGATGTGGGACCGAGATCATGGAAAAGCCCAGCCTCAAGTCCCAGAAGTTTTTTGGTTCTTTTTTTCGAAAAGGAACGCCTTCCTTCCTGTCTCACTGCGCGATCGCCAAACTCACCGGCACCGCCGTTCCGGGCGATACGCGCACCTGGCCGTCGCCCACGATTTCTCCAGTGATCACGGCGCGCGACGTGGGATTTTGCACGCGGATACGTTCGCCGAGGCCGCCGGCCTCGAGCGCCACGCCGCCTGCGCTGAGCGCTATCCCGTCTGCGTCGAGCGTCATCCGCACCGACGCGCCACGCGCGACCAGCAAGGGGCGCATTAGATCGGTCGTTGTCAGGGGCTGGCCGGGCGGGACATCGTGCCGGAGCGCCATGCCTGCGGCTTCGCCGGGAAGCAGCGGCACTTCGCCATGCAGTGCTGCTGCCCGCACGCGGATCGACGTTACGTCCGACGCGGTAATGAGGGTTCCCAGCGGCAGGCGGCGTGTCAGTGTCGCGGCATCGCGCATCGACACAACCTGGCCGGACAGGCGAAGGCTTGGTGCGTCGCCTTCGTTGGTCCTGACGAGCAACATGGCGGTAAACCGGCCGGACTGCGGATCGAAACTCACTTGCGCGATCTCTGTCGCAGGCGCGGCATCCGGATCGACGATTGGTGGCTGGAAGGCCGGCATCAGCACGTCGCCATCGAGCGGCGCGCCCGCGTGACGCAATGCAGCCGCGAGGTCGGCGCGTATGGGCGCGGCCGGCAAAGTCTGGCCACGGCGCAACAGAACGGCACGCTCGCTGCCTGTCTCCGGGCGCCAGTCAACGCCGAAGTCACGCGCGATGGCGGCGAGTTGCGGCGCCTCAACGGTGATCTTCTCGCCTGGCGCCGGCGCACGGCCGAGTGCATGGTCGGGCGTGTTGCCGATGGCCGCAAAAAGATCGCTCAGATGGATCCTGTGACCCACGATTTCGCGATAGGGCCGCAACGTCGCTGCCTGAGACGTTCCAGCCAGAGCCATGAAAACTATCGCAGCGGTGCGCATGGCCCTACCTCAATTGAGTGAGGGTTTGCAGCATGTCGTCGGATGTAGTGATCACCTTGCTGTTCATTTCATAAGCCCTCTGCGCGGTGATCAGGCTGGTGATTTCCGTCACCACATTGACGTTCGAAGTTTCGACAAACCCTTGCATCACCGTGCCGAAACCCGGTGTTCCCGGCGCACCCGTGTTCGCATTGCCCGATGCGGCGGTCTGCAGAAAAAGATTGTCGCCCTGCGCATCGAGGCCCGCCTCGTTCGGAAACGCCGCGAGCTGTATCTGCCCGAGCGTGTTGGGCGCCGTCTGCCCGCTGATCGTGGCCTGTACCTGGCCGGACGCGTTGATGCTTACGCTGACCGCATTCGTTGGCACCACCACCCCAGGCACTACGGGATAGCCGTCCGCCGTCACGATGGTGCCATCCGGTGCGAGCGCGAACGTGCCGTCGCGGGTATAAGCCGTTTCGCCCGACGGAAGCGTGATCTGGAAATATCCATTGCCCTGTATTGCTGTATCCAAACTGTTACCGGTCTGCTGGAGGTTGCCCTGTTCGGTGATGCGGTAGATGGCCGCCGTTTTCACGCCAAGCCCAATCTGCGCTCCCGAGGGCACCACGGTGCCGTTGTCAGAACTCGAAGAACCGACACGGCGTAGATTCTGATAGATGAGATCCTGGAACTCGGCGCGGCGGCGCTTGAACCCGGTCATGCTCATGTTGGCCATGTTGTTGGAAATGACTTCAACATTTGTCTGCTGGGCCTGCATGCCCGTGGCAGCGATATCAAGTGACCGCATGTTATGTTTTCCTTGAGCATCACGCCGGGGTGGCGATCTTGTCGATCGCCGTCTGCTGCCGCTGGCCTTCGGCCTCGACATACTGGGTCACGAACTGGAAATCGCGCTCGGCCGCCATCATGCGGACAAGCTCGCTGATCGGCTGAACATTGCTTTCTTCCACCGCGCCCTGTGTCACGGCGGGTGAGGTCACCGGAATGGTGGGTGTGTCGGCCCGAAACAGGCGGCTACCCTCCGCGGTGAGCTTGTTCGGATCGGTAGGCGTCACAACGCCGATCTTTCCCAGCGGTCCGTTTTCGCTGCTGAGCGATCCGTCTCCCGCTACCGTCAAGACGGTGTCAGCCGTGGAGACCTTCAACGGCTGGCCGCTGGTGTCCAGCAGCGCGTTGCCGGCGGCATCCGCCACGGTGCCGTCCGGCTTCAATTCGAAATGCCCTGCACGCGTGAGCCGTGTGCCGCCAGGCGTCTGAACCTGAAAGAACCCTGATCCTGTCAAAGCGAGATCTAGCGGATTGCCTGTTTGCGTCAGCGAGCCCTCGGTCTGCTCGCGGTAGGTCGCACGGTCCTGGGTGAACACGAGCTGCTTCCCGCCAAGCGGCTCAGTCGTGTCTCGCTGCGAGGTGAGATAATCGGCGAACACCATGCGCTCCGCGCGATAGCCGGGCGTGCCCGCATTGGCGATGTTGTCCGCGATGACGTCTATGCTGCGCTGCTGCGCAGACAGGCGTGACAGCGCCACGCTCATGTTGTTGTCCATGCGGGTCTCCCTTCACCGGATGCAGTGCACGCGCTGTGCCGAAGGATGGTTGGCGAGAAAAACCAAGGCTCTCCCTGGACGCGCTGAGGTCTGGAGGCCGCAACATTGCACGTCGGTCTGCGATGCGGCGGGAGTTGCCCGGCAGGTTTTGCCGGGCTTGGTCAATATGAGTTCATCGCTTTCGCCTGCACGCATTCGCAACCGCGACGTCTGCATGCGTTCTCGGTGCCGAGGCTGACGGCATCCAAATACGACCCGATGCTGAAAGCGTCAGGAAACGAAAGGAAGAACCAAAATGTTTTCACACGTGCGAAATCTCGCCCTCGCATCTTGCCTGGTCCTCGGCACCGGCGGCGCTGCATTCGCGCAGGCAGCCGGCGGCGCTGGTGGAGCCGGCGGGGCTTCCGGCGGTGCAGGCGGCGCAGGTAGCACCGGCGGCATGAGCGGCGGCATGGGCACAGGCAGCAGCGGCATGGGCACCGGCAGCGCTAATCCCAGCACCAGCAGCACCGGCGGCGCTACCAGTGGCGGCATGAACAGCGGCAGCATGAGCGGCGGCAGCACGGGTGCTGGTTCGTCTGGCGCCATGGGCAACCCGACTGGCGGCGGAAGCAGCACCGGCGCCAACGGCACCGGCTCGATGGGGACCAACGGCGCCGGCACCACCGGCATGAGCGGCTCGGGTGCCGGCGGCACTGGCGCCGCTGGAACAGGCAGCACCGGGAGCATGAGCGGCGCAGGCGCCGGCGGGTCCGGCCACTAACGTTTTCAGGGCGGCAGCCATGCCGCCCTAATCCCTGTCTTTGCATTGCGGCAGGGTGGGCGGGGCGCTAGCGTCCCGCCCGTTTCGTAAGACGGATCACCATGAGTCTCATTGCCGACCGGCTGAACAAGATCAGCCCGAGCCAGACCATCGCCATCAGCAGCAAGGCACGCGCTCTCAAGGCCGCCGGCCGCGATGTTATCAGCCTCTCGGCCGGCGAACCGGATTTTGATACGCCGGACAACATCAAGGCGGCCGGAATTGCGGCCATCACGGCCGGGCAAACCAAATACACCGACGTCGCAGGCACGCTCGCACTGCGCCAGGCTATCGCCGCGAAGTTCAAGCGCGACAGCGGGCTCGACTACACGCCGGAAGAGATCATCGTCTCTACCGGCGGCAAGCAGGTGATCTACAACGCCATGGTTGCCACCTTGAATGCGGGTGACGAGGCGATCATCCCGAGCCCTTGCTGGGTCAGCTATCCGGACATTGTCTCCCTCGCCGAAGGCACACCGGTGATCGTGCCGTGCGGCCAGAACAACGGGTTCAAGCTCCGCGCCGAGGACCTCGAAGCGGCCATCACGCCGCGCACCAAATGGTTCTTCCTGAACTCGCCGAACAATCCCACCGGCGCCGCTTACTCCGCGGAGGATCTCCGCCCCATCTGCGACGTGCTGCTACGCCACCCGCATGTCTGGGTGCTCACCGACGACATTTACGAGAAGCTCACCTACGACGGCTTCAAGCCGGCTACCGTGGTCGAAGTCGAGCCGCGCCTTCGCGACCGCACCGTGACGATGAATGGCTGCAGCAAAGCCTATGCGATGACCGGCTGGCGTATCGGCTTCGCCGGCGCTCCCACCGTTCTCATCAAGGCGATGGACAAGCTGCAAAGCCAGAGCACGTCCAACACTTCCTCCATTAGCCAGGCAGCGGCGGTGGAGGCGCTGAACGGGCCGCAAGACAGCATCGCCGTCATGGCTGAGACTTACCGCGCGCGGCGAGACCTCGTGGTGGAGGCGCTCCGCGCCGCCCCGGGGCTGACCTGCCACAAGCCCGAAGGGGCATTCTACGTGTTCCCCGGGCTGCATGGCTGCCTGGGCAAGACCTCGCCGGCCGGCAAGCGCATCGAAACCGACGAGGATTTCGTCATCGCCCTGCTTGAAGAGGAAGGCGTCGCAGTGGTGCATGGGAGCGCCTTCATGTATCCGGGGCATTTCCGCGTCAGCTACGCTACCGACACAGAGAGCCTGCGAGAGGCCTGCGCACGTATTCATCGCTTCTGTGCGTCGCTTAGCTAAAGCGTCACACAACCATCATCAGCATTGCACGGCGGCAACTTTTGGTTGTAAGATGGCAAGACGTGCACGCTGTTGGAGATGACGATGCCGCTTGCTCAAGAGGCGCCCTTGCCTGATTTCGCCGTGGAGGTGAACACTGTCGACAGGCGGCGCGAAGGGCGGCTGGAGATCGACAATCCGCATCTTATCGACATGCTGCGCCGGCCCGAGTTCATGTCCATCGAGGAAGCCTTGGCCGAGAATGGCCAGGTAATCGACGTCGGTCCCGCCACCCGCCTGGATCGCGCCGCTTTCCCCTTCATCATCCTCATGACGGCATGTTTTTGGGCTGTCATAGCAGGCGTCCTCTGGCGCACTTTGTGAACAATTCTACTAGGCCGGCCATCTAACGCGGTTTTCCTGCGCTCCGATGCTCACCGACCATAGAGGTCGGCTCCGCTTCGGTGCTCGGCAAAACCACGCCAGCTGGCTCGGCCTAGCGAATTCTCGAAGTTGAGCCGGCGTTTTCCTCAAGCTGAACCTCAAGTCGCAGAAGTTTTTTGCTTCTTTTTTCAAAAAAGAAGACGTTTGTTTCCTATCGCCGCGCAGGCTCGAACCGGTAGGGAGACTCGCTCTCAAGGTTGGGGTCGAGGGCCAGCCGGTGTTCCAGCGGCGGGAAGGCGCGGCTGCGGCAGTTCTGGCGGTCGCAGAGGCGGCAGGAGAGGCCGATACCGACGGCTGCCTGTTCCATGTTCAGGCCGTCGGCGTAGACGACATCGCCGGCTTGGGCGACGTCGCAGCCCATGGCGACGACGTGGGTGGGCGGGGGTTCGCCCCAGGCGGCCGCGGGGCCTTCGATGCATTTGGCGAAGCAGAGGAAGGTGGCGCCGTCGGGCAGTTGGGCTACTTGCACGCGGATCGACCCGGGCGTTGCGAAGGCGGCGTGGACGACCCAGCGGGGACAGGATCCGCCGTAGCGGGCGAACGGAAAGCCGCCTGCGGAGAATTGCTTGCTGACGTTTCCGGCCGGGTCGGCGCGCAGGAAGAAGAAGGGGATGCCGCGGGCGCCGCTTTTCTGCATTGTCGAAAGGCGGTGGCAGGCCTGCTCGAAAGACACACAGAAGCGTGCCGATAGCGCGTCCATGTCGTGCCGCAGGGTGCGCGCGCTTTCCAGATAGGCATCGTAGGGCATGAGCAGGCAGCCCGCGGCGTAGTTCAGCAGGCCAAGGCGGATGAGCGATCCGGCTTCGGGGCTGGAGGGCGCGATCCTGCCGAGCAGTTCCTCGACGACGTCGCGCGCTTCGAGAAGCATGATCTGGAAGGCCATATGGAAGCCGCGGCTTTCCCGCGGGAGCTGTTCCGAAAGCGTCAGGCTCCGGGTTTCGGGCTCGTAGCGGCGAAGCGCGTCTTCCATGGGGGAGACGCGCACGGACACCTGGTGCATGCGCCGAAGGCGCTCGGCGATGGCATGGTTGGTTTCCGCAGGCGCCACGTTCATCTCGCCGGCGATACGGTCAGCGACCGCTTCGAGTTCCGGGAAGTAATTGCCCCGCTCGTGGAAGACGTCGCGCGCCTCCTCGTTCGGCAGGAGGATGCGGCGGCCTGACGGCAGCGCCAACCCGCTCGCGTCCTCCCGCGCCACCCGCCAGGCGCGATAGAGGGCCAGCACGGCGCGCGCGACAGAGGGGTTCGCCGCCACCGCCTCGAGCTCAGGGTCGGGAAGCTGCTCGATGCCGAGCATCGGATCCGAGAACACCTCACGCAGACCGACCTCGAGTTCGCGCTCCTGCGAGCCGGACAGTGCTGCGAGGTCCACACGCAACATTTCAGCGAGCTTGATCAGCAGGCTGGCGGTGACGTTGCGTTGGTCGTGTTCGATCAAATTCAGGTAGCTCGGCGAAATACCGAGCCGTTGCGCCAAGGCCTGCTGCGACAGCCTTTGCTCGCTGCGGAGACGCCGGACGGTGCGCCCGATCAGCGGACGCGACATGGGTATCCGCGACTGTTCAAGACTTTACACATTTACAGGGTTCCCTGTGCATCTACAGACAAGAAAATGCCAACGATCGGCATCAACCCGCTATCTTCCGCACTCGCGAAGGATGATATCAGCCACCCGATGCTGTCGAGCCTGCACGAGCGCGCATCCGTAAATATTGAGGACGATCGATGATGAGCAATACCACCCCGGCATATGCGCCCGACGGCATGGGCAGCCCCTCTGGCCACGATCCCGAGCGCTTCGCCGGCATCCGCCGCGATTACTCGCCAGCCGAAGTCGAGCGCCTGTCGGGCTCGTTCCGCATCCGCCACACGCTGGCCGAGATGGGCGCGCAGCGCCTTTGGCACCTGCTCAAGACCGAACCCTATGTGAACACGCTCGGCGCGCTCACCGGCAACCAAGCCATGCAGCAGATCAAGGCCGGCCTCAAGGCGATCTATCTTTCCGGCTGGCAGGTCGCGGCCGACGCGAACCTCGCGGGCGAGATGTATCCCGACCAGTCGCTCTATCCCGTCAACTCGGTGCCGATGGTCGTCCGCCGCATCAACAACGCGCTTCGCCGCGCCGACCAGATCGGCAAGCTCGAGGGTGACAGCAGCAAATATTGGATGGCGCCGATCATCGCCGACGCCGAGGCCGGCTTCGGCGGCGCGCTGAACGCGTTCGAACTGATGCGCGCCATGATCGAAGCGGGCGCCGCCGGCGTCCATTTCGAAGACCAGCTCGCCAGCGAAAAGAAGTGCGGCCATCTCGGCGGCAAGGTGCTGGTGCCGATTTCGCAGCACATCCGCACGCTGAACGCAGCGCGTCTCGCGGCCGACGTCGAGGGTGTTTCCACCATCCTGCTCTGCCGCACCGACAGCCACGCCGCCCAGCTCCTCACCACCGACGTGGACGAGCGCGACCGTCCCTTCCTCACC
Source organism: Acetobacteraceae bacterium (assembly GCA_965198825.1). Taxonomy (GTDB): domain Bacteria; phylum Pseudomonadota; class Alphaproteobacteria; order Acetobacterales; family Acetobacteraceae; genus BOG-908. The sequence goes on along the minus strand of CBDAQB010000003.1, from coordinate 898,370 downwards.
GGCGAGCGCACCCCTGAGGGCTTCTTCCGCATCAAGCAGGATTGCGGCGTGGACTACGCCATCGCCCGCAGCCTCGCCTACGCCCCCTACGCCGACCTGCTCTGGTGGGAGACGAGCGAGCCGAACCTCGAAGAGGCGGAGCGTTTCGCCAACGAAATCCACAAGCAGTTCCCCGGCAAGATGCTGGCCTACAACTGCTCGCCGAGCTTCAACTGGAAAAAGAAGCTGTCGCCCGAGAAGATCGCCGACTTCCAGAAGTCGATCGGTGCGATGGGCTACAAGTTCCAGTTCGTGACCCTCGCCGGCTTCCACAGCCTGAACTACTCGATGTTCCAGCTGGCGAGCGGCTACAAGGACCGCGGCATGGCGGCCTACTCGGAACTTCAGCAGGCCGAATTCGCGGCCGAAGCAGACGGCTACACCGCGACGCGCCACCAGCGCGAAGTGGGCACCGGGTGGTTCGACGCGGTGGCGACCACGGCTGCAGGCGGCGCCTCCTCGACGACCGCTATGGCGGGAAGCACGGAGACCGACCAGTTCCACGACAAGGAGACCGGCGACGTGAAGCCGCTGGCCGATCACCTCACGCCCGCTCACTAGGCGCTGGAGTGAACCGGGGCCAGGGGACGCGAGTCCCCTGGCCCCATCGCTTTTGGAACCTTGATCGAGAAGACTATCTCGCGTGCCTGCGGCCAGGCCACCCCGTCCGGCTCAGTGATGCCGAGTATCGCCGCACCTGCCCTAGCTGCCATCCGGACGCGCGATTTCCGCGTTTGACTTGACGGGAGTCAGCACGGAACATGCCGTCCCGGCCGCGCCGGAAGGTTTTTCACAGAACGTGAGCGGAAGGCTGCGCTCGACTTTCATGATCCCTGCACTCATGCCGACTTACGCCCGGGCTCCCTTGGCTTTCGAAAGAGGAGAGGGCGCCTGGCTCGTTACCGCTGATCAGCGACGCTATCTCGATTTCGGCGCCGGCATCGCGACGTCCTCGTTGGGCCACGGACACCCGCACCTGGTTGCGGCCATCGCGGAGCAGGCCGCGCATGTCATGCATGTGTCGAACCTCTATCGTGTGCCGCAGGCCGAACGGCTTGCTGCCCGGCTGGTGGAGGCGACGTTCGCGGACAGCGTCTTCTTCTGCAATTCGGGGGCGGAAGCCAACGAGGGCATGGTGAAGATGGTGCGCCGTGCGATGGCCAAGACGGGCCGTCCCGAGCGCTTCCGGATGATCTGCTTTGAAGGCGCCTTCCACGGCCGCACGCTGGCCATGCTGTCGGCAACAGGCAACGCCAAGTATCTCGACGGCTTCGGCCCCGCGGTCGATGGCTTCGACCATGTGCCTTTCGGCAACATGAACGCACTGCGCGACGCCATCACACCGGAAACCGCCGGCATCCTGGTCGAGCCCATCCAGGGCGAAGGCGGCGTCCGCGTTGCCGACATCCAGTATCTTCGCGACCTGCGCGCCGCCTGCGACGAGTGGGGCCTCTATCTGGCTTTGGACGAGGTCCAGTGCGGCATGGGCCGGACCGGCAAATTGTTCGCACACGAGCATGCCGGCATCGTGCCGGACGTGATCTCGGCCGCGAAAGGCATTGCCGGCGGCTTTCCGATGGGCGCCATCCTGGCGCGCGAGGAGGTCGCCCGCCACCTCACTGCCGGCACACATGGCACGACCTTCGGCGGCAACCCGCTGGCCTGTGCGGCCGCCAATGCCGTGCTCGACGTTGTTCTCGCAGAGGGCTTCCTCGCTGACGTGTCGCGCAAGGGCGCGCTGCTGCGCGGATCGCTCGAGGATCTCGTCGCCGCCAACCGAGACATCTTCGAGGCGGTGCGCGGCACCGGCCTCATGCTCGGGCTGAAATGCGTGGTCCCGAACACGGCCGTGCAACAGGCCTGCCTCGATGAAGGATTGCTGACCGTCGCCGCGGGCGACAACGTGCTGCGTCTGGTGCCGCCGCTGGTGGTCACCGATGCGGACTGCGCCGAAGCCATCGTCCGACTTGGGCGGGCAGCCATCGCCTGCCGCTCGCTTCAGGCGGCTGCACAATGAACGCCCACACACGCGCCAGCGCCAACCCGGCGGACAGCATGCAGGAGCCGCCGCGGCATTTCCTCGAACTGGCCGACTTCACCCCGACGGCGCTGCGCCAGATCCTGTCACTGGGCGCCGCCTTCAAGCGTCAGGGCCGTGCAGGCGGCAGCATCCTTGCCGGCAAGACCGTTGCGCTGATCTTCGAAAAACCCAGCACACGCACCAGGGTCAGCTTCGACATCGCGGTGAAGCAGCTGGGCGGCCACTCCATCGTGCTCACCGACCGCGACATGCAGCTCGGCCGCGGCGAGACGATCGCCGACACCGCGCGCGTGCTGTCCCGCTATGTGGACGCCATCATGCTGCGCACCGACCGTGTCTCCAAGCTCGAGGAACTGGCCGCACACGCCTCGGTGCCCGTGATCAACGGGCTCACCGAAGCGAGCCATCCGTGCCAGCTCATGGCGGACATCATGACTTTCGAGGAGCACCGCGGCCCGATCGCGGGGCAGATCGTCACCTGGTGCGGCGACGGCAACAATGTCGCGCGCACCTGGGTGCAGGCCGCCGTGCGCTTCGGCTTTCCGCTTCGCCTGGCGACACCCGCTGTCTGCGACATACCGGGCAATCTGCTCGCCTGGGCCAAGCGCGAAGGCGCCGACATCACCATCTACCGCGATCCGCTTGCCGCCGCTCAGGATGCGCGCGCCATCGTCACCGACTGCTGGGTGAGCATGGCGGACGATCCAGCGCGCAACGTCAGCGCCAGCCTGGCGCCATTCCGCGTGACAGGCGCGGTGATGGCGCAAGCGGCGCCGGACGCGCTCTTCATGCACTGCCTTCCCGCGCACCGCGGCGAGGAGGTCGAGGCTGGCGTTATCGACGGCCCGCAGTCGGTCGTGTTCGACGAAGCGGAGAACCGGCTTCACGCGCAGAAAGGCGTCCTGGCCTGGGCACTCGGGGGAGCAGGCGTCGCCAAGCTGATGCCGTGACCAACATCATCCATCGGCTGCAGGCAGAGGAAATCTCCCTCCTCGCCCGCCTGCGCGACATCCGACGCCGGCGCCGCACTCACGCGTCGCCGGAGATCTCCTTCGGCGCGCGCGTTTCGGACGGGGTCGCCGCCATGGTGGGCTCCTGGCCTTTCATCATCGTGCAAAGCATCATCCTGGTCGCGTGGATGGCGCTCAACGTCACCGCATACGTGCGCGCGTGGGACCCCTACCCGTTCATCCTGCTGAACCTCGTTCTGTCGTTCCAGGCGGCTTACGCGGCGCCCTTCATCATGATGAGCCAGAACCGCCAGGCTTCGATCGATCGCACAGAGGCGCAGCATGATTACGAAGTGAACATCAAGTCAGAGCTGGAGATTGAGCTGCTGCACCAAAAGATCGATTTGCTGCGCGAAACCGAGATCCGGGAGCTTATCCGGATTATCGGGACGTTGGAGGCGAAGCTTGAAGGCAAGGGGAAGAAAGGCGTTCTTTTTTGAAAAAAAGAACCAAAAAACTTTTACCACTTAGAGCTCGGCCTCTCCCCCTAGACCCTGCCAAGTCGCAAAAGTTTTTTGCTTCTTTTTTTCAAAAAAGAAGACCTTGCTTCGAAAACATCTCTATTTCCACAAGCAACTCGTCGCGGCATACCTCGCCGCGCAACACCATCACGCCCCCAAAGCCAATAGGCGAAACGCGATCCATGATGGCGTCTACATCCGCCGCATGGCGCACATAGATCTTCACCAGCGCAGACCGTGCGGCATCTCTCAGGCGCCCGCCGTTGCGTTGCAGGATCGCATCGAGGTTGCGAAGTATCTCGTCGGCTTGCGCGGCGGCATCGCCAGCATGGAGGCTTTCGTGCCCGACGATGCTGGCCGTACCGGACACGAAGAGGTCGGTCCCGCTGAGCATGGCGCGTGAGAAGCTGGGGCTCTGCGTCCCATACCGCGGCGGATAGCGATAGGCGCTCGTCTGCCTGGGATTTTCGATCGGCTGGCCTGCCGCCGTGGAGGAGAGGAAATACACCACCGGCAGACCACCCATCGTGCCGAGCGCACTGGCGGCCGGGGCCGCGTGAGGCGAGCGGTTGGCGGCTACGAAGGCTTCATGCCGGCCGGCGTTGAAGCGGCGGTAGCGCTCGGTGCCGCGTTCCTGTCCGGTGATGCGCGGCAGGTAGTTGAAGGCGCGCAGCACGTGGGGACAACCGGCGCGATCGGCCTGCCGGAAGATCCTTTCGTAGGCTTTGCGGCCGAATGCCTCGAAGTCGCTGTCATCGCCTGGATCGACCGCGAGTATGCCGAACAGCGACGTGCCCATGCGCGCGAGGCCGATGCCCTCGCCTTGCGACCATTCGGCCGGCGCATCGCCTGCCCACACTTCGTAGCAGGGGCCCGGCCGGAGGTGCGGCATGTCCACGGTGACGAATGGGCAATCGGCCGAAAGTGCGGGCGGACGCGGTGCGCCGAAGCCGGCAACGGCGGCGATATCCTGGCCCGATATGAGCCGATCGTGGCCGATCTCTTCGGCCGTCATATAATAGGGACGGATCGACACGGTCTATGCAGGCAGGCTCATGGGGCGCCTCCATACACGGGCGATGCTTCGGAAGAAATGGAGGGGTTGCGCCGCCACCTTCCCTGAGACTGCCCAATACGGTAACCCCGTGCAGGGAGGACATCATCATGAATGAGACGGAGATCGGCATCAGCCGAAACGGTCGCGCCCTGCACATACGCATCAACCGGCCAGCCAAGCGGAACGCCCTCACGGCGGCGATGTATGCCGCGATGGCCGACGCCATCGTCGAGGCCGAGCACGACGAGGGCGTCTGCGCCATCGTCATCTCAGGCGAAGGCAGCATGTTCTGCGCGGGGAACGACCTGGCGGATTTCGTCAGCAACCGCCCCGAAGGCGAGAATGCGCCGGTGCGCCGCTTCATGGCGGCGATCGCCTCGACGCCGGTGATCCTGATGGCCGCCATCCAGGGCCGCGCCATCGGCATCGGCACCACCATGCTGCTGCATTGCGACTTCGTCTTCGCCGAGCCTGACGCCGTGCTGCAGATGCCGTTCGTGGATCTCGCCCTGGTGCCCGAAGCTGCCAGTTCGCTTCTGGTGCCCCGGCTCATCGGCCATATCCGCGCGGCCGAGCTTCTTCTGCTCGGCGACCCGGTCGATGCCGAACGGGCCTTCGCCCTGGGCTTCGTGACCCGCGTGGTAGCCGCCGGCCAGGCCGTGGCTGAAGCGCAGGCGATTGCCGAGCGGCTGGCCGCCAAGCCCGCGAGCGCGCTGCGCCGCGCCAAGCGCCTGATGAAATCCACCACGCAGGAAATTCCGGCCCGCATGGCCGAGGAGAACCGCGAGTTCGCCGCGCAACTGAAAACACCCGAACTCGCGGAGACGGTCTCCCGCTTCTTCGCCGCGCGCGGCAAGGCTGCCGGCGCATGAGCCTTCCCCCCGTCCTCGCAGGCAAACTGCGGCTGCCGGTGATCGGCGCCCCGCTATTCATCATCAGCAACCCGGACCTGGTCATCGCCCAGTGCAAGGCAGGCGTCGTCGGCAGCTTTCCGGCGCTTAACGCCAGGCCGCAGCCGCTGCTGGACGATTGGCTCGCCCGCATCACCGACGAACTCGCCGCCTACGATGAGGCGAACCCCGACGCCCCTGCCGCGCCGTTCGCGGTGAACCAGATCGTCCACCGCTCGAACGACAGGCTCGAGCAGGATGTCGCCTCCTGCGTGAAATACCGGGTGCCCATCGTCATCACCTCGCTCGGCGCGAGGACTGACGTGTTCGACGCCATCCATTCCTACGGCGGCATCGTGCTGCACGACATCATCAACGTGGCCTTCGCCCGCAAGGCGATCGAGAAGGGCGCCGACGGCCTGATCGCCGTCGCGGCCGGCGCAGGCGGACACGCCGGCACACTCTCGCCATTCGCGCTCATTGCCGAAATCCGCACCTGGTTCGACGGCCCGCTCGCCCTCTCAGGTGCGATTTCGACCGGCGGCGGCATCCTCGCGGCGCAGGCCGCCGGAGCGGACGTCGCCTATATCGGCTCGGCCTTCATCGCGACCGAGGAAGCCAACGCGGCCGCCGGCTACAAGCAAGCCATCATCGACTCCCACGCCGGCGACATCGTCTACACCAACCTCTTCACCGGCGTTCACGGCAACTACCTGAAAAGCTCCATCGTGGCGGCCGGCCTCGACCCTGAGGCGCTGCCCGTCTCGGACGCCTCGGCGATGAACTTCGGCAGCGGCTCAGCAAAAGCCTGGCGGGATATCTGGGGTGCTGGGCAGGGGGTCGGCGGGATCGGGGAGATCCTGCCGGCTGCGGAGCGGGTGGCGCGTTGGCAGGTGGAGTATCAGGCTGCTCGGGCTCGGATCGGCGCTTAAGGCAGGGCAAGCACTTCTGTTGTAAAAAAAAGAAGCAAGAAACTTCATTCGTTTGGGCCGGGCCTGTGCCGTCGCCCAGCCTCAACTCGCAAAAGTTTCCTAGTTCTTTTTTTCAAAAAAGAACTTCTTTCCTGCCACTAGCCTCACCCCCGCAAGCGTTACGCACCGTCATGAACAAGCTAGCCGCCCTCGTCCTGATCCTCGCCATAGGGACTGCCCACGCTGCGCCGGAAAATTGTCCCCCCGCCGGCGATTTCCCGACGCCTTTGCTGCCGCACACGAGGGCGGCGCTCGCCACCAACCAGCCGATCGTCGTTGTGGCCCTGGGCTCGTCCTCCACACGCGGCTGGATGTCCACGAACGTGGCCCATTCCTACCCGGCGCTTCTCCAGCGCGAACTCAACGACGCGCTGCCGCAGGCCGATTTCGCCATCATCAACCGCGGCATCGGCGGCCAGGATGCTCCCGAGGAACTCGCGCGACTGGACTCGGATGTTCTGGCGATTCATCCGCAAATGGTGATCTGGCAGGTCGGGGCGAACGGCGCCGTGCGTGATGCCTCGCCAGCGTCCTTCAAGCGGCTGGTCGCCGAGGGCATCGACAAGATGAAGGCCGCCGGTGCCGACGTCATCATGATGGACAACCAGCGCTCGCCGCGCATCCTCGCGTCCCCTGAGCATGGCATTCTGGAGAACGCCCTCAAGGAAGTGGCCGCCGACCTCGGGGTCAATCTGTTTTCCCGCGGCGCGCTGATGGACCATTGGGCCGCTGCCGGCTCACCCTATGAGGATTTCGTCGCACCAGACGGGTTGCACATGAACAATCGCGGCTATGGGTGCCTCGCCCGCGCCCTGGGCGATGTGATCACGACAGCCCTCCGCCAGCCGATCGGCAAGCAAGTTGCGCGTTCGTCGGCATCAACCAATCCGTAGAGGCAGATGCGCGCCTGCCCGGTCTCCTGGCGCGGCGCCACTGCAGCCTCTATGTCCGGTATCGCGCTGTTTCGGCCGCCTGTAGCGCACCTGGAGAAGACTGCCCGATGAGCCTTAAAGCCGACTTCCTGTTTGCTGCAGTCGTGTCTTTGGCCATGCCTGCTGGAGCGATGCCGCTTGCGGCTCACCATGCGGTCTACAAGCTCACACTCCACACAACATCGAACCAGAACGTGCTCGCGGCCTCGGGCACCATGACCTACGACGTCACCGACACTTGCAACGCCTGGACCACGGCGCAGCACCTGGCCATCCAGCTCACCAACAAGGATGGCCAGGAAATCAACACCGTGTCGGACTACGCGACCTTGGAGTCGAAGGACGGGTCACGGCTCGATTTTCACACCAGGCAACTCACCGATGGCGCGGTCAGCTCGCAGATCGACGGAACTGCGACGCTCGACACCGGCGCAACCCATCAGGGACGCGGCTACGCCGACTACACCGCTCCCGAGAAGAAGCGCCTGCCTCTACCGGCGGGCACGCTCCTGCCAATGGCGCACACATCAGCCCTCATCAACGCCGCCGCGGCAGGCAAGCGTTTCTTCGCAGCCCCGCTTTTCGACGGCACAGGCACCGACGGCGCTCAAGACACCTTTGTGACTGTGGAAAACTGGAAACCCGCGTCTGAGCAGAAATGGCCCACGCTGTCCAACCAGGCGGCTGGAAGGGTGCACATCGCCTTCTTCCAGCGTGCTGCTGTCGAAAAAGATGCGGCCGACGAGACACCGGACTACGAAATCGGCATCCATTACTTCGCGAGCGGCGTATCAGATGCGATGACGATGAATTTCGGCGATTTCAGCATGGATGGAACCCTCGACCAGTTCGAGCCGAAGCGGCCACCGCACTGCTAGGCATACAGCAAAGCCTCCCCCGAATTTACCTATAATCGCTTTATTGAGCGAAGAAAATTAAATTTCTAGACTTTGCTCAATCCTCTTTATCTTCTTTCGTCGTAGTGCCATGTTATCCACACCCTGTAACGTCACGGTTTCCGCAACATGTCGCAGTCCACTTCTCCTTCAAACGACCAGGAACGCTATAGCCGCCGCTTGAGCGACAAGATCCAGGCGGCCTTCGACCACGCCTGCGATGAAGGGGAATTGTCGGTCGCCGGCGACCTGCTCGAGACGCTTGAAGTCGTGCTGTTGCGTGTCGCGCCGCGTCCCGATCGCCGGGAGGCGATAGTCGGCCCGCTGCTGGCGTCGCACGAGCGCCTCTGGCACCTCCGCGCCAGCCAGCCCGGCTTCAAACCGACAGCCGACTTCACCGACGAAGACGACCAGCCAGCCTCCACTCACGCCACCGCCGAAATGCCCCATAGCCCCGCTTAGCCAGGCGCACTCGAAGCTCCGCTCCACCAGCCCAACGCAATAATGCGCTAGGCCGAGTAAGCCGGCATGGTTTTCCCGAGCATCGAAGCGCAGTGGCCTCTGTGGCCACGAGCTTCGGAGCGCAGGAAAAAAGCGTGAGACGGCCGGCCTAGTACAATCCTTAACGGAGGGTTTTCGATAGGGCTGCTAGGGTGTTGCTAATCGTTGCGTGTATGGAAAGCGGCACGAAGGGGTTGTCGTCCAGGTCTGCGATGAGCGGCTCGCCATCGAGGAACTTCTGGTAACGGTCGATCGTCGCCTTTGCCTGTCCGACCAGCTCTCCCCGCTTCGCAGGGTCGGTCGCGTTCACCGCTGCGTCGAGATCGTCCGCCAGTTCGGTGTCGAACTGGTCGATGATCGGCTGCACCGTCGCCTTGTAGCTGGACTCGAGTTCCGGGGCGATGCCGTCGTCCTGGTAAGTGGCGACAATCTCGGCCCGCAGCTTCTCGATGTCGGAAATGACCTTCTGCCGCGCCGCGAGCCATGCCAGGCGCGACTTGCCGTAAGCCACCGCGCCAGCGGCGGCACCCGCGTCGGTCGGCGCCGACGATGGGGCTGAACCGCCTGCACCCGCATTGGATGCCGCCGCGAGAGCCGTCCGCAGCGCGGTGATGGCCGCTGTCGCCGCGTTGAGATCGCCGCCCTTGATGCCGGCCTGCGCCTGCTGCGCCAGTGTGACCAGTTGCTTTTGGACGTCCTGCCGTCCCGCCGCGGCGGTCGGTATACCAGGCACCATGGCGGCCAGCGCCTTCTCGAGCATGGCGGCGTTGGACGGCGGCGCGCCGGGCGGAGGGGGCGGCGGCGGGGGCGCTGCAGCGGCTGGCTGAGATGGCGCAGCAGGTGCGGCCGCACCCTGACCCTCCTCCTCTTCCTCTCCGACGTGGCTGTCGAGCGGCTGGCCTTCCTCATCGACAATGATGACCTTGCTGAAGCCGGTCCCCTTCAGCGTCTTGTGTATCCGCCTCGCCGTGCCGCCGGGTGCCTTGTTCAGCGTGAACTTCGCAAGCTTCGGATCCTCGTCGGTGTCGACTACCGCCGTTCCGAAGCCGCGGTTCTTCGCCTCCGGGAATTCCTTGATCATGGCAGCTTCGAGGGCCTTGCCGGACTTGATCTTGTCCATGAGCAGCAGCGCGAAGGCGGCGTCCTTGCCCTGTCCGACTGCACAATGAACCGGCTCCCGCTTCGATACGGTGAGCAACTTCTTCATGTCGGCCCGGTCCATGCCGGTTTGCGGATCAGCCATCGTCAATGTCCCTCCGGAACCCGGTCGCGCGCCGGGATATGCGTGAGTATCGTAACTGATGCGAAGGAAGGAGGAAGGCCTTCTTTTTTGAAAAAAAGAAGCAAAAAACTTTTGCTAGTTTGGATCTCGCTTTGATGACCGGCTTAGGGCTGCTTCTAGCGAGGCCAGTTCTTCCAGCATCCAGCTTTGGTAGGTTTGCGATGGGGGAAGTGTTTCGGTAACGCCCACCACGGGGACACCATTGTTCTTGGCCAGAGCGACGAGGCGGGCAACCGACAAATTGCTAACCTGGGTGTTGGTGATCAGCGCCCTGACCCGGCGCCCTCGCAAATCATCCTCGAACGCGGCGACATCGGAGGCGCCCGGCTCGGTTCCGTTCATCACCGCGAGCTGAAAACGCGCCTCATGCATGGAGAGGCCAAGTGCCGCCGCCATCGGACCAAAAATCGGCTCCGTCGCGGCAATGGGCACTCCGGCGAAACGCTGCCGCATGGCCGCGATCTTCGCCGACAGCGGCGCTAGCGAAGCCTGAAACCCCGCCAACCTGCTTCTGTACGCAGCCTCGTGCGGGGCATCGGCCGATGCCATGGCCGCCGCCAGTGCACCCGCTACCACGGGCATTGCCGCCGGATCGTACCAACGGTGCGGATTGGCTCCCGGCTTTTGTCCCGTCAGATCGGTCACCACGAGCGTTTTCCGGGCAGAATTGGGCGATGCAGCCAGCAGGCTCGCCATCCAAGGATCATAACCGCCGCCGTTCGCGATCGCGATACTCGCCACCGCCAGCGCCCGCGCGACGGAAGCGCTCGCTTCGAAAAGATGCGGATCCTGGTTGGGATGATCGAGTATGCTCATGACGCTCACATCGGCCCCGCCGATCTGTGAGGCCACGTCGCCATAAACATTCTCAGCCGCCACGACCGCCAGCGGCGCTCCAGCCGCCGGCCCTGCCAGCAACGCCAGCACCACCGGCAAGCCCCAAAGCCGCAAGATCATTCTATCGTCGCAGAGGCGGCTGAAGCGCCAAGCCGGTGTCCTGTGCCGCGCTTGCCGTAATCGTCGCCGCATCGGTCGGAGTGAACACCGGCGTCAGCGCAGACCACGCCAGGCTGTCCGTGCGCACCGCCCAGAGGTCGAGTTCCAGCGACGCCGCTTCGAAATGACCGGCGCCCGTGGCGATGGCGTTACGGTAGAACCCGGCGAAGCCAACGGGCATCGCGGACGCGGGCAGCCCATAGACATAGCCGGGTGAAGAGTCCGAATGCTGGCTCACGGGAAGCAGCCGCACGGCCAGCACCGCGTCCGCACCCAACCGCGCCTCGGCCGCCGCAATGTCCGCCACACCGGGCTGGCCAAATCCGCCGATCACGCTGGAGGCAGGGGTCGCCCCAGGCAGGTACGACGCGAACGCCGCCTCGAGCCGCCGACGCGACGCCTCATCCTCGCCGACGCCAACCACGAGCACGCGGTGGTACGTCGCATCGAGATGAACCGGCCGCGCGTCCAGCAATCCGCTGGGCGGTTTGGCGCAGGCGGCGATGACGAGGAGCGATGCGAGGGCTGCGAAACGCATGGGAAATCCTAGAAAGAAAGGGAGTTCTTTTTGAAAAAAGAACCAAAAACTTTTTGCGTGTTGGGCCCGTGCGTGAGGACCAGCCCGGCCTAGAAGTCCAAAAGTTTTTTGCTTCTTTTTTTAAAAGAAGAAGACCTTCCTTAGCTACGCCGAACCGCTCCCCGAGTAGCCAGATCATCAAGCATCGCAGCCACGTCAGCAGCGATCGCGTCTCGGGGCGCGTCGAACCGTGCAGCCAAATCATCGACGATCATGTCCTCGCTGCGCACCCCATCGATCAGCTTCAGCACTTCCACCGCGTGCTCGTCAGGCACGAAGGCGCGCTCAGGCCCCAGCAGCACCCATGTCGAACGCACGTCGTCGAAGCGGAACTTCATCCCGCGCGCGAAACTGACAACGCCCGTCATGCCGGCTCCTTCACGCGGGCACGAATGCGCCGGGTGGCGGCAGGGCCGGCGAGACATAGGCGTGGCTGAGCGCATCGAGCATCGACCAGAGCACGTCGCACTTGAAGCGAAGCGCGTTCATGACCGCTTCCTGTTCTTCGGCCGTGCGGGCGTGGTCCTGCACGTAGCGTAGGGCGAAAGCCGCATCCTGCGGCGCCTGGGTCAGGCGGGGCGTGAAATAGGCGAGCGTGTCCTGGGTCACCCAGGGGTAGTTGGCGAGCATGCCCGAGACACGCTCGGCAATGATGGTCGGCGAGAAGAGTTCGGTGAGCGAGGAGGCGACGGCTTCGAGCAGCGGCCGCTCGCGCACGAAATTGACATAGGCGTCCACGGCGAAGCGGGTGGCGGGGAGGATGCCCGTGCCGGATTCTACATAGGCCGCGTCGAGACCGACGCCTTCGGCGAGCTTCATCCAGCGGGCGATGCCGCCTTTGCCTGGTGCGTCGCCGTCGTGGTCAACGAGGCGGCGGCGCCATTCGCGCCGCAACTCTGTCGTCGGAAGGCGGGCGAGCAGGAACGCGTCCTTCACCGGGATCATGCTCTGATAATAAAAGCGGTTCAGCGCCCAGGCCTGGACCTGTCCGCGCTCGAGCTTGCCGTCGTGCAGCAGCCGGTGGAACGGGTGCAGGATGTGGTACCGCTGGGCGCCTATGTCGCGCAGCGCCTGCGCCAACTCCTCAGCGCTCAGAAGCCGGTGATGCAGCATGGATTTTGCGCGTCGCGGCGTGAACCGCAGCGTCCTCCTGAAACGGCCGCATCTTTGTCCCGCCGCCGAACCAGGGTCAACAAGCGCGGAGTTGCCGCAAGGCGGGTGCGCGAGGCATGGTGCGGCCTCTCCTGGGAGCCGAACCATGCGCCACCTCGAAGCCGTTGCCGCCGCGATGCTTCTCCTCGCCAGCCCGGCGTTCGCCGGCGAACTGCAGACGACCGATCCCGCACTCGAAAAGGCCATCGCCAATCCGCAGCGCACGCCGAAGTTCGTCGCACGCGACAGCGTGCGCCATCCGGCAGAGGAGCTCACCTTCTTCGGCCTGCGCGGCGATGCCACCGTGGTCGAAATCGAGCCTGGCGGCGGCTACTGGACCGAGATCCTCGCACCGTACCTCTCGGCGGCCGGCACCTATTATGTTGCGCTGGCATCCGACGCCGACGATGCCAAGGGCAACGTCCGCTTCAAGGCGAAGCTCGCGGCCGATCCGTCGCGCTTCAGCAAGATCCATATCACGCAGCTCGGCGGCGCGGTCGCGCCGGCCGGGACCGCCGACTTCGTACTGACCTTCCGCAACCTGCATAATTGGATGAATGACGGCACCGCGGACGCCGTGCTCGCCAGCTTCTACACGGCGCTCAAGCCGGGCGGCGTGTTCGGCATCGAGGAGCACCGCGGCTCGGAGAAGATCCCGCAGGATCCAAAAGCCGCCAGCGGCTATGTGCGGCAGGACTACACGATCGCGCTGGCCAAGAAGGCCGGCTTCGAGCTCGTCGCCTCGTCCGAAATGCTCGCCAATCCGAAGGACACCAAGGATTATCCCGAAGGCGTCTGGACCCTGCCGCCGACGTTCCAGCTCGGCGCCAAGGACCACGACAAATATGCCGCCATCGGCGAGGCGGATAATTTCGTCCTGAAGTTCCGCAAGCCGGCACGCTGATCGGGCTGCCGGTGGACCTGCCCGTATGGCGCTCATCCAGGTCACCGGCAGCCTGGCTGTCGATGAGTCGGAGATCTCCGAGTCGTTCCTGAGGGCGTCTGGCGCCGGCGGCCAGAACATCCAGAAGGTCGAAACCGCCGTTCAGCTACGCTTCGACGTGCGCCGTTCGGCGGCCCTGCCCGACCGGGTCCGTGCTCAACTGATCAAACTTGCCGGACGCCGCATGACGGCCGATGGCGTGCTGGTCATCACCGCCCAGCGGCACCGCACGCAGGACCGCAACCGTGCGGACGCCCGCGAACGATTGCTGGAGTTGCTGCGCGAGGCGGCCGTGCCGCCGCCGCCGAAGCGTCGCCCGACCAGGCCGACACTCGGCTCGCAGAAGCGGCGGCTGGAAGGCAAGACACAGCGCGGCGAGACGAAGCGCATGCGCGGCCGTCCCGCCAACGCCGACGGCTGATTGGCTTACCCGTGGTGGTGGAACCCCGGGAAGAACCCCACGACCGAGTGGGCAATCTCCGCCACGCCGAAGCCTGACGCACGCACCGGCGCCGAAACCGCGGCCTGTGTTTGTGCAGCACCACCCCAGTCCGCGAGGGTGAGAGCCGGGAGTGTCAGCCCGTGCGCCGACTTGATGACGCTGGCGGTGAAAGTCTCGGAGGCCGAAAGCCCGCTCGTATCCGTCGCGGTGACTTTCAACGTGAGGCTTTGCGCCGTCGTAGGCGCCGTTCCGCTGAAAGTACCCGTGGCTGCCGAAAAGACCAGCCAGGACGGCAGCGCCGCGCCGGTGGACAGCGTGGCTTGCAACGTCAGCGCCTGCTTCTGCGGATCGATGAAACTGTTTGCAGGCAGTGCATCGGCGATCTTGCTCCCCGCAGCCCAGCTTTGCGTCGTCTCCGCGATGGCCAAAGTGGGCGCTGCCGCGGGCACGGTCGCCACGAAGCTTTCGCTGGCGGAAAGGCCAGCGGTGTCTGTCGCGGTGACGGTAATCGGCACAGTGAGCAGCGCACCCGTCGGCACCGTTCCGGTGAACGTCCTGGTGGTCGAGTTGAAGCTGAGCCAGGATGGAAAGGCGCCGGCCTTTGTCGTGGCCGTACTGCCGCCGCCGGTCGCAGTGTAGGTGAGCGCCAGCTTCTGCGGATCGGTGAAAAGGGTCGAGGGCAGCGTGAGGCTGACCTTGCTCCCCTGCTGCCAGATCTGGTTGGCAGTGGGCGTGCCGAGCTTCGGCGCCACCGGCGTGGGGGGTGCGGCAGTGACGCCCTGCCCTTGCCAGTCACCCCAGTAGCTGCCGTTGCTGGCGCGTATTTCTATTGTGCTGCTGCCGGCGTTCGCGAGCGACAGGCTCACGGAGGCGAGGCTCGTCACCGTCAATGCAGTGGCCGCCGAAGCCGCCGCAT
Source organism: Acetobacteraceae bacterium (assembly GCA_965198825.1). GTDB lineage: Bacteria > Pseudomonadota > Alphaproteobacteria > Acetobacterales > Acetobacteraceae > BOG-908. Next base: position 883,264 of record CBDAQB010000003.1, on the reverse strand, counting down.
GGCTGGCGTTGGCAACCACGAAGCTGGCGCCGGAGGCACTGTCGTAAAGCTGGTACTGCGTAACCGCGTGGCCCTCGGGGTCGGTCGCCGAGACCAGCCCGCTCAGGGCCAGCGGCGTGCCGACTGTCGCTGCTGCCGAGGCCGAGGTTTTCACGACCGGCGTATCCAGCGCATAGACCACTACGTCGCTCGCGTTGGCGCCGTTGAATTCCTGCGCCGCCGAATGCGGCGCCGCAATGATGATGTCGTTCGGCGATCCGTCGTTCGCCGGATTGCTGATCTGGCCGTTGCCGCCTTCATAAGTGATGTTATCGACGAGTAGCGCGCTGCTGCCGCTGCCCGAGACGCAAGTGGTGATATGGCCGCCGCCCCCGGCTGGCGCGAAAGCCACGATGTCCCCGGTGCTGACCAGGTTCTGCCAATTTCCGGAGCTTCCTGAAGGACCGTTGTAGGCGACATACCATTCGCCGTTTGCGGCACCAGGCACGCCGATCGCCGTGCTTTGCACAGGCAACGACGCGCCCGCTTCGGCCGCAATCGTGCTGGCCAGAACCCAGCAGCCGTCCATGTTCCAGGCGTCGCCCACGAAGCTTTCCGCCACCGTGGCGATACCATCGGGCGTCGCCGCTGCAGGCACCACGTTCGCCGCATGGGCCTTGTCCGTCACCACCGTCGCCGAGCCGATATAGCCCGCGCGGTCGCCCTGCATCAGGCCATAGGCGTCCGAGGCATAGGCCTGCGCCAGGCTCGCCGAGCTGGCGCCGAACAGCGAGATGTTCGTCATGTCGTTGCTGCTGGACGACGACATGAAGGTCAGCGCCGACAGCGACCCGTATGTCGCATTCACATACTGGCCGGTGGACGACAGGGTGAAGACGATGCCAGCGCCACGCCCGTCGCCATCCTCGTTGGCGAGGTTGAGCACATGGCCATTCCCCGAGAAGCTGCCCGTGGTGCGGGTGGCGGCAGCGGTGTATTCGTTACGGTCCAATGCGTTCACCACCAGGTAGGCCGGGTTGCCCGCGGCGCCTACTGTGAAGAACTGCGCGACCGAAATGCTGGTGGCGCCACTGACGATCTTTGAGGTCGTTGCGGCATCTGAAATCGTCATGTTCGTCTCATCCTGCGCGGTGTGGTCGCAAGATGCGGGCTGAAGCTGAATGGACTGTTAATTCGGCAAAGAAAATCACGCAGTGCTGAGGATTAGCTGCGCTGTTCGGCGCGGGTGGTTACTGCAAGATTAAAACAGATCCGGAGGTTTAACTGGCTGTTTGAAAGCAAGGACTTCTTTTTTGAAAAAAAGAAGCAAAAAACTTTTGGGAGTTTTGGCCCGGCACTTCCACAAGCTCGGCCCAAGGTCGCAGAAGTTTTTTGCTTCTTTTTTTCAAAAAAGAAGTCCTTCCTCTTTCCTCCCACCGCACCACACCACCTTGTCGCCGCCCCTGGAACCGCCTAACTCCGCCCCATGAGCGACACGACCGAACCGACCGAAGCCGCGCCGGAGGGCGCCCCCGCCGCAGAAGGTCTGATGAGCGAGGCTGCGCAGCGCATTGCCGAACTCGAAGCCGAGCGCGACGAATTCCGCGACAAATGGATGCGTGCCGAGGCGGAAACCCAGAACGTCCGCGCCCGCAGCCGGCGCGAAGTGGATGATGCGCGGCAGTACGGCCTGCAGAAGTTCGCCAAGGATGTGGTCGAAGCGGCCGAGAATCTGCGGCGTGGCCTGGCCAACCTGCCCCCGCCCGCCGACAACGAGCCAGACATCGTCACCAAGCTGCGCGACGGTTTCGAAGGTGTCGAGCGCAGCTTCGTCTCGCTGCTGGAGCGTAACGGCATTGTCGCCGAGGACCCGTCCGGAAAGCCGTTCGACGCCAATCTGCATCAGGCGATGGCGGAACAGGTTTCCAGCGAGCATGCGCCGGGAACGGTCGTGCAGTCCTGGAGCCGCGGCTGGACCTTGAACGGCCGGCTGCTGCGTCCCGCGATGGTCGTCGTCGCCAAGGCCGAGCCTCTCGACAAGACTGCCTGAGCCTGCCGGGCCAGGCATTTACGAGGGGTTACACCGGGCACGCCGTCCGCACGACGGGGCCCTTCTCCCCTTGTCTAAGCCCTGCCCAAACAATACATCCCATCCCATTCCATAAGGACAATTTGCGGTGCTTCGGGCCGCAAGCTGCCGCTGCCAAGGAGTTTACGACAGTATGAGCAAGGTCATCGGAATCGACCTGGGCACGACCAATTCGTGCGTGGCGATCATGGAGGGCGGCGACGTCCATGTGATCGAGAATAGCGAAGGCGCACGCACCACCCCCAGCATGGTCGCCTTCAGCGACAGCGGGGAGCGCCTCGTCGGACAGGCCGCCAAGCGCCAGGCCGTCACCAATCCTTCGAATACCTTCTATGCCGTCAAGCGCCTGATCGGCCGCCGCTTCGATGATCCGCTGGTCGCCAAGGACAAGGGCCTGGTACCTTACGCCATCGTCAAGGGCGACAACGGCGACGCATGGGTCGAAGCCCGCGGTGAGAAATATGCGCCAGGCAAGATCAGCGCGGACATTCTCGGCAAGATGAAGGAGACGGCCGAGGCCTATCTCGGCGAGAAGGTCACGCAGGCGGTCATCACCGTCCCGGCGTACTTCAACGACGCCCAGCGCCAGGCCACCAAGGACGCCGGACGCATCGCCGGCCTCGAAGTGCTCCGCATCATCAACGAGCCGACGGCGGCAGCGCTCGCCTACGGCATGGACAAGAAGAACGGCGGCACGATCGCGGTCTATGACCTCGGCGGCGGCACCTTCGACGTGTCCGTGCTCGAAATCGGCGACGGCGTGTTCGAGGTGAAGTCCACCAACGGCGACACTTTCCTCGGCGGCGAGGACTTCGACGCCCGCGTCATCGACTACCTGGCGGCCGAGTTCAAGCGCGACCAGGGCATCGACCTGCGCTCCGACAAGCTGGCCCTGCAGCGCCTCAAGGAAGCGGCCGAGAAGGCCAAGATCGAGCTGTCCTCCGCCAAGGAAACCGAGATCAACCTGCCGTTCATCACGGCCGATGCGTCGGGCCCTAAGCACCTCGTCATGAAGCTGTCTCGCGCCAAGCTCGAGAGCCTGGTGGACGACCTGATCGCCCGCACGCTCGAGCCCTGCAAGGCAGCCCTCAAGGATGCCGGCGTCACCGCGTCCGAGATCAACGAAGTGATCCTGGTCGGCGGCATGACACGCATGCCGAAGGTCATCGAGGCGGTGAAGAGCTTCTTCGGCAAGGATCCCGCGCGCAACGTGAACCCGGACGAAGTGGTCGCCATCGGCGCCGCCGTTCAGGGCGCCGTTCTCCGCGGCGACGTGAAGGACGTTCTGCTCCTCGACGTGACCCCGCTCAGCCTGGGCATCGAGACGCTGGGCGGCGTGTTCACCCGCCTGATCGACCGCAACACCACGATCCCGACCAAGAAGAGCCAGGTGTTCTCCACCGCCGATGACAACCAGAGCGCGGTGACCATCAAGGTCTTTCAGGGCGAGCGCGAAATGGCGTCCGACAACAAGATGCTCGGTCAGTTCGACCTGATGGGCATCGCACCGGCGCCACGTGGCATGCCGCAGATCGAGGTGACGTTCGACATCGACGCGAACGGCATCGTCTCGGTGAGCGCGCGGGACAAGGCGACCGGTAAGGAGCAGCAGATCCGCATCCAGGCCAGCGGTGGCCTGTCGGATGCCGACATCGAGCGCATGGTGCGTGACGCCGAGGCGAATGCCGATGCGGACAAGCGCCGCCGCGAGATGGTCGAAAGCCGCAACCAGGCCGAGGCCCTCGTCCACCAGGTCGAGCGCAACCTCGCCGAGCACGGCGCGAACATGCCGCCGGCCGACAAGGGCGAGGCAGAGGCCGCCGTCGAGGCAGCCAAGTCCGCCATGGCCGGCGACGATCCAGCAGCCCTGAAGGCCGCCTCCGAGCGCCTGAGCCAGGCTGCGATGAAGATTGGCGAGCATGTCTACAAGGCCGAGGCTGCGGCGTCCGCCGCAGGCGCTGGTCCTCAATCCGGCGCGGCCGGCGAGGGCCCGGCTGCAGACAACGTCGTGGACGCCGAGTTCGAGGAACTCGACGAATCCAAGAAGAAGTCAGCCTAGTTTCGGTCACCGGCCCGGGCGTGAGCCCGGGCCGGTTCACGTGTGGACCCCGAACCGTCGATGGCAAAAGCCGACTATTACGCAACGCTTGAGGTGACCAAGGAAGCCAGTGCGGAGGACTTGAAGAAGGCCTACCGCAAGGTCGCCATGAAGTATCATCCGGACCGCAATCCGGGCGACAAGCAGGCCGAGGCGCGCTTCAAGGAGTGCAGCGAGGCCTACGAGGTCCTCAAGGACGACCAGAAGCGCGCCGCCTACGACCGCTTCGGCCATGCCGCCTTCGAGCAGGGCGGCGGACATCCAGGCGGCTTTGATTTCTCCGGCGCAGGCGGGCTCGGCGACATCTTCGACCAGATGTTCGGCGACTTTACCGGCCGCGGCGGCCGCACACGCACGCGCACTGGCGCAGACATCCAGATCCAGGTCGAGATCGAACTCACCGAGGCCTTCTCCGGCACCAAGACACCCGTCCGCGTTCCTACCCGCGTCGCCTGCGAGGCCTGCAAGGGCACCGGGTCGGCAGACGGCCAGCGCGCTGCCGACGCGTGCACGACCTGCGGCGGCGCCGGCAAGGTGCGGGCCCAGCAAGGCTTCTTTCTCGTCGAGCGCACCTGCCCGACCTGCGGCGGCGCAGGCCGCGTCATCCGCAACCCATGCCGCATCTGCCAGGGCGCCGGCACCGTGCAACGCGAGCGCGCCATCCAGGTCACCGTGCCGCCTGGTGTCGAGGACGGCACGCGCATCCGCCTTCAAGGCGAAGGCGAGGCCGGCGGCCAGGGCGCGGCGAACGGCGACCTCTACGTTCATATCGCCATACGCCAGCACAATCTTTTTCATCGCGAAGGCGCGCACGTGTTCTGCGAAGTGCCGCTTCGCATGAGCCAGGCGGCGCTCGGCGACGATATCGAGGTGCCGGTCATCGACGGCACGCGCATGAAGGTGAAGATCCCGGCCGGCACACAGACGGGCGCGCAATTCCGCCTGCGCGGCAAGGGCTTCTCCGTTTTGCGCAGCACGGCGCGTGGCGACATGGTCGTGCAGGCGAAAGTCGAAACGCCGCAGCATCTCACGCGCCGGCAACGCGAGTTGTTGGAGGAATTCGAGGCCGAAGCCAGTGGACATTCGAAGGGGAGCCCTGAGCACGAGGGCTTCTTTGCGAAAATGAAGGAGTTCTTGGCCGGCGGAGGTTAGAAAGAAGCATCTTCTTTTTTGAAAAAAAGAAGCAAAAAACTTTTGCGACTTGGGACCGTGTTTGAGGATGTGCCCGGCCTAAACGAACAAAAGTTTTTTGCTTCTTTTTTTCAAAAAAGAAGAGGCTTCCTTAAAAAAACATCACCAACCGCCGCCGTATGGTGATGAGCGCCGCCAAAGTGATGGCGGTAGAAGCCGCCAGATAATACCCAGGTATTAGCGGATCGCCGGTGACGTCGATCAGCCACTGCACGATCAGCCCGGCGAAGCCGCCGAACACGATGACACCGAACGTATAGCTGAGCGACATGCCGGCGACGCGCACTTCGACCGGGAACATCTCGGCGAGTACGGCTGGCAGAGGCGCCGTGTAGAACATGCGCGGGACCGCGATGGCGATGACCATGGCGGTGAGCATGCCGACCGAGGGGTAGGCGCCGATGAGCAGGAAGGCTGGGTAGGCGACGGCGAGAAGGGCCACGCACCCTGTCAGCATGATGGGCATGCGGCCGATGCGGTCGGACAGATGGGCGGCGGCTGGGGTGACGACGAGGCCGGCGAGGTTGGCGATGAACGGGGCGGCGAAGCTGCTCGAGACGGACATGTGCAGTTGTTGCTGCGCGTACGTCGGGATGTAGATGGCGAGGTAGGTGCCTGCGGTGCCGCCGGCGATGACGCATGCGGCGAGTGCCATGCGGAGCCAGTGGCGGCCGAAGAGTTCGGCGACGGGAGCCGCGTGCGGAACGGCGGCTTCGTAGGCTGGCGTCTCATCCACGTGCCGGCGGACATAGATGCCGACGGGGGCGATCAGTAGGCCGAGCAGAAACGGAACGCGAAAGCCCCACTCGTTCAGCGCATGCTTGCTGAGGGCAACGCTGACCGCGAGCGCAATACCGGAGCCCAGGATGGTGGCGACTGTCTGGCTGACGAACTGCATGGAGCCGAACAGGCCGCGGCGCGCGGGGGCATGCTCGATCATGAAGGCGGTCGCGCCACCGAACTCGCCGCCGGTGGAAAAGCCCTGCACGATGCGGCCGGCCAGCACGCCGAGCGGCGCGATGATGCCGATCATACTGTAGGCGGGCATAAGGGCGATGAGCAGCGTGCCGACCGTCATGAGCATGATGGAGAGGCTGAGAGAGGCGCGCCGGCCATGACGATCGGCGTAGCTGCCCAGGTACATCGCGCCGAGCGGCCGGGCGAAGAACGAGACGCCATAGGTGCCAAGCGTCAGCAGTAGCGAGACCTGGCCGCTCGATGTGGGAAAGAAGGCGGCGGCGATCTGCACAGCAAAATAGCCAAACACGGTAAAATCGTAGAACTCGAGGGCGTTGCCAATCGTGGCTGCCAGGATGGTGCGGCCAAGGCCGCTTGTCGCCTGGTGTGGCGGGACGATGGCGGGATCAGCGACGGTGCCTGACAACAGCCTGCCTTCGGTGCGGTGCGTCAGCGCAGGCTAGCCAGCCGCAGGCGCCCCTGTCGAGCGCAGGGCATTTCGGAACATCGGCGGCGGTTAAGAAGGAGGATTACATTCTGTTGCAGAAGAGTGTCACAATCTAGCAATAACACTCTTCTGTGAATTCTCTGATTGACAATTGTCAAACGGCATCACCCGCACCATTGTCTGGGAACGCACCGAGCTGAAGCGCATCCCCCCCGCGCCGGAAGCAGGTGCCATAGCGGCGCAGTCGCCCCCCCGACTGCGCCGCTCCATTTTCTCCCCTTCTCCACGTCGATTGCTCAGGCGAGCGCCTTGGCGAGTTCGTCCTTTGTCATGCGCGAGCGTCCCTTGATGCCGGCGGCAGCGGCACGCTTCATGAGGTCGGCGCGCGTGGTCTTGCCGGTCGAGCGGTCTGCCGCTGTTTTCTTCGCGATCGCCTTGGGTTGGGCCGAAAACTGCTTTCCCTGCCGGCTATCCCGCCGTTTCTTCGCAGTGGTCTCCGCATATTCCTTGTCGGTCAGGTGCTCGCGCGCCGCTTTCGGCAGGTAGCGCTCACCCGTCTCTCCCGACTGCTTGCCGGACTTCGTGCCCCAATCCTCTTCGGTCCATTGGTGAAGATGATTGTCGGCGGCCTTGGCGCCTTTGTAGCCGCCGCCCTCCTTCTTGTACTCCTGCACCGACAGCTGCGCCTTGCGCGCCGACCATTGTCCAGGCTTGCCGCCTTTGTCGCTTTCCGTGACCTCGTGCTTCACCTTCTCCCAGAGTTTCGGGTCGGTCTTTTCCGCCGTGCCTGCCATGGTGATCGCGCCTTCCAAGCTGCTCTTGTCAGCAACACCCGCGACACCTGCCTGTTCTGCGCTTCACCCTGGTTTGTCCGTCCACACGCCCATGCTTTAAGCGGCGCATGAAGATCGGTGTTGCAGGGATCGGCGGCCGCATGGGCCGGCTGGTGGCGGAAGCCGCCGCAGCGGGGGGCGCAATCGTCGCGGGAGATGATGCCTGGAGCCGCTGCGATGCCGTCATTGACTTCACGCATCCCGACCGGATCGCCGGCCATGCAAGGCAGCTTGCCGAAGCGAAGACCGCCTGGATACTCGGCACCACCGGGCTCACAGAGGCGCAGCAACAGCTTGTGATCGAAGCCGCAGCCTGCATTCCCGTGGTGCAGGCGGCGAATTTTTCGGCGGGCGTGACGCTCCTCCTGGACATCGCCCGGCGCCTCGGCGAAGCGCTGCCTGGCAACAGCTACGACGCCGAAATCCTCGATATTCACCACCGCCAGAAGGTCGATAGCCCCTCAGGCACCGCGCTCGCTTTGGGCAGAGCGGTGGCCGAGGGCCGGGGGGCGCCGATGGAAATCCGCCCGGCCGACGGGCCGCGCAAGGATGGTGCGATCGGCTTTGCCGCACTGCGCGCGGGTCAGGTCGTCGGTGAGCATACCCTGGTTTTTGCAGGGGAGACGGAACACATCACCCTCGGCCACAAGGCGCTGGACCGGCGGATGTTCGCTCAAGGTGCGGTGCGTGCGGCTTTCTGGGTCCAGGGACGGCCGCCCGGCCTCTATGGCATGACCGACGTGATGGGGATTTCGAAGACGCCATGAACTTTGCCAGCGACAACACCGCGCCCGTTGCTCCGGAAATCATGAAGGCTATCACCGACGCCAACAGCGGCGCGGTCTCTTCCTACGGCGCCGACCCGCTCACCGCCGGCCTCGCCGCCAAAATGCGCGACATCTTTGAAACCGACGTCGTGGTCCACCCGGTCGGCACAGGCACGGCCGCCAATGCCCTCGCACTTGCAACCCTGGTGAAGCCCTACGGCGCCGTGCTCTGTTACGACGAGGCGCACATCGCCACGGACGAATGCGGGGCACCCGAATTCTTCATGGGCGGCGCCAAGCTCGTCACCCTTCCTTCCAAGACCGGCCGCATCACGCCGATGCAGATCGAAACCGCCATGGCCGTGGCCATCGACGGCGGCGTGCACCACGTGCTCCCCGAAGCCGTCAGCATCACGCAGGCCACCGAATGGGGCACCGTTTACGCGGCCGACGAGGTCGGTGCGATCGGTGAAGCCTGTCGCCGCCAGGGCCTTGCCCTTCACATGGATGGCGCCCGCTTCGCCAACGCGCTCATCCATGCCGGCTGCACCCCGGCCGAACTCACCTGGAAGGCCGGCGTGGACGTGCTGTCCTTCGGTGCCACCAAGAATGGCGCACTGGCGGCCGAGGCCGTCGTGTTCTTCAACCCCGCGCTGGCCGCAGGCTTCGAGCGCCGCCGCAAGCGCGCCGGCCACCTGTGGTCGAAGATGCGCTACCTCTCCGCCCAGCTCAGCGCCTTCGTGGAGAACGACCTCTGGCTCCGCAGCGCAAGGCACGCCAACCGCGCCGCCTCGCGCCTTGCCGAGGGGCTATCGCGCATCCCTGGCGTCCGCCTGGTGCAGCAGGTGCAAGCCAATGAGCTGTTCGTCGCGATGCCTGAGGAGCTGATCGACGCCCTCGAGGCCAGCGGTGCGCATTTCTACCGCTGGATCGAAGTGGAAGGGTTTGCCGAGCCGGTGATCCGCCTCGTGACCTCCTTCACCACGCGCGACGAGGAGGTCGAGAACTTCCTCTCCCTCGCAGCTCAGCATGCCGCACATCAGCCTGTGGGCGCCGCTGCCTAGCATCCCCATATGCGGTGCGTGTGGTGGCCTCTGGGCCATCTGTCTGTCATAGAGGCCGGCCAAAGCGGCCGCCCGGAAGGATGCCATGGTTTTCAAACCCAATTACAATTTCCAGCGCGCCGAGAGAGAGCGCGCCAAGGAAGCCAAGCAGGAGGCCAAGCGGCTCGAGAAAGCCGAGGCCAAGCGCCGCCTGGCCGCCGGCGAGCCGCCGCTGCCCGAGCCTGCGGCTGATCCCGAGGAGCCTACCGATGCCGCCTAAGAAGAAAATTCTCAGCACCTTCATCAGCTTCGACGTCACCTACGTGGACGGCACCCGCACCTCCAACCGGCGCGTGCCCTACACCGAGCTGAACGGCCTCGACGGAGACGAGCCGGCACGCGGCTATATCGAGGCGCAGGACCGGGAGATCTCGGCCGCTTCCGGCCGGCCCCGGCCGGACATTAAGTCGCTTTCGCGGACACCGGCTAAGGTGCAGGAGCGGATTTAAGAAAGCGCAGGAAGGACTTCTTTTTTGAAAAAAAGAAGCAAAAAACTTTTATTTCTGTGGCGTGGAGCTACCGCGTTTGACGATGAGCCCTGCATCAAGGTGTAAAAGTTTTTTGCTTCTTTTTTTCAAAAAAGAAGTCCTTCCTTCCTGATGCGTTACCTTTCTACACGAGGCGCCGCCGCGCCCCGCGACTTCGCCTCGGTCCTGCTGGCAGGCCTTGCCGAAGACGGCGGCCTTTTCATGCCGGAGACCTGGCCGCATTTCTCCGCGGGAGATCTGCGGGCGTTGCGCGGCCTACCCTACGCGGAACTGGCAGCGCGGGTCATACAGCCGTTCGTAGGCGATGGCATTCCGTTCGCCACGCTTCAGCAGCTCTGCAAAGAGGCCTACGCTGGCTTCACCCATCCAGCCGTCGTGCCGATGGTGCAGGTGGATTCTGCCATCTGGGCGCTTGAGCTTTTCCACGGACCGACGCTCGCGTTCAAGGACCTGGCGATGCAGCTGCTGGGTCGGCTGTTCGACCACGTGCTCACCGAGCGCAACGAGCGTATCACCATCGTTGGGGCAACATCTGGCGACACCGGGTCGGCCGCCATCGAGGCGTGCCGCGACCGGTCGCGCGTGGACATCGTCGTCCTTCATCCGCTCGGCCGGACCAGCGAAGTGCAGCGGCGGCAGATGACGACGGTGCAGGCCTCCAACGTCGCCAACATCGCGGTCGAGGGTGATTTCGACGATTGTCAGGCGCTGGTGAAGGCGATGTTTGCCGACGCGGATTTCCGCCGCGAGATGTCGCTGTCCGCGGTGAATTCTATCAACTGGGCGCGCATCGCAGCGCAGATCCCTTACTATGTTTTCGCCGCTTTGGCACTCGGCGCGCCGGAGCGCGAGGTGGCGTTCTCCGTGCCGACCGGGAATTTCGGCAACGTACTCGCCGCCTGGGGCGCGCGCCGCATGGGGCTTCCTGTGGCGAAGCTGATCGTCGGCAGCAACCGCAACGACATCCTGGCGCGCTTCCTGGCCGGCAACGACATGTCGAAGCGCCCCGTGGAGGCGAGCCTGTCGCCGAGCATGGATATCGGCGTCAGCTCCAACTTCGAGCGCCTGCTGTTCGAGCTGCTGAACCGCGATGCGGAAGCGACGGCGCGCATCATGGCGGAGTTTGCGGCCACCGGGCGCATGGACGTGCCGGAAGGCGCCTGGCGCCACGCGACCGAGTTGTTCACCGGCTTCGCATTGGACGACGCCGGCACGACGGCGGCGATCCGCTCGCTTTGGGATAAATCGGGCTACCTCGCCGATCCTCACACGGCGATCGGCTTGGCCGCCGCTTCGGCGCATCCCTGCACCCATGTGCCGACCATCGCGGCGGCGACGGCGCACCCGGCGAAATTCCCCGACGCCATGCAGGCCGCCACTGGAATGCGCCCCCCCCTGCCGCGGCACCTTGCCGATCTATATGAGAGAGCAGAAAAATTTACCGTCGCGCCTAATGATCTGGCGCACATCCAGGCCGCAGTGCGCGCCTTCACCTTGAGGAATACCCCATGAACGACGCCGTCCGCGTGACCACCCTGCCGAGCGGCCTCGTCGTCGTCACCGAACGCATGGACCGCGTCGAGACCGTCTCCTTCGGCGCCTATGTCGCCAGCGGCACGCGCAACGAGGAGGCTTCCCACAACGGCGTCTCGCACTTCCTCGAGCATATGGCCTTCAAGGGCACAGAGCGCCGCACCGCCGCGGAGATCGCCGAGGCGGTGGAGAACGTCGGCGGCCACATCAACGCCTACACGGCGCGCGAGCAGACCGCCTATTACGTGAAGATGCTGAAGGAGGATCTCGGCCTCGGCGCCGACATTATCGGCGACATCCTCACCCACTCGGTATTTGCCGACGACGAAATCGAGCGCGAGCGCGGCGTCATCCTGCAGGAGATCGGCCAGGCGAACGACACGCCCGACGACATCATCTTCGACCATTTTCAGGAAGCGGCCTACCCGAGCCAGCCGATGGGCCGGCCGGTCCTCGGCACCGAGGAGATCGTCCGCGGCATGAGCCGCACTGACATTTCCGGCTACATGCACCGCAACTATGCCGCCGGAAACATCGTGGTCGCCGCCGCCGGCGCGCTCGAGCACGAGCGCGTCGTTGACCTCGTGCAGCAGCATTTCGCCGATCTACCTTCAGACATGCCGAAGCCGGTAGCACCAGGCCTTTACGGCGGCGGCGAGTTCCGCGAGGAGCGCGACCTCGACCAGGTGCATATCGTCCTGGGCTTTCCCGCCGTCAGCTACTCCGACCCCGACTACTACCCCGCCATGCTGCTCTCCACCCTGCTCGGCGGCGGCATGTCGTCGCGTCTGTTCCAGGAGATCCGCGAGAAGCGCGGTCTGGTTTATTCCATCTACTCGTTCGCGGCACCTTACCTCGATGGCGGGCTGTTCGGCATCTATGCCGGCACCGGCGAGAAGGAAGCGGCCGAGCTGGTGCCGGTCACGCTCGAGGAACTCCACCGTGTTCAGCGCGACGCAAACGAGATCGAAATCCGCCGCGCCAAGGCGCAGGTGAAGGCCGGTCTTCTCATGTCGCTGGAAAGCACAGGCAGCCGCTGCGAGCAGCTGTCGCGCCAGATGCAGATTTTCGGCCGCGTCATCAGCACGGCCGAGACTGTCGCCAAGCTGGAGGCGGTCACCGTCGAGGACGTCTGCCGCGCCGCCGCGCGCATCTTCACCGGCGTGCCGACGCTGGCGACCATGGGCCCTGCGAAGCGTGTGCCCGGCCTGTCCTCCATCACCGACCGGCTTGCCGCGTGAGCCAGGAGCATCTGCACGACCTGCTGGCGCACGCCCGCGCCGCAGGAGCCGACGCCGCGGACACCGTCCTGATCGCACGCACCTCTGTCAGCGTCGAGCGCCGGCTCGGTCAGACCGACAATCTTGAACGCTCCGAATCGCGCGACATCGGGCTGCGTGTGTTCGTCGGCGACAAGAGCGCCATCGTGTCGGCCAGCAGCGTCGATCCGGCGCGCTTTGCGGCCCTCGCCGAACGTGCTGTCGCCATGGCGCGCGTCGTTCCCGATGATCCTCTCGCCGGCCTTGCCGAACGGATGGCGCCACCGGAGGATTTCGGCCCGCTAGACCTCGTCGATGAAGTCGAGCCCGAAGTGTCTCTGCTACTTTCGCGCGCCGAAGCCGCCGAAGCTGCGGCGCTAGCCGTGCACGGTATTACCAACTCCGAAGGCGGCAGCGCCGGCTTTAGCAGATCCGACGTGTGGCTCGCGACATCCGCAGGGTTTGCAGGCCACTACGCCCGCACCAACCACTCGATTTCAGCAAGCGTCGTGGCCGGCGAAGGCACCGGCATGCAGCGCGACTATGATTATCACAGTACCGTCCATTTCGCCGATCTCGACGATCCGGCCGCCATCGGCCACAGCGCCGGCGAACGCGCCATTGCGCGCCTGAACCCCGTCAAGGCAAAGACCGCGCGCCTGCCTATCGTCTATGATCCGCGCGTCTCCAGCAGCCTGCTGTCGCATCTCACCGGCGCGATCAATGGCGCTTCGATCGCGCGCGGCACCAGCTTTCTGAAGGGCAAGCTGGGTCAACGGATCTTTGCAGAAGGCATTTACGTCCACGATGATCCGCGTCGGGTTCGCGGCGCCCGTTCACGCACGTTCGATGGCGAGGGCGTTCCCACGCGAGCCCATGCGCTCATCGACGATGGCGTTCTCACCACCTGGGTGCTCGACTCGCGTAGCGCCAAGCAGCTCGGCCTCGCCAGCACTGGGCACGCGGCGCGCGGCACCGGCGCTCCGCCTTCGCCCTCGACTACGAACCTCTATCTCGCCGCTGGCCGCGTCAGCCCTGCCGATCTCATGGCCGACATCAAGGAGGGGCTATACGTCACCGAAATGATGGGCAGCAGCGTCAATGGCATGACAGGCGACTACAGCCGAGGTGCTGCCGGCTTCATGATACGCGATGGCGCGATCGCCGAACCTGTCGCCGAGATCACCATTGCCGGCAATCTGCTCGACATGTTCCAGCACATGATTCCGGCAAATGACCTGGTGTTCCGCCGCGGCACTGATGCGCCGACCGTCCGTATCGACGGCATGACCCTCGCCGGGGCCTGATGACTGCCGATGGACCAGAACCTGCCCCATGTCGAACACCAACAGGAAGTCTTCGCTGACGGCCTGCTGCTCGACTGCGGCCAGACACTGGCGCCCTTCGCCCTCGCCTACCGCACCTACGGCGCCCTGAACGAGGCCCGCTCGAACGCCATCCTCGTCTGCCACGCCCTCACCGGCGACCAGTATGTCGCAGAAACACAGCCCGTCACCGGCAAGGCCGGCTGGTGGGAACATGTCGTAGGGCCCGGCTGCCCAATCGACACCGACAGATTCTTCGTTGTCTGCAGCAACGTCTTGGGCGGTTGCATGGGCTCGACCGGCCCCCGCAGCACCCGGCCGGACGGCACCGTGTGGGGCACCGATTTCCCACCCATCACCCTGCGCGACATGGTGCGCGCACAACAGATGCTGATGGCGCGCTTGGGCGTTGAAAAACTCTTCGCTGTCATCGGCGGCTCCATGGGCGGCATGCAGGTGCTGCAATGGGCCGCCACCTTCCCCGAGCGCGTCTTCGCAGCCGTGCCGATCGCCACCGCCGCCCTCCACTCCGCCCAGAACATTGCCTTCAATGAAGTCAGCCGCCAGGCAATCTTCGCTGATCCGGACTGGAACAACGGCCAATACTGGGCACAGGGCCGTGTGCCCGCGCGCGGCCTCGCCGTCGCGCGCATGATGGCGCACATCACCTACCTCTCCGAAGAAGCCCTGCATCGCAAATTCGGCCGACGCACCCGCGGCCCGGCGACCGCGCCCGAACAATCAGACTCCGCAGGTCTGTTCGGCGAAGTCTTTGAAGTGGAAAGCTACCTGCGCCACCAGGGCAGCAGCTTCGTCCGCCGCTTCGACGCAAACTCCTACCTTACCGTCACCCGCGCCATGGACTGGTTCGACCTCGCCGCCGAGCACGACGGCAACCTCTCCGCCGCTTTCCATGGCACACGCACCCGCTTCTGCCTCATCTCCTTCACCTCCGACTGGCTGTTTCCTACAGCGCAATCACGCAACGTCGCCCGCGCGCTCAACCGCGCCGCGGCAAACGTCAGCTTTGTCGAAATCGAGACCGATCGGGGGCATGACGCCTTTCTGCTCGATGAGCCGGATTTTCATCGCACTATGTCGGGGTTTTTGTCTGGGTGCGCAGAGCATGCTGGCATTAAGTAAGGCAAGTCCTTCTTTTTTGAAAAAAAGAAGCAAAAAACTTTTGCATGTTCGGGCTGCTTTTGAGGCACGGCCGTGCGCGTAGATCTTCGGCTGATTGCTGACATGATTGCGCCTGGCTCTCGGGTTCTCGACATTGGCAGCGGCGATGGGACCCTTATCGAGCATCTGTTCCGCACGCGTGGGTGCGATGCGCGCGGCATCGAAATCGATATGGCCGAAGTCACCCGCTCCGTGGCGCATGGGCTTCCAGTGATGCAGGGCGATGCTGACCACGACCTCGCACAATATCCTGACGGCTCCTTCGACTATGTCGTTCTCTCGCGGACCCTGCAGGCCGTGGAACGGCCACGCGAAGTGCTGCGCCAGATGCTGCGTATCGGCACGCGTGGTTTGGTCAGCTTTCCGAATTTCGGTCATTGGCAGGTGCGGCTTCAGCTCATGCGCACAGGCCGTATGCCGGTGACACGGAATTGGAGCCGGCCCTGGTATGAAACACCGAACATACACCCCTGCACTGTCCTCGATTTCCGTGAGCTTTGCGCAGAGGAAGGCCTGAAGGTGGAGCGCTGGCTTGCCGTCGATGAGGGTGGCCGGAAGTCGCCGTGGCGGCGGTCACTTCGGATGGCTAATATGTTTGGTGAGCAGGCTTTGTTTTTAATGCGGCGGGCTTAGGAAGGAGGGACTTCTTTTTTGAAAAAAAGAAGCAAAAAACTTTTACGACTGGGGACCGTGCGCGCGGACAGTCCCCGCCAAAACTCCCAAAAGTTTTTTGCTTCTTTTTTTCAAAAAAGAAGATGCTTCCTTGCTTAATCCCCCTCTCCTAGGCCTACGCGTCCTTGAACTGGCCCGCATCCTCGCGGGCCCCTGGGCAGGACAACTTCTCGCCGACCTGGGCGCAGATGTCGTGAAGGTAGAGCGCCCAGTCGAAGGCGATGACACGCGCGCCTGGGGGCCGCCGTTCGTGCCTGCGGCCGATGGTGGTCATTTATCTGCGGCGTATTTTCATTCGGCGAACCGCGGCAAGCGCTCAATTGCCATCGATATGGCGACGCCTGAAGGTCAGGCGATGATACGCTCGCTCGCGTCGCATGCCGATGTGGTAATCGAGAACTTCAAGGTCGGCGGGTTGGCGCGTTACGGGCTCGATCATGCGTCGCTGTCCGCGGTCAATCCGCGGCTGATTACGTGCTCGATTACCGGATTTGGCCAGACAGGGCCATACGCTTCTCGGGCTGGCTACGACTACGTGGTGCAGGCGATGGGCGGCATCATGCATTTGACCGGTGAGGCGGACGGCGAGCCGCAGAAGGCCGGCGTTGCCACGGCCGATCTTTTTACCGGTGTTTACTCGACCGTTGCCATTCTGGCGGCATTGCGCAGGCGCGACGCGACAGGCCTTGGCACGCATATCGACATGGCGTTGCTGGATGTTCAGGCAGGTGTTCTCGCCAATCAGGCGATGAATTATCTGGTCACCGGCCGTTCGCCGAAACGCATGGGCAATGCGCACCCTAATCTGGTCCCATACCAGGTCTTTCCGGCGAGTGATGGTTATGTCGTTGTCGCCACCGGCAACGATTCACAGTTTCGCCGATTTGCGCTTTTGCTGGATGCGCCGCACCTGGCCGCCGATCCGCGGTTTGCCGACAACGCCGGGCGGGTGGCGGACCGCGCGGTTCTGGTGCCTGCGCTGAGCGCCTTGACGATCACCTGCACCATGGCCGAGTTGCTGGCGGGGCTTGAGTCAGCGGGCGTGCCGGCCGGCCCGATCAACGATTTGGCAGGCGTCTTCAAGGATCCGCAGGTGATTGCCCGCGGCATGGTCGCACGAGTGCCTGCGGCGGAAGCGCAAGGCGGCACCCTGCCCGCCGTGCGGGCGCCGATCCTGATGGATGGCCAACCGCTTATGGCAGCGCGCGCTTCTCCTGGGCTTGATGCGGATCGCGATGCCATTCTCGCTGACCCCGCCTGGACAGGCTCCGTCACGACCTGAGCGCAGCGAGCGTCCAGCCCTATATACGCCTCATGCTCCCCAAGCCTCTGCTGCGCATCATCGACCTCGAGACGACCGGCGACAGCTTTACGAACGGCGGCGTGGTTGAACTCGGGTGGCAGGACCTAACGCCCGATGCCGATGGCGTGTGGAAGATCGAGGGCGCGCCAGGGGCCATGCTCATCCGCCCTGCCTTCGCCATCTCGGCTGTCACCTCCGCCATCCATCATATCGTCGATGAGGACGTGGCCGACGCGCCCTCCTGGATAGAAGCGGCGCCGGCTGTCCTGCAATCGGCTGGCGTGTTGGCGCTTGCGGCCCACCGCGCCGCCTTCGAGCAGCGCTGGTGCAGTAATCAGCTAACGGGGCGTGCCCGCTGGATCTGCACCTACAAATGCGCGCTCCGACTTTGGCCCGATTCGCCGACCCACTCGAACCAAGGCCTTCGCTACTGGCGCAGGCCCGATGGGCTCGATCGCGCGATCAGCCTTCCCGCGCACCGCGCCGGTCCGGACGCCTATGTGACGGCGCATCATTTGCGCGACATGCTGGCGCTGGCCTCGCTCGATCAACTGCTGGCCTGGTCCTCGGAGCCGGCTCTGCTCGTGCGCGTGCCTGCAGGCCCGATGCGCGGCCGTCGCTGGCAGGAGTTGGACGACGCCAGCCTTGCCGCGGCATTGGAGGGCGAGTTCGGCCGCAATGTCGATGTGCTTTTCACCGCCCGGATGGAATCGCGTCGTCGATCGGAAGCGCTCAGGCAGCCATGCTCAGGCGATGCACAGCTTCGCCTAGGTTTTTAAGTTTTCCCCGCGACCGCCGTTTCGCAGGTCTGCTTAAGACGAGCGTCTCCTTTAAAACTTCCCTCATATTGGTCGGCCAACACTGCATTCTTCAAAGCAGTGAGCCAGCCAAGTGCACTATTCAGAACGGCGTAATCGGCGATCCGTGGCCGCGATGGTGGTCGTGATACTCGTCTTTTATGGAATTTTGGCACAAGGAGCCATTCGACCCATTCAGACTATCTTGGAACAGGAACGCCTAGATCTTAACCAGGGGGCTTATATACTGGACAACCTGGATAGCCCGAATTAGGCACTCCCCTTGCGTGGTGGCTGATTGGCGGCTTTGTTCGCCCGGCGAAGAGTT
The DNA here is from genome assembly GCA_965198825.1 of Acetobacteraceae bacterium. Taxonomy (GTDB): domain Bacteria; phylum Pseudomonadota; class Alphaproteobacteria; order Acetobacterales; family Acetobacteraceae; genus BOG-908. The sequence goes on along the minus strand of CBDAQB010000003.1, from coordinate 864,912 downwards.
CCTGATCGAACTCGCAGGTTGAACAAGGAACAGGCTGGTTGGATCACGTCCCGGGGCAGCTCGGCTTCCTGAGCGGCGGCGGCGAAATGGGCGCGTTGATGCGCGCCCATGATTGGGAGGCGACACCGCTAGGCGCACCGGAAACCTGGCCGCAATCGCTGCGCACATCGCTGTCGATTTGCCTGAACGCCCCAGGGCTCGCCACCATCCTTTGGGGCCCCGATCTGCGAATGCTATATAATGACGGCTACATCGCCTCGATGGCCGATCGTCACCCGGCTGCGCTGGGGCGCCCCGTCTCCGATGTGTGGGGCGAGACCTGGGACGCAGTTGCTCCTCGGTTCCACGCCGTTCTTGCCACGGGGGAAGGCATGGCGGACGAGCGCGTGCCGCTCGAGATGGTCCGCCGCGGTCGGCGCGAGACGAGCTGGTGGAATTTCAGCGCCTCGCCAATTCGCGGCGAAGATGGCAGCATCGTCGGCCTGTTGAATTCCGGCGTCGAGATAACCGACCAGGTGCTGGCAGACGCCCGGCTCAAGACGCAGCGCGACCAGCTCAAGCAAATGTTCGAGCAGGCCCCCACTTTCATGGCCCTGCTGAGCGGCCCGGACCATCGCATCGACCTCGTCAATCCAGGCTACAGCAAGCTCGTTGGTCACCGGCCCGTGCTCGGCAGGACCGTCGCCGAGGCTCTGCCCGATGCCGTCGAACAAGGTTACCTGCGGCTGCTCGATAGTGTGATGCAGAGTGGGCAGGCCCATGTCGGCAACGGTGCGAAATACGCTGTGCAGGTCGAGCCGAACGGCCCGATCGTAGAACGTTTTGTGGATTTCGTCTTCCAGCCGCTAAAAGACCAAAGCGGCCAAGTCACCGGCATCTTCATCGAGGGCGCGGATGTCACGGACCGCACTTTGGCCGCCGCTGCACTGCAAAGAAGCGAGGCCCAAACAAGGCTTCTTCTTGATTCGTCCGCGGAGGGGTTTTACGCCATAGATCGTCACGGTGCGACGGTACGCTGCAATCAGGCGTTCCTCACCATGGTGGGACTGGCCAGCGAAGCCGAACTCGTCGGCCGCAACCTGCACGATCTTATCCACCACACCCGTGCGGACGGCTCGCACTACCCAGAAGCCGAATGCCCTATCTTCCGGTGCGCTCGCACAGGCGAACCTTACCACGTCGTCGAGGAGCCGTTCTTCCGCCCGGATGGCTCATCGTTCCCCGCGGAATATTGGGTGCGCCCCGTCATCGAAGACGGCGAGTTGCAAGGCGCCATCTGCACCTTGCTGGACATATCCGAGCGCAAGGCGGCACAGGCCGCTTTGCTCGAGAGCGAAAGCCGCTTCCGCCTCATCGCTGATTCGACACCGGTGCCGATCTGGGTAACTCGCCTCGACCGGAAGCGGGAGTTCGTCAATCGTGCCTATGTCGATTTCCTGGGGATATCCTACGAGGAAGCCGTGGACTTCGATTGGCGCCTCGCGCTGCATCCGGAGGACATGGCGCGGGTCATGAGGGAGCAGGTCGAAAAGGAAGCGCTGCTACGCCCTTTCGTCCTCGAAGCGCGCTACCGCGACAAGTTTGGCGATTGGCGCTGGCTGCGCTCCGAGTCGCAGCCCCGTTTCAGTCCCACCGGTGAGCACATGGGTTTTATCGGCGCCGCGTCGGACGTGACCGAAGCACGAAGGGCAGCCGAGGTGCTGGCTGCCTTGAACGACACGCTGGAATCCCGTGTCGCAGAACGCACGCGTGAGCGCGACCGCGTCTGGCAGAACTCGCGCGACCTGATCGTCACCGTGGACAATGACGGCATATTCCGGGAAGTGAGCCCGTCGTGGGAAGCGACGCTCGGTCACCGGCCTGAGGAGGTGGTGAACCGCAATTTTTGGGACTTCCTGCATCCTGACGATATTGCGAAGACCAAGGCAGCACTCGGCGAAGTTTTCCCGCACGACAATCTGACCCTTTTCGAAAACCGCTATCTCCACAAGGACGGCAGTTTTCGGTGGATTTCATGGAATACCTCGGCCGAGGGCGACATCGTTTACGCCTATGGACGAGACGTCACGGCCGAAAGGGAGCAGGCACAGGCGCTTCGACACACCGAGGAGTTGCTGCGCCAGTCACAGAAGATGGAGGCAGTTGGCCAACTCACCGGCGGCTTGGCGCATGATTTCAACAATCTGCTTGCCGGCATTTCCGGCAGCTTGGAGATGCTGCAGGCACGTCTCGAGCAAGGCAGGATCAGCGATCTTGAACGCTACATCACCGCGGCGCAGAGCGCCTCCACTCGCGCAGCCGCGCTGACGCATCGCCTGCTGGCATTTTCCCGCCGCCAGACGCTGGACCCAAAAGCCGTGGATGCGAACCGGCTTGTCTCCGGCATGGAGGATCTGATCCGCCGGACCGTGGGGCCGGAGGTGGTCGTCGAAGTCGTCGGCGCGGTCGGACTCTGGACAACGCGTGTGGATCCGAACCAGCTCGAGAACGCGCTCCTCAACCTCTGCATCAACGCGCGCGACGCCATGCCGAACGGCGGCCGCCTGACGATAGAAACCAGCAACAAGTGGCTGGACGACAAGGCAGGCGCCGAGCGCGATCTTGCCGCCGGCCCCTATCTCGCGCTGAGCGTATCCGACACCGGCGTGGGCATGACGCCGGAAGTCATCGGGCGTGCGTTCGATCCGTTCTACACGACGAAGCCGATCGGCATGGGCACCGGCCTAGGGCTTTCCATGACCTACGGCTTCGCCCGCCAATCCGGCGGCCAGGCACGCATCTACTCCGAACCCGCAATGGGCACGACGGTCTGCCTCTATCTGCCACGGCACGAGGGCGCATCGGCCGATCATGACAGCCTCGCTGCACCGCTGAACCCGGAACGCGCCGAACCGGGCGAGACCGTTCTGATTGTCGATGACGAACCCACTGTCCGCATGCTCGTCGCCGACGTGCTGGGCGATTTCGGCTATGTCGCCCTGGAAGCCGGCGAGGGCGCTGCTGCGTTGCAGTGGCTTCGCTCGAACGTACGCATCGATTTGCTGATTACCGACGTGGGTTTGCCAGGCGATCTCAATGGCCGGCAGGTTGCCGATGCCGCACGGGTTTTGCGGCCTGGCCTGAAGGTTCTCTTCATCACCGGCTATGCGGAAAACGCCATCTTCGGCGGATTTCTCGAGCCTGGCATGCATGTGATGACCAAGCCGTTCGGGATGGATGCGCTGACGGCTAAGATCAGGGAGTTGATGCACAGGGAGAAAGAACCAGAAACCCATTGATCCCTTAAGGACAGCACATCCAACTGCCCAGCCCAAATTCGCAAAAGTTTTTTGCTTCTTTTTTTCAAAAAAGAAGATCCTTTCTTTATGGGAGGTCACAATGGCCAAAATCCACAACGTAGCCGACCTCATCGCCGAAACCCTGATCCAGGCGGGCGTAAAGCGCATATTCGGTGTCGTAGGCGACAGCCTCAACGGCCTCACGGAAGCGATGCGTGAGCGGGACGCCATCGACTGGATCCATGTCAGACACGAGGAAGTGGCCGCGTTCGCCGCTGCGGCAGAGTCGCAGATCACCGGCGGTCTCGCCGTTTGTGCCGGTTCTTGCGGGCCCGGCAACCTGCATCTCATCAACGGCCTGTTCGATGCGCACCGCAGCCGCACGCCGGTGCTCGCCATTGCAGCCCAGGTTCCCTCCAGTGAAATCGGCAGCGGGTATTTCCAGGAAACCCATCCGCAGGAGCTGTTCCGCGAATGCAGCCATTATTGCGAACTTGTCTCGGACGTGTCGCAGCTTCCGTATGTTCTTGAAAACGCCATTCGCGCCGCCGTAGGAAAACGCGGCGTCGCCGTCATCGTCGTGCCCGGCGATGTCGCGCTGCGTGCAGCGCCCGAGCGCGGCATCTCACCGAACGCGGGGCTGTTGCCGGCAGCGCCGATCGTTCAGCCAGCGGACCCTGAAGTGGGCGCGTTGGCCAACCTTCTCAACGACAACAAGCGTGTGACCCTGTTCTGCGGCCGCGGCTGTGCAGGCGCTCACGCTGAACTCATGCAGCTTGCCGAGGCGCTGAAAAGCCCGATCGTGCATGCCCTTGGCGGCAAGGAGCATGTCGAATACGACAATCCCTATGACGTTGGCATGACCGGCTTCATCGGCTTCTCGTCGGGCTATGCCGCCATGAATGCGTGCGACGTGCTGCTGATGCTGGGCACGGACTTCCCCTACAAGCAGTTCATGCCGGCCGATGCGAAGGTCGCTCAAGTTGACATCCGGCCGGAAAACCTCGGCCGCCGCTGCAAGCTCGACCTCGGCCTGGTCGGCGACATCAAGGCCACCATTACGGCATTGCTGCCGAAACTCACCGTCAAGACCGAACGCAAGCACCTCGACGACGCCATCTCCCACTACGGCAAAGCCCGCGCCGGGCTAGACGAACTGGCAAAAGGCACGCCAGGGCGCAAACCGATCCATCCGCAATACCTCACGCGCCTGCTCAGCGAATCCGCTGCCGGCGACGCTGTCTTTACCGCCGACGTTGGAACACCCACGATCTGGGCCGCGCGCTATCTCGCCATGAACGGCCGCAGGCGGCTCATCGGCTCTTGGGTGCATGGTTCCATGGCAAATGCCATGGCGCATGGCATCGGCGTGCAGGCCGCACAGCCCGGCCGGCAGGTGATCTCACTCTCCGGCGACGGGGGCTTCAGCATGCTCATGGGTGACCTCCTCACCCTGACTCAGATGAAGCTCCCGGTAAAAATCGTCATCTACAACAACGGTGTTCTCGGCTTCGTGGCGCTGGAAATGAAAGCCTCGGGCTTCGTCGAAACCGGCGTCGATCTGCAAAATCCGGATTTCGCCGCCATGGCCCGCGCCATGGGCATCCACGCCCTCCGCGTGGAGGATCCAGGCGAGTTGCCGAATGCCGTCAACGATATCCTCGCCCACGACGGCCCCGCCGTGCTCGACGTGGTCACTGCCAAGCAGGAGCTCTCCATGCCGCCGACTATAGGCATCGAGCAGATCAAAGGCTTCAGCCTTTGGGCCGTGCGCGCTGTCATGAGCGGGCGCGGGGATGAAGTGGTCGATCTGGCGAAAGAGAACCTGTTGAAGAGGTAAGGAAGAACTTCTTTTTTGAAAAAAAGAAGCAAAAAACTTTTGCGAGTTCATATCGCTGGCGAGGAGAGGCTCAGCCCAAACGGATGAAAGTTTTTTGCTTCTTTTTTTCAAAAAAGAAGTGCTTGCTTACTGTATCAGATCCGCCGGAAACCCCGGCATCCCTCCAAGCGTCTCGAAGAAAAACCTGCAAACCGCCTCGATACGCTGCACAAAGATCTTCACCTCCGCCTCGTTGCGCACGTAGGAGGTGTGCCCGGCCTCGAGCGAAGGGCTGTGATAATGCAACACGAACTGACGCGTGCCGCGCTTTAGCAGCGCGCGAATGAGCCTGATCTGCTCGTCGGCGGTCACGCCTTCCGGTGTCAACGTAATCGTATCCACCAAGCGTGTATGAGCAAGCGCCGCCTTGAGAGGGATGCGGCGAACGAGCTTCATGCGATGGAGTTGTTCGGTCACAGTGCCGAGCGGTGGCAGCAACCCCACAGGGCTGCGCGTCATGGGAACGGTGAGGAGATCATGGCCATCCACCCGATAGGATCGAGGCTCCAGCGCGCGAAAGTCCGGGCCGCCCTGCCGTCGCAGGTCCGCTCCTGGCAATATGCTGAGGTCCACCTTGATGCCCGCCTGCGCGAGCGCCGACGCGGTGCCGGGCCCGAAGCCGTAGCGGCCGGCTTTGTAAAACACCGGGCGTATGCCGAAATTTGCTTCGATGGCGGCAATCAAGTGGGCGAGTTTCTCGCGCTCCAGCCAGGGCGGCAGGTTGCCTGGATAGGAATTGCGGCTCGTCACCTCCTCGGCGAAAGGTGGTGTCGTCCACGGGTGCAGATGCGCGCCGATTTCACAGCCGCCGCGCGCATGAATGGCGCTGAGGATAGCGACGCTCCGCGCCTCGGTTGCGATAGGATAATCCACCACATAGATCGGCCGTAGCCCGTAGCGGTCGAACACCGCCTGCCCGCGCCCGACCTGTTCGATCGCATGCACGCTGGTCAATCCACGCTCGAACGGCCGCGACCAGTCGAACTCAGCCTCCGTATCGACCACGACGAACAGGGTTGGCGGTTGCGAGGCATCGACAGGCATTGGCGTGAAACCGACGCCGTTCACCCGTTGCCTTTGAGGAGCGGGCGGATTCTCCGGCGGGCGGTCCAGAAGATTCCTCGCCAGCCGCCGTGCCGGCTTCTGGAATGGCACCTGGTCGAACAGCCGCCGGACGGCGGACGCTGTGGTAGCGGCCGGTGCTGCGTAGAGCCGCTGCTCGGCCTCGCCAGCCATCATGCCGCTATGACGGGTGAACAGGCGTATCGCCCGCTGCCAGAGCTCGTCGGCATGATCCATGATGGCCTGGCGCTCGCCTGGCGACACATCGTCGCGGGCGAGAAAGCTGTCGGTCAGCCGGCGAAAACCGGCATGCAACTTCTGCAAAGCCGCTGTGGATGTCACCGCCTTGCCTGCAGACAGATGCTCCACGATCAGCGTCGCCGTCTCCAGCGCCGCACTGCCGAACAGCGCCTCGTATTCCGGCGCCAGGACGCGGACGGCATTGGCCGTCATCCTGTCCTCGTGCTTGCGGAACGTGTTCATGGCGTGCAGCCGATAGAGGGTCAGCGGCTCGTCGATGCGCGCAATGGCGCCGAAGCCTTTCAGCCTATGATAAAGGTCGTAATCGTCCGCAAACGTGTAGTCCGCGCGCATGAAAGGCTGCAGCTTCCGCGCCGCCTCGGCCCGGAACATCACCGACGAACAGACCAGAGGGTTGGCCACCAGCAACAGCCAGCCGATTAGCGCAGGGCTCGTCGCTCCAGGCAAACGGGGGCCCGCAATCCGGCCATTCTTCAGCGTATGCGCGGCAGTGCCGATCAGCACGGTGCCTGGATGCGAATCCAGGTAGGCGACCTGCTTGGCGAGGCGCGTCGGTCGGCTGATGTCGTCGTGGTCGAGCATGGCGACATAGTCGCCGGTTACGCTCGCGAAGCAGCGGTTGCGTGACTCCACCACATTGAGATTGCGCTCGTTGCGCAGCACGCGCAGCCGCGGGTCGGTGATCGACCGCAGGATGTCCGGGGTGGCATCGGTCGAGCAATCGTCCACCACGATGATTTCGAAATCGCTGAAAGTCTGTGCGAGCAGGCTGCTGATGCTCTGCCGGACAAACGCGGCACCATTGAACGTTGCCATGATGACGCTGACGCGGGGCGATACGGAGGCAGCATGCCTCGTGGACAAGGCCTCCGGCAAAGCGGTCAGGGGATCACTCACGGTTGTATCCATCTCACCTTGCCCATACGGGATGGTGCAGGGTTCTGGCAACGCGAACCGCTCATGCCGTGCCTTGCTTGCAACCGCAGGCCTCGCCTAGCGTCCCGCCCCACATGGATGTGACCGACCCCGACTATCCGGCCCGCCGGGCACTCCGCCGCGCGCGTGGCCTGGCAACCGGGCTGCTCCTCCTGATGGCCGCGATCACCATAGGCAGCTACTGGCTGCCGCACGCCTATTGGGTGTCGCTGCTCCAGGCCTCCGCCAAAGCAGGCTTCGTCGGCGGCGTGGCAGACTGGTTCGCCGTCACCGCCCTGTTCCGCCATCCGCTCGGCCTGCCGATCCCTCACACCGCCATCATCCCCCGGGAGAAGGCGCGTCTCGGCCAGGCCCTCGGCCGCTTCATGGCGCGCCACGTCGTCACAGGCGAAGAGGTCGGCCGGCTTCTCGGCAAGCTCGACGTTGCCGAGACCCTTCGCCTGCTTCTAACCGACGAAAACGTGGTCAAACCGCTGGCCGCCGGTCTCACGGCGATGGTCCCGCGCGCGCTCACCACCATCGAGGACGGCCGTGCGAGGCGCACCCTCGCCCGCCTTCTCCCACGCATGGCCGGCGGCCCCGCAGCCGGCCGCCTTGCTGCGCGCACCTTGCGCAGCCTGGTCGATGGCGGCCGTCATCAGGAGGTGCTCGGTTTCGTTCTCGCCAAGCTCCGCGTCGGCATGCTCGAGCGCGAGGACCAGCTTCGTCAGATGATCGAGGACCGTGTTCGCGACCAGGGCGGCCGCCTCGTCGGCTGGGCGCTCGGCGCCAGCGTCGCCACCCGCGTCCTCGCCACCGTGAACGCCGAAATGGACCGCATGGACCCTAACGGATCCGAAGTCCGCCAGGCCTTCGACGAATGGGCCAGGCGCGAAATCGCCCGCTTCGAGGAAGACCCGGAGCGCGCCGCGGCGATGAGCCGCGCCATCCGCCGCGTCATGTCGCACGACACCGTTCAAGCCTGGTCGAAAGACGTCTGGGCTCGCCTTCGCGCGGCCCTGGAAGCCGACGCCGCCCGCCCGAACGGCCGCATCGAAGCCTTAATCGAAGAGTCGCTACGTAATCTCGCTGGCCTGCTCTCCACCGATGCTGCCCTGCGCGCCCGCCTGCAGCGCACCGCGGAACGGCTGGTCACGCGGCTGCTTCCTGCCGCACAGGGTCAGCTTGCGGGTTTTATCGCGGACGTAGTCGCAAGCTGGGATACGAAGACGCTCACCGACCGGCTGGAGCTACGCGTCGGCCGTGATCTGCAGTTTGTGCGGGTTAATGGAACGGTGGTGGGGTTTTTGGTTGGAGGGGCTGCTTATGCGGTGCTGCTGGCGGTGTTTGGGCATGCGGCGTTTTAGGAAGGAAGGTCTTCTTTTTTAAAAAAAGAAGCAAAAAACTTCTGGACCTTTAGGCCGGGCGTTTTCACGATCTCGGTCCCAAATCGCAAAAGTTTTTTGGTTCTTTTTTTCAAAAAAGAACTGCTTTCTTCCTCCTATCCGCAGCCCCATCTCCATCGAATGCGCCTCTCAGTCCTAGACCAATCCATGATCGTCACCGGCCGCTCTCCGGCCGAGTCGATCCGCGAGACAGTCGCACTGGCACAGCTCTGCGAAGGCCTGGGCTACGACCGGTTCTGGGTGAGCGAGCACCACAGCAGCGACAGCGTTGCCGGATCCGCGCCCGAAATCCTCCTCGGCGCCATCGCGGCGAGCACGCGCCGCATTCGTATTGGCGCTGCCGGCATCATGCTGCCGCATTACAGCAGCCTTCATGTCGCCGAGCAGTTCCGCGTTCTCGATGCGCTCGCCCCGGGCCGCATCGACCTGGGTCTGGGCCGTGCTCCTGGCTCTGACGGCCGCACCGCCTTTGCGCTGAACCCGAACGCTGCCGACGCCGCCAACCAATTCCCTGCCCAGGTGCGCGACGTCATGGCATGGAGCAGCGGCCGGCCGCTTGGCTGAGAACCACCCGTTCCGCAGCGTCGTCGCGCAACCGACCGGCGCCACGTCGCCGCAGATCTGGATCCTCGGCAGTTCCGATTACGGAGCCCAGGTGGCCGCCTACTTTGGCCTGCCCTACTGCTTTGCCTATTTCTTCAGCGACGGCGTGGGCGCTGAACGGGCACTCTCGCTCTACCGCGAAACCTACCGGCCGAGCGCCGACCACCCAGCGCCGTGGGCTGCCATTGCCGTATTCGCGGTCGCTGCGGATACGACGGCGAAGGCCGAGCGCCTTTTCGGTCCGCGCGAAGTATGGCGCGCCGAGCGGGAGCGCGGCCGCTATGTGGCACTCCCGTCGCCGGAAGAAGCGGCCGCCTACGACTTCACGCCGCCCGAGGAAGCCCGACGCCAGCGCTCGCGCGCCGACGCCATCTTCGGCACGCCAGATGTCGTGGTCTCCAGGCTTTCAGCGCTGGCATCCGGGCTGGGCGCCGACGAGATCGCTCTCGTCACGGCCACGCACGATGCCGAGGATCGCCGGCGGTCGTTTCAACTGATCGCGTCCGAGGCGGGGCTTTTGCGCCAGGCCGCCTGAGGCTTACTTCCGCCTGATCATGCCGTCGTCAAGCAACAGTGAGCCTCGTGGGGTCACGGACGCCGCAGTGCCCTCGATGGCAGGCCGAGGCGCTCCAGGTCGCCCGCTGTCCCGCATCCATTCGTCGATTTGCTCGACGCTTCTGAAATTCGCCATGTCGAAATGGTCCCAGCTTGCCACTTCCCCGAGCGTCTTCTTCCAGCGTCGGCGCTGGGGCGCGGCGGCACGGCCGAACAGCAGCAGGTCGGTGATGGCGAGGTCCTCGGGAATGCCGAGAAGAGGGTGGAGGGCGCCGACCGTCTCGGTCTTGCCTATCAGGCTGATCCACCAGCTCTGATAACCGAGCGCCGCTGCCGCGAAATGCGCGGCGGTGGTGCTGGCGGCGATGCTCTGCAGGATGATGCGCTCGGCCTGCGCGTGGTAGCTCTGGTCGAGCTCCGTACCGTCCATGAGCCCGGGATAGGCCCAGCTCATGCGGAAATCGGCAACGATCAGGATGCAGCCGGGCGCGGTTTCCACTGCGCGATAGTCGATCGGCGTCGCCTTGCCGCGCTTCTGCTGCTTGCGTTCCTCGTCCGTGAGGTAGTCGGCGATCACCCGCTTGGTCCATGGCGAGCTGAGCACGATGAAGTGCCATGGCTGCGCATTCGCGCCTGAAGGGGCCACCCGGGCCGCCTCCAGGATCATCTGGTAGTGCTGTCTGGGCACATCGGCGCCGGGCGCGAACCGCCTTGCGGTCGTGCGGCGGTGGAGAATTTCGACGAGCGCCTCATAGCGCCGGATATCCTCGGGCGATCCCGGCTCCGGGATGGCTTGCGTGACTGAGAGGGCGCTCGTCAGGGCCGAAACCGGCCTACGTCCGCTGGGGGCGCCCACCCGCGGCGCAGCGCCGTCTCGGCCGCGTGGGCACGGCGGACACGCCACACCTGGAAGCGAAAGGCTAGATAGGCGATGAGCCCGGCGGCCACGGCGATGGGGATGAGGATCGAAGCCAGCCAGAGCAGGATCACGGCGCCGGCTGCAAAGCCGGCGAGTACCGCCACTACCAGGCCGGCGGCCGCGATCCGCATGGGCCAGCTTAGCCGCAGTGCAGGCGCCTCCCCGATCCGGCCATCCGGTGTCATGTCGATGGTCACTGGTCCCTGCCCGGCCGAGCCAGGGGTCCCAAAGCGCCGTGCAAAGTCGAATGGCTGGCGAAGGCGGTCCATACCTATCAGGATGGCGATAGGACGGGTGGGGCACAAGGCGCGAATGAGCTGGTCGAAAGATTTGCAGGGGAGGATCGGACGCGCGGGCTGCGTCGGCCTCCTGAGTCTCGCACTCGTGACAGGCAGCCGGGCGCATGCAGCCGCCGAAATCGATCATGATGTGCCAGCCGACGTGCAACGCGCGGTTGAGGAAGCTTTCGCCAGGCACTTTGTCTATCCAGAAACGAACGACTGGACCTTCGTGTCGATCGAAGATTACTACGGCGGAAAACTTGTGTGTGGCACAGTAAATTATCAAAACGCCATGCGCAAATACACCGGCGCCAAGCATTTTTACGCCATCGTAGCCGGCCTGAAAGTCGGCGACACAGCCATGGATGAAGATGCAACCGAGGATGTTACGGGTTCGGCAGCGTTCGCCATGAAGACACTGTGCCATCTTCAATGAGAGGTAAGCGCGGCTTGCATGGCCGCTGCCCGATGAGTAGCATCTAGGCACGAGTGCGTGAGGGAGGCTGTTTGCCGACCTGCGGCTGGAGTGATGCGTGCACAGAGCGGCGGCACTCGACTTGGCAGCAGGCAATCTGGATGTGAGCGGTATGAAGGACGTGATGATTTCAGGAGGTCGTGCCGCTCGCCAGCGCATCGATCCCGCTGGACAACCCGCTCTTCACGCTCGCGTTCTCGCCTCGGAACGCATCTTGCTTAAACCGGTCAATCACGCTCGGGTGCGGACGGAAAGCTTCTCCGGGATCGCAAGCGGAGCAACCATGGAGACAAGGATCGTATGAAGGAGTGCGCGGCATGAACTACGCCGAGCAGCAAAGAAACCCGATGCGCCACGTCGTGGGCATTGCGGTTGTCGTGGTCTTCCACGTCTTGCTGATCTACGCCTTGGTCAACGGTCTCGGTGCGAACATCATCGCCAAGATGAAGGAGCCTCTCGTCACCAAAATCGTGCAAGAGGACACCAAGCCGCCACCGCCACCGCCGCCACCGCCGCCGCCACCCGCTCTGGCGCCGCCGCCACCGCCCTACATTCCGCCGCCGGAGATCAACGTCCAGCCGCCGCCGCAGCCGCAGCAAACCATTACGGCGGTGACAAAGGCGCCTCCGCCTGCCCCGGTGCAGTTCGCACCGACGCAGAAGCCTGCGGTGAAGTCCGCCGTACCCGATCACGACGTCAGCGAACGCCCGATCGCCGGCTCTCCGCTGGAATACCCGCCCGACATGCAGGAAGCGGAACGGGAAGGAAACGTGCGGGTGAGTTGCACGGTCGGGCCGGACGGCACCACCAGCAACTGCGCAGTCAATTCGGTGCAAGGAGGCGCTGCATTCGCGTCCGCTGCATTGACGTATGTGCGGCACGCCCGTTACGCGCCGCGCACGCATAACGGTGTCGCCGAGGCCGCTACCCACACGTGGAACATCAAGTTCAAGCTCGGCGACTAGCGCCGGGTTTTCTCAAGGTAAGGCGGTCCGCCTGCGGGCCGCGATGACAAAGGAGCCAACATGAAACAGTCCATCCACCTCCCTGCCGCCCGCGCAGCCGCCTTGGCCGCAGCGCTCGCTTTCAGCGCCTCCACGATCATGCCTGTCGCAGCCTTCGCTCAGGCCGCCGCGCCGGCGCCTTCAGCCGCGCCTGCACCGGCTCCCACGCCAGCGCCCGGCGCGCCGCCGGCGGCTGCCGCTCCCGACGCTGCGGCGCCTGCGCCCGGCGCTCCGCCGGCCGCCACCACGCCGCCCGATCCAAACGCGCCAGCACCCGCCACGGCCGCCGCTCCCCCCGCGCCGACCGATGCGAATGCCCCCTCCGCTGCTGCGAGCGACAACGGAAATGGCACGGAGACTGTTGCCAATCCCTACGGTCTCTCGGCGCTCTGGAAGTCCGGTGACATCGTGGCGCGCTCCACGCTGGTCATCCTGGTCATCATGTCGTTCGGCACCTGGTACATCATGATTACCAAGTTCGTCGAACAGGCCAGCATCTTCCGTGCCGCACGCGCCGCCGCGAGGGATTTCTGGAAGACGACCTCGGTGCGCGAAGGCGTGCAGCGCCTGAAGCCCGCCAGCCCGTTCCGCTACATCGCGGAAAACGGCATCTCCGCCACCGAGCATCATGATGGCGCGCTGACCGACTCCATCGACCTGCACACCTGGGTGACGATGTCGATCCAGCGCGCTGTGGACACCATCTCCTCGCGCCTGCAGGGCGGCCTGGCGTTCCTTGCCACAGTCGGTTCGACCGCGCCGTTCGTCGGTCTGTTCGGCACCGTTTGGGGTATCTATCACGCTCTGACGGCCATCGGCATTGCCGGCCAGGCGAGCATCGACAAGGTCGCGGGTCCCGTCGGCGAGGCGCTGATCATGACGGCCATCGGTCTCGCGACGGCGGTTCCTGCCGTGCTCGGCTACAACTTCCTCGTTCGCCGCAACAAGGCCGCCGTCGAGAAGGTGCGCAACTTCTCCTCCGACCTGCACTCGATCCTGCTCAGCGGCAGCCGGGTGAACGTCGCCATGGGCTCGACCACCGCGGCGCCGGCCGTCGCCAAGGTGGCCTAACCACATGGCAATGAGCGTCGGCCCCTCCGAGGGCGAAGATGAAGTGGTGTCGGCCATCAACACGACACCACTCGTCGATGTCATGCTGGTGCTGCTGATCATCTTCCTGATCACGATCCCCGTGGTGACGCATACCGTTCCGGTGTCGCTGCCGAAGGACCGCAACCAGCCGACGCAGACAAAGCCGGAGAACATCATCATCGCCGTGGACAAGGACGGCGACATGTTCTGGAACGAAAAGCCGGTGGCCGACACCACCGCGCTTTTCGAGAAGTTGAAGACGATCGCCACGAAGGTGCCGCAGCCGGAGGTGCATATCCGCGCCGACGAAAACGGCCGTTACGAGTTCGTCGGCAAGGTGATGGTTACGCTTCAGCGTGCCGGCATCTACAAGATCGCCTTCATCACCGAACCACCGCCAGGCAACGGCTCCTAGCTTCCGAGAGGATACCGCCCTTCCGCCGCGACGGTGGACAGGACGGTATTCTGTCGAAAGCACTCATCCCAGAATTCCGAGGATTACGCGCAATGGCTATGTCGATGCCCACCGGCGATGGCGACGGCGAAATGGATGTCGTGGTGGAAATGAACACCACGCCGCTCATCGACGTCATGCTGGTTCTGCTCATCATGCTCATCATTACCATTCCCATTCAGACTCACGCGGTGAAGCTCGACTTGCCGGCCGGCAATCCGCCACCGCCGCCTGTTCCTCCTGTCGTCGTCACGATCGATGTCGATTTCGACGGCACGATCACCTGGAATGGCGATGCGGTCCCCACGGAGTCCGATCTGCAACACCGCCTTCTCGATGCGGCGCATACCGATCCCCAGCCGGAAGTTCACCTGCGCCCCAACAAGCTTGCGACCTACAAATATGTCGCCCATGTCATGGCGGATGCGCAGCGTCTGGGCGTGACGAAACTCGGTCTTGTCGGCAACGAGCAGTTCATAGGCCAATAAACATGCGCAAGATCCTGCTTCGCACGGCCATCGTTGCCGTAGCCCTGTCGGCTGCCATTTCGCCGGCCGTGATGCCACAATCCGCCTACGCCCAGGCGGCCTTACGTCCTGAAGTCGGCAAGCCGCTGACGAAAGCGAAATCGCTTATGCAGGCGCATCGCTACTCCGAGGCCATGGCGCAGGTGAACATCGCCGCGCGCGTTCGCGGCCTCAGCGACAACGAGCAGTTCGTCATCGAGGAATTACGCGGCGCAATCGCGCAGCAGTCGGGCGACATCCCAACCGCCATGCGCAGCTACCAGTCGATGATCGCGTCCGGCAAAGTGCCGGCCTCCGAGCAGACCAAGCTGTATCAGGCGCTTGCGAGCATGGCCTATCAGGCGAAGAACTGGCCGGCGGTGATTTCCTACACCAACAGCTATTTCAAATCCGGCGGCACCGCGCCCGAGATGCGGTCGCTGCCTATCCAGGCCTATTACCTGCAAGGCGACTACGCCAACGCAGGCAAGCTGCAAGCCGCCCAGATCGCGCAAACCGTCCATGCAGGGCAGCGCCCAACCGAGCAGCAACTGCAACTCCTCGCCAACTGCCAGGAAAAAACCGGAGACCACGCCGGCTTCCAGAACACCATGACCGAACTGGTGACCTATTATCCAAAGCCGGATTACTGGGCGAACCTGATCCACAACGCCCTCACGCGCCCGGGCTTTAACGACCGCCTCACGCTGGACATCGACCGTCTGCAAATGATCCTCGGCCTGACAACGAAGCCGCAGGACTACATGGAAATGACCGAACTCGCCTTGCAGGTCCCCCTCCCAGGCGAAGCCAAATCCATTATCGACCAGGGCTATGCCAAGGGCATTCTCGGCACCGGCCCCGAAGCCTCGCGCCACAAGCGTCTCCAGGATCTCGTCACCAAAACCTACAACGACGACCTCAAGCTTCTGCCGCAGCAGGAGAAGGATGCCGACGGCGACCACGATGGCAACAAGCTGCTCGGGATCGGCGCGGAGTACGTCTCCTACGGGCAGTTTGATCACGGCATTTCGCTGATCCAAAATGCCATCAAGCGCGATCAACTGCGTCACCCGGAAGATGCCAAGCTTATGCTCGGGCTGGCCTATCTCAAGGCGGGCAAGAAGCCGCAGGCTGTGCAGACATTGAAGACGGTGGGCGGCACTGAAGGCGCTGCTGATATTGCTAAGCTTTGGGTGCTTTACGTTACGACTACGAAGTAGCAGGGAAGCATCTTCTTTTTTGAAAAAAAGAAGCAAAAAACTTTTGGACTTTTAGGCTCGGCACCTCCTCACGCACGGCCTAGACTCGCAAAAGTTTTTTGGTTCTTTTTTTCAAAAAAGAACGCGCTTACTCCTCCAACTCCCCAAGCCAAGCCGCGTAGTGGCGCCAATGATCAAGGCCCTCGCGCGAAATCGGGCGCCGCACCTGCTGCGCGCTCGGCGTTTGCACCGCGCGATCGGTTTCCCAATACCGCAAGCACGACGCCTCGAACGGCAATCCGCAATGCTCGAGGAGAGCGCGCACCTGGTGCTCTGTGTCGGTGACCAGATCTTCATACTGCAGCCGGAACACACGGCCTGGCAGCACGGCCTCGAAATGTGCCGTCAGTTCAACGTAATCTTTGTAGTAGCGTCTGATTTCCCGAAGGTCATAGCTGAAATCGGCGCCCGTCTGATCGAGTTGGAAAAATTGCCTGAACGCCGAAAAGCCGGACGCCATCGGCGCGCGTCGCACATCGATGATGCGGGCATTTGGCAGGATGAGATGGATGAAGCCGAGGTGCAGCACGTTGCCCGGCATTTTGTCGATGAAGAACGGCCGTCCGAGCCGCCTGAACTGCGCGGCTTCTGACAAATAGCCTTCGCCGAGAGTAGACAATACCGCTGGGTCCAAAGCGCCGACGATGCCGGGAAATACGTCTAGCGGGCGGCCTGCCAACAAACCTGCCGCTATCTGACCGATGGTGCGGAGCTCGGACGTTCCCTCCACCTGGCTGTGGCTGGCGAGTATCTGTTCCACGAGTGTGGAGCCTGCGCGCGGCAGGCCGACAACGAAGATGGGTCCGGTAGCCTGGCAGCCGCTGCCGGCGCGCGACTCGAAGAACGCGGGCGTGAAGATCGTCTTGGCAGCCTGGACAAAAGCGCTGGTCGCGTCGGCATCGTAGGCGATGTCGCGGCGGCGCATTGCCGCGCCTTCCGCAAACGCGGCGAACGCTCCCGCATAATCGGCCCGCTGATCGAGAGTGTGACCGATGGCATAGCTGAGCTGGGCTCGGCCGAAATCCGAAACGTGAGGTCCTGGCTGACGCATATGGCTCAGGTCAGCGTCGGTCAGCCTGACGGTCTTGAGATCGGCCAGGCTCAAATACAGGCTCGGCGCCCAGCCCGGTGCAAGGGGAAGGCAGGCCCGATAGGCCCGCTCCGCATCACGCTCGCGGCCGACTGCTTTCAAGCTATGCCCGTAGATGAGCAGCATCGAATGATGTGTCGGGCACGAAGCGAGCATCTTCTCGAAGATCCCGAGCGCCTCCTGATGATTGCCGATCTTGCAGAGGCAGGTCGCAAGGAGGATCCGCAGCGCCGGCTGGTAAGGCAGCAGCTTGAGCAGCGCTTTCATGTGCTCGGCCGCTTCGCCAAAGCGATGCTGCAAATAGAAGAACATCGCGAGCGTGTGCCGGGCGTCAGCGAATTCCGGAGCCAAGGTCAGGCAATGTTTTAGAACGGCTTCGGCTTCTACCGAACGGTTCACCCGGATTGCGGCTTCGCCGAGCAGCCATATCGCGCGGACGTCACCGGGAAAAAGCTGCACATGCACTTTCAGGATTTTCTCGGCTTCTGCGGCGTTTCCTTCCGCCAAGGCGGCCGCAGCGGTGGCGAGGCGAGGATCCTTGGTCGCCGCGCGTGCAGCACCAGCGTAGGCAGCACCTCCCTCGGGAGCGCGCCCGAGCGCCAGGAGCTGATCGCCTAATGCGCGCCAGGCTCCCGTAAACGCGGGTGCCAGAGCCGCCGCCCGGCGCAGCGGCTCCACCGCACCGGAGTCGTCGCCATTCTCGGCGAGTGTCAAACCCCACTCGAACCAGGCGACAGGCGATTCGATCTGCTGTGCCATGAGAGGGGCGAGGCGCTTCTTCGCGGCCACCGCATTCCCTTCTCGCCGATGCGCGGCGGCCAGCAAAAGGGTTGCCTCGGCATCAGACGGCTCGGACCTGAGCACCGCCCTCGCCTGCCGGCGTGCCACCGCGGGTGCATGCTCCAGCGCATTCCAGCCGGTGGCGAGAATATCCCTGTCTCTCTCTCGCGAACCGGTCGAGGCCATGTGTATCAGCTCATGAGGAAACATCTGGCGACCGTTCTCACAGCCCAGCCAGCCATGCGCAAGCAAGCGGGAATTCATTCCATTTAAACCGCGGATTTGTCCGCCTCGTGCAACAGCCGGACCCAAATCATTTCGATTTACCACTGTGTTACGTTGTGACAAATCCATCACAACGCCGTGAGAACAATGCTCGTGGAGGGAACGTTTCGTCTTGCACAACCGGGTAACATAATCGCAATCTTCCCTCACAAGCCGTCACATACGTTTGCGTTCCAAAAACCCAGGGGCTTCGGGGCGGAACGGGACCGGGTGTGCGGCGACATTTTTGGGATCTCTCCAGGTTCGGCCTGGAGCGGTTCGGGGGACATTCGATGACAACACGACCGCGCAGCTTGCGGCAGAAGCTTCTCCAGTACACGGCCTACGGTCTGGTCGTTTCTGCAGTGCCTGCGGCAATGACTTCGGGTGCGCTGGCCCAATCCGCGCCACTCGACCTCAACCCGGCACCGGCCAAGGCCGACGCCGCGAAGTCCGACACCGCAAACGGCATCCTGCTTGCCCAGGCGGCGCCAACAGGAAATCCGATCGCGGAAGGCGGCACCGCCAACCTGCCGCCGGCCTCCTCCAGCGAGCAGATCACCGTCACCGGCAGCCGCGTGAAGCGCACCAATCTCGAGTCGCTCACCCCTGTCGTCACCGTCTCCGGCGCCGACATCCAGGCCAAGGGCCTGACGAACACCGCGGATGTCATCAACGAGCTTCCGCAGGCCGGTGTCGCCACCAGTTCAAGCGTGAACTCCAACTTCTCTGACGACGCCGCGGGCCTGCAGATCGTCAACCTTCGCAACCTCGGCAGCGACCGCACTCTCGTTCTGATCGACGGCCGCCGCACTGTGGGCGGCCTGGCTCCCGGCCAGGGCGGCCCCGGCAACAGCGACGGCGTCGATATCAGCACCATCCCGGCCTACCTGATCGACAAGGTCGATATCGTGACCGGCGGCGGGTCCTCGACCTACGGCTCGGAAGCGGTTGCCGGCGTGGTCAACTTCCGCCTGAAGAACAGCTTCAACGGCGTCATGATCAACCAGCAATACGGCATGACGACGGGTTACGGCGACGACAAGACGACCACCACCGACCTGCTCATGGGTTCTGATTTTGCCGATGACCGCGGTCATGCGCTGTTCGCGGCGGAATACCAGGACCAGGGCGCCGTCTACTCGAAGGACCGTCCGTTCTCCGCGTTCGATATCAACAACGGCGGCGTTTACTCGCCGAGCAGCTTTACGCCCTACGGCTCGGTGCTGACCAACAACGGCCGCTACGTGACCCTTGGCGGAAACCAGATCGCGCCCTACTCCGCCGACCAATACGGCTTCAATCGTGAAGCTTTCCGTACCATCCAGATCCCGACCACACAGCTCGATACCTACTCCAAGCTGTCCTACGACATCCTTCCCAACATGACTGCCTTCGCGGACTTCAAGTTCGCACGCACGACGGCGACATCTCTGCTCGAGCCGATTGCGATCGGCGCAGGCCAGGGCTCGACGACGATCGGCTTCGCCGGCGACTACCTGCAGATCCCTCTGACCAACCCCTTCATCCCCGCCTCCCTGAAGGGCCAAGGGATCGTTGACGACGGCAACGGCAACATCGCCGACTTCCGCCGCCGCTTCCTCGAACTCGGCGACCGCGGCAGCAACGTGACACGCTACAACTTCGCTTTGACCGAAGGCCTCCGCGGCGAGATCTACGATCGCTTCAACTACGAAGCGTACTACAGCTATTCTGAAACGACGAACAATCAGGTCGAGAGCAATTCAGGCAACGTCCTGAACTTGCAGAGTTCGCTGGATGCCGACCTTAACGCTGCCGGCCAGCCGCAATGCGCCGAGGCCTCCGCACGCGCCGCGGGCTGCGTGCCGATCAACCTGTTTGGCCCTGGCAAGGCCTCTGCCGCGGCGCTCAACTACATCCGCGCTATCAAGACCTACAACGACGACCTGAGCGAAAGCGATGTCAACGCCGACATCAACGGCCCCGTCTTCCATCTTCCTTATGGCGACGTGCAGCTCTCGCTCGGTTTCGAGCATCGCCGGGAGGACGCCTCGAGCACGCCGGACGCTTTGACCGCCTCTGGCTTCGGTCTCGATACGTCGGGCCCGGCGACACGCGGCGGCTACGACGTGACGGACTTCTTCGCCGAAACGAAGGTGCCGATCCTGAAGGATCTTCCGTTCGCGAAGTCGCTGTCTGTCGATGCGTCTTACCGCCGCAGCTACTACTCGCTGAGCAGCGTCGGTTCGCAGGAGTCCTATAACTACGGCGGCACTTATGCGCCTGTGCCCGACATTCTGTTCCGCATCGACAACGCCGTCGCCATCCGGGCGCCGACTGTCAGCGACCTTTATACCGGCCGTACGCAGAGCGCGACTTCGGTCGTCGATCCCTGCAGCAACAACGGCCTCCAGAGTGCCACCAACCTTGCGCAGCGCATTGCGAACTGCCGCAAGATCCCTGGCATCACCCCGGGCTTTACGGAAGACCAGGCGAACCAGCAGACGGAAATCAGCTACAGCTCGGGCAACCCGAACCTGAACGCCGAACGTGCCCGCGTTCTGACCTACGGTGCGGTCCTTCAGCCCCGCTGGGTTCCGCGCGCTTCGGTCAGCGTGGACGCGTTCAAGTATCTGATTGCCAACGCCATCAGCACCGTCGATCTGCAGACCACGGCCGACCAGTGCGTGGACACCGGCAATGCCGCCTTCTGCGACCTCGTTCGCCGCGACGCAGCGACGGGCCTCATCAAGGGCGTCGACTCCAGGGCCATCAACGTCGGCGCCATTCGCGAGCAGGGCGTGGACGTGCAGGTCAATTACGAGCTGCGTGTTCCTGGGCTGGCCCACTACATGTTCAAGAACGTGGACGATCAGGGTGCGATCGACTTCTCCTGGAACTACGAATACCTGCAGTACCTCAACCAGATCTCGATCCCTGGCAACATTACCGAAGAGACTGGCGACTTCGGGGCACCGAAGAACAAATGGACCTTCGATGCGCTCTATCGCGACGAGAAGTTCCAGCTCAACTACCAGATGCGCTACGTTGGTGAGCAGCGCTACAGCTTCTACGGCGACGGCCCGAACTTCGCCAACCGCTTCTACAGTGACCTGAGCGCCCGTTATCAGTTCACCAAGAAGATCTCCGCCTATGTCGGCTGCCGCAACCTGTTCGACCGCCAGCCGCCTCAGGTCGACCAGAACTACCAGCAGACCGGCGCAGGCGTCGCCAGCGGCGTCACCGGCACGAACACCGTGCCGGACGTTTACGACGCCATCGGCCGCTACATCTACCTGGGCGTCCACGTCCAGTTCTGACCACGCCTAAAGCTTGCTGGCGAAAGGAGAAATCCTTTCGCCAGCAAGCCGATACCCTGCTAAATTGTGTCTTTTCCGATACAAACGCCATCCATCGACTGTTGCCCTGCGAACACAACACCACCCCGGTTGTGTGCTCCGCCTGCATATACAGGGTTGCGAAGGTCCGTAACCGCGCTGCAATCTCACGCCATCGTGGGAGCGGGCCGCGGCACACTGCCTCTTCCCTAAGCTCCCACGGCATTTTTGCTCACTCGTGGCGCCGCCACGGATGAAGTTTTGATCGTTTGGGGGCCAAATGACCATTCCAACCCGCTCTTCCAGAAAGGCGCTGTCGTTCCGACGGGGCTTGATGCTGTTCTCCGCCTGCGGCCTTGTCGCCTCCGTCGTTCCAGTCACCGGCGGCCGGGCGGACACCGCTGCGACCACAACGTCGCCGCAGGTGAGCTTGGGTATGCAGTTGGCTCAAACCGAGTTGCCGACGCCGACCGGGCGCACGAGGCTGCCGACGAACGCCAACACGCCGGGTCAGGAAATTCCGCCAAATGTGAGCCGTGGCGCTTCTGAAAGCATCGTCGTCAAGGCGCAGCGCCGCTTGGTCAAAGAGAAGAACTCACCCTCCGCGGTGACCGAGCTCGATGCGCGTCAGATCACCCAGACAGGCGTCAGCGGCAGCCCGCAGACCCTGCTTCGCCAGGCACCCTCGATCTACGTCTATCAGCAGAGCATCGGCGACAGCGCGCCTGAGTTGACGATCCGCGGTGCACGCGGCCTCGAGACGGCGCAGACGCTGGACGACGTTCCTGTGCAAGACTTGCTGGCACCCGGCTCTTCATCCATCACGAACAACATCGGCGGCGTGTTCACGCTCGGCCAGATCAGCGGCGTGTCGATCTATCCAGGCATCGCCTACCCCGACAAGAACACCTTCGGCACCATCGGCGGCACGATCTCGTATGATACGAAGCGCCCAACGAACGACTTCTATGTCGATGTGGTCGGCAGCGTAGGCTCGTTCCAGACGTACAAGAGCGGCTTCGAACTGAACTCCGGCTCTCTCGACGGCCTGCTCGGCTCTGGCGATAACGCGCCCAAGATCCTGTTGAACTACTATAACCTGCAAACCGCCGGCTTCATCGACTACACGGGAACCCGTGAAAACGAGATGGAGTTTGCTTTCGACAAGCCCTACGACGATGGCCTGTCCAAGTTCCAGGCGACGGTACTCTACAACACCGGCAAGGGCTATATTCAGAACGAGCCGATTCCGATCCCCTATCTGCAGAAGAACGGCCTGTTCAGCAACTATCCGACGTCACAGGACTTCGGCTTCGAGAACAACGACTATCTGACGATCATCCTCAAGGATGAGACTTACATCAACGACTACGTCAGCGCAGGCATCACCGGCTTCCTGCTCAAGAACGACAACTCGACCGAAACCTACGGTTCGCTCGCCGTCAGCCCGCCAATCGGCGACTTCAATCCGGCTGCAGTTGGCGGCTCCGCACCATTCATCAACACGCCGGCAGGCTTCAACTACGGGTCTTACTACGGTCCTGGAGGTCCACTCTACAAAGCTGGCGTCTATCCGTATAACCCACTGGCAGCCTATCCCCCCGGATCCAAGAACTGCCCTGCATCCTACGTTGCGGCTTACACGGCACAGGGTGGCGTGGCCCCTTGCGGCTTGAATGGTGAACTCGGGGTTGGTCAGTCCTATACCTACGGCGTGCAGCCTCGCCTCACGATCCTGCCGCCGGAGATCTTTGGTATTTCGAACACCATCAAGATTGGTGGTCTTTTTGCGAAGGAAACGGCGCCGTCCGGCCAATCATTCTTCGGTGGAACGCCGAACATTGCCCAGACGCCGGGTAACCTTGACAACATCTTTGGTGGCGGCTTCGACGGTGGCGTGCAGCGCACCATCATGCAGGGCTTTATCCAGGACAAGATCGACCTGCTCGATAATACGCTACACATCACGCCAGGCCTAACAGTCGAAGGAACGTTCTCGAGCTTCAAGCAGAGCAACGAGTTCAGCTTCGCTCAGTTCGCCTACATTCCTTACAAGCAGACGAAGTGGGACCGCGAGTATCTGCCGTTCTTCAACGTCAGCTACGACTTCGACAAGATCGCTCCGGCTCT
This sequence comes from Acetobacteraceae bacterium, assembly GCA_965198825.1. GTDB lineage: Bacteria > Pseudomonadota > Alphaproteobacteria > Acetobacterales > Acetobacteraceae > BOG-908. The sequence goes on along the minus strand of CBDAQB010000003.1, from coordinate 841,376 downwards.
GAAGGGCTTGTCGGTTTACGGCAGCACCGGCCAGTCCGCGCTGTTCGCACCGGTGACCGACTTCTCGCCCAACGCCGCCGGCACGCCGCCTGGCGCCTCGATCGTCCACCTTTACGAAGGCGGCGTGAAGTACAACACCAACAACATCGCTCTGAGCATCGACTACTTCTACCAGAAGGTGGATCGCGACTTCGGTTTCTACACCTCAGAATCAGGCCCATCGATCGGTCAGACGATCTACAACAACGATGGTCAGCGTGAGTTCAAGGGCGTCGAGGGCAGCGCACAATATGTGCTGACTCGCGATGTCGATCTGTTCGCGAACTTCTCGCACGTGTTGGCGAAGTATCTGAAGACCGACTTTGCATTCGACACGGTGGCGCAGGACCAGTACGGCATTGCCATCAAGGGTGACCCTGTCACCAACGTTCCGGATTGGCTGTCCACCTTCGGCGTCGATTTCCATCACAAGAGCACGTTCATGGCCGACGACGCCATCGACGTTCGCTTCAGCGGCACCTATACCGGTCACCAAAGCACGACTTACGACATCAGCGGCAGCACGCCATTCCCCGACTTCCCAGGGCTTGCACCAAACACCGGCGCTGCCACTCCGGCCAGCTGCTCGTCGTCGAACCCGAACCCGCCGTCATCCTGCACTCGCTTCAGCCAGCTCTCGGGCGCCACAGTGTATGACCCACATGGCGGGATCTCGCCTTTCGCCGTCTTCAACCTGGATGCGAACTACACTCTGCCGACGCCCTACCTTCCCGTGCTCAAGCACGTGAAGTTCGACCTCAACATCCAGAACCTCTTCGACGCACGCTTCTACCAATACTACTACAAGCAGGTGTCGCCTTCTGCTTGCCCGGCCACCAATGCCAACCCGGTGGGCAGCCAATACAACTGCTCCCCGCTGTTCGCCGACGCCATCCCGGGTCAGCCGTTCAGCGTGTTCTTCACCGTTTCGGCACGCTTCTGATCCTGACAACGCCTAAGAAGAGGGCCGCGCTTACCAGCGCGGCCCTTTTTCTATGCCTTGCGACAAGCAGTGTGTCCCATGCCCAGGACCGCGCTGCCCTCATGCGTGCCCACCGAGGCGGCGTCCTGCATCTCTCCGCCATGCAGGCGGCCGGCACGATCGACCCGATGATCAACTACGAAGAGCAGCTTTGGCAGCTCTATTTCTTCACCCAGGATGGGCTCATCGCCTTCCGACACGTCGCCGACAGCAGCGGCACCGAACTCGTGCCCGACCTCGCCGAAGCGATGCCCGACGTGCGCGACAACGGCACCACCTACGTCTTCCATCTGCGGCGCGGCATCCGCTTCTCGACCGGCGCCGAAGTCACCACCGCTGACGTCGTCGCCTCCTACCAGCGCATCTTCAAGGTCCTAGGCCCCAACTCGGGAAGTTGGTACGCCGCCATCGTCGGCGCCGACGCCTGTCTCGATGTGCCGGCGACCTGCACGCTCGCCGGCGGCATCGAGGCCGATCCCGCCACGCGTGAGATCAAGATCCACCTCAAGCACCCCGACCATGAATTCCTCCAGCAGATCGCCCTCCCCTTCGCCAGCATCCTCCCGGCGAACACGCCGATGCGCGATCTCGGCACGACGCCGCCCGCCGCCACCGGCCCCTACATGGTCGAGAGCTACAATCCCTCGCGCCGCATGCACATCGTGCGCAACCCATATTTTCACGAATGGAGCGCCGACGCCCAACCCGACGGCTACGTGGACGAGATAGATTACCGCTTCGGCCTACAGGACGAATCCGAAGTCACCGAAGTGGAGACCGGCGCCATCGACTGGATGTATGACGAAAAGCCCCTCGACCGGCTGGACGAAATCGGCCGCCGCTACACCAGTCAGGCCCACATCGATACGCTGCTCGCCTACTACTACGTCTTCATGGCTACGCACCTGCCTCCCTTCGACAAGCTTGCCGCACGCCAGGCCGTCGCCTTCGCCGTGAACCGCCACGCGCTGGCCAACCTCTACGGCGGCCCGGCCCTGGGAACGCCCCTCTGCCAGATGCTTCCCAACGGCGAGCCGGGCTTCAAAGCCTATTGTCCCTACACGAAGAATCCCGGTGAAACCTGGAGCGCCCCCGACCTCGAACGCGCACGCGCCCTTGTGCGGGAGAGTGGCACGGAAGGTGCTGCAGTCACGCTCGTCACGTCCGACAAGGAGGTCGAGCGCAGCATGGGCATCTACCTGCAAAGCGTGCTGAACGACATCGGCTTCAAGGCCAGCATCCACACCGTCTCGTTCGACATACGCGACACCTACCTGCAGAACTCCTCGAACCACGTGCAGATCGGCCTAACCGACTGGTTCCAGGACTACCCGGCCGCCTCGGACTTCCTGCAAGTGCTGCTCTCCTGCAGTTCCATTCACCTCGGCTCCGATGCCTCCATCAACATGAGCGAATTCTGCGACCACGGCATCGATGCCGAGATGGAACATGCCCTCGCCCTGGAGGGGATCGACGATACGGCAGCGAACGCGCTTTGGGCCGACGTCGATCACAAGATCACCGATCAGTCGCCTATGGCGACCTTGTTCCAGCTGCACTATTTGGACTTTGTCTCTGCGCGGTATGGCAACTTCATGTTTCACCCACTTTTTCACGCGATGCTTTCGCAGGCTTGGGTGAAGTGACGGGAAGCAAGGTCTTCTTTTTTGAAAAAAAGAAGCAAAAAACTTTTACTCCTTGGTGCGGGACACCGTTGACCATCGGGCTCAGAACCAGAGTGCAAAAGTTTTTTGGTTCTTTTTTTCAAAAAAGAACTCGCTTCCTATGACCGAAGGCCCCTGGAAAGCCGCCTCGCGCAAACTCCTTGCCGACCGCGCCGCCATGGCAGCACTCCTCGGCTTCCTCCTCATCCTCGCCGCCTGCCTCGCCGCACCCGTCTACGCCTCCGCAATAGCCGGCACCGATCCCTTCAGGCCGCACCTGGATGGTTCAGTCACGATCGACGGGCGCCAGCAGGACATCATCCAGGCCGCTGATAACCCGCTTCACCTGGGCTCAGCGCCGATCGGCCCCACTTGGCACGGCGCCTACTTTCTCGGCGCCGACGGCCAGGGGCGTGACGTCGCCGCCCGCCTGCTCTACGGCGGCCGCAATTCACTGCTCATCGCCGGCTCGGCGACGGTTCTTTGCCTGACCCTGGCAGCGATCGTCGGCATTTGCGCCGGCTTTTTCGGCGGCTGGATAGACCAGCTCCTTTCGCGCTTCCTGGATATCCTCTGGGCATTTCCCGTCTATCTCCTGGCTATCTCGCTTTCCATCGTGCTCATCTCACAAGGATTGCGCATCGGCCCGATCGTGGTGAGTGCCGATGATCTGCTGCTCCCCATCGTCATCATCGGCATCGTCTATGTGCCTTACGCAGCAAGGCCGGTGCGCGGCCAGGTGCTCGCGCTGAAACGCAGCGATTTCGTTCTCGCGGCGCGCGCGCTAGGCGTGCCCCCGGCGCGCATTCTGCTGCGCGATATCCTGCCGAACGTCGCCTCCAGCCTGATCGTGTTCGCACCGCTCATTATGGCTTTGAACCTGCTCACCGAAAGCGCTCTCTCCTTCCTCTCCATCGGCGTGCAGCCGCCATCCGCGAGTTGGGGCACCATCATCGCCGACGGCCAGACACTGATCTACCAGCGCCCGCTTGTCGCCATCGCGCCAGGCCTGTGCATCGTTCTAACCGTTCTGGCCCTGAACGTGCTCGGCGACGGCGTGCGCGACGCGCTCGATCCACGCGCCAAGCTGCGGGTGCAGGGCTGATGGCGCTCGCTCTCCTGCAGCGCCTCGGGCAAATGGCGTTCGTCATGCTCGGCATCAGCATCCTGGTGTTCCTGATCTTCTTCGCGACTCCAGGTGCTGATCCCGCCGCCCGCATCGCCGGCAAGAACGCGACGCCGCAGGTGCTGGCGGCGGTCAGGCACGATTTCGGCTTCGACCGTCCGATGCCCGTGCAATATGTGCTGATGATGAAACGGCTCTTCGTCACGCAGGATCTCACCAGCTTCGTCAACCGCGGCCAGCGGATCATTCCCGAGATCATCGAAGATACGCCTGTCACCCTCTCGCTCGTCTTCGGCGCCGCCGTGGTCTGGGTGATCGCAGGCATCGCCATCGGCATGACAGCGGCACTCACACGCGGCACACTGATTGACCGCGGCCTCATGCTCGCAGGCCTGATAGGCATTTCGATGCCCGTCTTCTGGGTGGGTGAAGTCGCCAACCTGGTAACCCAAAGCCGGCTGCATGACAGCTGGCTGTTCCACTGGGTGCCACCGCTCGGCTACACGCCTATCACCGAAAATCCCTGGCTCTGGTTCAAGACTCTGCTGATCCCCTGGATCACCCTAGCCCTGCTCTACATTGGCCTCTACGGCCGCGTCCTGCGTGCTGCTCTGATCGAAACCATGCAGGAGGATTTCGTCCGCACTGCACGGGCCAAGGGCCTTTCGGAAACGCGCGTCATGCTGCGCCATGTCTTGCGCATGTCGCTCATCAGCTTCGTCTCCCTCTTTGGCCTCGATTTCGGCGCCCTTGTGGGAGGCGGCGCGCTCCTGACAGAAGTGGTCTACGGCCTGCAAGGTGTCGGCAAACTCACCTTCGAGGCGCTGCAAAGCCTCGATTTGCCAGTCATCATGGCGACCGTCATGTATGCCTCCTTCTTCGTCGTGGCAGCGAACGCGGCCGTTGACGTGGCCTATGTCTTTCTCGATCCGCGCGTGCGTGCCAAGCGTGGCTGACTTCTTCGAAGTCACCGACCTCTGCATCGACTTTCGCACTCGCGGCGGCCTCGTGCGCGCCGTGCACAAGCTCTCCTTCGGCCTGGCCGAGCGCGAAATCCTGGGTATCGTGGGCGAATCGGGCTCGGGCAAGACCATCTCCATGCTTGCCTCCGTTGGGCTCATCGAAGATCCCAACGCCATCATCACCGGCTCCATCCGCTTTCGCGGTCAGGAACTCGTTGGCCTCTCCCGACGCGAACTGCGAAAGGTGCGCGGCGAGAAGATCGCCATGGTTTTCCAGGATCCGATGACGGCCATGACACCCGTCCACAGCGTCGGGTGGCAGATCGTCGAGCAGATCCAGGCCCACCGCCCACTCTCCCGCCATGCCGCCAAAATCCGCGCCATCGAGCTGCTCGCGCTGATGGGCATGCCGAACCCCGAACGCCAGTTCGACCGCTACCCGCACGAGCTTTCCGGCGGCATGCGCCAGCGCGCCATGATCGCCATGGCTTTGTCATGTGACCCTGCCCTGCTCATCGCCGACGAACCCACCACCGCACTCGACGTCACGGTGCAGGCTCAAATCCTTGCCCTGCTAGAGCAACTTCGTGAAAACTTCGGCTCAAGCATCATCCTCATCACCCATGACATGGGCGTGGTGCGCGACATCGCCGGCAAGGTCATGGTGATGTACGCAGGAAGAATGGTCGAACGCGGCCCCTCCTCCGCTCTCTTCGCGCACCCGAAACACCCCTACACGCGCGGCCTTCTCGCTGCCATTCCGCCGATGCAAGGCGAAAAACCGCGCCGCTTGCCAGCGATTCCCGGCGCACCACCCTCTCCCGCCGACATCCCCTCCGGCTGCCCGTTCGAACCCCGCTGTCCAGAACGTTTTGGCGCCTGCAGCATCTTTCCCTCGCTTCATCACGCGGGCGTCCAGGACGCCGCTTGCCACCTCGTCGCAGAGTCCGCTGCATGAGCCCACTCTCGATGAGCGACGCCTTAGCTCCGCTGTTGTCACTGGACGGTGTCAGCAGGCGCTTCATTTCCGGCTCGGCCTTGAGCGGCGGCCGGCGCGTATTGCAAGCCGTCGACAACGTCTCTCTGCAGCTCGCCCGCGGCGAGACGCTTGCCCTTGTCGGAGAATCCGGCTGCGGAAAATCCACGCTCGGCCGCTGCATGCTTCGCCTGGAAGAGCTCAGCGAGGGCCGCGTCACTTTCGCCGGCATCGACCTCGCCCGGCTCTCCGGCCGCGCCCTTCGCAAACTCCGCCCGCGCATGCAGATGGTTTTCCAGGACCCCTACGGCTCGCTCAATCCGCGCCGCCGTGTCGGCGACCTCATTGCAGAGCCCCTGCGCGTCCACGCCGGCGCAGGCGGCAAATCGCGCCCCGCCACTGAAATCCAGGAACGTTTGCAAGCGCTCATGGCCTTGGTGGGCCTGCGTGCGGACCACCTCGCCCGCTATCCGCACGAATTCTCCGGCGGCCAGCGCCAGCGCATCGGCATCGCCCGCGCTCTCGCGCTGGAGCCCGACCTCATCGTCGCCGACGAACCTGTCTCGGCGCTAGACGTCTCGGTGCAGGCGCAGGTCGTGAACCTGCTCATGGATTTGCAGGAGCGCCTGAGCCTGACTTACGTCTTCATCGCCCACGACCTGGCCGTAGTGCGCCAGATCGCGACGCGTACTGCCGTGATGTACCTCGGCGCAGTCGTCGAGATCGGCGAAACGCAGGACATGTTCGCTCGTCCCGCGCATCCTTACACCACCGCTCTGCTAGCCGCCGTTCCCGGCCGGGGCGCCACGCGCGCGCGTATTGCCGGTGAAGTCCCTAGCCCTTGGGATCCGCCGCCCGGCTGCCGCTTTCACCCACGTTGCCCCAAAGCAGCAGCGGTCTGTCGCGAGGAACGTCCGCTCTTGCGCCAGGTCGCACCTGGCCGCTTAGCGGCTTGTCATTTTCCGCTCTAGCAACGCCGTTTAGGGGCGGAACAAGTGAACGGGGGTTTGGGGCCTCCAGGCCCCAGCGGGCTCGCCACCAGAGCGCCACCGGTTCAAGCGCCGGTGGCGAGGGGGCAGAGCCCCTGGCCTTCCTTAACTTCCCTCAGGCTTAGGCATCTTCATCATAGCGCCGGTCATCGGAATGAAGAACACCCCGACATCCTTGCGCGAATGCACCTTCCCCTCGGCATCCTTTGTGTAAACATAAAGGAACTGCCCGCGCTTGAACGGTTGCCCAATGGGAATGATCATCCGACCGCCCGGCTTGAGCTGCGTGAACAGCTTCGGCGGGGCGTATTGGGCGGCACAGGTGACGATGATGATATCGAAACCTTCCTGCACTTCCGGCCAGCCGTAATATCCGTCGCCGACGCGGCCTTCCACGTTCGTGTAGCCGAGCGGCGCCCAGATCTTGTCCACCGCATGTCCGAGCGGCTCGATGATTTCGATCGAGCGGCTGTGCGCGACGATGCGCGAGAGCACCGCGCTCTGGAAGCCGCTACCAGTGCCGATCTCCAGCGTGCTGTCGCCTGCCTTCGGCTGGCAAACCTGAGTCATGTAGGCCTGGCCGAGATAATCCGAGAGAGCCGAGCCATAGCCGAGCGCCCATGGCTTCGGGTTGCTCTCGTAGGCCTCGCCTGGCGTCGCGCGATGTTCTTCGTAGAGATAGTGAAAATATTCGCGCGGCACGGTCTCGAATGCTTTGAGCACAGCCGGATCGGCGTGGCCGAGGTGCGACGTGAGATACTGCTCGATCATGCGCATGGCCGCCGGCTTGCGTGCCTGAATGGCGGCGAACTGCTCGTCGGAGAGGCTCACATGGCGGCCTGATTTCGCCATCGCCTCTTCGTAGGTCTGGCGGTTCCAGCCTTCGTCGGCGCGGGCGCGCGGCATGGCGGCGCACGCAGCCGCAGTCGCAATCAGGCCGCGCCTGGTTATCGTGGTCGGAGACATCATGTCGGGCGCCTGTTCGGGAAAGTAACGAAAGCCAGCCCATACAGCACAATGGCCGCCTGAAGAAGCCGCGCGTGCCCCGCTTCCAGCGCAATCAGGTTCGCCAGTGGCGTCGCCACCACGGAAAACGCGCCATTCAGCCCCCACGCCCACGGCAGCGCGCTCCCGCCACCCAATTGTCCGAGCCCGAGCGGAAACGGCATGCCTAGCGCGAACGACACCGGCGCCACCACCAGCATGACAAGCAGGATGCGCATGGCAAGCCCGAAGCCGAGCGCCGGGATCAGCGCACCAGGCAGGATCGCCAGCATGAGCAGGCACCACAACACGATGCCCCCGGTCGCGACAGCCATCGCCCGACCCGGCGCAAAACGCCCTGCCGTCATGGCGCCAAGCCCGGAGAAGATCAGCATCGACGTCAGCACCAGCGCGAACGCCAGCGTGCGGTCGGTGAGCAGGAAGCTCGCCCCCTCGATCGCCGCGATTTCGATCATCAGGAAGCCGAGCCCCAGCGCCGGGAAAAACACCGCCGGCCGGGCCAATCCCGCCCCGCCTCCGAGGCGCGACCCGGCCGCCAACGGCACCGCCAGCACCAGCAGCGCGATCACCACCGCCTGCGCCAGCACCGCGACATTCACCAGGGGCCCCACCTCACCCTGAGGCAGCACTTCGAGCCGCTGCAGAATGGTGCCGAGACCAGACAGCCGCAGCACTGCATTCAGCGCCGGCCGGTCTAGTGTCACCGGCGAGAGATCGAAGCTGCGCGCCGACGCAGGCAACTTTCCCGCCAATACCAACCCCGCCTCGTCCGCCACTGCGTCATGCAGGCCCTCGCCCGACGTCACCTGCGCATCCTCGAAGGACACGGCAGGCAAATCATTGTAGATCCCCGCCCGCGCGGCCACCGGATCCATGCCGGGATAGTAAGAAACATCGAAGCTGCGCGCGTCGCACCACGCCCGCACGGCCGCGATACGCGCCGCGTCGAAAACCGCCGGCGAAGCCAGTATCCGCACGTTCCAGGCAGAGCGGTAAACCACCACGTGCCGAGCCGCATCGGCCACGCCGGCCTGCCGCAGCGCCTCCCGCACTGTCACCAGCATGCGGGTCGCGTAAGCCGGGAACTCACGTATGGAAATGGGAATGGAAACGAGGCCGGCCGGCCGCACCGCTTTCACGTAGGCGGCGATCGCCTCCGCCGACAGGCTGGTCGCGTTCGCCTCCGCGGAGTCGACGAAGTCGCCCGACACATCGACGAGATCATAAACCGTCCCACGCGCGGCAAGCGCCAATGGCGGATCGGCCAGCAGCCGAGCGCCACCTGGCAGCGCCATCGCCGGCGACGCCGCAAGGCCTTCGCGGATACTCTTCAACAACAAAGGCTCCGGCTCGGACGCATCCACCGAAGCAGCCCCGAGTTTCGCCGCTTCCATGATCCGGAACCCGCCCGACGCTCCCGCCAGCAACACGCGCGGATGTGGGAGCAGGCTGTAAGGCAGCGCCGCCAGCGTGCCTCCCGCATACCCGGCTGCAACCGCGCCACGCGGCAACGAAGCGATCCGATTGCCGTCCCGGTAAAGCCCCAACGATGTCGGCGGCTCCGAAAATCCCAAGGCGCCCGCATTGTTCGACACGTCGGTATCGACGCGTTCGGTGAAATCATCGAGCAGCATGTAAAGCCCGCTCGCCCGCGGCAGCACCGCCAAAGTCCGGCTGTTCTGCACGTGCAACGGTGCATAGACCGCCTTGAAATCGTTGATCGCCGCGCGGTCCTGTCCGAGCAGCAACCCCTCACCCAGCATCAACGACAACAAGCTTGCAACGATTGCCGGTCCGCGCGGCCGCATGCACGCGCCCGCCACCGCCAGCGGCACGAGCAGGCACGCCACCAGCCGGAACGGCGGAACCACGAACATCAGCAGAAGCACGAGCAGCGCACCGCATCCCGCGCCAACCAGATCGGTGCCGTAGATCCGCCCTATACGCCCAGGATCGGCCATGAAACACAGCCCGATGAACAGGCCAGCCAAGGCATAGAAAGGCAGGAAAGCCGCGTAATAGCCGGCAATGTTCCAAAGCTGCGCACCCAGGGTTGCCTGGTTCTGCAACTGCAGAGGATTGAACGGGTTGACCGTCGCCGCCCAATAACCCCCCGCTGCGCATAGCACGAGCAGCGGCGGCAACACCGCCAGCCAGAGCGCCGCATGCCTGCCGAACCATTCCCGCGCGACCGCCAGCGCCACCCCGCTGAACGCAAAGCCCGCCAGCACGATCGAAATGACCCAGTAGCCATACTCCGACCACGTCGCGACGGCGAAATAGCGGGTGAGGGCTATTTCAAAGCCTACGGCGCCTGCGGAGACCAGGAAGAGAGACGAGAAAGGCACGACCAGGGTCTCTGCCCCTGGACTTCGCTGAGACCGTCGGCCCCAGGCTTCCATTTTCAGGGCACCGCTAATGCCACAGGCGTCTTCGGACAAAATCCAAGACTAAGCCATCGAAACGATTCGAATCATCCACGAACATCGCGTGCCCCACCCCTTGCAACACCACGCTCTCCGCCCCCGGATGATGCGCAGCCAGATTATCGGCCTGCCCGGCAAGCCGCGGCGTCACCAGATACAGCACCGGCTTGTTGGTGGCATAGACGCCTTCTTTCCAGAAGCTCCTCGGCACCTGGTAATTCAGCAGCGCCGCAGCCGCCTCGGGCGGCGTCCGAAGCGCCGTCTCGGTCAGCCGGTCGATATAGTCCAATGACTGCGGCGTGCGGAACATGCTCACCACGAAAGCGTGCATGGCCGCCTCCCGCGATGCCGGCCGTCTCGGCCGCCGCAAGCGCGGCCCTCTCTGCGCCACAGGCGCCGGCTCCTCGCCCACCGAATTATCCACCAGCACCAGGCCGGCAATCCGCGCGTCGCCGAACTGATGCACATAGGAGAGCACGTCGAGCACCCCCAGCGACCACCCGAGCAGCAGGGGTGCGGGATCTCCCACCTGCCCGAGCAACTCGGCAATGTCCCGCCCACGCCGGAACGGCTCGTGGCCGGACGGCGCGATCTCGCTATCGCCCTGCGAACGCGGATCGAACGCGATCACCCGATACGCGCGCGAGAATGCCTGGATTTGCCTGTCGAATATCCAGCCAGGCATGGTCCAACCGGGCACCAGCACGATCACATGGCCGCGCCCCGTGTCCGTGTAATGCAGCCGCACCCCATCGCTCGTCATGAAACTGCGGTCAGCCGCATGAGCGGTCCCAGAGGCGCAAATCGAAAACACCACCATAAGGACCAGGCTTCGCATCCGGTTCATTGCTCCCCCGCTTCAACCAGCGCCCGCGGCAGCATGACAACCTTCCAGCACGATGAACGTTGCAACCTGGAGTAATCCCACCTTATCCTGGCAGCACGCGAAAGAGCGGGAAGCAAAACGATGTCCCTTGCAGCAGAACACGTCATTGCAACATTCGCCGCATCGATCGTGGTGTCGCGCGGCGCCACCCACGTGGCCGACATACGCGAAGCCTGGTCGGACGCGCGCTGGATCCTCTTCCCCGACCCAGTCGATCCGGAATACCAGGCCTGGCAAGCCAAGCACGGCGAAGCCACCAAGACGCTCGAGGAGGCCGAACTCGCCGCGGCCGCCCTTGCCGCGCGGCACCGCCACATGGCGCAGATCGGACAGACTTTCGCGGCGCTTTAGGGAGGGAAGAAAGCAGTTCTTTTTTGAAAAAAAGAACCAAAAAACTTTTGCGACCTTACATTCGGCCTGAGGCTTGTTGCCGGTTAGACCTCCAGACTTTCCTTTTGCTCAGGGGTTTGCGCCTCGTCGATGGACGAAAAGAGGGCGGCAAGCAGGGCGTTTGTCGTGCTGATGATCGACCTTGCGCCCTCGTTCATATCCTCCGGGTAGCAGGTCACGTGCGGCGTTTGAACCTCGTTACGAAACTTTCCACCCAGGCCCAGCAATCCGCAAAATCGATACTCTCCCGCCGGGTCGTAGGGATGGGCCACATGATGGATGAATTCGTTCGCGCTCTCTGGCGCGGCGGACGCACCGGCTGCTCGAATGAGTATGTCATAGGCCTTTTTGGCCTCGGTGGGTGAAATCAGGCGCAATCCGGTATGCCAAATCCTTCAAACAGCCCCATCCTCAAAACCGGATGTGCCGCCAAAATGTCATATCCGCCAACGGCGTGCTCGGCGAGTCGTTCGTACAAAAATCCTGAACGTCTGCCACGACGAAAACTGGTGCCGTCCGCATCAGCCAACCTGACCGAGATAAAAACCCAGCACTCGGCCCATTGCCGAGCGCGTTGTCAGGTCCAGTAAAGGATAGTCGCCCTGGGCAGCCACCGCTGGAGCGATAACTCTATTGCGGTGCGCATCTCGACCATCTCGTCGCGCGGAAACACATACTTGATCGAGCCAAACTTCGTTGTTTTGCGGCTCCTTTTCGCCTCATCCATGTCAAGCGGGCTGCCGGGATACCAGCCGGTCAGGACGCCCTTCGACTTCGGGGTGAAACGGTGGGTAATGAGTTCCGCGGTGAGATCGACGCCGGGCACACCCTCCAGCGCGGCGGCAATGTCTGCAAACAGCCTGTCGTAGGCGTCGCGCCAATCGGGCAGGCGCAAAATCGGGGCGACCGTCAGCCCGACCGGATAGCCGGCCATGGCCATGGCCCGTAGCGCAGCAAGGCGCTGTGGCATGCGAGAGGCGCCGCCTTCGTGGCGTTCGGCGCCTCGCGCATTGACAGAGAAGCGAACGCGCGTGCGCCCATTGTGCGGCAGCGCCAGCAAGGGTGCCACAGCATCGAACTTCGTCGTGAACCTCAGCTGCACCGGCGCCTCCCACGCACCAAACTGCGTGATGCAGGCGGCAAGATGTCCGGTCAGATGTTCCAACGCGAGCGGGTCTGTGTAGCAGGAACACTCGAAGGTGGTTCCCTCGTGCGCACGCGCTGAGGAGGTGGAGGTCACCCCGCCTTGCCCTACCGCCGGCGGAAGTTCCGCAAGTATTTCCTCGAGGTTGGCGTAGGTGCGTATGATCGGCGGCCCTGCCAGCGAACCCGCGAGGTAGCAGTAGGTGCAATGGGCCGGGCAGCCCTCGGCGAGGTCGAAACGCCAGTCGGCCGAAGGCGGGATAGGCTGAAGCCGGCGCCGGCTTGGGCTGGCGGTTACGACAGCAAGCGTGCGCTTGGCGTCTCGATAGGCGTCCGGCAAACCGGAAAGCCTGTCGGAGCGGAGCGCCACCACCTTTGATCCCAGCGCGGCCGCACGTGCGACGATAGCCGTGCCTCCAGGCAACGCCAACGCCGCTGGAGTGGCAAGCACGGTTCGAGGGATCCAAGGTTGAGCCATCAGCCAAACATCGTGGCGACATCGCCTTTGTCGAGAAAGCCGCGAGGAACCGCGGCATCCGAGGTTCCTTAAGGATCAGACAGCCGCAACGCTCGATGGGAACCTGGTAGATGCACAAGATAATCGCAGCCGCGACGTTCGCTACCAGCCTGGCTTGTGCGGGAACAGCCTACGCGGATCCACCGCCGCTTTCAGTAAACTGCAAGGACTTCTTCAAAATCGCACAGACGGGCGCTTGGCATGTTCTTCAAGATACATCAGTCGGTTCGGGCGGCGACGGAGAAGCGCCAAAGATCGAGTTGAAGGCCGGCATGATGATCCTCCCGAACAAGGTCTTTCTCGGCAAGTTCGACGTCTTCCAAACCATCAATGCGAAATGCAGCGCTGGCACCGGATCACCGGCCTAGATCCAATCGTTCTTGGCGACGCCGGGCCGCTTGGCCTGCGTCATCAGGGAACCGGCGGCCAACCCAAGTGCGAGCCCGCCGTAGACGACAGCCATGCCGCTTTTCGACAGCACCAACTCCCAACCTGGGGTAAAGCGCTTGGGGGTTGCGCCATAATCGACAGCTGCTGCGATAGCCGACATGGCCATCGCCTCGCGTAAGATCACGGCCGGTGCCGCAGGAGGCCGGCCCGACCGCCAGGCTTCGAAGAACAGAGCCCAGAAGATGCAAGCGGCATGGTTCGTCGCGTAGCCAACGCCCGTGTGACCAAGAATGAACTCTTTGCACTCAGCGGCATCGTCGCCGTTGAGCCAATGACTGGTCGCATTGAGCGGCTGAACAGCCGCCTTTCCCTCAACTCGAGCGACAAGCATCAACGTGATTGTCGATGAAAGACTGGCGATGCTCCCGGACAGGAAAGTCCGTTTGATCGTCGGCAAGAGAGGAAACATGCGCGAACCCTTGATGCGTCAAGTCAACGCAGAACGCTCATGGACAAAATTCGCCAAGAGGCGACGTCGGCTCCGCAGAGTGTCATACGGGGCCAACTCTCTTGGCGAATGTCTCATGCCAGGCTCGTCGATTCGCACATGTCAGGCAGGGTTAGCCGCGCTGCATGTCCTGCTTTGCCTGATCGATTGCGCCCTTGCAGCTCGCATCGTTCTTCGCATTGAGATCGACGGCCTTCTGCCAATCCGCTTTGGCCTTCGAGACATGATCATCGGACGCCTGGCTCGTCATCGTGCCCTTCGGCTTCGTCTCAGTGGAGCTGCTCCGGTCGCCTGACATTGCCGCTCCTGTCGCGGTCGGATGACCAGACTGCTGTTGCCTGACATCAGCATCCGACGTCGCCACGTTGCTCGAGGCGGCGTTCATCTCCTTGGTTCCAGCCGTGCCGCCCACGTGCTTGTCGGCTGAAGTGCCTTTCTGATTCGAACCGGTCACAACGTTATCATCAGCCTTATTCGCAACCGCATTCGAGCCGCTCAGCGTCCCAGACGTCACCGGACCCATCGCTGCAGATTGGCTAAGCTGCTTTCCCACTGCAGCGATGTCGTCCGAACAAGGACCAGCCATTGCGGCCATCGGCCATAGCATTGTTGAAGCTGCCAGCGCAGCGATAGTGCAGCGCGGAAATTTCGTCATGACGTGCCTCCATCCTTATGATTCGCGGTCGGGAACGCAGCCTGTGTGAGCGGGTTTCGGGACGCGATCGGCTAGACGCCAAATTGAACCCGATGCGACTTCGGGTCGCCACGATGCGAACAAGCTTGAAGCTGCCACTTAAGACTTCTTCGTTATTCAATGGACTTTTGCAACAACGCGGCATGCCTCAGACCTGCCTTATGCGGGTGGACGAACTGGCGATAGGAAGCTGTCCAGTCGAGCGCGATCGCTCTTTGCGCCAGCACAAGAGGCAGGCGGCCCTCGCAGACAAGCCGGTGAAGAACCCGCTCTAGAACGCGTTTCAGGTCAGCGTCCCAACCATCGCCCGAGATCAAGGGCTCCGGCCACAGATTATGCTGATCGATTGCGGCACCGCCCAAGACAAGCGGGATAAGGTGATCTTCCTCGTAGGCGTCAGGATTGCTCCGGGAGACGTATCCTTGCCAGGCGGTAAGCTGGCGCAGCTTGAGTGCATTAACGTAAGCAGGACTGGGCTAGTGGGATTGCACCCAGTCCAATTGGCAGATGGTGCCGCGGATATTTGCCTGACTGATCGACGGATTAACTGCGCCAGGCGTGTCGATCGGGTCAGGCAAGGAAGGCTGCCGCGCATAGGGGGCCATCGGCAACATGGATGCAGCAGCGAATAAAGCGAGACGTCTCATGGAAAAATGCCAACCCCTAAATCCGTCCATCCAATCTGCTCGCCAGCCAGACAACGCCTCCCATCTTTGTGTTGGAACAACGATCCACGCTGGGGCATTCCGCGTTCGTCTTGAAAGATGCCGATACCCTCTGGAGAATGTCATGCTTCGTACTTCACTAGCAACCGCAACAATCCTTGCCGGATTGTCTTACCCCGCGTGCTCCAGGGCTCAGGCGACGCCACCAACCACCGGCACGTTCTCCGTCAATGGCGCAAACATATTCTATAATATGAGCGGCACCGGTCCGGTGATGCTTCTCATTCACGGCTTTCCGCTTTCCAGTGAACTATTCGCCGGTCAGCTGGCGGATCTGAGTTCTCGCTTCACCGTCATTACCGTCGATCTCCCAGGTTTCGGCCGAAGTACCACGCCGAACGCACAGCAAACCGACGCAACCTACGCCGCCGACCTGATCGCGTTGCTCAAGAACCTGGGCATCCAAAAAGCCATCGTCGGCGGCCATTCCATGGGCGGTCAGGTGACCCTGCAAATGTATGAGATGGCACCAGCGCTTTTCTCCGGCATGATCCTGTTCGACACGAACCCCATGCCCGCCTCGATCGTCGAGCAGGCCGAGTGGCCTGGCTATGCGCTTCAGGCGCGAAAGATGGGCGCTGCCTCCATCGCGAGCGCGGTCATTACCGTGATGGTCACCGGCGACGCGATCGGCCAGGACCCGGGCCTGAGCGGTGGGATTGGTCAGATGGTCAAGCAAGCCTCCCTCAAGGGTATAGCAGGAGGGGCCAACGCTCTCGTGAAGCGCCCAGACTTCACACCGGACCTCGCGTCGATCGCCGTTCCCACCCTGGTGGTCGAGGGTGTCGATGACCCGGTTTATCCCTTCCCGATAGCGCGCGCGCTGAAGCAGGCCATTCCCGGCGCCGTCCTCGCGCAGATACCTGGCGTGGCGCACGCAAGCATGTTCCAGGATCCGGGAGAGGTGGATCGTTCGATTGTAAGCTGGGCGACACGTGAAGGTATGGCGCAATGAGGGAAGTTTAACCGTGCCGGACTTGAAGCCCTTCCTGGTGACCGTCCGCATCTACGACCCAACCAACGACAGGACGCTTGCAGAGCACGCACTGCCCGTCGACAGCCCCGATGCCGAGCACGCCGCCGCCTCGACCATGGCGAATGCGGTTTCCTTCACGACAAAGACGGCAAACGGCAGCCCTTTGCCGGTAGCCTTCCGGGTTCTCAGCATCACCGAACGCCGCTGAGGCATACCCATGCTGTTCTGACGGTCACGCATCGGAGCAGCATGGGTAGCGTCCCTGCTGCGGCCAATCCGACTGGGTGGATAATGTGCGACGGCAGGTGGTGGAGCTGAGGGGAATCGAACCCCTGACCTCCTCATTGCGAACGAGGCGCTCTCCCAACTGAGCTACAGCCCCGCCGTGCGGCCGGACAATGCCCAGGCGCCGCGCGAAGCGTCAAGGGCCGCAGCGGCGCCATTGCACCGAAGCATCGACACGCCTAGTTCAACCCCCACCCTCGACGCGTACTGATCCCCAGGAGACCAGGCTTGATCACCGTCATCGTCTTTACGCTGCTCAGCTACCTGATCTCGCTACTGATCTGGGCGGTCATCCTGCAGATCATCATCAGCTGGCTTCTGGCATTCGGCGTGCTCGACAGTCGCAACCGCACAGTATGGACGGTGAACGACTTTCTCTACCGGGTTACCGATCCGTTCGTCCGCCCCATCAGGCGCCGCCTGCCGAACTTCGGCAACATCGATCTGGCACCCTGGGTGCTGATCCTGCTGCTGCAGTTCGTAGCAAGGCCTGTCCTGGCCTGGCTCTTCGCAGGTATCCACTACGGCGTATGGGGATCACTCATCTAGGCTCTGTCTTTCCAAGAGCCCGGCACGAAGTGGCAAAAGTTTTTTGCTTCTTTTCTTCTAAAAAGAAGTGCTTGCCTAAAAGTCAGTACATCGCCCCTTAACCTCCCAGTCCCCATACCGGGTAGGCTCAGGCCCCTTTGGACCGCCGATCTCCTTCGGCATAGGCTTAGGCTCGGGAGCCGCTTTCGGCTCGTCTTTCACATCATCGCTCATGTGTCGCATGTATCCCTCGCCGCGTGCGATGCAAGCTCATCGCCCTGAGACTTAGCGCACCGGAGCGCCGGCCTTGAGGCGGGCTTCGACCGCACCGCGCCAAGGCGCATCGGCAGGTGCCTCGGCAAGGGCGCGCTTGAACAGGCCTGCCGCTTCATCGGTCATATGCCCCTCCGACTCCCACATCAGCTCCGCGGCCGAGGCAGCGAGGGTGGGGTCAAATTTTGCCGCCAGGGCATGGCGCCAGGCGTCCGCCGCTTCAGGCAAATGGCCGAGGCTCAGCTCGGTCCGGCCGAGGATGATGTAGCCCTCGCGCGCACGGTCGGAGGCCGGATCCATGATGGCCAGGCGCGCCTTCAGCTCGCCGACGAGTTGCTCCGCCTGCTTGTCGGCTTCGGCATTCTTCGCGGGTGCAGAAGCGGCAATCCGCTCCTGCCGATAGAATGGGTGGCCGCCCTGAAGATACAGCACGAGTGCCAGTATAGGCACAGCAACGACCGTCGCCAGCAGGGTGATGCGTCCTGGCGGCGGCGGCTCGCGTTCCTTCAGCGCTGCATCGGCGAGCAGCCGCCGCTGCACTTCGAGTTGGGCGGCCGCGTGCTCCTCCGGCATGAGCCGTCCTGCAGAGAGGTCCCGGTCGAGTTCGAGCAATTGCGCGCGGTGCAAGGCGATGGCGGCGTCGCGGCGGCCGCGCACGCCTGAGTCGCGCGTCACTGCCCAGGCCAGCGGCGCCAAGGTGAGCACCGCGAGCAGAGTCACGAAAACCCAGATCAAGGCGCGCTGAGCTCGGCGAGCCTGATGCGTTCCGCCTCACTGAGCGGCGCCGGTTCCGCGCGGTGCTTGCGGCCGAACCATACCGCGGCAGCACCGATGGCTAGTCCCAGGACAGGCGTGAACCACAGCAGTACCGTCGCCAGCGTCAAAGGCGGTTTCAACCGCACGAACTGGCCGTAGCGCGCCACCATCCAGGCCATGATCTGCTTGTCGGTATCACCTGCCACCACGCGCTGCCTCACGATGGCGCGCAAATCGGCCGCAAGCCCTGCACCGCTGTCTTCGATCGATTCGTTTTGGCATACCAGGCAACGCAGCTGGCTGCCGATCGCCTCCGCCCTCGCCTCCTGCGCGGGGTTGGGCAGCATTTCGCGGGGATCGTTGATCGCAAAAGCAGGTGCCGCCAGCATCACACCCAGCAGTGCAAAAGCAGCGATCCTCATGCCGCCGCTTTGAAAGCAGGCATCAGGCTCTTCGTCACGCTGTCGTCGGTAAGCGGCCCGGCGAGATGCCAGCGGATAATGCCATCCTTGTCGATCAGATAGCTCTCCGGAACACCGTAGGCGCCGAAATCGATGAAAGTCTGGCCGGCATCGTCGGCGGCCTGCTTCGCATAGGGATTGCCATACTGATTCAGAAAAGCCGTGATCCGCTCAGGCTTATCCTTGTAGGCGATGCCCCACACGGGAACGCCGCCCGCTGCAGCCGCAGCGACGGCATCCGCTTCCGCGGCACAGGGGATGCACCAGGAGGCAAAGAAGTTCAGCATCACCGGCTTGGTCTGCGCCGCGCGACGCACGTCCTCGCTGCTGAAACCGGGCAGCGAAAAGGATGGCATCGGCTTGTTCAGCATGGGATTGCCGATGTCGTGCGGGTCGAACGTGCCGCGCTGCATGCGCGACAGCATGGCCCAGAATGCGCCGCCGCCTGCGAGCGCCACGCCGAGCGGCGCCAGCAGCATCAGGCGCCGGTTGACGCGAAGCGGCCCTCCCGGCTCATCCGCTGGCGCGTGAACGATGTCGGTCATTCGGCCGGCACCGCGTTAGCGCGCAGCCGGGAGGGTGCGCCCACGCGCAGACGGCGGTCGAGCAGAGACAGCGCCCCGCCTGATGCCATGATCAAGGCCCCGAGCCAGATCCAGGGTGCGAGCACATTCACATGCAGCCGCAGCACAGCCGAGCCGTCGCGTTCTTCGCCGAGCACGGCATAAAGATCGCGAAACAGGTTGGTGCTGATCGAAACATCGCTCGTCGTCTGTTTCTGCAGCGGGAAGGTCCTGCGCTCAGGCTGCATGAGCACCCAGGGCACGCTGTTGCGCGACACTTCGATGAAGGCGCGGCGCGCCGTGTAGTTCGGGCCTTTCAGGTCATCGAGGCCCATGAGCTTCCAGTCGTAACCGCCGACCGAGAAACTGTCGCCAACCTTGGCAGCCACGATCTTGTTGCTCGCCAGCGACATGCCCGCGATGCCGGCAACCGTCACGCCCATGCCGGCATGCGCAATCGCCGCTCCCAGCACGGCCACCGGAAGCCCCCGCGCGCGCCGCACGCTGCGCGCGACAGGTGCGCGAAAAAGCAAGGTGCGCTCGAACACTTCGGCAAACGAGCCGAGGATCAACCAGGCAGAAACGCCGAACGCCAGCGCAGGCAGTACCTTCATGCCGATCATGCAGACGCCGGCCACAATGGTAGCGATCAGCGCCGCCCACCAGGCATGAACCACCAGCGGCCAAAGTCGCCCGCGCTTCCAAGGCAGGAGCGGCCCTACCGCCATGGCTGCGAACATCGGCAACGCCAACGGCAGCACGGTCGCATCAAAGAATGGCGCACCCACACTGATCTTCTGCCCGAACAGCAGGTCAGCGAACGGCGGATACATCGTGCCGACTACGACCACCGCACAAATCGTGCAGAGCAGGATGTTGTTCATCAGCAACGCGCCTTCGCGCGAAACCGGCGCGAAAACCCCGCCCGACGACAAGCGCGGCGCACGCAATGCGAACAGCAGAAGCGATCCGCCGATCACCAGACCCAGCAGAGACAGAATGAAAATGCCGCGCGCCGGGTCATTGGCGAACGCATGAACGGAATTGAGAATGCCGGAGCGCACCAGGAAAGTGCCGGATAGCGACAGCGAGAAAGTGCCGATGGCCAACAGCACAGTCCAGATCTTCAGGCTCTCGCGCTTCTCGACCACGATCGCGGAATGCACCAGTGCCGTGCCAGTCAGCCACGGCATGAGGGACGCATTCTCCACCGGATCCCAGAACCAGTAGCCGCCCCAACCAAGTTCGTAATAGGCCCACCACGAACCCAGCGCGATTCCGCAGGTGAGGAAACACCAGGACACCAGCGCCCATGGGCGGACCCAGCGTCCCCACGCCGCGTCGATACGGCCCTCGAGAAGTGCCGCCACGGCGAACGCAAACGGCACGGCAAACCCGACATAACCCATGTACAAAATCGGCGGATGGATCGCGAGACCCGGATCCTGCAGCAGCGGGTTCATGCCCTGCCCATCGACCGGCGCCGGAAAGATGCGGGCAAACGGGTTCGACGTCGTCAAAGCAAAAAGCAGAAACCCCGCAGACGTGCCGCCCAGAACACCGATCACACGCGACCGCAGCGCAGACGGCAAGCTGCGTCCGAAAACCGCCACCGCACCGCCGCAGACCGCGAGGATCAAGCCCCACAGCAGGATCGACCCTTCGTGGTTACCCCACGTGCCGGTGATCTTGTACAGCAGGGGTTTCAGCGCCGAGGAGTTTTCGGCGATGTTCACCACCGAGAAATCGTCAGACGCACTTGCATAAACGAGGCAGGCTGCGGCCGCGGACAAAGCGAGCAACTGCCCCAGCGCCAAGGCCGGCGCCGCGGCCATCAGCCGCGCATCGCGCCGGTGCGCGCCATAGATGCCGATAAACGCCTGCGCGAACGCCAGCACCACGCCAAGCGCCAGAGCAAAATGGCCGAGTTCGGGGATCAATTGGTGCCTGCCTGCGAAGTTGGGACCTGAGACGCGGCTGACGCCGTCGTTATCCCGTTCCACGTGCTGGCAGGCGGCGGCCCGCCCTTGGCCGGATTCCAATGCCCGGAACGCTTCAACGCGTCGGCAACATCCTTGGGCATATACGTCTCGTCATGCTTGGCCAGCACTTCCTGCGCCTTGAAACTATGATCGGGCTGCAGCGCGCCGAGTGTCACCACGCCCTGCCCCTCGCGAAACAGATCAGGCAAAATCCCCGTGTAGCGCACGTCGATGGTCGTCTTGCCGTCGGTCACCTTGAAGGCGGCCGTGGGCTCGCCATCCACCTTCTGCAAATGTAACGATCCAGCCTGCACCAAGCCACCAAGCCGGATCGGACGGCCAACAGGCGGCGCTTTCATCGCGATATCGCTAGGCGCCATGAAGAACACGAGATTATCGCGCATGGCGCTCAAGGTCAGCGCTGCGGCCGAGCACAAGCCCACGCCGCACGCCGCCACGATGACCAGCCGCCGCCCTTTGCGGGTCATGAGCCATTCTCCCTGGTACGCGGATCAACCGCGCGCAGCCTCAACCGCGACCGCGAGAGACGCACGCTCGCACTCACAGCCAGCCAGGCGCCAATTGCCACAAACAAACCGTAAGCGCCGGCAACGAACGGCCAATGATCCCACTGCAACGTCACGCCACGCGCTCCGCCTGCGCCATCAGCAAAGCCCGCGTCCGCCGCTCCATTACCGCCGCGCGCAACCTGGCGTTCAGCACTGCGCCAAAACCCAGCGCCAGCCCCAGGAAACTCACGCCCAGCGGCCACAACATGGAAGCCGCCATGGTCGGCGCCCCGGTGAGCGTAATGCTCGCCGGCTGGTGCAGCGTGTTCCACCAGTTCACCGAATATTTGATGATCGGCAGATCGATCGCGCCAATCAGCGCCAGGATCGCCGCCGCGCGATAGCCGCGCTGCGGATCATCGAACGCCCGTATCAGCATGGCGTGGCCGACATAAAGGAAGAACAGCACCAGCACGCTGGTCAACCGGGCGTCCCAAACCCACCAGGTGCCCCACATCGGCTTGCCCCACAGGCTGCCCGTCGCCAGGCACAACGCCGTCACAGCGGCACCGACCGGCCCGATCTCCATCGCGGCCAGATCAGCCAGAGGATGGCGCCACACCAGCGAGGCGAGCGAAACCGCTGCCAACGCCCAATACCCGCCCTCTGCCAACACCGCCGAGGGCACATGCACATACATGATGCGAACCGCATCGCCCTGCTGCCAGTCGGCCGGCGCGAAAAACAACCCCCAGCCGAGCCCGGCGATAGTCAGCAATAGCCCAGGCCAAGTCAGCCACGGCTGTAGCCGCGCAGCGATGCGCAGGAACCGCCCGGGATTGGCGAAACGATGCAGTGACCGGCGTTTCTGCCCGCCCGCCTCGCCCGCCTGCCATGCTGTGCTTGCGTCCACTGTTTTCCCTAAACCCCGCCGGCTCTCTAGCAGAGCGGCCCTCCGGATTGAAGCATCGCCGGTTTCCTCTAACCTCGGCAACCATCACCCCCTTGCAAGGCCCACCCTATGCTGTTCGTCCTGATGTGCACGGATAAGCCAGGCAACCTAGACCTCCGCCTCGCTACCAGGCCCCAGCACATGGCCTACCTGCAGACCTATGCCGCACGCATGGTCCAGGCCGGTCCCCTGCTCGACCTGGACGGCCGGCCCTGCGGCAGCCTGCTCATGATAGACGTCGCCGACCGCGCGGAAGCCGAAGGCTTTGCCGAGGCCGATCCCTACCATCGCGCCGGCCTCTTCGAAGCGGTGACCATCCGCGCCTATCGCCAGGTGTTCAAAGACGGCGAGCTGCTCGGATGAACTACTGGCTGGTGAAATCCGAGCCGGACGCCTTCTCCTGGGACCAGCAGGTCGCCAACGGCATCGAGCCCTGGACCGGCGTCCGCAGCCACCAGGCCCGCAACAACCTCAAGGCCATGGCGAAAGGCGACCTCGCCTTCTTCTATCATTCGAACATCGGCAAAGAGATCGTCGGCATCGTGCAGATCGTCCGCGCCGCCTACCCCGATCCCTCGGCCGAGTCCGGCGACTGGGTCTGCGTCGACACCAAGGCCGTCCGCCCTTTCACCCGCGCGGTCACGTTGACCGAAATGAAGGCCGATCCCGCGTTGGCCGAGCTGTCGCTGCTGCGCCTTTCCCGCTTGTCGGTCGCTCCGGTTTCCGCGGAGCAGTGGAAATACATTTGCAAGCTTGGGAAGACCAAGGCGGGCAAGTGAGAAGCAAGCGCGCTCTTTTTTGAAAAAAGGAACCAAAAAACTTTTGCGATGTGGGACCGAGATCGTGGGAACGCCCGGCCTAAGGGTCCAAAAGTTTTTTGCTTCTTTTTTTCAAAAAAGAAGACCTTGCTTTCGTAACCTGTCGCGGCCCCGCGTCACCCCCGCCACGAAGGCTGCTGGCGCCAAGCGCGGGCGCGCGGTAGCGTGAGGGTAACGATTTCGCCCGGAACGGGTCAGAAAATCGGGAGGAAGCCCATGTCCGACGACGACATCATCCACGTCAAACCCGCAATCGCCGCCAGCGCAGGCGTCAATGCCGAACGCTACCGGCTGATGTGCAACCACGCCGCACGCGACGCCGAGAATTTCTGGGGCGAACAGGCACGCCGGCTAGAGTGGATGCGCTTTCCCACGACGATGAAGAACACCAGCTTCGAGGGCGACGTCGCCATACGCTGGTTCGAGGACGGCACGCTGAACGCCTCCGTCTCCTGTCTCGACCGCCATTTGCGCGAACGCGGCGACCAGGTCGCCATTATCTGGGAGAGCGACGATCCCGGCGTGTCGCTGAAAATCACCTATCGCGAGCTGCACGAGAAGGTCTGCCGCTTCGCCAACGCGCTGAAAACGCTTGGCGTGAAGAAGGGCGACCGCGTCTCGATTTATTTGCCCATGGTACCGGAGGCGGCCGTCTCCATGCTGGCGTGCGCCCGCATCGGCGCCATCCACTCCATCGTCTTTGGCGGCTTCTCGCCCGACTCGCTGGCCAACCGGATCCAGGATTGCGGCAGCACCCTTCTGATAACGGCCGACGAAGGCCGCCGCGGCGGCCGCACCGTCGCGCTGAAAACCAATGCTGACGCAGCGCTGAAGGATTGCCCGACTGTCCAGAGCGTCGTCGTCGTGGCCGTCACCGGCGCCAGCGTTCCCATGCAGGAAGGCCGCGACCATCCTTACGCCGCTCTTGTCGAGGCCGCCTCGCCCAATTGCGCGCCCGAGGAGATGAATGCGGAAGATCCGCTGTTCATCCTCTACACCTCAGGCAGCACAGGCAAACCGAAAGGCGCCCTGCACACCACAGGCGGCTACATGCTGTGGGCCAGCTTCACCCACGAGCTGGTCTTCGACTACCGCCCAGGCGAGATCTACTGGTGCACCGCCGACGTCGGCTGGGTGACCGGCCACACCTATATCGTCTATGGCCCGCTCGCGAACGGGGCGACCACCGTCATGTTCGAGGGCGTGCCGACCTACCCGAACAGCAGCCGCTTCTGGGATGTCATCGACAAGCACCAGGTGAACATCTACTACACCGCGCCTACCGCCATACGTGCCCTGATGCGCGAAGGCGAAGGCCCGGTGAAGCGCACCAGCCGCGCCAGCCTCCGCATCCTCGGCAGCGTCGGCGAGCCGATCAACCCGGAAGCCTGGATGTGGTACTACAAGGTGGTCGGCGACGAGCGCTGCCCCATCGTCGACACCTGGTGGCAGACCGAGACCGGCGGCATCATGATCTCGCCCCTGCCCGGCGCCACGGCACTGAAGCCGGGCTCGGCCACCCTTCCGCTCCCCGGCGTCTTTCCCGAACTCGTCGATGCCGAAGGCCTGGTCCTCGAGGGCGCGATCGAAGGCAACCTCGTCATTACCGACAGCTGGCCGGGCCAGATGCGCACCGTCTTCGGCGACCATGCCCGCTTCGTGCAGACCTACTTCTCCACCTACCCGGGCAAGTATTTCACCGGCGACGGCGCCAGGCGTGACGCCGACGGCTATTGGTGGATCACCGGCCGCGTGGACGACGTCATCAACGTCAGCGGCCACCGCATGGGCACCGCCGAGGTCGAAAGCGCTTTGGTGTCGAACGCCCAGGTCGCCGAAGCCGCCGTCGTAGGCTTTCCGCACGACATCAAGGGCCAAGGCATCTACGCCTATGTCACGCTGAAGGATGGGGTGGAGCCCACCGACGCCCTCAAGAAAGACCTTGTCGCCTGGGTCAGGCGCGAAATCGGTCCCATTGCAGCGCCCGATGCCATCCAGTGGGCGCCAGGCCTTCCAAAAACCCGCAGCGGCAAGATCATGCGCCGGATCCTGCGCAAGATCGCCGCAAACGAAACAGATAATTTAGGCGACACCTCGACACTCGCCGACCCTGGTGTCGTTCGCGACCTCGTGGACAACCGTTCGGCATAGAAAACGCAACGACATCAAACTTACACAAAAATGTGATCAAAGGAGTGTGTTAGCACGACCGTCGGTTGTAGTTAACGTCGCAAGACAACGTTGACGCTGGAGAGACCGACGCATGGACCCGCGCCTATGAGCGATGCCACCTCGCTGGCAACCATGCAGGTTGCTGGCTCTCCCCTGGGGGGCTCCAAGGTTGCAGGGAGGACGAGCAAGGCTTGCCGGGCCTGTCAGACTGCCGAGCCGATCTTCCCCTTTACGATGGCTTTCCAGCCGATCGTCGATCTGCAGGAAGGTCGGATCGCTGCACACGAGGCGCTGGTACGCGGCCCGAACGGCGAAGGCGCGCTCCATGTCCTGAACCAGGTGACGCCAGACAATCTTTATGCGTTCGACCAGGCCTGCCGAACCCAGGCGATCGCCCTCGCGGCGCGCCTCGGCATGGATTGCCGGCTGAGCATCAATTTCCTTCCCAACGCGGTATACGAGCCGCGCGCCTGCATACGCGCGACCCTGGAGGCCGCAGCCCGCAGCGGCTTCGACCCGCGCCGCCTCACCTTCGAGATCGTCGAGACCGAGGCCATCGCCGACACCGCCCACCTGTTGAGCATCATCAGCGAATACCGCCGTCACGGCTTCAAGATCGCGCTCGACGATTTCGCGACCGGCTACTCGGGCCTGGCGCGCCTCGCCGACCTCAAGCCGGACATCGTCAAGCTCGACCGCACGCTCATCCGGAACTGCGACCGCGATCCGGTCCGCCAGCAAATCGTCGCCGGCATGCTCGCGCTGGGTAACGCCGTCGGCGTCGAGATCGTGATCGAGGGCGTGGAGACCAGCGGCGAGTTCGAAGCCCTTCGCGATGCCGGCGCCCGCTTCATGCAAGGCTACTACTTCGCCAAGCCGTTGTTCGAACGCCTTTGCACCAACGCGGAGCTTTTTCCGCTTGTCGCCCATGACCAGGACCTTCGCGGCACGCTCGCCTGCGAGGTTGCGTGAAAGGTCAGGCCACGAAGCGCCTGCTGGCGGCAGCCTGGCTGATCGGTTCCGCCGCCACCGCACAGGCCGGCCAGCCCTTGACGCAGCCGGGTGCAGATCAGGCCGCCCGCTGGAGCGCCCTTGCCGACCCGGTCTTCCAGACCCTAGGAGTCGCCGCCGGCCTGCCCAATCCCATGGCGCTGGCCGCCGTCCAGGACCGCGATGGGTTTCTCTGGGTTGGCACGGGTTCCGGCCTTGCCCGGTGGGACGGCTACCGCTTCCGCACCTACGGCAGCGATGGCCAAAAACCCGATGATCTCCCCGACACCTATGTACAGGCACTGCGTCTCGGTCCCGACGGCGCGCTTTGGATAGGCACCTCGGCTGGCGGACTCGTGCGCTACGACAAGGACCACGATTCCTTCATTCCCGTTCCCGTTGCGGGCAGGCGTTCAGGCCGAATCGAAATCCGCGCCTTCGCCGACGATGATACGCCCGGCCTCCTCGTGGGCGGCGGTGGCGGCCTCTATCACCTGGACAACGACGCCACCCACCCACGCCTGATACCCAAGACAAAAGACGAAACACGTGGCCTGCCACCTGGCCGCGTGTTTTCGCTGCTGCGCGACAAACGCGGCGCGCTCTGGGTAGGGACCGGCCACGGCGTATTCCGCCGCGATCCCGGCGCCCCGGCCTTCGCAGCCGTCGCATTGCCGGCCCTCACCGGAACCCCGACTTCGGTGAAGGCTCTCGGCGAGGACAGCACCGGCCAGGTCTGGGTCGCCACCACGAACACCGGCGCCTATGTCATCGATGCCTCCCGCACCACCGCCACCCAGATACGCAGCGCGGAGAAAACCGCCGATCTGCTGGAGACGATGGATGTCGATGCGATCGGCGAAGCACGCCCCGGCGAGATCTGGTTAGGCACCACCGGCCACGGCATCATCGTGGTGGACGCGCACACCCTGCGCACCCGCACCATCCGCCACGATTCGGCCCGTGCGACGAGCGTTGCCGACGATTCCGTCTCCAACTTCTACCGCGACCCCGCCGGCCTGTTCTGGGCCGCGACAGATAGCGGCCTCAGCTTCGAAGCACCGGCTCGCGACGGCATACGCACCCTGTTCGCCAGGCCGGGAACCGCCAACCGCATCTCCGACCCGAACGTGACCGCGATGATGGCCGCGCCGGACGGCCGGATCTGGCTCGGCCTGGAGCACGATGGCATTGCTGTCATCGATCCCGCGGCCCAGCATCTGACGCTTGCGCCCGCCGACAACGTGCTTCCCGGCGCAATCGTCAGCGGCGTGGCCCAGGCCCCAGGCGGCGACGTTTTCGTCTCCACCTGGCACGGACTCTTCCGCCTGGATCAGGACGGCCATATCACCACCCCTACGACGCTCCCCCATGCGCCGCCGGACAGCAACGTCGGCGCCATGGCGCGCATCGGCGACGACGTCTGGTTCACCGACACGGAGAACCTCTACCGCCTCAGGCCCGACGGCGGATCGCTCGCCGACATCGCGTTCAGCAGCGCCCTGCTCACCGACAAGCGCAGCCGCACCTTGCTGCTGGACCGCAGCGGCCGCATCTGGATCGGCACCTGGGACGGCCTCAACCTTTACGATCCCGCCACTGGCAAGATCGAGCAGGCGCTGGCCGATGCCGCGAACCCCTCGAGCCTCTCTTCCGGCCTGATTACCAGCCTTGCCCTCGATGCCCGCGGCCGTCTCTGGGTCGGCACCGTCGGCGGCGGCATGAACATCCTGACCGGCCGCTCGGAGAAAGGCGCCCTGCAGTTCCGGCATCTCGGCGTGGCCGACGGGCTGCCGAACCCGAACGTGGACAAGGTGCTCGTCGCCGCCGATGGCCATATCTGGGCCAGCACAGACGACGGCCTCGCGGACATCGATCCCGATACGCTGCGCGTGCGCGCGTTCCATTTGTCGGACGGCGTCGCCATCCCGGCGTACTGGGCCGATTCGGGCGCTATCACCACGCAGGGCGAATTGCTGTTCGGCGGCGCCGGCGGCATCACCATCGTACGACCGGAGGCCATGGCTGCCGCCCCGCACCACCTCCGCGTCGTGGCGACCGACATACGCACCGGCGACACCGACCTGCCCGCCCCGCGTACCGATGCCGCCGGCGCAGTCCTCCCGATCGTCGTCAACTCCGACGCAAACAGCCTTGCCGTCGAGTTCTCCGCCCTCGACTATGCTGATCCTGGGCGGGACCATTACACCTACAAGCTCGTCGGCATGGACAAGCGCTGGATCGCCACCGATCCGAGCCGCCGCCTCGCCGCCTACACCAACCTGCCGCCTGGCAAGTTTGACCTTCACCTGCGCGCCACCAGCCCCAGCGGCGAGGCCGCGGAAACCGAGCTGGTCCTGCCTGTCATCGTCCTGCCGGCCTGGTATCAGACCTTCTGGGCGTTCGGCGCCTTCCTGCTGCTCGGTATCCTGTCCATTACGGGACTGATCTGGTTCTCCACCAATCTTCTCCGCCGCCGCCAGGCCGAGCTCGAGCAGCTCATCGGCCAGCGCACGGTCGAACTCAGCCGCTCCAACGAGGCGCTGACCAGTGCCGCCGACACGCTCGGCACGCTCAGCACCATCGGCCAGCAGATCACTGCCAGCCTCGACCTGGAAACCGTGCTGACGGTTCTGCACGACAATATGTCGAGCCTGATCGACGCGCCTTATTTCGCCGTCTATCTCATGAGCGGCTCTGAGCGCCGCCCGCAGCTCCGCTTCGGCGTCCGCAACGGCCACCGTGTTGTCGCCGGCGACGCCATGGAAGAGCACGGTGACATCCTCAGGCGCGCCATCGCCGAACGGCGCGAAATCGCCACGCCCTTCGACGGCGCCGCCTCCGCCATGTCGGAAAGAAGCCTGATCTGCGCACCGCTTGTCGTGTTCGACCACGTCCTGGGCGCCATCGTCGTCCAATCCTGGCAGGCGGACGCCTACCAGGACCGCGAACGCCTGATCTTTCGCACACTCTGCGACTATGGCGCCGTCGCCCTCAGCAACGCCGAAACGCTGGTCGCGCTGGCGGACGTGAAATCGCGCCTCGAGCAGATGGCCTATTCGGACGGCCTGACGGACCTGCCGAACCGCCGCGTCTTCATCGAGCGCTTCAACCAGTTCGTTGTGCGCTACTCCGAAGAAGGCCAGCAATTCGCCCTCCTTCTGCTGGACCTGGACGGCTTCAAGACAATCAACGACACATACGGGCACGACACCGGTGATGCCCTCTTAGTCGCCACCGCCGAGCGCCTGCGCAGCATCGTGCGTGACACCGACATCGTCATACGCCTGGGCGGCGATGAATTCGCCGTGCTTCTCGGCAGCGTCGATGGTCCAGGCAAGATCGAGGAAGTCTGCCGGCGCATTACCGAGAGCTTCGCGCAAGGCCTGCCCTTCAAGAACACGATCCTTGAGACGAGCGCCAGCATCGGCGTCGCCGTCTTCCCGAACGATGGCGAAACCCAGGAACGCCTCTACAAGGCGGCCGACCTCGCCCTCTACGCCGTCAAGAAAATTGGTGGCGGCGGCGCGATCTTTTTCGAGCCGGCCCTGCGCGACGCCGCCATTGGCGACATGCAGATCAAGCACGACCTCTCCCGCGCCCTCGAGCTCGGCCAGCTTGCCATCCATTATCAGCCCTTGTGCAGCGTGCCACAGCGGCGCATCTGCGGCTTCGAAGCCTTGATGCGGTGGCGCCATCCCATTCGCGGCATGATTCCACCTTCGGAATTCATCCCCATCGCGGAAGAGACTGGCCTGATAGCCAAGTTCGGCCGCTTCGTGCTTACCGATGCGGTCGCCCGCGCCCGCCGCTGGCGTGACCGCCACACGCCGCTGACGATCTGCGTCAACCTCTCCGTTCGCCACCTTGCAGAGGGCAGCGTCGCGGACTTCCTCGAAAAACTACTGGATGACGCCGGCGTAGCCGCCGACGCCATCTGCATCGAAGTCACCGAAAGCGCGCTCATGAACGAAGCCGCGCTTAACGAATTGCACCGCCTACGCACGCTCGGCGCCAAAATCTCCATCGACGATTTCGGCACCGGCTATTCGTCGCTCGCCTATCTCTCGGCCCTTCCGGTCGACACGGTGAAAATCGACCGCAGCTTCATTTCCCCGCTTGGCACCGACGACAAAGCCAACCGCATCTTCCGCGCCATCGTCGATCTGGCGCACACACTCGACCTGCGCACCATCGCCGAAGGCTGCGAAACCGAGGAACAATGGCGCGCCATTGCCGCGGCCGGCTGCAACGAAATGCAAGGGTGGCTGTTCGCGCGTGCCATGGACGACACGTCAGCCGAATTGTTTTTGGCGGCTCAACGTGGGGCCTTGGTGGAGGGGTAGGAAGTAGTTCTTTTTTGAAAAAAAGAACCAAAAAACTTTTGCGACTTGGGGCTGTGCGTGAGGAAGTGCAGGGCCCAAAAGTCCAAAAGTTTTTTGCTTCTTTTTTTCAAAAAAGAAGACCCTTCCTTACTTGATAGCTTTCATCGCCTCAGCCACGTCCTCGACATGCCCAGGCACCTTCACCTTGGGCCAGGCCCGCGCCACGACACCCTTGGCATCGACAAGAAACGTGGACCGCTCCAGTCCCATGTATTTGCGGCCATACATCGATTTCTCGACCCACACGCCATAGGCCTCTGAGAGCAAGCCCGCTTCGTCCGACGCGAGCGGAAAGGTCAGCGAGTATTTCTGTGCAAACTTGTCCAGCGCGGCCATCGGATCGCGCGAGACTCCTATGACTTCGAGGCCGGCGCTACTGAAATCGGGAAGCGCTTCCTGGAAGGCGCAGGCTTCCTTGGTGCAGCCGGTCGTGTCGGCTTTTGGATAGAAATACAGCACGTACGGCTTGCCTTTGAGCGCCTTCGAAGAGACGTGCCTGCCGCCGCTCGCCGGCAGGTCGAACGCGGGTGCCTTGTCGCCGGCCGTGATGCTCATGTCTTTCCGATTTCCCCGATCAACCGTGTGAACACGTCTCGCACCTGCGCCGCCATGTCGTCCAGGGAGGACTCGAGCCCTTCGGGATCGCCCGCCCAGCCTGCTGCGCGCGCAACACGCGCGGCCAGCGGTGCGCTCAGCGTCTCCGGAATCTGGCGGCCGAGAATGATGCGCAGTAGGCCCTGGATCGCCCGCCATGCCCGATGCGCCGCCAGCAGCGTGACCGCGTCGGCATCGGTCAACACGCCGGCGCGCAGCATGGCCGCGATCGCCTGCCCGGTCTCGGGATGCAGCACCCCTGGCCTTTGCGCATGCAGAAGCTGCAGCGCCTGCACGGCAAACTCTACCTCGAGCAAGCCGCCGTCACGCGATCTGACATCCCACGGGCCGCGCGCCGGCTTCTCCTGCAGCACGCGCCGGCGCATGGCGACCGTATCCGCCCGCACGTCGGTGGGCCGCGTCACACGCAGCGCGCGCCTGATCGCCGACTCGACCCGGCGCCGCAGCCGCAACGGGCCGGCAATCAC
The DNA here is from genome assembly GCA_965198825.1 of Acetobacteraceae bacterium. Classification (GTDB taxonomy): domain Bacteria; phylum Pseudomonadota; class Alphaproteobacteria; order Acetobacterales; family Acetobacteraceae; genus BOG-908. The sequence continues at coordinate 809,222 of CBDAQB010000003.1, read as the reverse complement.
CCGCGCCCGCGTGAGCGCCAGCCGCTCCCACGTCCAGGCGTCTTCCCGGTGGTAGCGCTCGAAGGCACGCAACGAGACCGCCACCGGCCCCTGCGAGCCGGACGGCCGCAGGCGCATGTCCACTTCGAAAAGCCTGCCGTCGCGCGTCGGCACGGTCAGGGCCCCCACGATCGCCTGTGCCGCCCGGGCATAATACTGGCTTGCAGCCATCGGCCGCGCGGCGTCGCTTTCGCTCACCTCCGCCGGGTGGTCGTAAACCAGGAGCAGGTCGAGGTCCGATCCCGCCATCATCTCCCGGCTGCCGGCGCGGCCGAGCGCCACCACCACGATGCCGCCGCCACGCACCCGCCCGAACCGCCGCACATGATCGCCCAAAACCAGCGGCACGAGCGCAGCAATCGCCGCACCCGCCAGCGCGCTTCTCGCCAAACCCGCGGCATCGGCATCGACCCTGCCATCCAGTTCCGCGACCGCCAGCCGGAACTCCTCGCCACGCACCATCCGGCTCGCCGCCTGCAGCGCCTCCTCGAGCGACCGCGAATCGGCAAGCTGCCCGGCCAGCGAAGCGGCCGGGTCCGGATCGATGTCGTGCGGCGCCAACAGACCCTCCAGCGCGGATGGCACGTTCGCCAGATGGTCGGCGAGCGACGGCGCCGCCCCCAGCACGTCGCCCAGCCGGTCCAGCAGCGCCGGATTGTGCCGGACGAGCGAGAAAATCTGCACGCCCGCGGGGAGGCGATAAATCAGATCATCCAGCCTGGCCCAGGCTTTGGCCGGCTGCGGCTGCCGCTCTATGACCTCGATGACCTGCGGCAGCAGCTCCCGCAACAGCTCCCGCGCCCTGTCGCTTCGGAGCGCCCTCGGGCGGCCTTCAAGCCAGGCAAACCAAGGCGGCTCCGCCCCGCTGGCGCCCGCTGGCGCCTTCGCCCTCAGGGTTCGTTCCGCCGGCAGGTCCGGTGGCATCGGATCGACTGACAGGATCCCCCTGAACGTTTCGTGGACCGCCGAGAGATGCGGCAGCATGGCCGCCGCGAACGCCTCGCCGTCCGCGAAACCTGCGAAGACGGCAAAACCCTCGAACGCCGCGCCGGTTGGCAGGGAATGAGTCTGCCTGTCCGCCACCATCTGCAGCCGATGCTCGACCTGGCGCAGGAAGCGGTAGGCCGCCTCCAACCGCTCGACAGTCGCCGCCGGAAGGTGCCCCGCCGCCGCCAGGGCATGCAGCGCATCGAGAGTCCCGGGAACACGCAACGCCGCATTCCGTCCGCCCCACACCAGTTGCAGGGTCTGCGCACAGAACTCCACTTCGCGTATGCCGCCCTGGCCGAGCTTCACGTCGTGCCCTGCGAGCCCTTCCAGCGCCGCATCATGGTGGGCATCCATGCGCAGCTTCATCGCCCTGATGTCCGCGATCGCCGCGAAATCGAGATGCCGGCGCCAGACGAACGGCCTGATCGCCTCGAGGAAACGCGCCCCCAGCGCGAGGTCGCCCGCCACTGGCCGCGCCTTGATCATCGCCGCCCGTTCCCAGGTCTGCGCCTGCCCCTCGTAATAGGCGAGCGCCGCGGGCAGCGCCAAAGCAGGCGGCGTGGAGCCGGGATCGGGCCGCAACCGGTAATCCAGGCGGAAAACATAGCCGTCAGCGTCACGCGTTTGCATGAGGCTGGTCAGGTCACGCGCCAGCCGTGTGAGGATGGCGCCCAAACCATCGGCGTTATAGGGATGCGCCCCCGGGTCGAAGAGCAGGATGAGGTCCACATCACTGGAGTAGTTGAGGGCGCGCGCGCCGAGCTTGCCCATGGCAAGCGCCACGAAGCCGGAACGGGCCGACCGTCCGCCGCCGCCCAGCCGCAGTTCGCCACGCCCATGCGCCACCCAAAGCAGATGCCTGACGCAAAGCCCGAGTGCGGCATCCGCCAGCCTGCTCAGCGCCTCGGTGACCGACTCGAGTGTCCAGAAGCCGCCGATGTCGGCAATGGCCGCCGCGAGCGCCACCTGACGCTTTGCTTGCCTGGCGAGCCGGGCCACCTCGCCGCGCGCCAGGGCGGGCGAAGCCGCCGTCAACTGCCGGACGGCGCGCTCGCAGATCTTGGTGGGCCCGTCGGCCAGCATTGCCTGGAGCTGCTCGCCTTCCCGCAATGCCAGGTCGGCGAGGTAGGAGCTGTTCCCGCCGAGGCAGCACAGCAACGGCGTCAGTGCCGGATCGACCTCCCCGTAGCGGGCCCCGAACGCGTCCAGCAGCCGCTCCGCAGCGGCGACGTCGGCCGCTCTCGGCCAACGTGCCTCTTCCCAATGCGTCCGTTCTGCAAGGCGGCGGATCATCGCGGAGACAGCGCGCGCGGCACGCCAATGGTCAAGAGCGGGGGGGTCAAGAGCGGGGGGGTCAAGAGAGGGGGGGTCAAGAGAGGGCTGGTCAAAAGAGGGTCAGCCAAGGGATGACCGCCTCTCGCGTGACGCTGTGGCTCCTCCGCCTCCTGGCGGAGGTGGTGGTCGGCACGATCGGGTTGCTGGGTGCGGCCGCGTGCATCCTGTTCTGGCGCGCGGCGCAAGGGCCGGTCGACATGACCGCGCTGGTGCGCCGCGAGCAGGCCCTGCTCCCGCACCAGCCGACGAAGATCCACGTCGGCAGCGCCGCCTTTGCCTGGAACGGCTTTCATGCCCGCGACCAGCCGCTCGAACTGACCGCCGCGGATCTCGCCGTCACCCTACCCGAAGGCGCACGCCTGAAGCTCGCATCCGGCCGTCTCACCCTGGCGTTCGACCAGCTCCTTCTCGGCACTTTCGCGCCAGAGGACATCGAGCTCACCGGCGCCGACGCCATTCTTCAGCGCAACGCCGACGGGCACCTCGATCTGGGCGCCACGCCCGCGCAAACTTCGCCAACCCGCGGTCCTTCGCTTCTGCAGGCTATCAACCGGCCGCGCAGTGCGGCGCACGCGCCCTCCGAAACCGGCAGCTGCTGCTCGGTCAGCCAGCTTACCCGCGCGCAAATCAGCGGTTCACACGTGACCGTGCACGACGACCGGGACGGCAACGATTTCCGCGCAACCGGCATCACCGCCGACATACAGCGCCAGCCGGCAGGCGGCGTCGCCGGTTCCGCCCACCTCGGCCTCACCGCAGGCGCAGCCCAGGTAACGCTGACCGCGGCCGTGGAACTCGCCGCCGGCGGCGCGCATGTCACGCTGAAAACTACCCCACTCTCACCCGCGGTCCTCGCCCCCCTAGATCCAAGGCTCGCCGGCGCCGCAGCTGCGGACGCCCCGCTCACGCTGGCCATCGACGCCCGTTTCGGCCCGAACCTCGCCCCTCTGTCCGCGACGCTGGACGCCAGTTTCGGTGCCGGCCGGTTCGCCGCCGGCAAGGGATACGTCGCCATCGACAGCGCCACCGCACACGCGGACATCACCCCACAGAAAATCGATCTCACCGCCTTGAAGATCGACTTCGCCGCGCCTCCCGCGGCGCACGCGCCACCGCCCGTCGTGACCGGCCACGCGGACGTCACCCGCACCGGCAACCGCCTGCATGCCGTCTTTCACGCCGACCTCGGTTCGGCGTCCTTCGCCGACCTGGGACAATACTGGCCGGAAGGCACCGGCGGCGGCGCCCGCACCTGGCTCGTATCGAACGTTCCCGCCGGCCGCGCCCACGATGCCCACGCCGACGGCATCCTCGATTCGGCCGCCGATCTTTCCGGCCTGACCCTCACCGCAATATCAGGCGACCTGCAGGCAGACGATCTGACAACCTACTGGCTCAAACCCGTTCCGCCCATCGAACACGGCCGCGCCCACCTCGTGCTGGAGGGACCGGACGCCCTCCACATCGACATACTCAGTGGTCAGCAAAGCAGCGGCGGTCAGCAAAGCAGCGGCGGCCAGCAAAGCGGGGGCGGCCAGCAAACCGGGGGCAAACAGCAAGGCGGCCTTCGCCTCACCGGCGGCTCGGTGCGTATCACCGGCCTTTCCGCCAAGGACCAGTTGGGCCAGATCGACGCCGATATCGCCGGCCCGCTGCAGGATACGCTGGCCCTGCTGGCCCACCCGCGCCTCGGCCTGCTCTCCCGGCGGCCGCTCGACATCACCAACCCCTCTGGCGACATGCTGGCCCACCTCTCCGTCGGCCTCCCGCTTGAGGACCGCGTCAAGCTCGACGACATCGTCATCAAGGCGCGTGCGACCCTCACCGATGTCCATCTCGGCCACCTCGCCCTCGGCCGCGATCTCGACAAGGCCAGCCTTTCCCTGGCCGTGGACGACGATGGCCTCACCGTCGATGGCCACGGCCTGTTCGCATCGGTGCCCACCGACCTCACGCTCGACATGGACTTCCGCGACGGCCCGCCCTCGCAGGTGCTCCAGCACGTCACCGCCGAAGCCAAGCCCGATGCGGAACAACTCAAGCAAAGCAGCCTGCCGGCCGACATCGTCACAGGCGGCCATGCCGCAGTCAGCGTGGATTACACAGCCCGGCGCGACCGCACCGACACGGTGAGCGTGGACGCCGATCTCACCGGAGCCGCGGTCGAGACCCCGCTCGGCTGGACCAAGGCGGTAGGCGCCACGGCGACCGCAGGCGCCGTGGTCACCCTGCGCGACGGCAAGCTCGCGGGCCTCGATCATCTGCACGCCGAAGGCCCAGGCCTGCGCGTGACGAGCCATGTCGAGGTCACCGGCGGCGAGCTCGACGCCCTTGTTCTGGACGCCGTCGATATCGGGCGAAGCTCGGGTCACGGCCGCATCGGCCTCCCCACCAAGGCAGGCAAGACGCTCACCCTTTCTCTCCAGGGCCCGCGGCTCGACCTATCGAACTACCTGGCTCGCAAGCCCGCCAAAACGCCGCCACCCGCCGCCACGGCAAAACCGCCGGAGCCGCCGCCGACCAAGCCTGGCCTCCCCTGGTCCGCAGACATCCATTTCGACCGCGTGGACCTTGCCGCCGACCACACCCTCTCTCCCGTCGCCCTGACCGCCACCAACGACGGCCTCCGCGTCACTCAGGCAAAGTTCGAGGCCGGTACACCGAACATGGTCACAGCCAGCATCGAGCCCGGACCTGCCGGCCGCACCATACGCGTCGAGGCGCAGGACGCCGGAACCCTGCTCACCGCCGCAGGCACCTTCGACAACATCCACAGCGGCCGCCTCTCCCTCCTGGCCACCAGCACAGACAGCGCACCCGACTCGCCAATTACCGGCACGGCGACCCTCAGCAGCTTCCAGATCACCGCCGCTCCAGCCATCGGCAAGCTCATGCAGGCCATGACCCTCTACGGCCTCGCCGACGCCTTGCGCGGTCCCGGCCTGCGCTTCATGCGCATGGTCGCTCCCTTCAGCTGGCAGAAGGGCGTGCTCACGCTGACCAATGCGCGCGCCTACTCGCCTTCTCTTGGCTTCACGGCCGAAGGCAGCATCGACCTGCGCCAGCACACCGCCGACATCGCCGGCACCATCGTGCCCGCCTATTTCTTCAATCAATTGCTTGGCGACATACCCGTCGTGGGACGAGTCTTCTCGCCCGAGAAAGGCGGCGGCGTGTTCGCAGCCCGCTACACGGTGCGTGGGCCGCTAGCCGATCCCAAGATCGGGGTAAATCCGTTTTCGGCTTTGACGCCGGGTTTTTTGCGTGGGGTGTTTGGGCCGCTTCGGTAGGAGGTAGAAAGGACTTCTTTTTTGAAAAAAAGAAGCAAAAAACTTTTGGACATCTAGGCCGGGTGTTCCCACGATCCCGGTCCCACATCGCAAAAGTTTTTTGGTTCTTTTTTTCAAAAAAGAACCGCTTCCTTCCTTGTGAATTTCCACGCCGAAGGCTTCAATTGCGAACCCTTCCGGTCTCGCACAATGATCAAGCGCCGCCATCTGCTCGCCTCCGCCGTGGCGCTGCCTTTCGCGGCGAGGGCGACGCCGCGGCCTGTGGTCAAGGTCGGCGTGCTCACTGATCTCACAGGTCCCTACCGGAACATTTCCGGCCCTCTCTCAGTGGCCTGCACCCGCCTGGCCGGTCGCGAGTGCGGCGCTTCCGACTTCGATGTCGAGATCATCAGCGCCGATCACTCGAACGATGCCAAGAAGGGAGCGGGTATCGCGGCACAGTGGTACGACCATGAAGGCGTCGATCTCATCGTGGACGTGCCGAACTCAGAAGTGGCGTTGGCCGTTAATGCAGTCGCACGCGAGAAGAACCGCGCCTTCATCGATTGTGGTGCAGGCACCACGCTCCTGACAGGCAGCCAATGTTCGCCGAACACCATTCATTGGGGTTTCGACACCGACATGCTGGCGCGGTCCACGGGGGGCGCCCTGGTGCATGACGGCGGCTCGACCTGGTTCTTCATCAGCGCCGACACGGTCTTCGGCCGCGAGCTTCAGGCCGATACCAGCCGCACTGTCATCGCAGCAGGCGGCCGCGTCATGGGAAGCGAGCGCTACGCGTTTCCTGCCACCGGCGACTTCGAACCCCAACTCCGCACCGCAATGGCGAGCGGCGCGACTGTCCTCGGCCTTGCCGCGGCAGGCAGCGACCTGATCTCGCTGGTCCGCCGCGCCCGCGCGCTTGGCCTGGGCGACGACATGCGCGTCGCCTGCCTGCTGATGCTCTTGCCTGACGTGCAGACGCTGGGTTTGGAATTGGCCGGCGGGCTTCTGCTCACCGAAAGCTTCTACTGGGACCTGAACGACCGGACACGCGCCTTCACCAAGCGCCTGGGCGGCGACACGCCGCCGAGCATGATCGGCGCCGCCTGCTATGCCGGCACCCTGCATTTTCTCCGCGCCGTAACCGCCATGGGCCTCGCCAACGCCCGCTCCGATGCGGCCTCCGTCATCGCCCACATGAAGGCGACCCCCACCGACGACGATGCCTTTGGCGCCGCGAGCATCCGGCGCGACGGACAGGCCATGGTGCCGGCCTATCTGTTCCAGGTGAAGTCTTCCGCCGAAAGCAGCAGCCGCTGGGACGCCTACCGACTGATCTCGACGACACCCGCCGACCAGGCCTACCGCAGCCTGGAGGAAGGCGCCTGCCCGATCGTCAAAACCTGAAGTAGAACGCCGAGTCTTTTCGATTTAGAAACGGAACGGCGTTCTACTTGGGTCCTCCAACGCGCGCGTCCAGCCTATTTTCTCATGCTGCGGGCAGTCTGGCTCGAAAACGGCTTGCGCCGGCGCGACTTGCCGCCGATGTCCGCCGCTTCGACCTTGGCTTCGGCCGCAGGTTCGCCTTTGGGAAATTTTGAAAACACCGACGCAGCGGTGTGATCCGCACGCCTGCGCAGCTCGGGCGCCATGGGTGCTTCCTCGATGATTTCGTCAATCTCCGCCTCGGCTTCCGCAGGCTTGCGGCCGAGTCCCAGCGCCTTCGCAAGTTGCGAGCGATGCTCAGCGTAGTTGGGCGCAACCATTGGATAATCCGGTGCGAGGCCCCATTTCTCGCGATATTGTTCTGGCGTCATGCCGAATGTCGAACGCAAATGGCGCTTGAGCGTCTTCAGCTTGCGGCCGTCTTCCAGGCAGACGATGTAATCGGGGAATACGGAACGCTTCGCCGGCACGGCCGGCTGCTGCTTCTCGGTGGCAACAACGACGGACGCGGCGCCCGCACTGCTCAGGGCAGCATACACCTGCTCGATGAGAGCCGGCAGTCCGGCTGCGGGAACCTGGTTCTTCTGAACATGGGCGGAGACGATCTGGACGGTGAGCCCGAGAAGCGTCTTGTTGTGGTCTTCGGTGATCATGGCCTACTTCTGAATACTATGCGCAACAGTATAGCGGCGTATTGGTCAACATGACAACTCCCGCTCTCTTGCCAGTTCTGACTCGAAGATTGCCTGCCGCATGATGAACCCCGTCGGATCGGGGCTTGCCTTTCGCTCACGATGGCCGTAGCAGACCCGCCCGGCGCCGATTGCGGCGCCAGCGCGACGGGTGCGTAGCTCAGCGGTAGAGCATCGCCTTCACACGGCGGGGGTCACAGGTTCAATCCCTGTCGCACCCACCAGCTTAATCAATAGGTTAAGCTTGGTCCCGAAGCGCCTTAGATGGAGTCTAGGTAACACGTAGGTAGCGGGATTGTAGAGAGGTGGGCCGCTTATGTCGGGGTCTCAGGAGTCGCGGGACCACCACTACATTCCTGCTTTTTACCAGAAGCAATGGGGGATAGGCGGCAAGCTCTTCGCCTACAGCCGGCCGTTTAAATGTATTGTGATGAAGTCCTGCTCTCCATACGCGACGGGGTTCGAGCGAGATCTTTATGCCCTCCACAGCTACCCATCACCGACTCGGGCCGTTCTTGAAGACAGAGTGCTCAAGCAGATCGACCAACAAGCTAGCGACGCACTACAGTCCCTCCTCGAATGGCAGGGTCAATCGCTACCGCTCAAGACAAAGGTAGCCTGGGCTAGGTTCGTGTTATCGCTGCATCTCCGCCATCCGGACAGCGTCGCAAACCTTAGAAGGCTTTGGGCGGACGACTACCGCGATCGCTTCGATGCACTCCGGCGTGACTTGCAAAGTGACGTTGAGGATTGGGATGACGAGTCTCGAGCAGATCAAGGCTTCGGCATGCTTTACAGCAGGGTGCTATCAAGCGCCGAGGTGATCACTTTCATCATAGGTATGCAGTGGCACACGCTCACCGTGCAAGGCGCAGCAAATAGTTTGGCGATATTATACTTGCCAAACCCATGTTGGGTTTGGCAACTACCATATCGCCAATCAGCTTTCCTACAATGCTGAGTAGCCCGCCAACAGACTACCATAAACTCGACTACGAATTCGGAGGGAAGGGCTGTAATCGTCACTTCCCTCCATTGTTCGTCTCTTACTTAGGCGCTCGACCGACTAAGTTCTCGACAGCAGGAGATCAGCAGTTCGTTGTTCCCGTGCAAGCCCAGTTGATTAAGTCTCCAAATGTGTACTCTCCGTTCTGGCCTGGCGCATAGAAGATCGATGCGCCATCCTGAAGGACGCCTGCTGCTGTATAATAGAATGAGAATGACGCGACGACGATATTGCCGCCTAGAGTTTCGCTTGGAACACCCGATGGTGCCTGGCCAAAGTCGGCGATGATCGGTCCGCCGCTCGCACCGCCCTGCTCTGCGCTTCCCCAAAGGAATGTGTTGGTGGGACCAGAGGCCACTTGCGCATATGTAGCGACTGGATCGCTGCAGCTGTCGAGGTTGCAGGGATAGCCGAGCTGCGTGACCGAGTATGGGATAGGAGCATTATACTCGTAGCCGAGATAACCGGTGTAGTCGGCAATGCGGTGAGCCACACCCTTCACCTTGCGCGTGTTAAGAACGATGAGTGCGTCGTCCTGCTCGTTCGGTACTGCACCGCCGCCGCTGAACCACGCGCTTGTCGTATCGGCATCGGACCACGTCCACATGCCGTAGGGTTGTTTGGTGCCGTTTTGAGCGGGAATGAATACCCAGTTGCTGTAGTAATGGCCGCTGCCATCGGCGACGCAGTGGCCGGCTGTCGCAATGACGTTGGCGCGGATCACAGATGCCGAGCATTGGAAATCACCAGAGGGTTCGGTGAAGTAAAGATGACCGACCGTGCCGTAGGGATAAGCCTTGAAAAGCGTCGACCCGGTCGACGGATAGAGCTTGTTGGTGGTGAAAGGCTGGCCGCTGGTCCCGGTGATCTGTGGTGTTGCAACATCGCCTCGTTCAGCAGGAGCTAACGAGTTCGGGATTTCGGCCGCCAGATCCTCGTCGTAGTTCTCGATTGGAAGACCGCCTCGGACGATCTGCCGGGCAGATTGCGATAAAGGGTGAGCACGGCCGAGGGTGGGACGCTTCATAACGCGCATGTCGAGCAGTTTTGCATGCGCGAGCCGGTCTGGTGTCCAGTAAGCACGCAGCGCCTCGTCCGTACCAGGAGCGGCTTCAACATGTGGAGCTCGACCGGCGCTGGTATCGGGCAGCTGGGCAGCGGCAGGGAGGCTAGCGATCAGCGGAACTGCGGCGGCAAGTACGCTCAGGCCCGTACGTGCGTTTCGGAAGGAAGACGACGATGGCATTTTTGCACCTATTAGGTAAAGCCGTTTTGTTGCGACGGCGTGTTGCAGATCGCGGCCTTGCTAGATGCAAGCGCCGCGACTGCTGACTGACAGGCGGCGGAAATTTAAGCTCATGAAAGGATGCTAAAGGGCCTTAAATTTTGATAATCCAGAGGATCTTCGCCGTTGTGCATCGTTGATCGAAGGGACAGCCGTTACATTTCCTAAGCTCGGCGATGACCAACCCCTCGATGCGAAGACCCACGATCGATCGTCAACGCCTCTCAAGGATCGCCCACCACGCCTGCCACAGCGGACGGCGCGAAGGTTGAGGTGTTGACGGAAGTACCCCGCTCACCCGTTTGAACGAGAAAAGAGGCAACGCCTCAGGGGATGGCGGCAGAGACGTTGAGGCAGCGATTGGAGGCCGCTTTGCTGCCGCCATCACTACCTCAATAGCTACCTCGGGCGTCGTTGCGAACCACTCGTTTCTGACACGTGATCGCTCGAGCAACGGATGGGCCCTCCGTTCGATTGTGTGGGCATCATCGAACGGCACGCGGACTGCGACATGGATCAGCAGATCATTTGGGCAGCCAGTTTGTAGCGTAACCAAGCGCCCTTTCGGGTCGGTGGTGAGGCCGACCTTTTGGGCGCCTTCGAGCGTGCCGATCACGTAGATGAACCCTGTAGCGACAACGGCGCTTGCACGAACGGAGCGGAGAGCTTCTTCAGCCGGATGCGTCGCGCCGAGGCTGGCCATCACCACCACATTGCTGGCGTTTATCTTGGCCGATACGCCCAAGAGAGTGCATGGCGTGAAGATCACCGCCGTGCACCGAACGGCTCACAGGTTTCCGGTGTCGTTGCTCTGGCCTTGAAGGCCAAGCCGAGCGTGGACTTCTGCGGGTATTGGCAGCGGGCGGCCTAGCAGTCTTTGTCCTCGTACTTACGATCTTCTTTTTCAAGAAACTCTTCTGTTTTTTCGTAGAAGCTTAGCAACATGCCATAGATTCTATCCCATTCGTCAGACATGAGAAAGTCAACGTATCGAACTGGGATCTCAGCGTGGCTAGCTATCTCGTCAGGGCTTAGTTTTCCAGATTGATAAGAAGGCAATAAAACCTCACGCGCGGCTTTTGGAAATAGTATGGCGAGAGCCTGAAACTCTGCCATGCGATCGCCCATTTCCTGCCCGTTGTATCCGAGTTGTAGGTCCACTGGCATGGCTATTCGTTCAATTAGATCTTGAACCTCGTGGGGCGTGCGCGTGAGAAGCCTAACGGGATCAACAACGTGTATCATCTCTTTGCAAACAACGACTCTCTGCCACGGCAAAGACATACCGGCAACATAGTGTATGTCGTTTACAACTATTGTATCGTCACCCCACCCTGGAGTATAAGTCCACTGATGAAGCATACCTCTTATTACTTCATGACCTCCCTCCATCGGGAAGAATTCTAATCTTTGATTTGGAACGAGATCTCTTACTTTGGAAGCCACCGCTCTTATCTCTACTTGCAGTTTTGTCTGCGTCTCAAAGTGCTTTATTAGTTTCTTGCCAAGCATGTAAGCTTCCAGAATCAAAAAGGGCCCGAGAAAACCCTCGGGCCCTTACGCGGAAGTATTAAGGGAGTTTACAGATTCTTGACAAGATCACGCGCTTCAACAGGCGTGCGATCTACGTCGGGAAACGATGCAGAACCCTTTACCAGTCCGGTTCTTTTCGCGAAGATGGCCGAGTGCATCGCGGCTTTGATTTCCGCTGGCGTTACTACGTCTCGTGTGCCGCGAAAGAACTTTATGTTCCTCAACGTTGAGCCTTCCTGCTCAAACAACAGACTATTCAGTCGGTCGCTTTCAGCGGTTCCGGCGATGGTCTCGTTGTGCCCCATAGTCTTAGCTCCCATTTGCCCGCTTTGGGCATATTCATGCGCCTAAATGCGGCAAATCCACGGCTGTAAACCAGGCATGATGCATTAAGGCGTCGTGATACTAGATAACGAAAGGTCCAAAATCAATATCACATCCACGTGATAACCAACTTTTTTCTTGACACATCCCGATCGTTGCGGCAGCCCGATTGGAGTCGATTTTCCACCAGTTTGGGCCTTAACGCATAAACTTCTTAATTGCACTAACTTTAACGCTCCGTAGCGTCGCTTAGATGCGATTCGATATAGAAGTTTAGTAAGAGGTCTGTTTGTAGGTGTGACGGTAACGAGGAACGAGACGTTTTTGCACTTGTCAAGTCGATTTTCTAGCCGTCTGGCCCTCAACAACTCTACTGCCCGCTATAGCCGCATTCACCGCAGCCCACCCCACCATCAGCCGGCAGAGCGCCACCCAGGTATCCGCCAGAGCCTCGTCCGCTGCGTTAACGCTGCTCAGGCCGAGCCTTGGCCTCCTCGGCTACCAACCACGCTTTAAGGTCTAGTGCCGCGTCGGCGAGCCGGATCATCTCCACGCGCAGGTCCTTCCAAAGAGAGACGATCTCCTCAATCTCGGTTTCCATGGCACCGCTCCGTTCATAACGGAATCGCATCATACACTCACGTTATTGTGAGTCCAGCCCGTTTGGTTCGGTGAGGGACCACTCCAGCGCCAACCCCCGCCCATGCCGGGACGTGGCCTGCCCCCGGCGTTTGAAGTTCCGCAGCGCCGATCCGACCAGCTTCCGCACAACCTCCTGGTCTGCGTCCTGAAGGCCGCGCTGGGCGATCACCGCCGTAGCGATGGCTGCAACCGTCATCGGCCCCGTAGCGTCCCGCAGCACGCCTCGCACGGCTCGGCTCATGTCGCCATACTCGGAAGCACACGTCCCGGCCTAAGGCTCACCCGCATCCCCGAGAAGTTTAGTTAAACAAGCCGGGTCAAGAACCCCTATCGAGCCTCGCTTATGTTTCGCAGCACTTAGGAGCGACCCGGTGTCGAAAGCAGATCCATTTGCCGCACGTGCGCCCTTCTGGCTCCAACCTCGCGCTCCAAATGTTCCACCGGCACACAGCGCCCCCAGGTATCATTGCGCTGCCCATAGCGAAACTGCTGCTTCTCCGGCCAAGCATAGACGCCGCCTTGAGGCCCTGAACCAAAGGCCCACCGCTTTAGCCGGAGCATCGAAACGGTGATCAAATCGTCAGTGTCGAGGAAGTAAAACAGCAGAAGGTCCGCACGGCTTGTGACCAGCCAGCCCGGAGTGGATCCGCGCTCGTGATGGCTTGCGCGATCCTCCAGGTTCCTGTTCGACCAGGTCTCCAGAAAGAGGTTGCCGGTCCAGTGGCGCTCCACCTTGATTTCCAGGCCGCGCAGGGTGTCGGCGTCCATGTTCATGAACACGTCGCCGAATGACCGTTGCAGCGCACAGGCGAGCGGACCCTTAGCGGTGCTCACGATGCGGCCTTGGTAGGCGCGCTCGGCCAGATACGGCAGGAGCACCGCAAGGCCGCGGTGCTCCACCAGAGAGGCTTCCGTGAAGGCGTTCACGGCACGTCAGGCGGATAAGGCCAAGGTCGCGGCGGCGGCCCGGGTAAGCCGATCTCCCGCCACTCCGGGATGGGCTCCGGTGGCCGAGGATGGCCGGTCGGCTGAGGGATGCGGCGCCTCATGCGTGCGCCCTCCCAAGGAAGTCTTGCAGCACGTCGAGGGCGATCGCCTGCCCCCGCGTCGCCTGCTCCCGCCAGTGCAGCTTAAGTGAGGCGTCCACCTCCCACATCAGGTGCGAATATGCGACGGCAGCCTTAGCCTGAATGCCCTCAGGGGTGCGTGGCTGGAGATCCATGACCCGCGCGAGGGCGTCGTTACACGCCAGGCAAGCATCGTCTAATTCGTCGCCGTCTGGCGTTTCAGGGTCCTCTTGCCGGGCGAAGGCTGTGTGATAGGCGGCGCACGCGATTAGCAGGTCGCTATCCAACTCCGCCGCCTTGCCGCTTCCGGCGGCGGCGCTCCCAAGCAGCAACATGGCCGCCGACGCGCCGAACAGCTGCCGCCGGCTGGTGCTTGGCTGTGCCATCTTCATGCCCTCCACTCGGCAGCATCGCGAAGTAGGGAACCCAGCACGTCGCCGATCGGCAGCCCCTCCTCCGGAAGCGCGGGGCCGAAGAAGGCGAGAACGATTTTTGCCTTGCTGCGAAGGCCGTCGCATGTGGTGGCAGGCGTGTCGGCGATCTGGTTAAGCACCGCCTCGTGACGGTCGCACACGCTAGCAAAAGCGATCTTGGCGGCCTCGCCGTCATGCGTCTTGTGCCGCTCATCGAAATCGTCAGTCGACCAGCAGAGCCGCCCGTAATCAGCCTCGAGGAGCAGGCCTTCGCTGCAGAGAGCCAGCAGCGCTGCGTCCGGATGATCGGGCAGCACAAACGGCACAGCGCCGCCCACGGCCACGCCAGCAAGTGCCGCACCAACCAGACCGCGGCGCGTCGTCGAGCCGGTCACGACGTCACCCCCACGCCATCGAATCTGAAGATGCGAAGGTATTCGTTGCCCGCCCACCCCATTGCCTCGATGTCGAGACCGGCGACCTGAGCCAAGATAGGAAGGATACCGAGCGCCATACGCTCGATGCCGTCGGCAAGAGCCTCTTTCTGCTCCTGCGTGTGCACGCTCGCGGCGAGCCGGCCGCCTGCGGTGCAGATCAGGCCGACCTGGACTGCCGCGTCCTGGATCGACTGCGCCGGCATGGAGGAGATCAGTTCGCGAAGAGCCTCTGCCCGCACGTCGAGGATCTCCCACGCGGCCTTGCCTCGCCGTTCCATCCGACGTTCTGCGTCGTCGTCGTCGACCCTCAGGGCCCTACGCATGGCAATGCTGTCAAAGGCATCGTGGGCGGCCTCGACTGCGGCAAGCTGCTTGCCTAGTTCAAGGATAGACGGGGCCGTAAGGGCAACCGCCGCAGCTGCAGTTTCGGGCGAGACAGTCCGTCCAACCGTGATACTATCGTCGGCAGCCTTGCTTGACTGCCCCCTGGCAGCCTCGGAGGTCAGGCCGGGCAGTGAACATCCCCTTCCTCGCCCGGCCGCTTCCGTTTTTGGCGCGACGGTGCGCTCGCCCGTGATAGGGTCGTATTCAGCCTTGGTCATGGGGTCCGAAGCTCCATTCAGGGTTAGGCCGGCTGGGGTGTGTGGTAGCCCCCGGCCGGCCGGCACTCAGCACCGCTGAGCACGGACAATCGCAAGATTGCCTCTAATGGGTAAATCTATCGGGCTGGCGAAGTCAAGCTATTTTGGGTAAGGTTACCCATGGCGATAACACCAGAGCAGTGTCGAGCAGGGCGAGCGCTTCTTAATTGGAGCCGCCTCGATTTAGAGGCCGCAGCCGAAGTGACCCGCAAGACAATCACAACTTTCGAGGCCGGCATTCGAGTTCCATACCGGCGCACGCTAGCCGCGCTCCAGAAAACGCTAGAAGCCGCCGGCGTCGAGTTCATCGCCGAAAACGGCGGCGGTGCAGGAGTCCGATTGCGGGTGCCACGTCCACCTGCATAAGCTGCCTTTAGACTTTGACCTCATACTGGAAAAGCTTGAGGTTGAAGAAGTTATCGAGCACAAAAAACGCCGGACGATGAACTAGCCTAGTTGGGAGGATAGGACATGAACCGCGATGGCGCGTATGCTTGGGAAAAGCTTATAGTCGGAATGACTATTTTGGCGGCTGGTCAGAAGGACCTTCGAGACAGGCTGTTTGACGCCTGGATGTATTCAGTCGCTCTTGCATTTCACCGGAACAATTGGCCGAATGAAGCGGTTTACGCTAATTTTTGTGAGCTCAAAGAAGATCTAGAGTTTCTTGGTCCGCTCAAGGATGGATTAGCTAAGTTGCCTGATGACGACGTTGCCGAATTTGCGAAACGCATCGTGTCGCTGAATGACCGAGTAGCAAGAGCCATGGGCACTAATTAAGCTCACCGAAAGTAGCTAAAGCTTCGCGGCCCAGGCGCAACGTTGCGAATTATCTCTCGGCAGATCTCGGCGCATATTGGATCGAACGACTGCAGGTGCAGTAGGTCAGTCACGAACGCCGACTTTGGCGTTAGCAGCTGGTCGGCCGTCCTGAACAAGCGGTAGGTTGTTCTACGCCCACCACTCACGAGCCCCCAAAAAGGCATCGAAAAAAGAACCATTATTTCGCCGGAGCCCTGCCGTGATAAGTGAAAGGGTGGGAACCACATAGCCCATTGGCCCAAAGACGCAGCCAACGACGAAGCATTAGCAAGTAGTACCGAAGGCTGTCTTTCTAGTCATTGGTCGCTAATGCTGCAGCGCAGAGCTCGGACGAAGCCAAAACGTCTGGTGATTCTGCTTTTCCACGGTGTGCTCATACCGTAATAGATAGCCTGGACTCATCTGCTCCTGCAGCTGGTAGAAAATTAGGTGATCCAGCGCCATGCGGAGCGGAAACATGTTGACGATCGGCGCATTGTTAATGGCCGTCCGCAACAGCTCGGGCGCAATGTCTTTTCTCTTGCTGGTGTCGCCATCGATGTCGGCGATGGCGTTGCCCTTGATGCGATTCCAGAGGTCGAGCGCCGTTCCGATACCTTCACCCAGCACTGGGCCGGCGGCAGTCTCAGCGAAGTTGTGACCCATGCGATCGAACTGGCCGAACAGGTAATCGCCGAAGATGCCCAAGCCGCCGCCCTGCATGAGCGCTGCGATAGCGGTGTCGGCACCAGGTCGGCGCGGGTCCCTACCTTTGACCAAGTCCTTGAGCGTCATGGCCGCATAGCCCAATGCCATGCTGGCAGCGATCATGTGCGAAGCGCCCCAAATGGCGCCGGCGATGTCCTGCCGGCCATAGAATTCAGCGCCCATTTGCTGGCGGATCGCCGCGGCTGGCCACGCTTTGAACTGGGAGATGTAGCGGAGGATTTCGCCGCCGTAGCTGCCTGGTGCCGTGCCTTGCAGGAACAACGCCCGCTCAGGAAGCCCTGGCGTCACCACGGCGTGCTCGGCCTGATCCAGCAGGTAGGCATGCAGCTTGAGAGCTAGCGTCTCCCGGAAGCCCTGCACGGCCGATGACGCGCGCTGCTCGTTAGCCGCTTCAAGCTCCGCCTGCTCGGCCGGCTCCAGAACGCCCTGCGGCACCTGCCCCGGCAAAGCATTCTGGCCACGCAGGTGCTCCCGGATGGTCCCGTCGTCGACCCGCTCCATGGCCTTGGGCGTAAGGAATTGCCGGCCGTCGATCGCCACGTGGTCGGGCGCCTGGCGCAGGATGTCCCATTCGGCCGGGCTGATCCCGTATGCCGCTAGCTGGCTGCGGGTCTTCGGTTCCAGGTTCTCGAAGCCGCGGTCTAGCTGTCTGCCAAGACGCCTGCTCAGTGCATACTCAACGCCGGCTTTGCTGTTGTTCACAAGAAAGGTGAGGCCGTTCCATTTGAACGTGAAGTTGGCAATGCGGTTGAGCGTGCCAGGCGTGGTGTCATCCATGCTGAAGCGAGAAACCAGATCGTGCTGGCGGCCCTCCATGCCAGCGAGCAGCTCGTCATAGACGTTCCCGCGGTCGGTTCCCTCTAGTGTCGGCATCAGGCTGCGCATGCGGTTGCCCCAAGCTTCAAGAAACGGCACGCCGTTGCGCATAAGCGTGCCGGCAGACGTCCCCAAAGTGGAGAGGTGGGTCAGCGCCACTAAGGGCAATTTTGCCAAGCTCTCAACCGCGCGCACGCCAGAGCCGATCTTAGCGGCCAGTTCATTCGCCGGCACGTTTGCTGAGCCGTCGAGATGGCCGAACTCGTTGCGGATGTTCCTTTCACGACCTCTCAGGTTGCGAACACCTTCCACGTTGCTGTCTCGATATTCTTCCTTCATCCATTGGATGTCAGCATCCAGCTCAGCGCTAGGATTTGTGCCAAAATGCTGCATCAGGCCGGCTTGCCTAGCGGCGCCGTCGAGGTTACCGGAGACCTTCTCGGCCAACGTGCCGCGGCCGTAGTTGTCCATGTAATCCATCCACGCATCGGCATCGCGGAAGTGCAGCACCCGCTCAGTAGAGGCCTTGGCGGCAAGGTTCGCGGCGCCCGTGAAGGCCGGGTCCTTCATGCCCTGCATGTTGTCTGCCTTCATGTGCACACCTGTCACGAAGGCATTCCACACGCCATTCAAGAACTTGTCGCGGTCCTCCACGCCCTCGAACGTTTTGTCATCCAGGCCTTTGAGGATATCGGCTTTCCAGGTGGCGCGCCGCACCTCCTCGGACACACCACGTGCCGCCAATGGGGACAAGCCGCCACGTCGGATCAGGTCTGCGTCGTGACTCGTGTGAGCAATGTAGCCAGAATAGTCGCCGATCCAGGCGCCAAACCGGTTGAGAGAATCCTTCGCTAGCGTCTGGTAGCGATTGAACACCTTCGCAATTTCCAAAGCCTGTTTCGAGTTCGAGACGCCGGGCTGTCCGTCTGCACCTTTCGATAACTCGAACATCTCTCGCGCCGTCTCGCGATCAAGCGCCCCGGAGCGAGCGGCCCGGAACAAGCCTGCGTCGTCGAGCTCCTTGGTCATTCCGGCAAGCAGCTGCTCCTTGAAAGCCTTATAGGAGACGTTGGCCGATAGCCGGGCGCCCTCCACGTTTGTCTCAATCCCGCGCACACGGGCCTGAATGGCGTCACCGAGCGCACCAGCCACTCGACCCTCCCCACGAGCCGATATGGCGTCCACCATGTCCTGGTAGCCAGCGCGTCTGGCTTGCCGAGCCTGCAGGTTGAGCAGGGCGTTCCGCTTCTCGATGGCGGCCGCCATTTTCTCCTCGTCGGAAAGCTCTTTGGCGGCTTGTGCCGTCGCCTCCGCGGCGCTTAGGCCTAGATCACCCTGCCGCACCGCGTCGCGCCTGGCGATGACGGACTCGACCATGTCGGCGACCTCGTCGTCCGAGAGCGCACCTTCCGCCGCGTCTTTGATGGCTTGCACGCATTGCTGGTAGCCCATGGACTTACGCTCCGATCACGCCGGCGCAGGCAGCGATTGCGTCACGGGCTGCACTCCGTTTCTCTGCAGCATCGACCAATGCGTTGGCGGCTTCGATCTCTGGCGGCAGGGACGGTTGGGCGGCCGCTCTTTCCGCCGGAGCCTCGTTTGCAGTTGACGTGCGGTCGGGAAGCTTTGGCGCCTCCAGGCCACGCGCTGTCTGGGCTGGGTTCGCTGACTGAGAGGCGCGCTGAGCATCCTCGGTAAACCCACCAACGATCTCGGCAGCGTCCCTGGCCTTCCAACCGCCGCGCTCAACAAGTGCCTTCGCAACTGCTGCACCTGCATCATTGGCGGGCACGCCGGCGGCAGCCATGTCCTCATAGGCGTTGCGGAGCCGCACGTAGGCAGCCTGCGCCGAAGCTGTAGCGTCTCCTTTGGGAACAGCCATGATCTCGCTGGCATCAGCGGTGCCCCGCATGGCCAAAGCAGCTGAATAGGCTGCGTCCATGGGGTCGTCGGTTCGGTCTTGATGCGCAGCCAGCACCTGCTGGATCTCGTCAGCCTGCGGGCGCGTGTCGCCCTCGCCGTAGATCAAAGCCCGCTGACGCTCGGTGAACGTCGCTTCGATGTTCTCCATCTTTTTGGCCGCAGCGTCGGCCTTTCTCGTGTCGATTGAGCGCGATTGAACCTCAAGTTTGCGCCATTCGGCTGCCTTCGTTTCTCCCAACGCTGTGACTAGATCGGCCTTGTCCCGCGTTTTGCTCTCGGTAAGCATCTCCTCAAGATGCCCTGGTGCAACGCGCCAGAGATCACTCGATGTAATGACGTCTGGGTTGACGGTTTGGCTGGGGCTTGACCCTTCTTCAAGTTCCAAACGCGTATCTCGAACAACTCGCTCATCTCGGGCAGCAGCTCGAGGCGCCGGAAACATGCTCTTTTCAAGCGCCGCAACGTCGGCCTGGATCTTGGCCAACGCGTCACTGGTTTTCGTCATAGGCGGCTTTTTCATCGCCGCATCAGCCGCAGCTGTCGCGCGTTGAGCGCCCGGGTCAGTCGCACGCATCGACGCCACTAGGTCGGCTGCTGCCTGCGTAGGACGCGCCGCTGCTCGCTCAACTGCGGCCTGCAGCACGGCATTTGCGGTAGGTGCCGCGCCGCCAAAAAGGTCGGGTCCAGGCGTTGCCTTCAAAGCCTCGGCTGCATAGCGCGTCAGAGCCTCTCCGATGGTCGCCCTTCCCATTGGACGCGTCATCTCAGCGTCCCGGTAGAAGGCGCGCAGCAACGTTGTGGCTGTGTCGCTGAGCGGCGGCCGGTCCAGGTCGGACTGCGCCGCCAGGTCACGAACACGCACCCCCCCCTTGCGGGCTGCCTCAATCGTCTGCACGGCGGCCGACAGGTCGCGTGTAATATCCATGCCGGTTGGGATGTCCCCGCGCGCGGACGCGCTGCGCATCTGGCCCCAGACACCGGCTGCGTCAGACATGCTGCCGGCGATATTCTTCATGCCCTCCGCATCGCTATTTAAGAAGCGGTCCAAGGTTGGACCCAGGCCGTCGCCGTATGCGCGCGCCAAAAGTCCGCTCTGAATGCGACGCTCACCCTCAGCTGAAATGCCACCATCCGGCAGCATCATTCCCCCGCGCTCTTCCGGCGACAGTTGCGCCATAAAGCTACGAACAAAATCACGGTTAATGGCTGCGCCAACATCGCCGCCACGCCATAGGTCTAGCGCTTTGTCTATGCGGCCCTGGTCGGCTTTGCCGCGCTCGGCGGCAGACATCGCGAGGGTGCTGCGTTCATTAGCCCCCAACGTGAGCTGCTGGCGTTCCTCGGGGCTCAAATCCGTGATGCGGCGACCGATGAGGACGGGATTGCTGAAGCCTGCTGTGTCGTAGCCCTGATTGAGGATGAAACTGTGATAGGCGTCGGCTTGTCTCTGAAACGACGGGTCTGAGTAGACCTTCGTGAGGGCGGCGACGCGGCCATTGCCTGATTCCACAACGCCATCTGGTCCGACAATTGGCGCGCCCGTGCTTGCATCGGCGCCGATCCCAAGGCGATCGGGCTGCAGGCCGCCCGCAATGGATGCGATTTGCGCCTGGCTGGCGGCCGCGCTGCGATCCCGCGGCTGGAGCTCGGCCGGGTAATCGGGATTCACGGTCCCATCGGCGCCGTGTGAAGAGATCAGGTCCGAGAGGTCTACCACCTCGGGCCGCACATCAATACGCTGGCCGGCGCCTGTGAAAACCGACGTCGCATCGAACGAACCCGGGCGCCACTGGGACTGAATGAATGGCAGCCCCGGCTCTGCCAGCGGCGCAAGGTCCATAACCGGCTGCATATTCGGCGGCCGTTCCTCCAACGCTTGAGCCAGAGCGCCCTGCAAGACCGTCTTGCGTCCCTCGGCGCTCAAATTGTCGATGGCGGCTGGAACGGGCTCGGTGGGCGTCTCGCGGCCAAGCGCATCGGCCGCCGTCCCACCCACCATATGCAGGCCGCCGCCGAGCAGCGACCCAAACGCGATGTCGCGGAAGGCCTGGCCGATCGACCAGTCTTTACCCTCCGTGCTGTCCAAGGCGGCCGTTAACGGCTCAAGCGCTGCTGCCTGTCCAGCGCCAGCGACAACACCGCTCGCAGCACGGGCAAGCGTCCGACCGATAAACCCACCGCCAGCCTGTGCGGCAATGCGAGCCTCGTTCGCCTCACCAAGGCCGGGCACGAACGCTGCGGCTAGGTTCAAGGGATCGGTGAAGCCGGCCGCTAGCCCGTAAACCAGCCTCGCCGGCGCCGACGTCAGCAAGCCCGGCTGAGCCCTGCTGATCGTGTCCTGCCGGACGTTTTCGGCCGTCTGATGCTCGAAGCGCTGTTGCGCGACGTTCTGCGGCACAGGACCGGTGAAATTCAGTGATGTATCCGGCGTCGGACCTTTGATGCCGAATTGCTTGTTGGCGTCATCAGCCGAGAGCGTCGGGATGGTGAAAGCAGGCCCACTCGGCGCCGTGCTCTCGCCCTCGAAGGTCTGCGGAATGCGTGGATCTCGGATGCCGCCGATCGACGGCAGATTATAGTCTTGCGAGATGCGAGCCGTGAGGCCGCTTGCCATATCGCTGCCAAAGGTGGCGCTGATAACCTGCCCCGTTGTTGCAGGGACTTGATTGCTGCCTTCAGCTTCGACGCCTGGACTTTCCAGCGGATCACCGCTGATGAAACCCGGCATCAGCCGCCGCCCGCTTGTTGGCTGGCGGGTATGTCGCCGGCGCCGGCCATGGGCAGGCTTGGCCGTTGCGAAAGGCGAGCCGCATCAGAAAACTTCACCTCAACCGGGCTGCCGTTCTGCATGCGGACAACGCCGTACCCGTTCTTGCGCAAACCCATGAGGATCAAACCGGAATCATCGTTGTTCGGCACCCACGTTCCACGTCGCGCTGCGTCGAGCTCAATGGACTGCCGCTGATCCTGGGAAATTGCTGGATCACCGCCGAACGGCGCGAGGTCGGTAGGCTTCAGCGCCGCTACGACGTTGGAGGTCGCGGCCTGAACCTGGCCCATCGTGCCCTTGGGCACCCGCATCGTGCCGTCCATGTCGTAGCGATCCCCGACGATCGAATTCGCGGCTTTCGCGACGGCCGTCGTGGGGTCCAATCCTTGCCTTGCAACATACGAGTAAGCCAGCAGCTGTGTCGCTTGGCGGACGCTGCTGTAAACCTCTTGCCCGCCCGTGTTCTGGCGCGTCGTGGTTTGGAAGTCCTGCAAGGCCGCATCAAGGCCGTTATCGATGGCAGTTTTTGCGCTGGGCGGAAGCGTCTCGGCATATTTTGCCACGCCGCCGACCTTTTCGGCCTGCTGCTGCGCCGTCTGCAGTTCCGTTCGCGCGGCCGCCTGGTCTGGGCCGTCCATAGTCGCCAGCACCTGGAACGTCGACGGCAGCTTTGCTCTGACGAGATCGCCGAAAACCTTGGGCCACGCAGCGCCATACTGCTTTGCTAGCCCATCAAGCTGTGCGCCCGCATCCGTTTTGGCCGGGTCGGCGTTCATCAGGTTTTTGACGATCAAGGCCGATTGCGAGGACGCCAGTAGGCGGGTGTCGCTGTCAGCTACGCCGAGAGACTTTTGGGCTGCCACGCTGGCGCGAGCGTAAGCCTCGAAAGTAGACGGATCGCTTGCATCAATCGCGTCGTGCGCCGCCTTCACGTTCGGCTCAGACGCGACGTAGAGGGCCGGGTCACGCGCTAGAGCTTCGTTTCGTTGTTGCAGGGCCTGCTGAGCCTTTTCGAAGATCGCTTGCCGTTTGAGGGTCTGGTCGGGCGACTCCGGCGGCAGGGCGCTTGCATCAGGAGTGCCCACATCACCCGGAGCGGCCTTGCTCGTCGCGCCGGCACCACGCAGTAGAATCCCCAACTTGCTGTCCGGCGCTTGCAGGTCTGCCATCGTCTGAGCAACCTGCTCTGGCGGAGCCCACTGCAGGCCTTTGAGAAGCAGCCCCGCCTGTTTGGACACGTTGAGATCTGCGACCATGCGGTCGGCCTCAGGACCGGCAAATGCCGCACGAATGGTCTGCTCTGGGATAGTGACCGTCGTGTCGCCTGTGAGGAGCGCCGCATTGGTGCTTGCAAGCGTGCCGCGGAGATCCGCCTTTGCCTGCTCGGCCTGAATGTTCACCAACGCCATACGCTGATGCAGGATCGATAGTGTCTCATGCTGGAGCTCGGGATTGCCGGCGGTCGCGTCGAGCACCTTTTGCTCAAGACCTGGCATGTCTGGATAAGGCTGGGGGCCGCTGGCGAGCGTGTTTCCTCTAACACCTTGCTCGGCAGCTGCATATTTACCCTGCCAAAGCGCCGTAAACTGCCCAACTGTCTCGTTGGGATCTCCGCCGTTCGCCAAGATAGCTGCCGAGGCGCGTTGTTTGTTGCCCCCATAGGCCGGCGCCAAAGCGTCCACAGCCGACATCAGCGGGTCGGCTTTCAGTAGAGCCGCACCGCCAGCATCGCCCTGCTGGTGCATTAGATACACCTGCCAAGGTTGCGCAGTACCACCCACGGCTGCGTCAGCCAGGGGCTGGATGCGCTTGAGATTTCCCACGCCGGCGGCCGCCTCTGCATTTACGTCGCCGCGCTGCGTCCCGCCATTTGCCGCAAACTCCGCATCGCTGAGCTGAAAGGGACCCTTGAATTGGCTGCCCGGGCGGTCCGGCACGGCGCCGCCGCGTGTCTCCAGTTGAGCAACCGTTTGAGCCTGGATCGGGTCGACGCCTTGAGCGACGGCTTCACTCTGCACGGCGTCGGCGGCGGGCCCGAGCGCGGCGGCGCCGGGGAGGGGGACGATGCGATTGACGATCGCATTCCCCGTCGTCTCGTTCGCCTTTGGCGTCAGCCTCTCCACCAATGTGGCGAATGACTGGCCGTCCATGTTGCTTTCGTTCGCTTTGACGAAGCTTAAGGCCGCCACGGGATCCGTTGCGCCTAAGGCAATGGCGCGTGTCGCATAGGCCTTGGCCCGGAAGTCCAGTTGCTCTGCGTTCGCTTGATCGGTGCTCGCCCCTGCTATCGCTGCCTTTTTCGCTGCAGCCAACATCCCATCAGCTAGATTATTCTGGAAAGTCGCTTCGTCGGTGGGTGCCGAGCCGATGAATTTAAGAGCCATGTCTTGGCGGGCAAACTGCTGCCCAGAGGCGTAGGTGTTCCACTCCTGGTTAGCGTGCTGGCCAACCTGCTGCTCGACGTTGGTCATCAACCGCCGGCTCGCTTCGTCGAACTGAAGCTTTTGAGCGCCGTTCTGCATGCCCCCTAGAACTTGCTGGCGAAAACTTTCGAGGTTGGCCAGCATAGGGCCGCGGGCGTTCAAGGCATCTTGCCCCTGCAACCCCATAAAGCCCCCGTCCTTCGGGTTATTAGGGTCACCGAACTGTGCCGCGTAAACTTTGGCGTGCAACTGGTTGAAGCCATCGTCGACAGCGACTTGGTTTTGCCGCTGCTGCATTTGCACAGCAACGTCGGTGGCTTGGCTAGCAAATCGTTGCCCAGTTTGATCGAGCTGCTGCAGCGCGCCACCAATCTGCGAACCCATGTCGGCGGGTGTAGCCTGAGCCCGATCGTAATCCTGCGGCGCTTGCGTGTCGGGCGTGACCGACTGCACGGGGTTGTAGCCGGTATCGGGCTTAGGCGGCATTAGCTATAGCCGGCAGGAGGCGTAGAGGCGTCTGATCCGCTGCTATAGCCAGCGCTCGATCCGGCGTTCATTCCTGTCGTGACGCCGATATACTTTTCCCAGTTGTTTGCTCCACTAGAGAGGCCGCCCAACAGAGTAGAGCCCGCTCCAATTTCCCCAGCCGTCTCGTCATTTGCGGCCTGTGTTGTATCTAACGTGGACTCGTTGCCAAAGCCGGCCGCCTGCGTCTGGTAGCCATAAGCGGTTTTCGCTGCGTTTGATTGCACGGTGATGGCGTTCAACTCACCCAGAGAGGCCGCTGAGGACCTGACGTCCACGGGTGAGCCCGTGTTGACGTCCACGCCGGAAGCAGCCTCGTTGGCCTTGAGCGCCCCTACTTCAGCACGAGTTTTTTGCTGGACGGTGTTGGCTTGGACTTCGCCAGCCTGCGCCGCTTGTGTGGCGTTGTTCTTCGCCACTTGCTCGTTCTGAGCGGCTACCTCCGCATTGTATTTCGCTGCATTAGCCTGTGCGTCAGCGGACGAGATGGCGCCGGCTGCTCCCACACCGGCGCTGGCGACGCTAGCGACAAGACCGGTTATGAGGGCGGTTTCAATTCCCATGCACGTGCTCCCAGCGAATAAGAGGAGCGCCAGACACCGGATGCATCAGGCAGCATCCGCGAGAGCTAAACCCCAACCATCTGAGCCAACGAGCTAGACCAACGTCATCGCTCAAGACCTCGGCGCGCAGAATAGGGCGAAGAACGTGGTATCCATCAATAATCCGGGTGCAATGGCGTAAGAGCGGACGGAAGTGCCGAGCTGCGATGTCTGTCCAGATAAGCCAAGGAAATCCGATCTGCGGGTTGTCTGGAGGCAGAGCTAGACCCACGATCGCCTCAGCCCGCCCGTCCACAAGGCCTGTAAACAACCCAACTGAGGCCTGCACCGCAGCGTCTACGATGAGCTCAGCGTCACCAACGCCGGCGATAGATGTGCGGTGCCTTTGGCAAAGCCGCGGCACAACGGCGTGTAGATCTCGCAAGGCGAACTCGACGCAAGACACTGTGCTTCGTAACCCGGCCTCGAGCGAGTCAACCCGCAATGGCATGAAGGGAACGAAAACGGGATTGAGGCTAGGTGTGCCGCCGCTATATGCGGTCGGCTTTATGCCGAGGGATACATCAGGTTTCGGCTGCATTCGGCTCCGTCTCCGGGACGCGGCGTCATCACGACGTTGCAAAACCACTGTAGCGCGCTGTGGGCCAAAAAGCTAGTTTCTCCCGCTACTCGTGTCTAACGAACAGGAGCTAGCGGAATGGCCAAGTTCATTTATGGGTTACAACAGTCGCTTGACGGCTATGTTGATCACCTCAGACTCGGACGACCCAGCACTGCCCTTTTTAAACACTTCCTAGACCATGTGCGCGAGCTAGCCGCCATTGTGTATGGTCGCCGAACCTACGAGGTCATGCGCTATTGGGACGAGGATCTGCCCGATTGGGATGCGGAGGAACACAACTTTGCTGCGGTCTGGAGAAGCAAACCAAAGTGGGTCGTGTCCCGCTCGTTAACGTCAGTCGGCCCAAACGCCACCCTTATTCAAGATGACGTAGAGAGCGCCTTGCGAGCTTTAAAAGCTCGGTTTGCTGAAGACGTCGATGTCGCCGGACCGGAACTGGCACATGGCTGTACAAGCCTTGGTCTTGTTGATGAATATCAGCTGTATCTTCGCCCGGTCGTGCTCGGTCGCGGTGCACCGTTCTTCCTTGGTCCGCGACCGCCGCTCCGATTGATTAGCAGCCGTGAGATCGGCGAAGCTGTTCAGCTAACATATGTTCCTGTCTAAACTTCCGATCAGCCGTCAACCGAAAACTCTGTGCAATCGCAAGTAGCAAAGATAGTGGGATCATGAGTGGATACCATGTAATCGAAGACGGCCATTCAGCCGGTCAGTGGCTTGTCGTGCCTGGAGAACCTGGTTCAGACAAGCCTGCAGTCGCAGGACCGTTCAGCACGAAGGAACAAGCTGAAGCCGAGATCTGTTGGCTGATGCGGCACGGAGTTTCCCCAAATGTGCCTGTTATCAAAACGCCACGCGTCCGGATCGTCATAAGTGGGCACTACGGGAACGTAGGGCTCAGATGCAATCACCGGGTCTCGAGGTGCAGGCTTTTGATCGGCAAAGCCTGTCCAGCTCCCCCAGGCGGCCGCGACAAGAGCGAAGATAGTGCGCCTGATCATGAGTGCGAATACACCGGAGTGACTGCGTTAACCGTCAGCGAGATGCTGCTGTTAAGCGCCTCGTATCCCACGCCATAGCCGGTGAAATACTCGGCCCCGGTCAGACAGTAGTTCGTGGTCTGCCCAGGCACATACTGGCCCTTGAGCCAGTTGAACGCAGCGCGGAAGTCGAATGTGCCAGCGAGCATTGTCGTCCCGGCTGGCAGGCTAAACTGGTAGTAAGGCTTACCCTGCGAGTTCGATGCCTGATAGGTGACGGTCCAGGTCAGGCTTGGCGTGGTGCCGATGGCCGCGCTGGTGTAGGTGCCGACAACCGGGTTGCCTGCAAAGAACGAGCGAGCGCCGGCTGAGGCGGAGAAATAGACCTCGACCTCTGCGACTATCTTGGCAGTGGTGCCGCTTGCGTCTGAGAAGACAAAGCAATCCGCAACGATGTTCGCTGAGTTGACCGAGCCCGAATAGGAGAAGTTGAACGCCAGCGAGAGCGAGGTGATGTTGTTCACCGTCGCTGCAGTGATGCCGTTGGACGAGCCGTCCAGATAGTTGCCGTAATCCATGAACCCGGTCGAGCACACCGCGCTTGTGCCGCCGCCAGCCGGATAGGCGCTGGAAAAGACCGTCTGCAGCGGGAAGTTTGCCGTGGCCTGGATGGTGTTGCTGTGCACGCTGGTGGTGTCATTCCGCGCGCTAAAGGCTGTCCAAGGCGAGGCCACGATGCGGTCATTGGGATAGGAAGGCGCGACGTCGCCAGAGCCAGTGTTGTATTCGCGGATCGTGGTGATGAAGGCCGGGCCGAGGCCGTTCCCAACGTAGGCGGGCAGAAGCCCCGGCCACGTTGAGATGCCGGCCTGCTTGGCGATGGAGCCTGCTATGCCGAAGTCGTTTGCCTGGCCGGCAGATAGCCCCGTCGAGTCGAAGTTCTGATCGGTGAATGTGTTGACACCAAGAGACTTCGCAAGCGCCGCGTGCCCACCCAAGGCCGTCATAAACGCCGTCAAGCCCGCATTAGAATTGGCAAGCCGGCAGCCGCACTCGCCCGCGAAGTGACGCCCAATGAAGTAGGGCGAGGCTTCAAGCGCCGCGACGTGCGAGGCGGGTGGCCCGGCGGTGATGGTGGTGGATTGGTCCTGGCCTTCGTAGGGATGGTAGTCGTGGTAGTCGAACCCAAGCTGCTGCTGGAATTGGAAGAACGCCACGAGGTCGCCGGTCCAGGAAGATGCGCCCAGGACATAGACCGAGGCTGTGAGTGGTAGGCCGGGAAAGTTCTTTGCGTAGGCCAGCGCGAGCGATTGCATGTCCGCATATTGCTGCGTGGAGACCGCACTGAAGACGACACCGTTGTTGGTGGCGCTTTGCCATGTTGTAGGCGCATTCGCGTAGCTGTTCATCTCGTTGCAGAGATCGACGCCGCAGATTTGCACCCCGGCCTGCGCGGCATAGGTCATGTGCCAGCCCATCACCTGAATGAGGCGCGCGATGTTGACCGCACCCTGGCTGCCCGCCGCGCCAAAGACTGTGCTGGAATAGCTGTTGTTCAGGTAGGTGATGAGCAAGCCCGCGTCGCGGCAACGCGCATACCACTCGGAGATGAGGCCCTTGAAGACGCTATCAGCCGGATAGGAGTAGCTGGTCGAGTTCAGGCCGCTCCAGTTGTGCTTGACACAGTTGAAGCCCCAAGACCGGATTTGCTTCAACCGGCGCGACGTGTCGGGTCCATCGTAGAACGGCAGCCCGTTTGGAATAGAGCCGCCGGCCGCGCCCCCAACCGTGGGCTGAAACGACACGGAGATGATCTTGCCCGTGAAGTCCCGCGTCATGCGAGCGCCATTCGGGCAGGTGACGAAGGCCGTCATTGCGTCGTGATGCCGGACATCATGGAGGCAAGCTTCGCCCTGACCTGCGTGCGCTGCGTGGATGTTGGGCAATGCGTGGCGCAGTAGACGCCGGGGCCGATCTGACCGTTGAATGCGGCGGCGAGCGATGCGCCCCAATGCGCGCCCATGAGCATGATGGTGGAAGTAAAGCCCGCCGTGCCCGTGAGTGTGGTCGTCGCGACCGAAACGCCGTCGATGGTCACATAGCCGACGCCGCCAGTGATGTAGCCCTCCACGATGTGCCAGTTCGTATCCTGCGTGGTCTGGCTGACAGTCGTGGTAGCAGGAGAGCCGGCGGTCGCGATGACGGTAAAACCGCGATCCGTGGTCGCGTTACGGACGGAGAAGCCGTATGAGTTACCGTCCGTCGTGGTCACTTCGAACATGCGCTCGACCACGCCGGTCACAGCTACCTTAGCCAGCAAGGCAAAGTAGAAAGCGCCGGTCGTCACGTTCGATATGACGCCCAGCCCGCCTAGATTACTTCCCGAGCCGAGAGCGGACGAAAGGAAGCTGGTCGCAGACGTGAAGCTCAGAACGCGCGTGTTTGCGTTCGGGCCGCCATTGGTGACCACCAGCGGGCGCACGTTGGCCGTAGTGCTCGTCTGCCCCAGGTATTTGGCATTGTTGTAGATATCGTAGAGGTTTTGCAGCGTGCCATTGCCGGTCGTATCGACGGGGGCGGCGGTCGCGTTCGTGGTGTCCCAGGTGTAGTCAGGGCTGATCGAAGAGAAGACAAAGCCCGCAGGCGTCGCGCTGACCTCCGCGCTGTTCGCTGAGGTGCCGATGCTGTTGACCGCAGCGGCGACATAAAAATAGGTCGTGCCATCGGTCAAACCGCTGTCCGTGTAGGGAATAGCCGCGTTCGTCGCGATGGTCGTGTATGGGCCGCCAGTCACCGTCGCGCGCCCGATGGTGTAGCCGGTGATCACAGAGCCGTTCGAGATCGCGCCCGTCATGGTGATCGTCGCAATCGTATCGCCAGCGGTGACCGCAAGCGTGCCGACGGTAGGGGCCGTCAGAGTCGAGTTCGAACCGATGGCCTGGCCTGCAACCTGGATCGTCAGCGTGCCGTCCGGCTCATAGGTAATCAGGATCTTGTCGCGCAGGCTCGCCGTGCACTGCGGCGTGATGACGAAAGCCTGAGGCGTGTTGAAGCTGTTCGTGAAGCTATAGGTATAAGCGCCCGTCAGCGTCAGCATGATCTGCGAGCCGGCGATTGCGCCTGCGGTGTTGACCGTGATCGCGCAGTTGGCGGTCAAAGTGATGCTGTAGGGCGAGAGACCTTGGCCGTTGAAGCCGACCGTTAGGGTCGCGCCTGAGGCGGAGATAGCTGTGTTGATGGGCAGCGGGAAGTTGCTCATATCTGTTACACCGCCACGTAAGAGGAAAGAGCAGCCACCCACAGCAGAGTCAAAGACTCACGAATGGTGCTGTTCGTGTTCATCGTCACTGTCTGCGAGGTGCCGTCGATGGTGGCAGTCACCGTCACCGTGCCAGCGCCGAACCGCTTGATGGTCCGCATATGCCCGTCCACGGTATCGTTCGCGAGCGTCATAGCAGCGGTCGCGCTGGCGTTAACAATGGAGACGTCGTCAGTGATTGGAAGCGCACCGGCTGCCGTGTAGGTGTTCTTTACCAGTGCGCCTGCGATCTTTACCTGAGTGGACGCAGCCTGTTCAGCAGCAATAGCAAGGGCTGCATCGCGGGCCGTGCCTGAAGTTGTACCGACTGCCAAGCCATTGAGCGTACCTCCTGCTAGGCTAAGGCCAGTCCCAGGCGTGACCGCCTGCGCGGTGTTGGCGTTGCCTGTGCCGCCGTAGAGCTGCGAGGTGGTGGCGCTGGGGAGGGTCGCACCGCCTCCACCTCCGCCAAGCGCCGCGATAGCGCCGGTAGTTGTGAGCTCTGGCACAGGAGATGGCGCCCCGCCTTGCGAAACGCCCGTTACAAAGAGGACCTCGTTGCCGGTTAGTGCCATCGGCTCCATCCATCGGATACGGCGTCATCACGACGCGGCTAAATCTAAGTCTGTCGATAAGCACGAAAACACATGCGCACAGATACCCGCATCAGGGCGTTGGTTTAAGGTGGTAGATCTCTGCGTCCGCTATTGGGAAAGCCTTCTGAAGCTCTCCCCACAGCCTCCGCCGCTCTTTGGCATCTGGCCCTGTACCCGTGGGAGGGATAGACACCCACAAAGCCAAGTGGGCCGCCAAATCTAGCGCACGGCTGCCCATTGTAATCGAAAGCACTCGAGCGCGCGGGAGAGTCCAAGCCGATCTAGCGTCAGGGACGCTGGAGATCAGCGAGCCGGCCCAGGCAAACGTCGCACGCGCCGGCGCAGAGTCTACCGCGAACGGTCGCACTACTGCGCTCCCGACCGCCTAACCAACGCATTCATGGCGTCGCGGTGCCGCATTGCTAGACGGTCACGTTGCCCTTTGAACTTGACCCGTGCTGCCTCAAGTTCCGCCTCTCGAGCCGCTGCGACCTCACCAGGTATTCCGCCCCCGCTCTTAGTCCGCGGATCCTCGAAATTTGCGGCGTTGTGCTTGTCCTTTATTCTGTCGAATTTTAGGGCTTGATCGGCGTTGAGGTCCGACATTTCCTTGTCGTGGGCGGCTTGAAGCTTGCCTACCTCGGACACGGCCGGTGGGCTGCGCTTGGCCTCGCGCTCGGCAATCGATCGAGGGTTGTTATATAACGTGTTCCTGCGGTGTTCGCCAATGTCTTGAGGCACAGCGCAACTCCTTCTAAGGGCGGGGCGGCACCATCGCGGTGCTGACTTCTTCTAATAGCACAATCCATGGAAAGATTCCACTTTCAGCGCGAGCAAAACGGCAGAAAACTCGGTGCCCACGGGTCTCCTTAGATGACCAAGCCAGCCAAAACCTTCCGATTGCGCTCTGCGGCCGCACTTTGGATTGCCGCGTCCGTAATACCTTGAAGCGAAACTCTCAGATCTCGACCAAAGAAGTAGCGGCGTGAATAGGTTAAGAACTCAAGGTTCACCTGGCTCAGATTGTCTTCAGTGATGAAGCCTGAATTGTGATTTGCCGCAAGCAGAGCCGTTGGAGAGATGGGCATCAGATCATGCGCTGGCACATCGGGCATGAGAAACTCACCTTTCAAGGACCGGATCACGCCCCATCGTCGACCAGCGTGATGTCGTTGATCCGCCATGATCCGCCCTTGGATTTGAAGCCCTACTATCTGACGGGTCGGAAGTTTACCTCCGTCACGGACAAATCCAATGTGCTTCGACTCGAGTATCTCCTGCTCGTCACGCGTTAACGTACTTCCTGTAAGACCTATCATCAGTGTGTCGATGTCGCTCGAGCGCTGAACACGAGAGCGATGAAACCAAAGCGAGAAGAAGTCATTTACGATCCGCATCGCCTCCTCAGGTATCTCCCCCAACTCATGGGAGAGAATCTGATCAACAAGCGCTTGGAATTTGTCTTCGATCTGCTTCATGTAGCCGTGCTCGGCTCGCTGATCCCAAACTCTACTCGTCCAGAAAACGGGGTTGTTTGCTTTGAATTGCTTCAACGTTCTGCTAGAGCCAATACTGACCTCGACCTTGCCGTTCTGTTGAGCAAATCGCTGGATCGTCTTCACAGGGATGACATGCTGCTTAATCGTCAGCCGATGTGGATTTCCCTGTTGTGTTTTTTCGTATGTCACTACGACTAGGCCTACCTGAACGCAGTACGACTGCGCAGGTCCTTACGACCTTTGACCTTTGAAACCCGCCTTGCGAACTTGGCAGCGATAAAAACCGCCACCGCTAGGTTGGCCGTTCCTCAAGCATCCGGTAGACGGAGCTCCGCGCTATACCGAGCTTCTTTGCAATGGCCGCTGGACCCATGGATGCAGATAGCCGAGCAACCTCTGCGCGATCGATGCTCACCGGGCGCCCTTTGTATTTGCCTTCCGCTTTGGCGGCCGCAATGCCTTCGCGCTGCCGCTCGAGCATGACCTCTCGCTCCCAAGTCGCCACGCCTCCCAGGATTGTCAGCATCAGTTTCGAAGTTGGGTTGCGCGTATCCAGTCGCTCGCCGCCCATGGAGAGCACGACTAAACCGATCCCGCGTTCAGCTAAGTCTCCCTCGATCCGAAGCAGTTCGGCCGTATTTCGAGCCAGCCGATCGGGTTTGGTCACGACGAGCGCGTCACCCTCTCGCAGAAAGGCTAGACATTCGGCCAAACGAGAGCGGACAGCGACACTTGAGACTTGCTCGCTGAAAATGCGGTGTGCGCCGGCGGCTTTTAGGTCTCGGTCTTGAGCCGCTAGGCCGGCGGCTTGCTCCACTGTGCTGGTTCGCGCATATCCAACGATCATGCCACCCTCTTTGTCCTATTTACGTCTAAGACATCTTGGAAGGTGCCGTCCGATAAATCAAGGGATATCTAAATAGGACGTGACTGCATGTTTGCTGGGACGTCCGGTTCATGCCTGGTCAAATCGGACAAGGATCGGCGAAGATCGACATCGCCGCGCGAGATCTAGCCGAAGCCTGCCGCCCGGGCGTTCGTTAGAAAGCTGATCATCCGCTGCGTCCGAGCCAGACGATCCGAGTCATAACCGGCGCAACATCTTTCGGCGTCGGCGATCTCGGCCAGCAAGTCCGCCCTGACCTCAGGCGGTAGATTAGGCTCACGCAGAAGCACTCGATCTAACTCTAACGCCTTCTCACACAAGTCTCGCATTGACAGGTGTTGCAGCGAGTCTGTCTCTCGGGGCTCGAGCCGCTGCAGTCTAGAGAGCAGCGTCACGAACGTGCCTCCGCCAATCGGACGTGGGCTCGCATCAGGCGGCCCTGAAGGGCCGTTAATCGGCTTCCAGACGCGAGAATGGCCTGACACTCGGATAGGAATTCCACACGCCGCACTACAGCCTCGTGCGCGGCCGCAACCGGATCTTTAGCCCACAGAGCCCGGCCTGCGTGCAAACGCTCCACCACATCCAAATGCGTACTCCCATAGACGGCCTCGATCCTGTCGAGGCGCCGGTCCATCGCGGCCATCAGCGGGACCGCTCCGCCGACTGCTCAAGTTTGGAAATTCGCTGCTCGATCTCCACCAGTTCAATCGCCCGGCGCTTGGTTTCCATGATGGTCGCAACAGTCGCACCCTCTTCCGGCGTCAGTTCGCCAGCGCCGACTGCCTGCAGCACACCACCAAGGGCCTCCACAATCGCGCTAGCGCCGTGCAGAGCCGGCACAGCGAAGCGCACAGGCCGACCGCGGCGCAGTGGAGCGACGCGTTCCAGGATCAGCTTCAGCGCCAGTCCATCGCCTTCTTTGGCCTTCTTGATGCAAGCGAGCGTTATCGCCTCGGCTTCCCCGTCGAGCAGTTTCTCGAGCGCTAGAGTAGTCTTGTTGCGCGCGCCGATCGGCTTGCCCGCAGGGTTCCCGCTTTTGCCAGGCTGGAACGGCTTGCCCACTCCTCGTCTGTGCTGCTTCGCCGCTATTTTTTCAGCCATGCCGGCACGTCCTTCGCTGATACTTGCCTCTCGTTTGCGTCTACATGTACGACGCCGTCGTCATCTTAGCATCTAGCGGTGGTGTTTCGCCACTTTTTGCCTCGCGTGTGTGCGCGTAGCGAGGCTTCAGCTTTTCTTGGGCTTCTTTGGCTCAAACGGAATTACATCCGCCGATGGACCCTCGTGCTCTCTCGTGGTGGCCTCCGCTCGCAAGCGGGCCGCAATGTTGGCGAGGAGATGTAGTTCTTCCGAGGTGCCCTGGCCTCCGTAGGAGTGCAACCGAGCCACCAAGCGCTGCTCGAATGTGTTGAGATCTTGCATCCTCTCGTCACACAGCCGCAGGTCTGCGGCGACGTTTTGCTGATCCATAGATGACTGCCTAATCCTCAGAATTGCGGAAGGTGCGGAAGAAGGGGAAGGTTTCAGGCCTAACGCGCGCCGGGGAGAGGTGATTTTGTGGAAAGTATGCGTCAAATCAGGTGTTGGCGGACCGCGGGCCGGCTGAAACCTTCCCCTTCTTCCCTCTCTTCCGCAATTTTGGCAGGGTAGCCGAGTCGATCTCTTGGACGCGAGGTGCTTCGTGGCTCGCTGCGGTAGACAAAACTGGGTGAAAGAATGGGAGGATTGCGGCCGGCTATGCAGAGGCTCCGAGGCGCATCTGTTCGCTGCAGAAGCGCGGCAGTCTCCGCGCTACGTGGCTGAGTTCGAGTTCCGACGTAACAACCGAAACAAACCCAAAATCTTTGGCGCTGCGATAGGTCGGTGTTAACCCCCAAAAAGAGCCGAGGGAGGCGGAGGCGGTGTCGGTCAAAATAACGAAGTTCGAATGGGCGGCCATCCTAGTGGTCGCCTTTTTGATATGGTGGCCGCTCGCGGTAGCGGTCAGTCCATTTCATCATGTTCCAGCCTATGAGAGCGGACACACAGCAGCCGGCAACGCCTACGGGGAACCACAACCAGACAGCTTCTGGACGATCAAAATAGGAGATCTGTTGACGCTGGTCATTTTGACCGTGCAGGCGGGCATCTTCGCTGTTCAGGCTTACTTGGCGCACAGCCAGCGAGGGGTGATGAACATACAGGCCGAAACATCTGCCCGACAGGCAGATGCTAGCGAACTTCAATCCAAAATCGCCCTGAAACAAGAAGAACTTTTGTTTCAGCAAAAAGAGATCATGCGGCAAACATTCTTGCTCTCGCACAGGCCACACTTGAGGATCCATTCCGTCCGGCTCAGAGCGCCTAAAAGCAACATCCCGTCCGAAGATCAACCAATTAGAGCTTGGTTTGTTTTGGTAAATGCCGGGATGAGTGAAGCGAGGATTGTAAGTAATCTCGTTCTTCTGGAATACCTTGATCCCGAAGACAGATTGCACCTCAGCATCACGAGGCAAAACGGAGTTATCCCGAATCTCACTTTTGAGGTAGGTGAAGAAAGAACCCTGGCCACCAGTTCCGATACTAACATTGACATGGCTTGGTCCAGTTTCGTTCATTCTCTGCCCAGGGATGATGATCCCAAGCGCCTGCATTTTCACGGATGGATAATCTACAATGACGCTGCAGAGAGGCGGCGAACCCTGTATTTCTGCAGCGTCTACGACGAAGCGACTGGACGCTTCAAACCCATCGACGACCCGGAAGCGAACTGCACATATTAGAGGTCTTGAAGGACAATCCACACGACCACTCAAGTCATCTAAACCAAGCGCCTGCCGCTCTACTGGGCCGTCAATGTCGTCGGCCGCTATCGGGCGTACGTCAGCGGCCCTCAGGGGCTTGCACAGGCCGAGGCTCATGCAGCCGAGCATTACGGCGAATGCGAGATCTCCGCGAAATCGCAACCTGTGGAGGGACCGGTCGATTGACTCGCGTCTAAACGAAATCTGATTTGGGAGATCACGACTCGCTAACATTTCAAAGAGTCCTGACTCGGAAATTTACGGCACGCTTTTGCTCTGCTGGGCCACCTCCAGCGACGCGATCCAACCGCATCGTCTTGCCCTCAACGAAGACAGGAGCCCCGATCATCGCGCGTAGTCGCTGACCTATGGAACGAGGCGTAATTGTCATCCCGCTTCTCCTGCCGTTCGCTTCAAAAAAGCCTCTCAGCAAGTCTGCTGAGTCTGCCTCCCCTTCCATCGGGTTGTTGATAAGTCTTGCCACATCAGTCGCAAGAAAGGACCTGGACGGCCAGACGGAATAAAGAATATCTAAAACATCAGCTAATAATGTACTTTCTTCGTCATCATCCTCAACAAGTGCAAACAGCTTAGAAAAATTAATCAGCATCGCATATCGGTCGTCTGCTGCCATTGTCCTTTGGTCATCGACCAACGCCGAAGCAGCATGCTCCACCGCAGCCCCAACAAGACCCCACCAAGTTTTAAATCGTGTTTTCGCCGGAACTCGATTTGCGGCCTGAAGCTGCGGATTGGCTAGCAACATGGTGTAGAGCGCGCGCAGAATTGCGCCCCGGTTCTCGAGCGTCCAGGCGACTGGGTCGGAATGCGTGAAAGAGCGGTTCTCTGGATCCGGCCGAGCCACCTCAAGGCGAGCGATCAGTGAGCGAGATGCCATGTCACCTTTGGGGCTGATGTTGTTGCCCGTGAAGGCCATGACGGTGAACGATGGGACGGTTATGGTGGCCGATTGGCCAAGCACCCGATCGCTATAGCTCTCGGCGGTCAGCACCTTCTCGAGCGTTGGGCAGGCGATCGTGGTGCCGACGGGTATGTTGTCCCAGACCATCGCGGCCAAGCCCTCGGCCAGGTAGGCGAGGATAGCCTTGCGTCGCTCCTCCTCATTCGGTGACCACGCGGCTGCTGCCGGCTTTTTCCCCGTCACAGCGAGGATCAGCATCATGATAGCTGTCGTTTTGCCGCCACCCCGCTTGCCAGCAGTGATAAAGAATGCTGGCCGCTCGGGCAGCAGAACGCGCTCAAGGATGGTGAGGGCCAGGGCAATCAGGACGCATTTGCCGGCAAAGTCGGTCGCGACATCGCAGAGCCATTTGGACGCCAGGAAGTCTAGCGCGTTCGCGGCAGCCGACTTCGTGCACCAATTAGGCTGCGGCATGAGCTTCATCAACTGCGGCTCAATCTGGAACACCAGCTTCCGCTCGCGGTCGAGCCCCTCTGGCGCGAGCAGCGTGCCGTTCGGCATCACGAGTGGCGCAGTGACGATCGCGCCAACGCGCGGCAGCCGGGAGTTCCGGAAGGCGCTGTAGTGCTCCACAAACGTTCCCGGAAGCGCCACAGGGCGTGTCGCGCCGTTATCGGTCTCCGCGGTGAACTCGATGTGCTTTTCGATCTCGTGCGCCAGACTGTAGCGGTCGTGGCGCGTGAGGAGCGGCAGGACCGGCGCAGGTAAGCGCGTCTTGGGCGCCTCGCTCTGGTTCGACCCTTCGGAGGTTAGCTCGTGAAGCATCATGGGCGGTCGGCAGCGGACTTCGACGGGATGGCCATCCAAATCGCGGACGGGTGGCACTGCCTGCTTCGAGGCACCCAGGACCTCGTCCAGGAGGTGCAGGACAGGGAGACGCTCGTCATCCGGAGATGGCACTCTGACTTGCAGCCGCTTGTCCGTTCGCTCCGCCTTCCGGGCTTCGTTCTCAGACCTCGCGCGCTGCTGAGCGTGATCCCTCCGCGCTGCCCTGATCTTGGCGTCCAGCGGCCTTGCTTTGACGCCTGTGATCTCCCTGACCAACTCTCTCAGCGCGTGTTCCTCATCCGCGGCAAGATCGGCCACGAGCAGTAGTTGGACGAACAAGGATGCCGCCTCGGCTGAGTCACCTGCCTTCAAAGCCGTCTCAACCGACGCGGCATCGTGCCGGAGTTCGTAGGTTGTCCGTCCGTGAGCGAAGGAATTGATCCAAAGGCTGCCATCCGCGCGACGCATGATCTTGGCCTTACAGCGGCCATACTCGACACCCTCAAGCGGGTCTGCCAGCGTGGCGCCCACGAACCTCTCTGGATCCGCGAGCACGTCTCCCACGGACATTCCTGAAAGGTCTTCCGCATCGAAGGGCAGGATGACCTGAGGTAGGAGCGTACCTCCGGTTTGTTGCTCCACCGTCCTGCGCGCGACGGCCTCGCTGCACCCCAACTTTTCAACAATGCGGGTCGCTTGAGCAGCGATGAAGGCTTGGCGCGCTGTCTCGGCCGGACGTGCGAGCCTGGATCTCTCCACCGCCTTTAGATCTCGAAGCTGCGTTTTCTCAAGAAGTGAGAGGTCGGGACAAATTGAGCGCGTATCTCCGGCAACGCCGTCTTCGACATGCGGCGCCCGGCGCGCTGGATCCTGCCGAAGCGGCTGCTCCAGGATCGGCGCCGCCTCGAAGACCAGCCTTTCCGCGGCGTACACCATTTTGTCGATAAGGGAGCGCTCGAGCAGCTGCCCGCCGGCGCCCACCATCATCCACCCGAGGCCGTTCAGCCAGCAACGATCGTGCAAGCAGCGTAAGAATCTCTCGATATCTGCGCCGTCCTGAACGAGCAGGAAGACGTGAACACCGTTAGAGCCTTTCACACTCTCACCAGTGTCAGCACGCGAGATGCCTGAACTGGTCGATGTTCGGACAGCGCGGGCGACAGCAGTGAGTTCAGGCACGACAGACACAAGCGCAGACCAATAGCCGCCGGCTTCCCTGATGCGTTCGACAACAGCGGCGGGCATTCCCTTTGTATCGATGTCAATGAGCGCTAACGATGGCTGATCCGACCGATAGGTAATGTGCTCTGCGGTGCGGGAAATCAGGTCCAGCGGAGCCGAGCCATTCAGCTTCGAAAGAGCGGTTTGCGTGGTGATCCGCACCGCATCTGGCAAATCAGCGCGCAGCGCTCCGAGAGCTATTGCTTGGTTGGTGTCGAGCATCCGAATGCTTTCTGCGAAGGCATGCATGTTCGGCAAGGAGAGACGATGTGCTTCGCCTTTCGACATGACGCAGGCGCTGCCGTCGCTAATCAGATGCCCATCGGCAGAGAGACGAATTCGCTTCGTCAGAGGTCCTGCGGAGCTAGCAAGTTGCGTGATCTCGATCACTGCTTCGCTCCCGCAGCCGCCAGAAACCTCACAGCGCCATCTCCTCGAGAGAGATCGGGTGCAGGCCGTCTCGAGGTAAAATCATCAACGTTCGCGGGCAATTCAGCCGTAAGGCCCAAGCGCGCGCGTTAGCTGATGTGGTCTCGATCAGCGCTACTCTTCCGACCTTTAGGGCAGCACGCGTAGCCTCGGCGTAGTGTTGCGCCTCGCCGCCAGCACCATGCACCAACACGGCTCGAGCCCAGCGCCCAAGCTTGTTGGCACACGCCCACGCATCCGGGCCGCCGTAACCTCCTTCACACCCAGGATCGTCGCCCAGCAGCGCGACCGTAGGCGTCCGCGACTTTTTCATATGACGGGGCCAGGGGGTCGCGGGATCAGCGATTGCTAGTACGTCAATGACGTCGCCCTCGGCAGGCGCGGCGAGCGGACCCATGAAGCCAAAGTAAGGCGGAAGGTTGTCACGGATTTTGCGCGAGAGGCGGGCTGGCAGCACTGAGCATCCACCGGGCGCAGCGAGGATAATCATGGTTCGCCTCGCATGGCAGCAGCTAATTCGGCCAATTGTTCGGCGCGCGCAGTGTGCCCATGCTGGAGCTCGGCGTCGGCCAACCTATCGAGAACTAATGCGGTCAGATCACCGGCTGGTGCGTTAATCCAGACATTAGA
Source organism: Acetobacteraceae bacterium (assembly GCA_965198825.1). Taxonomy (GTDB): domain Bacteria; phylum Pseudomonadota; class Alphaproteobacteria; order Acetobacterales; family Acetobacteraceae; genus BOG-908. The sequence continues at coordinate 768,853 of CBDAQB010000003.1, read as the reverse complement.
TGAAGTCTCCTGTGGGCCGTTTTGGAAAGGCCATTTCCGAGTTTGGTTTGGCATGTCGGACTCCTAGAGTGCCCGACGCTTTGCGCTTGAAACTTAGGTGCGGATTGTGTATTTCGATCGAGCCTGCCCGGCACCATACGAAACTTGTCCGCCCCCGTGCGCGCCGCGTGCGGGGGTTAAGTTTTAGGCCGCTACGCGATTCTCAATGTCGGAGGTAGTCCGTCGTGGTGCACCCAACTTACCCTCGGCCCACGTTAAAGCATCTCCCCATAGGTAAAGGGGAATACGGCCAAAAAGCCGATAAGGGGGTCCGCCATAGCGCCCCGGGCGAGAGGCCCAAGTCGCAAGCGTTTTCTCCGTTGTCGGGTATCCCGCGCTAGTTAAAGCGGCAGCTAGTTCGCGTCGCCGCAGTCGTGTTCCCGCATTAAGACTGGCTTCAACCACCGTAAACCTCTTTTGATAGGGCTTGGTGGTTGCTGATTATTCACAGATAGGCTTGCGCCGCAAAAGGATTAATTCGGCCTAAATTGGCCGTTTTACTCCTACGATCCACTCGGCCATAGGCGGCTCGCCATGAGCGCGCGCTTCCGCGTCCAAGAGTGCGGCGATTTCGCGGCTATGCTTAAGCAAGGCGGGGTTAGTCTCCCCCCGAGCAAACTGCTCCTCCAGAATATCCACTAAGTCCAGGAGCCACTTGCTTCCAGTTCGAAGCGTCGCGGTAAGTCGACGATGGGTGTAAGCTTCTTCCAGATAAGAAATCTCGGGGTCGAGATGCGTACTGCCCAACAAAGTTGGAGAAAGTGGCTTTTCGTAGCGACCTTTTGCCCGAGAGAGGCGCTCCAGCTTTTCGCGATATTTTCCGTAATTGCGCTTTAGGCGTTCGCGAGTGCGTCCAGCTTCAACGGGCGACCATCTGTCCGATAACGGATTAAGCCTGATTGCCGCTTCGATAGCTTCACACTTTGAAGTCACGCCTGAATGCTCAGGCCACGCGAGCAATTCTGCCATGACAAGAAAAAGTCCAAAATCATTATAGCGTCGAGGTGCCGCCATGTTAGGTTGACTCGCTGCGCGCTTCTGCGCCAACGCTGGAGCTGTTGACCTCCATCAGGGCAATGACGGCGTCGGAGATGGCATCTGCAGCAAGAAGTAAAACAGTGTCTGCTGCATGTACGTAACGGCTGGTAATGCCGCTTCCTTTGTGACCTAAAAGCGCGCCGATAGTCAGTTCCGAGTAGCCGATGTCCGCTGCAAGGCTCGCAAAGGAATGCCGCAGCGTGTGCGGGCTTATATCAAGCGGCAGCGGCCCGAGCCTCGCGATCTTCTCCCAGAATGATCGAAACCCTGCCATCGGCCCCTCACCACGCGTCGCAGGAAACATCAACTCGCCTTGGTGCTTCATGCCTGCGAGCAATGCGCAAGCAGCATTGGACAGCGGTCGAAAGCTTGGTCCAGTCTTCGTGTCAGTGAGCCGAGCCACCCGTCCCTTCAGGTCGATTTCAGCTCGCTTCAGGCCCAGCACCTCGCCTGACCGCCAGCCTGTCAGCGCCATGAAGCGGAGCGCCTTCACCGCCGGCGGCCAAACCGCATGGCGTTCGGCATTCTTCAATGCCAGACCGAGCAAGCCATACTCCGCATCCGACAGCCTACGCTCGCGCTTCACCTCCGCGTATTTGCGGATGCCGTGCGCCGGGTTGTCGTCGCGGATGCCCTTCTCGACTGCATAGGCAAAGATCCCGCCGATCAGCCCCACCGTGCGCGTCGCCACACCCTTGCCGCCACGAACGAGGGACAGGCCGCGGAGCTTCGTCTTCTGCCTCTTGGCAGTCTCGCCGCTGGCTATTTTGTGCATCGCAGCCTCGACGTCGGACCGCGTAACTGCGCCAACGCGCAGCTTACCGAGCAATGGTATGATGTGGCCCTCAATCCGGCCTTTATCGCTTGCTATGGTGCTGTGCTTCTTCGGCTTGCCTCCGCGCACGAGCACCCTGCCCGCCTCAACGTCCTTCCAGTAGTCGGCGCAAAGCTCGGCAACCGTCATGGCCTTACGGCGCTCGGCCTTCCCGCTGGCAGGGTCTTCGCCAACCGCGACCAGGCCGAGCAGGCGCTTCGCCTCATTCCGTGCGGTGTCAGGGACCCAGGGCGCGCCGTGCCGGCCGATTGTATAGCGCCGTTGTCGACCCTCGGCTGTTCTATACAGGAGGACGTATGCTACCGCCGCTGAGCGCTGCCGGCGTGCACCGAAGCCTGCAACGCTCGAATCCCAAAGCTCCGTATTGGGCTGAAGCGCGCGGATTTCGCGAAGTCCGATGCGGGTTCGTTCCACTCCCATGCCGCTACCTAACTCCGCCTAGGTAGCACGTAGGTAGCAGGTTTTTTCAAGCCGGGGCAAACCTTATCAAACCAAGCCAGACAAAAAGTGCCAACTTGACAGTCACTTAGAGGCTTTGGACAAGCTCGAGCAAATCCGCTCAAAGCCTCCTGGACGCCTTCACACGGCGGGGGTCACAGGTTCAATCCCTGTCGCACCCACCAGCTTAGCCAAAGGTTAAGTTGGTTCCCCATGCGATCAAAAAGCCATCAGGCCAGCAGCAAATCCACTCTCAAGCCTCGACAAGCTTGCGACGGTTGCTATCGTATGCATTAATACAACCTGGACGTGCATTATTCAAGCGCGTTCAGCTTAGCATGCATCATTTAAGAGAGCCCCATGCCCGAAATCAGTCCGCTTTACAGCCGCGGTTTGCGGCACCTCGCCTCGGCCGCCATGCTTGTCACGAGCACGGCCGCTGCCCTCTCTCCAGCCGCGGCGGCAAGTCTGCCCTATCCCGTCGGAGCCTATTTCGGAAATCCGAACGGCAGCGACGCCTCCCAGGAAGCGACTTTCGAGGCAAACTACACCAGCTACGTCAGCGCCATGCAGTCCAAGCCGACCCTCATCACGACCTATGTGGATTACACGCAGCCAGTAACCTCCTGGCCGTCGAACGCGAGCTGGCAAGCCTGGTCGAACGCAAAGAGTCCGGTTGCCAAAACGCTGGAGCCCGCGCTCGGCTTCCCGATGTTCTCGACTGCATCAGGCGCCGGCACGCCGGACACGCAATTCAAGGCTTTCGCCGCCGGCACCTACGACAACGAAATCACCGGCGTCATACAGGCGTGGAAGCAAAACGGCTTCCAGACCATGGTCATCCGCGTCGGCTGGGAAATGAACCTGCAAGGCACACCATACTTCGTGGGCACGGCCGCGCAGACGCAGGCGGATTGGGTGAGCGCCTATCAGCATATCTACACCGTCCTTCACCGCTACGCGACCGCGAACAACATGACCATCGAGGTCGCCTGGAACCCTGGCATCACCAACTACTCGGTGGCCCACGCAACGACGGCACTCTACCCGGGCGACAGCTACGTCGATGTCGTCGCCGCAGACATCTACGGCGACGAGTGGCCGTATTCCGATGGCGGCTCATCGCCAACCTACCACGACTGGGATACCGGCACCGAAGACACGAGCCTGGCAACATGGCTTGCCGATCCGGTCAACAGGACGCATTACTGGAAATACCCGGCCGCCACCAAATGGTCGCTCGATGGCAGCGGCGGAAATGCGCTGAGCTTTTCGCAGCTGATCGCCTTCGCCGAGGGGCACCACAAACCCTTCGGGGTTTCGGAAACCGGCGCCGGCAACTGCAACGGTGGCCACAGCGTGTGCGACGACTCTGCCTTTCCGCAATGGCTGAACTCCACACTCTCCTCCGCCATCACCGCCGGGCTGTCGGTCGCCTATGTCGATATCTGGAACAGCAATGGAGGCGGGAACTACCAATACTCCTTCTCCGCCAACAACAAGCCGAACGAACTGACAGCCTGGAAGCAGTATTTCGGCTCCCCAAGCCATTAGGCTGACCACCTTCAGAGCGGCTATGTGCAGCCCCCTCTTGTCCTTAAGATGGCACCGCTCTCCTTACGGTGGGCAGCCAAGGAGGGGGCTGGTTTGCAGATCAGAAGGAATGGCCCAAGCGAAGCGGCCAAGGCAGCGCCGCCGGCTTGGTCGGCATGGCTGCCGATCGTTCTCGTGCTCGCCGCCTTCGTGGCGCGTCCCGCCTTGGCCGGACCGCCTGAAGAGCGCGTGCCGGAAGCCTACGATCCGCAGCAGATCGAGGAAGGCGATCCGATCACCCTGCAAGACGATCTGACGAACGAGCCAGGCGAACTCTCGCTGCAATACTCAACGCTCTACACGCGCTCGCAGCAGGCGGACGCGAAGGAAGTTCAGGAGACGGGGCCTTCGCTGAAGCTAGGCGTGTTCAAGGACGTCCAGGTTTCGGTGAATCCGAACTATGATTTCGGCAGAGGGTCCGAGCATAATGTAGGCAACGTGGTGAGTGACGTTCTCGTGCATGCCACCGATCAGACGCGCCTGCTGCCCTCGTTTGGTTTCGACCTGTTCTACGCGGCGCCATTCGGCGCAGGCCACAAGTCGGCTGAATACATCTTCCGCGCCATCGCATCACGTTCGCTGGGCGAGGGAGACGCGGCGCCAAGGCTGCACCTGAACCTGACCGACTATCACCTGCTGCAGCCAGATGAAAACGGACGCAAGGACCAGCTGCAAATGGTATTCGGCGGAACGTTCCTGCCGACCAGCAAAGGCGCCCTGGTGGCCGACGTCATTTACGGCGCCTCTGATCAAGGAAGAGGGACGCAGACATTCGTGGAAATCGGCTACACACGCGAGTTGCCTCTCGAATGGGCCGTTGAAGTCGGAATAGGCAAGCAAGTGGCCGGCGCGGCGAACGGCTTCCGAGTTTTTCTGTCCATCGAAACGGACGTGTATATTTTCTGAATGCAGCACAGTGGGCTTGGCAAACACTTACGGGCAGGGCGTTCCTGCCTTTTCGCAGAAAACTTCTTCCCCACGCAGAATTCGGGCCTACACGAATCCTAAAGCCGAACTTCAGGCATTCGACCGCTTTTTCAGGAAATCCGCGAGACGAACCGCCATCGCTACGATCATCTGCGTCGGATTGGCGTGACTAGATGTCGGAAAGAGCGAGCTTCCAGCAATGTAAAGGCCGGCGACGCCATGAACCTGACCCTGCCCGTCCACCACGCCAAGCGACGGATCGAGCGACATGCGTGTCGTTCCGGTAGGATGGGCAACATCCTGAAAACTGCCTGGGAAGTGGCAGCCTGACGTGACCCACTCGAGCAGAGTGGGAGGCGAGAACTTCAACCGCCTGAATTCCTCAGCCACCAGTTCCGCTGTTCTACACACGGTCTTCTGTTCCAGGTCGCCAATTTTCCAGGCGACCTTCGACAACGGCATGCCGTACCGGTCGGTGCGGCTGGAGAGGGTGACGCGGCTCTCGGGATCGGGACTTTGCTCGCTTGTCGCTTCGAGCACGAGGCCTTGAAGCTTCCTAGGCAAACCATTGCTGCTGGTTGTGTAACGATAGAGGCCCTTTGCCAGAAGCCCCAGGTTTCCGGCGATGATGGACGCATCGCGGGCGATGTTGGCGTTGCCGCGTACGAACCGCTTGACGGCTTGCCATGGATCGTCGGGAGTAACGATCTCGCGGAGCCATGCCGTGGCATTCAAAAGGCCCTCCCGCTCCTGTATCGCCGGGCTGAGACGCAATCCATGCCGAAACTGACGCGGACCCTCGGGCGTCCTGATCCGCTGAAGTCCGAACTTGCTCTGAAGCCGTCCAGACCGGACCAAATCGAACGTAGCCACGGGTCCGCGAGGGTGGTCCATAAGGAAACGACCGACGAGCCCCCTGGAGTTTCCCAGGCCGGTCGCGGCCTGACGGTTGGATGCCAGCAGCAGACGAGCATTCTCGATGCCACCCGTGCAAAGCACGACCGTCGAGGCGAAGATCCTGATTTTGCCATGCGTGGAGTTCGTCACCTCGACGGAGCGAACAGCCGAGACATGATCGTTGGTGTTGATGTGAAGAACAGTGGCATCGGTAATAACGCGGGCATCGCGCGTCGTTTGTGACATCAGCCGCGGGCCGAACCTCATCGAGTCCAAACGACTTTTCGTATCGCAGCTATATTCCCACGTGAAAGGTTTCAGATAGTTTTCTTGCAGGCCGGGTATTAGGGATCGAGAAAGGCAGCCGCCGCTAGGTGCACTTAACCCGAGATGAATGGCCGCCCGCGGAAAATAGGGCGCTAGTTCCTCTGGACCAAACGGCCATCCCGAATAAGGCACCCAGGACCTGTGCTGATAATCGATGTCGTCGAATGGCGCACATCGCCCCATCCATGTGTGAGAACTTCCGCCAACGATACGGTTGCGGACCAGCCACTGATCCAGAACGCGCGGAGCACCGACGTTTTCAATTTCGTTCAGGTCGTCGGACTGCGCCTGCCGATCATGTTTGCCGCTTTCCACGAGGATGATTCGGAAAGCGCTTCCCGTAAGTTCTCGTAGCAACGTGCTACCGGCAGGCCCGCTTCCCACAATGCAGATGTCGCAATGTTCATCCTTGCCCTCCAAGGACTTCAGATCATCCGCTTGAAACATAACCGCCGGGCCTTTTCGGTCTTCTTTTGATTGTCGTTCCCATGCAATGGGCGTAGCTGCGCTCAAACAACGCTTCAGCACGCCCCATGAGAAGTCACGATAGTGACATACCTGTTTTGAGACGTTTACGTTGGTTCGCGATATGTCTCGTGATGTTCGCCACGACTTTTGCGTGTAGCGCGCTCCGCATCATCACGGATGCTCGGTCAAGAAAGGAAGGTCTTCTTTTTTGAAAAAAAGAAGCAAAAAACTTTTGGATCTTTAGGCTCGGCACTTCCTCGATCTCGGTCCCAGGTCGCGAAAGTTTTTTGGTTCTTTTTTTCAAAAAAGAACATGCTTGCTCATGCCTTCCGAACTCCCAATCCTCTTCGCCCTGATCCTCGCCACCGCGCTCTCGGCCGTAGCCGCCCAGCGCCTGCGCGTCCCGCTTTCCATTCTCCTGGTCCTGCTGGGCCTTGCCGCCGGCTTCGTCCCCCACGTGCCGAGGGTCGCCATTCGTCCCGACCTCATGCTCCTGCTGCTACTGCCGCCCCTGCTCTACAGCTCAGGCGTCGGCATGAGCTGGCGCAGTTTCAGGGCTGACCTCGCCCCCATCCTCATGCTCGCCGTCGGCTGTGTGCTCGCCACCGCCGCCTCTGTCGCGTTCGCCATGCACGTCCTGCTCGGCATGCCGCTCGCCGTCGGCTTCGTGCTCGGCGCGGTTGTGGCCCCGCCCGACGCTGTCGCCCCCATGGCCATCGTGCGACGCCTCTCCGTGCCGCGCCGCATCCTCACCGTTCTGGAGGGCGAAGGCCTGGTCAACGACGCGACCGCTCTCATCCTGTTCAGCTTCGCCGTGACAGCCGTCACCAGCGGGCAGTTTTCCTTGGGAGATGCCCTGGGTGGTTTCGCAGCCATCGTTGCCGGCGAACTCGCCTGGGGAATCGCCGCGGGCTGGAGCGCGCTGCGTGTGCGCCGCTGGGTCGGCGATCCGCATGTCGAAATCGTCATCGCCCTTCTCACCCCGTTCGTCACCTTCTGGGTGCCGCACGCGCTGGGCGGCTCGGGCGTGCTTGCAACCGTCGTCGCTGGCCTTTGGGTGAGCTGGAACGGCCCGCGCTTCATCGCCCCCGCCACGCGGCTGCAAGGCTTCTTCGTATGGGACGTGCTGGTCTATCTCATTGAAGGCGTCATCTTCCTGCTCACCGGCCTGCAGGCGCGCGTCGTCGCCGACGGGCTGGACACCGTGCAATGGCGGCGCCTGGCGCTGGCAGTCGCCGTCACCTCCATCGTCGTCATCGTCGCGCGCTTCCTCTGGGTAGTGTTCGCCGCCTCCATCCCGCGCATCCTCGACCGGCGCCGGCGCATGAAGCGGACGCCGCCGCCCTGGCAGCAATCCTTCATCGTCGGCTTCACCGGCATACGCGGCGTCGTCTCGCTAGCCGCCGCGCTCTCCATCCCGCTCACGGTCGGCGGCCACCCGTTTCCGGACCGCGGCCTGATCCTCCTCGTCACCTTCTGCATCATCCTGGTCACCCTGGTCGGCCAGGGCTCGCTGCTGCCCTGGGTGATCGACTCGCTCGGCCTCGCCAACACCGGCAAGCGCGAAGCCGAAGCCGCCAAGCGCGCCGAAATCGCCGCCCGCATCTCCGGCATCAACGCCACCCTCGCCGAGCTGGACCGCCTCGCAGCCCAGGGCGCCACAACCGAAATCGTCGCAGCGCTACGCCGGCGCCACACCGACCGGCGTGCGTTTTTCGTCAGCGCCTGCGAGCAATTCCTGCAGGAACACCCAAGATACGAAACCATCGAGCTGCAATTCCAGCTCATCGAAGCCGAACGCGCCCACCTCGCCCAACTCTACGCCAAGGACGCGCTGGACGACGAAGCCCGGCGCCGCATCGAACGCGAACTCGACCTCGAGGATTCGCGGCTGCGCCAGGCCCTGGAGAGCGGCGCGGGGGAACAATCTTGAAAGCATCACCCATGGAAATGCTGCCGATCCTCGTCTCCGTCATCATCGTCATACTCGTGGTGATCCTGTTCCGCTCCATCCGGCTCGTTCAGGAATGGCGCCGCGCCGTCGTGCTGCGCCTCGGCCGCTTCCACGCGGTGAAAGGCCCAGGGCTCTTCCTGCTCTGGCCGATCGACACCATCGCCACCATCATCGACATGCGTATCCAGACCGCCAACATCACCGCCGAACAGGCGCTCACACGCGACACGGTGGCGGTCGGCGTCGACGCCATCGTGTTCTGGCAAGTGGACGACGCCCGCGCCGCCGCCATCAACATCGTCAACTATACCGAAGCCATCGAGCGCGTGTCGCAAACCAGCCTGCGGGAAATGATCGGCAGCATCGATCTCTCCAAACTCCTCGCCGACCGCCACGCCGCCGACCTCGCCCTGCGGGAAACCATCGCCGCCAAAACCGAAAGCTGGGGCGTCACCGTCCGCGCCGTCGAAATCCGCGACGTCGCCATTCCCGCCGCCCTGCAGGACGCCATGAGCCGCCAGGCCCAAGCCGAACGCGAACGCGATGCCCGCGTCACGCTCGCCTCCGCCGAACAGGATATCGCCCGCCAGGTCCTCGCCGCCGCCGAACTCTACGCGCTCAACCCCGTCGCCCTTCAGCTCAGGCAGATGAACTTGCTCTACGAAATGAACAAGGAACGGGGCACAACGGTCTTGATCCCCACCGACATGGCCGCCTCCATGGGGAAACTGTTTGGAACTGCCGAGGGAAAAGAAGACAAGGCAAAGTAAGGCTGGGGCTCTGCCCCTCGCCACCGGCGCTTGAACTGGTGGCGAGCCCGCTGAGGACTCGTCCACGAACCCCTTTGAGAAATTGGCGCTGCTCAACAGAGCCCGACGGCATCGATCACCAGACGCGCTCTCGGATAGGCCGCATCAGCCAACACGGATCCTGGTGGCTCTAAGTATTTTCCGAGCCTAGTCGTCCTGCGCATCAGGGCCCAGCAGTGAACCTCGAGGAACGGCGCGGTCGCCGGCTCATCGGATGGGACACAAAGATGCCAGAAATCACCGTCAGCGAATTCAACCTTGTCTATAATGCGCTCTCATTCACCATTGCCGTCATGGGTGCGGCAACCGTCTTTGCCTTTTTCGGACGATCGCAGGTTGCCGCGCCCTACAAGACAGCGCTGACGCTGACCGGGCTCGTGACACTGATCGCCTGCTACCATTACTTCCGCATCTTCAACAGCTGGGACGAAGCCTACAGGCTGGTGAACGGCAAGGTTACCACGACGGGAATCGCGTTCAACGATGCTTATCGTTACGTCGACTGGTTGCTGACAGTGCCACTTCTGCTGGTGGAGCTGGTGTTGGTCATGCGGCTGCCGCGCGCCGAGACAGTTCGAAAGGGCACGTTGCTCGGCGGCCTTGCTGCCGTCATGGTCATTCTCGGATACCCCGGCCAGGTCGCGACCGACAATCAAACGCGCTGGATCTTCTGGGCGCTGGCCATGGTTCCGTTCCTGGTCATCGTCTACGAGCTCTTTGTCGGGCTGAAGGACTCCGTGGCGAAGCAGCCTGTTCAGGTCCGTGACCTGGTTAACGGCGCGCGCTGGCTCACTGTCGTTTCATGGTGTTTCTACCCGATCGTGTTCGTGCTGCCGATGATTGGAGGAGGCGGTGCCTTTGCCATTGCCGGAGTCCAGGTCGGCTACTCCGTTGCTGACATTGTCGCCAAGGCCGCGCTCGGCGTCCTGATCTACCTGATCGCAGTCGGCAAGACTGAGGCTGAAATGAAGTCCGGGGCTCAGACTACAACTGGTGATGTCGGAATGCTTCTGGCTGCCGAGTGAGTAGGCCGCGGCTCATGGAATGGCAGGGTTCTATGAGCCACGGCGCCTCCGCTTTCTGGACACGGGCCATGCCTGGCGGCTTGGCTACGCCGACCAGACGGACAAATGCGCCCGCTTTTGCTGTCGCCGACAAGCTGCTCGCCACAAAGGGCCGCAGCTTTCATTGGGCGCGTTACCTTCTGAGCAACGTGCACGCTGACCGAGCCACGCGGCTCTATGGTTTTTGCCGCCGTGTCGATGACCTTGCCGACGAGTCGAGTGCACCCGGCGCCGCGCACGAAGCCCTTTATGCCCTCGATCGCGCGTTTGATACGGGAGCCTCGTCCGATCCGCTGACCATCGATGCATTGCGTCTCATGGCGAAATGCCGGATCGACGTGGCGATACCACGCCTGTTGATCGAAGGCGTGAGCGGTGACCTGCTGGCAGTAGGTATCGCCGATGTGCCGGCATTGCTGCGCTATTGCTATAAGGTCGCTGGTACAGTCGGCTTGATGATGAGCGCTGCCCTCGACACGTGCGATGTTGCAGCGGCGCCGCACGCGATCGATCTCGGTATCGCCATGCAACTAACAAATCTATGCCGTGACGTCGCCTGTGACGCGCAGGCCGGCCGGCGTTATCTGCCTGCCTCGCTGACCTCCGCCATGACACCGGCACGGCTCGTGTATCCTGTGGGCGCGGACCGCGCGCTGGCGCAATCCGTCGTGCTGCAAATGCTCGATCTTGCCGATGATTACTACGCCAGTGGCAACGATGGCTTGCACTACCTCCCGTCGCGCGCGGCGCAAGCGATCCAGGTCGCAGCCCACGTCTATCAGGCCATCGGCACGCCGTTGCGGCAACGCGGCGGTGACGCCTGGTCCGGCCGCGTTTTTGTCCGCGGTCCGGCCAAGGCGGCGATTACGGCGCACGCGCTGCTTAACCCGTGCCGCACGCACCGCCCCCACGACCTGTCTTTGCACGCCGCATTGGCTGGCTATCCTGGCATCAACGAGATGGCGCATGGCTAAGGCCGACCTGCTGATCCTTGGCGGAGGGTGCGCGGGCCTCAGCCTCGGCGTACGGCTTGCTGAATCTTCCGCCTCCAGCCGGTCATTGATTCTCGAGGCGAGGCCCGCCTATGAAAACGACCGCACCTGGTGCTTTTGGCGGCATGGCCCGCATCGCTTCGAGAAGCTTGTCAGCCAATCATGGTCGCGCATGGAGGTTTCTTCGCCCGCCCGCCGGGTGGCTTTCAGCTGCGCGGCAAACCCCTATCAGATGATCCCAGCCGATCGCTTCTACGCCGAAGCGCAGCAGGTGATCGCCAGGAGCCGGAATGTTTCCTTATCGACCGGCGTCACCGTGCTTGCCGCTCCCTTTTACAAAGACGGATACTGGAACGTGGTGACGAGCGCCGGAACTATCACGGCAAGCAGTATCGTGGACACACGGCCGCAGCGTGCCGTGCAGCGAGACGACGCGCTGATGTGGCAATCATTCTCCGGACAGGAAGTCGAGTGCGATGCGCCCGTATTTGATCCAGAGGTCGCGGGTCTTATGCATTTCGGCGAAGCTTGTGGCGGCGACATCATGTTCCGCTACGTCCTTCCGTCATCAACCACGCGAGCCTTAATAGAAACGACCGTTTTCGGCGCACGAAGGCTTCTCTTATCCGACCTTGCTATGGCGCAGTCGAGCGCGGTCGAGCAGTTCTGCGGTGGATCGGCTGCGCGCGTGCTCCGCACCGAAACAGGAATCCTGCCGATGGGAGTTACCCCGCAGCAGCCTGCAGAAGGACCGCGCTACGTTCGGGCTGGGCTGATGAGTGGCGCAGCGCGGCCCAGTACAGGATATGCGTTCCAGCGTATCCAATCCTGGGCGGTGACGAATGCCGCACGCATTACGTCCGGAAGCGACGCGCAAGGTCATGACCCCGATCCGCGCCTTCGCCGCAGCATGGATCGCTTGTTTCTCCGGGTTCTCCGCGCCCAACCGGTGCGCGGGCCGGAGTTGTTCGTCCGCATGTTCGGCGACGCTGGCGCGGATCGCGTCATCCGATTTCTCAGCGATCGTGGAACCCTTGCCGATTGCGCGATCATCGGCCGGCACTTGCCGATCGGCCTGTTCCTAAACGTTCTGGCGCGCGGCATGTTCGGCGCCGAATCCTCCGGATCGAGAGCCGGTCTTCCCATACCGAGACAGGCCGCTTGATGCGCGCGCAGCGCATTCAAAGCAGCATGTTCCTCGTGTGCGCGCTGGCCGTGATCACCGCCAGCTTGGTTCTGCCGCGCATGGGCCACACGGCCGAGCTCACTGCCGTGGCGTTCGTCGTGCTGCTGCTCGGCGTGCCTCATGGCGCGCTTGACCCGCTGTTTGTCCGGCGGCTTCCCGGCGCTGACACCCTTGGCGGGTGGGCCGCCTTCGGCGCCGGCTACGCCGTCCTGGCCGCGGCGGTAGTTGGCCTGTGGGTTGTGGCGCCATCTCTGTTCCTCACTGGCTTTCTGCTGATGTCAGCATTGCATTTCTCCGGTGATCCAGGCCCCGGCACAGCTGGCTTTTCGCGATTGATTTATGGCGGCGCCATCATAGTCCTTCCGGTACTGTTGCATCCGGCCGAGACAGAGACCTTGTTTGCCGCCCTGGCCGGCCATCCTGCAGCGTCCACTATCATGCCGGTGCTTCGGGCAATTGCAGGACCATGGCTGTTCTTGCTGGTTGTTTGTGCCGCCATCGAGGCGAGGCGCGATCCCTTGACCGGCGCTGAAATCGCATCGGTCGGGGCTCTCGCGGCAATCGTCCCGCCGCTGGTTGCCTTCGCCATATTCTTCTGCGTCATGCACAGCCCGCGGCATATCCTGCGCACTGCGGACTACGCCGCTGACGTGTCGCAGCGGGTGCTGTGGGCGACTGGCTTGGCGCCGATGCTGCTGGTTCTCGGCATGATTGCAGCAGCGTGGCTTGAATTCGGCAACGTGCCAATCGACGATCGGGTGGTGAGGATCATGTTCGTCGGGCTTGCGGCGCTAACCGTTCCTCACATGGCGCTTGTCGAAAATGTGCGGTTGTCCGGATGGCGTCGTGTGAGCAAGCCGTAGGGTGCAATGCTCTTTGGCATTGCACCGTCTTTGTCGAGGCCTCGCACGGTATCCATCTCCCCAAGCGCTACGCTCGGTCAAGTGCGGTCTTTTGCCGACAGACAAAACAATCGCTTTCAAAATCATGCGCTGAAAGCCAGCCTTCGCTCATCAGCGGCTCGGAAATGTCTACCTCTGCCAACGCGCTGTCACGACCCCTTTCCCCGGTCTGTGGCCGGAACGTTCGCAAGGCTTGCGCTTTCTGCGCAAGCAAGTTAAACACTGAGCCGTATGGTTCAGTGTTTAACCTCCCCCCTCGATCTCTCGTTTGCGGCGCTTTCAGACGCGACCCGGCGCGGGATCATCGATCAGCTTGGCCGGGCAGACGCGTCAATCACCAGCCTCGCAGACATGTTCAAAATGACGCTGACCGGCATGACGAAGCATGTCCAGGTTCTGCAGCGGGCGGGACTCGTCGTCACGCAAAAGGTTGGACGGGTGAGAACCTGCAGGCTTGCGGAACAAGGTCTGCAGGCGGAGGCGGAATGGATCGAGGCGCGCCGCAAGCTCTTCGAGAGCCGTTTCGAAGCTTTGGATGAAATTATCAAGGACATGAAACAGGAGGAAAGCGATGGATCAGCAAGGTAGCAACGCAGGTAGTGCGCAGAACCCCACTTCAGTCGAGCGCAGGGGAGATCTTGAACTCGTCATCACCCGGACGTTCGATGCGCCGCCGAGCATGGTTTACAAAGCGTGGAGCCAGCCTGCGTTATTCAAGCGTTGGTGGATGCCGAAATCGCTGTCCGGCGTCTCGCTCGTATCATGCGATATGGACGTCCGTACCGGCGGGAAATACCGGCTGGAATTCAGCGCCGGCGGTTCGGAGACCATGGCTTTCTACGGCAAGTATATCGAAGTGGTGCCCGACGCGCGCATCGTCTGGACCAACGACGAGGACGAGGCGGGCGCGATCACGACCGTAACCTTCGAGAACCAAGGCGACGGAAGGACACTCCTGACTTTCCACGAAGCCTATCAATCCAGGGAGGCGCTGGAGGAAGCCCTCAAGGGCTCAGCAGCCGGATTGCCCGAGCAACTGGACCAACTCGCCGAATTGCTTTTCAGCATGCGCACTTAGCATCGGCGGTGGAACTCTGCAGCAGGCGAAAGCCTGCTGTGAAGAGCCTCTCCAGCCGGAGCCGGCGCGACGCGGACGGTCAGACCGGTTTTACGTGGCGAGTGGCTGCACGTTTGAGGCGAAATGACTTTCAGGCCGCACCAAAAGGTCCCGTTCCTCGCCCGAACCTCACCTCGCTCCCAAGTCGGTGACGATCCTGGCAACGGAGCCGGCTGCTGGCCCACGCAGCGCAGCCAGCATGGCGGCTATAGAATTTCTGCGCGAGCCTGCCACGATACGATTGCCGATTGACAATTGTTTGCCTTCTTCGAGGCTAAATACGAAAGCCCACCTGGAGGAAGGATAATAAAACCGAATGCAAAAAGCGCCGATAAACTATAGGCGAACACCACTCGTTCCGCATCTCTGACAATAGTCTGACTGTCTCAAAACATTCATGGTGCTGTCGAAGATTGCTCAGGATGGCGGGCGTCAGCCGTGTTAACTCCGTTTCGAAACACGGCAACTTGCGCCGGAGCCTGTTCGGCCGGTCCAGAGATCGACGCCCAAGCGGGCGCCACCAAAGGGATGAATGATGAGAAAGCTGATGATCGGATGCGGCCTGTCCGCGCTCCTGGCAAGTACTGCGCTCGCTACACCCGCGCCAATGACGATTTCGACTGGCCAGAAGATCACGCCCACAGCGGCGGCCGGGTCGGTCTTCACGCCGCTCAATCCTCATCTCGCCACCGAGCCTGACTACACAGTGGGCCAGGCGGAAACCACGCTTGTGAGCCCGGATGGCAAGACGATGCTTGTCCTCACCAGCGGCTATAATCTGAACCAGACTCCCTCAGGTGCCACCGATCCGCTGACCTCCACGGAATTCGTTTTTGTCTTCGACATCTCTGCCGGCACGCCCGTGCAGAAGCAGGCGCTGCCGGTGCCAAACGCTTTCAGCGGAATCGCCTGGGCGCCCGACAGCGCACATTTCTATGTCGGTGGCGGCAGGGACGACAGTGTCCATGTTTTTGCCCTCGGCAGCAATGGTTTCGCCGAAACTGGTACGCCGATCAAGCTGAACGATACAGCCTACGGCGTACCGCAACCGGCGGGTAATGGCCTGTTTTCCATACCCGGGCTTGGGGCTGCGACCAGCCCGCTGAACGGGGGCATGGCGGTAACCGCCGATGGTTCCACGCTGATCGTCGCCGAAGTCGAGAACGACCAGCTCAATTACGTGAACCTTGCCAGCGGCACAGTGACGAAACAGCCATTGCGTCCAGGCAACTTGAGTGCAGCGCAGAGCGGCGTGCCAGGAGGCGAATTCCCCTACTGGGTAGCGGTGACGAATGCGAACACCATCTACGTCTCCAGCATACGCGACCGTGAGATCGACGTGGTGAACATGTCCTCCGGCATGGTGACGGCCCGCATCAAGGTGGCGGGTAATCCGAACCGCCTGGTCCTGAACAAGGCGCAGACAAAGCTTTTCGTCACCGCCGACAATTCCGACATGCTTTATGTGATCGACACTGCGAGCAACACCATCACCGGCAGCGTGCGCACTACGGCGCCGCTTGGCTACATCGTGGAAGGTCCCACGAATGGCGCGTCGCCAAACAGCGTGACGCTCTCACCGGATGAAAATACAGCTTACGTCACCAATGCCGCGATGAACGCGGTTGCGGTGATCGACGTATCCGGAAAGACACCGGTGGTGGCGGGACTTATCCCAACCGGGTGGGAGCCGACCTCGGTCTCGACCAGCGCCGATGGTTCGATGCTTTACGTCGTGAACGCACAGAGCATTACCGGACCAAATCCGCTCTACGAAGTTACCGGCACAAACCAGTATGACTGGCAGTTGAGCAAGGCGGGCTTCCTGACCCTGCCAACCCCATCGGCCTCCGACCTGCTAGGCCTGACGCAGGTGGTTGCCGCCAACAACCATTTTAACCAGAGGACAAGCCCCGCCGCGGTGGAGACGATGAGTTTCCTGCGCAACCACATCCAGCACGTGGTCTACATCGTCAAAGAGAACCGCACCTATGACCAGATCCTGGGCGATTTGGGCGAGGGCCACGGCGACCGGAAGCTGACCATGTATGGCGCTGCACTGACGCCGAACTTCCATGCCATCGCAAAGAACTTTGTGGATCTGGACAACTACTACGACCCCTCTTTGTCGAGCATGGATGGCTGGCAGTTCAGCACCGCAGGCCGTGTGCAGGACCTGAACAAGAAGGTGAATGCTGTCAATTACGGCAAAGGCGGCGGCAGCTACGATTCCGAAGGCCTTTCACGCGATGTGAATGTCGGGCTGGCCACTGCAGCGCAGCGCCTGGCGGCACTGCCTCTCTATGGTGCAGAGGCGGTCCATGACCCCGACCTGCTCCCGGGCACCGCCAACGAAGTGGCGCCGGATGGGCCAGCGGGCCAGCAGGGGACCGGCTTTATCTGGGACGCGGCATTGCGTGCGAAACTGTCTGTGCGCAACTACGGGTTCCTGATCGATCTGGTGCCTTACAACGCACCGGCTTCGTTCGGCGGCCTGCCTGTTCTGCGCAATCCCTTTTCCACGCGCACCGTGGTTGCGACGCCGGCAAATGCCTCGCTTGTCGGCCGGACCGACCCGTATTTCCGCGGCTTCGACAATAATCTGCCGGACTTTTACCGCTACCAGGAATGGGCACGCGAGTTCGACAGCTACGTCCGTAACGGCAAGCTGCCGGCCTTTGAGATGGTGCGGTTCATGCACGACCATACCGGCAATTTCGGCACCGCCATCGATGGGGTGAATACGCCGGAACTGCAGCAGGCCGACAACGACTACGCGGTGGGTCTCCTGGTCGACAAGATCGCGCACAGCCCTTACGCGGGCAACACACTGGTGTTTGTGACTGAGGACGATAGCCAGGACGGCCCCGATCACATCGACACGCACCGCAGCACCGCCTACATCGTTGGGCCATATGTCAAGCAGGGCTCGGTCGACAGCACGCGTTATTCCACGGTGAGCATGCTCCGTACGATGACCGACATACTTGGGCTGGAACAGCTCGATGTGCAGATTGCGTCGACACCTCCTATGGCGGATGCGTTTGACATCACGCAGGCATCCTGGACGTATGAGGCAGTGCCAGCGCTGTCGCTGATCACGAACACTCAGTTACCCATCCTGAATAAAGATGACGTCATCAAGCGGGCGCGGCTGAATGGAGCCGCTCCACTTCGCCATGATGCGGCGTGGTGGACGGCGAATACCAAACAGTTCGACTTCAGCAAGGAAGATCAGAACGACGAAGCTGCTTATAATCGCGTGCTCTGGCAGGGAACGATGGGAGATCAGCCTTATCCGGTCTCGCACGGGACGCATTAAGGCCCGCGGACGCCTTGGCGTTGCTAAGGTGTCCGCACACTGGCATGGCAGGCTGCCGAAAAACGCCAGCGCCTCCGTTCGCTAACACTTGTAAGGATCGGGATTAGCTTCCGGCCCGTGCCTGCCGATCCACTTATGTCCGTTTGCAATCCTGAGGCGGCAAGGCTCAGGTGACCTTAATGGGCGCCGAGCCGCCGCGAACTGATGTGGCAACTCGTCCGTCGCGCGCTCAACGGGCGATTTTCCGCTGCTAGCGCGGGCGCGGTGGCGTTCATCGCGACTCGCTCCTGCAAGCTGGGCTTTGGCCCCGGCTACGCTGCGGATTAAGGATGAACGGCAGGAGAAGTATCGAGCTTCTCCTCGGCCTACGCCCAAGGCGCAGTCGATCTGCTATCCTCCCGCAGGCTTGCCGTCCCGCCGTGGGGAACGCAACAGGACTGTGCAAGCAGCCGGGCCGCAGAAAGCACGGTCCAGGGGAACTTGGTTATGGGCAGGCCCCCACTCACTTGAGGTGAAATGACCGTAGGCCGTCCCACAAAGACCCGTTTTTCGCCAGGACGCCTCTTCCGCCCCAAATCGGTAGCGATCCTGGGCACCGAGACGGCTGTCGGCCAACGCATCGCCGCCAACATGGCGGCTGCAAATTTCCAAGGCGAGATCTGGCACGATGCCATGCCGGAAACACCCGACCTGGCGGTGATCACCCATCCCGCGCAAGCGGTCGAGCAGGTGCTGCTAGACCTCGGAACACGAGGCGTACCGGCAGCGATCGTGACGAGCCAGGTGGATAAGCTGGGCGAAATCGCGCGGCGGGCAGGCGTGCGTGTGCTGGGCCCGAGCTCGTTCGGGCTGGCGGTTCCTTCGATCGGCTTGAACGCCACCTTGTCGCACATGCCGATACCGGCAGGACGGGTGGCACTTGCCACGCAATCGACCTCTCTGGCGCGCGCCGTCGTGGATTGGGCAGGCCCCAACGGCGTGGGCTTCAGCCATGTCGTGGGCATCGGCGGCAACGTCGATCTGGGGTTCGGTCCAACTCTCGACTGGCTGTCGCGCGATCCCGGCACCGGGCTGATCCTGCTGGACATCAGGCGCATACGCGGGCGCCGGGCGTTCGTGTCGGCGGCGCGCGCGGCATCGCGTCTGCGCCCCGTCGTGGCGGTGCGTCCAGGCGGACGGCTGCTCGATCCCTCAGGCCGGGCGGATGCCGTATTCGCGCAGGCGCTGCACCGGGCGGGCGTTTTCCTGGTCGATGGCATGGAAGCGCTGTTTGCCGCCGCCGAGACACTGAGCCGAGCGCCTGCTCTGCGTCACGACACCATGGCGGTTGTGACCAACGCGATCGGCCCAGGGCGCCTTGCCTGCGACGCGGCTCTGCGCGCCGGCGTGGCACTCGCCGGCTTGCCCGCCGAGGTGCGGGCGAGCCTGTCCGGCACTCTGCCCGCCGAGCTGGTGCAGGGCCTGGTCTATGTCGGCCGGCTCCCTGTGCATGTGGCGGAAGCCGCGGCAATGCTGTCGGCTGTGCCCGGCGTAGGCGGCGTCCTTCTTCTGCTGACGCCAACCGGCCCTGCCGATGCGGCCGCCATCGAGGCCGTGATTGCCGCCGTCCATGTCGCGAAATTGCCCGTCCTGAGCTGCATCATGGGCGAGGCGACAGGCGCTGCCCACAGGGCGCGCCTGGTCGCTGCCGGCATGCCGGTGTTCGCGACGCCCGAGCAGGCGGTTGCCGCGTTCGGCCATCTGCTGCGCGACCGCGAAGCCCGCCAGTCCGCTCGCGAACTGCCCCCCGCCCGCGTGCTCGAGGTAGCGCCCGACCATGCAACCCTCCTGCGCACCATACAGGCCGCGCGCAGCGAGGGCAGGCTGAGCCTGAACGACGACGAGTGCCGGACCGCCCTGAGCGCCTATGGCATCGCCCTGGAGCAACGCTCGCCCGATGAAAACACAAAGGCAGCGATCCTCTCCGTCAGCACGCACGACGACCCGATGGTCGGCCCCGCAATCTGTCTGCAACGAAGCGGCGGCCTTCCCGCATTCGACCTGCCGCCGCTGAACCTGCCGCTCGCCCAGGACCTTGCGCGAAGGGCCGGCCTCGCAGCGCCTGCCGATATCGAGTCAGCGGCGGCCGTTCTGGTGCGGGTCAGCCAGCTCCTGGTGGACGCGCCGGACATCGCCACCCTGACGCTCGATCCGATCCGGCTGGAGCGGACCGGTGCCACCGCGCACGCATGCACCCTGACGCTGCGGCCGCCTGGCGAGACAGGGGTTCTCGCCATCGCCCCCTACCCGGCCGAGTTGGCCGAGCATTGGCAGTCGCGCGGCCAGGAGTTCGTCATCCGGCCGATCCGCCCTGAAGATGCCGCCGCGCATGCCGACATGGTCTCGCGCGTGCCTGGCGAGGACCTTCGCTACCGCTTCTTCACCACCGTTCGTAGCCTCGCACCCGAGCAAATGGTTCGCCTCACGCAAATCGATTACGAGCGCGAGATGGCCTTCATTGCCGTTCGCCAAACTGACGGTGCTACCGTCGGCGTCGCGCGCCTGGTTTGCGAACAAGGTGCTGCCACGGTGCCTGAGAGCGGCGAATTCGCGATCCTCGTCGAGCCGGCCGCGAAGGGGCTGGGTCTCGCGGCTGAACTGATGCGCTGCCTGATCGAGTGGGCGCGCACCCAGCGCATCACGCGCATCACCGGGCAGGTGCTTGCCGACAACATCCCGATGATCGGCTTCGTGCGTCACCTCGGCTTCAAGGTTTCAGCCTTGAGCGGCGAACCCGATGTCCTGGAAGCAACGCTCGACGTGCTTCCCACCCCCGCGACACCCGACGATACACCCGGTAATAAGTAAATAAATCGTTTAATACTTACCGCATAGCAGTCATGGCGACGTATTGTTTGCATGATCGCGTTTCGTTCCGGTAGATACTCAGAGAGCGGACGCATCGTTCCGCGTTCAAGACTTCATCGCACTAAATCGTTCTCTTCCACCGCGTGAACGAGGCTAAGCGCCGCCGCTAGGCAACAGCGTCACAAACGTTTATCGTTTTGTTAACGTAACTTTATAGGATGCGAACATGAGCGACACTGTCACCATAACCGGCAATTCGACCGGCTACGGCGCGGCTTCAGGTAGCGAAACCTTCGCGCTCTCCGGCTTCGACAACACCGTGCTTCTCGCAGGCGCAAACGACGCCGTCACCATCGTCGATGGCCAGAACGACAGCATCGACCTGAACGCAACCGGCTTCACCAGCGCAGTCTCCGATACGATCGATCTGGGCGCCTCGACCTCCAACAGCATCGTATCGAGCAACGACCTTTTTGGCTCTACGGTAGCGATCGTCGGCACCAGCGGGCCGAACAATGTATCGCTTGTCAATCATGCAGGCGCCACCTCCGTCATGCTCGGCTACAGCGGCAGCGCGTTACAGCAGCAGGGCGTCGTCGCACCCACCAGCATCACTCTGAACGGCGACGCCACGAACACCGTTGGCGTGCAGGGCAGCGGCGGTGCGGCCGTCACCATCGGCCAGGCGGGCGACGGTGCGCGGGCCTACGCATCCTCTGTGGCGTTAAGCGGCTTTCTCAACACGCTGTCAGGCGGTGACGCAGCCTTTACGGTCAGCGCGTCCGGCGAGTTGAATACGGTGACGCTTGGCGACGGCGACAGCGCGGTGACGCTCGCCGGCGACCAGAACCATGTAACGCTGGGCAATGGCAACAACAGTCTGATCTTCGGCGGCACCCACGAAACAGCGCAACTCGGCTCCGGCAGCAACGTCGTCAACGCCGGCTACGGCGCGAGCACCATCAGCTTCGGCGCGGGCGGCGCTGCGAGCAGCGATGTCCTGCAGTTCTCCGGTTCGGCCAACCACATGACCGGGGGTGACGAATCCTTCATCGTCACCGGCGGCGTGGGCGGCTCAAATACACTGTCGTTCGGCAATGGCAGCGATGCGATTACGCTTGGCGGCAGCTCGAACAAGATCGCACTCGGCAACGGCAACAACACCCTGACCCTTGGCGGCATGCACAACACGGCGAGTTTCGGCACCGGAAACAATGTCGTTCTCTCCATGGCCGTCGCGAACATCGTCACATTCGCAGCAGGCGGCGCAGGCAGCACGGACAGCGTCACGACAAAAGGCACCGGCAACCAGGTTACTGCGGGCGATGAGAACGTGACCATCATCGGCACCGGCGCCAATGTCGGCGCCATACAGCTTGGCAACGGCAACGATGTGCTGAGCGTCACTGGCGGCGCCGGCCACGCCACCTTTGGCACCAGTATCGCGAACACCGCACAAAATACCGCCAGCATTGGCCGCGGCGGCACGCACCTGTTCTTCAACGGCGGCACGGACCAGGTCACGCTGAACGACAGCAAGGGCACCAGCGGCTACGACACCGTCAAGCTCAACGGCAGCCTGATCGGCACGACGCTCGATGCCAAAGGCGTCTTCGACAATGTCACCCTCACTCACGATGCAAATGCGGCGATTACCGAAGAAGCCATCAACGGCGGCA
The DNA here is from genome assembly GCA_965198825.1 of Acetobacteraceae bacterium. GTDB lineage: Bacteria > Pseudomonadota > Alphaproteobacteria > Acetobacterales > Acetobacteraceae > BOG-908. The sequence goes on along the minus strand of CBDAQB010000003.1, from coordinate 746,419 downwards.
TGTCCATCACCATCGATGGCGACGCATTCGGCGGCATAGGCACCATCAGCATCGCCGGCCTCTCAGCCGACGAGCTCGCCCACATCCACCTGTCGCAGACCAGCGCCTACACGGTGACAACAGACAACACCGCAGCCGGCGGCCTGACGCTGCATTTCGCGTCCGGCAGCCTGGACCTTGTGGGTTTGCATGCTTTGCCGACTTCGCTGTTCACGTAGCATAGTAAGAAAGGATCTTCTTTTTTAAAAAAAAAGAAGCAAAAAACTTTTGGATTCTCAGGCTGGGCTTTTTCAAGATCTCGGTCTCCAGGTCGCAAAAGTTTTTTGGTTCTTTTTTTCAAAAAAGAACTGCTTACTTCCTCTCTATCAAAATAATCACCACCCCATCCTCACCAACTACGCTGGAAATGATCCGATGCCCTTGCCGCAATGCGCTGGCGGGCACTTGCCGCACCGGGTCGTCGCCCCTGAGCCGCACCTCCAGCACCTGCCCGGAAGCCAGCCGATCTAAAGCGAGCCGCGTGCGAACATAGGTCATCGGGCAAGTCTCCGCAGTCACATCTAGTGTGAAGGCGGGCTCGCTTGACTGGAGCAATGCTGACATGGGGGCAGAATCTTCTTGAGCGCTGGTTGCGAAACACTGCATTGCCAACGTATATGGTCTCAAGTCGATAAAACTTGAGGGGTTGGGAACGATGGCTGATCAGCCAGTATCGCTGGATGTACTTGGGCTGACGGCGCAGATCGTCTCCGCACACGTGTCGAACAACGCCGTTGCCAGCGATGCTCTCTCCGGCTTGATCCACGATGTCTACAAGACGTTATCCGGCGTCGGCCGCGAGGCCCCTGTCATCGTCGCCGACAAGCCGCAGCCTGCTGTGCCAGCGAAAAAGTCCGTCTTCCCCGACTACATAGTCTGTCTCGAAGACGGCAAGAAGCTCAAGATGCTGAAGCGTCACCTCAAGACCGCCTACAACATGACGCCGGACCAGTATCGCGAACGCTGGGGACTTGGCGCCGACTATCCGATGGTGGCGCCGAGCTATGCGCGCCATCGTTCGAGCCTCGCCAAGAAGATCGGGCTCGGCACCAAGCCACGCGGCCGCCACTAGGCTGGCTTATCGCCGGTTCGGCCCCATTTGCCCGGGCTTATCGACAAGCCGGCGTTGGATCGGCTACCTCGACCGGGCGCGCGAAAATGGCGCGGGTGGCATGACCCGCTCCCTCCTTTCCGCGCCTAGGGGAGGCTGATGGAATCGCGCATCGAGCGTCTGTGCGTCGAGCAGGGGCTGAAGATGACCGGGCAACGCCGGGTGATTGCCCGAGTCCTGTCCGAGGCTGAGGACCACCCCGACGTGGAAGAGCTCTACCGCCGCGCCGCGTCCCTCGACGGGCGAATCTCCATCGCCACCGTCTACCGCACCGTCAGGCTCCTGGAGGAGCGCGGCATCCTCGAACGCCGGGACTTCGGCGGCGGTCGGGCCCGCTACGAACCCACCGAGCACGGTCGCCACTACCACCTGATCGACGTGGACACCGGCCGCGTGATCGAGTTCGAGGGAATGGAGCACGAGCGGCTCATGCAGCAGATCGCGGCTGGCCTCGGGTTCGACCTGGTCTCCACCCGCCTCGAGATCTACGGCCGGCGCCCTCCTGGCCACACGCCCAATGAGGCTGCCGCTGCCGGAGGCGACGAGCCATGACCGCAGAACGGCCGCAAGGCAGCCATTTCAGGAGCGGCCAAGCCTCCGAGCGCCTGCTTGGCGAGGCGCTCGCCGATGGCCGCGGCTTCGGGGAGTTGCGCGCCGGGCACCTCGGTGTCCGCATCGCCACCACGGAAGCCGAGGTTGACGCGGTCCAAGCCCTGCGCTGGCGCGTCTTCTATGAAGAGATGAAGGCCGAGCCATCGGCGGCAGCCCGCGCCCTCATGCGTGATGTGGATGCGTTCGACGCCGTGGCCGACCACATGCTGGTCGTGGACCACGCCATCGGGCCTGGGCCGGAGGGCGTCATCGGGACCTACCGGCTGATCCAGCAGGACGCCGCCGAGCAGATCGGCCGCTTCTATTCGGACGAAGAATACGACATCGCCCCGCTCACCGGCTTCGACGGCAAGATGCTCGAACTCGGCCGCTCCTGCATCGACGCACGCTACCGCGGCCGTGCCGCCATGCAGCTCATGTGGCGCGGCATCGCCGCCTACGTCTTCCGCCACCAGATCGACCTGATGTTTGGCTGCGCCAGCCTGCCCTCGACCGACCCGGATGAATGGGCCGCCGAGCTCACTTATCTCTATTACAACCACCTCGCCCCGCCGGCGCTTCGCCCGCGCGCCCTGCCCGGCCGCTACGTGGAAATGCGCCGGATGGACCCGGACGAGATCGACCAGCGGCGCGCCCGCGCCGGCTTGCCGCCGCTGATCAAGGGCTATCTGCGCCTCGGCTGCTTCATCGGCGACGGCGCCGTGGTGGATCACCAGTTCAACACCACGGACGTGGCGGTGATCGTCAAGACCGACCTGATTACCGACAAATACTACCGCCACTACGAACGCCAGCTGCGCGACGCCCTGGATTGAGCCGCCCTCCCCGTAGCTGGCTGGAAGCAGGGTGGCGCGCCGACCTGGTGGCACTCGGCTGCGGCGGCCTCGCCGCCACCGCACTGCCGCCGTTCTTCCTGGTCCCGGTCCTTCTGCTCGCCATTCCCGGCCTGCTGACCCTGATCGCCCGCGCGCGCACCTGGCGTGGCGCCGCGCGGCGCGGCTTCGCCTTCGGCATGGGCTATCACCTCATCGGCCTCTACTGGATCACCAACGCCATCCTGGTACGCGCGGCCGAGTTCTGGTGGGCGGTGCCGCTGGCCGTTCCTGTCCTCGCCGCCTGGCTGTCCATCTTCGTCGCCATACCCTGCGCCCTGGCCTTTCGGTCGCGTGAAGCCTGGCAACGGCTGCTGGTGCTGGCAGGGTTCTGGGTGCTCGCCGAAATCGCCAGGCAGTTCGCGCTCACCGGCTTTCCCTGGAACCCGCTGGGCAGCGTCTGGGAGTTCCCCGGTGCACTGGGCACCATCTTCATGCAGCCCGCGGGCTGGGTCGGCGTCCATGGCCTGACCGGCGCCACCCTTCTCGTGGCAGGTGTGCCCCTGCTCGGCATGCGCGGCCGCGCTACTATCGCGGCCCTGGTCGCACTCTGGGCCGTCGTCGGCGTCAGCCGCCTGCACCGCCCGGCCGTGTCCCAGGGCGATCCGCAAACCACCCCCTGGGCCGTCATCGTGCAGGGCAACATTTCCGAGGCCGAACACAACGCCAATCTCGGCAGCTACGATTTCGCCCAAAAGAGCTTCCAGGCCCACCTCGACCTGACTCGCAAAGGCGTCGCAGAGGCGCACGACCGCGCGCCGGGCCATCCTCTTCTCGTCGCCTGGCCGGAAACCGCCAGCCCCTTCGCGCTCGAGCGCGACGGCAACGCCCGCCTCGCCATCGCCGCCGCCGCGCCAGGTGCCGCGGCCAGCATCGTCGGCACCATACGCACCGAAGCCGGATCAGGCGGCGAGCAATACCATAACAGCCTAGTGGCGGTTCTGCCCGACGGGAGCATCGGCGGCGACTACGACAAGCACCACCTCGTTCCCTACGGCGAATATTTCCCGAGCTATCTCCCCATCCGCCTGGGCGAAACCGGCTTCGCCCCTGGCCCCGGCGTGGTCACTCTGCATCTGCCAGGGCTGCCCGCCATCGGGCCGCAGATCTGCTACGAGGCGATCTTCCCTGCCCAGGTGGTGCGCGAGAGCGACCGCCCACAGCTCATGGTGAACATCACCAACGACGCCTGGTTCGGCGATTCCACCGGCCCGCGCCAGCACCTCGCCGCCGCCCGCATGCGCGCCGTCGAGGAAGGCCTGCCCATGGTTCGCGCCGCAAACACCGGCATCTCCGCCATCATCGACGCCCATGGCCGCGTGCTGCAGCATACGGAACTCAACCAGCCGGGTGTGCTCGTAGGCCCTATACCGCCCGAACTGCCGCCGACGCCGGTGTCGAGGATGGGCCTTGCGGCACCACTCCTGCTTGCTTTAGGCACCGCTGCTATAGGGCTAGGGTTCGGCCGGAAGACGATTTTGATACAGCCAAAGGCCGAGTCGTCCAAAAAAACGTGATACGCTCCTTTAAAGCGGAAACTAAATTGACAATTTCTGGTTGTGCGGCTATAAAGCGGTACGTTTTGATTAACTTTTTAGCCGAATGAAAAGAGTTGTGATGTCGCGAAGCGCCGGACCGTTCGACTCTCCCGCCGCAGAAGGCGGTGAAAACCGGCCCAGCCCCATCGACGTGCACGTCGGATCCCGCATCCGCCTCCGCCGCACTCTCATGGGCATGTCGCAGGAGCGTCTCGGCGAAGCACTCGGCCTGACATTTCAGCAGGTCCAGAAATACGAGCGCGGCGTCAACCGCGTCGGCGCCTCGCGCCTCTATGATCTGTCACGCGTTCTGGATGTGCCGATCAGCTTCTTCTTCGACGACATGCCCGACACGATGCAGAGCACGCAAGGCAACATGGGCATCGCCGGCTTCGCAGAGCGCACCGAGGGCTTCGGCGGCCACGGCGACGATCCGCTCGCCAAGCGCGAGACGCTTGAGCTCGTCCGCGCCTATTACCGCATCACCGACCCAGCCGTGCGCAAGCGCGTTTTTGATCTCATCAAATCCATGGGCCCCGGCGACGCTTCTTAGCCGGAATTCTACTAGGCCAGCCATCTGACGCGGTTAGCCTGCGCTCCGGTGCTCATTGCCGGAGAGGCCATTCCGCTCCGGTGCTCGGCTAACCACGCCAGCTGGCTCGGCCTAGCGAATTCTCGAACTTCCGTATTCCTCGCACTCATTGCGAGGAGCGCTTGCGGCGAGGCAATCCAGAGAAGCATCGCGGCAATTGGTTCAGCTCTCTGCGAGCTGCGGGTTGTCGAATATTGGGTTGCGCCACTGATGCAGGGCGGCTTTCAGGGCTTCGGCCAGGTCGCGCTTTTCTGGCTCACCTAAGGCGGCGGCCACTTCGATGCGCTGGCCGTGGGCGGTCAGGAACAGCCCGGGCACGCGGCCCTTCCTGTCTTCCATGAACACGTTGATCCAGCCGGACGGCAGTTTGTACTCGCTCTTGCGTCCGCGGCTGTCTGTACGGACCACGCGCAACTCGGCTTCGCTTAAAAGCAGGAACTCGCTCGCGCGGGCACTGAGCGCATGCACGCGCAGCAGCACAACCGCCAGCAACACCTCGGCGCCGTTGAACCCTGCGATCGGCCACGCGCCCAGCCACCAGAACAGCGTCGTCACGCCCAGGCTCACCGTGCAGGTGAACGCAATGATGAGATACAGCCCCCGCCGCGACAGGCTGCGGTGCGGCGTAATCATCGCCTCGAACACAGTGTCGCTCATGCAAGCCGATCCCCCCGTCAACGCCTCATCTGGTGCCTGCATCCGCGCTTGCCAGCCGCCTCGAGCGCGGTGCATTGGGCCATGCCTCCCAAAACCCCGTCTCTGGCCACCCCCAAGCGGCCACCCCGCAAACCTCGCCCGATGCCGCGCACCGACGTCCGCTGCTTCATCGAGGCCCTGGCGCAAGCCCGCCCGGACGCCGAGACAGAGCTCGTCTACACCGATCCCTACACCCTGCTCGTCGCCGTCGTCCTCTCCGCCCAGGCGACCGACGCCTCGGTGAACAAGGCCACCAGACCCCTGTTCGCCGAAGCCCCCGGCCCCGCCCAGATCGTCGCCCTCGGCGTGGAAGGCGTCGGCCGCCACATCCGCTCCATCGGCCTATGGCAAGGCAAGGCCCGCAATGTCGTCGCCTTGTCTGAAATCCTGCTACGCGACCACGGCGGCCAGGTGCCCGCGGACCGCGCCTCCCTCGAAGCCCTGCCAGGTGTCGGCCGCAAGACCGCCAACGTCGTCATGAACGTCGTCTTCGGCGAAGCCACCATGGCCGTGGACACCCACATCTTCCGCCTGGGCAACCGCACCGGCCTCGCCCCAGGCGCCACGCCCCGCGCCGTGGAGGATTCGCTGATCAAGCGCATTCCCGCCGACCTGCTCCGCCCCGCGCACCACTGGCTCATCCTGCACGGCCGCTACGTGTGCAAAGCCCGCCGGCCCGAGTGCTGGCGTTGCCCTGCTGCGCAATGGTGCCGGTATGAGCCTAAGACGTCGGCGCTGGAGTGAGGAAGGAAGCAGTTCTTTTTTGAAAAAAAGAACCAAAAAACTTTTGCGATGTGGGACCGAGATTGTGGAAACGCTGAGCCTAAGGGTCCAAAAGTTTTTTGCTTCTTTTTTTCAAAAAAGAAGACCTTCCTTACGCTGCCTCAACAGAAGCCCCAATCGCCTGCACCACCGCAGCCACCACATGCTGCACCGAGATTTCCCAAGGCGTATGCCCCGCATCCTCATCCAACGGGCGCCAAGGCCTCTGCGCGCGGCCGAGCACGCAATCATAATGAAGCTTGGCCAGCGCTGCGAGATTGCGGAATCGCCAATCGACCAGGCTGTCCGGCATCAGGTCGATTACCGTGCAACCCGGCCTGGCGAATCCCAGGTTCGCGAGACCGGCGCCTTGCGGCGACACGATCACCTCGGCCTGGCGAAACAGGCAGATCTGGTCGGCCAAGGTCAGATCCTCCAGCCGCACGACGCCGAACCCCTCACGGGTCAATGCCTGCATCACTTCGCCCGCGTTTTGCAGACCGCCTGGACGGGCGCCCTGCCGATGCGCGCCGCGCTGGTCGATCACGACACGGCGCGGCAGCCGGCACGACGCCGCCGGCACATTCGAAGACACGCGCCGGAAAAACTCCATGACGCACGGATGGAACTCCGCCTCACCGGAGATCGACAAAGGCAACACCAAGCGCTCGACAAGCAAGGTCTCCCGCAGCCCCACTTCCCGCACGGCAATGCTTGGCGGCAGGTCAAGGAATTGCAGCGCTTCCGCTTGGCAGGCGCCGCCCTGTGGCACGAGCAGGCTGGCGGCCGCGGCAAGATAGTTGGGCGGCACTGCGGAGATGCGAGCCAGGCCGTCCAGCATCGCATGCGCGTAATCGCCTTCGCCGCCTGCGAGCACGCTGAGATGCACGCCACTCAACGTGCGCACCGGTCCCATCTTTGGAAAAGCGACCCCGCGTGCCAGCGCCCGGTAGGCGTGCCGCTCAGGGCGAGGTCAGCGCAAGGCTTTCGGCCACAACGGAATCACCGAGGCAAAGAATGCCCGCGGAGCCATGCACCAGCACGTTGTGCAGGATGAACAAAGGCGGCGCGTAGCTCTGGTAGGCGTTTTGCCGCCACTGTCCCTGGTCGGGCCACTCGCGTACCGGCCACATGTCGAGGAAGTGGCACCCGGTCGCCAGCGGCGGCACCGCCACCTCGACCGGCCCCAGCGAATGGAGATGCACCACAAAACCGGCGGCCCCGCCCGCGGGCTGCGCCAGCGCCTCGATGGATCGTTTATGATAGACGCTCTCGACGAATTCCTGCATCAACCGCCCCGCCAAACGATGATCTTGGCCTCGCCATGGCTGCGCTCGGCCAGAATGCCACGCACCTCCAGCGAAGCGGACCGCCTTACCTCCGCGACAATAATCGTTTCGGTACCGATCCAGCCAGATTCTCGTAGAGCATGCAACGATAAGTTCAACAAATCGTAATCATAGGGCGGATCGAGGAAGATAATTCCTTGCGCGCTGCCGCGCGGCGGCCGCGTCGCATCAGTAACGAGAACGCGGGTGCGCGACTCCGCGCCGCAAGCCGCAATGTTCCGCTGCAGAACCGAGGCCGCCGCGCGATCCTTTTCCATGAACACCGCCTGCCCGGCGCCACGCGACAGCGCCTCCAGCCCCAGCGCGCCTGTTCCGGCGAACGCGTCGAGCACGCTGGCGCCGTCCAGCAGATCGCGTCCGCCCCAGGGTGCGTGCAGCATCATGTCGAACAACGCCTGCCTGGTGCGGTCGGCCGTCGGCCGCGTGGTCTCGCCGGCCGGCGCTTCCAGCCGGCGCCCGCGCCAGGCGCCGGCGATGATCCGCACCGGGCCGGCCGCTAGGGCGTGGCGGAGGCCAGGCTCGTCCGGTCCAGCCGCAGCGTCATGCAATAGGCGCCGCCGCCCGACAGGATGAACGGGTCCAGGTCCACGTCGTGAACCACATAGCCGCGCTCTTCCAGCATCGCACGCACGTGCGCCGGCGCCCGCGCCATCACCACGTCGCGCCCGATGTTCACCGCGTTCACGCAGAACGCCGCCGCATCCTCCTGGCTCGCCTGCAGCCGCTGCACCGGCGACACATGCTCATGGATTACCGCCAAGGACTCCGGCGTGAACGCAGGCGGATAGAACAGCACCTCGCCACCAGAGAGCGGGCAGAAACACGTATCGAGATGGTAGAACCGGTTCGTCGCCAGCTCGAGCGGCACAACGGTCTTTTCAAAGAACGCGCCCAGCTCCCGCACCGCGCCGAAGATGGACCGCTGCCCATGACCCGCCCAGAAGAACTGCCGCCCGGCATCCCAGATGGCGTCGCCGGCCCCCTCCTGAAAACAGCCCTCGGGGAACATCGCCACCTCGCGCAACGCACCCTCGTCCACCAGGCCTCGCAACGCCTCGTAGAAAACCGCTTCCTCGCCGCGCCGCTCCTGGCAGGCGAAACGCGCAACGATGGCGCGGCCGTCCAGCACCGTCGCCGCGTTCGCCGGGAACACCAGGTCGGGCAAGCCTGCCACGCCGCCAACGATGTCGAGACGCGCGCCGCAGGCCGTCAGCGCCGCGCAGAGCGAGGCGAAACTGTCGCGCGCCTGCCGGCTGTGCAGGGCTGGATCCTCTGCCCACGCGCCCGGCTTCATCCAGGGGTTGATCACATAGCTGACGTTGAAGTGCGCTGGATCGACCAGCATGATGCGAGGGGTGTGAGTCATGGGCTCCCATTCGGCCGACACGAATTTGAGAGGCGCTGTATAGCGTCAGCGCCCGTTCGGCCAGCGGACACGCTGCCCGCCTCCTCGTCGGCTACTCAGTCACGTTCCCGCCAAGGCTGCATCTTTCCCTATGACTCCTGCCTGGGTTGCGTCAAAGAGCCATTGCCAACGCGCGATCGGGTAAGGAAAGCATCATGACCGAAGACGCCCCGCGGCCAGCGCTGGCGCGCGAAGATGAGTTGAAGACACGTGTTTTCGCCGCCTTCGAGCATGCCTGCCGCCAAGGCGAACTCGAGATCGCAGATAGTCTTCTGGCCATCATCAACAAGAAATGGATGCGCCCGGCACGGCCCGCGCGGCACTGCGTCCCCGGTCCTTTCCATCTAGCCCGTCCGCGACGGACATATATGGCTTCCCGCTAGACGCAACGGCGGCTAGACCATTCGAAAACCCTGGAGAAAACGCCAACCATGTCACCCATGAAAACATTGCTGCTCGCCGCCGCGCTCGCCACCGCACCGATAGCAGGCCAGGCCCTGGCCCAGGCGCCGGCCGCTACGCCAGACCCCGCAACGCCTCCCGGCCAGGACGCAGCGCCGGACGTTTCGAAAAGCGCCGCATCGACCCACCGCACGCACAATCACAAGCGCAAGCACGCGCAGCGCGCACCCTCGCAGGCTGCATCGCCGAGCGTCAGTGAAAACAAGGGGACGGACGCGCCGCCGTCCACCCAGCAGAGCCCTGATCAACCCGGCGGCGCACCGGCTCAGGGAGCGGCCCCTAGCGTCGAACAGAACCGCGCGAGATAGGCGCGGCCCAACGCAAAGCTGGCCAGGAGACCGAACTCCTGGCCAGCTTTTTAAAAGTTAGTAGTAGTGCCCGTAGTAATGTCCGCCGAGGCCGCCGAACAGGAACAGCACGAGCAGGATCAGCAGGATCAGCCCAAGGCCGCCACCACCACCGCCGCCACCGTAGCTGCGGTAACCATAGAACCCGCCGCCGCTGAACAGCAGGACGAGCAGGATGATGATAATAAGGGTCATTTAGCCTCCGGACTAACGATCGAAGCGATCGCAGCCCAAACGACCCTCACGGCTGTTCGTTGCAAACGCGGCTTGTAACGGAAGATAGCGCTGCATCCACGCAACGCACTGACCTAACGCAGGGCTGAGAGCCCAAAGCCGCCGCCCACCGTCTGCCACCGTCCTGCCGCCACCGCCCACGCGATCGGCTGCAACTGGGTATCCGTCGCACAAACCTGGCCGACGCAAACCTTGCCCCGCCAAACCTCCGCTTGCGAGCCCTCAGTCAAATGGCGGGCGGCAAACGACAAGGCCTCGGCATCGTCGAGGCAATCGGCATCGGCGTCGAAACGAAGCTTGCCAGCCTGATCGACCGAATAGACATGATACTGCGCCATCGGGACCTCCCTGATACGAACTTCAGCGGCCGCTTTCGTCGTGCTTGGGCGACGCCCGCCAATCCAGGCGGGAGCCGCGGCTGGCCAGGGCGACACTCATGACCAGCCCCAGCGCCAGCCCATCGGCCAGGTGATGACAGGCAGCGCCCAGCAGGGCGCCCAACACGACGGTCAATGCCAGGAGAAACAATCGCGCCATGGCAACAGCATGTCCCACATCGAGAATGCGGACAAGCGTCTAAACACTCCCAATCGCGTAAAATTCCCATGACAAACCACTAACTTTCTTAGTGATTAGTCGGCAGGTGCGTAATCCAGCAGTTCCGCGCCATTGTTCGTCACGCTGTTCACCGCGCGGCTCACCGGCCAAACCTTTACCGTTCCGTCGTCGGCCGGCCGAAGCAGGTCGATCGGATCACGCGGCACCTCGCCCAGCCAAGTCCGCCAATCCTCCTCCTCGACAATGACCGGCATCCTGTCGTGCACCGCCGCTATCTCGCCATTCGCCCGCGTGGTGATGATGGCAAAACTGCGCAGGATCTCCCCGTCCGGATCGCGCCAGCTCTCCCACACGCCGCCCAACGCCAATGGCGCCCCATCCGTGCGGGCAACCGCATAGGGCTGCTTGCCGTCCGCCACCGCCTTCCACTCGTAGAAGGCATCGCACGGCACCAGGCACCGCCGCCGCTGCCAGGCGCCGCGAAAAATGCTGGACGTCGCCACCGTCTCCCCACGCGCATTGAACGGACGCTGCGCCTTCTTCAGCGATTTCGTGTTGAACGGCACAAATCCCCAGCTCAGCACATCGACGTTGCGCTCGTGCGTGTCTGGGTTCCGCCGCACCACCATGGCCTGCTGCGTCGGCGCCACGTTCCAGTTCGGCGCGAGGTTCGGCAGCGGACCGTCGGTGCGGAACAGCTTGGCGATGAGGTCGGGAGGGAGTTGGGAGGCGAAGCGGCCGCACATTCGTCAGTACCTAGCAAGGACTTCTTTTTTGAAAAAAAGAAGCAAAAAACTTTTGGACCTGAGGCCGGGCGTTCCCACGATCTCGGTCCCACGTCGCAAAAGTTTTTTGGTTCTTTTTTTCAAAAAAGAACATCCTTCCTCCCTTCCCGTGCCACACTCCCCACCATGACCGCGCGCCTCAGCCGCCTCGTCATCCTGGCAGCAGCCCTCCGGCTGGGCACCGCCCACGCCGAACCCACCATCCTGTCCCACGATCCCGCCAGCCGCATGACCATCGCCGTCATGGTCGATGGCAAAGGCCCCTTCCCATTCGTCATCGACACTGGCGCCGACCGTTCGGTGATCTCGGAAGAACTCGCCACCGCTCTCAAGCTGCCTCCCGGCGGCCGCGTGTCGCTGCACGACGCGGTGGGCGTCTCCGAAGTGAATACCGTCAAGGTGGACAGCCTGGCCTTCGGCGGCCGGGAGGTACGCGGCGTCGAGCCCGCCACGCTGAAAGCCGCCGGCCTCGGCGCCATGGGCATGCTCGGCCTCGACAGTCTCCGCGGCCAGCAAGTCCTGCTGAACTTTCACGGCAAGACATTCGCCTCCACCCCGTCGCGCCACGACTCCGAATTCGTGCCGTCCAACGCCATCGTCGTGCTCGGCCACCTTCGCTACGGGCAACTCATCCTCGTGGACGCCGAGGCGCAAGGCATGCCCATCACCGTCATCCTCGATTCCGGCGCCGAGAACACGCTCGGCAACGCCGCACTCCAACGCCTCGTCGAGGCGCGCCGGCGCGAGTCCAAGGTCGTGCCGGTCGACGTCATCAGCGTGACAGGCAACCACACCCAGGCGCGACCCGACGAGATTTCGGACATCCGCCTTGGCGGCATCTCGATCTCGCACGTGCCAGTCGCCTATGCCGACCTCGAGACCTTCCGGCAGTTCGGCCTGACGGACAAACCCGCCCTCCTGCTCGGCATGGACGTGCTCCGCCTGTTCCGCAGCGTCACCATCGACTTCGGCCGCCGCCAGGCCGAGTTCGTCGCCGAATGACCGCCGGCTCTTAGTAGGCACTGCGCGGCTTCAGCAGGATATCGAAGTGCGGGCCGCCGCCGGCCTGCGCCGGGTAGCGGTTGCGCAGCCTGACATGCGACGGCGGCTTCCGGCATGCCGGCACGCGGCAACGCAGCTTGGGCACCAGCATGACGAGCTTCGCCTCAGGTCCCCATCGGTCGAGCAGCGCCTCGATATGGAGATAGCGGTCCTGCCGGCAGGTCGCGCAGGTCACCACCAGGTGCCAGGCGCTCAGCTCTGCAATGGGGAGGCGGAGGAGGGTGTCGCGTCTTTTGGCATCGTGGGTTCCGTCGGGCATGGCCCTATGGAAGCAAAAGAACAGAGAGAGAACAAGCGCGTTCTTTTTTGAAAAAAAGAACCAAAAAACTTTTGCGAGTTGGGATCGCGATCGTGGGAACGCCCGGCCTCAGGGTCCAAAAGTTTTTTGCTTCTTTTTCTCAAAAAAGAAGTCCTTCCTTCCTCAAACCGCCGCCAAACTCTCCCTTGCAGCCCGCACCACCGCCTCCGCCGTAATATCGAACTTCTTATAAACGTCGGCGATCTTCCCGGACGCACCAAAGCCGTGCATGCCGACGAAGCGCCCTTCCAGGCCGATGTAGCGTTCCCACCCCATCTCGACCGCTGCCTCCACAGCCACACGCGCGCGGCTCGTGCCAAGCACGCTCTTCTTGTAGGCCGCGTCCTGCGCCTCGAAGAGCAGCCGGCACGGCATGGAGACCACCGCCGTCGGGATGCCTTCCTTCTGCAGCGTCTCGCGCGCTTCGACGGCGAGATGCAGCTCCGATCCCGTGCTGAAGATCGTCATCTTGCGCTCGCCGCCCTCGGCCTCGAGCAGGACGTAGGCGCCCTTGGCAGATTTGTTCTCACTGCCGGCCTCGCGCCTAAGCAGCGGCATCGGCTGGCGCGACAGGGCAATCAGCGCCGCCTCGCGCGGCGTATCGAGGATCAGCTCCCAGCACTCCGCGGTCTCGACCGGGTCGCCCGGGCGATACACGGCAAGGTGCGGAATGGCGCGCAGCGCGGCGAGCTGCTCGACCGGCTGGTGGGTCGGCCCATCCTCGCCGAGGCCGATCGAATCGTGCGTCATGACGAAGATGGTTCGCACCTGCATCAGCGCCGCGAGGCGGATCGAGGGGCGGCAGTAGTCCGAGAAGCACAGGAAGGTGCCGCCGTAGGGAATGAGGCCGCCATGCAGGGCGATGCCGTTCATCGCCGCCGCCATGCCGTGCTCGCGCACGCCATAATGCATGTAGTTACCGTGGTATTCGCCGGGCTTGATCTCGACCATGCCCTTCGCCTTGGTGTTGTTCGACGGCGTCAGGTCGGCCGAGCCTCCCAGCAACTCGGGGATGACGGCTGCCAAATGGTCGAGAACGGCGCCGCTCGCCGACCGCGTGGCCATTTCCTTGCCGCTGGCGATGAACTCGGCGCGTGCGCCGGCAATGGCCTTCTTCCAGTCGGCAGGCAATTCACCGTCGTTCCTGCGCTCGAACTCGGCGCGGAGTTCGGCAGGCGCCGCGCTCACCCGGTCCGCCCACGCCTTGCGCGCCTCCCGCCCCTTGGCGCCGATGGCGCGCCACTCGCTGAGCAGGTTCTCGGGAATGACGAACGGCGGCGAATCCCAGCCGAGTATCTTGCGAGCGCCGGCAATCTCCTCCTCGCCAGGCGCGTCGCTATGCGCCTTCTGCGTACCGGCCTTGGTCGGAAAGCCGAAGCCGATGATGGTCTTGCAGGCGATCATCGACGGCTTGTCGGTCACCGCGCGGGCCTGGGTGATGGCCTCGCGTATGGCGTCGGTGTCGTGGCCGTCGATCTCCTGTACGTGCCAGCCGGACGCCCGGAACCGCTCGACCTCGTTGTCTGACACTGAGAGGCTGGTCGCGCCGTCGATGGATATCGAGTTGTTGTCCCAGAAGGCGATCAGATGGCCGAGCTTGAAGTGACCGGCGAGCGAAATCGCCTCCTGGCTGATGCCCTCCATGAGGCAGCCGTCGCCCAGGAACACATAGGTCCAGTGCCTGCACAGATCGTCGCCGAAGCGGGCGTTCATGATGCGCTCGGCGAGCGCCATGCCCACGGAGTTCGCAATCCCCTGCCCCAGCGGCCCGGTCGTCGTCTCGATGCCGTCGGCATGCTTGTATTCCGGGTGCCCGGCGGTCTTGCTGTCGATCTGCCTGAAGCGCTTGAGCTGATCGAGCGTCATGTCCTCGACGCCTGTCAGGTAGAGCAGGCTGTAGAGCAGCATCGACCCATGGCCGTTCGACAGCAGGAACCGGTCGCGGTCGAACCAGTGCGGATCGGCCGCATCGAACTGCATGAAGTCGCGGTAGAGCACCGTCGCGATATCGGCCATGCCCATCGGCGCGCCTGGATGCCCGCTCTTGGCCTGCTGCACGGCATCCATGGAGAGGAACCGAATGCAGTCCGCCATGTCCCGCAGATGCTGGTCTCGCGGCTTCGGAACCGTCTTGAAAGCCGGTTTGGAGATGTCGTCGGCCATGATGCGAGACTCCTTCTTTGCGGGATCACCAAGCGCGGGGGATTAGAGCATCCATGATGCCCTATCCGCAAAAAATTTGGCTACGGTGGTGTTGGTGAGCCCGGTGGGAATCGAACCCACGACCCCAAGATTAAAAGTCACATAGTCATGTGGTTTGGGGGGCTTGCTCCAGCCGTCCCGATCCGTTCCCGCCTGTGTCCATAATCATGCGCCGCCCAGCGATTTTCATTGATCTTTGGCTGAAGCCCCGGCAAGATTTAGTCTCAGGCCGTCCCAGAAAGTGCCCCAGCGTTGAGGTTCTGGTGAAGCCCCGCTGAAGCCCCAGGCGATCGGAACGGACAAATGACGGTGCATCTGACCGAATCCGCGATTGCAAAAGCACTCCGGGATGTCGCCGAGAGCGGAAAGCGCCGGGACCTAGCTGACGCCGGCTGCCGAGGTCTACGCCTCAGGGTGACGCCATCAGGCTCGCTGTCCTGGGTGTTGGCCTGCCGCGATCGGGAGGGTCGGATGCGGCGTTTTCCGCTTGGCTCCTACCCTACCGTCGGTGTTGGCAAAGCGCGCAAAGATGCGGCCGCCCTGCATGTCAAGGTGAAGCAGGAGGGCGCCGATCCGGTAGCGCAGCGCCGGAAAGAAAGGGCGATGGGAGACGCCGCCAAGGCCGGGCAAGGCACCTTGGCTGCTGTCCTGGACACCTACACGACGATGCGCGGCGGGAAGCAAAAGGCATGGGTCGAGGCTCGGAAGCGCATCGAGCTGGTATTCAAAACCTTACTCGCTCGGCCCATCGCCGCCCTAAGCGCCGGCGACTTCCAGATGCTCGCCGATGCCTACAAAGCGCAGAGCTCAGCCAGCTATGCCGTGCGGCATCTTCGCCCGGTCATCAAGTGGGCCGCACAGCGCGGCTATACGGCCGCAGCCACCGCGGTCATCCATCCGCCGGCCACCGTCCAGCGTCGGCAGCGCGTGCTCAGCCGCGACGAACTCGCGGCGCTCCTTCCTACCCTATCGGCGTCTGATCGGCCCTACGCGGCCGCATTGCGCTTCATGCTTCTGACGGTGGCACGACGCGAAGAGGTCGGGGCTACGTGCTGGCGGCAGGTGGATCTAACCGCGAAGACGTGGACGATCATCGATACGAAAAACGGGCAGCCGCACGTTGTTCCGCTATCTCATCAGGCGCTTTCGCTGCTGCGTTCGCAGCTTCCCAGAGACCGTGACGGTAAGACGCTCAAGCCGGCACCAGGCGCCTTGATCTTCGCCACCAGCGCCGGAGCGAGACTGAGCAACTGGGATCGTGAGACGAAGGTGATCATGGAAGCGAGCGGGACGGAGGGCTGGACCCGGCACGACCTGCGCCGCACCGGCGCCACCATGCTCGGCGACATGGGTGAACTGCCGGACATTATCGAAGCCGCGCTGAACCACACCGCCATCCGCAGCCAATTAGCCGCCACCTACAACCGGAGTCGCTATCGCCCGCAAGTTGCTTTGGCGCTGCAGCGACTCGCAGATGCGCTCGATGGAATTGAAGCAGGCGCTGGGGAGGTTGTTCCCCTGCGAAATTCTCATGCTTGAGGGGCGTGTCCTACGCTGAGGCGGAGCGGGCAATGCTGGAAGCCTTTTACGCCGAGGTCGAAAGGTGGCCTCTCGGCAATTGCATTAGGTCGGCACGCCCAAGAAAAATTTGATCCTGGAAAAGCCCCGAAACGCCACCGCAACCTGTCCTGGCAAACAGCCGAGGGCACCATGGAACAAACCGCCGGAGCAGTTCACCCAGGTAATGGGAACGCACTATCTGAGCCGCTCGCCGCTCCAATAAATGAGGCCAGTCGGCTTTCAGGCCTAAGCCGCTCCGAAATCTATCGCCGTTTGGCGGCGGGCGACATTCGCGCGGTAAAGTCAGGTTCACGCACGTTGATCCTGATGGAAAGTCTAAAGGCCCACCTAGCAAGTTTGCCGCCCGCCTCATTCCGTGCGCCCAGGCAGGTGGCGGCGTAATGGCCGTCGTAACCACGCAGGCAGGATCTGCAGGCGCACCCCGAAACTAAACGCCCCCGATCGCTGGGAAGCGAACGAGGGCGAAGGATGCTTTGCGGGCATCGCCTGGATACACAGCCAGGACTTCGTTTTCAAGTTTTCTAGCGTCGGTCCGTCAGAAAGGATCGATTATGGTTCATCTTCAGCCTTTAGACCGTCTCCGGCTTCAACGGGGATCGGAGCACCTTCACGAACTAGGTGCGCGGGCAACGGCAGAACTCCTCGCCGAGTTGGCCGGCCGAATTGGCGGCCTGCCGGCAATCCTTGGACTACTGCAAGAATACCAGCAGATGCCTATCCGAACCCTGCGAGCCGTCGGCGGCGATCGTTTTCCGCCGCGCCCACTTCGGCGAACCGCGTGAACCGCGTGAACCGCGCCGCACGACGCGCCCTGGCCGCGAAAACGCGAAGCCAGGCTAGAGGCGACCTCATTGGCGATGCGCTCACTCTGCTCGCGAATGCGGCGCCCAGCGCCACCGGTGCGACACTGATTTTGCCAAGTGGCGAGATGGTCTACCTGCCAGCCGGCACTGCGAAGGCGTGGAGCGGGCTCTCCGGCGAAAAGGGGCGGCCGGAATGACTGCCGCCCTGCCGGCTCCAGCCCGCCAACGTCTCGTGAAGCTGCTAGGAATGTTGGGCTCCAACCATGCCGGCGAGCGCGATGCGGCCGGGCTCGCGGCGCACCGGCTCCTGCAGCAACACAAAGTTGGCTGGCGAGACCTATTAGCGCCTACGCCAGTCTACCGTGAACCGCTGCACAGCACTTGGCGCGTGACATGCGCGGAGCTGATGAAACGCACGGGCGATCTTCGGCCGTGGGAGCGGCAGTTTGTGGCAGACCTGCCGAACTTCCGTCGTGTCTCCACAAAGCAGCGATACGTGCTCTCTGAGATTGCTAAGCGCGTGCTGGGAACGCAGTCGTGAGCGCCTCCATGTCATCTGATTTTGCCCGCATGATGGCACCCGTAGCGATCGAGATTCTCGGTGAGCCGAACAAAGCACTATCAAGCAAGACTGAGCTTCGCTGGGGATCTCGCGGCTCGCTGTCTGTCGATCTTACGAAAGGCACTTGGTGCGACCATTCCGACGGGGATCGCGGCGGCGGGGTGCTCGACTTCCTGCACGTCAAGGAAGGTTTAGAAAAATCCGACGCTTTGGAGTGGCTGCGCGAACGCAAGCATTTGCCGGCGTCAGACAAAGCACCTGCCGGCAAGTTCAACATCGTGGTCACCTACGACTATCACACCGCCGCGGGCGAGATGCTGTTTCAGGTCTGCCGGATGGACCCGAAAGATTTTCGGCAGCGGCGCCCCGACGGTAGAGGCGGCTGGATCTGGAAAACCTCAGGCATGGAGCTGGTGCTCTATCGCCTTCCTGAGATCTTGGACGCGGTCGCCAAGCGCGAACAGATTTACATCGCGGAAGGCGAAAAGGCCGTCGAGGCTCTGCGCAGCTTAGGCTTCAAAGCCACATGCTCGCCAGGAGGCGCCGGCAAATGGCGGCCCTCCTATTCCGAAGCGCTCAAGGGCGCGTCCGTTACCATCCTGCCCGACAACGATGAGCCAGGCTGGCAACATGCGGTGCAGGTAGAGACCGCACTCAGAGGTATCGCCCGACGGGTCTGCACGATCATGCTCCCCGGGCTTCCCGCAAAGGGAGACCCGGCCGATTGGGTAGCCGCGGGTAACCCCGCACAAGCACTCTACGACATCGAAAATGATATGCCTGAGAAGCCCTGGCCGTTTGTCCCGCCAGCTTCGGACGTGAAGCCAGGTGAAGCCGCAAGGCAGGAGCAAGCGAAAGAGCTCACCTTCATCCAGCCTCATAAGCTGCAAGGCATCGCCGTGCAGCCGCGTGAATGGATCGCGGAGGACTGGTTGCCAGTCGGCAGCGCAACACTCCTCTTCGGTGATGGAGGGACTGGAAAGACGCTGCTGGCTCAACAGCTGATGACCTCGTGTGCCACAGGGAAGCCGTGGGTCGGCCTTGCTGTCACCCGCTGCAGATCGCTCGGTATTTTCTGCGAGGACGACCAGGCCGAATTGCACAGGCGGCAGGACCGGATCAATCGCGCTCTCGGCGTCGAGTTTGACGACCTGGACGACATGACCTGGGCCTCCGGCGTAGGTCAGGACAACGCGCTGATGCGGTTTCATGCCGACGGCAAGCCTGCGCGCTTGCCCAAGCTGGCTGAGATCAAGGCTCAAGCTATCGCCTTCCAAGCCCGGCTGATCGTGCTCGACACCGCAGCCGACATGTTCGGCGGCAACGAGAACGACCGCGCGCAGGTTCGCAATTTCATGGGTGCCCTGAATGCGCTCGCGCAGGAGATCGGCGGCGCCGTGCTGATCAACGCGCATCCGTCGCGCTCCGGGTTAAGCAGCACTGGCGATCTTGATGGCGGCAGCACTGCCTGGTCGAACACTGCACGCTCGCGGTGGTCGTTGGTCCGGCCGAAAGCTGACGGTGAAGATCCTGCCGACACAGACGAGCGGTTGCTCACACGGCGCAAAGCGAACTACGCGGCGATCGGCACGGAGATCAGGCTGCGGTGGGGTGACGGTGCGCTGTTCCCGCCAGCACAGGCGACAGGCTTTGCAGCGGCGGCCATGTCGTCGAGCGTCGATGCAGCCTTCCTGGATTTGCTCAGTAAGTCTGAGGCGGAGGGCCGCCACATCTCCGACTCTCCCAACGCCGGAAATTACGCGCCCAAGGCCTTTTCCAAGCGCCCGGACCGGCAGGGTTTCGCCAGGCGGGAATTCGAGGCCGCGATGCAGCGGCTCTTTGCCGCGGGGAAGATCAAAATGGAGGAATACGGGCGCTCAAGTGCCAAGGGTCGGCCGCGGCATATGGTGCCTGTGAATGGGGCGCAGCATGGCTAATTCGTTGCTGCGTCGGTTCACACGCCCGCTCGCTAAGTCATTGATATTGGCTTGCGTCGGTTCATGCGTCGCTGTTGCGCGTCGGTCTGCGTCGGTAGGTTGTAACTCGTTGATGTTCCTCGTGCGTCGGTGTGCGTCGGTTCTGCGTCGGTGTGCCCCCCCAAACCCCCCCACAACGGGAGAGGGGTCCATAAAGACCCTCTCCCGTAACGAATGGCTCCTTAGGCGGCACTCCGAGTGTGGATTGCTGATGCCTGGCGGGACCGAAGTTTGGCTTGAAATGCTCCGAATTACCCGCGTGCAGTTATGCCGACAGATAAGGCGGGCATGCAGCATGACGACCACAGGATCAGGACAGAAACAGGCCGGCAACGTCGTTCGTGACGCAAAAGGCCGGATAGCAAAGGGTGTTTCTCTAAATCCGGGCGGCCGGCCGAAGTCGGCGCCTGAGGTTACCGAACTCGCTCGCGCCCACACATCATCAGGGGTCAAGCTCTTGGCAGACATTGCACACGACAAGAAGCAGCCCGCTGCCGCGCGGGTGCAAGCGATCACAGTGCTCCTGGACCGCGGTTGGGGAAAGCCAACCCAGAAGCAGGAGATCGCTGTAACGGCGGACCTAGCCGGCACGCTGGAAAAGTTGCGGCGCCAGCCTGGCGAGCCAGCCTTGGAGCCTGAAGAGTGATGCCCCCGCGGCCTCGCACGCATGTGCAAGCTCGGCATCGGAAGGGGTGAGCGCTGTGTCTTTTCGTTTCATTCTGCCGCTCGCAGTCATGAGAAGGCTACACGCCAGGGCTGAAGTGCTCGGCTTTTTCTCTGAGGACGGGCGCCCTGACCTGGATGCGCTACTCACGCAGGCTGTCGAAGAAAGCGCCGCCGCGCACCAGCGAGAGGCTTGCTGGAGGGATCTGCAAGCCGTTTGTCAGGGAGACGACACGGACCTGGTCGTCTTGGCCCGCGCCGTCTCAGCGGCCATCCACGACCGTTCCGATGTGCCGTGGCCGATCGCTGGTGCCCATTACGCAGCGGCACCCATGAGCCGTCGAGCAGGCGCCTGGCACGTGACCATCGACCCATCAGCAGCGTCGCTGTGAGTTTAGCTGAACAGCTCCTGGAGAAATCAAATGTGTATAGCCTTAGCAGCCATCCCGGCGATGATCGCAGGCGCGGCAAGTTCGGTCGGATCTGCTGCGGCTGCTGCCGGCGCAGCCGTGGGCATCACGAGCACCGCGGGCGCTCTCGCCGCAACCTCCGCCGCTGCCGGCCTGGTGGGCACTGGCGTGTCGGCATACGGCTCGATCCAGTCGAGCAACGCCCAAGCGGCGGCTGCGAACTACTCGGCGAAGACCTCGGTGCAGCAAGGGCAATCCGCCGTCGATGCGGCGCGGATTAACGAGCAGCAGACCTACCGCGAAGGCGATCAGCTCGAAGGCCGCCAGCGTGCGGCAGAGGGCGCCTCAGGCATCGACCTGAACAGCGGCACAGCTTTGCTGACGCAGACGGACACCGGCACGAGGACGGGGCAGAACGTGGCAGACCAGAATTACAATGCGCAGCTTGCGCAGTGGGGCACGATCAACAACTCGGCGCTGCTGTCGTCTCAGGCGAAGAGCGACCAGGCAGCGGGCGGCATCTCGGCTGCAGGCTCGCTGCTTTCAGGCGCGTCGCAGGTTTCAAATAAATGGGCATCCTGGCTTCCGACGGGCGTCTTCAGTGGCCCTGGCATAGGAGGATAAGCCATGATCGACATTATCCTGCCCCTCGACGTTCGGAGCCGGCTGCACGCTCGTGCAAAGGCCGCTGGGCATCTCCACCCAGACGGCTTGGAGAACATCGGCGGCCTGGTAGATGCCGCGGTGGCTGCTTACGCGGCGGCGCATGGGCATGACGAAAGCGAGGCCGACTTCCAAGCGGTCTGCCATGGCGAGGATCTCGACTTAGCTAATCTCGCCACGGCCCTAGCACGGGCCAGGGCTGGTCTGCCTGCGGTCCAGCACCCGATCGCTGCCGTTTGCTACCTCATGCCGCAGGCGGCCCTGTGTGAGGGCTTGTGGGTCGTTCCGTGCTGTAAAGCGATGATCTAGCGCTAACAAAGTTGCCTTTGGACAGCCACAGCGATTTATACGGAAGTGCACTCTCTGAGCAAATGCGTGGCTCGCCTTCTGCATTTTGAGTTAAGGTAATCAAAAGCAGCCGAGTGGCTGCATCAATCACCTCATCGCAGCTTGTATACCGATGCTGTGTCAGCTCGACCTCATTACTAGGCAATGCTCGGCCGTTGGTCAGTGCCAGGCGCCACTTTTAGTCAGCAGGCCTAACCTCTCAGGAGCGAAAGGTAGACTATCAAAACTCGAAGAAAGAGGTTGAAAAATACCATGCCTTGTATAGATACGTACAGTCCCCGGATTGTCCGGGCTTTATCCGAAGTGGCCGGAAAAGTTACGTAGGTGTATAAATGGCAGAAAGATTTGAGTTACGAATGGAAGAGGATGCGTTAGCGCGTATCGATGGATGGCGTCGCGAACAACCTGATATGCCATCGCGGTCTGAAGCCGCGCGAAGGCTCATAAATGCAGGTATAGGAGAGAATTCATCGCAGCAGTTGTTCGAAATTGCGCGGTTCAACGTGCTGTCAACTGCAATGCAGAGAGACACAGCGAAGCACATTTCTGATGGCTACCTCTATGCTTGGCAAGAGGGTGTCTATCCGGCATTTAATACTCATCCAGCCATTCACGCCCCTTTCCGGTTAGGTTTCCGAGTTGCGGAAGAACTAGTCGATGAGCTCGCTACGGTTTTCGACGACGCGATAGCTGACAAGAAGCCGGTGCCTTCTTTCTATAAGCTTGAAAGCATTTACGACGTCCGTTCAGGAAGAGGGCCGTGGGATCGAGGCAAGCTAATCGTAGCGTGCCGTTACATGTTTTTAAACGAAACTTTTGGAGAGGAGGTATGGGGCCCGCTACTGCGAGGAAGTGATCACCCAAGCGAAGCCCGATCAATTATTCGGAAGTTCGACAGGCAGAATATTTCCTTTTGAGCGTAGCCGGCAGCCATCTACGATTAAAAAAGTCGAAGCCGGGTGAGAACTTGCGTAATGTGTAGAGCAACCGACGCATGCTAATCCGCCTGCCGCACCCGCCTCTTATGTTCGAGATCCCCGACGCTTGGTTAATAGAGGCTGGCGTTGGGGTGTTCACACCGGCGACGAGATGCTTCCGCTACACGGCAACCACTTCGGCGGACGTGTGTGTGGAAGCGCTGTTGATGGAGATTGCGCCCATGTTGCGCATTCCCGGTGTTCATCCTGCTGCACACGGCTTTCGCCCGCGCGGCCGGAACGGCGAACAGGACGGAGGAATGATAGGTGTGTTGGTCGCGATAGTAACGGGAGTCCCTCTCCCACCGGTGAGCGTGTGTATGTTGCGCCAAAAGTCGGCGGAGGGGTTCGTTTATAAGGTAAGAGACGGCTTCCACCGCTACTACGCGTCAATTGCCTTGGGCTTCACTCATCTTCCTTGTGCAATCGGCTATGACACCCGGCCAGAACCGCTTTATGGAGAGTTGTAAGCGCGTTATAGGAGGGTCCGTTGACAGTTAGAGCTCGACACGTCTTTACAGTTAAGGCGTTTCCAGATGGCACGCCGTGGATTTGTCTGGAGCTGCTCAGCGCGCCCGATTTGCCGATCTTGAAGGGTATTCTGGGCTTTGACTTAAAAAAAGGCACAACTGGTGAGCAAGCTGAGGCGCTTGCGAGAGCGATGAACGATCTGATCGTCAGCACATCTTACACGTGAAAAGACCGAGGATTGCTTTCGGCTCAACCTAGGTCCGCCTGATAATTGATCTTCGCCAAACGGACGGAAGCTATTGGACGGCTTAGGTGGCGCGCTTTCACGCGCGCGCCTCCGCACCAGACCGTTGCAGCACGTGGCATCGGTGATGATCTCTGGCCTGAGATCCTCCAGGAGGCTAGCGATGAGGTCACAGGTGACCGAGTAAAGGTCGAGAGTGCTTTCCGCGTTTTGTAGAGCAGGTCCAGAAACACTGTCCACAGGGTAAGCATTTCGGTCCAGCTGATGACGTTCCCAGGCGGCTGATCATTCGCCCGACCCTTTGTCGCGCTGCCGATCTTCCTTGAAGCGAACGCCTGCTCCCCCGCCATTCGGCTCTATGAATTCGACGCCGGCAGCACCAAACACTCGGAGAATCGCCTCGAGGTTCGCGGGCATCATGCTAACTGCGCCGTCTTCGGCTTCTGCCCTCTGAACCGTGGACAAACTGACCTTCGCGCGCTGAGCCAAATCCTGTGCCGACCAGCGCAGCAGCGCCCGTCCCGCCCTCATCTGCTCGCTAAGAAGCAACAATTTGCAGCACTTGCATTAAAAGCCTTGACTGTTTTGAAGCACTAGACGCAAATTACGTCACGGACTGATGAAGCGCAAGCGTGATGAAGTCCAAAACCACCGGTTCACTTGATTGGTGAATCATCAATTCAGTGGAGAGATGCAGTGCGTGGCGCTCGAAACCTCACCAGCCTGCTGGGAACACCGATGGGTAGTCCCTTTAGTCACCCCCCGCTGTTCCGGGCCGCTGCCGACGTTGTTGGCTGGACCGA
Source organism: Acetobacteraceae bacterium (assembly GCA_965198825.1). GTDB lineage: Bacteria > Pseudomonadota > Alphaproteobacteria > Acetobacterales > Acetobacteraceae > BOG-908. The sequence continues at coordinate 721,994 of CBDAQB010000003.1, read as the reverse complement.
CGCACAGGCCGCTTTGTTTTGCCTGCAGCGTGACCGCAACAACCTGGCTGCGGCCGAGCAAAACTACACCGCCGCGTGCGCTGCCCTAGGCTCCGCAAACCGCATGAATGGCTCGATGCGCCGCTACTGGCAGGGGCAGGCCTTTCGCACCATCAACGCCCGCCGCAAGCAGCTACGCGAGGCACGTGTCGCGTTGGCGGGCTCTCTCGCGGTTCCGGACCTAACCGACGCCATGGCATCCGTGTGAGGCCGGCTCCATTGCGCCCGGCTCATGCCGCCGCGCCATCCGCACCGGGCGGGACCCGGTAAAACGACCGGGCGAGGTGGTGGATCACCTGGCCCGGTCTAACCCTCGAATGGACATGCACCATGCCGAAGGCTGGAACTGACATAACCGCACGCGAGCGTGCCGTCGCGCCCGAAACACAAGCGGCCGGACGCGGCTATCAAAACGCGTCCGGCCTGACCTCGGGGGCTGCCGGGGGACAGTCGCGCAAGGCTGCCGGCGAGATTATCACCGCCGGACATGCTATTGCACTCAAAACAGAGACGGCCGAGCAAGACTGTCTAAGGCCCGTGCCCGACCTAACCTCTGGCGCGACAGGGCGGGACACGCCCAAGGCTGAACTTGGAGATAGGGCTCGGCTCGAAACCGCAACCTTAGACGCGGATCCGGCCGGACGGTCTTCCAAGCATCCGTCCGGCCTGACCAACAGCTCTGACTGGGACAGCGCGCTGGAGGCTGGTTCGGAGAATGCACATCGTGCGGCCTTTGTAACTAGTCAAATCGCGCCCGAAACTGCTGCGGCTGCCGTTTTTGCGACTTCGCCCTCTATCCTCGACCTCGGCAAGCACCTGGCGCAGGTCGAGATTTCCTACAACGCGCATGACATCGTCGAATTGAACCGCACTTTGCGTGGCGGCGATGAGGACGGGCTGCGCCATGCAAAAAACCGGGCGGAAGCGGCGCAGCTTATCCTTGGAGACCGCCAGGAAGCCCTGCGGGATCTGATCTGCACTATGCCGGCCAAGACGTTGGCAGATGCCGCGATCCAGGTGGCAGCTATTGTCGTGATATCCGCTCGGCTCTCCGCCAGCCACCACACCGCTCATCAGGTGACACGTGAGGCCGACAAGATCGAGCGCATGGCGCTCGGCATGCTGCCGATCCTCGCTGCAGCGTCGGGCTTGGATATGGAAGCCATGGACTGGGCGGATAACGACCAACTGCGGCCGTTGCGCTTCACCGGGGTCGAGGTGCAGTCGTGACCGGCCCGACAACCCGCCGCGGCCTTATAGGTGCGGCTGTGGCTGGCGTGGCCCTTGGCGGCGCTGCGCCTTTCGTGCTGCCCGATCACCCGGACGCTGCGCTGCTGGCTCTCTGCAGCCAAGGGCTTCTCCTCGAGGCTGATTACGGGCGGCTCTGCTGGTCGACCGACGATTTCGATGAGCGGCACAAGACGCATGACGGCGAGGCCGCGAAGATCGCTTTTGCGAGCGTGTGCGACCGTCACGAGGCGGTGCTTAACCAGATCGCCGACACGCCTGCCACCACATGCGACGGCCTTCGCAGCAAGGCAAAAGTCGTTCTCGCCTTCTTCGGTCCCGCGCTACCGGAGGAGGGGCTGCCGATCGGAGACGTGCTGGGTTCGCTACTTCGTGATGCTGCCGAGTGGAGGGCATGAATATGGAGCAGCCAAGCACCAGCCGGCGGCAGCTGTTCGGCGCGTCGGCGGCCATGCTGCTGCTTGGGAGCGCTGCAGCCGGAAGCGGCAAGGCCGCTGAACTGGACTGTGAGCTGCTAACCGCGTGCGCCGCCTATCACGCAGCCTTCGCCCGGCAAGAGGACCCGGCGACGCCGGACGGCGACGAATTAGACGACGCCTGCCTAGCGTGTAACGACGCCCTTGTGCGGGTCATGGATATCCAACCACGCACCCCTGAAGGCATTCAGGCTAAGGCTGCCGTCGCATACTCGCACCTGATGTGGGAGGTGGAGGCCTCGCTTAAGCTGCACTGGCGGGAGCAGGCGACGCGCGGGCAGGCAATCGCCCTCGACGTGCTCCGTGACTTCATGGGGAGCGCGCCATCGTGAGGCGTTTCCCCAACGCCATCCTGCTGCGACTGCTGGCCGGCCGCATGTTCTCGGCGATGGCGAATGCCTGCCTGCAGTCAGCCAAACGGCGGATCGAGGCTCGAAAGCGTAAGGAGGAGCGGGCGGCTCAAGTGGCTGCCTTCCGCGCTCCGCGATCAGCCGGTGACAGCGTCCGAGCGCCGCCGCCGGCGCCACCGCCGGAGTGGTGGCAAATCGCCGCGGCATCTACGCCAAGGCCGCGAAAACCGAGGGCGCAATGAAGGCACCTCAACGGTTCATCTACGTGATCGGCCCGCTCGAAGGCGCTCAGAAGGTCGGCCTCACCACCGATCCGAAAGGGCGCTTGGCGACGCTTCAGACAGGCTGCCCACACGAGCTCGTGCTGCACGTCGCGGTGCGGGTGCCGTTCGACGAGGCGCATGCGGTGGAGCGCCGCGCGCACAGGATGCTAGCGCGGTGCTGTGCCCGCAATGAATGGTTCGACACTACGCCGACGGCAGCGATGAGCACGGTGCTGCTGGCGGCTAAGCCTCTTCCGGTTGCTTACTCGCCCGCTCGGCCAGCAGTCCTCGACGCCCTCCCGCTGTTTTCTTTTGAAAGGACGCCGCAATCAGCTGCGCCGACGCCCGACATCCCCCGGCGATCGCTATGGCGGGGCTGCCGAGCGGCGCTGAGCTGGCGGTGATTGCCCACTTCGCTACATCGGACGCAGCTGTTGACCCTGCCGGCCCTTCACCCTTTATCGCGAAAGCTAACAGACCCGCCGCCGTTTAGGGCGATGCCTTTGATGTCTGCTAACGACCGCCCGCTCATGTTGGTGAAGCAGACCGTTGCCTTGCCCAAGCAGGCATCCAGCGCGATCTGCCGCAGCGCCGGAGTGCTCATGGGCTCTCCGTTCATGGCAAAGCCTGCGCCGGCTAAAGCCAGGGTCTTCAGGTCTTCTAACGGCCAATCGGCGAAGTTCATGGAACCGCCTCCAGGGTGGCTCTTGAACCCCGCTAGGAGGGTTATGTTCCGCTGTTTGGCTTGACCGAGCGCCACCCTTCGAGCCAAGCGACATGATAGGCAGTATCGGGCTCGAAAGGGTTGGCTGACACGGGCTTTCCGGCCAACGCAGCCGTTTCGCCCTCAAGGTTTAGAACGAACCGCGCGCTCCGCATCGAAGGGCGGCCTAGATCAATGCTGTTCGTCTCCCTCTTTTCCATGCGAAAGTCTCCACAAAATCAACTTCGACTTTGCGGTTCGTCGCGAAATATCTAGGTTTGTAGCTTACCCAGTCGCGCATCTGTTACATTTCGCGGGGAGCGCTAATGAACCAGGACCTGGTCATATTGGGCTTTGTGCTAGCCGGTGCGGCAGTCATCCTACTAGCTGGACTGCTGCTTTCTATTCGGGCTGCCCACGCTGAGATGAGCGAGCGGCTGGAGCGATTGGCGATTGAAACCACCCGAGCTCAACAGGCTATCGTAGGCGTGACGATCCGATTGGACGCCATCGTTCATGCGTCGAAGCGATGATTTGCGACTGACAAGGCACATAGCCAGACCAATTCTGATACGGGGCATGCCATTGACGACTGAAATACTACTAGAAGATCTAACCGCAACGTCGCTGGGCGCGAGCGACTGGCGCTGGATAGCGGACGCTACGGGCACCGGGTGGCCAGTTTGGAGGAACGCTCCACGGCAGCGAGCTGACGCGGAGGCCGGCCCGAAGGAAACGGGCAGATTGCCAACGAAGTTCTAACCACGACTGACGTGCTCCAGAAAGTGCTCGATCTCGCCCCGCAACCTTTCACTGCCATCGGCTGGAAAGTCCCGGACATGCAGGCGGCCGTGCACGCCCTCGCCGCACAAGGCGTCACATTCGAACGCTTCTCTTTCCTCCAGCAATATGCAGTCGGCATCTGGGCTGCCCCTGAAGGCACCCAGGTTTTATGATTCAAGGATCCAGACGGCAACCTCCTGTCCCTGGCTCAGTTCGCTGACATAAAACGGCTCCAAAAACACTGAAGTCATTCAGAAAGCTGCGGCCTAAGTCACGATCTTGGCTTTACTCCGGCGGAGGTTCCCAAAGTTCGATCGGATTTCCCTCCGGATCGAAAATACGGGCGAAGCGGCCTGTTTCAGGACTATCCCACGCCGCGTTGGTGATGATGACTATGTCGGCCTGCCGCAGCTTGGCTAGGGTATCGTCGAAATTGTTCACACGGAAATTAATCATCCATTGCTTATTGTTTGGCCAGTGATCCGTCGTTTCCGCAAACGGCATGAAAACCGTCGGGCCGGCCGCTTGTTGCCAGGGCTCATAAGCCTCCATGGTTACGCCGAGATGGTCCTTGTACCACTGCAAGAGCGCGTCGGGGTCCGTTGAGCGGAAGAAAACGCCTCCAATGCCAATTACAGCCATGATGCCCCTCGCGAAATAATCTCAGCTTACCACCGGAAAGATGAAAGCCAAGAACCGGCGGCGCTTCCGGTGCATGCCAGCAGGCGGTGGCGTTAAGCAGTAGCTAGCCAAGCGAGACTATTCTACCGAGAATCGAGCGCTTACAGCTCCATGGTTGCTGCTGCAGAAGACAGAACGCGACGCTAGCGGGCTCAGCTAAAAGCCTGCGGCATCACGCGACAAGACGATGATTAGCCGAAGTCGTTGTTACTTAAACTTCTCAGGCGATCGAGTAAGCCGCAGGCCCCGTATGCTGCCGAGTATGGCGACATGAGCAGGGCCGTCGGTGGCGTGCTGCGGGACGCCACAGGGCCGATGACGGTCGCCACCATCGCTGCGGCGGTGATCGCCCAGCGCGGCCTTCAGGACGCAGACCAGGAGGTGGTGCGGAAGCGGGTCGGAGCGGCGCTGCGGAACTTCAAACGCCGGGAGCAGGCCACGTCCAAGCACGGGCGCGGGCTGGCGCTGGAGTGGTTCCTCACCGAACCAAACGGGCTGGACTCACAATAACGTGAGTGTATGATGCGATTCCGTTATGAACGGAGTGGGCCATGGAAACCGAGATTGAGGAGATCGTCGCTCTTTGGAAGGACCTGCGCGTGGAGATGATCCGGCTCACCGACGCGGCACTAGACCTTAAAGCCTGGTTGGTAGCCGAGGAGGCCAAGGCTCGGCCTGAGCAGCGTTAAATAGGGCCTTAAACGGGACCGGCGTGTCGATTTTTGGCGAAACCGATGTCCGTGAGCTTGTAGGCACCACTATCTACTTCTTCGAACCAACCCAACTTTGCGCCATGCGCGATGCCATCATTCATGTCTTGAGCAGATATCTGATCGCCGAACCCGGCTGCTGCGATGGTCGCGATTGAGAGTACGTGACCCGATTTAGCTCCAAGTTTGCCAAAGATCGTAAGAACTTTTCGAGCCTTATCCTCGTCTATGGAAAGAACAGCCATTTGCGCCCCTCACCGCTAAGAGCACCATATCGCGCGCTAAGTTGAGAAGCCATACCGTTTTGGCGTCGGAATTTCTTTTTGGCTCGAGCACGCACGCTCAGTTGAGTTACACCGGCTTCCGCTGCCAGTAGCCGCAGAAGTCCACGCCAGCTTAGCCTTTAGGGCCAAAGCAACGGCACCGGAAACCTGTGAGCCGTTCGGTGCACGGCGGTGATCTTCACGCCATGCACTCTCTTGGGCATATCGGCCAAGATAAACGCCAACAATGTAGTGGTGATGACCAGCCTCGGCGCGACGCATCCGGCTGAAGAAGCTTTCCGCTCCGTTCGTGCAAGCGCGTTGTCGCTATAAGCGAGTTGGTGGTTGATGGTCTTAACGACGTAGCGCGCGTGGAGGTCGTTCCAGGCGGTGCTTTCGTCCACCATGACTTCTGTCTCACGTGCGACCCGGTTGCGAATAAACGAAAGGGCGGCGCTCTCTGAGCGGAAGGCCGTCGGCAGGACCTTACCGTCCCGCTGGCAGATGACAACCCCGCACTGGCGCTTGCCGTTGTGACTGTAGGAAGCGGCGATCGGAGCAGGTCTCCCGTTCTGGAGCACATCGCCCACTATCCTTGGCAAACGGGTGGTCCTCAGAGGCTGGAGAAGCTGCCTAGGAATGACCTCTAAACGCCAGCTACCTTGATCCGCCCGCTTGCGCTTGGAAAGTCACGCCGGCGGCAAACGGCTGGCGGGAACATGGTCCGTGTACTACAGCATGGAACGCTAGAACCACCTTGGGATAAGCTCAACCGCCAAAGCGCTGGTCAATACCAAAGCCGCCGTAGCGAAAACAAGGCTCCGAATGGATTGTCCCTGCCTATTAAGATCGGCCATGGACGTCGAAAGGCCATCCAAACGGCCGCTGACGCGAGCCATAGCCGCCTCAATGCGACGTGTCGCTCTTTCCTCCAATGCCACTAACTCATCTTCGAGTTGCGTGGCGGCGCTATAATTGATTGCTTGCTCGTTCCAATCACGACGGCTGCCAGAACTGCTGCTCTGAGACCCAAGGTCAACACTTATGCCAACTAATGCGCGCGGACGATTTCTGTGGTTCAGCTGTAGCCTGTATACGTTCGAACTGATTGATCCTTCGATCGCACTTCCTGTTGAGGAGCTATAACCGACCATCAACAAATCCTCTCCACAGCTCGCAATGTCATTATAGCGCACATGATCCCCTTTTCTACAAGCGTTTTTAGTATCGCTCTTAAACAACGACGAAGACGTGTGGTTTAGGTCTGTTTCATGGCTGCGTCATCGTGTCCAGGACCTTGCCCGGTAGAAGTGTTTTGAGCCCGGCGGGGGCGTTGATTTAGCTGGCCAATTTAGTGAGCTTGCAGATTGCTCGAGAGTTCGGCGCTTACTTCGTCGTTATTCGGCGTCTTGAGAAATCCGCTTGCGTCACAGAAGCTATATGGCAAGCTAACCCTGACCCTGGGTCTTTGAAACTCTGGCACTTCTAGGAACTCTTATGTCGTCCGCCGAGAACCTCAATCTTCTAAAAGTAAGAATGCGTCGTAGACTCACAGATCGTACGGCGCGGGCGATTGATGTAGGGTTGGGTTCACTTCGCGTATCGCGACAGTTACTATTTGTGAGCGGCTTCTGGCGCAGCGGCACAACATGGTTTCAGGAGCTGATATCAAGAAACCTAAATGCTAAGACAGTGTTTGAGCCGCTGTCACCAATGAACCCGAGCCGATACAAGAGGCTAATCGCGCTTGGATACAATGAACATCATCTTCGAGAGGCTTACATACCAGGAAAAGCTGGACCAGACGACCCTTTGTGGCTGGATCTAGATGGTTACTTCCGCGGTACTCTGAGTAGCCGATCATCTATACGCGCGCGCGAAAGCGTGTGGCAATCTTTTCGACGTGACATTGTACTTAAAGACGTTCGCCTGCAGGCAAATCTAGCATCTATCCATGAGCGCTATGACGTTCCAGTAGTACACATCCGTCGACATCCGTGCGCTGTCGTCCACAGCTTCGCCAGAAGTAAGTGGGACTGGACCTTCGAAAACATTCGTCTCGTGGACATAATCTCGCCATTGATGGAAGATCTTAGCGCGACAGGAGACTGCAGCGTTTTGTTCACTCCTGAGTTTGACGTCGACGGAACCTCCAGGATTGCAGCATATTGGGCGGCTACCGAGCGCATCGCTGAACATCTAATTGGGAATCGTGAATGGGGAAAAATCATCCCATACGGTCAGATTGTAGAGTCTAAACATGATGTCATTGCGGAAACATGCGCTTTGGTTGGTCGAGCGCCAAACCTATCCAACGATGTAGAATTTGACTCCATAACGACTGTTTCTACTTCGTGGGGCGTGGACAGCGGCCGTAGAGCGGTCAGCTGGCGAGAGGGTCTTAGCTCGACAGACATAGCTCGTATCATAGAGATCGCCGGCGCAGTGTTTCCAAACGTAGCGGACGGCCTGAAGGCTCGCTTGAAGTCGTCTGCGCAGGAGGCGTATGGCTTTGCGGCCTAGTCAGGGCCGCCAGATGGCTGATCTAATGCGAGAAGCAAACTCATCCCATACCGAAGGCATTCTCCAGCGAACCAGAGCCGCGTAAAGCATGCTCGAGGCAAGACCTACAACTAGAACCCGGCTGATGGGGGCGCTCACAGGCAGGAGACGAGAGACCAAAATTCCTGAGCCCGTCGCTACTGAAGCTAATACAGTGGGTTTTATGTAGATGCTTGCTACATTGCTGACGGTAAGACCCAGTCGACGATATACTCCATAGACAAACGGTGGCTGTGTAAGAACATAGTGTAAGAACACACCTGCTGCCGTGCCGATTGAGCCTCCAAGAAGAGTCCCCATCGTGACGAGCGTAAAGAATACGGGAAGCTGAGTCATTTGGTTGTTCAGCCGCGCTCTGAACTCGCCGCGAGAAGTTAAAAGCGAGCCTGCTATCCAAGAAACTGCGTCGAATGCCAAGCCGATGCTAAGCAATTGTATAATCGGAATGGAGCCATCCCAGTGATGTGCGAAAAAGCGTTTGATTAATGGTCCGGCGACAGCGGCTTGGATAAAGGCAAGGGGCATAATCGTATAGGACACTAGGATAGATGCCTTGAGAGCCGCTTCTCCTTGCCGCTTTGGATCATTCTTAAGTTGTACCAAGGCTGGCAACACCACGCCGCTCAGATTTCCCGCGAGCATCCACAAAGGTTGAGCGGCTAGGCGGAATCCAAAGTAATAGCGGCCAACGGCGGACTCGCCTGCGAGAAGACCCAGGACTAGGTAATCTCCTTGGGAGATAACCGCAGATATCATCCTAGTCGCAAAGGTAATCGCTGAATTTCCGATTAGGAATTTCCAACGCTTAAATTTGATTGTGAAGTTGAGAGGCATCGAGGAGTGTGCAGCTGCCGACCAAACGACAGCTCGCAGCGCAGAGACAATAGGCACTGGCACGACAAAACTATAAGCCTTGAAGCCAAGCCAGGCGAATAAGATGGTGAGGGAAGCTTGTGTAATTGCTTCAAAAGCGCCCCAGCTGGCCAGGAACTCAAAGCGAAGTCTAGCTCGCAGCGCAGCGCCTGGAACGATGGCAAACGCGCTGATCGGCATAGAGGCGCCGGAGATCAGCAGCAGTCCCACCAACCCCGGTGCCTTAAACGCTGCCGCTGCAACAGGGGCAGCAGCAGCCACTACGGCGCCAGAAACAACGAACAGCAAGAGCATGATCCAGAAGGCAGGTCCGCTCCATAACGAAAGCTTATCTTTGCGTTGTAGTAGAACGTCCTCGACGCCTACATTGGTGATTGCTTGCGCAATGTTGGTCACGCTGGACGCTAGCCCGATCATGCCGAAGTCGGCCGGCTGCAATAGTGCTGCCAGTGCTAATTGGCTAAGCAAGCTCGTAGCGCGAGCTACTATGTTCTGGGCGAAAAGCCAGACAAGTCCGTGGATCGCGCGCCGGCTTAGATTGGCGCCCTCGAGCCGTCGTGTGTATGAGTTGGCCAACCGTTTCTCCGCCACCAGCGCAATGCCTGTCGATCTGCTCGTCGAACCAACACCACACAATGGATGCGTAAGCTAGCGACTTCCGTCTGTGTGATTTTGCAAGCACACGCAAAGTTCTCAGCGGGTCGCCTTTCGCCAATGAGTTGGATCAACCCCAAGCTTCCAGCCAAGCCCATCAGCCCACTCGCACAGCGCCAGCGACGTCGGCTGCGCGCCGCATGCCGCGCGCAGTGGATTATCGGCGTAAAGGGATCTCGTTAGCCCACATTGTATCCGGTGATACATCTCAAGAATTGAGGCGAAATGGAGTATGTACGCCAGATCGTGGCCCGTATTTCCAATTTAAATTCGGCTAGCAACAGGCTGCAGCGTCTGAGGAGCCCAAATGCACCCCGAGGTCATTAAGTATCGCGGCTATGGGATCGGAGTTTATCCGCCCTTTGCCCACGGATTCTGGAGAGTTCTTGTTCACCGAGACCTAGCGTTGCCCGATATCGCCTTCTTTGGTGCGTGTAACAGTCGCGAGGCAGCCATTCAACGAGCTAAGGGCAGGATCGACTTGGCTCTCGACAGCGCATAAAACATGGGCGTTGAACCAACCTGCTGCGGCTTTGGATCAGCGTGACGGCGGTCGACTTCCCTACAGAGTTGCGCTGGCCCGTTCGGTCATGGCCAGTGTCTTAAGCTTGTCGGTGCTAACAAGGCGCCCGTCAGGTCCCCAAACCTCGAGGGAAGATTGTCTGCCGCAGATGCGGAACAGCGCGTGCATCTGGACCTCTGCCTCCACGGCCGTAGCTGCTGTTCGCTCAAGCGGCATTGATGACATTGGCCCGGTCGCGATGATCGTGAAGCTCGCCACGTTGATGTCCTTTGTAGTCGCATACATTAAGCCGCGCAGAATGCCGCCACAGCCTCTGCAAGTTCCTCGGTGGTCATGCTGGCATCCGGGTGGTCCCTCTCTAAAGCCGAGATGGGCATCGACGGGTTCTTGGCCTCGCCTGGGCTTTGCACAAGAGCCAGCCCGCCGTGTTCCTTGACGATGCGCAAGCCATCCGCACCGTCGCCGTCGCCTCCACTGAGGATTACCCCGACAACATGTTTCCCATACGTGTGAGCGGCCGAGATAAATAGCGGGTCTGCCGCAGGCCGAGTGTGATTCACCTTTGGACCCTGGGTGAGACGTATCAGACCCCGCTCAAGGCTCATGTGGAAGTCAGGAGGGGCGACGTAGACCCGGCCTGGCCGAACGGGTTCGTTTTGACCTGCAAAGGCGGCGTAGAGATCACCTGCTCCATTCAGAATGTCAGGCATGAGAGTAGGCCATTTCCCAATGTGCCAGACAACAAAGACCGACGCGGTGCATGGGGCAGGGAGGGCCGCGACGATTGCTTTCAAGGGTTCAAGGGCGCCTGAGGAGGCGGCAATGACAACAATTGCGGACACGGCCTCAACCCCAACGTTTCGTCGCTTCGACGCGGCAGGATTGAAGGAGTTCGAGATGAGGCCGCTACGGAGGCTCTTGAACCCTGGTAAGTGACCGTCTCGTGGTTTGGCTCCCGAAAGTCCTGCTCTCGCGCCGGGTTGACCTAAACTGCGATGAGCACATAGTCCCGGCCCATCGCTAGCACGGCCTGGGCCGCTGGCGCTTAGGAGACAGCGTAGCTGGTGCTCTTGCCCTACGGGCTAGGAGCGGGCGCGATGCCTCGATTTTACTTCCACATCTATGATGGTGATGCCTTCCTCGACGATGAGGGGACCGTCCTACCAGGCCTTCAGCAAGCGAAGGAGCAAGCAGTGCGCGCGATAGCCACAGTTCTGAAAGATCGCATTGGGACACCAGAGGCTGACGAGGCTTGGCGCATGGACATCGTGGACAGCCTGGGCAAAGTGCTCCTGCGCCTCAGCCTTGATGCCACAGAGGGGCGAGATGCACCAACATATCTACTGGACGTCAAGCCAGGGCCAGGCAAGGTGAACTGATGAACGATCAGGCCAGTCGTAACAACTACGCCTTAGACTTCTCGGAACGTCACCATGCATAACGACCGTTGGTTGCCGCTCAGTAGGTTAGAACAGCGAGCCTCAGAGTATGGGCCGTCGCCAATGGCGCGGCTCAACCTCAAGTCGCCACCCAAGCCCGTCCGCCCGCTCGCACAGCACCAGATCCCTCGGCTGCACTCGGCACGTCTTGCACACGATCCGACGCAGGAAGGCCTGGAGGACAACCTCAGGCCGGTCGCGGTAGCGAAAACAGCGCTCGGCCAGCCACCAGCCGGCTGGGCTTTACGGGATGTGAAGCGCCTCCGTGCCGATCCAGGTGATGACGAGCTTGGTCGCCGCGGTGCCGGATACGACCGAGCCGTTCACGTCGTAACCGATGGTCCAGTGGTATTTGGTGGAGGCTGCGGTGACGGAGCCGTCGACCAACCCCGAGTTATAGCTGTACGCGCCTTCGATTGTTATTTCCGGCGGCAGTCCGCCGCTGGTCAGTGGCGCGAAGAAGAGGGTGATGGTCTCGCTCGCGGTATTGTAGGCCTGCGTGCCAGAGGAGGTGACGCGGCGCTGGAGGATGTAGGTGCCGACGGCACTGCCTGCGGCATTCTGTATAGAGCCGCCTTCATATTGCCAGAGGCCGCCACCGTCAGCGTCGGCGTCGTTGCTGAGGGTCGAACGCACCAGCGAGAGGGTTGCCGAGCCCGCAAAGGCGCTGGCGGAAAAGAGGGAAGCAACCGCGACGATTGCGGCCACGAGCGGGACCCGAAAGTTATAGGACATGAAGCGTCTCCTGTTGCGGTTATTATGATCTTGCAACAGCAGTAGGCGATGGGCTCGCGAGAAGGAAGCACCTTCGTCGGCCGACCAAGCGGCTCCTTGTTTTCTCGCTCTCCGCCTAGTTAGGCGGCTTCTCCCTGCCTTCGCCGGTGACTCTAGCTATTTTTGTCTCAACGCGTCCTGCCGTAACTTGCCCGCCTTGAAGCCCCAATGAAGCCCTGCCGAGTTCTAGCTACCTCGCTCACACGTCTGATGACCCGGTAAGTCATTGAATTAGCTTGGTGAGCCCGGTGGGAATCGAACCCACGACCCCAAGATTAAAAGTCTCGTGCTCTACCGACTGAGCTACAGGCTCTCCGCGGCGCCAGGAACAGCAGGCGCCGTATCACGTCAAGATAGGTGGGTGGTCCGGGTTGGCCAGACCCTGCGGGCGTAAGCAAGACAAGGACTTCTTTTTTGAAAAAAAGAAGCAAAAAACTTCTGGACGTTTAGGCCCGGCACTTCCGCAAGCCCGGTCCAAAGTCGCAAAAGTTTTTTGGTTCTTTTTTTTCAAAAAAGAACGCGCTTGCCTTTACTTAATGTCAGCAGCCACCCGCATATGAACGATCCGATCCGGATCGCTGACCACGCCGCTACCCTCGCTGCCGCGCTTGATCATATCGACGAACTGCATCCCCTCCACCACCTGGCCCCAGATGGTGTACTGCCCATCCAGGTGAGGCGAAGGCGCGAACATGATGTAGAACTGGCTGTTCGCGCTATCGGGGTTTGCCGTGCGCGCAGCGCCCACCGTGCCGCGCAGGAAGTTCGCATTGCGGGTGAATTCGGCCTGCAGATCGGGATATTTGCTGCCGCCCTGGCCGGTGCCCGTCGGGTCGCCGCCCTGCGCCATGAACCCTTCGATCACGCGATGAAACGGCGTGCCGTCATAAAAGCCTTCGCGGCACAGCATCTTCACCCGCTCGACATGCTTGGGTGCCAGATCGGGACGCAGCTTGATCACCACCCGCCCATATTTGAGATCCATATAGATGGTGTTCTCGGGGTCGAGTTTTTCCGTCTGGGCGGACGCTGTACCGGACATCAATGCTCCAATGGCAAAAGTTTGCAGAAGAAAGCGCCTAAACATGCGCAGGCTCTCCATTATCGTCCGAGCGCACCTTGGCAAGGGTGCGATCGAGCGTCAGGGGGGGAACGAAGGTCGAGACATCGCCGCCGAGGCGCGCGATTTCCTTGACGAAACGCGACGAAATGAACTGGTGGTGCTCGCTGGCCATCAGGAACACCGTCTCGATCGCCTGGTCCAGCCGGTAGTTCATGCCGGCCATCTGAACCTCGTAGTCGAAGTCGGACACCGCCCGCAGGCCGCGTATGATCATGCCGGCGCCCACGGAGCGCGCGAACGCCACCAGCAGCGTGTCGAACGCTTCGACCCTAATCGGCGTCCCGGTGCGCGACGTGATCGCTGCGCATTCCTCGCGCACCAGCGCCACCCGCTCCTGCGCCGAAAACAGCGGTCCCTTGCCGCTGTTTTGCGCCACCCCGATGACCAGCCGGTCCACCATGCGCGCGGCCCGCGCGATGATGTCGAGATGCCCATTGGTGACCGGATCGAACGTCCCAGGGTAGAGGCCGATGCGCTCAGGCATCTGGCGGAACTTCCGTCGTGCCGGGGCTCACGCCGTCATCTCCGGCAGGCGGATCCTCAACGACCGGGCCTTCGACAACCGCCTCTCCGCCAGCCGCATCCTCGAGGCCTGTCTCCTCGAGAACTGCATCTTCGAGAACCGGGAATACGCTGGTCACCCGCTCCGTGGCGTCCAGACGGAACAGCGTCACACCCATGGTCTGGCGCGCCGTCACCCTCACCTGGTCGGCGGGAACCCGGATCAGCCGCCCGGCGTCCGTCACCAGCATCACGTCATCGCCGCGCCGCACGGGCAAAGTCGCCACTACGGCCGTGCCGTTGCGCGGCGCCAGCATGATGTTGGTGATGCCGAGGCCGCCGCGGCCGCTCACCCGGTAATCGTAAGCCGAAGACCTTTTGCCGAACCCGCCATCGGTCACCGTCAGCAGGATCTCCTCTGCCGCCGTCATGTCGGCGATGCGCTCGGCGGACAGGGTCACGTCCGTCGCACCCTCTTCCTCGGCCTCCGCCGTCGGCTCGGCGGCAACCTCCGCCGCCTCCTCCTCGTAGCCGGTCATGCGCCGCCGTGCCGCCACCGCGCGCAGATAAGCCGCACGCTCGCCGTTGCTCGCATCGACATGGCGCAGCACGGCCAGGCTGTTCACCTCGTCGGACGCCGAAAGCCGGATGCCGCGCACGCCGGCGCTGTCGCGTCCGGTAAACACACGCAGCGTCTCATCGGAAATCTGGAAGCGTATGCAGCGCCCGAGACGCGTCGCCAGGAACACGTCGTCGCCGTCGCGGCAGGTGGCGACACCGATCAGCGCGTCGCCCTCTTCCAATTTCATCGCAATCAGGCCGGACGACCGGATGCGCCCGAAATCCGAAAGCTTGTTGCGCCGGACAGTGCCGCTCTTGGTCGCGAACACCAGGTGCAGCGCTTCCCACAGGCTCTCGTCCTGCGGCAGCGGGAGCACGGTGGTGATCTGGTCGCCGCCCAGTTCAGGCAGCAGATTAACCAGCGCGCGCCCCTTCGCCGTCGGGCTCGCCTCCGGGAGGCGCCATACCTTTTCGCGAAAAGCCTTGCCGCCGCTGGAGAAGAACAACACCCACTGGTGCGTGTGCGCGTTGAAACTGCGCGCCACAATATCATCGCCGCGCGTCCCGGCCGCCGTGCGACCACGGCCGCCGCGGTTCTGCGCCCTGAAAGTTTCCAGAGGCGTGCGCTTGATGAATCCGTCACGGGTGATCGTCACCACCATCTGCCCAGGCTCGATCAGGCTCTCGTCGTCCTGGTCTGCCGCATAATCGACGATCGCCGTCAGACGGGGCGAAGCGATCTCCTCGCGCACCACCAGCAGCTCGTCGCGCATGACCTCCATGCGGCGCGGCCGGCTGGCAATGATCTCCAGAAGGTCGGTGATCTTGGCAGCAACTTCCGCCAGTTCACCCTCGATCTTCTCGCGCTCGAGTCCGGTGAGCCGCTGCAGGCGCAAATCCAGGATGCCGCGCGCCTGCACTTCGGTCAGCCGCACCAGGCTCTCTCCGCCCGCACCGGTGGTGACGATATTGCCCTGATCCTCGATCAGCGCCAGCAAAGGCACCACGTCGCCCGCAGGCCAATCGACCGCCATCAGCGCGACCCGTGCCGCCGCCGCATCGGGGCTCGCGCGAATGAGCCTGATCACCTCATCGATGTTCGCAACCGCAATCGAGTAGCCGACCAGCAGATGCGCCCGCTCACGCGCCTTCGCCAGATCGAACCGGCTGCGACGAAGAATGACCTCCTCGCGGAATGCCACAAAGCACTGCAGCATCTCCTTCAGGCCCATGGTGCGCGGACGGCCATGGTCCAGCGCCAGCATATTGCAGCCGAACGAAATCTGCATGTTGGTGAACCGGAAAAGCTGGTTCAGCACCACTTCCGGCGTGGCATCGCGCCGCAGCTCGATCACCACCCGCATGCCTTGGCGGTCGCTCTCGTCGCGAATGTCGCCGATGCCCTCTATCTGCTTGGCACGCACCAGTTCGGCAATGCGCTCCTGCAGCGTCGCCTTGTTCACCTGGTAAGGCAGCTCGGTGATGATGATCGCCATGCGATCCTTCCTCACCTCCTCGAATTCGCACCGTGCGCGAATCGTCAGGCTGCCACGGCCGGTTTCGAAAGCCTGCCGAATTCCCGCCCGCCCGATGATCAGCCCGCCGGTCGGAAAGTCCGGCGCCGGCACGATCGCCATCAGCTCATCCAGCGTCACCGCCGGCTCGGCAATCAGCGCCAGCGCCGCATCGATGATCTCGGTTGGATTATGCGGCGGAATACGCGTCGCCATGCCGACGGCAATACCCTCGGCGCCATTGATCAGAAGGTTCGGATAAGCCGCCGGCAGAACAACCGGCTCGCGCTCGCTCTCGTCATAGTTCGGCTGAAAATCGACGGTATCGCGATCGATGTCCGCCAGCAGGAACGTCGCCGCCTTCGCCAGGCGCATTTCCGTATAACGCATGGCAGCCGGCGAATCGCCGTCCACGCTGCCGAAATTCCCCTGCCCATCGATGAGCGGAACCCGGATGGAAAACGGCTGCGCCATGCGCACGGCCGCATCGTAAATCGACGCGTCGCCATGCGGATGATATTTGCCCATCACGTCGCCGACGATACGCGCTGACTTGCGGTAAGCCTTGTCGGGCGTGTACCCCGCCTCGTGCATACCGAACAAAATCCGGCGGTGCACCGGCTTCAGCCCATCGCGCGCATCCGGCAACGCGCGGCTGACGATGACCGACATGGCATAGGCCAGGTAGGACCGCTGCATTTCTCCTTCGAGCGTGACCGGCTCGGTGGAATTAGGCGGCAGCGTGTCGTTGGTATCGCTCAATCTTGTAATCCGAAGCGTGGTGATCGGGTCTCATACAGCAGGCGCCCTGCGGTGCCAAACCAGGGAAGCAAGGCTGGCGCTCTGCCCGTCGCCACCGGCGCTTCAACCGGTGGCGCTATGGTGGCAACCCCGCTGGGGACTCGTCCCAAGACCCCATTTCCTTGACACTGCGTCCACGATGCTCCCGCCGCCAGAACGCCTCCTGCTCCCCTATGCCCCCGGTCCCTTCCGCATGGCGATGGGCCTTGTCGGCTGCCGGATGGACGATCTCATAGAGATCGACGCCCTCTACGGGTCCGAGATGGCCGAACGCCGCGAGCACCTGGCCATCCGCCACGCCGACGTCTTCGCCACCACGCCACCCTCTGCAGCGGCCCGCGCCGAGCTTCTCACAATCCTCACCGCCCTCCTGACCAGCCGGCACCCCGGCTGGTTCAGCCAGGAAGGAGACTCGCTGCGCAACGACTTGACCGGCGAAACCTGGAACCTGGCAAACCCACCCATCGATCCGCTCGAACTCTGCGGCCGCCTGGTCCAGGAGGATTTGTGCCTGATCGACCCCTCCGGCCCCACGCCGGTGCTGTCAGCCGCCATCCTGTGCGCCCCCAGCCGCTGGCGCCTGTCGGAAAAGATCGGCCGCCCCCTGGCCGACGTGCACGGCCCCGTCCCGCTCTACGCCGAGCATTTGGCCTCGCCCGTCAACCGCTTCATGGGCGCCCTGCGGCCGGGCCGTGTGGCCGAGCGCCTGAACTGGGGCGTTCTGGACGACGGCGCCCTCTACCAGGAGGAGGGCACCGGCCGCACCGGTTTCGACCCCTCCATCACCCCCGAGAATGTGCCGGATCGCCTGTTCCTGCGCGTGGAGCGCCAAACGCTCATGCGGCTGCCACAGAGCGGCTTCGTCCTCTTCACCATACGCGTCCACAGCTACAAGCTGGCGCGCGTGCTCGCTGTTCCCGGCGCCGCACACGACCTCGCAGCCGCCATCATGGCTCTTCCGTCGAGCATGACAGCCTACAAAAGCCTGCCGCCATTTCGCGATGCGCTGCTCGCATGCCTGTCTTCCCAGGCCAACCACGACCGAGCCAACGCGTAACCAATGCGACAGAAGCAATAAGGCAAGACATGGAACCGATGAAACCGATGGAACCTATGAAACCGATGGAGTGGGCCGCCCCCTGGTGGCCCGACGACCTCGGCCAACCTTCCAGCAGCGGCGCGCAGAACGGCATGAAATACGCGTTCTTCCCAGACAAGCACCGGCTTCTCGTAGAGCAGGACGGCAAACTCACCACCTACGACAGCGGCGATCACCGCATCAACGGCGTCTCCCAGCAGCAGAGCCACACCGGCACAATCGCCTTCTCAAGCCAGAACGGCACAGTAAATCTCGCCGACTTAAGCAAGCTGCCCTGACAAAACGCAACCGCTGACCCGCCCTGAATTCCGTAGGGCGGGTAAGCCCTTGCGCACCCGCCGGCACGGCCTCACCCCGCCAGCAAATCCAGCCGATAAGTAGCCTCACGCCGCCGCTCCAAGACACGAAGCCCAGGCGCCGAAGCCCCGAACAACAAAGCCGCCTCATCTCCCGTAGTCGGCGTATTGGTCTCCCCAGTCCAGTTCACCAGCACAATCAACCCGCCCGGACGCAAAGCCGCCTGCGCCAGCCGAGCAGTTTCTGAGACATCATCGGCGCTCAGGAAATACAGCACCTCGGAAAACAGGATCAGATCGAACGATCCCTCCGGAAACTCGCGAGGCACCGACGCCAACCGAAACGTCACCTGAGGCATCGCGCGGCACCGCTCAGCCGCGCGCTCCAACGCAATCTTCGCCACATCCACCGCCAACACCCGATCCGCGCGAGCAGCAAGCCGCGCCGTCAGCACCCCGATCGAGCAGCCCACCTCCAGCACATCAGCAAAACGCCTGTCGCCAAGCACCTCCAGAGTTGCGTCATATTTTGCACGCTCGTAGGCGCTGCCTTCGAAATCCCAGGGATCGGCCGACTGCGCATAAAGCTTGTCGAACACCCCCGCGTCCCACGACGCGCCGCTCACGGCCCGATCACCAGGCACTCGAAATCACGGTCGAACAACGACACGAAATCGGCAGGAAGCACGAACCCTCCAGGATCGTCGGTGATCAAGCCGCCATGCTGCGACCGGTGCGCCGCAATCGCCTCCCGCTTCGCCGGCAAATGCGCCGAGACATCGAAGCGCCAACCGGACCACGGCCCATCGGGCAAAACGGTGCCAACCGGAAGCGACCAGCCCCACACCGGATATTCCATCAGGCGCGCGCCGCAAATCGCCCCCGCCAGGCTCGCGATGTGCCAGGCCGCCAGATGATCACAATGCGGATCATGCCGCCAGCTCGTCAGGATCGTGCCGCATCCCTCGGCAAGTTCCGCGATACGCTCTGCCAGCGCCTGCGCCGCCGGCCCATCATGCGGTGCCGCCGTGTCGGGCGCTCCCAGCAAAAACAAATTCGCCGCAGGCAGTCCGAGCAACCCCACCGCCTCGCGAACCTCTTCGGCCCGCAAGGTAGAAAGCCGATTAGGCGGATATGCGCGCGATCCGGGATGCGAAGCCGCGCCATCGGTCAGCACGACGACCACCGGCGGCCGCTCCGACCGGCAAGCCTCGGCAATCAGCCCGCCGACACCAAGGCTTTCATCATCGGGGTGCGGCGCCACCACCAGAAAACGTCCCGGCAAAACATCGCCAAGTCGAGACAAAGGCAACGCCGCCAATTCGCCCAGCAAAGTCCCTGCCTCCGTCATCGCGGCAGATCGCGCGACATGAACCAGGCAGACGCCTCCGCCAGAGTCTCGTCAGGCGCCGGCTGCCGAAGATAGGCTGCCAGATCACGCATGATCCGCTCCGGCACACTGCCGCCGATGAACGCCGGCATCCCGAGCGAGCGCTGCGCCAGCGGGATCATCTCGAGCGCAGCCGCTTCGACTGCAATGCGCGCCAAATTCACCATGCCTGCCACATCGCCCAGATCCTGACCGCGCGCCTCGGCCAACGGCGCCACGCGCTCGAGCCAGAGCCGCGCCGTGGTCTCCGCAATGCGCATCGCACCCACACGCGCAAGCTGGTGCGGGTGATCCGCCCGCCCCCGCTCCACCAAGGTGCCGCGAACGCAAGCGCTCAAAGCCTCCATCGCCCCCAGCGTCACCGCAGACGTCCGCCACGCGCCGGCCGAAAACTCCGGCTGCCGCAAGTAATCTCCAGGCCGCCCGAACACATCCGCCTCAAGCCCGGACAGATCCATCGCCCCGGTCACCGCCGCCCGAACCCCGGCCAATCCCATCGCCGACTTCCGCGACCGCTCGCCCGGCGCCAACGCAACGATCGCCAGCACCGGATCGGCCTCGCCGGCATCCACCGTCACCACCGCACGCGTCGAATGCCCCGCCCCCGAGCAGATCGACTTGCCGCCCTCGAGCCTGCCCTCACGCAAGCGCAATCCGGGCGGAACTTCCGTCACCCACAGCGCAAAAACATGACCCTGCAGCACATCCTCCGCCGCACGCGCCGCCTGTGCCTCGGAGCCATAAAGGGTGATCAGCTTCAGCGCGTTGACATGCGCCTCGAACAAACGCGCCGTCGCGATCGACCCGCGCCCAACCGCCCGAAGCAGCGTCAGCGCACCCAGCGCCCCCTCGGGCTCGGTCCCGAACCCGCGGCCGCCCAGATGCCGGGGCAGTGGCGCCGCCAGCACGCCTTGCTCATGCAGAAGCGCCATATCCTCCGCCGGATACGCCCCCTCCCGGTCGAATTGACCCGCCCGCGCAGCAATCTCCGCGCTCAGCGCTTCCAGCCCGTGTAACGGATCGGCGTCGCCCACACATGCATCCATGCAGGCTTAAGACACGCGCCCAAACCCGGTTGCAGTCCATCACGGGTGCGCACATATCGCCGGCCAGAAATCACGCCGCCTTCAGGAAACATAACCATGACCGAGACCGCCACCGACCCCGCGACCACCCAGGAACGCCGCCAGTTCGGCGCCGAAGTCGGCCGCCTGCTCGACCTGGTCGTGCACTCCCTCTATTCCGAGCGCGAAATCTTCCTGCGCGAGCTGGTCGCCAACGCCGCAGACGCCACCGACCGCCGCCGCTTCGAGGCCCTCACCGACGCAGCCCTCGGCACCCCTGAGAACGCCTCCGTCCGGATCGTCCCCGACAAGCCGGCACGCACCCTGACCATCGCCGACCAGGGTATCGGCATGACCCACGACGACCTCGCCAACAACCTCGGCACCATCGCGAAATCCGGCACACGCGCCTTTGCCGCCACCCTCGAAGGCGCCACCGCCGAGGAACGCCCCGCCCTCATCGGCCAGTTCGGCGTCGGCTTCTACGCCGCCTTCATGGTCGCCGACCGGGTCGAAGTCGTCTCCCGCCGCGCCGGCACCGAAGACGCCTGGCTCTGGGCCTCAGAAGGCAAGGGCGAATACACGCTGGAGCCCGCCACGCGCGACGAGCCTGGCACCACCATCACCCTGCACATGAAGTCCGACGCTGACGAATACCTCGAGCCCTACCGGCTCGAAACCATCATACGCAAATGGGCCGACCACATCACCCTTCCGGTCACCGTTGCCCGCGACGGCAAGGACAAGCCGGCCAACGAAGGTACAGCCCTCTGGCGCAAGTCCAAGTCGGACGTCTCCGAGCAGCAGTATAAGGAATTCTACCGCCACCTCGGCCATTACTTCGACGAGCCCTGGGCCACCCTGCATTGGCGCGCCGAAGGGGCGCTGGAGTTCGCAGCCCTCCTCTACATCCCTGGCGCCCGCCCCTTCGACCCCGTCGAAGGGGACCGCGAAAGCCACGTCCGCCTGCACGTCCGCCGCATGTTCATCACCGCCGACGCCAAGCTCCTGCCCGACTGGCTCCGCTTCATCCAGGGCGTCGTGGACACCGAGGACCTCCCGCTCAACGTCAGCCGCGAAATGCTGCAGGCGACCCCCGTCCTCGCCCGCATACGCAAGGCCGTCACCAACCGCGTCCTCACCGAGCTCAAGACAAAAGCCAAGGACGCCGAAAGCTATGCCAAGCTTTGGGAAAACTTCGGCCCCGTCATGAAGGAAGGCCTCTGGGACGACAGCGAGCACCGCGCCACGCTCGCCGAACTCATGCGCTTCAAATCTTCCGCCGTCGAAGGCTGGACCAGCCTGGCCGACTACGTCTCGCGCCTGAAACCAGGCCAAGAAGCCATCTACTACCTCGTCGGCGAAGACCCGGACGCGCTCGCCGCCTCGCCACAGCTGGAAGGCTTCAAGGCACGCGGCCTGGAAGTCCTTCTCCTCTCCGACCAGGTGGACGCCTTCTGGCCAGAGCGCCTCGACAAATACGAGGAAAAGCCCCTCCGCAGCGTCACCCAGGGCGCGGCCGACCTCTCCAGCCTCCCCGCAGCCGACACCACCCGCCAGCCGGAAGCCACCGACGTCACCAACCTGATCCCCGCCCTCAAATCCGCCCTCGGCGCAAAGGTCGATGACGTCCGCTCCACCGACCGCCTGGTCGAAAGCGCAGTCGTCCTCGCCGCAAAGGAAAACGGTCCCGACCTCCAGATGCAGCGCCTCATGCGCCGCTCCGGCCGCGCCATGGGCCCGCCCTCGGCGCCCCTCCTCGAAATCAACCCGCGCCACCCGCTGATCGCAGCCCTCGCCGAACGCCAGAAAGCCGGCGAAGACCTCACGGACAGCGCCGCCACCCTGCTCGACCTCGCCCGCGTGCAGGACGGCGAAACGCCGCTCGATCCGGCCGGCTTTGCTCGCCGCGTCGCGGCGGCGCTTGCTAAGTAAGACCAGGCAAGGGGCTCTGCCCCTCGCCACCGGCGCTAGGCGCTTGAACCTGTGGCGCTCTGGTGGCGAGCCCGCTGGGGACTCGTCCCCAGCCCCCTTTTCTTGGGTAGGTTCTCTTACTTTCCGCGCCGTTCTTCCAGGAAGGCAGCGGCGATGAAGGCGCCTACTCCGAACAGCAGCCACGCCGCCGCAGGCAGCAGGGCATCCGGAGTGGCGCCGTAGATCCAGGGGGCCAGCGTCAGCGCGAACCCGTCCAGGAACAGCGCCGGCATGAGGGCGACCGACATCGCCGACACCATCTGCTCCGGCCGCACCCGGTCGCTCACCCGCAGCAGCAGCACAGTGCCCCACGCAATGGGAAAACACAGCGCAAACAGCACCGGCTCCGCCGCGCCCTCGAACAGGCGCGCTCCATTCGCATACCGGATGAACAAGGCCGCCAACACCCACCCCACAACGCCTGCGGCGACCAGCCGCATGATCGCTGGCAAGCCCAAGGCGCCCGGCTTTGTGCCGGCATCATACGCGAACGCTTTCATCACAGGCCTCCTTCATGTAGCACCCGCTACATAGCGCGACTCCGTAGCGGCCGCTACATGAATCTCATGAGCAACCGCGAAATCCGCCGGGCAGAGGCGCTGCGCCGCATCGCCAAACATCTTCTCGAAGCGGGGCTACCCGGCTCCGGCCTGCGAAGCCTCGCTGAAGCGGCAGGGGTCAGCGACAGAATGCTGTTGTATTACTTCAGCAACAAAAACGAGGTCCTGACGCTTGCCCTCGGTCTGCTGGCCGCGGACATGGCCGCCGCACTCGACCACGCGATCCCAGCCTCGCCGAAGCACGACTTCATCGAGCTTCGCCACCAAATACGCGAAGCCGTACGCGGCAGCGTCCTGCGGCCCTTCATGCGCCTGTGGCTCGAAATCGCCTCCCGCGCCGCCCGAGACGAACCGCCTTACAGGGAATTTGCCGGCCTCATGGCAGACGGCTTCGCAGCCTGGATCTCCCTGCGCCTGCAGGGGGCTCACGAGTCGGAGGCCGCCCTGTTGCTGGCAACGATCGACGGCATCGTCCTGCTCGATGCGATCGGGCGCGGCAATCTGGCTGACGTCGCCATCGGCGCCGCACGAAAATAGCGCTGCCGGCACCCCGCCCGCGACATTGTCGCTTGCGTGAACGGTTGGCGTAAACCGCCTAGCCCACCATACTGAAGACTTGAGCGGAGTCGCCCACCGCGGCCCCTGCCCCACGCCTCGGGATAGCGAACCAATGGACCAGCACATCACCCCGACTGCCTCCAGCGAGCAGCCGGTTCATTTCGATTTGCTGACTGAAAACGCTGTCTACAAGCCGTTCCGCTACCCTTGGGCCTATGAGGCGTGGCTAACCCAGCAGCGGGTTCACTGGCTTCCCGAGGAAGTGCCGCTGGCGGACGACGTCAAGGATTGGCACCGCAACCTCACGCCAGGCGAGCAGAACCTCGTCACCCAGATTTTCCGGTTCTTCACCCAGTCCGATGTCGAGGTGAACAACTGCTACATGAAGCACTACAGCCAGGTGTTCAAACCCACCGAAGTGCTGATGATGCTGAGCGCGTTCTCGAACATCGAGACGGTTCATATCGCCGCCTACAGCCATCTCCTCGATACCATCGGCATGCCGGAAACCGAATACGCGGCATTCCGCAAATATAAGGAGATGAAGGACAAGTACGATTACATGCAGTCCTTCCGCATGGACAGCAAACACGAGATTGCCAAGACGCTGGCGGCCTTCGGCGCATTCACCGAGGGCCTCCAATTGTTCGCGTCATTCGCGATACTTTTGAATTTCCCCCGCTTCAACAAGCTGAAAGGCATGGGCCAGATCGTTTCCTGGTCGGTGCGCGACGAGACGCTGCACTGCCTGTCGATCATCAAGCTCTTTCATACGTTCGTACAAGAAAACCCGGAGATCTGGACCGAGGCGCTGAAGCGCGAACTCTATGTCATCTGCTCGACCATCGTGGACCACGAGGACGCATTTATCGACCTCGCCTTCGAGCTCGGACCTGTAGAAGGGCTCGACGGCGAGTCTGTAAAAAGCTACATTCGCTTCATTGCTGATCGTCGTCTCATGCAACTCGGCCTCAGCCCGCTTTACCACATCAGCCGCAACCCGCTTCCGTGGCTGGACGACATGCTGAACGCTCCCGAACACGCGAATTTCTTCGAGAACCGATCGACGGAATACAGCAAGGCTTCGACGGGCGGCACATGGGACGACGCCTTCGCCGAGCAGCGGATCGATGCCGATCCGCGTGTAACCTACAATGCGGACTAGCAATTCGTTGTGTGCCGGACCAAACTCATGATGTGGGCAAGAGCCAAAACCGGCCGGAGGATTTCAGTACGGAAGGGCCAGCGGTGCGTCGATGAGTGATTTCGCAGATCCCGATGTCAGTGCAGCCGAAAGCCCGGACCGTGTCAGCAGCGGCGTGGCCCGTCAGGGCCGGCGCCTCTCCGACAAGATACTGGTGGCCTTTCACCACGCCTGCGACGCGCAGGACCTCGTCGTCGCCGAGCAGCTTCTCAAAACACTCGAATCGATGCTGACCCGCCGCGGCGTGCCGCACGAGCAGAACCGGCGCAAATCCCTCGAGAGCCTGGTCGCAGCACACGAGCGCCTCTGGCACCTGCGCCATCGCAACAACAACTAGACCAGCGCCGCACCGCTTCTGAGGATCGCGTTCGCCTCTTTCGTGTAGGCGCCCGATGCGTCGTGCAGCACGAGCCCTGGATGCAGGGTGGTGCCTCCCTTCCCCTCCCTGACGCCACGCACGATCACCAGCTTTGCCGCCTCGCCTAAGTGTGGCCAAAGCGGGATCAGCGTCATCTCCCCGCATTTCGCCTCGATCATGGCGGCCACCGCTTCGGCGGCCGCAGCCGCGGGAAGAACAAAACTCAGCGTGCCACGGCGAACGAGGCTGCGGCCCAGTCTCACAGTCCACGCCTGCAGCAAACCCGGCTGCGCGCGCTTGGCGGCTTCGCGTCCAGGCTCGGGAGATGTCGAACCACCCTGGTGCCAGGGCGGGTTCGCAAAGGCGTGCGCATAAGGGCCGGCACCGCGCCACTGGCAGATGTCCGCCACCTCGATGCCGATCCCGCCCGCATCGTTGGCATCGAGATTACGCCGCGCCAATGCGGCCATTTGCTGATCCCGCTCCACGCCGGTACCCGTCAATCCAGACACCCGCGCGGTCAGGCACAGCAGCCCTGCCCCGGCGCCGGTCCCTGCTTCCAGCACCCGCTCACCGGCGCACGCCGGCACAGCGGCCGCGAGCAGCACCGGCTCGATCCCTGTCCGATAGCCGCGCGACGGCTGGCTGTAGCTGATCCGCCCATCCAGCAGCGTGCCTGATGTCTCCTCCGAACCCCCGAGATCCGCATCCGGCAGGATCAAGCCTCTCCTGCCTCCACCAGCACCCGCTGCGCCCGCGACGCGTCCGCGCTATCCACCGCCAGCCGACGCGGGATCGCTCCGATGCTGCCCTCGATGGTGCTCACCTGATGATCGAGCATGACCGCCTCAATGCCGGCATCACGCAGCAGCGACGTCAAAAAATTCAGCCTGATGAGGTTGTTGCTGACTAACAGCACATGCATTCGCGTGTCTCTCCCTCGGCAGCGTGACCTGCCGCTTGCCTTGACCCTGATTCAAGGCCGCCGATATGGTGCCCGCAAGCGACAAACGCGGGGATAGGTCTTTGAGTCCAGGGACGATCCCGGGTGCGGATCAGCGGAAATGGAATACGCCGGGTGGATGAGGCCATGATCGCGCCGTCCGCCCTGCCTGCCTCGTCGCATGCGAGCGAGGATGCGCTGACGGCGCTCGCCCAGCTCGTGGCCAACGACCTCGCCGCCTGCAACCGCGTCATCGTCGCCAACATGCAGAGCCAGGTGGCGCTCATCCCGCAGCTCGCCGCTCACCTGGTCGCCGCCGGCGGCAAACGCCTGCGCCCCATCCTGACACTCGCCTGCTCCCGCCTGTGCGGCTACGAGCCGAGCTTCGCAGACGGCGGCCGTGCCCGCTCCGTCGACCTCGCCGCCTGCGTGGAATTCATCCACACCGCTACCCTCCTGCACGACGACGTGGTGGACGAGAGCCGCCTCCGACGCGGCCTCGCCACAGCGAACGCCGTGTTCGGAAACAAGGCCTCCGTCCTCGTCGGCGACTTCCTCTTCAGCCGCGCCTTCCAGCTCATGACGGCGGACGGCAGCCTGGAAGTTCTCCGCATCCTCTCCGAAGCGGCCGCCACCATCGCCGAAGGCGAGGTGCTTCAGCTCGTCACCCAGAACGACCTCTCGACGCAGGACGACCGCTACCTCGACGTCATCCAGGGCAAGACCGCCGCCCTCTTCGCCGCCGCCTGCCGCATCGGCGCCGTCGTCGCCGGCCGCCCCGAGCGCGAGGAACAGGCGCTCGCCGACTTCGGCATCTACATCGGCACCGCCTTCCAGCTGGTTGACGACGCGCTGGACTACGCCGCCGACCAGCTCACCCTGGGCAAGACGATCGGCGACGATTTCCGCGAGGGCAAGATCACCGGCCCCGTGCTCGCCGCCTACGCCGCAGGCAACGAAGCCGACCGCGCCTTCTGGCGCCGCACGATCGAGGAAAGCGAGCAAACCGACGCCGACCTCGACCACGCCCTCACGCTCATGGAACGCACCGGCGCCATACGCACCACGCTCCGCCGTGCCGTCTCCTTCGCCGACCGCGCCAAGGAGTCGCTGATGATCTTCCCAGCCTCTCCCATCCGCCAACGGCTTCTGGACGTCGCAGACTACACGGTCCGCCGCGGCCGCTAGCCGTCTGACGTTCGAGTTCGTGGCGAGACCGTTAGGTCCACCACGAAGTTGGGAAGATCACGAAGGTTCGCGAAGAGCCGCAGTGATGGCGATGTCCGCGACGGCAATCGGCCAACCGATTGCTGCGCGGCCGTCGTGGATGCCCACCCTCTTCGTGTACCTTCGCGTCCTTCCCAACTTCGTGGTGGACCTTAACGGCGCCAGCCGGCGCTCAGCACTCGCTGGTTAAGCGTGACACAACTACTTCTGCGCAGCAGCCTCGACGTCGGCGCCATGAGCCCGGGACCACGCCACCGGGTTTTCCAAAAACCGCCGAACCTCAGCCAGCTGTGCCTCAGGGAAATAAGACCGGTCCTTACAGGCCTCCAGCACGTCCCACCAGGTGCAGAGATGGTGCAGCGAGATGTCCATCTCACGCAGCTTCTCGAGGCTGCCGGGAAACACCCCGTAGTAGAACACCACGAACGCATGGTTCACCAAGGCGCCGGCATCACGCAGCGACTGTGCGAACTTGATCTTCGAGCGCCCGTCGGTCGTCAAATCCTCGACCAGCAAGGTCCGCTTGCCCAAAGGCACATCGCCCTCGATCAGCGCGTTCTTGCCAAAACCCTTAGGCTGCTTGCGAACATAGGCCATCGGCGTCATCAGCCGGTCCGCGATCCAGGCCGCGAACGGGATGCCTGCCGTCTCGCCGCCGGCCACCGCCTCGATCTGCTCATAGCCGATATGGCGGTTCACCTTCTCCACCGCCAATTCGCAGATACGCGCCCGTGCGCGCGGAAAATAGATGATCTTCCGGCAGTCGATATAGGCGGGCGACTTCCATCCGGACGTCAGCGTGTAGGGCTCCTCGGGGCGGAAGTTCAGCGCCCCTATTTCCAGCAGGATTCGCGCCGTCGTCAGCGCCGCGTCCCTGTCCCAATCGCTCGTCCGCCCGTCCATGCCGAAACCCTCTGCCTACCCCGACGCTTCTCCCCCATAGCAGCCACCCAAGGCAAGGCGAGCGCCCAAGATGTTGCGGCGCGCGTGCGAAGGCGGTAGCTTACACATCAATTGAGAGCCATTCGCAACTGGAGGGCAACGTGACTGTCATTGGGCGTCGATGCGAGCGGGCGGTGGTTACCGCCTATATCGAGCTGCGTCAGTGCGGCACGGACGACATGGACGCGTTCAGGAGCTGCACGACCCTTTACCGCATCCACCACCCGGAAGCCTCGCTCAGCGAAGCCCGCCTACTGGTATCCGAGTGGATCGACCATCACGTGGTGCTACAAAACGAAGGCCCCACACCAGGCTGCGACTGCCCCTGAGAATTCTACTAGGCCGGCCATCTGACGCGCGTTTCTGCGCTTCCGGTGCTCACGGCCCCAAAAGGCCGCTCCGCTCCGGTTCTCGAAACGCACGCCAGCTGACTCGGCCTAGCGAATTCTCGCTGGTCTGGCGGCTCAGTGCTCCCTCAAGCCGAGCGCCAAGATCCAAAAGTTTTTTGCTTCTTTTTTTCAAAAAAGAAGACCTTTCTACCTTCCTTTCTGACCCCCTCCGGCCATCAGAAAATCGGTCTTCTGATAATGCACCCGAGAGTCAGGCCCGCGGAACCGCGCCTTGCTGACCGCATCGGTCAGGGCTTCGCCAAAACCGGCCCCAGCCGGATACTCCCCGACCACGACGATATGCCGCGGCACGCCGCCCGGGCCGACAGTGAAACGGACCAAAGCGCAGCCTTCAGCCATCTGGAATGCGGCCTTCGACGGAAACTCCGGCTGTAGCGGTGTCAGCGGCTCCAGCGCCGCCCGCTGCCGGGACGACATGGCGCTGAGGGCGGCGTTGTAGCGCCATGGCAAGGCGCAGCGGCGCGCCTGCTGGAGGGCGAGTGGCTGGACGTCCGTTGCACAGGCGGAGAGCAGTGCGACGGTGAGGAGGAGGCAGACTGTGCCTGCACGGCGGAAGGCTTTTGCCGTTCCGCCGCACCTGTCATCCACGTTTTTCCATGGGCACGAAATCGCGCTGCACATGGCCGGTGTAGATCTGCCGCGGACGGCCGATGCGCTGCAGCGGATCCTCCATCATCTCCTTCCACTGGCTGATCCAGCCGACGGTGCGTGCGACGGCGAACAGCACGGTGAACATGCTGGTGGGGATGCCCATCGCCTTGAGGATGATGCCCGAATAGAAATCGACGTTCGGATAAAGCTTCTTGCTGACGAAATACTCGTCGTGCAGCGCAATGCGCTCGAGTTCCATGGCGAGGTCGAGCAGCGGATCGTCCTTGATGCCCAGTTCGTCGAGCACTTCGTGGCAGGTGCGCTCCATGATTTTCGCGCGCGGATCGTAGTTTTTGTAAACGCGGTGGCCGAACCCCATCAGCCGCACGCCGCTGTTCTTGTCCTTCACGCGCGCGATGAAGTCGGGGATCTTATCGACGCTGCCGATCTCCGCGAGCATCTTCAGCACTGCCTCGTTGGCGCCGCCATGCGCGGGGCCCCACAGGCTGGCAACGCCCGCGGCGATACACGCGAACGGATTGGCGCCGGTCGAGCCAGCCAGGCGCACCGTGCTGGTGGAGGCATTCTGCTCATGGTCGGCGTGCAGGATGAGGATGCGGTCCATCGCGCGTGCCAGCACAGGATTGATGTGGTACGGCTCGGCCGGCACCGCATTCATCATGTAGAGGAAGTTTTCCGAATAGGTGAGGTCGTTGCGCGGATACATGAACGGCTGTCCGAGCGAATATTTGTAGGCCCAGGCAGCGATTGTCGGCACCTTCGCGATCAGCCGGAACGCGCTGATGCGGCGGTGGTCGGGGTTATTGATGTCGAGGCTATCATGATAGAAGGCGGAGAGCGCACCGATGACGCCGCAGATCACTGCCATCGGATGCGCGTCGCGCCGGAAGCCATTGTAGAATTGCCTGAGCTGCTCATGAACCATTGTGTGCATCATGATGCCGCGCTCGAACTCGGCGAGTTCGGCGGCGTTCGGCAGCTCGCCATTCAGCAGCAGATGCGCCACTTCCACGAACGTCGAATGTTCGGCCAACTGGTCGATCGGATAGCCGCGATGCAGCAGGATGCCTTCGTCGCCATCGATATAGGTGATCTTGCTGTCGCAGGCAGCCGTGCCACCGTATCCGGGGTCGTAGGTGAACACCCCCGCCTCGCCGTAGAGCTTGCGTATGTCGAACACGTCGGGACCAATGGTGCCGGCGATCATCGGCAGTGTGACGGTCTGCTTCACCCCCCCTTCCTGAGTAGAGTCACCGGGTCCGTTAATCGTAATCGTGACGGAGCCGTGGGCAGTGCCGCTCATGTGATCATCCAGTGCTTTATCTTTGCTGGGGAAGATAAGGGCGGAGTCCCAAGGCACGCAACCTTCGCACCCGCAGCATCCGAGAGCAGGACCGGTCGCAGCCCATGAACAACCCGATCCCAAACCGTGAGATCCGTCTCCTGGCGTTCGATATGGCCACCCCGGGCCATATCCAGCAGGGCCTCTGGGCGCATCCACTCGACACCAGCCGCCACTACGCAAGCCTCGCCTATTGGACAGACCTAGCCCGCCGCCTGGAGCGCGGGCTGTTCGACGGCCTGTTCCTCGCCGACATACTCGGCATCTACGACGTCCACGGCGGTTCTCCCGCGGCCGCCCTGCGCGGCGGCGTGCAGGTGCCTCTGCTCGACCCGCTCATGCTGGTGCCTGCCATGGCCGCGGTGACCAGCCACCTCGGCTTCGGCGTCACCTGCAACCTCTCCTACGAAACGCCCTTCCCCTTCGCCCGCCGCATGAGCACTCTCGACCACCTCACAGGCGGCCGCATCGGCTGGAACATCGTCACCGGCTACCTGGACAGTGCCGCCCGCGCCCACGGCCACCCCGCCCAGCGCGACCACGACGACCGCTACGACCGCGCCGAGGAATTCCTTTCTGCCGTACGCGGCCTCTGGGAGCACAGCTGGGACGACGGCGCCGTCAAACGTGACGGCGGGAACCGCCTCTACACCGACCCCGCCGCCGTCCGCCCCATCCAAGCGCCAGGCCCGCTCTACCCGATGGATGCGATCCACCTCTGCGAACCCTCGCCCCAGCGCACGCCGCTGCTGTTCCAGGCTGGCGCCAGCGACCGCGGCCGCGCCTTCGCCGGCCGCCATGCCGAATGCGTCTTCCTCAACGGCACCACGCCCGAAGCGACCGCGCCCATCGCCGCCGACCTGCGCGCCCGCGCCGGCGCGCGCCCCCTCAAGATCTTCGCCGGCGCCACCCTCGTCATCGGCCGCACCGAGCGCGAAGCCCACGACCTTCTCGCCGACTACGCCGCCTACGCCGACCCTGAGGCCACTCTCGCCCACGCCTCCGCCAGCCTGGGCATCGACCTGGCGCGTTACGGCATGGACGAGCCCGTAGGCGCCCAGCCGACGCAGGCCATCCGCTCCAACGCCGAAGCCATGGCCCGCACCGCCGGCCCGACCTGGACCAAGCGCCAGCTCCTCGCCCAGAGCCCGCTAGGCAGCCGCCAGAAACCGATCGTCGGCACTGCGGAGCAGGTCGCCGACACGCTCCAGCATTGGATGGCGACTGCCGGAATAGACGGCTTCAACCTCTCGCGCACCGTCATGCCCGAGAGCCTGGACGCCATTATCGACCTGCTCATCCCCGTACTGCAGCAGCGCGGTGTTTATAAAACCGCTTACGCCGGCAGCACATTCCGCGATGCGCTGTTCGGCGCAGGCGACCGGCTGCCCGCCGCCAAACCAGCCACGTAAGCGCCTGCGTCTGTCCGCTTTTACGCCGCAATTCCGTCCTATCCGACGCAAGCAAGACGCATCGGAACAGGCACATGATCAACACGGCCCCGAACCGCACCTGCGAGAACCACATCATCCGGCTGGACAGCCGTCCTGCGCGCACCCTCGTCAGCATCAAAGGCGGAAAGGCCGATCTTCCGCCCAGCGCTCATGCTCCCCACATCAATCCGGACGAATATCGCGAGCGTAGCGAACTCACGCGCTGGAAACTCAGCATCGCCACGCACGGCGTCACCTGGTTCAGCCATCACTGCGTCATGTTCGGCGAAGACGATCTGTCCACCGAAATCGGCATCGCCGCCGCACGCGCGCGCCTCGCCCGGCCAGACATGAAACTCGCCGGATCCACCCTGACCATCACCCGCACGCCAGCGCCATAACCAACGCCGCCTTGACGGCGGCAGCCCCCGCCCACAGGCTCGCCCGCAATCCGCCGGAAGCGCGGACACGGGAGAAACGCGCATGGCACGGCTCGACGACAAGGTTGCGGTCATCACAGGAGGCTGTTCCGGCATCGGACTGGCCACCGTCGAACTCTTCGCCGCCGAAGGCGCCCGGATCGTCATCGCCGACATCCAGGACGACCGCGGCCACGCCCTGACGGAACGCCTGGGCGAACACACCACCTACGTGCATTGCGACGTGCTGCAGGAAACCCAGATCGCCGCCGCCATGCAGTCGGCCGTGGACCGCTTCGGCAAGCTCGACATCGTCTTCAACAACGCAGGCGCCGGCGGCGCTCTCGAAACCATCGAGGACATGACAGGCGAAGCCTGGGACCGAACGCAGGCGCTCCTGCTCCGCTCGGTCGCTCTCGGCATCCGCTACGCCGTGCCGCACATGAAAGCCGGCGGCGGCGCCATCGTGAACACAGCCTCCATCGCCGCCCTCGAAGCCGGCGCCGCACCCATCGCCTACTCCGCCGCGAAAGCCGGCGTGCTCCACCTCAGCCGCGTCGCCGCAGCCGAACTCGCGCGCTACAAGATCCGGGTGAACGCCATCTGCCCAGGCTTCATCATGACGGAGATCTTCTCCTCCAGCTTCGGCCTGTCGGACAACGCAGCCACCCAGGCAAACGCCGACCTGCGCGCCATCTCCCCCTACGCCCAACCGCTCGCCATCCTCGGCAGCGCCGACCACGTTGCGCAAGCATGCCTCTATCTCGCCAGCGACGCCGCCGCCTTCGTCACCGGAACGCATCTCGTGGTCGATGGCGGCGTCACCATCGGGCCGCGCAGTTCCTGGGATCCTGCTTCGCCTTCGCCTATTTACCAGCTTCTCGAGAAAGCTTTGGGGGATACTGCGGCGACGTAAGAAAGCTGCGGCAAAGTGAAGGAAGGCGTTCTTTTTTGAAAAAAAGAACCAAAAAACTTTTGCGATGTGGGACCGAGATCTTGGAGACGCCCAGCTTTAAGATCCACAAAGTTTTTTGCTTTCGTGAAGCCGCAGTTCTTGGCCTGGCGACAGGGTGCTTCATATTCCTGCCACTCGGATGCCAGCAGTTCCGGCCAGCGGCGGACATAGAAGACGATGCTTTTTTCAAAAAAGAAGTCCTTCCTAACCAAGCATTCTCCGCCAGGCCGGCCTGCAGGTAGCTCGATCCGGTCTTGTAGGGGCCGACGTGAATGACGTACTCGGGCACTCTCAGTCCCTTGCTGCTTTGAGCCGCGCCGCCATCCTGTGCTACAAGAAAGGCTCGGGAGAAGTCCATGAATCGCCATCTCAACCTGGTCCCATTCGTCAGCGTGGACCACATGATGCGGCTGGTGCACGCCATCGGCATCGAGCGCTTTCTCATCGAGCTTGCCGATGAGATCGAGGCCGATTTTCTGCGCTGGGAGAGTTTCGACAAAAGCGCCCGCACCGCTTCGCACAGCGCGGACGGCGTCATCGAACTCATGCCGACGAGCGACGGCACGTTGTACGGCTTTAAATACGTCAACGGCCATCCGAAGAACACGCGAGACGGCAGGCAGACCGTCACTGCTTTCGGCGTGCTCTGCGATGTCTCCACCGGCTACCCGCTTCTGCTCACCGAAATGACTCTGCTGACGGCGCTGCGCACCGCAGCGACCTCGGCGCTGGCGGCGCGTCACCTCGCCCCGCCGGAAGCGCGCACGATGGCCATCATCGGCAACGGCGCGCAGGCGGAGTTCCAGGCGCTGGCCTTCCGCGCCATGCTCGGCATCGACCGGCTGCGCCTCTACGACATCGACGCGCAAGCCAGCCTCAAGGTGAAACGCAACCTGGCAGGTCAGGGCTTCGACATCACCATCTGCCATTCGACCGAGGAAGCGGTGCTCGGCGCGCAGATCGTCACGACGGTGACCGCCGACAAGCAGAACGCCACCATCCTGACCGACAACATGGTC
This sequence comes from Acetobacteraceae bacterium, assembly GCA_965198825.1. Taxonomy (GTDB): domain Bacteria; phylum Pseudomonadota; class Alphaproteobacteria; order Acetobacterales; family Acetobacteraceae; genus BOG-908. The sequence continues at coordinate 687,348 of CBDAQB010000003.1, read as the reverse complement.
GGCGCCGGCATCCACATCAACGCCGTCGGCGGAGACTGCCCAGGCAAGACCGAGCTTCATGCGGACATCCTCCGCCGCGCCGACATCTTCGTGGAATATCCGCCACAAACGCGCATCGAAGGCGAAATCCAGCAACTTCCATCCGATCACGCCGTCGCCGAACTCTGGCACGTGCTGGCAGGCCACGCACCGGGGCGTAGCAGCGCGCAGCAGATCACCCTGTTCGACTCCGTTGGTTTCGCAATCGAGGATTTCTCCGCCTTGCGCTACGTCAGGGCGCGCCTGCACGACTTCCCGATGTTCATCGAGCTCGACCTGCTCGCCGACCCTGACGAGCCGCGCGACCTGTTCGGCATGCTGCTGCGATCGGAAGCTGCACTGCCGTGAAACCCAAAGTGCTGTTTGTCTGCCTGGGAAACATCTGCCGTTCGCCGCTGGCCGAGGCGGCCTTCCGGCAGGAGGCAGCACGCATCGGTCTCGATGCGGAAACCGGCTCCGCCGGCACAGGCGACTGGCACATCGGGCATGCACCGGACAAGCGCGCACAGGCCGTGGCTTTGCGCAACGGCGTTGATATCAGCACCTACCGCGCCAGGCAGGTAAGAGCCGCCGACTTCACGCGCTACACCCACGTCGTCGCTCTCGACCGCAATAACCTGCTGAACCTCCAGCGCCTGAAACCGGATGATGCCACGGCCGACATCAGCCTTTTGCTCGATCACGTGCCTGGCCGGCGCGGCGAGGCTGTCGCTGATCCCTACTATGGCGACGACGCCGGCTTCGATATCACCTGGGACGATGCACGCGCGGGCGCGGCTGCACTTGCGAAACGGCTGGCAGAGCAATCGTGACCGACAGCGCGCGCGAAGCAGCGCGCCTGCTCGCAAGCCCGTTGCAAAGAAGCGAGCCCCTGCATGGCGGCGATCTGTCGAGCCTGCAGAAAATAGTCCTGGAGGACGGCCGAACCGCCGTGGTGAAGACCGGCCCCGCCGTACTCACCGAGGCGGCCATGCTGAAGGCCATCGCAGCCAGCGGCGCACCGGCGCCCGAAATACTCGCCGTCACCGACAGCCTGCTCGTACTGTCGTTCGTCGCCACCTCCGGAACCATGGAAGATGCCTGGGAGGACGTCGGGCGCGCCCTCGCAACACTTCATAGCGCGGCAGGAACCCGCTACGGCTGGACCAGGGATTACGCGTTCGGGTCGGTAAAGATCGAGAATGGCCAAGCAGACGACTGGCCTGCCTTCTTTGGCCAACGGCGCCTGCTCGTCAACGTCCCCCATCTGCCGCCACCGCTCGCGCGCCGCGTCGAAACACTCGCGCGCGACCTCCCCAACCGTCTGCCGAAACATCCCCGCCCTGCCCTCCTGCACGGCGACTGCTGGGGTGGCAACGTGCTTGTCTCACACGGCGCACTTGCCGCCTTCATCGATCCCGCCTGCTACTATGGCCACGCGGAAGTAGACGTCGCCATGCTCGGCCTGTTCAACCGGCCCGGTGATGTCTTCGAGAAGGGCTATGGGCGACCCGAACCAGGCGCTGCCGAACGGATGCCGATCTATCGTCTCTGGCCGGCCCTGGTACACCTGCGGCTGTTCGGCGGTAATTACCGGAACATGGTTGTGAATTCGCTGGCTGCGGCTGGGGTTTAGGCAAGGCGTTCTTTTTTGAAAAAAAGAACCAAAAACTTTTGGATGTTTTGGCCTGGGCACCGTTTGACGCAGGTGCAGAACTGACAGTGAGCTCGTTGTGCTTCACCGCCAGCATGAAAGTCTGCGGTCCGGACAGGAAGCATGTGGACTATACGCCCACCATGCTTCCTGCACGCGGCGGCTTTCAGCGTGTCACTGGCAGACTGTAGTCGGGATGGAGCGAAGATGGCTTCGGCGTATGTAGCGCCACAGCATCGTTGCCGGCATTTGGCGCAAAAGCGTAGAGATCGCCGCTGGACGTGGCGATGAAAAGCCGCCCGTCCGACACGGCGGGCGATCCAAAATAGCTGGCACCGATGGCGCCCGTGGCCACGACGCTGCCATAAGCAGAGATGGCATAAGCCTCGTTATCCTGCGTTGTAAAGTAAATCATGCCGTTTGCAGCGACGGCAGACCTTACCAGGCCAGTTGTCGGAAAGGTGAGATAGAGGGAGCCGTCGCGCGCACTCAGGGCATAAAGATTAGCGTCTGCCGACCCAATGTAGACACGGTTGTTGTAAACTAACGGGCTCGCGTAAACCGGCGATCCTGTCGTGTAGGACCAAACCAGATAGCCTGCATTCGCACCCGAGGTGCCGATGGCGTAAACCTTGTCATCGTCCGATCCGACATAGAGCGTGCCATTGACGATCGCCGGCGAGCCCTCCACATGGCCGCCGGTCGTATAGGACCATATCTTCGCGCCGGTCGCGGCATTGAGGCAGTAGATGTTATTGTCGTAGCCACCAAAATAAACGAGGCCGTTGACCACCGCCGCAGAACTGTCCGTGCCTGTGCTCAGCGCGTAGCTCCAGATGGTCGCCCCATTCGTAGCGTTCAGGGCGTAGAAGCCGCCCGCGTAAATGCCGACATAGACCACGCCACCGGCCACCACGGCGGAGCCGTAGAAGGAGCCACTGAACGTCACTTTCCAGAGCGTGGCGCCTGTGTTCGCATTGAGCGCATAGAAGTCGCCGTTGAGATCGCCGATGTAGAGCGTCGCCCCCACCAGCGTTGGCGACGCGGTGAAATTGGCACCGAGGTTCTTGTTCCAGATCGTGGCGCCTGTCGCGACATTGAATGCCGCGACTCCTGTCGTGGTGCCGACATACACGCGGTTATTGGAGACGACCGGTGTCCCCCCGGTCGTTCCGGGAGACGTGCTCCACAGCGTACCAAGTGTCTGCGCCGTGCTGGTGGAAAGCGTGTTTTCGTAGGGATTTACGCCGGCGTGGGCCGCGCCGAAGCCGAATTGCGGCCAGGATGTAGAGACGGTCAGCGCATGCTGGGCAGCATCCGTGCTGCGCCGGCCGATGGCAGTGATGCTGTGTACGCCAGGGCCGGCAGCCGCTGGAACCGTGATGGATCCGGTCAGCGTGCCGGTGGCGGAACTCACAAGCAACAGTGTGTCGGTCGTGTCGAGATACACGTCAACAGCTTCGCTGTTTGCAAATCCGCTACCGCTGATGGTGACGGTCTGACCAGGATGCGCAGTCACCGGCGCCGGCGTAACAATACTCGCTGCCGCAGCCACGCGAACGATGGAGGCCGCAGCAACCAACGCCCCAAAAAGTCCTCTAAACATACCGATCGCCCCCATTTTGGGGGCGAAATAGCATGTGAAGGCGTGGAAACCCAAGAAAAACGTTTCAAGGCCCGCGCATCAGTGGCGGCAGCTTTAGACTTTTCGAAAAAGAAGCGCTTGCCTCGCTAAAACGTAGGCGGGTTCTCAGCCGGAAAATCCCCATCCGGCGCAGGAAACCCGATATCAGGCGCGCCGGGCCCAGGCAGATCCGTCCCTGGCGTAGTCGGCGGAATGGGCTCTGGCCCGGCCGGCGGCACAGGCTCCGGCAGTTGCGCGCGTATCATCCGTTGATCACCGAGCCGCCGTTCGGGTGCAGAACCTGACCCGTCATATAGGAAGCATCGGCCGAGGCGAGGAATATGTAGCATGGGGCGATCTCATCGGGTTGGCCGGGCCGCTCCATTGGCACGGCCTGTCCGTGCTGCGCGGTTTTCTCGGCTGGATAGCTGGCAGGGATCAAAGGCGTCCAGACAGGACCTGGCGCCACGGCGTTTACGCGTATCTTCTTGGAAACAAGCTGCATCGCCATCGACCGTGTGAAACTCACGATGGCGCCTTTGGTCGCTGCGTAATCCACTTGCGTCGGTGCGCCCTTGTAAGCGGTGACGCTTGTCGTGTTGATGATGGCGCCGCCTTCGGGAATATGCGGCAGGGCAGCACGCGTCAGCCAGAACTGCGAAAAGATGTTCGTGCGGAACGTGCGTTCCACCTGCTCGTCGGTGATGTCCGCAAGATCCTCGCAGAGATGCTGCTCGGCAGCATTGTTGACCAGCACATCGATCCTACCGAACGCCCCCACAGTCTCGCGCACGAGGTGCTGGGCAAAATCCGGGTTGCCGATGTCGCCCGGAACCGACAGCGAGCGCGCACCCTCCGCTTCGATCAGGCGAACTGTTTCTGCCGCATCCTCATGCTCATTGAGCCAGCTGATGACGACATCGGCACCCTCCTTGGCAAAGCCGATGGCGACAGCCCGGCCAATGCCGCTGTCGCCGCCGGTGACCAGCGCCACGCGCCCGGACAATTTGCCCGAACCGCGGTACGCCACCATGTGCGACTGCGGCTTTGGATCCATCTCCTCCTCGGAGCCGGGCAGGTTCTCCTGCGACTGAGGCGGGATCTTTTCTGGCGTTGCGGTTTCGCTCATGCAGGCATGAACGGCGCATCCTTTGGCTGGTTTGCCTCGGCGCGAGAGAAGGGCACCGGCGACAGGCTCGCGGCCGCCTCGCGCACCACTTCGCGCCCATGCATCCGCTCCAGGCGCCTGATAATGAAATGCGCGTCAGCCAGGTTCCGGTAATGCTCCAGGAACGCCGCGTTCAGCGCCGCCCCCGCGACCGCGCCAGCCACCGGCACTGCCTGCAAGGAAAACTTCTCTCCGAGAACAAGCCCATAACGCGCGGCAACTTCGGACAGCAGCATGGTCAGCGTGCGCCCTTGGAAGATCAGCCGCGCCGAGAAATACCCAAGCTCGCTCTCCTCGTCCTCTTCGGCCGCACTCTTGAAGGCGAACACCTCCAGGCAAGCCCGCCGCGCATCCTCCGAAGAGAGATCCTCCCCCTCGTTGCGGGCGATCCGCGCGATCTCGCGCATGATCGCCAGCGTGGTGAAGGTAGCATCAGGCAGGAACCCGCCCATGCCGATGAACCCGCTGGTAGCGCCTGAAACCATGACGCCCGCGCGAGTGATCTGCGGACTGCCCGAAGCCGGCCCGCTCAGCCCCAGGATGGCGACGTCGTAGGCGCGCGCCAGCGCCGCCTCAGCGACCCCGCTGAATTTGTTGGCCAGCCCCGTGCTCATGCCCAGCCGCCTCAGCCCATAGCGGCCCATCCGGTTGACCGCGCCGCCCAGCAAATCGGCCAGCCGCACGATCAGCCCACGCCCGCTCTGCAGGCGCTTCAGCGCCGCCTCGAGCTCCCGCCGGCTTTCCGGCGTCAGGGCGATGGGCGCCAAGCTCTTGTCATCGCTGCTCATTACGAATGCACCCCCAGGTTACACAGATGTCCACAGGCCCCAACGCTGCCGCAGCCCAATCGGCTGCGCTATCATGCGCCGGTGACAAACATCGACTCGCCCCTGCTGGGAATTTCCCAGCGCCTCCCCCCCTCGAACGTCGCCGCCGAACAGGCGCTGCTCGGGGCATTGCTCTCCAACAACAAGGCCTACGACCGGGTCGCCGAGTTCCTCTCGCCCGACCATTTCGCCGACCCCATCCACGCCCGCATCTTCGCCGCCATCGCCAGGCGCATCGAGGCGACCCAGCTCGCCGATCCGGTCACCCTGCGCGCCGAGTTCGAGCACGCCGGCATCCTCGACGAGGTCGGCGGCACCGCCTACCTCGGCACCCTGCTCACCGCCATGGTCGGCATCATCAACGCCGGCGACTACGGCCAGGCCATCTACGATGCCTGGATACGCCGCCAGCTGATCGACATCGGCGAGACGGTCGTGAACTCCGCCTTCTCGCCCGAGCCCGACCTCGAAGGCCCCGAGCAGATCGCCGCCGCCGAAGACAAGCTCTACCAGCTCGCCACACACGGCAACGCAGACGGCCGGATGGTTGCCTTCAAGGACTCGCTGAAGGCCGCCATCGACGCGGCAGCCCTCGCCTTCAAGCAGGCCGGCCACGTCTCCGGCCTCTCGACCGGCCTGCGCGACCTCGACCGCAAGACCGGCGGCCTGCACTCCTCCGACCTCCTGATCCTCGCCGGCCGGCCAGGCATGGGCAAAACCGCACTCGCGACCAAGATCGCGTTCGGCGCCGCCCGCGCGTTGATGGCCACAGGCAAGCTCGAAGGCCCCGACGCTGTGCCGAAAGGCAGCGTCGTCATCTTCTCCCTGGAAATGAGCGCCGACCAGCTCGCCACCCGCCTGCTCGCCGAAGAATCCCGCGTCTCAGGCGACCGCATCCGCCGCGGCGACATCAACGAGCGCGACTTCGACCGCTTCGTGGCTGTCTCGAAGGAGTTGCAGAACCTGCCGCTCTTCATCGACGACACGCCGGCGATCAACCTCTCCGCCCTGCGCACCCGCTGCCGCCGCCTTTCCCGCACACGCGGCCTGAGCCTGGTCGTCATCGACTACCTGCAACTCATGCGCCCAAACCCGGGCACCCGCTTCGAAAGCCGCGTGCTGGAAATCAGCATGATCACCCAGGGGCTGAAGGCGCTCGCCAAGGAACTGCAAGTGCCAGTCATGGCACTTTCCCAGCTCTCCCGCGCCGTCGAAAGCCGCGAAGACAAGCGCCCCCAGCTCTCCGACCTGCGTGAATCAGGCTCGATCGAGCAGGATGCAGACGCCGTCATGTTTGTCTACCGCGACGAATACTATCTCCAGCAACGCGCCCCCAAGGAGATGGCGTTCGACAATTCCGAGAAGTTCCAGAACGCGCTGGACAAGTGGCAACGCGACATGGAAGCCGTGCACAACAAGGCCGAGCTTCTGCTGGAAAAGCAGAGGCATGGGCCTACCGGCAAGATCGACCTGTTTTTCGAAGGCGAGTTCACGCGCTTCGCGGACCTCGACCAAGTGCATGGGGAGTAGGGGACGGCAACTCGCCCCGGATTGGAACGAAATACTCGTCCTTGTCTTGACGCCAAAATAATCCGGCGCTGAATGATAACGAAGAAGAGTGTTTAAATCGGGAGGACGGGCCGGATGAGCGATACCGTGAGCAGACAGCAGTGGCTGGAGCGCGTGCTCGGCTACTCTCCCACCATGGGCGCTTCCAAGGAGAAGGCTCAGCCCAAGAAGAAGGTGAGCATGTCGTCCGTAACGGAGGTGCTGCCGCCGCCGAACGGCCAGATGGCCATCGGCACCCGGCCGCGTTCAGGGCGGCCGATCGAGCCGGTGGGCAAGGGCGGGCCGCCGACGGTGGTGCAGGGCGATGGCGGCAGGCGGCTGGAAATTGCGAAAACACCGTCGGGCGGCTTCACCTTCAAGGCGCCGCCACCGCCGGTGCAGGAAATCACCTTTTCGGGCGGTGGCGGCAAGGGGTCGGCACTGCCAGGTGCGGTCTATGCGCTCGAACAGTCCGGCACGCTGAAAAGCGCCAAGGTAATCACCGGCGCGTCGGTGGGATCGATGACGGCCGCCCTTGTCGCCGCCGGCGTGACGGCCGAGGACTTCGACCTGATCGCCAACGCGGTCGAGACGACGGCGACGATCAAGGAAGGCAAGGCGGTCTCAGGCGGCAAGGTTCTCAAGCAAGCCTTGAAGAATGTTGCCTCCAATACGGGAACGAAGCTGATGCAGGCGCTGTCCGGCAAGGATGTGATCGGCAACGACGGAACCCAGGGGCTGCTGACCGGCGACGGGCTGGAGACGGTGGTGAGCGGCGCCATGACACAGTCGGTGCAGAAGGCCTATTCCGCGCACACCGGCTCGCTGCCCGACGGCCAGCAGCCGGACGAGGCGATCCAGAAGATCCTGGACCGCCTCTTCGATGCGAAGAATGGCCCGACCTTCATGGAAATGCGCCAGTTGTCGGCGGCCATGCCCGACATCAAGGAAGTGGTGATTTCCGGCACCTACAAAGGGGCCGTGGATCCGCGCACCAACCAGGTGAAGGAAGGCGAGCGGCCGCAGCTTGCGATCTTCAGCGCCGACACCGAGCCCAACCTGCCGGTGGCGACGGCCGTTCATGCCTCGGCCTCGTTCCCGATCGCCTTCAAGCCGCTCGACATCTTCCTGGAGCAGACGCACGAGACCGTGCGCTTCCAGGACGGCGGCATCCTCAACAACGCACCGACGCTCGACAGCATCGGCACCGAGCGCAACGTGGACCCGATGCCAACGAAAAGCGGCATGACCTTCGTGTTCGAAGGCGACGGCACGGACGAAATGCTCGATGGCAAGGTCAACCCGAAAGGCAAGATCGGCGGCAAGCTGATCGACAAAGGCATCGGTGCGAAGAACACGGCAGGCGAGTTCGGCCAGAACCGCGGCCTGGCAGACAAGCCCGAGGACATCGTCATCGTCCCGCTGACCTACAAACTGCCGCCAACCAAGACGCGAAAGTTCTTCGGCATGGACGGCAAGAAGAAGGATTTCAGCGGGCTGGGCTCGGGCACTTTGAACTTCGACATGAAGGACGAAGAAAAGACGATGCTATCCGCTCTCACCGAGCAGGCGACGGCGTCTCATATCCAAAAGCGGAGCGAGCCCAAGACCACTGAGTTCAAGGACGCCAGCCAGATGCTGATGTGCGTCAGCCGCCAGGATCTCGCCTCGATGGCGCAAAGCGGCTTCGAGGGTGCGCCTGACGCGCTGGCCTTCCGCGATCTCGTCGTGCAAACCGTGCAGGACATCATCAAGCGCGTGAAGAAGCTGCGCGGCGACAACCTCGGGGCCGGCGCCATCGCCGCCGACGCCGACGTGAAGCGCGATTTGCAAAAGCTCGAGGATCATGCGGGAGACAGCATCGACCGGCAGGGTTTCGTAGGCCGCGAGCTGAACCGCACCGACGAGCTGGAAGGCGTTCTCGGCGCCATTCCAAAAGACGAGCGCAACAACACGCTGGCCGCAAGCACGGCCGTGTCCGAGAAGCTGCGCGCCCAGTCCGTCGCGAAGACCATCCTCAGAGACGCCGTTTATCCAAAACTCGTCGTGCAGGACAAGAAGGGTTCGGGCGGCAAGATCCTGTCGCAAATGGATGCCATCCTGCGCGCAGCGCAATCGCCTGACGACGTGAACGACGCGCTCGACATCGGCGTGCAGCATTTCAGCACCAAGCCCGACCGGACCGGCCTGCATCATCACGCGGAGTTCGCAAGCCGCCTGCAGGAATATTACATGAAGGCGGCCTGAACCGGCGCCTTCGAACCTGATCCCATCAAGAGGACGAAATCGTGCCAGCACTCGACCGCACACGTGCCCTATACGCCGATCTCGCGAAAGCGCTCGGTACCGACAGCCTGCCACCCGACAACAACAACGCCATCCAGCTCACCATTGGCGAACAGAGCCTCGTGCTGATGGGCGAAGACGATATCACGATGCTGATCGTGGCGCCGGTCGCGGAACTGCCGCGCACGCTCGACTACGGCGTGGTTCTGTGGCTGCTGAGCCGTAACCTTTACAATTCCGATATATCCCCGTTCACGGCAGCCTGCGACGCGTCCGGCAATGTCCTGCTCTGGGCACGCATCGCGCTCGAGGGCCAGACCGGAGAGACGCTGGCGGGCCTGCTCGATGCGGTCGCCGGCGAGGCGGAGCGGACTTTCAAGGAGCTGACGGGGGAGGGTTAAGGAAGCAGTTCTTTTTTGAAAAAAAGAACCAAAAAACTTTTGCGACTTGGGACCGAGATCTTGGATAGGCCCAGCCCAAAGGTCCAAAAGTTTTTTGCTTCTTTTTTTCAAAAAAGAAGGACTTTCTCCCTCAATGTCTAACTGGTGGACCATAGTCGTTCCCACAAGGAACAGCGCCCCCTGGCTACAGATCCTCATCGACCACTACGCAGCCCGAGGCGTCCGCCCGGTGTTTCTGCTGGACGAGCGCACGAGCGATGGCACAGAGGCGATCCTGCAGCGCTCGGGATTGACCGTGCATCGCTTCGGCGGCTTTCGCTTCACCGAGGAGATCGTCGGCATGGCGCGCGATGTCGTGTCGACTCCCTGGGCGCTGTGGGTTCACGACGACGAAATGCCGTCAGACGCTTTGTTCGAACGGCTCAACGGACCACCGCCGCCGCAAGGCGCGCAGTCGGTTGCGATACAAAGGCGCTGGATCTGGTATGAGCCTGGTCAGCCGGTCACCTTCGGGCGCTCGGACGGCTGGCCGGACCGCACGGGACAAGGCGGCGACGATCACGCCTGGCGCTTGTTCCAGCCGGCGCGGGTGAAGTTCATCAGCGTGATGCACACGGAAGGCTTCCAAATCGACCGCTGGTCGCGCTTCGGACCCGAGGCTTATCTCGCGCATTTCGAATGGGTGGCAAGATCGCGGGCGCAGCGCGTGGCCAAGCTGCGGCACTACGACCAGTTCCGCTACGGCTACGGCGTGTTCTTCCACCGCGTCTATGTGCCGGAAGAACAGCCGCCAGGCACGATCGTATATTCGCCTGTGCACGACACGGATTATACGGCGCTGGTCCAGGCGTACTATGCCGCGCGCGGCCCCGATCCGGCTGTGCCGCCGCTCAGCCTGTGGGAGCGGTGGCAAAGACTCACCGTGCGCAGCGGGAGTTTTCTGCGGGACCGGCTTGGGTTGAAGGAGCCGGTGGATCGGTTGGGGTTGTCGCCTCGGATGGATAAGGAAGTGGTGGAGTAAGCAAGAACTTCTTTTTTGAAAAAAAGAAGCAAAAAACTTTTACGACCTGGGACCGAGATGATGCGAGTGCCGGGCCTAAAGTGGCAAAAGTTTTTTGCTTCTTTTTTTCAAAAAAGAAGTCTTGCCTTACTCACTCGGCAACCCCTCGAACTGAGGCAAGTCGTCCGTAATAACAAACCACTCAGCCTTAGACGCAACAAAGATGTGCGCCGAAGGCCGTATGGTCGGTGTATCGACCAGCGTGCCCATGGCAACATGAACCCAGGCGCCGTCGCGCACGACGGAATAGAGCAGCGAGCCGCAGGTGGCGCATTGCGCGTCGTGACCGGAGCCATCGCCTTGTATCTGAACGGCGTGCGGGGCGCAGGTAAGTTGGAGGGCGTGCCGGGGAATCCCGGCAATCGGCTTGAAGGCAGAGCCAGTGCGGCGGCGGCAATTCGAACAATGGCAATTCATGGCGTAGTGGAATGCATCGGCGACTTCGTAACTTGCAGCGCCGCAAAGGCAGGTGCCGTTCAGCAACCGTGGTGTTTCGCTAGGGTCAGACATGATCTTCTCCTGGCTTGCTGCCTCACGGGGTCCTGACACCCTCTCGCATAAACGTGCCGAACGCACGCGGGCTGGTGCCCGCAGGCAGCGTAGCAATCACCGCAAAGCTCTGCGCGTCAATGATGCTGAGCGTATTGCTGTCCCAGTTGGCGACCGCCAGAGTCTTGTTGTCCGGGCTTGCTTCGATGCCCTCTGGATAATCGCCGACATGGATCGTCGCCACCGGCTGGAACGTGGCGGTGTCGAAAGCCGTAACCGTGCTTGCGAGTTCGTTGGTGACAAACCCGCGCGCGCCCGCAAGCGCCACGACATAGGGATGCTTGCCAACCTTCATCGTGCCGGCAAGCTTCGGCGGATCGAGCGTGACGGCACTGACGCTGTTTGACTCGACATCCGCGGTGTAGGCGGTGCGGCCCGCCGCATCGATGGCGATGCCGAAAGGATGCGTGCCGACATGGATGCGCGCGGTTTCCTTCAGCGTGCCCGTGTCGATCAGCGATACGGCGTCGGACAGCCTGTCCGCAACGGCGAGCGTCTTGCCGTCGGGCGTGAGCGCCAGCCCCGACGGAGATTGGCCGACCTTGATCCGGCCGGTGATCTGGCGGCTCGCAGGATCGATCACCAGCACCTGGTCGCTATACCAGTCGGCGACATAAAGCGGCGCACCGGACGGGTGAACGGCAATGCCGAGCGGTCCGCCCGGCGCCGCGATATGGCCGAGAATGCGGCGGCCAGGCGCATCGATGATGGTGACCATCTGCGCCGAAGGGCTGGTGACATAGGCGCGCGTGCCGTCGCGCGACATGGCGATGCCCGCGGGCTTCCCCTCGACAGGAATGGTCGCCAGCGTCTTGTGCGTGACGAGGTCGATGATGGTGACGCTGTTGCCGTCCTGGTCGGTCACGAACGCCTCCGCAGCACGGCAGGCGTTCGGACGAACAAGGACCATCAGGCCGAGAAGGCCTGCAACAATCAGCCGCGGAGGGATGCCAGGAATGTCGGTCAGTGGGCTTCAAGCTTGGCCTTGAGGCCATCGAGCGCCGGCTGCACAAAAGCCGTGACGGCTTTCATGGCAGCCGCCTCGTTCAGGTCGGGCGGCGGGTCATTGTTCGGGAACCCACGGTAGAAAGCCGTGCGCCACTCGACCTTCGATTTGCCGTTGCCCTCGTCCGTCACGATGATATGGCCGGAAAAATCGGCCACGGGAAACACCTTCGGGTCCACGTGCGGCAGAAAGGTGCCGTAGGAGAATTTGCTGGCATCGTAGTCGCTCAGTTCCTCGGCCTTCCAGCCGCCACCGGATTTCAGGGTCACGTCGCGCTTTGCGGTGTCGGGATCGTTCCCGCCCGGCCCCTCCACCTTGGCAACCGCGGGCACCCAGCTCAGGTCATGGAAATTGCCGATCACCGCCCAGATCTTCGCAGGCGGCGCCGCAATCTCCACACCGAGGTCGAGTTTCTGCCTGGTAGGACCATGTGCCCAGGCGTGGCCTGACAAGGATATCGCGAGGCTGGCAAAGGCAGCAGTCCGGAGTGTCGTCATCATGGTCCTTTTGCGCAAATGGCGGAGGAGAGATCCAGGCCTTCTAGTTGGTAACCGCGCCAGTCTCGATCTTGGCCTTTAGTCCATCCAAGGCCGGCTGAGTCATGGCGGCGACGGCCTTGATGGCCGCCGCTTCGTTGAATTCAGGCGGCGGCCCGAAATTCGGATAACCGCGATAGAAGGCGCTGCGCCATTCGACGTGCGATCCGCCTGCCGGATCAGCAGTCACCACCAGGATGGAGGAATAGTTGGTCACCGGGAAAGCCCGCACATCCACATGCGGGAGAAAGGTCGCATAGGTGAAATTCTGCGGCTCATAGCGCTCGAGTTCTTCGCCCGGTAGCACGGTGCCCGACTTCATGGTGACGGTGCGCGTGGAATCGGGCGTATTCCCGCCAGTGCCCGTCGTCTTGGCGACAAGCGGATCCCAGGACAGGTCATGGAACTGACCGATGACCGCCCAGACCTTAGCAGGCGCAGCGTCGATGTGAACGCTCGCCACATATTTCACACGTTGAGCATCATGTGCGAAAGCGACAGCAGGCAACAGAGCGAGTATGCCAGCCGCAACAAGGCGATGATGAAAAATCATTGGCAAAGTTGGCCCAATACTAGGGGTGACACTAAAGTCTGCTGCTCATGTCGGCCGACTCGTGGAAGATCGCATGAAGGACCAGGTCGCTGCCTTCCGCTGTGAAGGCGATCCCGTAAGCGCCTTCCTTCAACCAGAACCACCCTGGCCGTACCAATGCGGGATATGGTCTTGGCGCATCGAAACGAACCCCGCGCCCGCTGGTAGCTCGGTCAACCGCTCTGACCACAGCAGAACGCAGGTTCCTCGTAGCTTCCGGCCGGTCACAGCGTTCAAAAAAGTCGGTGAGATCAAGAAGGTGAGTCCTGGCTTTTCGAGAAAAGCGTATCACGCCGTGCGTGCGCGTAAACGAGCCTCTGTTCGTTCGATGGACTCGTCCAACTCAGCTAAGACTTCCTCGAGGGAACAGGTGTGGCCCGCCGCTACGTCCAGGCCGCTCTGCTCCATGTCGGCGATTAGCTTCGTCTCGCTTGGCGCGGACGGCCGTGAAGCATCGGAATTGTTGTCGTGGCGGCCGTCCATGGTCCGTGTTCCTGCCCCGGTGGTGCGCCTGTTCGTTCTAGATCGACTAGGACCTGCACGCCACCGGTGTCGCTAACGCCCTACCGCGCGAAAGCGAGCAGGTCGGCGTTAAGCCGGTCCTTCTCCACAAAGAAGGTGGCATGCGACGCGCCCGCGTATTCCTTCAGCTCGGCATGCGGGATCATGGCGACGGCGGCCTTGGCGGAAACGTCGATAGGCACCGTCTGATCGGCGTCGCCATGGATCACCAGCGTCGGCATGGTGAAGGCCGCCATATCGGGGCGGAAATCGGTTTGCGAGAAGGCTTTGACGCACTCGACAGTCGCGCGCATGGAGCCCTGCATCGCCATGAACAGCGCCCAATGCATGATTTCGCTGCTGATGGAGAAGTTCAGCATGCCGGCGCCGAAGAAAGTCTTGCCGAAATTCGCCAGGAAGTGCGGGCGGTCGGCCTGCAGGCCGGAGAGCATGCCGTCGAAAACGCTTTGGTCCACCCCCTCCTCATGGTCGGGCGTCTTGAGCATGAACGGAGTCACGGCCGAGAGCAGCACCGCCTTTGCCACACGAGCCTTGCCGTAGCGCGACAGGTAGCGGGCCACCTCGCCGCCGCCCATGGAGAAGCCGACGAGGATCGCATCCTTCACGTCCAGCTTCTCGAGCAGGGCGTTCAGGTCAGAGGCGAGCGTGTCATAGTCATAGCCGCTGAACGGCTTGCCCGACCGGCCGAAGCCGCGGCGGTCATAGGTGATCACCCGATGCCCGTGCTCGACCAGGAAGGTGGACTGGTACTCCCAGGAGTCGGAGTTCAGCGGCCAGCCATGGATGAGCACGAACGGACGGCCCTGGCCCCAATCGCTGTAATACAGGCTGGTGCCATCTTCGGCTTCTAGGAAGGGCATGGGCGACTCCGGTGACGTGTATGATCGGCATAACCCGTCTCTCACGGCCGGGTTTTCGAGCCGGCGGTAAGATGCACAAGGGAGGCAAAATGTCGCATGTCGTTCACCTTCCGTTTATGCTTGCCGCGGAATCGAACAAAAGATAAACAAATAGTTAAAGCCGATTCCTCCGAGTCGGTTGCAGCTTTGTTCACACCTGTGACACTGTGTGCATTCATGCTGCGTGCGAAACGTCTTCCGGCGGTTTCGCGAAAGGGTCAATGAGTATGGCGAAGCCAGGGGAGAAATCCGTGGAGAAGAACAAGGCGCTGGAAGCGGCCCTCACGCAGATCGAGCGGGCGTTCGGCAAGGGTTCCATCATGCGCATGGGCCAGCGCACCATAGACGAGCAGATCGAGGTGATATCCTCCGGCTCGCTCGGCCTGGACCTGGCACTGGGCATTGGCGGCTTCCCGCGCGGCCGCATCATCGAGATCTACGGCCCGGAAAGCTCCGGCAAGACCACCCTGGCCCTGCACGCCATCGCGGAAGCCCAGAAGAAAGGCGGCACCTGCGCCTTCGTTGACGCCGAGCACGCGCTCGACCCCACCTACGCCCGCAAGCTCGGCGTGGACGTGGACAACCTCCTGATCAGCCAGCCGGACGCCGGCGAACAGGCGCTCGAAATCGCCGACACGCTGGTCCGCTCAGGCGCCATAGACGTGCTGGTCGTGGACAGCGTCGCCGCCCTCGTGCCGCGCGCCGAGCTCGAAGGTGAAATGGGCGACACGCATGTCGGCCTCCAGGCCCGCCTGATGAGCCAGGCGCTGCGCAAACTCACCGGCTCCGTCAGCAAGAGCAAGACCATGCTGATCTTCCTCAACCAGATCCGCCTCAAGATCGGCGTCATGTTCGGCAACCCGGAGACCACCTCCGGCGGCAACGCGCTGAAGTTCTACGCCTCCGTGCGCATGGAAATCCGCCGCACCGGCTCGATCAAGGACCGCGAGAACGTTACCGGCAACTCCACCAAGGTGAAGGTGGCCAAGAACAAGCTGGCGCCGCCATTCCGCGAAACCGAATTCGACATCATGTTCGGCGAAGGCATCAGCAAGGTCGGTGAACTCATCGACCTTGGCGTGAAGGCCGGAATAGTCGAAAAGTCCGGATCATGGTTCAGCTTCGACAGCCAGCGCATCGGACAGGGCCGGGAAAACGCCAAGCAGTTCCTGCGCGACAACCCGGCCGCGGCCGACTCAATCGAAAAGCGCATACGCGAACAGGCAGCCGTCGTCGCAGACAAGATGATGGTGCGGCCGACAGAGGATGAGGAACGCGAAGCCGCCGAATAGAGGCACAGGCGATGTGGTAGGGGCCCTGCCCGGTGCGGCAGCCCTTACCGCAGAGGACGACGCCCTCGTAGAAGCCGCGCGCGATGTCCTGGCGCGCCACTACAAGCCGGTATGGCACATGGTGGCCGCCGCATTGCGTTCGCGCGACGGCCGTATCTGGACCGGCCTGCATCTCGGCGCGACCGTCGGGCGCATGCAGGTTTGCGCCGAAGTCACCGCACTCGGACGCGCCATTCTCGAAGGCGACGGCACCATCGATTGCGTCGTCGCCGTCAGGCATCCCAAAGCCGAAGAAGCGGTGCGCGACATCGCCGTCGTTCCACCCTGCGGTGCGTGCAGGGAAATGATCACCGATTTCGATGCAGGCGCCTGGGTGATCGTGCCTGCAGGCAACGGCGCGTTGTTGCGTGTTCCCGTGCGGTCTTTGCTGCCATTGCCCTATCAGAGATAGCAATTGGCCGACCGGTCAGGCGGGCGCCAGGATCTCGCGTCCGGCCCTCGGCCCAAGGCAGTGTGAACATGACCTCTGTCAACGCTGGACCGCCATCTTTGTCGACGACGCTGAACACCTACGTAAAGCGCCTCAAGAGGCTTCGCGTCACTACGGGCTGAGCGGGGGTTTATATATGATCGTTCCAACCGCCACGGCGGCGACACGCAGGTGCCGGTCCTTGGTCGCCAGCGGGAGATGACGCCGGGCGGCTAGTTCGAGATACGTGGCATCGTAAGACGTCAGCCGATACGTCCTCATCAGCTGCAACACCGCTTCAGATCGCACGAGAGAAGGCGGCTCATCGACGGTCAAAGGCAAGGATCGCAGCAGGCCAAGGGCCTCCTGCACTCCAGATGCCTCAATGCGGCCCCGCCTCTCTGCGAGGCCAAGCACGTTCGTCACTTCAACAAACCACAAGGCCGGTATTGTCGCTCCATCACGAGCGATAAGCGAGAGAGCGGCGTAACCTTCAGGCGACGCCTCGTCCAAAAACAACCACTGAAAGGTAAAGGAGGCGTCCAGCACGCATGCGCTCACACCGGTTTACCGTCGCCCCTCGGCGATAAAATCCTTGATCTCAAGGCCAGCAAGAGTGTGGCTGGCAGCGAAAGCCTGGAACCGAGCCACCAGGCCGGCTGTTTCGGCCTCGAGACGAGAAGCTTGCACTTGGCCGGCCGACCCTTCGCAAGCGACGTCTTCGAGAAGGCCGTGATCCTTAAGGAAGTCCGTCATGTCGCTTTGATTGGCGAAGCCCAGGATCTGGTGAAGCTCCGGCAGAGCGAGCCGGCCTCCACGGTATTCTTCAAGCACCAGCGCCTCTATGACGCGCTTGGTTAACTCGGCTTCGGAGCCGAAACGCGCGGCCAGATCGTCTGGAATAGGCACCGTGACGTTCATGTGGATGCGTTACACGACAGGTGATCCCTGTGCCACAATCCTGCCTTCAAATCCAACAGCATATCTGCAAGGAACGGACAGGCAACATCGGCGTTGTCTCGATCATGAAAGACACACCGAAAACCAGCGAGGCCGACTCGCGCACCCTTCCCTCCAACACGGAGAAGGATCCCGACAACTGGACAACAGGCGGGGAGACGATGACCGGCGCCCAGGCATCGTACCTGCAAACACTCTGCGAAGAGGCAGGCGAGCCCTTCGACGCCTCCTTGAACAAGGCAGATGCGTCCAAGAAGATCGACGAACTCCAAGCAAGAACAGGCCGAGGCCGCGATCACTAAGACGAATTAGGCCGAGCCAACATGCAAGCTCGGCCTAAACCCGCAAAAGTTTTTTGCTTCTTTTTTTTCAAAAAAGAAGATCTTCCCTAAGCCTTCTTAAACTCAGCCTTCCCCTCAGCATCAAGCGCCGAGAAATCGTCCTCGGACAAAGTCATGCCAACAGCAGCCATATTCTCTTCAAGATGCTTGAGCTTGGAGGTTCCAGGAATAGGCAGCATCACCGGACTACGCTTCAGCACCCAAGCCAACGCCACCTGACTAGGTGCCGCGTCATGCGCATGGGCGATGCGGTCGAGCAGAGAGCCGGGTTTGGCAAGGCTGCCGGCGGCCAGCGGAAACCAGGGGATAAAGCCGATATCCTGCTCGGCACAGTAATCAAGGACGGCCTCGCTGGTCCGGTCCACCAGGTTGTAGCGGTTCTGGACCGTGCTGACCGGGAAGACTTTCCGCGCCGCCTTGATCTCATCGACGGAAACCTCGCTGAGGCCGGCATGCCGGATGATGCCGTCGTCCAGCAGTGACTTGATGGCGGCGAACTGCTCGTCGCGCGGCACCTTTGGATCGATGCGGTGAAGCTGCCAAAGGCCGATCTGCTCCAGCCCCAGGAAACGGCAGCTCATCAGCGCCTGCTGGCGCAGATACTCCGGGCGGCCGACCGGGTGCCACAGGTTAGGGCCGGTGCGGGTGAGGCCGCCCTTGGTGGCGACGAGGATGTCGCCATAGGGGTGTAGCGCCTCGCGTATCAGATGCTCGGAGACGTCGGGCCCGTAGCTGTCGGCGGTATCGATGAAGTTGATGCCGAGATCGCGCAAGCCGCGGAGCGTCGCGAGGCAGGCGCCGCGATCCGCGGGCTCGCCCCAGATGCCGTCTCCGGTGATTCGCATGGCGCCGAAGCCCAGGCGGTTGACTGTGATGTCACCGCCTATCTTGAAGGTGCCCGCCTTCGAGGCATGGGAGCTTGCCGTGCTCATCGCAAAGCTCCTCTACTTCGCGTCCAGCAATTCGACGTCGAACAGCAGCGTGGCGTTGGGCGGAATGGCATTGCCCGCACCCTGCTCGCCGTAGCCGAGCGAAGGCGGAATCAGCAAAGTGCGCTTGCCGCCGATATGCATGGTGGCAACGCCCTGGTCCCACCCGGCGATGACCTGGCCTGCGCCGATCTTGAAGGTGAAAGGCTTGTTGCGGTCATATGAGCTGTCGAACTTCGCCCCCTTCTCACCGCCCTCGGAGATCCAGCCGGTATATTGCACGGTGACCATCTGGCCGGGCTTCGGCTCGGGGCCGGTGCCCACGACCTCGTCGTGATACTGAACGCCGGAAGCGGTGGATACGAACCCGGGGGCTGCGTTTGCTGATGTCATGGCGATGACCAGGGCTCCTGCCAGAGTGAGCGGTTTCAAAAGGTTATGTTTGATTTGCACGGTGTTGTTGCTCGCCGATGATGAGGGAGCGACCGGTATATGGGACGCCCGGAGACGCTTCGTAGCCTAGCAGCGGATAGCGGTGCGCGGCAAAGCCGGGCTATAGGCACCCCCATGTTCAGGCTGCCTCTCACCAGGCTGGATCGCTACATCCTGCGCCAGCTCACCGGTGCCCTCATCGGCGTGACCTTGGCCCTGGTGGCGCTGATCTGGCTCACCCAATCGCTCAGGTTCGTCGAACTCGTGGTCAACCGCGGGCTGTCGCTGCGTGTGTTCCTCGAGCTGACCGGGCTGCTGGTCCCTGGCTTCGTCGCCGTCATCCTGCCGATCACCACCTTCGTGGTGGTGCAGTTCGTCTACCAGCGGCTGGCAGGCGACCGCGAACTCACGGTGATGCGCTCCGCCGGCCTCTCGCAATGGGCGCTCGCCAGGCCGGCCCTGATACTCGGCGTCTTCGCCATGCTCGCCTGCATCGTGTTGAACCTCTGGGTGGTGCCGGCGAGCGTCGAGGAGTTCCGCACCTTCCAGTTCGAAATCCGCAACAAGGTCGCGGCCTTCCTCCTCCAGGAAGGCGTATTCACGCCCGTCTCGGACCAGTTGATGGTCTATGTGCGGTCGCGCGACACGGACGGCACGCTGCACGGAATCCTCGTGGAGGATGAGCGGCAGAGCAACAGCCGCGCGACGATCCTCGCCGAGAACGGCCGCCTCGTCGCCACCGGCAACACCCCCCGCGTCCAGCTCGAGCACGGCTCACGTGAAGAAATCGACCGCAAGACCGGGCGCCTGAACGTCCTGACATTCGACCAGGACACGGTGGAGCTGGAATCGGGCAAGGGCGCCGAATCGATGCGCTTCCGCGACGTGAACGAAATGACCATGCACGAGCTGCTGCATCCGGACATGTCGGTGGTGCTGCCTCGCGACGTCGGCAAACTCGCCGTCGAAGCCCACCGCCGGCTCACCCAGCCGCTGACCGTCCTGAGCTTTTCGCTCGCAGCGCTGGTGTCCGTCCTGACCGGCACATTCAGCAGGCACGGCAACATCTGGCGGCCCATCGCCGCCGTGGGTGGACTGGTCGGGCTGCTGGCGCTGGGGCTCGCAGTCTCCAGTCTGGCGACACGGCACATGTCGCTGATCCCGCTCATCTGGATCGAGGCCGTACTGCCCGGCCTCGCCTGTGCCTGGGTGCTGTTCGCCCCGCACTTCCTGCAGGGGGCGCCCGAAGCGCCGCCCGCCGGCGCAGAGACGGCCTGAGGAGATCGGGCGAATGCGCCTGCCGATCACCCTGTCGAACTACATAGCGCGCCAGTTTACCGCCGCTGCCCTCGCCATGCTGGGCGGCCTCTCGCTCCTGGTCATGCTGTTCGACTTCATCGAACTGCTGCGACGCGCGGGCACGCGGCCGGACGTCGGCTTCGGACTTGTGGTCACGATCTCGCTCCTGCGGATCCCCTTCTTCATGCTGCAAATCCTGCCTTTCGCCGTGCTGCTCGGCGGCATCGTGGCGTTCTGGCGGCTGACACGCAGCTCCGAGCTCATCGTCGCGCGTGCGGCCGGCATCAGTGCCTGGCAGTTCCTGACAGCGCCTCTGCTCTGCGCCGTCGGCGTCGGCATGATCGCGACAGCGGGCATATCGCCGCTCTCCTCTGTGCTGTTCAGCCGTGCCGAGGCGCTGGACAACATCTACCTGCGCGCCGCCGGCGGCCCCATCCAGCTCGGCGGCGGCCAATTGTGGCTGCGCCAGGCGGACCGGGTGCTCGAACCCACAGGTGTTGCCTTTCTGCACGCCAGGCACGTGACCATGCAGGACAACACCGTCGCAGCCGACGATGTCAGCGTGTTCCGCCTTGATGCCGAGGACCGGCTGCTCTCGCGCATAGAGGCGCGGCATGCCACGCTGGGCGACGGCCTCTGGCTGCTGAAGGGTGCGCGCACCATCAAACCCGACCATCTGCCGGAGAACGTCGGCGCCATGAGCCTGCCCACCGACCTGACCGTGAACCGCGTTCAGGAAAGCTTCTCGTCGCCGGACACGCTGTCCGTCTGGACTCTGCCCGGCTTCATCACGCTTCTCGAGGCCTCCGGCTTCTCCTCGGTGCGGCACCGGCTGCATTTCCAGGCGCTTCTCGCCCTGCCGCTGCTGTGCGGGACGATGGCGCTGGTGGCCGCCGGCTTCTCGCTGCGGCAGACGCGCCGCGGCGGCGTCGCGCGCATGCTGGCCTCCGGCGTCGCCGCCGGTTTTACGCTGTTCACCATCTCCAAGGTCGCGGAGGAATTCGGCCAGTCCGGCGCGCTGCCTGCGGTGCTCGCGGCCTGGGCGCCTGCCTTGGCGGGGCTGATGCTCGCGGTGGCCATGTTGCTTCATCTGGAAGACGGTTAGGTGGCGGTGACTGCGATGCGTCGGGTGAAAGTCGCGCTTGCCCACCCTTCGGTCTGGCTGCTCGTGTCGATCGCGACCGCGCAGGCAGCCACCACCCCTGCCGGGCTGAGCCCGGGACCGGGAATAGGAGCCCGGCCGCGCGGCGCGCCACCGCCGGTGCCACTGACAGCGAACGGCCCCGTCACCTTCCAGGCCGACAGCGTCAGCTACGACCGCGACCATGGGCTGGTCTCGGCCACCGGCCACGTCGAGGCCTGGCAGAACGACCACGTCCTCAAGGCCGACCGCGTCACCTTCGACCGCAACACCAACGTCGCCGCCGCCTACGGCCATGTCGTCATCGTGGAGCCGGACGGCGAAGTTTTATTCGCGGACTACGCCGAGCTGACACAGGGCATGAAGGACGGCGTGCTCACCGGCATGCGGGCGCTGCTCTCCTCGAACGGCCGCCTCGCAGGCAACGGCGGCAAGCGCATCGGCGGCAAGCTCAACGAGCTCAGCCGCGGCGTCTATTCCACCTGCAACGTCTGCGCCCTCAACCCCACGCCGACCTGGCAGCTGCGCGCCCGCAACATCACGCAGGACCTCGAGAACAAGCGCATCGAATACACCGACGCGACACTCGATTTCATGGGCCTGCCCGTCCTCTACATGCCCTATTTCTCGAACGCCGACCCTTCGGTGAAGCGGCAAAGCGGCTTCCTCATTCCCAACATCGGCAGCGACAGCAACATCGGCGCCTTCGCCTCCCTGCCCTACTACTGGGTGATCGACGGCCAGTCGGACGCCACCTTCACGCCGACGGTCGCCGAAAAGGCGGGGCCGCAGCTCGCCGTGGAATACCGCCGCGACTTCAACTTCGGCGATCTGAAGCTGAACGGCGCCATCGCGTCCGACGATGGCCTGCAAGGCTACTTCTTCGGCGTCGGCGACTTCTCCTTCAACGACACCTGGCGCTACGGCTTCAACATCAATTTGGGCAGCACCGTCGCCTACCTGCGCGACTTCCAGGTGCCAGGCTACGGCGCCGCCATCCTGAGCAGCTCGGTCTATGCCGAAGGTTTCGGCACCGGCTCCTACGCGCGGCTAGACGTGCGCAGCTACCAGGGCCTCGACACCACCATCAACCAGAGCCTGCTGCCCTACGTTCTGCCGCGCTACGAATATGCCTTCCAGGGCGAGCCGGACGCACTGGGCGGCCGCCTCTCCCTCAACACCCAGGAATTCGACGTGCTGCGCGACGTCGGCACCAACGACCAGCGGTTTGCCGCAGGCGCCACCTGGAACCGTCCGTTCTCCGGCTATCTCGGCGACCGCTGGCTGGTCACGCTCGACGCAAAAGCCGCCGTTTATCACGCGACAAACATCGACCAGCAGCCGAATTTCAATATCGGCAGCGAAGTCGAGACCGGCCACGCGCAGGCGCAGGCCGC
Organism: Acetobacteraceae bacterium; assembly: GCA_965198825.1. Taxonomy (GTDB): domain Bacteria; phylum Pseudomonadota; class Alphaproteobacteria; order Acetobacterales; family Acetobacteraceae; genus BOG-908. The sequence continues at coordinate 664,398 of CBDAQB010000003.1, read as the reverse complement.
GGTACGGCTGAACTGGCCGTTCGTGCGCCAGGACGGCAAGAGCAGCCAGATCATCGAGCCCATCGTGCAATTGATCGGCGCGCCGAACACCGGCAACAGCGTGCGCGACAAGATCCCCAACGAAGACGCGCTGGACTACGAATTCACCGACAGCACGCTTTTCTCGCTGAACCGCTTCGGCGGCTACGACCGCTTCGACGGCGGCACACGCGCGAACTATGCCCTGCACGCAGCATGGATCTTTCCGAATGGCTCGAAGCTGGACGGCCTGATCGGCCAGTCCTGGCAGGAACACATCGACCAGAACCTCTACCCCGAGTTCCAGCCCTGGAATGGCTTCGAGCGAGGCCGGCACACGTCCGATCTCGTAGGACGGGTCAGTTACGTGCCGAACAAATGGCTCGATTTCACCGCTCGCGCGCGCGTGGACCAGAACGCCGGCGACATCCGCTTCGGCGACGTCGAAGTCGGTGTCGGCCGCCCGATTTTCCGCGTCCAGGCAGGCCTGCTCTACGCCTCCACGAACCCGTATTTTCTCTATCTGAACAATCCGACGGCGCTCACCCCAGCGCAGAACGCCGCCTTCTTCGTGCCGCGCGACGAGGTGTCCGCCGGCGTATCCACACGCTTCGGCCACTGGAGCGCCGGCCTCGATGCCAGGCGCGACCTGGAACACGGCCAGATGGTCTCGGTCGGCGCACACGGCCGCTACGAAGACGAATGCTTCGCCTTCGATGTCAGCTACTACAAGCGCTACACGCAGATCTATTACGACAAGGGCGACTCCACCCTGCTGTTCACCATCGTCCTCAAAACCGTCGGCGCATTCGGAATCAGCGGCTAACTCCGCAAGAGAACAGGAAGAAAGGTCAACCACGAAGACACGAAGATCACCAACGCGCTCTCCGTGAACCTTCGTGAACTCCGCGTCTCCGTGGTTGATCTTGCTGACTTGCGTGCTCGCTGCAGCTGCCGCGGCAGCGCGCCGCAACCGGCGCATTAAGCCGTCTTCATCCACCGGCATCACGGTTTGGGTAGCTTTTTGCAGGGGATTACCCTAGGCAGTCGTCGGATTGGCCCAGAGAGATCCCAGCGCACGATGACCCTACGCCACGCGATCCGCCTTGCTCCCCTGCCCCTGCTCGCGCTCGGCCTCATGGCAGCAGCACCCAAGCAGCCGGGAACACAGAAGCCGGTCATGGCGCCGACCGTGAACGTCCCAACCCCCGCCATCGTGGACCCGAACGCAGACGGCATCGTGGCGGTGGTGAACGGCGACGTCATCACCCGCGCCGACGTGGACAACAGGGCCCGCCTCTTCGCAGTCTCCTCCGGCCAGCCGATCGCGCCGGATGCACTTGAGAAACTCCGCCCGCAAATCACCCGCGAGCTGATCGACGACAAGCTGCGCACCCAGGAAATCCAGCACCGCAAGATCATCGTGCCGGACATCGACGTGGCGCACGCCATCGGCGACATCGAGCAGCGCAACGGCCTCCCGCCAGGCGGCCTGCGCGCCAAGCTCAGCGCCCAGGGCGTGTCCTTCTCCACCCTCATCGGCCAGATACGCGGCCAGCTCGGCTGGACACGCGTGCTCCGCCAGGAGCTCGCTGAGCGTGGCCGCATAGGCGACAGGGAAATCAACGAGCAGGAGAAGCTGCTCAAGGCGCAGCAGGGCCAGCCGCAATACCGCATGGGAGAGATCTTCGTCGCAGCCGAAGACCCGGCACACGCCCGCGACGCCCGCCGCTTCGCCGACACCGTGATTACCGAGCTGCGCGCCGGCGCGCCTTTCGGCATCGTGGCGGCCGAATTCAGCCAAAGCCAGACCGCCCTGCAAGGCGGCGATGCCGGCTGGATGCGCCCAGACCAGCTCGATCCCCAGGTCGCCGCCCTGGTCTCCCAAATGCCGGTCGGCGCCATCAGCAACCCAATCCGCGTCGCCGGCGGCTTCGACGTGGTGACCGTGCGCGAAAAGCGCACCGTCGGCAGCGACCTCGCCACCGTCCTGAACCTGCGCCAGGCCTTCTTCCCCTTCACCTCGACGCTCGATCCGCAGAACCCGACCGACCAGCAGAAGAAGGCCCTCAAGGAAGGCGAGGATTTCTCCAGGACCGCCTCGAGCTGCGATGCCGTGGACGCCGAGAACAAGGTGCAAGGCGCCAAGCGCCCGTCCGATCCCGGCGAGGTGCGGCTCGACCATCTATCCCAGCAGATGCAAACCCTGCTCGGCGCCCTTCAGCCAGGGCACGCCAGCAAAGCCCTCGTCACGCCCGATGGCATCATGGTCGTGATGGTCTGCTCTCGCGCCGAGAAGAACCTGGCCGCCATGTCGCGCGACGACATAGGCAACCAGCTCCTCGAAGAACGCGTCGAACTTGCCTCCCGCCAATTACAGCAGGACATCCGCCGCCGCGCCCTGATCGACCAGCGCTCGTCCTGATGCACGTGTAACAAGATCGTGAGAAGCACGCTCTAGTTGCATCTCATGCCGCGTGATACAACTGCGGCATGACGGATTTCAAGGTTATCACCTACATCTGGGGCAACGCCTCGTGCGTCCCCTCGCTGCCGAAGGTCGTCGAAGCCGAAAGCGCCCTCGAAGCCGCACAGGCCGTCGTCGGAAAGAAGCTCACGCAGAAGACGCGCAATCCGCTGTTCGCCCGCGCCAAGGCTTGGCCGCCTGATTCGCCTCAGGATGTGCAGTATTTCTATCGGTTGACGGAGTAAGGAAGGCCTTCTTTTTTGAAAAAAAGAAGCAAAAAACTTTTTTGACTTTGGGCTTGGCCTCTCCAACTAAGTGCTGCTTAGTTGCAGAAGTTTTTTGCTTCTTTTTTTTAAAAAAGAAGGCCTTCCTTGCTTTCTACATTATCTGATCCACCCCCTCATGGGTGGCAATGGCGATGAAATGCCCCTCGCCCCAGATCTCGACCATCTCGCGGCGGCGCTGAATCAGCGCGCGCGCCTGCTCGAAGGCCTGTTCCTCATCGCTGCATTGGGCTTCGACGGGAGCCCCTTGGCGCCGTCCGTCACGGTCGAGCCGGTGAAAACGAAAACCGGGCATGATGGTCTCTGCCTCCTGGTTTGAACTGTTCCTGCGCGAATACAGACGCCGGCGGCAACCTTTAGTTGCATCCGAACGCCGTTGAACTGCGAGGGTGCTGCGGCTTTCGGGCTATGGCAGACAAGAGGCAGCTCCTCATGACAGAACCCCTGACCCACCGGCGCGACATGCTCCTGGCGCCCCTGCTGGCCACCCTTCCCTTCATGGGAAGGGCAGAAGCCGGCGCACTTGACCCTGCTGAAACGATGGTGACGCTGCCGGCCAACATCCCTTGGGACGCGCGCCCGGGCTTCCCGCCGAACAGCGTTGCGTCCGCACCCTTGTTCGGCGGGCTGAAGCAGCCAGGGCTCTATTACGAGCTGATCAAATGGTATCCGGGATACATGAGCGCCCCGCACACCTACGTCACGGACAGGCTGTGCGTGGTGGTGTCAGGCACCTGGTGGGTCAACAGCGGCGCCGACTTCGACCCCTCACACTGCCAGCCCGTGCCTCCCGGAACCTTCGTGCGCAGGGTGGCGCATACGCCGCATTACGACGGCGTGGTGGCGAACGGCCACGGGCCGGCGGTGATCGCCATCTGCGGCATGGGACCGGCCGGCATGCGCTATGTCGAGCCGTCAAAGCCAGGGTGGCGGCGCGTCTGAATCGCCGCTGCAGCCCTTACCCAAACCGAAGGATGATTGTTCGGCCGCTCTGGGGTGGTCAGCCGCTCGGGCGGGTAGAAGAATCCGCCTGCTGTCACTCTAAACGACAATTTTTCGGAGGCAGTGCCAAGGCGCGCACGCTAGACACCATGGCTAAGGCCGGGGTGGAACCGAATGAACGAGTCCTTCAGAATAACAATGCTCGCCGCCGTGACGTTGCTGGTCCTGGCGCCAGCCGCCATGGCGCAGTCCGCAGACGGGCAGCAGCCCGACTCACCCGAGGCGCCAGCCGGCGGCCGGCATCACGGACGCGGGCAACACCAGGGCGCTTCAGCGCCCGACGCCGGCACGGCCCTCGACCTGCCAAAACCGGTGGTTCAGCCGCGCCAGCGCCTCGATGCCGGCGCGCTGTTCTGCGGCACCGAAGACCAGTTGCGCGCACACCAGGCAGCCATCAAGGCGCGCCTGGCTGGGCAACAGGCGGGTGAGCCCGGCGGCTGCCATTTCGTGCCGGAGATGGTCGCCGTAACGGTCGTGTCGCGCGACGGCCCGGCCGCAACACAGGTCCAAGTCCCAGGCAGTCCGCCCCACACCGGCTGGACCGACTCGCTCGTTCGGGACGCGCCATAGCCAAAAGGGTCGGCGATGAGCCAGCAGAAGGAAGTGTATTAAGCTAACGTTACTCCTCTCATGGTTGTGATGCGCCGCAGCGTATCCACCTTGGCGATTAGGCGCATTATAGAGTGGGAGCGGACCCAAGGGCCGCCATCCCAGTCATGGTCGTGTCGAAGAAATCGAGGATAGCGATGAATTTAGCAGCAGGTCGTTCCGGTTTGGACGAGGCCGCCCTCCCAGCCGCCGTGGCGCCCGGCGCGCGAGCGCAAAACCTGCTGAGCAGCTTCCATCGCGCGTGTGACGCCGGCTATCTCATGACCGCGGAATTCATCCTCGACACGCTGGAGGATTCGCTGTCAGCAGAGCCCGACCACGGCGACGACATCGACCAGGGCGCGCTGACGCTGGCGCATCGGCGGTTGATTACATTGAATCAAACGCGGCCTCGGTTGCTTCGGAGTGTGGTTTTGGATTTTGAGGAGATTTAGAAGGAAGCGCTTCTTTTTTGAAAAAAAGAAGCAAAAAACTTTTGCGATGTGGGACCGAGATCTTGGGAACGCCCAGCCTAAAGGTCCGAAAGTTTTTTGCTTCTTTTTTTCAAAAAAGAAGCGCTTCCTCCCCCCTCAAATCCCACTATTCCGAGCCACAGTAAGGCCAATCCCGGACCAGTCGATATCCTCGCCTTCCTTGGCAATCGTCTCGAGCAGATGATCGCGCAAAAGGCTGAGCAGAGGCATCGGCACCCGGTTGGCATCGGCCGCCTGCGCGGCCAGGCGCATGTCCTTCAGACCCAGGGGCGCTGCAAATCCGGCCGGGCGATAGCGCTCCTCGACCAGGATCTTTCCGTAGTTCTGCACGATGGGCGAGCCGAAGATCGAGCCTGTAAACACGTCGAGCAACTTCGCCTTGGGAACGCCGCCCTTCTCCGCAAGCGTCATGGCTTCCGCAAGCGCTTCGATGGTCGAGAGGATCATGAAGTTGCCGCAGAGCTTCACGAGGTTCGCGGAGGACGGAGTTTCGCCCACATGAAAAATCCGCTGGCTGATCGCCTCGAGCAGCGGCTTTGCGGTGTCGATGTCCGCGTCAGCGCCGCCGGTTACGACGAACAGCTTGCCGGCCGCAGCCGCATCGGGGCGGCCGAAGACCGGCGCGGAAATATACCGCTGACCATGCAGGGCATGCTGCGCGGCGGCACTGTCCGCCGTCGCGACGGCGATCGTGCTGAGCGAGATGTGCAAGGCGCCCTTCTGCAAGCCCGCGAGAATTCCACTGTCGCCGCCGAGAACGTCCTGCAACGCCGCATCGTCGGCAAGCATCGTAAAGACCGCCTCGGCGTTCGCCACAGCCTCCCGTGGCGTCGTAGCGGCAGCGGCGCCAGCTTCGGTCAGCGGTGCAGTCTTGTCGTGAGACCGGTTCCAGACAATGAGTTCATGCCCGGCCCGCAGGAGATTAGCGGCGACAGCCGCTCCCATCTGCCCCAGGCCCAAAAAAGCAATCCGCATGGATCAATCCTTTCGCAGCATCGAAAAGTGACGAGCCTAAATATCCAAAAGTTTTTTGCTTCTTTTTTTCAAAAAAGAAGACGCTTTCTGTGGCTCCAAAAGAACCAAAGCACAAACCGAAGCAAAACCAGCCGAAGCAGCCCCGATCAACGCAGCACGATGAAATGCGGTGACAAAAGCCGAAGCCGACCCTTGCTGAGCAAACACCAGCCCAAGCAAAGCGGTGGCGATCAATCCCGCCACCCGCGCGACGGCGCTATTGAAACCTGAAGCGGTGCCAACATGGTCGCGCTCGACCGAGGCCATCACGGTAGCCGTCAGCGGCGCGACCGATATGGCCAGCCCAAGCCCGACCAGCAGCGTCGAGGGCAAGATGTCGGTCATATAGGCGATGCCGGTCGCCGGCACGCGCGCGAAGAGGGCCAGCCCGGCGGCGACGATCGCAGCGCCGCCGGCAAGAGGAATGCGCCCGCCGATGCGCGAGGCGAGCCGGCCCATGATCGGCGAGCCGACGCCGATCAGAATGGAGACCGGCAACAGGGCGGCGCCTGCCTGGATCGCCGACAGGCCTGCGATCTTGATGAGCAGGAACGGCAGCAGCACGAGCAACCCGCCCAGGCTGGCGTAGAGAAAGAAGGTCAGCAGCGTGAGGCCGGCGAAGGCGCGGGTCGCGAACATCGACACGGGCATGATGGCGCGCTCGCCCAGCCTAGCCTCGAGCAGGACGAAACCAACGAGCAGCGCCGTGCCGGCCGCCGCGGCGGCCCAGATCAGCGCCGGGGTTGGCGCGCCGCCGGAGGCCGCAGTCAGCGACCAGGTGAGAAGGCCGAGCCCGGCCGTCGCCAGGGCAGCCCCGCTCCAGTCCAGCGGCGCTGCCTGATGCTCGTCACGGCTCTCGGATACATACGCGACGGCCAGGAAGGCGGCGGCCGCGGCAATCGGCACGTTCAGCAGGAAGATCATGCGCCAGCCGGCATTGTCCACGAGCCAGCCGCCCGCCGGAGGCCCGATCGTGCTGGCCAGCGCACCGGCTGCAGCCCAGGTGCCGATCGCCGTCCCGCGTGTCTCCGGCGGAAAGCTAGCACCGAGTATCGCCAGGCTGTTTGGCATCAGCAGCGCCGCCCCGAGCCCCTGCAGGCCGCGTCCCACCAGCAGCCAGGCAAGGCTCGGCGCCGCGGCACACGCGACCGAGGCCAAGGTAAACGTCGCCAGCCCGATGAGGAAAAGCCGCTTGCGGCCAAAATGGTCGCCGGCGCCCCCGCCCAGCAGGATCAGCGCCCCCAAAGGCAGCAGATACGCATCGACCGCCCAGGACAGGCCGGCAGGGCTAGCACCCAAATCTTGCTGCAAGGCAGGAAGCGCCACGTTCACGACGGATCCATCTATGAACGCGACACTCGACCCCAGCATCGTGGCGGCCAGCGTGGCCCTGGGGTGGTTCATTGGCGGGAGGAAGGATCAGCAAGGGGTCGCGGGCGAAGAAGCCATAGGGCAGCCAAGGGTGTGATGGTGCCTGCCAGAAGCAGCACTGGGACGGTGCCTACGGTGCAGGCCAGGAGCGGAACACCCATCATCATGTCGTCGGGATCAAGCAGGCGCACGCGGTCGGCGGCGGTGTCCATGCCCGGACGGTTGAGGCGCCAAACCACCACGGCGACGCTCAGCGCGGCGATCATACCCAGCCAAGGCGCCCAGCCCTGCAGCCATCCGTCACGCCCGCCGATGCCCATGCCCACAAAGACCATTGCATTGCTCATGAAGTCAGACACCAGATCTAGCCTGTGCCCACCTGAGCTGGTGCGGCCGGTCGTGCGGGCGAGTTCGCCGTCGGCTCGATCCAGCAGGGCCGAAAAGACGAACAGGGCGGAGCCGATCCAGATCCCCTGTTGCGTTCCCTGCGCGTAAGCGGCGGCCGACATCAATGCAGTCACGATGCGCACGCCGGTGACATGGTTCGGCAGAAGCGGCGTCCGGCCGGCGGCCCGGGCGGCTGGCCTGACCAGGCGGTGGAGAATGGTGTCGTGGCTCACAGGCGTATCCTTGGGTCACCGGCATCGTCGTGCGGCGCACGCCATATCGGATCCGGAAGCCAGGAGTTCTAGCCTGACCGTTCCCCCATAGAAACATTGCGCTCCGCAACTGCGTGTCCCAGGTCGCGTTCGAAGCTCATCACGCACACGAGAGGTTTCGTCATGATGGAAGTGGTTCGCCAGGAGGATGGCCGGTTCGCAGTCTGCGCCATCGGCGGCAGCGCACTGGATCCTGTTCTCGGCGTATTCGACACGCAAGAAGAAGCCGACGAATGGATGCTGAACCAATCGCTGCTCAGCGAAGACAACGACTCAGGCCTGGGCATCCAAAAACCCGGCGGAAACCAAGGCCTGCGCTAGGCCAAGGTCCCGCCGTTAGTCCAAAAGTTTTTTGCTTCTTTTTTTCAAAAAAGAAGGTCTTTCTTACTTCCCAAAGACAAACGAATAGACCGTATTATCAGCCCCCACGTAGATGTGGCGGTTAGCGCTGATCACGGTCTGAAAATGCCGGAGCCCGGTCATGGCAGCGCCGGTGCCTCCAGCATAGATCGGTGCGCCCGTCATAGCGTCGAACCCGTGCAAGCGGTTATCGCCCTCTGCCCCAACCACCCAGACGATCGGGTTCAAGCCGCTGCCGCTCGTGGTAATGATCGGTGCGCCGCGCCCGCTGAAGCTCGCGCACCATTTCACCGCAATCGGTGTCGTAGGATCGCTGGTAATGCTCAGCATCGTGATGTTCGTGCCTGAGCACGACAGGCCATTATAGCTGGTAAAGGCGACGAGCGCCGAAGTCGTCGTGTTGTAGATGGCCGGCGCGGTGATGATGCCGTTGTTGGAGACCTTCGCATTGGCGATCTGGTGCCCGATGCCCCCGAGGTTGGCACGGTTCACCAGATAAGCGTTACCGTCCTTGCCCATGGCGATGAGGCGAGGCTGCTTGTCCACTTGCAGAGGCAGGGCTTCGGTGCTGCCGATATCGGCATCCTCGTTGTCGAGTGTCTGCCAATTCGCCGGCGTGAAGTAGTCGGCTGGAACCGTCTGGTGGGCGAGACCTGGCTTGAGCCGGAGGATCGCTTCGCCGTCGCTCCAGACGTTGTTCGCGTTGAAGGTGTTGCCTGTGGTGATGAACAGGCTTTGGCCATCGCCCGCGGCGCCGCCCTGCGCCCAGATGCCGCCGCCATTGCCGCGCGTGGCCCAGAAGCCCGTGACCGTGTGCGTGGAGGCCTGAATCTCGAGCACGTCGCCGTGGTAGGTGCCGCAATCGCCCGAACGTGCCGCGTAATCGACGTAGAGCTTGCCCTGAAACAGCAGCACCGCGCTGCGCTCGCCCTGCGTGACGCTGTTGAAGGTAATACCCTGCGCGGCAAGTGTGGCCTGCACGTCGAGCGGCCAGCCAGGCGCGATCGCCCCGTTCGAGGCGGAAACACCATAGATCATCTGGCGCGGACCGTTGGCAGTCTCGACCAGCGCGTCGAAATAGACGGTGCCTGTCGCCGGATCGATCGCCGGCGTGCCCGTGACGCCTTCCGGGTTGATGTTGCCGCAAGGCAGTTCCTGCGACGTCACCGAGGCGGGAAGTTGGGTCTGCCAGACGGTGGCGCCGGTCTGGGCGTTGAGGCCAAGAATGAGGTTGCCTTCAGTCGCCACGATGAGAAGCCCGACGGTGGCGCCGTTCGGCTTCCAATACAGCGGCTGGGCATAGACGTTTCCGCTGAACGACGCATGGAACGCCGTGTCCGGATGCATGTTGGCCGCGGCCGCCGTGGTCAGCCCCCCGACGTCGTAGAGGCCATGCCGTGTATTGCTGTTGTGGTAGGTCAAAACCCATTGATCCGCCGCACCGGCGGATTTTGCGGCGCAAGCGCTTCCCGCCAGGGCAAGGATGGCGGCGGCAAATCTCTTCATGGCTGGCTCCCTGATATATCGGCGCTTCACCAGGCGCGGCCGACGGGCCAGCCTTGGTGGCGACATTATCGAACGCGGGTCATGCATCCGTGCCTGTTACGGCGTTGTATGGAAAGCACACGCGGGCGTTTACCACAACCCAGAATTGCCGATCACAACTCAGAATTGATGGGTTGGCTCCCTCGCGGAAAGCCCCATTACGCTGCCTTCCCGATGCCATCCAGCCTGGCGACTGTCTCCTCGTCCAGCCGAAGGGCCGCCGCAGACAGATTCTCCCGCAAATGCGCCAGGGACGACGTGCCGGGAATGAGCAGGATGTTGGGCGAGCGGTAAAGCAGCCAGGCGAGCGCCACCTGCATCGGCGAAACACCAAGCCCGGCTGCAACATCCGACAGGGTCGAGGACTGCAGAGGCGTAAAGCCGCCAAGCGGGAAGAACGGCACATACGCAATGCCCTTGCCTGCAAGCTTTTCGACCAAGGCATCGTCATCGCGGTGAGCGAGATTATACTGGTTCTGCACGCACACGACCGGCGCGATATGCCCCGCCTCCTCGATTTGCGTGGCGGTCGCATTGCTGATGCCGAGGTGCCGGATGAGCCCCTGGCGCTGCAAATCCGCCAGCGCCTCAAACTGCGGCGCAATGCTCCCTTCGCTCGGGGCATGCACATCGCCCATGACACGCAGATTCACTACGTCCAGCACGTCAGCGCCGAGATTGCGCAAATTACCATGGACCGCCTCTCCGAGTTCGGCAGCGCTCTGCGCAGGCCGCCAGGAAGCATCCGGCCCACGCACCGCGCCCACCTTCGTCACGATGGTCAGCGTATCAGGGTAGGGATGCAGCGCCTCGCGAATGATCTGGTTGGTGACATGAGGGCCGTAGAAGTCGCTGGTGTCGATGTGGTCCACGCCGCTGGCCACCGCCTCGCGCAACACCGCCACCGCCGCCGCCGGATCCTTCGGCGGCCCGAACACCCCCTTCCCCGCAAGCTGCATGGCCCCATACCCCATGCGGTTCACCGACCTGTCCCCAAGGAGGAAAGCGCCGGCGGCAGAAAGGTCGGTCATGCGACAACTCCCGTGATGCGGTGGCTATACGCCACTCAGAAAATCTCAGCCTTGCTGAAGGATTGGCCCGGCGCAGAAATGCGCCAGGCCGAGCCAGCTGGCATGGTGAGCCGCGCACCGGAGCGGAGTGGCCGCTTGGCCATGAGCACCGGAGCACGTGCCAACCGCGCCAGCTGGCCGGCATAGGAGCATTTCGGTCAGGCGAGCGATGCCATGTCGATGGAAAACCGATATTTCACATCGCTCTTCAGCATTCTCTCGTAAGCCTCATTGATCTTCTGGATCGGAATGATCTCGACATCCGCCGCAATCTTCTTCTCGGCACAGAAATCGAGCATCTCCTGCGTCTCCGCAATGCCACCGATCGCCGACCCGGAAAAGCTCGCGCGTTTCAACAACAACGGGAATACGGCAATCGGCATCGGATGCTCGGGCGCGCCCACCTGCACCATCGTCGCGTCGCGCTTCAGCAAATCGAAATACGGCATCAGATCATGGTTCGCCGACACCGTGTCGATGATCAGATCGAAACTGCTCGCATGCGCCGCCATCTGATCGGCATCCTTCGACAGCACCACCTCGTCCGCTCCAAGACGCTTGCCATCCTCCACCTTCGAGGCAGACGTGGTGAATAGCACGGTCTTCGCACCCAGGGCATGCGAAAGCTTCACGCCCATATGCCCCAGCCCGCCCAACCCAATAATCCCCACCTTCTTGCCAGGCCCCGCACCCCAATGCCGCAGCGGCGAGTAGAGCGTGATGCCGGCACACAGCAGCGGCGCCGCTGACGCCAGATCCATGCCGGCCGGAACGTGAAGAACATAGTTCTGATCAACCACGATGCGATTGGAATAGCCGCCCATCGTCGGCCCGCCGATCACCGGCTCCGTGCCGCCATAAGTGCCGACCATCCCCTTCTCGCAATATTGCTCAAGGTTCGACTTGCACGCCGAACACTGCCTGCACGAATCCACAATGCAGCCAACGCCCGCGTTCTCGCCAACCTTGAACTTCGTCACGCCGGAACCAACGCTCGTCACACGGCCCACGATCTCATGGCCAGGCACGGCCGGATAAACCGTGAAATGCCACTCATCACGCGCGAAATGCAGATCCGAGTGACAGACGCCGCAATAAAGAATCTCTATCTCGACATCCTCTGGCCCCACATCGCGCCGGTCGAAACTGATCGGCCCTAAAGGCGTCGTCGGGCTTTGGGCAGCAAATCCGGTGCATGTCAGCATGGTGTTCTGATCTCCATCAAAGACAAAAGGCAAGTGGCAGTAAGCGTGTTCTTTTTTGAAAAAAAGAACCAAAAAACTTTTGCGATAGGGACCGAGATCGTGGGAACGCCCGGCCTAGGGGCATGAAGGTTTTGGCGTCCTTCCTCTCAAAACATCTCTCCCACCATCTCTTCGCTCTTGGTCCAAAGCGCCTTCGCACGCTCCGGATCGAGTGCATAGGCGCGAACCCCGTTGCGGATGTCGTTGCCGACTACGAGCTCCGCCACATGGCAGTCTTCGCAGTATCGCCCGCCCACTTCGTCGGCCGGCGCCACGATGCCGCTCCACACCGACGTGGCCGCACCTTGCGGAATGGTCTTCCAGGTCGTTGTCGGCCCACCGGCCGCGGCACTCGCCTTGTCCAACGATTCGAAAAGCTGCGTGAGAGCCTCGGGCTTCATGTGGCGGATCAGCCCGGTGCGTATGACCCCAGGGTGCACCGCAGTCGCCCGAACGCCGCGGCCGCGATGGCGCCTGTCGAACTCGACGGCAAAGAGAATATTCGCGGTTTTCGAGCGCCCGTAAGCCGTGAACTCGGCATACTCGGTGTGCTCGAAATTCGGATCCTCGATGTCCACGTCGGCAAAACGATGTCCAGCCGACGAGAGGTTCACCAGGCGTGCGCCCTCGCCGAGCAGCGAGGCGATATGATTGACAAGGTCGAAATGCCCCAGATGGTTTGTGCCGAATTGCGTCTCGAACCCGTCGGCCGTGGTGCTGATCGGACAGGCCATGACGCCCGCATTGGCAATCACGACATCGAACCTGTACCCGGCCGCAATCAGCTTGTCGGCGCAGGCGCGCACACTGGCGAGAGACGCCAGGTCGAGCTCGACAAGTTCAAGGCCGCCGCCATCCCTCGCTTGTTCACGCACCGCAGCCGTCGCGCCCTCGGCCTTCCTCAGATCGCGCGCGGCGCCAACGACATGCGCGCCGTGTGCCGCCAGCGTGCGCGCCGTCTCCACGCCAAGCCCGGACGAAACGCCGGTCACCAAGATACGCTTGCCACTGAGATCAACGCCTTCGAGCACGTCGTCAGTCGTCGATTGAGCCCCGAATGGTCCAGACATCTGTCTCTCCCCTTGCCGATGCGCCAGCTTCCCGGCCCTGGCGCATTGGCCACAGCCATGCCAAGCTGCAACCGGAGCCAGTCTCCACATCAGATGCGGAGGTTCCCTCCGTTTATCAAGAGGCGTCGTTCGTGACTTCTACGCCCGAGCGCGAGGGCGTTCGAAACACCTCGGCTGATGCAGCCCCCCCGCCACGCAAAACCCGCGCCGACGCGGAACGCAACCGCGAACGCCTGATCGACGCCGCCAAGGCCGCCTTCGCCGAAGCCGGCCCGGCCGTCAGCCTGGACGAAATCGCCCGCTCCGCCGGCGTCGGCATCGGCACCCTCTACCGGCACTTTCCCACCCGCGACGCCATCATCGAGGCAGTCTACCGGCGCGAGGTCATCCAGCTCGGCGACGCAGCCGAACGCCTCCTCGCCGAGCATCCACCCGCCGAAGCACTGCACGCCTGGATGCGGCTCTTCGTCGATTACATCGCAACCAAAAAAATGATCGCGCCCGCACTAGGCGCCATCGCCGCGGCTGGATCCGACCTCTACGCAATCTACGGAAACCGCATCCCAGCCGCCATGCGCCTGCTCGTCGAAAACGCCGCAGCAGCAGGCGCCATCCGCCCGGACGCAAACCCGGCCGATCTCCTGCGCGCACTGCTCGGGTTCACCTACGGCAATGCCGATCCGGCCTGGCAAAGCAGCGCGCTTCGGCTCATCGACATCATCATGGACGGTTTAAAAGCGAAGTAGGCATGTTCTTTTTTGAAAAAAAGAACCAAAGAACTTTTGCGACTTTTGGCTGTGCTTGAGGAAATATCGGAGCTGGTCAGGCGCGTGATAAACGGGCCTCCAGAATGGCTATGGAGGCGCTACCCGCACCTAAAGCCTCTTTCTCTATGCTGCGATATTCTCGTATCACCACCGCGCCTAGCGCCGTCAGCTCCGCCTTGCCGCCGCCAGCTCCCCCGACACGCGCCGCCACTACAGGCGCCTCGAACATGGCATTCAACGCCTCGATGAGCGTCCAGGCCCGCTTGTACGACATGCCCATGGCCCGCCCCGCGGCCGAAATGGACCCGTGTTCGCCGATCAATTCGAGTAGCCGCACCTTGCCTGGGCCAAGCCGGCGGTTTTCACCGAAATCGAGGCGGAGGCTGAGGCGGGTCACAAAGGAAGGAAGCACTTCTTTTTTGAAGAAAAGAAGCAAAAAACTTTTGGACCTAAGGGCTCGGCACTTCCACGATCTCGGTCCCAGGTCGCAAAAGTTTTTTGGTTCTTTTTTTCAAAAAAGAACTTCTTCCTTACTCCCCTCCGCCCGAGCCAACATCAAATTAGCCAACCGCTCAGGCATATGCAGCAAATACCCCTGCGCCATATCGACCCCAAACTCACCCAACGCTTGCAGGACAGCCGACGTCTCGATGCACTCCGCAATCGACGTCACGCCCATCGCCTGCGCGAAATCGACGAAACACCGCACCGCCACCTGGTCTAGCCGATCGTCGAGGATATGCTGCACGAACTGCCCATCGATCTTGATATAATCGATCGGAAAATTCTTCAGATACCCGAAGGACGAGGCCCCTGCCCCAAAATCGTCCAGTGCGATGCGCACGCCCAGCGCACGCACGGCCTCGATGAAGGCCCTGGCGTCCGCGAGGTTCGTGATCGCCGCCGTTTCGGTGATTTCAAAGCACAGCACGCGCACATCGAACTTGGCGGCCGCAAGCATGTCCAGCAGGTCGAGGTGGAACGAGCGGTCGCCGATCGACTGGCCCGACAGATTGATCGAGATCCTGGCGATCGGCAGCCCCGCTGTCCATCCTGCCTCGATCATCTCGAAAACCCGCTTCACCACCCAGCGGTCGATATGCGTGGCAAGAAAGAAGCGCTCTGCCGCAGGCAGGAAAACGCCTGGCGAAATCAACGACCCGTCAGGCTGGCGCAGACGCAGCAGAACTTCGCAGTTCAGTCCCTCCTCGGCGCCGTCGATGCAGACGATGCGCTGTGCGAAAAGCTCGAACTCGTTCTCGTCGATCGCCGTCTGAATGCGGCGCACCCACTGCATCTGGCCCTGCCGCGTCTCGATGGCATGGTCGTTCTCGATCCAGACATGAACGCGGTTGCGGCCCGCTTCCTTCGCGGCGTAGCAGGCGGTGTCGGCCGCCTTGATCAGCGCCGCCGTGTTGACCCAATTGCGGGTGACCGGCACCAGGCCGATGCTGGTGCCGACGCGGTAACGCTTGCCTTCGTGCAAAAAACGGAACTGGTCGATGCGGCCACAGATCTTCTGCGCAATCTGTGCGGCGATGCCGGCCTCGCAGCGGTCGAGCAGAATGCCGAACTCGTCACCGCCCAGCCGCGCCACCAAATCTGTCCCGCGCACACTGTCGTGGAAAAGCGTCCCCACCTGCTTGAGCAATTCATCGCCCGCCGTGTGCCCGCAGGAATCGTTCACCAGCTTGAACTGATCCAGGTCGATGAACAGTACGGCGCTGGAGGGATCTTCCTCATGCCGCTGCGCAAGAAGTTGGCTGATTCGCGCTTCGAACTCGGCGCGGTTGGCAAGGCCGGTGAGCGGATCATGGGTCGCCCGGTAAGTCAGCTCCCGCCCATGCCGGCGCTGTTCCGACGTGTCGCGGAGAACGACGACGGCGCCCAGCAGCGTCTCGCGATCGTCATGGAGCGGCGACACCGATCCCTCGACGCCATATTCCTTGCCGCTTCTGGACAGCATGACGGTGTGCGCGGCGAGGCACCGGCTCGCGCCACTCCCCAGGCACTCCGCTACGGGATCTGGCAGCGGCAGCCTGGTCTCTTCGTGAAGCGGCCGGAAGATATGCGCCAGCGGCTTGCCTTCGCATTCTTCGCTCTTCCATTCGGTGAGCGACTGCGCGGCGGCGTTCAGCCAGGTGATCATGCCGCGCGCATCCGTCGTCACCACGGCATCGCCGATCGCCTGCAGCGTCACCTGGAGCAGATCATGACTTTTGGCGAGATCGCGCGCGATCCTGCGCTGCTCGGTCACATCCTGGAATGCGCCGACCAGCCTGACCACGCGCCCGCGCTCGAATTCAGGAGCACCCACGGCGCGCGCCCAAAACCGGCGGCCATTCGCAGACCGGCTGGGCAACTCAAGGTCCCAGCCCTTGCCTGAATGAATGCCGGCCCTGACAGCCTTTTCGATCACCACACGCGCTTCCGGCTCGTAATAGCTGATGGCTTCCGCCAGCGTAGGTTGATGGCCGGGCTCGAGATCGTGCAGCCGGCACGTCTCGTCCGACCAGGTCAAGGTTTCACTCGCCAGATCATATTCCCAGCCGCCAACGCCGGCCGCTTCGCTTGTACGCGCCAGGAACGCCCGGCTGGTACGCAGCGCCGCCTCGGCGTTCTTGCGGCTGCTGACATCGCGCACGACATCCTGGAAATACAGCGGCGCGCCACTCGGGTCGAACTCCACCCGCGGCTGCCCTTCGAGCCAGACCCACGAACCATTCTTGTGGAGCCCGCGAAATTCATAAGGTGCCGATGCGCCGTCCGGCCCCGCGCCGATCAGCGAGGCGAACACCCGTAGCGTCGCACCGATGTCGTCAGGGTGGGTCAGCTCCAGCGTCTTGCGGCCGACAACCTCTTCAGGCGTGTAACCGAGAACACGCTGCACCGCCGGCGTCACGAACAGGATCGTCGAATCTGGCGACATCGTCGCGATCATGTCGTTGGCGTTTTCCGCAAGCAGCCGATAGCGCGCCTCGCTGGCGTGGGCAGCGGCAAGCGTGCGCTCAAGCTCCAAAGTCGCCGCACGCGCCTGGTCCTCGGCCTGCCGCCGCGGCGTGATGTCCGCAAAGAGCCAGAGGCTCTCGCTAGTGTCCGTATCGAGGACCTTGCCGGCGAGATCGACCCAGATCCTCTCGCCATCCTTTCTGACCATCTCCACTTCGGCGCGGTAGGTGCCGCCGCCTGCCAGAACCGGGCGCGCCACCTCCGCGATCGCCGCATAGGCCTCGCCATCGGGATAGATCAGGCGCGTCGGCGCGCCGGCGAGCGCGCCGGTCTCGTAGCCGAAAAGCCTTTCCAGGCCGGGGTTTGCCCATAGGATGCGCCGCTTGCAGGTCTTGGCGGCGCCGATCAAGTCGGCCTCCAAGATGGCGGTCTGCTTGGCCGCCAGATGCTCGAGCACCCGCTCCTTCGCCCGCAGGTGCCGTATGATCATCCCGATCAAGAGCGACGAGAGGATAAAGAGCAGGGTCGCCACTTCGCCCGCCGGCTTCTCCGCGAACGTCCTGAAAGGCGGGATGAAGCTGTAGTAGGTCAGCACGGCGCAGGCTGCCGTCGCTAAAACCCCAGGGGCGAAGCCGCACAACAGGAAACACAGCACCATGGCAGGGGAAAAGGTGGCGAACGCGGGCCGCGCATCGGCGGGCATGAGCTCGAAGCGAAGCACGAGGGCAACCACGACGAACCCCGCCGCCAGCAACAACCTCAAAGCCACCCGCCGACCACGCTGAAAGCTACCGCTCATATCCCGTTCCACGCCTTTTGGCCTCGGACCAGGAGAGTAGTAGCGTAAACCAGGACTTAATCAACTCGCAGTTGTGGCCCGTAGGCAAAGACACGCCCGCCGTATCCTCAAAGCCATACTATCCGCAGGGCGGGTAAGCCCTTGCGCACCCGCCACACAGCCACTCGCCAAGCCTAATCGTAAAACCACCCCCCCAGACCCGAGAACCACCGAACGATCAAGCGAAGCTGCCCAGCCGAGAAAACCTCTAGATACTCGAACGGAATCCGAGGTGAAATCGTCGCAGCCCGGGTATGGTGATATCGAAGATGCTCCAGCAACAAATAGCGGATCGAAAAAGCATAGCCACAATGCGCGAACATTGCCTCCGAAACGACCCGGGGCTGCATGCACAACGACTCCAGCCCCACGCGCAAAACCCGAGGGTCCTCCGCAGCTACCCCGCAATAAATGCCATAAAGATGCTGCATATAGCCAAGCTTGGGACCGGCATAATCCTCGAACCACGCGTCGAACCCGGGCCGCCCTGCACGCACATAATCGGAAAACACGATCGAACGAGGATCCTTATAGGTGACGATGAAAGGCACCTGCGTCTTCGCAAGACAACCTGAGAGTTGCGAGAAATAGCGCGGCGTCTTGTCGAACACCGTCCGGCAGCCCGGCTCGATGCAGCGGCTCACCGCGGCAATCCTGTCGTAGAATTGCGCGAACGATTCCGTATCGCAGCAAGCCTCAAGCTCCTCCTGGCTGATGCACCAACCGCCAAGGATATTCTCGGCAAACGGCATTTCCTGCAGAAACTGCCTGGGAGACGGGCTCAGTAAGACACCCGTCTCGAAACCCGAATCCAGCCCCGGCACCTGACGAAAAAGATCCGAGACCAGCGTCGTCCCGCTATGCTCAACCCCGCAAATGACGAAGTCGAGCACGTCCTTTCCCTAGCGCCGCGGCGCGAACGGGCGCCGCCCTGGCCGGTATGGCCGTGCAATCAAAGCCGCGCGCCCGCCACAGTCGGGAAATCCTCTGCCTTGCTGCCTGTGCCGCTCCACCTGAACTGCCTCGTCGGAATCGTGGCTCCCTTCGCCCACAGGTTCCAGCTCTTCAGCATCAGCGCGAACCGCTCGAGCTGTCCCTCCCGCGTTCCGATGGCGGCATCGATGCCGCGCATTAGCCGCTCGCGAAGCTGGTAGGCTGGGTTCTCCCGGCCGACCTCCAGCCCTGTGGCGACCGCGTCCAGCCACCCCTCCAGCTTGCCCTTGGCAGGAGTCCGGCTCGCCAGATAGGCGGTCGCGTAAAGCGGCGTGCTCCTGACAGCCTTCGGAAAGGCGTGCCTGTTAACCGCCGCGACGACATCCGCAATGCCGGTCCAGTGATCGAACGCCGTTGCCACCTCGTCATTGCTGACGAACTCCCGAATCGAGCCTGGCAATCCGCGCTTGTAGAGAATGAGCAGCCGGACCGCCGAGGCCACCTGCCCGCCGCCAGACACGCCCTTGATGGTGAGCACGTCGCCGCTCGTGCGCGACGTACCAGTGTCTGTCTTGCTGAACGCCTTGCGCGGAATGCCGAAGCGGACATCCATGTCCAGAACCGCATCGGCCTCGACCACCGCCATCAGCCGATGCTGGCCGTTGTTGATGACACCCTCGGCGCTCATGATGATCGGCTCGCCGGTGTTCTCGAACTCCCCAGAGGCCATCTGCCTCGCCAGTTGCTCGATCTTTCTGCGATTGACCCGCCTGTTGCCGGTGTTCATCTGCAGCACGGCCTCCGCGAGAGCGCGGTCGAACATCAGGGTCTTTGTGCCGTAGAACTCCTGCGCCAGCTTTTCGAAACGCTCGGCGCTTATCCAAGTCGCGTGCGGGTTCGTGACATCACGAGCCATAGGCAGCATCCCATCAGGTTATAAACGGGCAAGTATTGGCGCCCTTGTCAGGCCCTCACTTCATGCGGCCATTTGCCGCGCCGAGGCAAGCGTAACGTGATCGAACCGTATGCGGAATGACAACCGGCGTTATCATCACCGATGAATGCATGACCTCTCCTGCTACCCGTCCTCCTGCCCTTGCGCTGCTGCCACCGCCAGCCGTGCCAGTTCAGGAAGCGACTTCGCGCCTGTCCTTCTCATGATCGATGCCCGGTGGTTCTCGACGGTGCGCTGGCTCAGATGCAGGTCGCTGGCGATGTTCTTGTTCGGTTTTCCCGCCAGCACGAGCGTCATGATCTCCCTCTGCCGTGGCGTCAGCGCAGCCACCTGCGCGGCCGCTGCCAGCCGCCACACCGTGAGCTTGTTGGCATCCCGCGATTGCTCCAGCGCCCGCCCCACGCTGGCGAGCAACGCGACATTGCCGATCGGCTTCTCCACGAAGTCCGATGCGCCCGCCTTCATGGCCTGCACCACCGTGGGCACATCGCTATGGCCGGTGATCATGATGACCGGCACCTGGTGACCGCCTTCGCGCAAGCGGCGAAGCAGCGTGATGCCGCTCATGCCGGGAAGATACCCGTCGATCAAAACGCACTCGTCCTCCGCCGAACGGTAGCTCGCAAGAAAGGCCTCCGCCGTCGGAAAGGCTTCCGCGGTCGAGCCGCTATCCTCCAGCACGCTGCACATCGCCGCGCAGAACGCCGCATCGTCGTCCACGACGAACACGCGCGAGCGGTGCGGAGGCCCGGGTTCGCCCGTGAGGCGCGGAGGCGCCACAGGAAGTGCCGGAAGCAGGCCAGCGATCGTGCGCGCAAGTTCCGGCAGGCGAACCGGCTTGTTCAACTGCGTGCAGCCGTTCCGCCTGACATCCTGCAGGGTCGCGGTCGAAATATCGCCAGTGAGGATGATGACGGGGATCGCCACACCAAGCGCCTCCCTGATGCTGCTCGCGAGCTGCAGCCCGTTGGGCCCGTTGGGAAGATTATAGTCCGCCAGCAAAAGATCGGGCACGACGGCGCCGCGCGACACAAGGTCGTAGGCATCGTTGCCATCGAACGCGCCAACCGGCCTGTGGCCTTCCGCCTTCAAGGCCAGCTCCAGCAACTCCCGCACATCCTTGTCATCCTCCACGACGAGGATGGCGGCGCCTTCCGCCGCTGGCACAAATGCGGCGTCCTGCGTCGCCAGCACCTTCGGAGGCGCCGCTCCAGCCACCCCCGCAGACGCGGCATCCCCTGGCACCTGGCGTGAAGGCAACGCCACTTCGATGGAGAACACCGAGCCCTTGCCCGGCCGTGAGACCACGCTCACCCGGTGGCCCAGGAGATTGCCAAGCCGCTGCACGATGGCCAGGCCCAGGCCAAGCCCCCTGCCGCGCTCCCGCGCAGGATTGCCGAGCTGGTGATACTCCTCGAAGATCGAGGCGAGTTCCTCCGGCGGTATGCCCACGCCGGTGTCCCAGAGTTCGAACACGAGGCTGGAGTGCCTGCGTCTGCAGCCCAGCAGCACGCGGCCGCTGTTCGTGTATTTCAGCGCGTTCGACAGCAGGTTCCTGATCATCTGCTTGAGCAGCCTGCGGTCGGTTTCCACCACCACGCTGCAGGGCATGACGATGAGCGACAGCCCTTTCGCCTCCGCGTCGGCGGTGAACTCCACGCGCAGCCGCTCCAGCATCTCGCCCGCGGTGAAGCGCGCCCGCTCCGCACGCACCACGCCCGCCTCGAGCTGATTGATGTCCAGCAGCGTGTCGAGCATGCCGGACATCGCACCCAGCGTCTCGCCGACCCGCGCGACCAGGCCCTGCATCTGCTCCCCGTCGGCCCACTTCGCCATCAGCCCCTGCAGCAGCCCGAGCGTCTGCAGCGGCTGCCGCAGGTCGTGGCTCGCCGCCGCCAGGAAGCGCGACTTGGCGCCATTGGCCTGCTCCGACCGGCGCGTCGCCGCCTCCAGCGCACGCGCTGCCTGGTTGCGGCCTGTCACGTCGGTGAAGGTGATCACCACGCCCTCCACCTTGCCGCTATGCGCCTTGTAGGGAGAGATGCGGCGGTTGAACCACGAGCCGCCAGGCGTCTCGATCTCCCTCTCGATCGGCTTGGAATCCCGCAGCACGCTGCGCGCATCGCCAGCCAGCGCGCCGTCCAGCGCCAGCGAATTCAGGTCCGCCAACGGCCTGCCGACATCGCCGGGAATGACGTTGAAAAGCGATCGGGTAGCAGGCGTGAAAAAGCGGATGCGCAATTCCGCATCCAGGAACAAGGTCGCCACATCGGTGCTGTAGAGAACATTCTGCAAATCGTCGGACGTCGTGCGCTGGCGCTCGAGCGTCTCCTGCAACTGCCCGTTCAGCGCGGTCAGTTCCTCGTTCAGCGCCTGCAGCTCTTCCTTCGAGGTCACCAGCTCCTCGTTCGCCGCCTGGTGCTCCTCATCGACCGACAGCGCCTCCTCGGCGATGGCATTCTGCTCCTGCCCGGACAGTTCGAGCTCTCGCAACGCCACCTGAAGATCGGCCTTGATGACCTCCAGTTCGCGCTCGTAGCCGCTATCCGGCGCCCCCTTCGACGTGGCGCCCGATCCGGAGATTTTGGCGCCAGGATTGGCCACGAAGCAGACCAGCAGCAGCGGCTCGCCCGCATGCGACAGCGGATGAACCTCGATTCGGAACGGTCCCTGGTCGCTGCCTGGCTCGCCGCGGCCACCGTCCACCGACACCAGCGCCCGGCTCTCGCGGGCGCGCTGCATGGCCGAGCGGAGCTTCGACCGCAGGGCTGGCCGCGCCAGCGCGAGCATGTCGTTGTTCGGATGTCCCGCCGGAATGCGCAGGAACCTGTCTGTCGGCCCCAGCGAGTAGAGGCACTCGTTCTTCGCATTCACCAGCACCGCCGCCGGGCCGTGCAGTTCGAGGATCGTGCGCCGCACGAGTTCCGCGAGCACCGCTTGGTCGCTCAGGCCACGCACGCGCCCTGACGGTACGCGGCGCGCGCCATCGGCGATCCTGGAAGCCGCGCCGTGGTGCGTCCCCTTCTGGCCGCCGAGTTGCCGGTATAGCCTGTCCGGCTTCGACAGAACCTCGAAGCGGTCTCCTGGATCGGCTACTGCCTCGGCACTTCCCAGCAGCAGCACGCCGCCCTCCCGCAGGGCGAAATGGAAGATGGAAATTACCCGCGCCTGCGCCTCTGGCAGCAGATAGATCAGCAGGTTCCGGCACGAAATCATGTCCACGCGCGAGAACGGCGGGTCGGAGAGCACGTCCTGCACGGTGAACACGACGAGCGCCCGCAAGTCGGACGATACGCGGTATCCCTGGTCCACCTTGGAGAAAAACCGCGCCAGCCTGGCGGGCGAAACAGCACCCTCTATGGTGGCGGGATAGCGCCCCTCGCGCGCCAGCGCCACCGCCTCCGGATCGATGTCGGACGCAAAGAACTGCAATTTCGTGCGCGCCCCGCTCGCCGCCACCGCCTCGCTGAACAGCATCGCCAGCGAGTAGGTCTCCTCCCCGGAGCTGCAGCCCGCTATCCACACGCGCAAAGCCCCGTCTGGCGCCTGCCGTGCGAGCAGGTCGGGAATGATCCTGCTTTCGAGATGCCTGAAAACCTCCGGATCGCGGAAGAATCCGGTCACGTTGATCAGCAAATCTTTCGCCAGGATGTCGAGCTCACGCGAATCGCTGCGCACCAGTTCGAGATAGCCGCTTGTGTCGCCAGCCATCGCCGTATAGGCCATCCGCCGCTCGATCCTGCGGCGCAACGTCCCCGGCTTGTAGGAGCGGAAATCGTAAACCGTCTCGCGCCGGAGAAGGTCCACGAAATCGCGGACGCTCTCGTCATCATCACCGGCTCCTGCAGCCTCTTCCACAATCGGCGCCGAGGCCCGTCCGCGGTGTTCCTTCAAGGCGGTCGGCATGTCCCTCACGCTCAGGACGAGGTCTGCCGCACCGGCCTTGATCGCGCCATCCGGCATGCCGCGCGCCCCGGCCTCCTCGGGCTTCTGCACCAGCACGAAGCCGCCCGCTTCCTTCAGGGCGCGCGCGCCGAGGCTTCCATCCGACCCCGATCCGGAGAGCACGATGGCAGCGGCGCGCGAGCCATATTCCCGCGCCAGCGAGTGCAGCAGGAAGTCGAAAGGAAGCCGCGCGCCACGCGTCACGTCCGGCGGCGAGAGCACCAGAGCGCCATGGGCAACGGCGATATATTTCCCAGGCGGAATGACATAGACGTGGTCCGGCGCCACGGCCGCGCCTTCGGCTGCCTCGAGCACCGTCATCGACGTATGCGGCCCGAGCAGCTCCGCCATCAGGCTCGCATGTGTCGGGTCGAGATGCTGAACCAGGATGAACGCCATGCCCGGCCGCGGCCCGAGCGCCTCCATCAGCCTGGTGAAAGCTTCCAGCCCGCCTGAAGACGCCCCCATGCCCACGACGACGGGTGGCTCGCTCGCATCGGCAGCGCCGCCGGTCCCGACGGACTCAGGCACCGGCGCTGCTTTTGGCGTGCGCCCGGCCGGGCCTGGAGATTTCGGGCGGCTACCAGCCATCAGGCGTCCTCCCGTGACGTCCCCCTCACGGATGGAACGCCTCCGGGAACCCTACCACGGCTGACCGCCGCTGGCGAACGCACGAGACGCCCGCCCTCACCACGCGTGTTCGCCTTCAAGCCATGGGTAGTTTCCGAGGCTGCACGGAAGCGAGCCGCGGGAGCACACATCCCTCGCGCATCGTCGGCCGGACACCCGGCTGACACACAGCGGAGATCTCATGAGCTACCGAAGCGTAAACCCGCTAAACGGCAAGATCCTCAGGATCTTCGACGAAACGACCGACGAAGAACTGGAAGCGGCCCTCGCCCTGGCCGAGGCCTGCTTCGAAACGTGGCGCCTGCGGTCCTTCGCAGACCGCGCTTCCGTGGTCTCCAAAGCCGCCGCCCTCATGCGCGCCCGCATCCAGGAGTTCGCTCGCCCGGTGACCCTGGAAATGGGCAAGCTCATCGCGCAGTCGCGCGGCGAAGTCTCCCTCAGCGCAGACATCATCGACTACTACGCCCGCAACGCCGAGCAATTCCTCTCAGCCGTCGAGCTCGAGCCGAGCACCGGAGACGCGGAAGTGGTCAGCACGCCCTTGGGCGTCTTGTTCGGCGTGCAGCCCTGGAACTTTCCCTACTACCAGCTCGCGCGCTTCGCAGCGCCGAACCTCATGGCAGGCAACGTCGTCATGGTGAAGCACGCGGGCTGCGTCCCGCAATGCGCCATCGCCTTCGAACGCCTCTGGATCGAGGCAGGCGCGCCGCCAGGCGCCTACACGAACCTTCTTATCTCGCACGACCAGGTGAACCGCGTCATCGACGATCCGCGCATCAAGGGCGTCGCACTCACAGGCAGCGTCGAAGCGGGACGGATCGTCGCATCGCGTGCAGGACGCAACCTCAAAAAGACCACCATGGAGCTAGGCGGAAGCGACGCCTTCATCGTTCTCGAAGACGCAGACTTCGAAAAAACCGTCAAATGGGCGGTCTGGGGAAAGATGAACAACATGGGCCAGTGCTGCGTCGCAGCCAAGCGCTTCATCGTCGTCGACTCCCTCGCCGACCGCTTCCTCGCCGCCCTCGCGGCCTCCCTCTCGTCGTTCGAAGCAGGAGACCCGATGAACGAGGCAACCACCCTCGGCCCCATGTCCACGGAGGAAGCCCTCCTCACCCTCCTCGCCCAGGTCGAACGCGCCACCGCAAACGGCGCCACCCTGGTCACGGGCGGCAAACGGGTGGATCGCGCCGGCTCCTTCATGCAGCCCACGATCCTCACAAACATCACTCCAATGAATCCAGCCTATCGTGAGGAGTTCTTCGGCCCCGTCGCCCTCTTCTTCCGTGTCGAGAACGAGGACGCCGCAGTAGCCCTCGCGAACGACTCCGACTTCGGCCTTGGCGGCTCGGTATTCACCGCCGACGTCGCACGCGGCCGGCGCGTCGCCGGCCGCATCGATACCGGCATGGTGTTCGTCAACCACCCCACCTGGACCACGCCCGATCTTCCCTTTGGTGGCATCAAGAACTCCGGCTACGGCCGTGAGCTTGCCAGCATGGGCATACAGGAGTTCGTCAACAAGAAGCTGGTGCGCGTCGTGGAGATTGATGCGGTTGCTTAAGGAAGCAGTTCTTTTTTGAAAAAAAGAACCAAAAAACTTTTGCGACCTGGGACCGAGATCGTGGAAAGGCCCGGCTAAACATCCAAAAGTTTTTTGCTTCTTTTTTTCAAAAAAGAAGTCCTTCCTTCCTGAAAGCACCCCATGCCCAAAATGCAAGCAGCCGTAGTAGAAACCTTCGGCGCCCCCCTCGTCCTTCGCGAATGGGACATCCCGGCGCCAGGCCCAAACCAGATCCTGGTAAAAACCGAAGCCTGCGGCGTCTGCCACACCGACCTGCACGCTGCACGCGGCGAGTGGCCAGCGAAACCGAAGCTGCCGTTCATACCAGGCCACGAAGGCATCGGGCGCGTCGTCAAATGCGGTTCGGGTGTCTCAGCAGTGCGCGAAGGCGACCGCGTCGGCGTGCCATGGCTTTATTCCGCCTGCGGCCACTGCGAGTACTGCCTGTCCGCGTGGGAGACGGTCTGCGCGGAAGCGCAATATGGCGGCTACACGCGCAACGGCGGCTTCGCCGAATATATCCTCGCCGACCCCGCCTATGTCGCGCACATCCCGGACGGGCTAGAGCCGCACGAGGCCGCGCCGATCATCTGTGCCGGTATCACCAGCTACAAGGGCATCAAGGAGACCAGCGCGCGCCCTGGCGAATGGCTCGCCGTCTCGGGTGTCGGCGGGCTGGGGCACCTCGCCATCCAGTATGGCAAGGCCATGGGCCTCAAGGTCTGCGCCATCGACATCGACGAGGGCAAGCTGGCGCACGCGAAGCGCCTCGGCGCAGACCTGGCGTTCAATGCAACAGACCCCGATGTCGCCGCCTCGCTGAAGGCCGCAACCGGCGGCGGCGCGCATGGCGTGCTGGTCACCGCCACCTCGCTGGAGGCGTTCAGCCAGGCTGTCGCGGTCACGCGAAAGCGCGGCACCTGCGTTCTCGTCGGCCTACCGCCAGGCGCCTTCCCCATCCCGCTCTTCGACGTCGTGGCGAACTGCATCACCGTGCGCGGCTCCTTCGTCGGCACCCGCATCGACATGGCCGAGTGCCTCGCCTTCGCAGCGGCTGGCCAGGTCAAGGCCGATATCGAGCTGCAGCCTTTGTCCTCGATCAATGACGTCTTCCAACGGCTAAGCCACGGTGACGTGCCATCCCGCGTTGTGCTCGATTTCACCGGCAAGTTAGCCGCGCCCGCCCGATAGATCCCGCCCCTGCCCTCGGGGCCGAACGACAACCACGCCAAGCGGAGCCCAACATGCCAGATACCATCACACCCACACGATCCGAGCCGCTGTCACCGGACCTGCTCAGGCGCATGGACGCCTACTGGCGCGCCGCGAACTATCTTTCCGTCGGCCAGATCTACCTCAAAGCCAACCCCCTGCTGCGCGAGCCGCTCGCCATCGGGCACGTCAAGCCGCGCCTCCTAGGCCACTGGGGCACCACCCCAGGCCTGAACATGATCTATGTCCACCTCAACCGGCTGATCAAGGATCATGACCTGGACATGATCTATGTCATCGGCCCCGGCCACGGCGGCCCGGGGATCGTGGCGAACGCCTACCTCGAAGGCTCCTACACCGAGCGCTATCCCGCCATCGAACGCAGCCTCAACGGCCTGCACCGCCTGTTCCGCCAATTCTCTTGGCCCTACGGCATTCCCAGCCACGTGGCGCCCGAAACGCCCGGCTCCATCCACGAGGGCGGCGAGCTCGGCTACTCCCTCCTGCACGCCTACGGCGCCGCGTTCGACAACCCTGACCTGCTCGTCACCTGCGTCGTCGGCGACGGCGAGGCGGAAACCGGCGCGCTGGCAGCAAGCTGGCACAGCAACAAATTCGTCAACCCGGCCCGCGACGGCGCCGTGCTGCCGATCCTACATCTCAACGGCTTCAAGATCGCCAACCCGACCATCCTGGCCCGCATAGGACGCGACGAACTCACCGACCTCCTGCGCGGCTACGGC
This sequence comes from Acetobacteraceae bacterium, assembly GCA_965198825.1. Lineage (GTDB taxonomy): Bacteria > Pseudomonadota > Alphaproteobacteria > Acetobacterales > Acetobacteraceae > BOG-908. Next base: position 636,676 of record CBDAQB010000003.1, on the reverse strand, counting down.
CACGAGCCGCATTTCGTCGAAGGCGACGATCCGCACGCCATCCACCAGACCCTAGCCGCCGCCCTGGAGCTGTCGCTGTCGCAGATACGCGCCATCCAGAACAACGCGCGCACCGCCTCAGCGCCCGCCTCCACGGCGCATCCCGCATCGCGTCCGCGCTGGCCGATGATCGTCATGCGCACGCCGAAAGGCTGGACCGGCCCGAAATTCGTCGACGGCAAACCCGTCGAAGGCACCTGGCGCGCCCACCAGGTTCCAATCGCCGACTTCAAGAACCCCGAGCACCTGGGCCAATTGGAAAGCTGGATGCGAAGCTACCGGCCGCAGGAACTGTTCGACGAGTGCGGCAAGCTGATCGACGAACTCGCCGACCTGGCGCCAACCGGCCACCGCCGCATGGGCTCGAACCCGCACGCGAACGGCGGCGAATTGCTCAAACCCCTCGCCATGCCGGACTTCCGCGCGCACGCAATCGCCATGGACGGCCCGGGGCTCGTCCATGCGGAAGCCACCCGCGTTCTCGGCGGCTTCCTGCGCGACGTCATGCAGCTCAACATGGCGAACGCCAACTTCCGCCTCTTCGGCCCTGACGAGACCGCCTCGAACCGGCTCGATGCCGTGTTCGAAGTCACCGGCAAGGAATGGATGGCCGAGGTGCAAGAAGTCGACATCAACCTGAGCACCGACGGCCGGGTCATGGAAGTCCTCAGCGAGCATCTCTGCGAAGGCTGGCTCGAAGGCTATCTCCTGACCGGCCGACACGGTTTCTTCTCGTGCTACGAAGCCTTCATCCACATCATCGACTCGATGATGAACCAGCACGCGAAATGGCTGAAGGTCGCCAAGACCATCGAGTGGCGCGCCCCCATCGCCTCGCTGAACTACCTGCTGACCTCGCATGTCTGGCGTCAGGACCACAACGGCTTCTCCCACCAGGACCCCGGCTTCATCGACCATCTCGCGAACAAGAAGGCCGATGTCGCGCGCATCTACCTTCCGCCCGACGCGAACTGCCTGCTGTCGGTCGCCGACCACTGCCTGCGCAGCCGCGGCTACATCAACCTCATCGTCGCGGGAAAACAGCCTGAGTGGCAGTGGCTGGATATGGAATCCGCCGTGCGACACTGCACCACCGGCCTGGGCATCTGGGAATGGGCGAGCGACGACGCTGGCGCCGATCCGGACGTCGTCATGGCCTGCGCTGGCGACGTGCCGACGCTCGAAACACTTGCCGCCGTCACCCTGCTCAGGGAATACGTCCCCGATATCAGGATCAGGGTGGTGAACGTCGTCGATCTGATGGCCTTGCAGACCCAGTCGGAGCATCCGCACGGCCTCGAGGAGCGCGACTACGCGCGTATCTTCACCACCGACAAGCCTGTCATCTTCGCCTTCCACGGCTACCCCGCGGTGATACACAAGCTCACCTACAAGCGCCCGAACCACGACAACATGCACGTGCGCGGCTACCGCGAGGAAGGCACCACCACCACGCCGTTCGACATGGTGGTCCTGAACAACCTCGACCGTTTTCAATTGGCGCTCGACGCCATCACGCGCATTCCACGCTTCGCCGACAAGGTCGCGAAAGAAACCGACCGCTACTGGACATCGATGGAACGCCACAAGCTCTACATCAGCGAGCACGGCGAGGATCTGCCCGAGATCAACGGCTGGCGCTGGAAGCGCTAGCCGCGTCCTCCCCGTTCATCGCGGCAACCGGGACGCAGCGGCCGTAGCAGGAACGGCCGCTGCGTCCCTTACGACATCAGCCGAACGCTCCCCGCCGCCATGCGCGCGCGGAAAACAGAGCACGAACACCGAACCTGAACCCGGAACGCTCCTCACCCGCACGAAGCCGCCCGATTGCGTCACGAAACCATAAACCTGAGCCAGGCCGAGCCCCGTTCCCCTGCCAGCTTGCTTGGTCGTGAAGAACGGCTCGAAAACCTTCTTGCGTGTCTCTTCGGACATGCCGCAGCCGGTGTCTGTCACCGAGAGAACCCCGTAGTCGCCCGGCTCCACATCGTCGTCAGTCAGCGCGTAGCCATCGACATGGACGTTCGACGTCTCGATCGTCAGCGTCCCGCCGCCCGGCATCGCGTCGCGCGCGTTGATCGCGAGGTTGAGCAGCGCGTCTTCGAGCAGGCTCTCGTCAACCAGGATGCTCCACGGCAAATCGGTCAGCAGGATCCGTATGTCGATGGCCGCGCCAAGGGTTTCCGACAGCATGTCGGGCAGTCCGGCCACCACCCGGTTCGCCTCCATTGGCGCAGGTTCCAGAACCTGCCGCCTTGAAAACGCGAGAAGCTGCGCCGTGAGCCTGGCCGCACGTTCCGATCCCCTGACAGCGAGATCGAGCGCCCGCAGCCCGCGCACGCTGCTCACCTCTCCACCCGTCACCAGCCTGTCGAGGTTTCCGGCAATGACCGTGAGCATGTTGCTGAAATCATGCGCTATGCCGCTCGTCATGCGCCCGAGCGCCTCCATCTTCTCCGCCTGGTGCAGGGACTCGAGCGCCAGCCGTAGCCGCTCCTCGAGCCGTCTGCGGCCGGAAGTCTCGATGATCGAGGAGAGCACCAGCGTACTGTCCAGCGTCTCGATCCTGTTCAGCCCGATTTCGACAGGAAATTCCGTGCCATCATGCCGAAGGGCGTCCAGTTCGCGCCCGCTGCTCATCGGGCGGTCACGCGCCCCGTCGAAGAAGGTGCCCCTCGACCCCGCGTGCGTACTCCTGTGGCGATGCGGCACCAGCATCTCGACCGGCATGCCCAGCAACTCGCGCCGCGCATAGCCGAACAGCCGTTCGGTCGCGACATTGACCATCTCGATCTCGCCGCGGCTATTGACGATCACCATGGCATTTGGCGCGCATTCCAGCACCTGCCGGAACCGGTCCTCGCCGACGTGCTGCATCACGCCGTTCGGTGCAAAATCATCAGCGGGGCCTGCCTTGTCGCTATGCATCGCCGCTCCTTGCCATGCTGCCTTGCGCAGACGCCTGTGCCGCGAGCACCGCCCGCGTGTGCCGAGCGATCACCGCTTCCTCGTCCGTCGGAATGACCCGGACCACTACGCTGCTTTCCCGTGAGGAAATCACCGCCGCCCCTGCATCGTTCGCTTCCCCGTCCAGCCGCACGCCGAGCCACGCGAGACGGCCGCAAACGGCCTCGCGCACCGCTGGCGCGTGCTCGCCGATGCCAGCGGTGAACACCAGGCCGTCGAGGCCGCCTAGCGCACTCGCCAGCCCGCCGCTCTCGCACGCGATCCGGTAGGCGAAGAGGTCCAGCGCCTCGCGCGCATGCGGGTCTGCGCTTTCGAGCAGCACGCGCACGTCGCCGCTGATGCCGCTGACGCCGAGCAGCCCGGACCGCCTGTAGAGCATGTCCTCGATGTCATTGAAGCTCCTGCCCATCCGGCCGAGATGCAGGATCACGCCGGGATCCAACCTGCCGCACCGCGTCGCCATCACCAGCCCGTCGAGGGCGCTAAAGCCCGTCGTCGTCTCCACGCTGACACCCTCGGATAGCGCGCACAGGCTGGCCCCAGCGCCGAGATGCGCCACGATCACCCGCCCGCCGCATCGGCCAGGGTCCAGCTCGGCAAGGCGCCCGGCGATATATTCGTAGGACAGGCCATGGAAGCCGTAGCGCCTGATCCCCTCCGCCTCGAGCGCACGCGGCAAGGCCAGGCGCCGTGCGACAGGCGGAAGCGTGTGATGAAACGCCGTGTCGTAGCACACGGCCTGGCGCAGTTCCGGACGTGCCTCGGCAATCGCCCTGATCGGCGCGAGATTGCGCGGCATGTGCAAAGGATCGAGCGGCGTCAGCGCCTGCAGCGCCGCCAGCAGGGCAGGCGTCACGGCCTCAGGCGCCACATGATCCCCGCCGCCATGCACCACCCTGTGCCCTGCAGCACCCAAGCCCTCGCCGCCGATATGCGCGTCGGCGAAATCCAGCAGCGCGCCAAGCGCAGCAGCAAAGGCGCCCTCGCCCGCGGCCAGTCTCTTCTCTGCCAGCACACGCCCTGCAGCATCCCTGGCGACGAAATGGGGCGTTTCGTCGAGGCTCTCTATCTCCCCGCGCGCCACCGCTGGCGCACCGCCGCCGCTGCCGAACAGCGCGAACTTCAGGCTCGAAGACCCTGCATTGAGTGTAAGGATCGACCCTTTCATTCTCCTGCACCCTTTCCCGCGCTTGCATTGTCCAAAGCGCCGGGCCGCGCACGCACCGCCGCCGCCAGCCGATCGGCCAGCCGGTCGAGGTCATCAGCCATCGCAGCCACGATCGCCGTATCCGCCGACCCGCCTGCCAAAGCTGCTGCGAAAGACGCCGAAACAACAGCCCTTTCCGGTGCAGCCGCCGCGCCGCGCCGCGCCGCCACCGTCCAGCTCGCCGAAAGCACGCAGCGCCCAACAGCGAGAATATCAAAAGCATCCACCGTGACCGAAACGACAGCCGTGTCCTGCCCGCCGTCATCCAGGGTGACTGCCGCCTGCGGCAAGCGCGCCGCCAGATCCTGCAGCAAGGCATGCGTCACGCCCGAGGAAAGCCGCTCCGCCCACCGTCCTGTCCGGCTGGGCGCCACTTCGTGAATACCCGTGCGGAGCAGGATATCGGTCGTGTCCAGGTAATCGGGAACCAGAACGGGCCGGAGCCACACCGGCCTCCCGCGCCCCTCCCCAACAGGCACGTTGTCAGCCACTGCCGATCCCAGCACGAAGATGCGCGTGGGAGGCGATGACGCACAACCGCCAAGCAGCAGCGCCAGGACAGCGGCCGCGCCGGAACTCCTCATCGCGGCGCCGTCCCGAGCAGCGTCCCCGCGGGATTGCGCGCCAGGTCACGCGTAAAACTCCTCAACGAACTGGCGCTGGCAGCCAGGTCGCGCAGGGAAGCGGCAAGATCGGTCCTGACAGGCGACCGCAACGCCACCATGTCATCGACATCGGCTGCCAGCTTCGCCGTCCTGCCCAGCGCCTGGTCCGCCGTTCCGGACAGCCGATCCAGCCGCAATGCGATGTCCGTCAACCGGCTCCTGCCCGACACCGCCAGCAGATCGATATCGCCGAGGGTTCTCGCCGCATCGGCCTGCGCCGCCCGAACGGCGGCAGTCGTGGCCTGCAAGGTTTCACGCGCGGCGGCCGCCGTCAGCAGCGCCGCATCGGAAACCGGCCCGATCCTCCCGGCGAAACCGTCTGTCACCGCCTGCAAGCTCGCCAGCGCCGCCCGTGCCCGCTCGGCGAGTTGCGGCAGGTCGATGCCCGCAAGCTGGTCCTTCAAATGCTGAAGGTCGGAAGGCACGGTCGGTATCTCCGAACGCCCGTCCACACCGACCCGCGACGCAGGCGTTCCCGGCCGGAAATCCAGATCCACGCCGAGTTGCCCCGTGACAAGGCTCTGCGCGACCAGTTGTGCCCGCAGCCCCGCCGCCACCGCACGCGCAAGCCCTTCGCCGCTCGATGTCGGCGTGCCGTTCGTCCAGGAAATGCGCGATGGATCGAGGTCGAGCGTCACAGGAATGATCGGGTTCGGATGGGAGAGATCCACCCGCAGCCGCATGCCCTCGACCGACCCCACCTTGACCCCGCGGAACGTGACAGGCGCCCCAACGGAAAGGCCAGCGACCGACCCGGGAAAATAGGCGACGGCATGAAGCTCCGTATCGAACAGCCGCACGCCGCCGAACATCAGCACCGCGGCCGCCCCGAGCAGCAAACCGCCCAGCACGAAGGCGCCGACCGCCGTGGCCTTCGCATCCTTCATCCCGCACCACCCGCGGCAGGCGCCTCGACGGGCAATGCGCGGTTCATGAAGGCGTGGACTGTCGGATGCGTGCAACTCCGGCGTAGCTCGGCCGGTGCGCCCCAAGCAATCGGCCTGTGCGTGACCGCATCGAGGAAGATGCCGTCGTCGCAAATGCCCAGCAGGCTCGGCAATTCGTGGCTCACCATCACCACCGTGACGCCAAGCCCGTCGCGCAGAACCAGGATGAGGTCGTCCAGCCGCCTCGACGATGTCGGGTCCAGTCCGGCAGAAGGCTCGTCGAGGAACAGGATGGCCGGTTCAAGCGACAGCGCCCGCGCGAGGCCCACCCGCTTCCTCATGCCTCCGCTGAGGTCAGCGGGCATGCTGTCGCTGCCTTCCTCCAGCCCGACCAGCGCCAGTTTCAGCCTTACGAGCGCCGCCACCGACGCCGCATCGAGCGACGTGAACATCTGCAGCGGCAAAGCCACGTTCTCAGCCGCCGTCATCGAACTCCACAGCGCCCCGCCCTGGAACAGCACCCCGAACCCGCGACCGAGCGCCGCCCGCCGCGCATCGTCCGCGCCCCAGAAATCATCCTCGCCGAACACCACCGACCCTTCTGCCGGGCGCAACAGCCCGGTCAACGCCTTCAACAGCGTGCTCTTGCCGCAGCCGCTACCGCCCATCACGGCGAAGATCGACTTCGCGCGCACATCGAACGAAACGCCGCTCTGCACAGCAACATCGCCGTAGCCGACGGCAAGATCGGTGATCCGGAGCACCGGCGCCTGATCGGAGACGGCCATCAAAACCCCACCGCGTTGGCGCAAACGGCGAACAGCGCGTCCAGCGCAATGACGCCGACGATGCCTGTCACGACAGCACCAGTCGCCGCACTGCCAACCGCCGCCGCGGTACGCCCGGCCTTCATGCCGATCCGGCACCCGGCAATGGCGACGAGCGCCCCGAACGCGGCACTCTTCCCCAGGCCGAAAACAAACTGCCCACCACCCAGCGAGCCGGTGAGCTGCGTCACGAAACTCACGGAAGGCAGATGCAGCATCGCCACCGCCACGAGATAGCCGCCAGCAATGCCGAAGAAGCAGCCATACAGATACAGCAACGGCATCATGGTCAGCAGCGCCACCACACGCGGCAACACAAGGTAATCGACCACCGGAATACCGATGGCTCTCAGCGCATCGAGTTCCTCGCTGCCCTGCATGCTGGCAATCTGCGCGGCATAGGCGCCACCCGTCCGGCCCGCCATGACGATCGCCGTCATCAGCGCCGCCATTTCACGCACCACGGCAACACCCACCAGATTCGCCACATAGATGTCCGCGCCGAAACGCCGAAGCTGCACCGCGCCCACGAACGCCAGGATCCCACCCACCAGCAGGTTCACCACGGCAACGATCGGCAGCGCCGACATGCCCGCATCGCGCATCGCGGCCAAAAGGTCGCGCAGCCGCATGCGCGCCCGTCCACGCACCGCGGCGCCGCCCCGAAGCACGCACTCCCCCACCAGGCCCGTCGCCGCGACGGCCTCATCCGCCAGCCCGATGGACATCCTGCCGACCCGTTCAACAGCGGACACACGCCGCGGCGAAGGCGCCCGAGCCCGGCCGCCGTCCGGAACCAGCGCCAGCAGCCTCAGCACGGGTCCAGGCAGTCCCCTCTCATCGAGGCGAACACCCAAGGCGGCGCAACGCGTGCGAAGTTGATCGACCGAAACGAGAAGCGCGCTGTCCCACCGGCCAAGGTCCTTCGCATCGAAAGCCACCGACCTCGGCTTTCCACCGGCCAGCACATCCGCCGCAAACGATAAATCGTCCGGCCGCATGCCGCCGGCGAGCCAATCCCCCTCCAGCGCAACAACCAGGCTGCCGGCCTCGCGATCGGCATGCCAGCCGCGGCCGGAGGGAGGCACCGCCGCGCTAGCCACGGCTGGCGCACATCTCAGGCGTGCTCGTGCGCAGGCAGCAGCCGCTCACCCGTCTGCTCGGTGCCGGCATGAACCTCGACGCTGGACGGATTGGCCAACGCAAGGATCGACTTGGCGCGCGCCATCTCCGCCGCAGGCCCATGCGCCATCACCAGGAAGCTGTCCGCCTTGATGGCCGCCTCATACTGCAGAGCGCTGTCCTTCGGCGTCCCCATGCTGAACAACGCAGCCCCCAGCGCGCTCAGCCCGCCCACCGTGATCGCGCCCTCGACAGTCGAGAACACCACCGAAGCCAGATACCCAAGAACCACGACATGCCCGACGACCGGAACGCTCAGCACCATGCCGCCCAGGAACAAGCCCCAGAACCCGCCCCAGAACGCACCGCGCGTGCCCCAGAACTTCATACGGTCGCCCATATTGTAGAAGCCAACCACCTTCTCCTCGGAGTGGTAGCCCTTCCCCACGACGCTCAGGTCTTTCATGTCGAAGCCGGCGCCGGCCAAAGTCTTGACCGCCGCCTCTGCGGCCTCGTGGTCGGCAAATACCGCTATGACTGTGTCGTTGGTTTCCATCTGTTCCTCGTTCTGATCGTCCGTCCCTTCATAGGCTTGCCGGAGGGTGCAAAGGAGGTTCGGAAACTACTCATGCCGCCTGTTTGAGGCGCGAAAGGAAGGACTTCTTTTTTGAAAAAAAGAAGCAAGAAACTTTTACACCTTAAAGCCCGGCACTCCCCCAAGCCCAGCCCAAAGTCGCGAAAGTTTTTTGGTTCTTTTTTTCAAAAAAGAACTGCTTGCCTCACCCGATCGCCCGTTCCGCAAGTGCGAAAAGCTGCGGCGCGGTAACACTGGACAAATCCTCGACCAGTTCGCCGACAACCCGGTTGAAAATCTCGGGATGCCGTGCCGCCAGCGCATCGGCGAAATGGTGCGCGGCGTTGCTGCGCCCCTTCCCGTGTCCCACCAGAACGATCCTGCCTTGTCCCGTCAGCGCGGCCGCAATCCTCTCGTAGAAATCGGCATCTTCGGGCGCCCGCTGCCCGCTCTCGCGCGACTGGTCGCGATGTTCGAGATGGTGCAGGAAGTGATGCGGATCGTGCGGCCTGATGGTGCGAACGTCCGGGTCGCCGCCACTCGAGCCGACAACATAGATGCGGGCCTCATGGTGATCGACGGTGACGACGAAACTCGCCTCCTCCCGCCCCTTCTCGACGCCTTGCGCCGGCGGCCCCGAAGCCGTCCATCCCGTGTGGGTCAGGAACTTCCTGATTGCAAAAACCTCGTCCGCCTCAAGCTCCTTATGTTTCGGCTCCGGCACCCGGAGATGCTCGCCGTCCATCTCCAGCTTGAAATCGCCGCCGCGTGTGCGCTCCAGCCCGCCCTGCCTCTCGAACAGCGACACGACATCGCGCCACGCGAGATCATGCGCCACCGGATGCCGGAACAAGGCCTCCAGCGTATTGGCGTCAGTCTTCGACAACGCGGCTGGCGCGGTGACCTTCGTATCCATCATGTTCCTGCTCGCTGAAATCGTCTCTTGAAAACGCAGCCTGGCCGCTCCGCCGGAGCGGCCAGGCTCAAAAGAACTCAGACCACGACGATGTCGTTCGCGACATTCACCGTTCCGGGCGAAGCCCAGGCCGCTTCCGCGGCAAGCTGCCTGTCGTGCCACGAGGTGACAGTCCCCGCGAGCCGGACATCGCCGCCCGAAGCGGTCACCTTGATGTTGTCCGGATCAAAGAACCACGAGCGGTGCAGCGCGTGCGTAATGTCATCGCTGATGCCCGACGTGCTCACGCGCGGCTTCAGGGTGACGCCGTTCGACACGCCGACAACCCCGGAAAGCTGGCGCACCGCCGTCACCGCGGCCTGGCTCTGGTAATGCCAATCCACCTGCCCGGAGAGCGTGACCCAGCCCTTCTCGACCTTCACCTTGATCGCGTCAGCAGGAATGGCGGAATCCCAGGACAACCGGCTGACAGCGGCCTCTGCGATATCGCCGTCGTCGCGCCGCATGTCGAAGGTGAGGTGAACCTCGAGCTCCTCTGCAACCGCCTTCACGCCTTTCACGCGCCTGGCTGCGCTTTCGGCCGCATGCTTCTGCATAAAACTCTCGACATGGCCGGTCAGTGTCACCACCCCACGGTCCGCTGTGACGCCGATATGGGCGGCGACGATGCTCGGTTCCCAGGCCAGCTCGGCCAGAACGGCCTGCTGCAGGTTGCTGTCATGAGACATGTGGTGCTCCGGATGCTGAGGCTGACCCGGCGCCATCGCCGTCCACCCTTCGCCCCGAAACGTAGGCCTCCCACCACGGTCGTTTCACCCCCGGAAACTACTCAACCGCCGCCGCTTCCTCACCGGGCACCGGCATGAGTGTTTTCCGAGGCTGTCGCAGGCGCCCGGCGAAGCGGCACCTGCCGGTGACGCAGCGGCAACGCCGCACCGGCCCCCAGAGGAGAAACAGCGTGACCTTCCCAACCCTGATGGTGAACCTCGATCTCGGCCGCTCCAACGCGCCGGTGCTCAAGGCCGCCGGAAATCTCGCCGACATCCTCCACGCGAGCGTGCTCGGCATCGCCGCCGGTCACGTCATGCCGGGCATCTACGACGAGGCCGGTGTGTCGAGCGGGATGATGCAAGCCGACCAGGACGCGCTGGACGGCGAACTGGCAACCGCCCAGGCCGAGTTCCGCAAAGCCCTCGGATCACGCCAGGGCTCGGTCGAATGGCGGTCGAAAGTCACCGTCCTGATGTCCCCCACCGAATATGTCTGCCGCGAGGCGCGCGGAGTCGATCTGGTGGTCACCGGCTCCTGCTACCGCACGACGCGCGGCGTGAACCTCGGCGACCTCGTCATGGAAGCTGGCAGGCCGGTCCTCGCCGTCCCCCCAACGATGCCGGGCCTGGCCCTCAACCACATCGTCGTCGCCTGGAAGGACACGCGAGAGGCCAGGCGCGCGGTCCTGGAAGCCCTCCCCATCCTCAAGGCGGCAGCATCGGTCTCGATCGTCGAAGTCGCCACATTGGAAGACATGAACGAAGCCAGGCGCCGCACCAAGGACGTCGCATCCTGGCTCCTGCGCCACGGCGTTCATGCCGAGGCGCACCCTGTCCCCGCAAGTGAGGACCTCGCGGGAGAAGGCGGCGCCGACCTCGAGGATTTCGCCCGCGAACGCCACGCCGATCTCGTCATCGCAGGCGCCTACGGCCACAGCCGCCTCCGCGAGTGGGTGCTCGGCGGCTTCACCCGCAGCCTCCTCGCCAATACCATGCGCTGCTCGATGGTGAGCCACTGAGAAACATCGGCCCGCACGCAGGAGAGATCCCATGCACGCCATGATGCTGAAAGCCATCGGGCAGGACCTCGAATGGACCGAGCTGCCCGACCGCCAGCCGGGACCAGGCGAAATCCGGGTCAAGATCGCCGCCTGCGGCGTCTGCCGCACCGACCTCCACGTCGTGGACGGCGAACTGCCGAACCCGCATCTGCCCATCATCCCGGGCCACGAAATCGTCGGCAGGATCGACGCCCTGGGCGAAGGCGTCGAAGGCCTGCAACTGGGCGAACGCGTCGGCCTGCCCTGGCTAGGCCACACCTGCGGCATCTGCCCCTACTGCCGCGGCGGCCGCGAAAACCTCTGCGACCGCCCCCTCTTCACCGGCTACACACGCGACGGCGGCTTCGCGACCTCGGTGATAGGCGACGCCCGCTTCGCTTTTCCGCTGGGCGAGACAGGATCAGACGTCTCGCTCGCCCCCCTGCTCTGCGCAGGGCTCATCGGCTGGCGCGCCCTCGGCATCGCAGGCGACGGCCGCAAGCTCGGGCTCTACGGCTTCGGCGCCGCTGCGCACATCCTCGCCCAGGTCGCCACATGGCAGGGCCGCTCCATCTACGCCTTCACCCGCCCAGGCGACACGGTCGGCCAGGATTTCGCCCGCAGCCTCGGCGCGGTATGGGCAGGCGGCTCGGACGAGTCCCCGCCAGAAAAGCTCGACGCCGCCATCATCTTCGCCGCCGTCGGCGCTCTCGTGCCCCTCGCCCTCAAGGCGGTGCACAAAGGCGGCCGCGTCGTCTGCGCCGGTATCCACATGAGCGACATCCCGAGCTTCCCCTACGACCTGCTCTGGGAGGAAAGACAAATCCTCTCCGTCGCCAACCTCACCCGCCAGGATGGCCTCGACTTTCTCGCACTCGCTCCCAACGCAGGCATCGTCACCAGCACGACCACCTACCCGCTACGCGAGGCAAATCGAGCGCTCGCCGACTTGCGTGCTGGGCGCTTCGAGGGGGCGGCTGTGCTTGTTCCTTGAGGAGGAAGCAAGGACTTCTTTTTTGAAAAAAAGAAGCAAACTTTTGCCACTTAGCCGAGCTAACGTGGAGAGTCCGAGCCCAACTCGTAGAAGTTTTTTGGTTCTTTTTTTCAAAAAAGAACGCCTTCCTTCACGCGTCCGCCAGCAACCTCCCGATCCGGGCCGCAATCGCATCCATGCCGAACGGCTTGGTCATGACATGCATGCCATCTTCCAGAAGCCCGTCCCCCACCAGCGCCTTCTCCGCATAACCGGTGATGAACAGAACTTTCAGTCCAGGCCGAAGCGCCCGCGCAGCATCCGCGATCTGCCTTCCGTTAAGCTCTCCCGGAAGCCCCACGTCGGAGACGATAAGGTCGATCCTGGCGCCCGACCTGACATGGGCGAGCGCCTCGGTTCCGTCACCGGCTTCGAGCGCGTCGCAGCCAAGGTCCTGCAGCACCTCCGTCAGCAGCATGCGCACGATCGGCTCGTCATCCACGACCAGCACGGTCTTGTGCAAGGCGCCCGTGACAACGCGGTCGTCACCGGCCACATCGCCGTCGTCCGGTGAAGAAGCCTGGTGATATGGCAGGTGCAGGCTGACTACCGTGCCCTCCGAAGGGATGGAGGTGATGCGCGCCTGGCCGCCCGACTGGCGTACGAAGCCGTAGATCATGGAAAGTCCGAGGCCGGTGCCCGATCCTATCGGCTTGGTCGTGTAGAACGGATCGAAGGCGCGACGCGCGACTTCGGGTGTCATTCCGGTGCCTGTGTCGCCGACGCTGAGCGAGAGATACCGTCCCGGGGCCATGTCCCAGTCGCGCGCCCGGCGCTCGTCCACGTCGTTCTCGGCACACGCCAAGGTCAGCCGCCCGCCGTTCGGCATGGCGTCCCTGGCGTTGATGCACAGGTTCAGCAGCGCATTCTCGAGCTGGTTCGGATCGGCAAGAACCGTGGCCTCGCCTGCGCAATCCGTCACCTCGACAGCGATCGCCGGTCCGACCGTCCCGCGTATCAGTTCCTCCATGCCGAGAACCAGCCGATGCAGATTGACCGGCTTAGGATCGAGCGTCTGGCGGCGCGAAAAGGCCAGCAGCCGGTGCGTCAGCGCCGCCGCCCGACGCGATGCTCCCTGCGCCGACGTGACATAGCGCTCCAGGTCGTCCAGGCGGCTTTCCGCGATGCGCGCCTGCAGAAGCTCGAGGCTCCCCGACATCGCCGTCAGCAGATTGTTGAAGTCGTGCGCAAGGCCGCCTGTCAGTTGCCCCACCGCCTCCATCTTCTGCGACTGCCGCAACTGCTCCTCGGCACTCCTCAGTGCCTCAGCCTGCTCCTTCTCCGCCGTGACGTCGCGCCCGTAGGCGTAAAGGGTGCCGCCTTCCGTGGAGGTGTTCCACGAAATCCAACGCAGCGTCCCATCCTTGTGGCGATAGCGGTTTTCAAAATTCGTGAGGTCGCGACGCTCGATCGCGCCAGCCAGCGCGGCCTTCGTGGACGCGATATCGTCTGCATGAACGAATTCCTTGAAAGCTTGCCCGACCACTTCCTCCGGCGAATGCCCGAGCGTCTTCGCCCACGCCGGACTGACCGCCCGGAACACGCCGTCAGCACCCAGGGTCACCAGCAGATCGCGCGAATTCGCCCAAACCCTGTCGCGGTCCGCCGTGCGCTCGCGCACCTGAGCCTCCAGGTCGCGGTTCAGGACCAGCAGGCTCGCTTCCGCATGGGCCGTCTGAAGGGCTGCCCAGGTGCGGTCCGCCACGCTGCGCATGAAAGCGAGATCGCCGTCGTCCCACGTGCGCGGGCGGTCGTCGCTGGCCAGGATCATGCCCGCCATACGCCCATCCTTGATCAGCGGGATATTGACGAACGAAGCGATGCCGAGAAGATCGAGCACCCTGCGCCCTTGCGGGGTCACCTGATCGGACCTGGAATCTTCCACGATCACGTCATGTCCGCGATGTAGCCGGTCGGCGTAGGGCCCGAAGTCGCTGAACCTGTGGCGCCCCTCCATCGATGTCACACTGTCGTCGCGCAGCCAGGGCCTGAGCACCCTGGCGCTGTCGTCGCTCGGGTGGACCGCCACATACGCCGCCTGTGCCAGGCAAAGCGTCTCGCCAATCACCCGCCCCGCCACCTCTGCAATGAGCGCGACATCCTTGAGATTCCGCACGCCGTCGCCGAGGGCAAGCAGCGCGGTCTTGCGATCCTCCGCGCGCCTTCGCTCGGTCACATCGCGATAGAACAGCGCCAGGCCCTCTCCCGAGGGATAAACACGCAGCTCGAGCCACGCCCGTGTCCCGTCCGGCCAGATATACTCATGCTCGAGCGACGCCGGGGTCCGCTCCCGCATGGCGCGCCTGTAGATTTCGCCGAGAGCGCTCTCCTCCGTGCCCGGCCAGACCTCCCAGGCCGACTTGCCAAGGATCTCCTCGCGCGCGGCCGTCTCCAGACGCATGGCCTCCGCGTTGATCGTCAAAACCCGGAAATCGCGGTCGAGCAGAACGAAGCCCTCCGCCATCGTCTCCAGCACGCGCCTGACTGTCGTCTCCGCCGCCTCCCGGCCGCGCTCCGCCATCACCCTGTCGGTGGTTTCGATCACGATGGCGATCACCCCGGCAGGCTTGCCTGCGTCATCGAGCAACGGCGAATAGTCGAGGTTCATCCAGGCCTGTTCCGGGCGGCCCGGCCTGTACAAAGTCAGCTCCTGGTCACGGTAGGCGAGTGTGCCGCCAGCGAGCCCCACTTTCATGACATGGTCGTTGAAGTCCGCGACCTCCGACCAGGCCTCCCTCACCTTCATGCCGAGCAGCGCGGGGTGACGCCCACCGGCAAACACCGAGTAGGCGTCGTTGTAGATCATCACGCCGTCCTCGCCCCACAGCATGACGATGGGAACAGCAGAGTGGACCACCATGCCGACCGCCGACCGCAGGCTCGGCGGCCAACCCTCCAGCGGCCCGAGCGACGTGCCCGACCAGTCATAGGCGGCGATCAGCCGCGCCGCCTCTCCATCCCTGCGCAGGAATTCGGGGATACGCGCCGTTCCATCAGGAAACGCGGCAGCCACCGCTAGCGTCCCGGACGGCTGCAAAATGCCGCAGCCGCTCCGGCCAGGCGCCGGGCGACACCGGCGGCCATAGTACGCCGGGGCTGCTTTGCATCATGGATCAGCTGCACCCCGGATAATTACGAAAGTATGAACGGACCCGCAACCGACCGGCAAATCGCCGGTCACGCACCGGCGGCCGCCAGGAAGCCTCCTATCCCCCGCCTTGATTAGCCGTCGCGGCGGTAAGCTCGCGCTGCACCTGGTCGCTGCCGCGCTCAGGCACCGTTTCGCCAGCGCGGTCGGAAATCTCCTCCCAGCGCAGGCCCACCTGCCCGGCCGCCTCCTCCCCGCCGCCGATGAAGGCCCCCGCCGTCAGCGTGACATAGGCGCGCTCGAAATGCCCGGCGCCCCCGCACAGAATAGCGCGTGTCGGCGCGTCCTCGGACACCAGCTTCAGCAGGCCCGGGCTCACCATCTCCGGCACCAGAAGCGCCTTCATCGGCTCAGGCAGCAGCCCCTCGGTCATCGCGGTCGCAGCAGTCGGCGCCAGGCAATTCACCCGAATGTCGTTCTTCGCGCCCTCTATGCCGAGCGTCTGCATCAGCCCGACAAGCGCCATCTTCGCCGCCCCGTAATTCGCCTGGCCAAAATTCCCGAACAGCCCTGAGGAAGACGTCGTCATGACGATCCGCCCATACCCCCTCTCGCGCATTCCCGCCCAAACCGCCTTGGTGCAGATGACGGACCCCATCAGATGGACATCCACCACGGCGCGGAAATCGGCGATGCTCATCTTGGCGAAAGAGGCATCCCGCAGCATGCCCGCATTATTCACCAGGATATCGATCTTGCCCCAGCGGCCGACAGCATCCTCCACCATGCGCGCAACCCCGGCCTCGTCGGCGACCGAACAGCGCGCCGCCACCGCCTCGCCGCCGGCCGCCCCGATCTCCGACGCCACCGCGTCCGCCCCTTCGCCCAAATCGTTCACGACGATCTTCGCGCCATGCCGCGCCAACAGCAGCGCATGCGCCCGTCCAAGCCCGCCGCCCGCGCCCGTCACGATTGCAACCCGTCCCTGAAGATCCATCCGCCTCCCCTCCCATCGCCCCAGCGTTGACGCGGCCAACCCCCGCCGGTTCGCGCCTGTCCGCCTCCCTGCAGGAGCCACACGTTCGGTTGCGGGAGCAGGCACGGCGAAACCGTCCCTGGGTTGGCCGAGTTGGCCGGGCAAAGCAGGAGCCAACGCATGCCCAGAATCGTCCTCAAGCCAATCTCGCGCCAGGTCGTCGTGCTCACGGGCGGAACCTCTGGCATCGGGCTGACCACCGCCAGAATGCTTGCCGAACAAGGTGCCAAGCTGTTCCTGATCGCGCGCAACGAGGAAGCCCTGATCGCCATACGCGATGAAATCCGCGCGGGGGGCGGAGAGGCCGAGTTTGCCGTCGCCGACGTCGCCGACCACGGCGCCCTGGAAGCCGCTGCTGAAAAGGCAGTGGAAGTATTCGGCCACTTCGACACCTGGATCAACGATGCCGGCGCCTTCATGTATGGCCGCTTCGACGACGTGCCTTTAGCCGACCAGCGCCGGCTTTTCGACGTCACCTACTGGGGGGTCGTCCACGGGACCATGATCGCGGCGCAACATCTGAGGCAGGGCGGCGGCGCCATCGTCAACGTGGGCAGCGTCCTCGGTGAGGTGGCAATCCCCTACCAGGGGCCTTACTGCGCCGCGAAATTCGCGGTGAAAGGTTTTACCGAGGCTTTCCGTCGCGAGGTCGAGGCGGAACGTCAGCCCATCTCGCTCACCCTCATCAAACCTGCTGCGATCAACACGCCTTTCACCGACCACGCCCGCAACCGCATGGATTCTCCCGGCACGCGAAATCCTCCGCCTGCCTACGACCCTCAACTGGTTGCGCGTGCCATCCTGCATGCCTGCACCAACCCGGTGCGCGATCTCACCATCGGCGGCGCCGGCGGTGTCAGCCTCGTCATCGGCAACATCGTGGCGCCGCGCGTCATGGACTGGTTCTCCGCCCGTGTCGGACACACCAGCATGACGACGAAGAACCGCGGCGACGAAGCTCAACGCGACAATCTCTACGAACCCCGCGCCGACCTTGCTCCGAACAGCAGCTTGCGGCCTTTTACACGCAAGACAAGCCTGGCCCTGGAAGCGCAACTCAACCCCGGCATCACCTTCGCCGTCGCGGCAGCAGGAGCCGTCGCCTATGCGCTGGCAACACGTGTCAGGCCACGCCGCCGCGTGTGAGCCGCCGCGCAAGCCGGCGGCGTCACCATCGCGGCGGACGCCGGCTTAAGCGCCCTTCAGGCTGTCCGGCACCTTGCCGCCGTTTTCGGCAAGCTTCTGCATCACCGCCTTCTGCAGCCCCTCATTCTCCTCCGCCGTCCCATCAGCTCCCACATGCACGCCCAACTCCTGCGCAAGCTGCTTGCGCGCGGTCAGACTGGAATCGAGGTCGAGCAGCTTGAGCAGATCGACGATCGACGTGCGCCAATTGCCGCCACCGCCCTTCTTCGATGCCAAACCGGCAAGAACGGCCTCGACATCGACAGGCTGCGAGGCTGGCTGAGGCGCCGGCGACGCAGCAGCCGGAACCCCCGTCGTCTCGGCACCAGGAGCAGCCTGCTGCGGGGACGCAGCGCCCGTTGGCGGCACGGATGCCGGCGCGCTCGCCGGCGACGCCGCGGGCTTCTGCAGCACCGCCTCTGCCTCGCTGAAGATCTTGCCCATGATGCTACCGAAGATGCTCATTGTCTCGTTCCTGCCCTTGTGTGCGATAGAGACGCGGCCATCCCCTGCCGGTTTGCGCAGGCAGCCTCAAACCGCGAACCCACTGGGAGCAAGCCGATGAGCAGGGCCGGTATCTTGATCGCGCTGGCGGTCACCTCTGGGCTGACCCCGGCCCACGCAGCGGACCCCAACCTTTCGCGCATAAAGCAGGAGGCCGCCCAGGTCACCATCGTGCGCGACGACTGGGGCATCGCGCACGTGCACGGCCACACCGACGCACAGGCGGTCTTCGGCGCCATCTATGCGCAAGCCGAAGACGATTTCGGCCGCATCGAAACGAACTATCTCACCGCGCTGGGCCGCCTCGCAGAAGCCGAAGGCAGTAGCGCCGTCCCCCAGGACCTGCGCGCCAGATTATACATCGACGAAACCGACTTGCAGGCACGCTACGCCTCCAGCCCCGCCTGGCTGAAAGCGCTCATGGAGGGCTGGGCGGACGGCCTGAACTACTATCTCGCGACACACAAGCAAACCAAACCAAGAGTCATCACCCATTTCGAACCCTGGATGGCGCTCTCCTTCACCGAAGGCAGCATAGGCGGCGACATCGAAAGCATCCCGCTGCCCGGCCTCGCCGCTTTCTACGGCTGGCCCAAATTCGCCAGCCTGGAGCACGATCCTGGCGAACCCACCGGCTCGAACGGCATCGCCATAGCGCCCTCGAACACGCAGGCGCACCACGCTTTGCTGCTCATCAACCCGCACACCTCGTTCTACTTCCGCTCCGAACTCCAGATGGCCAGCGACGAAGGCCTGAATGCCTACGGCGCCGCCACCTGGGGCCAGTTCTTCCTCTACCAGGGTTTTAACGACCGCCTCGGCTGGATGCACACCTCCAGCCAATCCAACGCCGTCGACCAGTATCTCGAAACCGTCGCGAACAGGAACGGCACCTGGTTCTACCGCACCGGAACCGAGTGGCGCCCGATCGCCATGTCCAAGGTCGCAGTCTCCTACAAGGACCGTGACGGCCATGCCGCCTCCAGATCCTTCACCATCTACCGCACCCACCACGGCCCGATCGTCGGCAAAACCAGCGACGGCCACTGGATCAGCGAAGCGATGATGTTCGCCCCCGTTCCCGCCCTGGAACAATCCTACGGCTTGACCAAGGCGCGCGACTACGCCGCCTACATGAAGATCATGGCTTTGCGCGCGAACACCTCGAACAACACCATTTACGCAGACGCCGACGGCCACATCGCCTACCTGCATCCGCAATTCATCCCCCGCCGCGACACGCAGTTCGACTTCACGAAACTGGTGGACGGCGCCGATCCCCGCACCGACTGGCACGGCCTGCACGCGCTGAACGAAGCGCCACATCTTCTCGATCCCGCCACCGGCTGGATACAGAACACCAACGACTGGCCCTATTCCGCCGCTGGCGATGCCAGCCCGAAGCAAGCCGACTTCCCAAACTACATGGACGAGGGCGGCGAAAACATGCGCGGCCTGCACGCGACCCAGCTCCTCCAGAACAAAAAAGACTTCACGCTCGCCTCTTTGATGCAGGCGGCCTTCGACCCCGCCCAGCCGGGCTTCGACAGGCTGATACCGAACCTCCTGGCAGCCTACGACGGGCTGCCCGCCGCCAACCCGCTGAAAAGCAAACTCGCCGGCCAGATCAGCGTCCTGCGCAAATGGGACAGGCGATGGTCCGCGGACTCCATCCCCACCACGCTGGCGGTCTATTGGGGAGAGGCGCTCTGGCGCAAAGCCGGGCAGGAGCCGCACAGCAGCAGCCTCAGTATCTACGACACCGTGCTCGCCCGCACCTCGCCGGAGCAAAAACTCGCCGCCCTCGCCGAAGCCTCAGACACCATCAAGACAAATTTCGGCGCCTGGCAAACGCCCTGGGGCGAGGCGAACCGTTTTCAGCGCCTCGCCGACACCATAGAGCCGCACTTCTCCGACCAATTGCCCAGCCTGCCAGTGCCCTTCACCTCCGGCCAATGGGGCTCTCTCGCCTCGATCGGCGGCCCTTCTGACACCGGCCTCAAGCACCGCTACGGCAACAGCGGCAACAGCTTCGTCGCCGCCGTCGAATTCGGCCCCAGGATCCACGCCGTCGCAGTCACCGCAGGCGGAGAAAGCGGCGACCCGCACTCAAAACATTTCAACGACCAGGCCGTCCGCTACACCACAGGCGCCCTGCGAAACGTCTATTTTTACCCAGACCAACTCGCCGCCCACACCGAGCGCACCTACCACCCCGGCGACTGAAGCAGCCCCGCCATCACATCACCCTCGCCCGCGATCTTCCAGGCACCGCCAAAAAGCGCACCGCCAAAAAGCCTGGCAATCCTCGGCAAGCCACACTAAGTTACATGTAACTCCCTCAGGAGACACGCCATGGCCTCCGCATCCAGCGCCAGGCCCTCCCGCATCAAGGTGCGCGAACACCGCGAGCGCCTGCGCGAGCAGGGCCTCCGCCCGATCCAGATCTGGGTGCCCGACGTGCGCTCCCCCGCCTTCAGGTCCGAAGCGCACAGGCAGTCGGCCGCGGCAGCAGCCAGCACTCATGCCAGCGACGACCAGGCGTTCATCGACGCGGTCACGGACTGGGAGATTGAGTGAAACCCTTCGCGTGAAGAGAGGCGAAATCTGGACGCTCGCCGGCGGCAAGGACTACGCAGGCAAGCCACGCCCCGTCGTCATCCTTCAGGACGACAGCTTCGACGCCACCGACTCGATCACCGTCTGCGCCTTCACCACGGACCCGACACACGTCCCGCTCTTCCGCCTCCCCGTGCAGCCGAACGAGCGAAACACGCTGCGGGCATTATGCCGCTTGATGGTGGACAAGATCACCACCGTGCCCAAGACCAAACTAGGCACACGCATCGGCCGGCTGGACGATGAGGACATCCTGCGCCTCAACCAGGCCGCCATCGTGTTCCTCGGCCTGGCGATCTCGCCGAGAACCAAACAAGCGGCGTGACATTCTCCGGCCAGCGCTGGCGGACCCGAATGGATTCGAACCATCGGCCTCTGCCTTCGGAGGGCAGCGCTCTATCCAGCTGAGCTACGGGTCCGGAAGCCGCTGGATAGCGCGCCTCGCCAGCAATGGCCAGAGCCAGCGCACCACGCCCAGCCAACGCCTAGAAAGGCCAGGGCGACCTTTTGCCGTTAACATCCAGCCCAGCCGCAGGCAGCACCGCAGGCGGCGCCACCGTCCACCCATGATCCGCCCGCCAGGCCGCCGCATTGATGTCCGCCCCGGAAGGCAGCCACCGGTCCGGATCGGCCAGCCAGGCCAGGATATCCGCCTCCACCAGCGCACGCGCCTGGTCACGCAGCAGCAGATGATACCCGCCGAGATAAAACCCCCGCCGCACCTCCGCCGGAAGCTTGGCCCAGGCCGCAGCGGTCGCATCGGGCGGCACGATCTGGTCGCGCCGCCCGTCGAGGATCAGCACCGGCCCATGCAGATGCGGCGCGGCGGCCTGCGCCGCATCCATCAGATCGACCAACCCCGACAGCGTCCGAACAGGCGAAGCGCGCAAGGTCAGCGGATCATGCGCGAACCGCAGAATGGCCTCCCTGTTATCGCTCGCCGCGAGATCGAGCGGGATCTCCCGCCCGGTCAGGCTCCAGCCAGGCGCCACCCCATTGGCGATCCACAGCGAACTCGCCAGCACCAGCCCCATCTCCGGCCGGCCCCACACGGCAGGCGCCAGCAGCACCGTCGCATCCGCGGGCGACGGGTTCCTCGCCGCCAGGCACAGGGCAATCGCGCCCCCCATGCTCTCCCCCATCAGAACCAGCCGCAGCCCGGGATAACGCGCCCGCAGCTGCCCAAGCAGCTGCGCCCCATCGTCCAGCATAGGGCCCGTCCCCGCCCAGGTCCCGCGCGTCGCGGTCGCCCCGAAACCGCGCTGGTCCGGCGCGAACACCGCATAGCCGGCCGCAGCAAACCCGGGCGCCGGCAACTCCCAGGCATCCCGGCTATCCGAAAACCCATGCAGCGCCAGGATCACCCCCCGCCAGGGCGTCCCGGTCGGCGGCAGCCATTCCCGCGCAGGCAGCCGTGTCCCGTCCTTCATGGTGAAAACCAGGTCCGGCGCCGGCGCGGCCGTCACACCCGGCCCTTCCTGATGCACCACCTTCAGGATCGCCTCCCCAGGATGGGGCCGGCTCACCGCGCACCCTCCGAGCAGCCCCGCCGCCACCCCAACCCGCAACGCCACTCCCCGCAACCTCGCTCCCAGCAACGTCACTCCCAGCAACGTCACTCCCTGGGGATGCCGGTTTGAAACCCCGCCGCGCACGCGTATCATGCCGTCATCCCGCATCACCTGAGGCAACACTATGGCGTTCGGCGCTTCGAGCCCAACCCCCGACATCGGCACGGTCGAGACGTTCGAAGTGGAGAGCCGCGTGCTCGCCTGCGACGGCGGCGACGGTCCCCTCGGCCACCCACGCGTCTGGCTCCGCATCGTCGAGCGCCAGACCTTCTGCCCCTACTGCTCGCGCGTCTTCATCCTGAAGCCCGGCTTCGGGGACGACCACGTGCACTGACACCATGGACACCGAACTCACCGAACCCGCCGCGCAAGCCCCCGCCCCCACCAAGGCCGCCGCCACCCCGCACGTCGTCCTGATCGACGGCTCCGGCTACATCTTCCGCGCCTTCCACGCCCTCCCGCCGATGAACCGCGCGGACGGCACGCCCGTGAACGCCGTCTTCGGCTTCACCAACATGCTCGCCCGCTTCCTCAAGGACCACGTCGGCACCCACCTCGCCGTCGTGTTCGACGCAGGCAGCACCACCTTCCGAAACCGCCTCTACGACCAATACAAGGCCCAGCGCCCAGATCCCCCGCCCGAGCTCATTCCGCAATTCCGCCTCGTCCGCGACGCCACTGCCGCTTTCGGAATCGCCTGCATCGAACTCGAGGACTGGGAAGCCGACGACCTCATAGCCACCTACGCCCGCGTCGCCCGCGAAGCCGGCGCCCGCGTCACTGTCGTCAGCTCTGACAAGGATCTGATGCAGCTGGTCCGCGACGGTGTGGACATGCTCGACCCGATCAAGAGCAAACCCATCGGCCCGGCCGAAGTGCTCGAAAAGTTCGGCGTCCCCCCCGAGAAAGTCATCGAAGTCCAGGCCCTCATGGGCGACAGCGTGGACAACGTTCCAGGCGTCCCCGGCATCGGCCCAAAGAACGCCGCCGAACTCATCAACACCTACGGCGACCTTGAAGCCGTCCTCGCCGCCGCGCCCTCGATGAAACCCAGCAAGCGCCGCGACAACCTCATCGCCCACGCCGAAGCCGCCCGCATCTCCCGCAAGCTCGTCATCCTCTGCGACGAAGTCCCGCTCCCCCTCCCGCTCGACTCCCTGGTCACCAACCCGCTCGACCGCACCCGCCTCGCCGACTGGCTGCACGGCATGGGTTTCAGAAGCACCGCCCTCCGCCTCGGCCTCGACGAAGCCGCGGACACAGCCAAAGCCGAAGCCCACGTCCCGCAGAACAACGCCCCCTACGGCCCCTACACCACCATCGCCACCGAGGAAGCGCTCGCGGCCTGGGTCGCCGACGCCACCGCCGCCCGCCACGTCGCCTTGAAAATCCAGACAGACGAAAACCCCCGCCCCCTGCGCGCCGAACTCTTGGGCATAGCCCTGGCCCTCACCTCCGGCCGCGCCGCCTACATCCCTTTTCCGGTCAGCGAACTCACCGAACCCAGGCTGCCGCGCGACACCATCCTGCGCATGCTCGCCCCCCTTCTCGCCGACCCCTCTGTCCTGAAGATCATCGCAGGCGCCAAGGCCGCCTCCCTCATCCTCGAACGCGCAGGCCTCCCCGCCCCCCTGCCGATCGACGACCCCCTCCTGATCTCCTACGCCGCCGAAGCCGGCGCACACGACCACACGCTCGCCGAACTCGCCCCCCTCCATCTCGGCCATACCCCAGCCTCCCTCGACCAGGCCACAGGCACCGGCCGCAACCGCCTCGCCTTCGCCGCAGTCCCCGTCGGCCGCGCGACCGCCTACGCCGCCGAATCCGCCGACATCGCCCTGCGCCTCTGGTGCGCCCTGCGCCCCCGCCTGCGCGAAGCCCGCGCGCTGCGCTTCTACGAACAGGTGGACCGCCGGCTCATCGCCACCCTCGCCAAAATGGAACAGGCCGGCGTACGCGTGGACGAAGCCGAACTCCGCCGCCTCTCCATCGACTTCGCCGCCCGCATGGCCATCATGGAAATCGAATCCCACCGCCTCGCCGGCCACCCCTTCGGCCTCGGCAGCCCCAAACAGCTCGGCGAAGTCCTCTTCGACGAAATGGGCCTGCCAGGCGGCAAGCGCGGCGCCTCAGGCGCCTGGGGCACCGACGCCAACGTCCTGCAAACCCTCGCCGACCTCGGCCACGAGCTCCCCGCGCGCGTTCTCGAATGGCGCCAGCTCGCCAAACTGAAAAGCACCTACGCCGACGCCCTCGTCGAAGAGATCAACCCCGAAACCGGCCGCGTACACACCAGCTTCGCCATGGCCGCCACCAGCACCGGCCGCATCTCCAGCAACGACCCCAATTTGCAAAACATCCCGATACGCACAGAGGAAGGCGGCCGCATCCGCTGCGCCTTCGTCGCCGAACCGGGCCACGTCCTGGTCAGCGCCGACTACTCGCAAATCGAGCTCCGCCTCCTCGCCCACGTCGCCGACATCGAAACCCTGCGCGAAGCCTTTGCCACCGGCCAGGACATCCACGCCCGCACCGCCAGCGAAGTCTTCGGTGTGCCCATGGAGAAAATGGACGGCGCCACCCGCCGCCGCGCCAAGGCCATCAACTTCGGCATCATCTACGGCATCAGCGCCTTCGGCCTCGCCCGCCAGCTCGGCATCGACGCAGGCGAAGCCGGCCGCTACATCGCCGCCTATTTCGAGCGCTACCCCGGCATCCGCGCCTACATGGAACGCACCAAGGAAGAAGCCCGCATCCACGGCTATGTGCTCACGCCATTCGGCCGCCGCTGCTACATCCCCGGCATCGCCGACCGCAACATGGCCAAGCGCGCCGGCGCCGAACGCCAGGCCATCAACGCCCCCCTCCAAGGCGGCGCCGCCGACGTCATCAAGCGCGCCATGGTCCAACTCCCCGCCGCCCTGCGCGAAGCCAACCTGACCTCCCGCCTTCTCCTGCAAGTTCACGACGAACTCCTCTTCGAAGCCCCCGAGGCAGAAGCCCAAACCCTCGCCGAAGTAGCCCGCACAATCATGCAAGGCGCCGTGTCCCTGTCGGTGCCCCTTGTGGTCGAAACCGGCATCGGCGCTAGTTGGGCTGCGGCGCATTAGGAAGAAAGCTAAGGTCTTCTTTTTTGAAAAAAAGAAGCAAAAAACTTTTGGAAATTTAAGTCGAGCGGGCCTTAGAGTGGGTTTCTATGCTCCGCGGCAGGCGATAAAACCATGCATCTGGACACAGGAAGCATTTTCTGGGCCGCCTTTATTTTCGTTTTGGCCGCTGTTGTTTGGATAGGACAACAGAGGATGAAGCACGACAATCAGATCATCGCCCTGCTCACCGAAATTCGCGACAGGCTGCCTCCTCCGCGCCCCGGCCAAGCGCCGCATTCTCCCGAAGCCTGACGCACTGAGCAACCGTAGGGTGGGACGCGCTTGGGCGCCCCACCGACTTCGCACAAAAGCTTTGCCGACCTGACCATCGATCCCGAGCATGTCGAGGCTCTTCCGGCCATGGTCCGAGTGGCGCGTTAAATACCTGGCGGATCAGCCAAACCGGCCCGGCGTGAAGCGTGCGCATGGTTTTGAGCCGGACGGAAATCACTGACCGGTGGCGCTCGCCGCGGCCGCCGTCCCGGCACTTTCGCCGTTGCAAAGGTCGTCGGACGACAGGTAGCCTGCCCCTCAGAAGGCCGGGTCGGTAGGCCAACTGGGGAATGTCGGTTTGAGGCATAGTTCAAACCTCGAGAACGGATGGAGTGCGAGTGGCTGCGGACCCTCCCATCGACCATGAGATATGGATCCTTCCTTTCGAGTGGTTCAACGAGACTAACGAAGAAGCCAAGGAGCGCCTCAACACGGACCTGCTTGCGCTAACGCAGACGGCGCAATCGGGCTTGAAGCTTGCCAGACAGATCAAGCTGCTCGGCGTTATGGGCGACGCCTACATAAAAACCGGGAGGAACGGCAAGGACTACATCATCTTCAAGGGTTATGCGCGAGCGCGCCCCAATCTGGCCGGAACGCGATATCTCGCCGAAAACCCCAAGGTCGCCTGCTTCGTCGTCGGTTCGAAGGACATCCTAATGGATGCCGGCAAAGCCACACGCGTGGCCGTTGTTGCTTTCGTTGCCATAGACATAATGCGCGAGTGCCTAGCCGATCAATTCTCGCTGGCGCGGCTTGGCGTGAATGTGGCCAGTGACATCGCCCAGGCAATGGTGGCAACGGGTGTCGGCATTGCCGCGGGCGCGATTGCGGTGGGTGTTCTTGGCGCACCCGCGGTGCTGACGTTCGCCATTGTCGTTGGCGTGGGCTTTCTGGCAGGCATGGCTCTGTCAGCCATCGACAGCAAGCTGGGCCTGACCGAGCGGGCACGGGCACGTATGATGGCATTGGAGAAAGACCCGAACAGCATGCTCTACAAGTTCGAGCATGGCGCCGCTGCCGCAGGTCAGAGGATGGCGGTTTTGACCCATGCGGCTGTAGACGCGACTCGTTACGAGACCGATCGGGCTTGGAAATCGGTCACCGCCATGTTGCGAGAGGACCGGCGCGCGCTCGAAGCCTTGCCGTCCCAATTCAGCTTGTCGAGCCTTTGGTAGGCAGATCACGCGCCGCGCTGCCGTTCATGCAGCGTGTCGGCGTGGTGAACAAGCCAATCACCCTGCTTTCCTGGCCACTCTACTTCTTCGACCTGCTTGCGATCGGTACCGTAGCGCTGATCGCGTGGTTGTTCCGCGACCTGGCGCCCTTTTCGGCCGGCGCTGACCAGGTTTCCGTGTTTTGGTGTACCATCAGCGTGGTTGGCGGGCTGGGTCTTTACGGCGTGCGCATTGCCACCTATGTCGCCATAGCCCGGCACTGCCGCATGCCGCAGGTGGCTGAATGGTGGATTACCTTAGCCGGCCTCGCCTTCATGGCTGTTTTTTTTGCGGGCGGCGGCCTCATGCTGCAGGGTTATGCGACTTTGCACGGGTATAAATACTGCTATGCCGATGCGCCGCGTAATCCGAACTACGTTTTTACCAAACGCACCTTGCCCTGCCCAACGCCGCCATAGGCTATATGCCGGTTCAGTCTGTTTGCGACGGTAGCGAGCGTATCAACATAAACGACTTGCGGCGCAGCTGGCCGTGACAATGCAAATTAGGCCTGCGCCTCGCGGCGCGACCCCGCCACTGGGTGTGACCCAACTCGTTTGTTGCTGAAACAAGTCATCCCTCCGGAACCCAACCATGCTCCTCAACCTCCTCTACGAAGGCGATTTCGAGCAATATTTCGCAAAAGCGGGAAGCGGCACGCCGACCTGGCTCATGGTCCACGTCCCCAAAACCGCAGGCAGCTCGCTGGGCACCGAACTGGCCGCCATGCTCCGCCCCAACTACAACATCAACGTCCAGAACGCCGATCCCGCCCTGAAGCACGCAGCACGCTTCGACGCAGCGGTCGCGAAATTCCTCGAAACCCAAACGACAACGCCGCATCGTTTCGTGACCGGCCACATCACCGGCGACCACGCCGAACAGATCATGGGCGCCATCCCAGGCGTCCGCGCGCTAGCCATGCTGCGCCATCCCGTCGCGCGCTTCGTCTCCGACTACCGCTACCAGCGCACCCCCATGCACAGCGACCCGGAAGGCTTCATCGCCCGCTACCCCGATTTCCCCACCTACGTGAACACGCACCGCATCACCAACAAGATCACCAGCCACCTGGTGCCAAAGCGCATCCTCGACACGCGCGACGCTGCCGCCTGCATCGACCACATCGTCAAAACCTTCAGCTTCGTCGGCCTCCAGGAAGCCTATCCGATCTCCTTCCGCACCATCACCACCCTCGTCGGCTCCCCCTCACGCGCCACCGAACGCAAACGCGTCAACACCCCAAGTTCCGACAACAGCGTCGAAATGACTCCCGAACTGGAAAAGACCATACGCGACAACAACCCCATCGACATGGCCGTCTTCCACGAACTCGCCAAACGCTTCCGCGCCATACGCGAAGGCCTGGCCGCCTACCTGAACCAGACAGCCAAACGCAAACAACCGTAGGGCGGGCTTCAGCCCGCCGCCTTCGTGCAATCCGCCTAACGCCGCGCAATCCCCAGATAAGCCAGACGCTTCGTCTCCCGCCTCCCGCGCGAAACCGAGTCCAAGATCAACCCACACGTAAACGACAAAAAACCAAGCGCCACCAACGAAGCAGCCAGAACGGCCGTAGGCAGCCGCGGTACCAAACCGGTCCGCCAGAACTCCAAGACCACCGGAAGCCCAAACCCGCCACCCAGCACCAGAAACGCCACGCCAGACAACGAAAAGAACTGCAGCGGCCGCTCATCCTTCACGAGCACGAGGATGAGCCGCAAGATCCGGGCACCATCCCTGAAAGTGCGCAATTTCGAAGCCGATCCCTCCGGCCTCTCGCGATAAGCCGTCTCCACCTCGCCGATCGGCATGGCCAGCTCCAGCGCATGCACGGTGAACTCCGTCTCGATCTCGAATCCCCCTGACAGCGCCGGAAACGATTTCACGAACCGCCGCGAGAAAACCCGATATCCCGAGAGCATGTCCCCGAGATCGGCCTGAAAAAGCCGCGCCACGATCCCAGTCAGCAACCCGTTCCCAAAACGATGCCCGCGGCGATACGCAGCCACCTCCGTCTTCAGCCGCGTTCCCGTCACCATGTCCAGCATCTCGTCCTCGAGCATTGCCACCATGGCAGGTGCCGCCGACGCATCGTAGGTGCCATCCCCATCGACCAGCACATAGATGTCCGCATCGACATCCGCAAACATCCTGCGGACCACATGACCTTTGCCCTGCAAGCGCTCGCGCGACACCATCGCGCCCGCCGCCCTCGCAACGCCCGCAGTGTCGTCGGTCGAGTTGTTGTCATACACATGGATCGCCGCATCCGGCAGCGCCTGGCGAAACGCCGCGATCACGCCCGGCAAAGCCACCGCCTCGTTGAAGCACGGCAAGAGAACCGCAACCCGCGCCTGCTTCATCAAGATGCCGTTCCGACTTCCATCATGCCCGCAAGAAAGAAGAAAGCACTTCTTTTTTGAAAAAAAGAAGCAAAAAACTTTTGGACCTTTGGGCCGGGCTTGTCCTCACGCCGGGCCTAAACGTGCAAAAGGTTTTTGGTTCGTTTTTCAAAAAGAACTTCCTTCCTTAAACTACTTGTGTCGCCAGCACCCGAGAAGGAGAAGCATCGAACCGCTCCTCAGGCCGCATCCAGAAAGCCACGACGCAGCCCGCAAACATCAATGCCATCGTGCCGATGAACGGCAGCGACCAATTGCCCGTGGCATCGATGATCGCCCCGAACACAAGCGGCGAAATGATCGCCGCCAGTGCGGTGCCCGTGTTCATCAGCCCGCTTGCCGTGCCTGCAAATCCTGGAGCGATATCGACCGGTATCGCCCACATCGGCGCAATGGTGAATTCGGCGAAGAAGAACGCGCACGACAGCAGCACCGTTGCCGTTCCCGCATCGCGCACCACCAGCAGCGGGATGCTCGACAGCAGCGACAGCGCCAAGCCGAACACCACCTGGTCGCGTCTCGCGCGCCGCAAGCTTCCTGTCCGCATCAGGATGAAATCGCTGACAGCGCCGCCGAGCCCGTCACCTACGACTCCGGCCGCGAAGATCGCCGAGGCGAGCCAGGCGCTGTCCTTCAGATGCAGGCCGAACGCATGCAGCATGTATTGCGGCACCCAGCTGAGATAGGTCCACAACGTCCAGGCGTAGCAGAAATACACGAAAGTCACCGGCAACATGCGCCGGCACAGGCGCCACCACGGTAGTTTTACGGCCGGCGCACCGGCCGCGCGCGGCTGCGGCAGTTCGGCACGCTCCTCCGGCGTCACATCCGGATGGCGATGCGGATCGTCGCGCGAATATAGTCCCCAGACGATCGCCCACGCCAGGCTCACGACGCCGATGATGATGAACGCACCGCGCCACGTCACCGCCGCCATCAGCGCGGCCACCAGCGGCGGCGTCACCGCGGTGCCGAGGCGCGAAAACGCGTGCGTGATCCCCTGCGCAAAACCCAGCCTCCGGCTCGGCAGCCAACGCGCCATCGCCTTCGTTGCCGTCGGGAAAGTCGCCCCTTCGCCAAGCCCAAGCAGCAGCCTTGCAAAAACAAGGCTCGTCAGCCCGCCAGCGAGCCCGGTCATGATCGTGGCGCCTGCCCACACCACGCCGCACAATGTCAGCATCAGCCGCGCGCCGAACTTGTCCGCCGCCCAGCCGCCGATGATCTGGAACACGAGATACGGATAGGCGAAGGCAGAGAAAACCAGGCCCAGCTCGGTGTTGGAAAGATGCAGCTCGGACTTGAAGGCACTGCCTGCGGTCGCGACGTTCACGCGGTCCATATACGTAATGAAATACATCACGCAAAGCAGCGCCAGCACCTTTCCGCTGGCAGACAAACGAAACTTTGCTTTCGCCATACTCGCCACGCCTCCCGCCGCCGCCCGTTTTCCGGGCGTTTGTTCCCCTTAGGCAGCCTGCCGATAAGACTCGGCCGGAAAATGCACTGCCCGCCGCCGCACCTAAAAGCTAGTGCGGCACAATACATACGATGGCAATGGACATACGATGGCAATGGGGAACAGAAGCAAAATAGATCTTTTTTCTAAAGGCCCGATCTATCCTCAAACCCTGCCAAGATTCGCAAAAGTTTTTTGGTTCTTTTTTTCAAAAAAGAACGCGCTTGCCTCAACCCAAATCGATCCAGGACAGATGCCCGCCCTTCCCGGCTCCGGTATCCATGAACACGGCAGTACCCCCACCATCCCCATGAGCAACCCACGGGCGCCCGTCACGGCTGCGCTGGTCGTGGCCGCAATAGACGGTCATGGCGGCGGGGATGTGGTTGACCCACCGGAGCAGCCGTTCCGGAAAACCGTCCGGCTGGGTGCGGCCGGTCGTTTCGCCGAACAATGCGCGTGACAGCAGCGGATCGACCGGGCCGAGGGGTGCTGGCGGCGGGTTGGTCAGCATGCGTGTGTGGAAGGCAGCGTGCACGAAGAAGCGGTTGCCCTGGATGATCCAGGCGGGTGCGCGTTCGGTCTCCTGTAGCGCACGGGCACGCAGCGTGTCGTCGAGGGAGGCGAGCGTCGCTTCGAGTTCAGGCCCGATCTTGACGCGTTCGCCGCGCAGCACCCGCCCGAGCTTGCGGTCGTGGTTGCCGAGCAGGAACAGGCCGCGGCCTTCGTCTATCAGGCGGAACATCAGGCGAAGTGTTCCGGCGCTGTCCGGGCCGCTGTCGGTGAGGTCGCCGAGCTGCACCACGAAGCGGTCGGTTTCGGCGGCGAAGGCGAAGGCGCGCAGGTCGCCGTGCACATCGCCGACGATGCGCAGGGGACGGTTCGCAGGGAGCAGGCCTTGGGCGTCGCTCACGGCTCGGCGGCGGCCTCCCGCACGGTCGTCTTGTAAACATCCAGCGCCCGCTTGCGGCCTTCCGAAAGTTCGATCAGCGGGCGCGGATAGGTCTTGCCCAGCACCACGCCCGCGGCCTGCAATTCTACCGGCGTCGCGGCCCAGGGCTGATGGAGGAATTTGTCCGAAAGCTTCGCCAATTCGGGTACGAAACGGCGCACATAGCTGCCATTCGCGTCGAACTTCTCGCCCTGGGTCACCGGATTGAACACGCGAAAGAACGGCTGGGCATCGATTCCGGTTCCCGCGATCCACTGCCAGCTTGCCGCATTGCTCGCGAGGTCGGCGTCTACCAGCGTGTCCCAGAACCAGGCCTCGCCATCCTTCCATGAGGTCAGCAGGTGTTTCACCAGGAAGCTGGCGGTGATCATGCGCACCCGGTTGTGCATCCAGCCGAGCTGCCAGAGCTGCCGCATGCCGGCGTCCACGATCGGAATGCCTGTCTGCCCGCGCTGCCAAGCGTGCAAGGCCTTGGCATCGCGGCGCCAGGGCAGCGCCTCGAAGGCCGGGCGCAGCGGCTTGTCCGGCAGGGAGCGGTGATGCCAGAGCAGGTAGGCGGCGAAGTCGCGCCAGATCAGCTCGTTCATGAAGGTCTCGCGGTGCGGGCTCTCCCCGGCGCGCAGGCAGGCGTGCCAGACGGTGCGTGGCGAGATCTCGCCCCAGTGCAAATAGGGCGAGAGCATGGACGTGCCGGCCTCGCCCGGCAGATTGCGGCCGGTGCCGTAGCTGCCGACGCCAGCGTGGAGGAAGCGCTGCATGCGGGCGCCGGCCTCGCGTTCGCCGGGCTTCCAGGTGTCGCGCATGTCGCCCGCCCAATCGGGTGTCGTCGGCAGCAGGCCCCAGGCATCGAGCTTGTCGGACTTCGGCGCATCGGCGCCGTGCAGGCGTTTCGGACCCGGAATAGGCGCGGCGGGTGCCTTGCCGGCGCGCAGGGCGCGGGCAAAGGGCGTGTACATGCCGTAGATGTTGCCTGTCTGGGTCTTGATGGCGTCCGGATCGGCCAAGGTCGCGGTGCGGTGGAGCGTGAAGGAGCGGCCCTCGTGCTTGAGGCGCTCGCCGACGGCGAGGTCGAGGTCGCGCCAGAAGGGCTCGTGCGAAATGCCGGCGTGGATGGCTTCTGCGCCGGCTTCGTCTGCCAGGGCGCAGATGACGTCGGCGGATTGGCCGCGCCGCAGCACCAGAGGAGCGCCTGCGGCTGCGAGATCGTGGCCCAGTGACGTGAGGCTGCCGTGCAGCCACCAGCGGGAGGCGGCGCCCATCGGCCAGGGGTTCGGGCTTTCGTCGTCCAGCACATAGACGGGGAGAATGCGCTCGGCGGTTTTGGCGGCTTCGTGTAGGGCGGGATTGTCCTGCAGGCGGAGATCCTGCCTGAACCAGACGATGGCAACGCCTTGCTTCTTGGCCATGTGCTAGGCCGGACGCTTCTTCATGGGCAGGGTAGCGCGACGACCGGCAGGGCAGTTTCCAATGCTGCGAGTCCGAAACGGTAGAGCCGGGCGGCGCCCAGCAGATGGACGCATCCGCCGTGGGGAAACACCGCCGCAAGCGCCGGGCTGGTGACGTCCAGCCCGCCTGTGTAGGCTCCGAAGGCAGGCAGCATCAGGCGGAATTCGTCGGAGACGAAGCAGGGGCGCACGACTTCGCCGGCGCGCGTCGCGATGCGGGCTTTCGGGTGGAAGTGGCCGGAGATCTCGCCTTCGGGCCTGACAGGCAACGCGCTGGCCTGGTGGCGGAAGACGAGCGGGCCTTCCGTCCATTCGCCGGCCGCGATGCCTGGCACGCCTGCGGGCGGGGCCGGATCGTGGTTGCCACGCACCCAGACGAAGCGGGCGGCTTCGGCCATGGCGCCTAGGCTGTCGCGTTCGGCGCCGCCCAGGCGGGCCGTGCCGCCGTCGTCGTGGAAGCTGTCGCCCACGGCCACGACGACGCGCGGGCGCCAGGCGAGAAGGAGGCGTTCGAGGCGCGAGAGGGTGAGGCGCGTGTCCCAGGGCGGGACGAGCTGGCCGCGCCTGGCGGCGGCTGTGCCCTTTTCGAAATGGAGGTCGGCGACGGCGAGGACCGAGGCGGCGGGCCAGAAGACGGCGCCTGCTGGGTCGAGCAGAAGGCGCTCGCCTGCCAGGATGATCTCGCAGGCGGTCATGGACGCGATGGGCGCTTGGGCATGGACCTATTGGTAGAGGATTTCGGCGCGGCGGCGCCATGCCCCCCGTTCTGCGGAGCGTCCCGGCGGCGGAGGTTCGGCCGGAGGACGGCCGGCACCCACTCGTCGCGAGACTTGGCCTCGCGGGGTGTGGCCGGTGAGGGGGCGCCGCCCATGGCTTCGGCGACCAGGGCTTCGGTTTCGAGGAGCATGGCGTCCTCGTCGGCGGCGGTGCGTACGCTCTCGCGGCCGATGTCGAGGAGGACGGGGACTGCCAAGGGCGAGACGCGGTCGAGGCGGCGGACGGTGATGCCGCGGTTGGCGCGCTCGAGCATGAGGGAGACACGCGAGAGGTCGGTGAGGTGGCCGGCGGCGTCGGCTCGCGTGGCGCGGAGCAGGATGTGGTCTGGCTGGTGGCGGCGGAGCACGTCGTAGATCAGGTCGCTGTTCACGGTGACCTGGCGGCGGTTCTTCTCGGCGCCGGGGTGGTTGCGCTCGATGAGGCCGGCGATGACCGCGACGTGCCTGAAAGTGCGGCGGAGCATGGAGCTTTCTGCCATCCAGTCCTCCAGGTCCTCGCCCATCATGTCCTGGGCGAACAGGCTGGCGATGTCCTGCGGCTCGTTCGCGGACCAGGTGGCGATGACGTAGTCGGTGGCGACGAAGCCGAGGGGGGCGAAGCCGGCGCGTTCCATGCGGCGGGTGAGGAGCATGCCCAGCGTCTGGTG
The DNA here is from genome assembly GCA_965198825.1 of Acetobacteraceae bacterium. Lineage (GTDB taxonomy): Bacteria > Pseudomonadota > Alphaproteobacteria > Acetobacterales > Acetobacteraceae > BOG-908. Next base: position 602,306 of record CBDAQB010000003.1, on the reverse strand, counting down.
CGCGTTGCGGCCCTCGAAAGCGTAGGCGACCATGTACCAGCGGGCGTCGCGCGGAAAGATTTCGACGAGGAGGTCGTCCGGGCCGGGGAGTTCGGAGCGGTCCTGCTGGAGTTCGAGCCATTCGCGTACCGGCTCCGGGTAGGCGCTCCAGAGGCTCGGGTCGTGCAGCATGGTGCGCACGCGTGCTGCGAGGTTGGTGGTGAGCGGGAGGCGGGCGCCTGCGTAGGCGGGGACCATGGGGGTGCCGGTGCCGCCATCCATGCATTCGACGGTGGTTTCGCGTATGCGTATGAAGCGGAGGAGGCGGCCGGCGAACATGAAGGTGTCGCCTGGGCGCAGCATGTTTGCGAAATACTCTTCGACTTCGCCGAGCGCGCCGCCGCGCAGGCCGCCTAGCCGGACTTTGAGCACAGGCGCTTCGACGATGGTGCCGACGTTCATGCGCGCCTGCCTGGCGGTGCGCTCGCCGCGTATGTGGACCCGGCCTTCATAGTCGCGGAAGAGCTTGCGGTAGCGCTCGTAGCTGGCGAGCGCGTAGCCGCCGTTTTCGACGAAGGTGAGAACGTCGTCGAAGTCGCGCCGGGTGAGGTTCGCGTAGGGGGCGGCGCGCCGGACTTCGGCGAACATCTCGTCGGGCATGAAGGGGCCGGCGGCGGCGGTGAGCAGCAGATGCTGGGCGAGGACGTCGAGGCCGCCTGGGCCCGGGGGGTCGCCGTCGAGTTCGCGTGCGGCGATGCCTGCCATGGCGGCCTGGCATTCCAACACTTCGAAGCGGTTGGCAGGGACGAGGATGGCGTCGCTCGCTTCGTCCATGCGGTGGTTGGAGCGGCCGACGCGCTGCAGGAGTCGCGATACGCCTTTGGGTGCGCCGACCTGGATCACCTGGTCCACGCCGCCCCAGTCTATGCCCAGGTCCAGGCTGGAGGTGGCGACGACGCCGCGGAGTTCGCCGGCGGCCATGGCCTGCTCGACGCGCTTGCGCTGGGCGAGGTCGAGGCTGCCGTGGTGGAGGCCGATCGGCAGGGTCTCCTCGTTCAGCTTCCAGAGTTCCTGGAAGAGGAGTTCGCCCTGGGCCCTGGTGTTGACGAAGACGATGGTCATGCCGGCGGCGCGTATGCGGTCCAGGATGACACCGGCCGAGGCCAGGCCCATGCGGCCGGCCCAGGCTATCCGCTCCTCGGCCAGCATCATGCGAAGTTTTGGGGGGGCGCCTTCGGCGACTTCGATCAGGCGGGCCGGCGCGCCGGCACCGACATAGGCGAGCAAGGGGGCCGGGTGGGCGACTGTGGCGGAGAGGCCGACGCGCCTGGCTTTCGGGGCCAGGGTGGAGAGGCGGGCGAGGCCCAAGGCGAGCTGGTCGCCGCGCTTGGTGCCGGCGAGCGCGTGGATTTCGTCTATGACGATTGTGTTCAGGTTGGCGAAGAAGGTCTCGGCGCGCTCCTGCGAGAGAAGGATGGCCAGGCTCTCGGGGGTGGTCAGCAATATGTCGGGCGGGGTGTCGCGCTGGCGGCGGCGGTGTTCCGAACTGGTGTCGCCTGTGCGCGTGTCGATGCGGATGGGCAGGTTCATCTGCTCGACGGGAATGGTCAGGTTGCGCGCTATGTCGGTTGCCAGCGCCTTGAGAGGGCTGACGTAGAGGGTGTGGAGGCCGGTGGTGGTTCGGGGGGCGGCCAGGTCGATCAGGCTGGGGAGGAAGCCGGCCAGGGTTTTGCCGCCGCCGGTGGGAGCGATGAGGAGGACGCTTTCGCCATCGTTCGCGGCTTTCAGGAGGGCTAGCTGGTGGGGTCTCGGGGACCAGCCTCTGGCGTTGAACCAGGTTTCGAAGAGGGCGGGGAGTTGCACCTTCAGGAAGTAGGAAGGCAGGACTTCTTTTTTGAAAAAAAGAAGCAAAAAACTTTTGGATGTTGGGTGGGGCTTGGCTTGCGCTGCCCGGGCTGGGGTGGTTGAGGGGGGTTTTTGGAGGACTTTCCATGAGCACTACACGGACTGAGACTGACGAGCGCTTTCGCGCTGCCCGGCCGAAGGTGGCGCCGTTTGCCCGCTACAAAGGGACTTCGGCCTGGCGCAAGGATCGGCGCCGGGTGCGTGCTTACGCGCGGTATCTCGCCGAGCTTAAGGCCAAGGGCTGACGGTTTGGCTTGGCCCATTCTGTGGGCTTTGCTCTTTAGGCTGGCTTCGTAAGATCACACACGAAGACGCGGAGGGCGGAGCCTTCTTCGTGGGGCTCGGCTCTTTGTTCGTTTGCTTCGGTTTGGCTGCGTGTGGACTTCGTGTCTTCGTGGTTGATCTTTCGGTTTTGCTGCTAGCCAAGGCGTTGGCTTCTTGGGCACTTGCTCTGGATTGCTTCGCCGCCAAGCGGCGGCTCGCCATGACGGATTTTTCTTAGGCGGGGGCGGGTTTTTTCTGGCTGAAGGGGGAGTAGTTGCCGGCTTCCCAGTCGGCTTCCTGTTCGGCGGTGGGGGTGTAGCTTTTGGGGACCAGGGCCTCGAGGGTTTCGTCGGACATTTTGGTGTAGTCGATTTCGATGCCGAGATCCTCGCTGATGGCGGGGAGGATGACGCCGGCGGGGTATTCGCCGTGCGGGTCGAGGGCGAGGTCGTGGTCGATGCGGCCGGCGATGGTTCGCCGGATTTCGGCGCGCCTGGGATGAAGTTTGGTCGCTTCGTCGAAGACCCTGGTGAGGAGTGCGTGCCTGGGGTCTGGGTGGGGTTGCGCCCCCTGGTCCGGCGGGATGGCGGCGCGGGGGGCTGAGCGCAAGGCAGGGCGGAGGAAGGCTTCGGGGCCGGCGGCGATCTGGGCTTCGAGGGTGATCGCCTGGCGGACTGCCAGCGAGAGGCGGGTGAAGGTCAGGCTTGGGTCGGCGGACCTGGTGGTGGCGGGTGGGGTTTCACCGGGTTGGGTGGCTTCCTCGGCTTGCCAGTCGCGCAGGGCTTTCTGGGCGGCGATCCTGGCCAGTTGCATGCCGAGTTCGGCGAGTTCCTGGCAGGCGCTGAGGTGCCTGGCGGTTCTTTCTTCCTGGCTTTGGGTGGCGATCGGGGTGAGGGCGTTCACGGTGGCCGCTCCGGGTTCGGAACGGATAGAGAACATAAGTCAAGGGGTTTGGGCAAGTTTTATTTCTTTTCAGCACTGACTTTGTGCTTTGCTTTTTAGCCGCCTGTAGGGGCTTCCATGGGGCCGGCGGCCTGGGAGGCGGTGTCGAACGGGACTTCGCCTGATGCAGACGCGGCCTGGGTGGGGCTGTCGTCTGGGGCAGCGGCTTCAGTTTCTTGAAGCGACGGCTGACCCTGGTTTGGCAGCGGGCCGGTTGTCTCGCCGAAGGGGGCGAGGACCTCGGGGCCGCCCATTTGCTCAATCATGCCACGGGCATTGCCAGCGTCTATGGTCGCGGCGGCGCCTGCCCAGTCCAGGGGGCTTTCGTCCGGGGTGCTGGGAGAGCCATCCGGCATGCTCTCGGTATTGGAGCGCGTCGTGCCCTGGGCTTCGGCGGCGGAGGCCATGTCGCCGGCGATGGAGGCGGCGTTGATGGAGGGGTCGGGGGCATCGGCGTCGGCTGTGCCAGCGAAGCCTGATGAGTCGGGGGGCGCGTCGGCGCCGCTTGCCCCGCCCGCGGTCGCAGCGCCTGAATCGAGGCCGAACGCCTGGCCTACGCCGCCGGCCGCGTCGCCAATGGCGGAGCCGATCTGCTGCGCGCCGGACCAAGCGGCGGCGCCGATCTTTTCAGCGGCTTGCAGGGCTTCGTTGCCGAGTTGCATTCCGGTATCGAGGGCCTTTTCGAAGGCGCCGGAGACACTGTTGTAGATGTTGTTGGCGCCGCGCTCCTCGGCCTGGATGAAGCGGGTGCCGAGGTCTGTTGCGGTGTCGATGGCGTTGCCGACCGCGCTACTGACGCTGTCGTAGAGGATGCCGCCGCCGTTCGCGCCGGGCTGGCTGTATTGACCGCTGCTGGTGTCGGCGCTGCCCGCGGCGTCACCGGAGAGGTTGGCGAAGCTAGCGGGGTTTACGCCGAAGACGTCGTTTACGTAAGCGTCGTGCGGGTTGGTTTGGGAATCGGGCACGATGAGAGACCTTTTGGAAAGGCGTCGTTCGGTGACGCGGCGAATGGAAAAATCCGGGCGCTGAAGGGTAGCACGTGGCTTAGCGAGACCTGAACGAAATTCGGAGTTCGTAGGCTGCGAGTCCGCCTTTGTGCCGGCGCGAGAGGTGCTTGTTATGCGCAGTGGTTGTGTCCACGGTATGGCGACATGGGCGGAGAATTTTCCATGCGGGCGTCGGTGAAGAAGTGCGGCAACAGTGCTGCGGTGCGAATTCCGGCTTCTGTGCTGACGGCCGCGGGGGCGGGGCTGGATCAAGCGGTCGATGTGCGGGAGGAGGATGGGCGCATCGTCATCGAACCGCTCCGGCCGGCTGTTTACGATATCGCGGTGCTTGTTGCCGGGATCGCGGACGATAACCGGCATTCACCGGTTGAGTCGGGACCTGCTGTGGGCCGGGAGACCTGGTAGTGGCGCTGGCCTGCGGCCGTGCTGAGCCCCTCCAGCTACAACGGACGGGCGGGAATGATCGTCTGCTGCCCCACGACGACGCAGATCAAGGGCTATCCGTTCGAGGTGGTGCTTGCAGGATCGCCGAAGTGCGTGGTGTTGGCGGATCAGGTGAAGAGCCAGGACTGGCGGGCGCGCAAGGCCAAGCGGAAGGGGCGGGTTAGTGAGGCGGAGTTGGCGGAGGTACGGGCCAAGCTGCGGGCATTGATTGGGTAATCGTTGGTTGAAGCGTGTTGCACTTCGCTAACCCATCTCTCGCCTGCTGCGTGTGTGGGTAGTCAGTGTCGGGAAACTTGGAATTCCCACCTCACCAGATCTTCTTTGCGTTAGCGCATGCAGTCTGGTGTTCTTGCTCATTCGCAACATTGTGGGAGGGTGCAAATCTATCAGCTGAAAGGCTCAGTTTTCGTTTCTATCACGTGAGCTAGGCGTGAGCCCCCTCTCCGGCCCTCCCCCATAAAGGGCGCGAGAAGAAGGTGTTGTTCGTGGGGTTGATCGCCGTAGGATCTGCCTGTGGGATCGAAAGGAACGGCCATGGCCATTGAGCCTTCGGAGAAGCGCGACTGGTTGGTTTCGGTGTTGGGGGCTTCGTTGCCGCTGCCTGGGGCTGGGGGGCGGGACGAGGCGGTGGAATTGCGATGGCGGAATGCGCTGGCGGGCTGGCAGTCGGCGATCGAGGCGGTGGATGGGCAGATCGCGGCTTTGCAGGGGGCTTTGCGGTCGCAGGATGACCCGGCGCTGAAAGGTATTGCGGAGAGCGGGCTCAATGCCGTGACCGGGGATTTCAAGGTTCCCTTGATGGCGGCGCTGGAGGATGTGCGGCGGGCGAGCGGAAGTGGGCGGCGGGCTGCTTGTGCGAAGGCGCAGAAGCTGGCGGTAGCTTTCGGCAAGCATATTGCGGGTGATCCGCGGGTGGCGGCTTGCAATGCCAATCCGTTCGGGGTGCCGGTGTCGATTGTGGGAACGCTTGGGCCGGCGCTTGACGCTTTGGAACTTGCGTTGAGCGATGCGGAAGGAGACGAGGCATGAGTGGCAGCGGTGTCGCAGATTTTGTGCTCGCCTTTGGTTCGAAGAAGGATTCGGACCAGCTACTGCAAGATCTGCTTGGGGATGCGCGACGCATTTCGTCGCGGCTCGACGACATCAAGAAGGCCGGGGATGTGCTGTCGAGCTATTTCACGGATGCGGTGAAGAAGGGCATCCAAGAGGTTACAGACGAGCATGCGCAGCTGATGGCGCAATGGACCAATCCGCTTCCTGCCGATCTTGGAAACAGGCAGAAGATCGCGGCGCACACGGAGCGCATGTCGAAAGCCTTCGATAAGATCAATGACATTTATAATAAATGGAATCCGACTCAGCTGCAGGCGATCATGCGGCGGGAGGTGGCGGCGCTGAATTTGCTCGTGCGGCCTGGACCGGCGTGGGACCAGTTGTTCAGCCTGCCTGCGCTCACCAAGGTTAAGAAGGCGGATCTGCCGGCCTTCGTGGCGAATTTCATTGTTGACTGGAAATCTCCCAAACTTTCGGTCTGGATGCGGGAAGGTCAGATCACTGCCGCTTCGGGCAAGTTGCGCGTGATCGCACTGTCGCCATTCGAGGGGGTGAAGACGCATATGAGCATTTATATTGCGAACATCGATCCGAATGGGTCGCGGTCGATCGATGATGCGATTGAAGATATTGTGGATACACTCCTGCCTGCGGCGGCGCCGGGGGGCACGCTTGGGACGCATGTGACGTGGGAGCTGTTCGGTCAGGACGACCGGAACAATCCGCGGTATTTCAAGGGAAGCGATTTCTTTATCAATGGCGGAGCCAGCAAGCTTGCCGAGTATGGGACCGATCAGGCGAAGCTGTCGGCCAATTTGGAGAAGCAGTTGCAGGACCAAACTACTGCGATCCGGAATCTGCTGCAGAAGTTCATTGCGACACGAAAGGCGGCGGTCGTGTAAAGGCGTTTCCTCAGGCGAGGTGCGAAAGTCGTAAAAGTTTTTTGGTTCTTTTTTTCAAAAAAGGACTGCTTTCTGCTTGGCTTTTTCTTTTGGCTTGGTGATTGGGGCGGCGCCCCCCCCCCGGCCCTCCCCCATAGAGGGGGCGGGAGCAGTAGGAGAGATTGTTTGGTCAGGCGTGGTAGCCGATCAGGGAGCCGCCGTGGCCGTCTGTGCCCAGGGTGGAGAAGTTGCCGAGCGTGAGCGTTGTTCCGGCGAGGCCGTGGATGGCGATGGCAGCGGTGTGGGTGCCGTCGGTGACGGTGAGTTTGCCGGCTGCGTATTTCAGGGCTTTCAAGGACGTGGCGTTCATGTCGGTGAGGTCGATGACGTCGTTGGCTGTCCAGTTGCCCAGGGTGATGCCGTTGAGGTTCGCGCTGCTGTCCAGGAAGGTGTCCTGGCCGCCAGTGTAGCCGGTGAGGACATCGGTGCCGCCGTTGCCGGTGAGGGTCTGGTTGGTAGCGCCGGCGATGATGGTGTCGGCGCCGCTGCTGCCGATGGCGTTGACGAAGCTCAGCTTGTCCAGGGTGAGCCTGGAGGCGGCATCGAGCTTTACGGTGAGGTTGGTGTCGGCGGCGTTCAGGGTGACGGTGCCGGCGGTGGTGATTTCCAGCGTGGTGCTGCCGGTGGGGGCGCCGACGACAGAGGCAGCGGCGAAGGCGGCGGTGGATTGAACGAGGGCGCCGCCGCCGCCGGCGAGGATTGTGTTCTTGAGCCCGCCGAGGATGACGGTGTCGGCGCCTTGGGCAAGGATGACGGCATCGCTGCCGCTCGAGAGTTGGATGCTGTTGGTGGCGTTGCTGCTGTAGATGGTGATCGTTTCGAGGTTCGTGTCGCCCTTGGCGGCGACGCCGGCAACGACGCTCAGGTTTTCTGGGGTTCCGTCGCGCAAATAAACGATCTGGTTGGTGGCGGCGACCGTGCCGGCGGCGGCCTGTCCCTCGTAGGCGGTGATGGTGGGGATGTTGGCGAAGATCTTTGGTGCGCCCAGGTCGAACTGACCGCCGCCGGTGAGCTGGATGACGTTCGCGCCATTGCCGCCGGTGAGGCTGTCGCGGCTGTTGATGCTGGCAGCGGAGGCGATGAAAACGTCGCCGCCGTCGGCGCCGGTGAGGGTGTTTGGTCCTGCTGTGAGTGTGTAGCTGCTGCTGCCTATGGGGGTGACGACGCCGGTGATGGTCAGGGTTTCGGTCGCCAGCGTGCCGTTATAGCCGCTGGCGTTTGTGCCGGCGCTGGAGAGCACGATCGTTTCGGTGAAGGTGCCTGCCGTACTGGTCGTGAGGGTGACGCTCTGGCTGTGCTCGCCCTGGCCGGCGCCCAGGCCGCTGAAGCTGCCGAAACCGGCGTTGTTGAAGCCGTTGTCGCTGCCTACGGACAACATGCCTTGGAGAAGGTCGGACAGGCCTGTAGCGCCGTTCAGGACACCAAGCGAGAGCACTTCGGCCGCGCTCCCCTGCGCCACGCTGCCGAGGTTGATGGCGTATTGGGTGCCGGAGCCGGCGACGGCGGGGCCGCCTGGATCCTGGAAAGCGGCGACGGCGTAGTTGTCCACCACGCCGCTGAGGGTGATGGTCTGACCGCCTAGCGTTGTGGTGCCGAGGCCGTCGCCGATGATGGTGCCGTCGGAGATCAGGTTGAGCAAGGCGGTGCCGGAGAAGCTTCCCGATGCGCTGGTGGCGAGCTGGAGGAGGAGGCTGGCGCTGTCGGTCTGGCCGGCGAGGAGGCCGGTGATCGAGCCGTTAGCGCTGATGCCGGCAGAGAAGTTCGAGAGGTAGGCGTCCAGCGCTTCGGAATAGAGGTTGGCGAGGGCGCCGTTGGTGAGGCTGAGGGCCATGCCGTCTGCCTGGCCGACATGGACGATGCCAAAATTGATGGTGCTGCTTGCCAGCGTGGGGGCGGCGTAGGCGTAGGCGGCGCCGGTGATCGTTACGGCCTGGCTGGCGAGTGTGGTGGTGCCGAGGCCGTCGCCTATGGCGGTGCCGTCCGAGGTGAGGCCGAGGGTCGCGGCGCCGCCGTAGGCGCCCGACGCGCCGGCCGTGTAGCCGACTTGAAGCGCGTTCGAGGTGCCCTGGGCGCCGAGGGCGTTAACCGTTCCGGAGGTGGAGTAGCCGGCGGTGGCGTTGCCGAGAATGGCGTCGAGTGCCTCGCTGTAGCCGCCGCTTGCGGCACTGTTAGTCAATGCGAGGAAGCCGCTTGCGGCCTGCCCGACGTGGGTGTTGGCAAGCACGATGGTGCCGCCGTTGGCGAGGCTGGCTTGGGCGTAGGCGTAGACGCTGCCTGTGACGTTGACGACCTGGGTGCCCAGCGAGGTGGCGCCGTAGCCGTCTATGCCAGTGCCATCGCTGGACAATGTGATGACGTCGGTTCCGCTGAGGGCGCCGGCTGTGCTGGTGTTCAGGCCGACGAGGAGGCTGGTGCTGTTGGCGGCTCCGGCGGCTAGGCCTGTGAAGCTGCCAGAGGCGGTGGCGGCGCCGGTTGCCGACAGTATGCCGGCGTCTAAGGCTTCGCTGTAGGCGGTGGGGTTTGCTGAGTTGGCGAGCGTGATGGCGGTGCTGGCGCTGTCGCCGACGTGGTGGTTGGCGAAGGCTATGGGTTCGGGGGTGTGGATGGAGGGTTGGGCGAGGTTGTAGGCGGTGAGGCTATGGCCGTCGGCGCTGATGCCGATGTGTTCGCTGGGGGATGCGGCGGACACTGTTTCGTTCAGCACGCTGCCGCCAGTCAGTGTGATGGCCAGCGTGGTTCCGGTGATGGAGGCGGCGGTGGCTGTTGATGCGCCGATGTTGATGACGTCGCCAGCCGCGTAGTTGGCAATGACGTCGGTGAAGTTTGCGGCGGCTTCGAGCTTCAGCACGCCGCCCATGCCGCTGAAGCTAGCTGTTCCGCCTGACGCGCTTGTTTTGACGTCGAGGGTGGCGCCGGCGTCCACTTGGAGGGCACCGCTTCCGGTGATGGCGCCGGTAAATGCCAGGGTGCCGCCGGAGGCTTCGGCGCTGCCGGCGTTGGCGAGTGGGGCGGCTAGCGCACCGAAGCCGGTGAGGTGCGCGCCTGTACCCAGCGTAAAGCCTGTGGCGGTGAAAGTGCCGCCGCCGAGTTGCAGGAGGCCGTTGTCGGTGAAGGCGGCGCTGGCGGAGAAGCTGCGGTTGGCGAGGAGGTTGAGCACGCCGGTAGAGGAGATGGAGGTGAGTTTCTGGTCGATCGTGACCTGTTTTCCGCTGGTGCTGTTGACGCCTTCGACGACCGAGCCAGCGCCGCTCAATGTGAGCGTTCCTGATATTGCCGTGACGCTGGTGTTGTTGGCGATCTGCAGCAGGGAAGCGGCCCCGACGCTGTAAATGCCGCTGAGCGTTCCTGCGCTTAGGTTGCTAAAGCGGGTCACGGTGCTCAGGTCGAAGGTGCCGCCGCCCGAGACATTGATGATACCCTGGTTCGTGAGCGTCGTGACGCCGCTTACGGCAAACACGTCTCCATTGCTGACGGCTACTATACCTTGGTTGGTAAATGACGCGATCTGACTTCCATTGTTATAGACTGTGAAGTGGCCACCGGACGCACTCGCGGTGATCGTGCCCTGGTTGATGAGCGTACCGGCTGATGGATACGAATACAGATCGATCGTGTCGGAGCTGCCGGCGCCGCTTTGCGTCAGCTGCAGGGAACTTCCCAATATCAGGGTGTCGTTGTTGGAGACGACCGGGGCGAGATAGATGGTGTCGGAGACATTGGCGCCGCCGAAGTTGATCACGGCGTGGTCGAGGGTCGTGCTATCGCCTGTGAGGAGTTGGGCGTTGCTGCCTGTCAGGTTGATGGTGCCGAGGCCAGTTCCATTGAGGCCGGTGAAGATACTCGAGCCTTCCAAGAGAATGTTGGCATTAGCCTGGCTGAGGTTCAACGCGCCGTCGTAGGAAACGCCGCTCAGCGTGCCGGCCTGCGCGAGAAGGCCGCCGCCTGTGTCGACGATGGTACCGCCGAGAATGGCGCCGCTAAAGCCGATCGTGCCCGCGGGACTGCCGGTTCCCAGAGTCAGCGTGGTTCCGGCGTTCTGCAATGTTCCGGTGATGTTGAGCTGACCGGCTGAGTTGCTCAGGCTGGAGAAGGCAGCGAGGCTGAATGTGCCACCGAGATTGGCGGTAGCTCCGCCGGAGATGGCAATCGAGCCTGCGTTAGACCATGCGCCGCCGAGATCGAGCACGGTGTTGGCGCCCGTAGCGGTGATGATGCCGGTGTTGACGAAAGTCATAACGTTGCTGGCGTTGAAAATGTTGCCGTTCGAGACGCTGATGCTTCCCTGGTTCGTGAAGCTGTCGCTGCCGTATTGGCCGAGGATCGTGAAGCTTCCGGTACTGATTGCGGCGGTGATCGCACCTTTGTTGACCAGCGCGTTGGTGCCGTAGCCGCTTGGATCGATGTTGATCTGCGCGTATTTGCCCGATTGCACGAGGTTCAGATGCGAGCCGAGCGTCAGCGTGGACACACTGCTGACGCCTTCGTCGATATAGATGTAGGAGGTGCTGGCGCTACCGAGATTGAGGGTCGCGTTGTCCAATGTTTGCGTGTCTAGGAAATCGATGAATGCGGCGGCTCCTGTGTCGTTGATCGTTCCCGCCGATCCGCCGCTGCTGACGTTCAGTCCGTTTTCGATGTAGAGCGTGGTGTTGTTGAGGAGGGTCAGCGTTCCTTGGTAGGTGACGCCGGAGAGCGTGCCGCTTTGCGAGGCCAGGCCGCCGCCGGCGTCGACGATGGTGCCGCCGTTAATCGTGCCGCTGAGGCCGACGGTTCCGGCCGCGCTGCCCGTGCCGATGGTCAGCGTTGTTCCGGCGTTCTGCAACGTGCCGGTGATGTTGAGCTGGCCGGCTGAGTTGCTCAGGCTGGAGAACGCCCCGAGGCTGAACGTTCCGCCGAGATTAGCGGTGGCGCCGCTGGCGATGGCGATCGAGCCGGCGTTGGACCAGGCGCCGCCGAGATCAAGCACGGACTTACTACCCGATGCCGTGATGAGGCCGGAGTTGATGAAGGTCATCACGTTACTCGTGTCGAAAGTACCACCATTCGAGACGCTGATGCTTCCCTGGTTGATAAAGCTGTCACTGCCGTATTCACCCAGTATCGTGAAGCTGCCGGCGCTGTAGCCGGCGGTGATCGTGCCTTTGTTGATCAGCGCATTGGTGCCGTAGCTCCCTTCCCCTGGATCGATGTCGATCTGCGCGTACTTGCCCGACTGCACCAAGTTGAGATGCGTGCCAAACGTCAGCGTGGTAGCGGTTCCGACGTTTTCCTCGATATAGATGTAGGAGGGGCTGCTGGCGCTACCGAGATTGAGAGTCGCGTTGTCCAAGGTCTGCGTGTCGAGAAAGTGGAGAAAGGAATCCATGCCCGTATCGTTGATCATTCCCGCCGATACGCCGCTGCTGACGCTCAGTCCGTTTTCGATATAAAGGGCGGTGTTGTTGAGGAGGGCGAGCGTTCCCTGGTAGGTGACGGCTGAAAGCGTGCCGCTTTGCGCGAGCAGGCCGCCGCCGGCATCGACGATGGTGCCGCCGTTGATCGTGCCGCTGAGCCCGACTGTTCCGGCAGCGCTGCCCATGCCGACGGTCAGCGTGGTTCCAGCGTTCTGCAACGTGCCGGTAATGTTGAGCTGACCTGCCGAATTGCTCAGGCTGGAGAAGGCCGCGAGGCTGAAGGTGCCGCCGAGGTTTGCGGTGGCACCGCTGGAGATGGCGATCGAGCCGGCGTTGGACCAGGCGCCGCCGAGATCGAGCACGGTCTTCGCGCCTGTCGCATTGATCAGGCCAGCGTTGCTGAAGCTGACGACGTTGCTGGCATCGAAAATATCGCCGTTGCTGACGTTGATGGTGCCCTGGTTGGTAAAGACATCACCGGCGTATTGGCCGTAGATGACGAAGTTGCCAGCGCTTACACCAGCGGAGATTTTTCCCTTGTTGATCAGGGAATTTGCGCCGTCACCCTGCGGGTCGATGTTGATCTGTGCAAATCTTCCGCCTTGGACAATGTTGAACTGGCTGGCCAAGGTGAGCGTCGCAGCGCCTGTTTGGGCTTCCTCAAGATAAAGATAGGCGTAAGTGGTGTTGTTGCCGATGTTCAGCGTCGCGGTGTTCCACGTCTCGGTGTCGTTGCTGTATAGGAAGGCGCTGCTGCCTGTCTCGTTTATCGTGCCTGTGCCGGTAAACCCGTGCTCTATCGTCAATCTTGCGCTGGCGCCGCTCATACTGATGGTGCCCTGGTCGGCAACGCCGTTGAGCGTTCCGCCTGCGGAGACAAAGCTGCCGCTGGCGCCTGTTGTGAGCGTTCCCCCGTTGATGATGCCGCTGCTTCCGAGGGTGAAAATTCCAGCGGTGATGGCGAGGTTCGAGGCGACGGTGAGCGCGCTATTGTCGGTGAGCTTTGCAGTGGCGTTGTTCAGGGTCACGGAATTCGATGTTGCAGCGGCAGCAATCGTCACCGTGTAGGTGCCGGCGACGCTAATGGTGACATCGCTGCTGATGGTCGGAACGCCGGCGCTCCAGTCGGCGGCTGTGCTCCAGTTGCCGTTGACGGCGGTGTTCCAGTTGTCGGGCGCGAGGGTCAAGGGGTGAGCGCGTAGGGGTAGCAGTGCGGCGATGCCGGCGCCCGCCTCGCTGCTGCCGATACTGAGTGGGAGCGATGCCGCGCCGGGTAGCAAGGCGGTCGTCGACTGGGCGTCGCCATGGCCATGTTTTTTCGCCTGTGTGGTGGCCATCGCCTGCTCCGCATGTTTCGTTCCCGCACGCATGTGCGCGCGTTTATCGGCTGTGCGCGTCCCCTAAATGAGGTATGTTCGGAACATTCCGGTATCGTATGTTTTTGATGCACGCCGATCGGGGGTGCGTATGGCGCCGTCCGGCTGCACGGCCCGCCTCGCAGCCGGCGAGAGGCCGAATGGTGAAGGGGAAACATTGCGGGGATGACTGACGATCACCTGATCGATGCGATCTACGAAGCCGCCGTCGTCACCGACGCCTGGCCGATGTTGCTGGACCAGTTGGCTGTTGCCTCGGGCGCGCAAGGCGGGCTGCTTGTCAGCAGCCGCCAGGATGGCGTGAGCTGGGTAACGTCTCCGGCGATCGAAGGACATTATAGAGGATTTGTCGCGGGCGGCTGGCACGAACGAAACGACAGGATACCGCGGCTGGTCGCGCGCCGGCACGCCGGCTTCCTGACCGACGGCGATGTCTATTCCGAGCAGGAAATCCGTAGCGACCCGATGTACACTGACTATCTAACCCCGCTCGGTTTTGAAACCGCGGCTGCAACCGTCATGCCCGGCCTCGCCGATGACGGCTTAATCCTGAGCGTCGAAGGCTTCGCGGCGCCAGAGACGGCGCGGGCAGCGATCCCGGCGCTCGATCGTTTGCGCCCGCATCTGGCGCGCGCCGGTATGCTTGCCGCTCGCATAGGTCTGGAGCGGGTGCTCGCCGCCGTCGCTACGCTGGACGCCTTAAGCGCGCCGGCGGCAATCCTGGGGTATGGCCGCCGCATGATGGCAGCAAACGCCTTGTTCGAGAGCCATCTCCGCGATCAATACCATGATACGCCAAGCGGGTTACGCCTGGCTGACGCAAGGGCCGACGCAAGGCTCGGCGCCCTGCTGAGCGGGCTGAACGATAGGACTATCGGGTGCGGCGGATCGGTGCCGGTCGCGTCGGCCGAGGGGCGGCGAGGGGTTGTCATTCATGTGGTGCCACTGCGCCGAGCTGCGCGCGATATTTTTACCTCGGCGTCAGCGATCCTGCTGGTGGCGATCCCTGGCAACCGGGCGGCGCCGGGGGTGGAGCTGATAGCGGCGCTGCTCGACCTCACGCCGGCCGAGGCCCGCCTAGCGCACGCCTTGGCGACTGGACAGTCGCTGGCGCAAGCCGCTCGCGCCATGGGCACGATGCCGAGCACGGCCCGCACGCATCTGAAGCGCATCTTCGCCAAGACAGGCATGTCGCGCCAATCGGACCTGTTGAGTCTGCTCGCTAGTGTCGCCCCTCCAGAGGGTTGATGTTTGGGCTTGGTCAGCCCTCGGGTTTTGCGAAACGGGATTGGCCGGGCCCTCCCCATAGAGGGGGCGGGAGAAGGAGAAGTTTTTTGGTTCTTTTTTTCAAAAAAGAACTGCTTTCTTGCTTCCTGTTTGCGTTTGATTGCCATGGCTCATCCTGACACCTGGCTCTGCGTTCGCCCCGAGGGGCTTTATTGTGTTCCTGGCGATTTCTTTATCGATCCGACGCGGCCGGTGGCGCGGGCGGTGGTGACGCATGCGCATGCGGATCATGCTCGGCCGGGGCATGGGGCGGTGATGGCGACGGCGGAGACGCTGGCGATCATGGGGGTTCGGATGGGGGTGGAGCGGGCTGGGGAGAGCCAGCAGGCGCTTCGGTATGGGGAGGTTTTAACTGTCGGCGAGGGGGTCCGGGTTTCGCTGCATCCGGCGGGGCATGTGCTGGGGAGTGCGCAGGTTCTGATGGAGTGGGGTGGGGCGCGGGCGGTGGTGAGCGGGGATTACAAGCGGGCTTCGGATCCTACTTGCGCGGGGTTCGAGCCGGTCGAATGCGATGTGTTCGTGACGGAGGCGACTTTTGCGCTGCCTGTGTTCACGCATCCGCCGGCTTTGGGGGAGGTAGCGCGGTTGCTCGAGAGCGTCGCGTTGTTTCCGGAGCGGACGCATGTGGTGGGGGTTTATGCGCTGGGCAAATGCCAGCGGGTGATTGCGCTGCTGCGCCAGTTGGGATGGGACCGGCCGGTGTATCTGCATGGGGCGATGGCGCCGGTTTGCGCGGTTTATGAAAAACTGGGCGTGGGGCTGGGGCCTTTGCTGCCGGCGACGGGGGCGCACAAGGCTGATCTGGCTGGGGCTATCGTTCTGGCGCCGCCGTCGGCGATTGCGGACAGGTGGGCGCGTCGGCTGGCCGATCCGGTAACGTGCGTGGCGTCCGGGTGGATGCGGGTTCGGCAAAGGGCGAAGGCGCGTGGGGTGGAGCTGCCTTTGGTGGTGTCGGACCATGCGGACTGGCCGGAGTTGCTGGCGACGATCGAGGAGGTTCGGGCGCCGGAGATCTGGGTGACGCATGGCAGCGAGGAGGCGCTGATCCATGCGGTGACGGCGCGCGGGTTGCGGGGGCGGGCACTGCGGCTGATCGGGTATGGCGATGATTTGCCAGACGACGGCGTGGAAGAGGTGGCGGCTTGATCGCTTTCGCGGAGCTGCTGGACAGGCTGACGCTGACGCCTGGAAGGTTGGCGAAGATCGCGCTGATGCGGCGGTTTTTCGAGAGCGAGGGTGATCCTGACCGGGGGTGGGCGCTGGCTGCGCTGACCGGCGAGCTGTCTTTCGTCGCGGCGAAGGCGGGGTTGATACGGGGGGTGGTGGAGGCGCGGGTCGATCCTGTGCTGTTCGGTCTCTCCTATGACTTCGTGGGGGATCTGGCGGAGACGGCGGCGCTGATCTGGCCGGCTTCGAGCGAGGCGGCCCCGCCTTCGCTGACCGAGATCGTGTCGATCCTCGCGGGGGCGCCGAAGAGTTCGCTGGCGGCGCACCTGGCCGGGTGGCTGGATCAGTCGGGGCCTGCGGTCCGGTATGCGATCCTCAAGTTGATTACCGGGTCTTTGCGTGTCGGGGCGTCGGCCCGGCTGGCGAAGACGGCATTGGCGGAGTTTGCGTGCGGGCGGGGCGTCTCTTTCAAAGGCGGGGCCCTGGCGGCGGACGATATCGAGGAGGTCTGGCATGGGCTGGAGCCGCCTTATGCTCCCTTGTTCGACTGGCTGGAGGGGAGGACGGGGGCGCCTGATCCGGCCGGGGCGCCGGTGTTTCGGCCGCTGATGCTGGCCCAGCCTTTGGAGGCGCCGGATCTTTCCGCCCTCGTGGCGTCGGAGCATTCGGCCGAGTGGAAGTGGGACGGGATACGGGTTCAGCTCGTGACGACGGAGGGCGGGCGGAAGATCTTTTCGCGCGGGGCGGAGGATGTGTCGGGCGCGTTTCCGGAGATATTGGCGGCGATGACGGTGCCGGCGGTGCTGGATGGGGAGCTGCTGGTGATGCGCGAGGGGGTGATCGCGCCTTTCGCGGATTTGCAGCAGCGGTTGAACAGGAAGGCGCCCACCCCTGCCCTGCTGAAGAAGCATCCGCTTGGGGTTCGGCTTTACGATATCCTGTTCGATGGCCAGGAGGATTTGCGTGTGCTGCCGTTCTCGGAGCGGCGGGTGCGGCTGGAGGCCTGGTTTGCAGAGCACCGGCCGGAGCGGATGGATTTGTCGGATATCGTTCCGTTCGGGTCGCTGGAGGAGCTGGGGACGATACGGGACGGGACGCGCGCGGCTTCGATCGAGGGGCTGATGCTGAAGCGGCTGGATAGTCCTTATGTGGCGGGGCGGCCGAAGGGGCTGTGGTGGAAGTGGAAGCGCGATCCGCTGACCATCGATGCGGTGATGATGTATGCGCAGCGCGGTCACGGGAAGCGCAGCAGCTTCTATAGTGATTATACGTTCGGGCTGTGGCGCGAGGACGGCGAGCTGGTGCCGGTGGGGAAGGCCTACTCGGGTTTTACCGACGAGGAGCTGGTCAAGCTCGACCGGTGGGTGAGGAACCATACGACCAGCAGCTTCGGGCCGGTGCGCGAGGTGGAGCGGGGGCTGGTTCTGGAGATCGCGTTCGATGCGGCGCAGCGGTCGAACAGGCATAAATCGGGGGTGGCGCTGCGCTTCCCGCGTGTGGCGCGGCTGAGGTGGGATAAGCCTGCCCAAGAAGCAGACAGGCTGTGCACGCTCCTGCACTTTATCCCAACGAACTGATCGATCACTGTTTAGTGAATACAATCCGCAACATAGGGCTTGCTGTTAAAGTGCTGTGGCGGCAAAGCAACAGGCGGGGAAATCCCGTGACAAATACCTCGCTTATTTTGCAGCCACATCCTAGATGCGGCGTTGTCACCGTCGGCTGGATACCAAGGCCGACACCAAGTTGCGCGTGTGCGCAGAATTTTGAACCAGGAGAGAGTATAATGAAGCTCCGCAACGCGCTTCTCGCCGCGACTATCCTCGCAGCGCCGGCCGCAGCGATCGCTCAGCCAGTCACCGGGCCGTATATCAGCCTCGGCGTTGGCGCCAACTATCTGCAGAACCAGGACGTGCGCGACTTCAACGTGCCGGCACTCGGGGCATTTTCGCCCGGGTATAACGGGCACCTGAAGACCGACACCGACGTGATGGGCTCGGCCTCGTTCGGCTACGGCCTGGGCAACGGCATCCGCATCGAAGTTCAGGGCGACTATCGCCAGAACAAGATCAAGAGCTTCGGCGGCCTCAACGGCGGCGGCGACGAGCAGCAGTTCGGCGGCTTCGTCAACGTTCTGTACGACTTCGACCTGGCACCGTTCGGCCTGCCGCTGGTTCCGTATGTCGGCGTCGGCGCCGGCTACGAGCAGGGCAAGTTCTCCAACGGCCGCTACTCGGGCTTCGGCGGCGCGACCGGCACGGACAGCATCTTCATCCGCGAGACCGGCACGGACGGCAACTTCGCCGCCCAGGGCATCGCCGGCGTGGCGTTCCCGATCGCAGCCGTTCCCGGCCTGGCTCTGACCGTCGAAGGCCGCGTGATGGGCATTCCCGAGTCGCAGAGCTACCACGCGCAGTTCTTCGCGCCGAACGTCGCGACCCGCGCCAACTACAAGCTCGACAACACGATCAACTACTCGGGCCTGGCTGGCATCCGCTACGCTCTGTTCCAGCCGGCGCCGCCGCCCCCGCCGCCTGCCGCCGCCGCTGTGCAGCAGCAGGTTGAGGTTGCTCCGGCCCGCACGTATCTCGTGTTCTTCGACTGGGATCGCGCTGACCTGACGGCACGTGCACGCCAGATCGTGGCTGAGGCTGCTACCGCTTCGACCCACGTTCAGACGACGCGCATCGAAGTCAACGGCTACACGGACCTTTCCGGCACGGCCGCCTACAACCAGAGGCTCTCGGTTCGCCGCGCGCAGACGGTTGAGGCCGAGCTGGTTCGTGACGGCGTGGCACGCGGAGAGATCAGCATCCATGGTTATGGCGAGAGCAACCCGCTCGTGCCGACCGCCAAGGGTGTTCGCGAGCCGCAGAACCGCCGCGTGGAAATCATCCTGAAGTAAGGTTTTCGGCCTCGGTCGATTACCAGAAGAAAGGGAGGGCGGTTGCCCTCCCTTTTTTTGTCTAGTAGCGCAGCATGTTAGGGTAGGAGCGGCGTTTTGGCCGCGGACGGGAGATTGCGGATGTTCGGACGTGACGTTGGGCTGCTCACACTGGCGGGGTTGGTGCTCGCGGCACCGGCGGCCTTCGCCCAACCGGTTACCGGGCCCTACGTGAGCCTCGGCGGCGGCGGCAATTTCCTGCAGGACGAGCGGACGCGGGATAACGAGAATTTCCCGAGCGGCAAGCTGCGTTTCGACGCGGGCGGCGCGGTGGGCGTGGGCGCAGTGGGCTACGGATTCGGCAACGGCTTCCGCGTCGAGCTCGAGGGCGACTGGCGTTACAACGGACTAAGGCAGTTCCTGGGGACTTCGTTTCCGACGCGGTCGGGCGGGGAGCAGCAGAATTACGGCGGCATGGTGAATGCGCTGTTCGACATGGATATCGGGTCGAGCTGGGTTTATCCGTATTTCGGCGCAGGCGGCGGCTACAGCTTTACGCGCTGGGATCATATCCAGAGCGCGGCCACGTCTTTGCCGTTCGATTATAATGCAAGCGGGACGCACGGAAGTTTGGCTTACCAGGGGATCTTCGGGCTGTCGTTCCCGATGCCGTTCCTGCGCGGGCTTTCTGTGACGGCGGAATACCGGTTCTTCAGCGTGGCCGAGAATGCCAAGTTCAACGGCGAGTCGGTGGGGACAGAGGGTCCGAACGGGCCTGGCGGGTTCGGCTACCGCAAGGGCAACACGGATATCCGCAGCGACTTCAACCACTCGGCGCTGCTTGGCTTGCGCTATGCGCTGTTCACGCCGGCCGCACCTTTGCCGCCGCCTGCTGCTGCGACCCCTGCCCCGGCGCCTGAGATGCAGCCTTCGCGGACGTATCTCGTGTTCTTCGATTGGGACCGTGCGGACCTTACGTCGCGTGCGAGGCAGATCGTGGCCGAGGCGGCGACGGCTTCGACGCATGTGCAGACGACGCGCATCGAAGTGAACGGCTACACCGATCTTTCAGGCACGGCCGCCTATAACCAGAGGCTTTCGGTTCGCCGGGCGCAGACGGTGGAGGCGGAACTGGTGCGTGACGGCGTGTCGCGCGGGGAGATCAGCATACACGGTTATGGCGAGAGCAATCCGCTGGTGCAGACGGCCAAGGGCGTGCGTGAGCCGCAGAACAGGCGGGTTGAGATTATCCTGCACTAGGCAGGAAGTAAGCCGGGCCTGAGTGCAGGCCCGGCCTAAAGTGACAAAAGTTTTTTGCTTCTTTTTTTCAAAAAAGAAGGCCTTGCTTCCTTAAGCGTGCTTCTTCGTGCTGTGCCTGACGGTACGGCGGGTAGATACCGTAGCGGGCTGCTGAACGGTGGTGCAGGTCTCGAAGGCGACGGGCTGGACGATGGCCTGGCTGTTGGCGAATTCGTCGAGTTCGCCTGAGTCGTGCAGGGCCATCACTTCGTCGAACAGGTCGGGCAGGTTGTTGCAGAAGGCGGTGCCGGCCTTCAGGCCGTCCTGTTCCTGCACGTTGGCCAGGTTGCTGATGTAGTCGTCGTAGGCCTTGGTGGCGGCGCGGCCGTTGACGCGCTTGAAGTAGGCTTCGAGCGCGTGCTCCTGGCGCACGAGGTCATTGCGGTAGCGGCCCATGAAATTGTTGTAGCGGTCCTGCTCCTTGCAGACGAGGGCGGTGACCATGAGCTCGCTCTTCAGGCCTTCGATGTCGAAGGCTTCGCGGTCGTAGGACTGGGTGCAGGGGTTTGCCGTGGCGACGCTGGCGGATTTGGAGCGGGCCTTTGCTGCCTCGGCCACCGGGCTGGCGAGCATGGCGAGGGCGATGGCGGCGGACATGAGACGCATAAAAGAAACTCCGGGCATGCAGCAACTTCTTACATAAATCCGCTACTCGTAGGTAAGGCAACAGTTTTTCCTGAAAATCGCCAATGGGCTGGCGGGCTGTGGCAAGCCGCGCTATCCCAGCGTCCCTTACCGGGCGGGTTGCTGCCCGAGTCGCAAGTGGAGTGTGGTCGTGAAGGCACGAACGCTGGTATTTCTGTCCGTCACGGCTGCCATTGCCGGTTGTGCCAAGCCGCCCGTGGCGGAGGCGCCTCCCCCGCAGCAGTTGCCGCCGCATCTGGGGCCGCCGCCTTCGGCGAGTTGCGTGGTGACGCCGTTCCATGTGGCCAATGGCGGGACTGCGAAGGTTTCCATGACGCTGAGCGGGGATGGCGGGTATTGCGCGGCGGCCTTGACGGCGGATAACGGCAAGCCGTTCGATGCGCCGCTGCTGCATGTGCTGCCGCAGCATGGGAGCGCGCGGGTGCCGAAGTATAACGGCAAGTCCAGCGTCGAGTATTCGTCGCGCCCCGGCTACAAGGGGACCGACAGCTTCGAGGTTCGGTTCGTGGAGGCCGGGGTTACCGGCTACACCACTCTCGATGTCGCAGTCACGGTTCAGTAGGCGGCTGGCCTACGGGTGTAACCGAAAGACCGTGCCGTAGCCGCTGTCTGAGTTGGTCTGGCCGCCGACCAGTGTCGTGCCGTAGAGATAGTTGCCGTGGTAGAGCAGGGTGCCGACCGGCTCGCCGCTCGAGGTGTTCGAAGCGGGCGGCCGCGGCCGGTTCGGCGGCGATGGCCATGAGGCAGGCGGCGAGGATGGGACGGGCGACTGGCAAAATCTTGGCTCCAGGCGCTAAAATGGGCCGTGCGACTCTTTTGGGGCGCGACGGATATGGAACGTTCCGGTTCTAGTTGTACTCGGCTCGAACGGGGTTCCGCAATGTCGCGTGCCGCGGTGCCCGTTGCGGCGGGCTTTGGCTTGCAATGCCGCTTGAGACTGCTATATCGCGCTCAGGTTAACGTATAGGGCAACCCTTGTTGCAGCTGGCATCGCAAAACCCGGATGAGCGGGTGATTACCGTGACTCAGCTCGCGCGCGAGCTGGGGATCACGGCGCGCACTCTGCGCTTCTATGAGGACCGCGGACTGATTTCGCCGCAGCGCGCGGGGAATGCGCGGATTTATGCGCCGCGCGACAGGGCGCGCATGATCCTCATCCTGCGCGGCAAGCGGCTCGGGTTCTCGCTGCGCGAGATCAAGGATTTTCTCGATCTCTATGCCCGCGACCACACCGGGGAGGAGCAGTTGCGGCTGCTGCAGGCCGGGGTGGCGAAGCGGCTTGCCTTGCTGGTCGAGCAGCGGGCCGCGCTGGAAGCATCGATCACCGAACTGGAAGACATTGCAGCGCAGACAGAGGCGGCGCTGTCGAAGGCCTGCTCGTCGCGACGCGCCGCATCCTGAAAAACACTTAGAGGAAACAAGAACCATGACGAATGTTGTGATCGCAGGCTATGCCCGCTCGCCTTTCACGCCGGCCAAGAAGGGCGCGCTCGCCCGGGTTCGCGCCGATGACATGGCCGCGGCCGTCATTCGCGGTCTGATCGAGAAGACCGGCGTCTCGCCTGCGGATATCGAGGACATCATCGTCGGCACCGCGTTCCCCGAGGGGGAGCAAGGGATGAATGTGGCGCGTCTGATCGTGCTGCTGGCGGATTTGCCGATTTCGGTTGGCGGCATGACGGTGAACCGGTTCTGCGGCAGCTCGATGAGTTCGGTGCATATTGCGGCCGGGCAGATACAGATGGGCGCGGGCGAGGTGTTCGTAGCCGCCGGTATCGAGAGCATGACGCGGGTGCCGATGGGCGGGTATAATCCGCTGTTCAACACGACGCTGAACGAGAAGAACCCTGGCGCCTACATCGGCATGGGCGACACGGCGGAGAACGTGGCGCGCAAATGGCAGATCACGCGCGACCAGCAGGAGGATTTCGCGGTGGCGAGCCATCGCAAGGCTTCCGAGGCGCAGGCCGCGGGCAAGTTCGACGACGAGATCGTGCCTATCCATGCCGGCGGCGCCGTGGTGAACAAGGATGGCTGCATACGCGCCGAGACGACCAAGGAGGCGCTGGCAGGGCTGAAGCTGGCGTTCGACGCAGAGGGCACCGTGACGGCCGGCACATCCTCGCCGCTCACCGATGGTGCGAGTGCGGTGCTGGTATGTTCGGAAGAGTATGCGACGTCGCATGGTTTGCCGATCCTGGCGCGCATACGCAGCGTGGCGGTCTCCGGCTGCGAGCCGGAGATCATGGGCGTGGGGCCGGTGCGGGCGTCGAAGAAGGCGCTCGAGCGCGCCGGGCTGAAGGCGACGGACATGGATGTCGTTGAGCTGAACGAGGCTTTTTCGAGCCAGGCGATTGCGAGCATGCGCGAGATCGGGTTCAGGCCGGAGACGGTCAACCTCGATGGCGGCGCCATTGCGCTGGGGCATCCGCTTGGGGCGACGGGCGCGCGCATCGTCGGCAAGGCGGCGTCCCTGCTGAAGCGTGAGGGCGGCCGTTACGCGATCGCGACGCAGTGCATCGGCGGCGGACAGGGCATCGCCACCGTTCTCGAGAGCGTTTGATCATGGCCGATCTTTCTTGGAAGGCTGGTGACATCAGGAAAGTCGCCGTTATCGGCTCGGGCGTGATGGGCTGCGGCATTGCGGCACAGATCGCCAACGCTGGCGTGCCTGTGCTGCTGCTGGACATCGTGCCGAAGGAGGGGCCGCGTAATGCGGTGGCCGCAGGCGCGGTGGCGAAGGCGCTGAAGACCGATCCGGCGCCTTTCATGTCGGCCTCCGCCGCCAAGCTGATCGAGGTTGGCAACATCGACGACGATCTGGCGAAGGTGGCCGATTGCGACTGGATCGTCGAGGTCGTGGTGGAGCGGCTGGACATCAAGCAGGCGCTGTATCGCAAGCTCGAGGCGGTGCGCCGGCCAGGGACCGCGGTTTCCTCCAACACGTCCACGATACCGCTGGGGACTTTGATCGAGGGGCTGCCTGCGTCGTTCGCGGCGGACTTCATGATTACGCATTTCTTCAACCCGCCGCGCTACATGCGGCTGCTGGAGCTGGTGACTGGGCCGGCGACGAATGCCGAACTTGCTGGAATAGTCGCTGACTTCTGCGACAGGGTGATGGGCAAGAGCGTGGTCGCCTGCAAGGACAGCCCGGGCTTCATCGCCAACCGGCTCGGCGTTTACTGGATGACGGCCGCAGTGACGGAGACGCCGCTGAACGGGCTGACCATCGAAGAGGCCGACGCCGTCATGGGCAAGCCGTTCGGCGTGCCGAAGACCGGCGTGTTCGGGCTGATGGATCTGGTCGGGCTCGATCTCATGCCGCATGTGAATGCAAGCATGGCCGGCGCGCTGCCGGAGAGCGATCCGTTCCACGCCATCAACCGCGATGTGCCGGTGGTGCAGAAGCTAATCGCCGAAGGCTACACCGGCCGGAAAGGCAAGGGCGGGTTCTACAGGCTGAACAAGCAGGGCAAGGCGCGCACGAAGGAGACGGTGGATCTCGCGACGGGCGAGTTCCGGCCTGAGCGCCGCGCTGAGCTTCCTGAACTTGCCGGCGGTGCGAAGAACTTGCGCAAGCTGATGACGGCGCCTGGCCGCATCGGCGATTACGCGTGGAAGGTGATGGGCAATACGCTCGCCTATGCGGCGACGCTGGTGCCTGAAGCGACCGACGAGATCACCGCCATCGATGAGGCGATGCGCCTGGGCTACAATTGGCGCTGGGGTCCTTTCGAGCTGATGGACATGCTCGGCGCCGACTGGGTGGCCGAACAGTTGCGCGCGCATGGCGCGCCTGTGCCGGTGATGCTCGAGCGCGCGGCCGGACGCAGTTTCTACCGCGTGGAGCAGGGACGCAGGCAGTTCCTGGGACAGGACGGCGACTACCACGACCTGGTGCGGCCGGAAGGCGTGATCCTGCTGGAGGACATCAAGCGCGCCGGCGAGCCGGTGCTGAAGAACGGCTCGGCATCGGTGTGGAACATCGGCGACGGCGTGCTGTGCTTCGAGTTCACCAGCAAGAGCAATTCGCTCGACGACGCCATCATGGCGCTGCTGGGCAAGACGCTCGTGCTGGTCAAGAAGGACTACAAGGCGCTCGTGATCTATAACGAGGGCAGCAACTTCTCCGTGGGGGCGAACCTCGGGCTCGCCATGTTCGCGGCCAATATCGCAGCGTGGATGCAGGTGGATGCGACGATCGCCACCGGGCAGGACATGATGCAGAAGCTGAAATATGCCCCCTTCCCTGTCGTCAGCGCACCTTCAGGCCTCGCACTCGGCGGCGGCTGCGAATTCCTGCTGCACAGCACAGCGGTGCAGGCGCACGCGGAACTCTACACCGGCCTGGTGGAGTGCGGCGTAGGTCTGCTGCCAGGCTGGGGCGGCTGCAAGGAGATGCTGGGCCGGACTGCCACCGATCCGCGCATGCCGAAAGGACCGATGCCGGCAGCCTCTCGCGTTTTCGAAATGATCAGCACGGCGAAGGTCAGCAAGTCGGCCGCGGAAGCGCGCGAAATGGGCATCCTGCGCAAGCAGGACCGCATTACCATGAACCGCAACAGGCTGCTCGCGGATGCCAAGGCGCTCGCTCTGAAGCTTGCCGAAAACCACAAGGCGCCTGAGCCGCGCGAGATCATTCTGGCAGGACCGGCCGGCCGCGCGGCGCTCGAACAGGCCGTGGCGGGATTTGCCAAGACTGGGATGGCGACGAAGCACGATGTGGTGGTGTCGCGTGCCCTGGCGCGGGTTCTGACAGGCGGCGACACGGACATCATCGATCCGGTGAAGGAGCAGAAACTGCTCGACCTGGAGCGGGAGGGTTTTGTGGGGCTGCTGAAGACGGCTGGGACTTTGGCTCGCATCGAGCATACACTTGAGACTGGGAAGCCGCTTCGAAACTAAGCAAGGAAGGTCTTCTTTTTTGAAAAAAAGAAGCAAAAAACTTTTACCTGTGGGACCGTGATGGTCCCGCGGCCCGGCCTGAAATGACAAAAGTTTTTTGGTTCTTTTTTTTCAAAAAAGAACTGCTTTCTTCTTTCTAGGGAGACCAGCCATGCAGGTTTACAGCGCACCCCTCCGCGACATGCGTTTCGTGGTTCATGAGCTGCACAACAGTGCGGCGCATCTGAGCGAGATCGGCCAGGACGATGTGAATGCCGAGCTGATCGACACGGTGCTGGAGGAGGCCGGCAAGTTTGCCACCGAGGTGCTGCTGCCGATCAACGCGTCGGGCGACGAGGAAGGCTGCACCTACGAGAACGGCGTGGTTCGTACGCCGCGCGGGTTCGTGGATGCCTACAAGAAGTTCTGCGAGGGCGGCTGGGGCGCGCTGTCTTCCGATCCGGCGTTTGGCGGACAGGGACTTCCGGAAATTCTCGGCAAGATGGTCGAGGAGATGCAGTGCTCGGCGAATTTGTCTTTCGGGCTTTATCCCGGGCTGACGCATGGGGCGACTCTGGCTTTGCATGGTCATGGGACGGAGGAGCTGAAGCAGCGGTTCCTGCCGAAGATGATTGCCGGGCAATGGAGCG
This sequence comes from Acetobacteraceae bacterium, assembly GCA_965198825.1. GTDB lineage: Bacteria > Pseudomonadota > Alphaproteobacteria > Acetobacterales > Acetobacteraceae > BOG-908. Next base: position 576,183 of record CBDAQB010000003.1, on the reverse strand, counting down.
GGACGATGTGCCTGACCGAGGCGCATTGCGGCACCGATCTCGGTTTGATGCGCACGAAGGCTGTGCCTCAGGAGGATGGCAGCTACCGGATCAGCGGGGCAAAGATTTTCATCAGCGCCGGCGAGCATGATCTGACCGAGAACATCGTGCATCTGGTGCTGGCGCGTCTGCCCGATGCGCCGAAGGGCATCAAGGGCGTCAGCATGTTCCTGGTGCCGAAGTTCGTGCCCGATGAGAATGGCAAGCCCGGGATGCGCAACGGCGTGACGTGCACGGCCATCGAGCACAAGATGGGTTTGAAGGCTTCGGCCACCACGCAGCTCTATTTCGAAGAGGCGGTGGGTTGGCTGGTGGGCGAGCCGAACCGCGGCATGAAGGCGATGTTCACCATGATGAATGCCGAGCGGCTTTCGGTCGGCATTCAGGGGCTTGGCGTTGCCGAGACGGCCTACCAGAGTGCGGTGTTTTACGCGAAGGACAGGCTGCAGGGGCGGTCGCTTCTGGGGCCGCGCTATCCGGAGAAAGCTGCTGATCCGATCATCGTGCATCCGGATGTCCGGCGTTCCCTGATGATCATTCGGGCCTATGTGGAAGGCTGCCGCGCGTTGTCTGGGTGGGTGGCGCAGGCGCTGGATCGGGAGACGAAGTCGGGTGATCCGGCGCGGCGTCAGGAGGCGGAGGATTTCGTCGCCATGATGACGCCGGTGGTGAAGGCGTTGTTCACCGACCTCAGTGTCGAATTGTCCAGCATGGCTGTGCAGGTTTATGGCGGGCACGGCTATATTCGTGACCATGGCATGGAGCAGCTGATGCGCGATGCGCGCATTACGATGATCTATGAGGGCGCGAATGGCATTCAGGCGCTCGACCTCGTGGGCCGCAAATTGCCGGCGCATATGGGGCGTTTGATGCGCGGGTTTTTCCATCCGGTGCAGGCGTTCATCGAGGAGAACGCCAGCGATCCGATGGTGCTGCCGTTGGCGAAGGCATTCGGGGCGTTGCAGCAGGCGACTGGACATATCGCTCAGGCGTCGATGCGTGATCCCGAGGAGGCCGGGGCTGCGGCGACGGAATATTTGCGCCTGCTGGGGCTGGTGGCGCTTGGGTATATGTGGGCGCGGTCGGCGAAGGTGGCGCGCGAGGCTTTGCCGGCGGCCAATGGGGATGCGGGTTTCTACAAGGCCAAGCTGACGACGGCGCAGTTCTTCATGGATCGGATCCTGCCGCAGACGGGCGCGCTTTGGGCGAGCATCCGGACTGGCAAGGCTTCGATGATGGCTTTGGAAGAGGCGGCTTTTTAGCCGCGTAACGATCTTTTAATCGTTGCGGGTGTAGTTGGTTGTTGAAAGGAAGGAAGTAAGCGCGTTCTTTTTGGAAAAAGAACCAAAAACTTTTTGGATGTTTGGGCCGGGTTTGGGGATAGGCTGGGCCTCATGGTCCAAAAGTTTTTTGCTTCTTCTTTTTAAAAAAGAAGTGCTTGCTTGCTGTGTCGCCCAGCGATTTCTCGCAACGGCGAGGCTAGCGCGTAGGCGCTTGGTCCAGGGCGGTGGCTACGGCTTGCCAGGCGGGCTTGCGGGCGAGGCTGGTGTCGAGGAGGGCGCCTCTGGAGGGGAGGTTGTCTCTGCGGCGCGTGGCGGGGTCGCGGTTCTGGTAGTTGTAGCGGTCGGTGTAGGCCCAGGTGAGGACGGCGGCGACGGCGGGTTCGTCCAGGGCGACTGCGAGGTAGTTTTTGAGGGTGTTGGCTACTGCGGCGTCTCTGGTGGCGGTGTCGGCGGGGAGTGTGCGGTCCTGCACGTCCAGTTCGGTGATGTGGATGGTGAGGCCGAGAGCGGCGACGCCGGCAAGAAAGCGGCGGTAGGGTTCGGCGTCGAAGGGGAGTTCGGGCTGGAGGTGGGCTTCGAGGCCGTAGCCGTGGATGGGGATGCCGTTTCTGCGCCAGCGTTCTAGGAGGCGGAGGGTCTGGGCGCGTTTTTTGGCGGATTGCGGGTATTCGAGCCAGTCGTCGTTGATGAAGAGTTGGGCGGCGGGGTCGGCTTCGTGGGCGTGGCGGAAGGCTTGTTCGACGTAGGTGGGGCCAAGGGCGTGCCACCAGGGGCCGGTGACCTGGCCGTCTCGGTCCGCGGGCCAGCGGGTGTCTATGGGTTCGTTCACGACGTCCCAGGCCAGGACGCGGCCGCGGTAGCGGCCGGCTACGGTTTTGATGTGGCGGGCGAGGATGGCCGGCGCTTCCGCGGTTTTGAGGGCGGGGGCGAGCCAGGCGGGGTTCCAGACGGACCAGACCAGGTTGTGCAGCCGGAGCTGCTGGTGGTGTTGGGTGGCGAAGGCGGCGATCTGATCCAGGGCGGCGAAATCGAAGCGGTTCGGGGCGGGTTCGGTGGCGGCCCATTTAGCCTCCGTGCCCGGGACGATGATGGCGCAGTCTCTTGCGATGGCGGCGGCGTAGGTGGGGTCGGCGGCGAGCGGGGCGTGTTCTACCATGGCGCCGAAGAGGAGGTTTTTCTGGGCGGCTCTCTCGCGCAGCGACGGTTCGGCCTGGGCGATGAGGGTGGCGCCGGCGGCGGCCAGGAAGGTGCGTCTTTGCATGCGGTTTTGTTGCTACTTCGATATGGGATGCGTTGGTAGGCCTCTGGTCTTCCGGGCTGGAAATCGGTAGCGAGGCGCATGACCGATTTCATCCAGACCATCGCGCAACCGCTGACGCTTCCTTGTGGGGCGACGGTGAAGAACCGGCTCTGCAAAGGGGCGATGACGGAGCGCCTTGCGGGGACACAGGGCGTGCCTTCGGCCGAGCTGAACCGGCTCTACGCGGCTTGGAGCGCGGGTGGGGCCGGGCTGCTGCTGACAGGCAATGTCATGGTGGACCGGAACCATCTGGAGGCACCCGGGAACGTCGTGATCGATGGGGCGCCGGATGCTTCGCGCCGGGCGGCACTCGAGGCATGGGCGACGGCGTGCACGGCCAATGACACGCAGGCCTGGATGCAGTTGTCGCATTCGGGCCGGCAGACGCAGAAGATCGTCAATCCAAATCCGAAGGCGCCGTCCGCGCTGACAGTGGCGTTGCCTGGCGGGCAGTTCGGCAAGCCGGTGGCGCTGACGGAGGCCGAGATCCTGGAGGTTATCGGCAAGTTTGCGCAGGCGGCGAAGGTGGCGCGCGAGGTGGGTTTTACAGGCGTGCAGATACACGGCGCGCACGGGTATCTGATTTCGTCGTTTCTCTCGCCGCGCACGAATGTCCGGGAGGATGAGTGGGGTGGTGACCTGGCGGGACGGGCACGGTTCCTGCTGGAGATCGTGCGCGCGGTGCGGGCGGCGGTGGGGACGGATTTCCCGGTTTCCGTCAAGCTGAACTCTGCTGATTTCCAGAAGGGCGGGTTTGCTTTCGAGGACAGCCAGGCGGTGGCGGGTTGGCTCGATTTGGAGGGCGTCGATCTCATCGAGGTGTCGGGCGGGACCTACGAGCAGCCGGCGATGATGCGGCTGGCCGGCATGGAAGCGGTGGCCGAGCAGGTGGTGCGCGAGAGCACGCGGGCGCGCGAGAGCTACTTCCAGCGGTTTGCGCCGGAAATGCGGGCGCATGTGAGCCGGGCGAAGCTGATGGTGACGGGCGGGTTCCGCAGCGCCGAGGGAATGGCGGATGCGATCGCGAACGATGGCATCGACATGATCGGGCTGGGACGGCCGTTGTGCGTGGATCCGGATGCGCCAGGCAAGCTGCTGCGCGGAGAAATCGCTTCCATGGAGAGGTGGGAAGATCGGTTGCAGTTGGGGCCTGGATGGTTCTCGGCGACGTCGCCGGTTCCGATGCTGCGGGCGATGAACGCGTTTGCGCTGCAGGGTTGGTATTACGAGCAACTGCTGCGTATCGGGGGGACCGGGCGGGCGGATCCGAAGCTTTCGGTTTTCAAGGCGCTGATTGCGGATCAGCGGCGGTCTCGGGCGCTGGCGAAGAAGCGGCTTTCTGCGTCTTGAGCGGGCTGGAGATGGTAGGAAGGAAGGACTTCTTTTTTGAAAAAAAGAAGCAAAAAACTTTTGTCACTTGGGCCGGGCGTTCCCACGATCTCGCCCTCCATGTCGCAAAAGTTTTTTGGTTCTTTTTTTTAAAAAAGAACGCGCTTGCTTTTGGGTTTGTGACGGCCCTGGCAGCGTGCGCGGAAACGCCGCCACCGGTGGTCAGCGCGTCGGATGCGCCGGAGGTTAGGCGTATCGAGGCGTATCTCGATACGATGCCGAAGCTGCAGGCGCATTTCGTGCAATCGGGAAATTTCGGGCCTGGGGCTGGGACTTTGTGGCTCGACCGGCCTGGGCGTCTGCGCATCGATTATGAGGGTGCTGCGTCGCGGGTGATGGTGGCGAATGGCGGGCGGCTGACCGTTTACGATCGGGCGACGCATGCGACGACGACCGTTGCGTTGTCTCGCACGCCCTTGGGGATGCTGCTGACGCCGCGCATCGCGCTTGAGGGGGCGGTGAGTGTCACGAAGCTCGAGCGGGGGGATGGGTTCGAGCAGATCAGCCTGGTGAAGACTGCCAATCCTGGGCAGGGGACTTTGCGGCTGCTGTTTCAGGCGCAGCCTTTGATGCTGGAGTCGGTGACTGTGGTGAATGCCAATGGTCAGGTTTTGACGATGGCTTTGAGCGGGTTGCGGGTTGATCCGGTGATGACGGATAGTTTGTTTATGCCGCCTGGGACGCCGGCTAGTTAGGCGGGCGCTTCGCCATAACGAGAGGCTGGTTATAGCCTCGGGCCCGGCGCAAACTCGCAAAAGTTTTTTGCTTCTTTTTTTCAAAAAAGAAGATTCTTGCTGGCTGCATCTGCCCCCACCCCGGCCCTCCCCCATAAAGGGGGAGGGAGAGGGAGAGGTTACGCGTTTCTTTGATCGGCTTCGGCCCAGTCTAGTTCTTCTTCGAGGCGGTGGAAGGCGTCGTCGCCTATGTGGCCTTCGCGGCGGAGGTGGATGAGGTGTTCGCGTTCGGCGGCGAGGGCGCGGCGGCGGAGGTCGAGGAGGCCGGTGATGGCGGGGTCGCTGGTGTCGCGTTTGCCGAGGCGGACTTCGTATTGTTTGACGAGCATGCGGCCTGCGGGGCCGTCGCGGTCTGCACCCAGGGAGTCCAGCGCGGCTTTGGCGGTTTTCTGTCTGGCGAAGGCGGCTTCGTCGGCGATGCGGTCGTCTTGCGGGAGGGGGAGCAGGGCGATGAGGGGGCGCAGGGTCAGGCCTTGGAGAACCAGGGTGCCCAGGACGACGCCGAAGGCGGAGAAGATGATGAGGTCGCGCTGGGCGAAGCCTTCGGGCAGGGCGAGGGCGGCGGCGAGGGTGACCATGCCGCGCATGCCGCACCAGGAGATGAGCACGCCGCCGGCGGCGCTGGGCAGCACCATGGGGCGGGCGGTGACGGCGCCGAAGCGGCGGTTCTTCCAGCGCACGGCGGCGTTAAAGCTCATGACCCAGGCGATGCGCACGAGGATGACGGTGGCGAGGATGGCGCCGGCGAAGAAGAGGTAGCCTGTCGCGCGGCCGTCGAGGTGGAGGAGGATGGCGCGGAGCTGGAGGCCGACGAGGATGAAGGCCAGGACGTTGAGGACGAAGACGGCGACGTCCCACACGGCGTAGCTGGATCGGCGGTGGCGCGGGCTGGTGCGGCCTGGGGCGTGCCTGGCGATCGTCATGCCGTAGGCGACCATGGTGAGAACGGCGGAGAGTTCGAGCGCGTCGGCGAGGATCCAGACGCCGAAGGTGCCGAGGAATTGCAGGAGGACGGCCGGGGCGCCGTCCTCGACGCGACGCATGATGGCGAGGAAGGCATGGGCGAGGATGAAGCCCAGGGCGACGCCGCCCAGGATGGAGACGGCGGCGAGCGGCGCGGTCCAGATGGTCATGGCGCCGGCGGCGGCGCTGATGGCGTAGCGGTAGATCAGCAGGGCGGCTGCGTCGTTCAGGAGGCTTTCGCCTTCGAGGATGACCTTGATGCGGTGTGGCAGGGGCATGGTGCCGAGCACGGCGGCGGCCGCGGCGGCGTCCGGCGGGGCGACGATGGCGCCGAGGGCGAGGCAGGCCCACCAGGGCATGGCGGGCAGCAGGAGGTGGGCAACCAGAGTCACGGCGACGACGGAGAGGCCGACGGCGATGAGCACCAGGCCACCCACGGGTTTCCAGTTGTCGCGCAGGTCGCGTGGGCTGGCGTCGAAGGCCGCGTCCATCAGGGCGGGGGCCACGAAGAGGGCGAGCGCCAGCTTGGGGTCGAGAACGATCGGGGGCATGCCTGGAACGAAAGCGAGCGCGGTGCCGGCGATGGCGAGCAGGACTGGCCAGGGGAGGCCCAGGCGCGGCGCCGCCAGGGCGAGGCCTACGCCGGCCAGGAGAAGGCCGAGGACGAGTTCGAAGGTGGACATCGGGGAGGTTCTGCCACAGCGGGCTTTTGGGGCGATAGCGCGCCCGTTTGCTGGCCTATTTGCCAAGCCTGGCACGGCGGATGACGCTTTCGGCGAGGATGAGGATCAGGCCGGCCGCGAGGAGCGTAGGCGGCCATGCGGGTGCGAGTTTCAGGAATGGCAGGAGGAAGCGGCAGGCGATCAGCCATGCGGCCACGGCGACCGCCAGGCTGCCGTCGTCGATGAACAGGCCGACGCCTTCGGTCCAGATGGATTTGAGCCAGGTCATGACGGCTTGCTAGGGCGCCGAGGGCGTCGGTGCCTGCATGCGGCAGAGCTTTGCCAGCAGCAGGGCTGAGAGCAGGTATGCGGCGTTCAGAAACAGCAGGCCGCGGTCGTCGCCCGGCCATGCGAGACCCATCCCCTCGCCTACCCAGAAGGTGCCGTAGGCGCAGAGCATGACGCCGACCACGAATTTCAGGGCGTTCTCCGGGATCCTGGCGACGGGGCGATGCAGAAGCACGCCGAGCGCCGCCACGAGCAGCAAGGCGATCAAGGCGCCCAGGCTGGCGAACAGCAATTGGCCCTGGCCGCGGGCGCCGATGGCGATGACGATGAACACGACCTCGATGCCTTCGACCATGGTGATCTTGAACGCCGTGCCGGCTGCGATGCGATCCCAGCCGGCGGTTAGCGCACCAAGCCCACGCAGGGCGGCGCTTTCGCGGTCGTAGGCTGCCTCTTCGTCGTGCAAGGGGATGATGCCGGCGGTGCGCAGGATGGCCTTGCGCAGCCAGCGCAGCCCGAAGAGGAGCAGCAAGGTGCCGAGGCCGAGCTGCAGCAGTTCCTGCGGCACGCGCGTCATGGCCGGGCCGAGCAGCGCCACCAGGAGGAGCAGGGTGAAGAGGGCCAGGGCGGTGCCGCCGATGGCACCGCGCCAGCCGCGTACGGCGCCGACGGCCAGCACGATGGTGAGGGCCTCGATAAATTCCACCAGCGCGGCGAGGAAGGCTGCCGACGCGGTGGGGAGGGCTTGGGGCCAGTCGATGATCATGCGGGAGGCAGCATGTTCTTTTTTGAAAAAAAGAACCAAAAAACTTTTGCGACTTTGGGCCGGGCCTGGGGAAGTGCTGGGCCTCAAGGTCCAAAAGTTTTTTGCTTCTTTTTTTCAAAAAAGAAGGCCTTGCTTCCTTGCCGCAAGCATCAGCGCAAGCGTTGCAGGCGGCGGCGCTAGGTTCCGAGGCCGCCGAGGGCGCCGGCTGGGCCCAGGGTGCCGCTAAGCTTCTCGCTGAGCCGGTCGCGCCTGTCCTGAAAATCGGGGCCTAGAGCCTCGACGAAGTCGGCCATTTCCATGATCGGCCGGATTTCGATCTCGCTTGGGACCGGCATGGGGTTGGGGCAGCGCTTGACCCAGGCGATCGCCTCTTCCATGTCGCGCACCTGCCAGATCCAGAAGCCTGCGACCAGCTCGCGGGTTTCGGCAAACGGACCGTCGATGACGGTGCGGCTGGTGCCATCGAAGGCGATGCGCTTGCCTTTCGAGGAGGGGGCCAGGCCGTCGCCGGCGAGCAGGAGGCCTGCGCTGACCAGCTCCTCGTTGAACTTGCCCATCGCCTCGAACAGTTCGGGAGGCGGCATGATCGCTTTTTCGCTGTCTTCGGTCGCTTTAACGAGCACCATGACACGCATCGTCTTTCTCCTTGTTTGCCCGGCTTTGTCAGCTTGGGACCATTACGACGAACGCGTGGACAGTAAGCCTATTTCGTTGCGCTATTGCCTCGATCGTCATGGACGCGTGTTCACGGGAACGTGAGGCATAGGTGATTTTCAGGATGCCCCTCGTTTTCTCCCGAGGTGCATTAGATGGTCCGGTTTGTCACCGGGCGAGAGTCTGCTACCGAGCCATGATGTTCGACCTCGATTTCGCCATGAACCAAGACACCTGTTTCGCGTGTGCCGCTGCCCCTTGGAGACGGGAAAGCGCACGCGCCGCCGTGCTCTGAAAGCAGCCGATGCCGAAACAGCCGATTTCCGCGCGAGCCCTGACAACGGCCTACATCGTTGCTCTCCTGATCATCGCCGGCATGTCCATCGCCTCCCACTTCGCGCTGGAAGCCAGCCTGCAGACCAACGAAGGGAGTGCCGCCATCATCAATAAGTCCGGGCGCCAGCGGATGCTGTCGCAACGGATCGCTGCACTGGCAAGTCAATGGAGGTCCGGCGATAGCGAGGCTCGAGGCGACCTGCAGACCGCGGTCGATCAGTTCGAGACGGCGCACGACTTCCTCGTCTCGGCAATCAGGACGGATGGATCGAGCGACAGCGACGCCAGGAAACTCAAGACACTCTATTTCGGGCCTGGCGGCGCGCTCGATGCCGAGGCGCGTGGCTTTATCGCCGATGCAAGGCGGGTTGCCGCGGCGGAACCGGGCGACGCGCATGTCGATCAACCGCTGTCCCGCGTTTTGGCCGAGGCACGCAACAGCCTGTTGAGCGCTCTGGACAACGTCGTCAGCTTGGAACAGCACAGGAGCGAAAGACGGATCAGCTATCTGGAACGCCTGCAATGGGTGATCCTCGTGACCGTCCTGATCACGCTGATGGTCGAGGCATCGTTTATTTTCCGGCCGATGATACGGCGGATCATCGATTATATGGCAGAGCTTTCCCGCCTGGCGACGAGCGACCCGTTGACCGGCCTCTTCAATCGGCGGGGGTTTCTCGAGCAATGCGAGACGGAAGTTGCTCGTGCAAAACGCTACGGGCGGCCGGTGAGTATTTTGATACTCGACGTGGATCACTTCAAGAAAGTGAATGACACATACGGCCATGATGCCGGCGACGCGGTGCTGGCGGCGGTCGGCGGCGCTCTGCGTACGGCACTCCGGCAAATCGACATCTTCGGAAGGCTGGGCGGCGAGGAATTTGGGGTCCTGCTGGTCGAAACTGCGCTTCCGAAGGCGATGCTTGTCGCCGAGCGGCTGCGATTGTCCTTGGCGTCGATGGAAGTTCCGGTTCTCGGGACCACCATCAAAATCACCGCGAGCATCGGCTGCACCTGCCTCGGCGAAGACGAATCCGGCCTGGAGGATGGTCTGCGCATGGCGGATCAACTCATGTATCAGGCGAAACGGGACGGCCGGAACTGCGTCGTTGCGGATGTGTTCGACGCGGCTGTTGCTTGAGGGTGATGGGTTTTAGGAAGGAAGCAGTTCTTTTTTGAAAAAAAAGAACCAAAAAACTTTTGCGACTTGGGACCGAGATCGTGGAAAGGCCCGGCCTAAGCGTCCAAAAGTTTTTTGCTTCTTTTTTTCAAAAAGAAGATCTTCCTTTACTGATCAACCACCAACCAGCCCACGTGCAAAATCGGCAGGATCAAACGGGCGCAAGTCGGCGGCTTGTTCGCCAACGCCGACGGCGTGGATGGGGAGTTTAAATTCTTCGGCCAACGCTACGACGATGCCGCCTCTGGCGCTGCCGTCGAGCTTGGTGACGATGAGGCCGGTGACGGCGACGAGTTCCTTGAAGATTTTGACTTGCTGGATGGCGTTTTGGCCGGTGGTGGCGTCCAGCACCAGGATGACGCTGTGCGGGGCTGTGGCATCCTGTTTGCGCAGGACCCTGATGATTTTCTGAAGCTCCTCCATGAGCGCGGATTTGTTGTGGAGGCGGCCGGCGGTGTCGATGAGGAGGACGTCGGCGGCTTCCGCCTGGGCGCGTGTAAGGGCGTTGTAGGCGAGGCCTGCGGCGTCGGTGTTCGCGGCGCCTGAGACGACGGGGGCGCCGGTTCGCTCGCCCCAGATTTGCAGTTGTTCCACCGCGGCGGCGCGGAAGGTGTCGCCGGCGACAAGGATGGATTTGAGGCCGAGGTCTCGGAAATTCAGCGAGAGCTTGCCAATGGTGGTGGTTTTGCCAACGCCGTTGACGCCTGCGACGAGGATGACGTGCGGCTTGCGCGCTTTGCCGATGATGAGGGGTTGCGCCACCGGGGTGAGGATGGCGGCGATTTCGCGGGCGAGGGTGTCGCGAACTTCCTGGTCGGTGACTTCGTCGCCAAAGCGGGTGCTGCGGAAGTCGCGGATGATCCGGCGGGCGACCTGGTGACCGAGGTCGGCGCCGATCAGGAGGTCTTCGAGTTCCTCGAGGGCGGCGTCGTCGAGTTTGCGCTTGGTGAAGGCGGCGGTGATGCCGCTGAGCTTTTGCGTGCTCTTCGCGAGGCCTTCCTTCAGGCGGGAGAAGAAGCCGGCCATCAAATCGGTTCCGCTGTGAGGGCGGCCGCGTCGGCCGCGATGATTCTGGCGCGCAGGAGCAGGCCTGGCGGGTGCTGGGTGGTGAGGCGGACTGGGGCGAAATGCGCGGTGTGGCTGGTGGGGCCGGCCTCGGTGAGGATTTCCGCCACCGTTCCGATGGCGGATTGGTGCCAGCGGTGCGCGGCCTCCGCGGCCTGGGCGCGCAGGGCGGCGGCGCGGGCGCGGCGGGTTTCGAGGGGGATCTGCGGCATGCGTGCGGCGGGGGTGTCCGGGCGTTCGCTGTAGGGGAAGACGTGCAGGTAGGGGAGCGCGTGGCGGCCGAGCCAGTCGAGGGTTTCGTGGGCCTGGGCGTCGGTTTCGGTGGGGAAGCCGGCGATGAGGTCGGCGCCTATGGCGATGCCTGGGCGCAGCGAGCGGGCACGGGCGATGGTTTCGGAAGCCTGACCGGGCGAGTGGCGGCGGCGCATGCGCTTGAGGACCATGGCGGAGGCCGACTGCAGCGAGAGGTGGAGGTGGGGCATGAGGCGGGGTTCCTCGGCGATGGCTCGCCAGAGGTCGTCGTCGATGGCGGCGGGGTCGATGGACGAAAGGCGCAGGCGCGCGAGGGTCGGCACTTCGGCGAGGATCCGGCAGACCAGGGCGCCGAGGGTCGGCTGGCCAGGGAGATCCTGGCCGTAGCTGGTGGCATCCACGCCTGTGAGGACGGCTTCATGTGTGCCCTGGCCGGCCAGGGTTTGGATGCGGGCGACGATGTCGGCGGCGGGGACGGAGCGGTTGCGGCCCCGGCCGAGGGGAATGACGCAGAAGGTGCAGTGGTGGTCGCAGCCTTGCTGGATCTGCACCAGCGCGCGGGCGCGGCCGGCGAAGGAATGGCTGAAGGTGGGGACGGGTGTTTCGGCCTGCATGATGTCGGCGACGCCGGCGCGTGAGCCTTCCTGCCAGGCGGTTTTCTGGAGTTTTTCGGTGTTGCCCAGGACGCGCGTGACGCCAGGCAGGGCGGACCAGCGGGAGGGCGCGATCTGGGCCGCGCAGCCGGTGACGGTGATGCGCGCTTCGGGGCGGTCGCGTGTGAGGCGGCGGATCGCCTGCCTGGCCTGGCGCTCGGCTTCGCCCGTGACGGCGCAGGTGTTCACCACGATTTCGCCGGGAAGGTGGGCGGTGAGGCCGCGTATGATGTCGCTTTCGTAGGCGTTCAGGCGGCAGCCGAACGTGATGACTTCGCTCATCGAGGAAATGCCGCGAGGTCGATCTCGCCTTTGAAGGCGGTGACGGCGGGGCCGGTCATGAGGACGTGGCCGTCGTGCTCGCGCCAGGCGATGTGGAGGGTGCCGCCGTCGGCCTCGATGGTGGCTTCGCGCGGGAGGAGGCCGCGGCGGTGGGCGTTCACCAGGGCGGCGCAGGCGCCTGAGCCGCAGGCGAGGGTCAGTCCGGCGCCGCGTTCCCAGACCTTCAGGCGCAGGCTGGCGGGGCCGGTGATCTGGGCGAAGCCGGCGTTGACCCGCTCAGGGAAGAGATGGTGGTGCTCGAGGGCCGGACCTTGGGTGGCGATGTCGTGGTCTGACAGATGTTCGACGAAGAGGGTGATGTGGGGGTTGCCCATGGAAAGGGCGGCCGGGTCGCCGGGCAGGCCGAGGTGGAGGGTGTCCATTTCGGTGGCGAGCGGGATGTCGCGCCAGCCCAGGCGCGGAGCGCCCATGTCCACGGTGATCTGGGCGTTCGGTTGGATGTGCGCTTCCAGCAGGCCGGCCTCGGTTTGAAGAGTGATGTGCTGGCTTCCAGTTTCTTCCGCGAGGAGCCAGGCGACGCAGCGGGTGGCGTTGCCGCAGGCTTCGGCTGGGGTGCCGTCGGCGTTGTGGATTTGCATGGTGGCGTCGGCGCCGCCGTCCGCGGGGGCGATGACGATGAGCTGGTCGCAGCCGATGCCGCGCCGGCGGTCGGCCATGGCGGCGATGAGGGTCGGGGTGAGTGCGGCCTGGCTGGTGCGGAGGTCCAGGACCACGAAATCGTTTCCGGCGCCGTGCATTTTGAGGAAGGGGAGGCCCATGGGGGTGCGCTTTAGCACTGGTGATTGTGCGGCGCCAAAGAGCTGTGGCTTTTGGTTGAACCGCGTACGGCGGCGCGGTGGTTAAGGTCCACCACGAAGATGGGAAGAACACGAAGGCTCACGAAGAGGCCGGGCGACATGAGCAGAGGGGAGCACCCTGTCATGGCATCGCCGCCTCCGTGCAACTCCGCGTCCTTGGTGTCTTGGTGGTTGGTCTTCCGGTGTTGCCGCTCAGCGCGCGTTCACGGGAAGAACTGGATGTTCCAGGTGAAGCGGGCGGGGATGGGGTGGCCGTTTTTCATCATGGGGGTGAAGCGGGTGCCTTCCCGGCCCAGCCAGTGTTCGACTGATTCGGCGAAGCGGGGGCCGCCTGCGGCGCGGGTGACGCAGCCGGTGGCGTGGCCGTCCGGCTCGATCATGCAGGTGACGGAAACCGAGCCTGGGATCTGCTGGTCCTCGTATTCGGCGGGGTAGTCGGGGCGGCTGCCGTCCAGCGGGAGCATTTCCGCGGAGAGTTCGCCGCTTGCCGCCCGGCGCTTCTGGCGGGTGGCGACGACGCGGTGCTGGCGCTTGATTTCCGCCGCGGTCGGGGCGGCCGGCTTGCTCGCGGCGGCGGGGGGCGTAGGCGTGGGCGCCGGGGTTGGCGCGGCGGCGGGCTGGGTGGGAGTGCCGCTCGCCAGGGTGGCGGAGGTGGGACCGGCCGGGCTGGAAGAGCCGACCAGGGCGGGGTTTGGCGGAGTGGTGCCGAGCTGGCCGGAGCCGACCGGCGGCTCAGGTGGGCTGGGTGGCGGAGGCGCCGGGGTGGTGACTGCGGTTTGCACGGGCGCGGTGACGCGGGCGGCGGTCTGGACCGGCGCCTTTGGGCGGGTGAGCGTGAGCCAGGTGGCGGCGAGCAGAAGGAGCAGGAGGACAGCGCCCCCGGTCAGCAGGGGGACGACCAGGCTCCTGCGCATGTCGGCCGGGTCGGGCGGGGTGAGCGGACCCCCGCAGTTGGGGCAGCGGAAGGGCTGGTTCAGCGCGACCATGACCGGCTTGCCGCGCCTGCCCACCGCACAATCCGCGGTGTTCGTGCACAGGCCTGGCGTTTTGGAAGCAAGGCGCTGCTTGGAGGTGGCTGTGACTGGCACTAGGGGTGTCTCGCCGACGTCTGAACGACTCTCGCGGCCAATACTGCCGCATTGGCAACGCTCTGGCGAGAACTTCTCCCACGACCTGTCAACATGAGAGGCGTGTCAGCGCGGCGGCCTGAAGCTGACTGTCCAATGTTCTTGCTGGGTCACGGGGCGGCCGCCGCGCAAAATGGGGGCGAAATGTACGGCGCCGCTATTGAGCCAGTTGACGGCGGCCTCTGCGAAGCGGCGGCCGCCTTGCAGGTCGTGGACGATGCATCCCGTGGGTTGGCCGTCCTGCTCGATCCGGCAGGAGAGGGAGACTTCGCCGGTGCGGTGATCGTGGATGTAGTCGTTGGGGTAAGCGGGCGCGCCGCCGGCGATGGCGACCGGGGTGAAGCCGCGGTCGCGCGGCAGCGGCGGTGGGTCCGGCAGGGTTTCGGAAAGTTGCAGGGTGGGTAGCTCCGCCATGATCTCGTCACCGACCTTCAGGGCGGACGGGGCGTAGCGCGCGGCGGCGAGCGTCTCCGATGGAATGGTTGCGGGCGCGGCAGGCGCCGCGGTTTCGGCCAGGGTGAGCGTTGGCAACGCCTCGGCAAGGGCATCGACCTGGGTGACGGGCGCCGGCGCCGATTGGGTGGTTGAGAGGGTTTGCAGCGGTGGTGCCTGGATTGCGGCCTTGGCCTGGAGCGATGCAGCGTTTTGGAGGGACGCCTGGGCGGCGAGGGCGATGCGGCGATGGTCTTCGCTGGAGCGGTCCGACCCGCGCCAGAGGCCTAGGGAGAGAAGGGCGACGGCGGCGGCGCCTGTCCCCACCAGAAGCGTTCTGCGGCTGGACCGCCGCGGTTTCGCAGGCGGTGTGTGGAGGGGGCGGCCGCACTCGGGACAGAGGAAAGGCTTGCCGAGCGGGACCTGCACCAAGGTTCGCATCTGGCCGATGGAGCAGTAGTCGAGCTCGCGGCAGCGGCCTGGTGTCTCGACGACAAGTGGTTGAACCGTCGTCGATCTGCTGTCCGGACCGGGGTTCGATATGCGGGTGGCGAAAATTGGCTGCTATCCCTGGTGCGCTACAACCGTATTCGGCTTCCTGCAACCGTAACGCATAAAGATGGGCTTGTATGCAACCTTGAGGGGGTGGCGCGCGGATGTTTTTCGGTGGAGCGCGCCGAGGTCTTGCTTATGTGTGCTGCCGACGCTACACCGCGCGCTCTCACGCGACCGGGCCATGATGGGCATGCCCGGCCGTGACACTCGCACCCCGCCACCTCGGCGGCCCGGCGAGGCTTACCCTATAGGAGTACGAAATGCCCAAGATGAAGACGAAGTCTTCCGTCAAGAAGCGCTTCAAGATCACGGCGACTGGCAAGGTCATGGCCGGTCCAGGCAAGAAGCGCCACAACCTTTCGGCACGCTCGCAGAAGGCTATTCGCTCCAACCGCGGCAGCCAGACCCTGACCCACGCAGACGGCCTGACCGTCAAGCAGTGGGCCCCCTACGGTCTCGGCTAGGGAGGGCGGATAGATGGCACGCGTCAAGCGGGGTACGACGACCCACGCACGCCACAAGAAGGTTCTAAAGGCCTCCAAGGGGTTCTTCGGACGGTCTTCGACGAACTACCGGATCGCTCTCGAGCGGCTCGAGAAGTCGCTGCAATACGCCTACCGCGACAGGCGGGTGAAGAAGCGCGAATTCCGCGCGCTCTGGATCCAGCGTATCAACGCGGCGGTGCGCGAGCACGGCATCACCTACAGCCGGTTCATCCATGGGCTGAACCAGACTGGCATCGTCATCGACCGCAAGATGCTGGCGGCGATCGCTTTCGACGATCCTGCGTCATTTTCCGAAATCGTGAAGGCAGTGCAGGCTACTATCGAGGCTGCGCCTGCTGAGGATGCGCCCGCAGCGGCGGCTGAGTAAGACACGGCAAGGCCAGGGGCTCTGCCCCTGGACCCCGCTGGGGCCTGGAGGCCCCAGACCCCCATTGATGAGGCGGGGCGGTTTTGAGCGACGATTTGGATGCGCTTCGCGCGAGTACGCTTGCCGCGATCGATGATGCTCCTGACCTGAAAAGCTGGGATGCCATTCGTACTGGCACGCTCGGGAAGTCGGGTGTGCTCACTTCCCTTCTGAGGGATCTGGGCAAGACGGCGCCGGAAGAGCGGCGCGAGCGCGGGGCCGCGCTGAACCGGCTGAAGGACGAATTCGCTCAGGCGATCGACGCCAAGAAGCAGACGCTCGAGGCCGCGGCGTTGGCAGCGAAATTGGCGGCCGAGCGGATGGATCCTTCGCTGCCGCCGCGGCTCGATCCGCCCGGCACCATCCATCCGATCAGCAGGACCTTGGAGGAGATCTCGGCGATCTTCGGGGCGATGGGTTTCGCCACCGCCGAGGGGCCGGACATCGAGGCGGACTGGCACAATTTTTCCGCCCTCAACATCCCGGCGCATCATCCTGCGCGCGACGATCACGATACTTTCTATCTGGCGGCGGCCGAGCCTGGTGCGGCGCCGCGCGTGCTTCGCACGCATACCAGTCCGGTTCAGGTGCGCACCATGCTGGAGCAGCCGCCGCCGATCCGGGTGATCGTGCCAGGGCGGACGTTCCGGGCTGATCACGACGCGACGCATAGCCCGATGTTCCATCAGTGCGAGGGGCTGGTCATCGACCGGGATATCACCCTCGGGCACCTGAAGGGGTGCCTGATCGATTTCCTGCGGGCGTATTTCGGCATTGCCACCCTGCCCGTGCGGTTCCGCGCGAGCTATTTCCCGTTCACCGAGCCGAGCATGGAAGTCGATATCGGCTGGAACCGCCGCACCGGGGAGATCGGGGCTGGGGGTGACTGGCTGGAGATCCTCGGCAGCGGCATGGTGCATCCGAAGGTGCTGGCGAATTGCGGCATCGATCCGCGTGAGTGGCAGGGGTTCGCGTTCGGCATGGGGGTCGAGCGGATCACCATGCTGAAGTACGGCATCGCGGATTTGCGGCCGTTCTACGAAAGCGATCTGCGCTGGCTGCGGCATTACGGATTTTCGCCGTTCGCGCCTGCGATCCTGCATGAGGGCGTGAGCCAGTGAAGTTCACGCTGTCATGGCTGAGGGAGCATCTGGAGACGGATGCTCCGCTGGAGCGGATCACGGAGACGCTGTCCTCCATCGGGCTCGAGGTGGAGGGGGTGGAGAACAAGGCGGCGGCGCTGGCACCTTTCGTGACCGCGCGGGTGATAGAGGCGGTGCAGCATCCCAATGCGGATCGGCTGCGGAAGTGCCTTGTGGATATCGGCGATGGGCGGGAGATTTCCGTGGTGTGCGGTGCGCCGAATGCGCGCACCGGGTTGCATACGGTGTTCGCGCCGCCTGGCGCGGTGATCCCGGGCAGCGGCGTGACGCTGAAGGTCGGCGAGATACGCGGCGAGAAATCCGAAGGCATGCTCGTGAGTTTTCGCGAGCTGGCGTTGGGCGAGGATCACGACGGGATCATCGAATTGCCCGAGGATGCGCCTGTCGGCATGCCGTATGCGGCGTGGGCAGGGCTGGATGATCCGGTGATCGAAATCGGCGTGACGCCGAACCGGGGGGATGCGCTTTCGGTGCGCGGGGTGGCGCGTGATCTGGCGGCGGCCGGATTGGGGGTGCTGAAGCCTTGGACGCCGGCTGCCGTGCCTGGAGCGTTTGCCAGCCCGATCGTCTGGCGGAACGAGGCGCCGGGCGACTGCCCTTGGATACTCGGCCGGCTGATCAGGGGGGTGCGTAATAGCCCCTCCCCTGCCTGGTTGCAGCAGCGGCTGACGTCGGTGGGGCTCAGGCCGATCAGCGCCCTGGTCGATGTGACGAATTTCTTCACCGTCGATCTTGGGCGGCCGCTTCATGTGTTCGATGCGGATCGCGTGAGCGGTGGCGAGCTGGTTTTGCGCAGGGGCGCGGGCGAGAGTTTCCGCAGCCTAGCAGGGCGTGACCTGACGGTGACGGCGGAGGATCTGGTGATCGCCGATGCCGCGGGGGTGCAGTCGCTGGCTGGCATTGTGGGCGGGGAGGCGACGAGCAGCACTGAGGACACTGTGAATGTGTTTCTCGAGTGCGCGCTGTTCGATCCTGTGCGTGTGGCGCTGAGCGGACGGCGTCATGCGCTGTCGACCGATGCGAGGCAGCGGTTCGAGCGTGGGGTGGACCAGGCGCTGCTGCCTGCGGCGGTCGAGGCGGCGACCGCGATGATCATGGCGCTGTGCGGCGGCGAGGCCGGCGAGGTGACGTCGGCCGGTGCGGAACCGGCCTGGCAGCGGACGGCGAGCCTGCGGTTTGCACGGCTTGGGGCGCTTGGCGGGTCGGATGTCGCGCCGGAACGCGCCGTGCATATTCTGGAACGGCTGGGGTTTGTGCGGTCGGCCGGGGATGCACAGGGCGTGACGGTTCAGGTGCCGTCCTGGCGGAACGATGTGGCGGGCGGATCGGCGCTGGCGCAGCAGGTCGGGCTGGATGCGGCGCGGGCGGAAAGCGCTGCTGCCGGGGCGGCGGTGATGGAGCCGGAGTGCGACCTGGTCGAGGAGGTTCTGCGCATCGACGGGCTGGACCGTATTCCGGCGGTGTCGCTGCTCGGGCGGCCGCCTGTGCCCGTGGCGACGCTGACGGCGCGGCAGGTCCGGACGGCGCTGGTTCGGCGTGTGCTGGCGGCCCGTGGGCTGGCCGAGTGCGTCACCTATAGTTTTGGCGCGGGGCGCGAGATGGCGCTGTTCGGCGCGGCGCCGGCGTCGCTCACGCTGCTGAACCCGATTGCGGCGGATCTCGACCAGATGCGGCCTTCGCCTTTGGCGACGCTGGCGCAGGCGGCGCGCCGGAATGCGGCGCGCGGCGCCGGCGACATCGCGTTGTTCGAGGTGGGGCCCGGGTATGGCGATGGGCAGGCGCTGGTGGCGGCGGGGCTTCATGCCGGTGTGCCGCCCAGGCATTGGGAGGGCAGCGTTCCGCCGCCCGGGGCGATGGAGGCGAAGGCGCATGCGCTGTCGGTGCTGGGGGCAGCGGGCGTGCCGATGGCGGCGCTGTCGGTGACCGCGGACGCGCCGGCGCATTACCATCCTGGGCGGTCTGGCGTGCTGAGGCAGGGGCCGAAGACGGTTCTGGCGTGGTTCGGCGAGCTGCATCCTTCGGTAGTGGCGTCGCTCGACCTGGACGGGCCGGTTTGTGCGTTCGAGATTTTCCTCGATGCGGTGGCCGATCCGAAGCGGCGCAAGCGAGGCGCGCCTGATTTGCCGGCGCTGCAGCCGGTGCGGCGGGATTTCGCTTTCGTCGTGCCTGCGGGGGTGGCGGCGCAGAGCGTGCTGAAGGCGGCACAATCGGGCGCGCGGGGTCTTGTGGCAGACGTGCGACTGTTCGATGTTTTCGAAGGCGGGCTGCTTGCGGCCGGGGAACGGTCGCTGGGGGTGGAGGTTGTTCTCCAACCGGCTGAGCGCAGCTTGACCGACCAGGAGATTGAAGCCGCGTGCGTAACGATCGTCGCAGCCGTCAGCAAGGCCACAGGGGCGCGTTTGCGCTAGGGCTCCGGCATGGCTGAGGCGTCGCGGCTGGCCGGTATGGCGCATGAATACAATAATCTGCTGACGGTGCTGTCAGGCAGCATCGTCCTGGCGGAGCGCCACGCCGGCGGAAACGAGGCGCTGCTTCGCCTGCTAGGCAACATGCGCGCCGCAACAGACCGGGCAGAAGCCCTAACGCGTGGCCTGTCAGAACTGGCAGAAGCCCAGGAAGCCTGATCTCGGCTGTCCCTCAAGCCGGGTGCCAGGAAGCAAAAAGTTTTTGGTTCTTTTTTCAAAAAGAACACCCTTGCTTCCTCCTGCTGACAGAACGCCGAAATCCGCCTATCTCCTGCCCCATGACCGAAACGCCGCTAGCCCGCATACGTAATTTCTCGATTATCGCTCACATCGACCATGGCAAGTCCACGCTGGCGGACCGGCTGATCCAGGCGTGTGGGGGCCTGACGGATCGCGAGATGACGTCGCAGGTGCTCGACAACATGGAGCTGGAGAAGGAGCGCGGCATCACCATCAAGGCGCAGACGGTGCGCCTCTCCTACAAGGCCAAGGATGGCCTGACCTATCAGCTCAACCTGATGGACACGCCCGGGCATGTGGACTTTGCCTATGAGGTGAGCCGCAGCCTGGCGGCGTGCGAGGGCAGCCTGCTGGTGGTGGATGCGAGCCAGGGGGTCGAGGCGCAGACCTTGGCCAACGTCTATCAGGCGCTGGACGCGCACCACGAGATCGTGCCGGTGCTCAACAAGATCGATCTGCCTGCGGCCGAGCCGGAGCGGGTCAGGCAGCAGATCGAGGACGTGATCGGGTTGCCTGCGGATGATGCGGTGATGATCAGCGCGAAGACGGGGCTGAACATCGAGGGGGTGCTCGAGGCGCTGGTGACGAGGCTGCCGCCGCCTGTGGGCGATGCGTCGGCGCCGCTGAAGGCGCTGCTGGTGGATAGCTGGTACGACCAGTATCTCGGCGTGGTCATTCTGGTTCGCATCAAGGATGGGCGGCTGAAGCGCGGGCAGAAGATCCGCATGATGGCGAACGGGCACGCCTATGTGGTGGAGCAATGCGGCGTGTTCACGCCGAAGATGATTGCGACCGACGATCTGGGTCCCGGCGAGATGGGCTACATCACGGCGGCGATGAAGACCGTGGCGGATTGCAACGTTGGTGACACGATCACGGACGATCGGGTGCCGGCGGCGGAGGCATTGCCCGGGTTCAAACCTTCCATTCCGGTGGTGTGGTGCGGGCTTTATCCGGTGGATGCCGATGATTTCGAGAAGTTGCGCGAGAGCCTCGGCAAGCTTCGGCTGAACGATGCGAGTTTCCACTATGAGGCGGAGACTTCTGCAGCACTCGGATTCGGGTATCGCTGCGGGTTCCTCGGCATGCTCCACCTGGAGATCATCCAGGAGCGGTTGTCGCGCGAGTTCGATCTCGATCTGATCGCAACCGCGCCTTCCGTGGTCTACAAGCTTCACAAGACGAATGGCGAGACGATGGAGCTGCATAATCCGGCGGACATGCCGGACGGCAGCGTGGTCGACCGCATGGAAGAGCCCTGGATACGCGCCACCATCATGGTGCCGGACGAGTATCTCGGGAACGTTCTGACATTGTGCAACGAGCGGCGGGGGCGGCAGCAGGACCTGACCTACGTCGGCAACCGGGCGATGGCGGTGTATCAGCTGCCTTTGAACGAAGTGGTTTTCGACTTCTATGACCGCTTGAAAAGCATCTCGCGCGGGTATGCGAGTTTCGATTATGCGATGGATGTCTATGAGGAAAGCGACCTGGTTCGTATTTCCATTCTCGTGAACACCGATCCTGTCGATGCCCTGAGTTTCATTGCCCATCGCAGCGTGGCGGAGAGCCGCGGGCGGTCGATCTGCGCCAAGCTGAAGGAGCTGATTCCGCGCCAGTTGTTCAAGATCGCCATCCAGGCTTCCATCGGAAGCCGGATCATTGCGCGTGAGACACTCGGCGCATTGTCCAAGGACGTGACAGCCAAGTGCTACGGCGGCGATATCAGCCGCAAGCGCAAGCTTCTGGAAAAGCAGAAGGAAGGCAAGAAGCGGATGCGGCAGTTCGGGAAGGTGGAGATACCGCAGTCGGCGTTCCTGGCCGCGCTCAAGATGGACGCCTAAGGGGCACTTTCGAAGCGCATTTCGAAACAGGCTCTCTGAAAGTCGCTCCGCGGGGTTCTTTTTTGAAAAAAAGAACCAAAAAACTTTTGCATGTTTGGGTGGGGCCTACGGTCTTGCGTGGGGGCTGGTCCTTGCCTAGGTTGCGGCGCCTGCGGAGAGATGGCCGAGCGGTTTAAGGCGCACGCTTGGAAAGCGTGTGTGCGTGAAAGCGTACCGTGGGTTCGAATCCCACTCTCTCCGCCAGACGCCGCGCTGTTCAGCCGCTGCCCTCGGCCTCATGCAGCCCTGGTTTACCCACCCAATCCCCCTCCCCTGCACTCTCTAGCGGGAGGTCGTTGGCGGCTTGCGGCGCATCTCGGCCTTGGCCAGGTGTCAGCTCACCTTCTTGTCGATGGAGGTCAGTAGCGTTCGGACATCTGTCAGGTTTTCGATCTCTGCCGTTCTGAACTTGATTTCAAAGTGCGCCTCGATTGCGATGATGAGCTTGATATGCTGCAGCGAATCCCATGCGGGAAAGTCGTCAGCGGTCATGTTGTCTGTGAGTTCGATGCCAGGATCGTCGAAGACATCGCGGAAGATTTCGGTAAGCTGCGGTAGGATGTCCGTCACGGTCACAAGTGTATTCCTTGGGGCTGCTGCTGAGGATCAACCATCCTGTCTAGCGACAGGTTTTGCGGTGCCGGTTCGTGCCCGCCAGATGATCTGTCCGGGAATTCCGAAGACGGTCGCACCTTCCGGGACATTTGTCAGAACGACTGTGTTGAGTCCTACGGTCGCGTTGTTGGCGATCCTCAGTTTTCCAACGACCTTGGCGCCGGAGAGTATCCGCACATTGTCGCCGATCGTCGGCCTGTCATCCCGGTTCGAATACCCGATGGTGACCTGCTGATTGATCCAGCATCGCCGGCCGATGCTTTCGGCCGAGATCAGGGTTCCCATGCCATGCTGAATGAACAGACCGGGTCCTATGTCGCGCGTGTTGATGACGAGAGACTCGAGAGGGCGGCAGAGGAAGGCGAAGATTTTTGCCCTTAGACCGAAGCGAAAATAGAAGACATTCCGGAATTCCTTCAAGAATGTCATCAAGGCGAGGAAGACCAGTATGAAATCGGTCCGGCTTACCGGTGCCGGCATTTCATATTTCTCAGCCCAGGACTTCATATCCTCGAAGATGAAAGAGTCGGGTTTTGCGGCGAGGATAAACAAGGCGTGCGGAAGCAGGCGCGGTGCATTCACCGCTACGCGCAACTTTCGTAGAGACTGTGCCAACGAGACCGCCTTCCCTCACCGCACTGAAGGCGTTTGGTAAACTGCCCCCGATTTAGCAACCGAAATTCGCACGAACCGTAGCAAATCGCCTTCGAGGCGCAAAGATCGCGATGTTTGGGCCAAGAGTGGCGCGACGGTCATCAGCTCGCACGCAAGCTCACACCAGCGTCACGCGGGCACGATGGCCGGGGGTGGCGGCAAGACTGTGGTCGCGTGTGAGCAGTGCGGCGTCCAGCGCTTCGGCCAGGGCGATATAGGCGGCGTCATACGCAGTGACATTGTTGCGCAACGACCAGATGCGCGGCAGCAGGAACTCGTGTGGATAGCGACGCAGCTTCAGATCGCCTAAATCTTCCAGGGCCAAGCGACCGCGTTCGGCATCGATCTCGCCTCGTGCTGCATATTTTCGGATGACTTGCGCCACTTCGATGTCGAGCAGGTGTGGCGCATGTAAAGTCTGTCCCGGCGCGAACATGTGGCTTTCCACCGCGGGTGCCGCCGGGGTGCGCAGCAGCACCTCGAGCAAGGCCGACGCATCGACAACGATCAATGCGTGTCGCGTTCGGCGCGGACTGCCTCGGAAGGTGCGAGCGATAGGATGGCAGGCGTGCGGCCGGCGAGGCGCGCACGCAATTGATCGAGCGTGGGCCGCTCTGCGACGTGGCGTATCTCACCGAGGAGGAAATCGGAGAGGGACATGCCCGCCAGTGCCGCGCGCGACTTGAGTTCGCGGTGAAGTGTCTCCGGCACATTGCGGATCTGGATCATGACGGACATGCGGAGAACATGGACGCATGTGCGCCACATTTCAAAAGGCTGGGATGGACGAGGTCAGTCGATGGTGCACCAGGCGGGGGCGTGATCGCTCGCCCCTGGTTCGCCCCGTATGCCGCGGTCCACGCCGGCAGCACTGAGCCGGTCTTTCACAGCTGGGCTGAGAAGCAGATGGTCGAGCCTCAGGCCGGCGTCGCGTGGCCAACGATCCCGCATGTAGTCCCAGAACGTGTAGAGCCGGACGTTCGGGTGAACGGTGCGTAGGGCGTCGGTCCAGCCTTGTTCGAGCAGCTTTGCGAACGCGGAGCGGCTGGCGGGCTGGACCAGCGCGTTCTTGGCATATGATTTCGATGGATAGATGTCGGCCGAGGTTGGGACCACGTTGTAGTCGCCGGCGAGAACGACCGGCAGGCCGGTTTCGATGAGGGTGGCGGCGTGGGCGTTCAGGCGCTCGAACCAGGCGAGTTTGTAGGCGAACTTGGGGCCGGGCTGCGGATTGCCGTTCGGCAGATAGAGGCAGCCGATGAGTATCCCCTCGACTGCGGCTTCGATGTAGCGCGCCTGCGTGTCGGTTTCGTCGCCCGGCAGGGATGCGCGCGTGAACACCGGCTCCGCGCCACGCGCGAGAATGGAGACGCCGTTCCAGGTTCGTTGGCCGTTCCACACCGCGCCATAGCCAGCGGCTTCGAGGGCGCGGGCCGGAAAGGCGCGGTCCTCGCATTTGAGCTCCTGCAGGCAAACGGCGTCCGGCTTCGCGGTTTTCAGCCAGGCGAGCAGGTTGGGAAGACGCTTGTTGATGTCGTTGATGTTGAAGGTTGCGATCTTCACGGCCGCAGCCCTACGCTCGGCAGGGGGCCGTGAAAAGCCCGGATCGGCTCGGGTTCGTTTGGTTTAAGGAAGGAAGGAAGCACTTCTTTTTTGAAAAAAAGAAGCAAAAAACTTTTGCGATGTGGGACCGGGATCGGGGGAACGCTTGGCTTAAAGGTCCAAAAGTTTTTTTCAAAAAAGAACTTGCTTGCTGCCTTGCATCTCCATGCTCATAGCGCCGTCCTGTGATCTCTCTCTCGTCCGGACCAATCTCGCGACCAGCGCTGCGCTGTAAAGCACAGCGACGACGAGGACCAGGTTCCGGTAGCCGACGACGAGAGCGCCGTATTCGATGATGCCGCCTGCCATGATCCCAAGCAGGTTCCACGCGAAAGCGGATCTCGCACTGGCCGTATTCGCCAGGTTTTCCGCGAAGATCAGGTTGGCCATGAAGATCGGTGCGAAGACGAAGGCGGTGGCGACGATGTAGCGCAGGCCGGCGATCTTGATGCCGAGCAGGGCATCGAGGGGGACAGCGTAGTTCGCGAGCAGGAGCGCGAGGAGGGACAGGTAGGAGATCCAGAGACGCTTCGGTTGCCAGATGTTGCGGGTGAGGATTGCAAGCAGCACGCCGCTCAGGATGGCGAAGAATACGAGAGCGTTGACCAGCCAGGTCGTGCCGAAGAGCAGAGAGAAGACCACAAGGCTGCGGGCTTCCAGCGCCATGAAGGCTGCCCCCAGCAGGAAGAATTCCGCGTAGGCGACGCGAGGCTGATGCGGCGGCGCGGCCCAGTGCACGATGCCCAAGGCGAGGAATGCCACCATACCAAGGCCGAGGAGATAGACGCTCGGGATAGTCCGGTGATGCAGGTAGAAGAATGGCCAGTCATCGCGAACGCCAGCGTCGCTTGCGTAGCCGGCGAGCCGGCCGGCGCCTGTGACGGGAAGCTCGAGGCCTTTGGTTTTAGAGTCGTAAACCGATCCGGCGACGAAGGGATGATCGAGATCGTGCGGCAGGCTCGCGAGGCGCGGACCTTCGAGCAGGACCGCGGCCTGGCCCCAGTTGCCGAACGTTACGCCGTAAGGGGCTTCGCCGAACGTGCGGTCCAGCATGCCTGCCAGACGGTGGATCGACCAATCCTCACGGTAGAAATTGTAGAGGACGAGCAGTCCGTCGGCGGCCAGGTGCTTCTTCGCCGACAGGAACGATTCTTCCGTGAACAGGAAGCTTTCCAGGCGAAGGTTGGCGTAACCGGAACTCAGGACCAGCGAGTCGGTGAGGGCGAAGATGATCAGGTCGTAGTGCTGGTCGCTGTTCCTGAGAAAGGCGCGGCCGTCGTTGATATGCACGGAGACCCTTGGGTCGTCGTAGGGGTGCTCCGGGTGAAGGCGCTTGCCCAGGCGGTAGATCTCCGGGTCGATTTCGACGGCGTCCACGTGCTGCACGCCGCGGCTGAGGGCGACGGCGATGTCGCTGCCTGTTCCAGCACCTATGATGAGGGCGTTGCGAAAGCCCGCGGCGCCGACGGTGTCGTAGGGCACGAAGCAGAAGGTCGGGCGGTCCCTGATGCGGTCGGTGCGCTGGTGGGGGATGTTGTTGACCCAGATGTCGTAGTCGGGGGTGTTCTTTTCCTGCTGGTAGTGGATCCGGTAGTAGGGAGACCAAGTGTCGCTGCCCGACATGAAGACCATCATGCAGCCGACTGCGAGGAGGGACGCTGCCGAGACAAGCCGTTGCGGGCGCGTGACCAGCGCCATGGCCAATGGTGCCAGGACCATGATCCAGACGACAGGCGGCGTGGAAAACCAGGACATGAGCGCGAAAAGCGCAATGCCGAACAGGCTTCCGGTAATGTCCAGGAAATATGCCCGCATCGGCTTCAGAAGATCGAAGCCCTCCGCCAGGATCTGGCCGAGGGGCATGAAGAGCGCGGCGACGAAGCCGAAGACGCCGGGCAGTATGAGGAAGCCGATGGCGCTCCTGTGCTTTGCCTCAGCGCCATAGAAGAGGATTTCCGTAGTCGATGGTCCGAAGCCATCGTGAACGAGCCAGATGAAATAGATGAGCCCGAAGAGCATTAGAGGAAAAGCGGGGAATCTGCGCTGAGCCCCGCAGAGTAAACCCGCGCCGATGCCAAGCAGAGCACCGAGAAGCACAAAGTTGATAAAGAAGCCGAAGAGCGTCAGGTAGGACGGTATCCAGCGAATACAGATCAGTTCGAGCAACATGATCGTTGCGCTGGCGCTGAAGAGACGCAGATCGGCAGCTTCCCTGGGAATGCTCCACCGACGCACGGATGGCGCCACAAGATCATGCATCGACAACACCAAACCCATCTGAGGTTGCGAGACCATTTTGGATGATGCAACCTAAGCGGGTGTAGCCGGACCCTTCAATACCAGCAAGATACGACAGAAGCTGTTTACGCGTTAAAAAGACATCCTGCTGCGGCGCGACTGTTAAGCAACAGTCACCCAGTGCGTCCACCTCTCCGACCAAGCCCAAAGCAAAGAAGTAAAAGTTTTTTGCTTCTTTTTTTCAAAAAAGAAGACGCTTCCCTTCACTGCCGCCGCCGCAACAAAACACGCGTGCTCCCAGAATTCGCGGCGTGCGGATGCGCGGTTGCGAGCACCAAAGGCCGAAGGCTGGGCAGGTTGAGCCAGAGCGGGAGTTCGCGGCGGATGACGCCGCCGTTTTCGCCAGAGCCTCGGCCGGTGATGATTTCGACGCAGCGGAGACGGTCCGCGTGGGCGACGCGGATGAAATGGTCGAGCGCGTGAAACGCGGCCTGGGCGGTTTTGCCGTGCAGGTCGAGGGTGCGTACGGCGGGAAGTTTGCCGCTGCTGAAGCGATTCCAGCTTGCGCGGTCGAGGCCTGGGGGGTGCAGGCCGGTGACCAGGGGTGTGGCGATGGCGCGGGATTTAGGCGCGGCTTGAGTTGGGGGTGTCGCGGCTTGGGGCGTCGGCTTGGGGGGAGGCGCCGGTGGTGGCGGGGGCATGACGCGGCCGGGGAGCGGGCGGATCGCTTGCGCGAAGCTGGCCCAGACGGCGCGATCACTTTCGCTGAGGCTTTTGGCGCGCGGTGGCATGGAACGTCTATGTAGCCTAGAGTTGTGGCGCCGGCACGCCGTTCCTGGGCGGAGCCTGGCGGTGCTTTGACCAATAGGGAGGCAGGGTATGCCGCACTTCGGAGCGAGTTTCCGCTCGGCGCCGCGTGGCACGCGGGTGTCGGACGTCGATCCCTCACAAAGCGTACTGCTGACGTTCGTTTGCAAGCCTGGCGCACCGTTGGAGCCGCACAAGGCGGCGGCGGGCGGCATGAGCCGGGAGAATTACCGGCGGCACCATGCGACGCATGCTGCGGTGATGGACCAGGTTCGGGCTTTCGCTGAATCGCATGGGCTGACAGTGGAGAGCGCCGATGCGGGAACGCATCTGGTGAAGGCGCGCGGGACGTATGCGCAGGCGATCGCGGCGCTGCAGCCTGACGAGATCGGCGTTTATGACATGGATGGGGGCCGCTTCGTGTCGCGGTCCGGGCATATCCATTTGCCTGAGGCGCTCGGGCCGCATGTGGTCGCGGTGATGGGTCTGGATCAGCGGCCGGTGGCAAAGCCGCATTTCCGCGTGAGGGCGGCCGCGGCCGGGGTTTCTTATGCGCCGACCGCGGTGGCGCAGCGCTATCAGTTCCCGACCGGGCAGGATGGGACCGGGGAGACGATAGGCATCATCGAGCTGGGCGGCGGTTACTCGGATGCCGACGTGGCGGCGTATTTCAGCAGTGCCGGGGTGAACCGGACAGGGACGCTGACGGCGGTGCCGGTGGATGGCAGCGACAATGCCGGCGAGAATGATCCGAACGGCGCCGATGGCGAGGTTCAGCTTGATATCGAGGTGGCGGGGTCGGTGGCGCCGGGGGCGAATATCACGGTGTATTTTGGGCCAAACCAGGGCAGCGGGTTCACTGATGCCATTTCGGCGGCGGTGAACGATTCGACGAACAGCCCTTCGGTGATTTCCATCAGCTGGGGCGGGCCGGAGGATAGCTACGCGCAGCAGGACATGGACGCGATGGAGCAGGTGCTGCAGCAGGCGGCGACGCTGGGCATCACCGTGTGCGCGGCGTCCGGCGACAGCGGGAGCAGCGATGGGGAAACGGACGGCGGCAACCATGTCGATTTCCCGGCCTCCAGCCCCTACGTGCTCGGCTGCGGCGGAACGCATCTGCCTAAGACGGGGGCTGAGACGGCCTGGAACAATGGCGCCGGCGGCGGGGCGACGGGCGGCGGGTATTCCACGAAGTTCGCGCAACCGAGCTGGCAGTCCGGCGTGGCTGGGGTGAGCGGGACGATGCGCGGGGTACCGGATGTGGCGGGCGATGCCGATCCCGCCACCGGCTACAGCATCAGCGTGGATGGGCAGACGGCGGTGATCGGCGGCACGAGCGCGGTGGCGCCGCTTTGGGCAGGGCTGGTTGCGTTGATCAACCAGGCGCTCGGCCGCAAGGCGGGGTTCATCAATCCGACCCTGTATGCCAATCCCGCGGCGTTCACCGACATCATTTCGGGCAACAATGGCGCCTTCCAGGCGGGATCCGGCTGGGATCCGGTGACAGGGCTCGGTTCGCCGATCGGCACCAGCGTGCTGGCGGCTCTGCAGGCTGCGGCGCCCGCTCCCACGGCTCCCACCACTCCCACGACCTGATCCCTGGGCAAGGTTTCGGCATGATTGTTCCCGGCTTTCCAGACAAGGCGATCAGTTGCGCGCCGGGCCGCCTTGGTCCGGGTGGGGCTGCGGGGGTGATGATCTTCGAGGTCGGGCGGTCGATGATGTCGGCCGATCCTGTCGCGCGGTTTTTCGTGGAGGATGTGCCGAGCCTCGAGTGGCTGCGCGATTTCCTGTGCGACACGGATGTGGTGGACAAGATCCACCTGGCGGAGGCGCTCGAGGACGACGAGGAGTCGGTGGTCGAGGAAGTTTATAGTAGGGCGGATATGGCGAATATGAGCGCCACAATCGACGACACCTAAAATTCTACTATGCCGGCCATCTGACGCGCGTTTCTGCGCCTCCGGTGCTCACCGGCCATTTAGGCCGGCTCCGCTCCGGTTCTCGAAACACGCGCCAGCTGACTCAGCCTAGCGAGTTCTTGGACATTGCCAGGAAGCAAGTGGAAGCCGGTTGGGTGGCGGCTAGGCGGTCCAGTCTTCTACCAGCATGGGGCCCAGGGGGCGGCCGGCGAAGAGGTGGACGTGGAAGTGGGGGACTTCCTGGTGGGCGTGGTGGCCCATGTTGGCCAGGATGCGGTAGCCGGAGTCCTCTACGCCTAGCTGTTTCGCAACCGCACCGACGGCGCGGAAGAAGCCGGCGATCTCTTCCGTGGAGGCGTAGGCGGTGAAATCGGCCAGCGACACGTAGGCGCCTATGGGGATGATCAGCACGTGCTCGGGGGCGCGCGGCTGTATGTCGTGGAAGGCCAGGGCGTAGGCGTTCCTGAAGATCTCCCGGCACGGGATCTCGCCGCGCAGGATTTTCGCGAAGACGTTCTCGGTATCGTATTCACCCAGGCCGGCTACCGGCATCGGCACTCCTCCTTATGCAACTGCGGCAGGGCAGCGTCCCGCCAATCCAAAATTTGCGAAACGGCGGGAACGAACAAGCTCGCTCACGGTTTTCCACAGGTCGATGGGGCTTCGCGCCCGAAACGAAACCATAGGCTTGTCGATTAAGGAGCTTTACTGTGAAGACATTGAATTTGCTGGCGGCCGCTGCGGTGCTTGCAGGCAGCGTGGCGCTCGGCGCCCCTCCCGCATGCGCCGCTACCGATGAGCAGGCCACCGTGGACCACGCACTCGGCACTCTGCAAGACCTCCGCCGCGACAAGGAGTTCGGCACGGCGCGCGAGCTGATGACACGCGCCCGGGCCGTCCTGATCGCGCCACGCATCTTCAAGGCAGGCTTCTTCGTGGGCGGCGAAGGCGGCACGGCGACGCTGATGGTGCGCGGACCGCATGGGTTCAGCGACCCGGCGTTCTACACGATCGCTTCGGCGAGCTTCGGGCTGCAGATCGGCGCTCAGGAGAGCGAGATGATCCTGTTCGTCATGAGCGACAGGGCGCTGAACGCGCTGATGCGCGACCATTTCAAGATCGGCGGTAATGCCGGCATCGCGGTGGCGACGCTGGGCTCGACTGTCGAGGGGGCGACGACGGCCAATGCCGGCGCGGACATGATCATCTGGGCCTCTGCCAGCGGCGCCTATGCGGGTATTTCGCTCGACGGGTCGGTGATCGAGCCGAACAATAGCGACAATACCGACTACTATGGCCGGCCGGTGACGTCGGCAGACATCGTGTTGCGCCACCGCGTGTCCAATCCCGCGGCGCGCGGGCTCGTCCATGCGATGAACAGCCTTAGCTAGTCAGGCCTGAGGGGCGTGGTTTTTCTTGAATCCACGCCCTAACCGGTGCGAAGTGGCGGCGCGCGGCTCGACCCGCGCGTCATTAAATAAGCAAGAGGACGTCGCTATGGCCAAAAATTCGCACCACGAGGCTGCTGAACATCACGACAAGGCGGCACACGCGCATCGCACCGCCGCCGAGCATCACGACAAGGGCGACCACGCGAAGGCGCATGAGCACGCGACCGCCGCCCATACCGCTTCGTCGGCGGCCCATGAGCATTCGACGAAGGCGCACGGCAAGAGCAAGGAACACGCTGGCGGCAAGCACTAAGCTTCGCCCGTCATGAGAAAGCCCTGGGAGCGATCCCAGGGCTTTTTTCATGCCTTCGTTAAGAGTTGGCCTGGCGGCCGGCCTACCTGCAGCGATAGGGGTGATAGTAGCACCAGCCGGGGCGGCCTGGACCTTCGACGACGCAGCCGGTCAGCGGGAAGGCGAAGGCCAGGAGCAGTAGCGTTGCGATAGCGCGTTTCATGGTGAGAGTTCCTTCTCGTTCGATGGAAGGGCAACGCAGCCACTTTGTAAGCAGTTGCCGTAACGATCGGCAACGCTTCGTCTCGGATTACGTGCCCGATTGCCACCTGGGCAGCGAACACGGCTAAAGTGCCTGCCGAACGGCAAGGGCGAGGCGGAAACATGGCAGGGCGTCGATCATGGTCCTCCAGCGACGCGGCTTTGGGCATGGGTGCGTCGATCGCCAGGCGCGACTTCCTCAACGGCGCCGCACTCAGTGCTGCCGCCATGGCCGCCGGGATGGCGCCGGCCCAAGCCGCCTCCGCCATCCCGGACGCCGCGCCACAGGACGCCGCGGGCTATTATCCGCCCGTGCTGACGGGGTTGCGCGGCAGCCATCCGGGGTCGTTCGAAGCCGCCCACAGCCTGCGCGACGGGACCTTCTGGGCGCATGCGGAAGCGCCCGAGGCGCTGGACACGGATTACGACCTGATCATCGTCGGCGGCGGTATCAGCGGCCTCGCCTCCGCACGGTTCTTTCGCGAGGCGAACCCCGGGGCGCGCGTCCTCATCCTCGAGAACCACGACGACGTCGGTGGCCATGCCAAGCGCAACGAGTTTTATCTTGGCGGCCGCACGGAACTGATCAACGGCGGCACGCTGGAGATCGATAGCCCGCGGCCCTATTCGAAGATCTCCGATGGCGTGCTGAAAAGCCTGGGCATTGATCCGCCGGCGCTGGAAGAACGCTGCGCGCGAAAGGATTTTTACGACAAGCAGGGTCTGGCGCGCGGCATTTTCTTCGACCGCGAAACCTTTGGGGCGGACAGGCTGGTGGTGGGCGCCGAGGAGAAGCCCTGGGCGACCCTGCTGGCAGGGACGCCACTTTCGGCCGCGGCACAGGCCGATATCGTGCGCATAGAAGAGGCGAAGATCGACTATCTTCCCGGCAAGTCGTCGGACGAGAAGAAGGCGATCCTTTGCAAGATCAGTTTCAAGAATTTCCTGCTGAAGATCGCGCATTGCGATCCGGGTGTGGTGCCGTTCTATCAGTCGAAGACGCACGACGAGTGGGGCGCTGGGATCGATGCCATCAGCGCACTGGATGTTTGGGGATTCGGCTATCATTCCGGCTTCCAGGGCATGGGGCTGGCGCCCGGCTCTGCGCCGCACATGGGGAATACCGCGGCGGGCTACGCCGATGGCAGCTCCTACAGCTTTCATTTCCCGGACGGTAACGCAACGATTGCGCGCCTGCTCGTGCGTGACCTCGTGCCAGGGTCGCTGCCGGCGCAGACGCCCGCCGATGCCGTCACCGCGCGGCTCGATTATGCGCAGCTCGATAAGCCCGGCAATGCGGTGCGCATCAGGTTGAGCAGCATCGTCGTCGGCGTTCGCAATATCGGTGACCCATCCAGCAGCAAAGGCGTCGAGGTTGCCTACACGCGCGGCGGCCGGGTGTTCCGCTTGCATGCGAAGAACTGCATCCTTGCAGGCTGGAACATGATGATCCCCTATCTGTGCCCAGAGATGGGAAAGGCGCAGAAGGACGCGCTGCACTATCTGGTAAAGATCCCGCTCGTCTATACCAGCGTGGCGCTGACGAACTGGCACGCGTTCAAGACACTTGGCGTGAACGAGATCTACGCGCCGGGCAGCTATCATACCACCATGCGGCTGAACCCGGTGACCGACATAGGCGGCTACGCCAGCCCCACCTCTCCCGACCAGCCCGTCATCCTCCGCATGACGCGGGTGCCTTGTGCGCCAGGACTCGACGAGCGGTCGCAACACCGTGCCGGGCACGCCAATCTTCTTGCGACATCCTTCGAGACTTTCGAACGCAATATACGCGACCAGCTCGGCCGCACGCTGGGAGGCGGCGGCTTCGATCCTGCGCGCGACATCACCGCCATCACGGTCAACCGCTGGCCGCACGGCTATGCCTATGAGTATAACCCGCTGTTTGATCCGGACTGGGCTCCCGGGCAGGCGCCGCACGAGATCGGCCGTGCACGGTTCGGCCGGATTGCCATCGCTAACTCCGATTCCGGGGCTGCCGCCTATACGGACTCGGCGATCGACCAGGCGCATCGGGCGGTGATGGATTTGTTGGCAGTTTGAAAAGAAAGCATCTTCTTTTTTTGAAAAAAAGAAGCAAAAAACTTCTGCGACTTGTTGGCGTGATGTCGCGCATGCCGGGCCCAGGTGATAAAAGTTTTTTGCTTCTTTTTTTCAAAAAAGAAGATCTTTCTTGCTTGGAGCACCTATGAGACTCTCCACAGTCGATCTCCTATCCTGGGCCTACGCCGAGGGTTCGATTTATCGGAGGATCTTCTCGCTCAACCGGGAAGCGCTGCTGTCGCAGGCTGCCCTGTTCATCGGCTTTGCGTACCTGGTAGGTCCGGTCGATTTCATTCCTGGCAAGGTGCCGTTCTTCGGGCATGTCGATGAAGCGGCGTTCCTGGTCGGCGGGTTTGTGGCGGCGCGGCATTTCGCGCCACGCAACACGCTTCTCGATGCGCTTCGTGGGGTGCGTAAGGTTCTGCCCAACTTCTTCATCGTGGGTGCGGCGCGTTGCGGCACGACCTCGCTGTTCGACGCGATCGGCCAGCACCCCGACGTTTTCTGCTGCCCGGTGAAGGAACCTAATCATTTCGCACTCGAGCTTGCCGAGCGGCCTTGGGTGATCGAAAGTGCTAAGCGGCGGGGCGTTCTGATTGCGCCAGGGTTGCCCGGAATGACTGTTCTGCCGCGCGTCGCCATCACGCCCGACTATAACGCCTATTTGCAGCTGTTCGGCTCATGGAACGGCCAACGCGCCATCGGGGAGGCTTCCACCGCCTACTTCATGTCGCCGCATGCCGCAGAGGCGATTGCGGAACGTGTGCCGGCCGCCCGGATTATCGCCGTGCTGCGCCATCCGGTGAAACGCGCGACGTCGGAGATACAGATGCACGAACAGCTGGGCCGTGACCTGGAGACGTCCGGCAACAAGAAGGCGAATGCCATCGAAGCGAGTTTCTATGCGCCGCAGGTCAGGCGCTTTCTCGATGCCTTTCCGCGGGAGCAGGTGCTGTTT
Source organism: Acetobacteraceae bacterium (assembly GCA_965198825.1). Classification (GTDB taxonomy): domain Bacteria; phylum Pseudomonadota; class Alphaproteobacteria; order Acetobacterales; family Acetobacteraceae; genus BOG-908. Next base: position 541,896 of record CBDAQB010000003.1, on the reverse strand, counting down.
CTCATCTTCGAAGACATGCTGGCGCGTCCTGCGGAAACCCTGGCGCGTGTGTTCAGCCATATCGGCGTCAATCCGGCGAAAGGTGAGAACATCGGCTTCACGCACCACAATCAGAGCCGGTCGGTGCGTTTCGCGGGGCTCAACAAGCTGTTGTTTCGCAGCGGTTTGCGCGACGTGATGGTGCATATCCTTCCCGCGCGGCTTCGGCGCAGCCTCGCCAAGCGCTATTACACCAGCGCGCCGCCGCCGGCTGCCGCCCCGGTATCGATCGATCTCTTCCGCGACGACATTGCCGAAACCTCTGCGCTGATCGGCCAAGATCTCAGCCGCTGGCTTGCCTGACCGATGTTGCGCGCGATGCCCGGCGATGCGCCGGCCACCAGCCTGACCGAAGACCAGCTCGACGAAAGCCTCGCCTACCGCTCTGTCTGGCTCGATCTGGTGAACGCCTCCGAAAAGGAGCGTGCATTCGCGGAAAAGGCGTGCAGCCTGCGCCTGCCTAGCCGCGCGGAGATTTCCGAAATCGAGAGCTCCAGCCGGCTGGTGGACGAAGGGGGCGTGCTCCGCCTCAGCACGCCGATGGTCAACCGCAGCCACGATGGCCAGGTGACCGTGGCGCCGATCGGCTTCGTGCTGTCGCGCAAACGGCTCGTGACGCTGCGTTTCACCGAGTCGATCGTGTTCGACCATGTGGCCGAACGCTGGCGCCGGCTTCCTGAGGATAATGCGCAGGAGCCGCCGTCAGGGAGCATGCAGGCGTTTTTGACGCTTCTCGAGGCGCTGGTCGACCGCGTGGCCGACGTGCTCGAACTCATGGGAAGCGGCCTCGATGATTTGTCCACGGACGTGTTCCGGGCGGAGGACGCGCCGAACCAAACGTCGCGCCGGCGCGATGAATTTCTAAGGGCGACGCTGGCCGACATCGGCCGACGCGGCAAGCATCTATCGCAATTGCGCGACGGCTTGCTGGGGATCGGCCGCATGGTCGGCTTCGTGCAAGAAAGCGCGAAGGAATGGCTCACGCCAGGCGACGGACGACGGCTGGAAGTCCTGCGCCGCGACGTCGCCTCGCTCACCGACTACGATGTGCAACTCGGCGACAAGATCCAGTTCCTGCTGGACGCGACATTGGGTTTCATCAGCATCGAGCAGAACAACGGCATCAAGGTGCTGACGGTGGTCAGTATCGTCGGCATTCCGCCCACGCTCATCGCCAGCATCTACGGCATGAATTTCAAGAACATGCCTGAGCTGGAGTGGCACTATGGCTATCCGTATGGGCTGTCGCTCATTGCGCTGAGCATTATCGTGCCGTTGGTGTTGTTTTGGCGCCGGGGGTGGCTTTGAGGGTTAGGAAGGAAGGACTTCTTTTTTGAAAAAAAGAAGCAAAAAACTTTTGCGCTCTTGGGGCTTGCGCACTGCCGTTTTGCGAGATTGAAGCGGGTCGCTGATGGGAACTGCGCCAGAAGCGGCTCAGATGCCTTCCGGGCGATAACGTGCGAGCCACAGTATGGCGCCTGGCTGGCAGACGAGAGCCAGGGTTGAGAAATATTTGGAACGGCCCTGTGGTGTAGCGACGTCGGCAGTCGTAGCGACAGCATCAGCCCAACGATGGCTGCGGGGATGCCGACGGCGAAGATGGCAGTGACGATCGTGCGCACAGCCGATCGCAGGGCCGGGGGAGCCGGAGGCCAAAAGATAAGCCTTACGGCGAACCCGATGGCGAAGGCGAGCAGGAACATGACCATCCCATCCACATCGAAGGCACGCACGGGGTCGCCCCCTGCCCGGCCGATCAGCGCACCGCCCAGGCCGATGCCTAGGAAGGGCAGTCCAACGGCACCGGCACATAAGGAGAAGCCATACCCGGAGGTTGGTTGATTCAGCTTTGTGACCATCAGAGCCCCGCCTGGCGGTAGCGAGCTAGCCAGAGAATGGCAGCGGGCTGGAACAGCAATGCAAGGATCGAGCAATAAACCGGGAAGGACGCATGCGGCGTGGCTGGCGGAAGCTGGAATGAGAGCACGACGCTAGCCAAGGCGGCGACAATGCCGACAGCGAAGATTGCACTGACAACAGCGCGCACGGTTGCGCGCAAGGCTGGCGGCGCTGGCGGCCAGAAGAGCAGCCGTGTGGCGAACAGGATCGCGAAGGCCAAAAGGAACATGACCATGCCGTCGACGTCCAAGGCCCGCATCGGGTCGCCGCCCGCGCGAGCGATGAGTGCGCCGCCTAGGCCCAGACCGAGAAACGGCAGGCCAATGCAAGCGGCGCTCAGCGTATAGAGGTAGGCTGAGCTGGGCTTTGCCGCCGTGACTGGACTGATCATGAGTGGACCGCGGTGCCATGAATTTGCAGGTAGCGCAGGAATTGGTGCAGGGCCGGGTTGTCCGAGTGGATCTCCTTGCTTGAGAGCAGGCCGAGGAAGTCTGCACCACCCGCTTTAGCAGCCGCTTTCAGCTTCGAGGCGAAGCGATCTTCTGCGCCGCGAATTTGCGCACGCGGTCAGAGCCCCTCCTGGCGGTAGCGGAACAGCCAAAGTGCCGATAGCGGCTGGCAGAGAACGGCAAGGATCGAAGCGCCTATCGGCATGTCGGTGTGCTGGACTGTGGACGGCAACTGGCTTGCAAGCACCAGGCTTAGCAACGAGAGCGGGATGTTCGCGGCCAATATCATGGAGATAATCAGCCGAACGAGGCGGCGGAAAATGGGAGTTACCGGTTGCCAGAAGATGAGCCGCATCGAGAATAAGACAGCAAAGCCGAGCGCAAATAAGGGGAATGCATAGGCGTTCAAGGCTTCATCAGGATCTCCGCCAGCCCGCCCGATCACTACGCCACCAAGGCCGAGACCCATGAGGGGCAGGCCCATGCATGCGAGGGTTATGACGAATAGGTAACCCGTACTAGGCCGGGTAGAAGAGGCAGTGGTGGGACCGGTCACGCGTGTACGGCAGTACAATGAATTTGAAGGTAGCTGAGAAATTGATGCAGCAGCGACTCGTCGGCCTGGACTTCTTCGCGCACGAGCAGCCCGACCGAGCCAGCGCCGGCGACTTTACCGCTAGCTTCCAATCGTAGAGCCGCAGAAATCTGCTCGGTGCGAATTTGGGCGCGCAGGTTGGCGCGTTCGGCAATCTGGCGCAGGCGTTCGGCTCGCGCTGCATTGGTAGAACGAGCGCTCATGTTGGTGGCAGCCTGTGCTGTGACACGATCCATGGCTCGCAACTCGCGTATTTCAGAAAGTTCCTTGACGAGCTTGACCCCGCCATAGGCGACATCTGGCAGCGTCATGACCGTGGCGAAGATGCGCCACTGCTCGGTTTGTTTTTTAAAGGTCTCCGCGCGCTCATCATCCCCGCCAAGTTCCATCGCGTACGCGATGCCGTCGGTGCCCAGGAGAAAGGCGCCGCCAAACAAGGCCACGGTGCCTAACACGCCCAAACCGGTCGGAATGAGCGCAACCGACAAGGCAATGCACAGCACATCCAGCGCCACGCCTACGCCGTCGTCGCGGTGGGAGGTGAAGATGCGGCCGAGCGTCTGCGTCATGGCCTGGCCCATGGCAAGGTTCGCCTGGCTATTAGCGATTTCCGCCTTTCCCTCGGCTTCCAGTGCGCTCCTGATGAAGGCTTTCGCCTTTTCCCAGAAGCCGGAGGGGGGCTTGGGCGGGGGCGGGGGCTTGTTCCACTCGAAGATGGAGATGGCACCGATCCCGTCCGCATCGCGCTTGGGGGCGCGGAGCGGGTAGAGGTTGCCGTTGGCGGCCCAGACGATGCCGGTTTCCGGGCCGCAGGCCTTGTCCACGAAACGGGTGAGATAGCGGCGGGCGTCGTTGGGGTCGGTGTAGGGTCCCCACTCGGGGGTGAGCATCAGCGTCAAGGCGGCCTCCGAGCGATCGATACGACTTAGCTCGGTTTGGAGACGCTAGTATGCGCCGCGCGCATCAAAAAACGGCGAGCAGTGCCGGTGGTGCGGTGGAAATGGGGCCTGGGGACGAGTCCCCAGCGGGGTCCAGGGGCAGAGCCCCTGGCCTTGCTTGCCTACCCGCGCCCCAAAGCCTGAACGATTTCCTCGGTCATTTTCTTGGCGTCGGCAAAGAGCATCATGGTGTTGGGGCGGAAGAAGAGTTCGTTGTCCACGCCTGCATAACCTGAGGCCATGGAGCGCTTGATGAAGAGCACCGTGCGGGCTTTTTCGACGTCGAGGATGGGCATGCCGTAGATGGCGGAGGTGGGGTCGGTCTTGGCGGCGGGGTTGGTGACGTCGTTGGCGCCGATGACATAGACGACGTCGGCGGTGCTGAATTCGCTGTTGATCTGCTCGAGTTCGAAGACGTCGTCGTATGGGACGTTGGCTTCCGCGAGGAGCACGTTCATGTGGCCGGGCATGCGGCCGGCGACGGGGTGGATGGCGTATTTGACTTCCACGCCTTCGGCCTTGAGGACGTCGGCCATTTCACGCAGCGCGTGCTGCGCCTGGGCGACGGCCATGCCGTAGCCTGGGACGATGATGACCTTGGACGCGTTCTTCATGATGAAGGCGGCGTCTTCGGCGTTGCCGCTTTTCACGGTGCGGTCGCCGGTGTGGCCGGCCGGGCCGCCGCCGGAGGTGTCGGTGCCGAAGCCGCCCAGCAGCACGTTGAAGATGCTGCGGTTCATGCCTTTGCACATGACGTAGGACAGGATCGCGCCCGATGCGCCGACGAGGGCGCCGGTGATGATCAGGGCCAGGTTCTGGATGGTGAAGCCGATGCCGCAGGCTGCCCAGCCGGAGTAGCTGTTCAGCATGGAGACGACGACGGGCATGTCGGCGCCGCCGATCGGGATGATGAGCAGGAAGCCGAGCGCGATGGCGAGGATGGCGATCGCCCAGAAGACCGGCTGCGCGCCGTGCAGCACGAACAGCACGATGAGCACGAACAGCAGGATGCCCAGGGCCAGGTTCAACTGGTGCTGGAACTTGAAGGTGATCGGCGTGCCCTTCATCAGCGCCTGGAGCTTGGCGAAGGCGATGAGCGAACCGGAGAAGGTGATAGCGCCGACCGCAAGGCCGACCGACATTTCGATCAGGCTTTCGGTGTGGATGTGGTGCGGCACGCCGATGCCGAAGGCTTCCGGCGCGTTCAGGGCCGAGGCCGCGACGAAGACGGCAGCCAGGCCCACGAGGGAATGGAAGGCAGCGACGAGCTGAGGCAGCGACGTCATTTCGATACGCTGCGCGATGAGCGTGCCCGCGGTGCCGCCGATGGCGACGCCTGCGAGGATGAGCATGATGCCGTCGCCGGCCATGCCGTGGCGGCCGAGCGTCGCGATGAACGCGATCGCCATGCCGATCATGCCGAACTGGTTGCCGCGTTGCGACGTGGTGGGGTTGGAAAGTCCGCGCAGCGCCAGGATGAACAGGATGGCGGCGACGAGGTACAGCAGCGCTGTCAGATTGGGGGACATGACGCTATCTCTTCTTCGACTTGAACATCGACAGCATGCGTTGGGTAACCAGGAAGCCACCGAAGATATTCACGCTGGCCAAGGTCACTGCCAGGAACGCGAACAGATGCGGCCAGAAGCCGTGGCTGAGGCCGGCGGCGAGCATGGCGCCGACGATGATGACGGACGAGATGCCGTTGGTGACGGCCATCAGCGGGCTGTGCAGCGCGGGTGTCACGTTCCAGACCACGTAATAGCCGACGAAGCAGGCGAGCAGGAAAATCGTCAGCAGGTAGATGAACGGTTCAGCGGCCGCGACGGTAGGCGCGTGGGTCAGGGTTTGCAGGTTGGCGGCCAGATCATTGGCGCGGTCGGCGAGATGCCGCGCCTGATCGGCGAGAGGGGTGGGATTCATGGTGTCTCTCCCGGATTGATCAGGCGGCCGCGGGCGGAGTAGGCGGCTCGGACGATGGGGTCGGTTCCGGCGACGGTATGACGGGCGCCGACGATTCTAGTGGCGGGGTTTCTGGCGCGGCCGGTTTGTCGGCGGGCGGGGTCGGCGCCACCGGCTCCGACGCGGGCGGGACCGGCTCCCCGTGCGAGGCCGGCTCCGAAGCAATCGGCGCAGACGGCTGTGCGGCAGGGGCGGACGCAGCGGAGGCGAAATTCCTGTGCACGGCGGTGCCGCCGCGCGTGAGCATGACGCCGCGGACGATCTCGTCCTCCTCCGGCAGCTTCGGCACCTTGGCTTCCTTGTCCCAGAAGGTGGTGATGAAGGTCAGGAGGTTTTTCGCATAGAGATTGCTGGCGGCGACGGGGATGCGGCTCGGCCAGTTGCGGTAGCCGAGGATCTTTACGCCCTTGTCGGTGACATACATTTCGCCCGGGTGGGTGGCTTCGAAGTTGCCGCCGCCGTCGGAGGCGAGGTCGACCACGACGCTGCCTGGCTTCATGCCGTCCACCATCGCCTGGGTGAGCAGGGTGGGTGCTTTGCCGCCCTGCACGAGGGCGGTGCAGATGATAAGGTCGTTCTTGGCGACCGTTGCGGTGACGAGTTCGGCCTGCTTGCGGCGGAAGTCGGCGGTCATTTCCTGGGCGTAGGCGCCGGTCTGGCCTTTCGTTTCCTCGTCCTCGACACCGATGAAGGTGGCGCCGAGGGATTTGATCTCCTCCTTGGCGGCAGGACGGACGTCGGTGGCGGACACGATGGCGCCGAGGCGGCGGGCGGTGGCGATGGCCTGCAAGCCGGCGACGCCTGCGCCGAGCACGAACACGCGGGCGGGCGGGACTGTGCCTGCGGCGGTCATCATCATGGCAAAGCCGCGGTCGAAGGCGTTCGCACCTTCGATGACGGCGCGGTAGCCGGCGAGGTTCGCCTGGCTGGAGAGCACGTCCATCGACTGGGCGCGCGTGATGCGTGGCAGCAGCTCCATGGCGGCGGCATCGATGCCGGCTTCGGCGAGCGCCGGGAGCAGGGATTTGTCCGCGAGCGCGCCGGAGATGCAGACCAGAAGGGCGCCGCGCGGAATCAGCTTGCGCTCTTCGGGGCCTGGCGTCTGGACGGCGAAGACCACGCCTGCGTTGGCAAGCGTCGCCGCGGCGTCCGGGCATATTTGTGCGCCGGCGGCGGTGAAGTCGGCGTCAGGGATGGAGGCCCCGGTGCCGGCGCCTGCTTCGACCGCGACCTCGAGACCGAGGGTGACGAGCTTGCGGATCGTTTCGGGCGTGGCTGCCACGCGCGTCTCGTCCGCACGACGCTCCTTCAGCACCGCTAGCCGCATGAATATTTCTCTCCCTAAGCGGCGCGCACCTAACAACGGCGGCTCATTGCGTGCAAGGGTCTGGCACCTGGGCTTTAGTGTTGGCGGCTGCGACTTTGTCCGGCGCGGTTAAGGTTCACCACGAGGTTGGGAAGAACGCGAAGTTACACGCAGACGCCAGGCTGTTCGTCAGGCTTTAGCGTGTCTGGCCGGTGCCCAAGACCTGGTAACGGAAGCAGGTGAGCTGCTCGGGGCCGACGGGGCCGCGGGCGTGGATGCGGCCTGTGGCGATGCCGATTTCGGCGCCGAAACCGAATTCGCCGCCGTCGCAGAACTGGGTCGACGCGTTCCAGAGGGTGACGGCGCTGTCGCACTCGGCGAGGAAACGCTCGGCGGCGGCGGCGTCCTCGGTGATGATCGCTTCGGTATGCGAACTGCCGTAACGGGCGATGTGCGCCAGCGCCGCATCGAGGCCGTCCACGACGGCGACGGAGATGACGGCGTCCAGCCATTCGGTGGCGAACTCGGCTGGGCCGGCGATGCCGACATGGGGCAGGATCGCGCGGGCGCGTGCGTCGCCTCTAATGGCGCAGCCTGCTGCTTCGAGGTGGGCGGCCAGTGCGGGCAGCAGCGCGGGGGCAATGGCCGCGTCTATCAGCAGCGTTTCGGTGGCGCCGCAGATGCCCGTGCGGCGCATCTTGGCGTTCAGCAGGATGGCGCGCGCCATCGCAGGGTCGGCGGCGGCGTGGACGTAGGTGTGGCAGAGGCCCTCGGCGTGGGCGAGCACCGGGACGCGCGCCTCCGCCTGCACGCGGGTGACGAGCGACTTGCCGCCGCGTGGAATGATCAGGTCGATCTCGCCGGCGGCGGCCAGCATGGCGGCGACATAGGCGCGGTCGGTGGTGGGGGCGATCTGCACAGCGTCGGCAGGCACGCCGGCGTTTTGCAAACCCTCGGTCATGGCGCCGTGGATGGCGCGGGCCGAGCGCGCGCTCTCCGAGCCGCCGCGCAGGATGACCGCGTTGCCTGATTTCAGGCAGATGGCGGCGGCGTCCGCGCCCACGTTCGGGCGGGATTCGTAGATCATGCCGATGACGCCGATGGGAGCCGCAATCCGCCGGAAGCGGAGGCCGTTCGGCCGGGTCCATTCGGCCAGCGTGCGCGCGAGGGGGTCGGGGAGGCCGGCGATGTCGGCGACGGCCTGCGCCATCGCCTCGATGCGCGACGGGGTCAGGGTTAGCCGGTCGCGGAAGGCGTCGTTCGCCTGGGAGTGGGCGAGGTCGGCCGCGTTGGCTTCCGCGATGGCGCCGGCGTGGCGGCGCAGGGCTGCCGCCGCTTCGCGCAAGGCTGCATCGCGCGCCGACGCCGGCAGCCTGGCCAAGGCGCGCGAGGCGGCCCTGGCCCTGGCGGCGGCCTGGTGGAGAGCCTCTGCGAAAGGGACGGCGGGAGCGTTCATGGGATGGCCAGCATGCCGGAACGGCTTGCAGATGCAATGGACGCGCACGACCTCGCTGCGGTGCATCCCATGGAGCCCTTCATGAACAAACGCCTCGCTTTGCCGCTTCTCTCCATGGCCGCGCTCACGCTGCCATCCTGCGTGCAGCTCCTGCAGGCGGCCTATCCGCCGCCTTCGACCAACCCTTCGGCAGTCACCGCAGGCACCTACAAGATCGAGCCTGGCCACACGCAGGTGTCGTTCAGCGTCCTGCACATGGGCTTCACCTATTACTCGGGCAATTTCTCCGGCGCTTCAGGCACCGTGACGCTCGATCCGGCGAAGCCCTCGGCCATGTCGATTTCGGTCAGCGTGCCGATCGACAGCGTTCAGACCACCAGCACAAAACTCGACGGCGAGCTGAAAAGTGCGGACTGGCTCGATGCAGCCAAATTCCCGGCCATGACCTTCACCTCGACCAGCGTGACATCTACCGGCGCGGACACCGCGGACGTTGCAGGCAATCTTACACTGCACGGCGTGACGCGGCCGCTGACTTTGCACGCGACTTTCGTTGGCACGGGCACGAACATTCTCGACCAGCACGTGACTGCGGGCTTTCGGGTGACGGGGGTGTTGAGGCGGAGCGAGTTTGGGGTGAGTAAGTATGTGCCGCTGATTGGGGATGAGGTTGCGCTGACTATTAATGCGGCTTTCGAGAAGTAAGAGAAGGAAGCAGTTCTTTTTTGAAAAAAAGAACTAAAAAACTTTTACGACCTGGGACCGGGATCTTGGGACGGCCCGGCCTTAGGGTCCAAAAGTTTTTTGCTTCTTTTTTTCAAAAAAGAAGAGGCTTGCTTTCTTTTGCCTTAGCAAACGACTTCCATTCCATCGTAAGCGACTTCTACGCCGGCGTTTTCGACGATCGAACGCTCGGGCGACCCTTCGATCAGAATCGGATTGGTGTTGTTGATGTGGAAGTAAACGCAGCGTCCCGGAAGGGCGGCGAGTTTTACCAGTGAACCGTCGTTGCCTGAGACGGGCATGTGGCCCATGCGGCGGCCGGTTTTGGGGCCGACGCCTTCGGTGATCATTTCGTCGTCGGTGAAAAGGGTGCCGTCGAAGAGGATGGCGTCGGCTTTGGCCAGTTCTTGCAGGGTCGGCGGCAGGAGTTCGGCACAGGCGGGGGCTACGATCATGCAGCGGCCGGCGGATTCGAGCTTGGCTGCGTAGGTCGAGCCGGCTTCGGCTTTTTCGGCCGTTCGGTCCTCCTGGTACAGCGGGATTTTTCCCGGCATCGGCAGCAGCGTCATGGTCAGGCCCGGTGCGGCTTCGACTGGCACGCCTGGCGTGATCTCCACGCGCTCGACGAGCCTGCCGTCCAGAACGCCGAAGATCTGGTTGTCGGCGAGGATTTTCAGGATCGGCGCGGGGGCATAAACGCGCAGCGCCTGTTGCTCGCGCAGGACAAGCATGCCGGCGATGCCGTCCACGTCGGCGCTCAGCAGCACGACGCTGGCAATGGGCGAGTGGCGGGAGCCGTGCTGAGGAAAGAGCGCGGGCGTTTGCAGGATCTGCTGGCGCAAGTCTGGCGATGCGCCGATGACGAGCCAGTTCTCGCCGTCTGCCGTGGCGGCGACACTGACCTGGGTGCGGGGCTTGGCGGCAGGGTCACCGGCGCGGGCGCGGGCGCATTGGCGGCAGGCGCAGTTCCACTGCGGAAAGCCGCCGCCGGCCGCGGCGCCGAGGATGATGCATTTCATGCCGCCACCGTGGATAATGCGCGCTGCAATCGGGCAACCGCTTCGTCCAGCACCTCGTCCTTTTTGCAGAAGGCGAAACGGATAAAGCGTGACGGCGCCTCGCCTTCGTAGAACGCGGACATCGGGATGGCGGCGACACCGGCGTGCTCGGTGATGTGCCGGCAGAAGGCGGCATCGTCGCCGTCGAAGCCGAAACGGTCGAAGCCTGCGACGAGGAAGTAGCTGCCGTCGGAGTCCAGGGTCGAGAAGCCGACTCTCGCGAGACCCTTTGCGAGGCGCTGGCGCTTGGATGCCATGGCGTGTGCGAGGCCGCTGAAATACTCGTCGTCGAGCGCGAGGCCAGCCGCTACGGCGCGCTGCAGGTTCGGCGGCGTGGTGAAGGTGAGGTTCTGGTGCGCCTTGGCGACGACCGAGGCGAGCGCAGGGGACGCGCTGACGTAGCCGACTTTCCAGCCGGTCAGCGAGAAGGTCTTGCCTGCGCTGCCGATGCGCAGGCAGCGGTCCGCCATGCCTGGGAGCGTGATCAGCGGGATGTGGCGCGCCGGTGCGAACACCAGGTGCTCGTAGACCTCGTCGCAGATGGCGTAGGAATCGTGCTGCACGAGCAGGCCGGCGATGAAGGCGAGGTCGTCAGGGCTGAAGACCTTGCCTGTGGGGTTCATCGGCGAGTTGAGCAGGATGGCCTTGGTGCGCGGGCCGAAGGCGGCCGCGAGCGCCTCGCGCGGCAGCTCCCAATGCGGCGGTTCGAGTCGCACGAGCTTGGGTATGGCGCCGAGCATGCGCACGACGGGAAGATAGGTGTCGAACAGCGGTTCGATGAGGACGATTTCGTCGCCCGGGTCGAGGACCGCCATGAGGCAGGCGCTCAGCGCCTCGGTAGCGCCGCTGGTCACCACGACGCCGGCGTCCGCGTCGATGTCGAGGCCGTAGAAGCGCTTGTTCGCGGCCGCCACTGCCTGGCGCAGTTCAGGGACGCCGGTGAGCGGGGGGTATTGGTTGCGATGGTCGAGCAGCGCATCGGCCGCGAGGCGGATGATTTCTTCGGGCCCCTCGGTATCGGGGAAGCCCTGGCCGAGATTGATGGCGCCATGCTTCACGGCGAGTGCCGACATGATGGTGAAGATGGTGGTGCCTGCGGCGGCAAGCTGGCGGTTTGGACGGGGCACGCGTCACACCTTAGCGAGTAGAGGGGCGAGGGTAGAGGCGCAACAATGGGGTCGCTCAAGGCGCGCCACAACGCATTGCCCAACGATTAGGCAGATGCTGCAACGCAACGTTCGCCCCTACATTGCGGCGGTGGCACGGCGGGTGCAGAACCTCCGGCCAGCGGCGTTAGCCATCAGTCACGAGCGGAGTGTCGTCATGAAGAAGATCGAGGCGGTGATAAAGCCCTTCAAGCTGGACGAGGTGAAGGAGGCGCTGCACGAGGTCGGCCTGCAGGGCCTGACAGTGCTGGAAGCCAAGGGATTCGGCCGCCAGAAGGGTCATACGGAGCTTTACCGCGGCGCCGAATACGTGGTCGATTTCCTGCCCAAGGTGAAGATCGAGGTGATCTGCGACGACGCCATTGTCGAGCGCGCCATCGAGGCCATCGTCACGGCCGCGCGCACCGGGCGGATCGGCGATGGCAAGATCTTCGTGAGCAACCTCGAGGAGGTGGTTCGCATACGCACAGGGGAGCGTGGCGAACAGGCGATGTAGCCCAACCCCTGCCCTGCCCGAGCGCGGCTTTCTCGCGCGTTCGGGAACGACTAGCTTGCGCGCGCCACCAGTGAGGGATGAACCAGAGCCATGGCCAAGAAGGTCCAGACACCGCCGCCCGCCTCCAGCACCGTGCAGAAGGTGCTCGAGCTGCTTCGCGAAAACTCGGTCGAATATGTCGATCTCCGCTTCACCGATCCTCGCGGCAAGTGGCAGCACACGGCGCAGCATGTCTCGACCGTCGATGAGGACGTGTTCCGCGACGGCTTCATGTTCGACGGCTCGTCCATCGCCGGCTGGAAGGCCATCAACGAGAGCGACATGATCCTGATGCCGGACGCAGAGAGCGCGGTGATGGATCCTTTTGCTGCCAAGCCCTCGATGATCCTGTTCTGCGACATCGTGGAGCCTTCGACGGGCCAGGGCTATTCACGCGATCCGCGCAGCACGGCGAAGAAGGCCGAGGCTTATGTCGTGAGTTCCGGCGTGGGCGACACGGCTTTCTTTGGGCCGGAAGCCGAGTTTTTCATTTTCGATAGCGTGAAGTTCGGCACGGGCGGCAACTACGGCATCTATCAGCTCGACAGCAGCGAAGGTCCGCAGGCTTCGCTGAAGGATTATCCGGAAGGCAACATGGGCCACCGGCCCTCCATCAAGGGCGGTTATTTCCCTGTGCCGCCTGTCGACTCGGAAAGCGATCTGCGTGCTGAGATGTTGTCGGCGATGGGCGAGATGGGGCTGCCCATCGAGAAGCATCACCATGAGGTGGCGCAGAGCCAGCACGAGCTCGGCATGAAGTTCGGGCCGCTGACGAAGATGGCCGATGCTCTGCAAATCTATAAGTACTGCATCCACAACGTGGCGCACAGCTACGGCAAGACGGCGACCTTCATGCCGAAGCCGATCTATGGCGACAACGGCAGCGGCATGCATGTGCACCAGTCCATCTGGAAGGACGGCAAGCCGCTTTTCGCAGGCAATGCGTATGCCGATCTGTCGGAGACGTGCCTGCATTACATCGGCGGCATCATCAAGCACGCCAAGGCGCTGAACGCTTTTACGAACCCGAGCACGAACTCCTACAAGCGGCTGATACCAGGCTTCGAAGCGCCCGTGTTGCTCGCCTATTCGGCGCGCAACCGTTCGGCCTCGTGCCGTATTCCATACGCGACGAGCCCGAAAGCCAAGCGCGTGGAAGTGCGTTTCCCGGATCCGATGGCGAACCCGTATCTGGCGTTTGCCGCCATGCTCATGGCCGGCATGGATGGCATTAGGAACAAGATCCATCCTGGCGAGCCGATGGACAAGGATCTGTATGACCTGCCGCCCGAGGAGCTGAAGGGCATTCCGACGGTGTGCGGATCGTTGCGCGAGGCGCTAGGCGCGCTGGCGGCGGACCATGATTTCCTGCTGGCAGGCGATGTGTTCAGCCTCGATCAGATCGAGAGTTATATCGAGCTGAAGTGGAGCGAGGTTTACCGGTTCGAGCATACGCCGCATCCGGTTGAGTTTGAGATGTATTACTCGCTGTAAGGGAGGAAGCACTTCTTTTTTGAAAAAAAGAAGCGAAAAACTTTTGCGAATTGGGACCGTGCGTGCGGATAGGCCCAGCCCAAAGTCGTAAAAGTTTTTTGGTTCTTTTTTTCAAAAAAGAACTTGCTTGCTACCGCTTGCCTTAATCCTTCGGCCCAGTACTACCCCCAACAGAAGGCGGATCGCTAGCAGGGAAAGTATCCTCCAGCGTCTTGTCGCGCTCAGGGTCTTCGCCCTTCGCCTCGTTATCCAGTTCCAGGTCGGGATCCGGGTCCGGATTTGGCAGATCTTCCTGTGTGCCGCTCATCATTGTCTCCTTGCTGGACAGGAGGGAAACGGTCGAGGCGCCAACAATATGCATCGCCTTGTGGAAAGACTTGGCCGGCCTTCGGGGTTGGCGCTGTTTGCCATTGCCATCACTTTACTGATCGTGTCGCGCAAGCCTGCCGTTCTGCTGCATGCCGAGCTGTGGGGCGACGATGGCTGGACCTGGTATCCGGACGCCTATCGCGCCGGGTGGCGTTGCCTGGCTTGGCCCGTCAACGGTTACCTGAACACGCTGCAGCGGCTTGGCGGCCTTGTGGTGCAACCGTTTCCGCTTGCCTTCGTGCCGACCTTGTTTGCTGGCATGGGATTGGCCGTTCAGGTGGCGCCTGCGGTTTTTCTGCTGTCCCCTCGCATGGCGAAGGCCTGGCCGGATGTTCGGGCGAGGGCGTTGTTCGCTGTTGTTTACGCGGTGTTGCCGAACGAAATCGAGCTGTATGCCAATCTGACGAACGCGCAGTGGACGCTGGCCATTCTCGCGTTCCTGGTGCTGGTCAGCGCGCCGCCGCGAAGTGCTTGGGGCACGGCTTTCGATAACGGCGTGCTGCTGCTGTCTGGATTGAGCGGACCGTTCTGCCTGCTGCTTCTGCCGATTGCCGCGTGGCAGGCTGTGACTTTACGAACGCCGACCGCGCGGATTCGGTGTTTTGTGCTGCTGGGCACTGCGTTCGTGCAGCTCGTCAGCTTGCTGGGTGCCTCGCATGGCGGGCGCTCTACCGCACCACTCGGCGCCGGGCCGCGGACGCTGGCGAGGATCATCGCTTTGCAGATCCTGCTTGGCGCTGAGACCGGATACCGCGGAGTCGCCGATCTTCCGTCCAGGTGGCCTGGGAATTTTTGGCCTGTGCTGGTGACTGTGTGCGGGTTTGGGGTTGCTGCTGTCGCGCTGCTTCGCGGCAGTGCTCTGCTTCGGCAATGGACATGCTTTGCCGCGCTGACGCTCGCCGCGGCGTTGCTGCGGCCGCAGGTCTCGTCGTCCGATGCGCAGTGGCCGATCATGGCGATACCGCCAATGGGAAACCGGTATTACACGTTCAGCATGCTCGCCTGGTTGGCCATGCTTCTCACCCTGGCAATGGGGCGCGGCCTGGCGTTTCGCGCCCTGGGTGGTTGTGGACTGGCGTTGCTGATCCTGTGGGGCATACCGCGCGACTGGAATGAGCCGCGATTCCCATCGACCCATTTCGCCGATCGTGCGCGCGCTTTTGCGACGGCGCCTGCAGGAACGCAGATGATGTTTCCGGTCGTTCCTCCGGGATTGCCGCCGATGGTTCTGACGAAGCGTGCCGATGGTGGCTGATTGCCTGTGTATCGCGGCACCCGGACCGGGCGGTGTTGCGTCTGTAGCACACCTGTTACACAGGCGCTTGACGATTTTAGTGTGTCCACCCTAACGTCCTTCTTAGGTATTGAAATCGCTGACGCCCCTTGGTGCGCTGCAGCAATTTCTTAGAAGTTGCACCCCGGGCAAAAGATTCGGGGGCGATTAGGGGGATGAGGAATTGGTCAGGAAGACGGTCTCGGCGCGCCTGCGACATGCGAACACGCGGCTCCAGTTGCTGTGTGGCGCGGCCTTTTTGGTTGCGGCCGGTAGCAACAGCGCGTTTGCGTTAGACACCACGATTGGCGGCTGGCAGGTCAATGTGGACACGACGCTGTCATCCAGCGTCGACATCCGCACCTCTGACATAAACAAGAACTTCATCGGCAGCGCTAACGGCGGCAGGTTTTCGCTGGCGAACAACGACAATGGCGACCTGAATTACGCCTCTGGCACGCCTGTCGCCGCGACGCAGCGGATCACCACCGAAGTGCAGGTCAAGCGCGACGATTACGGCCTGTTCGTTCGCGCGACCGGCTTCTACGATCCGATTACAGACAGCGAATCGACTGACTTCAAGCCGTTGAGCCGGGCTGCGGTGCGCGACATCGGCGCCGACCTGAGGCTGCTCGATGCTTATGCCTTCGCACGGCCCTACATCTTTGGCCACCCGGTTGACGTTCGCGTCGGCGCACAGGCGCTGAACTGGGGCGAGAGCACGTTTATTCAGTTCGGCATCAACTCGATTAACCCGCTCGACGTTACCGCGCTGCGCACTCCTGGTTCCGAACTGCGCCAGGGCTTCCTGCCGATACCGGTGGTCGATATGAAGACCGAAGTGGGCGCCGGCTATTCGCTAGAAGGCTTCTGGCAGTTTGCCTGGACGCGCTCGAAGCTGGAGCCCGACGGCTCGTTCTTTGGCACCAACGATTCGCTGCTCGACGGCGGAACATACGGCAACCTCCGGAACGATTTCCCCGATAACGGTCTGGCGCCCCTGGGCATCAATGTCGCCAATGGCGACATCCTCGGCGCCGCTTATCCGCGCAGCCTGGATCGGCATCCGACGCATCTTGACGAATTCGGCTTCGCGCTTCGCAAGACGTTCGACAACATCATGGGCGGCACCGAAGTCGGGCTGTATTTCGAGAACTATCACAGCCGCACTCCGTTCGGCTCGCAGCGCACGGGAAGCGCGAATATCTCCACAGGCCCAATCCCTGGACTGCCGACAGAGCTGCCGAATCCGAATATCCTGCTGCTGTCGTCAAAGGATACTTACGCCAAGAAGACCTATGATTCGACAGCGAGCTTCTTTGCGGATTATCCGGAGGACATCCATCTCGCCGGCGCCAGCTTTAACTTCACCGGGCCGGCCGGTATCGCCATTCAGGGCGAGTTCTCGCATCGGTTCAACCAGCCCATTCAGCTCTCCGCGTCGGACCTTGCGCTGATTACCGATATCCCTGCGCTGAAGGCACTTTCACCGCTCTCGCCGGTTCTGGCAGCAGCCTACAAGGCGGCGCTCGCCGATCCTGTCCTTCAGGCGCTGGGTGAAGTTCCGAACTTCAACACGACAATCGACGGCTGGAAGCGCTATCACGTCAGCCAGTTCCAGACGACCGCCACGAAGCTGTTCGCCGCCATTCCGTCGCTTGGCATCAACTCGATCGCGCTCGTCGGCGAAATCGGCATGGATTACGTGCACAGCTTTCCGCGTCAGCGCGGCATTTTCGAGGCCGCCTATACGACCGACGTGAATTCGCAATTCACCGAGTTCGCCACGGTCAATGCAAACGGCACGACGCGGCAGACACAGAACAAGGGTTTGGCGAGCCAGTTCTCCGCCGCCTACACGATCGCTGCCATAATCGACATGCCGAATATCCTGCCTTACGGCATCGACATGAAGCCGACGATTTCGCTGCAGCATGATTTCGTGGGAACAAGCCCTGTCGGCGTCAACGTGTTCCAGGAGAACACCGCGGCCGCTAGCGTCGGCGTGACGTTCAACTACCTGCAGGCCTGGAGCCTTGGCATGCAGTACACCAACCACTTTCCCGTGTTCGATGGCGGCAAGTTCTACGGCCTGATCGACCGCGACTTCTTCTCGACGACGCTTTCCTACGAGTTCTGAGATCGGCGTCCAGAGGCCGCGCCTCTGGACGCCGCCTGCTATAAGTTATTAGAACCCGCCTATCGGTTTAAGCCGGGGTCTTGAGGATGGGGGTCGGGGGCCTCTAGGCCCCAGCGGGTCTCCTTGTTAAGGCATGGGGCAACGCCCTGGCCTTCCATCCTGAAAGACTGCCCAACCCATGAAGTCCAAGTTTTACCTCGCCTTGCCCCTGCTGCTGTTGGCGGCGGCGCAGACCGATACCGATCAACCGCTGTGGCGCGCGACGCATGGCCTGTTGCTGGGCGTTGCCCAGGCAGGCGATCGGCTTGTCGCCATTGGTGATCGCGGCATCGTGTTGCTTTCGGACGATCAGGGAAAAACCTGGCGGCAAGCGAACAGCGGGACGGATGAGCTGCTGACGTCGGTGCTTTTCACGAAGCCGACCGAAGGATGGGCAACCGGGCAGGATGCGACCATCATTCACACCACCGATGCCGGCGCCACCTGGAAGTCGCAGCATTCCAAGCCGGGCGGCGACACCGCGCTGTTTTCGATCACGGCGATTACGCCGCAGGCAACGCCGGGACATCTCGTAGCGACCGGCGCCTACGCGCTGGCGTTCGAAACGCAGGACGGCGCGCAATGGAATACCGTGCAGTTGCCGAACCTCGATGAGGATTATCATTTGAACTGCGTCACTTCACGTGGCGAGGACCTGATCATTTCCGGCGAAGCAGGGCATGCTTTTCAGCGCCATGCCGGCACTTGGTCGGCCATTCCTGTGCCTTACGAGGGATCGCAATTCGGTTGCCTCAGCGAGAGCAACGGCCTCGTCTACAGCTTCGGTTTGCGCGGCAGCCTGTTTTCGCTGGCGCCGGGCGACACCAAGTGGAAGCGCATCGAGACAGGCACGCAGCAATCGATCTTCGGAGGCACGACGCTGCGTGACAATCACCTGGCGCTGGTCGGCGGCAACGGCCTGGTGGCACTGTTTGACCCGGCGAGCGGAGGCTTGACCAAGCTGCATTCCGGCACAGGTGCCGCGTTGTCGGGCGTGGCGGAGACAAAGGACGGCATGTTGATCGTGGTGGGAGATGATGGCGTGCACACGGTGGACCCGAAGACGGCCGAGGTGACGCAATGATCAATTTTCTCGAGCGCGTGCTGTTCGGCAATCGTCGCAAGATCCTCGCCCTATTCGCCATCGTTACCGTGTGCCTGGGCTTCTTTGCCGTCAAAGTCCGGCCGGATGCTTCGTTCGACAAGCTGCTGCCGATCAACAACGCCTATATCAAGACCTACAAGGATGCCGAGGCCCAGTTCGGCGGCGGCAATATCCTGCTGATCGCCCTCGAAGCGAAGCATGGCGACATCTTCAGCGAAAAGTTCTTCGACGCGCTGCATCACCTGACCGACGACGTCTTCTTTCTGCCTGGCGTCGATCGCACGCATGTCAGCAGCCTCTACACGCCCGACACACGCTTTGCGGAGGTGGTTGAAGGCGGTTTTTCTGGCGGCCCGGTCATTCCCGCGACCTTTGCGCCGACGAAGGAAGGGTTTGGCGCGGTCAAGACCAACATCTACAAGTCCGGGATTCTTGGCCGGCTTGTCGCCAATAATTTCAAGAGTGCGGTTGTCAGCGCACGGCTCAACGATGTCGATCCGCGCACCGGCGCGCATCTCGACTACGGCAAGTTCGCCGACGAACTCGACAGCATCATCCGCGCAAAATACGACACCGCCGACACCCATGTGCATATCCTGGGTTTTGCCCAGGCGATCGGCGATATCGAGCATGGCGCGCAATATATCGTGCTGTTCTTCGGCATCGCGCTCGCCGTGGCGGCCGTGCTGCTTTACCTGGTTTCACGCTCGCTCTATCTGACTGCTGCGACGCTTGCCTGTTCGGTCATCGCAGTGATGTGGCAGCTCGGGATCATTACGATCATGGGCATCGGTATCGACCCAATTTCCGTGCTGATCCCCTTCCTCATCCTAGCCATCGGCGTGAGCCACGGGGTGCAGATTGCACTCTCGAACGTTCGCCTGGTTGGCGAAGGCCGCAGCTCTCTCGATGCCGCGAAGGGAAGTTTCCACAATTTGCTCGAGCCGGGCGTGGTGGCGCTCTCGCTCGCCGTGCTGACGTTCGTCACCGTCACGACCATCCCCGTGCCTGTCATACGCGAACTGGCGTTGACGGCGGCGATCGGCATTGCCGTGCTGGCAGTGACCAACCTTCTCGTGCTGCCTGTGCTGGCAAGCTTCGCGCGCATTTCGCCGGCGAAGGTCGCGCAGGCGCAGCGGGGTGCCGCGCGCTTCGAAGGCTTTTGGACGCTTCTCGCAAGCCTGATTTCGCCACGCTGGGCGATTGCCATTACGGGCGGAACGCTGGCCATTTCGGTGGGGGCGTTGCTGTTCCTCGGCCAACCGGTGGTGGGCGATCTCAATGTCGGCGTGCCTGAGCTTCGTCCGGACAGCCGGAACAACCGTGATGCCGCCTTCTTCCAGGCGAATTATGCCATCGGCGTGGATGTGCTGCAGGTGCTTGCCACAGGTCCTGCCAACGCCTGCCTGGACTACGACGACGTTCGCCGGATCGATGACCTGGACTACCGCCTGCAAGGCGTTCCTGGCGTGCGCAGCACCTTGTTCATGGGCCACCTCATGCGCAATGCGAACGTGGCGTGGAACGAGGGCAATCCGAAGTTCAACTATTTGCCGCACGATAGCCGCGTTCTCGGGCGTGACAGCTCGGCTTTCGAAGCCTCTGCTGGTCTCGCCAACAACGACTGCTCGGCGATGCCGCTGATCATCTTTTTGACAGATCACAAGGCCGGCACGATCAAGCGGGTGATCAACACGATAGAGGCCTTCAAGGCCACACCCACCCACGCGAAGATCGACCTGCGCCTGGCGGCCGGTAACGCCGGTGTTATCGGTGCGACCAACGATGTTGTGAAGGCGGCGCAGTTCCCGATGCTGGGGCTCGTCTATGGCATGATCATCGTGATCTGCCTGCTGGTGTTCCGCTCCATTCGCGCGGCGCTGTGCATCGTGTTGCCTCTGGCTGCGGTTTCGGTGCTTGCGAACGCCGCCATGAGCGTGCTCGGCATTGGGCTGAAACTCTCCACGCTTCCTGTCACCGCACTCGGCGTCGGCATCGGCGTGGATTACGGCATCTACAAGTTCTCGCGCCTGAGCTTTTACATGCGGCGTGGCCTCAGCCTCGATGCGGCGTATGTGCAGACGTTACGTGAGACCGGCAGCGCGGTGATCTTCACCGGATTGTCGCTGTCGATTGGTGTTGCCACCTGGGTGTTCTCGCCGCTGCAGTTCCAGGAAGACATGGGGATGCTGCTGACATTCATGTTCTTCATGAACATGGTGGGCGCCATCATCGTGCTGCCTGCGATCATCGGCGTGATGGACCTGGTGGTGCCGCAGAAGAACGTCAAAGACAGTCCGCTGGCACCCGATCCCGAGGTCATAGCGGAAACCAAGGGTGGACACCCTAGAGCTGAATTGCTTAGATGAGGCCGATTGCTTACATGGGTAGCGACGGCGGAATACCGCTGCAAACCAACAGGGTGGAGACAGAATGAAGAAGCATTTGCTTGCGGCGACCATGTTCGTCGCGGCCAGCTTCGCGGCGTCTGCCGCAGGCGCGCAAACGGCGGCGGATCTCGGCAAGACTCTGACGCCCATGGGCGCGATCAAGGCCGGCAATGCCGACGGCACGATACCGGCCTGGACCGGCGGCTACACGACGGCCGTGAGCACGGAACCAGTTAAGGCTCGCGTCGATCCGTTCGCCTCCGAGCGGCCGACTGTTGTGATCACCGCGCAGAACGTCGACCGGTATGCCAGCAAATTGGCGGACGGCACGGTCGCCATGATCAGGACAATCCCCGGCTATCACGTGGATGTCTATCCGACGCACCGCACTTTCGCCGCGCCGCAATACATCTATGACAACGCGATCGCCAACGCATCGCGCGCCAAGCTTTCCGCCAATGGTTTGGACGTTATCGGCGCCAAGCTTTCCGTGCCGTTCCCCATTCCGGCTAACGGCAACGAAGCCATTCTTAACCACATTCTGCGCTGGCGCGGCACGCAGCTGCAGCGCACGGTGGAAAACGCGATTACCACGCCGCAAGGCGATTACACGCTGACGCGTTGGCACGAGCAGATCGCATTCCCCTACAACACACCAGGCATGGCCAACCCCGAGAAATGGGACAGCCTGTTCTGGCAGGAAATCCTCGAGCCGCCGCGTGTCGCCGGTCAGTTGACGCTTGTGCGCAGCTACCAGGATCCGTCGCAGCAGCCGCGTGAAGCGTGGACCTACAACCCTGGCGAACGCCGCGTGCGCCGCGCGCCGGAGATCAACTACGACACGCCTGTGCAGAACACCGACGGCCTCGAGACGGTCGATGACTACGACATGTACAACGGCGCCATCGACCGCTACAATTGGACGCTTAAGGGTCGCAAGGAAGTCTATATTCCTTACAACACCTACAAGATCCAGGCGCCTGGCGTTAAGTACACCGACATCATCAAGCCGCAGGCAGTCAATCCGGACCTCATCCGCTGGGAACTGCATCGCGTGTGGGTGATCGAGGCCAATCTGAAGCCTGGCTATCGCCACATTTATGCGAAGCGCACTTTCTACGCAGACGAGGATAGCTGGCAGGTTGCCATTACGGACCGCTACGATAGCCGCGGCCAACTTTGGCGTACGGCGCTTGGCTTTATCGAAGAGGCGCCGGAAGTGCCGCTGCTCGGCGCCGATGGTTATGAGTTTGTCGATCTGCAGGCGCGTCGCTATCTGATGCAGGGCATGCACAGCCAGGAAAGCCAGGCACCGACGTATAATGGCACGAGCCTGACGCCGGATGACTTTACTGCAGAGGCGCTTCGCCGCACCGGACGCAGGTAAGGAAGGAAGCACTTCTTTTTTGAAAAAAAGAAGCAAAAAACTTTTCGACCGATAGGCTCGGCACCACCTCAAGCCCAGCCCAAAGTCGCAGAAGTTTTTTGGTTCTTTTTTTCAAAAAAGAACTGCTTCTTACTTTCCTGAAGCAATCTCCCAACCCGCCCGAGCGCAACTCCTCACCATCCCCTGATAAAGATGCGCGCGCGCATCGGCTGCGTTTCCGCGGCGCGAGCGGTCGAACACCCCCTGCCCGATCGCTGCTGACCTGAACAACGAGAATGCCAAGAAGAAGGGCCATTCGGCATAGGGCACCGGCCGTCTGACGCTGGCGCAATAGCGCTCGAGCATCGTCTTCTCATCGGGAATACCGAGTTCCGCGAGATCGAGCCCGCCCAGTCCGTTGAACGAGCCGCCGTCATGCGGCAGGTGATAGAACGAGGCGCAATAGGCAAGATCGGAGAGCGCGTGCCCGATGGTGGCGAGTTCCCAATCCAGGATCGCCAGGAGTGTCGGGCCTTCCTGGGCGAAGATCATGTTGCCGAGACGGAAGTCGCCGTGCGCGATGACCGCTGGTTCTTCCGGTGGGACGTGCGCCGGAAGCCAGGTGATCAGCGCTTCCATGTCCGGGTTCGGCTCTGGGTCGGACGCGAGATATTGCTTTGTCCAGCGCGTGATTTGCCTGGACACGTAGGCGTCCGGGCGCCCGAAGCCTTCCAGTCCTACGGCGCGCCAATCGACGCGATGCAACGCCGCCAGCCCGTCCGCCAGGGCAAGATAGTAGCCGGCGCGGTCGTCTTTCGGGATGCTGGGCAAACGGATGTCGGTCAGGACGCGGCCGTCCACGTAGTCCATGATGTAGAACGGCGTGCCGATGACGGACGCGTCCTCGCAAAGCAAACGCGCCACGGGCACGGGAACGCCGGCGGGTCCGAGGGCCCGCATGGCGGCATATTCGCGCTCCACCGCGTGGGCGGAGGGAAGGATGTTGCCAGGCGGCTTCTTGCGAAGAACGAAGCGTCGCCCGTTCGTATCGGTGAGCAGGTAGGTCGGGTTTGATTGGCCGCCCTGGAATTGCTGCAGCGCGAACGGGGGCTTTGCGTCGGGGAGCGCTTGCGCGAGATAGCTCTCCAGCGATGTGGCGTCGATCCGGTGCGCTTCACGCACTTCGATCAGTTGGACCATGGTTGGTGCGCCCTTGAGGAAGGAGGAGAGGCCTTCTTTTTTGAAAAAAAGAAGCAAAAAACTTTTGCAAATTGGGGCTGAGCTTGCGGGAGTGCCGCGCCTACGGTTCCGGAAGTTTCTTGGTTCTTTTTTACAAAGAAGAACAGCCTTGCTTTAGCCTGCTACTGCGACCTGCGCGCCGACGGTGTAGGGTGTGAACAGCGCCTCGACCTGCGACAGGCCCCAGCGCATATGCTCGCGCGTCACCTTCTCCACGCCCTGGCGCGTTCGTAGATAGTCTATCCAGTAGGTTGCGACGATCCAGGCATTCACCACCAGCCTTTCGATATCGCGTTCGCTCCCTTGCAGCACGCCTGCCGCCACCAGACCGTGCAGGAAGCGGCGGACGTGCGTCTGGCCGCCATCGGTAATCTGCCTGAGGCGCGGCTGTAGCGAGGGTGCCAGGCGATAGACGCCGGCGCCGTAGAGGCAGCGCCATTCCCAGATCAGGTTGAACCAGTTGGAGACGTAGAGCCGGTGCGCGTCATGGCGGCGCTCCAGCTCAGGCCCTGGTATGGCGACCTTCTCGAGCGCTGCTTCGAACATGTCGAACAGGGCGACGACGATCTGCTCCTTGCGGCGGAAATGATAATGGAGGTTGCCTTCACTGATGCCGACTGTCGCGGCGATTTCCGCAGTCGTGACTTCCGCCGGGCCACGCTCGTTGAACAGCACACGGCATTCTTCGAGAATCCTCTCCCGTGTGCTTGGCTTTTCTTGTGCCATGCGCCTCTCGTTGGGGTGCGTCGCAGCACCCACATGCCCGCCTTTGCGCACGCGCGTTGACAGACCTAGGGTGAACACCCGAAAGTCCAGACTATGCCAAGCTGGCGCAAGCCGGTCCACCCGCCAAAAGTGCTGGCCGCTGAAAGTCTCGGCCGCCGAAAGCGCCTGCGGCCAAAAACACGGATTGCCGTTTGCCGGGGTGCGAGCGGAACAGGGAGAAGCCAAAGATGCGTGAAGCCGTCATCGTTTCCACAGCCCGTACGCCGATTGGCCGCGCCTACCGCGGGGCGTTCAACGACACGCACGGCGCGACGTTGGGCGGCCATGCGATTGCGCAGGCGGTTGGCCGCGCGTCGGTCGACCCGGGCGAGATCGAGGATGTGATCCTGGGCTGTGCGCTGCAGCAGGGCGCCACCGGACAGAACATTGCGCGCCAGGCCGCCATTCGCGCCGGCCTTCCGGTGACGGCGGCTGGGACGACGATCGACAGGCAATGCAGTTCGGGCTTGCAGGCGATCTCGATGGCTTCACAGCGCGTCATGTTCGACGGCGTGCCGATTGCTGTCGGCGGCGGACTCGAATCGATCAGCCTGGTGCAGAACGACAACATGAACCGTTTCCGGGCCGCCGACGAATGGCTGCTCGAACATAAACGCGACATCTATCTTCCCATGATCGACACTGCGGAAATCGTGGCGCAGCGTTACCAGATCACGCGCGAGACGCAGGACCAGTATGCGCTTGAAAGCCAGCGGCGCACCGCGGCCGCTCAGGCGGCCGGGCGTTTCGATGCAGAGATCGTGCCGTTCGAGACGCGCATGGCGGTTGCCGACAAGGCGACCGGCGCCATCAGCCACAAGATGGTGACGCTCGCGAAGGACGAGGGAAACCGTGCCGACACCACCATGGAAGGGCTGGCTGCGCTGAAGCCGGTGCGCGGCGAGGGCCATGCCATTACCGCAGGCAACGCCTCGCAATTGTCGGACGGCGCATCGGCCTGCGTGGTGATGGAGGCAGGCGAAGCGAGCCGTCGCGGCCTCACGCCGCTCGGCGCACTTCGTGGCCTGGCTGTGTCCGGCTGCGAGCCTGACGAGATGGGCATCGGGCCGGTGTTCGCCGTGCCGCGGCTGCTGGAGCGCAATGGCCTTTCGGTCGATGACATCGACATCTGGGAGCTGAACGAGGCTTTTGCCGTGCAGGTGATTTACTGCCGCGACCGGCTCGGTATCGATCCTGCGAAGCTCAACGTCGATGGCGGCGCCATTTCAATCGGGCATCCCTACGGCATGTCTGGCGCCCGGATGGCTGGCCATGTGCTGATCGAGGGTCATCGCCGCGGGGCGAAGTGGGGCGTCGTGACCATGTGCGTCGGCGGCGGCATGGGTGCTGCCGGCCTGTTCGAGATCTTCTGATCATGGACGTTCGCGACAAGGTCATCGTCATTACAGGCGGCGGCAGCGGCATTGGCCGCGCGCTTGCGGTGACGTTCGCTCGCGAGGGTGCGCAACATATTGCGGTGGCCGATTTGAACGAGGCCGGGGCGCAAGAAACGGCGCGGATGGTCGGCGGCACCGCTCATCGGGTGGATGTCAGCCAAGAGGCCGCCATCGTGCAGTTGGTTCAGGATGTGGAGAAAAGTGCTGGGCCGATCGACCTCTTCGTGTCCAACGCAGGCGTGATCGATCCGGACCCGGACTTCGACAATGCCGCCTCCGCGCCGAATGCGCTGTGGGAACGTGCGTGGGCCATTCATGTGATGGCGCATGTCTATGCCGCGCGCGCCGTGCTGCCCGGCATGATCGAACGGCGCAGCGGCTGGTTCCTGAACACCGCATCGGCCGCGGGATTGCTGGCACAGATAGGAGCGGCGACTTACAGCACGACCAAGCATGCTGCCATCGGCTTTGCGGAAAGCCTGGCGCTCACGCACAAGGATCACGGCATCGGCGTTTCGGTTCTCTGCCCGCAAGGCGTCGCCACACCGCTCGTGAAGGGGGACTATTTCGGGGCCGCCGATGTGGATGGCGTGCTGACCGCCGAGCAGGTGGCCGAGAGTGCGCTGGAGGGTTTGCGCGCGAACAAATTCATCATCCTGCCACATCCTAATGTCGCCAACTACATGAAACTGAAGTCGGACAATTACGAACGGTGGATCGGTGGCATGGCCAAGCTGCGCCGTGGCGTTGCTGCCGACCGGATCAAGCGCGGCATGGCGTAGCGGCAGGGTTACTCGGGAGCCAGGCTGACGAACACGCCGAGATCGGGCTCGACTTCGCTGAGGCGGTGGATATCCGCGGCGGGGCGTCCTTCCTCGTCGTCGGTGATGATGTCCACATAGCGCATGCCGAACAGGACTTCTTCAGGGCCGTAGTTCCGCAGATCGTGGATCACGGACGACAAGGTTGGGTCGCGTGCCTCGAAAGAGAGGAACAGGCGTGCGTCGGCCTTGATGAAGCTCTCGGAGTCCATGCCGAACAAGGGGCTCGTCTGATCGATTTCATGCATCAGCGTCCATGACAGCGGAAAGACCGGAATTGAACTGCGCGCCAGGAGTATTTCGTGCGCGCGGCGAAAGCGCGTACCCTCCGTCGATTGTTCGGCGAGCAGTACGCTGATCCTGGCATGCGCGTCCGCGAGCACCTGGGCGCCACCGTTGCCGACGCGAATCATCAATGTCGGCTTGCCGTTGTGCATGCAGACGACGGGATGATCGGCAAAGACGTATTTCGGCCGCGGCTTGGAGAAACGCACGAAGGTGAGGCCGGTCAGGATGGCGGCAAAGGTGATGCCGCACATGATTTCAGCCGATGCGACGAGATGGCCGTAGTAGGTCGTCGGATACATCTCGCCGTAGCCGACGGTCGCGAGCGTTTCGAAGCTGAAGAAGAAATCGTCGGAGAAATACCCAGGCCGCGCGTTCGCCACGACGCCCGGCACCGCGAAATACAGCAGCGCGAAAACGAAGTTCACCATCAGATAGACAGAGAACAGCAAAGCCAGGAACTGCGGCCAGGTCAGGCTGACGGCAACACCGTAAGGATCGGTCCAGTCGTATTTCGCAACACCCACCTTCAACAGCGAGTAGTTGCCCACATTGATGCGCGTGGATTGCGGCCGCCGCACCCGCCTCTTGATAGGCAAGACAGAGACAGGCGAAACGCTCCCGCTCTCGTCCCTAACCTTTGGGGGCTTACTCATGCCCGGCGCCGAAATGCGCTAGGCCGAGTCAGCTGGCGTGGTTTTGCCGAGGACCAAAGCGGAGTGGCCGCTTGGCCATGAGCATCGGACCACAGGAAAACCGCGTCAGATGACCGGCATAGTAGCATTTCAACGACGGCTAGGCGGCTTCTAGTAAACCTCCCGCCTTATCCACCTGACGCAAATGATGCTCGGTGTCGCCGAACAGGCTTTCGATCATGGTCAGGCGCTTGAAGTAGTGCCCGGCGCGATACTCCATCGTGACGCCGATGCCGCCGTGCAGCTGGACCGCTGTCTGGCCGACAAGCTTGCTGGAGTTGTTGATCTGGACCTTGGCGGCAGAGATCGCCGCACGGCGCCGGCGTGCGTCCTTCTCGCCGGCCATCATGGCCGCGTAATATTCCATACTGCGCGCCGTCTCCAGCGCCGTGAACATGTCCACCGCCTTGTGCTGCAACACCTGGAAACTGCCGATCGGCACGCCGAACTGCTTGCGTGTCTTGAGGTAATCCAGAGTCAGCGCGTGCAGTGCCGCCATGGCGCCAACGGCTTCCGCGCAGACGGCCGCGATGGCGATGTCGGTGACCTGCTCGATGATCGGTCCGGCCTTGTCCACTGTGCCGACAACCGACTCAGCGCCGACGCTGACGCTGCCGAGCGATATGGCGGCGCCGCGCTGGCCGTCCTGCGTCGCAAAGCCGCGACGCGACAGGCCTGGTGTGTTCGCATCCACCAGGAACAGCGTAATGCCGTCCATGTCGCGCCGGCTGCCCGATGTGCGTGCGCTCACCAGCAGCTTTCCGGCGCTGTCGCCGTGCACGACGACGCTCTTGTCGCCCTCAAGCACGTAGCCGTCGCCTGACTTGCGCGCTGTCGTCGCCACGTCGAACAGGTCGTAGCGCGCCTGCCGCTCCGTGTGGGCGAACGCCAGGCGCAGCGAGCCGTCCGCAATCTGCGGGATCAGCTCTTCATGCTGCGCGGCGCTGCCACCGAGGCGGATGAGGTTGCCGGCGATGACCACGGACGCGAGATAAGGCTCCAGCGCCAGCCCGCGGCCTACTGCCTCCATGACGATCATGGTTTCCTCGGCGCCACCGCCGAAGCCGCCCTGCTCTTCGCTGAATGGCAGGCCGAGCAGACCCAGTTCTGCATATTTGTTCCAGAGTGCCTCGCTGTAGCCGCCTGGCTCTGCCTGCGTGCGCTTGCGCAAGGCCAGATCGTCGTAGGCAGGGCCGATCAAACGATCGACACTGTCCCGAAGCATCCGCTGCTCGTCACCGAACTCAAAATCCATGATCGTTTCCCGCCCGTTGCCGTGTGCCTAAAATCCCAGCACGGCTTTGGCAATGATGTTGCGCTGGATTTCGTTTGAGCCGCCGTAGATCGACACCTTGCGGTAGTTGAAATACTCCGGCGCCGCCGTGTCTGCCCAGCCGAAGCCCTCGGGCAGGTCGTTCGCACCGTCCGGAATCTCCTCTTCCGCATCGTGGTAGGCGAGAGCGAAAGGACCGGCCAGTTCGAGGGCCAGTTCGGTTGTTGCCTGCTGAATTTCCGAGCCCTTGATCTTCAGGATGGAAGAGGCGGGGTTCGGCAGCTTGCCGTGGTCGCGCTCTGCGGCAACCACGCGGAGCTGGGTCATTTCGAGCGCCTTCAGCTCCACTTCCACGGCGGAAACCTTGGTGCGGAAAGCCTCGTCGTCCCACACCGCGCCATCGCCGGACGGCACGATGCGCGCCAGCTCGCGGATGCGCTTCAGCCTCGATTTCGAGGCGCCGACGCGCGCGATGTTCGAGCGCTCGTTGCCCAGCAGGAACTTGGCGCAATCCCAGCCGCGGTTCTCCGTGCCGACAAGGTTGCTGACAGGCACACGCACGTCGTCGAAGAACACCTCGTTCACTTCGTGCTCGCCGTCGATCAACTGGATCGGCCTCACCGTGACACCTGGCGTCTTCATGTCCACGAGGATGAAGCTGATGCCTTCCTGCGGCTTGCGCGCTTCAGGGTTGGTGCGGGCGAGGACGAAGATCCAGTCGGCCCACTGTCCCAGCGTGGTCCAGGTCTTTTGCCCGTTGATCACCCACTCGTCGCCCTCGCGCACCGCACGGGTTTTGAGGTTGGCGAGGTCCGAGCCGGCGCCCGGCTCCGAAAATCCCTGGCACCACCAATCATCGATGTTGGCAATGCGTGGCAGATGCGTCTTCTTCTGCTCCTCGTTGCCGAACGCGATGATCACCGGCCCGACCATGTGCACGCCGAATGGCAGCGGGCTGGGCACGTTGTTCAGCAACATCTCCTCGTTGTAGATGTAGCGCTGGATCGGCGTCCAATCCCTGCCGCCCCACTCGACCGGCCAATGCGGCACGGCAAGGCCCGCCGCGTTCATGATGCGCTGGCTCGCCACCCAGTCCTCCTTGCCGACATGCCTGCCTGCACCAAGCCTTTCGCGTATGTGCGCCGGGATCTTCTCCTGGAAGAATGTTCTCATTTCTTCGCGGAAGGCGACTTCTTCTGGGGTGAAGCGCAGGTCCATGGGTGGGGTCCTCAATCTCGTTTCATAAGCAAGGAAGGTCTTCTTTTTTGAAAAAAAGAAGCGAAAAACTTTTCCGTCTTTAGGCTGGGCTTTGAGTTTTTGCTCGCTCTTCTTCCACGAGTTGCGTGGCCATGAGTTTGCCTACGGGGGATTTCGGGAGCATTTCGCGAAGTTCCAGGGCGGTCGGCACCTCGTGCCTGCCGATCTTGTCAGCCAGGAAGCCGCGCAGCACGTCGATCGTCATGGGGGCCGCACCCTCACGCAGCTTGATGAACGCCTTCGCCGTCTCGCCGCGGTAGGCGTCCGGCACGCCTATGACGATCACCTCTTCGACGTCCGGATGCTCGTAGATGCTGTTCTCGATCATCGTCGGATACACGTTGAAGCCGCCCGAAATGATCATCCGCTTCTTGCGGTCGACGAGCTTGAACAGCCCGTCCTCCGTCATGGTGCCGATGTCGCCGGTGAGGAAATACCCTTCGGCAAACGCCTCCTTCGACAGCTCGGGCTGGTTCCAGTAGCCGCCGAAGATGTTCGGGCCTTTCACGGCCAGTTCGCCTACCGCACCTGGCGGCAGGACGCGCAGCGGATCGTCCAGTGCGACGACGCGCATTTCGATGCGTGGCAGCGGCACGCCGATCATGCCGGCTTCCGCCGGGCGGCCAGGCGGCAACCTTGTGCCTGCCGAGCAGGTTTCCGTCATGCCCCAGCCGCCGCGCAGGCTCGAGCCGACGAACGCCTCGACGCGTTGCCCGACTTCATAGGGCAGCGGCGCGCCGCCCGATCCCACCCAGGCGAGGGACGAAAGATCGTGCTTCACGCCTGAAGCGTCGGCCGCGGCAAGCAGGGCGATCAGCATGGTCGGCACCGCGGGAAAGCTCGTGGCCTTGCGCTCGGCAATATCGGTGAGGGTCGTCATGGCGTCGTAGCGTGGGCGCAGCAGGATCTCCTCGCCCTGCGCCACGCACAGCATCAGCACGACGATGAGCGCGTAGATATGGAACATCGGCAGCACGCCGATCACCCGCTGTTGGCCGACGGGCGGCATCGAATCGTCCCGCCAGACCAGATAGATCGCGGTGGCGGCCGTGATGTTCGCGTGCGTCAGCATCGCTCCCTTCGGCATGCCGGTGGTTCCGCCGGTGTATTGCAGCACCGCGAGGTCGCCGGGCTGAACAATCGGCCAGGCGGCAGGCGGCGGCGTGGCAAGCATCGGCGACAATTCCACGACCCCTTCGCCGTAGGGCACAGGCGCGCCTCGGTCACCGTTCCAGAATTCATCCTCGCCTATCAGCACCTCGGCGACCTTGCCCTGCTGCTTGAGGTCGATGGCCTTGGTGCTGAGGTCGAAAAGGTCGGTGCTCACCAGCACGTCGGCCGCGCTGTCCTGCAACTTGAACGCCAGTTCCCGCGGCGCATCGAGCGGGCTCAGATGGGCGACGCGCGCGCCGGCTTTCAGCGCGCCGAAAAAACAGACCGAGTGCCAGGGGGTGTTCGGCAGATAGAGGGCGACCGTTTTCCCGGGACCGATGCCGCGTGCGAGCAGCGCAGCGGCGAACCCGTCCACCGCCCTTCCCAGCTCGGAGAAGCCGATCTTTCGGCCCCGGTATTCGATGATTGTCTTGTCTGCGAATTTGGCCACCGAGCGGTCGAAGAGGCCGTGTATGGTGCTCGGCTCGATCTCGAGCGCCCAGTCCAGGCCAGGGGGATAGTGCCGGACCCAGGGGTGCTGGTCGCGCGCCGTGTTCACGCCGTCCTTTGCGCCCTCCCTGGCGTCTGCCAGGTCGCGCGCCACAAATCCTTCGCGGTCCATTGCTGGCTCCTTGCCATCGCTGGCATCTCAGTCGTTCCCGTGGCGCCGTTGGCCGGCCCCGTTATCATCCGTCGCAAGTTAGGGTATCTGCCTCTAACGTCAAAGCACAAGCGCGCGCCCATCCAAGAGGCGCCGCCGGGAGGATAATGCGGCCATGAACGATGCCCCGACTTTCTCGCTCGCAGGCAAGATCGCGCTGGTTACAGGCGCCAGCCGCGGCATCGGCGAGGCCTGCGCCCGGCTGCTGGCGGCGCACGGCGCCCATGTGATCGTCTCCTCGCGTAAGGTCGCCGACTGCGAGACGGTAGCCGCCTCCCTGCGCGACGCCGGCCATTCGGCCGAGGCGCTCGCCTGCCATATCGGCGAAATGGCGCAGATCGAGGCCGCCTTCGCCGCCATCACCGAACGGCATGGCAGGCTCGACATCCTGGTGAACAATGCCGCGACGAACCCGTATTATGGACGCATCGAGGATACCAATCTCGCGGCGTTCCAGAAGACGGTGGACGTGAACATCCGCGGCTACTTCTTCATGAGCAGCCATGCGGTGAAGCTCATGAGCACCCATGGCGGCGGCGCGATCGTCAATGTCGCCTCGGTGAATGCGGTCATTCCGGGCATGCTGCAGGGCATCTATTCCATCACCAAGGCGGCGGTGGTCGGCATGACGAAGGCGTTCGCGCGGGAGTGCGCCCCACAGGGGATACGGGTGAATGCCATCCTGCCCGGGCTGACGGAGACGAAGTTCGCCGGCGCCCTGCTGCAGCCCGAGAACAAGGAGAAATGGGTTGGCAAGATCCCGATGGCACGCTCCGCCAAGCCGGACGAGATGGCCGGCGCCGTGCTTTATCTTGTTTCGCCCGCGGCGAGTTATACGACAGGGGTGGCGCTGAACGTGGATGGGGGCTTTCTGACAACGTGAAGTTTTGTCGTGATCAGCAGAGGCGCCTGTCGTGAAGCGCACCCGCGGCCTTCATGTGCCGCCCTCTCCTTCTCCTGAGACAGCCAGGCTCGGCACATGGCGTAAATTGCTGGCGGCGCGGCGCATTGCCGCCGTCCTGCTGATGACGCCACCTGCCGGCCTGGTCCAGCTCGTGCTGCTACTGCTGCCAGGCCGCGCCAAGGTGCATTTCGCCCGCGCCTATTGGGCGGCCGTCGCCCGGCTCATCGGCCTGCACATACGCGTCTCAGGCACGCCGATCGGGCGCATCGGCGGCCGGCCCATCCTGTTCGTCGGCAATCATTCCTCCTGGCTCGACATCCCTGCCGCCGGCGCCACGCTGCGCGCGTGCTTCGTCTCCAAGGACGACGTGGCCGGTTGGCCCATCGTCGGGACCGTCGCGCGCCTCGGCCGCACCGTGTTTGTCAGCCGGAACCGCCAGGCCATCGGCCGCGAGCGCCAGATCATGAAGGACCGCCTGGCGGCGGGCGACGACCTCATCCTGTTTCCGGAAGGCACCAGCTCGGACGGATCGCGCGTGCTGCCCTTCCATTCGAGCTTCTTCGCCGCCGCCTTCCCTGATCGCGACCAGCAGGAGGACCCCGCCCTTCGCCCGATGATCCAGCCGTTCTCGGTGGTCTATGACCGGCTCGCCAGCCTGCCCGTCGGCCGCGCCAGCCGCAGCGTATTTGCCTGGTACGGCGACATGGACCTGGCGCCGCATGTCTGGAGCCTCTGCCAGTGGCGCGGGAAGCGGGTCACGCTGCTGTTCCACGAGCCGCTCGATCCAGCGCATTTCGCCGACCGCAAGGCACTTTCGCTGGCGGCCTGGCAGGCGGTGGCTGGGGGAGCAGGGGCTTTGAGGCAGAACAGGCTGCCTTTGGCTTTGGCGGCTTAGGGAGGGAAGGAAGCAGTTCTTTTTTGAAAAAAAGAACCAAAAAACTTTTGGGAATTTGGGCCGTGAGGACCGGAGCGCAGAAAATCGCCGTCGGATGACCGTCACGGCGAGTTTTCGGACAGACACTGGTTGCCTTCCTTGATCCCTCAAACTGTCATCCAATTTAAGTTGACGCGGACTCGGCGCTTAACGTTCCTTACGCGCGCCGACCGGGGAGTATCCTCACCTGCCGAAATCAGCCCTTAGCAGTTGACGGCCGTCGTAAGCCCCACGATTGCTCCGCGTGACCTGCCCCGGACCAGGGTGCAGAGGGAGCTTCATCGGTAATGCCACTTCAGAACACCAAGCGCCTTCACGTCATCACCTGGGGCTGCCAGATGAACGTGTATGACAGCGCCCGCATGGCGGACGTTCTGGCGCCCCTCGGGTACGCGCCGACGTCGAGCCCGGCCGATGCGGACATGGTCATCCTGAACACCTGCCATATACGCGACCGCGCGACCGAGAAGGTGTTTTCGGAGCTGGGCCGGCTGCGGGTGATCAAGAACGAGCGCGTGGAGGCAGGGCAGAAGACGATCCTGGCCGTCGCAGGGTGCGTGGCGCAGGCGGAGGGGGCGGAGATCCTGGCGCGCGCGCCTTATGTGGACATCGTGCTCGGGCCTCAGACGTACCATCGTTTGCCTGAGATGGTGGCGCAGGCCGCGCGTGCGGCTGGTGCCGTGATCGACACGGATTTCCCGACTGAGTCGAAATTCGACCATCTGCCTGACGATGCGGCTGCGCAGACGTCAGGCGGCGTCACCGCTTTCCTGACGATCCAGGAAGGTTGCGACAAGTTCTGCAGCTTCTGCGTCGTCCCCTATACGCGCGGCGCCGAGGCGAGCCGTCCGGCGGCATCGATCCTGGCGGAGGCGCGCCGCATGGTGGATGCGGGCGCGCGCGAACTCACGCTGCTGGGACAGAACGTCAATGCGTGGCACGGGGATGGGGTCGATGGGACGCCGTCCCATCTCGGCCGCCTGCTGCGTGATTTGGCTGCGATCCGCGGGCTTCGGCGCATCCGCTATACGACGAGCCACCCGCGCGACATGGACGATGCGCTGATCGCCGCCCATGCCGAGGTGCCCGCGGTGATGCCTTTCCTGCATCTGCCCGTGCAGTCGGGCTCCGACAGGATGCTCGCTCAGATGAACCGCAAGCATACCGCGGCCGAGTATGTGCGGATTATCGAGAAGCTCCGCGCGGTGCGGCCGGATATCGCGTTGTCCTCGGATTTCATCGTTGGCCACCCCGGCGAGACGGAGGCCGATTTCGAGGCGACGATGGCGCTGATACGCGCTGTCGGGTTCGCGCAGGCATTCAGCTTCAAATACTCGGCGCGGCCAGGCACGCCTGCTGCGGGGGCGCCGAACCAGGTGCCGGAAGCAGAGAAGGACAGGCGCCTGCAAGCGCTGCAGGCGTTGCTGCGTGAGCAGCAGCAGGCGTTCAACGCCGCTTGCGTCGGCCGCACCCTGCCTGTGCTGGTGACCGGTCCGGGGCGTTACCCGGGCCAGATCGCCGGGCGTTCGCCTTACCTCCAGCCCGTGCATTTCGACGGCCCGGCTTCGCTCGCGGGCCAGGACGTTATGGTGCTGATCACCGCCGCACACACCAACTCGCTAGCCGGAGCAACCTTAACGGAGAGAGCCGCCGCTTGACCCAACTCGCCACCTCGTCCGCGCCTGCCATTCTCACCCCGCCTTCCCGCGCCATCACGCTGAATTTTGCGGATAACGCGCTGCTCCCCCTTCTGCTCGGCGATCATGACCGACACCTCGTTCGGCTCGAACAGGGGTTCGGCGTGCGCCTGGCTTGCAGGGGTAACCGCGTGTCCGTGAGCGGGGAGCCGATGGCGGTGGAGGCGGCGCAGGCAGCGCTCAACAGCCTCTACAAGCGGCTGGAAAAGGGTGGTTCGGTCGCGCAGGGTGATGTCGATGCGGCCATCCGGCTGGCGGTTCGGGCAGACGAGGACCCTCGCCTGCCTTTGTCGGATCTGCCGGCCATACGGACAAGGCGCGGCGCGGTGGGTCCGCGCTCGCCCGGGCAGACCGCCTATATCGAGACGCTCGCGAAGCATGAGATGGTTTTTGCCCTTGGGCCGGCGGGCACCGGCAAGACCTATCTCGCTGTCGCCCAGGCTGTCGCCATGCTGCTCGCCGGACGGGTCGAGCGGATCGTGCTGTGCCGGCCTGCGGTGGAGGCGGGCGAGCGCCTCGGCTTCCTGCCGGGCGACCTCAAGGAGAAGATCGACCCGTATCTCCGTCCGCTTTACGACGCGCTGCACGACATGATGCCTGGCGACCAGGTCATCCGGCGGATGGGGACGGGCGAGATCGAGGTGGCCCCCCTGGCCTTCATGCGCGGCCGGACGCTGGCGCATGCGTTCGTCATTCTGGACGAGGCGCAGAACACCACAGAGGCGCAGATGAAGATGTTCCTCACCCGCATGGGCGAGGGCACGCGCATGGTGGTGACCGGCGATCTCAGCCAGATCGACCTTCCCGCCGGCACGCGAAGCGGCCTGCGCGATGCGGTCGAGACGCTCGAGGGCGTTCAGGGCATCGGCTTCGCGCGGTTCAATACGCGGGACGTGGTGCGGCATCCCCTGGTAGGGCGCATCGTGGACGCCTATGATCAGCGCGCCGCCGCCGCTCGTGAGACCACGCGCAGCCGCGCCCGCCGGGAGTCCGATGGAACCGTCTAGTAGGAGCCCCGCGCAGGCGGGGTTCACGACATATACCAGCACCAAGCCTACCATCGTGGTGCTGGACTCCGGATGGAGACGGATTGTCCCTCGAGCGGACGCCCTGGCCGCGCGCTCGGCTGTCGCCGCAGGGGGCGCTGCGACCGTGGTGCTGTCCACCGACCGCGAGGTGAAGGCGCTGAACGGCCGTCACCGCAACCGGCGAAAGCCAACCAATGTCCTGACCTTCGAGCCCATGGCCGACCCCATGGGAGGGTTCGTCGGCGGCGACATCGTGCTCGCGTTGGGCGTGGTGAAGCGCGAGGCGGCTGCGCTGCGGCGCACGCCTGCGGACCATCTGGCCCACCTGATCGTTCACGGCGCGCTTCACCTGCGCGGCCATGATCACCACTCCGCCGGCGAGGCGCGCCGCATGGAAATGGCCGAGGCGCGCATCCTGCACCGCCTCGGCGTCGCCAACCCGTGGAAACGCCGATGAGCGAGGCGACTACCCTCCTCAACCGCATAGGCAACATCCTCGGCACGCGTGTACGCCGGCGCGGCGGAGAGCACGGCGTCAGAGGCGCCATCGCCGATTTGGTCGAGGAGGCGTCGAACGCGCCGGAAGGCGAGGATGGCGTTCTGCCGGACCTCGACCGCCAGGAGCGCGCGCTGATCGCCAACGTGCTTCGCCTGCGCGGCACGACCGCGGACGACGTCATGGTTCCCCGCGCGGACATCATCGCCATGCCGCACGACCTGACACTCGACCAGGCGCTGGAGCTGATCAGGCGCGAGGGGCACTCGCGCATGCCCATCTTCCGCGAGCAGCTCGACGACATTGTCGGCATGATCCACATCAAGGATGTGTTCTCCTACGCCGGACGGCCCGAGGAATTCCGCCTCGAAGCCATCGTGCGCAAGCCGCTCATGGTGGCGCCGCAAATCCCGGCGCTCGACCTGCTTCTGCAGATGCGCCAGGCGCGGATGCACCTCGCCCTGGTGGTGGACGAATATGGCGGCATCGACGGCCTGCTGACGATCGAGGATCTGGTCGAGACCATCGTCGGCGACATTGCCGACGAGCACGACGAGCCCGACCTGCCGCAAATCATCGAACGGCCGGACGGCACCTTCGATATCGACGCGCGGCTACCGGTCGAGGATTTCGAGGCGCGCTTCGGCGCCGTGCTGACCGAGGAAGAACGGGACGCCGATATCGACACGCTGGGCGGGCTGATCTTCACGCTCGCCGGCCGCGTGCCGGCGCGTGGCGAGGTGATCAGCCATCCTAGCGGGGCGGAATTTCGCGTGCTGGAGGCTGATGTTCGCCGGATACGGCGAATTCGGGCTAAGTTGCCGATGAGTGAGAAAGCGTAGGAAGCAGTTCTTTTTTGAAAAAAAGAACCAAAAAACTTTTGCGACTTTGGGCCGGGCTTGAGGAAGTGCCCCGCTCAAAAATTTCAAAGTTTTCTGCTTCTTTTTTTTAAATAAGAAGTTCTTGCCTCCTTCTCTAAACGCCCGAAATCGTGAGGGACCTCTCATCTGAGGCGCGCGTTGGGATGTGCACAGCCAAAGAGGAGCTACTCGTGGCAGACAGCCCAAAAACAATGACTACTCAATCGGGTATTCCGATTGCGGACAACCAGCATTCGCTAACTGCCGGGCCGCGCGGGCCTATGCTGATGCAGGATTTTGCGCTTGTCGAGAAGATGGCGCACTTCAACCGGGAGCGCGTTCCGGAACGTGTTGTTCATGCCAAAGGATATGGCGCGCATGGTACGCTGACGATTACGCACGATATCAGCCGCTACACACGCGCGAAGATCTTCGGCAAGGTCGGCAATACTTGCCCGATGTTCGCCCGCTTCTCGACAGTAGGCGGCGAGAGCGGTTCGGCAGACGTGGCGCGCGATCCGCGCGGATTTTCGCTGAAGTTCTACACAGAGGAAGGCAACTGGGATCTCGTCGGCAACAACACGCCGGTGTTCTTTGTTCGTGATCCGCTGAAGTTCAGCGACTTCATTCGTACACAGAAGCGCGACCCTGGCACGCATCTCAAGCCGCATTGGCGCCGCTGGGATTTCTGGGGATTGTCGCCGGAAGCCATCCATCAGGTGATGATCCTGTATTCGGATCGCGGCACGCCGGTGTCGGCGCGCTTCATGCACGGCTACGGCAGCCACACCTACAGCTTCTGGAACGCTGCTAACGAGCGTTTCTGGGTGAAATTCCACATGCTGTCGCAGCAGGGCATACGCAATCATACCGATGCCGAGGCGATCAAGCTGTCCGGGGAGGATCCTGATAGTTCAAGCCGCGATTTGCATGATGCCATCGCGGCCGGTGATTTCCCGAAATGGGCGCTGAAGGTGCAGATCATGCCAGAGGCTGACGCGGACCGGTATGCGTGGCATCCGTTCGACCTCACCAAGGTGTGGCCGCATGAGGATTATCCCTTGCTCGACGTCGGCACTTTCGAGCTGAACCGCAATCCGCAGAACTACTTTGCCGAGGTGGAGCAGGCGGCGTTCGAGCCGAGCAATGTTGTGCCAGGCATCGGCTTCAGCCCGGACAAGATGCTGCAGAACCGGGTGCTGTCCTACCCTGACGCGCATCGTTACCGCATCGGTGGCAACTACGACCAGATCCCGGTCAACCGTCCCCTTGCGCAGGCGAACACCTACCATCGTGACGGGTCGCTGCGTGTAGACGGTAATGGCGGCGGGTCGGTCGATTACGAGCCGAACTCGTTCGGCGGCCCAGTGGAGGATCCTTCGGTCAAGGAACCGCCGCTGCGTATCGATGGCGCGGGCGACCGGTACGTCAGCTATCCATGCGACGACCGCGATTACTACGCCCAGCCACGGGCGTTGTGGGAGAAGGCGCTGGACGATCAGGGACGCGCGAACCTGGTTGCCAACATCGTCGGCAGCATGAGCAATCCGATGATGGGGATTGCCGATCCGAGGCCTATCCAGGAGCGCATGCTGAAGCACTGGTACAAGGTTCACCCTGACCTTGGCGGCCGGATTGCCAACGGGCTAGGCCTTGGGGGACAACAGCGCGCTGCGGCCGAGTAGCTAAGGCTGGACGAGGGCTTGCTCTCCTGCTGGGAGGGTGAGCCCTTCGTTCGCGGTTCTGCCTCAGCGTCCGAAAAGGGTGGGCGCGGCAGTGCCGCTGGCAAGCTCTTCAGAAGCCGAAAGTCGTCGCGAAATCATAACGCGAGCCCCAGGGACCGTAGGCGCTGAACTCGTGCGTGGGATCGGTAACCTGGACAGTATTCGAAGTGCCATGGCCGGCGACGTCCAGCCGGTGCAGCTTATAACGTTCATAAGCCTGGGATGACCCGAGATAGACACAGTGGCAGCCGGCGGGATCGGCAAATATCCACGCGGCGCTGTCGCCTTCACCCTGGCGGATGAACGTATCCGCTGGAAGTTTCTGCAGCATAGCCTGCCTGGCGGGTGTGTCCGCGGGCCGGGAGGCAAAACCTGCGGCCAGGAGATCATGTGATTGATCGCTCACCTGCTGCTGGGTTGGTGCGCAGGAAGCTAACATCACCATGGCGGCGATTCCGGTCGCTGTCTTGATGAGATGGTGGGGCATGTCGCTCTAACATTCGTGGATGGCTGTGGATCCAGTGTCCGCAAGAACACATCTTTGCAGCAACTTCAGGTTGCGGCGACGG
Source organism: Acetobacteraceae bacterium (assembly GCA_965198825.1). Lineage (GTDB taxonomy): Bacteria > Pseudomonadota > Alphaproteobacteria > Acetobacterales > Acetobacteraceae > BOG-908. Next base: position 501,837 of record CBDAQB010000003.1, on the reverse strand, counting down.
TATGCTTGCAAATAGGCACCCGCGCGCTGATCATCCGGTTAAGCAACGAATGATGCGCCATGACAAGCTCCGACACGGAAGTTCCCAGGCCGGCTCTGGTCTTCGACGGCACCGTCGGTGACCTTTACCGCATTTTCCTGCTCAACCTGCTGCTTAACATCGTGACGCTGGGGATCTGGCGTTTCTGGGGGATTACCAGAATGCGGCGCTATGTGTGGTCGCGCACGAGCAGCGGAGGAAGCCGCTTCGAGTATGACGGAACGGGCGGCCAGTTGTTCGCCGGCTTTCTGCTGGCGACAGGAGCCATTTTCAGCATGTTTGCCATAGCCGGCGGCGTCTCCGCCCTGCTTGTCCATGAACATGTTGGAGGCGCGCTGGGGCGGGTCCTGCCGATCATCCTGGTCGAAATCTTTGTCATTGTGTTGGCGATTGGCGCGGTATTTTCCGCGCAGCGCTACCGGCTCAGCCATACCGTCTGGCGCGGCATACGGGGCGGCATGAAGGGATCGATGATCGCCTACGGCCTGCAATCGCTGCTGTATTACTTACTGGTGGTCCTGACCTTCTATCAGCTTTATCCGTGGGCTTCTCTTCGGCTGCTGGAGCGGCGGATCAACGCCAGCGCCTTTGGAACACAATTTTTCGTGTCACGCGGGAAACCCGGCCGGCTGTATTTGCGGTTTCTCGCCACCTTCGCAGGAATCGTGCTGCTTGGCGCGGTGCTGGCGGTGCTTGTCTATGCCTTGGAGGCGCCGCTGTTCGCGGCCTTTGCCCATGCGAGCCGGGGCGAGCCGTTGGATCCTCACATCGCAACCCACATCGTCGCGGTCCTGCTGCCTGTCTACTTGGTGTTCTTCGTCGGCGCGGCGCTGATCGGCGCCGGCTATTCGGCCGCCTTCTTCCGGCATGTCGCCGGCCATACGACACTGGGCGCCCTCAGCTTCAGCAGTTCGGTAACCGCTGCCGGCGTGCTGTCCCTCATCGTGGGCAACCTGCTCATCCTGCTGCTCACCCTGGGGCTCGGCATGCCCTTCGTCATCCGGCGCAATATGGTTTTCTTCACCACTAATCTACTAGCGACGGGAACGCTCGACCTTGCAGCCATCGGCCAAAGCGAGCAGTCAGCCTCGCGATTTGGCGAAGGCATGTTCCAGGCCCTGGACGCGGGTGCTGGTATCGGCTGAGCCGTGTCCGTCATTCTCTTCGATGGCAAGACGGCCGCGGGTCAGGCGGTCGAGGCTGCGATCACGCCGACCCATCTCGATCTGCAGGGTAGCGATGGCGCCGTGGTTGCAAGCTGGCCGCTCGCGACATTGTCGCGGACGGATGTCTATGGCCCGGCGGACAACGCGACCTTCCGGTCCGGCAACGGGCCGGAGCGCCTTGCGATCTCCGATCCTTCGCTCCTCGCAGCGCTACGCCGGGCAGGTGCGATACGGGCGACGCAGGGCGCTTGGTCGGTGCGCCTCTGGGCGGGGCTGGGGTTGGGGCTCGTGGCAGCGGCGCTGGTCGCCGGACTGCTGATCGACCGGATGCCAGATCTGCTGGTGCCTTTCGTGCCGCGGCACCTGGAGCGCGGCTGGTCCAGGACCATCGAATCGGTGGTCGTGGCGGGCAACGCGCCTTGCACAGGCGCCAAGGGCGAGGCGGCGCTGGCGTTGCTGATGTCGCGGCTTGCTGCAGGCGCCGGTATCGATCCGCCGCCGCCGCTCGCCGTGCTCGACTCGCCGCTGGTCAACGCTTTCACGCTGCCTGACGGACGCATCGTCTTGCTGCGCGGCCTGATCGCCCGCGCCAGCACGCCCGACGAAGTCTCGGGCGTGCTGGCCCACGAGCTGGGCCATGTCCGGCACCGCGACCCCACACGCGAAATGCTGCGGCGGCTGGAGCTGAACATGCTGGCCCGTTCGGTTGGGTGGGGCGCCGATGTGGCTGGCCAGATGACGGCGCTTTCCTACAGCAGGCGTGCCGAGGCCAATGCCGATGCGAGCGCGCTGGCAACGCTCAGGCGTGCCGGTCTTCGGGCGGACGGGTTGGCGCGGTTTTTCACCGAACTCAGGCGGGGAGACCAGAACGACGGCTTCCCCGCTTTCCTCTCTGACCATCCCACCGACGCCAGCCGTGTGGCCCTTCTGCAGGCCGGGCCAGAAGGAGACACGGCCTTGGATGCCGACGCCTGGTCGGCGGTGCGGGACATGTGCGCCACTCCGTCGCATGGCGCTCGCTCAAACCCTTGATCGGCCGGCGGTTGCCGAATGCGGCGAAACCCGCCATCTGACCGGGGCATGCATCTCTCCCTGTTCATCACTTGCTTCAACGACACCATCTTTCCACGGACAGGGCAGGCGGCCGTCGAGGTTCTCGAGCGCCTCGGCCATAGCGTCGAATTTCGTGACGCGCAGACCTGCTGCGGCCAGATGCATCTCAACTCCGGCTATCCGCGGGATGCCTTGACCCTGGTGCGGCAGTTCGCCCGGGTTTTTGCAGATGCCGAGACGATCGTGGTGCCCTCCACCTCGTGCACTGCGATGATACGCACCCAGTATCCGCGCCTGGCCGCCGACGAGTCCAAGCTTGCCGATGAGATCGCGAGCATCGTCCCCCGGGTGTTCGAATTTTCCGAGTTCATCACGCAGGGGCTCGGGCTTACCGACATCGGCGCGTATTTTCCGCACCGGGTGACGTATCACGCATCGTGCAACTCGCTGCGCGCGCTTGCCCTGGGCGAGGGTCCGAAAACCCTGCTGCGCGCGGTGAAGGGGATCGATTTCGTCGATCTTCCCGCGCAGGAGGAATGCTGCGGGTTCGGCGGCACTTTCGCTGTCAAGAACGCGGAAGTCTCCACCGCCATGCTGACAGACAAGATGCGTGCGGTGATGAACACCGGCGCCGAGATCGTCACCGCAGGCGACAACTCCTGCCTGATGCATATCGCCGGCGGCCTGTCGCGCGGGCGCGCCGGCGTGCGAGCCATGCATTACGCCGAAATCCTCGCCTGCACCGAAGCGAACCAGTGATGACCTCGAACTTCTCATGACAACCGATTTTCCTGCCCTTGCTCATGAGGCGCTGCGTGACACGCAGCTTCGGCGAAACATACGCAAGGCGACCTCTACGATCCGGGCGCGCACCGCGCGCGTCACCGCCGAACTGCCTGATTGGCAGCAGCTTCGCGACGCAGGGTCGGCGATCAAGGCGGCGACGATGCGAGAGCTGGACACGCATCTTCTAAAGCTGGAGGCGACGGTCACTGCGGCCGGCGGCACCGTGCATTGGGCGCGCGACGCGGCCGAGGCGCGCGAAATCATCCTCAAGATAGCACTTCGGCATGGCGCCAGGCGGGCGATCAAGATCAAGTCGATGACGACGGATGAAATCGACCTCAACCCTGATCTGGCAGCCAACGGCATCGAGCCCATCGAGACCGATCTTGCCGACATGATCGTGCAGCTCGCGCATGACCGGCCGTCGCACATCCTGGTGCCTGCCATCCACCGCAACCGCGCCGAAATCCGGGCCCTGTTCGAGGAGAAGTTCGACCAGGGCCGGCTGACGGACAAGCCGACCGATCTCACCACCGCCGCACGCCGCTACCTGCGCCAGCGCTTCCTCGATACGCCGCTCGCCATCTCCGGCGCCAACTTCGCCATCGCGGAGACAGGCACCGTCGGCATCGTGGAGAGCGAGGGCAACGGGCGCATGTGCCTGACCCTGCCGCGCGTTCTGGTCTCGCTCATGGGCATCGAAAAAGTGTTGCCGCGGCTGCAGGATCTCGAAGTGTTCCTGCAATTGCTGCCGCGCGCCGCCACCGGCGAGCGGATGAACCCCTACACGTCGCTCTGGACAGGCGTGCGCGACGGCGACGGTCCGCAGGAGTTCCACCTCGTTCTGCTCGACAACGGCCGCTCGCGCATCCTGGCCGATCCCGTCGCGCGCGAGACGCTGCATTGCATCCGTTGCTCGCGCTGCCTCAATGTTTGCCCGGTGTATGAGCGCACCGGCGGCCATGCCTACGATTCCATGTATCAGGGACCGATCGGCGCCATTCTCACGCCGCAGCTTCGCGGCATGAAGGAGGCGGGGTCGCTGCCCTTCGCCTCCAGCCTGTGCGGCGCCTGCTACGAGGTGTGCCCGGTGAAGATCGACATCCCGCGCATTCTCGTTCACCTGCGCGGCAAGGCCACCGACGAACGCCGCGGCCGCACGAGCCTCGACGGCGAGGCGCTCGCCATGCGCGCGGCACTGTGGGTTTTCGGCGGCGCCACCCGCATGCGGCTTGCACAAGGTGCTGCGCGCATCGGGCAGAAGCTGTTCGCACGCGAAGGGGTGATCGAGAAACTGCCTGGGCCGCTCGCCGCCTGGTCCGCCTCGCGCGATTTCCCGGCGATCCCTGCCGAGAGTTTCCGCGACTGGTGGAAGCGCCGATGAGCGCACGCGACGAAATCATCGGCCGCATACGCGCAGCACAGTCGAACCTCCCAGCGCCGACGCAGCATGAACCAGCGTTTCGGCGCCACTGGGATGCGGAACGGCCGGAAATCCTCGAGCGCTTCGTGCAGCGGCTGTCGGACTACCACGTCACCGTTCTGCATGCGCCTACCGAAGCCCACATCGCGTCGGTGGCGGAACGCCAGCTTGCCAGCCGCGGCATTGCCTCGCTCGTCATTCCCGCGGACCTGCCGGCCGGATGGCGCCCGTCGCACCCCGCGCCGATCGAAGACATCGGCCTGGCCTTCGAGGACCTCGACGCGGTCGCAGGGGTGATGACAGGCAGCCTGCTCGGCATCGCCGAGACAGGCACGGTGGTTCTGAATGCCGGCGTCGCGCAGGGTCGGCGGGCACTGACGCTGCTGCCCGACTATCATCTATGCGTCGTGCGGGCGGCCCATGTGGTTGGCATCATGCCGGAAGCGATTGCGGCCCTGGCGGCTAGCGTGGCGCGCGCTTCGCCCATTACGTTTTTCTCGGGGCCTTCGGCGACTGCTGATATCGAGCTTGATCGAGTCGAGGGCGTGCATGGGCCGAGGACTTTGGATGTGATTTTGGTGGATTAGGAAGGACTTCTTTTTTGAAAAAAAGAAGCAAAAAACTTTTGCGTATTTGGGCCGGGCGCGAGGACAGGCCCGGCCCAAAGGTCCAGAAGTTTTTTGCTTCTTTTTTTCAAAAAAGAAGTCCTTCCTTAATCGCTTGAAAATGCCAACAACCACCATCCCCCCCCTCCCCCCCAGCGTCATGCCAGCCGCCTCCCGGGCAAGGCGCGTCGCCGACATTCTGCTCGGCAAGTTCGCGACGCTGTTGCTCGCGGCGTTGGCCGCGGTTCTCGGCATCGGCAGCTTCGCTGTCATGTCGAGCGGGGCGCCGCTGACGATGCGGCCGAACCTCGTGACGACGCTGGTTCTGTCGAACCTGTCGGTGCTGCTCATGCTGGGCGCTTCGCTGGCTGGGAGGCTGACCCGCGTCTGGGTGGAGCGGCGGCGCAATTCGGCGGGATCGCGGCTGCATGTGCGGCTGGTTCTGATGTTCTCGGTGGTCGCCGTCATTCCCACGATCCTGGTGGGGGTTTTCGCGACGGCGTGGTTCTCGCTGGGCATCCAGTTCTGGTTCAACGACAGGATACGCACGGCCCTGGACGAAGGGCTGCAGGCGAGCCAGGGCTATCTGTCGGCGCATGAGGACACCATCAAGACCGACGCGCTCGGCATGAAGGCGGATCTCGAAAGGGCGGGGCAGTCGCTGTTCGAAACGCCTAATCTGTTCGGCCAGGTGCTGTCGCAGCAGACCGCGTTGCGCGACCTGGACGAGGCGGTGATCTTCGAGCCGACGACGGGGCATGTCCTGGCGAGCGCCGGGCTGATGGCGGGGATCGGGCCGGGGCAGATACCGGCAGGAACGCTGGATGCCGCACGGGCGGGCGAGGTGCCGGTGCTGGGCAATGGCGCGGATACCGAGGTGCGCGCCCTGGTGCAGCTCGATTCGACGCCGCCCCTGATGATGCTGATCGAGCGGGCGGTCGATCCGCATATTCTCGACCACATGAAGCGGACAGAGGAGGCGGTCGCCGAATATCAGCGGCTGGACCAGAACCGGTCGGGCCTGCAGGTGACGTTCGCGCTGATCTTCGCGCTGGTGGCGCTGCTGGTTCTGGCCGCCGCGGTGCTGATCGGGCTGGTTCTGGCAAACCAGATCGCGCGGCCGGTCGGCTGGCTGATGCAGGCGGCGGAGCGGGTGCGCGGCGGCGACCTGGCTGTGCGCGTGCCCGAGACGCAGAGCGAGGATGAGCTGGCCGGGCTGAGCCGTGCGTTCAACCGGATGACAGGGCAGTTGTCGTCGCAGCGGACCGAGCTGATGGCGGCTTATGGGCAGATCGACGAGAGGCGCCGTTTCACCGAGACGGTGCTCTCCGGCGTGTCCGCGGGGGTGATCGGCCTGGACGAGCAGGGCCGCGTGGAGCTGCCGAACCGTGCGGCGAGCGAGCTGTTGCGCATCGACCTGAATGGCGAAATCGGCAGCCGCCTCGATGCGCTGGTGCCTGAGGTGGGCGCTTTGCTCGGACGCAGCATGCTCAACCCGGAGCGGCCGCTGACCGGCGAGATCCTGGTCGGCGGGCAGAAGGGGCGCACGCTGCTGGTTCGCATCGGGCCGGAAATGAAGGGCGGCCGGGTGCATGGCTATGTGGTGACCTTCGACGACCTGACGGAATTGCAGTCGGCGCAGCGCAAGGCGGCGTGGGCCGATGTGGCGCGGCGTATTGCGCATGAGATCAAGAACCCGCTGACGCCCATCCAGCTCTCGGCGGAACGGCTGAAGCGGCGGTTTGCCAAGGAGATCACGTCCGATCCCGACACTTTCGTGCAGTGCGTGGACACGATCGTCAGGCACGTCGGCGACATCGGGCGGATGGTGGACGAATTCTCGGCCTTCGCCCGCATGCCGGTGCCCGTGGTGCGGCCGGAAGATGTCGGGCGGATTGCGCGCGATGCGCTGGTTCTGCAGCGGCAGGCGCGGTCGCACATCACCTGGACGACCGACATTCCCGAGCGCGGGCCCATAGCGCCCTGCGACCGGCGGCTGATCGGCCAGGCGCTGACCAACCTGCTGCAGAATGCGGCCGACTCGGTGTCGGCGCGGCCGGGGGGTGGCCATATCGCGGTTGCGGTGCGCACCCAGGCGGGCGTCGCGAAGATCGAGGTCACAGACGATGGTGCCGGTCTGCCCAAGGAGGATCGGGAGCGTCTGATGGAGCCCTACGTGACGCACAAGCCGAAAGGGACGGGGTTGGGGCTTGCCATCGTGAAGAAGATCATGGAGGACCATGGCGGATCGGTCACACTGAGTGATCGTGAGGGCACAGGTGAGGGCAAACCTGGGGCTGTTGCGACGTTGACACTACCATTGGGCGCTTCGCCCGCACTGGCCGCTCCCGAACCGGCGAAGGCCGCGGGTCAGGCGGCCGCTGGATAAACGACCGGATGGCCAGGATGGCTATCCCACGACCTGAGAAGGGTGACGATGGCGCATGAAATCCTGATCGTCGATGACGAACCCGACATTAGGCTGCTCATCGACGGGCTGTTGCGGGACGAGGGCTACGAGACCAGGCAGGCCGGCGACTCCGACGCGGCCATTGCGGCTTTCCGCGCAAGGCGGCCATCGCTGATCGTGCTGGATGTCTGGCTGCAGGGCAGCAGGCTCGATGGCCTGGGCATCCTGCGTGCGCTGCACCGGGAGGAGCCGGCGGTGCCGGCAGTGATGATCTCCGGCCACGGCACGATCGAGATGGCGGTCACCGCCATTCAGCATGGCGCCTATGATTTCATCGAGAAGCCGTTCCAGTCTGACCGGCTTCTGCTGGTCATCAGGCGGGCGCTTGAGGCGTCTCGGCTGGCGGCGGAGAACGCGGAACTTCGGCTGCGCGCCGGGCAGGAGGCGTCGCTCACCGGCACCAGCCCTGCCTTGAACGCCGTGCGCAGCCAGGTGGAGCGGGTGTCGCCCACCGGCTCGCGCGTTCTGATCAGCGGGCCTGCGGGGTCAGGCAAGGAGGTCGTCTCCCGCCTCATACATTCGCGCTCACGCCGCGCGGAGGGTCCGTTCGTGGCGCTGAACTGCGCGACCCTGAACCCGGCCCGCTTCGAGGAGGAGTTGTTTGGCGTGGAGGCTGGCAACGATCCGGCAGCCCTGCCGCGTCGCGCCGGCGTGCTGGAGCGGGCGCATGGCGGCACCCTGCTGCTCGACGAGGTGTCCGACATGCCCTTGGAGACCCAGGGCAAGATCGTGCGCGCCTTGCAGGACCAGACGTTCGAGCGGATCGGCGGCTCGTCGCGCGTGAAGGTGGATGTGCGGGTGCTGGCGACCACCAACCGCGACCTGCAGGCGGAGATCGCCGCCGGGCGTTTCCGCGAGGATCTGTTCTACCGGCTCGCTGTCGTGCCGCTTCGCCTGCCGAGCCTGAAGGAGCGGCGTGAGGATGTGCCTGAACTGGCGCGTTACTTCATGCAGCGGTCTGCCGAGAGCTCAGGCATGCAGGCGCGGGAGTTGTCCGCTGATGCCATCACTGCGCTGCAGGCCTACGAGTGGCCTGGCAATGTGCGGCAGCTCCGTAATCTGATGGACTGGCTGCTCATCATGGCGCCTGGCGGGGCGTCTGAGCCCATACGCGCCGAAATGCTGCCGCCCGAAATCGGCCAGGGGGCGCCGGCCTTGCTGAATTTCGACAGCACCGCCGATGTCATGGCGCTGCCGCTGCGCGAGGCGCGCGACATGTTCGAGACGCAGTATCTGCAGGCGCAGCTTCTGCGGTTCGGCGGCAATATCAGCCGGACGGCCGGGTTCGTCGGCATGGAGCGGAGCGCGCTGCATCGGAAGCTGAAGCAGCTGGGCGTGAATTCGGAGGACCGGGCGCCGGCGTGACTGGCAATCGGGGGCGGTCCACCCTAATCTTCCCATGCTCATGGCAGGATGTCGCAGATGACCCGCGGTAAACCCAACTTCTAGGCCGCCCCTCCCGGTTTGAAGGGCGTTTTCGATGAGTGACACAGTCTTTGGTTACTCGGCCGAGGCGCTGACGGCGGTCGGAACCGCGATACTCGCCCTCGAGACCCTGGCACTCGCGGGGGCCGCCATCTGGCAGCTTTCGGCGTTGATTGAACAGCTTCGGCTGGCCAGGGAAGCTGATGCGAAAGCCGACCGCAGGCTGATCGAGACCAACACGCTGCGGGTTTGCGAGCGCTACTACGGCGATCCGGTCATCGCTGCCGCCACGGCGCGCATCTGGGCAGCCTCCCAGGGAGGCGTTGATTACGGCGCTGCGGCCATCTCCAGCCACGACCTCATTACCGTGCTGAATTATCTCGATGGCATCGCCGTCGGCATCAAGCAGCATGTCTATTCGCCCGAGATCGTCAAGGATCACATGGAGAGCACCTTCGTGAAGATCATCGACGTAATCGGCCGGCGGTCGTGCCGCGCGTGCTGCCTGATTGGAAAGGTCATGAGACAATCAGCGAACTTCGCAACGGCTGGCTTACTGTCGCGGTGACGTCGTATAGCCATCGCCCATGAGCCGAATTGCCTATGTCAACGGCAGCTACCTGCCGCATTCCCTGGCCTGCGTTCACGTGGAGGACCGCGGCTATCAGTTCGCTGATGGCGTCTATGAAGTTTTGTATTTGCACGAGGGGCGCTTCGTCGACGAGGCGCTGCATCTCGACAGGCTGGACCGTTCGTTGCGCGAGCTGCGTATTGCGGCACCCCTGAGCCGCGGCGCGCTGACCTCCGTGCTGCGCGAAGTCGCGCGGCGCAATCGGCGGCGCCATGGGCTGCTCTACATGCAGGTGACGCGCGGGGTGGCGCGGCGGGAGCATCCGTTCCCGCCTGCCGGCACCCGGCCGTCGCTGGTGGTCACCTTGCACAGGGCGGCGGCCTTTCCGGACAGCCTGGAGGGCTGGACGGCGGCCGCCGTCACCAGGCCGGACGAGCGGTGGGCGCGTTGCGACATCAAGTCGGTGTCGCTGCTGCCGAACGTGCTCGCGCGGCAGGCAGCGCGCGACGAAGGTGCCCTCGAAGCCATCCTTCATGACAGCGCCGGCATGGTCACCGAAGGCGCTTCGACCTCGGTGTGGATCGTCGATGGGAATGGCGTTCTGCGCACCCGGCCGCTCAGCCATGCCATCCTGCCCGGCTGCACTCGGGCGGCCTTGATCGCCGAACTTGCAGGCGGGAACACGGTCTTCGAGGAGCGTGCGTTTTCGCTCGGGGAGTTGCGGTCGGCGCGCGAGGTGTTTCTCACGGCGGCGACGAGCTTCGTGAAGCCCATTCTCGCCATCGACGGCGCGCCGGTGGCCGACGGGCGCGTGGGGCCGGTGTCGCAACGCCTGTTTGCGCTGTTTGCGCAGCATGTCCGGGGCAACGGCTGAGCGCTTGTGCGCGGGGGTGCTGATGTTACAAGTCCGGATATACTGCGAGCAGGCAGGCAGTCCGGGACGCCCGGCACGAGCCTTGCAGATACGGCCCGGACGCCAAACCCAGGGCCGAACAACAAAAAGGACCAAACTCCGTGGCCACCGAGAAACCGCAGAACGTTCAGGACGTCTTCCTGAATCACGTGCGCAAGGCCAAGACGCCTGTCACCGTCTTCCTCATCAATGGCGTGAAGCTGCAGGGTATCATCACCTGGTTCGACAATTTCTCCGTGCTGCTTCGGCGCGACGGGCATACCCAGCTGGTGTATAAGCACGCCATCAGCACGGTCATGCCGGGCGCGCCGATTCAGCTGTTCGACCCCGCCAAGGAGGCGGCGGCCATGAGTACGGGCGCAGCAAATCTCGACGACTGAAATACCTGAGGGCCCTCGGGGCCCTCGTCCTGCCCATGACGGCCGGCCGGCAGCGACTCAAGCCGCCGTCATCCTTCCCTGGGAAACCAGCAGGGGGGAACGCGGCAGAAGTATCGACCCCGCGGCGACAGGGCCTGATCCGCAGCGTGCGGCAGAGGCACGGCTTGCCGAAGCGGTGGGCCTGGCCTCCTCCATCGGGCTCGTTGTCAGCCACACTTCCATTCTGCCGCTACGCCAGCGCCGGCCGGCGACCTTGCTTGGCGATGGGCAGGTGGAGACCGAAGGCGCTGCGCTGAAGGAGGCGGATGTTACCGTCGCCATCGTGGATGCGGCGCTGAGTCCCGTGCAGCAGCGCAACCTCGAGCGCCGCTGGGGCACCAAGGTGATCGACCGCACCGGCCTCATCCTGGACATCTTCGGCGAGCGCGCTGTGACACGCGAAGGCTCGCTGCAGGTGGAACTGGCCCACCTGGATTATCAGCGCTCGCGACTGGTGCGGTCCTGGACCCATCTCGAGCGGCAGCGCGGCGGCTTCGGCTTCCTGGGTGGTCCAGGCGAGACGCAGATCGAGGCGGATAGGCGGCTGATCACCGACCGTATCGTCCGGCTGAAGCGGGAGCTGGAGCAGGTGCGTCGGACACGCGGCCTGCACCGCAGTGCACGCAAGCGGGTGCCTTTTCCTGTGGTCGCCCTGGTCGGCTACACGAACGCCGGCAAATCCACGCTGTTCAATGCGCTGACAGGCGCGGACGTGCATGCGCAGGACCAGCTTTTCGCAACGCTCGACCCGACCATGCGCGGGCTTCGCCTGCCGTCGGGACGGCGCATCATTTTGTCCGATACGGTGGGGTTCATCAGCGACCTGCCGACCGAACTCGTGGCCGCCTTCCGCGCGACCTTGGAAGAAGTCGCCGAGGCCGATGTCATCCTGCATGTGCGCGACGCGGCGCACCCGGACAGCGCGGCCCAGAGTGCCGACGTCATCGCCGTGCTGGACGGCATGGCGCATGACGGCACGCTCGATACCGACTACGCCGGGCGGACGATCGAGGTGCTGAACAAGGCGGATTTGCTGGGCGGGGCGGCAGCGCTGCCGGCCAAGCCGGGAAGCGTCGCCGTGTCTGCGGTGACCGGCGAAGGGCTCGATGCTCTCGCGGAGGCGCTGGATGCGCGTATCGCTGCTGGCATGGAGCTGGCGGAGTATGACATTCCGCACGGCGACGGCGCGAGGCTGGCATGGCTCTACGAGCATGGCGAAGTGGTCGCCAGGCAGGACGGCGAGGACGCCGCCCATGTCGCCGTGCGCCTTCTCCCCGCCGACCGCGCCCGCTTCGAGCGTCCAGGCCATGGGGAAGCTGCATGACGCAGTTTGGGCACCAGGAGGTCGCAGCACTCGATGCGCTGTTGCGCGAGGCTGCACGCACCGAAATCATGCCGCGCTTCCGCCAGCTTGGCGCCCGTGCGGTGCGCCAGAAGAACGGGCCGCTCGATCTGGTGACCGACGCGGACGAAGCCGCGGAGGCGATGATCACCAGCGCCCTGCACGATGCCTACCCGGGCTGCCTCGTGGTCGGCGAGGAAGCCACTTCGCGCGACCGTGGCCTGCTTGCGCGCCTCGCCGGCGCCGAACTCGCCTTCGTGGTCGATCCGGTGGACGGCACCAGCAATTTCGCGGCTGGCCTGCCGCTGTTCGGCACCATGGCGGCCGCCATCGTGCGCGGCCGGGTCGAAGCGGCCGTCATCCTGGATCCGGTGAGCGACAGCGCCGCTATCGCCTTGCGCGGCCAGGGCGCCTGGGAGATCGCCGGCGACGGCACCCGGTTGCCGTTGCATGTCGCAGCGCCGGTGCCGCCCAGCCACATGACCGGCGCCGCTTCCTGGCGGTATCTGTCGCCCGAACTGCGCGACGAGGTGCTGCCGAACCTGCAGCGCGTGGCGCAGGTGTGGGACTTCCGCTGTGCCGCGCACCAGTACCGCATGCTGGCGGCCGGGCACTGCCATTTCGTCATGTTCAACCGGCTGATGCCCTGGGATCATCTGCCAGGCTGGCTGCTCCACAAGGAGGCAGGCGGCTTCTCCGCCAAATACGATGGCTCCGCCTATGTTCCAGGCGAAATCACCGGCGGGCTGATTTGCGCGCCCGACCGGGAGAGCTGGTCGGCTTTGCGGGACGTGCTGCTTGGGGCCGCGGATCAGTAAGCGTCTTCGGCCTCCCTCCTCAGGGAAGAACCGGCCGTCGTGATCAGGCTATGGCGACATCCGTGGTGCCGAAATCATCGCCGGTGAACAGCAGCGGCGCCTGCCTCGTGCGTGCGAGAGCGTAGGAGAAACTATCGCCGAAGTTGAGCAGGCCGCCGTGGCCCATGCCGCGGCCGAAGCGGATACGCGCGGCCAAGGCGACGCGCGCCTGCGCCTCGTCGACTGCGGCCAGTGCAATGCCAGCCTCGGCCAGAAAATGATCGAGGTCGTCAATGGCGCGCAGGCGGTCTCTGGTCCTTCGGCCTGCCAAGACAGTGCCCGTTTCGAGATAGGACGCGACCGACATGATCCGTTCGGGATCGGCAGACAGGCGGGTCAGCAAGGCGGGGGCGGCGCTTTCGCCGAACAGGATGGCGACGACGGCGGACGAGTCGACGACAATCAAGCTTCGTCGCCCGAGGCGGCATCCCATTCGGCACGGGTAACCGGCTGGCAATCGTAGTCGGCGCGAAGGCGGGCAGAGAGGGCTTCCAACCGCCGGGGAAGATCGGCGGCTGCTTCCCGCTTGGCACGCTCGCGCGCCAGGCGTTCGCGCAAGGCGATGGTAATCGCATCAGTCATGCTCTCGCCTGTCAGCCGCGCCAGATGACGGGCGAGCCCATCGGCCTCGGCAGTCTTGATGCTCAAAGCCATGACCCGATACTCATCTTGAAGGGCATCTAGATAGAGCGTCTAGACGGCGAAATCCAGGGTGGTTCAGCCCAGCAGGCGCCCGATGACCCTTGCGGTGTAATCCACCACCGGAATGATCCGGCCATAGTTAATGCGGGTTGGGCCGATCACGCCTATGGCGCCGACGATGCGGTCTGCGGCGTTGCGGGCGGGGGCGACGATCATGGAGACGCCGGAGGTGCCGAATACCGGGCTTTCGGCGCCTATGAAGATGCGCACGCCGTCGGACTGCTCGGCCAGTTCCAGGAGGCGCAGCATGGTCTCCTGGGTTTCGAGCCGCTCGAACAGGACCTGTATGGCGGCGAGGTTTTCGATTTGCGTGACGTCCGAGAGAAGGCGGGACTGGCCGCGCACGATCAGGCTGCCGCCGCGCCCGCTGTCGGTCCAGGTGGCGAGCCCCGCCTCGACGACGACGGCGGCGAGCTGGTCGAGCTGGCCGCGGTCGCTCGCCATCTCCTCCGACACGCGCCGGCGTATGTCGGCGAGCGTTCGGCCGGCGGCGCGGGCGTTGAGATAGTTGGCGGCCTCGGTGAGCGCGCTGGGCGGCAGGCCAGGCGGGATTTCGATGACCCGGTTCTCCACCTGGCCATCTGCCGCGACCAGGATGACGAGCGCGCGGCCGGAGCCCAGCGAAGCGAACTCAATATGCTTGATGGCGCCGTCTGATTTGGGCGCCAGGACCATGCCGGCGGCCTGGCTCAGGCCGGAGAGCATGGCGGACGCGTCTGCCAGCGTGTCCTGCAGGCTGCGGCCGTGCGCGCCGAGCTGGCGTGTAATGGAGTCGCGGTCCTCTGCTGCGAGGTCGCCGAATTGTAAGAGGCCGTCGACGAACAGGCGAAGCCCGGCGTTTGTCGGCAGGCGTCCTGCCGAGGTGTGCGGCGCGAACAGCAGGCCGGCGTCGGTGAGGTCCGCCATGACGTTGCGTATGGTGGCGGGCGACAGGGAGAGCGGCAGGCGCCGTGCCAGGGTGCGGCTGCCGACGGGCTCGCCTGTGCCGACATATTGCTCGACGATTTCGCGCAGCACGGCGGCGGCGCGCGGGTCGAGCCCTATGGCACTGGATTGCGGGGAGAGCGGTCTGGAGGCGAGGTCCATCGTTCGCGAGTATATGGCCCGATTTGCTTGTAACCCTAGCGCCGATGCGTAGCGCTGATGTTCGACTCTGGGCTACGCGGCGAGACTGTCAGGTCCACCACGAAGATGGGAAGAACGCGAAGGTTCACCAAGACGCGGAGCCTTCCTGTTCAAGATAATGGCCGGCGGTAGGGTCTTAGCCCCGGCTTCTTAGCGGAGTTTCGCGTTCTTCCGTCCTTTGTGGTGGACCTAGGCTTCGGGAACGGAGAAGCGCACATGGAAGGGAAGGTTTGGCGCAGGCGCACACAGGCGTTAGAAGCGCGGCCTGTTTACGAAAGACCTGATCCATGCGCCTGGAAGGCCGAGCTGCCGACATGCTGCGACGCGTGTCCATCGAACCGGGGTTCTCGCATCATGCAGAGGGCAGCTGCCTCATCCGCATGGGCGGCACTGAGGTGCTGTGCACGGCGAGCGTCGAGGGCAAGGTGCCGCCGTTCCTGCGCGGCAAGGGGCTCGGCTGGGTGACGGCAGAGTACGGTATGCTGCCGCGCGCCACGCATACGCGCGGCGACCGCGAGGCGGCGCGCGGCAAACAGTCGGGGCGCACCCAGGAAATCCAGCGGCTGATTGGCCGTTCTCTGCGCGCCGTGGTGGACCGCGCCGCCATGGGCGAGATGTCTGTCGCCATCGACTGCGACGTGCTGAACGCCGATGGCGGCACACGATGCGCCTCCATCACCGGTGCCTATGTGGCGCTGGCGTTGGCGTTCAGGAAGCTGGTGGAGAACCGGGTGATCGCCGCGGTGCCTCTCAACGGCCAGGTGGCGGCGGTGTCCTGCGGCCTGGTGGAAGGCGCAGCGATGCTCGACCTCGATTATCTGGAGGACAGCGGCGCGGAGGCGGACGCCAATTTTGTCCTCACCCAAGGCGGCGGGATCGTGGAGATCCAGGGCACCGCGGAGCAGGAGCCTTTCACCGAGGCGCAGTTCCTGTCGCTTCTCGGCCTGGCGAAAGCCGGCACGGAGGCGCTGTTCGCCGCCCAGACGGCGGCACTCGGCTAGGCCATGGCGCGCCGGCTGGAACGCGGATCGCGGCTTGTGCTCGCCAGCCATAACGCCGGCAAGCTGCGGGAAATCGCCGCCCTGGTGGAGCCGTTCGGCGTGTCGCTGGTGTCCGCAGGCGACCTCGGTTTGGCGGAGCCAGAGGAGACAGCGGCGGACTTCATCGGCAATGCGCGGCTGAAGGCGAGCCTTGCCGCCACGGCGAGCGGATTGCCGGCCTTGGCGGATGACTCAGGCTTCTGTGTCGCAGCTTTGAACGGTGCGCCGGGACTGTTCTCCGCGCGCTGGGCGCAGTCGCCAGGCGAATGGCAGGGCCGTGACTTTCTGGCGGCCATGCAGAGGGTGCACCGCGAATGCGGGCCGAACCCCGACCGAAGGGCGTGGTTCGTCTGCGCCCTCAGCCTCGCCTGGCCTGACGGCGAGACGGCAAGTTTTCTCGGCCGGGTCGAAGGCCGCATGGTCTGGCCGCCTCGCGGCGACAAAGGATTCGGCTACGATCCCATGTTCGCGCCAGCCGGCGGAACGCTCAGCTATGGCGAAATGGAGCCTGACGAGAAACACGCGACCAGCCATCGCGCCCGGGCGATGGCGCAACTGACCGCAGCCTGCTTTTGAACGCAGCAGCGGGCGGCACGCCGCTCGCCCTCTATATCCACTGGCCGTTCTGCCTGCAGAAATGCCCCTACTGCGACTTCAACAGCCATGTGCGCGATGTCGTGCCGCAGGCGCGATTTGCCTCTGCGCTGCGCCGCGAACTGGCGTGGGAGGCCGAGCGGCTGGGGCCGCGGCCGCTCGGCTCGATCTTTTTCGGCGGCGGCACGCCGAGCCTGATGAGCCAGGAGACTGTGGGCGCGCTCATCGCTGATGCGCGCCGGCTGTTCGAGGCCTCGCCAGACCTGGAAATCACCTTGGAGGCCAATCCGACGAGCGTCGAGGCAAGCAAGCTTGCCGATTTTCGGGATGCAGGCGTGAACCGGCTCTCGCTCGGGGTGCAGGCGCTAGACGATTCGGCGTTGCAGAAATTAGGTCGCGGCCATAGCGCGCGAGAGGCAGTCGCGGCCCTGGAACTGGGGCGCGGCATCTTTCCGCGGCTTTCTTTCGATTTGATTTATGCCCGGCCCGATCAGAGCCTTTCTGCCTGGCAGGAGGAGCTGGGCAGGGCGTTGGCGCTCGCGGCGGACCATCTCTCGCTTTATCAGCTGACCATAGAGCCGGGCACGGCCTACGAGGCCTTGAACAGGCGCGGCGAGATCGTGCTGCCTGATGAGGATGATGCGGCAGCCCTTTACGATGCGACGGCGGAAGCCGCTTCGCAGTTCGGCTTGCTTGGCTACGAAATCTCGAACTACGCGCTTCCCGGTGCGGAGAGCAGGCATAATCTCGCTTATTGGCGCTACGGCGACTATGCCGGCGTGGGTCCTGGCGCTCATGGCCGCCTGACACTCGATGCCGGCTTGACGGCGACCCGCCGTCATCGCGCGCCCGAACCCTGGGCGGCGCTGGTCGAGACGCAGGGGCACGGCAGCAGCCCTGAGACGCTGATCGGGCCGCGCGACAGGGCGCGTGAGGCCCTCCTCATGGGCTTGCGCCTTGCCGAAGGCATTGACGAGGCCTGGTTCGTAGCGCGCACCGGCGTGCAAATGGACGAGGCTGTTGATCAGTCGATCCTTCACGCCTGTTTTGACGAGGGCTACCTTACGCGTTCGGAGGGGCGCCTCGTTGCGACTCTGGAAGGGCGCAGGCGGCTCGATGCGATGCTGCCTCGGCTGGTGCTGTAGATTTTGCAGTTTGCGATCGCCTTCGATCGCTAGCCGAAAAGCAACACGGAGCGCACGGGGAAGAAGCTAAGCAACGGAGGATACCAAGAGAGGCCTGTGTTTTCTTCTTCGTGCGCTTCGTGGCTTCTGCTTCTTCTTCGCGTCCTTCGTGTTACTCTTCCCTGATCTTTCTCCTTCGCTTTACCCACGCCCAAAGAGGCGTTCGATTTCCGTCCGGCTCAGCTTCAAGAAGGTGGGCCGCCCATGACTGCAGGTGG
Organism: Acetobacteraceae bacterium; assembly: GCA_965198825.1. GTDB lineage: Bacteria > Pseudomonadota > Alphaproteobacteria > Acetobacterales > Acetobacteraceae > BOG-908. The sequence goes on along the minus strand of CBDAQB010000003.1, from coordinate 483,905 downwards.
CGGCGCGTGGGGTGGCTTCCATCTGGCGAAGCAGGGCATCCATTTCGGGCAAGGTGAGGCGCCGGCCGGCGCGTATGCTGCCGTGACAGGCCATGCGGGCGACGACGGCATCGAGGCGGGTTTGCAGCGCCGTGCTGCTGCCTTCTGCGAGTTCGTCTGCGATGTCGCGCACCAGGGGGCCTGGGTCGGGGGCGCCTAGGGCGGCCGGCAGAGCCCGGACGAGGACGGCGCCGGCGCCGAACGGCTCCAGTTCCAGGCCCAGGGTGGCGAGCGCGCCTGCGGCGTCTGCCAGGCGCGCGGCGTCGGCCTGAGGCAGATCGACGACGGCAGGGAGAAGCAAAGGCTGAGCGCTGACGCCGCCTGCCAGCAATTGGTCGCGCAGCGCCTCGTGTGTCAGGCGCTCGTGCGCGGCGTGCTGGTCAACGAGGATCAGCGCCTCGTCAGACGTGGCGGCGAGGATATAGGTGTCGAGCACCTGGGCCAGCGGCGCGCCGAGAGGGTGGGATGCCGCATCGGGCAGCGACGACGGCGGCGAGGCGGCCCCGCGCGCGGCGGGAGCGCCCGCGAGGGGAAGCTGCGCTTCAGCGAAACCGGTGTAGCGAGGCGGCAGGGAAGCGAGCGAAAGGCCGGGACGGCCGCCGCTCCAGCTTTGCGGCCGCCAGGGGCTCGGCGCCACCGGCCCTGCCCCGCCAGCGAGCGCCCTTTGCAGGCTGCCTATGACGAGCGAGCGGACGGCATCGGCATTGCGGAAGCGCAGCTCTGTCTTGGCGGGATGGACATTCACGTCGAGTTCGTCAGGCGGCACTTCGAGCCAGAGGGCGACCACGGGAAAGCGCCCCGACGCGATGACGTCGCGGTAGGCGACGCGCACGGCGACGCGCAGCACGGGGTCGGTGACGGGACGCCCGTTGACCACCAGCGACTGGCCGGCCGCCGTCGCGCGGGTAACGGAGGGGGCGGCGGCGAAGCCGACGAGGGTGCAGCCGTCGCGCTCGCCTTCGACGGCGAGAAGGCTGCCTGCCGCCTCGGCGCCGAGCAGGGCGGCGAGGCGCGAAGCCCTGTCCTGCACTGGCAGGTCGAAGCGCAGCCCGCCGTCCAGTTCGAGACGGAAGGCGCAGCCGGGGGCTGCGAAGGCCAGGCGCCGCAGCGCCGCCTCTGCGTGCTCCGCCTCCGTGCGCGAGTTGCGGAGGAACTTGCGTCGCGCAGGGGTGGCGTAGAACAGATCCTCCACCAGGGCGCGCGTGCCGAAGGCGCCCGACGCAGGCGCCACGGCGCCGACCACGCCGCCTGCGACAGCAATACGGTGCGCATGGGCCGCACCGCGCGGCCTGCTGGTGAGGGTCAGCCGCGCCGCGGCGCCGATGCTGGGAAGCGCCTCGCCGCGAAAGCCCAGCGTGGCGATACGCACCAGATCGCCACCGGCCAGCTTCGAGGTGCAATGCCGCTGCACAGCCAAGGCCAGATCGTCGGCATCCATGCCTGCCCCGTCGTCGGACACCTCGATCCGCTCGATCCCGCCGCCCACCAGAGACACGGCGATACGCGTTGCCCCTGCATCAAGCGCGTTCTCGACCAGCTCCTTCACCGCCGCCGCCGGCCGCTCGATCACCTCCCCCGCCGCAATACGGTTGACGAGGATCTCAGGCAGGAGACGTATCTCAGCCATGATGAGCCAGTGACCAGGAAAGGCTGAACAAAGCCTGACTCCCCTCACCCTAGCTTTCTAACAATGACCGAGAATTCGCTAGCCCGAGTCAGCTGGCGGTGCGGGCGAGAACCGGAGCGGAGCCGGCCTTGATGGCCGGTGAGCACCGGAAGCGCAGCCCGTGCCGTCAGATGGCCGGGATAGTAGAATTCCTGCCCTAGAAGATGCCTAGGAAGCTGGAGTCTTTCTTGGGCTGTATAATCGGCGTGCTGCCTGTCGTCGGCTTCTCGCCCAGCGCCGCGTTCGAGCGCAGCCGCTGGCTCTCCTTGTCTGGATCGAGCACGGCACCTGCCGGGGCCTGGGGGGCGCCCTGCCAGAACATCAGACGGTCGGTGAGGCTCTGCTGCGGCGCCTGGCTGGCTTCCGCGTCAACCCGTGTGCGTATGTCGGCTGGGGCGTTCGGGCCTGCGCTGCCGACCAGCGCTTCCTGGCCGCTGCTCTCAGGACCTGGCGTCGAACCCAGCGCGGTGTCGGGCGCGAGGGCGGCTTCGGCGGATTGCTGCGAGCTGAGTTCCTGGGGACGGGCGGCGCCCGGGTGAGGCGATGGCAGCGCTTCGTCCGGCGGCATGGAGAGAGGGGCGCGCGTGGTGACGGTGAATTCATCTGGCGAGTCGCGCGTCAGGCCGAGGGTGCGCTCGACATCCTGGCCGCAGCCGGCGAGGCAGAGGCTGGCGGCGAAGAGCAGCACGGCGGGGCGGGTTTGGGCTCTGGCGGACATGATAGGACGCGGTCTCCTCGAACGGTGCTCTTACGCGCGAGGGGGGGCGGGCTGCAAGCGGTCGCGCGCAGGCAGGAAACTTTCCAGCAGGAGCAAGGCGACTCCCACCACGATGGCCGAATCGCCGGCGTTGAAGATGAAGGGAAACGGGTCCCAGCCGCCCCAGTGGACATGGATGAAGTCCACCACACGGCCGAAGCGGGCGCGGTCCACCACATTGCCGAGCGCACCGCCCGCAATGGCGCCGAGTGCCGCCGCTGTCCAGGCATTCTCCGCACGGCGCAGCCAGACGAGAAGGCCGCCGACCACCCCGAGGGCCACGCCGCCGAGAATGACGGGCCCCCAGCCGCTGCCCGATTTCAGCAGGCCGAAAGTGACGCCGTCGTTCCAGGCCATGGCGAGGTCGAGCACGCGCGGGATGACGGGAATGTCGCCGCGCAGAGGCAGGTCGAGGCCTGCGATGACCCATTGCTTGCTGGCCTGGTCGAGGCCCAGGACGAGGGCGGCGATGGCAAGCCCCAGGGAGGTGCGGCCGGCGCGCGTCACGCCGCGGCTTTCGGCTGGCCGACGAGGCCGCTCTCGACCGCATCTTCGCAGCGCAGGCAGAGGCCGGGGTGCGAGGCGTGCTGGCCCACTTCTTCCAGCACGCGCCAGCAGCGTTGACGCATTTGGCGCCAGGAGCCACCGATAATGCGGCTAACGGGAAATCCGCCGCTCACTGTGCCAGCCCGGCTGAACATGCCTTTGAAACGATAAGCAATCTCGGCCCATTCTGCGTCGGTATAGTCCAGGCCTTCAATGGCTAGCGGCAAGTCTACGTATGCTTGGAGCGAAGAAGCGATGTCCCTTTATGGCGCATGCGCCTCGATAGCTGTGTACTATCCTGCCGACGGGTTGCGAAGAGTATCCCATTTGCGCAGCAAGCGCCGAGTTTTGCCCAGTCCGCGGGGATGGGGTGGAAACGCTCTGCAGATGCACGCTAGAAGCCTCGCCAAAGCGGGCGGTCCAGGCTTCTTCCGCGGTGAAGCATAGGACAGGGGCAAGCCAGCAGCAGAGGGCGCGGTGCAGATGGTCCAGCACGGTGCGCGCGGCGCGCCGGCGCAGGCTGTCAGGCCGGTCGCAATAGAGGCTGTCCTTGCGCACGTCGAAATAGAACGCGGACAGATCACCCGCGCAGAAGGCGTGCAGCTCGGGCATGACGCCGACCCAGTCGTACTCCATGGCGGCGCGCTTCATGCGGGCGTCGAGCTCGGCGAGCCGATGAAGCACCCAGCGTTCCAGCTCCGGCATCTCGGCGTAATCCACCCGCTCGGACTCGGTGAAACCATCGAGGCTGCCGAGGAGCCAGCGCAGCGTGTTGCGCAGGCGGCGGTAGAGTTCTGCGGTTTGCTTGACGATCTCCTTGCCGATGCGCTGGTCCTCGGCGAAATCGCTGTTCATCACCCACAGGCGCAGGATGTCGGCGCCGAATTCGTCGGTGATTTTCTGCGGCGCCGTGACGTTGCCGAGCGACTTGCTCATCTTGCGGCCCTGGTCGTCGAGCGTGAAGCCGTGTGTCAGGATCGCACGGAACGGCGCGCGGCCGCGCGAGCCGATGCCTTCGAGAAGCGAGGACTGGAACCAGCCGCGGCTCTGGTCAGAACCTTCCAGATAGAGGTCTGCAGGCCAGGGCAGGCCGCGCGCTTCGAGGGTGAAGGCGTGCGTCGAGCCGCTTTCGAACCACACATCGACGATGTCGCGCACCTGCTCGTAGGCGCCGGCGTCGTATTCGTTGCCGAGGAAGCGGGAGGGCGGCGAGGCGAACCAGGCATCAGCGCCTTCCGCGGCAAAGGCGGCCTCTATGCGGGCGATCACCGCGGGGTCGCGCAGGACTTCGCCCGTGCGCTTCTCGACGAAGACCGGGATGGGCACGCCCCAGGCGCGCTGCCGGCTGATGCACCAGTCGGGGCGGTTGGCGACCATGCTGGCGAGACGCTGGCGGCCCTTTTCTGGCACGAAGCGGGTGTCTGCGATGGCCTGTAGCGCGTGCTCGCGTATGTGCTCCTCACCGTCCATGCGGATGAACCATTGCGGCGTGGCGCGGTAGATGAGCGGCGCCTTGGAGCGCCAGGAGTGCGGATAGGAGTGGACGAGGGTGCCGCGCTTCACCAGGCCGCCGGCCGCGATCAGCGCCTCGCAGACGGGGTTTGCCGCGCGGAAGACATGCACGCCGGCGAACAGCGGCACCTGGGGCAGGTAGGTGCCGTCGTCGGCGACGGTTTCAGGCACGCCGATGCCGTGCGCCTTGCAGAGGGCGAAATCGTCCTCGCCGTGGCCTGGCGCCATATGCACGAGGCCGGTGCCCTGCTCGGTGGTGACGAAGTCGCCAGCCAGGAGCGGCATGTCGAAATCGTAGCCCCCGCCTTGCTGGGAAGCGGCGCCCCTGAGCGGGTGGGCGACCATCACGCCGGCGAGGTCGGTGCCCCGGTGGACATGCACGAGATGGTGCAGGGATATGCCTGCGTCGGCCAGGAAGGCGGGCAGCAAGGCGAGGGCGACGATCAGTCTTTCGCCTGGGCGGGCGAGGCTGCCTTCGGCGACCTGGTCCACATGGATCAGCGCATATTCGATCGCCTCGCCATAGGCGATGGCGCGGCTGCCCGGCATGGTCCAGGGAGTCGTCGTCCAGATCACCACGGACGCGCCGGCGAGAGGGCCGTCGCCGAGCACGGGATAGCGCACCCAGATCGTCGTCGAGGTGTGGTCGGCGTACTCGATTTCGGCTTCCGCCAGCGCGGTCTTTTCGACGACGCTCCACATGACAGGGCGCAGGCCGCGGTAGAGCGCGCCGTTCAGGACGAAGCGGCCGATCTCACCTGCGATGGCGGCTTCGGCGGCGAAATCCATCGTCGCGTAGCGCTTCGCCCAATCACCGTAGATCCCGAGGCGGCGGAACTCGGCGGCTTGCACCTCCATCCAGTGGGCAGCGTGGGCGCGGCATTCGGCCCTGAAGTCGATCAGCGGCACGGCGTCCTTGTCGCGGCCGGATTTGCGGTATTTCTCCTCGATCTGCCACTCGATGGGCAGGCCGTGGCAGTCCCAGCCTGGGACGTAATAGGCGTCGAAGCCGGCCATCTGGCGGGCGCGGTTCACCACGTCCTTGAGGATCTTGTTCAGCGCGTGGCCGATGTGGATGTTGCCGTTCGCGTAGGGCGGGCCGTCGTGCAGGATGAAGGGTTTGCGCCCTTCGGCCTGGGCGCGCAGCTTTTCCCAAAGCCCCATCGCCTCCCAGCGGGCCAGGATGGCAGGCTCGCGCTTCGGCAGGTCGCCGCGCATCGGGAACGATGTGGACGGCAGGAAGACGGTGTCGCGGTAATCCAGGTCGCTCATAGGTTCGTCTCTGTGTGGCCGTTTGCCGAAATCAGGCGCCCGAGGGCCGCGCGCGCCTGCTCGGCATCCATGGCAATCTGGGCGCGAAGTGCGTCCAGGCCCGCGAATTTCTGCTCGGCGCGCAGATAGGCGTGCAGCGACACCGCCAGCGCCTGGCCGTAAAGGTCGCCCTCGTAGTCGAAGATATGGGCCTCTAGCCGGCTTTCGAGATCCTGCGACACGGTGGGGCGGCGGCCGATGTTGGCGACGCCCGGCAGCCTGCGCCCGTCGGGCAGCGCGAGGGTCACGGCATAGACGCCGCGCGCCGGCTCGAGATGGCGGCCCAACGGGATGTTGGCTGTCGGGAAACCGATGGTGCGGCCGCGCTTGTCGCCGTGCGCCACGGTGCCGCGTATGCTCCAGGGGCGGCCGAGAGCGGCCGTCGCCAATTCAGGATAGCCGTCCTGAAGCAGGCGGCGGATTCGCGTGGAGGAGAGCGGACCGCCGGCGTCGGCCAAAGGCGGCACGATGGTCAGACCCATGCCGAGCGATTCGGCCAGGCGTGACAGCAGCTCGACATTGCCGCCGCGGCGGCGGCCGAAAGCAAAATCCGGCCCGCAGGCCAGATGGGAGGCGCCGAGCGCCTCGTGCAGCACGCGCGTGACGAAGGTCTCCGCCTCCATTTGCGAGAAGGCCGCGTCGAACGCCACTTCGTGCACCAGGGACACCCCGAGCGCCTCCAGCGCCGAGGCACGCTCTTCCGACAGGGTGAGCCGGAACGGCGGGTCGTCAGGGCGGAAGAACTCGCGCGGATGCGGCTCGAAGGTCAGCACGCCCAGGCGCGCGTCCGGCCTGGCGCCATGCGCCGCGCGTACGAGATGGGCGTGGCCGCGGTGAACGCCGTCGAAGTTGCCTAGCGCCAGCGCCGCGCCGCGTGCGGCCCCGGGCACGTCCGCCCAATTGTGCGTGAGGAGCATGGTGGCGGGTTTCTCCGCCAAAGCCCCAGCGAACGCAACGGCTGGCCGCTCCCTCCATCCTGGCCTTTTCGCTCAATTGCACACGCGCAGGCCAGGCCATACGGCTCGACACAGGGAGGATGCCGCCATGGAACACGAGAGCGCAGTCAAAGAGGCCGCACGGTTGCTGCTGCAGGCGCGCGAGAAGGGCCAACTCATCGACGGCCTGCCCGAGGCCGCGGCGCCACAGACCCCTGCCGCCGCCTACGATATTCAGCGGCTCCTCATGGCTGGCCTGGGCGAAATCGGCGGCTGGAAAGTCGGCGCGCCCGACCCGCAGGCGGAGCCCGCCTGCGCGCCCATGCCGGCGCGGCACATTACGCAGGCGCCAGCCAGCCTGTCCTCTGCGGACTTCCCGCAGGCCTACATGGAATCGGAAATCGCCTTCATGCTCGGCGAAGACCTGCCGGCGCGCGAGGCGCCCTACACGGAAGAGGATGTGCGCCAGGCGATCGTCGGCTGCCATCCGGCCATCGAAGTGGTGCAATCGCGCTTCCGCGACCCCGACGCCGCAGGCGCGCTCGCCAACCTCGCAGACCTGATACGGCACGGCGCCTTCGTCTGGGGCCCCGCCATTGAAAACTGGGAGGCGATCGACTTCCCCAGCCTCGCGATCAGGCAGACAATCGAAGGCGGCCCGGCGCGCGAGAGCGTCGGCAATCCTGCCGGCGACATGATGCGGCTGATGGTCTGGCTGGCGAATACCGGCGCCCGCTGGGCCGGCGGATTGAAGGCAGGGCAGATCGTCACCTGCGGGTCCTGGACTGGCATGACCCGCATGGAGGCGCGGTCTGGCGAGGTCACGGCAATTTTCGAGGGCATCGCGCCGGTGGTGCTGAGGATGAGGGAGTAGGGAAGGAAGGTCTTCTTTTTTGAAAAAATGAAGCAAAAAACTTTTCCACGGGAGTTTGGGCCGGGCTTTTCCACGATCTCGGTCCCACGTCGCAAAAGTTTTTTGGTGCGGGCAAAGTCTGTTTTCGGCATCCTCAAACGGGGCGGCCGCGTCTACACAATGGTTGCACCCGACCTTTTTTTCAAAAAAGAACTGCTTTCTTCAGCTCCTGATCAGCTTGATCCGCTTGCCGTTCACGCCAAGGGCAATGCGTCCCTGTTTTAACGCGAGCGCATCCTCGCCGAAGACGGTGAAACGCCAGCCGTGCATGGCAGGCACGTCGGGCTCAGGCTCGGCGGCGAGGCGGTCGATGTCGTCTGACGAGGCGAGCAGCTTGGGCGCGACGTCGTGCGCTTCGGCCTTTTCGGCGAGCAGCACTTTCAGGAGCGCCACCAGCGCCGGCGAGGGGCGCGGGCCTTCGCGTGCGGCGCGGGCTTCCGGGAGCGACTCCTCCGGGAGGGCGCCGGCTTCGGTGATGGCGGCGATGAGCGACTGGCCGGTGGCGCCGTCTGCGAAGCCGCGTGTGATGCCGCGTATGCGGCCGAGCGCCTCCACGGTGGAGGGGGCGCTGGCGGCGATTTCCAGCAGGCTTTCGTCGCGCAGGAGGCGCTGGCGCGGGATGTTGATGCGCTGCGCCTCGCGTTCGCGCCAGGCGGCGATGGCGCGCAGAACGCCGAGCATGCGGCGGTTGGTGGTGCGCGGGCGAAGCCGCTCCCACATCGTCTCGGGGTTGGGGCGGTAGGTCGCTGGCTCTGCGAGGATGCCCATTTCTTCCGCGACCCATTCGAGCCTGTTCTCGCGGGCGAGCCGGGCGGTGAGTCGCTCATAGACGTGGCGCAGCCAGGTGACGTCCGCGGCGGCGTAGTCCACCTGGGCGCGGCTGAGCGGCCTGGCGGACCAGTCCGAAAAGCGGTGGGCCTTGTCGATCTGGCCGCCGGTGAGCGAGCCAACGAGGCTATCGTAGCCGACCTGGTCGCCGAAGCCTGCCACCATGGCGGCGACCTGGGTGTCGAACAGCGGTTTCGGAACCGATCCGAAAAGCTGAAGGAAGATCTCCACGTCCTGCCTGGCGGCGTGGAAGACCTTCACAACAGCTTCGTTTGCCAGCAGCTCGCCGAGGGGAGCGAGGTCGAGGCCGGCGGCTTGCGCGTCGATCACCGCGACGTCGGCGATGCCGCCGAGCTGGACGACGCAGAGTTCGGGCCAGTAGGTGCGCTCGCGCATGAATTCGGTGTCGATGGCGACGAACGGCTCTTCCGCGAGCCTCTGGCAAAGGGCGGTGAGCTGTTCGGTCGTCGTGATCAGGGTGGTCGGCGGAAACTCGGCGCGTGGCGGGCGGGACATGAGTTTATGTCCTACACGGGCCGTTCCCTATACGGAAGGCGGCTAGTGGTCGTGGTTTCGCGTCTTGCCTTGCTCGGTGGAGAGGCTGTTCAGATCAACCACGAAGGCGCGAAGATCACGAAGGTGCACGAAGAAGAAAGCTGAGAGGATCGGCAGGCGAGGTTCCAGAATTCATAGGCCTGCGGCGCATGGAGCATGGCGGCGAAGAAGCGCGCGGTCTCCGCAAACCGCCTCTCTTTGCGAAACTTCGTGATCTTCGTGTCTTGGTGGTTGATCTAGCCCAAGCCAAAAACGGGCGCTTCGCTCAAGCACCTGGCAGTGCCTGAAGCTTGACAGCGCACACGCCGCTGGCGTGTCTGCGGCCCCTGCCCCACCGCTTGTAAGGTTAACCCTCCATGCACGCCTATCGCACCCATAGTTGCGGCGCCCTGCGCGCGTCGGATGCTGGCCAGACGGCCCGCCTGTCCGGCTGGGTGCACAGCAAGCGCGACCATGGCGGGCTGCTGTTCGTCGATCTGCGCGACCATTACGGCATCACCCAGATCGTGTTTCCGGCCGGGAGCGCCGCCTTCGCCACCGTCGATGGGCTGCGTGTGGAAAGCTGCATCACCGTCACCGGCCAGGTGGTTCTGCGCGAAGGGGCGACCGTGAACCCGCGCCTGCCGACCGGCGAGATCGAGCTGCGCGCGGCGGATGTGGTGGTGCAATCGAGCGCAGACGTGCTGCCTCTCCAGGTGGCAGGGGCGGAAAACTACTCCGACGAGTTGCGGCTGCGCTACCGCTACATCGACCTGCGCCGCGAGCGGGTGCACCGGAACATGATGCTGCGGGCGCAGGTGATCGCCTCGATACGCCAGCGCATGCTGGCGCAGGGTTTTACGGAATTCCAGACGCCCATCCTCACGGCGAGCAGCCCCGAGGGGGCACGCGACTTCCTGGTTCCTGCGCGCATGCATCCGGGCAAGTTCTACGCCCTGCCGCAGGCGCCGCAGCAGTTCAAGCAGCTTCTCATGGTCGCCGGCTTCGACCGTTACTTTCAGATCGCGCCCTGCTTCCGCGACGAGGCGAGCCGGGCAGACCGCTCGCCCGGCGAGTTCTACCAGCTCGATTTCGAAATGAGCTATGTGACGCAGGAAGACGTTTTCGAAACGATCGAGCCGGTGATCGCCGGCGTGTTCGAGGAGTTCGCGGCAGGGCGCACGGTCGATAGCGCGCCTTTCGTGCGCATCCCCTACGACACCGCGCTGCTCGAGTATGGCTCGGACAAGCCCGATTTGCGCAATCCGCTCAGGATCAGGGACGTCACCGCGGAGTTCGCAGGCAGCGGGTTCGGGTTGTTCGCCAAGATCGCGGCGTCAGGCGGGATCGTGCGTGCCATTCCCGCCCCCGGCGCCGGGTCGCGGCCGCGCGGCTTCTTCGACAAGCTGAACGAGTGGGCGCGCGCCGAGGGCGCCGGCGGACTCGGCTACATTATCTATGAGGCGGAGGGAGCGCGCGGGCCGATTGCGAAGAATCTCGAGCCGGAACGTGCTGAGGCGATACGCGCCGCCTGCGGGGTTGGGCCCGGCGACGCGGTGTTCTTCGCCGCCGGCAAGCACGAGGACGCGCAGAAGTTCGCGGGCGCGGTGCGCCAGCGCGTCGCGGCCGAGCTCGATTTGTCCGAGAAGAACGCGTTCCGCTTCTGCTGGGTGACGGATTTTCCGATGTTTGAGCTGAACGAGGAAACCGGCCAGGTCGATTTCTCGCACAACCCGTTTTCCATGCCGCAAGGTGGGATGGAGGCGCTGGAAACGCAGGACCCGCTGACGATCAAGGCGTTCCAGTACGACATCGTTTGCAACGGCATCGAATTGTCGTCCGGCGCGATCCGCAATCACCGGCCGGACATCATGATCCGGGCGTTCGGCATTGCCGGTTACAGCGAGGCTGATGTCGAAGCGCGGTTCGGTGGCATGCTGAGCGCATTCCGGTTCGGCGCGCCGCCGCATGGCGGGTCGGCGCCCGGGATCGACCGTATCGTCATGCTTTTGGCGGAGGAGCCGAACATACGCGAGGTGATCCTGTTCCCGCTCAACCAGCAGGGAGAGGACCTGCTGATGGGTGCTCCTGCCGAAGTTGCGCCGGCGCGGCTGCGTGAACTGTCGATCAAGCTGGATCTGCCACCGATTCTCAAGCAGCAGGACAACCGGAAGTAATCCTAGTAGACGAAAAATCTCGTCTTCAGGTTGTTGTGTGACATTCTTGCTGTAACACTGTGTTCCACTTCAAAGACGCACAGTTTTTGTTGACTCAACCTAATGATTGTAGCAAATTTTAAGCACTAGTTCACGAATCGCCTTCTGGAGAGTGCGGCATGCTTAAACTTGGCCTATTCGCGACGACGCTTGCTGTCGCCGTGTCGCTTGGTTCTCAGGCTTTCGCAGATCCCACCTATACTGTCTTCATCCAGGACCAGGGCACAGGGGCAATTCAGTCCGGCACCGACAACGGCACGGGCCAGATTACCTTTAGCGGCACTGTCGGCAACTTTACGATCGACAACCTGTCCGTCGCCGATCTCAACCCGAAGAACGCCTACGATGTGGCGTTCGGCTCACAGGACATCTTCAAGGCGGCCGGCAACGACACGCTGAATATCTTTGTGCAGGTTTCTAACCTTACTGCGCCGCTGGGGACGCTCAGCATTGGAACGACGTCGTCCGCGAACTTCGAGAGTTCGTCGATCCTGGCTTGGGCGACAAAGACCTATTTCGATGCGGGCAACCACACCGGTGCGGCCGGTCTGGCCCAGCTGCTGTCGAGCTCCAGCGGCGGCTACACGGTGAATGGCTTCAGCAGCAGCACCAGGGGCAGCACATCGCTTGCCAGCAGCCCGTTTTCCTACACGGTCGAGTTCTCGCTGAACCTGCTGACCAATGACTTCGCGAACGGCGCTGGCGCCAGCACTGACGTTCTCGTGCCGGAGCCCGCTTCGGCGGCCCTGCTCGGCGTTGGACTGCTGGGCATGCTCGCGGTGCGCCGCCGCCGGGACGCCTGATCCCATTCGGCTGACTGGCTCGTCTTTGAAAAGGCCGGGAGTGGCGCTCCCGGCCTTTTTTGCGTCTCGGCCGCGGCCGATTTTTGTTTTCAGGGTGCAATCTTAGCGCGTGGTTAACCAACTTCGCGGAATGTGGCTGCCGAGTGAGGAGGCAGACCATGCAAGATGTCGGATCCAGGACTATGCGGGCACAAGGCGCGCACTTCAGACTTGTCTGGCAGGAGTGGAGGCGCCGCCGGCTGGGTAGTCCGGTTGTGGCCGGTGCCGCGGTGCTGGCAGCGATTGCCTCTGCCGCAGGGACCACGGCGTATGCCGATCCGGTTTACACCCTCGTGCTTCAGGACTCGGGTGGCACCAGCACGCAGACCGACAACGGCACCGGCCTGATCACCTACACGGGAACACTCGGCGGGTTCAGCATCTCGTCGATGGCGGTGCAGGACCTCAACACCGGCAACCCTTACGATGTGGCGTTCGGCTCACAGGATATTTTCAAGGCCAGCGGCTCAGACGTGTTGCACGTCTTTGTCACGGTCTCGAATCTGACCAGCGCGTTGCCAGGCAGCATGACCATAGGCACCACGTCATCGGCCAACTTCCAGGGCAGCAAGATCATGGCATGGTCCACGCAGACCTACTTCGATCCGGGAAACCACACCGGCACCGCCGGGCTGGTCGATCTGCTGTCCACCTCCAGCGGCGGACCGCTGAAGAACAGCTTCAGCAGCAGCACCGACGGCACCACGGCCATCGCCGCCAATCCGTTTTCCTACACGGTCGAATTCACCCTCAACCTGCTCACCAACGAGTTCGCCAACGCCGCCGGCGCGACGACCGATGTCACCTTGCCGGAGCCTGGAAGCGGGCCCGCCGTTCTGGGCGGGGGTTTGGGGCTTTTGTTGCTGATGCGGAGGAGGAAGCAAGGTCTTCTTTTTTGAAAAAAAGAAGCAAAAAACTTTTGCTTTGTGGGACCGAGATCTCGACGCAGTCCCGGCCTAAAGTCGCAGAAGTTCTTGGGTTCTTTTTTTCAAAAAAGAACGCGGTTACTTGAGAATAATCTCCACGCGCCGGTTCTGAGGCTCCCGCACACCGGCAGCGGTCGGCACCAGCGGATTGCTCTCGCCAAAGCCGTGGATTTCGATCTCGCCGCGTGGCACGCCGTCGCGCACCAGTTCGCTTTCCACCGTCTGCGCACGGCGAACGGACAGGCTCTGGTTGTAAGCGGCGGTTCCCGAAAGGTCGGTGTAGCCGCTGACTTCGATGCGGGTGGTCTGCACGCGAGTCGAGGCTGCGGCGGCTTCTGCCACGATCTGCCTGGCGCGGGCGGTGAGGTCGGCGCGGTCCCAGTCGAAGAATACCAGGTAGGTGCGGGCGGGCGCTTCTGTGGGTGGCGACGATACGGCAGTGGGAGGTGCGGGCGGCGGCGGAGCCGGCGGGGCGCCGAACACATAGCGCAAGCCGAGCAGCGCCTCGTGGTTGAAGGTGTTGTTCACCGTGACATGCGCGGGCTGCTCGGAACCGTTGAAGGTGACGGAGCGGTCGTAGGCGGGTGGCGCCACGACGCCGATGAGCCGGTATTCTGCCGTGACGGACAGGCCAGGCATCATGCCCACCGGGTAGCTCAGACCGGCGATGCCCTGGTAGCTGAATGCGCCTTCCTCTTGGCTGCCTGTCCCGCGGACCGTGGCGCCGTAGCCGCTGGAATTCACCCCGTCCAGCTCGATCGCCTGATAACCGGCGCCGACTCCTATGTAAGGGAAGACCGCGGCGTTGACGTCGAAATCATAGATGGCGTTGAGGAAGCCGCCGTATTGCTGCTCGTGCCCGCCCGCGCGTTCCGGGAGGTTGAGCTTTACGCCACGAACATGCACATCGGCGTAGTCGCCCTCTACTTCGAGGCGGAGGCCTTTACCGAGGCCGTAGCCTATGCTGACTTCCGCCGCGGCTCCCGGATCGAACGTGTAGCTGCGCTTCCTGGGCCTGATGGTGTCGGATGGGCGGAAGATCTGGTTCTGCAGGAAGTCGGCGCCGGCACCGAGATTGACGTAAGCGCCCGCGACCGGCTGTGCCGAGGCCAGGCAAGGTACGCTCATGGCCGCTGAGAGAAGCAAGGCTAGGCGGCACGACACGGACTTCGACCCTGGGTGATGGTTGCGATCCCGGCTCTAACGGGAAGTTGTTCGCAGGGGAAGTCAGTCCGCCTCTTGCCCCGCCGTTTGCCGCGCCCCTGTGGCAACAATGTCCGTGTGAAAACCGGACGATAGAACCGGTTCCGGCACGGAAAGCGCCGCACGTTGACGGCCGGCATCGCGCATGTAGTCGCGAGTCAGTGGCACGGCGTCTTGCCGGCGGGCCAGCTGGAGTTGCCAGACCATGTGGCCCAAGTGCCTGAACGTCAGCTCGCTGCCTGCGAGGTAGAGATCGAACATGCGGCAGAAGCGCTCGCTGGTCAGGGCCTCAATCCGCTCTCGGTTTGCGGTGAAGCGGGCGCGCCAATGCGCAAGGGTTTGGGCGTAATGCAGGCGCAGGATTTCGCAATCGGTGGCGACGAGGTTGCCGCGCTCGACGGCGCGGAACACCTCGGACAAGGCAGGCGAATAGCCGCCTGGGAAGATGTGGCGGTCGAGCCAGGGGTTGGTGACGTTCGGCCCGTCGCTGCGGCCGATGGCGTGGATCAGGGCGACGCCGTCTTCGGTGAGCAGGTCGCGCACGCGGCGGAAGAAAGCGCCGTAATGGGTAATGCCGACATGCTCGAACATGCCGACCGATACGATCCGGTCGAAGCGCCCGGTGATGGTGCGGTAGTCCACGAGTTCGAAGCGCACACGGGAGGCAAGCCCTGCCTGCTCGGCGCGCGCGCGGGCGTAGGTGAGTTGCTCCTGGCTGAGCGTAATGCCGGTGACGCGGGCGCCGTAATCGCGGGCGAGGGTGAGCGCCATGCCGCCCCAGCCGCAGCCGATGTCGAGCACATGCAGGTCTGGCCGGTCGAGCAGCAGCTTGGACGCGATATGGCGCTTCTTCGCAGCCTGAGCCTCTTCGAGCGTTTCATCGCCGGTGGCGAAATAGGCGCAGGAATATTGCCGGTCCTGATCGAGGAACAGGGCGTAGAGCCGGCCGTCCAGATCGTAGTGGTGCGCCACGTTGCGGCGGGCGCGTGGGATCGGGTTGAACTGCGACACGCGCCGGAGCAGGCGGCCGATGAGGCGCCGGAATTGCTGGCCGGGGTGGCGGCCGCCGGCATGGATGTTGGCATAGACGAGGTCGAGCACGTCCTCGATGCCGCAATCCACCGGCACCAGATCGCCGGCGACGAAGGCTTCGCCGAATACCAGGGCGGGGTCGCTGACGAGGCCACGCACGGTGCGCCACCTGCCGATCCGAACGGCGACATGCGGCGATGCATCGGGGCCAAAATGGCTTGGCTGGCCATCGGGGTAAATCAGCGTCAGGCGGCCACGCCGGACCAGCCGGTTCAGGATCGCGTCGAGGACCGGCCGGACGAACAATATCTACCCTCGAGAAACGATTTCAGCCGGCAGGACGACAGGCGCGTGCCTGTCCTCCCCTACCGGCCGAAACGCGTCAAGGCACGTCGGGCTGCGGCTCGTTTTCGAAGACCGGCGCGGCTTCCTCGTCGTCCGCCTCGGCCTGCTGGCCGACGGCTTCGCCACGCGCCTGACGCTCCGCCTCTTCCACGCTGCGGGCGACGTTGGCAACCACGTCGATGCTGACCTCTGGGTGAAGCACGACGCGGACGTGGGTAAGGCCCAGCGTCTTGATCGGATGCTCGAGGATGACCTGGCTGCGGTTCACCGACAGGCCCGATTCGACGCAGGCATCGGCGATGTCGCGGCCGGACACCGAGCCGTAGAGGCCGCCCGATTCGCCTGCCTGGCGGATGATCACCACGGTCAGGCCGGCGACGCGCTCGGCCAGGCGCTCTGCCTCGCCGCGGCGCTTGAGGTTCTGCGCCTCGAGTTGGGCGCGCTGCTGCTCGAACCGCTCGAGGTTCGCCTTGTTGGCGCGTATCGCGCGCTTCTGGGGCAGCAGGAAGTTGCGGGCGTAACCGGGCTTCACATGGACGAGGTCGCCCATCTGTCCGAGCTTCTCGACCCGCTGCAGCAGGATCAGTTCAACGCTTGCCATGATCCGCGGCCCTCAGCTGACGATGTAGGGGAGCAGGGCGAGGAAGCGGGCGCGCTTGATCGCCTGCGCCAGCTCACGCTGCTTCTTGGCCGAAACGGCCGTGATGCGGCTCGGCACGATCTTGCCGCGCTCGGAGAGGAAGCGGCTCAGCAGGCGCACATCCTTGTAGTCGATCTTCGGCGCGTTCGGGCCTGA
Organism: Acetobacteraceae bacterium; assembly: GCA_965198825.1. Classification (GTDB taxonomy): domain Bacteria; phylum Pseudomonadota; class Alphaproteobacteria; order Acetobacterales; family Acetobacteraceae; genus BOG-908. The sequence goes on along the minus strand of CBDAQB010000003.1, from coordinate 467,504 downwards.
GAACGGGCAGGATTTGCGGCGGCGGAAGAACGGGCGGCGGGCGCCGACGGCCGCGCGGCGCTCGGCCGGGTTCACATTGGTGTCTGACATCGGGGTCTACTCTTCCACAGTGTCGAGGGTGTCGCGGGCGCGGAACTCCTCGCGGTCGTCGTAGCCGCGCTTGCGGCCGCTCTCGAAGCGCCCTGCAGGCTTCGGCCCGCGGAATGTGCGCTCGCGTTCGTCGCTCTTGCGGGCGAGGATGGCGGACGGCGCCTCCTCGATCGCATCGACGCGTATGGTCATGAAGCGGAGCACGTCCTCGTTGAGGCCGAGCTGACGCTCGATTTCCTTGACGCTGGCCGGCGGCGCATCGAGGCCAAGGAGCATGTAGTGCCCCTTGCGGTTCTTCTTGATGCGGTAAGCGAGCGAGCGGAGGCCCCAGTATTCGCGCTTCTGGATAGTGCCGCCGTCTGTCTCGAGCTGGGTGGCAACCTGGTCGGCGACCGTCTCGACCTGCTGCTGCGTGACATCGTTGCGTGCAATGAGCACGCATTCATAAAGTGGCATTGATGGTCCCTATGGCTGTGGGCCCGGAAATGGGCATAGCCAGGGTGCTTGCCGGCACACCTGGCAGGGAGCGGGGGTGATAAGCACCTTGTTGCCTCAAACGCAAGCCTTCGGTGGCCGCCGCTCCTGGTAGCGCCGAGCCTTAATCAAGCACCGCTGAGATCAACCACGATAACACGCGGGAGGGGTTGGCCATCAGGAGGCGCGACGCATACGTCGCGCTACGAGGAAAAGCGCCGCCGCCGGGCCAAGCAGCAGCAGGCCAGACGGCTCCGGGATCGGGGATTCAAGCAGGCTCAGGTCGTTGATGACGAGGTCGCCCTCGCGCGGGAAGAACGGGTTACCCTCGCCTACCAGGAAGCGGATATAGGCGATCGGCACGCTGCTGATGGCGCCGATGAAGGCGGCCGACCCGTTCTCCGCGCCGGTGGCATTGCCGTTGACCGAGATCTCGCCGAGCAGCGCATTGGCCGCGCTGTAGAGATCCATGTAGCCGGTGAACGCGCCCATGAACCCGCTGGCGGCCTCGATCTGGGTGCCCACGCCATAGACCGCCGCACCGGTGAAGCGGATGCCGAACACGTCGCTCTTGTAGCCATCGGGAAGGCCCAGCAGCGCGTTGCCGCGGCTGAAATTCCCGGTGAAGTCAGCACCTTCCTGGCGCACCTCGGCCACACCCGCCGAAGAGCCGATTTGCGCGGTGACACCGCCAAAACTCTCCGCGTCAGGCGTGGACAGCATGGCCCCGGCGTTGCCGTAGGAGGACCAGTCGATGGTCTGGCTGCCGAGCGCCGCGCGGCTGGTGACAGCGATCGGGTCGGCGAGCGCCAGCATCGGCAACGTGCAGAAGGCGGCCATGCAGACCATTGCCCTGCGCATGGTGGAAGCTCCGTGGGATAATTTGACGCCGATTGTAACGCGGCGGCCGTTACCAGGATACGAATATCACGCGGTGCGGTTGTAATTCCCGGGGTTGTTGCAGGTTCGCCTCAAAGGGAAGGAAGCATCTTCTTTTTTGAAAAAAGAAGCAAAAAACTTTTGGACCATGACGCCGGGCCGTTCCACGATCTCGGTCCCACATCGCAAAAGTTTTTTGGTTCTTTTTTTCAAAAAAGAACTGCTTGTTTGCTTTCAGTGCCCCGACGCGGCAAATCGCGCCATCACCTGATCGAGCACATCGAGCGGCAGCGCCCCGGACAACAGGCCCGCATCATGAAACTTCTTGATGTCGAAAGCCGGGCCCATTGTTGTCTTCGCCCTGTCGCGGAGGCGCAGCCAGGTGAGTTTGCCGATCATGTAGCTGCAGGCCTGTCCTGGCCAGACGCAGTAGCGTTCCACTTCCGTGATGGCGGCGCTGCGTTTCTCGCCGATGGTGTCGACGTAGTAATCGACTGCCTTGTCGCGGCTCCAGCCTTGGGCGTGCAGGCCTGAGTCGATGACGAGGCGTACGGCGCGGAACAAAGCTGCCTGCAATTGCCCGATATGGCCGAACGGGTCGTTGTCGTACATGCCCATCTCGACGGCGAGTTGCTCGGCGTAAACGGCCCAGCCTTCCTGATAGCCGGAGAAGCCGATGATCTTGCGTATGAGCGGCAAGCCTGGCGTTTCGTTGGCGAGCGATATCTGCAGATGGTGGCCGGGGATCGATTCGTGAAAGGTCAGCGTCGGCAAGGCCCAGCGTGGCACTTCGGCGGTGTCGCGCAGATTAATGTAGTAGGCGCCTGCCCTTTTGCCGTCGAGCGATCCCGGCTGGTAGTAGCCGCCCGGTGCGCCTGCTTCAGTTGCTTTGGGAACACGCCTGATTTCGACATGCGATTTCGGTAAAGTGCCGAACCAGGCGGGCAGCTTCGCCTGCACGACGGCGACACGCTTGTTGAGGTCGGCGATCAGCGTTTCCTTGGCTTCGTCGGTGTTCGCGTAGCGGTATTGCGGATCGTCGGCGAGCTTGATGAGGCGCTGCCCGACGGTGCCGTCCTTCATGCCTTGAGCGCGCAGGGCGGCATCGATCTCGGCGGAGAGTTTGGTGACGAGATCCAGGCCGGTCTTGTGTATGTCGTCCGGCGACAGCGATGCGGTCGTGTATTGCTTTAGAGAGATGGTGTAGTATTCAGGACCTTTCGGCAGATGGGCGACGCCCGCCTCGGATGGTGCGTGCGGCCGGATCGACTTCAGGTAGTCCGCCTGGCGCTGCAGGGCGGGCTGGACGCCGTCGCGGTAAAGCGAGGCTGCGCGCGTGGCGAAGCTGCCATCGAGCTTCTTCTCCGTAAGGCGCCTGGCCAGCGACCTGACAAGCGTCGCGTCGTGCGGCGGCGTGTCCAGAAAAACCTGCATCTGCACCAGCGCCTTATCGATGATGAAGTCAGGCGGGCAGACGCCCATGGCCACATCGTGACGCGCCATCTCGAGCTCCTGGCCCATGACGGTCACGAAGGCCTGCATGCGCGAGAGATAGGCTTCCGCGTCGGCTTCGGTGTCGATGCTGTGCTGGTTGTCGAGGAAGTCGGGCACCTGCTGGTAGCTGCCCGTGAGCTGGCTGAGCACGTAGGGGGCGCCGGACGGGTTGCCGCCGTAGTCGAAGGCGGTGAAGCCCTGGTTGGCCACAGTGAGGATGAACAGGACGGTGTCGTAGTTGGCGGCGTCGATGCCGGTGAGGCCGTCGCGCGGAATGGCGCGCAACTGCCCCAGGCGGCGGGCGGCGTCGATCTTGTCCTGCTTGTAGGCGGCGAGTGAGGCGTCGGAGAGGCGCGATTTCAGCGGCGCCAGCGCTCCGTGATCGAGCCCCAGGCTCGTCGCGAGTTCAGGCGACCGTTGCATCATCTCCTGCGCGAAGGCGGCGAAGAGCGCATCGAGCGCAGAAGGTGGCGCCGCGGGTTTGTCGCCTGCGCCGGCGGGCGGCACAGGTTGCGCCGCCGCACGCCAAGCCGGCAACAGGACGGTGAGGGCTGCGGCGGACAGCATGTAGCGGCGGGACATCATTCTCTTGGTGCTCCGGCGGATTGGCGTGCCCGGTTCTGCGGCCTTTGACGGGCTGGCCGCAACCGGTTTGCCGGCGTTGGGCAATGACAATTCGGCAATCTCGCCCGCCGTAGTCTCTTACGCCAACATCTGGTGAGCAGGGCCAGGCATGGCGCCGAACCATCAGCTAAGCCGCTGTATTCAGAGACAAGTCGCATGGCACGCCGCCTGCAGAACATCCTCGAAAGATCGAGGACATTGCCATGCATGCCGCCAGACCCGCACTCGCCGCCCTCTTCGCCCTGGCTACACACGCCGCCTGCGCCGCCAACAGGGACAGCACGCTTGCCGGCAGCAGCTTCACCATCGACTCACCCTGCGCCCATCACGTGGAAATTCGGCCTGACGCAGGCTTGCACGGGCAGGCCGCCATCAGCGCCACCGCGGATCACCAGGAGGAACTCGACCGGCTGCTGTTCGAGACCAGGCCGCACGCCGGCAAGGAAGAGGCGATCGTCCGCACCGTGCCAGCCGGATGCTGGCGCCCGGAGCCGTTCGGCCAATTCGACCCGACACTGGTCATCGTCGTCAGGGTACCGGCCGGTTTTCCCGTCTCCATCGATGAGAGCGGCGCCGGCCGCTATGCCGTAGGCGATGTCGGCGGCCCGCTGAGCCTCGATGTCTCAGGCGCCGCGCATATTGCCGCGCTGCACGCCAGCACGCTCGACATCGACCTGAGCGGCGCCGGCGCCGTCACCCTGGCCCGCGCCGAAGGCGCCGCAGACATCAAGGTATCGGGCCATGGCAGCGTCGCGATCGCGCAGGCCGCCATGCCAAAGCTCGACATCGATCTCAGTGGCGCAGGCAGCGTCACGATCGAAAACGGCAAGGTCGGCAGCGCCTCGGTGGATGAAAGCGGCTTCGGCCAAGTCAGCTTCGGCGGCGAGGTCGGCGACGCTAAGGTGGATATCTCAGGCGCCGGGTCGGTGCACTTTGGCAGGCTGACCGGGGCATTGGAGAAGGATGTTAGCGGGGCTGGAAGCGTTTCGGTTGGGCCATAAGGAAGGTCTTCTTTTTTAAAAAAAAGAAGCAAAAAACTTTTGGACCTTAGGCCGGGCGTTCCCACGATCTCGGTCCCATATCGCAAAAGTTTTTTGGTTCTTTTTTTCAAAAAAGAACGCCTTCCTACCCTTTGCCCAAACGCCGCCGCCAGAACCAACCCACCACCCGGGCCGTTACAAAACCGAGCCAGCCCGGAGCCGACCGCCCATGGATTTGCAGACCTCCGATCTCGCTGGGCGGCCGATTGCTTTCATGATGCTTTATGTGCGCCAGCGGCCCTGGTCGCACGCGACGATCGTCCTGTCGGTCATCATCGCGGTCGCAGCGTCGGTCGGGTCGCAATATGCGGTGAAGCACCTGGTGGACGTGATGTCCGCCAACGACAAGGCCGGGGTGTGGATGGCCTTTGTCCTGCTCGCGGGGCTGATCGCGGCTGACAACCTCACCTGGCGTATCGGCGGCTGGATCGCGACGCACGCTTTCGTCGCGGTCACCGGCGCGCTTCGCAGTGATCTATTTCAGTATTTGACGGGGCATGCGCCCTCGTATTTTGCCGACCGGCTGCCTGGGACATTGGCCGGGCGGGTCACCGCGACGTCGAACGCGATCTATACGGTGGAGAGCGTGTTCGCATGGAACGTGCTGCCGCCTTGTGTGGCGGTCGCGTTCTCCATGGTGCTGCTGATTACGGTGAACCTGGCGATGGCGGCCGTGCTGATGGTGGGTGCCGGGATCGTGGCCTTCATTCTCGTTCGCCTGGCGGCGAACGGGCAGTCGCTTCACCAGCAATATGCGACCGACGCGGCGTCGGTGGATGGCGAGCTGGTCGATGTGCTGACCAACATGCCGCTGGTTCGCGCCTTCGGGGCGCTCGGCCGCGAGCATGCGCGTTTCAATGCGCATGTGGCAGGCGAGGTTCGGGCGCGTGGGCGCAGCCTGCGATACCTCGAGAAGCTGCGGCTTTTCCATGCGGTCACCACGACGGCGCTGACCGCAGGCGTTCTCGGCTGGGCGATCCTGCAATGGCAGCGCGGCCATGCGAGCACCGGCGATGTGGTTCTCGTCAGTACGCTGGGCGCCACGATCCTGCATGGGTCGCGCGACCTGGCCGTGGCGCTGGTCGATTTGGTGCAGCATGTGGCGCGCGTCTCTGAAGCGCTGACTACCTTGCTGGAGCCGCATGGCCTGGTCGATGTGCCGGATGCGCGGCCGCTGCAGACGGCGCGGGGCGCCGTGACGTTCGACCGGGTAAACTTCTCCTACCGGCACGGGCGGCCGGTGTTGCGGGACTTCCGCCTGACCATCCGCTCGGGCACGCGCATCGGCCTTGTCGGCCGCTCCGGGTCGGGGAAATCCACCGTGCTGTCGCTGCTGCAACGGCTCGTCGTGGCAGAGCGTGGCCGCATCCTCATCGACGGGCAGGATATTCTCAGCCTGACGCAGGACAGCCTGCAGGATGCGATTTCCGTGGTGCCGCAAGAGGTGATGCTGTTTCACCGAAGCCTCCGCGAGAATTTGCGTTATGGCCGACCTGACGCGACGGACGACGAGGTGATGGCGGCTGCGGAGGCCGCCTATTGCACGACGTTCATCGACGATTTGCCTGAAGGGATCGACACCATCGTCGGCGACCGCGGCGCGAAGCTTTCCGGTGGACAGCGGCAGCGCATCGCCATTGCGCGCGCCTTCCTGCGCAACGCGCCGATCCTGTTGCTGGACGAGGCGACATCGGCGCTCGATAGCGAATCGGAGCAGGCGGTGCAGGCCGCGCTCGACAGGCTGATCGAGGGTCGCACGGTGATCGCGGTGGCGCACCGGCTTTCGACCTTGCGCAATTTCGACCGCATCGTGGTCATGCAGTCTGGCCGGATCGTGCAGGACGGTCCGCCGCGCGAGCTCGAGGCCGTGCCGGGGCCGTTCCGCGACCTCCTCCAGCGTCAGACGGCGATGCCCCATGCATAAATCCGCGCGGTTTCTCCTCCTTGCCGCGGGGGTGCTCGCCGGCGCCGCCGATCCGCCCCCTGCGAGCCCGCCATCAGCGACCCAAACGCCTGCCCAGCCACCCGCTGCGGCGAACCAGACGGCGCAGAAACCCGCGGACAAAACGCCGCCCGCTCCACCGACTGCGTTGACCGAGCAGATGTCGCCAGAGGGGGCGTCCGGCATCATCGACACGACCGTGCATGGTTCGGACGGATCGGACATCGGCCATATCATCGATGTGCTTGTCGACGACAGCGGCAAACCGAAAGCGGCAATGATCGACTTCGGCGGTTTTCTGGGCGTGGGCAGCCGCAAGGTGGCCGTTGCCTGGGGCGACCTTCGTTTCAAGCCGGCGGCGCCGGAAGGCATGATGGTCACGCTGGACCTCGATGCGGACCAGATCCGGACTGCGCTGCTCGGCAAAGAGACCAAGCCTCCGGCGACTGTCGTGGTGAAGAAGGATCCGGCCGCACCGGCTGTTCCTGCGAAACCGTCCTCGGTTCAGGACAAGAGCAACCCTGCGCCGGCGGAGCAGGACAAGGCACATCAGGACACGGCGCCGCCGAAAGCGGGGACGCCGCCGACAGCGAAATGAACATCCTCGCACCCGTGAGCGCCGGAGAGCCGCGCGAGGGGCATCAGAACCAGCCGCCAGATCGTCCGGACAAGGGGAGCATGCTCGGGCTCGACCTGGTTTCGGTGTCGATCGCGGGCGTGCAGACAGGCTGGGGGCCGTTCGTCGCAGCCTTCCTGACCACGAGCAAATGGACCCAGGGAGAGATCGGCCTGGCGCTGAGCGTCGGCACGCTGGCGGGCATCGTCAGCCAGATACCGGCCGGCTACCTGGTTGACCGCATCGCGAACAAGAAGCTTGCCTGCGCGGCCGCCACCATCACCATTTCGGCGGGCGCGCTGCTCATCGCCTTGTCGCCGACGCAGCCGCTGGTGCTGCTCGCCGAAGCGTTTCATGGTTTTGCCAGCTGCATCCTGACACCAGGCATCGCCGCCATCAGCGTCATCCTGATGGGGGCGGCAGGCGTCGGCGAACGGCTTGGGCGCAATGCCCGTTTCGCCGCAGTCGGCAACGGCTGCACAGCGGCCATCATGGGGCTGTGCGGCAAGCTCCTGCCTGCATCGGCGGTGTTCTGGCTCGCGGCTGCGCTCGGGCTGCCTGCGCTCTATGCGCTCTCCATGATCCGCCTGCCCCAGGAGACGCACGCAGCGGATGCCATACCGGGCCACAATATTCATGAGCTGCCGAAACCCCGCCGGACAAACCCGTGGAGCATTCTCGCAGATCGCCGGCTGCTGGTCTTTGCGTTGGCTGCCGTCCTGTTCTTCCTCTCGAACGCGGCCATGCTTCCGCTCGCCGCGGGTGAAGCCACCCTTCACTCGGCCGGCAACGCCAATGCGATCATCGCCGCCTGCATCGTCGTTCCACAGGCGATCGTCGCCCTGCTCTCGCCGTGGGTCGGCCGTGCCGCGGAGCGCTGGGGCCGCCGCCCGCTTCTGCTTCTCGGTTTCGGCGCGCTGCCGCTGCGCGGGCTGCTGCTTGCCATGTCGCCACCGCCGTTCCTGCTCGTGCCCATCCAGGCGCTGGACGGCGTCAGCGCCGCGGTGTTCGGCGTCATGCTGCCGCTTATCGCGGCCGACATCGCCGGGCGCTCGGGGCATTTCACGCTGACCATGAGCACTGTCAGCCTGGCGGCAGGGCTCGGCGCCACGATCAGCACGTTTGCGGCTGGCACGACGGCGGACGCTTTCGGTTCGGCGATCGCGTTTGCAGGCCTTAGCCTTTGCGGTGCTGCTGCGACTTTGCTGATTTTGTTTGGTATGCCTGAGACTTCGGTTAGCAAGGAAGCTTGAGGAAGGATCTTCTTTTTTGAAAAAAAGAAGCAAAAAACTTTTTCGACTTGGGGCCGAGATCGTGGAAACACGCAGCTAAAGGGATATTCATGAACATTCTCGTTCTCGGTGCGACAGGCGGGACAGGCCGGCAAATCGTTCGGACCGCCGCAGCGAAGGGCTACGAAGTTACGGCGCTTGTACGAAACGCCGCCACGGCGCAGGATGTCGGCGCCGCTTCGCTCATCGAAGGCGACGCGCGTGACGACGCAGTGCTTGGCCGTGCGCTGGACGGCTGCGATGCGGTGATCAGCTCACTCGGCACGGCGTTGAGTCCGTTTCGCGAAGTCACGCTGCTGTCTAGCGCTACGACGAGCCTTGTGGCGGCGATGAAGAAGGCCGGCGTCCGCCGGCTCGTCTGCATCACAGGCATGGGTGCAGGAGACAGCCGCGGCCACGGCGGCTTTTTCTACGACAGGATCTTCCAGCCGCTGCTGCTGCGGAACGTATACGCGGACAAGGACCGCCAGGAGGCGGTCGTGAAATCCAGTGGCCTGGGCTGGATCATCGTCCGGCCTTCGATGCTGACCGACAAGCCGGCGACTGGCCGTGTCAGGGCCATGACGGACCTCTCGCAGTTCCACGGCGGCAGCATTTCCAGGGCGGACGTCGCCAGCTTCGTGGTGGACCAGGTCACGAGCGGCCAGTGGCTGCACCAGACGCCCGTGATCAGTTGGTAAGCGCGAGCGCTGCCTAGGACGCGGGGAAATCCGCGGACCGGCCCTTCGCCGTCCAGGCCTCGATTTCTGCGACCCGCTCCTTCAGCCGCTTGGTGACCGCCTCGAGACCCCAGGCGCCGAGAACGAGGTGGCGCGGCGGCGCGTCGTCCTGGGCGATTTCGAACATGATCTCCGAGGCGCGTACCGGGTCGCCTGCCTGGGTGCCGCTCTTCTCGGCGGTATCGCGCAAGCGCACGCCCGCGGTCTCCGCGTAGTCGGCAATGCGGTTCGGGGTCTGCTTGAGCGAACGCCCGGCCCAGTCGGTGCGGAACGGCCCAGGCTCGACGCAGGTCACCTTGATGCCGAGCGGCGCCGTCTCGACGGCCAGCGCGTCCGACCAGCCTTCGACGGCGTGCTTGGAGGCCGCGTAATAGCCGGAGCTGGGAAAGCCCATCAGGCCAGCGACCGAGGTGATGTTCAGGATGCGGCCGCGCCGGCGCTTGCGCATGCCCGGCAGCACGGCGCGTGTCAGGGCGAAGAGTCCGAAAACATTGGCGTCGAACTGGGCGCGTATCTCCGCCTCCACACCCTCTTCGACAGAGGCCTGGTAGCCGTAGCCGGCGTTGTTCACGAGCACGTCTATGGCGCCGAACCGGTCCTCGGCGGCTGCGACCGCCGATGCGATCTGGGCGTCGTTCGTCACATCAAGGTCGAGCGCCAGGGTGTGGTCGGGCGATAGGGCGGCGAGATCCTCGATCTTGGCGGTGTCGCGGGCGGTGATGACCACGCGGGCACCGTGCGCCAGCACGACGCGCGCCAGTTCGCGGCCGAAACCCGTCGAGCAGCCGGTGATGAACCAGACCTGCGATGTGTCGGACATGCTCGCTCTCTCCATTTTCGATGTGCCGCTTACGAGCGGAGCGCGGCCGGGTTGCCACTCGACGCAGACGGCAGCTTGGGCGAGAGAGGGGCATGAGTTACGCCAAGCCCAAAAGACGCGGCCGCCAGGCAGCTATCATCGCCGGTGTCGCGGCGCTGCATATCGCGGTGCTGTTCGCCTTCTTTAAATGGCCCGGATATCGGGTGATCGAGAAGCGGTGGCTGCTGATACCGGTGACCATCATTCCGGCGCAGCAGAAGTAAGAAGGGAAGCACTTCTTTTTTGAAAAAAGAAGCAAAAAACTTTTGCACGTTTGGTCCCGGCACTTCCTCACGCCCGGCCTAAAAGTCGCAAAAGTTTTTTGGTTCTTTTTTTCAAAAAAGAACTTCTTGCTGCTCCTTACAGCATCCGCTCGATCAACCGGGGAATGAAAGCCCGCTCCCGGTTGAGCACGGCGCCGAGAATAGGCACGCCCTCGCTGCGGAGGATCTTCACGCCGCGCTGGCTGTCGGCGCGGGTGGAGCGTCCTGCGCGCAGGACGAGACCGACGCCGTCCAGCGCACTGCAGAGCAGACCGGTGTCAGGATAGGGGACGAGCGGCGCCAGGTCGAAGACGAGCGTGTCGGCGTAGCCGAACATGTCCGCCATGAGGCTGCGCATTGCGGCGCCTGGCAGCGCGGCCGGGTCGCCGGCGGGGGTGGTTGAGGCGGGGAGAATGAGCAGGGCGCCGGCGTTGCGTGGGGCGCGCAGGGCGCTGTGGAGCTCCGCGTGACCTGCGAGAACATCGGAAAGGCCGGGACCGGCCGATAGTCCGTAGAGCGCGCGAAGGCTGGGGGAGCGGAGGTTCGCCTCCACCAGAATCACGCGCTTGCGGAAGGATGCGGCGAGGCAGGCAGCCAGGCTGCGGGCCATCGTGGTAGCGCCTTCGCCGTGCCGGAGCGACGCGATGCCGACCGCTGCCATGCCGCCCTTGCCGGCCTTCAGCGCCTTCGCGGCGAGGCCTTGCATGATGCTGGTGTCGACTGTGAGGATCGGGCGTTCGCCCCTCCGCAGCAGCCTGGTTGGCGGGACGATCGCCGGCAGGAGCTCGGTGGTTTTGGTGTCCGGGTCGATGTCCATCATCCGACTGGCCGCGATAGGGTCATCTGAGATCCGGCACGCGCGCCAGCACTTCGATGTCGAGCAGGCGGGCGATGTCGCGCGGCCTGTCCATCGTGCGGCGTGTTGCTTCCGCCATCAACGCCCAGAGGATGCCGAGGACGAGGCCCGCGGCGGCGGCCAACGCGAGGATGATGGCGGGTCCCGGAAAGTCGGGATGTGCGGGCGCGGTGGCCTGGCTCAGCACGCGCATGCCGGCGACATCGCGGCCGACCGCATCGATGTGGAGCCGCGCGTCTTCGAACAGCCGTTGCTCCTGCGCCGCGTGAGCCGCTGCCGCAGCGCGGGACTGGGCGAGCGCGTCGAGCTTCACCAGCCGGTCGTCGAGATCGCGCAGCTTCGCCTCGTCGGCGGCGATGTCCGCGTTCGATTGCACGAGCTTCTCGTCCACGGCGGCGAGCTTGGCTGTGTAGACCTGCTTCACCGCGAGGTAGTTTTGCTCGCGGACGTGGCCGATCTGCGCATCCACCGCCTTCACGCTCGGATTGTCGGGCGGCAGATGGGTGAGCAGGGTCTGGTGCTTGTCGAGCAGGGTCACGAAGGTCTGCTGCAGGGCCGGGGCGCCGGACGGGGTTTCCTGCGCGTCGGGGGCATCGACCCAGCCGCCGCCTTTGTAGGCCTGGTCCACGGTGTCGATCTTGCGGCGGGCCAGCTCGCGATCGAGGCGGAGGGCGTCGGCGGCGGTGCGCGCTGCTGAGAGCCGGCTGCCGATACGGTCCTTTTCGCGCTCGAGCGATGCGGCATCCCCGCCCATCGGGATGGCGGCGAGCTGAGCGTCGAGCACTGCGACCTGCGCCTGGGCTTCGTGCAGGCCGGTGTCTGCGAGTTTCATCGCCTGACGCGCCTCGGCTGCCTGGGTGATGGCGCTCTGTGTGTCGGCCAGGATGAGGTTGAGCGCGTCAGCCGCGAAGGCACGGTCCGGCCAGGTGAGCCGCAGAACGACGACATCCGTGTCGCGGACAGCGGAGGCGCTCAGGGCGTGGCTCAGGCGTGCCGCGAGCGAGCTGCCATCCTCGTCGGGTCCTCGCAGCCAGGCCTGAACCTTTGCGCTCGCCTGCTCGATGAGCCCCGCCGGCTCCCGGTTTAGCCGCGCCTGCATGGCCGGGAGCGAGCGCTGGAGGGCGCCAGGGTCGCGAAGCAACTCGGCCTGGTTGCGGGCGGCCTGGCCATGATCGCTGATGATCAGGGTCGTTGACGCGCCCGGCTGGGCGTTCTCCTGGCTGCCGGGCATGGCGGTCACGAGGATGCGGGCGGATGCCGTGTAGCGGATGCCGCCTGCGAGGATGGCGGCAGCCCCCGCCAGGAGGGCCAAAATCGTCACGAAGGCAATGCGCAGCCGGCGCTTGAACAGCACGTAAAGCAGATCACGCAGCACGTGACGGTCGTCGTCGTTCAAGGCTTTTCCCCGAAGTGCCCGCTTCGGTTGTAAGGTATGGCGGAGTGCGGGCGGTTCGGGAAGTCAGGAAGGAAGGACTTCTTTTTTGAAAAAAAAGAAGCAAAAAACTTCTGTGACTTGGCACCGAGCTCGAGGAAAGGCCGAGCCCAAACTCGTAAAAGTTTTTTGCTTCTTTTTTTCAAAAAAGAAGACGCTTCCTGCCCCTTGCCTTTACTTGGCGGTGACCTGAGCCGGCAGCGAATCATGCGTATTCAGCCAGATCCCGTGTGGCGACCGGCCAACAGGGATCCGCTCCACGGCGCCGCTGGCAGGATCGATGATCGCAACCGACTGCGCGAAACGCAGCGCCGCCCAGATGCGGCCGTCGGGCGCGAAATCGAGGTCGTCGGGGCCGCCGGGCACGTGGAGTTCGCGTTCGACGGCGAGGGTTTCGGCGTTGATGACGGCGATGGTGCCGTCCACGCGGTCGGTGGCGTAGATGGTTTTGCCGTCGTGGGTCAGGAACATGGTGTGTGCGCCGCGGCCGGTGGGAATGGTGCGTTCGACGCGGCCGCTGAGCGGATCGACGACGGCGAAATGGGCTTCGCCCATGATGCCGACGAGCAGCTTGCCGCGGTTCCAGAGAACGCCGGCGGGGGTCCGGCCGACCTTGGCGTTCCAGACGATCTTTCCGGTCGCGGTCTCGATGGCGATGAGACGGTCGGTGCCCTGCAGGCTGACGAAGACCATGCTGGAGTCGGGCGAGTAGTTGATGTGGCTCGGCATGCTGCGGGCGGGGATGCGGTGCAGCAGCTTGAAGCTGTCCGCGTCGTAGATATCGATCTGGTCGCGGGCGAGGCCGGCGATGGTGAGCAGGCGGCCGTTCGGACTGAAGACGAGCTGGTAGGGGTCGCTGACGGTGATCTTCCGCTGCATGGCGCCGGTGCGCGGGTCGAGGAAGAAGAGGGCATTTCCGGTGGTGTCGCCGATGACCATGCTGCGGTGGTCCGGCGAGAGGGCCATGTGGTGCGGCTCGCGCAGAAGCGGGATGCGCCGGACTTCCTGGTGGGTGGCGATGTCCAGCAGGCTGACGCTTGCGTCGTTGGAATTGATGACGAAGGCGAGGTCGGCCGCGCGGGCCTGGGAGAAGAGCGCCGCTGCGAGAGTGAGGGCGAGGGAGCAGGCCAGCCGGCAGCGGAGCGTCATGTCCGCTGCCTAGCTCAGTTTGCGGCGTCCGCGCCAGTCAAACCAGGGTGGCGCGGGCGAACTGTCACAGCACGTGAAAGATGTAGAGCAAGATGATGACGGGAATGGGGATTCCGATCAGCCACAGGAGAATGCCGCGCATCTGGTCCGTCCTTCTTGTTTGTTGACTGGTCGGATCAACGCGTCGGCTGAGAAGGCGTTTCAGGCAGCCTTTTGGAAGCGGCGGCGGAGCTTGCCTATCCTGGCGACGCCGGCCAGGCGCCGGTCGAGGAAGGCGAGGGTTGCCTCGCCGTCGGAATGGTCGCCCAGCCAGAACAGCAGGGTGGAGGAATAGACCGAGGCGAGGATGGCGCGCTTGGTGTACCAGCTGAAGTCGGCGGATTTGTCGCCTGCGGCGTACCAGATCGCGTCGACAGTGCGGGCGGTGCAGCGGGTGGCGGTGGCGAGGTTTCCCGGCTGGGACAGGACACCGAAGGCGCGCCGGACGGCGGCCTTGTGGTGCGACGCCTGGGCGAAGCGCGTGGCGATCAGGGTGCGCACCTTCTGGTGCAGGCGCTGGCCGGTCATTTGGGTGGCGGCCGCGACGGCCATCCGGCGGTCGGCGAGGTCGATGTAGGTCTCGACCATTTCGGCGGGGCCGCCGGGGAACAGCAGGTCGGCGTTCTCGCCGGCGGCCTGGCGCAGCGCGGCGATGGTCCAGCCATGGTCGGGCACCAGAGGCAGCAGCGCGTCGATGGCGGCATCGCGCGCATCGGAGCGTTCGGGCGCGGTGATCATTCTCTTCTCTCCTGGGCACGCTGCTCGATTTCCTGGGCGCGGGCCATTTCCTCGATGAAGCCGAGCTGGCGCAGGTCGTTCATGCGCATGGGATACATGATGCCATCGAGATGGTCGTATTCGTGCTGCACGACATTGGCATGCAACCCGTCCACCTCGCCGCCGACGGGCTTCCCGTCGCAATCCACGCCGCGGTAGCGGATACGCACGTGGCGCGGCACGGCGCCGCGCAGGCCGGGTATGGAGAGGCAGCCCTCCATGCGGAGGGCCATGTCGTCGCCGACCGCCTCGAAGGTCGGGTTGATCACCACGAAGGGCGCCGCGGCCGTGCCCTCGTTGCGCTCCGCAGGCAGGTGCATGACGAACATGCGCAGCGGCACATGCACCTGGGGGGCTGCCAGGCCGATCCCTGGCGCGTCGAGCATGGTCTCGATCATGTCGGCGGCCAGGCGCCTGATGTCGGGGGCGCCGGGGTCAGGGACGGGCTCCGCCACTTGCAGGAGCACAGGATGGCCCATGCGGGCGATTTTCAGCAGGGCCATGTTACCTCTTGGTGACCGCGTTAATCGCCTCTTGGGGTCGGCGCGGCAGTTGTGATATAGGCCCGCCTTTCCCGGTTCCAGGCCGGGCGTTCACCCATGCGCGCACTCCGGATCGGCCGGAGGAGCCCAGCGGGAAGGAGTAGGCGGCCAAGTGCAGGTTCTCGTACGTGACAACAATGTTGACCAGGCGCTGAAGGCGCTCAAGAAGAAGATGCAGCGCGAAGGCATTTTTCGCGAAATGAAGCTCCGCCGTCACTACGAGAAGCCATCAGAGCGCCGGGCCCGCGAGGCCGCCGAAGCCGTCCGCCGGGCGAGGAAGATGGAGCGCAAACGCCTAGAACGCGACGGTTTCTGAGCTGGAATTCTACTACGCCGGCCATCTGACGGGCCGTGCTGCGCTTCCGGTGCTCACCGGCCATTTAGGCCGGCTCCGCTCCGGTTCTCGCCCGACCCGCCAGCTGACTCGGCCTAGCGAATTCTCGGACAGCCTGATTTGCACGGGCGTCCCTCTAAGCGACGAATTTTAAGCCTGAATTCACCTATGCCGGCCATCTGACGCGCGTTTCTACGCTTCCGGTGCTCACCGGCCATTAAGGCCGGCTCCGCTCCGGGTCTCGAAACACGCGCCAGCTAACTCGGCCTAGCGAAATTTCGGACAGCCTGATGTGCTTGGCTGATCCTTTTAGTCTTCGGGTGCGATTGTTACCCGCATTCCCTCTAGTGCTGCTGTGACGTCGATCTGGCAGGAGAGCCTTGAGGTTGAGTTGCGGTGGTTGGAGCCTTCTAACATGGCTTCTTCCGGGTCCTTGATCGGGTGAAGGCGGTCGGCGAAGGCTGGATCTACGTAGACGTGGCAGGTGCCGCAGGCGCAGCTTCCGCCGCAGATGGCCAGCAACTCGTCGAAGCCTGCGGCGACGATCGCCTCCATGACCGACCGGTTCGCCCGCGCCTCGATGGTGCTGGTCTCTCCTTTGCGGGTGGTCACGATCAACGTCGGCATAGCTTCGAATCCTGGTTTTTGGGGAAAGCTCATCCTACCGCGGCCCGGGGCCCGTGTCCTGTCGCGCAAAGGCCCGTGTTCTGCCTTGCAAAGGGATGACTCGGGGTGCCGATCCGGCGCAACCTTGCGTTCGCCGGTATGCTCCGGCCTTTGAGCGCAGCGAGGTCCGCCATGCCATTCGACGGAACCAACTTTCCGCACCCTCCGCCCCCTGAGCGCGGACGCTCCGACATGGCCGTCAGCATCGCCATCGTGGCGATCGCCTTCGCACTTCTGGTCATGCCGATATCGCTCGCCACGCTGATCGATCTTATCCGCTATTTCCGCGGCTGACCTCAGCCGCCGGCAGGAGAACCCCATGGCCGACATTTCGCCACATGACTGGCTGCGGCCGAAGCTCGCAGCGCTCGTGAAAGACGCAGAAGCAGCCGGGATCGCCCGCGATGTCTCCGTCGCGGTGATCACCGACCTGATGAACGGCCCTCTCGCAGACACTGCGCCGCTGCAAACCCATGAAGGCTGGAACAAGGACATCGGCGAGCCGGACGAATTCGTGAACGTGAACGCGCCGCTGTCGGCTGAGCCCACGTTGGGCGATCCGGTGCCGAACCCCCTGAACAATATCGGGCGCCACCAACGTTTCTGACGCCGCCCGAAATTGTTATTTGGTACCTGCGCGAAACTGATGCAGCTTCCGCCTCGAAGCATGGCGGAGACTGGCTGGCGTTGGAGAAGCGTTTTGAAGTAGCGGCGGCAAGGCAGAAATGAAAAGGCCTGCCGTCAAATCGCCCTGCGTGGATCGTTGCAACCTGGATACCGACAAGCTTCTTTGCACCGGCTGCTTTCGCACGCTCGGCGAAATCGCTGGATGGATCGACATGGATGACGAGGGGCGGCTTGCGGTCATTGCCAAGCTGACGCGGCGGCAGACTGTTTATGAGCTTGGGAAGGTAGGGAAGAAAGACGTTCTTTTTTGAAAAAAAGAACCAAAAAACTTTTGCGACCTTGGACCCGGCACTTCCCGCAGGCTCAGCCCAAAGGTGCAAAAGTTTTTTGCTTCTTTTTTTCAAAAAAGAAGTGCTTCCTTGCTTACTGCGCCCGCTGCTGTCACGGAAAAACACAGGTCGGCACAGCATCCTTCAGGCGGCAGTGCGGCCCGTAGCCAAAGACCCCGGCATGGCGTGCGAGAGGCGGCCGCCTAGGCGGACTGGTTCGCAGGAGAGCGCGAGACCGGTCGCGTCGTCGGTGGTGACCAGGGTGCCGCAAATGGTCGCTTCGCCTTCCGCGGGGGCGAGGCGTTCGCCTGGCACCTTGCGCCAGAAGCGGGCGGAGGCGACGGCCTTGTCCATGCCTATGACGCTGTCGTAGTCGCCGCACATGCCGGCGTCCGACTGGAAGGCGGTGCCGCCGGACAGCACCTGGTGGTCGGCGGACGGGCAGTGGGTGTGGGTGCCGACGACAAAAGAGACGCGCCCGTCGAAGGAGTGGGCGTAGGCGAGTTTTTCGCTCGTTGCCTCGGCGTGGAAGTCGGCGACGATGGCCTGCACGGTGACGCCGAGGCGGTGCCGGCCGAGGAGTTCGGCGGTCATGCGGAACGGGTCGTCGTTGAGTTCCATGAAGAGGCGGCCCATGGCCTGCAGGACGAGGGCGCGGCGGCCGTCGGCGAGATCGACTACCACGGAGCCGTGGCCTGGGCTGCCTTGCGGGAAGTTCAGCGGCCGGATGAGGCGCGGCTGAGTTTCGATGTAGGCGGCGAGTTCGCGCCGGTCCCAGGCGTGGTTCCCGAGCGTGATGACGTCGGCGCCTGCGGTGAAGAGGGCGTCTGCCATGGCTGGGGCGAGGCCGAAGCCGTGGCTGGCGTTCTCGCCGTTGACGATGGCGAGGTCCACGCCGAGCGTTCGGCGCAGGGTGGGGAGGGCGGCGCCTACTGCGTCACGGCCGGCACGGCCGACGACGTCGCCCAGGAAGAGAATGCGCATGGAAGTTTATCGGCCGTCCGGAAAGATGACGCCAGCTTCGGTGACGATGGCGTCGAGCCGGTGGTCATGCGGCTCCATCGGCAATTTGTCCACTTCCTGCGCCGCATAGGCGAAGCCCCAGGCGGGCTTGCCCGGGTGGAGAGGAAGGGTGCGGTCGTAGTAGCCGCCGCCATAGCCGAGCCGGCCGCCAGCGCGATCGAAGGCGAGGAGAGGCACCAGGAACAGGTCGGGCGTAAGCTCGGGTCCGTCGGGGCGGAAAGTGCCGAACTTCTCCGCAACCATGGTGCTGTCAGGCTTCCACCGGCGAAAGATCAGCGGCTGTCCCCGCGGGGTCGTTTCAGGCAGCGCTACAAACAAGCCGCGGGTATGCAGCAATTCGAGCAACGGTCGAAGATCAATCTCGCCCGGCAACGGCCAGATTCCAGCAATGACCGCACCAGGCGGCAGATCGATCATGCCAAGCAGCCGCTCGCGCAAGGCGACAGCCGCGTCCTCGCCAACCCCGGCGCGTATTTCGACAGCGCGCGCACGAAGCGCCGTTTTCAAGCTTTTTATATTCTGAGTCATTTCGGTAACGGCGAGATCGTTCGAGAATGCGCTAGGCCGAGTCAGCTGGCGCGGTTAGCTGAGCACCGGAGCGGAGTGGCCGATGGGCCATGAGCACCGGAGCGCAGGCTAAACGCGTCAGATGGCCGGCATAGTAGCATTATCGAATGATCTCGGGTGCGGAGCCGCTCGGGCCGTTGGCGTTTCACCCTTCCAGAGCCTGCTAATGCAGGTGGGTGCCAGGTACCGTGACCAGGATCACGACAGCGCCAGCTCCCTGGAAGATGCTTATCGGCCCCGGGGTTGAAGTACCTGACGCGCCCAGCAGCTCCGCCCACCACACTTAGGACTGCTCGAGCCCCGCCGCAATCTCCTCTGCCCGATCGGCGAGGCGGGCGAGGCGGCGGCGTGTCTCCTTTTCGGCCTGGGGCAGCTTGGAAAGTTCGGCCTGCATGTTGGTCAGCGTGATGCGCGTGTCGTGCAGCTCATCGGCCATCAGAAGGGCCGCCAGCACCAGGAGGCGGGCTTCGCCGCTCTGGCTGCCAAGCGACTTGATGCTGTCGATGCGGGTTTCGACCTCGGAGGCCATGCGCATGAGGTGCGATTCCTGGCCGTCGTCGCAGCCGACGACATAGGCATAGCCGTTAATCTTGATGGTAACCTGCGACATGGTCTCGAATTCCTTGCTCCGACTCGGTCGATCGAACAGCGGTGCAGCCTTATTGCGCGAGGATATCGCGCAGTTCCGCAATCAGTGCATCCAGGCGCGCTGCCAGCGCCTTTGTGTCCGGGGAAATATGTTCCTCGGCGCGGTAGGGCTGGGGGGGATGGGGCGCCGGCGTGTCGAGCGGCATGGCGCGGGCGATGCGTTCGAGGGCCGCTTCGAGGCGGCCGGCTTCATCCGCCTCATTCTCAGCCAAATCCCACTCCATCGACCTTACGCGTGTGCCGCAGATCGTTTCGGCACTTCATGACAGGAGGTAGAGAAACCCTGCACGCGCTTGAAGGTCAAGCATGATGCTGCCGCCGGCCGTGGTGGTCCATGGCCTGGCAATGGCGCGGCAAGCGCTCGAGCCGGGGCTGCCGCTCACCTTCCTGTCGGCGCCTGGGGCCGGTGTTTACGCGGGCGTGGGGTGGTGGCGGGCGGTGATCGGAGCTGCCGGAGCGCCGGCAGGAACGGCCGATATTCTCGACTGCGGCGCAGCGCCCGGCCGTGCGCTGGAGGCGCTGCGAGGGGGGCAGAAGCACCTTTTGCTGGAGGCTGACCCGACGGTCTGGAGCGATGTCGCGGAGCGGGCTGCCCGGATGGGTGCCGTTCTGCTGGAGCGGCGGCCGGCAGCGCTCGACCTCGGCATGCGCGGCGCTTCCAGGAAGCTCGCGGTCTGGCTTGCTGCGACGCAAGGCTGACAGGGGAGGCGCCATCGGCTAACGCGTTGGGGCCTCTATCTTATTGCGAAAGGGCCCCTGCCCCGTGCCGACTTGCATTTTCAGGCCGACCATATCGAGAGTCTGCACCGCCGCGTCCGGCGGTTTGCTTGCCATGTTGCTGATGGGGGCGCCGGTGCAGGCGGCCGACCATGTGACGGCGGATCAGGTGAAGGCTGCGATCGCCAAGGGTGCGGTCGACCTCGCCGGCAAGGATCTGACCGGCGACGATCTTTCGGGGCTAGACCTCCATGGCGCCAAGCTCTCCGGCGCCGACCTTCATCGTGTGAAATTGCTGCACACTAATCTGTCGAAGGCCGATCTGAGCCATGCGGACCTCACAGGCACCTGGATCATGAACGCCAACTTCGATGGTGCGAACCTGCACGGCGCTACCTTGCAGGTGGTGATTACGTCCGACGCCATGGACAACGAGCGGCGAACGGCTGCGAGTTTCGTGGGCGCCGATCTCTCCGACACGTTCACCACCGTGCATTTCAGCGACGATGACATGCATGGCGCAAACTTCACCGGCACCAACATGTCGGTCGTGCTGGCGAACCAGTCGATGGGCATGCTGCGCAGCGAGTTCGTCAATGCGAACCTGGAAGGCGCCAATTTCCAGAACGCGAAGCTGGGGCGCATTACCTTCGAGTTCGCCAATCTGAAGGGTGCGAATTTCAAGAATGCCGACCTGACGCGGGCGGACTTCGATGGCGCCAACCTGACAGGTGCGGATTTCACCGGCGCGAAGCTGGACAATGCGAGCTTCACCAGCGCCGTCACGACCGGCGCCAAGGGGTTGCCGACGCCATCGACACAATGACCCGGCCGGCCATCGATGCCCTGCCGCTGCTTGGCGGGCATCCGGTGCTCGATTTCGTCAACACGGTCGATAATCGGGTCACGCCGACGGCGGAGTCCGACGCGCTGCAGAGCTATGGGGATTTGCTTGCATGGTCGGTTCGCGCCGGGGTGCTCAGCGAGGACGAAGCAGCACCGCTGCGGGAGAGCGCACGCCTGATCCCTGCACGCGCTCACACGGCCTTGCTGCGTGCGAAGCTTTTGCGTGAGCCGCTGTATCGCCTGTTCGCCAATCCTTTGTCGGCGCGCGACGCGGACCTCGCCATCGTGGAGGCCGAACACCAGGCAGCGACGACGGCGCGTTGCATCGGCCGCTCCGCTGCTGGGCTGAGTTGGCAATGGCGCGAACACGACCCCGACACGGTGACACACCGCCTCGCCCTGAGCGCTGCGGCAATACTCACTTCTGCTGGCGCCTCATCCATCAGAATATGTGCGGGCGACGAGTGCGGGTGGCTGTTTACCGCCCGCCCGAAACTGGGCGGGGCAGCCAGGTGCAAGGGCGACTTCTGCAGGAAGGATGAGGAGAGACACGCTCTGCCAAAGAAAAGCAGAAAGAAGCGTATGCGGCGGAGTTGATCCAGCAGACCTTGCTTGCCATAGCGTCATGAACCCTGTGCAGCCGGCGTGCGATATAGCGGGTGCCATGCCTCAGTTCATCGAAACGCCCGTGCTGAACATTGCTTACGAGGAGACCGGCGATCCGTCGGGGTGGCCCGTGCTGCTCATGCATGGCTTTCCCTACGACGTGCACGCCTACGACGGCGTCGCGCCCATTCTCGCCAATGCCGGTGCCCGCGTCATCGTCCCCTCTTTGCGTGGCTATGGGCAGACGCGATTCCGGTCGCCCGAGACAATAAGGTCGGGAGAGCAGGCGGCGCTTGGCAAGGATCTGCTGGACCTGCTCGACGGACTGGCAATCCCCCGTGCGATTTTGGCCGGATATGACTGGGGCGGCCGCGCCGCCTGCGTGGTCGCGGCCCTTTGGCCGGAGCGGGTGCGAGGGCTGGTTTCGCAAAACAGCTACAATATTCACGATGTTGCCAAATCGGGTGAGCCGAAGGAGCCGTCGATGGAGCGCCGGCTCTGGTACCAATATTACTTCCATGGAGAACGTGGACGCGCCGGGCTCGCGCACAACAGGCGGGAAATGGCCCGTCTGCTCTGGCAGCTTTGGTCGCCGACATGGAAGTTCGACGAAGCGACGTTCGAGCGCACGGCCGCAAGCTTTGACAATCCTGACTTTGTGGATGTCGTCATCCATTCCTACCGCCAGCGATATGGGCTGGTCGCCGGGGATCCGGCCTATGCGCCCATCGAGGCGCTGCTGGCGGCGCAGCCACCAATTTCGGTGCCCACCATCACGATGGATGGCGATGTCGATGGCGTGCTCACGCCGGAGGGAACGGCAAGCCACGCGCCGCATTTCGCCGGCTTCTACGAGCATCGGGTGATTGCCGACGCTGGGCACAATATTCCGCAGGAAAAACCTGGGGCGTTTGCTGCGGCTGTTCTTGATCTTGCGGAGCGCGGGATGTGAGGCAAGCGGAAGGACTTCTTTTTTGAAAAAAAGAAGCAAAAAACTTTTGGACTTTTAGGCCGGGCGTTTCGACGATCTCGGTCCCACATCGCAAAAGTTTTTTGGTTCTTTTTTTCCTTTGATCTTGCCTAATACGGCGTCCCGCCGCGAATGAGATGTCGGCTGGGCTAAGCGACATGCGGGAGAGATTTGGCCGATGAGCCGTGCGTTCGTATCCGAGGAGGCTGCCGACGCGGCGGCGGCGCAGTTGCCCGAACGGCCGGTGAGCAGTGCGCAGAATTTGGTGACGCCGCTCGGGCTTGCGCTGATACGGGAGGAAGTGTCGCGGCTGGAGGCGCTTCATGCGGCAACGGAGCTTGGAAGTCCTGAGCGGGCGGCAGCCGATCGGGATCTGCGGTATTGGCGCGCGCGGGATTTGTCGGCGGTGCTGGTGCCTTCGCCAACAGGCGCGATGGAAGACGTGACGTTCGGGTGCCGTGTGACGGTGCGGCGCGGCGATGCGGCGTCCGTCTCTTATACTATAGTGGGCGAGGACGAAGCCGAGCCTTCGCGAGGATTGCTCAGCTGGACGTCGCCGCTTGCCGATGCGCTGCTCGGTGCCCGGGCAGGTGAGGTTGTCGACGTAGGCGGCGGACGGCCACCGGTCACCGTCGTGAAAATCGAAACTCATTAGCGGCGCCCGATAACGCGCTAGGCATAGTCAACTGGCGTGGTTTTGCCGAGCACGGAAGCGGAACGGCCTCGCGTGGCCTCGAGCATCGGAGGATTGCGCGAAAGCGCGTCTTCGACAGGGCAAACCCGCGTCAGATTGCCGGCCTGGTCGCGTGCTTCTCAGATATCGCGGTGGACGCGTTCCATGCGTTCATGCCGCTCCTGCGCTTCGAGCGAGAGGGTGGCGATGGGACGGGCTTCCAGGCGGCGCAGGCCGATGGGCTCTCCGGTTTCCTCGCAGAAGCCGTAGGTGCCGGATTCGATGCGCATCAGCGCCTGGTCGATTTTGGAGACCAGTTTGCGGGCGCGGTCGCGTGTGCGGAGTTCCAGGGCGCGGTCGGTCTCGACGCTGGCGCGGTCGGTGATGTCGGCTTCCATGATGCCGCCTTCCGAGAGGCTGGCCAGCGTGTCGTCTGCGTCGCGCAGGAGGTCGGCGCGCCAGCGGAGGAGTTTCTGGCGGAAATATTCGACCTGGCGAGGGTTCATGAACTCCTCGCTGTCCATGGGCCGATAATCCGGGGGCAACGTCAGCATCATACGGGCCGATCCTCGTCGTTCATGCCCGCTCGCCTGACGTTTGGGGGCGCAGCGGTCCGGCGGCGAACGGGCCGACCGGTCAATGGGCGGGCTTATAGACGGGCCGCGTGGCTGCGCCAAGCGAGGCTTTGCACGCGGCGGTCTGTCTGTTGCCGGAAGGGATCAGGTGCCTCGCGCAAGCTCGACGGCAGCACGGACTGCGATGGCGCGCAGCACGGCATTCAGGCGTGGATCGGCGGCCACGGGAGGGTTATCGGCCAGCGCTGCGAGGCTCTGCCTGGCAGCGTCGGGCGAGCCGCCGAGGAGTGCCGCCTGCGCGGAAGCAAGGGCGCGCAGCGTGGCCTCGCCATGGTGTTTCGCGTGTTGGTCGCGCGCGGCCGGCTCGTATGCCGATGCTGCGTTGTGCGCTGCAGCGGCCGTGGCAGTGCTCGCTTGTGCGGGCACGGCCACTGCTTCGGAGGCATCGTTTTGCACGAGGCTGGCGAAAGCGCCGTTGTTCGCAGCGGCCGGCGCGGGCCGGCGCGGCGGCGCCAGCCTCTCTGTTCGTTCGATACGCATGCGAGCTGCTCCTTGCTCTGCGGTGGGCGGCATGCACGTTCCGGCAATACTCTCGTGGTCTGATTGCGGCGATGGTCGGAACCCGCACCACGCTGCTCGATAGTTCAGGCCGCGGCCGCATGATGCGGTCCGCGCCATCATGGCAGGCAAACCTTGCTGTTGTGCCAATGGCGATGCTGCTTCTCGGATCGAGCCTCGATGCGGCTTGGGCGGATGTCCGGGTGAAGGACATCGCGGATATCGAGGGCGTTCGCGAGAACCAGTTGGTGGGCTACGGGCTCGTGGTCGGGCTGAACGGCACCGGCGACAAGCTGGATAATGCCGTGTTCACCAAGGAATCGCTCGTCGGCATGCTCGAGCGGCTGGGCGTCAACACACGCGACCAGATCACCAAGCTCCAGACGAAGAACATCGCCGCCGTGATGGTGACGGCGAGCTTGCCGGCGTTCGCGCGCACGGGAAGCCGGATCGACGTGACGGTGTCAGCGATCGGGGACGCGACGAACCTGGCGGGCGGCATGCTTCTGGTGACGCCCATGCTCGCGGCAGACGGCGAAGTTTACAGCGTGGGACAGGGCGCGGTGACGACGGGCGCGATCGCGGCGCGCGGTGCGGCGGCTTCGGTCACGCGCAACGTGCCGACGTCTGGCAAGATCGCCAACGGCGCCATCGTCGAGCGCGAGGTGAATTTCGCGCTCGGTGCTCATGACGAATTGTCGCTTGGGTTGCGCAATCCCGATCTGCTGACGGCCCATCGTGTCGAGGCGGCGATCAATGGCGCGCTGGGCCGCGGCACGGCGCGCGCGACCGATCCGCGAACGGTCGCCCTGAATCTGCAAGGCCGCGACGTCATCGATGCGCTGACGCGTATCGAGGAGCTTCATGTGGAGCCGGATACGCCGGCCGTCGTCATCATCGACGAGACGAGCGGCACCATCGTCATGGGCGCGAACGTGCGTATCAGCACGGTGGCCATCGCACAGGGCAACCTCACTATAAGAGTGAGCGAGGCGCCAGAAGTGTCGCAGCCGAACGCGTTCTCGCGCGGCGGCACGACCAAGGTGGTGCCGCGTACCAGCATCGAAATCGACACGCAGAAGGATCGCAAGCTCGGCATTCTCAATGCCGCGCCGACGCTGCGCGACCTGGTCGCGAGCCTCAATGCGCTGGGTGTCGGGCCGCGCGACCTGATCAGCATTCTGCAAGCCATCAAAGCGGCCGGCGCATTGCAGGCCGACCTGGAGGTAAGATGAGCACGAGTATCACCCCGCCAGCGGCGCCGTCGCCTGCCCCGGCGAACGCGCAAAAGCTGCACAAGGCGGCTGAGGATTTTGCAGCCGTGGCGCTCGGAGAACTGCTGTCGCCGATGTTCGACACGGTCGATTCGTCGAACGGCCTGTTCGGCGGCGGCGCAGGCGAAGCTGCCTTCAAGCCGATGCTGGTGTCGGAGATCGCCAAGCAGATCGCACGCACAGGCGGCCTTGGGCTCGCGGAGCCGGTCTATCAACAGATGCTGCGCATGCAGGAGGGCCGGCGATGAACATGATGACGCGGGGTAGTGCTCCCAAGAAAAACGGCCAGATGGCGGAAGCCGTGGCGCGTCTGAGTTCATTGCTGCGCGACGAGAATGCTGCCTTGTCGGCAATGGATTTCGCACGCGCAGGCAGTCTGCTGGCGCCGAAGCACGCGGCAGCGGACGCGCTGGCCGCGGCGTGGCGGGCGGCCGAACCCGATCATGTCGCGCCCGACGCCATGCATGCGCTCGGCGTGCTCGCTGAAGAGAACAGGCAGTTGCTCAAGCGCGCCATGCGTGTTCAGCGCCGCGTTCTGGACATGGTGGCGCGTGCAGCTAAAGGCGCGGAGGCCTCGTCGCATTATGGCGCTGGCGGCAAGCCGGCTGCGGCGCGTGTGCGGCCGCAAAACCTGCTCAACAACGTCTAGAAGAGAGCAACGCTTCCAAAAGCGATCGGGGCCTTGCGGCCCCGATCTGCCGGGGCGGAACCCCGGCACTCTCTCGATGATCTCGAATACACTAGGCCGGTTGCGGCCTAGTGACTTTCGGATTCGAAGTCGTCGTGGTGTTCGACCGGCGCTTCGGTGTGCTCGTCGTGCGTCTCCATCGGCAGCGACGTTTCGTGAGCGACCTTCTTGCGGCGGCCACGTGGCTTTGCTGCACCCGTTTCGCCCAGGTGAGCGGCGGCGGCGCGGCGTTTCGCAGGGCTGCTCGACTTCCGCATGGTCACCGCGGCGTCATGCTTGCTTTCCGTGGAGCGCGGACGGCCAAGCGTTTTGCGGCCGGTGCCATTGACGGCCTTGGTGCCGCGCGCCGTGTATTTGCGCTTCGCGGTGGCGGCCGCAGCCTTCGGCGGACGGCCAGCGGTCTTGCGTGCCGTCTTGGTGGTCGCACTTGCCGAGCGGCCAGCGGTCTTCTTCGTGCTCGGGCGGCCAACGGCCTTCTTGGTGCGCGCAGCCGATTTCGTAACCTTCGCGGTGCGCTTGGTCGCTGCCTTGGTCGTGCGCGACGACGCCGTCTTCTTGGCGCGTGTCACCTTCACGGTCTTGGTCTTGGCGGCCTTGCTCTTTGCCGCCGTTTTGGTCTTGGCGGATTTGCGCGTCGCGGCGGTCTTCGTCTTGGCGCTCACCTTCGTCCTGGCGCTGGCCTTGGTCTTGCGCGCGGCGGCGGCTGTCTTGGTCTTGCGTGCGGCCGGCTTGGCGGCTGCCGACTTCTTCGTCTTGGTGGCAGCGGCTTTCTTGGTCTTGGTCGCGGCTTTGGTTTTCTTGGCCGTCGCAGCGCCGCGGCGCGTGGTGGCACGCACCGCCATGGCCTGGCCGCGCGGTGCGGCTGGTGTGGTGTCTTCAGTACTCATGGGATTCTCACTCCTGTTTTGCTTGGCAGTGTGACGCGTCGGAATCGTCGGCCGTTGGCGTGGCCGCTTCGCCCGTTGCAAGCCGACGCGCGCGCCGCGCGGCGGTTGACCAGGTCAGCATCGGCAGTTCGACACGCGTCCGCGCCACCATCGTAGAAGCGGTGCGGAAGGGAGGCGCGTTCATCGACCGTCGCTCCTGATCTTGCGCCTGGCTGTTGGTGCGAATCGCAAAGTTTCGCGAATCGCAGACATGCGCTGCTTTCCGCTATCGACCGATGCGCGCATGCATGTCAATGCAAAGCGACGATTACTTTGCAGTTTCGAGAAAAAAAATATGCCGCTTGCACGCGCGCATCAACTTGGCCGCTTCTCCAGGAGGCTCGGCAGCACCACACCGATCGGGTTTGTTGCTTGCTGGCTCTGCGGAGTTGGCGTCCGCTGCGTCGCCGGGCCGGTCGGACGGCACCGCGCGGGCGGGTTTCGCAGCAGCCTCGCCGCTGCGGCGATTTTCAAGCCGTGCTGACGGGCGCTGGCGATTCGTGGCGCCCGGTCGGATGCCGACGTCAGATGGCGGCGAGGTTATCCAGCAGCCGGACCGAGCCGAGCCGCGCTGCGGCAAGCAGGCGCGCTCCCGGTTGCTTGCCTGCCAGGGGAAGCAGGGATTCACCTTCGACAAGGGCGAGGTAATCGACTTCGAAGCCCGCGCGTTCGAGAGTTGCGCGGCCAAACTCCAGGTCGTGCGGACGCGCTTGTCCGTCCGCCAATTCGCGAAGAACGCTGTACAACAGCGGTGCGCGCTGCCGTTCCTCAGCCGCAAGAAAACGATTGCGTGAGGACATGGCCAGCCCATCCGCCTCGCGCTGCGTCGGTACGCCTTGCACGCGCACGCCAATGCAAAGGTCGCGCGCCATGCGCCTGATGACTTGAAGCTGCTGCCAATCCTTCTCGCCAAAGAAGGCGGACGTCGGCGCCAATTGTCCGAACAAACGCGCAACCACAGTGGCGACGCCGCGAAAATGTCCGGGCCTTGCATCGCCTTCCCAGCCGAGCGCGGGCCCGGCAACATCGATGACGGTGGCGTCGCCTGGCGGATACATGGTTTCCACCGACGGAATCCAAACGAGATCGCAGCCCGCGTGTTCGAGCGAGCGGAGGTCGCCGGCCTCGTCGCGCGGATAGCGAGCGAGATCTTCGCTGGCTGCGAACTGCAAAGGATTGACGAAGATGGATGCGGCGACGGTGCCGCCTTCGCGTCGCGCCGCGTGGATGAGCGCGATATGGCCGTCGTGCAGCGCACCCATCGTCGGTACCAGAGACAGCTCTCCTTGCGGACGAATGGCTGCGAGTTCTTCTCTTGTCCTGGCGATCAGCATGCCGCGCGATGTGGCAAGCGGATAAACGATAAGCAAGCGGCGGAGCATTGAGGGTGGTGTGGCAAGCGCCCCGGTCTGCCGTTCGGCGATGGGCTGCCGGGCGCTTTCGCGCTTGCTAGTCGAGCGTACTGGTTGCCTTGCCGTCACCATGGAACCATTTTGCGGAAGAGCATTTTCCGAAACCCGCCATATTCCTGTCCCCCGGGGAGCTAAGTTCCATGCCCGATACCATTCCCGTGCGTTGGGAGCCCGACCGCACCGCACGCCTGCAGAGCTGGCCGATGCCGACGTTCCTGCAGGCGCTCGGCCGCGGCTTCATGGCGAAATGCCCGGCGTGCGGAGGTTCACGCCTGTTCAGCGGATGGCTGCGCGTGGTGCCGTCCTGCCCTGTTTGCACGGCGCCGGTCGGCGCCATGCGCGCGGACGACGCGCCGCCTTATTTCACCATCTTCATTGTTGGCCACTTCGTCATTGCGCTGGCAGTTCTGCTGAACATGACGACGCAGCTTTCGATCGTCCTGCAGCTCGCGGTCTTCCTGCCGTTCACGGCGCTGATGTCGGCGGCGCTGCTGCGCCCGGTCAAAGGTGCGACTGTAGGATTGATGCTGCGGCTCGGCATGGATTCCGAACCAGGCGATATCGCCTGAGCGAAAATCGGCACAGGGGAATGGGTGACATTGCACGAGCATGGCCCGGTCACGCGCGCCGGTGAGAAGGATCCAATGAGGTCACTCGTTTCCGTTGTGCTCGAAGGCGATCACGGGCGCGCCCTGTCGGCGCTGCAGGCGGCCGACCAGGCGCAGGCGGTGCGCGATCTCGCGGTCGCAAACCGCTTCGTGCCGCACGATCTTGCTGGCCCCTTCGTGCTTCATCTCTCCATCGTCGAAGGACGGCTGATCTTCGATGTACGCAACGTCGGCAGCGAACCGCTTTTTGCCCTGGGCCTGGCGCTGGGTCCGTTCCGCCGGTTGATCAAGGATTACCAACTGCTGGTGGAAAGCTACGAGCACGCCATTCAGGAAGGCCGTGAAGCCAGCATCCAGGCCATCGACATGGGACGCCGTGGCCTGCACAACGAAGGTGCGGAGTTGATGATGCAGCGGCTGCAGGCGCGCGTGGACATCGATTTCGAAACGGCACGCCGCCTTTTCACCCTTGTTTGCGTGCTCCACCAGCGCATCTAGGTGCGCACGGTAAGGAGGTTCTCAAGCGGATGAAGATCGACGGAACGCCTTTCCGCAGCGTCTGGGTAGACGAGCGCGATCATTGGTCGGTGAGGATCATCGATCAGACGAAGCTGCCGTGGTCCATCGACATGCCGGCGCTGCGTTCGGTGCGCGAAGTGGCGCATGCCATACGCACCATGCAGGTGCGTGGCGCGCCGTTGATCGGAGCGACGGCCGCGTATGGCCTGGCGCTCGCGCTGCGCGCTGATCCGTCCACCGAGGCGATGGAGCGCGACGCGGCCATGCTGGCGGCGACACGCCCGACTGCGGTCAATCTCGCCTGGGCGCTCGACCGCATGCTGACCGTTCTGCGCAACACGCGCGCAGCAGACCGTGAGCGCGTCGCCTACCGGGAGGCGGCCGCGATCGCGGACGAGGATGTGGAGCGTAACGAGACCATAGGCATAAACGGGCTTCCTTTGATCGCCGATGTCGCCTCGCGCCGCCCTGGCGAGCCGGTGAACGTGCTCACCCATTGCAATGCCGGTTGGCTCGCCACGGTGGATTGGGGCACGGCTCTGGCGCCGATCTACAAGGCGCACGATGCGGGCATTCCGGTTCATGTGTGGGTGGACGAGACCCGCCCGCGCAATCAGGGCGCGGCGCTGACCGCCTTCGAATTGGGCCGGCATGGGGTCAGCCACACGGTGATTTCGGACAATGCCGGCGGCCATCTCATGCAGCATGGCCGTGTCGATCTGTGCATCGTCGGTGCGGACCGCGTGACGCGTGCCGGCGACGCGGCGAACAAGATCGGCACCTACCTCAAGGCGCTGGCGGCGCACGACAATGGCGTTCCCTTCTGGGTAGCCCTGCCATCCTCGACGATCGATTGGGATATCGAAGACGGTGTTCGCGACATTCCCATCGAGGAGCGGGCGTCCTCCGAGGTGACGACCGTGACCGGCCGGGCGCTGGATGGATCGGTGGCCACGGTTCGTGTGGTCCCGACAGGCAGCGCCGCCGCAAACCCGGCTTTCGACGTCACCCCGCGGCGCTTGGTGACCGGGCTGATCACCGAACGCGGCCGTTGCGACGCAAGCCCGGACGGCCTGCTCGGCATCTTCCCAGAGCGGCGCATACAAAGCTCGACCGCGATCTTGGAAACCGCTTCGCCAAGGCTATAAGATCGGCTTTGTTGCGGCGGATTTCCGCCGGGGGGAGCAGGCTGATCCAATGAAACAACCGTCGGCATGGCGCTTGTCTGCCATTGGCTGGGCTTGCCACCTTGTCGTGGATGGCTAACGCCGCCTCCCACCCCGTCACAGCACCGGGCCTCGATTTCGAGGCGGAGGCGCTGCGGGCGCGTATCGCCGATCTCGAGGCGGCCATCGTGGCGCGCGACACCTTCATTGCGGCCATTGGCCACGAGATGCGCAACCCGCTGGTGCCGATCGTGTTGACGGTGGAACGCTTGCGCGAATTGTCGGGAGACGGCGACCTCGACCGCATACGCCGCAGCATCGACATCCTCGGCAAGGCGACGGATGCGTTCACACGGCGGACGACGCAGCTCCTTGATCTCTCGCGTATCAGCAGCGGCAGTTTCGGGCTCATCGTTGAACCGCTGGAGTTCTCGGCCTGCATTACCGATACGATCGAACGGCATGCCGACATTGCGCGCAGGGCCGGCTGCCGGATGATCGCACGGGTGACGCCGGCCATTGCAGGGCGTGGAGACCGCGCGGCTTTCGAACAAATGTTGGATAATCTGTTGTCGAATGCTTTCAAGTATGGTGCGGGACGGCCGGTCGAAGTGGTGCTGACCAGCGACGGCAGCCAGGGTTGCCTGGAGATCAGCGATGGCGGCGCCGGTATTCCGCTTGAGGAGCAGAGCCGCATCTTCGGCCTTTTCGAACGGGCGCGAAATCCCGGATCGCCGGGCCTGGGCATCGGACTTTGGATTACCGCACAGATCGCTTCGGCCATGGGCGGCTCCATTACGCTGCGCAGCAATCCGGGCGACGGAGCGACTTTCGTGCTGACCTACCCACTTGACGGACCGTGCCTGGCCCCTTGAGCCGGGTCATCAACGCCTTACCAGGAACAGGACATTGACGGAGACAAACGAGAACGGGTCAGAGGAAAGCGGGATTGGCGGGGCTCCGCCGCCACGCGCCACGAGCGGCATGCTCGGCCTCGAGCGGCTGAAATCGGGCATTCCGGGACTGGACGACATCCTGCTCGGCGGCTTCGTGCGCAACGGCATCTACATCATTCAAGGCACGCCTGGCGCCGGCAAGACCATCTTTGGCAACCAGCTCTGCTACGCGCATGTCGCCGGCGGCGGCCGCGCCTTGTATGTCACGCTGCTGTCGGAACAGCATGAGCGCATGCTCGCCAACATCGAGCAGATGTCGTTTTTCGATGGAACGCGTATCGCGCGCGAGCTCACCTATGTGAGCGCCTTCCAGCTTCTCGAACGCGAAGGCCTGGCTGGCCTGGTGACTCTCATCAGGCGTGAAATCGTTACCTTCGGCGCCTCGCTCCTTGTCATCGACGGCGTTCTGGCGGCCGAAGCGCAGGCTTCGAGCGTGCTCGAGTTCAAGAAATTCATCCACGAGCTGCAGATGCTGGCAGGCGCCGGCGATTGCACGATGTTCGTCCTGACCAGTGCACGCGATGCCGTCATCGCGCCGGAGCACACGATGGTCGACGGCATGATCGAAATTTCCGACAGCGCGTACGAGTGGCGCAGCGAGCGCGACATCCAGGTGCGCAAGTCCCGCGGCAGCGGCGCCTTGTCCGGGCGTCATGCCATGAGCATCACCAACGACGGCGTCGTTGTTTATCCCCGCATCGAAGCCTTGCTGCACTCGCCGAAGCGCCGTGTGTACGACGGTTTGCGCGCGCGCGTGTCGACAAACATCGCTGGTCTCGACACCATGCTCCACGGCGGCCTGCCGGCCGCCTCCTCCACCTTGGTGCTTGGCCCGACAGGCGCGGGCAAGACGCTCATCGGCATGCAGTTCCTCTGCGGCAGCACGGCCGAAGAACCGGGCCTCATGCTGGGTTTTTACGAAACGCCCGAGCAGTTGGTGGCACGTGCGGCGAACGTGGCGCCCCGCCTGCCAGCGCTGGTCGAGAGCGGGGCCGTGGAAATTCTCTGGCAAAGCCCGTCCGAGGACCTGATCGACCGGGTGGCAGGCAACATGCTCGCGCAGGTCAAGGCGCGCGGCGTCAAGCGGCTGGTGATCGATGGCCTGCTGGGTTTCAAGGACATGACCGTGCAGCCGGAGCGCATACCCGGGTTTTATCGCGCCTTGGCAAACGAACTCCGCGGGCTGGGCGTGACTGTCATCTGCACGGTCGAAGTCTCCGAGCTGGTCGGACCGATCATCCACGCACCCATCGGCCGCCTCACGCCGGTCGCGGAAAACCTGATCCTGGTTCGCTACGTTGAGCAGAAAGCGGTGCTGAAGCGGATGCTGTCGGTCATGAAAGTGCGCGACAGCGACTTCGATCATCGGCTGAGAGATTTTGACATCACGCCGGAGGGTATCGTTCTGGGCAACGGGTTCGAAGGCGAACGACAGATCCTCTCAGGGTCTGCCCAGGAGCCGTCAGGCGATCAGGCACAGCCTTCGGACGGATCGGACGCCAGGATCCGCTGAATAATGGCGACGATCCTGGTTGTTGACGACGAGTTCGGCATCGGTGAACTGCTAGAGGCGCTCTTGCAGGACGATGGCCATCGCGTTGTGACGGCCATGAACGGGCGCCACGCCCTCGAACGGATGACCGAGGTAAAGCCCGACCTGGTCATCAGCGACCTGATGATGCCGGTGATGGATGGCGGCGCACTGCGCCAGGCGATGCTCGATAATCCGGATCAGAAATCCATTCCGTTCATGCTTATGTGCGCGGTGCCGGAGCATGCGATCGTCGATCGCATCAGCCACTATGACGCGTTTCTTCGCAAGCCGTTCAAGCTCACCGCAATCTCGGCCATGGTGAAGCAGCTGCTGGAAGCACCGAAGCCAGCGGACCCTTCCGCGTAAATCCCCGCGGCAAAGATCCGCTGGCCGTCTGCCGCTATGACTTCACGGGCGCAGGCGTCTTCATCTTCGTCGTATGCTTGACGTGATGGGTGTGATGCTTCACCGGCGATGCCTCCGGCGCGGCCGGCTTGATGCCGCTGTCGGTGGTGGCTGGCGTCGTTGTCTGGTCGGGCGCAGGCGACGTCTGCGCGAGTGCGGGTAGCGCCAGTCCGGCGGCGAAGGTTGATGCCAGCGCGAGCTTGGTAAAGCGGATCATGATGAAGTCCTCAGTCTCCGGCTTGATTGCCGGATGCAGGGTAAGAAGGGGTTCATCGGCGGCTGCCGGCGGGCGGAAAGATGGCGGCTTCGCGGCGACGGATTAAAGGTCAGACAGGAAGAAAGAAGGCGTTCTTTTTTGAAAAAAAAGAACCAAAAAACTTTTGCGATGTGGGACCGAGATGGTGGGAACGTTCGGCCTAAAGGTCCAAAAGTTTTTTGCTTCTTTTTTTCAAAAAAGAAGACCTACCTTCCAAAAGCCGCAATGTAGTTTATCGACAACTCCCGCCCCTCGCGCCAGCTGCGGGAAACCGGGTCGTAGCGCATCCCGGCTACGCCATGCAGCCGCAAGCCGGCGGCGCGCGCCATGGCGGCGAGATCTTCCGGCTTTACGAAGCGGCGCCAATCATGTGTGCCTGCGGGAAGCAGCCTCGCCACATATTCCGCGCCGATCTTGGCGACGGCGAGGGAGCGCAGCGTGCGGTTGATGGTGGAGATAAAGAGCAGGCCGTCCGGCTCGAGCAAGGCGGCGAGGGTTGCGACGAAGCCTGGCTGGTCTGGCACATGTTCGATGATCTCGAGCGCGGTGACGGCGGCGAAGCGGCGCCCCGAGGCGAGCACGTCCTCCGCGATGCCTGTTTCGTACTGGATATTCTGGCTGGCGTGCGCGCGGGCAGCGGTGATGGCGTCGTCCGATGCATCGATGCCGGTGACCTGGTAGCCGGCATCTGCAAGAGCCTCGCTGGCGAGCCCTGCGCCGCAGCCGACATCGAGCACACCGGCGCCCGCGGGGAAGCGCTGCCTGATGCGTGCGTCGATCCAGCCGATACGCAAGGGATTCATGCGATGGAGTTCGCGCATGGGGCCGTTCGGATCCCACCATTGCTGCGCCAGGCGTCCGAACTGGGCCACTTCTTCTGCAGACACGCCGCCAGCCATCAGGGCTCCGTCAAATGGAAGGGTGGGAGCAAGGGCTTCCCGCCCTTGCCCTAGCCTATCCCCAGGGCTAGGAGAACCGCCCCGGCGACGCGGTCCGGCTTGACGCGCGCCAGACGAGGAACTCCATGGCCCGCATCGTGATGAAGTTCGGCGGCACGTCCGTCGCCGATCTCGACCGTATTCGAAACGTCGCCAGCCGGGTGGCCGCCCAGATGGCCGAAGGCGACGAGGTTGCGGTGGTCGTCTCCGCGATGGCGGGGGTCACGAACCAGCTGGTCGGCTGGTGCCAGTCGCTGTCGCCTCTGCACGATGCGCGCGAATACGATGCGGTGGTGGCGACCGGCGAGCAGGTGACGTCTGGGCTGCTGGCTATTGCCCTGCAGGCGCAGGGGATAGACGCAAGGTCCTGGGCCGGCTGGCAGTTGCCCGTGCGTACAGACGATGCGCATGGCTCGGCGCGTATCCAGTCCATCGAGGGATCGGAACTGGTGCGCCGCATGGAAGCCGGGCAGGTGCCGGTGATGGCGGGCTTCCAGGGCATCGGGCCAGACGGGCGTATCACCACCCTGGGGCGCGGCGGATCGGATACGTCGGCCGTGGCGCTGGCGGCCGCGCTGAAGGCAGACCGCTGCGATATCTATACGGACGTGGATGGTGTCTATACGACCGATCCACGGATCGTGCCGCGTGCGCGGCGGCTCGACCGGATCGCCTACGAGGAAATGCTCGAGCTGGCCTCGGTAGGGGCGAAGGTGCTGCAGACGCGCAGCGTGGAACTGGCGATGAAGGAGCGTGTGCGTGTGCGCGTGCTCTCGAGCTTCGCGAACGTGGATGGCTCGGCGAGCGCAGGCACCCTGTTGGTGGATGAGGAAGAGATCGTGGAAAAGGAAATCGTCACCGGCATCGCCTATTCGCGCGACGAGGCGAAGGTGACGGTGCGCCACGTGCCCGACCGGCCGGGCGTGGCGGCAGCGGTGTTCGGCCCGCTTTCGGCCGCCAACGTGAATGTGGACATGATCGTGCAGAACGTCTCCGCGGAAGGTGCGACCGACATGACTTTCACCGTCGGCCGAAGCGACCTGCCTCGCACCATCGCCATATTGCGCGCCGCCGAGGACAGCATCGGTTTTGCCGAACTGCTGACCGACGCCGATGTGGCCAAGATCTCTGTCGTGGGCGTCGGCATGAGGAGCCATGCGGGCATTGCGAACACGATGTTCCGTACGCTCGCAGACAAGTCGATCAACATCCAGGTCATTTCGACGAGCGAAATCAAGGTGAGCGTTCTGGTGGGGCTCGAATACACGGAGCTCGCCGTGCGCGCCCTCCATACGGCGTATGGGCTCGATGGTTGATGTTCCGGCAGAAGGCGCGGGGCTCGATGCCGGCCGCATAGAACTCGACCGGCTGTGGTCGCGCGGAACCGCGTTCCTTGGCACGCGCACCGCCATCATGGGCGGGGCGATGAGCTGGGTGAGCGAGCGCAATCTCGTCGCCGCCATTTCGAACGCGGGCGGCTTCGGCGTGCTCGCGTGCGGCAGCATGATGCCGGACCGGCTCGCGGAGGAGATCGCGGCGACCCAGGCGCTGACATCGAAACCGTTCGGCGTGAACCTGATCACCATGCATCCCGAACTCGACGCGCTGGTGAAGGTCTGCGTCGCAGCCGGCGTTGGGCATGTCGTGCTCGCTGGCGGCATTCCCCCTGGCACCGCGGTGCGCGCGGTGAAGGATAGCGGGGCCAAACTGATTGCGTTCACCCCTGCCCTGGTGCTGGGCAAGCGCCTGGTGAAATCCGGCGTCGATGCCTTGGTCATCGAGGGCTCGGAGGCAGGCGGGCACATCGGCCCGGTGTCGCTCACCGTGCTCGCGCAGGAAATCCTGCCGCACATGCGCGACGTGCCGGTGTTCGTCGCAGGCGGCATAGGCCGCGGCGACGCTATCCTCGCCTACCTCGACATGGGGGCATCAGGCGCGCAACTCGGCACGCGTTTCGCCGCCGCGACGGACAGCATCGCGCATGCGAATTTCAAGAACGCCTTCATGCGCGCCAATGCGCGCGACGCGCTGCCGTCCGTGCAGCTCGATGCGCGCTTCCCGGTCATTCCGGTGCGCGGCCTGGTCAACGGCGGCACCCGCCGCTTCATGGAGCACCAGGCGGCGACCATCTCCCGCTTCCTTGCCGGTGAAGTCAGCAAGGAAGCCGCCCAGCTCGACATCGAACATTTCTGGGCGGGCGCATTGCGCCGTGCGGTCGTCGACGGCGATGTCGAGGAAGGCTCGGTGATGGCCGGGCAGTCGGTCGGGATGGTGACTCGCGAGCAGAGTGTTGCCGATATCGTCGAGGAACTTTGCCAGCAGGCCGCGGCCGCCCTGGCTGCCCGGGGCCAACGTATGTCCCAAAACGAGGCAGCGGCGGAGAACAGGTGGCGGGGCTAGCCCCTGCACGGCGACTTCTGGTGAGCCTGCGGGCCATGATGGCCGGCGGCGGCGTGCTGCTGCCGGAAATCGTGGCGCTGGTCGCGGCCGAACTCGAAGCTGAGGTCTGCTCCATCTACGGCCTGCGCGCAGGCGAAATTCTGGAGCTGCGGGCGACGCGGGGCCTCAATCCGGAGGCTATAGGACGCACGCGCCTGCGGGTCGGCGAGGGCATCATCGGGCTGGCAGCCGCCACTGGCGAGGTGCTCAACCTGGCAGACGCGCAGAACCATCCCTCCTTCGCCTACCGGCCGGAACTCGGCGAGGAAGCCTATGCGTCGATGCTGGCCGTGCCGGTGCGCAGGGGCGGCAGGACTCTGGGTGTCATAGCCGTGCAGAACCGCGATTCACGGCACTACAGCGACGACGAGGTGGAGGTCATCGAGACCATCGCCATGCTGCTGCCGGACACGCTCAACAGCGGCAAGGTCCGGCCCAGCGGCGTGCGGCAGGAAGATGATTTTGCCGGCACGCTGGCGCAGCATTTCGATGCGGCTCCACTCTCCTCCGGCATCGTGTTCGGCCGCATCTTCCTGCATGGCGTGCAGCGGCCGCCTTCCCAGATGCTCGCCGACGATACGGATGCCGAGCAGGCACGTCTTGCGCTGGCGCTCGGCGCGATGCGGCAGGATCTCGACCGGCTGATCGCGTCGCAACTGCCGATCGGCGACGGCCCGCGCGACATCCTGGCGGCGACTCGTCAGGTCGCGGCGGATGATGGCTGGCTGCGGCGCATCGGCGAGGCGGTGCAAGGCGGCCTCACGGCGGAAGCCGCTGTGCACCGTGTGCTGGGCGAGTTGCGCGAGCGCATGCGCCGTATCGCTGACCCTTATTTGCGCGAGCGGCTGGCCGATTTCGAGGATCTCGCCGGTCGCTTGCTGACGGCTTTGGATATGCAGAAGGGCGCCGGCAGCGTGATGGAGGCGGACGTCGTGGGCGTCATCCTGCTGGCCAGGCGGCTTGGACCGGCACAGCTGCTGGAGTTCCAGGCGCGCGGCATCGCCGGCGTGGTGATCGAGGAGGGCAGCGCCGGCGGGCACGCCGCCATCCTGGCCAGGGCGCTGGGGCTGCCTGCGCTCGGCGGCGCGCGCGGCGCCCTCGAGGCCGCCATGGCAGGCGACGAGGCCGTGCTCGATGCCGATGGCGGCTCGCTCATCCTTCGCCCGGACCCGAGCGTGCGCGAAGCCTACGGCCGCGCCCTGGCTGCCCGCGCGGTCAGGCAGGCCGCGTGGGAGATGCTGCGCGAAGCGCCCTCGGTGACGCGCGACGGCACCCGGTTCGAGCTGTTCATCAACGCCGGGCTGCCCCTGGAACTCGACCAGCTCGACGCCACCGGCGCCGCCGGGATCGGCCTGTTCCGCACCGAAATCGCCATGCTGGCGCGTGGATCCATGGCCAATGTCGCCGAGCAGGTCGAGGTGTATCGGCGCGTGCTCGACGGCGCAGGCGAGCGGCCCGTGCTGTTCCGTACGCTCGACATCGGCAGCGACAAGCTGCTGCCCGACAGCCCGCCGCCGGAGGAGGAGAACCCGGCGATGGGCTGGCGCAGCCTGCGTGTCGGGCTCGACCGCCCTGCCCTGCTGCGGCGGCAATTGCGCGCGCTTCTCATGGCAGCGGACGGCCGGCCGCTGTCGGTGATGTTCCCCATGGTCACGACGCTCGCCGAGTTCCGCCAGGCGCGCGGACTGCTGTTTGCCGAGGCCGCGCGCATCAGGCCCGCGCCTGCCCGCCTCGATGTCGGCACCATGCTCGAAGTCCCGGCGCTTCTCTGGCAACTGCCCGATCTGGTGCGGGAGGCGGATTTCATCTCGGTCGGATCGAACGACCTGCTGCAATTCGTCTTCGCCGCCGACCGCGGCACGCCATCGCTCGCGGAGCGCTACGATTTTCTGTCGCCGTCCATGCTTTCTCTGCTCGAAGACGTCGCACGCGCCGCCGCACAGACCGGCGTGTCGCTTTCCCTGTGTGGGGAGGCCGCCTCGCGGCCGCTCGATGCCGCGGTTCTGCTGGCGCTCGGATACACGCGGCTGTCCATGTCGGCCTCCAGCCTGCTGGCTGTGAAGGAGGCGCTAACCACATTGGACCTTGGCGCTCTTCGGCCGTTTCTGGCGACTTTGCGGCGGACGGCGGCGGGGTATTCCAGCTTGCGGGAGCCTATTGCGGCTTGGGCAAGGGATCATGGGGTGGGGTGAGGAAGGTCTTCTTTTTTGAAAAAAAGAAGCAAAAAACTTTTACCTTTTGGGACCGAGATCTTGGGAACGCCCGGCCTCGGGAGCGAAAGTTTTTTGGTTCTTTTTTTCAAAAAAGAACACCCTTCCTGGCGTCCCGCCCTCGCCCTTGTTAGGAGACATCTGTGAGCGAGACGCAGGACCTGAAGCCGGAATCCCCAAGCGCCAGACCGGCAGCCA
The DNA here is from genome assembly GCA_965198825.1 of Acetobacteraceae bacterium. GTDB lineage: Bacteria > Pseudomonadota > Alphaproteobacteria > Acetobacterales > Acetobacteraceae > BOG-908. The sequence continues at coordinate 427,749 of CBDAQB010000003.1, read as the reverse complement.
AACTGGGCGCCCAGTTGCGCGAAACCCGTCAGGGCCTGGGCTGGGAGCTTCCCGAACTCGCTTCCGGCCTGCGCATACGCAAGGAATATCTGGAGGCCATCGAAGACGGGCGCATGAGCGACCTGCCCGGCACGACCTACGCGCTCGGCTTCGTGCGAGTATACGCGTCGGCTCTCGGGCTGTCGGGCGATGCGGTCGCGGCGCGGTTCCGCGCCGAGACCGATGAGGTCAGCCGCAAGCCGACACTCAGCTTCCCTGCCCCCGTGCCGCAACGTGGCGTGCCGGCTGGCGCGCTGATGCTGCTCGGGCTGCTGATCCTGGCTGGCGCCTATGCCGGCTGGTACTGGGTGTCCGACCGGCGGCATACGCTGGTCGAGACGGTGCCCCCAATACCAGACCGGTTGGCGCCGCCTTCCGCCGAAAAGACGCCGCCGTCGCCGCAAGTCGCTTCCATCCTGCCGTCCGCGACACCTTCCGCCGAGAGCCCTGCGGCCGCGGTTCCTCCGCCGCCCAAGCCGGCTGCCGCTCCTCCTGCGGCGGCACCGCCGGCCAGTGCTGCCCAGATACCACCGGCTCCACCCGTCGCTGCGCCTGCCGCCGGCGCCGCCGTCACGCCGCAGCCGCCGGCCGCTGGCGCGCCTGCCGCTGCACCGACGCAAACCGCATCGCCGCCGGCAGCGCCGGCATCACCGCAGCCTGCGGGCACAAGGGTGGTGATCAAGGCAACGGCCGATGCTTGGGTGACGATCAAGCAGAAGGGCGGTCCGGCCATCCTCAACAAGCTGATGCATGCAGGCGACAGCTTTCCTGTGCCAATGAATAAACAGGGACTGACGCTGACCACCGGAAATGCGGGCGGAACCGAACTAGACGTCGATGGCACGGCGGTTCAGGGGATGGGCGGCAGCGGCATGGTGCGGCGCGATCTGCCGCTCGACGCGGACACACTGAAAACCGGACCGCTGCCGCCGCCAGGCCACCCGCACCCCAAGCCTGCCGTCGATACAACAACCCCCGAGCAGTAGTTTGGCCGGGCATACGCATGTGCCCACCCAAACATGCAAAGGTTTTTTTACCCCGACTCATTGAGTATCCGGCTCCGTCGCCCCTTGCGGCGCGCTGTGTGTTTAGATTCTCCTTGCGGTCATGCGCGGTGGCTTTCTCACGGCTGAGGAGAGGCAGGTTCTGACCGAGTTGGCTCGGGACGGGCTTGCTGCCCATCGTCTGGCGCGGCGGGCGAATGCCCTGGTGCTGCTGGACCAGGGGATGAGCCCTATCAAGGTGGCCAAGGTCTTGCTGCTGGACGACGACACCATCCGTGAGTGGCACAAGACCTTCGAGCAGGACGGCATCGATGGCTTGGTCGGCTTCCATTACGGCGGCCGGCACGCGTTTCTGGCGCCGGCGCAGGAGACCCAGCTCAAGGCCTGGCTGGAGCGCACCCTGCCGCGCACCACGTGCGAGGTCGGCGCCTATATCGAGCGCCAGTTCGGCGTGACCTATGAGAGCCGCTCTGGGCTGGTCGCCTTGCTGCACCGGCTGGGGTTTGAGCACCGCAAGCCCGCGGCGGTGCCGAGCAAGATGGACCCCGACCGTCAGCGCCGGTTCATCGCTGTCTACGAAAAGCTGTTGAACAGCCTTCCTGCGAACGAGATGGTGATGTTCGCCGATGCGGTGCATCCGACCTACGGCGCACAGCCCGTCGGCTGCTGGGCGCCAAAGGGCGTGGCGATCGCCGTGGAGCAGACCACCGGCCGCGAGCACGTCAATATCCAAGGTGCGATCGACCTGCACACCGGCACCACCTGCGTGCTCGAGGTCCCCTCAGTCGACGCCACCAGCACGATTGCGCTGCTGCAAACCATCGAGGCGCGCTTTCCGGCCAAGCGCCGGATCCACGTCATGCTCGACAATGCGCGCTGCCATCACGCCAAGCTGGTAAGAGCCTGGCTCGACCGGCGAGACTGCCGAATAAGGCTACATTTCATCCCGCCCTACTGCCCGCATCTGAACCCGATCGAACGATTGTGGCTCGCGATGCACAAAGCCCTGATCCACAACCGGTGCGCTGCGAACTTCAGGCAATTCCGCGCCCGCGTCCTGACCTTTCTGCGTTACGACGTGCCAAGCCGATGGGACGTGCTCTGCGACCAAGTCACGGACAACTTCCGCATCCGCGACCCGGGTCGGTTCCGGATTCTCAGGTGAGCGGAGTATTGCTTCTTTTTTTCAAAAAAGAAGGTGCTTGCCTTAACCTTCCCACTCCTCCCTGCACCGCTTCAGCTCCACTTCCCAAGCCAGCACCCGAGCGGACTCGGCGAATTTTCCGGCTGTCTCCAGCACGAGCGGCAGCACTTCGCACAGGGCCCAGCCGAGTGCGGCGCCGAGCCAGCATGAGCCGATGGTGAGCGGGTCCGACATGATAGCGAGTGCGGTGTCCATCCGGTCGCCGGTGAGGCAGAGGTGCCAGAAGGGTTTCAGCGCCACGGCGGTGCCGTAGAGGAGCACGGCGCGCACGACGGGGCGGCCGGGCGCCTGGTCCGCGATGGAGGCGAGCATTGCCGGGGCCAGCAGGACGCAGGCCAGGAGGGCGGCCGGCGTCGCGAAGGTCAGCACGGCGCCGCACGCCATGCCTTGCAGCCACAGCCTCGATCCGCCCCGGCTGGCGCTACCTGCTTTTGCCATCAGCCGAATGCCAGACGGAGGGTTGCGCTCAACATGGCCAGCAAGCCAGTGCCGGACGCGAGGTCGTGGGCGAGCCTTCGTGCATCCTCGGCACGCTTGGCGGCATTTTGCGCGCTGCTTTCCAGCCTTTGCTGCAGCTCGGCGATGCGTTGCGCGGCGAGGTGGGCGCCGGCTGCATCGGCCGCGAGGGCGGTGGGATCCTCGACCGCGGTCAGGAGAGCCGTCACATGTCCGGCGGCCACGAGGGTCGCCACGCGGCGGCCCAGCGCGGTGCGTGTGCTGCGGCTGCGCCAGCGGTCCATGCCGGTGACGCCGGACTCGTGCAGCCAGAGGGCGAGACCTGGGAGCGGGCCGAGTTCGAAGCGGGTTTGCAGGTGGGCAAGCAGGCGTAGCATGAGTGGCCGTTCAGCCTCTCCTGCAAGACTGTTCAGGCCTACGAGGCCGGCACGCGTCGGGGCGTCAGAGTGCGCGGCGACGAAGGCCACGATATCCGGATCCAAAGGTGGCTCGCCGCGGTTTGCACGGCCGGAGGCTGCCTCGAGGGCCGGCAGGAGTTCGTCGAGGCGCAGAACGGGCCGGCCTCCCAGCAAGGGCGAGGCGCAGGCAAGGCGCGGGTTGAGCGCGTAGAGCAGCCGACGCAGGCCGCCTGCGGCGCCGCGTATGGCGAGCATGCTGAGCCATTCGGCGGAGAGCAGGCGCAGGACGCTGCTGTCTTTCCGGTGCGAATGGTTGCTGGCCCATAATGCGAAGACGGCCTGTTCCACGATCTCCCGCAGGACACCGATGGTCGGGGCGTCCGCCGCTGCCAGGGCGGTGCCGAAGCCGTCCGGCCAGAAAGCTTCGCCACGCCAGACCATGGGGGCGAGCGGTTCGAGGGCGGCGACAGCTCGCATAAGCATGAAGGACGCGAGCTGTGGCGTCTCGGCCTCGACGCTGTGGCGGACGCGTATCTCCTCCAGCTTGGCGCCTAAGGTGGGGTCGTTCAGCTCGCGCCGTATCCAGCGGTCAACGGCGCCGCTTCTCAGCATGGCCCAGGCGGCTTGCGGCTCGGTGGCGACGGCGTAGGCGACTTCACGCGCCGTCCAGGCCACGTGGGCGCCGACCTCAATCGATCGCGCGGCACGACGCGTCGGGCGGGCAGTGCCGCGCCTGGTGACGGCGCGCATCGGCTCCATCAACAAGGCCGGTGGCGGGCGCTGATCCGGGTCCTCGGCCAGCATGCCGCGCAGGAGGTTGCCGAGCACCGCGGGCAGTGCAGGGACCCCGGCGAGAAGCGAGGCGAAGCTGCCGAGAGAGAAGGCGCGCCGAAGGATTTCGGCGGGGTCGAGGCCGGCCAGCGGCATGCGGCCAAGCCACAGGGCGAGCATGGTGAAGCCGAGAGCGTAAACATCGTCGGCAATGGTGCCGTCGCCCTGGCGCGGCGGCCTGCACCAGCCGAGGAAAGGGGGATCGGCTGCGGCCGGCTGGCCGGTGCCGGGAGGCGCCGCCCAGAACGGCCCCAGCGTCACCGGCTGGCCTGGACCGGCGCGGAACAGGTTGTCCGGCCGGATGGCACGGTGGGTGAACCCCCGCTTCTCCAGCTCCTTGAGGGCTGCGGCGGCAGGGATCAGAAGGGAGCCGATGATCTCCTGCTCCCGCCACGCCCCCGAGGCGGCAGCGAGAGAGGCGCCTGGTGGCGCTGGGCAGACGACGAACCAGGCCGCCTGGCCGGCGGCATCGAGGCCTGGGCCGTCGGCGATTGGCATCATCAGGTTCGGCGGCGTCGCGCCCTCCTGCGCATCGACGATGCGGGCGCGTAGCGGCAGCGAGGGGCGCACCTGCACTGCCATCAGGCGGCGGGTCGGATCGCGGCGATCCAGTACGGCGACGGCAGGCCAGGCGCCGCTGAGCGCTGGAAGCGAGCGCTTGGGGTCGCGATCGTAGTGGGTCGCGATGCTGCCTGGATCGCCTGCGGCCGGCCGCGCGACCCCATTCTGCCGTGCGGGTTCCGGCTCCCGCTGCGCCTGTGCCGCCATGGCGTCATTGTGCGTCGGCTGCGTCGCCAAGCGGTTAACCCGCCGGGACACCGCCTGGAGTCCGGCCACTGAACGTGGCACAGGACGCCCGCAAGACGGGACATCCATGCTCAGAAACCTCTACGCGCGCCTGATCGCCCTCTCGGCCACGCGCATGGCACCGTTGTGGCTGGCCTGCGTCGCCTTCGCCGAGGCGAGCTTCTTTCCGCTGCCGCCCGACCTGATGCTGATCCCGATGATCCTGGCACGGCCTGGCCGTGCCTGGGCGTTCGCAGCGATCGCCACGGCAGGCAGCGTCATCGGCGGATTGTTCGGCTACTGGATAGGCGCCGCCCTGTTCGACAGCGTGGCGATGCCGGTGGTCCGTTTCTACCACGCCGAGGCCGGCTACCATGCCTTCCTGGCGTTCTACGCGCGCTGGGGGTTCTGGGCGATCCTCTTCAAAGGGCTCACCCCGATTCCGTTCAAGCTCGTAACGATCGCCTCGGGCGCCGCGCACATGGACCTGGCTACCTTCGTGGCAGCCTGCCTCATCACGCGTGGCGGCCGGTTCTTCCTCATCGAGGCGCTGCCGCTGCGCTTCTTCGGCGACCGCGCCCGCGTGTTCATCGAGGAACGCGTGGGGCTTATCTCCGTGCTGCTTCTCGCAGCGGCGATCGGGGGCGTGCTGGTCATCCGGTATTTGTAGGCAGCTCATAGGCTTTCCCCAAAACATCCGGCTTTGCAGCGATATCGTTTCCAGTGCATTCTGTACTCATCCGGACGCAGAAGGCCGGAGAGGGGGGACTAAGCCGGATGAACGACGCCGAATGCGCCCGCGTGCGCGCAAATCCTGACTTCATTGCACTCGAACGCGAACGCAGCCGGCTCGGCTGGACGCTCGCCATCATCATGCTGGTCATCTATTTCGGTTTCGTCAGCCTGGTGGCATTCGCACCGTCGCTGATGGGGACACCCATTTCCGGCGTCATCACGCTAGGCTTTCCGCTTGGACTGCTGGTGATCTTCAGCGCCATCATCCTGACGGGCATCTATGTGTTCAAGGCGAACGGCAGCTTCGATGCCATGACAAGCAGAATTTTTGAGGCCCACCGGTGAACGCCGCACGCCGCCTTGCGGCCGCCGCCACGCTGCTGTTGGCGCCCGCCGCCGCGTTCGCAGCCGATGCGGCACCCCCTGCACCGGCAGCGGGGCCGGCACCCGCACCGGAGAACTGGACCGCCATCGGCATGTTCGGCGTCTTCGTGGCGCTGACGCTGGTCATTACCTACTGGGCGTCGCGCCGCACCCGGTCGGCTGCCGATTTCTATGCCGCCGGCGGCGGCATCACCGGCTTCCAGAACGGCATCGCCATCTCCGGCGACTACATGTCGGCCGCGTCGTTCCTCGGCATCTCGGCCATGGTCTATACCGCAGGGTTCGACGGGCTGCTGTATTCGATCGGGTTCCTGGTCGGCTGGCCCATCATCATGTTCCTGATGGCCGAGCGGCTGCGCAACCTCGGCCGCTACAGCATGGCCGATGTCGCAGCCTACCGCCTCGAAGCAGGCCCGGTGCGCACCATGGCGGCAATCAGTTCGCTGGTGGTGGTGGCGTTCTACCTCATCGCGCAGATGGTTGGCGCCGGGCAGCTCATTCAGCTTCTGTTCGGCCTTCAATACGCCTACGCCGTGGTCATCGTCGGCGTGCTGATGATCCTCTACGTGACGTTCGGCGGCATGCTGGCGACCACCTGGGTGCAGATCATCAAGGCCATGCTGCTGCTGATCGGCGCCACCTACATGGCGATCATGGCGCTGGCGCATTTCGGCTTCAGCCTCGATGCCATGTTCACTGCGGCCGTCGCGACGCACGCCAAGCACGCGGCGATCCTGAGCCCAGGCCTGAACTTCAAGAATCCGATCTCCACGATCTCGCTGGGCATCGCGCTGATGTTCGGCACCGCGGGACTGCCGCACATCCTGATGCGCTTCTTCACCGTGCGCGATGCGAAGGCGGCGCGCACCTCGGTGTTCTGGGCGACCGGCTTCATCGGCTATTTTTACATCCTCACCTTCATTATCGGCTTCGCCGCCATCAGCATGGTGGGATCCGATCCCGCTTATGTTCTCAGCGGCGGCCTGGTGCGTGGCGGCGGCAACATGGTGGCGATCCATCTCGCGCATGCGGTCGGCGGCGACGTGCTCAAGGGCTTCGTCAGCGCCGTCGCTTTCGCCACCATCCTCGCGGTGGTGTCGGGCCTGACGCTGGCCGGCGCGACTGCGGTGAGCCACGACCTCTATGCCAACGTGTTCCGGCGCGGCCGGACCACAGAAGGCACGGAAATGCAGGTGTCGCGCATCGCCACCGTGGCGCTCGGCGTGCTCGCCATCCTGCTCGGCCTGTTGTTCGAGAAGCAGAACGTCGCCTACATGGTCGGGCTGGCCTTCGCGGTCGCGGCGAGCGCCAACTTTCCGGTGCTTCTGCTGAACATGTACTGGAAGCGCTTTGACACAGCCGGCGCCGTTCTCGGCGGCTGGCTCGGCCTCGGCTCGGCCGTGCTGCTGACGATCCTGAGCCCAGGCATCTGGGTGAAGGTGCTAGGGCACCACGCGGCCATCTTCCCATACGACAGCCCGGCCCTGTTCTCGATGCCGCTAGGCTTCCTGGGATGTTACCTGGGCAGCGTCATCGGCCGTGGCGCCAGGGCGAAAGCCGAGGAAGGCAGGTTCGAAGCGCTGTATATCCGGTCACAGACCGGGCTGGGCGCCGAGGGCGCGGCCACCCACTAGCCGGTCAGCGGACGATGGCGTGCGGCGCGCGATGGAAGTGGATGTCCACCGCGCCCAGCGCGTGAACCGCGCGGGAGACCAGGATCGCGGCGTAAACGGCGACCGGGAGCAGGTAAGCCGCCAACATCGCTGGCACGGAGAGATCCGCGCCGCCAATGACCGTCGCTGTCAGCAACGTCACATACACGAAGAGGGCGACGAAGCCGTTCCAAGGCAGCGCCAGGCTGCGGCCAATGCGAGTTGCTGACATCGTGTTCCCCTAGGCCTTATCTTGCAGCGCAACATAAGCTATGCAGGGGTGATGATAAGCAGGCTTATGGCGTATGGGTCATGCGTTTGGCGCATGGGTAAGGAAGGTCTTCTTTTTTGAAAAAAATGACAATCTCGGTCCCACATCGCAAAAGTTTTTTGGTTCTTTTTTCAAAAAAGAACGCCTTCCTTCCTACCGAAAATGACAATCCTTCAGGATCGTCCCCGCAAAAGGCGGCCAACGCTGAGTCGAGCCAAGGATAGGCAGCCCGATATAACCACGCAGCCGCATGTCGCCGTCGGCCGGCACCCAAACCTGGGCGTCATAGGTGCGGCCGTCTTCGGGGTTGGTGATGCTGCCATGCCAACGGCCATCGTTCCCCAAGACCAAGCCTTTCAGCAGCGTCTCGTGGCACTGGGTGTTGCCGCGGAAGTCGCGCTTGATACCGTCGGCGGGGAAGCTCGACAGACCTATGATCACGCCACACAGGGCGTCGCCGCAGGGCGAAATGCTGACCACGCCGCCGCGGTCTTCGGTGAACCAGCGGCCAACTGGCGAGGTCGGCGCGGCGTGCGCAGCCGTCACGGCGAGCAGTGACAAAGCCGCAGCGAGCGTCGAACGCATTGTCATGCTAGCTATCGGACCTGGGGACCCAGGGGATGCGGGCGATGTCGATGCCATCCTCGTGCAGGGCCTCCGCTTCTTCGGGGGTCGCTTCGCCGTAGATCGGTTTGACCTCGGTCTCGCCGTCATGCATCCGGCGCGCCTCGTCGGCGAAATCCGGGCCGACGTAGGTGCATTTCTGCTCCACCTCCGAACGCAGGCGCTGCAGGAAGACGCGGACTTCGTCTGGCATGGGGAGCGGCGCGGTTGGTGTCACGCTCTTGCCGGCCGAAGCCTTCGGCACCCCTGAGGTTTGTGACCCGGGTGCTGTGCCCTGCACAGCCGAGGTTCGATCGCTTTCCTTGGCTTCGATCAGCGGTGCGCGGCGGCTGCGGGCAACGCGTGGCGCCATGAGGGCACGCTCGACCTTCGTGTCGGAACAGGTGGGACAGGTGATCTGGCCGCGCCGCGCCTGCTGGTCGAAGGTGCCGCTGTCGCGGAACCAGCCGTCGAAGCCATGACCGGCCTGGCACCGCAGTTCGTAATGGATCATCGGAGTCGCTTCAGGCGCTTGCCTGCAGCAAGGCATCCAGCTTGCCGGCACTATCCAGCGCGCGGAGTTCGTCGCTGCCGCCGATGGCGGCGCCATCGATGAATATCTGCGGCACCGAGGTCCTGCCGCCTGACCGGGTGCGGGCATCGACACGGGCTTGCGACCCATGTGGCGCGTCGATCTCCTGGAACTCGACCCCCTTCTCCTTCAGCAAATTGATCGCGCGGGCGCAGTAGGGACACCAGGCCTGCGTGTAGATCTCGATGGTCGGCATTGGGCTCCCTGGCTGCATCATGATTGCTGAAAGGACGTCATTCGGTCAGTCCGCCTCGCGCGGATCGGGCACGCGGCTTGCTACCAGCACGTCGACGTTCGATGCCCCGGCGTCAAGGAGGGCACGCGTGCAGGCCGCCGCTGTGGCGCCGGATGTGAGCACGTCGTCGATCAGCAGAATCCTTCTCGACTGGATCTTTGCGAAGCGGCGGCGCCTCGGTTTGATGACGTCCGCCATGGCGTCGGCACGGGCCTTCGCCGACAGTCCACCGAGGCTCGGCGTTGCGCGGGTGCGCCGGAGCGCGTCCACGCAAACCGGCTTTCTCGACAGTTTGGCGACATGCTGTGCGATCACCGCAGACTGATTATAGCCGCGTTGCAGCAGCCGCCAGCGATGCAGCGGCACGGGCACAAGGAGATCGGCCGACGAGAGAAGCGCCTCTCCCGCGCGAACCATGTGCCGCGCCAGCAAGGCCGCAATGTCCTCGCTGCCGGCATGCTTCAGGCGAAGGATCATCGCCCGCCCCTGCCCGTCGTAGAGCAAGGCGGCACGGGCATGGCGCCAGGGGGGCGGCTGCCGGCGGCAAGGTAGGCATAGCCGCTTCGGTCCGCCCACCGCCTCGCTATCGAGCGGGAGACCGCAGCGCCTGCAACAGGGATCGGTGACGAAGCCGACCTGCGCAAAGCAGGCCGCACATAATTGGCCAGGCGCCCCCACCTGCTCGCCGCAAACGGGGCAGTGGGGCGGCAAAAGCAGGTCCAGCGCGGGACGCGCAACGCGGCCCAGCAAGTCCAGGCTTCGCCCGAGCGAGATGGCCCCCATCATGCTGGCAGCATCATGGACTCAGCCTGGCACTCTTGGAACTGCCGCGTCCATGGCGCATCTCCCGCGCATGGACGAGATGAATGTCTTCGACCGCCGCGCCGTCCGCCTGCACCGTGACCGCGCGGCCGCCACCGTCGGGCATGTTGGCGCCATCCTGCACGAAGCGGCCGAGCGGCTCGTTGACCGGCTCGACGACACCACGCACCGCTTTACCCGCGCCCTCGATGTCGGCGGCCGCGGCGTCGTGGCGCCGCTGCTCCGCGCGCGCGGTATCGACACGGTCAGCCTCGACCTGTCGCCAAAGATGGCAGCGCTAGGCGGCGCTCCCGCCGTCGCAGCAGACGAGGAGTTCCTGCCGTTTGCGCCAGGCAGCTTCGACCTCGTGGTCTCCAGCCTCTCGTTGCATTGGGTAAACGATCTTCCGGGCGCCCTGATCCAATTGCGGCGCAGCCTGCGCCCGGATGGTCTGTTGCTGGCCAGCATCCCGGTCCTCGGCACGCTCGCCAACCTCCGCACCGCATTGACGGAGGCCGAAGCGAACCTTTCGGGCGGCGCGGCGCCACGCGTCTCGCCGTTCGCCGACCTGCGCGATTGCGCGGCCCTTCTGCAACGCGCCGGTTTCGCCCTTCCCGTCGCCGACGCCGAAGACATCCCGCTCAAGTATCAAAATCCATTCGCCCTGCTGCAGGATCTGCGCGCTGCCGGCGAGACCAACGCCATCGCCCTGCGCGACCGGCGCATTCCGCCCCGCGCCCTGTTCGCCTCCGCACTCGCCTCACTCGCCGCAGCCGAAACGCGCATTCCTGTGCGGCTGCGGCTGGCCTTCATGACCGGATGGGCGCCTGCGGACAGCCAGCCTAAGCCGCTTGCGCCTGGGAGCGGGAAGGTGAGTTTGTCGGATGTGCTTGGGAGGGATTGAGGAGGAAGGAAGGACTTCTTTTTTGAAAAAAAGAAGCAAAAAACTTTTGCGATGTGGGACCGAGATCGTGGAAACGCCCAGCCAAAAGGTCCGAAAGCTTTTTTTACTCCGCTCACCTGAGAATCCGGAACCGACCCGGGTCGCGGATGCGGAAGTTGTCCGTGACTTGGTCGCAGAGCACGTCCCATCGGCTTGGCACGTCGTAACGCAGAAAGGTCAGGACGCGGGCGCGGAATTGCCTGAAGTTCGCAGCGCACCGGTTGTGGATCAGGGCTTTGTGCATCGCGAGCCACAATCGTTCGATCGGGTTCAGATGCGGGCAGTAGGGCGGGATGAAATGTAGCCTTATTCGGCAGTCTCGCCGGTCGAGCCAGGCTCTTACCAGCTTGGCGTGATGGCAGCGCGCATTGTCGAGCATGACGTGGATCCGGCGCTTGGCCGGAAAGCGCGCCTCGATGGTTTGCAGCAGCGCAATCGTGCTGGTGGCGTCGACTGAGGGGACCTCGAGCACGCAGGTGGTGCCGGTGTGCAGGTCGATCGCACCTTGGATATTGACGTGCTCGCGGCCGGTGGTCTGCTCCACGGCGATCGCCACGCCCTTTGGCGCCCAGCAGCCGACGGGCTGTGCGCCGTAGGTCGGATGCACCGCATCGGCGAACATCACCATCTCGTTCGCAGGAAGGCTGTTCAACAGCTTTTCGTAGACAGCGATGAACCGGCGCTGACGGTCGGGGTCCATCTTGCTCGGCACCGCCGCGGGCTTGCGGTGCTCAAACCCCAGCCGGTGCAGCAAGGCGACCAGCCCAGAGCGGCTCTCATAGGTCACGCCGAACTGGCGCTCGATATAGGCGCCGACCTCGCACGTGGTGCGCGGCAGGGTGCGCTCCAGCCAGGCCTTGAGCTGGGTCTCCTGCGCCGGCGCCAGAAACGCGTGCCGGCCGCCGTAATGGAAGCCGACCAAGCCATCGATGCCGTCCTGCTCGAAGGTCTTGTGCCACTCACGGATGGTGTCGTCGTCCAGCAGCAAGACCTTGGCCACCTTGATAGGGCTCATCCCCTGGTCCAGCAGCACCAGGGCATTCGCCCGCCGCGCCAGACGATGGGCAGCAAGCCCGTCCCGAGCCAACTCGGTCAGAACCTGCCTCTCCTCAGCCGTGAGAAAGCCACCGCGCATGACCGCAAGGAGAATCTAAACACACAGCGCGCCGCAAGGGGCGACGGAGCCGGATACTCAATGAGTCGGGGTATTGGTTCTTTTTTTCAAAAAAGAACTCCTTCCTTTTCTGACTACGCCGGCGGAATCACCCGAGCCGCGCGCAACCGATCGAACAGCTCGAAAAAGCTTTCGTCGGTAGCCTGATAATCGAGGAAGCCGAGCTTCCGGCTTTTCGACATGTCCGTCACCACCTCGATGGGCCGCCCCAGATCGGCATCGGTGTGCCAGGGCGAGGCGAGGCGGTTGAGGTCCGGCTCGACCAGGCCATAGTCGCGCGCGATCTTTGTCCAGATGGGGCCGGCATCGGCCAGTTGCTGCACGAGCGGCGTGCCTTCGCCTGGGAACGGTGCCGCTTGCAGCCCGAACCAGGTGGCCAGTTGCTCCCACATCCAACTCCAGCGGAAGATGTCGCCATTGACGACGTTGAACGCCTGGTCGCGGGCCATTGCGGTGGTGGATGCCCATTCGAGATGCCGCGCCAGCAGGCGGGCGTCCGTCATGTCGGTCAGGCCGTTCCATTGCACGGCGGAGCCGGGAAACAGGAAGGGGCGGCCGGTCTTGCGGCAGATGGCCGCGTAGGTGGCGAGAGTCACGCCCATGTTCATGGCGTTGCCGACGGCGAAGCCGATGATCGTGTGCGGCCGGTGGACGCTCCAGCCGAAGCCGTCGCGCGCGGCGCCGGCAAAGACCGCGTCTTCCTGCGCGTAGTAGAAATTCTCGACGTCCAGCCGCGGCTGCGTCTCGCGAAACGGTGTCGCTGGCAGCACGCCTTTTCCATAGGCCTCGAACGGGCCGAGGTAGTGCTTGAGGCCGGTGACCAGCGCCACGTGTCGCACCGAGCCGGACGACGAGACGGCCTCGAGCAGGTTTCGCACCATGGCGCTGTTGACCTTGATGTTCTCGGCCTCTGTCGGCTGGCGCAGCCAACTGGTGAAGAACACGTGCGTCGGTCTGAGATCGGCGAGTCCGGCGCGCAGGGATTGCGGATCGAGAAGGTCCGCCGCAACCGGGATGACGCCTTCGACGCCTTCGAGAGGGCGTCTCGCGAGGCCGTAAACCGTCCAGCCTTTGCTTGCGAGATGGGCGGCGAGCGTGCCGCCTACTATGCCGCTTGATCCTACGACCAGCGCCGTATTTGGCATTTGTTCTGTCCCATAGAGGAAGGAGGGACTTCTTTTTTGAAAAAAGAAGCAAAAAACTTTTGCGACTTGGGACCGAGGTCTTGGGAACGCTCCGCCTAAACGTGCAGAAGTTTTTTGGTTCTTTTTTTCAAAAAAGAACGGCTTCCTTGCTCCTCTCCTGGACGACATCCACCACGGGAGGACCAAGCCGAAGCACCATCCCCGCAATGGCGCCCTCCGGCTGCGGTTTGCTGAACAAATAGCCCTGCAGCTCGCCGCACCCTTCGTCGCGGAGTTGAGCGAGCTGTTCTTCGGTTTCCACGCCCTCGGCATTCACGGCGATGCCCAGCGAGCGGCCGAGGCCGATGACGGCACGGACGATGGCCATGCAGTCGTCGCGGTGGGTCATGCCCTGAACGAAGGACTGGTCGATCTTGATCTTGTCGAACGGAAAGCGGCGCAGGTAGCCGAGCGACGAATAGCCGGTGCCGAAATCGTCCATGGCGATACGCACGCCGAGGTCGCGCAGGAGGTGGAGGGTCTGCAGCACGTTCTCGTCGTCGCCCATCAGCACGGCTTCGGTGATTTCGAGTTCGAGGCGGCCTGGGGCCAGGCCTGAGGCGGCGAGGGCGGCCGAGACATCGTCAGTCAGGACGCGGCCGCGGAACTGCACGGGCGAGAGATTGACGGCGACTTTCAGGTGCGGCGGCCATAACGCGGCGGCGGCGCAGGCGCGTTTCAGCACCCAGTCGCCCAGTGCGCCGATCAGGCCAAGCTCTTCCGCGAGGGGGATGAATTCGGCAGGGCTGACGAGGCCGCGGCGCGGATGGTGCCAGCGCAGCAACGCCTCGAAGCCGGTGAGCCGCCGATCGACGGAGACCTGCGGCTGGTAATAGAGCTCCAGTTCATCGCGGCCGAGCGCGCCGCGCAAATCGACCTCGAGCGCGCGGCGCGCCTGCATGCGCATGTCCATGGCGGCTTCGAAGAAGCGGTAGCAGCTGCCGCCGTCCGCCTTCGCGCGCGCGAGTGCGAGGTCGGCGCATTGCAGAAGCAGGTCGGGCCGCGCCACCGTCATGTTCTCGCCGAGAACGATGCCGATGCTGACGCCTATCTCGACTGTTTGCGCGTCGATTTCGAAGGGCTCAGCGAGGATTTCGATCAGGCGGCTGGCGAGCGATGTCGCGGCGGCCGGCTGCGTGCCGCTTGTTTGCACGATGCCAAATTCGTCGCCGCCGAGCCGGCTGACCATATCGCCGTCGCGTGTGCAGGCCTTGATGCGTTCGGCGACAGCCATGAGCAGCGCGTCGCCGGCCGCGTGGCCGAAGGTGTCGTTGATCGTCTTGAAGCGGTCGAGGCCGAGGCACAGCATGGCGCCGCCTGCGGTCTGTTCCTTCGCCAGGATCTGTTGGGTGTGCTCGCTGAACAGCAGCCGGTTCGGCAGGCCGGTCAGCACGTCGTGCCGCGCCATGTGGGCGAGCCTTGCCTCTGCGGCGCGGCGCTCGGAGACATCGTCGTAGGTGCCGACCCAGCCGCCGCCATCGACCGAATGCTGCGATACGGCGATCAGCCTGCCGTCCGGCAGTTCGCACGAAAGCGCTTCGACTTCGCCGCCTGAGACGTCGATGAGGGCGGACAGGCCGGCCGCGGTGAGAACGCCCTCGACATCGGCGCCGAGCGTGGGAACGCCGAACATGCTGGCGAAGCGCCGGTTCGCCACCACGAGCCGCTTGTCGGCATCGAAAAGGCAAAGACCCTGGCTCATGTTGTCGAGAGCGGCGGACATCTGGGCATTGTGCAGGGCTGTTTCGCCCGCGTGTATGGCGGCCTGCTGGTCCATGAGCGCCTTGATGCGCGCCATGGCTGCGGCGATGCTCGCCTGCATCATGGCAAGCGCGCGCAGAAGGTCGGCGGTTTCGCCGTGGCCGCGTACGTCGATCTTGTTGTCGAGGCGGCCGCCTGCGATGGATTGGGCGACGCGAACGGCGTGCACGACACGTGGCGCGATGAGGTGGCTGATCAGCAGAGTAATAGCGATGGCCGCCACGAGGCAGCCGCCGATGGCAAGCCAGTTCTGCTGTATCTGCGCGTTGATGAGCGCGCTGGCGCTGCGCCGGTAGCGGTAGCCGTCGTCGGCAAAGCTTTCGACAACGCTTTCGAAGCGCTTCTGCACCGGAATGGCGACCGCGCGGTCAACCGCAAGCTTCGGGAGCGCTGCCGCGACTTCCGCCCGCAATGTCTTGGCCTGCGATTTCCCGCGGGGCGACATGGCGCGTTCGACGACGACATCGAGGTCAGAGAGGATGTCGGACGACATGTCGGCCGACGGCGCGCCGGCGGTCGACGAGACCTGCGCAAATTCGATTTGCGCCGAGCGCAGGTAGCTCACCGTCATGAAGCCGTTGTCGTAGATATCGAGAGCGAGTGCGCCGAGGCGGCGCTGGCCTACCTGGTTGAAGGCGGCGAGCAGGCCGAAAAGGAGCGTGAGCGCCAGACAACCGGTCATGATCTTGAAGCGGATTGTCATGCGCATTCTTCAGTTCACGGTAAGGGTCAGGAGCATCTTGGGATGGATGTGGCAGCGCACCTCGAACGTGCCCGTGACTGGTATCCTCACGCTGACTTTCTCACCGGGAGCGGACTCGTCGGATTCGAAGGTGAAGGCTGGCGAGTCGATATAGATCTGGTGGTCGAAATCGTCCTTGTTCATGAAGTCGATGGTGTCGCCGGCATGTATCTGGATGCCGGCGACGGTGAAGGCGCGGCCGATCTGATCCACTTCGGTGCGGCCGGCGACGATGGCGGCGCCGGTCAGAAGCAGCGCCGCTGCCGCGAGCGCCGCGCGCTTAACGTGTAACAATCGAGCGCTCCAAGGGTGCGAGGCGCGCGAGCAGCCTGTTCTGGAGCCAGAACGGAACCGACTGCTGGCGCATGGCCTGCTGCAGATCCTCGACGGTGGCATCGAAGGCCGTCTCGTCCACATGCAGCCCCTTGTGGGTGGCCGCCATGGAGCGGTGGCGATAAACGCAGGGCCCGTCAGCGACGAAGCAGATGTAGGTCGCAAAGCGCGGCTTCAGCCAACCCGGATTGATGTTGTCGAAATAGCCATGGAGCCGTGGGTCGCTGACATAGAGGTCGATCGTGTCGTTGACGATGCGCTTGACGCCCGGTTCGCCACCGAGCTTCCCGTAAAGGGTCTCTGAGGCCGCCGCCGGTGTAAGCGGGGCGGCCCCGAGAATGGCAAGGAGGCTGGTGACCAGCAGAGACTTGAGTAGATCGTAACGCATTAGAAACCGACCTGTGCGGAGAAATAGACGCCGTTCTGCTCGCCTTGCCTGGCAATTGGCCCGAGTGCCGTGAAGGCCAGGGTCGCCGACGCGTGCTTGTTGATGAAGTAGGCGATGAACGCATCGTAGGCGTTGCCCTCCCGGGCGAAGCCCAGATTGTCCGGCTTGGTGCGTATCTCTGCGCCGATTGCCAGCTTGCGTGTCAGCAGAAGCGCTGCCGACGCGCCCACCTCGGGATGGTAGGAGTCGCTGCGGTCGCCGCCGAAGCCCAGCAGCCCGAACTGGTTGGCCTTGGTGGCGCTCACCGTCAGATCCACGAGCAGGCTCTCTGCCAAAAACAGCTTGGTTGCGGCGACATAGAAATCCGCACCGTCAGGGCTTCTGGCGCCGATGGCCGCAAGCACGGCATGCCGGTCCGCAGCCTTGAACTCGGCGCCCACCGAGATCTCGGGGATCCAGGTGTCCTGGTCATAGACGGCGTTGCCGAGGACACGCAGTTTCAGCCCTGCGGTGTCGAGGTGGAACTGGTAGCCACGCCCGAGCCCCAGCCGCTCGCCGGCGCGGCCAGTATCGAACCAGGCGTGGGTGTAGGAAATCTCCATCCGGTCGAACACGCCGACCGATGCTCCGGCCGAGTTCAGCAGGAAGTCCGGCAAGTCCACGACCGTGTCGTGCACATTGGCGCCGATGTCGTTGCGCGTGCCATAGCCGCTGATGAGCGCCCAGGGGTTCAGGCCGCCGCCGCCGGCGCCCTCCACCTGCGTCACGCCCGATGTCGCCAGAAGCCGGCCGCTGTCCTGTGCCTGCGCCGTCCCGCAGGCGAGCCAAACCAGCAGCACGAATACAGTGCCCCGTAAGCCCTCGTGCAAAATTTTGTGCACGCCTCGTCATTCCCGTCCTCGCTGTCAATCCTTCATAAAGCACAACCTCAGGTAGTGTAAAGGCTCTGCTGAGCTACCAGGTCCATTTTGCGAAGTATTGGTTACGGTCGCGGCTCTACTGCCACAGCCGGTCAGAGAGTTGGAGGGCGGCAAATTGGCACGGATGCTGCTTCACGAGGCAGGCGGATCGGGCTCTGCGCCGGTCCTGGACCTCCCTCCACGAGAGCAATGAGAAGATCACTGAATGACGAAATACAAACTGGAGTATATTTGGCTGGACGGTTACACGCCCGTCCCCAATATTCGCGGCAAGACCCAGATCAAGGAATTCGCCAGCTTCCCGAAGCTCGAAGAACTGCCGATGTGGGGCTTCGACGGCAGCTCGACGAAGCAGGCCGAGGGCGGAAGCTCCGATTGCCTGCTCAAGCCGGTCGCCGTCTATCCGGACAGCCAGCGCCTGAACGGCGCCATCGTCATGTGCGAAGTGATGATGCCGGACGGTGTCACGCCACACCCGTCGAACGGCCGCGCCACCATCCTCGACGACCCGGGCGCCTGGTTCGGCTTCGAGCAGGAATACTTCTTCTATAAGGACGGCCGCCCGCTCGGCTTTCCTACCTCCGGCTATCCTGCGCCGCAGGGGCCCTACTACACCGGCGTCGGCTACAGCAACGTGGGCGACATCGCCCGCAAGATCGTCGAAGAGCACCTCGACATCTGCCTCGACGCCGGCATCAACCACGAAGGCATCAATGCCGAAGTGGCGAAAGGCCAGTGGGAGTTCCAGATCTTCGGCAAGGGCTCCAAGAAGGCTGCCGACGAAATGTGGGTCGCCCGCTACCTGCTTCAGCGTCTCACCGAAAAATACGGCATCGACGTTGAATACCACTGCAAGCCGCTCGGCGACACCGACTGGAACGGCTCAGGCATGCACGCCAACTTCTCGACCACCTACCTGCGCGAAGTCGGCGGCAAGGAATATTTCGAAAAGCTGATGAAGGCGTTCGAAGACGCCAAGGAAGAGCACATCGCGGTTTACGGTCCGGACAACCACATGCGCCTGACCGGCAAGCACGAGACTCAGTCCATCCACCAGTTCAGCTACGGTATCGCAGACCGCGGCGCCTCCATCCGGGTGCCGCACAGCTTCGCCAATAATGGCTACCGCGGCTATCTGGAAGACCGCCGCCCGAACTCGCAGGGCGACCCATACCAGATCGCCTCGCGCATTCTCGCCACCATTGCTACCGTTCCGACTGCCTAACGACTAGGCCTGCCGCTGCACAAAATCTGTGCAGCGGTGGTGGGAAGGAAGGCGTTCTTTTTTGAAAAAAAGAACCAAAAAACTTTTGCATGTTTAGGCCCGGCACTTCCGCAAACCCGGCCTAACGTCGCAAAAGTTTTTTGCTTCTTTTTTTCAAAAAAGAAGTTCTTGCTTCTAAGCCGCCTTAGCCTGCCCAGCGACCCGAACCAAATTGCCCAATACCTCATCAGCCGTCTTCACCCGCTCGGCGACATTCATGTCCCGCACGACCGCGAGCTTATGATCGGGGCGGAGCTTGATCGTGCCCTTGCGTGAGCCGAGCCAGGCGACAAGGCCTGAGGGATTGCGGAAGGCGTTGCCGCGGAACTGCAGAACCATGCCCTTGGGGCCGGCCTCCAGCTTCTCGACACCGGCTTCGCGGCAGGCGCGCTTCAGGTGGACGACCTGGAGAAGGTTCTCGACTTCGTCGGGCAGCTTGCCGAATCGGTCCACGAGTTCGGCGGCCATGGCTTCACTTTCGGCGTCCGACGTGAGGGCGCCGATGCGCCGGTAGAGGCCCAGGCGGACCGGAAGGTCGCGCACGTAGTCCTCGGGGATGAGGACGGGGAGGCCCAGATTGATGTTCGGCGTCCAGTCGCGGTCTTCGGCGCGGCGGCGGCCTTTTTCCGTGCGGATTTCGGCGACCGCGTCCTCGAGCATCTGCTGGTACAACTCGATGCCGACTTCGCGAATGTGGCCGGACTGTTCGTCGCCAAGCAGGTTGCCTGCGCCTCGTATGTCGAGGTCGTGGGAGGCGAGCGTGAAGCCGGCGCCGAGTGTGTCGAGCGTCTGCATGACGTTAAGGCGTTTTTCGGCGGCGGCGGAGAGTTTCGAACCTGGCGGCCAGGTGAGATAGGCGTAGCCGCGCTGCTTGCCGCGGCCGACGCGTCCGCGAAGCTGGTAGAGCTGGCCGAGGCCGAACATGTCGGCGCGGTGGATGATCAGCGTGTTCACCGCCGGCATGTCGAGGCCGCTCTCGACGATGTTGGTGGAGAGCAGAATGTCGTATTTGCCGTCGCCGAACTCGGTCATGACGCGCTCCAGCTCCGTGGGAGCGAGGCGGCCGTGGGCTTCGATGATGCGGGCTTCGGGGACGATGTCGCGCAGGCGCGTCTGCATCTTCGGCATGTCTTCGAGGCGGGGGACGACGCAGAACACCTGGCCGCCGCGGAAGCGCTCGCGCTGAATGGCTTCGCGCATGACGACATGGTCGAAAGGCGAAATGAAGGTGCGTACGGCGAGGCGGTCGACGGGCGGCGTCGCGATGATGCTCATTTCGCGCACGCCGGTGAGGGCGAGCTGAAGGGTGCGCGGGATCGGCGTGGCGGTCAGGGTGAGCACGTGAACGTCGGCCTTGAGCGCCTTCAGCTTCTCCTTGTGGGAGACGCCGAAATGCTGCTCCTCGTCCACGATCAGCAGGCCGAGATCGGCGAACTCGATACCTTTCGCGAGCAGCGCGTGGGTGCCGATGACGATGTTGACCTGGCCTTCCTTGAGGCCGCGCTTGGTCTCAGCGGCGTCCTTCGCGGTGACCATGCGGGAGAGCTGGCCGATGGTGACCGGCAGGCCTTCGAAGCGCTTGGTGAAGGTGCGGAAATGCTGGCGTGCGAGAAGGGTCGTCGGCACGACGATGGCAACCTGTGCGCCGGAGAGGGCGACCGCGAAGGCGGCGCGCAGGGCGACCTCCGTCTTGCCGAAGCCGACGTCGCCGCAGATGAGGCGATCCATCGGCTTGCCCGAGCTGAGGTCTTCGAGAACGTCGCTGATGGCGCGGAGCTGATCGTCGGTTTCGGCGAACGGAAAGCGCGCGCAGAATTCGTCCCAGCTGCCTTCCGGCGGCGAGATGGACATGGCGTCGCGCACGCGGCGTTCGGCGGCGATGCGTATGAGTTCGCCTGCCATGTCGCGTATGCGCTGCTTCATGCGCGCCTTGCGCGATTGCCAGCCGGCGCCGCCGAGCTTGTCGAGGGCTACACCCTGCGTCTCGCTGCCGAAGCGGGACAGGAGTTCGATGTTCTCAACTGGCAGGAACAGCTTCTCGCTGCCGTCGTAAATCAGGCGGAGGCAGTCGTGCGGGGCGGCGCCCACGTCTAGCGTTTCGAGGCCATCGTAGCGGCCGATGCCGTAATCCTGGTGCACGACCAGGTCGCCCTGAGCAATTTCGGTGGCTTCAGCGATGAACTGGTCGGCGCGCTTGCGTTTGCGTGGCGGCCGGCTGATGCGCTCGCCCAACAAGTCCTGCTCGCCGACGATGGCGAAATCGTCGGCCACGAAGCCACGTTCGAGGCCGAGGGTGATGAGGCTGATGACGTCGCGCTTGGGGCGGCGCGTGGCGGCCCAGGCGGACGCTTCCTCGGCGCGCAGGCCGTTCTCGCGTAGCAGGGCGCCGATACGTGCGGCAGAGCCGCGGCTCCAGGCTGCGACGATGGTCCGCCTGCCCTGCCCTGCCCAGTTCTGCGCCTGCGCGGCGAGTTGCTTGAACACGTCGTGGTTCGCGGCCGCACCAGATTGGGTGAAGATCACGCCAGGGCGGCCGCCTGCGTCCACGCCGTCGCCGCCTTCGGGGCGCCCGTAGGGGCTGAAGGCGAAGACCGGCATGCCGGCGAACATCTTCTCCCAGCCGGCACGGTCCAGATAGAGCCGGTCGGGCGGCAGCGGGCGGTAGGGCACCTCGCCGTCGCGTGTGACCATCTGGCGGGCTTCGTAGTGGTCCGCGACCATCTCGAGGCGGGCGGTGAGCACGTCGTCGGTCTGCAGGTCGAAGGTGACGGATGGCTTGTTCAGGTAGTCGACCAGAGTTGCCATGGAGTCGTGGAACAGCGGGGTCCAATGCTCCATGCCCGGAGCGCGGCGGCCTTCGGAGATCGCTTCATAAACCGGGTCCTTGGCCGCGTTCTGGCCGAACAGGTCGCGCCAGCCGGTGCGGAAGCGCGCGACGCTCTCGGCGTCGAGCGGCACTTCGGAGACAGGTCGCAGCGAGAACCTGGCGGCCGGCTCGGTACTGCGCTGCGTGGCGGGATCGAATCGGCGGACGCTCTCGATGGTGTCGCCGAACAGATCGAGGCGGACGGGATCGGCTTCGCCACTGGCGAAGATGTCGATGATGCCGCCGCGCGTGGCGTATTCGCCAGGCTCCATGACGGTGTCGGCGCGGCCGTAGCCGTGCGCCTCGAGGAAGGCTATGAGTTTCTCGGGCTGGATGGTGCTGCCAGGGGCGAGCGAGAGGCTGGCGCCATCGAACATCCACGGCGGCGGCACGCGCTGAACGGCGGCGTTCACCGTGGTGAGCACGATGCAGCGCTTCGCGTCGGCTTCGGAGAGGCGGGCCAGGCTGGCAATGCGCTCCGAGACGACAGCCGGGTTCGGCGAGACACGGTCGTAGGGCAGGCAGTCCCAGGCGGGGAAGCGCAGCACCTCGAGGTCGGGCGCGAAATAGGCCAGCAGGTCGGCCAGGCGGGTCATGCGGCTTTCGTCGCGTGCGACATGCAGAAGCATGCCTTCGTGTTCGGCGGCGCGCCGGGCGATCAGAAGAGCATCGTAGCCTTCCGGCGCGCCGAAGATAGTCGCGCCGATACCTGTGCCGTCTGCCATCAGGCCTGCCGGGTTCCAGCGAGCGCGGCATCGCGCATCGCCTGCAGGACCACCTGATCGTGCCCCTCAGGCATCGGACCACGGCCGGTCAGGAAGTCGCCGATGATGGGATCCGGGATGTCCATGATCGCCTCCAGCGCCCCGATGTCGGCGTCGCTGAAGGCGGCCAGGCCAGCCGCCACGAAGCCGCCGATCAGCAGGTCGTTCTCGCGCGTGCCGCGATGGCTGGCGCGGAACAGGAGACGGCGCCGCCGGTTGTCCGGCGGCGGCGGGAGCAAGGTTTCGTCCATGATGCGGCTGACATATAGCGGTGGCCGTGCCCGACGTAACCCCACGTGAACCGCCCGCGGCAGACCCCATCGCCCCGCTGCTCGCCCCACTGACCGACCTGCGCGGCGTGGGGCCGGCGCGCGCAGAGAAATTTGCCAAGCTCACAGGCGGGTCGCGGGTGTGCGACCTGCTGTTCCACATTCCCGAGAGCTACATAGACAACCGTGCACAGCCCAAGCTCGCAGAAGCGGTGCCAGGCACGCAGGCGACGGTGCGGGTGGAGGTGGTGGCCAGGCTCCCGCCAGACCGCGAACGGCAGCCCTGGAAAGTCACGGTGCGCGACGAGAGCGGGTTCGCTCAGCTCGTGTATTTCGGCCGCCCGCCGCCGTCGGAGCTGATCGGCGGCCGGCAATTCGTCATTTCGGGCAAGATCGACCGCTACGGCGACGTCACCACGGTGCAGCCCCGCCACGTGGTGCCTGCCAGCACGGCCGAGGGTGGCGCCATGCCGTGGATCGAACCCGTATGGCCGCTGATGCGCGGGGTCGTCGCAGGCGAGTTGCGGGGCATCATGGTGCGGGCGCTGTCGGAGATCCCGTTGCTTCCCGAATGGCACGATCCGGCGCTGCTCAAGCGCGAAGGCTGGCCCGGGTTCGCCGAGGCGCTGCGCGCAATCCAAACCCCCGCCGAAATGCCGCAGGACAAGCATCGCGCGCGCCTCGCCTACGACGAACTCCTCGCGCACCAGCTCGCCATGGCCTGGAACAAGCAGGCAGCCCGGGCACGCCCGGGACGGGCGCTTACCGGCGACGGCAAATTGCGCGAGGCGACGCTCGCCGCCTTCGGCTTTCCGCTGACCAATTCGCAAACACAGGCGCTGGCCGAGATCGACGCCGATCTCGCAGCCCCTCGGCGCATGCTGCGCCTCCTGCAAGGCGACGTCGGTGCAGGCAAGACGCTGGTCGCCACCATGGCCATGCTGCGCGCCGTGGAAGCCGGCGGCCAGGCCGCGATGATGGCGCCAACGGAAACCCTCGCGCGCCAGCATTTCCGCACCCTCTCACGCATCTGCCCGGTGCCGGTGGCGCTGCTGACCGGATCGGTGAAAGGGGTCGCACGGCGCAACGTGCTCCTCGGTTTGCAAAATGGCCGCATTCCACTCGTCGTCGGCACGCACGCACTATTCCAAGAGGGTGTCGCCTACCGCGATCTCGCACTCGCCATCATCGACGAACAGCACCGCTTCGGCGTCGAGCAGCGCCTCTCGATGGGATCCAAGGGCCTCGCCACGGATGTGCTGGTGATGACGGCCACGCCCATTCCCCGCACCCTCCTGCTCACGCAATGGGGCGAAATGGCAGTCAGCCGACTCACCGAAAAACCCGCTGGCCGCACGCCGATACGCACCTCGCTTCATTCCATCGGCACCATGGGCGACGTCATCGACGGCATAGCCCGCGCGCTGGACCGTGGCGACCAGGTGTTCTGGGTCTGCCCGCTGGTCAGCGAAAGCGAACTGCTCGACGTGGCCGCCGCGGAGGCGCGCTACGCCATCCTGAAAGCCCGCTTCGCGGCCGGCGTAGGCCTGGCGCACGGCCGCCAGGATACCGCCGAGCGCGAACGCCAGCTCGCCGCCTTCGCCGCCGGACATACCCGCCTGCTCGTCGCCACCACCGTCGTCGAAGTCGGCGTGGACGTGCCAGCCGCCAGCGTCATGGTCGTGGAACACGCCGAACGCTTCGGCCTCGCCCAGCTCCACCAGCTGCGCGGACGCGTCGGCCGCGGCAGCGCCTCGAGTTTCTGCCTGCTGCTGCACGACGATGCCCTCACCGAAACCGCCAGGCGCCGGCTGGTTCTTCTGCGAGACACCGACGACGGCTTCGCCATCGCAGACGAGGATTTCCGCATACGCGGCGGCGGCGATCTGCTCGGCAAGCGGCAGTCAGGTCAGCCAGGATGGCGGCTCGCCGATCCGGTGGAGCACGAAGGCCTGCTGCGCATGGCCAGCGGAGACGCCGCTGTGCTGCTCGAGCGCGATCCGAAGCTGGTCAGCGAACGGGGACGCGCGCTGCGGCTGCTGTTGCGGCTTTTCGAGCGTGGGGCTGCGCTGCGGGCTTTGGGAGCAGGGTAGAAAGGAAGGACTTCTTTTTTGAAAAAAAGAAGCAAAAAACTTTTGGATGTTTGGGCTGGGCCTTTCCACGATCCCGGTCCCACATCGCAAAAGTTTTTTGGTTCTTTTTTTCAAAAAAGAACTGCTTGCTTCCTAAGCTTTCGCTTCCCACAAAAACGTCAGCTCATGCTTGTTGTGAAACAAATGCACAACTTGCGCGCCCGGGATGGCGGCGAATGCCTCGGCTGCTTCATGGTCGGTCGCGCCCTGGAACTTGAGCGTGCAGACGATGCGCTGCGCGCGGCCGCTGG
The DNA here is from genome assembly GCA_965198825.1 of Acetobacteraceae bacterium. Taxonomy (GTDB): domain Bacteria; phylum Pseudomonadota; class Alphaproteobacteria; order Acetobacterales; family Acetobacteraceae; genus BOG-908. The sequence continues at coordinate 402,767 of CBDAQB010000003.1, read as the reverse complement.
CGATCCAGCTTTGGACGAGGGTGAGAAGGCGCGACGGGTAGGCGATGACGTCGGAGAACAGCCAGTCGACGGGCGGCTCGCTGGCTGGATCGAGTGCGAACGCGTTGTCCTGGCGCACGGATACGCCTGGCATGGCGGCGATGGCTGGCTCGAGCGGGGCGCGGTCGATGGCGGTGACGCGTGCGCCGAGGCTGGCGATGGCCCAGGTCCAGCCGCCCGGGGAAGCGCCGAGGTCGAGGCAGGTTTCACCTGGTTGCGGCCAGGCGCCTAGCCGCATGCAGGCTTCCCACAGTTTCAGGTAGGCGCGGCTCGGCGGGCCGCTACGGTCCTCCACGAAGCTGACTTCGCCGTTGATGAACGGGCTTGTCTGGTGGGGGCTGACGAGCATCCGGTCGTAGCCAAGCATGGTCCAGGCGCCGAGATGGCCGGTCGGGGCGGCGCAGGGGAACTGCAGCGGCTTTGGGCGAAGACGCGGGAGGCGTTCGGTGATGAGGGCGGCGCGGCTGTTGTGGTCGAACGGCAGGTAGCCCCAGTTGCGCTGGATGGCGCGCAGCGAGTCGGCCGCCATGCCGATGGAGGGCACCGGCATTTCGCGCGGGTCGGTCCAGACGTTCAGCGCCCAGAGTGCGGGCGCTGGCGGATCCGGGGAGAGCGCCAGACGGCCGTGCCAGCGCGCGATGGCGATGCCGCGGCGGGCGAGTTCCTCTGCCAGCACCTCGCCATAATCGTCCGCGGCCAGGTAGGCGCTGCGGATCGCTTGCCCGTCGTTCGGGGGATCTTCGTTCAGGGCAGCGGACCGGCGCGCAGCGCGGACAAGGCCAGGAGCACCCAGCCGATCATGAGCGCGATGCCGCCGATGGGCGCTGTGGGCCCGAGCCGGACCCCGGCGAAGGCAATCGAATACACCGCGCCACAGAACAGCAGGATGCCGATCATGAAGGCTGCGCCTGCACATTGTCCGAGCATGAGGGCGGCGGGGCCGGCGCGCAGGCACCAGACGCCGGTGATCACGAGGGCCAGCGCGTGCCAGCCCTGCATCTGCACGGCGCTGTTCACCATCGCCATGCCGCGGGCGTCGAGCCGCGACGGCAGAGCATGCGCCGCTGCGGCGGCCATGCCGACGGCGCCGGCGCCGGCGAGCGCGCCGAAGATCATCATCAGCCTGGTCATGCGCGCGCCTTGGCAGCCGGCGCCGACTTGATCCCCATGGCGCGCAGCACGAGGCGCGTTTTGCGGCCATGCGGCGGCCGCAGGAACTCGAAGCCGGAGAAGAACCCCGGCTTGTGGACGCCCCGCGCATGAGAAAATTGATAGAAGCCCTCGCGCGCATGATAGGCGCCCATGCCGGAGGGGCCGATGCCGCCGAAAGGCAGGTCCTCCTGGCCGGTGTGCACGATCGTGGAATTGATGGTGACGCCACCGGAGTGGGTGCCGTCGAGGATACGTCGTTCCGTCGCCGCATCGGCAGTGTAGGCGTAGAGCGCCAGCGGGCGCGGCTTGCGGTTCACGTAGCTGATCGCCGAATCCACGTCCTTCACCCGCACGACAGGCAGGATCGGGCCAAAGATCTCGTCCTGCATCAGCCGGCTGGCTTCGGGCGGGTCCAGCACGACGGTCGGCGGGAAATGCCGGACGTTGCCGGCCTGCGTATCGCGGTGGCGCAGCACTGTGGCGCCTCCTGCCTCCGCCTCCGCCACCAGGTCGGTGAGGCGCTGGTGGTGGCGGTCGGAGATGATGGCGGTGTAGTCCGCATTGCCGGCGAGCGACGGAAACATCGCTTCGCTTGCGGCGATCACGCCTTCGGCGAATGCCTGCGCCGAGGCAGTTGGCACCAGCACATAGTCGGGCGCTGTGCAGGTCTGCCCGGCATTGAAGAACTTGCCGACGGCGACCGACTGCGCGGCCTTCGCGACATCGTAAGCCGGGTCGAGAATGACAGGCGATTTCCCGCCGAGTTCCAGGGTCACAGGCACCAGGTTCGCGGCCGCCGCCCGCATCACCTCGCGGCCGACGTTGGTCGATCCGGTGAAAAGCAGGTGGTCGAAAGGAAGGTTCGCGAAGGCCCGGCCCACCTCCACATCGCCTTCGATCACTGCGACTTCTTCGGGCTTAAAGGTAGCGCCGAGCAGGCGCCCCAGCAGGCTGGACGTCACAGGCGTGAGCTCGGACGGCTTGATCATCGCCCGGTTGCCCGCTGCCAGGATATCGACGAGCGGCCCAAGCGTGAGGAAGATCGGGTAATTCCACGGCGCCATGATGCCCACCACGCCGAGCGGCTGGTATTCGACGCGGTTGGTTGCCGGCTTGAAATTCATGCCCACGGCGCGCCGTTGCGGCCGCATCCAGTGCGCGACATGACGACGCGCATGCGCAATTGCGGCGAGCGTCGGCAGCACTTCGCTCATCAGGCTCTCGACCCGCGACCTGTTGCCGAAATCCGCCGCTATGGCGTCGAGGATCGTCTCCTGGTTGCCTTTTATTAGCGCTTCAAGCCGCTTCAGCCGGTCTATCCGCTCGGCCGCGCCTGGCATCGGCGCGGCGTCGTAAGCCGCGCGCTGCCGCTGCAGGATTTGCTCCTGGTCCATTGATGTATCGCCTCCGCCTTCTACGCAGGGTGAGGGGCGAGTGGCTGGGTTGCAAGGCCAGGGGGCAAGCGTGTTCTTTTTTGAAAAAAAGAACCAAAAAACTTTTGCGATCTGGGGCTGGGCATGGGCGAGTGCCGGGCCCCAAGGTCCAAAAGTTTTTTGCTTCTTTTTTTCAAAAAAGAAGACCTTTCTTCCCTCACTCCAAACGCCGCAGCCTCAACCGGATCACCCCGCGCAACTCATCAAGATTCTCGACCGGCTTGCCCTTGCGCAGCACATCGATCCGGCCTTCGCGCGCCAGGCGAACGGCGGCGGCGCGCACTATCTTCATCTGACTCTGCCACGCCGGCGCCAGAAGCCGTGCTGCCTCGCTGGGGCAGATGGATTTTTCCGTCCCGCGCGCTTCCACGAGCTGCAGGATGGCCTCTTCGGGTGTGGTCAGGCGCTCGCCCCGGCATGCAGCACGGCCGCGAAATTGTCGGCCGTGAGTGCCGGGCCGTAGAGCGCACCTTGGGCGAAATCGCAACCGAGCTGGGCCAGCGCGTCCCGCTGCGCCTCTGTTTCGACGCCGATTGCGACGACACGCGCCTGCAGCCCGTGCGCGCAATCGATGATCGCGCCTGCCACGGCCGAGGCACCTCGGTCGTATGGCAGATCGCGAATAATGGAACGGTCGAGTTTGACCGTGGCGAGCGGCAGATGTTTTAGCGTGAGAAGGTTGGCGGAGTCGGCGCCAAAATGATCCAGCGCGACGCCCACGCCGCGGTCGGCAAGCGCCGCCAGGATGAACAGCCCGTCCGCACCGCAGGCAGCCAGCGCGGGTTCGGCGATTTCGATTTCGAGCCGGCCTGCTGCGAGACCGCTCCCCTGCAGCGCGTCTGCGACATGCTGCAGCAGGCTCGCATCCGCCAGGCAGGCCGCCGAGGCATCGATCGAAACGGTCGCCTCCTGGTGCGGCCACCGGCACGCCGCTGCGCAGGCAGCGTCCAGCAGCCAGGCGCCTACTTCGAAAGACAGGCCGCTCGATGCGATGAGCGGCAGCAGTCCGCCCGCACTCGACATGCCGACCCGGCGAGGCCAGCGGAGCGCTACCTCTGCGCCCCTGAGCGTGTGCTGCCCCTCCTTCGGCGCCAGCACGTGGCAGGCCGTGAGCGACAATGAGAATCCACCTTCCGATGTCGCACGCCTGAGGTCGCGCACGGCGCGCCGCCGCTCCAGCGCCTCGAGCCGGGCAAACGCCGCAGCCGGGTCGGGCGATGTGCGGCCAAACGCGGCTTCCACCTCCCGCTCCGGTCTCCGCCCCCTCGCTCCCGGCCCCCTTTGTCCGGAGACAGGCCGCGCTGGTTCATCGAGCGTCATCAATCCTGATGGCATGTGGACCAGAAAGGCATGGGAGTCTCGACATCGTTGCTAGCGTCTCACTCTGCGACGCGCAGCTTAAAGCTGGATGAATCATCCGCGCATTTTTGACCGCACTCGCAACAGGCTGCCGGCGCAGCCATCTAAGTGCACGAAACCCAAGGAGAGCATCTTGATCGAAGCCTGGAGCTGGCCCACGCCGAACGGCGAGAAAATCCATATCGCCCTGGAAGAACTCGGCCTTCCTTACGTCATCAAGCCAGTGAACATCGGCGCCGGCGACCAGATGAAGCCCGAATTTCTTGCGCTCAATTCGAACAACAAGATCCCGGCTATCATCGACGATGATGGCCCGGGCGGCCGCTTCAGCCTGTTCGAAAGCGGCGCCATTCTGATCTACCTCGCGGAGAAAGCCGGCCGCCTGATCCCGACGGATGCCGCTACCCGCTACGTCTGCCTGGAGTGGCTGATGTTCCAGATGGGCGGCATCGGTCCGATGTTCGGCCAGGCCGTCCACTTCATGAATTTTGCGCCCGAGAAGATCCCTTACGCCATCGACCGCTACCGCAACGAAGCGAAGCGTCTGCTCGGCGTCGTGGAAAGACGGCTTTCAGAAGTTCCTTATCTCGCCGGGCTGGAATACTCGATCGCCGACATTTCCAGCTTCACGTGGATCAACGCAGGCGTAAACCGCGGTATCATCAGCCTGGACGAGACGTCTGCCGTGGAGAGTTGGCTGGAGAAGATTGCTGCCCGGCCTGGCGTGCAGCGCGGCTTGGCGGTGCTTGCGGATAAGCGGCCGCCTCTGCCTTTGAAGACGTAAGGCAAGCACTTCTTTTTTGAAAAAAAGAAGCAAAAAACTTTTACGACCTTGGGACCGTGATTGCGTTACGGCCCGGCCTCAAGGAGCAAAAGTTTTTTGGTTCTTTTTTTCAAAAAAGAACGCCTTCTACTCGTCTTTCTGATCGTGCAGCGGTTGCGATTCGCTGCTGTGACGTCCCGAATCAGGCACGCCTTTGCTTTCTTCCAGCGTGACTCCATGAGGCACGCCGTGCGTGGTCCCTGTCGAAGGTTCGTGATGCGGATCGCGGTTGGTTTTCTCGTCGTCCATTGGGGGTGATGCCTCCCTGCATCCCCGGCTAGAACAGCCCCCCGGCTGCTAGGTTGCAGACAGCACGGCCTCGGCGACCCGCGCGGCCTGCGCTTCGGTCAGGTCCGGATGAATAGGCAAAGCGAGAATGCGTGTCGCGAGATCCTCCGAGACGGGCAGCGGACCGCCGCGGTGGTGCGGGGCGTACGCCGGCTGATGGTGCAGCGGACGCGGGTAATAGATGGCGGTCGGCACGCCGGCTGAGCGCAACGACGCCTGCATGGCGTCGCGTGCTGCCGCGTCGCGCAGCAGGATGGCGTAGATCGCCCAAGCGCTGGCGCTGTCCGGGACGCGGGCAGGCGTCGTCACGGCCTTGGAGAGCATGCTGTCATAGAGGCGGGCGATACGCTCGCGGGCGGCAAGCTCCTCGTCGAAAACGTCGAGCTTGGCGAGAAGGACGGCAGCCTGAAGCGTGTCGAGCCGGCCGTTCATGCCTGTGCGCAGGACTTCGTAGCGGGTGGTGCCTTCGCCGTGCGTGCGCAGGCTGCGGTAGAGGGCGGCGCGTTCGGCGCTGCCGGTAAGCAGCGCGCCGCCGTCGCCGTAACCGCCCAGCGGCTTGCTGGGGAAGAAGCTGATGGCGGTGGCGTCAGCCTCGTCTCCGAGTTTCCGGCCGCTGAGGCTGGCGCCGAAGCTTTGGGCGCAATCGTCGAGCAAAAAGAGGTTTTTCGAGGCGGCGATGTCTCGCAGGCGCGGCCAGTCGGCGGGCTGCCCGAACAAATCCACGCCGACGATGGCGCGTGGCCGGAGCACCCCCTCGGCTTCGACCGAGGCGATGCGTCGCAGCAGATCCTCCGGATCGATCTGGAAGGTGCGCGGATCGACGTCCACGAAGACCGGGGTCGCCCCCAGCACCAGTGGCACCTCGGCGGTGGCGGTATAGGTGAAGGCCGGCAGGAACACGGCATGGCCGCGGCCGATCCCTTCCGCCATCATGGCGATCTGCAGGGCGTCTGTGCCCGAGCTGACGGTAACGCAGTGCGCCGCGCCGCCGTAGGCAGCCAGGCGCGCTTCAAGCTCGGTCACTTCCGGGCCGAGCACGAACTGGCAATGGCCGAGCACCGTTTCCAGCCGCGCACGCAGCGCCGGCTCTATGCGCTTCTGCTGCGCCTTGAGGTCCAGGAAGGTGATCGTCTGTTCCATTACTCGGTCTCCTCTGGAACCGCTGCTACGGCGCCGCTGAATTCGGGAACCAGCGAGCCGACGAGGCCTAGGGCTTCGGTAAGCTGACCCTGGCGGCATGCGCGGTTGATGCGGTTGATAGCGCGTTCGGCCGCCAGCAGCTCGACGGTGCGCGGCGTCGCCATGAGCAGCCCGGCATGGCCTGTCGGCACAGGCGGTTCGGCGCCGTGGAAGAGTTCCTCGAACAGTTTCTCGCCGGGGCGGAGGCCGGAATACTCGATATCCACGTGCCGAAGGCCGGAGAGCCGGATCATTTGCCTCGCCAGCTCGACGATCTTCACCGGCTCTCCCATGTCGAGCACGAAGATGCCGCCTTGTGGGAGTGCCTCGACCACGCAGGCCTGCAGAACCAGCGCCACGGCCTCGCGCACCGTCATGAAGTAGCGCTGCATGTCCGGATGAGTGACGGTCAGCGGGCCGCCGCGCTCGAGCTGGCGGCGGAACACCGGCACGACCGAGCCAGTGCTGCCCAGCACATTGCCGAAGCGCACCGTGACGCAGCGCATGCCGCCGTCCTGCCGACCGGCGATGTCGAGCGCCTGGCTGTAGATTTCCGCCACGCGCTTGGACGCCCCCATGAGGGACGTCGGGTTCACCGCCTTGTCCGTGGAGATGAGCACCATGGCAGACGCTCCCACGGCGCGCCCGGCATCCGCCACGATGCGTGTGCCGACGACGTTGGTGAGCAGGCCTTCGAGCGGGTTCGCCTCGACCATCGGGACATGCTTCAGCGCGGCCGCATGGAAGATCACCTCCGGCCGCTCCGCCTCGAACACGGCGGCGATGCGGCTCGCATCCCGGACGTCGGCGATCACCGCCGTGCGTGCGCAGCCGGAGGGCGCTTCAGAGAGTTCAAGGTCGATCTGCCACAGCGCGTATTCGCTGCTGTCCAGCAGCACCAGGCGGGCCGGCGACAGGGCCGCGAGCTGACGGCAGAGCTCGGCGCCGATGCTGCCGCCCGCCCCGGTGACGAGCACGCGGCGCCCGGCGATGAATTGCCGCATGCCCGGCCTGTCGATGTTCACCTGCGGGCGGTTCAGCAAATCTTCGATGGCGACCGGCTTCAGCTCGATACGCGAAGCGGCGGTCAGCGCAGTCGGACGCGGCGCCCGCCTGACCGGAATGCCAGCGTGCTCGGCAGCGGCGATCAGGGAGGCAAGCGGCGCGCCGACGAGGTCCGGCTCTGTGACCACCAGCGCCTCCGGGCTGCGGCCGCCGGCGGCCAGCTTCTCGAGTATGCGGGGGATGTCCTCTATGGCGCCGAGGATGGGGAGATTATGCATGCGCCGGCCGGCCTGGCGCGCCGACAAGGCGATCAGGCCGGTGACACGCAGGGTCGGGTCGGCGGCGGCCGCGCGTATGAAGGCGTCGGCATGCTCCTCCGCGCCGACCAGGAGAAGCCGCTCGATGGCGACCTGCTCCCCGCGGGACCGGCCCCGATAAAGCCGGTAGGCCACGCGCGGCGCACCGAGCAGCACCATGAGGGTGAGCGCGTGGACGACCGGGAAGGTGATGGTGGGCAGCCGGAAACCGGTCACCACCAGCAGCAGGGCGAACAGGATGGCGGAAGCGATGCTGCCGCCGACGACCCCCACGAGGTCGGACAGTCCGGAGAAGCGCCAGTATTGCTGGGACAGCCGGAACGGCATGCCGCCCAGCAGAAGGGTGATGCCGCCGCCGGCGAGGAACCAGAGCGGGTGCAGCAGGCCGCCGTGCGGATCGGAGAGCCAGCGGGCGATCGGGGCGGCCACCGCGGCCAATGCGCCGTCGAGCGCGGCGTTGACCAGGATTCGTTGGGCGGAGGATTTCACGGCGTCCCTATAGCCCGGCTTCGCGGCGAGGTAAGGGGGGAGCCTTCTCAGCCGGACCAAAGCTTCGCATGACGACCACCGCCCTTATCAGCCACCTGGCCTTCGCGCTCCTGCTCGCCGGCATCTCGGCCGCCGTGGTGCGGGTCATGATCAAGGTCGGCACGCTGGACCACCCGGTTGAGCGCAGTTCGCATAGCGTGCCTACACCGAAAGGCGGCGGGGTCGGCATCGTCACGGCATTCGCGCTCGGCACGATCATTCTTTTCGTAGGCGCCGATCGTGCCAGGATCCCCGACCTGCCGTTTTTAGGATTCTTGTCTGCTGGCCTTGGTATTTCGGTAATCTCCTATGCCGATGATTTGCTGAATTGGCCTTTCGCCATCAAGCTGCTGGCGCAGCTTGCGGCGGCAATCCTCGCTATGGCGTGCGGCATCGTTCTGCATCAGGTGCATCTGCCCTGGCTGGGTGCGGTCGCACTCGGATTCTGGGGATGGCCGATTACGGCGGCCTGGATCCTGTTCGCCACCAACGCCGTGAATTTCATCGACGGGCTGAATGGCCTCGCAAGCGGAAGCGTCGGCCTGGCCTGTCTGGTCCTCGCTGCGATTGCTTACTCACAAGGCGACGGCTTCGTCTTCGTCGCGGCTCTGACGCTGGCGGCCGGCATTGCCGGCTTTCTGCCGTTCAACTTCCCACGCGCGCGCATCTTCATGGGTGATGTCGGCAGTCAGTTCTGTGGGTTCACCATAGCTATCCTTGGCATTCTTGCTGGCCGCTTCGGCGCGCCGACGCTCTCGGTTCTTCTCGTGCCGGCCTTGCTATTCGGCATCTTCTTCGATGTTGCGTTTACACTGGTGCGTCGTTTCTTCGCCGGCGACCGGCTTACCGAGGCACATCGCAGCCATCTTTATCAGGTGGCGCATCGCGCGGGTATGCGGGCGTCGCGCGTTACAATCATACACTGGGCAATGGTGGCATGGGGCGCACTCTGCTGCCTCGCACCCGAACGGCCGGTTGTTCTTGTTTTGCTACCACAAGCACTGTGGCTGTTCTACGTCAGGCGCATAGCACTCCACTCGGGAATACAGCGCTGGTAACGGCAGCAGGTTGGCGTGGCGGTTCGTCTCACTCAGTAACAATGCAGGCGAGCGGGGCCGTTCGCCGAACGAGCCCCGCTGACAGCCTAGCCGTGAGCGCGGCTACGGCGTTCTTCGCTGCTGCTGGACCCACCCTTGCGAGACGTCGCCGTCGCTTCGGTCATGATCGAACGCAGGTCACGCAGGAAAGCAGCGCCCTTGAGAGTGCGTTGAACCAGAACGCTGCGGCGATCCATCGGATCGACCTTGCGGCGTGCGAGATCGAGTTCGCCGAGACGGTCGAGCGCACGAGTGATCGCCGGCTTCGACACATTGAGATCGGCAGCCAAGCCACGAACGGTATGCGCCCCATCCTGCAAGTAGCAGGTCAGGAAAACACCGAGTTGCCGAGCCGAAAGATCCGGACCATCGCGACGAACCAGAGAGACGATCGTATCGCGGAGGACGCCGACCATCTGATCAGAAGTCTGTGGTGCAGCCATTTACACTATTCCTTTCATCATCGGGCCACCTTGCCCCGACTTCCTGCGCTCCAAAACGCTGCGCATGTTTCAACAACGCATCTGTGTCCCATAGTGCCCTAAACCAGCCTGTGCTCGCGCGATCGTGTCGGACAGGAACGAATATAGAGCAACTTCGCAAAGAAAGTTTTAAGTTCAAACGGCTTCGGTTTCAAAACTCACCAGCAATGGTCTGCCTCTTCAACTTCGATCCGTGCCTTTTCGGCGCTTCATTAAAACTTTCCCATCTTTACCATCAAGCCGAGTGCTGCATACGCCGCACGCATGGCTTGAGCTTCGCCGCCTTCCGGCCTGCCCGGCCTTGTCTGATCGTTCCAGGCGTAAACGTCGAAATGTAACCACCGGCAAGATGCCGGTACGAACCGCTGCAGAAACAATCCAGCAATGATTGCGCCGGCAAGTGGCTTCGTCGAAACGTTATTCAGATCGGCCACGTTGCTATCAAGCCAGGAATCGTAATTTTTCCATAGTGGGAGCCTGTACACGTAATCGTGTACTTGTGAGGCAGCTTCCATGACTGTCGCGGCTGTCTCATCGTCATTCGAAAAGAACGCCGGAATGTCGGGACCGAGTGCCACGCGCGCCGCACCGATCAGGGTCGCAAAATCCATGAGCACCGACGGCGTCTCATCCGCTGCTTCTGCGAGCAGGTCGCAGAGCACCAGCCGGCCTTCGGCGTCGGTATTGCCGACCTCTACGCTCAGGCCGCGCCGGGTGGCGATCACGTCGAGCGGCCGCATGGCGTTTCCGGAAACCGCGTTCTCCACGCAACCGAGCCGCAACGCGAGGCGCACCGGCATGTCGGCGTCGATGATCATGCACGCGAGGCCCAGGGCGATTGCGGCGCCGCCCATGTCCTTCTTCATGCGTAACATCCCAGCGGAGGGCTTGAGGTCGTATCCTCCGGTATCGAAACAAACACCCTTTCCGCACAACGACACGAGCGGCGATTCTGCGTTCGCACCAGAACCCTGCCAGTGCAGCACAAGCACAGCCGGTTCGCGCACGGATCCGCGGCCGACAGCGGCAACCGCAGGATATTCCGTTTCCAGAGTCTCCCCGGTTATCACCAGCGGTGCGGCGCCACGTGTTCGGAGTGCGTCGGTCGCCGCCTGCGCCAACTCGGAAGGGCCGAGCAGGTTGGCTGGCAGATTGATCAGGTCCCGCGCCAGCCAGATCGCGCGTGCCGTGCACCGGACCGCTGCCGCCTCGCCAGCCGGCACACAAAGCCGGGCACGCGGCGGCTTCTCCTGCTTCTGCAGTCCGTCGAAACGGTAGGCGCCCATACACCAGCCGAGTACTGCGTCATCAAAGGCCGCCGAATCGGACATGTCGGCGGACGCCAGATGCCATTTCCCGCCAGCGGGCAGCGCGGCGGGGAGCGCGCCCCAAAGCGCTGGCTCCGGATCGGCGCCGAGGCCGAGGACTGCGCCGGCGACACCGCCGGCCCCAGGCAGCAGCGAAATCTTGCCGGCGGCCGCGGCAAACCCGGTAGCCCGCAAGAAGCCGGCCTGGTCAGTGGGAAGCCAAGCAAGGAAGGCATCGAGCCCGTCCGGGCGCACACCATAGGCCGGCAGGCTGCCGGTGAAATCGTCCGTCAGGCAGTCGAGATCGCGTTCGGCATAGGTCATGCGGCGACCCTGTGGCAGCCAGTCCCGGCGCCTGTAAAGACACACCCAAGAATGCGCGACCTGGGCAGCCGCCTGCTTTGCAAGCCTTGCAAGCGGACGGCAAAAGCCAAATCATCCCTGCATGGCGGACGGCGCATACGGAGTCGGCAGGGACATGGTTGCGGCCTCCCTCTTTGCGCCCCCCCTGTTTGGGCCACGGGTAAAGGCGGTCCTCGGCCCGACCAACACCGGCAAGACCCATCTCGCCATCACCCGCCTGCTCGCGCACTCGTCCGGCATCATCGGCTTTCCACTGCGCCTTCTCGCCCGCGAGAACTACGAGCGCATGGTGGCCGAGAAGGGCGCGAAACACGTCGCCCTCATCACCGGCGAGGAGAAGATCGTCCCGCCTGAGGCACGTTGGTTTTCCTGCACGGCGGAGGCGATGCCGCTGGACCGCCGCGTCGAATTCGTCGCCGTGGACGAAATCCAGCTCTGCGCCGATCCCGACCGCGGCCACGTGTTCACCGACCGGCTGCTGCATGCCCGCGGCCTTGTCGAAACCATGTTCCTGGGCGCCGAGACCATACGGCCGCTGCTACAGCGCCTGGTGCCCGGCGCCGACATCGAAACCCGCCCGCGCCTGTCGCAACTCACCTACGCAGGCGCCACCAAACTCGTGAAGCTGCCGCCGCGCAGCGCCATCGTCGCGTTCAGTGCCGGCGAGGTTTACGCCATTGCCGAGATGATACGCCGGCGGCGCGGCGGCTGTGCGGTGGTCATGGGCCGCCTCTCGCCGCGCACGCGCAACGCCCAGGTCGCTCTCTATCAGGATAAGGAGGTGGACTTCCTCGTCGCCACCGACGCGATCGGCATGGGGCTGAACATGGACGTGAACCATGTCGCTTTCGCAGGCCTGCAGAAGTTCGACGGCCACCGCCCACGCCGGCTCACGGCGGCCGAGGTCGCCCAGATCGGCGGCCGCGCCGGCCGCGGCATGCGCGACGGGACTTTCGGCACGACAGGCACCTGCCCTGCCATGCCGGACGAGATCGTCGAGGCCGTCGAGGCTCACGCCTTCGACTCCATCGAAGCCGTCTGCTGGCGCAATAGCGACCTCGATTTCAGCCATATCGACCGCCTTCTCGACAGCCTGACTGCGCCCGCGCCGATGCCGGGCCTGGTGCGTGGGCACGATGCAAGCGACCTCGAAGTGCTCGCCGCCCTCTCGCGCGACCAGGAGATCCGCCGCCAGGCGCAGGGCCGCCGACAGGTGCGGCTGCTGTGGGAGGCCTGCCAGGTGCCCGACTTCCGCAAGATCACCGACGACAGCCATGTCCGCCTTTGCGCGACCATCTACGGCCATCTGGCAGCCGGCCGCATGCTGCCGCCGGACTGGCTCGACCAGAATTTCTCCACGCTGGCCGGCACCGAAGGCGATATCGACACGCTGATGGCCCGCCTCTCCGGCGTTCGCATCTGGTCCTATATCGCCGCCCGCGGCGACTGGGTCGCCGATGCCGCCCACTGGCAGGCCCGCGCACGCGATATCGAGGACAAGCTCTCGGATGCGCTGCACGAGCGGCTCACCGCCCGCTTCGTGGACCGGCGCGCCGCCCACCTCATGCGCCGGCTGGAGGAAGCCGAGGAGGGAGATGAATTCCTCTCCGCCGTCACCGCGCGCGGCGAGGTGGTGGTGGAAGGCCATTCCGTCGGCCATGTCGCGGGTTTCGCCTTCCTCCCCGATCCTGTGGCTGAAGGACCCGAGAAGCGCCTTGTCATGCGCGCTGCCAGGCGCGCTTTGCGCGAGGAGATGCCGCGTCGCGTCGGGCTTCTCGAGCAGGCGAAGGATGCCGCGTTCGCCTCCATGCCCGACCACGCCGTGACATGGGACGGCGCTCCCGTCGCCCGGCTCCGGCCAGGCGTTGCTTTGACCAGGCCGATGATCGAGGTGCTGGACAGCGAGTTCCTCGACGGCGCGCAGCGCGAGCGTGTCCGGCTCCGCCTGCAGAAATGGTTCGACGAGCAGGTCGCCCACGACCTCGCACCACTTTTCGCCGCCATCGAACGCGCGAGCGCCGATGCCGCGCTGCGCGGTCCGCTTCACCGCATGCTGGAGCACGGCGGCGTGGTTCCAGGCGCCACAGATGCCGACATCGACCCAGGCAGGCGCGGCCGGCTGCGCGCCCTTGGGGTACGCGCCGGCCGCTACGCCCTTTTCATGCCGGAACTGCTCAAGCCGCGTGCGGCCGCGCGGCGGGCGCAGCTATGGGCGATCACCCACAAACGGCCTACCCCCGCGCTGCCCAACCCCGGCCTCATCTCCACCACGCCTAAGCCGGAGCACCCGCCCGGCTTCCTGTACGCCATGGGCTGGGTCGAGGCAGGGCCGGTGGTGCTGCGCCTCGACGTCGCCGAGCGCGTCGCCGCCGAACTCAGCTTCGCCACCCGCCAGCGGGCAGCGCCCTTGCCGGCCGATCTCGGGCCGCGGCTGGGCTTGAAACTCGGCATGCTCCCCGCGGTCCTGCGCGGCCTCGGCCTTCGCCTTATTCCCGCGCCGTCATTGGCAGCCGACCAGTATGGCCCGCCGCGGCCGCCGATGATTGCCCAGCCAAGGCGCAAGCCTGCTGCGGCTCCAGCAACTCCCGCGCGGCCTGCACGGCCGGATCATCCTTTCGCAGCCCTGGCGGCGTGGCGCGGCTGACTGCGGCTTGATGGAGCATCAAAGGCTGGACAAATGGCTGTGGTGCGCGCGCTTCGCCTCGCAACGAACCGAGTGCGCCGCCATGGTCGAAGCCGGTCTTGTCCGCATCAACCGCCAGCCGACGGACAAGCCGCACGCCAAGATCCGCCCGGGGGATGTGCTCACTTTACCGCTGTACTCGGGCGTACGCGTGGTACGCGTCCTAGGATTGTCCGAGCGGCGAGGTGCAGCCCCCGAGGCACGCACCTTATATGAGGAGCTCGACCCGGCCGGCTGAACCTTGCGTCCAGCCTGCAACGCCTGCATATCCGCGCCGCTTAGCGCAAGAATTTGGAGACGCCGATGACCTACGTGGTCACCGAGAACTGCATCAAGTGCAAATACATGGATTGCGTCGAAGTCTGTCCGGTGGACTGCTTCTATGTCGGCGAGAACATGCTCGTCATCAATCCGGACGAATGCATCGACTGCGGCGTCTGCGAACCGGAGTGCCCCGCCGAAGCGATCCTGCCCGATAGCGACGACCGGGCGACCGCCTGGGCCGAACAGAACCGCACCTTCTCGGTGCAGTGGCCGAACATTGTACGCAAGGGGACGCCACCCGAGGACGCCGACGCGTGGAAAGACAAGCCAGGCAAGGCCGCGTTGCTCTCCGCGGAACCCGGAACGCCCTAGCGGCTCTTCAAGCAATTGTGCGCCGGACGTGCCGCGTCCGGCGCCTGCCTTGGATGCTGACTTTTCGCGAAAAAGCTGCTAGGGCTTGACGCTTGCGATAGCGCTTACCCTGCACAAGGTGAGCAGCGGCGTTGATCGTCCGTCAGCGGCAGAAATCCTTCATGGCTCGCTCAATCAACTTGGGCGGCTGGATGGACTTTGGCCGTTGGCCCAATAGGAGTTGCCCAAGCAAGTGCCATCAAAGTCCAGTGCCAAGCGCGCCGCACCGCCTGCAGAGGCCGTGCCGACCAAGCCAGCCAACAAGGCCGCACCCACCGAGGCCAAGGCCCCCGAAGCAAAGCCTGCCGTGTCGAAAGCCGCCGAGACGAAGCCTGCCGACATCGCGGCCGGCGAGACCGAAGCCAAGAAGCCGAAGGCCGCTGCCGTTCCCGGTGTGACCGAGGCTGTCGAAGCTGAGCCTGAAGCACCGGAAGCCCCGGCTGCTCCTATCGCCACCGCTACCGCCGCCTCCGCGCCGGCTCCCGCCGCTGCTGCCCCTGCCCCCGCGCGCCCGGCGAACGACGCGGCTCCCATGCAGATGTCGCACAACATGGGCCGCTCCCCCTCGATGGGCCCGGGCCGCATCATGCCGCCGCCGCGCGCCATGGCAAAAGCCGAGAACTTCGTCGAGGGCGACCACGTCGTCTATCCGACTCACGGTGTTGGCCGTGTCGAGCGCATCGCGACCGAGGAGATCGCGGGGCACAAGCTCGAGTTGATCCACATCACCTTTGAAGAAAACCGCATGACCCTGCGCGTGCCCGTCAGCAAGGCGCGCACCGCCGGCCTGCGCAAGCTCGCCACGCGCAAGATGTTCGACGAAGCCATGACCGTGTTGCGGGGACGCGCGCGAATCAAGCGCACCATGTGGTCTCGCCGCGCCCAGGAATACGAGGCGAAGATCAACTCGGGCGACCCCCTCGCCATCGCAGAAGTGGTGCGCGACCTGCACCGCAACGCCGGCCAGCCCGACCAGAGCTTTTCAGAGCGCCAGATCTATGAGGCCGCTATGGATCGTCTCGCCGCTGAACTCGGTGCGCTGGATGGCATCGACAAGCCGGCTGCTGCTCAGAAGTTGGCGGACTTCCTCAAGACCGTGATCGCGCAGAAGCCTGTTGAGGAAGACGCGCCTGACGCTCCTGACGCGTAGAAGGAAGCGTCTTCTTTTTTGAAAAAAAGAAGCAAAAAACTTTTGCCACTTGGCGTCGGGTAACGGAAAGGCGCGGCCCGAAGTCGTAAAAGTTTTTTGGTTCTTTTTTTCAAAAAAGAACTGCTGGCTTCAGGATCTTCCCAAAGCCAGCATGCTCGATCAGTTGTTGCTGTTACGGTTACCCGTCAGCTGCAGCATGATCATGAACAGATTGATGAAGTTCAGATACAAGCTGAGCGCGTCGTAAACGCTGCGCTTCGCAGCACCCTCGACGCCTTCGGAATAGGCAAACTGTGCATATGTCGCCTTGATGCGCTGCGTGTCATAGGCGGTGAGGCCAGTGAACACCACGACGCCGATTAGGCTGACGGCGAACTGGACCGCGCTGCTATGCACGAACATGTTCACCACGCTGGCGATGACGATGCCGAACAGCCCCATGATCAGAAAGCTGCCCATTCGGGAAAGATCTGTTTTAGTCGTGTAGCCCCAGATGGACATGCCGGCGAACATCGCGGCCGAGATGAAGAACACGCGGGCGATGCTGTCGTGCGCGTAAAGCAGAAAGATGTTCGTCAGGCTGGCGCCCATCGCGACGCAGAATGCCCAGTAGAGCGCCTGCACGGACTGCCGCGACAGCCGGTTAACGCCGAAGCTCAGCACGAGCACGAAGGCAAGCGGAGCAAACATCGACAACGTCCCGAGCCCGGTGGGCTGCACGCGTATGCCGTAGTCGGTCTGCACCGTGCGATAGAACAGCGCGAGCGCAGACGGCGTGTTGGCGATGCCGTAGGCGACGACGCCGGTCAGCAGCAGGCCGCTGGCCATCCAGTTATAGACGCGCAGCATGTAGGCGCGCAGTCCCTGGTCGATCGCCGCGGCGCCTGCAACGCCGGCGGCGGGCGCTGCGTACCCGCGGAAATTGGGTGTGTAAGCCATGGGTTTGATCCTCGGATCGCGGCTGGGTCAGTGAGGCCGCTTGCTGTTCAATCTTGGCCGAATGCGTGGTTTCTTCAAGTGAATCCGGCGGTTCGTATCCGCCCCTCAGTCCGGATCATCCAGGCCGATCGCCCTGAGCCGCGCCCTGTCCTCGTCCCAGCCTGAACGTTCTTTAACGTTAAGGAAGAGATGGACCTGCCTTTCGAGGAGATGGCCGAGATGTCCGCGTGCCTTGGCGCCGATGTCGCGCACGCGCGCGCCGCCTTCGCCGATCAGGATCGCCTTCTGCCCGGCGCGCGCGACATAGATGGTGGCATCGATGCGCACAGAACCGTCCGGCCGCTCCGTGAAGCTTTCGGTTTCGACGGTGGTGCCGTAGGGCACTTCCTCGTGGGTCTGCAGGAAAATCTGCTCTCGGACGATTTCGGCGGCGAGCAGCCGGTCGGGCAGGTCGGTGATCTCGTCGTCCGGGTAGAGATGCGGCCCCTCGGGCAGGTTGCGCGCGACCACGTCGAGCAGGTCAGAGACGCCGTCAGCGGTGAGCGCGCTCACGAAGAAGGTCTGCTCGAACGATCCGAGCGCCGTCAGCGCCTCTGTCAGCGGCAGCAGCCTTGGCCGCGGCACGGCATCGACCTTGTTCAGGATCAGCCAGGTGCGCCGGCCGGTCTTGGCGAGCCGCTCGGCGATGGAAGTCACCTGCTCGGTGACGCCGGTGCGCGAATCGACCAGGAAGAGGGTGAGGTCGGCATCGTCGGAGCCGGTCCAGGCGGCCGCCACCATGGCGCGGTCGAGCTTTCGGCGCGGCGCGAAGATGCCTGGCGTATCGACCAGAAGGATCTGCGCCCCGCCGCGCAGCAGGATGCCGAGGATGCGAAAGCGCGTGGTCTGCGCCTTGGGGCTGACGATGGAGAGCTTCGCCCCGGCCATCTTGTTCAGAAGCGTGGATTTGCCGGCGTTGGGCGCGCCGACGAGTGCCACAAAGCCGCAGCGCGACACCTCGTCGTGCGTCTCGCTCATGGCAATTTCGCGAGCAGCTCTGCGGCCGCCTGCCGCTCTGCCAGGCGCTTGCTGCCCGCCCGCCCGATCCCCGACTTGCCATGGGCCGAGACCTCGATGACGAAGCAGGGCTCGTGCGACGGCCCGTCGCTGGAAAGCACTTTATAGACGGGCAGCGGTTCGTGCCTGGCCAGGCAGAATTCCTGTAGCGCGGTCTTGGCATCTTTCGGCGGCAGCACTTGGGCGCCCATCGGCTCCGCCCACGCGCGGCGGATGAAGGCGCGCGCAGGATCCAGGCCGCCATCGAGGAAAAGCGCCCCGAGCAGCGCTTCGAGCGCGTCCGCCAGCACTGTCGCTAGCCGGCCGACCCCTGAAAGCGCCTCGTTGGCGCCGATATTCAGCGCGTTCGCCAGCCCGATGCGCTCCGCCACGGCGGCGACCGCCTCGCGCGACACCAGATGCGCATGCCTCGGTCCAAGCTGACCTTCCTGCTCGCCCGGAAAACGCTCCGCGAGCCATTCGGCCATCGCCAGCCCGAGGACCCTGTCGCCGATGAACTCCAGCCTTTCGTTGGAAGGCCCGCGCTCGCGGCTTCGCCTGCGCCCCTGGCTTGCCGAGCGGTGAGTCAGTGCCTGGGTGAGAAGGTCGGCGCGGGCGAAATGGTGGCCGACAAGAGTCTCGGCGAAAGCCACGCGCTTGGAGGCGGTCTCCTGGGCGCTCAATCCACGCCTTTCAGCAGACGTCCCCAGCGGATTTCCGCCGGCCACATCCAGAACTGCCACCAGGGATCCTGGGCATCGAAGCTGAAGAAGATGAATTGGGCACGCCCGACCAGGTTCTCCATCGGCACGAAGCCGAGGCTGTTCATGAAGCGGCTGTCCGACGAGTTGTCGCGGTTGTCGCCCATCATGAAGAGTTCGTCCGGCGGGACCACGTATTCATCGGTGTTGTTGGCATCGACGTCGCCGGTCATGCCGCGCGGATCATCCGAGTATTTAATGATTGGGTGCTTCGGCCCGTTCGGCAGGCTTTCAATATATTCCTTCGTCAGCACCTTCGTGCCGTTCTCGTCGGAAGCCTCGTAGTCGCCGACCGGCGTGCGCGGCACCTCGGCACCGTTGATATAGAGCTGGCCGGCCTTCACCTGAATATGGTCGCCTGGCAGGCCGATGACCCGCTTCACGTAGTCGATGGACGTATCGCGCGTGAAACGGAATACCACGACATCGCCCCGGTGCGGCACGGAGCCGAGGATGCGTCCCGAAAACAGCGCAGGCGAAAAGGGCATCGAAAAACGCGAGTAGCCGTAGCTGTATTTGCTGACGAACAGGAAATCGCCGACCTGCAGGGTCGGGATCATCGAGCCGGATGGGATATTGAACGGCTCGAAGGCGATCGTGCGCACTACAAGGGCGATCAGCCCCGCATAAACCAGGGTTTTCACGGTCTCGAACAGGCTGCTGGCCTGTGGCTGGGCAATGGCTTTTCGGCGCGGGGGCATGGGGGAGGAGGTCCGGAGTGCGGGCGGCGGATGAAGACCATGCCATGACCGGCTGTCAACTAGGCACAGCGCCCGGATGACGAAGCGCAGCTTACGGCCTCGCTTGCGGCGCGATTCGCAATACACAATTCTGTTATAATTGATCACTTTTTCGTGATACCGCCGCTTGGAGGCGCTTTTAGCTGAAGTGCCTGTATCGTCTGGGACTGCCTAACTCTAGGTTGCGACTTCGTAACGAGCGCACGCGACCGCCTGGAGGATCTGCCATGGAGCGAGGCACAGTGTATGTCATGGTCAACTCGACCATCCCTGGATTGGCCAAGGTAGGCCGGACGACGAGGTCGCCAGCCGAGCGCGCGGCCGAGCTTTCTGCTGCCAGCGGGGTAGCCACCCCCTTCGTATTGGCGTTCGAACAGGAATTTGCCGACTGCATCTGGGCCGAGCGCCAGGTGCATGGGGAGCTTGACCGCCTTGGCCTGCGCGTCGTTCCGAACCGTGAGTTTTTCCGCGGCTCGCCGGGAGACATCATCCGCATCATCCAGGCTCATGCGGCGTCGACGGGCGACGCTACCATGCCTGCGCACACCGTCTTGTCCCGCGCCACGGTGCGCGCGCGCCTGCTCGCCGAAGCAGACCGGCACTACCACGGCACGGGCGATACACTGCAGGACATCTCCGAAGCGGCGAGGCTCTACGAGGCAGCGGCAAACGCCGGCTCGACAGTGGCACTGGAGCGCCTCGGTGTGCTCCTTCTGAAACTGCCAGGAAGCGCGCGAGGCGGCGCCAGGCGGGCGATGCGCCTGCTCAAGCAGGGAGCAGCGGCAGGAAACTATTACTGCATGGCCGAGATGGCCACCCGCTTCGCGGCGGAAGGTCACGTGGCGAACTTCCGCAAGGCGTGGAGGCAGGTTTTCGAGAAACGTGCCCACGCCCGTTGCGACGAGGCCGAGACGCCCGACCGATTCTCGCTGGCCTGCCGTAGCTACATCGCCGGATGCCTGGACCTGGGCTTTGAGCCCGAGCCCGAGCACCACCGGGCCATGGCGGAAGAGGCCAAATCCATCACCCTCGCCTTCGTAACGGCCGTTGAAGCCGCCGAAGGCAATGCGGAGCTGCGCTACCGCTTCGCCCGTATGCTGCGCTGGTCGTACGAGACGCTGCTTCCGCTGGACGAGGAGGCGCCGGTGCGAGCCCCTGCGAGGGAACCGGCCGAAGAGGACGTTCTGGAGGCCTTCGCGGCAGTCGGCTAGCGGGCTCGCCGAACCGCCGACTGGTGGACGCCGGCGCCGGCCGACCCAATCTTGGCGCTTTGGGGAAGCGCCCGCCCATCATGCGCGTTGCTCCATCGCCTTGAAGGGGACGCGGCCGGATGGACAGCGAGGACATATTGAGCACTGCCGCCAGCTGGCGGAAATCGGGCGAGCAAGTCGCACTCGCAACCGTGGTGGATACCTGGGGCAGTTCGCCCCGGCCGCGCGGCAGCCGCCTCGCCGTAACCCCAAACGGGCGGCTGGCCGGATCGGTGAGCGGCGGCTGCATCGAAGGCGCTGTCGTCGAGGCTGCGGGCGCCACCCTCCAGAACGGCGCACCTCAGCTTCTCGAGTTCGGCGTGACCGACGAGCGGGCCTGGGAAGTCGGTCTCGCCTGCGGCGGCCGGCTGACTGTTTTCATCGAGCGCCTGGAGTGACGCCGCAGACGCTCCAGCGGCTGCTGGAGGCGCAATCGAGCGGCCCGGCCGCCGTGCTGGCGACCCGGCTTTCGGACGGTACCCAGTTTATCCTGCCTGATCAGCCCGCCATCGCCGGCCTCCAGGACGCCGCCAGCCTAGCGCTCGCGCGCGACGACAGCCGCATCGCCGAAGTGGACGGCGAACGCTGGTTCCTGCAGGTGCACGCCCCCGCCTACCGCCTGCTCGTCGTCGGCGCCGTTCATGTCGCACAGGCGCTGGCCATTCTCGCCGACCCTCTCGGCTACGCGGTGACCATCATCGACCCGCGGCGACGCTTCGCGACAGCGGAGCGCTTCCCCGGCGTCACCCTCTCGCACGCCTGGCCGGACGAGGCGATCGACGCCCTCTCCGTCGATAGCCGCACGGCGATCGTCACGCTTACCCACGACCCCAAGCTCGACGACCCGGCACTCGACCGTGCCCTGCGGGGACACGCCTTCTACATTGGCGCCCTTGGCTCCCGAAAAACCCAGGCGAGCCGCCTGGAGCGCCTCGCTGCCCTGGGACACGGACCCGACTCGCTCGGCCGTATACGCGGCCCTGTCGGGCTGGCACTTGGCGCAGTCAGTGCGGCCGAAATCGCGCTGAGCATCCTTGCGGAGATCGTCGCCGTACGACGCGGGGCGGCAACCGCCAAGCGCAACCCATGACGGTTGCCGCCATCGTGCTGGCGGCCGGCCTCTCCAGCCGCATGGCGCCGCGGAACAAGCTTTTGGTGACCGATGCGAACGGGGTTGCCATGGTCGCCCGGGTGGTCGACGGCATTCTCGCCAGCCGTGCCCGGCCAATCAGCGTCGTCGTGGGCCATCAGGCGGATCTGGTGCGCGCAGCGCTCGGCACGCGCCCGGTGACCTTCGTCGAAGCGCCCGGCTTCGCCACCGGGATGGCCGCCAGCCTGCGCGCCGGCATCACCGCCCTTCCCGCTTCGGCAACCGCAGCGGTCATCTGCCTAGGAGACATGCCGCTGGTAGGACCAGCCCTGATCGACGGCCTTATCGAAGCGCACGACCCCGGCGTGGGCAAACTCATCGCCGTGCCCACCGTCGGCGGCAAACGTGGGAACCCTGTCCTCTGGGACAGGCAATTCTTTGGCGCGATGTGCGGCATGCAAGGCGACACAGGCGCCCGATCGCTGCTGGCCCTCCACCCCGACGCCGTCACCGAAGTGCCAGTCGCGGGCGACGCCGCCCTGACGGATTTCGACACGCCCGGCTCCCTGTCCCTTCTGGCGCAAGCCGGCTGATGGCGCCTCACGTCAGCGTAGGCGCCACCCGTGACGGCACTCTGACCTACCGGATCGACACTGCCCCGGGCGACCTCCCGCCCGTCCTGGTGCGCGACCTTCTCCACGCGTGGGAACATGCCCGCGACGCTGCCCGCCGCGCCGTCTGGTCCGTCGGCCGCGTGT
This sequence comes from Acetobacteraceae bacterium, assembly GCA_965198825.1. Taxonomy (GTDB): domain Bacteria; phylum Pseudomonadota; class Alphaproteobacteria; order Acetobacterales; family Acetobacteraceae; genus BOG-908. The sequence goes on along the minus strand of CBDAQB010000003.1, from coordinate 380,314 downwards.
TTCGCTTCGAAGCGCCAGACGGCACCACCACCGACCTCGCCCTCCAGGACGAAGACGCCCGCTGCTGGGCAGGTGCCGTGGACCGCTCGCTGGGCATGCAGACCTTCTACGGCATCTCGGTGTGCCTCCGCCTGCTTGCTCTCGTCGATCTCATTGCTCAGGCCGCCTGGGCCGCCGCGATGGTCGATTTCGAAGCCGACGGCGCGGACCTGCACCCTGCCCTGGTCCGCGCAGTGGCCGAAGCACGCCTCACCTCCGAAGCGCGTTTCGACGAACCCATGCTACGCGCCAGCCTGCGAACCTTGCCCGGCACGCCGCCCGCACGTACATCACTCCCATGACCCCGATCCGCAGCCTCGCCACAGCCGTTCCCCTGCTGGCCCTCCTCTCCGCGTGCGGCTTCCCGCCGCCGCTCTCCCCGGAAGACCGCGCCTCCCTCGATAGCTGCCGCACAGACGTGAACCGGAGCTGGGATGTGCAGCACCGCGACCAACTCTCCATCCGCTCCGACCGTGACGCCCCCTACTCGGGCAGCACGCCACCTGGCCTGCCGTCGGACGGTCTATCAGACCAGTACGCGCATGATTCGATGATGTCGGATTGCCTGCACCATAACGCCGCAGAGCCTATTACCAGCAACACGACGGATCGGGCTGGGACCGTGCCGGACGGGGCGGCTTCGCGTCAGTAAGGAAGGACTTCTTTTTTGAAAAAAAGAAGCAAAAAACTTCTGGCCACTTAGCGCTGTGCGACGGTGAGTCGGGGCCCAAGGTCGCAAAAGTTTTTTGGTTCTTTTTTTCAAAAAAGAACGCCTTTCTTCCTTCTAGAAGTCCAGGTCCGGATAATGCTTAGGCGGCTCCAACCCCGCCACCCGGTCCGTCAGCAAAGGCCTGAACGACGGCCGCGATTTCATGCGCGCATACCAATCACGCGCTGCATGCGACAGCGACCAATCCAGATCGCCGGTGAAATCCAGCGCGGACAGATGCCCCGCCGCTGTAAAATCCGCCAACGACAACTCGTTTCCCGCCAGCCACTTCCGCGTCTCGGCCAGCCAGCCGAGATACTCCATATGCCCCTTCAGGTTCGCATAGCCCGCGCGTATTCCCGCGACGTCCGGCGTTCCGCGCCCAGTCAGCCGCTTGAGATATTTCTCGCCCAGCAGATTGCGCGTGACGTCTTGTGCGAATTTTCCATCGAACCAGGCGACGAGACGCCGCACCTCGACCCGTTCCGCAAGGGTCCGTCCCATCAGCGCCGTATCGGGGTAAGCCTCCTCAAGATACTCGCAGATCACGTTGCTGTCCGGGATGACGAGCCCATTGTCCTCGACCAGCACCGGCACGGTCCCGGCCGCATGCATCTCGAGAAACTCGGGCCGCCGCTCCCAGGTCCTCTCGACCTTCAGCTCGAACGGCAGGCGCCGCTCGGCCAACACCAGGCGGACCTTGCGGCAATGAGGCGATAGGGGAATGTGGTAGAGCACGCGCATGCGCGTGGTTTATGGCACAACGCGCGCCGCGCCAACGGGCCGGTGCTAAATTCGGTGCGATCCTTGGCAGAGAAAGTAAGCGCGTTCTCTTTTGTAAAAAAGAACCAAAAAACTTTTACAAATTAGAGCCCGGTCTGCATCGCGATCTCGGTCCCGCAGTCGCAGAAGTTTTTTGGTTCTCTTTTACAAAAAGGAACGCGCTTGCTTTAGGCGCGCAAAGCCACGGCGTCCTCAGTCAGCGTCGCCGGCAGATACTTCACATACTCCTTGGGCACGATCTGCCAGAACTTCCCGCGCTCCTGCTCCCAATCATGCAGCAGCATGGCGGCGTAGCGGCTGCGGGTTTCGCTGGCGTGCTCCTCGATCAGCGCACGCAGCACGCCTTCCCAATGCGGCGTCGCCAGCCGCTGCCAGAGCAGCGTATCGGGGTTCACGCGCAGTTCGAACAAGCCCGAGGGGTCATACACAAAGGCAATGCCGCCGGTGAACCCGGCGCCGAAGTTATCGCCGACGTCACCGAGAATGGCGACGGTGCCGCCTGTCATGTATTCGCAGCCATTCGAGCCGCAGCCTTCCACCACGCCGATTGCACCGGAATTGCGCACGGCAAACCGCTCGCCTGCGAGACCGGCTGCGAATAATTTGCCAGCCGTGGCGCCATAGAGGCAAGTGTTGCCGATGATGGTGTTGTTTTGGCTAAGGCGCTCGGAACTCGGCGATTGCCTGACCACGATGGTGGCGCCGGACAGCCCCTTGCCGACATAGTCGTTGGCGTCGCCCATCACCTCGAGCTTGAGGCCTTGGACCGCGAACGCGCCGAGCGACTGGCCTGCGGACCCACGCAGCCGGACGGTCACGTGTCCCGGTGCCAGCTCATTCTTCTTGAAGCGCGCCACCATGCGCGACGAAAATTTCGTGCCGATGGCGCGGTGCGTGTTGCGTATGCTGTATTGCAACTGCATTTTCTCGCCGCCATCGAACAGCGGCTGCGCGTCGGCGATCATTTGCGCATCGAGCGTCTCAGGCACCTCGTTACGTCCGATACGCGTGCAGAATCGCGCGTGAGGGCCGGCATCGGCCTGTGCCAGGATCGGATTAAGGTCGAGATCGTCGAGCAGATTTGAACCGCGGCTCACCTGCGCCAGCAGATCGCTTCGGCCGATGATGTCCTCAAGCTTGGTGAAGCCGAGTTCGGCAAGGATGCCGCGCACGTCTTCCGCGATGAAGGAGAACAGATTAATAACCTTCTCCGGCGATCCTTCGAACTTGCTGCGCAGTTCCTCGTCCTGTGTGCACACGCCGACGGGGCAGGTGTTCGAATGGCACTGTCGCACCATGATGCAGCCCATTGCCACGAGCGATGCGGTACCGATGCCGAACTCTTCGGCGCCGAGCATGGCCGCAATCACTACGTCACGCCCTGTCTTAATGCCGCCATCTGTGCGCAGCTTCACGCGGTGGCGGAGACGGTTGAGCATCAGCACCTGATGCGCTTCGGACAGGCCCATCTCCCATGGCAGACCGGCATATTTCAACGATGTCAGCGGCGAGGCCCCGGTGCCGCCGACGTGGCCGGAGATCAGGATGCTGTCGGCCTTGGCTTTTGCCACGCCAGCCGCGATCGTGCCGATGCCTGAGCGCGCCACGAGTTTTACGCACACGGTGGCTTCGGGGTTGATCTGCTTGAGGTCGTAGATGAGCTGCGCCAGATCCTCGATGGAGTAGATATCGTGGTGCGGCGGTGGACTGATGAGTGTCACGCCAGGTGTCGAGTGTCGCAGCTTGGCGATCAGCTCCGTCACCTTGAAGCCGGGCAACTGGCCGCCTTCGCCTGGCTTGGCGCCCTGCGCCATCTTGATCTCGATTTCGCGGCAACTGTTCAGATACTCCGCGGTCACGCCGAAGCGTCCAGAGGCGATCTGCTTGATGGCGGAAGAAGCATTGTCGCCATTCGCGCGCGGCTTTGCACGCGCCGGATCCTCGCCGCCCTCGCCCGAGTCGGAGCGCGCGCCGATACGGTTCATCGCGATCGACAATGTCTCATGCGCTTCGGGGCTCAGTGCGCCAAGCGAGATGCCAGGCGCCAGCAGGCGCTTCCGGATTTCGGTGATGCTCTCCACCATATCCACGGAAATCGGCTTGCAGCGTTCATGGCGGAAGTCCAGCAAGTCGCGCAACGCCACCGGCGGCTGGCGCCGCACCGCATCGGCGTAGCGCCGGTAAAGCTGATAGCTGTCGCTGGCCACTGCCGACTGCAGCATATGGATCAGCCCGCCGTCGAACGCGTGCGTCTCGCCGCGTTTGCGAAGCTTGTAGAGCCCGCCGACAGGGAGAGTGACGAACTCCGCGTTCCACGCTGCCTTGTGCACCGTCAGGAGCCGGCGCGCGATGCCGGACAGGCCAACGCCGGAAATGCGCGACTGCATGCCAGGGAAGAACTCGCCGACAAGGGCGCGCGAGAGGCCGATCGCCTCGAAATTATAGCCTCCGCGGTAGGAGGAGATCACCGAGATGCCCATCTTGGACATCGTCTTCAGCAGACCCTTGTCGACGGCTTTCTTAAAGCGCCCAACCGCCTCCTTCAGAGACAGCTCACCGAACAAACCGCGGCGGTGACGGTCAGCGATGCTTTCCTGTGCAAGATAGGCATTCACCGTGGTCGCGCCGACGCCGATCAGGACAGCGAACATATGCACGTCCATGCACTCGGCGGCACGCACATTGAGGCTGGTGAAAGTGCGCAGGCTGGATTTCACCAGATGCGTATGCACCGCCCCAGTGGCCAGGATCATGGGGATGGGAACCCGCGTTTCGCCCTGGTGCTCATCGGTGAGCACGACATGCGTCTTGCCCTGCTGCACGCCTTCCTCGGCTTCCGTCCTGATGCGAGCGATGGCGCGGCGCAGCCCGGCCTCGCCCTCCTCGACATCAAAGGTGCAGTCGATCACGACGGCCGCGGGGCCCATCGTGCGCACCATGGCCTCGAACTCCGCATTCGAGAGCACGGGGCTTTCGAGCTGCAGCAGGTCGCACTGCGTGGCGTCCTCGTCGAGCACGTTGCCAAGGTTGCCGAGCCGCGTCTTCAGGCTCATTACCCGCGTTTCGCGCAAGCTATCGATCGGCGGGTTGGTGACCTGCGAAAAATTCTGCCTGAAGTAATGATGCAAGCCGCGATATTGCTCGGACAACACGGCGATCGGCGTGTCGTCGCCCATGCTGCCCGTGGCTTCGACTGCATCCTCCACCATCGGGTGCAGAATGGTCTCGAGCTCCTCGAGCGTCATGCCGACTGCAAGCTGGCGCCGGCGCAGAGTCTCGCCGGTGAAGTAGGTCGGCTCCGGCGCGTCGGTTTTTACGATATGGTCGATCTTGCGTATGTGCGCCGTCCATTCCCCGTAGGGATGGCGCGCGGCCAGCATGTCGCGTATCGCCTCATCCTTCAGGAAGCGCCGATCATCGAGATCCACGCCGATCATCTGGCCCGGCCCGACGTGTCCCTTCTCGACGATATCGCTTTCTTCCAGCATGACCATGCCGGTTTCCGAACCGACAATGAGCATGCCGCCGCGCGTCACCGCATAGCGCAAGGGCCGGAGCCCGTTTCGATCAAGCCCCGCGATCACCCAGCGCCCATCCGTCGCGCACAATGCCGCCGGCCCATCCCAGGGCTCCATGACGGCATTGCAGTAGAGGAACATATCGACATGGGCCTGCGGCATGGTCGCATCACTGCCAAGGCTGGCAGGCACCAGCAGCGCCTTTGCCATCGGTGCGTCGCGCCCTGCATGCACCAGCAGCTCGAACACGTTGTCCAGCACCGACGTGTCGGAGCCGCCGGCCTGCACCACGGGCTTGATGTCGTCGATGTAGCTGTCGAGCTCGCCTGCAGCCAGCCGGGTCTCGTGGCTCTTCATCCAGTTCCGGTTGCCGGAAACCGTGTTGATCTCACCATTGTGCGCCAGGCTGCGGAAAGGCTGCGCCAACCGCCAGGTCGGAAACGTGTTCGTCGAGTAGCGCTGGTGATAGATCGCAAAGCGGCTGATGAAACGCTCGTCGATCAAATCCGGATAGAATTCGGTCAAATGCTCGGCGAGGAACATTCCCTTGTAAATGATCGACCTGCACGACAGGGAGCAAATGTACAGCTCCGGAATCTGCGCCGCTATGCTGGCCTTCTCGATGCGCCGGCGGATGATGTAGAGGTCGCGTTCGAAGGTCGCATCATCGCTCTTCGGCGTGTTGCGCACCATGATCTGCTCGATTTCCGGCCGCGTCGCATTGGCCTTCTCGCCAATGACCGCCACGTTGATCGGAACCTGGCGCCAGCCATAGATCTGGTAGCCGAAACGCAAAATCTCGGTTTCGACAATCTGCCTGCAGCGCTCCTGTGCCGAGAAATCCGTCTTCGGCAGGAACACCATGCCGACGGCGATGCGCCCGTCCTGCGCCCGCTCGCCGCCGCGCTCGATCGCCTCTGCAAAGAAATCCTGCGGAATTTCGATATGAATGCCCGCGCCATCGCCCGTCTTGCCATCGGCATCAACAGCGCCGCGATGCCACACCGCGCGAAGCGCCTCGATACCCGCAGCCACGACCGACCGGCGCGCCACGCCATCGAGCGATGCAATCAACCCTACGCCGCAGGCATCATGTTCCTGCTCAGGATTATAGGTGTGCTCCAGCCGTTCTGCGTTCGCCTGCCAGGCTTCTACGAAATTCTGCTCTGTCATGGCTTTGATCCTTTGTCTTGAAGACAAGCGACAGGAAGGCGTTCTTTTTTGAAAGAAAGAACCAAAAACTTCTATTCGTTCGGGCGGAGCCTCACCGCGGGCACGGTGCCAAGTCGCAAAAGTTTTTTGCTTTTTTCTTTCAAAAAAGAAGGCCTTCGCTTGTCTACTCGGCAGCAACAGGCAAATCGACACGCGCCGAAGGGGCCAGATACGCGTGTATCTGAGCCGCCGCATCGCGGCCGTCCCGTATCGCCCAGACGACCAGGCTAGCGCCGCGCACGATGTCGCCGGCGGCGAAAACCCCTGGAAGCGACGTCTGGAATGTTCGGTGATTGACCTTCACCGTTCCCCAGCGCGTCACCTCCAGCGCCTCCTGCGACCACAGCCGCGGCAGTTCCTCTGCGTCGAAACCCAAAGCCTTGATGACGAGGTCGGCGTCGACGGTGAAATGGCTGTTTTCCACCACTTCCACCGATTGCCGCCCTGACGAGTCGGGCAAGCCGAGGCGCATGCGAACGGCACGAACGCCAGAGACGTGATTGTCGCCGAGGAACGCTTCCGGTGCGGACAGCCACACGAACTGCACGCCCTCTTCTTCGGCGTTCTTCACTTCACGCAGGCTGCCCGGCATGTTCGCCTTGTCGCGCCGATAGAGGCACACGACGGAGGATGCGCCCTGCCGAACGGACGTGCGCACGCAGTCCATGGCGGTATCGCCGCCGCCGATGACCACCACATTCTTGCCGTGCGCGTTCAGCAGCCCCGATTCGAAATCGGGCACGTCGTCGCCGAGGCCTTTGCGGTTGGACGCGAACAGGAAGTCGAGTGACGGCACGATGCCGGGCAAGCCTGAGCCAGGACCCGCGATATCGCGCGCCTCATAGACGCCTGTCGCAATCAGCACGGCATCGTGCCGCGCGCGCAGTTCCGCGAATGAAACATCGCGACCGATTTCGCAGGAGAGCTGGAACTTGATGCCGGCTTCTTCAAGCAGCTTCCAGCGCCGCAGCACGATCTCCTTCTCGAGCTTGAAGCCCGGAATCCCATAGATCATCAGTCCGCCCGGCCGGTCGTGCCGGTCATAGACGTACACCTGGTAGCCGCGCCGGCGCAGCTCTTCCGCGGCCGCGAGCCCGCCAGGTCCGGCGCCGACGATACCCACGGACTGCGACAATTCGTGGCGCGGCTTGGCCGCCTTCACCCAACCCTGGGTAAACGCGTAGTCGGTGACGAAACGCTCGACAGCGCCGATCGTGACGCTCTCAAAGCCCTTCTCGATGACGCAATTGCCTTCGCAGAGGCGGTCCTGCGGGCAGATGCGACCGCAAATCTCTGGAAAGTTATTCGTCGCAGCGCTCACCTCGTAGGCTTCGTCCAGCCGCCCCTCGGCGGTCAGCTTCAGCCAGTCAGGAATGTTGTTGTTGAGCGGGCAGTGAACCGAGCAGAACGGCACGCCGCACTGGCTGCAGCGGCTCGCCTGCGCGGCAGCCTCTGGCACGGCGAAGTCGCGGTAGATTTCGGCGAAATCCTCGCGGCGCAGAGCAACAGCACGCTTATCCGGCTGATGCTGCGCCAGACGCGTGAATTTCAGCATTTTCTCAGCCATAGGGGTGCTCCGGCGACGTGGCGGGCAGAACCCGTTTGACGAAGCATTTAGCATTCACAACAAGGCTGACGAGTCATAATCAGCCGATAGGTCAGAGTAGTTGACCCGATAGGTGCCTTAAACCAGCATTGCGTTTCCGCCTGACCAACAAAGAGGCAGAACTACGCCCGGTTCGGACCTATCTCGAAATCGCGCTGTTTCGCGCCGCCCTTTCGATAGCGCGCCAGGTAGCTCGGCACCACGAGGTCGATCGGCGTGGGGACAATGCCGAGGGCGGCGAGGCCGGGCATGTCGGGGTTGGCGACGTTGTCATGCTTCAACATGATGAGCTGGTCGGCGGTCAGGCCGCTGAAGGGAATGGAGGCCATCAGGCGCGCGACGCCGTCGGGCATGTTCACCAGCGGCCGGTGGCGCTCCACCTGAGCCAAAATCCATCCCATGATCTCGCGGAAGGTCATCACCTTTGGGCCGCCCAACTCATAGGTGACGCCGGCGGCGTCATCGCGGCTCAGCGCCGCCATGACGGCGTCAGCGACGTCGCCGACATACACCGGCTGGAAGCGCGTCGCGCCGGCGATGACCGGCATGATGGGCGACAGCCGCGCCATGGAGGCGAAGCGGTTGAAGAACTGGTCTTCCGGCCCGAAGACCAGCGACGGCCGCAGAATGACTGCGCGTGGAAAATGCTGGCGCACCAGCGCCTCGCCCTCTGCCTTCGACCGCGCATATTTCGCCTGGCTGTCCGCAGAGGCGCCGATGGCCGACATTTGCAGCAGGTGCGACACGCCGGAAGCGGCGGCGATGCGCGCGACACGCCCGGCGCCTTCTGCCTGCAGCGCGTTGAAATCGCCTGCGCGCCGCTCGGCCAGCACGCCCACCAGGTTGATCACCACGGACGATCCCTCGATCGCCCGCGTCAGCGTGCCGTCCGAGGTGATGTTGGCGAACAGGGGCACGATCTGCCCCACCCGGCCCATCGGCCGCAGGAACATCGCCCGCTCGGGATCGCGCACCGCGACCCGCACCACGTGCCCCGCCGCCGCCAGACGCTTGACAATATAGCGCCCGAGAAAGCCGGACCCGCCAATAACGGTGGCGACGCTACGCTGGTCCATGACAATCCCCTTTGAAGCCCAAGCCCTCATATGGCGACCCACCCCACAAGGCCAGTCCCGAAGGCTCGACCCAAAGAAGCAAAAGTTTTTGCTTCTTTTTTCAAAAAGAAGCGCTTGCTTGTCTTTCTCCCTTGCTCTCGTCACTCATCTCGCAGGCCCTATTACTATCAGTCACTTGCCGAACCCTGGCCTTCACCGGACCGCCATGCTACGCGGCACCCCCATGTCCCGCCCCTTGGTGGCTGTTCTCAACGGCCCGAACCTCAATCTGCTAGGCGTGCGCGAGCCTGCCCTCTACGGCGCCGCCACCATCGATGATTTGGAAGCCCTCTGCGTAGAAACCGCGGACATGCTCGATCTCGCCATCGACTTCCGGCAGTCGAACCACGAGGGCGAGCTCATTACCTGGGTGCAGGAATGCCGCACACGCGCCCGCGGCATCGTCATCAATCCCGGCGGCTACAGCCACACCTCCGTCGCGCTGATGGATGCGCTGCTAGCCGCCGAGCTGCCCGTCATCGAGGTCCATTTGACGAACATCCACGCCCGCGAGGAATTCCGGCACAAGTCACTCGTGTCGCGCGCGGCACAGGGGGTGATCTGCGGGCTTGGCATACGGGGCTATGGGCTGGCATTGACCGCGCTCGCTGAAATGTTGCTGGACGAAGATCAATGACCCGCCCGCCCGTCGATGCCGACGCCATACGCGCTCTCGCCGACATCCTGGTGCAAACCGGCCTGACCGAGATCGAGATCGCCGAGGGCGACAGCCGCATACGCGTGGCCCGCGCGCCGGCCGTCGTGCAAGCCGCAGTGGCAGCCCCTGTCATGGCTGCGGCGCTCGCCCCTGCGGCAGCCGCGGCCGAGCCAGCGGCCGCGATCGACCTCGGCCAGCACCCCGGCGCGGTCAAAAGCCCCATGGTCGGGGTGGTCTATCTCTCGCCCGAGCCCGGATCGCCGGCCTTCGTCACCGTCGGCCAGACGGTCACAGCCGGCCAGACCCTGCTGCTCATCGAGGCGATGAAGACGTTCAACCAGATCAAGGCGCCCAAGGCCGGCACCATCTCCCGCATCCTCGCCAGCACCGGCGTGCCCGTGGAATATGGCGAAGTGCTCGTCGTGATCGACTAAGATCCCGCTTATGTTCAAGAAGATCCTGATCGCCAACCGCGGCGAAATCGCGCTCCGCGTGCAGCGCGCGTGCCGTGAGCTCGGCATCCCCACCGTCGCCGTGCACTCCACCGCCGACTCGGAGGCCATGCACGTCCGCCTGTCGGACGAAAGCGTCTGCATCGGCCCGCCTGCCGCACGCGACAGCTACCTGAACATGGCCGCCATCCTCTCGGCCGCCTCCGTCACAGGCGCGGACGCCATACACCCGGGCTACGGCTTCCTCTCTGAGAACGCCGGGTTTGCGGAAATGGTCGAGGATCACGGCCTCACGTTCATAGGCCCATCGCCCGCGCATATCCGCATGATGGGTGACAAGATTACCGCCAGGACCGCCATGGCGGGCCTCGGCGTCCCCCTCGTTCCTGGCAGCGACGGCGCACTTCCCGACATCGATGCCGCGCGCGCCGTCGCCGAACAGGTCGGCTACCCCGTGCTCATCAAGGCCACGGCAGGCGGCGGCGGGCGCGGCATGAAAGTCGCCCACGACGCTTCCGAGCTCGAGGAAGCCTGGCGCGTCGCCCGCACCGAAGCGCGCGCCGCGTTCGGCAACGACGAAGTCTACCTCGAGAAATATCTCGACCGCCCCCGCCACATCGAGCTGCAGGTTCTCGCGGACAGCCACGGCAATGTCGTGCATTTCGGCGAGCGCGACTGCAGCCTGCAGCGCCGCCACCAGAAGCTCCTCGAGGAAGCCGGCTCCCCGGCCCTCTCCCCAGCCCAGCGCGACGCCATCGGCGCCACCGCCACCGAAGCCTTGCGCAAGCTCGGCTACCGCAACGCCGGCACGCTCGAATTCCTCTACCAGGACGGCCAGTTCGCGTTCATCGAAATGAACACCCGCCTGCAGGTCGAACACCCGATTACCGAAATGGTCTGCAACGTGGATCTGGTGCGCGAACAGATCCGCATCGCTGCCGGCCAGCCCCTCGGCTACGCCCAGGCCGACGTTCTCTTCCGCGGCCACGCCATCGAGTGCCGCGTGAATGCCGAGGACCCTGACACTTTCATGCCCACCCCAGGCCGCATCCAGGCCTTCCATGCCCCAGGCGGCCTCGGCGTGCGTGTCGATTCAGCCCTCTACGCCGGCTACGTCGTGCCGCCTTACTACGACAGCATGGTCGCGAAACTGATCGTGCACGCCCCCACCCGCCCGGAAGCCATCGCCCGCCTTCGCCGTGCGCTCGATGAATTCGCGGTGCTTGGCATCAAGACCACGCTGCCGCTGCACCAGCGCATTATCGACGATCCCGAGTTCCAGGCTGGCGATTATACAATCCACTGGCTCGAGAACTTCGTCGCTCGCGGGCACGTCGAGTAGGCATAGGAAGGTTAGGGGCTCTGCCCCTGGACCCCGCTGGGGACTCGTCCCCAGACCCCATTCCCCAGCTACAGGCATGAGCTGCACGTTTTGTGGTTCGACGGCAGGAATGGCTTTGTGAAACTGCTGTCTAGCGATGTCGCAAGCTGGCCGTGAGCGGAAGGTCTGCCTTGAGGGCGCCGGAGGCTAAATAGCCTACCTTCGACGTTGCGAACGAGCGTATCACATCGGCAAACGGTCGTTTGACAGGGTGACTCAGCTACCCCAAACGACCACAACTCATATCCCGAGTAATATGTCTCTAATGAGTCGATCGACTTGTTGCGTTGTCAACAGCCTTTCCGACTCACGCTGTTCGATGTCTTGGAGCTGCTGTTTTGCCTTATCTAGGAAGTCCTCTTCCTGTACGATCTTGTGCATGTAGGTTGAAGGCAGCAGATTTAAGTCGTCTTCCGATATGTCCGCCGAGCTAATACGCGTAACCCTCAGGGCGTCAGAGCCTGAATGTTTAAAGATCGCCGTAGCTAGGCTCTCGACATCTCTCGTAGAAAGCAATGTCCCGGCCCGCTGCTTTGTCCCGAGCTCACTTGCATCTATTAGCGTGATCTTGTCCAAACTGCTGGGTACAAGACCGTTTTCTAATGCCACGAGAGCGCACCGCACTGCCGTCATCGGAACAAGCAGTCGATCAGGTAACAAGACAACGCTCCGCAAAGCGCGTGAGTGCAGAATTTGTTGCCGCAGCTCCCGGTCTATCCCGCCTCGGAATAGGATTCCAGTTGGAACCAGGAATACTGCGCGACCGCCCGGCTTCAGACATTTGAGCGCTGAGTCTAACAGGATTGTATCGGCGGCGACCCGGCCGCTTTTACTCGCAGTAAACCCGATGCGTATAACCTCTTTATCAAGAAACTGGAGGCTTGCTGGCGGCATACATACCACAGCCTCGAATTTCTCTTTGTTTCTTGTAGAGAACCTCTCAAACGGCTCAATTCTGAAGTCGGAAATGCGGAGTAGCTGAAGCCGAAGCTTAGCGAAAGCGCGCTTTAGCGGATCTGGTTCAAAGCCGGAGATTTTGAGTGCATGCGTGTCGCCAAACTCTGATCTCAGATACTGAGCGACCGCAACCAACAGCCCTGCTGTACCACAAAACGGATCCAGGATTGCCTTCGGACTAGCCTCTCCAACCATCCTGCTGATAAGCGTTGAAACGGCAGAGGGTGCACTTACAATCCCACTCGACAAACTATCTACCTCGTCGAGCTTACCATTAAACCAGTTAACCGCCTTGTACATTTCGTCTGACGAAATATTATTATCGAAGCGAGAACCCGTAATTACCTTCCACTCACTTATTAATACGCACCCTAGTGACTTAAATTGGTTCTCGAAACTTTCTTTTTCTGTTGCCGTAAAGAGTTCCGGAATTCTGATTACTGACTCGTCTGGCAGAATTAACCGTTCTTCGTGGCTCTTAGCAGATTGGATGTCTAACAGCGCCAGACCTATATACGCTAATGCAATTGTACGCATGTTTGATGTCATTAGCGAGGACGCACGGGCGTGGTCTAGGAGATTAACTAGCATATGATCAAATGATTCCTGATTATTCATCAGTCACTCCTATGCCTATTGAGTTTGTTACGACCGATAATGCGAGTATCCGTCTCATATTCGCGAGACTTAAGTCATCCCGGAACTGTGCATCGCTTAGCCTAAATAGCTCAGCCAGTTGCTTCTGCCGCCTCTCCTCGGGCACTTGAACTTCTACATCCTTTATGATTTTTAAGTGTATTCCCTGAATTGTGCTGCCGACTGCCATTTGGCGCAGCTGGCTTTGCAAAGCAGTGGAGCGGAATGCTGCTAATATGAGTTCAGGTCTTAAGCGCCCGTTTGAACGGAGGATAGCTATACCAGCCGCGGCTACAGCGCCGACGTGGGTCTTGCGAATCAGAGCTGATTTGAGAAGCGTGCCACGTATCGTGACCAGGACATCGTCAGGCCTCAAGATTTGATGCTGCTGGTTGCGAAGGAAATCGTCTGAGAGGTGTATTCGTGTAAGTTCAGGTATCGCGGCAAGCTCTCCGCCTTCGATGTCTCTAACGTTGATGAGGTGAGACGGCTGAGTGCCGGCGACTGACATCCTTGTGGTGTTCACGCCAACAAAAATCTCAGCCAACTGATCGAGGCGCTGCAGACTCATCTTACGGTTAGAGGGAAGCTGCTTAGCGTCTTCAGAATACCACGACATATCTCAACCCACCCTAATGTCCGAGGTTAACTCTGACATAGAGCGCCGATATATGACAAGTAACCCTAAAATCGGCGACATCCCACAAATACTTTCAAGCAATACTCCGCTCACCTGAGAATCCGGAACCGACCCGGGTCGCGGATGCGGAAGTTGTCCGTGACCTGGTCGCAGAGCACGTCCCATCGGCTTGGCACGTCGTAACGCAGAAAGGTCAGGACGCGGGCGCGGAATTGCCTGAAGTTCGCAGCGCACCGGTTGTGGATCAGGGCTTTGTGCATCGCGAGCCACAATCGTTCGATCGGGTTCAGATGCGGGCAGTAGGGCGGGATGAAATGTAGCCTTATTCGGCAGTCTCGCCGGTCGAGCCAGGCTCTTACCAGCTTGGCGTGATGGCAGCGCGCATTGTCGAGCATGACGTGGATCCGGCGCTTGGCCGGAAAGCGCGCCTCGATGGTTTGCAGCAGCGCAATCGTGCTGGTGGCGTCGACTGAGGGGACCTCGAGCACGCAGGTGGTGCCGGTGTGCAGGTCGATCGCACCTTGGATATTGACGTGCTCGCGGCCGGTGGTCTGCTCCACGGCGATCGCCACGCCCTTTGGCGCCCAGCAGCCGACGGGCTGTGCGCCGTAGGTCGGATGCACCGCATCGGCGAACATCACCATCTCGTTCGCAGGAAGGCTGTTCAACAGCTTTTCGTAGACAGCGATGAACCGGCGCTGACGGTCGGGGTCCATCTTGCTCGGCACCGCCGCGGGCTTGCGGTGCTCAAACCCCAGCCGGTGCAGCAAGGCGACCAGCCCAGAGCGGCTCTCATAGGTCACGCCGAACTGGCGCTCGATATAGGCGCCGACCTCGCACGTGGTGCGCGGCAGGGTGCGCTCCAGCCAGGCCTTGAGCTGGGTCTCCTGCGCTGGCGCCAGAAACGCGTGCCGGCCGCCGTAATGGAAGCCGACCAGGCCATCGATGCCGTCCTGCTCGAAGGTCTTGTGCCACTCACGGATGGTGTCGTCGTCCAGCAGCAGGACCTTGGCCACCTTGATAGGGCTCATCCCCTGGTCCAGCAGCACCAGGGCATTCGCCCGCCGCGCCAGACGATGGGCAGCAAGCCCGTCCCGAGCCAACTCGGTCAGGACCTGCCTCTCCTCAGCCGTGAGAAAGCCACCGCGCATGACCGCAAGGAGAATCTAAACACACAGCGCGCCGCAAGGGGCGACGGAGCCGGATACTCAATGAGTCGGGGTAAAAAAACTTTTGCAAATGTCGGCTGACCATGAGGGAATACTCGGCCTAAAGGTCCAAAAGTTTTTTGCTTCTTTTTTTCAAAAAAGAAGTGCTTTTCTTCTTCCCTCCTTCCCAAGGCAGCCGAACGTTGGACGTCCCTTCCTTACGGCGTAGAGACGCCGCCCATCACATCCATCCGTTCTCCGACATGGCAGCGCTCAATGCCGAGGGGACGCGCGTCATCGTACACGCGGAGGGCGTGTGGCTCACGGATGCGGATGGCCGCAAGTTCCTCGATGCATTCTCCGGACTCTGGAACGTAGCTGTCGGCTATGGGCGCCGTGAGATCGCCGATGCCGTGCACAAGCAGATGCTCGAACTGCCGTTCTACAACGCGTTCTTCAAATCCACGACGATCCCGGCCATCGAGTTGTCCGAAAAATTGTCCGAGCTGGCGCCCGGATTTTCGCGCACCTTTTTCACCAACGGCGGATCGGATGCGAACGACACCATCATCCGCATGGTGCGGCACTACTGGCAGCTTCGCGGCGAGCCGGCGAAGACGCACATCATTGGCCGGCACAACGGGTATCATGGCTCGACGATCGGCGGCGCGAGCCTCGGCGGCATGGCGTGGATGCACAAACAGGGCGGGCTGCCGATACCTGGCATTAAGCATGTGGCGCAGCCCTGGTGGTGGGGCGAAGGTGGCGATCGAAGCCCTGAAGAGTTCGGGCTTTGGGCGGCCAGGGAAGTGGCGCATGCGATCGACCGCCTAGGGGCGGAAAACGTGGCCGCCTTCATCGGCGAGCCGATCCAGGGAGCCGGCGGCGTTATCGTCCCACCCGACAGCTATTGGCCGGAAGTTGAGCGCATCTGCCGCAAGCGGAACGTCCTGATCATCAGCGACGAGGTGATCTGCGGATTCGGCAGGCTTGGAAGCTGGTTCGGCAGCCAGCATTTCGGTTTCAAGCCGGATTTCATGACGATCGCGAAGAGCATCACCTCGGGATATTTGCCGTTGGGCGGCGTGATGGTTGCCGATGCCATAGCCGACGTGCTCGCAGCGGGCGGCGACTTCAACCATGGCTATACGACAAGTGGCCATGCCGCCTGCTGTGCGGCTGGCGTCGCCAATCTGCGCATCATGCGCGAGGAAAAGCTGGTCGAGCGGGTGCGTGACAGCATTGGTCCTTACCTTGCGCAGCGATGGCTTGCCCTGGCCGATCATCCGCTGGTTGGCGAAGCGCGCATGGTCGGCTTGATCGGCGCGCTGGAGTTGACGCCCGACAAGGCGTCGCGGGCTCGTTTTGCGAAGCCTGGCGATGTGGGCGCGATGGTTCGCGACTTCGCCTACGAGGAGGGCCTCATCCTGCGTGCGACGGGCGACTGCATGCTGGTAGCGCCGCCTTTCGTTCTGAGCGAGGAGGAGGCCGATATCATCGTGGCACGGACACGAGAAGCTCTTGATCGTGCCGTTGAAAGTCTAGGAAGCAAGCATGTTCTTTTTTGAAAAAAAGAACCAAAAAACTTTTGCGACTGGGGGGCGGTGCGTGAGGAGAGTCCGGGCCCGAGGTCGTAGAAAGTTTTTTGCTTCTTTTTTTTAAAAAAGAAGTTCTTCCTACCTGCCATGACCGAAAAACGCCGCGTCGCCGACTTCCCGCGCCCACCCGCCATTGAGCCGGTGCTGGACGAGGTGCAGATCGTTCTTGGCGGGCAGACCATCGCCTCGACAAAGGCTGCCTGGCGAATTCTCGAGACCACGCATCCGCCCACCTACTACCTGCCGCGCGAAGCGTTCGCGCCAGGGGTGCTGTCTGCATCACGTCGCACCAGCTTCTGCGAGTGGAAGGGGGTAGCGAGTTACGTGACCCTGACGGGCGGAGATCGGACAGAGGTCGATGCAGGCTGGACCTACCCGTCGCCCAATCCGGCCTATGCAGCGCTGCGCGACCATGTCGCGGTCTACGCCGGGCGGATGGATTCTTGCATGGTCGGAGATGAGCGTGTGGTGCCGCAACCGGGCGGCTTCTACGGCGGTTGGGTGACCTCCGACTTTATCGGACCGTTCAAGGGTGGCCCAGGCACGCAATTCTGGTAGCGCCTAGCTCAGCTTGACGATGATCTCGATGCGCTGGCTCTCCTGGGCCATGCCGGGAACATCGGCGACCGCGCGGACGATGCGCTGCAGCCTGGCGCGTTCAACGCCTTTTGAGACAAGTTGCTCCTCGATGAGGTGAGCGCGCAGGCGCTGGAGGTCGGCGATGGCGGGTGGCCCCTCTGGATCGAGGTATTCGGCAACGAACAATTGGGCGTCCTGGTGCTCGCGGGCATTGCCAGCAGCGGCATGGATCACTGCGAGCGCATCTTCGTCCAGCATGGCGGACCATTGCCCGAAAAACACTGCATAATCGGGAGAGCTTCGGCGTATGCGGTTGACGATAGCGGGATGTATGATCCACGGATCCCCCCCTACGCCTTCGGGGAGCATGCCGCAGTTCTGCACCCAGAGGGCGTTCACGGCGGATTTGGAGTCGCAGGGCACCAGTTCGATGGTAACATCCTCAGGCAACGTGTTGGCCAGCAGGTCGTCGATGTGCTGTTCGCCGCCCACCAGCCAGGCGTTGCCGTTGAACTCGGCCAAGGTGATGTCCGCCATGCTCGCCTCCCTTCTGCCATGCCGCCCCGCGGAGCCTAGCAGGCCCGTTTCGACTTGTCCCACCGTGACTCAGGGTGGTTCCGCAGCATGCCGCTGATCCTGACACTGGACTCGCGGCAGGCCGGGACACGGCGCGAATCCCGCACCTTCAACGACGGCACGATGTCTATTGGGCGTGGCGCCGGCAACGATTGGGTGCTGTCCGACCCGGACCGGCTGCTGTCGAAGACACATTGCATGATCAGCTTGGAGGGCAGCCGCTATGTGCTGACCGACACAAGCACGAATGGCGTGTTCATCAACGGCGCCCGTGAGCCGACGGCGCGCGATAGCCGGGCCTTCCTGACAGACGGCGACTCCTTCCGGATCGGCGACTACACCATCACGATCACCGAAGCCGAGGTTTCGGCGGCACCTCGTCCGGCTGCTGCCGCATCGGGGTTCGGCAGCGCCAATCTGGCGGGCGGTGATCCATTCGGCGAAGGCGGTGATGATCCGTTCGGCTCAGAACCGGGCACGATCTTCCATCATCCTGTCTCCAAGCCGGCGACAGTGTTCAGGACGGAGGATCCGTTTGCAGCCGCGGCCGCCACGCGCCCCGGAACGCTCGACGCGGACGATGATCTCTTCCAGGGGATCACGCCTGCGGAGAGCTGGACCGGCCCTTCGCAGCGCGACAATGCCGATGCGCCGAACCTCGCCTTCGCACCGCCAAAGGCGGTCGCACCCGTCAATTTCAACGAACTCGATTTCGATGATCTGTTAGGCGACGAGCCGATCGGCAGCCCAACCAGCCCGCAACCTGGAGCCTCTAGACCGCCACCACCACCACCGCCGGTGCGCGCGACGGAGCCAGAGCCAAGCGCCGCCCCGCCGCAGCCCGCTCCGGTCGCCAACCATGCCGCGGCGCCAGCCGGCGATGCGGCCGCACTGTTGGCAGCACTGCTGCAGGGCGCCGGCGTTCCTGACTTGCGCTTTGCCAACCAGACGCCCGAAGCCACGCTTGAGGCAGCGGGCGCGGTATTCCGGGCCATGGTCGAAGGATTGCGCGAGGTTCTGATGTCGCGTGCTGCGATCAAGAACGAGTTGCGCGTCGAACAGACAATGATGCGCTCACGCGACAACAACGCGCTGAAATTCAGCGTAACGGTTGAGGAAGCCGTGGCCGCCCTGCTGCTACCACCCCGGCCAGGCTACAAGGCGCCGCTTGCGGCGGTTCGTGAAGCAGCCAAGGATATTCAAAGCCACGAGATGGCGGTGATGGCCGGCGTGCAAACGGCTTTGATCGGGCTACTCAAACGCTTCGACCCGGAAGCTCTGGAAGCGCGCCTATCGCCTGGGCGGCTAGACAGCATTTTGCCAGGTGCACGCAAGGCACGGATCTGGGAGCTGTTCTGCTCGACCTATAAGGATATCGCCAAGGAGGCCGAAGATGATTTTCAGTCCGTCTTCGGGCGGGAGTTTGCCCGGGCCTACGATGCGCAGATGAAGAAGCTGTAGGAAGAAAGGCTTTTTTTTCAAAAAAAGAACCAAAAAACTTTTGCACGTTTGAGCCCAGCACTTCCTCAAACACGGACCCAATTCGCAAAAGTTCTTTGCTTCTTTTTTTCAAAAAAGAAGTGCTTCCTTACTTCCCTTCGAAATGCTCTGCGACAAGCTGGTCCAGCAACCGCACGCCAAAAGCCGTAGCGCCCTTCGGATTGGTAGGCGTGTCCTTGGTAGCCCAGGCCGTTCCGGCGATGTCGAGATGCGCCCATTTGCGATCGTTGACGAAGCGGGCGATGAATTGGGCGGCGGTGATCGAGCTGCCTGGGCGGCCGGTAATGTTCTTCATGTCGGCAATGTCGGACTTGAGCTGCTTGTCGTATTCGCGGCCCATCGGCATGCGCCAGAGTTTTTCGCCGGTAGTGAGTCCGGCAGCAAGGAGCTTATTGGCGAGATCGTCGTCATTGCTGAACATGCCGGCGTGTTCGTGACCTAAAGCCACGATGATGGCGCCGGTGAGTGTTGCAAGATCGACCATAAACTTGGGATCGAACTTCTCTTGTGCATACCAAAGGATATCAGCGAGTACCAGGCGGCCTTCGGCGTCGGTGTTGAGCACTTCGATGGTCTGGCCGGAGTAGCTTCGCACGACATCGCCAGGGCGTTGTGCGCTGCCGGAGGGCATGTTCTCGACCAAGCCTACAACCCCTAGAGCATTGACCTTCGCTTTTCGGCCGGCGAGCGCTGCCATGACGCCGACGACTGCGCCAGCGCCGGCCATGTCCCACTTCATATCTTCCATGCCGCCGGCTGGCTTGATGCTGATGCCGCCGGTGTCGAAGGTGACGCCTTTGCCGATGAACGCGACGGGCTTGTCGTCGCCGGCGCCGTTCCACTGCATCACCACCATACGGGGTGGATTTACGCTGCCTTGCGACACGCCGAGAAGCGAGCCGAAGCCGAGCGCCTCGAGTTCGGGTTGGCCGTGCACTTCAACGGTGAGACCTAGATCGCGAAGCTTCTCAATACGTGTTGCGAACTCTGCAGGCGTGAGGATGTTGGCCGGTTCGCTCACGAGGTCGCGGGTGGTGAATATGCCATGCGCTACAGCCGAGAGCGGGGTCCAAGCGGCTTCGGCCTCACTTGGGTTGTCGGCCAGCACAGAAAGCTTTGTGAGACGCGGCTTGTCCTCGGGCTTTTGCTTGGTGTGGTAAAGGTCGAAGCGATAGCTGCGCAGGACGGCGCCCATCGCAGCAGCGGCGGCGTGCGAGGGCCTGAGGCCGTCGGCGGCCAGGGTGACCTGCGGCTCGCGAGCGAGGCTGGCGGCGAGTGTGCCGGCGGCTTCCTCGATCTTGCGTGCGGTAAGGTCGGCTTCGCGGCCAAGGCCTGCTGCGACGATGCGCGTGAGTTGCGGGCCACCTTCACGGAAAGATGGTGCGAGGATGGTGCAGCTCTGGCCGTCCTTGCCGGTAAATTCGGCCGCCGCGAAGGCGCGGGTGACTGCGCCGCCGGTTGCTTCGTCCGCCGCATGCCAGAGGCCAGAGGGGCTGGCGCCCTCGGCGACCAGGAGGCAGAGCGCTCCGGTGGTCGGCAATGCGGGTTTGGCAAAGCTCACATCCAACATGCTGTCGCAGTCCTCTATCGATTGCCGCCAGATGTAAGCCCCGTAGTGGGGGTTGGCCAGGGCAGCTCATCCCCGAGTTAACCGTTCTGCAACTGGTTTCGATCATCCTCCCACCGAGCAGGAGGACAGCCGAAGTGGACATTCTGGGAATTACCGGCGAGGCGCCTGGACCACTGGTTGCAGCGGTCAGCCACGGCGGCGAGATACGTCAGCTACGATTGAACGTGGCTCGGCACCCGGGGGGCGGCTGGCACGTCCGACAGGCGTGTGGAACCTGGGGACCACGCTGCCACGCGGTGCCCGCGGCCATCCTGCTCGAAGCCAGCAACGCCTTCTCCGAGGAGCATGTGGCCGTTCCTGCGTGAGTCTTTAGCTGAGCGGCTGCGCGCCCATGCCGCTGCCTCCCAAGGCCAGGGTTTCCATGTCGGGAGGCAGTGTCTAGGCTGTGGAATGCCGCCTTTTTGGAAAACGAAGACGCTCCCTGAAATGAGCAGGGAGGAGTGGGAGTCGCTGTGCGACGGCTGTGGCCGTTGCTGCCTCCACAAACTGCGCGATGAGGATACCGACGAGATATTCTGGACCAACGTCGCATGCCGGCTGCTGGATCAGGAAAGCTGTCAGTGCAGCGATTACGCCAACCGACGGCGTCGCGTCCCAGACTGCGTTCGCCTGACACCCGAAGAAGTCGAGACCATCGATTGGTTACCGCCATCTTGCGCTTACCGCCGTCTGCAGGAAGGGCGTGATCTCGCCTGGTGGCATCCGCTTGTGTCAGGCAGTCCTGAGACCGTGCATTCGGCGGGGATTTCTGTGCGCGGCAGGGCCATCGATGAGCGAGTAGCCGGACGGCTCGATGATCATGTCACAGCCTGGCCTGGGCGAATGCCGCGGGTGCGCAGGCAACAATGAGTCAGCGGGCGTTATCCATATAAGCCCAACCTATCGAATAAGCCGCGTGAGGTCGGTAACGCTTTCATTCGGTTCTTTTATTAAAAAGAACGTCTTGCTTCCTAGGCTGCCTGAGCAGACACCCGATAAGTCGCCCAGCCAGGCTCAGCGGTAGCCCAGCGCCAAGCGCTCGCGTCTTTGAAAAGCGCGCGCAAAAGGCGGTTGTTCAGAGCGTGTCCGCTACGGTTTCCGATGAAGCGTCCGTGGATCGGCGCACCGGCCAGGGCGAGATCGCCAACGGCGTCGAGCATCTTGTGGCGTACGAATTCGTCAGCGCTGCGCAAGCCTTCCGGGTTCATGATCTTGGCGCCATCGACGACGATTGCGTTGCCAAGGCTCCCACCCCGCGCCAGGCCCGCTTCCCGCAATGCCTCGATTTCCGCGAGCATGGCAAAGGTGCGTGACGAGGCGAGTTGCTGGCGGAAGCCTTCCTCAGTCAGGGAAAACGACAGTGCCTGCCGGCCGATGGCGGGGGCGGTAAAGTCGATCGACAAAGCCAGATCGAGGCCGGTGCCGCCGGGGCGAAGTTCCACGCTCGCTTCGCCAGCCTCGACCCGCACGGGGTGAAGGATTTCAATGAAATCGCGAGGAGCGTCCTGCTCAATCCGGCCAGCACATTCGATAAGAAAGACAAACGGTGCGGACGAGCCATCAAGGACCGGGACTTCGGGGGCGTCCACCGCGACGATGGCGTTGTCGATGCCGAGGGCTGACAGAGCAGCCATGACATGCTCGACCGTTCCCACACGGGCTTCCGGGTGTCCGGGCAGGCTAATCTGGGTGCAGAGCCTCGTGTCCGACACCATGTCGTAGCGCGCGGGAATATCGATCTCGAGGTCGGTGCGGCGGAAGACGATGCCAGTACCGGGTTCGGCCGGCATCAGTTGGAGCAGGACGCGACGGCCCGAGTGCAGGCCGATTCCTGTGCACCCGATAGACGACTTCAGCGTGTGCTGACGTTTTCCAAGCGGGTCATTCCTCAGCCGCTCGATCATACCGTCCATGGACATTTTTTCCTGACAGTGCCTCGAGCCGCATGGGTTAGCCTGGCCGAGACTTGAAGACAGGATGAACCTAGCCGCTGGCCATCCTGTGCTCCAGTCAATGATTATTGCTCCATATTACAGTGTAACACCCTGTATCTGCAGCAAATTTTGCGCTGCTTGGCTCAGATCGCCGCGTTCAAGAATGCTGCCGCCGCAGGAAAGCCGGGATTTCCAATGCTGCGGCTTCCGGATCGCTCCCCGGTTGAGTTATTTCAACGATCGGCGGCTTCGGTTCTACAATGGAGCGCGTCTCCCCGCGGCGATTGTCACGCAGGTCAGGAGCTTCTTCGGCTGGGGCGACACGGCTCCCGCGGAACTTGCCTGTGACAAGGTTGAAGATGCTCGGACGGTGGGCCGGAGTGGCGACCGGCTCCGGGTCCGCTTCAACGACCGGCTGGGTGAAGAGAGACGACGCCGGGCTCGCGGCCTGCCGAGGCGGCGGCGTGAAGACCTGGGGCTCAATGCGCTCGTTGGCCACGGCGTCGGCGTTTTGCTCCGGCTCATAAGCGACGGCGGTGTTCTGGCCGCTGATCGGCATCGGGCCCTGGCTGCCGCCGCTGGTGACCGGCGGACGAACGCCGCGCGGGCTGGCTTGTCCGCCCGGCACTGCCACGAGGCGTGGCCCGGTGGTGGCGGTCTCGGCAGCCTTCTCCGCCTGCATGTCGATGCCGGTCGCAACAACGGAGACGCGCACGCGGCCGGAGAGGCTGTCATCCACCGCGCTGCCGAAGATGATGTTGGCGTCTTCAGCAACCTCTTCCCGTATGCGGTTAGCGGCCTGATCGACTTCGAACAGGGTCATGTCGTCGCCGCCGGTGATGTTGATCAGCAAGCCGCGAGCCCCCGCCATGCTGGTATCCTCGAGAAGCGGATTGCTGATGGCGGCTTCGGCAGCACGGATGGCGCGGTTCTCGCCCTCGGCCTCACCGGTGCCCATCATCGCCTTGCCCATCTCGGCCATCACGGTGCGAATGTCTGCGAAGTCGAGGTTCACCAGGCCTGGCGCTACCATCAGGTCGGTGACGCCGCGGACGCCCATGTAGAGAACATGGTCGGCCATTTTGAAGGCCTCGCGCCAGCCAGTGCGTTCGTTAGCGAGCCGGAACAGGTTCTGGTTCGGAATCACAATGAGCGTGTCAACAAACTGCTGCAGCTCGGCAATGCCTGCTTCTGCGGCCTTGGCGCGGCGGCTGCCTTCGAAGGTGAAGGGCTTCGTCACCACACCCACGGTAAGCACACCGCGCTCACGCGCCATGCGGGCGATGACGGGGGCCGCACCGGTGCCCGTCCCACCGCCCATGCCTGCGGTGATGAACACCATGTGCACGCCTTCGAGATGGTGGGCGAGTTCGTCGGCTGCTTCTTCCGCGGCGGCGCGGCCGATATCCGGCTTTGCACCAGCGCCCAAACCTTGCGTCAGATGCGGCCCAAGCTGAATGCGCCGATCCGAGCGGCTGTGCATGAGCTGCTGCGCATCGGTGTTCGCAACGACGAAATCCACACCCTGAAGATTAAGCTGAATCATGTTGTCAACCGCATTCGTACCGCCGCCGCCGACGCCGATGACGGTAATGCGCGGCGTGAAATCGGTGTGCAGGCTTTGCGGAATCGTCAGGTTCAGCATGGTGTCACTCCATTGGTGAAGACAGGGGCTTGAAAAGCGGGGGCTTCAAAAGCGTAGCAATCGGGGGAGGCGGAGCGGCTGTGCGTGCGTGCCATCACAGCCGCTCGCGCAGGAACTCGACGAACCGTCGAAGCAGGCCGGCAGACCTGTCCGAGTCCATTTCGATATTGTAGAGCGACCGGCCCTCGCCTGCGGCCCAAGCGAGCAATCCCGTCGCCGTGGCAAATGCGGGACCGGAGGCGGCTTCCGGCAAACCACGGATACCAGCCGGCCGGCCGAGTCGCACAGGGCGATTGAGGATTCGAGCGGCCAAATCTCGCACGCCTACGAGTTGGCTTGCGCCGCCGGCGAGCACGACGCGGCTGCCCGCCGCACGTCCCAGCCCTGCGCCATCCAACCGGTCCCGGACCATCTCGAATGTTTCCTCCAGTCGCGGCTTGATGATTCCAACAACCATACTGCGCGGGATTCGCGCAAACTGATGATCCTCTTCTCCAATGAGTTGTACGGGTAATATTTCGCGTTCGTCGTCCGGGCTGCCGTGCGCGTTGCCGTAGAGCGTCTTAAGGCGCTCGGCGTTGTCGATGGGCGTCGAGAGAACGCCGGCAATGTCGCGCGTCACATGCTGGCCGCCGACCGGCACCTGCGCCGTATGCAGCAGCTCGCCCTCGCCAAAGACCGCTAAGCTGGTCGTGCCGCCGCCCATGTCGATGACGGTTGCGCCGAGATCACGTTCGTCTTCGACAAGGCACGAGAGACCGGAGGCAAAAGGCGCGCTCACCACTTCGCTGATGTCCAGGTCGCAGCGCTGCACGGCAGCGCCAAGATTGCGCAACGCCATCGAGAGCGCGTCCACAACATGCAGACGTGCGGAGAGCTGATCGCAGTGGTGGCCGCGAGGATCTGCAACACCCATCGTTTCATCGACTGAGAACGAGACAGGCAGCGAATGGATTGTTTCGCGCCCATCGGTGACGGCGCGCGCGCGGCCTTCGGTGATGACACGCTTCACGTCGGCCTCGGTGACCTGACGGCCGCCGACTGGCCATTGGACGTTGAACAGTCGGCTCTCCGGATGACCGCAGGAGAGATTGACCGTCACGGTGCGCAGCCGGTGGTCGGCCATATCTTCGGCAAGCGCCACGGCCGCACGGATAGCGCGCTCGGCTTCGTCGAGATCGGTGATCCCGCCGCCACGCACACCGCGCGACCGGGTGAAACCGCCGCCCAGCACACGCAAAGTTCCGTCCGACTCGGTGCGGCCGATGAGGCAAGTGACTTTCGTGCTGCCGACGTCGAGCACACCGAATGGTCCGGCGCGCAGATTACGCAGGCGCGGTGGCGGATCGGGCGGCATGGGCGGCGGCAGCGCCAAATCGCTGCGACGGGATATGTCGTTCACGTCGCTCTCCTGCTGGGCACTTCTGCCGGATGGGCGTCTGGCGATGATGGTGACATCACGCCGGGAGACGTGCCGGGTGCCGTGCCATTTGGCGGCGTTGCCGGCTGCGGTTTCGCGCGCACCGCGAGACGGTCTGGCAAGCGCATATCAACCGAAATGAGAGGCCGGTCGAGAAGCGACTGGCCGCTTTGCAATTCGGCCAGGCGCGTGAGTGCAACCGGCTCGTGACCCTCTGGCAGCATGACGGTGATGCCGTTCTTGAGCTGCAGATTCCAACGGCGCTCGCCGACGCGTACGATGGCTGCAACCATGCTTTTGATGGTGGGAACGGCCGTGAGGTCATCGAGCATGGCGGCGGCGTGGGCGGGAGCGTCCAGACCTACGACGAGCGGCAAGTCGGAGAATGCTGTGACATCCTCGTTCACCACCACGTTGCCTTCGCGGTCGATGAGCTGGAATTTCCCACTGCTCTGCCAGATGGCAAACGGACGCCGCTCGGTGAGATCGACGACGATGGTGCCGGGAAGCCGGCGCTCGACGGAGACATGCTCGACCCATGCAAGGCTCTCGATGCGCGAGCGTGCGCCCTCGACGGAGAAGCCCAGGATCCGGTCGCCGACGGAAACGCCGAGGGCTGCCCGCAGCAGGGGTTCAGGCGTGTTGGCGCGGCCATCGATCTGGATGTCTGCAACGCGCAGGTCGATGGCTTTGCCAAAACGTTCCTGCATGGAGGCAATGGTTCCGCCGCGCTTCGCCGAGTGAGACACTATCACTGCCGCCAGAAGCGCGATGAACCCGACAGCGAAGAACGCGACCAAGCGCAGGTTCCGCCGCTGGCGACGGATGAGAAGTTTCAGACGGCTTGGGCGGGTGATCTCACCTTTTATGCGCGGCATGCGGCGTGCTCCACCATCCAGGCGCAGAGCGCAGGAAATGCGATGCCGCAATGTGCCGCCTGCTCGGGCAGGAGAGACGTCGGTGTCAGGCCGGGTTGCGTGTTCACCTCCAGCAGGACAAGCCGCCCTGGTTCGCCCGCAGTGTCGTCATAGCGGAAGTCTGATCGGCTTACGCCGCGGCAGCCGAGGGCACGATGAGCCTCGACTGCAAGTTCAAGGGCCTGATCATAGGCTTTGCGGTGAACCTTGGCGGGAAGCACGTGCTTCGAGCCGCCCTGGGCATATTTGCTTTCGTAGTCATAGAAGGCATGCGAGGCCGAAATCTCCGTCACTGTCAGCGCACGGTCGCCCATCACGCCGACCGTCAGCTCTCGGCCTGGGATGAACTCCTCCACCAGAGCCTGCGGGCCGAAATGCCACCGCGCGACAATTTCGTGGCGATGATTGCCGCCATCTCGCATGATTTCGACGCCGACCGAGGATCCCTCGTTAAGAGGCTTGATGACGTAGGGACGAGCGATGGGATCGCCTGCTTCGAGCTCGGCAACAGCGATGACGCGACCAGGGGCGATCGGCAGTCCGGCGGCGGCGAAGACAGCGCGGCTTGCGGCCTTGTCCATGGCGAGGGCTGAGGCGCGCACGCCTGAATGCGTATAGGGCAGGTCAAGCCAATCGAGCACACCCTGGATGACGCCATCTTCGCCGAACCTGCCGTGCAGGGCGTTGAAGACAGCGTCTGGCCGGTCCGACAAAGCCGCCAGGACGGCGCCGAGATCCTGGCCGACTTCGACAGGTTGAACCTCGAAGCCGGCGTCGCGCAGCGCGGTAATCACTTGCACGCCGGTGGACAGGCTGACCTCGCGCTCGGCAGAAATTCCACCATAAAGGACAGCGACGCGCTTCATGACACCACCGCTGGACGGGTGGAGGGGATGCCGATGCGCTTGATTTCCCAGATGAGAGAAATGCCGCTGGTGGCGTGCACGCGGCGACGCACTTCCTCACCAAGCCCTTCGAGGTCAGCCGCTGTCGCGCCGCCGGTATTCAGAAGAAAATTGCAGTGCTTCTCGGAGACTTGTGCGTGGCCGCGCACGAGGCCGCGGCAGCCGGCGGAGTCGATGAGCTCCCAGGCGCGGGCGTTTTCGGGGTTGCGGAAGGTCGATCCGCCGGTGCGGGCCCTGACCGGCTGCGTGGCCTCGCGGCTGGCCTTGATCTCGGCCATGCGCGCCGCGATGGCGGCAGTGTCGCCGGGCTTGGCACAAAAGCGCGCGCGCACGACAATGGATTCCGGCGGCAAGCCGGAGTGACGGTAGGCAAAGCCGATTTCGCCGGCAGCGAGGCGCAGCAATTCGCCTTGGCGGGTCACGATCTCTGCCCAGTCCAGACAAGAAGCGATGTCGCCGCCATAGGCGCCTGCGTTCATCGCGACAGCGCCGCCGATGCTGCCCGGGATGCCCGAGAGAAACTCAAGGCCGGTGAGCCCTGCGGCAGCGGCATGTTCGGCAACAGTAGCATCCAGGGCAGCAGCCCCGGCCATCACACCGTCACGCTCGACAACGATGTCGCCAAAGCCGCGGGCGAGCCGAACGACAGCGCCCGCAAGTCCGCCATCGCGGACGATGAGGTTAGAAGCGGCGCCGATAACGGTGACAGGAATTACCGCGGGCATCTGCGAAAGCAGAGAGCAGAGATCGTCCGTATCCGCCGGCTTGACCAGAATTTCGGCAGCGCCACCGACGCGAAACCAGGTGGAGGAGGCAAGCACAGCGTCACGCTGCACGCGGCCCCTGATCGGAGGTAGCGAGTCTGCCAGGTGCGCCGTTTGCGCTTGCGCCATCATGACGCTTTGCCCACCCGCTTGCGTGGCCCTTGCAGTTCTGCAAGCTGCGCCGGCAATGCCTGTGCCCAGTTGGTGATCGTGCCAGCGCCGAGGCAGACGACGATATCGCCTGGCTTGGCTATGGCGTGAACCATCTCAGCCAGGTGCTCCGGCGCGGCGAGCGGCACCACGCTGCGATGACCGCTGGCACGAAGTCCGTCCACCAGCGTATCGCGGTCAGCGCCGGGAAGGGGCGCTTCGCCGGCAGCGTAAACGTTGGCGACGATGACGGTGCCTGCATCGTTCATGCAGGTGCAGAATTCAGTAAAGAGTGATGCAAGACGCGAATAGCGGTGCGGCTGCACGACGGCGATGACGTCGCGCGCGCCAGCCTGGCGTGCAGCCTTGAGGACCGCAGCGATTTCAACGGGGTGATGGCCGTAGTCATCGATGACGGTGATGCCGCCCGTCTCACCTGTCTTGGTAAAGCGGCGCTTGACACCTTTAAAGTTCAGGAAGGCGCTGCGCAGCGTCTGTTCGTCTATGTCCATCTCCACGCCCACGGCGATGGCGGCAAGCGCGTTCTGAACATTATGCTGACCCAGCATCGGCAGGCGGAATGCACCGAGGCGGCGCGGGCGCTTGCGGTGACGATCGGTGACTTCGACCTCGAAAGTCGCGCCTAGAGTGTTGGCAACGATCCGGTCGGCGCGCACGTCGGCCTGCGGCGAAAAACCATAGGTCACGATACGGCGGTCGATCCGAGGGATCATGGCCTGCACGCCGGGATGGTCGATGCACAGCACGGCAAAGCCGTAGAAGGGGATGTTGCTGACGAACTGGTCAAAGCCCGCAGTCATGGCCTCTGCGGTGCCCCAATGATCGAGGTGTTCAGGATCCATGTTGGTCACGACTGCGATCGTCGCGGGCAGACGAAGAAAGCTGCCGTCGCTCTCGTCGGCTTCGACGACCATCCAGTCGCCTGCGCCCATGCGCGTGTTACTGCCGTACGCTTCGATGATGCCGCCATTGATGACGGTGGGATCAAGGTGCGCCGCTTCCAGCATGGCGGCGATGAGGCTGGTGGTGGTGGTCTTGCCGTGTGTGCCGCCGACGGCGATCGCCCAGCGAAGCCGCATGAGCTCAGCCAGCATTTCGGCACGGCGGACAACTGGAATGAGACGCTGGCGTGCTGAAGTCACTTCGGGATTATCCGCTTTCACAGCGGTGGAAACCACGACGACCTGAGCGGTGCCGAGATTAGCCGCGTCGTGGCCGATGGCGACCTTGATGCCTTGCGCCCTGAGGCGGCGCACGTTCGCGTTCTCGGCGATATCGCTGCCCTGAACGACATAGCCGAGGGTATGCAGCACTTCAGCAATGCCGGACATGCCGATGCCGCCGACGCCGACGAAATGAATGGTGCCTATGCTGAGGGGAAGTGCTCTCATGCGTGTGCCCCTGCCCGCTCGAGGTTTTGCTCGACGAGATCGGCAAGCGCATCCGCGGCACCGACGCGCGCGCAACCGCGCGCTGCTTCTGCCGCCGCGATCAGCCAGTTGTCTGTCAGGCAAGATTGCAGAAGTGCCGCGAGGCTGTGCGGGGTAAAGTCGGCTTGTTTTACGATGTGTGCTGCCCCGGAGGATGCGAGTGACGCCGCGTTCGCGGCCTGATGGTCGTCGATCGCACCAGGCAGCGGCACCAGGATGGATGGGCGGCCAACGGCAGCCAACTCGGCACAAGTCGAAGCGCCGGCACGGGCGATGACAATGTGGGCTTTCACGAGCCGCGCCGCAACGTCGGCGAAGAAGGGCGAGAGTTCGGCGGTCGTCCCCTGCGCGGCGTAGGCGCTTTGAACACGCGCAAGATCTTCGTCGCGGCATTGCTGGACAATGTGCAAACCGCCTCGCAGCTCTGCCGGGAAGCAAGACGATGGCTTGCGGCACGATGTCACTGAACACGCGGGCGCCGAGCGAGCCCCCCAGAACCAAAAGTTCAATGGTGCCGGCAGGAGGCGTGTAGCCTTTTCCAGCCACTTCCGCTATTGCCGTTCGGACCGGATTGCCTGTGAAGACGCTCCGGATGCTTGGTGGAATACGCGTCGTCCTTTCAAAACCAAGCGCAAGCACGTCTGACCAACGCGACAACATCCGGTTCGCGCGCCCGAGCACTGCGTTCTGCTCCTGCAGAACGATGGTGGGGCGGCGTTTCAGCATGCGGGCGGCGAGGATGGGCGGCACGCAGGGATAGCCGCCGAAGCCGACGACGACGCCGGCGTCGAGCGAGGCAAGTAGTTTCCGTGCGCGCAACGTGCCGAGTGCGAGCGAGGCGACAGCAGCGGCACCGCGGCGCAAGCCGCGTCCTGCGATCCCTGCTCCGGGAAGCACATGCTGCTCCAGGCCAGCAAAAACTGCACTCTTTGCGGCACCCGATCGTGCGTCCGTCATCAGCACAACGCGATGGCCGCGCGCGATCAACCGAGCGCCCAACGCCTCTGCCGGAAAGAAATGGCCACCTGTGCCACCGGCAGCAATGACGATCGGCCTGACTGCAGGTCCCCTCATGATGGATCACCATGCGTGCGCCGGCGGGTCAGCGACAGCAGCATGCCCATGCCAAGCGCCACCGAAAGCGCCGAACTGCCGCCGTAGGAAATGAACGGCAGGGTCATGCCCTTGGTGGGAATCAAGTGGAGCGCAGACGCCATGTTCACGAAGGCCTGCAGGCCAAAGCCGGTGACCAGGCCACTTGCCGCGAGAATGACGAACTCGTCCATCTCCTGCACCAGGCGCAGCAAGCCTCGCAACACGATGAAGGCGAACACGCCCAGGATCATCAGGCAGATCAGCAAACCGAATTCCTCGCCTGCAACGGCAAAAACAAAATCGGCATGCGCGTCCGGCAGCAGATCCTTCACCCGGCCTTCACCTGGACCGCGGCCAAGAAGGCCACCGTTGCCAAACGCCTGCAGTGCCGTATCGACTTGATAGTGATCGCCTTGCTCAGGATGCAGGAACCGGGTGACGCGGCTACGGACGTGCGGGAAGAGCGCATAGGCGCCGAAGGCCGCGCCGCCCATGCCTAGCGCCGCCACGCCGACCAGTGCCATGTTCAAGCCGCCCACAAAAAGCTGGGCGAAAAACACCGCTGTAATGACGGACAACATGCCAATGTCAGGCTGCGATTTCAGCAGCATCAGGATGATGCCAAACAGCACGAACGCGATGATCGTGCCCGGGAAGCCGCGGGTGCGCTTGGCTTCCGTCAACAGCCAGGCAGTGACTACAGCAAAACAGGGTTTTAGAAATTCGCTCGGCTGGATCGACATGCCGGGAAGCGCAATCCATCGGCGGGCGCCCTTGATCTCCACGCCGTGCACAAGCGTCAAAGCCGTCAAGGCGATGGCGATGGCGCATCCGCCCAGTGCCACTCGGCGAACATCGCGCGGCGAGAGCAGCGACACGCCGACGATGACGGCGCCGGCGAGAGCGAGGAAGATCACCTGCTTGAGGATGAAGACGTCGCGCGACTGATGGATTCGTTCAGCGACTGCAGGACTGGCTGCAAGCACGAGGATGTAGCCGAAGCCAATCAACCCAAGAATGGAGAACAGGGTCCAACGATCGACCGTCCACCACCAACGGCCCAGGACGGAGGTGTCGGCGCGCGACATGCCGGCCATCACACCGGCTCCTTCCGAAGGCTCAGCACCAGGTCGCGAAAACGATCGCCGCGAGCTTCGAAACCAGAGAATTGGTCGAAGCTGGCGCAGGCGGGAGAGAGCAGGACGACCGGTGCGGCGAGCGCCTGTGCAGCTTCGAAAGCTGCGGGCACCGCGGTATCCAGCGTTTTCGCAATGTCGTATGTCACGCCGGCGGCCTTGAGTGTCTCAGCGAATGCGTCGGCGTCGCGGCCGATGAGGAAGGCGCGGGCAACGCGCGGGAAATACTCTGCCAAAGGCTCTATGCCGCCGGCCTTCGCGATGCCGCCCGCTATCCACACCAGCTTGTCGTAGCAGCCCAGGGCGCGGGCGGTGGCGTCGGCATTCGTCGCCTTGCTGTCATTGACGAAGCGCACGCCTCCAAAGGTCGCCACCTGCTCCTGCCTGTGCGCGAGCCCGGGGAAATCCTCGATGGCGGCGGCAATGATGGAACGCGAAACGCCGAGCGCCAAAGCCATGGCGGCAGCGGCGGCGGCGTTCTGTGCATTATGCTCGCCTGGCAACGCAGCGGCGCGGCTGAGATCGGCGATCGGCCCCGCGCCGTCGCGGACAATCGCACCATCAGCCCAGACGTCCGCGGGGTGGCTGCCGGAAATGCGCGTGGCGTTCGGCAAACTGCCCGCGATCCTGGCGCAAGCTTCATCATCAATGCCGACAATAGCCGCGTCGCCGGCGGTCTGCCTGGCGAAAATAGCGCGTTTCGCGGCCTCATAGCCAACCATGTCGCCATGACGGTCGAGGTGGTCGGGACTGAGGTTCAGCATCGCCGCAACATCGAAGCGGAGAGTCGCGAGTCGCTCCAACATGTAGGAGGACATTTCGAGCACATACACCCCATCTTGGGGCAGCAGCGGCAGGCTCAGCGCCGCAGGGCCAAGGTTCGCCCCGGCTGCCACAGGGCGGCCGGCCGCCGCCAGAATATGCGCAAGAAGTGCCGTGGTGGTGGATTTGCCGTTGGTTCCGGTGATGCCGGCGAAGCGCGCATTGCTCCCTGCGAGGCGGACGGCCTGGAAGAGCAGTTCCGCATCGGTAAGGATGGGCGTGCCCGCTGACAATGCCGCACTGGCGATGCGGTGCGGCACCGGGAGGCGGTGCGGAATGCCGGGCGAGAGCACGAGTGCGGTGAAATCGGCGATGTCGGATACCGGGTCCACGATGTCGAAACCCTGCGCAGTGCCGGTTTCACGTGCAAAGGCCGCGTCATCCCAGCCGATGACCGCAGCACCCATGTCCGTCAAGGCACGCATAGCGGCGAGTCCGGCGCGGCCAAGGCCGACAACCGCATAGCGCCTGCCTGCGAACAGATCGGGCGGAAACGCGGTCATCGAATTTTCAGCGTCGCAAGGCCGCAGAGGGCCAGAATGACGGAAATAATCCAGAAGCGAATGACGATCGTCGCTTCCTGCCACCCCTTCTTTTCAAAATGGTGATGCAGCGGAGCCATAAGAAAAACCCGCCGGCCTGTGCGCTTGTACCAAAACACCTGGATGATGACGCTGACAGTCTCCACCACGAACAAGCCGCCGGTGATGACCAGAACGATTTCGTGTTTCGTGCAGACCGCAATCGCGCCGAGTGCGCCGCCGAGTGCAAGGCTTCCGGTGTCGCCCATGAACACGGCGGCAGGCGGCGCATTGAACCACAGGAAGCCGATGCCAGCACCGATGAGGGCTGAGCAGAACACAGCGAGTTCGCCCACGCCGGGAACGTGATTGAGGTAGAGGTAGTCGGCAAAAAGCCTGTTTCCGACCAGATAGGCGATCAGCGCGAAAACGCTTGCCACGATGATGGTGGGAACCGTCGCAAGGCCATCGAGACCGTCAGTCAGATTCACCGCGTTCGAGCTGCCGACCATGACCAGCATGCCAAAGAACGGGAACGCGAGCCCCATGTTCAGCAGAAGACCCTTGAACAGGGGAACCGCAAGGGAAGTGCCCAACGTGCCCTTGGTGAGGTAGGCGATCCAAAAGGCCGTGATCAGGCCAACAGCGAGTTGCACCACCATCTTGCCGCGTGCCGAAACACCCTTGGTGTTCCGCTTTGAAAGTTTCAAATAATCATCGACGAAGCCGACGGCACCGTAGGTTAACGTGCAGAACAGCACAGCCCAAACATAGCCGCTCCTCAGATCGGCCCAGAGCAGGGTCGAGGTGGTCATGGCCGCGAGGATCAGCACGCCGCCCATGGTAGGCGTGCCCTTCTTTTCAACAAGGTGCCGCTCCGGGCCGTCGAGCCGGATCGGCTGGCCGCCGCGCTGCACAGACTTAAGCCATCGGATGACGCGAGGGCCAAGCCAGAAGCTGAGGATGAGCGACGTCATGCAGGCTGAGCCGCAGCGGAACGTCAGGTAACGGAACAGATTGAGGAAGCTGGCCTGATCGGCGAAAACGTGGAGTTCGTAAAGCATCAGATTTTACCCGCGATCGCATCGACGATGACGCTCATGCGGCTGCCCAGGCTGCCTTTGACCAGAATGGCGTCGCCTTCCCGCAGGTCCGCGAGAACCATATCGGCGAGCGCCGCACTGTCAGGCGCATAACCGCCACGGAGAGAGGGATCGACTGCCTCGAACAGAACGCGGCACCACGGACCGCAGGCGTAAAGCACGTCGGCTGACTCCGCCACCGGGCCTGCAAGCTGTGCATGCTCGTCGCGGCTGTGGTCGCCCAGTTCCAACATATCGCCGAGAACGGCGACACGCCGGCGTGCCGGCTGCAGCTTGAGCACGGCCAGTGCCGCGCGCATGGACGCACCCGAGGCGTTGTAGCTCTCGTCAAGCAGAACGGCACGCCCGTCCATGATAGGCCGACGCACGCCGCGCCCAGAGACCGGTTTGAACCCGGCGAGTGCAGCCGCCGCTGTCTCCACGTCCGCACCTGCTGCAGCCGCGGCATTCAGGGCAGCGATGGCGTTCATCACCATGTGACGGCCAGGCGCTTCGATACGAAAGCGGACACGCTGTTCGCCGATCTGGGCGGAAACCGTGCTCCCATTGGCATCTTCGTCAACATGATGCAAGTCTGCAGAGCCGAAGGTCACTATACGCAGACCTTGGGCGCGCGCCTCCGCAAGCGCGTGCAGAGCGTCATCTGCTGGAACAACGAGGCTTCCACCCTGCAACACGCCCTCGGCGATGCTCGATTTTTCTTCTGCAATCGCCTGCAAGCTTCCCATGTGGCCGATGTGCGCGGCGGCAATGGCGGTGATGACGGCGACATCGGGCGCTGCAAGGCGAGACAGGGGGGCAATTTCGCCAGGATGGTTCATGCCAATTTCGATGATGGCGAAATCATCCGTCTCCGGCATGCGTGCCAGCGTCAGCGGCACGCCCCAATGATTATTATAACTGGCGTGGGCAGCGTGCGTGCTGCCGCAGGCACCCAGCATCACGCGCAACATCTCCTTGGTCGTCGTCTTGCCAACGCTGCCAGTAATGGCGATGACAGATCCCTGGAAGCGTGTGCGTGCAAAACCGCCGATCGTCGAGAGGCCTTCGAGCGTGTCTCCCACGATCAGCAGCGGCGCATCTTCCGGCAAGCCTTCCTGCTTGTGAACGAGCGCTCCCGCAGCGCCCTGATGGATCGCTTCAGCGACGAAATCATGCCCGTCGCGGCCGCCTGTCTCGAGGGCCACGAACAAATCGCCAGGCTGCAACGTGCGCGTATCGATCGACACGCCTGTGACGTGGAATGGCTTAGTCATCACGCCGGCCGCTGCGTGCGCAAGTTCGTCGGCCGTGAACAGGGCCGTCATGCCTGGCCGATCAGGGCGCGTATCGTGGCGGCATCATCGAAGTCGCGCGTGTAGCCGGCAATGGTCTGGCCGCGCTCGTGACCTTTGCCGGCGACAACGACCACATCGTCGCGACCTGCCATGTCGAGTGCTGCACCAATGGCATCTGCACGATCGCCGATCTCATGAGCGTGCGGGCACGATGCCAGGATCGCGGCCCGTATGAGAGCAGGATCCTCGCCGCGCGGATTGTCGTCGGTGATGACAGCGATGTCGGCAAGCCGCGCGACGACCCCGCCCATCAAGGGGCGCTTGCCTGCGTCGCGATCGCCGCCGGCGCCGAACACACAGATGAGCTTGCCACTGGCATGCGGACGCAAGGCGAGCAGCAGCCGCTCGAGCGCGTCCGGCGTGTGTGCATAATCAACATAGGCCCCGGCACCGCGGGCGGTTTGGCCGATGAATTCCATGCGGCCGCTTACGCCGGCGAGGCGGTCGATGTGAGCGAGCGCGTCCGGCATACCGGAGGCACGCGCGAGGGCGGCTGCCATGAGGACATTGTCGGCCTGAAAACGGCCGGGAAGCTTCACTTCGTAATCGCGCCTGATGCCGTCATGTGTGATTGACAGCACCTGGCCATGCGGCAGCGGCACAGCGCGGTGCAGGTGAAGGGTTTCGCCGCGTTCGCCGACAGTCTGCCAGATCAGGTTACGCCGTTTCGCGATGTCGCGGAGAGCGTCGAAAGTCGCGGTCTCCATGTCGGCATTAACCACCGCGACGCCGCGTGCACGAAGGAGATCGCTGAACAACCGGAGCTTCGCCGACCTATAGGCATCTTGCGTGCCGTGGTAATCCAGATGATCGCGGGTAAAGTTGCTGAAACCAGCGGCTGCAATTCGGAGCCCGTCCAAGCGGTATTGATCCAAGCCATGACTCGAAGCTTCGATGGCAGCATGCTGGATGCCTTGATGCGCCAATGCCGCCATTGTGGTGGAGAGGGCAATCGGATCGGGTGTCGTCAGGCCGCCGCCGCCGGTATGGCCCGGGGCAATCAATCCAAGAGTGCCCAGGCTGGCAGCGGGAAACCCCCGCAGCGTCCAGAGCTGACGCAGGAAATCAACGGTGCTAGTCTTGCCGTTCGTGCCGGTCACGGCGGCGATCGTGCGCGGCTGCGCCCCGGAATAGGCGGCGGCCAGGCGAGCAAGTGCAAGGCGCGGCTGCGCGTGAGTGATAAGCGGGCGCGGCGGCACGCCGGCCGGCCATGCGGTGCCCTCCGGTGCGAGGACAGCGGCAGCGCCGCGCTCCACCGCATCGGCGATAAAGCCGCGGCCATCTGCGGAAGTCCCAGGCAGGGCCACGAACAGATAGCCAGGTGCAACGGCGCGGCTGTCAGCCGTCATGCCCGCGATAGCCAGATGGGCAAGGCGCGTATCCAATCCGGCGATCTGCGCGGCGGCGAACATGTCAGTGAGCAACGGCAAGAGTCACGGCGCCTGTCGCGCGCGGCTGCAGCGATGCCTCATGGCGCAAGGCCAGCAGATCGCGTCGCGACGGGGTCGTGGGCAAAGCGACAGTAGCAGGAGGTGGCGCAGCGGGCGGCAGATCCGGCGCAGGAGCAGCGGGCGCCTCCTCGAGAGGCGACCCTGTGCCGGTGCGCTCGCCGCTGCCGCGGGCTGGCTCCATGGGTATGGCGAGGCTGGCCTGGATGGTAGCCTCGTTCTGGATATCCGGGAATAGCCCGAGCATGGGAGCGATGCGGGCGATGACACGGCCTGCACCCGGTGCGCTCACCGCGCCGGCAGTTGCGTAACCCCCGGTGGATTTGTCGCCATGCGGCTCATCGAGCATGAAATACACCGCGTAACGCGGCGCGTTCATCGGGAACACGCTCATGAAGGCGCTGACGTTGGCATGTTTGCGGTAAACATGGCCGCCGACCTTCTCGGCAGTGCCAGTCTTTCCACCAACGAAATAGCCCTCGATGTCGGCCGGCTTGCCATAGCCGTCGGTTACCACCAGGCGCATCATCTTGCGTATGGTATTCGAGGTGGCGGGATTCATGATCCTGCGGCCTTGCAGCATGGGATCATCCGGACCGTGCGCCAAAATCGTCGGCTGCAGCACAATGCCGCCGTTCGCCAAAGCGGCAGTGCCGCGCACCACGTGCAACGGCGAAACTGCAATGCCGTGGCCGAAGCCCACCGTCATGGTGGTCGCTTCCTTCCAGCTGGCGGAAGGCGGCACGATTGGCACGCCGGCTTCAGGCAACTCAATGCCAACCTTGCGGAACATGCCCATGGCGCCGAGCCAGGTTCGCTGGCGCTGCGACCCCACACCCAAAGCGATGTGCGCCGCACCAAGGTTGGATGAGTAAGCCAAAACTTCCGGCAGGAACAACGAACGGTGCTTGCCCTTGTAGTCCGTGATCGTGAAGCGGCCAATCTTGATGTTATGCGCAGCGTCAAACTGGTCCCAGATGTGGGCGGTGCCGAAATCCATCGCCATCGCAGCAGTCTGGAGTTTAAATGTGCTGCCCGGCTCGAACATGCCTGTGACAGCGCGGTTGAACCGATCGTCCGGCGGGGTATCGCCGAACTGGTTCGCGTCATAGTCGGGCAGGCTCACCATGGCGATCACTTCGCCGGTGCGTACGTCCATGACGATGCCGCAGGCGCCAATCGCCTGGAACTCATCCTTGGATTTTTCTAGCTCGTCGCGCATCACCGCCTGCACGCGTACATCGATGGAAAGGCGAAGCGGCTCGCTGTTCGTCTCCAGGCGCTTTTCGAACGCGCGTTCGACACCGGCGACACCATGGCTGTCCACATCGACGCCGCCTAGCACCTGGGCCGCGGTTCGTCCCTGCGGATAACGGCGCTTTTCACCAGGCTGGAAATAGACGCCGGGAATGCCGAGCGCGTTTATCGATTCTTCCTCGTTGGGCGTGATCTGGCGCTCGAGATAAACGAACTGCTTGCCGGAGTTCAGCCGCGCGAGCGCCGCCTTCTCATCCATGCGCGGCAGCACGGTCTTCAGTTTGTGCGCGGCGTCCGCAGTGTCGATCATTTCGCGCGGATTGGCGAAAAGTGCCGCCGTCGGCAAAGATATAGCGAGGATCTCGCCATTTCGGTCGGTGATTGTCGCGCGCGGGCGGCGAACATCGGCGATGGAGGGCGGGGCATCAGCCGCCTCCGCTCCAGGATCGGCCGGAACAAGCGGCGTCATTTCCGCCCTCGACGGCGCCATTGGATAGAGCACGGTCGCGCTGGTCAGCTTGGCGGCAACGGCGCCGAACAGCAGTGCAAAGCCACCGGCCGCGAAAACCAGGCGCTGACGGGTCCGGTCGAGTGCAGCGCGACGGGCAAGATCGGGGGCGGTGATGCGCACCGTCTCCATGCGCGGCATTGCACCAGAAACCGGGGCACCGCGCAGCCGGGCGGCTTCGGTGCCGCGCCTGCGTGCCGGTGGCGGAGCGTCAGGTTCGGGTGGGTCGCCGAAGAGATCGCTCATTCCTTATCGGTCTCCGGCACCCGCGCCGAAGGGGACTGGCGGCGGCAGGCTCTGGCCGCCACCAAGCGAACTCGCAACATAGGGAGCAGCAGTGGCATAGCGCGGCACGGCGGCGACGATCGTCGGGCGCGGCATCGCCCGCATCGGCCGCGCCATGGCACTCATGTAGGTAGCGCCCACCGGCTGAGGCGAAGCCAGTGGCAGCGGCGTGCCACGCGGCAATACCGACCGGGAGGTATCCCGGCTGGCAACCGCGACATGGTGCGGCGCGCGCGGCTTGGCCTCGTCATGCGAAGCGAGCTTCGGCGCCGGTGCCGGGTCTGGCTTGACGGCCGCCGCCGGCACATCGGCCGCGGCCGACAAGGCGGCATCGGCCGCTGCCGCATCCGGGGCTGCGGTATCCGTGTCGGTGCTGCCGGGAGGCGGGGTGAGCACGGGCGCAGGCAGACGCGTTTGCAGGTCGGCAATCTGCACGAACTGCGACGGCGCCATGGGATGCAGCGACGGCAGATAACGGCCAGCCATCTCCTGCAGCCGGCCAGGCTCGTTAAGCAGCGCCCACTCGGCGCGCAGGAGGCCGGTCCGCTCGTGCGCCACCTGGGTCGCGTGAAAAACGCGGCTGATGTCGCGGTCCAGCAGCGCCGTGCGGTGCTTTTCGGTGTAGAGGTAAAGCCCGGAGCCGAAGGCGGCGAGCATGCACAGCACTGTCGTCGGACGGATCATGGCGCGGCTCTTTCGTCGAAATAATGCGGTTCGGTCAAATTCGGATCAGGCAGGCTCAGGCGTTGTAGCGCGCGCAAGCGGGCACTGCGCGCACGCGGATTGTTACGAACTTCGTCGCTACCTGGCCGCAAGGCTCGTGCGGTAAGCAGGCGGAAATGCGGCGCTGCCGTGGGCTGCAGGCCGCGCGGATCATGGCGCGAGGGCCCTGGCGCACGCCCCGCCGCCTCGGCGAAGAAGCGCTTTACCAGACGATCCTCAAGCGAGTGGAAAGACACCACTACAAGGCGCCCCCCAGGCGCCAGCAATGCCGCAGACGCCGACAGCGCACGCTCGATTTCGCCAAGCTCGTCATTGACCCGGATGCGCAGCGCCTGGAAGCTGCGCGTGGCCGGATGGATACCGTCGCGCATGGGCGGCATCACGCCGCGTATGATCGAAGCCAGCTGCCCGGTGCTGACAATCGGCTTTTCCGCACGCGCCTCGACGATCGCCTTGGCGATGCGGCGAGAGAGGCGCTCCTCGCCGAATTCGTAGAGCGTGTTGGCGAGTTCCTGCTCTGGCAGCGTCGCCACGAGGTCCGCAGCGGTGGGCCCATGATCTCCCATGCGCATGTCCAGCGGCCCGTCGCGCATGAAACTGAAGCCGCGCGAGGGATCGTCGATCTGGAAGGAGGAGACGCCGAGGTCGAGAACGATGCCGTCGAGCGCGCTGACGCCGGCTTTCTCCAACAGGGCCAGCATGCCGCCAAAGCTGCCTTCGATGAGGTGCAGGCGGCCCGGAAAACGCGCGGCCAGTGCAGCACCACGAGCAATTGCGGCAGGGTCGCGGTCGATGGCCCAGAGCGTGCAGGCGGCGGCCTCAAGAATAGCGGCCGCGTAGCCGCCGCCGCCGAAAGTGCAGTCAAGCAGCCGCGCACCGTCTGCTGGAGCCAGCGTCTCGAGCACTTCGGCGAGCATGACGGGAACATGGCTCATGCCGGCACCGCGCCGGGAAGCGTTAGGCTGCGAGCGCGGGCGCGTGCCCTTGCTTCGATGCGCCGCTGCTCGGCGGCGGCAGGTTCCCAGATCTGAAAAATGCGGCCCAGGCCCATGAAAATCACTGCGTCCGATAAATTCGCATACGCCACCAGCGAGTCAGGAAGAACGATGCGTCCTTCCTTGTCCGATTCGACAGGGTTTGCGTCCGCATAAAGCGTCGTCGAGAGGTCTTCGTGGTCTTCGCCAAACATGTCCAGCCTGTCGAGCGGCTTTGCCAAAGTGTCGAATACCGCAGCGGGCCAGCCTTCGATGCAGGCGTAATTGTGCGACGGGCGCAGGATCAAGGGAGCCATGCCCTCTGCTGCATTGGCGCGCAGGACGGCACGGAACGGCGCCGGGATGGATACGCGTCCCTTTGCGTCCAGCTTGTTCTGATGCGTGCCCAGGAACTGGCTCATGCGGCCTGATCGAAACCCCTGCTGCTGCCGCTCGCCACTCACCAGCGCCCCCTGCGCTGGCCTTGGGATGACATGGGATAGCATGGGCATCTATGGGCGTCAAAGGATTTGCCGATTTCGACCCGAAATTGTCGCCGTTTTCCCGTTGTTAAATCAATCGCTTAGGACGCCCCGACCAACCCCATGAAAATAGTCAGAACCACCTTCAAGTATTCACATTATGTTCTTGTGCATAAGTCTGTGGGTTTGCGTCCGTTTGGAATGATGCCAGACGGCCTGTAAGCCGGGTTCTGTCCGCGCCTTTCGGCGTTGGACGACCATTCCTCTGGGACGTGCATCGCTGCACGCCTCACGCGACCAACCCGGACGGCGATGCGGGAACGCACCTGGCGTCAGGCTCGCGCCCTCGGCCCACCATCCCTATTCGGTCTTGCTCCCGGTGGGGTTTACCCTGCCGCCGCCGTTGCCGGAGGCGCGGTGCGCTCTTACCGCCCCGTTTCACCCTTACCCTCGGCCCATGATTTCCCATGCGCTGCGGGCGGTTTGTTTTCTGTGGCACTGTCCCTGGGGTCGCCCCCGCCGGCCGTTAGCCGGCACCGTATTCCCGTGGAGCCCGGACTTTCCTCCACCTCCTTGCAGAAGCAGCGGTCGTCCAGCCGTCTGGCATGCCCTGTCTGGTCAGCAGCGCGGCTTACGTCAAGCGGAGCGCATCATGGCGGCCAGGCGTGCCGCCCGCCTTAAAGTCTCCTGATCAGGCGCGAGACCGACACGCTCCGGGTGCCAATGGCGCTGGAAGGCCGTGATGATGTCCAAGGTGACCGATCCTGTCGGTTCGGCTTCATAGCCGATCTCCGACAGCGACCTGGCGAGATCCCCTTCGGCCGAAGCTCCGTCCGGCCACAAGCCGATCCCTGAGGAAGCAAGCGCCTGCCACGGGAAGAGCTCGCCCGGATCCTGCTTGCGGTTGGGGGCCACATCGCTGTGGCCGATGACGTTCCTGGCTGGGATGGCGTGCCGGCCAAGGATGTCCAGGCACAGGGCACTCACGGCCTTCATCTGCACATCCGGAAAAGGCCGGTAGCCCCACTCGTGCCCAGGATTGACGATTTCGATGCCTATCGAGCCGTCGTTCAGCACGCGCCTGCCACGCCAGTAGGAGATCCCGGCGTGCCAGGCGCGCAGATGTTCGGGCACCAGGCGGAACACTTCCCCCGCCTCATCCACCACATAGTGCGATGACACGCGCGCCTCCGGGTCGCGCAACCTGGCAATGGCGGCTTCGGCGCTTTGCATGCCGGTGTAGTGAAGGATGAGCATGTCCACCGGCGTTGGACGCTCGTCGATGTTGGGGCTGGGGGCTTCGGTGATGGCCATGGCTAGATGCCACGCTCGCGTTTCACGCGGTCCCAGGCAGCGTTGATGGTGGCGACCTTGCCGCTGGCGCGCTCAATGAGGTTCGGGGCAGCGCCTTGCGAGGCGAGCGAGTCAGGATGGTTCTCGCGCATCAGCCGCTTCCAGGCCGCGCGTATGGCGTCGCTCGAGGCGTTCCGGGGAACGCCGAGCGTGGCGTAGGGATCGGGCTCGTTGCTTGAAGGCATGGCACGGGCCGCACCGGAGCGGGCGCGCTCCCAGGCGGCACCGTCCAGCCCAAAACCGGAGGCGACGCGGGCGAGGAAATCCAGCTCGCGCGCATTGACCTCACCGTCGGCCTTGGCGATGGCGAACAAAGCCGTCAGCACGTCCTCGAGTTGACCACGGTTGTCGGCGAAGCTCGCGCCGAGCTGGCGGGCATAGGGCTCGAAATCGTCGCTGCTGTCGCGCGCCTGATCGAAAAGACGGCCGACATCCCGGACACTCTCGGGAGGAATGCGGAAGTGCCGGCGGAAAGCGTCGATTTCAATGCGGGTGACAGAGCCATCGCATTTCGCCAATTTCGCGGAAAGCGCCACCACACCCATGGCGAAAACCTGCTCCTTGGGCGCGAACAGGGCGGCGATGCGCACCGGATGAAGACCCTCGCGCGACAAGGGAATACGCGGCATCGCGCCGTTGTCTGCCGCGTGGCCGAAGGCCGCTCCCATCACCGCCCCGAACGGGCCGCCCATGGCGAAGCCGGCGACCCCGCCCAGCAATTTCCCCCAGTAACTCACCACACAAAATCCATCGGCCGTTCCGTAGCATGCGGGCGTTGACGGGGACAGAACGCTCGGGCTTGGTCGGGTTCGTGAATGCCGATCCGCATAGCCAGGTAGGAGCCCCGCCGCGCGAGGC
This sequence comes from Acetobacteraceae bacterium, assembly GCA_965198825.1. Classification (GTDB taxonomy): domain Bacteria; phylum Pseudomonadota; class Alphaproteobacteria; order Acetobacterales; family Acetobacteraceae; genus BOG-908. Next base: position 336,510 of record CBDAQB010000003.1, on the reverse strand, counting down.
GTGCGAAGACGCGACCGCCCTTTCGGCGCTCGTCGGCGTCTCGCCTGCGGATCGGCTGATGACGACGCCCTCATCACCGCAGCCATCGAAGTGGGGAATCGCAACCCGGCGTTTTCTGGCGGGACTTTGCGGCGCAAGCGCCCTGATCTTGCTGGCGCTGTGGCTGCTTCCGCCCTTGCTCGACTGGAACCGCTACCGGGACGCCATTGCCGGCGTGGCGGCGACCGAACTCGGGCGACCCGTGCAAATCGGCGGCCACGTCACGCTTCGGCTTCTGCCGGCGGCGGTTCTGACGGCGGAGGATGTGACGTTCCCCGACCAGGGAGACGGCGTTTCGGCGCATCTGCGGACGCTCCGTGTTGAGGTGGCCCTCGGGTCCCTGCTGCGCGGCCGGATCGTCGCGCGCGATCTCACCCTGGGGGAACCGCTGCTGACCTTGCCGTGGCCGCTTCCGCCCACGCTCGGCACGCCGATCCGGCCCTACGTAAGGCATGATTTCACCGCACGGGTAGAACATGGCGGCGTCCAGGTAGGCGGAGTGGCGATCACCGGCATCGACGCGTCTGTGCATGGCGATGCGGCCGATGGCGCACTTGGCGTGCTGGGTGTTGCGGCCCTCGCCGGCGCGCCGTGGCGCTTTACGACCTCGGTCGGAGCGCCCGACGCCCTCGGGAATGAGACCCTTCGGCTGGCAGTGGATGGACAGGGCACCTACGAAGGCACGCAAGGGCGGTTCACGGGAACGCTGGCGCCGGGATTGCTCAGCGGCAGGATCGAAGGATTTGGACCGGACCTGGCGCGCCTGATGCCTGCGCCGGCCACGCGCTGGCATCTGTCAGGGCCATTCCGCGCGGCGGCCGGAACGCTCGCCCTGCCCGTGCTCGATTTGCAAACCGCGGACGCGGATATCCAGGGCGAGCTGACCGTGCGCATCACCAGCCCCGCGGGGCTGGAGGCGACGCTTTCGGCAAACACTCTCGACCTGGCGTCATGGTCACCGGCGTTTTTCGCGCTGCGACCGGCAGGGCTGCCGGCTCACATCACGATCGACGCGCCAGCGGCACCTCTGTTCGGCGACACATTGCATGCCTTGCACGCCGTAGTGCGCACGGATGGGGGCAGCACGGTCATCGAAGAGGGTCGCGCCATCCTTCCCGGATCGGCTGCGCTGAACCTGAGCGGCAAGGTGGGGCGCGACGGCAGCGGGCCGTGGATCGAAGGACCGGCAAAGCTGGACGCGCCCGATCTCCGCGCGACGCTTGCCTGGTTGAAGCCGAAGATCCCAGCGCTCGTGGGCGCACTGCCGGATCGGGTTCTCCGGCGCGCCCTGCTCGAAGCGACGGTAAAGGCTTCAAACCAGGCTCTCTCCCTATCCGACCTAACGGGCAGCATCGACGGGCGGTCGCTGTCCGGCGACCTGGCCGCCCGCTTCGGTGGCAGGCCCTCCGTCAAAGCGCGGATTTCTACCGAAAGGGTAGCGTTGGACGATTGGGTGACGGGGCCGCTGTCGTGGAAACCTGCCTTGCCGGCGTTCGATGCCGATCTTGGGCTTCGTGCCGGCACGGTATCGTGGAGTGGGCGCGACCTGGGCCGCCTCGATGCAGCGCTGCGCCTTGGCGATGGTGCGCTGACGATCACGAGCGCCACCGTCGAGGGAGACGCCGGACGGCTGTCTCTCGCCGGCACGTTCGCCGGCGACGGCAGCCTCGCGAACGGGCATGCCGAACTGAGGACGCAGGACGTCAAGCGGCTTGGCACGCTCGTGGCACCTGGCTGGAAGATCCCCGCTCCGCTTTTGCAGTCCAGCCTGTGGCAGGGCGGAGCCGGCCTGCAGATCATGGCATCTGGACCTGCGACGAACTGGCAGCTGCAGGTAAGGGCCGATGCCGGCGACCTGCTCATCGAAAGCCAGGCCGCCGTTGACATGACCGCTTACTCCGGCACGGCGACGGTCACCGTCAGGCACCCTGGAGCGCCGCGCCTTCTCGCGGCCCTGGGCGCGCCTGATGCTGCGCAATGGCTCGACACCGGATCGTTTTCTTTGCTGACGCATTTGTCTGCCGACATGCATCATGTGCACGTCGTCGATCTTGATCTCACGGCTGGCGTGCTGCGCGCTTCAGGCGCTGGCATCGCCGACCTCTCCGGCGCCGAACCCCAGATCGACGGAACCGTCGATGCCGCTACTCTGGCAATCCCTTGGTCGGAGAGCCTGCCGGCAAGCTGGTTCCAGGGATGGGCCGGTCACATACGGGTCAAGGCGGAACAAGTGCAGGCGGATCTGCAGCCGCTCGCATCCTCATTCGACACTGACGTCACCTTGCAAGGCGGGGCGTTGCTCGCGACTGGCATCACCGGAGCCTTAGGCGACGGTCGCCTGAGTGGACAGATAGCCATAGACACTCGCCAATCAGGCCCTGGCCAACCGCCACGCTTCTCGGCCGATCTGGACGTCGAAAACGCGCCGCTCCCTGCAGCACTTACCGGCATGCCCCTGGATATCGGCGCCGGAACTGCCACCGGCACACTGCAGCTATTCGGCACCGGCGCCAGCCTGGACGCCGTGTTGTCGGGCGGCACCGGCAATTTCGACATGCAACTCCACAGTGTCAGCGCGCTCGGCCTGGATCTGCCGAAGCTTGCCCAATTGACCTCACCGCACGTGCCACGCACCAAGCCCGCGCTGCAGGCGGCGCTCGCGAATGGAACCTCACCGGACCTGTCCGGCACACTCGCCGGACAAATCGATCATGGGCAAGTCACCCTGGCGCCGGCGACGCTCTCCGGCGACGCAGGCAGCATGACGATCGCCGGCAGAATCATGCTCGATCGCAGCGGCTCGGACGTCACTCTCGAGGCAGCGCCAGCCGTCCCGTCATCACCGCCGATGCGGCTGCATCTTGCAGGCGCATGGAAAAATGCCTCTGTGAGCAGCGATGTCGATATCGCTGTTCCGGTGAAGGCGGCAGGGCACAAGTCACGGCGGCGGCGGTAAGGTGGAAGCAAGCGCGTTCTTTTTGAAAAAAGAACCAAAAACTTTTTGCATGTTGGGACCGTGCGTGAGGACAAGCCCGGCCTAGACTCGCAAAAGTTTTTCGCTTCTTTTTTTCAAAAAAGAAGTGCTTCCTTACCCCGGCGCCTCATCAAACATCGCCATTGCCAAACGCACCAAATCCACAGCCGGCCCACGCAGGCCAGCGCGATCGGCATCCTGTGCCAGGCTGATCAATCGATCGGCCAGCACCAATGGACTGACCGTTGTCTGCGTTGAAGTTTGGATGATCATGATGCTTCCCTCCACCGGTTTTCGGTAGGAGCATCATGCAAGTGTTCTGGTTACGGAACGGTTAACCAGCTGGTCGGTGCGTTAAGGAAACTTCGCGCAGTGCGAGAATGCGCAGCCAGGATGCAAGCGGCTGCGAGGGAGCGCGCTGCGCATCGGCTTCGGCGGCCAACGCTGCGACCGTCGTTCCGCGCGCCTGCGCAATGCCGGCCAGCGCCTCCCAGAACTCGGGCTCGAGCGCGATGCTGGTGCGGTGACCCGCGAGCGAGAAACTGCGTTTGATCAGCATGCGCGCACCGCCAGCCGCGACAACGCCCAGCCTGCGGCTTCAGCGACGATTGGGTCGTTATCGGTTGCGAGTTTTTGCGCAGCAGGGATGAGGGATGCGTCGCCGGAATTGCCGATGGCGATGGCGACGTTGCGGACAAAGCGGTTGCGGCCGATGCGCTTGATCGGCGAGGCGGAGAACATGTGCCTGAAGGCTGCATCGTCGAGGGCCGCGAGTTCGACAAGGCGAGGGGCGGTCAGGTCAGGCCGTGCCAGCAGCTTTGCTTCCGAGGCGACAGCAGCGAAGCGGTTCCAGGGGCATACGGCGAGACAGTCGTCGCAGCCGTAGATGCGGTTGCCCATGGCAACGCGGAAATCGAGCGGGATCGGTCCGGCGTGCTCGATGGTGAGATACGAGAGGCAACGCGTCGCATCGAGCTTGTAGGGCGCTGGAAAGGCATCGGTTGGGCAGGCCAGAAGGCAGCGCGTGCAGGTTCCGCAGGCGCCGGCTTGACGTTCTGATTGCGGAATGTTTAGGCTCGTGAAGATTTCGCCGAGGAGCAGCCAGGATCCATGGTCGCGCGAGACCAGGTTGGTGTGTTTGCCTTGCCATCCGAGCCGCGCTTGCTCGGCCAGTGGCTTCTCCAAGACAGGTGCCGTGTCGACGAAGACTTTGACCTCGCCGCCGAGCCTGCTGACGATGAACTGCGCCAGGTGTTTCAGTTTTCCCTTGATGATGTCGTGGTAATCGCGGTTGCGCGCGTAGATGGAGATGTTGCCCCGGTCCGGCAGGGAAAGGGTAGCGAGCGCGTCCTCGGCCGGCGCGTAGGACATGCCGACAACAACCACGCTGCGGGCTTCGGGCCAGAGCGCCTGCGGGTGACTCCGCTGTTCGGAGCGCTCGGCAAGCCAGCCCATCTCGCCCTGATAGCCGGCCTCGAGGAAAGCACGCAGGCGGTCACGCGCATCGGCCCCCAAATGCGCTGGCGCGAAACCGCACGCGGCGAAACCGAGTGCGTTTGCCTTTTCGGCGATGATGTCGGCAGCTGCCATCATGCGCGCCGGCATAGCAGGGGCTTCCAAACTGCGACAGGCGAGGCGTCAACTTGACCGAATTCCGCCGGCGCATCCTCCTGCAAGGGATCGATCCTGCGACGCGGCGTGGCGTCGAAATCGGCCCTCTCGCCTCGCCTATCGTCACGCGCGACGATGGCCCGATCATCTATGTGGATCATGCCGATGCTGCGACCTTGCGGCGCAAATACGCGGGCGGCGGCCTGGATATTTCGGCCATTGTCGAGGTGGATGAGATCCTGGACGGGAGGAGCCTGCGCGAGACGATCGGCGGCACGACGGTGGACTACATCATGGCCAGCCACGTGGCCGAGCATGTGCCTGACCTGATCTCCTGGCTGGCGGAGGCGGCGGACGCGCTGTCGCCCGGCGGTGAATTGCGCCTGGCACTGCCGGACGCGCGCTACTCCTTTGATTATTTCAGGCAGAAGACGCGGCTGTCCGACCTGGTGGCGGCATGGATGGTCAGGGCTCGCCGCCCCAACGTCGCGCAGGTCCTGGATTTCGTCCTGAATTTCGCACCTGGCATCGATGGCGCCGGCATCGATGCCGGCACGTTCGCGACCTCCGGGGTTCCCCGCCACTACAGCTTCGAGGGTGCAGTCGAGCTCGCGCAGCGCACGATCGACGGCGAAGCTCACTACGAGGACGTGCATTGCTGGGTGTTCGACCCCGCGCATTTCGCAACGCTGATGCTGCAGCTCGCCGAAAGAGGCTTGCTCGATCTCGAATGCGCAGGCTTCACCGACACGGCGGCCGAGCATTGGTTCGAGTTCTATGTCTTTCTCCGGCCTTGCCGCGATCCGGACCAAATACGCGAGAGTTGGTCGCGCATGCTGGAAGCCGCCTCGCACCGGCCCTGTGCCAACGTCCGCCCAACGTCAGCGGAGACAAGGGTCCTGGCACTCGAGCGTTCGACATCCTGGCGGCTGACCAAGCCGCTTCGCACGGTCTCGACCTGGCTCAAGACGGCGGCAGGTTGACGCACAGGGCGGCCTTTCTCCTGGCGATACCGGGATAGACGAGGCAGTCTGCTCCCCAAGGCCGATGTCGCGAGGCAGCAGTGATCGACAATCTGTTCCACTTCACTCCATTTCTGATCATGGCAAGCCTGCTGATCGGCAGCCGGTGGCTGCTCGACCGCCGTCAGCGCCGCCGCACGAGCGTCGAGGCTACCCGGCTCGCCAGCCTGCTGGCCGTGGAACTCGAAAGCCTGCTCGCCCACTACGGCGACATCCGCGTGTTGCTAGCGAACGGCAGCCGAACCCTGTTGCCATTGCGTGGAGTAGGCCTTGTCTACCGCACCAGTGCGCCACGCCTCGCGGGGTTGATTGACGACCGAATCGTCGTCCCGGTTGTCGAGTGCTATGCGCATCACGAGCGGGTCGAGGCAGCGATGCTCGCCTGCATCAAGCCTAACTCCGGCTTCTGCATGCGGCAGGACGTTGATGGCCGAATCGTCGATCACCTGAGCGATCGGCTGGCGATGGGTTGCGAACTCGCCGAGGCGGCGATTAGCGCCATCGCACTTGCCTGGCCTGTGACGCTGACCGAGCAGGGTGCGGTGATAGAGGAAGCAAGAAGTTCTTTTTGAAAAAAGAACCAAAAACTTTTTGGACCTTAGCACCGCTGCCGTTGAAAGGCAGGACCTAGACTTGCAAAAGCTTTTTGGTTCTTTTTTTCAAAAAAGAACGCCTAACTTCCCTGAACTTTCAACCCCAAAGCATGCGCCCGCTCAGGCACAGGCAACGCCGCCACGTCCCCCAAGGACATCGGCGTAGCCGGGTTTAACGTGACGACGAGCTTGTGGGGATCATTCAGAAACGCAGTGATCTGCGCCGCGGCGTCCGGCTGATCGGGCACCATGACGCTGAGCGCTGCCAGCGGCATCGCCGCTGCGGCACGAACCTGTTCCGGTGTCGAATTCCTCTGCTGAGCAACGACGTTGATGATGCGGTTGGTCAGGCTTGCGTCGTCCCACTCGATAGTGGCTTGGTTCACGATGACTTTCATCATGGCCGACTGGCGCGCCGCCCGGTCCGGTGAGCGCATGGCGATCGGATCGTAGCCGTCGAGCTTCGCCTTGATGTGCAACGTGCCGAGGTCGCGAAGCGCCATGTTGAGATCATCGACAGTGAAGTGTTTCCCGCTGTCGTCGATGTGGGTGACGGCATCCATATCGAGCGCAATCTGATCGGTGCCGAAGCTTTGCATGAGCGCGTGCGCGGTGGGCGGCAGGGTGGAATCGCCGGCGGCGATGGTGAAACCATGCAGAGTGCCTTTGCCCTGCCGCACGCCATTCGTTTCGGTTGAGGTGGTGTACTCCTCGCTGGCGAGTTCCAGGCGCGGACCTGGCGTGATCTTCAGTGCGACGCCTTCGATAGTGCCGGAGCCAATCGTCAGGGCGCCATAGGCCCGCATGGCAATTTCTTGCCGCGTTTTCGCGTCGAACGCGCCGGCGCCTTGCATGGCGGCCAGCGCAGCTTTGGCGTCAAGCCGGGATAGTGAGAGCTTGGCCAGGCTGAAGGAAGCAGCGGGGTGGCTGGCGGTGGCGCTCAGGTCGATACTCTGGACCGTAAAATTGTCCAGCCGGCCGCCGTCGTAGCCTGACAGGGTCTCGCTCGCGATGCTGAAATGGCCCTGGCCGGCTTCGGAATAGGCCAAGTCTTCGACCGCCAGGGACTTGACCGAAAGGGCCTGGGCGGCGTCGGTCTGGAACTCGATCGCGCTGCGGTTCGCGGCGGTGGGCGGGCGAATGAATGGGCGGCCGCTCAGCGACTCCAGAACGACATGGCGGATCTTGAGCGGCGCCGCGCCGGGTGCCGGCGGATAGAGCTCCAGCGCAGTCAGGTCGACGTGGCCAAGGAGTGGGCGGCGGTCGGTCCAGGCGGGTTTGCCGTCCGGGTAGGAAGCGGGATCGAAGACGGCTTGCAACGCCTGGGGATGAGCGCCGGACACCACGGCCACGCCGGCTCCTGCCACTTTGAGCCCGTCGTGGCGCAGGACAAAGTCGTGAACGGTGAACGTATCGGTGATGGCATCGTAGTCGGTCGCACCGTGGGTAGCCGCGTAGCCCGGCGGCAAGCTAGCAAGCGACTGCTCGAGAACGGAGCGCGCCTCATGCCGGCCGCCGAGGCGCACTGCCAGGAAGGCGCCCGCGATCACCAGGACCACGAGGACACCGATAAGATTGCGACGCATGCTGTGGTGTCCCCTCTTTCGCCAGACCTTACGCACGCGTCCCGATCACGGAAAGAGGCGGCCCTGGCTCCAGCCGCCGTCCGCCTGCCTGGTGAAGACCAGGCGGTCGTGCAGGCGGAACGGCATGTCCTGCCAGAATTCAAAACTTTCCGGCATTACCCGAAAGCCTGACCAGTGCGGCGGGCGCGGAATGTCGTCTCCCGGGAAACGCTCCTCCATGGCGGCGACTCGCGTCTCCAGTTCCGCCCGGCCGCTCAGCGGCCTCGACTGGTCGGACGCCCAGGCGCCGAGTCGCGAAATGCGGGCTCTGGTTGCGTAGTAGGCATCGGCTTCTTCGGAGGAGACCGCCATGACCAGGCCTTCGATGCGGATCTGTCGCGCGAGCGATTTCCAGTGAAAGAGAAGCGCCACCTGACGGTTGGCAGACAGCTCACCACCCTTGCGGCTCAACAGGTTGGTATAAAAGACGAATCCCTGCTCGCTGACATCTTTCAGGAGGACCATCCTGGCGCTTGGCCTACCCTCTGCGGTGGCGGTCGCCAGCGTCATGGCGTTCGCGTCGACCGGTTCGCTGCGTATGGCATCCGCATACCAGGCATCGAACAGGGCAAAAGGGCTTTCGTTATCAGTTTCGGTCTGGTTGAACATGCTGGATGCACCTTGGCAGGCTCTTGCCTGCCGGCAAGCCCCTGTGCCACCACACCCGGCAGGCTCGACAGCCTGATCCGTCGCTTCCATCCCGCGCCCGCGTGAGGCGTTCTGGTTGCCTGCAAGTATTCCGAGGTCATGATGCCAGACAGCACCGACACCATCGTCCAGACCCGCGCCTCCGCCGGGACGCGGAGTGGGTCGCTGATGCAGGGCAAGCGCGGCGTCATCATGGGTGTCGCCAATGAGCGGTCGCTGGCGTGGGGCATCGCCGCCGCCTGCGCGGCACAAGGCGCCGAAATCGCCTTCACCTATCAGGGCGATGCGCTCGGCAAGCGGGTTCGCCCGCTCGCGGAGGGCATCGGTTCCTCGCTCGTGCTGCCTTGCGACGTCGGCGACGATGCAAGCGTGGACGCTGCCTTCGGGGAAATCGGCGCGCGCTGGCAGAACATCGACTTCCTGGTCCACGCCATCGGATTTGCGGACAAGCAGTTCCTGCGCGGCCGCTACGCGGATACGCCCAGGGAAGCGTTCCTGCAGGCGCTCGATATCTCCTGCTATTCCTTCACCAGCGTGGCGCGCCGCGCTGCGGCGCTGATGCCGAACGGCGGCTCGCTTCTGACGCTCTCTTACCTCGGTGCCGAGCGGGTCGTGCCGCACTACAACGTCATGGGGGTCGCGAAGGCGGCGCTTGAAGCGTCGGTCCGGTATCTCGCGATGGATTTCGGTGCCTCGGGCATTCGGGTGAATGCCCTGAGCGCGGGGCCGGTCAAGACGTTGGCGGCAAGCGGCATCGGCGACTTCCGCTACATCATGCGCTGGAACCAGCTGAACAGCCCGATGGAGCGCAACGTCGGTCTCGAGGAAGTAGGCAACAGCGCACTCTACCTGCTGTCGGATCTGGCGAGTGCAGTCACCGGCGAGGTGCATCATGTGGACTGCGGCTACCACGTCATCGGCATGAAAAATCCTGCGGCGCCGGACATCGCCGCGGTGACCGAGCACAGTTGAGCCACAACAGCTTCGGCCACCTGTTCCGGGTCACGACCTGGGGCGAAAGCCATGGGCCGTCGATCGGCTGCGTCGTCGATGGTTGCCCGCCGCGCATTCCGCTGAGCGAAGCCGACATCCAGCCTTGGCTGGACCGCCGGCGGCCTGGCCAGTCCCGCTTCACGACCCAGCGGCAGGAACCCGATGCCGTTCGCATCCTGTCAGGCGTGTTCGAGGGCGTGACGACAGGAACCCCGATTGCGTTGCACATCGACAATGTCGATCAGCGTTCCAAGGATTATGGCGCCGTCGCGCAGACCTACCGGCCAGGGCATGCGGATCTCGCCTACGAGCTGAAATATGGCGTACGGGACCCGCGCGGCGGCGGCAGGAGTTCCGCGCGCGAAACCGCCTGCCGGGTCGCCGCAGGCGCCGTCGCGCGCCTGATCCTTGGTCCGGAGGTTCGGATACGCGGCGCGCTCGTGCAGATCGGGCCGCATGCCATAAACCGCAGTGCGTGGGACTGGGACCAGGTCGGACAGAACCCCTTCTTCTGCCCCGATGCCGGCACTGCCGCTGTTTGGGAAGAGTATCTGGATGGGGTGCGGAAGGCCGGCTCATCCGTTGGCGCCATTGTCGAAGTACAAACCGAAGGCGCGCCGGCCGGCCTTGGCGCGCCGCTTTACGCGAAATTGGACGCCGAACTCGCCGGCGCGCTCATGGGCATCAATGCGGTCAAAGGCGTGGAAATCGGCGAAGGATTTGCTGCCGCCGCGCTGCAGGGCGAAGCCAACGCCGACGAGATGCGGATGCAGGGCGATGCGCATACGTTCACCTCGAACCATGCAGGCGGCATTCTGGGCGGAATTTCAACCGGACAGCCGATCATCGTCCGGTTTGCGGTAAAGCCCACCAGCTCGATCCTGACGCCGCAGCGCTCCATAACGCGTGCGCGACAAGACACCGAGATCGCCACGCGCGGCAGGCACGATCCCTGCGTGGGTATTCGGGCTGTTCCGGTTGGCGAGGCCATGGTGGCCTGTGTTCTGGCCGATCACCTGCTCCGCCACCGGGCGCAAAATGCCGCCTGAGGGCGGGAGCAGCCTAAAAATCGTCAAATCACGGATTTGTCGGCACCCGAAAGGGTGACAATCGGCTCCTCGCCAGCCCATTCTCTCTGTAAATGGACGACATCCGCGCTGCCGACGTAACGCACACACTGGACGCCCTGGTCGATCGTATCGGCCGCCGCGTCTGGGCAACGCGTTTGGCCGGACTGAAACGCGGGTGTTCCAATACCTATGCTGGCCGCGCGCTGGCCCAGTTGCACGCACTCGAACTTGCAATCGAGCGGCTGCGCCGGCCAGGCCGGAATTCGGCCCCGACGCCCGCCGAGCTTCGCGTGGCCCAGTTGGGCGCCGACGTGTTGGAACTCGCCCGCTTGCTGGAAGACGATTGTGCGAGCCGTGCGCGCATGGACGCGAAGCTCACCGAAGCGATGACCGACGAGGGCACGTTGGTTCCGCTCTTTCATCTGGTTCATACGGCCGCCTTGCAGCGCAGCCGCGGCTTTTCGGTGAGCTTTGCCGGCCTCGCAGACGGCGCGCCGTTCGATCTTCTGCTGACCCGCGATGGGATCGAAGCCGAGATCGTCTGCGACGTGATGTCTGCTGAAGCCGGCCGCGACGTGCACCGCCGCGCATGGTCCGCGCTGATGGACCGGGTTGACCCCGATTTGCAGGATTGGCTGAACGCGCACCCGGGCCGCTATTTGCTCAAAATGACTCTTCCGAAGGGGCTTAAGGGCGCCTGCGACGCTGAAGGGTCGCCGCTCGCCGTGCTTCACCGCCGCATCACCGGCATGCTGTCCAGCCAGAAGCGCGTCGATCATGACGAGGCGGCAGTTCTTCGCCTCGATCCACTGCTGCTGGCGGCTGCCCAATTCAACGAAACATCCAGCTCTCAAAGCCAGAGCAAGCCCGCCTCGCCAGGCCTGTTGCCACGTCTTCGCCGTGAGTTCGGACCGGAAGCTCATCTCGGCGTAACGGCCGCAAATGGCGCAGTGTTTGTCGTGGCGGCGCGCGCCGCACGGGAAGACGAGGTTGCAGGCGCTGTTCATCAGAGGATGCAGGAATTGGCGCCGAGCCGCCTGACCGGCAGCCGCCCTGGTATCCTCGCCATGTTTATCGAGGATACCGACAAGCTGGAGTGGCGCCTGTTGCGTGATCAGCTTCGGCTCGAAGGTGCCGCGCGTCACTTCCTGACCAAACCGGAAGCGCGGTCGGTCGTGGCGGTCACCTGCGGATCGCGGGAAGAGATGCTGGGGTGCCAACCGGTCGAGGGGGAGCCTTCTGGGGAACTGCGGTTCCGCAATCCTGGGCATCCGAATGCGAAGGCGGCAGCTTTGGCTCCGGCTGTTACTTCTTCGGTTTAGAAAAGGAAGGTCTTCTTTTTTGAAAAAAAGAAGCAAAAAACTTTCGGACCTTTAGCCCGGCACTTCCTCAAGCCGGGCCGTAAAAAGCAAAAGTTTTTTGGTTCTTTTTTCAAAAAAGAACGCGCTTCCTTGTTGTTGCTTTAGCCGCAAACGGCTGGAGAATAGCGAGAAACCGTCACAGGATCGCCACGTTTGTTGTTGACTGTAGCGTTAGGACGACAAGGTGAGGCGGGCATGACCGATCGGGATTATACCTCGAAGCTTGAGGAGCTGGATCGGCTTTTGAACGATCCGGATGTTGCGATGGAGCCGTCGCGGGTCTGGTCGCTACTCGCTGAGGTCTCGGCCTATGATAACCCACTGGCAGCGCACTCTGCCGCCTAGGGTGATGAGGGTTTCACGCTGACCTTGGGGACAGGCAGGGTGTCGGCGTAGCTGGTCCCATTCCAGACAAACCGGTCGTGGCCGTGCACCAGCAGATCGTGCATGCCGGCGTGTGACTGGCGTGAAACCTTGATTGGTCCGCTGATCGAATCGAGCACCTTCTTCCACGCGCTGCCCTTCTTCAGGTAGGCCGACGTGGAGCAGCCGGCCGAGCCGCAAAACGACGCCGATTGCACCTGAACGAAAAGCGCGGCGGGCGTGCCCCGCGTGGTCGAGAGCCGCGCCGAACCGACCAGGAGCACTGGCGTGTCGCCCGATGCGCGAGACTGCTTCAGGTCATCTGCCGAGAGTTCCGTGGCAGTCGCTTCCAGGGCACTACCTGGCTGAGTGGTCAGCGTCACCGTGGCGTCGTGAGAGCTGGCGGCGGCTGCCAACAGGATCGCCAGGGAAAGGCAGCCAATTCTTTTATACTTGTGCATGCCGGTTTCGTTCGTCCCTCATTGCCAGTTCTTCGAGATGCCGCTCGTTCCGCTTCAAAAGACGCAGGATCCACACCACGACCAAGGCGATCAGGATCCCCGCCAGAATTTGGACGGGCGTCGACATTTTGCTGGCCGCGTCGCCCACGAAGTAGGCGAAGGTGCCGTGCGCCACTGGCCAGGCGATGCCTCCTGCGAGCGTCCAGGCCAGGAAGAGCGGCTTCGGCATGGCGTTGGCGCCTGCCAGGAGCGGCGTAAAGCTGCGCAGGACTGACACGAACCGGCCGAAGAAAACGACCGTCCCGCCGTGTCTGCGAAAAAGGTAACGGCCAACGGCCAGCCGGCGTTCGGTAAGGCCGATGCGGGCGCCGTGGCGGGCCAAGACGTGTTCGCCGAGATAGCGGCCGATGGCGAAGCCGACGATGTTGCCGATGATGGCGCCGGCGCTGGCCGCCGCCACCACTTCGACGATGTTGAGGCGGCCGGTCGTCGAGGCATAGATGGCGCTGCCGAAGAACACGGTTTCGCCCGGGACGAGGAGGCCGGCGCATTCGATCGCCACGGCCAGCGTGATGACGCCGTAGCCGTAGTGAGTCACCAGATGGTCCATGAAATGCATCAAGCCGGGAGCAGCCGGTAAAGAGTGGTGTGCCGGTGCGTGTAATCCTCAAGCTCGAGCGTCGTGGGGACATCGAACGCGGCAAACGCCTGCATGCCGGCCAGAGGCGGCAGGTATGCGCGGCCAGGGTCGGCGACCCAGACAATCGCGTGAGCCGCCTGGGCTTGCAGCCAGGGAATGATGTGGCGAGTCATCGGTGCTTCGTAACAGATGTCGCCGCATACGATGAGATCCCAGCGGCCAGGCGGAGTGCCGACAACATCTTCTATGAGGGTTGTGACTTGTTCGTCGTTGGCACGCGCGTTCATCGCAATAGCAGTCACGGCTAGCGAGTCTATTTCGCAGGCGTCCACGGTAGCGGCACCCGAGCGCGCGGCAGCGAGGGCGGCGAGGCCGCAGCCGGCTGCGAAATCCAGCACGCGCGCTCCCCGCGCATGGGCGGGGTAGTCAAGGAGGGTGCGGGCGATCGCCTGGCTGCCTGGCCAGGCGAAGGCCCAGAACGGCGGAGCCATGTTGTGTGTTTGCAGGAAGTCCTCAGTCGCCTGCCAGATCGGAGTAATTTCGCTAGCAAGCCGTAGCTCAAATTCCGGGGCTAGAGGTGCGAAGCCGGGCGCTGTGTTCGCCTTGATGAAGGCTTCTTCATCGGTCATGGGCGACCGGCCAGAATGGCGCCGGCGATGAGCAGGCCAGTGGCGCGGTTCAGCCGGAACAAGGTAAGGCAAGCGCGTGGATCGGCGATATCCAGCCGCGCGACCTGCCAGGTGAGGAGGGCGGCGCCAGGCAACAAGGCAGGCCAGAACCAGGCCGTGAGATGCCCGCGCATGGCCGCGACGCAGAGCAAGATCACCGCCGCTGCGTAGCTGATGCCAACAAATCGTCGCGGCATGTGGGCGAACTTGCGTGAGGTGCTTTTCACCCCGACGACCGCGTCGTCCTCCATGTCCTGGAAGCCATAGATCGTGTCGAAGCCAAGGTCCCAGGCGATCGCGGCAGCGTAGATCGCGAACAGCGTGCCATCGATCCGCCCTGTCGCCGCGGCGTAGCCGACCGGGGCGCCGACGCCGAAGGTGAAGCCCATGACGAGTTGCGGCCACCAGGTGAATCGCTTCGCCAGCGGGTATATGGCCACGAGGAGCAGCGACCCGGCGCCTATCGCCTGGGCGGTGCGGTTCAGCTGGAGCAGGATGATCAGCCCTGCGAGCAGGAGAAGAAGCAGGAAGACCAGGGCCTGGCGGCTGCGGAGCGCTCCGGAGGCGAGTGGCCGGCCGGCAGTGCGCCTGACTTTGCGGTCGAGGTCGCGATCCCAAAGATCGTTCACCACGCACCCGGCAGCCCGCATGACGATGCTGCCGACGGCGAACAAAGCCAGCAGACGGAGTGTTTCGAGCGCAGGCGCGGCGCCAAGAAATATCCCCCACACGCCGGGAAGCAGGAGCAGCCAGATGCCGATGGGGCGGTCGAGACGCGCCAGCAATGCATAAGGCCGGGCGAAGGCGGGTAGCCTGGCGACCCAGCCATCAGCGGCGATGTCGGTGAAATGACCGGCGTATTCGGAAGGAGCTGCCACTGCTGCTATGTCAGCCCTGCAATGGCATCGGTCAACTTGAATGGCGCGTGATACGCCACGGCTTTTCGTCGCCCGCCCGATCGCTGAAGGCGGGGAAATCACGCTGCAGGAAGGGCAAGCCCACTACCTCCTTCATGTCATGCGGTGTTCGGCCGGCGACGAGGTCCGCGTGTTCAATGGCAAGGATGGGGAGTGGGCGGCGCGGCTCAGCGTTGCACGGAAGCATGTGGCCGTCCTCACGCCGGAACGTCAGGTCCGCGCGCGAGAGGCCGAGCCCGACATCTGGCTCGCCTTCGCGCCTCTCAAGCGGGACGCGACCGACCTGGTGGTGCAGAAGGCCACCGAGCTTGGCGCCTCGGCGCTGCTCCCGGTGTTCACCGAGCGCACAAACGCCGGGCGCTTGAACCTGGAGCGGCTGGCCGCCATCGCGACCGAGGCCGCCGAGCAAAGCGAGAGGCTCACCGTTCCGGAAGTTCGGGCGCCGGTCCGGCTCGAGGAAATGCTGGCCAACTGGCCGACGGACCGCCCACTTGCGGCGGCAGTCGAACGCTCCGAGGCGGCCGCTTTCCCGCATGCTGCCGGTGGCCTGCTGGTGGGGCCGGAGGGCGGCTTTTCCCCGCATGAGCTTGAATTAATCCGCCGATCTCCCTTCATCTGCCCGGTCAGCCTCGGCGCAAGGATCCTGCGCGCCGAGACGGCAGCCATCGTCGGACTGGCGCTTCTTCAATCACCGGATTGGCAGGGGCGGGGCTGGTCGGGCTAGAGAGTCCCGCGCAGACGCCGTCAGGAGTTCGATGTCCAATCCCGGTGAAGAAGATGCGACGCCGATCGCGTCCACACGCCAGCTTGCCGACTACCTTGCTGTCGGCGGGAAACCGCGCGAGGCGTTCCGCATCGGCACGGAGCACGAGAAATTCGGCTTCTCGCGCAAGGATTTCAGTGCTCCCCCTTACGAGCCGGCTGGTATCCACGCCATGCTCGACGGCATTTCGTCGCGTGGCTGGGAGGGCATCTTCGACCAGGGAAACCTGATCGGCCTGAAGCACGGCGGCGAAAGCGTGTCGCTCGAGCCTGGCGGACAGTTCGAACTGTCCGGCGCGCCGCTTGCCAATTTGCATGATACCAAAGCGGAGCTGGAGCGGCATTTCGCCGACGTGCATGCGGTCGCCGAGCCGTTGGGATTAGGGTTCGCGCCTCTCGGATTCCATCCGACGGCGACACGCGCGCAGATGCCGTTCATGCCCAAGAGCCGCTATGTCATCATGCGGCGCTACATGCAGCTGGTGGGATCGCTCGGCCTCGACATGATGCTGCGCACCTGTACGGTGCAGGTGAACCTCGATTTCGCAAACGAAGCAGACATGGTGCGCAAGCTGCGCGTCGGACTACTGCTGCAGCCGATCGCCACGTCGCTATTCGCCAATTCACCTTTCACCGAGGGCAAGCCGAACGGTTTTCTGTCTGCGCGCGCGAACGTCTGGACCGACACGGACGCGGACCGCACCGGCATTCCGGCGGTGTTCTTCGAGGAGGGCTTCGGCTTCGAGCGATACGCCGAATGGCTGCTGCACAGCGTGCCGATGTATTTCGTGGCGCGTGACGGCAAGCTCATCGACGTGGCCGGCGCCTCCTTCAGCGGGTGGATGGAAGGCAAGGTCCCTGATCTCCAAGGCCTGACCCCGACGGTCGGCGATTTCGCAGACCATTTCACCACCGTTTTCACCGAGGTACGCCTCAAGCGCTTCCTGGAAATGCGCGGCGCCGACGCGGGCAGTCCCGAGATGATGATTGCCCAATCGGCCTTCTGGGTAGGCTTGCTCTACGACGAGGCCGCGCTCGAGGCGGCGGTCAAGCTGGTCGGCCGTTACCCCTGGCGCGAACTCGCTGGCATACGCAGCGAAGTGCCGCGCCTTGGGCTCGAAGCCAACCTCGTGCGCGGCAAGGTGAGGGGTTTGGCACGCGAGGCGCTGCGGATTTCGCGTGACGGGCTGGTGGCGCGTGGGCTCGGCGAGGAGATCTATCTGGATCCGCTCGACGCCATTGTTGCCGGTGCTCCGACACAAGCGGAACGCTGGCTGCAGCGTTACCACGGCGAGTGGAAGGGCGACGTCACCCGCATTTTCGATGAGGCCGCCATCTGATCGAGGCGCCCGCCTTCGCACCGCCCGAACCGCGCAGCCTGTGCACGGATTGCGGCGTGTCGCGCATGGCGGATGCGAAAGCCTGCGGTCACGCCTGCCAGTTCATCGCGCCTGACTACCCGGCGATGGAGCAGCAGGTGCATGGGCGGGCCAGGAACCCTGCCCTCCCCGACGAGCTGCATTTCGGACCTTTCCGCAAGATGCTGCGGGCGCGCCTGGCGCCGGCGAGCGAGGGTGCGCAATGGACCGGGATTGCCACCCGCATCGCCGAGCGCCTGCTGGAGACAGGCGCCGTTCAGGCAGTGCTGACCATGGCGCCCGATCCGCAGGATCGCTGGCGGCCGATGCCGGTCCTGGTCACCGAAGCAGCCGACCTCGCGCAATGCCGCGGCATGCGCATGGGCTACGCGCCGCTGCTCGCCCTGCTGGAGCCCGCCCGTGCACGCGGCTTTACGAAAATCGCCCTGGTCGGCATCCCCTGCCAGGTCTTTGCCCTGCGCTCCCTTGAGCGGGAGCTCGGCTTCGAGCAGATCTACGTCATAGGAACACCCTGCTCGGACAACACCACGACCGAGCGGTTTCACGAGTTCCTTGGCCTGATCGCCGAAGATCCCGACAGCGTCACCTACCTCGAATTCCGCGCCGATTACCACGTGGAGCTGCGATTCTCGGACGGGCGCGTCAAAGCCGTGCCGTTCCTGATGCTGCCATTGTCCAAGCTGGCGCCGGATTTCTTCCCCCTCACCTGCCGGACCTGCGTGGACTACACCAACGTGCTCGCCGACATCACCGTCGGCTACATGGCGGGTGAAGGCCAGCAATGGTTGATCGTGCGCAACGCGCGCGGCGAAGCGCTGCTCGATCTGCTCGGTGACGAGATCGTCGCTTCCCCGCCAGGCAGCAAAGGCAAGCGCAAGAGCGCCGTGGCCGGCTTCATCGGCAACGTCGCGCGCGCGGCAGGAGGGCTCCCCCTGCGATCGATGCCGAACTGGCTGCGGCCGATCATGGGATGGCTGATGCCGCGCGTAGGCCCACGCGGCCTGGAGTTCGCCCGCGCCCGCGTCGAGATGAAGGCGGCCGAAACCGTTCTGCATCTCCGTCGCGAAAAGCCCGCGCGCATGAAACACATGGTGCCCGCCCATGTCTGGGCGCTCACCGCACCCTACGGGCTGGCGCCTCAGCCAGGCGAAGCGGCCGTCGTTGCCGACGACCAAGCAGGCCGCTAGTTTGCGCCCATGACCGACACACCGCCCGATCGCCTATCCTGCAATCCACGCAGCCCGTTCTACAACGCCGACCTGCTCCAGCGCGGCGTCGGCATCAAGTTTAAGGGCGTCGAGAAGACCAATGTGGACGAGTATTGCGTCAGCGAAAGCTGGGTGCGCCTGACCGTCGGCAAGACGGTTGACCGGACCGGAGCGCCTTTGACGATCAAGCTCTCGGGCGAGGTCGTGCCTTATTTCAAGCTGCCGGCTGGTGAGGGCGTGGAGTAGGGAAGAAAGGTCTTCTTTTTTGAAAAAAAGAAGCAAAAAACTTTTGCTCCTTTAGTCGGCTGCGTCCGCTGTGGTGATGGGGTGGGCGCGGACCAGGATTTGCCTCGCTATGCGTGTCTGCTCGGCTAGTTCGGCGCGCGCTACTTGCCGGCGCGCCAGTGCCGGACTTGCCGCCTCCAGCGCTTCCCACGCTTCACCGAAATAGGGCGCCCCTAGGCACTCCTCGATCAGTGAGGAGGAAAGTCCCAGGTTGGCAGCCAGGTCCGACACGTCCGAACTATCGGCTCTACCCGACCACGCCCTCCAGGAGGCGGCCCGGCCGCGGGCGCGTTCAGCGCAGATGCGCGCAGGCTCCAGCTTATCGTCTATGAAGGCGTCCTGGACGACCATCCGCCGCCGCATCGTATCCGCCATGCCCCCAACGGCGCGGCCCTCGATCCTTCCGGAAACCACCACGGTCACCTCAGGCGCATGCCGTATCCTCGCATCCACCCGCCGCAAAGCCGTGAGCAGAGCACGATCCTCGCCTAAACGGACCGCCGGGACTCCGCCAGCACGCAGGAAAAACCCGCGGCGCACGGCAATGCTCGCGCCTGAATGTTCGGTGTGTCGCGGCCACGGGTCAGCGGGATCTGGGTCCAGAACCGCGTGGATTTCATCGAGGAGATCGCCGTAAGCGCACTCGAGGGCGTCGTCGTCGTGTAGCGCCTGCGGGATGAGCGTCGCCTCCAGCGGATCGATGATCGCGCGGCCGCAGACGGCATCGGCGCCTGCCTCGAGGGCGGCAAGATTGGTGGCGATCCAGTCAGGCGCCACCCGGCCATCGGCATCGGTCGTCATCAGGATGCCGTCGGGATCGGCCAGATCGGCCGCGTAATCCATCGCGGCCCGGCGTGCATGTCCAGCACTGCACTCATCTGGCGGGAAGGCATGCTCGACGACGTGTACTGGGCAGGGAAGACTCGGGCGAAGTCCCTGGATGATGGCGGCCGTATCGTCCGTGCAGTTGTTCAGGAAAGCGACGATGGCGTGCTCGGTCGGGCCTTCCTGCAAGGCAAGGGCTCTGAGGCAGTCGGCGATGCGGTCGGCTTCATTGCGCACGGGAATGGCGACGACGATCTTCGTCACGGCTAATGTGGCCCAGGCTGTTACCAGCCGGTAACTGCGCCGATGCCGCGCGGTTGCGTCACACCGAGGCGATAGCCTCATGGTGATGGATCACTTCACGTATGACAAAAGCCAGGAATTTCTCTGCAAACTCTGGATCGAGGCGCGCGCCTTCGGCGAGGCTGCGGAGACGCGCCACCTGCTCTGCTTCCCGTTGCGGATCCGCAGGCGGAAGCTTGAGCCGCGCCTTCAGCTGCCCGACCTTTTGAGTGCATTTGAACCGTTCGGCGAGCATGTGGATCAGTGCAGCATCGATGTTGTCGATGCTGTTCCGCAGCGTCAGCAGTTCCTCAGGTATTGGCGCCATGATGCTCTCCCTAGAGAGAGGTTCTAAGGACGAGTCCTTAGCGGGGTCCAGGGGCAGAGCCCCTGGCCTTCCTACCCTGGCCTAAACTACCCGCCCAGCAGAACAGACAGCATCAGCCAACTGCCCCAGCAGCACGCTCATCGCAGCGGCCAGTTGCCCAGCGCCAGGCCCGCCGGAAGGCGCCGTCAAAACCACATGCCGGGAAGCCACAGGCACATGCGTGCGTCCCGCCTCCACGGCGATCTGCGCCACCAAAGTCACCGTCCCCGAACCGTCCGCATCGAAGCGCTGGATGTCCACTTCCACCCGCGACTCCGCATCGGCCGAAATCGCGCCATCTTCCGCGAACACATTCGTCCCAGGCAGCCGCTGCGACAAATCCTGCGTCAGCACCCGCCCGATCATGTCGCCGAGCGGCTCCGCCCAACGCGCGCCAGACGTGACGGATAGCTGATAGTCGGCACTTTTCAGCACCACGTCCGACCGGTCGAGATAACCCGCCAGCCCCGGCTTGCGGACCTCAACCGAACGCGCGGTCCCGAGTGCCGACCCTGTCACAGGCGTGCCGGGCACCGGCTGCAGCGTGTAGAACGCCGGATCCGAAGACGCGCACCCGGCCAGGCTCATCGCCGCCACAGCCGCCCAAGCGAGCCTGCGTAAATCCATCATCGCTCCGTCGCCTGGTTGGTGCGCCCGCGTATCAGCGCCTCCGGATGCCGGTCGAGGAAATCCACCAGCAGCCGAATGCTGCGCGCCGTGTCGTTCACCTGGTCCAGCAGGCGTGTGATGTTCCGCTGGAAATCCGAATTCCCGCCATAGCCGCCCTCGCCCAGCATGCCGTTCAGCTTGCTTAGCGACTGCTGCAAATCTTCAGACATGCGCGGCAACTTCTTCAACACCGGATCGAGCCCCGCATCCGCGTGACGCACCAGATGCTGCACATCCGTCAGCGTCTCGCTCAGCTTCTGCAGCGCATTGCGAACGTCCGGCCCGCCGATCGTCCGGTTCGCGCTCGCCAGCAACGAATTCAGGTTCTTGCCGATATCCTCGAAAGGCATCGCCGCGATCTTGTTCGTAATGTCGCTCAGCTTGCCCATGATATTGTCGAGCCCGCCGCCCTGGCTCGGCAATACGATCGCATCGCCCTCGCTACCGGCATCGGCATGCGGCGCATTCTCCACATACCCCAACGCAATCGCCTTCTGCCCGGTGATGAAGCTGCTCGACTCCAGAGTCGCCCTGAGCCCCTTACTCACCATACCTGCTACGAACGCCTTTGGATCGACACGCGCCTTCGAATTCGCATCCTGGTCGGCCTCCGCCGTGAACCGCTCAGGCTGCACGTCATACGCCACCCGCGTCCTGATCGACCCGTCGTTCGGATCGACCAGCAGCTTCACGTCAGACACAGTTCCCACCTGTATGCCGAACACCGTCACTGCGGCGCCGCGAGTCAGCCCCGCCACCGAGCTGGTGAAATACGAAACCAGCGGAATATTGCGCCTGAACCCGGCCGCATCCGCCTGCTCCTTATCCGCATACAGATGGAATTCCGCCTGCTGCGGGCTCGGCTGCGTGTTCGTCGCGAAATGGGGCGTCTCGAATGCAATGCCGCCTGAGAGCAGCGCCTGAAAGCTTTCCACCTCCGCGTGAATGCCCTGCCCGCCCAGCGTCACTGAAAGCCCCGAAGCGTTCCAGAAATGCGTCTCCGCATGCACGAACTTCGCATAAGGGTCCCGCACGAACACATTGATCGTTACCGGCCCCAGCCCGTCGCCGAGGTCGTAGCCGAGCACCTCTCCCACCGACACATCGCGGTAGAAAATCGGCGCTCCTGGCCCAAGCGACCCCAGCCTCACCGCCTTGAGCACGAAACTCCGCCCCGGCTCATCCGACTTCACCCCAGGCGGATCCTCGAGCCCGGTGAACTCGCGCTTTTCGGTCCCCCCGGGCTCGCCGGGATCGACCTCGATATACGCGCCAGACACCAGCGTCTCGAGCCCGGAAATATTCCCCGTCGAAAGCCGCGGCCGCACCACCCAGAACCGTGCATGGTCGGTCAGCACCCGCTCGCCTTCGCGCTTCATCCGGATATGCACGACAACGCTGCGGAAATCCTTCGCCAGGTGGACATTCTCCACCATGCCGAGCGCCACGTCCTTGTGCTTGACCTCTGTCTGCTGCGCCGTCAGCCCGCTGCCTGTCTTGAAGGTGATGGTGATCAGCGGCCCGCGGTCGGTGATCGTCGTCACGATCAGGTAGATGGCGATCAGCGCCGCCACCACCGGGATCATCCACACGAGCGAGAACCGCCGCCGCCGGCGCGTCACTGCATCCGGCACCGCCGGGGGGTTCGCCCCGGTGCCCGAACTGCCGCCAGTCCTGTCGCTCAAGCGCTGTGGCCCGCTTCGGACATTCCCATGTCCGACCCGCCCTTCACCCCACCAGGATGCCTTTTCCCGAACTCCAGATCCTCAGCATCGAGGTCATGCCCCGCCGCCTCCGCCCTGTCCCACATGATGCGCGGATCGAAGCAGGCCGCCGCGAACATGGTCAGAATGACCACCGCGGCAAAAGCAATGGCCCCAGTTCCAGGCGTGACATTCGCAATAAAACCCATTCGCACGAGCCCGGTAAGTATAGTGATCATGAAAACGTCAATCATCGACCATCGTCCAACACTGTCCACCAGACGGTACAACCGTGTGCGATCCCTCAGCCGGGTCACCGACCCGACCTGAGCGCCCCACACCATCACCGCCAAACTCAGCAGCTTGACGATCGGCACCACGATGCTCGCCATGAACACCAACAAGGCAAGCGGATACATGTTGCTATTAATCAGCTCGAAAACGCCGCTCATGATGGTGTTCGGCTCCCCACGGCCGAATCGGATCACCGTCATCACCGGGAAAATATTCGCCGGAATATAGAGTGCAGACGCCGCGATCAGCAGCGCCGTGCAGCGCGCCAGGCTCTGCGGCTTGCGGAACCGCAGCCGGCTCCCGCAGCGTGGGCACGGGTAACGCGGCGGCGCCCGCAGCACGAGCTTGCACGTATCGCAGCCGATCAGCGCAAAGCCGCCCGTCGCCTCTGAAGACGGCGGCTCGGGCGCGGCGCGCAGCCCCTTCTGCTCCATCTCGTCCCACACCGCCTCATGATCCAGCTCCACATCGGCCGCGATCATGCACAGCATCACGCCCCCCAGGGCGATCAGCGCCCCGCCGACATCCACCTCCGCAATCGCCTTCAGCTTCGTGTAGGCGACGAAGCTCCCGAGCAGAAAAACCTCGATCATCGACCAGGGCCGCAGCGTCTCCATCCAGGCGAACAGCCGCGGCAGCGAGGCCGGCGGCTTCTCGAGCCTAAGCCCCAGAAGCACCCCGAGCATCGACAGCATGTATGCGCCGGGCATGAAAATGAGCACGACCAGCACCACCAGGCTGATCTCCCACTTCCCGTCCACGCTCATCTCTTCCGGGCCGGTGAACAGCGTGGCGCGGTACAACCGCCCCACCGTCTTGAGGTCGAAGAACGGCAATTGCAGCGCGATCACGAACAGGATCAGCCCCGCCACCAGGCAGAACAGCGACCTGTCCAGGCTGTTCTCCCGCCCGTGCCGAAGCGTCGCATTGCAGCGCCGGCAATGCGCCGCATCCCCCTCGCAGAGCAGCTCCATTTTCTGGAACAGCCCGCAATCGTGGCACTCCCGCAGCTTCTCGCCATGGATCCGCGGCGAAAGCGGCCGCACCCAGCCCCGCCCCCTGATCTGGGGCATCGGCACGTGAGGCCGCGGCAGATGCGGCATGCGAATGGCTTGGCGGGCACGCTCGGCGGCTGTCATAAGACTCCATACAGCGTGATAAATGCCCTCACACAAGTGCCCGCCACCGGGGGAGTTTCACGTTTTGGCTAGCGTCTCTGTCGCCCAACGCCCCTATGTCATCGTCCTCGGCAACGAGAAAGGCGGCTCAGGCAAATCCACCACCGCCATGCACCTCGTCGTCGGCCTCATGCGCGACGGCTACCGCGTCGGCGCCATCGACCTCGACGCCCGCCAAGGCACCCTCTCCGGCTACCTCGCCGCCCGAACCTCCTTCGCCGAGCGCCACGGCGTCACTCTCCCCATGCCACGCGGCGCCAGCGTCTTCCGCAGCAACCTCGATAGCCGCGCCGAAGCCGAAGCCGAGGAGAAATCCCAACTCGAAGCCGCCATCGCCGACCTCGCCACCACCTGCGACCTGATCATCATCGACTGCCCCGGCGCCGACACCTACCTCAGCCGCCTCGGCCACGCCCAAGCCGACACCCTCATCACCCCCATCAACGACAGTTTTGTGGACTTCGCGATGCTCGCGAAAGTCCACCCCGACGACCACACCGTCATTAACCCCAGCATCTACAGCGAAATGGTCTGGGAAGCCCGCAAGCGCAGGTTCGCCAGAGACCGCGGCCGCATCGACTGGATCGTCATGCGCAACCGTTTGGGCAGCACCGAAATGCGCAACAAGCGCGACGTCGGCACCACCCTGGAAACCCTAGCCAAACGCATCGGCTTCCGCACCGTCAAAGGTTTTGGCGAGCGCGTGATTTTTCGCGAACTCTACCTCCAGGGCCTGACCCTCATGGACGTAAGAGAAGCCGGCCTGGCCATCCAACTCGGCATGAGCCACATCGCCGCCCGCGCCGAAGTCCGCGCTTTGATCAGCGCCATCCGCAAACCCGCGCCTGTTTCGGTCGTCGCTGAAGCGGTAGCGCAGT
Source organism: Acetobacteraceae bacterium (assembly GCA_965198825.1). GTDB lineage: Bacteria > Pseudomonadota > Alphaproteobacteria > Acetobacterales > Acetobacteraceae > BOG-908. Next base: position 311,695 of record CBDAQB010000003.1, on the reverse strand, counting down.
AAGCAAGTAAGGCCGGGGCTCTGCCCCAGACCCCGCTGTGGACTCGTCCCCAGACCCGATTTACTGCAATCACGCTTCAGGGTGTGCGAGAGAGCAAATGAGTGACACCGGCCCACGAACACCATATTCAACACTGCGGTTTTATCTCGAAGATTACCCTCGAACCTTATTCCCACTTTCGACAAATAAGGTCGTTATCGAGAACGGTGAAGCTTCAGTGAGAGCCTTCATTCAAGGTTGCAAGGCCGGTCAGAATTCGTTCCTACCTCAACACCGGGTTTACGCTGCTAAAGATGCCTTACACCTGCGAAGAACAGTTAAGCTTGATCCAGTCGCCGAGTATTTTGTGTATGATCTTGTATATACAAACCGAACTCGGTTTCGCAGGCCTCATACCGACAACAAACGGCATTATGGCTACCGATTTAAAGATGGCTTTCCGAGTGCGCCTTCCGAAGACTATAAAGAATTCAAAGCAGACGTTTGGACCGACAAGCTAGTTAGTGAGGCGTTTATAGGCTTCGACGTCAGCACCTACTTCAATAGCTTGTATCACCACGACCTTGTTGCATGGCTTGGAGCGCTCAACGCTACAGACGAAGACGTTGATCTGTTCTCAAAGTTTCTACGTGAAACAAACTCTGGCCGATCAATTGACTGCCTTCCTCAAGGTCTTTACCCAACTAAAATGATCGGAAACGACTTCTTGCGATTTTTAGAGGAGTCGATGATGCTACGCGCAAGTAGCATTCGTCGTTTTATGGACGACGTTTACCTTTTTGGCCAAAACCAAGACGATGTAATCGCCGACTTTTTCTACATTCAAGACCTGATCGGACTTAAGGGTTTGAGCGTCAACCCGATGAAAACGACCAGGACTTCCGTAGGTTCAGAACATACTGAAGAAAGCATTTCTGCCGTAAAAAAACAACTTCTTCAACGACGCAGGGAGATCGTCGCGAAGAACTTCTACTTCGATGACGACAGCGAGATCGATGACCTCGAACTAACAGCCGCGGAACTTGCAGAAATACACAGCATCTTAGAAAGCCGAGATATTGAGGAAGAAGATGCAGAACTTATCCTCACCCTGATGAGCTCGCACACCGAGGACGTCGTCGGAAAACTACCGGATATCATTCATCGCTTTCCCAATTTGGCTAAGAATGTTTACAAGTTTTGCGCGGAAGTCGAGGATTCGTCCGGCGTCGGGGAGGTTGTAGCCGAGGCACTGACCGAAAATCGAGGAATGCAGGAGTATCAGTTATTTTGGTTTGGCATGATGCTGGAGTCTTACTTACTAGAAGTTCCATCCGCGCCGTCGATCATTGAGAAACTACTTCACCACCCGAACGCTACCGACATCTCGAAAGCTAAGGTGCTAGAGATAGCGGATAATCGTTTTGGACTGCTTGAGCTTCGGCAAGGCTTTCTTCGGTCCGGTCGATCTGATTGGCTATCGTGGTCCTCAGCTGTAGGTTCTCGTTCAGTAAAACGTGCAGCGCGGAATTATGCTTTAGAGTAATTCATGAAGTCGTCGCCAATGAATAGTTTGATAGGGGGAATTATACAGGATTTACCTTGATCCAGACTTGGGGCAGATAGTTCAATCTTGGTCGGCAATCCACGTCGAATGCCCGCCAGATCGTCTTTAAAGGTTCAGTGGGGCCCGATTCAACCTCCGACACCTCGGCGTTCAGGCAAAGGTCTTTTCACGAAGTCATTAAAAGCTTCGGCCAGCAAGTGGCGTCGTGCGTCCCAAAAGGCTTCCGCGCGCTCCACAAGCCAGAGGCCTGGATCCTCTGGTACACATTGACTTTTCAGAATACCTGGCTTCAAGGTTTTTAAATACACTTCCGGGCCTGCCATGTTTATTGATCTATTAGCCGACTCCGAGATAAACGCTATATTTGCTATCGTGTCTGCTGCTGCTTTGTTCTTCTTAGGAAACTGCCCCTTTGGCAAAATATGGTGTCGATCTACCGCGCCCTGCATAACAATGGTTCCTCCTCCCAGAAAGTCTAAAATTCCACGATGCTTACAGGCAATGTACATCGCTAAAAGAACACTCCTGTCGGCAATTTGGCCCGAAAAATCGTTAGCCTCCGCCTTAAGTGGCGACCGTATCTGGCGAAGATTAGCTAATAGTGCGCCGATTGGATCATCCTTGCCACAGGCCCTGATATCCTGATCAAGCGCTGTTTCCGTAGAACTACTGTAGCGGTGGAGAAGGGTCGCTAACGCTAACCAGCCGATAAGCCCTGGAACGTCCAGTTCTTTGGTGTCTGTTCTTGCACATAGAACAATCAGCGGAACAAGGAGCGCGCCAGACCAGAGGATGTCCATATTCATGAGGCCCAACTCACTTCGGACGAGTCGCAGCGTTTGATCGGTTCCTTTCTTGGTCAGCTTCCACGCGCTCATAATTTCTTTCTGAGACAACGCGTGTAGCGGCGTTCGATTTCTTCCATCTGGTATAGCTATGGACGCGCAGGCTCGGAACAGGTGCATAACGTTCAGTCGATTGAATTTCTCGCCGCGCAGCGCCTCAAGATACGGCACTACTTCTCCTGCGATAAACCCAGAGTGTTGAGCGGCTATCCGCGCACTATCGATATCCTCCTTTTTCAGACGCACTCCCATAGTATTTATACGTTCGAAAGCTGATACGGCGTTCTCAAAAGTATGATTTAGCATTCGAACAACCGGGACCTCATAGTCCAGGACTTTTCGGACCTTCTCTAGGCGGGCCTCGCTTTGCTTTGCAGTAGGTCCGTCGCCTAAATCACGCCGCAAATCACGATACGCGTCATCGTCGAGTATCGCTGTCAACGAGAAATAGTCCCGGTCTTTTCGAGTCGCAGCGTTCTGCAAACTGAAAGCATCAGCTTTTGGGTTGAAGACAACATCCAGACCATCCTCACCGCCAAGCATACGAGCTAGAGTGATTACGCGCTGTTGGCCATCAATAAGCCAATTCGTCGAGGAATTATGGGTCACCCGATTTTTTGGTGCCCTCGCGTGGATTTGCTCTACGCTCTGCCACAGCAGAAGTGATGCGATCGGAAAGTCGCGATAGATCGAGTCGATTAACTTCGGTGCTTTCGCTGGCTTCCAAACATATTGGCGCTGGAACTCTGGAATTACGATCCTACCAATCCGGTAGTCGCTAACTAGCTGCTTGATCTTGATATTTTCGGGCTTCAGAGAAGGTTCCTCAAACAACTGGCAATCTCCTGTCCATCAGCAAGCATATGTTCCGACTGTGGTCGTAATCCATTAATGAATAATCAGGATCGTAACCTCTAAGCCGGGCAACAACCTAAAGCAAGCGTATGGTGGCTTATTATTAGCACGAGAAGCAACCATTAGCGTCGTTACGCTGTCATCGCCTCTGTCTCCTCCATCGTGCCGCGCTGCCCAGGCTGGGAAAGGACGCGTTCCGCGCCGCTTCGCGGTGACCTTCGGCCATCCTTGACCAGCCCCCCGTAGCAAGCCGTAGGGCGGAAGAGCGAAGCGAGATCCGCCAACTTATCCTCCGCCGCTCTCAAGCCCGCCACCCCACTCACCGCGACCCAACGTCCCATCCCGCAACGCCAACCACCGCCCGCCATCTCGCACAACGCGCGCGCCCATCTTCGAACGCCAACGCCCGCCCAATCGCTGGCGGAAAACGGCCGGATACCCGCCCCTGTCGGATCTCGCTTCGCTCTTTCGCCCTACGCAGCAACCGCGTGCCTGACGCCCGCTCCCCATCGTCGGGCAACGCCACATCCCGCCCCATCCAATCGACCGGATAAATCCCACGCGCCACGCACCGCCGGAATGATGAAAACGCCCATCTCCTGGCCTAACATCCAACGGCAAGCTGAAGCGCCCGCACGTAAGCAAGAGTGGGATCGGTCGGCACCAACCTCCTTCGCCAACAATCCTCATCCCTCGCCACGACTCGGCGCGCGCAACGAACGCCAGGGCCTTGCTATCACCCGCACCGCACCATTACGGTACGCGAACATAGAACGGGCGGCACCTGAGCGCCATTGGCGGCACGCCTACGGGAGCGGGAACGTGGATCAAAGAGAACTTCTGGACCTGTATCCTTTGGAGTTTCTGCGGTTCCGGCGCATTTGGATTTTCACGCCCGCGGCACAAATGGCTGTCGTCGCCGTGCTTTATACAATGACGACAGTGCTGTTCGTGCAGACATTCCGGCTGACCGGAAAGATGCTTGGTGGCGCCCCTGAAGTGTGGATACTCTTTGTTCCGATCACCGAGGAAATACTCTTCCGCGGGTTCATCCTGGGTGCGTTGGAAATCGCCTACGGAAAAGTCTGGGCGGTCGTCGTTTCTTCGGCTCTCTTCGGCCTATGGCATCTGAAGAATGGCTTCTGGATGAGCGACTCTGACCTCGCACAGGAGATTGCTTACACGGCCCTGGTATTCGGACCGATAACCGGCCTGCTCACGCTCAAAACACGGTCGGTGTGGCCGGGAGTCGTCCTGCATTATCTGAATAACCTTCCGGCAGTGTGGCAGACATCGCTGTAAGCCTGGTCCCCCGCCCGCAAGAAACCGCCAGCCGCGGCGCCACGCGCAACGACGCGAGCCTGGCCCGCTTCCTCCGCACCGCCGGCGACGCCGTCCCCCGACTACACATCTACATCCGCATCCGCCTCCACACCCGCCACAAATACCACCGCCACCAACCCTGCCGCACCCGCAAAACACACGCCTCGCAGGGCGGGTCACCCAAGCCCTCCGGCCACCATGATCCCCTTGATGTTTCGTTAGCAGCTGTCGCGCTACTTTCGACACGCGAGCAAAAACAAGCCCGGTCTTTGGGGCAACAGAGCGGCTCGATGGCGGGTAGGCAATGCTTCACACCCTGAGTTGGCTGCAGGTAAGCGAATTGGAGTCCGCGCTTCTGGAGTTGGGGCGCTCCAAGGGAATAGTCGAGTTCGCCCTCGATGGAACCATCCTGTCAGCCAACGAGAACTACCTGCGCATCATGGGCTACTGCCTCGCTGAACTGGTCGGCATGAACCAGGTGTGCCTGCTGCCGGAAGACGACGGGAGCATCCTGGAACACCGGGAGTTCTGGAACACCCTTTGCCAGGAGGGATTCCGGTCCGCGCTTCACAAGCGCCTGGGAAAAGGCGGCCGGGAGCTATGGCTCCAGTCGTCCTACAACCTCATCTGCGACGCCTCCGGCACACCCGCCCGTGTCATAAACATCGTCCTGGACGTGACGCGCGCCTGCCAGCGCAACTTTGACCATGTCGCCCAGATGAACGCGATCCTGCGCTCGCAGCTGGTCATCGAGTTCGGCATGGACGGCACCATCCTCACCGCAAACCAGAACTTCCTGACCCTGCTCGGCTACGAGCTGGACGAACTGGTCGGCCGTCACCATTCGATGTTGATAGACCCCGCCGAACGCGGAACGCAGGCCTACGACGATTTCTGGATCAGGCTGGGCAAAGGCGAATTCTCGCAGGACGACTTCAAGCGTATCCGCAAGGACGGTTCCGCCGTTTGGCTGGGCGCCAGCTACAATCCGGTGTTCGGCCCCGGCGGCACGCCGTGTAAAATCGTCAAGGTCGCCCTGGACGTCACGCCGCAGGTGATTGCGCGCCAGGGGCTGCAAGCCGCCAACGCCGAACTCGAACGGCTCGCGCGGCATTTCGCCCAGGCACGCAATGCCGCCGAGCAGGCAAACCGTGCCAAGACGCACTTCCTGGCGGCCATGAGCCACGAACTGCGAACGCCCCTGAACGGCATTCTCGGCTATGCGCAACTGCTTCGCATGGATCCCAGCCTCAGCGCCGCGCAGGCGACACAGGTCAACGCCATGCTGACCGCCGGCACGCATTTGCTGGAGATGGTCACCTGCGTTCTGGATTTGAGCGAAATCGAAACCGGCAGCGTGGAGCTGCACCCGGTCCCGGTCGAAATGCAGACTCTGCTGGAAGCATCGATCGACATCGTCAGGCCGCTCGCCGCGGCGAAGAAACTCGCGCTGAGCCTGGCGATAGCGCCCGACGTGCCGCGCCAGATCATGAGCGATCCCTCGCGCCTCAGGCAGGTCGTCCTGAACCTGCTCGGCAACGCCGTGAAGTTCACCGCAGAGGGCAGCATCACCCTTCGTCTCGCCACCCGCGACAGCGGCACGCGGCTCCGTTGCGAGGTCGTGGATACCGGGCCCGGTATCCCCTTCGGCGAGCGCGGCCATCTCTTCAACGCTTTCGAACGCATGACCTCTGCCGCCACGCAAGCCGCCGAAGGTGCAGGTCTCGGCCTCTCCTTGTCGAAGCGTCTCGCCGCACTTCTGAATGGCAGCCTGGGCTACGACGACAACCCAGGCGGCGGCAGCATCTTCTGGCTGGACCTGCCCCTGGTCGTGCCAGTCGATGCCGTCTCGCCCGTCCGCGCCACGGAGTTCCGCGGCGAGGCCCGTTCGGCCTGCGGCCACGCAGAAAGGGCGCTCCCCATCCTTGTCGTGGACGACGTCGAGATTAACCGCGACATCACCTCCGCCTTCCTGCGCTCTGCAGGCTATGAGGCCATATGCACGGCAAGTGGCGCCGAGGCGATAGAGGCCGTATCCACGACCAACTTCCTGGCGGTTCTCATGGATGTCCGCATGCCCGGCATGGACGGGCTTGAAGCAACCAGGCAGATCCGCGCGCTCGGCCACGCGCATAAACTACTTCCCATCGTCGCTCTCACCGCCCAGGTCTTCATCGACCAGATAGAGGCCTGCACCAACGCCGGCATGGACACGCATGTGGCAAAGCCATTTACCGTCGAGTCGCTTCTCGGTGGCGTGACCCGCGGTCTGGAAGTGGCAAAAAACCGCAACCACCAGCTGGTCGAACACGCGTAGAGCCTGCCAAGAAGAATTTCGTTCCGATAACCCTATGAGAATCCAACTCACAAGGCCTGCTTGGCGATCAACCGGCCAGCAAGAACTTGTTTCTCTCTGTCAAGGTGCAGCGTCCGCAGCCAATTGCGCATAGGCCGCTCGATGAGCAGATGGCCAACACTTGCCGACCCCAGAAGCACACAGAACAGACCGATGGTGACAATGGCGCTTTGAGACGCAGGAACCGCACCATAGAGCGGCAACGCCTTCACATGCACGAGCAGCTCGAACAGCAACTCATGCAACAAATAAAGCGAGTAGCTGGCTGCACCAAGAAACACCAGAAGACGCCACCGCAAACACCGCGATACGATCCCGCGCTCGAAGGCAAACACCCATATCAGGGCGCCAAACGCCGGGGCGCCTCCGCTGCAGAGAAGAAGCGTCTTCCACGCCCCTTCATAACTGCCGTCCAAGGCCGGATGCACCCAAGCCCGAAAATCATACGCCGACAGCTCATAGCAGGCGAGCAAAGCTGCTATCTCGAACACCGACCAGACAATCACGCTTGAGCGACTGTCTTCCGAAGTCGTCAATCGCCTCGCAAAGCGGCTTCCAAGCCAAACCCCGAGCAGGAATTCCAGCGAACGAATCAAAGGGTTTGGCGAAAGGATTCTGTAGAAGCTATCGATGGCAACGCCGGATGTCAGGCCATACGATGCGCCGATCACGAAGCAAACAACCAACGCACTTGCGGCGGCTATCGCAACCAACGCGAATGCAATCCTGGACCGTTTCACCAGCGGGAAGATCGCGTAGAAGAAAACCTCTGTCGAAACCGACCAGTCAACGCCGTTGAGCGGCCATAATCCCCGCGGAAACCACGATTGAACCATCAGCCCTTCGCCAAGAAGGCTGCTGGCCACAATCTGCAGCGTCAAACCCGTGTGCGGCAAAACAACCAGCCGTATCACCACCGCCAGCATCAGCGACGTCAGATAAAGCGGGTAAATCCGCGAGAACCGCGCCCAGTAAAATGATCCGCTATGACGCTTCAGATCCGCCTTGTCGTAAGTAACCGACAGGATGAAGCCGGACAGTACAAAGAAGAAGCTGACACCCTGCGAAAGCGGAACCCGATTCATCCATTCGAAAGGGAAACTGGAGACCGCAGCAACATGGCTGAAAACCATCGCCAGCGCTGCAAATAAACGCAGGCTAGTCAGGGCCCTAATCTCGAACATTGATGAATAACCAGATGAATGCAAACTATCCTGCAGCGAAACAGTTTGGTCAAGCCATGCTCTAATGGTCCAACACCTCCGCAGGGCGGGTAAGCGAAGCGCACCCGCCACCCTCTCCACCGCCCCGCAAGCAACCAAAGTTGCCCCCACGACAACCCTGTAATACCTTATCGTAACGACCTCCAAGGGCCGCCCCCGGCATGAAACCGACAGAGTTCCTGCAAGGTGTCGTCGACGGCGTCACCCAGTTCCTGCAGAACTACCTTCGCTTCATCCTTCTCAGCCTGCGCCGCCCCTTCCACGAAGCAGGGCGCCAATATTTCCGCTCCGAACAAGCGGCCGAGCGCGACGTCAGCCCGCTCTCCTACCTGTTCACCAGCATCGTCATCGCGTCGCTCCTCCACGTGAACCTCCTCACGCTCGGCGACTTCCGCATTCACGACGCGCTGAACGGCATCGTTCGCAACGCCAGCAACGACGCGCTCTTCCCGACCCTTGTCGGCGCCCTCATCATGACCATCGCCTTCGACTTCACGCTCTACATCGTCCACCGCGGCGGCATGCGCGGCCTGAGGCGGGCAAAGCGCCTTTACAAAGTCACCCTTCTCGCCGCCGCCTCCGCTGTCCTCTGGTCACACGTCGCCTTCATTGCGGGCAGCCTGCTGGGATGGTGCCTCCTGCTCTTCACGCCGCCATTCGGCTGGATAGTCGCCAAGTGGGCGTTTACCCGCCCCGGCGTAATCGACCTCATCCTGAGCTATTTTGCGTTTTCCGTGGGTCTGCTCGCGGCTTTCATCGTCAGCTACGTCATGCTGCTCCCGCTCTCCCGCTACCGCGCGGCCTCCCGCCACAGCACCACGCGGCGAAGCCCGCGCGCTGCGGTCTATCTCTACCCGGCCTTCATCGGCCTGCTGCTTCTCTCGTTCCGCGCCATACGCATCACCGTCGCGAACGATCTCTCCGGCCGCATCGAAGCCGTGCAGGTCGAGTGCGGCATACGCAACACCGGCCAGCCCATGCGCGGCATCATCGTCATCCGCAACGCATCCTCCTCGGACCAGCTCCTCTACCTCGACAACTGGACCCTCACTGTCGAGACTGCCGTCTTCGAGAATGCCTTTCCACCGCAGCAAGAATCACGCCCTGGCCAATCGCCCCTCATCATCGACGGCAAGCCGAACCAGGATCCGATCATCCTGAAAACCGGCGAGGCCAAACTCCTCCACTACGTAACGACCCTGAACTACGCAAAGAACATCGACCGCCGCCACATGCCCGACGACGACGGCCAGGAATGTCCCCTCACCATGAGCCCCGGTCACCCGCTCTGAACGTCGGATGGCGGGTAAGCGAAGCGCACCCGCCATCCCTCGCCTCTTCTTCGAACCCGAAACCTCACCTTCGAAACAACCAGGGTGCCCGTCTGGCTCGCCAATGGCCCGGCAGCATACAGCGGCGCCCATCTCAAAAACCTGACGGAACCCGAACATTTCACAACCGCCGGTGCGTAGCGCCAAAGTGCATGCGTATGACAAAGCTAGTGACAGAACGTAACAGCGCAGCCTGGAGCCAACCATGCGTAAAGGTCTTTTCGCGTCCGCCGCCTGCCTTCTGCTCGCCGGCCCCATCCTCGCAGGTCCAGCCCTCGCCCAGGTGCCGGAGCCGCCGCCAGCCCCACCCGGCCCGCGCATCTTCCCGCCGTCCGACGGCCCAGGCGACGTCGACCCTTCCGACCGCCGCGCCGCCTACGACGCGCTGTTCAGCCCCTACTTCAACGAAGCCTTCAAGCAGAACATGCTCAACCAGGTCGCCATCCAGCACGCGACCTATCCGCACCAGGTCGCCGGCGCCAACCCAGGCAGCCTCCCCGTCTGGAAATCGCTAGGTCCGGCCTCGGACCGCTACACCCAGAACGACATCGTCCTCAAAGCCATCGACAGCGGCCGGCTGCGCAGCATCCTCCCCGGCCCGGGCAACCCCAACCAGCTCTACCTGCTCACCGCAGGCGGCGGCCTCTGGCGCACCGACAACCTGCTTGCCTCCCCGCCCACCTAGAAGCCGCTGAGCGACGGCGGCAGCACCACCAGCGGCGGCGCAGCCGCCCCCGGCCGCAGCTTCGACACCATCTATGTCGGCCTGGGCGACCCCTTCGAAACCACCCCCGCGGTCGGCGGCGTCATGATCACCTCGACCGACGGCGGCGCCACCTTCTCCGCCCCGGTCAGCCTGCCCTCCGCCTCGCAGGTCCGCGACGTCGCAGTGGACACCTCGGCCGCGCAGGACATCGTCCTCGCCGGCACCGACGTCGGGCTGTTCCGCTCCACCGACGGCGGCGCCACCTACACCCAGGTCACCGGCGGCACTGGCCAGGCGCTCGCCGGCCTGAGCGTCTGGAGCATCAAGCGCACCAGCGCCGGCTGGCTTGCCACCGCCGTCTCCTCGCAACTCGCCGTCGCCGCCTCCACCCCAGGCGCCGTCGCCCTCTCCACCGACCACGGCGCCACCTGGACACCCATCCCGGACCCCAGCAACGCCTTCGCAAACTCCGGCCGCATCACGCTGGCAGTCGGCACCCCTGGCGACACCACGGTCTACGCCATCGCCTCAGACACCACCGGCTACGACCAGAGCGACATGTTCCGCTCCAGCGACGGCGGCCTGAGCTGGACCGCCCTGGGCCTCGCCTCCAAAACCCCAACCAACCCCAACTGCTACCAGCCGAACATGGATCTCCTGAACGGCCAGGCCTACTACAACCAGTCCCTCCTCGTGGACCCATCCGACTCCACCAGGAACACGGTTTACGCCGCCGGCAACCTCTCCATGGCCAAGACCACAGACGGCGGCGGCACCTTTACGGTCGTCTCCAACTGGCTCCCCGGCAGCTGCTCGGACGGCTCGAACAACAACGTCCCCTACGTCCACGCCGACCACCACACCAATGCCGCCTTCTACTCGGGCAAGCGCCTCTTCCTCGCCTTCGGCACAGACGGCGGCCTCTTCCTTACCCACGACGGCGGCGCAAGCTTCGACAGCAGCAAGAACGCCGGCATCGTCTCCATGCTCACCCAGACAGTCGCGTCCTCGCCCGTGCGCGACGACACGATCATCACCGGCCTGCAGGACAACGGCGTCCGCTCCCGCTTCTTCAACACCAACACCTGGGAACAGATCTTTGGCGGCGATGGCGAAGGCGTCGGCGCCAGCCAGGCCAACGACCGCACCAACCTGATCGCCGGCTACTACCTCAACATCTACGGCGAAAAAGGCGGCGTCACCCCGAGCGGCTCCGTCAACCAGACCGATGCACGCCAATACTACGCCCAAACCGGCCTCGACCTGACCGACCCCGACTACTTCCCCTTCTTCACCCCGATCGCCACCCCAACGGCAAAAGCCGATCCCACAGGCGGCGTGTTCTACACGCTCACCGGCTCGACCTTTTACAAAACGCGAAACGGCGGCAACACCTGGTTCCCCCTCGTCCGCTTCACCGACAACAGCGGCAACCCGCAATCCATCTTCCGCCTGAGCTGGGATGAAATCGGCATCAGCCCAACCGACCAGGGCAAGATCGCCGTAGGCGGCACTGGCGGCGCCGCCGTCATCACCACCGACAGCTTCAAGAGCACGCTGAATTACGTGTCTCTGAACAGCCTCGGCCTTGGCTACGCCAGCTACAATTCCTCCGCCGCCTGGGCGCTGGACGACAGCATCTATTTCAGCTCGCAAGCGCCCACCGTCGGTGCCGTGCGCGTGCTGAAAACCAAAGATCTCGGCAAGCACTGGACAGCCGCCGCAACCGGCCTGCCGGACGTGCCGGTCAACCAGGTGATCACCGACAACTCCGACACCACCGGCCAAACCCTCTACGCCGCCACCTGGATCGGCGTTTACGTCAGCAAAAACGGCGGCGCGAGCTGGCAACAATTCGGCGCCGGCCTCCCCACCGTACAGGTCAGCAGCCTCGCCATCTCTCCCTCCTCCCACAAACTCCGCGCCGCCACCTACGGCCGCGGCATCTGGGAGATCCAGCCTTAGGACAGCCCACGCTCATTCGTAGGGCGGGTAAGCGAAGCGCACCCGCCACTTCGAGCAATTTGCCAGCAAGAAAGGTCAGCAAGTTCTTTTTTGAAAAAAAGAACCAAAAAACTTTTACGACCTAGCAAGTAGGGTGCAATGCTTTTTGGCATTGCACCGCCTGACCAAGCCCGGCGCACAAGCCATTGGTAACCGCTGCCGTCAGCCAACGCATCATCATCCTCATCAGTCGGCAGGGCGTCACTGGTTTATGCCATGAAAAAACCAACTCGGCCTTGCACCGAGTATCTGGCGCGGCTTCTGGGCAATGACGGTAGCGTCACTGCTTCTTCACCAGTCGGCAGCCGCTCTATCGTGACTCGATAGAAACTATATTCTACCCCATCTGCCGATGTCCGCTTTTCCCGCCCAAAAGCGTCTTCCTGACCATGGACCCGCATACCGCGCGTCCGCCGCAAAAAGGTGGCAGGAGAACTTCATGCGCATCCGATCGGTAACCCTCGCGACAATCCTTGGCGTTGCCCTGTCACACACTGCCTTGGCGAGCGGCTACACCATAACACCCACGACCGGCGCTAGCGGCCTCGGCAATTTCTACGCGGCTGCTTTGCTGGACAACGGCATCGCTCTGGGGTGGCTGTCTCCAACGGGAGGCTTCGACACCATCGGCCTCGCAGCGGTTGGCGCGAGAGCCACCGAGCTGGATTACTGCGGCACGACAGGCCAGGCAGACGGCACTGTGATCACGGCTGCCAGCCCGGGCGCTGTCGCGCGCTACTACGTTGGCAGCTGCAACGAAATTGCAGGTTTCGTCCACGACAATTCGGCCGGCGCCACAACCCGCCTCAACGTTGCCTTCTCGGACACGATCGCCACGGCGGTCAACGCCGGCGGTATCGTGGCCGGCGAGTATTTCATCGGGCAGGCGCCACGCGGCTACTACTTCTTCAATGGCCAGTATGTGAAGTTCGATCCCCCTGCATCCGAGTGGACGATTGTGGCGGGCATCACTGACATCGGCACCATCTTCGGCTCCTACTTCCTCGATGTCGGCAGCCACGGTTTTCTCCTGGACCAATTCGGCCACTACAAGATCGTCACCTACCCTCTCGCCTCCGAAACCTTCATCACGGGAATGAACAGCCACAACCAGGCAGCCGGCTACTATGCCAAGGCTAATGTCGGATCTACGGCCTTCGAGTGGAAAGCGGGGCGCTTCAACACATTCCCCATTGCGACAGCGACGGCGTCGCAAGCCGTTGCCATCAACGAGAAAGGCGTGGTGGCCGGAACCTACAAGGATGCAGCCGGCGCTCCTCACGGTTTTGCTTGGCTGCCGGCAACCGGCGGCGTTTTCACCATTGATATTCCGGAGAATGGCAATGGATTGACAATCACCGGGATTAACAATCACCACGCACAGGTGACCGGTTACTACAACACGGGCAGCCCTGAAAATCCCACAATCGTTTCGTTCATCGCGACCTGCACGGGCCGCTGTTTCTAGCAAAAAAGGGGTTGGCTGAACGTTTCAGCCGGCCCCTTTGCGTAGACATCAGCCAGGTTTCTGCCCCCCTAGTTGGTTCTGCCTCGGAACAAAAAGCTTGACCAAGCCCCAGCGCGTGTGTTCTTGTTACGTTTCAGGAACGGAGCGCACCGCTGAACGCCATCTCTCCTCATCCGGGCGAAACCGCTGAAGAGCGCACCGCAAGGCACCTGAGCTATTGCCAGGAACTGGCAGAGCTTGGCATGCAGCTCGCCCGCCTCGCCGCCCAAAGGGCATTGCAGGAATGGCAGGAGCAGGAAGCCTCGCCCGATGCAAGACCCGCCGCGTCACCGCCTGCGAAAACCCCTGATCTGGGCTTGCTCTTTACCCGCCTCTCCCGCTCCGTCCGCGACAGCATCGCCCTGGAGGCACGCCTCGCCGCCGGACCAAAAACCCGATCACGCGGCGCGAATACCAAACCGCATCGCTCGGAAACCCACATCCCCGGCCCGCACGACGATCCCAGGCGCGAACCTCTGATCCGGGTCCTGCATGAAGCCACCAGGCTTCATCCCCAGCGCGCCGAAATGCACCGCGGCCTCATCGAACGCATCGATAGCGACCTCGCCCGCGACCCGGACTACCTCTATCCAGGCGAAGCCATCCTCGTCGGTATTACCGAAGATCTCGGCATCGACGTCGACTACACCAAATTGTCCGACGAGATGCTTGCGGCACTTCTGCCCAAGCGTTTTTGGCTCACGCCGGAAGAATCGGCCAAGGCAGAAGCCGAAGGTTACATCAACCAGCGCTTTCCCTCGGCCAACTTAGTCCGCGCCGGCCCCTAATCCGGGGCCGGAACGCCCCTTACGGAACGGGTATCAAGAAGGTGTCTGCGATCAGCCCGTCATTCAATCCGACCAAGACCAGCTCATTCCCATCCTGGACCCACTCATAGCCAGGTGGCGGCCGGCGTACGTGATAGCGGTCATAATCCCTGAACACCACGCGATTGCCATCGAACCGCTGCCCGCGGTTCCACCGCGCCGCTGCACGCCCCGGGCCTGCACGATGCTCATCCTCGTGCACCACCGTCTTCTTCTCCATCGCATGTGGCGGCGCACGATCATCGTGATGGTCGTCTGGATGCTCCTGCGCAAACGCACCCATCGTCGTGCCTGCCAGCAGAGCCAGGCTCAGGACTGCCGATTTTGAAAAGACTTGCATTTTATTCTCCAAGGAAGAAAGCAGTTCTTTTTTGAAAAAAAGAACCAAAAAACTTTTGAAAGTTTTGGCACGGCACTGACACAGGCCGGGCCAAAAGGATCCAAAAGTTTTTTGCTTCTTTTTTTCAAAAAAGAAGCGCTTCCCTCACGCTTCAATAAGGCGAAGAAGTATGGCTCGTCGTTGTCGTAGTGCTGGAAACCGGGGGCGGTGCCACCGGCATCGCCGCGGGTGCGGTGGTCGTCGTCGTGGTTGACGACGTCGTCGTGGGCGGCGGCGTATCGTCACCGCAGGCCGAGAGCATGGTCACACCGCCCAGGGCCGCGGCCGTGAACAGCGCGCGCGTCAAGCTTCCTGATTTTGCCACGAAAGTATCCTCCTTACCGTTACTGCGGGCCGCTGGTGGATTGCGTTGTCGTCGTGGTGGACGAGACCGGCGGGGGCGGCGGCGCTGCGTGAACCGTCGTGCTTTCGCTTTGCTTGGCGACGCCGTTGCTGTCGCGATACATCGTGGACTTTGCGTCGTGCGTGTCGCCGTAGCCGTCGTTCGAATGCTCGGTCTTCGTAACGCTCAGTGAGCCAGGCGCCGGCGCAGGCGCCGCATAGCCAGGGTTGGTCTGCTGCGTCGTCGTGGTTTCGCTCGATGATTGTGCGGAAGCAACGCCGGTCATCAGGGCCAGGGCCGCAGCACTCGTTAGTATAATGCGCATGTGATCCTCCTTTGCCCGGCATCATGATGAATTGGCCGGGCGTGGGGCATTGAACGCTACCTCCGGATCAAGGTTGCTCCGTAACGGATGATAGTAACGGGCTTCCTATTCTCATAAAGTAACGCCACATTTTCGCCTGAATTGAAAGTCTCATCGGCAATACTTGCTGAGACAAGCATAAAGTTCAGTACGTTAATGGACGTTGGCGAGTGCTTCCTGATACCGCCGGTTAACCATATCGGCGGTGGTGCTGGTAACGAACGAACGCACTGCCTGCGCATCCCCAGCCCCGCTTCGCCTCAGGCACTCGACCGCCGCCACCCGCCGCTCCGCCATCGTCGCCTCGTCAACCGTCTGCGCCGGCGCACAACCCGCCGCCGCATCGAGCAACGGCCGCACCACGCCAAGCACCGAAGCAGCGCCGCACCCGCCGCCACCAAGCTTCGCCCAGGTGCTGTCCCACAGCGCATCCGGCCCGGCCTTGCAGCTCCAACCGCGCAGGCTCGCCCAATGCGACGCCGCTGCCGCCAGCAGCACGGTCTCGTCGACCGGCTCATCCTCCCCGATGAAAGCCTCCACCGCACGCGCGTAGGCATCCGCCGCACCTGGCACATCGCCCAACGCATAAAGCGCATCGCCAAGTGACGTCAGCGGCTCGATATCGGGCGAAGGCTCCTCGAGCTGCGAAACCGTGTCCGCCGCCGCAGCACTCCCGAACGCCGCCCTTGCACCGGCCGCGCTGATCTGAATGGCGCTCTGCAGGATGCCGTCTGGGTTGGTTCGCGCAGGCTCCTCATTCGCCCCAAGCGCCACCAGCAGAGCCGTCTTCTCCTGAGCCGAAAAAGCCATTGCGTCATGTGCCGCCGCAATGGTGTCCATGTTCAGCCTGCCCAGCAGCATGAACAGAGACCGCGGATGCTGCTCCTGGTGAGCATACGCCGCCACCACAGGCAACATCGCCCTGATGATGGTGTACCGGTCCAGCACGTCCATCCTCGGCACGCCATATTCTTCCAGAGCCAACAGCTGCGCGAGCACGGAATGTTCGTAGACCGGCGAGAAATTTGGCGGCAGCGTCGCCTGCAAATGCCCTGCAATGGCGGTGACCTGCGACGCGAGCCGGTGCCGCGTTCCCGCCTCGGGCCGGCCGCTTCTCAGGCACGCCGCCAGGCGCGTCTCATCGTCCTCGTCCTGCACCGCATGCGCCAGTTCGAGCATCATGCGGCTCCCCTGCACACGGTTCGCCAACGCAGGCATCTCGTCGATCTTGATCGTCGCGAGCTTCTCCACCAACCCGTCCGCCGCTTTCAGATCGAGTTGCCGCTCGTCCTGCGCCGGCCTGCATTCGGCGAAAAGCGCCAGCAGGAACAGCGACGTCGAGCCGATCCGCATCTTGCAGGCGTTGTCACCGCCTTTGGCGCCATGCGTCAGCTGCTTCGCACCATCCAGCGCCTGGTTCCGAAAGATCAGGATCAGCCCAGGCACGAGATCGCCAAAGCATTTCGCATCCGCATCCCTGCCATCCAGCGCACTCGCAAGGGCAGCCGCCCTGTCGTAATCCCGCTCGCGCTCATCGGCGAAAATCGCGTGCGAGCCCATGTCCAGATCCGCGATGCTGGCGATCAGCGGTTCGCTGTCTTCAAGCAGTTGGTCCGCGGTTTTCCGGATTGCCTGGTCCAGGCTGCGCCGCAGCCCGGCACTGCCGAGTTGCAGCGGATACTGCGCCCGGTGGCTCGATCCGGCACCCGACCGATCGACGGTCAGCCAGGTTCCGCCGCTGCGGCAATCGTCCGCCGCGCACACCAGCTCCATGCGCACCGCCGGCGGCGGCGCTCCCCCGGTCACGAACCGCACCAGGGACGTGACATCGAGCGTCGTCATCTTCAGCCCGAACGGCTCGAACGAGACGCTTCCCGTCGGCGGCGGCGCCGCCTCCTGCGGCTTGCCCGTCAGCACGGAGGAGCGCTTCACCGCCCGCACCTCCTGGTTCACCGCATCGATCAGCGCCTGCTTCAAATCGAGGTCGACACCCGACCGCTGCAGGGTCGCATCGGTCTTCTCGGTCACCTCGACGGCAATGGAATGGTTCCTCTGGTCCCGCCACACCGCGACGCTGCCCACGACAACAACGACGGTGATGGCGAGAAGGGTGCCGAGTGCGGCGGTCCAGGATTTCAGCCATTCGGGGAAGGTTGGTCTTCCCTTTTTGGGCGGGTCTGATTCGTCTGGCATCGTAAGGAAGGAAGCACTTCTTTTTTGAAAAAAAGAAGCAAAAAACGTCTACGAGTCTGGGCCCGGCACTCGCCTACGCCCGGCGCAAATTCGCAAAAGTTTTTTGGTTCTTTTTTGCAAAAAAGAACGCCCTTCCTTCCTCCCGCGTTGCCCACCCAGGAGGACCTTCCCCATCCGAAGAACCATTCTCCTGGCCGCCCTTTTGGCCAGCACGCCCGCCGCCGCCGAAACCGACGTGCTCCACTACACAGCAAGGCTGCACGGCATTCCGCTGCTCGACATCAACCTCTGCCTCATCCTCGACAAGGAGAGCTACGAAGCCGGGCTCACTGCGCGCACCGTAGGCCTGATCGACGTCCTGGTGCACGGCCGCGCAGCCGGGCACGTCGAGGGAGCCATCGACGGCACGCAGGTGAAGCCACGCAGCTACGACGAGCACGGCCGGTTGTCGGGGGAGGCGCACCACGTGGTCATCGACTATCCCGGCGGCAATCCGGTGGTCCGCTCCATGGAGCCGCCGCAGGACAAGTACCGCCTGCCGATCCCGGCGGCCGACCTGCCCGGCTCGATCGACGGGCTGAGCGCCATCGTTCTGGAGACGGTGGTCGCGACCCGCACCAGCGCCTGCCAGGGCGGCGCCCTGGTGTTCGATGGCCTTCAGTTGCGCCGCGCCACCACTCAAACGACCGGGCAGGAGACGCTGGCAAAGACGCCGCGCTCGGTCTTCGCCGGCAATGCGCTTCGCTGCGACACCACTTCGGTCATGGTGGCCGGCTTCATGAAGGACGATCCGGTCGCCCGGCAGGCGCGGCCACGTCACAGCCGCGGCTGGCTGGCACCGCTGACGGCGGGTGGACCTGCGATGCCCATCCGTCTGGTGTTCGATGCCGATATGCTGGGCGATGTCGTGGTGGATCTGGACGCCGTCTCACACAGCCGCACTCTCATCTGCGACGGTAAAGACGCGCCCTAGTAGCGGCCGTAGTAGCCGGGTGGCGCATAGGAGTAGCCGGGCGCCGCGGCGTAATAGGGCTGCGGGAAGTAGCGCGGCTGCGCCACCGACGCCCACCGCGGATAGGCCGGCCGCTGCACAGGCTGGGCGTCCGCCAGGTCTGTCTCTGGCTGAGCCTGCCGCGGCGCCTGATAGACCGGGGTGCTCGGCACTTCGCGCGCCGGCCGGCTGGGTGCCGCGACCGGCGTATGGGCCGGCCCGAGATCAGGCAAATAGCCGGTGCTGGGATGCGCCGCAGCCTGATGGGAAACCACGGCAGGCGCAGGCGCCGGACGCGCCGCGCGCATCAGCCGCTCCATGGTCATCTCGAAGCTGGCGTTCGTCGCATGCGCGGTCACGACCGGCATCCGCGGCGGCTCGGCCCTGGCGAACAGCATGGGACGTGGCTGCCGCGGTCTCGGCTCGCTGGTGGCAAGCACGTGCTCAGGCGCGCGCGCCGGCGGCGCCGCCAACACTGGGATCCGCGCAACGACCACACGCGGTGCCGCTTTCACCGGCGACATCGGGGCACTGATAAGTGGCGGCGCCGCTGCCGCCTTCGCCGGAATCTTCGGTGGCGGATCAGGAGCATCGACGAAAGCAGCGCCAGGAACCTGCGCATCCGGTGCCGAAGCATCGGGGAGCGGCGCGTCCGGAGTAGGCGCCGCGGCTTCTGCGACCTGCGTGGCCGGCGTCACCACTGCCGGGACCGGCGCCGGTTTCGGCGGCGCGCCGTCGGCCGATGGCAGATGATCGCCGAGCTGCTCGAGCTGAACATATTGCGCGGGCTCGATCGTCTTCAGCGACAGGTATTTGCCAGCCATGTCCTGTAGGCGCTGCGGGTCGTTGAGAAGCGCCCACTCGGTCTGCAGCCGCTTGGTCTGCTCGCGCACATCCTGTGTGGCCTTGAACACCTGGCCGATCTGCTTGTCGAGAAGTCCCGCCTCATGCTTCTCCGCGTAAAGATAAAGGCCCGACCCGAAGGCGGCGGCGATGCTCAGCAAGGTGGCCGGGCGGATCATGTCGAGACTCCTGGTCCAGCAAAGTCAGACACAGTTGAACGGCTTAGGCAACGACTCCATGCACGTGTGTGGCAGATTAACCATGCCTGGGTTCCCCGCCCGATTGGCGCTCCTCTCAGTATGCATCAGGGACTCTGAACAAGTCCTCACCCGGCTCGCACATTCACGCTGCAAAAGGCAAGGCTAGTTACAGACTTGCGGTTGCGGACCGAAGTTGCAGGCCGGGTCAGGCGCGGGCGGGATGCCTCGGTTGGACGGCCGCCTAATGAGAAGCGGTTGCGCCGGCGAACCGCGCCGGGTTCCTGGCGTGCGCCAGGACTGTGCGGGTTTGCGCTTCGGCGCCTCGGATGGCCTCGGCCATGCAGTCAGCCTGAACGCCGGGTTGCATCCACTCGTCAGGGTGACCCGCTTTGCAGACGCTCCAGGCCGCCAGCGCGATCCGGTGGCGCAGCCTGTCAACATCGGCGGCCCTGGTCAGGTCGAGATCGGCGGTATGTACGGCTGCGACGATGTCGGATTGATCAGCCGCCTGAGCATGCGCCAGCGGCGAAGCGGCCGCAGCGCTCAGGGCGAGCGCGAAGACGAAGGGTATGCGTGCGTGGGCGAACATGTGCTTAGCCTCCAACGGCCGGGTGAACGGCGGTTTGCCCTTGATGCAGGTCACGCTTCGGCGGTCTGGACCGTCACTGCGCGTCTTGCCTGTGGCGGCTCGACCGGTAGGGCCGCAGCTGGGAGGCTGGTAGTCAATCGTGGCTAGCTCGGGCTAAATTCAATAAGTTGATATTTATTAGCGAGTTAGCTGAGATAGATTTGATGCCTTTAGCGTATCGACTCTGCTAAACCACAGGCTTCGGCGCAACCAAGGTTGGCCCGTGCAGGAAATTGACTCCTCAGTCGCGTTCGGACGCTTTCGTATGGACCTCACTCGCCGGGTTCTGCTGGTGGATGGTGAGCCGGTGGCGCTGCATGCAAGGGCGTTCGATATTCTCGAGTATCTGGTGACGTGCCGTGGTCGGGCGGTGACGCGGGATGAGATCGTTCGCCATGTGTGGCGCGGCGTCGTTGTCGGCGAGAACAATCTTACTGTTCAGATATGGACGCTTCGGCGGGTTCTGGCGCAGCACGGAGGGGAGGATCTTATCGTCACGGTTCCGCACCGTGGCTACCAATTTGTTGACCATGCCGTGCCTAAAGCGAGGCTGCTAGCGGCTCCGCCGCCCGAACCGCTTTCTCCGCCAGCCGGCGACCGGGTCGGAACGCGGGACGTTGGCGTGCGGCTCGCGGCGCGACAGCGCTGGCTAGCCCCAGGCCTTGCTGCGGCGGCGCTCGTTCTGATTACTGCAACGATAGGGTGGCAGGAGGTTCTGCCTTCCCACCTCGCCTCCGGCAGCGCGACCGGCACCCCCTTCAGCCCGCCGCCCTATTCGGTCGCGGTCTTGGCATTTTCCAATATGAGCGGCGATCCCAAGCAGGAGTACCTGTCGGACGGTATTTCGGATGAGTTGATCGATACCCTGAGCCGCCTAAGACAGCTTCGCGTGGTTGCGCGAACGTCCTCGTTCTACTTCAAAGCTAAAGCGGAGACGATCGACGAAATTGCACGCCGGTTGAATGTCGGCGCTGTTCTCGAGGGAAGTGTCCGTCGAGAAGGAACGAGGTTCCGCATCACTGCTCACCTGACGGATGCCATTTCCGGCTACGCACTCTGGTCCAACAGTTTCGACCGGGATCAGGGTGATATTTTTGCCATCGAGGCGAGCATTGCGCAGTCGGTCGCGGCAGCGTTGAAAGTTGCCTTGAAGGCGGATGATGTTCCGAAGTTAGGCCCCAGTGGCACGGCAAACCCAAAGGCGTTCGATGCCTATCTGCGCGGCCATGGCTTCTACACTCACAAACCAGGCGGCACCGGGGACCAGCAGGCGATTGCGGCGTTCGATGAGGCTATCGCGCTCGATCCAACCTTTGCAAACGCACGAGTAAGCCGTGCCATGGTCTTGGAGGATGAAGTTGATTACGGGTTCGTACCGGACGTAGCAACCGCGATGCGGAAGCTTGACGATGCGTTTGCAGAATGCAACCGCGCCCTTGCTATTGAACCTGGAAACGCTTGGGCTTACGCCGGCCGTGCTAGCATCGCACTCGACCGCTCGTTTGATTTCTCCGGCGCGGCGACAGACTTCGCGCACGCCCGAGCGCTCTTGCCCGACACGCCGTGGATCGAGATACAGTATGCTTCATTCCAGCTTGCTATCGGCCGATCAGCAGCCAGCATCGCGACATCAGAACGCGCGCTTTCGTTCGATCCGATGAATGTGGGCACCCATCTCATGTTGGCTTGGAGCTACTACTTTGCGCGACGTTTTGCCGATGCGCGCGAGGCTATGCGTCATGCCGTCGCCCTGGGCGAGGCCGGCCTCGGGCGAGGCCGGGGTCTCGGCGGCTTCATCAGTCTCATGTCGAACGACTTCGAAGGAGCACGTCGGGACTGTGCAGCAGGGACCGATGCGGCCTCTGCGGAGTGCAGCATTCTTGCCCTGCACGCGCTTGGCAAAATGCGGGAAGCAGAGGCGGCGCTTGTTGGCCTCAGGGCATCGGCCGGCGATACCGCTGCCTATGGTTATGCGGAAATTTATGCCCAGTGGGGTGAGCAGGACAAGGCGCTTTATTGGCTAAGCCGCTCATTCGATTTGCACGACGTCGGCCTGCTGGAGCTCAAGGAAGACCCGTTGATTGATCCGATAAGGGAGACGCGGGGCTTCAAGGAGATCGAGCAGCTCATGAAGTTCCCGGCATGACCGTTGTCACCAAGCTCAGCTCTTGCAGGATATAGACGCCTCCGTCGCGTTTGGCCGTTTTCGGATGGACCTAACCCGCCGGGTCCTGCTGGTGGATGGTGAGTCGGTGGCGCTGCACGCGCGGGCGTTCGATATTCTCGAGTATCTGGTGACGTGCCGTGATCGGGCGGTGACGCGGGATGAGATCGTTCGGCATGTGTGGCGCGGCGTCGTTGTCGGCGAGAACAATTTGACTGTTCAGATCTGGACGCTTCGGCGGGTTTTGGCTCAGCACGGTGGGGAGGATCTCATCGTGACGGTTCCGCATCGCGGCTACCAGTTTGTCGATCGGCCTCGGGCGGCAGAGCTGCCCGCAGCTACGCCATTGGTCGCTGCACCGGAGGAGGCTCGATCCGATCGTCGGCCGAGGCGGTTGTGGCCCGCCGCCGGTGCGGTCTTACTGGCGGTGGTTCTGATCGTCGCATTCTTTGCGTGGAGATACGGACCCCCTATGGGGTTGATGCAGGCTGGCTTGGCTGCCCCGCCCTTCGATCCGCCGCCGCATTCGGTTGCCGTGCTGGCTTTCAGCAATCTGAGTGGCGAGCCCGCGCAGGAGTATCTCTCCGACGGATTGTCCGAGGAGCTGATCGAGGCGCTGAGTCAGATCAGGCAGATACAGGTTACTGCACGCACATCATCGTTTTTCTTTAAGGGGAAGGCCGCGACGATCAAGGATATCGCCCAGGCGTTGAATGTCGCCGCAGTGGTTGAGGGCAGCGTGCGCCGACAGGGTAATCGCCTACGCATCGAGGCACGGCTGACCGACGCGCGCACTGGGTTCGAGGTCTGGTCGCAACCGTTCGACAGTGATCTCGGTGACATGCTGAAGCTGGAGAGCGACATTGCGGCTCAGGTCGCGGGTGCACTGCAGGTGAAGCTTACAGTCGAAGGCGCGCCTGACAATAGTGCAGGAGGCACAGCGAACGCGAAGGCGTTGGACTTATTTTTGCGCGGCGTGCAAAGCATCCGCCATGACTCTGTCCAAAGCTATCGGATAGCGCTCGCCAGTTTCGACGCTGCCATCGAGGCCGACCCGAATCTTGCCTTGGCTTTCGCCGGAAGGGCCAATGCCCTGATCATGCTTGGCAATATTGAAGACACAGCGGCTCCTCCCTCGGGCAAGGGTTGGTCCGACGCCCTCAGCGCCGCAAATCGCGGTGTGAAATTGGCGCCGGGGATTGGCTCCACTCACATCGCGCTCGCGAACGTCCTCGTTAATAGCCTTGACCTGCGGGGCGCTCTGGCCGAGGGCGAGCGGGCCCAGGCGCTAGCACCGGGCGAGGCTACGGTCGAGTTGCTGTTCTCCTTTGTGGCACTCTCGGCCGGTCGCTTCGAAACCGCAATGCAAGCTGCGCTCAAAGCAACAGAATTAGATCCGCTCAGGCCGGACGTCTGGTTAAATCTGGGCGAACAATACAGGATCGCGAGGAATTTTGGCAGCGCTTTCGAGGCTTACCAGCATGCGCAAACGCTTGCGGGTGCCGAGACTCCCCTCATCGCTTACGCGCGTGCGTTGGCTTATCTTAACGTGGGCAACGCTCAGCGCGCGTTGGAAGTCAGCCTCCGCGGTTCCGACTGGATGCATTTGGAGTGCCGTGCCATTGCGCAACACGCATTGGGGCGCCAGCGCGACGCGGAGCAGACTTTTGCTACGCTGATGAAGAACGATGGCTACAACTTGAATTACGTCTATGCCGAAATATTTGCCCAATGGGGCCAGCCTGCCGAGGCGCTCCGCTGGTTGGCAAGGGCGAAGGAGGTAAACGACAGCGGCCTAAGCACGATTAAATTCGACTCGCTTGTCGACCCCATACGCCATGAAGCCGACTTCAAGACCGTAGAAAAAAGCTTGAATTTTCCCGATTAGTTCGATGCTTTCTTTCCTTTCCGATAGAAAGCAGTCGTTCGGAAATGCAGAATTTTTTTGCTTCTTCTTTTCACATCAACAACTTGCTTCATGGTAAAACGTGACCCGGATTCAGCAAGCCATCCGGATCGAACGCGCGCTTGACGGCTTGCATCATGCGCAACTCAAGAGTTGACTTATAGCGTGCCATTTCGTCGCGTTTGAGGCGGCCGATGCCGTGTTCGGCGCTGATGCTGCCGTTGAGGTTCGCGACTATGTCGTGGATGGCGCGGTTGATGGTTGGGGTCAGGGAAATGTCGGCGTGGGCGATGTTGAAGTGGATGTTGCCGTCGCCGATGTGGCCGAAGACGTAGGGGCGGGCGTTCGGGGCTATGGTCGCGCAGGCTTCGGTGGCGCGGTCGATGAAGGTTGGGATGGCGGGAATCGGGACGGCTACGTCGTGGCGGATGGTGACGCATTCGCCGATCTGGCCTTGCCAGGTGCTTTCGCGCAGGCGCCACAAGGTTGCTGCCTGGGGCAGGCTTTCGGCGACGATGGCATCGGCGATGGTGCCGCTTTCGAGGTGTGATCCCAGCGCGTTGAGAAGGGCGTTTTGGACAGCCGTGCTTCCTGACAATTCCAGAAGCACGTACCAGGGGTGGGGCTCGACGAAGGGGTCGGTGGCTTCGGTGTGGCGAACGCCGCTTTCCACTGCGTAGCGCTGCATGAGTTCGAAGGCGGTGAGTTGGTTGCCTAGCGATGCCTGCAGGGCGGAGAGGAGTTTTACCGCATCCTGCACGCTGTTCAGGGCCAGGAATGCAGTTTGGATGTCGGTTGGGCTGGGGAAGAGTTTTAGGACGGCAGCGGTGACTATGCCCAGAGTGCCTTCGGCGCCGATGAAGAGGTGTTTTAGCGCGTAGCCGGTGTTGTCCTTGCGCAGGGCGCGGAGGCCGTTCCAGATTTCTCCTGATGGGAGCACGACTTCCAGGCCGAGAACCAGATCGCGCATGGTGCCGTAGCGCAGCACCTGGATGCCGCCGGCGTTGGTGGAGATGTTGCCGCCGATGGTGCAGCTTCCCTCCGCATTCAGGCTCAATGGAAAAAGACGCCCGGCTTCTTCAGCGGCGGCCTGGACGTTTGCCAGGATGCAGCCGGCTTCGACGATCATGCTGTTGTCCAGCGCGTCGATGCTGCGGATGCGGTTCATGCGTTCGAGGCTGAGGACAATGCCTGTGCCGTCGGCCGGCGGGACACCGCCTCCTGCCAGGCCTGTGCGGCCGCCCGCTATGGTGATGCTGATGCCTGCGCTGGCGCAGAGTTTGACGATTTCGGCCACCTGCTGCGTGTCGCTCGGGCGCAGGACCACGGGCGTGTTGCCTTGGAGCAGGTGGCGGCTGTCGGTGAGGTAGGGTTTCAGGTCGTTGGGTTCGGAGAGGGCGCCTCCGAGGGCTTTCAAGGCGGCGAGGGTTTGGTTGGACACGCTTGGCTGCCTATGGTGGAAGGCAAGGAAGCACTTCTTTTTTGGAAAAAAGAAGCAAAAAACTTTCGGCCTGCGGGACCGAGATCGTGCAACGGCACGGCCTAAACTCGCAAAAGTTTTTTGGTTCTTTTTTTCAAAAAAGAACGTTCTTCCTAAGAACCACCAGCCACACTATCGAGCGCCGCCAGCACCGGAGGCGGTGCGCCGTGCGGCACGGGAGCCTGGCTATTGACGCCAGGCGATTCCCAGCCGCCGCCCAAGGCACGGTAAAGGCCGACCACATCGTTCGCCAAGGTGATTTCCTGTTGCTCCAGTTGCTGCCGGGCGTCTTCGACGCTGCGCTGCGCATCGAGCACGGTGAGAAAGTCGGACAGGCCGTGTGTGTAGCGGCTGTTGGAGAGATAGAGCGTGTCTTCGCCGGAGCGTACGACGGCGGCCAGGCGGTCGCGTTCATCACGGTCGGCGTTGAAAGCGATGAGGCTGTCTTCGACTTCCCGCAGCGCATTGAGAACGGTGGCGCGGTAATGCAGGGCTGCTTCGGCGGCCTGGGCGCGGTTCATGCGCAGGTTTGCGGTGAGCTGGCCGCCTTCGAAAATCGGAAGGGAGAGACTTGGGCCTGCGGAGTAGAAGTGGCTGGCCCAGCGGGTGAGGTAGCTTGCGTCGGTCGCGCGGATGCCGAGGTTTCCGGTGAGGGAGACGTCCGGATAGAAACTGGCGACGGCAACGCCTACGCCCGCGGTGGCGGCGTGAAGCTGGGCTTCGGCTTGGCGAATATCGGGGCGGCGCCTGGCGAGTTTGGAAGGCAGGCCTACGCCCACTGCGTTTGGCAGACTGGGGAGCGGGGCGGGTTTGAGGAGGCGGTCCTCCAGCGTGCCTGGGGGTTTGCCTATGAGCAGGTTGATGCGGTCGATCGCCTGCTTTTCCTGTTTGTCATATTCGGGAAGCTGGCGCTGCAGCGTGAGGAGCTGCGTGCGGGCCTGGTCAACGTCGAGGTCGGTGGAGAGGCGGACGGCGCGGCGGTTCTCCGTGAGGGCAAGGGAGTTTTCGGCGGAGCGGACGTTGATTTCCTGCGTGGCGCGTAGGGCTTGAGCGCCGCGTAGCTGGACATAGGCCTGGGCGACTTCGCTTTCCAAGCTGGTGAGCGCGTCGTTCGCAGCTTCGGCCTGAGCTTGCGTCAGGGCACGGGCCTGTTCGACTGAGCGGCGGATGCGGCCGAAGAGATCGAGTTCCCACGAGGCGCTGAGGCCATATTGGAAGAGGTTTACCGGCTGCGTAATCTGATTGAGGATTGAATCGACATTGTACTTGTTCAGCGAGCCGGCTGGAACGCCGCTGCTCGCGAGTGCCGAGGTGGCGCCGGAGTTCGAGGCGTCATCGGCCAGCTTGTTGAGTCCAGCGTAAACGCCTTTCGATTCCAGGATGCCTTTGGCGCCTAGTTGTTCGCGCATGTAGCTTGCGGTGCCGTTGAGCTTGGGCAGGCCCGCGGCTTCGGCGGTGACGATTCCCTGGCGTGATTCGACGACTCGCAGGACGGCCTGCTGGACGTCCAGGTTGTCGCGTATGGCGGTCTGGATGAGTTCGGTGAGGACCGGGTCGCCGAAGGCTGCCCACCAGCGCGGGTCCGGGTCGGTGTCGAGGCTGATGGCTGGGTCGTTCGGCTGGTGGTTGCGCCAGGCTTGAACTTTTGGAGGCCCAGGCGGCGTGTAGTTGGGGCCTACCGTGCAGCCTGCCATCAGCAACGTGAGTGCGGCAGAGGTGGCGCGCATGGGTTTCAACCGCCGCCTCCACCACCGGCACCGGGCGTGATGTTCGACATGAAGATCGCAGCCACCGTGATGCTCAGAGACATGAGGCCGACGATGAAAAAGACGTCCTCGTACGACAAAGTGGAAGTTTGTGTTTGCAGGATCTGGAAGACCTGCCCCGGAGCGTTGCGCGCAGCCTCCGCCATGGAGCTGCCGTAGGACGCGGCGGCCTGCTGAATTTGCTGGAGGAGGACATTGTAGGGCTGGTTGGTGCCATCGAGATATTTAACGAGGTGGGCCTGGCGGATTTGCAGATGGTCGGTGACGAGAGCGGTGCCGATGGAAATGCCGACGCCGCCGTAAACGTTGCGCGCCATGGTGAAGAGGCTTGCTGCGTCCGCTTTCAGGTCGGGCTTGATGGTGGAGTAGGCGCTGGAGCTCAGGGGAACGAAGAGCAGCGACAGGGCGGCGGTTTGCGCCGCGCGGTAGAGGGCGATGTGAAAAAAGTCGAGCTCCGGCGTGAGATTCATGGAGAAGTAGCATGACAAGGCGAGGGCGATTCCGCCTGCCGCAACCACCCATTTGACGGGGACCACGTTGAGTATCTGGCTGACGATGGGAATGAGGATGCAGAGCACGACGGCACCCGGGGCAAGCACCCAGCCGGCAAGGACAGAGTTGTAGCCAAGAACGTTTTGAGAGAACAGCGGCATGATGATGGCGCTGGCGTAGAGCGCGAAGCCCATCATGGCCATGGAGAACCAGGAGAGGGCGAAATTGCGGTCTTTGAAGACCGCGAGGTTGACGACGGGATTTTTCACCGTGGTGAGATAGACGACGCCACCGAGATAGCCGAAGACGGAGAGGCCGAACATGATGCGGATGAAAGTCGAGCCGAGCCAGTCATAGTCCTCGCCGCGGTCGGCGCCCAATTCCATACAGCCCAGGGCGAGGATGATGAAGACGGTGCCGAGCCAGTCGAACGGTGGAGCGTGGCGGCGTTCCTTTTCCATCTCCGGCGAGTCCTGGATGAGCGAGAGGACGCCGAAGATGGTGAGCGCACCGATGGGCACGTTGATGAGAAAGATCCAGTGCCAGGAATAGTTGAACGTGAGATAGCCGCCAATAAGCGGGCCCACGACGGGCGCGATGATGGTGGCGACGGCGGTGATGGACAGCGCCGCCTGGCGCTTTTCCGGTGGAAACGTGTCGAGGATGATGTCCTGCTGCATGGGTTGAAGGCCGCCGCCGAACAGGCCCTGTAGCGCACGGAACACCAGGATTTCGCCGAAAGTGGTGGAGAGGCCGCAGGCGAGCGAGCAGATGGTGAAGCCTGCAATGGAGATCAGGAAGTATTTCTTGCGGCCGAGATGCCGGCCGAGAGCGGCGGAGATCGTCAGGGTGACGCCGTTTGCAACCAGGTAGGTTGTGAGAGTCCAGGCTGCATTGTCCGTGCTGACGCCGAGATCGCCGGCGATGTAGGGCAGCGATACGTTGACGATGGTGGTGTCCACAACCTCCATGAACGCCGCCAGCGTGACGGTGATGGCGATGAGATAGGGATTTGGCTTTTTGCCGCTGCTCATGTTGGCAGACGGCTCAATGCGTTCCGATGGCGGGTTCCACCGGTTCGCCCGGATCTAGTTCGACTGTCGGCTCCACGGACAGGCCGAGGGGAAGGCTCATGCGCGGATCGATACCGTCATCGATGGTGATTTTCACGGGAACGCGCCGGACGATTTTGACATAGTTGCCCGTGGCGTTCTCTGACGGAAAGGCGGTAAAGCGGGCGCCGGCGCCTTGCTGGATACTGTCGATGTGGCCGTGCAAGGTAAGGTGCGGATAGGCGTCCACCTTGATGGTGACGTGCTGGCCGAGCTGCATGCGGGCGAGCTGGGTTTCCTTGAAGTTTGCAACTACCCAGGTTTGTTCGGCAACGAGGTAGAACACCTGCTGGCCGGCCTGGGCGAAGGTACCGACATCGACGTTGCGCCGTGTGACCACGCCGGTGACGGGCGCGCGTATTTCGGTGTAGGAGAGGTTGAGCTCGGCCTGCGCCAGATTTGCTTCCGCTTGCTTCACCTGCGCCTGGCGCTGCTTGAGGGTGGTGCTGACTGACGCGATATTCTGTGGCACGAGCGACTGCACCTGCAATTGTGCCTGCTGCTGCTGCACTGTCGCAGACGTGGATTCGTATTGAGTCGTCGCCTGATCGACCGTGGTCTGCGTGGTAGCGCGCTGGTCGACGGTGTGCTGACGGAGATAATCCCGCCTGGCGTCTGCCTGGTTGGCGAGCGCCTGCTTCAACTGCGCTTGCGCCTGGAGGCGCTCGGCGGGGTAGCGCACGCGCGAAATCTCGAGGTCGATCTCTGCGCTGCGCAATTGCGCCTGCGCCAGATCGAGGTTCGCGCGGGCCTGGTCGCGCGCGGTGATGTAGTCGCGCTGGTCGATACGCAGCATGAGGTCGCCGGCGTGCACGTAGCTGTTGTCGTCCACCAGCCGTTCGACGACGTAGCCGGACACTTTCGGCGCAATGCTGATGGCGTTGCCTTCTGTGTAGGCGTCGTCGGTCGATTCCTCGTTCCGGCCTAAATACCAGAAGAGCGTGCCGCCGAAGATGGCGAGGATAATGACAATGACGAGCAGGACGATGGGCCAGCGGCGCTTCGGGCCTTCCTCCTTGTCGCCGCCTTCCTTGTCGTCATCATCACTGTCATCGTCATCGTTGTCGTCGTCTTCGTCTTCGTCTTTCTTGTTTTTCCGCTTGCCGCGCTTTTCGTCTTTGTCTTCCTCGTTGTCGCTTTCGTCGTCCTGATGTTCGTTGTCGTCACGGCCGGCTCTGGCGTGGCGCGAGGGGACGACGTCTGTGGAACGAAGTCCTACAGTCGTCAATTCGAGGGTGCGAGGAGACCACGCATAGATCTCGTCGGCATCACGGGCGAGAGACAGCATGTCGCTGTCTAGAGGAGGTATTCGGGTTACTCTGGACACTTGCACCCGCCGGCCTTCCGCTATGCTTCACCTTGTTGGAAGAAGCAGAAACCATGAAAAGCATCGGTTTGCGACCCAGGCGCACACGGCCGTAGAATCACTTTCGCGCTAGCTTAACCGGAGCCAGGCAACTTGATTGACAATCCTGCCAGGCCTGCCGGATAATAGAAGGTCATCCTAGTGGAGCTGGAAGCGCGATTCGTTGCCGATGCTGCCTTTCACGAACCCCGCGCGATGCGTGGACGTTGTGCGGCCTCAGACGACAAGAGCGAGCACGATGAGCCAGAATCAGTATGCCATGCAGGATCCGCTGACGCAGTATCCGCAGCCGAAATTCGAGGATCAACCTCAGTCCCCGCCAGGGTTGGCGCGCGACATGGTGCCGCGGCCTGACCATGGCGAGGAAAGCTACAAGGGGTTCGGCCGCCTCGCAGGCCGGCACGCGCTGATTACAGGTGGCGACAGCGGCATAGGCCGGGCAGTGGCTATTGCATTCGCGCGAGAGGGTGCTTCGGTCGCGATCAACTACCTCGCAAGCGAAGAGGCGGATGCGAAGGATACCGTGCGCATCATGAAGGATGCGGGCGTGGAGGCGGTGGCCTTGCCAGGAGATATCGGCGACGAGGCGTTCTGCAAGCAATTAATACAAGACGCAAACAAGCAACTCGGCGGCCTGGATATCCTGGCCAATGTCGCGGGCAAGCAGACGGCGGTGGAGGACATCGCCGACCTGGAGACCGAGCAGTTCGAGGCCACATTCCGGACGAATGTCTTTGCCATGTTCTGGCTTTGCAAGGCGGCACTGCCCTTGATGCCGCGTGGTGCGACCATCATCAACACCACCTCGATCCAGAGTTATAATCCCTCGCCCATGCTGCTCGATTATGCGCCGACGAAGGCGGCGATTACCGCGTTTACGCACGCGCTCGCCAAGCAGGTGATCGGCAAGGGCATCCGTGTGAATGCGGTAGCGCCTGGGCCGTTCTGGACGCCCTTGCAATCCTCCGGCGGCCAGCCCGCAAAGAACATTCCGGACTTTGGCAGCGAAGTGCCGATGAAGCGTCCGGGGCAACCGGCTGAATGCGCACCGGTTTATGTGCTGCTGGCTTCACAGGAGTCGAGCTTCGTCACGGGCGAGGTTTATGGCGTCACGGGCGGCAATCCGATTTCGTGATTGACGCAGATCAGCGGCAGGAGGGTTTCCTGCCGCTTGAGCGCTATGCCGCGCTCGGAGACGGGCGCAGCGTGGCGCTGGTGGGATCGGATGGATCCATCGATTGGTGGTGCCCTGCGTCGATCGAGGGGGCGCCCTTGTTCGATCGCATCCTCGATGCGCACGAGGGCGGCCGGTTTTCGATTACACCGGTAGAACCGTTCAGCGTGGAGCGCCGTTACCGCGAGGACAGCAATGTCGTTGAATTGACTTTCACGACTGCGACAGGACGTGTTCGCATCACCGACTCGCTCAATAGCGGCATATCCGGCCGGTTGCCTTGGAGTGAGTTGGCGCGGCGGGTGGAAGGATTGGAGGGCATCGTTGAATGCCATGTCGAGGTGCGTGGTGCGCGGGCCGTTTGCCGAGGAGCGTGGCGAGAGAAAAGCCCACACGGTGAGGTGCTGCATCTCGAGGGATTGATCACAGCCTTTCGGTCATCCGACACGGTCAAGCGCACGGAGGAGAGCACGCGTGGCGTGGTCGCCACGTTGATTGCAGAGGCGGGAACACGGAGCGTGCTCGCCTTGCTGGTCGGGTGGGAGGTGCCGCTGATCCTTTCGCCACTCGACGATATCGATGCGCGCCTTGATCGATCGGATCAGGCTTGGCGCGAGTGGGCAAGCGATCTTGCTCAACTAGGCGCCTACGATGCCGCGGTCCGCCGAAGTGCACTGGCGCTGAAGTTGCTCGTGTATTCGCCGACAGGCTCGATCGCGGCAGCAGCGACCATGTCGTTGCCCGAACGTATCGGCGGCGACAAGAACTATGACTATCGTTACGCATGGCTGCGCGATGTGACTTACACGACCAAGGCCTTTTTGCGCGTCGGCGCGACAGCGGAGGCGCAGGCGGCATTTTCCTGGCTTACGCGGACCATTCGGCGGAATCATAACCGGCTTGCCACCATGTACACGCTGGACGGGGAGGATGTGACAGGGGAGTCGAACCTCGATCTACCGGGCTATCGCGGCAGTTCTCCTGTCAGGCGCGGCAACAAGGCGGGGACACAGTTGCAGCTTGGGATGTTCGGCGATTTGTTCGAGACAGCTTCGCTCTTCGTCTCCGAAGGGCACGTGCTCGATCTCGGCACACGGACGTTGCTTGCCGATGCCGCGGACCGGTGCCTGCGTATCTGGCAAGTCAAGGACGCCGGAATTTGGGAGCTGGACGAGAGCGAGCATTACACCTTGTCGAAAGTCAGTTGCTGGCTGGCGCTCGACCGAGCGGTTGAATTAGCCAAGATCGGCCAGATGGATGCTCGTCGTGCCGAGATATGGCGACAGGGACGCGACGAGATTTACGAGTGGATCGAGGCGCGATGCTGGAGCGAAACCAGGCAGGCCTATGTCATGCATGCCGGATCGGAGAAGCTGGATGCCGGCATGCTGCTTGCCGTGCGTTTTGGTTTTCCGAACAAAGCTCGGTTGGCCGCGACTCGCGATGCAGTGCAGCGCGAGTTGGGACATGGGCCGCATATCTACCGGTATTCAGGGATGCAGGAGGAGGAAGGCGCTTTCATCGCCTGCGGATTCTGGCTGGTGGAGGCTTTCGCCTTGCTGGGCGAACGGGCGAAGGCGGTGGCTCAAATGGATGCTCTTCTCGAAGCATGCAGCGGAAATCTAGGTCTGCTTCATGAACAGATCGATCCCAAGACGGGTGCGGCGCTGGGTAACGTGCCGCAGGCGCTCAGCCATTTGGCGTTGATCCATGCAGCTTGTGCGCTCTCGGGCGAACAGGCTGCATCCTAGCATTAAAACGAACACCCCTGCCCGGCTGGGGCAAGGGTGTTCGCTGGGCTTAACGGCTCTTCTTGTAGAGCTTGCTGGCGATTTCGAAGATCTCTTCAGGCGCGTAGTCAGGCGCGAAGGCGCCGTAGTTGCCATCGAGTTCGGGGATCTTGCCGCCCTCTGGAGCGCCTTCGATGACCTCGAGATTGCCCGGTGGATCGCCGGGAAGTGCTACCTCGTCGTTCGACCATACGCCCGCTGCTTCGGCATAGTCATCCGGGCTGAAGGTGTAGAGGCGGCGGTGCTTGCCTTCGTCGAGGTATTTCTGACATTCGGGCACACGGTCAAGATTGATGTTCGGCGTTGGCAGCATCTGCTCGATCTGCACGCCCGTGATCTTCTTCAGCGCCAGTGCATAGGCATGCGCGTGCAGCGAGCCGCGAACCAGCAAATAGGCGCAGACTTCGCGGCCGGTCGGCTCGATCATCGTCTCGTAAACGCGCAGCTTGTGGATGCGCGCGCCGCACTCGAGGTGGAAGTTATGCAGCAGGTCGATAATGAGATTTCCTGTCGTGGTCACCATGTCCATGTTCCAGGACGCGGCGTTCGAGTTCATCGGCATCGAGCCACCACCGTTCGCGAGGAAGCTCCCGGCGAGGCGTACGTCCTGCATGTCCTCGAAGGGCGCCTTCGATATGTCGACGTTCTTCTTGGAATTGCCTGGGCCGTTGTTCAGCATGGATATGCCGGTGCTCACCAGCTCTACGTGGCCGAGTTCCTCAGCAAAAATGCTGGAGACCAGACTGTAGAATGGACGCAGCTTGGTCTTGTTGCGAAAGTTGAAGCTCTGGAACATGTAGTTGCCCAAGGTGGACATCTCACCATATTTGCCACCCAGCAGCTCCTGCAGAGCGGCCGCCGCGTTTGGCTCAGGCTTCTTGGGCTCCGGTAAATCTGTCAGGAGCTGGTCGATTCTCATGAACATGGCTGATCCAATCACAGGCGGTTGTGGTCAGGCAACGGGACCCGTCGACGCAGGTTGCCGACGGCGACAGCACTAGGTCAAGATCACTGATTTGTTGAAGGGCGCGCGCGTCTTTCGCCGTAGGCAAGACAAGAATGTTCTTTCTTGCAAAAAAGAATCAAAAACCTTTGTGACTTGGAGCCGGGCTTCTGCCGCGATCTCGATCCCATGAGAGAGAAAGTTTTTTGCTTCTTTTTTTCAAAAAAGAAGTGCTTTCTTCCTGTAGGCGCAAAGACCTAGTTGTGGCCCGTCAAATCCTGCAGCGCCGATTGTACGGGAGCGTTTTCCACCAGTATTTTGCGCGCGACATCGGCAAGCGTGACCCAGCCGGTGATTCTGAGGGCCTGGTTCATGACGGGAAGGCGGCGCACGTGATTGGCGGCCATGAGGTCCATCGCGACGTGTAGAGGATCATCTTCGTGGCACATGATGACGGGGCGCGAGGCGATGGCCCGTATTTGTGTCGCGGTTGGATCGAGGCCGCCTGCGACGAGCCGGTAAAGGATGTCCCTGTCCGTGATGATGCCGTCGAGAAAGTTCGCGTCGCCTACTGGAAGCGCGCCGACGTCGAGTTCGCCCATCAGTTCGGCGGCGGCCTGCACCGTGGCGGAGGGTTCGATGAATTCGACGCCGCGGCTCATGAGGTCGGCGATTTTCATGAGTTATGTCCTGTCATTTTCCGTAACGTCTGTGGGCGCTGCGCACCAGGGTTGGCGGCAGGGACAAGCGGGATGCGTAGTAGGCCAGAAGATGGCTGCTGGCGCCGTCGCGTGCGTCCAGTGAGATCAAGGCGGCGACATAGGCGATTGGGGCCAGGCCGAGGCGCTCGATGTTGTGGAGCGCCGCGCTCGTAGCGTGAGGATGCAACAACGCTTCGTCGAGTGCGTCCAGTGTGTCCTGTTGCGCTCCGGCTTTGGTGAGCCATTGGCGGGCGGCGGAGGTGTGGCTGGCGAGCGCTTGGCTTGCGTTGGCGAGAAGGGCGATGGCGGTGAAGTTGGCGAGTGCGTTGCGTTTTTCCTGATCTAGCGTTCGCAGGTTCACCGTCAGTGGAAACAAGGTCTGATGGCGATTTTGCAGCCAGCCATGGAGGATCTTTGTGAGTATGACGTCGCGCACCATCGTTTCGCCGCCTGGCGCTACCGGGATGCGGGTAGCCGCCGCGGACGGCGAAGCAGCGGATCTTTGCGGCCTGGCAAAAGCTTCGAGTGCGGCGGCCTGGCCATCGGGCTCGGTTGGTCCCACGAAGAGCCGTTCCAGGATTTTCACGGGACCGGACGTCAAGTTTGGAGGGCGGGCGCCGCTTGCGTGCGGCCGACCAAGGCTTCGATTTGTTCGAGGAGGCGGGAGAAATCCACCGGTTTCGGATGGTATTCGTCGCAGCCTGCAGCGATCGCTTTCTCGCGGTCGCCGGACATGGCGTGGGCCGTGAGTGCGATGATTGGCACCTGGGCAGTCAGCGGGCTGGCCTTCATCAGAGCGGCCGCTGTCCAGCCGTCCATGACGGGCAGGTTCATGTCGAGGAGGACGATTTCCGGCTGGCCGGTTTGCGAGAGATCGACTGCCTGCTGGCCGTCGGTCGCGAGAAGCACCTCGTGGCCACGCCGCTTCAGGCGCCTGGAGAGGAAGTCCCAGATTTCTTCGTGATCTTCTACAAGCAGGATGCGGCTCATGGGTGGTCTCCGGCGGCGGGGTGCGGCGTGTCTGCGGGTGGAACGACGGCGTGCAGCTCGCGTGCGAGTTCGCTGAGGCTGATGCTGCCTTTCAGGACAACCCGGTCGGCGCGTTCGGCAAGTTTGGCGTGTTCCTCTGGGCCCATGTCGCGTGCGGTGAGCACGACGACGGGAACGCGGTGGCCGCCTTCGCGTGCGCGCAGGTGCTCAAGGAATTCGAAGCCGTCCATGATGGGCATCATCAAATCGAGGAGGATGAGGGCGGGCATGCCCTCGGACACGCGGTCGAGGGCTTCCTGACCGTGGGCAGCCTCGAGGACGTGCCAGCCTTCGCGCGCGAGCATGGTTTTCATCATGCCGCGCGCGTCGCCGTCGTCGTCGACCAGCAGCACGGTGCCGCTGCCTGCGTGTACCTGGAGGCGCGCGATGGCGCCGCGCAGCTTGGCCCAGTTTATCGGCTTGATGAGATAGTCGGTGGCGCCTAGCGCAAAGCCGAGGCTCTTTTCGTTAACCACGGTCGCCATGATGACGGGCGTGTCGGCAAGTTCCGGGTCCGAGCGTATGGCGTGAAGGACGGCCCAGCCGTTCATTTGCGGCATTTCGACGTCCAGCAGGACGGCGCGCGGTTTCAGCGCGCGGGCGAGTTGCAGGCCGGCCTTGCCGTCGGCGGCGCAGCGGACATCGAAACCCTCGCGGGTGAGGACGCGTGTCATGAGGTCGCGCGCGGCGGGATCATCGTCCACCACGACGACGATGTTGCGGCCTGCTTCGAGCTGGTGTGTGACGGGCGCTTCGGCAGTTTCACCGTTGTCCTCGGTGCCTGCAGGGAGTTCTGCAGGGATGGCGATGGTGAAGATGGTGCCTTCGCCTGGCGTGCTGGCGACGGTGACGTCGCCGCCTAGCTTGCGGCAGAAGGCGCGTGTGATGGCCAGGCCGAGGCCGGTGCCGCCGAACTGGCGCGTGGTGCTGTCGTCTGCCTGGCTGAAGCGCTGGAAGAGGCGGCCGAGTTGCTCCTCGCTCATGCCAATGCCGGTGTCTCGCACGTCGAAGACCAGCCAGTCTTCGCCGCTGCGCTGCTCGCGACGCGCGGCGAGGGTGATGGTGCCGTCCTCGGTGAATTTCGCGGCATTGCCGAGAAGGTTCAGGAGGCACTGGCGGATTTTCAGGTCGTCGGACAGCATGCGGCCGAGATTGGCCGGCGTTTCGCGCACGAGGCGGTTGCGCTTCTTGGTGACGAGGCCTTGGGCCGCGGTCATGACTTCGTCCAGCAGGTGACCGACGTCCACGTCCTCGCGCGAGACCGTCATGCGGCCGGCTTCGATCTTGGAGAGGTCGAGCACGTCGTTGATGAGGCTCAGGAGATGCCGCGCGCTGGTCTCGATCTTTTGCAGATCCTTGAGCAGGTGGGGCTGGCCGAGGTCCTCGATCTCCTCTGCGAGCATTTCGCTGTAGCCAATGACGGCGGAGAGAGGCGTGCGCAGCTCATGGCTCATGTTGGCGATGAACTGGCTTTTGGCGCGGTTGGCGGCTTCGGCGGCGTCGCGGGCTGAGGCGACGGCTTCCTCGGCGGCCTTGCGCGTGGTGATGTCGTTGTGCACGCCGACCCATTCGTGGATCGTGCCGTCCGCGCGCACGACGGGGACGGCGGTGGCGTCCATCA
Organism: Acetobacteraceae bacterium; assembly: GCA_965198825.1. Lineage (GTDB taxonomy): Bacteria > Pseudomonadota > Alphaproteobacteria > Acetobacterales > Acetobacteraceae > BOG-908. The sequence goes on along the minus strand of CBDAQB010000003.1, from coordinate 273,687 downwards.
CACGGAACACGCCGTCGCGACGCAGGACGCGGTGCTCGACATTGTAGCGGGTGCCGGTGGCGACGGCCTGCACCCAGGCTTCCTGCGTATGCTCGCGGTCTTCCGGGTGGATCGCCTCTAGCCAGCCGGTGTGGCCGAGGCTTTCGCCGGTTTGGCCAGTGAAGCGCTCCCAGCCATCTTGAGGCGGGAGCAGCAGGCCTTCCGGCGAGGTGGTCCAGATGATGTCGGCCGAGGCGTTGATGAGGGTGCGGAAGCGCGCGTCGCTTCGCCGCAGGGCCTGCTCGACGTCGCGTTGATCGGTGATGTCGGTGTTGGTGCCGAACCAGCGTACGACCTGGCCCTGCTCGTCGCGCTTGGGCATGGCGCGGGAGAGGAACCAGCGGTAGGTGCCGTCTGCTGCGCGTATGGGGAAGGTGTCCTCCCACTCCTCGCCGCTGGCGAAGGCGTGCTCGACGCGGGCGACGACGCGGTCGAGATGGTCGGGGTGATGAACCGCCTTCCAGCCCCAGCCTGACATTTGCTCGAAATCGGTGCCTGTGTAGTCGTACCAGCGCTGGCTGTACCAGAAGATGTAGCCGGTGCCGTCGGCCATCCAGGCGAGCTGGGGGATGGTTTCCGCCAGATCCCGGAAGTCGTCGCGTGTGGGGGCGGCGGGATGCTGGGTCATTGGCGGGGGCAACGCGGCGCCGTGCGAAAAGCTGCGTCGGTTCCTGCGCGCTGCTGGTGCGGGAACCCGGCGGGTGGCGTTTGGTTCAACGCGCTCTCGAAACGCCCTTGCGCAGGACCTGCCCATGACGCTCGACCAGGGTTTGTCCTTCGGCCTGATTGCCGCGACGGTCGGCTGCTTTCTGTGGGGGCGGCTGCCTTACGATCTGGTGGCCGCCGCGGCTTTGGTGGTCGGCGTGGTGATCGGGGTGGTGCCTGCGCAGAAGGCGTTCGAGGGGTTTTCCGACGAGGTGGTGGTGATCATCGCGGCGGCGCTGGTGGTGAGCGCCGGCATTGCGCGTTCCGGCATCGTGGAGGCGGCGATGCGGCCGATTACGCCGAAGCTGCGCACGGTGGGGTCGCAGGTGCCGGTGCTGGTCGGCGCGGTGATGCTGCTGTCGATGGTGACGAAGAATGTGGGCGCGCTTGCGATCTTCATGCCGGTGGCGCTGCAGCTCGCCAGACGCACGAAGACGGCGCCGTCTTCATTGCTGATGCCTATGGCATTTGCTTCCATGCTCGGCGGGCTGGTGACGCTGGTGGGTACGTCGCCGAACATCCTGATTGCCAAGGTGCGGGCGGATACGCTCGGCAAGCCTTTCGGGATGTTCGACTACACGCCCGTGGGGCTGGGCATTGCGTTGGTGGGGCTGGTGTTTCTGGCGTTCGGCTGGCGGCTTTTGCCTCGCGGGCGGCGTGCCGCGTCGTCGCTAGAGGATGCCTTCAACATGGAGGATTATACCGCGGAGGCGCGGGTGGATGACGCTTCCGCCGCGTCTGGCCGTGCGATTGCCGACGTGGAGGCGATGGCGGAAGGCGACGTGCAGGTGGCGCTGGTGGTGCGCGAGCGGTTCAGACGATTGCCGCCGCATCCTGGCATGGCGCTCCGCAAGGACGACGTGCTTCTGCTGCGAGGAGAGCCTACCGATCTGGACCGGCTGGTTGCGCGCGCCGGACTAAAGCTCGCCGGCGGCGGCGAGAACGACGGCGTTCTGGTGGAAGGCGTGGTGACAGGCGAGAGTCCGTTGGTCGGGCAGACGTTGGCGCGTGCGCAACTGGAGGAGCGGTTCGGCATTGGCGTGCTCGCCGTCAGCCGAAGCGGCCAGAAGATAGGCCAGCGTCTGGCGAGCGTTCGGTTGCGTGCGGGCGACGTGATGGTGTTGCGCAGCGCTTCGCCGAGCATGCCGGAAACGTTGGGCGATTTGCGCATTCTGCCGCTGGCGGAACGCACGATCGCGCTGGGACGAAACGACAGGAGCTATGTGCCGGCCATCGTGCTTGCGATCGCCATGGCGCTGGTGGCATTTCATGTTCTTTCCGTGGGTATCGCGTTCTTCGGCGCGGCCGTGGTGCTTCTGCTGTTGCGCGTGATGACGATGCATGAGGCTTACAACGCGGTGGAATGGCACGTGATCATTCTGCTCGGCGCGCTGATCCCCATTAGCCATGCGGTGCGCGATAGCGGAGGCACCGATTTGATCGCAGGGCTGTTGATGTCCGCCGTGCATGGCATGCCGGGCGTCGGTGCGCTGGCGCTTGTTCTGGTGCTGACCTTGGTGGTGACGCCGTTCCTGCATAATGCGCCGACGGTGCTGATCATGGGACCGATCGCGGCGACCCTGGCGCTGAAGCTTGGGCTTAATCCTGATTGTTTTCTGATGGCTGTGGCGCTTGGGGCCGGGTGTGATTTCCTGACGCCTATTGGGCATCAGTGCAATACCTTGGTGATGGGGCCTGGCGGTTATCGGTTTGGGGATTATGCGCGGCTGGGAGCGCCGCTTTCGGCGTTGGTGGTTCTGGCGGGGGTGCCTTTGTTGTTGGTTTTCTGGCCAATAAGCGGGAAGTAAGGACTTCTTTTTTATAAAAAAGAAGCAAAAAACTTTTGCAATTTTGGGCCGGGCGTGGGGATAGGCCCGGCCCAAACGAATAGAAGTTTTTTGCTTCTTTTTTTCAAAAAAGAAGTCCTTCCTTACTTCCTTGCCGACACCGCTTTCGTAAGCGCCAACAACTCTCCAATAGAGAGAACGATCGTCTCCTCCCTGCCCTCCGACCTCAAAGCCGCGAGCATGAGGCTGGTGCTCGATGCGTGCCAGAGGCAGACGACGACGGCGGCGCCAGGCATCTGGCGTTCGATACGCCGGAGGAGGTAGCGGATGCCGGAGGGGTTGCTGCCTTGTTCGAGAACCGAAAGGCAGCAGAGTTTTACAGGGAGTGTTTCGGTTTCGCCGGCCGTGCTGTTGCCGAGGCTGAGGTTGGAGCGGAGGCTGGCGCCGAAGCCGGCGTCTTGCAGGACCTGCATGGCCATGGTGGCTGCGAGGTCGTCGAGTTGGCCCCGTGCGGGGATGCAGACGATGGCGCCTGGGGTTTGCCAGTCGGCGGGTGGCAGCACCTGGTCTGGCGTGGTGGATGCGCTTTCTTGGAGGCGGGTCAACAAGGTTTCGATATGCGCGTGGATGGCTTCGAGGCGTTCGAAAGCCAGGGCGTCGCGGGCGAGGTCGTCTTGTGCGAGGGCGAGGCCGCGCATGGCGACGCTGTCGTAGTATTGTGCGAGGGAGGTGCGTTTTACGGCTTCCGTAGCCTGGGCCACGAGTTGCCGCGTGTTGCTCTCCAGGGCGCGCTGGTAGAACGTTTCTTCAGGCGCGAGCGGCGGGGTATCGCCCAGCATGACTTCGAGGAACGCCAGCGGTTCCACGTGACGGCCGATGACGACGAGGCAGACGGTGAGCGGCGTGGCGATGAGGAGCCCGACCGGTCCCCAGAGAAAGGCCCAGAACGTGGCGGCGACGATGACGGCGATGGGGGACAGACCGGTGCTCTGGCCGTAGAGCAGCGGCTCGATGACCTGGCCCATGATGAGTTCGCTGAGCACGAAGAGTGCGAGCACGATGAGCGCCATGGACCAGCCGGGCGCCACGGCGAGGGCGAGCAGGAGTGGGGGCGCCAAAGCGATGTAGGTGCCGATGAAAGGGATGAAGCGCATCAGGCCGGCGAGAATGCCCCACAGGATCGGGTTCGGCAGGCCGGCGATCCAGAGGCCGCCTGCGATGAAGACGCCGAAGCCGGCGTTCAGGGCGAGCTGAATGAGGAAGTAGCGGGAGAGACGCGCGGCGGCGTCGTTCATGGCGAGGATGGTGCGGTGAAGGTCGCGCCGGCCGAGCAGGCGGACCATTCGGTCTCGCAAATCCTCTTGCGCCATCATGATGAAAATCAGGAAGATCAGGACGACGCCTAGAGTCGCGAGCGGTCCGAAGAGGGGGGTTACGACACTTCGCACGATGACCAGCGCGGAGGAGGCGTCGACCCCCGCAGCGGGTGCGGTGCTTGGTGCGGGGGCTACCTTGACCTCGGCGCGCGTGGTGGGTTCGAGGGCGGCGCCACTGCCTACGCCGCTGAGGACGCCTCGCGCGCTGGCCTCGAAATGTTCGACAAAATCGCCGCCTATGCTGAGCGCTGCGAGCTTGTGCTGGATGGTCGCCTTGTAGCGCGGCAGGCTTTCGGCGAGGCTGGTCGCCTGCCCGCCGACAGCGACGCCGAGGCCGCCGATGACGACGAAAGCGAGCGCCACGACGAGGAGCACCGCCGCGACCCGGCCGAGACGTGCGCGCTGGAGCAGATTGACGGCGGGCGTTAGGACGAAGGCAAGAAGGCTGGCGAGGACGATGGGAACGAGGAGTTCGCGGCCGAGATAAAGGGCAACTACGACGATGGCGGCTACGTTCAGCACTGCCGCACTGGTGCGGGCGGATGCCGCAGGCACGATCTCCCCTTCAATCATTTGGCTCCCCTTCAGCCATTTGGCCTTGGGCTGCTTGCGACATGGGGATGATACTCCTGCTTCGGTCGCGGTAACGCTATCGAAGCGGAAAAGCTGCGGCGCCGTGCGTTGGCGAGTGCCAGAGCCCGTGCGTGCCGCGGCCTCGTGGTGGACATGGAACGAAAGCAGGGGCGCTGTGACGAAGGTTTTGCTGGTCGAGGATCACGAGGAACTGTGGGATTTCCTGTCGCGCCGGCTGGTTCGCCGCGGCTTCGCGGTGGTGCTCGCGCACGACGGGCAACAGGCGCTCGACCAGGTGCGGGCGGAGGCGCCTGATATCGTGCTGCTCGATATGGATTTGCCAATCATGGATGGGTGGACGGTGGCGCGCACGCTGCGTGCCGATGCCGCTCATGCAGATTTGCCGGTGATCGCGTTGACGGCGCATGCGATGGCGGGAGATCGCGCCAAGGCGCTCGAGGCCGGGTGCAGCGATTATCATGCGAAGCCGGTCGATTTTCAGCAGTTGCTGGTGCAGATCGATGAGGCGCTTTTGCGGCGTGAGGAGGCTGAGGAGTAAGGGAGGAAGCATCTTCTTTTTTGAAAAAAAGAAGCAAAAAACTTTTGCGAGTTTTGGGCTGGGCACTTCCTCAAGCTCGGCCCAAGGTCGCAAAAGTTTTTTGGTTCTTTTTTTCAAAAAAGAACTTTCTTTGCTTTAACGATGCAATCGCAAGAACCCGATATCATGCCGCGTGACGCCATCGCCTGTGGCGAGGTCCGCGAGGATTTCGCCGATGACGCTGCAGAATTTGTAGCCGTGCCCGCTGCAGGGGGAAGCTATGACGACCTGGCTGTGAGCTGGGTGGTGGTCGAGGATGAAATGTTCGTCTTGTGTGTTGGTGAACATGCAGGCGCGCAGGGCCATGACGGGTCCGGAGCCTTGGGGAAAGTAGCGGTCGGCGAAGGTTCGCAGGAGGTTTTCGTCGGCTTCGTCTGGTTCGCGTAGCAGTGTGTCCGGGTGGCCGGTTTCGCCCTGGTGGTGGTAACGGCCGAATTTGAAGCCTGGGACTTCGTAAATGGGGAGGCCGTAGTAGCGGCCTTCCTCGACCTGGAGGTTGAAGACGGGGAAGCGGCTGGGGGTGAAGAGGTCGGGCTGGTGGGGCTGGAGCCAGGCGAGGACCTGGCGTTCGGGAACGGCGCGGTTGGCGAGAAGCGGGACCAGATCTGCCATCCAGGCGCCGGCGGTGATAACCAGGCGGGCGGCCTGGTAGCGGGCGCGGTCGGTGGTGACGGTAACGCCTTCGGTTCCGCCGGTGGCTTCCCAGCCGCGGACTTGTTCGCGGGCGTGGACGACGGCGCCTTTGGCTTGGGCGAGCGTGATGTGGGCGACGATGGCGCGTTCGCTGGTGACCAGGCCGCCGTCCGGCTGGAAGACGGCGCGGTGGGTGTCGGCGAGATGGTAGCCGGGGTAGCGGGCGTTGACCTCGTCGCCCGTGAGGACTTCGTGCTCGAGGCTGTGAAGGCGGGCTGAGGCCAGGGCGCCTTGGAAGAGGGGGTCGGTTTCGGGGCTGGCGTCTATGGAGCCGGTGGTGACCAGGAGTTCGAGGCCACTGGCGGCCTCGGCTTCGCGCCAGAGTTCGTAGGCGCGCCGGAGGAGCGGGACGTAGGCGGGATTTTCGTAATACGGCAGGCGGATGATGCGGCTGATGCCGTGGGACGAGCCGTGTGCGTGTGGGATGTCGAAGCGTTCGAGGACGAGGACGCGCTGGCCGCGCCTGGCCAGTTGCCAGGCGGTGGCGCTGCCCATGCCGCCGCCGCCTATGATGATGACGTCGAAAACCATTTGCGCCTGCCCTGCCCCACCCGACTTGCGGCTGCATCATCACCACGCGGCCTCCGGTGGGAAGCCGTTTCAGGCACCCGTTTTGTGCGTGACGCAAAATGGCTAGCGATTGTCGGTTTTTCGTTAGCGGCAGGTGCGGCGATCGGGCAATGATGAGTTTGCAAACCCGAGGGTGCCTTGTCCGATCGCATTGCCCGTCTGCTGGCCGATCGCCGGCCTGGCCATAGCCTGGAGGCGGCGTTCTATACCGATCGCGCGGTGTTCGACGCCGACATGGCGCTGATTTTCGGGCGGCACTGGATTTTCGTGGGGCACGATGCGGACGTGCCCGAGGTCGGCGATGTGTTGGCTTTGCGCATCGGGCGCGCACCCGTGGTGATATTGCGGGATCGTGACGGGGTGGTGCGGGCGTTTCACAATGTCTGCAGGCATCGCGGAGCGCAGTTGGTTGCGGATGGCAAGGAGCGGGTCGGCAATCTGATTTGCCGTTACCATAGCTGGACGTATGGGCTGGATGGCGCGCTGCTGTTTGCCCATCACATGGGGAATGGGTTCGATCCTTCTTGCCGCGGATTGCAGCCGGTAGCGCTGCGATCCGTCGCGGGGCTGATCTTCGTGTGCCTGGCGGCCGATCCGCCGGAGGACATCGAGGCGATGGCGGCGAAGATGGAGCGCTATCTGCTTCCGCATGGGCTGCGCGATACGAAGGTGGCGCGGCAGGTGGATCTGGTTGAGCACGGCAATTGGAAGCTCACGATGGAAAATAACCGCGAGTGCTATCACTGCGCAGCGAACCATCCGGAGCTGACTGTGCCTTTGTTTGCCTACGGTTTCGGGTTTGCGCCGGAATCATTGGCCGCCGATGAGGCAGCGCAGGCGGCACGTTACAATGCGCTGGTGGAGGAGATGCATGGGCGGTGGGAGGCGGCCGGGCTGCCTTCACGTCGAGTGGAGCGGCTGACGGGGCGGCCGACCGGATATCGGACCGAGCGTTTGCCGCTGGACAAGTCTGGGGAAAGCCAGACACGCGATACGCGTTCGGCTTGCCGGGTGCTTCTTGGTGGCTTGCAAGATGCGCGATTGGGTGGGCTGACATTCTGGACGCAGCCAAATTCGTGGCACCACGTGATGGCGGATCATGCGGTGACCTTTTGCGTGCTCCCTTTGGATGAGGGCAGGACGCTGCTGCGTACGACTTGGCTGGTGCATAAGGACGCAGTGGAGGGCGTGGACTACGATCCTGCGAATCTGGTCGCAGTGTGGGAGGCGACGAACAGGCAGGATGCGCATCTTGTGGAGATTACGCAGGCCGGGGTTGTGAGCCCGGCTTACGAGCCCGGGCCTTACTCGCCGTTCACCGAGGGGTTGGTGGATGATTTCTGCACCTGGTATGTGGAACGGATGAGTGCGGGACTGAAGCTTCGGGAAGCGCCGTCTGCTCGGGTTGAAGCGCAGGTCCGGGCGAGTGCGCTTACAGCGCACGCTTCAGGAGAGGCTGCGACGGGCGTTTTTGCTGTTCGGTTTGCGCAGCGAGGGAACGAGGTGAGCTGCGGGGGCGGAACGACGGTGCTGGCTGCCGCACGTACGGCGGGGATACGTTTGCCTTCTGCTTGCGGAAAAGGCGTCTGCGGAACTTGCAAGAGCCGGATCCTGTCTGGGACGGTCGAGATGCAGCATGCAGGCGGGATTTTGCAAAGCGAGATCGACGAGGGTTTTGCCTTGCTGTGCTGTTCGCGGCCGACCAGCGATCTTGTCGTGGATCGGTAAGACGCATGGATCTTGGTGGGCTGCATCGCCTGGCTTTTCTGACCTTGCCGAACTTCTCGATGATTGCCTGCGCGAACGGCATCGAGGTGTTGCGCATGGCGAATCGACTGAGCGGCACTGACGCTTATGCCTGGGATGTTGTGACTTCGGACGGCTTGCCTGCCGTTGCCAGCAACGGATTGACGTTGCAGCCTACCGTGCCACTCGCCGGTTTGCAGAAAGCGCCGGATTTGCTACTTGCTTGCGGCGGCGTTGATGTGCGCGAGGCGGTGGATTCGCGTGTGACCGCGGCGCTGCGCCGCTTTGCGCGTGAAAATGTTCCGCTCGGCAGCCTTTGCACGGGGGCTTTCGCACTTGCAGAGGCGGGGCTGCTACGTGGCAGGCGCTGCGCCATTCATTGGGAGAACCTGGCCGCCATCGAAGAAGAGTTTCGCGAAATCGAGTTTGTCAATGATCTGTTCACGGTCGATCGTGACAGGGTGACGTGCACCGGCGGCATTGCGCCGATCAGCCTGATGCTGGCGATGGTAGAGGCGCGCTTGGGGCCGGCGCTTGCGGCCTCGGTCGCGGCGCAGTTCCTGGTGGACAGGGTGCGTGCCGGAACGGAGCGGCAGCGCGGCGCCGGATATGCGGCGCCAGAGAAATTGGCTGCTGCAGTCAGGATGATGGAGGATGCAGTCGGGTGGCCGCTGAATGCGGCGGCCGTCGCGCGTAGCCTTGGTTTGTCGCCGCGGCAACTGGAGCGGCTGTTCCGCAAGCATTTGGGCGAAAGCCCGGCTGCCTATGCCGCTGGGCTGCGGCTTGACAAGGCGCGCACGCTCTTGCGGGAGACATCGATGCAGGTGACGGAGGTGGGCGCTGCTTGCGGTTATGCGACGCCTTCGCGGTTTAGTGCTGCCTATCGGGGTCGCTTTGGGCGCCCGCCTGTCTACGAGCGGCGGGAGCTGGTTCATGGAAATTAGGAAGGTCTTCTTTTTTGAAAAAAAGAAGCAAAAAACTTTTGTTCGTTCAGGCCGAGCGTTCCCAAGATCTCGGTCCCAAGACGCAAAAGTTTTTTGGTTCTTTTTTTCAGAAAAGAACGCGCTCGCTTCCTGATGACAAGCGACCCTCTCCTCCAACCCTACCAGCTTCGCCATCTCACCTTGCGCAACAGGGTGATGAGCACGTCGCATGAGCCATCCTATTCAGAGGATGGCATGCCGAAGGATCGTTACCGGCTCTACCATGTCGAGAAGGCGAAGGGTGGCATTGCGCTGACGATGACGGCGGGATCGGCGGTGGTGTCGCCTGACAGTCCGCCGGTGTTCGGTAATCTGCTGGCCTACAAGGACGAGATCGTGCCGTGGTTGCGGCGGCTGTCGGATGAATGCCACGAGCATGGGTCGGCGGTGATGATCCAATTGACGCATCTCGGGAGGCGCACGGCGTGGAACAAGGCGGACTGGTTGCCTGTGTTGGCACCGTCGCGCGTGCGGGAGGCAGCGCATAGGGGGTTTCCGAAGGCGGCGGAGGCGTGGGATCTGGACCGGATCGTTGGCGATTATGCGGCGGCGGCGCAGCGCATGAAGGCGGCGGGGTTAGATGGTTTTGAGATCGATGCTTATGGGCACTTGCCGGATCAGTTCTGGTCGCCTGCCACCAATCACCGTGATGACGAGAACGGGGGCAGCCTGGATAACAGGATGCGGTTCTCGGTGCGCGTTCTGCAGGCGATGCGTGATGCGGTGGGGCCGGATTTTCTGATCGGTGTTCGGATGGTGGCAGACGAGGACTGGGATATCGGGCTGAGCCGCGCGGATGGGGTGGAGATTGCGCGGCGTTTTGCCGGTGGCGGCGTGGTGGATTTTCTCAATATTATTCGCGGGCATATGGACACAGATAATGCCCTTTCGAAAGTCATTCCGATCCATGGCATGGGGACGGCGCAGCATCTGGATTTCGCCGGCGAGATAAGGGCGGCGACAAAGTTTCCGACATTTCACGCAGCGCGTATCAATGACGTTGCCACGGCACGTCATGCCATTGCCGAGGGCAAGCTCGACATGGTTGGCATGACGCGTGCGCATATTGCCGAGCCGCATATCGTGCGCAAGGTGATGGCTGGACAAGAGAACCGTATTCGGCCGTGCGTCGGCGCGACCTATTGCCTCGACAGGATCTACGAGGGGAACGAGGCGCTGTGCGTGCATAATGCCGCGACCGGGCGAGAGGCGACGATGCCGCATGAGATTGCGTGCACGGAGGGCGAGCCACGGCATGTTGTCGTGGTGGGTGCGGGTCCTGCCGGGCTGGAGGCGGCTCGGGTGTCGGCAGAACGTGGGCACCGGGTGACGGTGTTCGAGGCGACAGGGCGTGCGGGCGGACAGATCCTTTTGGCAGCACGCAGTTTCCGCAGGCGGGAACTGATCGGGATTGTGGATTGGCGCTTGTCCGAGCTGGCGCGGATGGGAGCGGTGATGCGGTTCGACACCTATGCGGGCGCCGAGGATGTGCTGGCGCTGACGCCGGACGTGGTGTTCGTGGCAACCGGTGGTGTGCCTGACACTGAGGTTTTGCAGGAGGGCAACGATCTTGTGGTGTCGAGCTGGGATGTGCTGGGCGGCGGCGCACCCCTGTCCGGCCGCGTGCTGGTGTTCGATGACAACGGGGCGCATCCCGGCATGCAGGCGGCGGAGGTTTTGGCGGAGGCCGGTGCGGATGTAGAGCTGGTGACGCCGGAGCGCATGCTGGCGCCGGAGATAGGCGGCCTCAATCATGCTGCCTATGCGCGGATCTTTCACCGGCGTGGGGTTCGGGTGACGATGAATGCGCGGCTGTTGTCGGTGCGGCGGAGAGGCAACGGGTTGGTGGCAGCGCTGGGCAGCGACTACGGTGATCAGCAGGAGGAGCGGGAGGTCGATCAAGTCGTGGTCGAGCATGGTACGCTGCCGCTCGACGAGGTTTATGAGGCGCTGAAACCGGGTTCGCGCAACGGCGGCGAGGTGGATCATGCGGCCTTGCTGAGCGGACGGGCTCAGGATGTGGTTCGTAACGCAGGTTCGCGCTATCAGCTTTTCCGTATCGGCGATGCTGTCTCCAGCCGCAACATCCATGCTGCCGTTTTCGATGCGTTGCGATTGGCGAAGGATCTCTGACTAGCCTGCGGTCACCGGCAGCGCTGTTCGCGGGGTGACGAAGAGCGTGCTATAGGCGCGCCTGCTTGTATTTCGCGGAAGGGATGCGGGGACGGTGGGCCTGATTTTGGTGACTGGTGCAGCTGGGTTCATCGGCTCGAACGTGGCGCGCGCATTTTGCGCGGCCGGTCACGACGTGGTCGGCTGCGACAATCTTCGCCAGGGTGCAAAATGGCGCAACCTTCTCGGCACTGCGCTGCATGATCTGATTACGCCCGACGCGCTACCCGCCTGGCTTGGCGCTCATGAGGGGAAGGTGGACGTTGTCGTCCATCTCGGTGCTGTTTCGGCAACCACCGAGACCGATGTGGATCGGATCGTTCGCGACAATATCAGGTTGTCGCTGGATTTGTGGGACTGGTGCGCGACGCATGGAAGTTCATTTCTTTATGCGTCATCGGCTGCGACTTACGGCGATGGATCGCTGGGCTTTGTCGATGACCAGGATCTGGCGAAGCTCAGGCGTTTGCGGCCGCTGAATGCATATGGCTGGTCGAAGCAGATGGTCGATTGCCGGATTGTCGGTGATGCGGCTTCGGGGCGGCCGACGCCACCGCAGTGGGCGGCGCTCAAGCTCTTCAACGTCTATGGGCCGGGCGAGGACCATAAGGGCGAGATGCGGTCAGTCATCAACAAGATTATCCCCGTGGTGCGGAAAGGCGGTCCGGTGAAGTTGTTCCGGTCGCACCGGTCCGGCTACACAGACGGCGGGCAATTGCGGGACTTCGTCTATGTCGATGATGTCGTGGCGGTGATTGCGTGGCTTGCGGCCAACCCTGCCGTTTCAGGACTGTTCAATGTGGGAAGCGGCGTCGCGCGAAGCTGGAACGATCTGGCTGGCATCGTTTTCGCCTGCATGGATTTGCCGCCGAACATCGAGTATATCGACATCCCGTCGCATATCCGTGATCACTACCAGTATTTTACCGAGGCGCCAATCGGGAAGCTTCGTGGTGCCGGCTGGCTGCAGGAGACAACGCCGTTGGAAGCGGGCGTCGCGCGATATGTTGCTGCCCTGGGGTGAGGCTTACGCGCTCACTCTCCCATTGCGGACACCAATGCATTTTTTGCCGCCTCCGCGAGGGTAGGATGAATGTGAACGGCGTCGCGCATGGTCTTGGCGGTGGCGCCGGAATTCATCAACTCGATAAATAGCTGCACGACCTCCGATCCATGAACGGAGAGGATGGCCGCTCCTAATATCTCATCCGTCCTCGCATCGAGAAGGACTTTGACGAAGCCTGCAGTCTTGCCGAGTTCTTTCGCTTTCCCGCTTTCCGACATCTTCCAGCGGCCTACTTTGATTTTTCGGCCGGCTTTCTCTGCCTCGGTTTGCGACATGCCGACGCGGCCGAGCTCTGGGTCGGTGAACATGGCGTAGGGGATGATTTTCGGCCGTTCGACGGAGCCGTCGCCGAGGAAGAGCGATTGCAGAACGCGGAAATCCGCATAGGCGGTGTGGGTGAAGGCGGGACCACCCCTGATGTCGCCGACTGCCCAGATGCCAGGGACGTTCGTGGCGAGCCTGTCGTCAACTTCGACCATGCCTTGTGCGGTAAGTGTCACGCCTACGGTGTGCAGGCCGAGATCGTCGGTGTTGGGTTTGCGGCCGGTGGCGACGAAAAGATGTGTGCCTTTCACGACGCTGCCATTGATGTGGACCGACACGCCGGTTTCGGTCGCTTCGACGCGATCGGGATTGCTGTTCAGGCGCACCTCTATGCCGTCTGCTTCGAGCGCTTCCTTGAGTGCTTCGGCGACGTCCGGGTCCTCGCGTTCGGCGAGCTGGGCGCCTTGGTTGATCACCACCACTTCGGCGCCGAGACGGCTGAACGCTTGCGCCATCTCCAGCGCGATGTAGCTGCCGCCCAGGACGATCAGGCGTTTCGGTAGTGTGTTCAGGTCCAGCCAGTTCTCGGCGACGATGCAGGAGATGCTGTCCAAACCCTCAATCTTCGGCATGGCCGAGCGGGTGCCGGTGTCTAGGATGATACGTTCGGCCAGGACTGTGGAGGCTCCGGCACTTATAGTGAAACGGTTGCCGTTGCGCCCTGCGATCTTTGCGTGGCCTGCAATGACGTGTGCGGTTCCGCTTTCCTCGAAGCTGCTGTCGAGGGAGGATTTTGCTTCCGACACCAGGCGGCGGACGCGCGCCATCACGGCTGGGAAATCCACTTCCACAGTGGGGATGCGGATGCCGAGGTCGCCGGCGCGCCTGGCGTCCGATGCCAGGCCGGCTGAGGCGATCAGCGCCTTGGTCGGGGTGCAGCCGTAGTTTACGCAGGAGCCGCCCAGGTGGGATTCCTCGATGAGCGCGACCGACCGGCCGGCATCGGCCAAGACCCTTGCAAGCGGGACGCCGGCCTGACCGCCGCCTATGATCGCGGTCTCGACTTCGATTTCGGCCATGCTCGTCCTTCACCCTTGTCGGGTCGCTATCGCGGTGTGGGAGGCAAACGGATGCGCATCGGGGCGCGGACATCACATCGCTCTGCGGCGAGGCAACGCAAGGCGGCTTGATGCGATGCTTTGGTCTGCAAAAGAAAGGCAGGGCATGACAGTCGATCCTCGTAATCGCTACCCGAAGCCGCCGTTTTCGACGGCGAAGCAGGAGCCGCCTGGTTCCTCCGAACGGATGGATCCCAAGCCGGATCATGGGGAGAGCAGCTACCGCGGATCTGGCAAGCTGGAGGGGCGCGTGGCCCTGATCACAGGCGCCGATTCGGGAATTGGGCGCGCTGTGGCGCTGGCCTACGCCCGCGAAGGCGCGAACGTGCTGCTGTCCTATCTCAACGAGGAGGAGGATGCGGAGAACGCGGCCGCGGCTGTTCGCGATGCTGGCCGGGAAGCGGTTAAACTGCCCGGCGACATTTCCGATCCTGCCCACTGCCGCGCGCTCGTGGCAGCCGCGATCGAGAAGTTCGGACAACTCGATATTCTGGTGAACAATGGCGCATTTCAGATGACGCGGGATGCGCTGGAGGACATCACGGACGAGGAATGGGACCGCACTTTCAAGGTGAACATCCATTCGCAGTTTTATCTGTGCAAGGCGGCCTTGCCTCATCTGAAGCCGGGCGCCTGCATCATCAACACCTCGTCGGTGAACGCCAAGCATCCGATGCCGAGTTTGCTGGCCTATTCGGCGACGAAGGCCGCCATCGCGAACTTCACCATCGGCCTGTCGCAGATGCTGGTGGACAAAGGCATACGCGTGAACGCGGTGCTTCCCGGGCCGATCTGGACGCCTTTCATTCCGACCGGCATGGACGCCGAACAGCTCAAGACGTTCGGGAGCCAATCACCCATGGGCCGACCTGGGCAGCCGGCAGAGCTTGCGTCGGCTTATGTCTATCTGGCGTCGGACGATGCTAGCTACACCACGGGCGCCTTCCTGCCCGTGCATGGTGGGATGGTGATCTACTGAGTTTCGTGCGTCCTGGCGCCGAGCGCTTTCAGTTCGGCTGCCAGGTCGCGCATGCTTGTTTGATCTTTTCGAAGAATGCGGTCGGCGTCGGCGAGCGACTCCCGCTCGGCGTTGCTGATATCACGTGCGCTGAGAACGACGACCGGGATGTCGGCGCATCCGGGCAGGGCCTTGAGATGATGCAAGAAGGCGAAGCCGTCCATCACCGGCATGGTGAGATCGAGGAGGATGAGTTGCGGCCGTGATGTTTTGACTCGTTCCAGGGCTTGGGCGCCGTCGTAGGCTTCGGCGACGCGCCAGCCTTCGCGTTCCAAAACGGTGCGCAGGCGGGCGTGAATGTCCGCATCGTCATCCACGATGAGAACGTCGCCGGCTGATCCCTGAAATCTTTCCATGACGGTTTTCAGGCCGGCCCAGTCGACAGGCTTTCTTACGGCGGCATCCGCGCCGAGGCTTGCGCTGAGCTGCGGCTCCGCGACGAAGCTCACCATGATGACGGGAATGGAGGAGGTCTCAGGATCCTGCTTGAGGGTCTTCAATACCGTCCAGCCGTCCATGCCGGGCATCATGACGTCGAGAAGCACGACGCTTGGGCGTAGCGACCGGATGAGCTTCAGCCCTGTTGTGCCGTCACTCGCTGTACGCACGGCAAAACCTTGCCGGCGCAGGAAGCGTGTCGTCAGTTCCAGTTGCGCCGCTTCATCGTCCACGACGACGACGAGGCCGCGGCCGTCCTCTTGCGCCGCTAGGGCGTGCGGCTCGGAGTCACCGTGATGGTCAGGGCGCTGCTCTGGAACAGAAGCCGGGACGCGCACCGTAAAGCACGTGCCTTTGCCTTCCGTGCTTTCGACGGCGATGTCGCCACCGAGAAGCCGTGCGAAGGCGCGGCTCAGCGCCAGCCCGAGGCCGGTACCGCCATATTTGCGTGTCGTCGTCTCGTCCGCCTGGACGAAGCGCTGGAACAGGCGCGCCAACTGGTCGGGCGACATGCCTATGCCAGTGTCGCTGACGGCGAAGGAGATCAAGTCGCCGCCGGGAGCCGGCTCCCTCGACACACGCAGCGTGATGCGGCCTCGTTCGGTGAATTTCGCGGCGTTGCCTATGAGGTTGAACAGGCACTGGCGCAGTTTCGTGGCATCGGTGCTCATGGTTCCGACGCCTGCGGGGATGTCGAGCTCGAGCGTGTTCGATTTCTTGGCGACGAGAGTGCCAACTGTCGAGGCGACCTCGCGGACGAAATCGGCGATCTCGATGGTTTCGGCGTAAACCTCCATCTTGTTCGCCTCGACCTTGCTGAGGTCGAGCACGTCGTTGATGAGGCTGAGCAGGTGCTTGGCGTTCGACTTGATCTTGCCGAGGTCGGCGAGCATGGCTTTTTCGCCGGTTTCCTCGGCCTCTTCTTCGAGCATTTCGCTGTAGCCGATCACGGCGGACAGCGGCGTACGCAATTCGTGGCTCATGTTGGCAAGGAAAGCGCTTTTCGCACGGTTGGCGGCTTCGGCGGCCGTTCTTGCCGTGTCCGCCTCCTCCCTTGCGGCCTCCAGCGATGCCCTGCTGGCGATCAGGTCGTTCATTGTCGTATCGGTTTCGATGATGGCGCGGCGCAGGGCATCGCACACCGACACCATGGCAAGGCCGACGACGAGATATTCGACGAGAGCGATGATCTGGCTCGGGTCCAGGGGCGCGCCGCTGTCCCTGCGGAAGAAAAAGGCAGCCATGAGGTCGGACAGGACCAGGCCTAGGGCGCCGGGACGCCAGCCGAGTGCCAGGCTGAGGATAAAGATGACGGGGAGATAAAGGAGGAACGGCGCCGCGTTTAAGGGTGCCGCGAGCTTGATGAGGGTGATGACCAGGAGGGCGGCGAAGGTGGCGCCGCTGCTTGCTGCGGCTGACCAATGCTGGCGGGACAGGAAACGAAGGAATGCTTGCACGAGGGTTTTGGGACTCCGGAGGTTAGGAAGGAAGCACTTCTTTTTTGAAAAAAAGAAGCAAAAAACTTCTATCCGTTTGGGTTCGGCCCATCCCCGCACCCAGCCCCAAGTCGCAAAAATTTTTTGGTTCTTTTTTTCAAAAAAGAACCGCTTTCTTCCTTGCGCTCACAGCAACAGGCACAGCCAAGACGCACATCGCAGCCATCCCCCAAAAAGCCCCTGCGCCGAAATGACTATAAAGCGAACCAGACACCGCAGTGACAGCCGCCGCGGCTGCGCCCATGGCGACAGTCGCATAGAAACTCTGAGCGGTGGAGGCGAGGCTTTTGGGAACTGTGCGGGCGATGATGTCCATGCAGGCGAGGTGGAGGAGCGCGAAGGTCAGGCCGTGCAAGGGTTCGACGATGGCCATGATGGGAAACCAGGCGGTGCGCGCTGCGACGCCCCAGCGGACGATGCCGGCGCAGGCGGAGAGGATCAGGGCGTTTGCCGGGCCTAGGCGTTCGAGGAGGCGTTTGCCGAGAAAGGTGAAGACCAGGACCTCTGCGGCGACCGAAGTGGACCAGAGGATGCTGGCGCGGGTTGGCGACATCCCGGCGGCGCGCCAGCGGATGACTTCGAAGCTGTCGTGAAGGGCGTGGCTGCCGCCGACCAGGCTGGCGACGATCATCACGCGCAGGAAGAGGGGGATTTGAAAAAGCGTTCGCCAGGAGCCTGCTTTTACGTCGTCGCCACCGGTGCCGGCGACTCGGTTTGGGACCAGCCAGGCGAAGCATGAGGCGGCTGCCAGGAGCCCTGCGTTCAGCCAGATGATGATGCCGAGGCCGAGCGTGCCGACGAAGTGGCCCGAGGCAAGCGTGCCGACGATGAAGGCCGCGGAGCCTGCCGCGCGGACCCAGCCGTATTCGAAGCCTTGGCCGGTGGTGGAGGAGCCGAGTGCGAGGGCGTCGGCGAGGGGGGTGAGCGGGGCCAGGAGGGCGGCGTGGGTGACGCTCACGGTCAGGAGCAAAGGCAATCCGCGTGCGGGAACATAGCCCAGGGCGACGATGGCGGAGGCGGCGGTGAAGCCTGCCAGAACTACCGCAGGCGTGCCGAGCCGGTCTGCGAGCCGGCCGCCGAGTGGGCCTGCGAGGATGCGGACAGCGGTTCCTGCGGCGAGCACGATGCCGAGAGCGCCGGGATGCAGGCCATCCTGCTGGAGAAGGCCTGGCAGGAACGGCGACGCGACGCCGAACGCCCCGAAGAGAACGGCATAGAGGGCGAGGAAGCGCGGCAGGAGGAGGGTATTCTGCAAGGCCGGACAACGGGAGAGGATCGGCTTTGTTGCGTGCTGCCATCAAGAGGAACCGGCACGAGCCTCAGCACTTTCGGGCGAATGGCAAATCGTCGTGGGGCATCCGTCACCTTCGTGCTGGTGACGCTGGGAATGGACGCGCTCGGAGTCGGCATCATAGCGCCGATCGTGCCTGGGCTGGTCCGGCAATTGGCGCATCTTTCGCCCGAGAAGGCGGCACTCTGGGTGGGGGCGCTGATCGCAGCCTATGCGGCGGTGCAGTTCTTCGCCGCGCCCTTGTTGGGGGAGCTTAGCGACAGGTTCGGGCGGCGGCCGGTAATCCTGGCCTCGGTGTTCGGATTGGGCTGCGATTACGTGCTGCTGGCGCTGGCGCCGAA
This sequence comes from Acetobacteraceae bacterium, assembly GCA_965198825.1. GTDB lineage: Bacteria > Pseudomonadota > Alphaproteobacteria > Acetobacterales > Acetobacteraceae > BOG-908. The sequence continues at coordinate 255,413 of CBDAQB010000003.1, read as the reverse complement.
CCTCTGGTGGTTGTTCTTGGGGCGGCTGATTGCAGGAGCGACGTCGGCGAATGTGCCGGCGGTGACTGCGTATATCGCGGATGTGTCGCCCGAGGAGGAGCTGCCGCGGCTCTATGGGCTGGTCGGTGCGACATTCGGTGCCGGGTTCGTGCTGGGGCCGGCATTGGGCGGGGCGCTTGCCGCATTCGGCTTGCGGGCGCCTTTCGTGGCGGCCGCTTGCCTCTCGTTCGCGAATGTTTGCTACGGGCTGTTCGTGTTGCCGGAGAGCCTCATGGTGGACAACCGCCGGTCGCTGACGTGGGCGCGCGCCAACCCTTTCAAGCTGCTGCTCGGCGTCCGCCGCGACCGGTCGCTGGCGCGGCTTGCGGTAGCGTGGTCGTGCTCGTGGATCGGGCTCGGGGCTATCCAGAGCAGCCTGGTGCTGTTCACCGGATACCGGTTCGGCTGGGGGCCGTCGCTCAATGGCCTGGCGCTGGCCGGGGTTGGATTGTCCCAGGCGGTCGTCGAAGGGTTCCTTCTCAAGCTCTTCACCGACCGGCTGGGAGCGAGACGGACGGCCGTGGTCGGCTATGTCAGCGCGGCCCTGGGTTATGCGGTGGTCGCGTTCGCAGTGGCGAGCTGGACGATGATCGTGGCCATTGCGCTGATTGCGCTAGGCGGCCTGGCCACGCCTTCGGTTCGGGCGATGGTGTCGGGGAAGGGCGAGAGCGACAGCCATGGCGAGATGCAGGGCATCCTGTCCGCCGTCGAGGGGCTGACCGCCGTCGTGGCGCCGCTTCTGGCGGCCGGGCTGTTCTATGCGTTCACCAGCCGTGCGTTCGGTGTGAGCTTTCCAGGAGCGCCTTTCGCGGTCGCGGCCATGGCAGCAATCGTGGCTTGCCTGCTGTTGGGGCGCCGCAGCATGGGGTAGCGCGGTGGCCATTGCCTTCCGGGGTGCGACTGCGGGTAGAGTGATGGTTGCGGAATCACAAGCCTGTCAGGCTGGCCGCTGTGTCTAGGTCAGCGCGGCAGGCGCTGATAAGGAAAGCGATGGTCACCTTCATGGCGCCTCCGGCAGAGCGCCCCGGCGAGAGGCGCGAGAGCCCCGCGAAGCCTGCCGTCCATGCGTTCATGGCGGCGAAGCTGCGCGATGCGACACGCACCCTGCATGACGACCTCGAGGCGAATGCCAATGTGTTGGCGCGCCTGAGGTCGCCTGCTGAACGCCAGCAGATGATCGAAAGCTATCTCGCCATGCTGGGGCAAGCGGCCGTTATCCTGGATGCTTGGCTATCCACGCCCGCGGACAGGAGCCGTGCCGGACAGCCAGCGCGGACTGACGCGGAAGCGCCTGTGCTTGCCGACGGGATGGAGGTGCTCGGGTTCGACTATGTCATGAAAGGTTCGGCGCTCGGCGGCCGGATCATGCTGCGCGAACTGGAACGGGAAGGCGTGAGCACGGATGGGCTCGGTTTCCTCGATCCGTTCGGCGCGCGCACCGGCGAGGTTTGGCGGGAGACGCTTGGCAGGCTGGAGGGGGTGCTGGCGGACGAGCCGGACGCCTTCCAGCAGGTCATTTCAGGGGCACGGAAAGCCTACGGTTTCGCGCGTGCGCACCTGTGCGAAAGATGCGCGGCATGAGCGCCAGCGTGCCCGTTGCCGATATCACTGCCTGCGACGAGGAGCCGATCCATATTCCGGGCTCGATCCAGCCGCATGGATTGCTGCTCGTGGCGGACCCGGCAACAGGCCAGGTGCTTCATGTCGCAGGCAACGTGGAGGAGCGCCTGGGCTCGGCGAACCCGGTGGGCAGCGATCTCGCGTCGCTGGTCGGGGCTGGAGCGGCGGCGAAGGCCGTAGCGCTCGGCGGATCGGGCTCGGCGCCGGCCGCGTTCATCGGGCAGATCGAGACGGCCGCGGGAGAGCTGCTGGATATCGGCGCCTTCGTGGAGGGCGGCCTTGTCTGCCTGGAGCTGGAGCCAGCGGCGCGCCAGACCGAGGGCTCGCTGGCGATGCTGAGCCGGCTGGAGAACGCCGCCTCCTCGTTCGAGCAGGCGAGTTCATTGCAGTCGCTTTGCGAGCGCGCCGCTGCTGCGTTCTGCGAGGCGACACGGTTCGACCGCGTGATGATCTATCGCTTCGGCGACAACGGAAATGGCGAGGTGCTGGCGGAGGCAAGGGCACCGGACGCGCATTCGTTCCTCCATCATCATTTTCCTGCCTCGGATATTCCGAAGCAGGCGCGTGCGCTCTACGTCCGCAACCTCACGCGCGTCATTCCTGACGCGGCCTATGAGCCAGCGCCTTTGCGTCCTGCCTGGAGCGGGGCCAAACCATTCGACATGAGCGACAGCGGGCTGCGCAGCGTGTCGCTCATCCATTTGCAATATCTGCGCAACATGGGCGTGGCTGCCTCGGCCTCGGTTTCGATCGTGCGCGATGGCAGCCTCTGGGGTTTGGTGGCCTGCCATAACGAAACTCCCAAACTGCTGACCTACGACGCGCGGGCGGCGTGCCGTGCTCTGGCGGGCAGCCTCTCGAGGCAGATCAGGGCCCGTGACGAGGCCGATGCTTATCGGGCGCGCATCCGGTTCCGTGGCTCGGAGGATGCGATGGTCGATCTGCTGTCGCGCGAGGGCGACCTCGATTCGGCAATGAGCCATCACCTGCCTGAGCTGATCAAGATGATGGACGCGGACGGGGCGGCGGTGCTGCGGGGCGACGACCTGGTGGCAGGCGGGCATCATCCGCCCGAGGCCGACATGCGCGCGCTGGCGGGATGGCTGCTCCAGCGTCCCGGTGATTCGGTGCTCGCCTCCTCGACACTTGCCGACATCTACCCGCCTGCGGCGTCGTTTCGTGAGGTGGGAAGCGGCATCTTGTCCGCAGTGCTGTCCGTGGACGAACCGTGGCTCGTGGTCTGGTTCCGGGCGGAGCAGGCCGAGGTGGTGAAATGGGCGGGCAATCCGCACAAGGCGGTGATGAGCGCGCCCGGCCAGCCGCTCAGTCCCCGCGCTTCGTTCGAGGCGTGGCGGGAGACCGTGCGTGGACGATCGCGCCGCTGGATCGCGCCGGAAGTGGAGACGGCGCGGCGGATACGCACCACGCTGCTCGAAATGCGGCAAAGCCGGCGCCTGCAGGATTTGAACGGGCGCTTGACGCGGTTGCTGCAGGACCAGATCCGCCTCGTGGAGCAAAAGGATTTTCTGATTGGAGAGGTGAACCACCGGGTGCAGAACAGCCTGCAACTGGTTTCGAGTTTCCTGCAGTTGCAGAGCCGGGCTGCCGACAGTGCGGATGCGCGCACGACGCTCGAGGAGGCGCGGCACCGGATCGCGGCGGTAGGCCTCGTTCATCGCCGGCTTTACGCAGGCGACGAGACGCGGAACGTGGATGGTGCGCGCTATGTCGAGGAATTATGCACCGATACGCTCGCTGCGATGGGACGCGAGTGGGTGGCGAATGTCGCCATGGATCTGTCGCCCGTTCTGATCGCGACGGACCGTGCCGTGACTCTCGGGCTGGTGCTGACGGAGCTTTTCATCAACATCAACAAATACGCCTACGGCGGAAATCCGGGGCCGATCGAAGTTCGGCTTTCGGAAGAGCGCGAGATGTTCACGCTTATTGTGGCGGATAGGGGTGTGGGAAAGGCATCGACGCGGCGCGGCTTTGGGTCGCGGATGATCGATGGTCTGGTGGCGCAGATGGGTGGGCGGATTATGCAGGAGGATAACCAGCCGGGGTTGCGGGTTATCTTGAGTGCTCCGGCTATGGTTTAGGTAAGCAAGCCGGTCTTTTTTGTAAAAAAGAACCAAAAAACTTTGCGAACTTGGGCTGGGTTTGCGTCACGATCTCGGTCCCACAGTCCAGAAGTTTTTTGCTTCTTTTTTTCAAAAAAGAAGTCCTTCCTTTCTCCCTAAACCCATCTCCAAATCCCAGCAGCCCAGCCCGCCAACGGGATGTGTGCCCAGGTCGCGACGAGCCACACAACCAGGCCGCCGGCCAAGGCGTGCATGCCAAAGCCTGCGAGGCGTGTCTTTCCGCCGATGATCGCGGCGAAGGGCCAGTAGGACGTGCGGGCTTGCCAGGCGGGCCAGGTTTCCGGCTGCAGGCTACGCTTCTTGTCGTCCTGGAATGCGGCGCCGGCCAGGGCCAGCACGATAACTGCTGCTGCGACCACGATGTTCTTGGGCACGGGGTAGACGGCGATGTGGCAGGCGCCCCAGAGCGCGAAGGCCCACATCATGGGGTGCCGCGTGATGGCGAAGACGCCGCGTGCCTCTGCGGGTGCAGCGGGCGGAGCGCCGCCGGTTGGGAGGGCGGGGTTGCCGACCAGCGATCCCATCAGGAGCACGGAGGCCAGGAGCATGACGGCCGAGGCGATCGCCCACAGGACGTTGCCGGCGGCCCAGAGCGGCGGTGTCGTGGGCGCTGCGCGGTAGGCGATGACCAGCCAGGCCAGCGTGATGGCAGCGACCACGGAATAGATCGCCAGGAAGACCTGCTCTCCGGTGGCGCGGACGATTGGCCGCCTGAGGGGATGCGAGAGCAGGAAGTGGGTGCCTACGAAAGCCGTCGCGGCTGCCAGGACAGGTCCGATCGTGGGCATTGCGGGGTGTTTGCCTAGCTTTGTTGAGTGGCGACCTTGGCACGCAAAAGGCCTGTGACAAGCGACAAAGTCGGCGCAGGGACGCCGTGCCGGCGCGCTACCTCCAACGGCGCTTCCAGGATGGCCGCCATTTCGATTTCGCGGCCATTCTCGAGATCGAGGGCCATGCTGGTCTTGTGCGAAAGCTGGCCGGCGCGGGCGAGATAGTCGTCGGCGTTGTTGGCGCAATCGAAGCCTTCGGCGCGGGCGATGGCGGCGGATTCAGCAAGCAGGTTACGTGCGGCATCGGCGACGGCGGGCTCGGCGAACAGGGTTTTCAGGCCGGCGCCTGTCAGCGATGCGAGTGGGCTGGAGGCCTGGTTCATGGCGAGCTTGCGCCAGATTTCGGCGCCGATGCTGTCCGTCGTTTTCGCGGCCACGCCGCCGGCGCGCAGGAGGGCGACGAGCGGCTCGAGCCTTCCGGCGGATCCGCCGTCCGGCTCGCCGAGGATAAGCGCGTTCAGCCCGCCCTCGAGCACCACGTGACCGGGCTCCTTGATGGTTGCCGTGACATGGATGACGCCGCCGATGGTCTGGCTGCGAGGGATTTGCGCGGCGATGGCGCCGCCCGGGTCGAGCATGGCGAGCGGCCCGCCTTTGCGTGGGCGATACCACCAGGGCAGGCCATTGACCGCGAAGACGGCGAGGGTCTGGTCGCCTATCAGGCTGGCGATAGCCCTTGCCGAGGCGGCGATGGACACGGCCTTGAGCGCCACGATGACGGCATCCTGCGGGCCCAAGGTATGGGCGTCGTCCGTGGCGCGGACCTGGGCGGTTTGCGTTTGGCCTTGTGAGGTCACGGTGATCCCGCGCTCGCGCATGGCGGCGAGGTGCGCGCCGCGGGCGATCACGGACACGTCTGCGCCGGCGCGTGCCAGCCGGAACGCGAGGTTGCCGCCGACTGCGCCCGCGCCGAACACGCAGATCTTCATGCGGCGAGCAGGTCCACGGCTGCCCGCGCGAGGGCTTGCGCGCCCAGGGCGATGCAGGATTCGTCGGGCTGGTAGGCGGAGTTGTGCAGATGGTCGTGCCGGCCAGGCGCGCCGGAGCCCACGCGCAGCACGAAGCTGGGGACTTTGGCCGCCATGAGGGCGAAATCCTCGGCGCCCATGCTCGCCTCGGCGGGCACGAAGACGTCGCCGAGCTGGCGGGAAACGGCGGCGACGCTTGGTGAAAGCACGTCTTCGGCGTTCATCGTGGGCGGCACGCCGGGGAGCCACTCCAGTTCGATGCGGGCGCGCATCGCCTCGCCCATGCCTTTGCAGAGCCGGCGTATCGCTGCTTCGGCCTGGCCGCGAAGGCTCTCCGTCAGGGTGCGGACGGTGCCAAGCAGCTCGCAGCTGTCGGGGATGATGTTGTGCACGGTGCCGGCGTGGATGGCGCCGATCGTCACCACGCAGGGCTCCAGCGGCCCGACTTCGCGGGACACGACGGTTTGCAGGGCGGAGATGAGCTGCGACGCGATGACGATCGGGTCGATGGTGGTGTGCGGGTAGGCCGCGTGGCCGGAGACGCCGTGCACCACGATGCGCAGGCGGTCGCAGGCGGCGTAGGTTGCACCGCGCACGAAGGCGAAGCGGCCGGCGGCAATTTCCGGGTGGTTGTGGAAGCCGAGCGCCATGTCCACGCCGTCCAGCGCACCGTCGGCGATCATCGGGCCGGCGCCGCCCAGCACTTCCTCGGCGGGCTGGAAGAGCAGGCGCACGGTGCCCGGGAACTCGGGCGCCAGGCCCTTCAGGATGGCGGCGACGCCCAGAAGAGTGGCGCTGTGCACGTCGTGCCCGCAGGCGTGCATGACGCCCTCGTTCTCGCTGCTGAAGGCGAGGCCGGTGGTCTCGAGGATCGGCAAGGCATCCATGTCCGCGCGTATGGCGATGGTGCGGCCTGGGCGGCCGCCGTTGATCTCGCCGACGACGCCGTGGCCGCCTACGCCGGTGCGGCAGGTGATGCCCAGCCGCTGCAGTTCGCGCGTCACGACGCCGGCGGTGCGCACCTCCTGGAAGGCCAGTTCAGGATGGGTGTGGAGGTCCCGCCTGATGTCGATGAGCCCTGGTTCGGCGCTCTGCGCGGCCTCGGCGATGGCGCGCCCGATGTCGTTGATGTGACCCATGAGATGCCCTTTTCAGGGCATTACCTTGCTCCCCGGCACCTGATGCTGGCAAGTTGTGCATGGCACCATCATCATTCGTAAGGATACCACGCCGGCATGGATCAGGGCGTCACCGTAGATTTTGGAAAATCGATGACGGGATCGTCGCTCATCGTTCCGGTGATCCTGTCCGGCGGGTCGGGGACGCGGCTTTGGCCAGTGTCGCGCGAGAGCTTTCCAAAGCAGCTCTGGCCGCTGGTGTCTGACCAGACGCTTCTGCAGGAGACGGCGGCGCGCGCCGTGGGCGCCAGCTTCGCGCCTCCTGTGATCGTGTGCAACAACGAGCATCGCTTCCTGATCGCCGAGCAGTTGCGCGAGGCGGAGATCCCCTCCCCGCGCATCCTGCTGGAGCCCTGCGGCCGGAACAGCGCTCCCGCCATTGCCGCGGCTGCGCTGCTGGTGTCCGAGCAGGCGCCGGACGCCGTGCTGTGGATGATGGCGGCCGATAGCGCCATTACGCGCAGCGAAGCGCTCGGCGAGGCGCTCGGCCGCGCCGTGGCGGCAGCGCAGGCCGGCCGGATCGTGACGTTCGGCATGAAGCCGAACTCGGCGGAGACGGGCTACGGTTACATGGAAGTGGGCGACGCTCTGCCTGACGCGCCCGGCGCGCACCTGGTCAAGCGCTTCGTGGAAAAGCCCGACGCGGCGACGGCGGCAAGCCTGGTCGCAGACGGAAAGCATTTGTGGAATTCGGGCATGTTCGTGTTCACCGCACGCACTTTGCTCACCGAGATGGCGACCTATGCGCCGGAGGTGCTGGCGGCAGTGCGGCGCGCGCTCGATACCCGCAGCAGCGATCTCGATTTTATCAGGCTGGGCCTGGAAGCTTTCTCCGCCTGCCCGAACATCAGCCTCGATTATGCCGTGGCCGAACGCACCAAGCTCGCGGCCGTGGTGCCGGCCGATCTCGGCTGGTCGGACGTCGGGAGCTGGAGCGCACTGTGGGATCTTGGCGAGAAGGACGCCGACGGCAACGTGTCCGTCGGCGACGTGCTGCTGGAGGCGGCGACCAATTGCTATGCGCGCAGCGACGGCATGCTCACCGCAGTGGTCGGTCTGAAGGACACCATCGTGGTTACCACGGAAGATGCCGTGCTCGTCATGCACCGGGACCGTGCGCAGGACGTCAAGAAGATCGTCGAGCGTTTGCGCGCGTCGGGACGGCACGAGGCGCGCTCGCACAACCGCGCCTACCGGCCGTGGGGATTCTACGAGTCGCTGATCAACGCGGACCGCTTCCAGGTGAAGCGGATCGTGGTCAAGCCGGGCGAGAAGCTTTCGCTGCAGAAGCATTTCCATCGCGCGGAGCATTGGGTGGTCGTTGCGGGTACGGCGATCGTGACGCGCGATGAGGAGGAGGTGCTCGTGCGGGAAAACGAGAGCATCTATCTGCCGCTTGGCTGCGTGCACCGGCTGAATAACCCGGGACGCATTCCCTTGGAATTGATAGAGGTGCAGTCGGGGGCTTATCTTGGCGAGGACGATATCGTTCGGATCGAGGACACTTACGGGCGCGCTTAAGGAAGCAGTTCTTTTTTGAAAAAAAGAACCAATACTCCGCTCACCTGAGAATCCGGAACCGACCCGGGTCGCGGATGCGGAAGTTGTCCGTGACTTGGTCGCAGAGCACGTCCCATCGGCTTGGCACGTCGTAACGCAGAAAGGTCAGGACGCGGGCGCGGAATTGCCTGAAGTTCGCAGCGCACCGGTTGTGGATCAGGGCTTTGTGCATCGCGAGCCACAATCGTTCGATCGGGTTCAGATGCGGGCAGTAGGGCGGGATGAAATGTAGCCTTATTCGGCAGTCTCGCCGGTCGAGCCAGGCTCTTACCAGCTTGGCGTGATGGCAGCGCGCATTGTCGAGCATGACGTGGATCCGGCGCTTGGCCGGAAAGCGCGCCTCGATGGTTTGCAGCAGCGCAATCGTGCTGGTGGCGTCGACCGAGGGGACCTCGAGCACGCAGGTGGTGCCGGTGTGCAGGTCGATCGCACCTTGGATATTGACGTGCTCGCGGCCGGTGGTCTGCTCCACGGCGATCGCCACGCCCTTTGGCGCCCAGCAGCCGACGGGCTGTGCGCCGTAGGTCGGATGCACCGCATCGGCGAACATCACCATCTCGTTCGCAGGAAGGCTGTTCAACAGCTTTTCGTAGACAGCGATGAACCGGCGCTGACGGTCGGGGTCCATCTTGCTCGGCACCGCCGCGGGCTTGCGGTGCTCAAACCCCAGCCGGTGCAGCAAGGCGACCAGCCCAGAGCGGCTCTCATAGGTCACGCCGAACTGGCGCTCGATATAGGCGCCGACCTCGCACGTGGTGCGCGGCAGGGTGCGCTCCAGCCAGGCCTTGAGCTGGGTCTCCTGCGCCGGCGCCAGAAACGCGTGCCGGCCGCCGTAATGGAAGCCGACCAAGCCATCGATGCCGTCCTGCTCGAAGGTCTTGTGCCACTCACGGATGGTGTCGTCGTCCAGCAGCAAGACCTTGGCCACCTTGATAGGGCTCATCCCCTGGTCCAGCAGCACCAGGGCATTCGCCCGCCGCGCCAGACGATGGGCAGCAAGCCCGTCCCGAGCCAACTCGGTCAGGACCTGCCTCTCCTCAGCCGTGAGAAAGCCACCGCGCATGACCGCAAGGAGAATCTAAACACACAGCGCGCCGCAAGGGGCGACGGAGCCGGATACTCAATGAGTCGGGGTAAAAAAACTTTTGCGACTTTAGGCTGGGCGTCTCCGCGATCTCGGTCCCACAATGTAAAAGTTTTTTGCTTCTTTTTTTCAAAAAAGAAGACCTTTCTTCCTACTTCACAGCTCCCTCGCACAACGTCAGCGGCCAGATCCGGGCAGCCGCCCAGCGCAGGCGTGGCTCGGCATCAAGGCGCTGGCCGTGGAAGACGACGGCCGCGGCAAACGCCGCCGCCGCGAGGCGCGGCAGGTTGAGGGCAGGCGGCTGCGGGCCGGCGAGCGCACGCATGGCGATGGCGCCCAGCGTGCCGACGAGACCGCCGACGCAGACGTCCGCCAGGGTGTGCACGTGCAGTTCCAGGCGGGTGAAGCCGACGGCCGCACCCACCAGCGCCGCGAAGACGCCTGCGGCCAGGGTGCCGCGCCATCGGCTGCGGAACATCAGGGCGGCCGCCCCGCCGTAGACGACGGCGGAGCCGGCCGCGTGTCCGCTTGGGGTCGAGAGGCCAACCCCTTCGCCGACGCCGCAGGCCATGACTGTCAGCTTCAGGAAGAGTGTGGTTCCGAGGGTTGCCGCGACGCAGAACGCCCAGGCAAGCGCCGCGCGGCGCCAGCCGAGCAGCAGGAGCGAGGCCAGCACCGCGAGCGTCACCGGGAGCACGACGGCCTGGTCGGCGTAGTCGGTGATGAATTGAGCCATACCCCGGCTCATGCTGGGAGACATGGCAGGGCGGCGGCGCCGCGCGCCCGAGAGGCAGGCGCCGGCGGGCGGGCGTCGATCGGCTTCAGGATGATCTCCGGGTTGAGATAGGTAGCCGGTGGTGACGCCGCTGATTGCAGACGCTATGCCACAGGGCAAGAGCAAGGAGGAAAACGCCGTGGGAGCGTACGAGTATCCGCTGATCATCAAGCAGCTTCTGATCACGCCGCTGAGCCAGTGCCCCAACCAGGAGATCGTCTACCGCGACCAGAAGCGGTTCACCTACCGCGAGTTCGGCGAACGTCTGCACCGCCTTGGCAGCGCGTTGGCCAATCTCGGCGTCAAGCATGGCGAGACGGTCGCCGTCATGGACTGGGATACGAACCGGTATCTCGAATGCTTCTGGGCCGTCCCGATGGCCGGCGCCGTGCTGCAGACGGTCAACGTGCGGCTATCGGCCGAGCAGATCGTTTACACGCTGAACCACGCCCGCGCCGACGTGATATTCTGCAACACCGAATTCGCCGCTCTCCTGCAGGCGATCCAGCCGATGCTGACCACGGTGCGGAAGTTCGTCTGCCTCACCGACGACGGCACGATCCCGGCCGCGGTGAAGTGGGACGGTGAATACGAGGCGCTTCTCGCCGAAGGCGACCCGAAGCATGTGTTCGAGGATTTCGACGAGAACACCCGCGCCACGACTTTCTACACCACCGGCACCACGGGCAACCCGAAGGGCGTGTATTATTCGCACCGCCAGCTTGTGCTGCACACGATGAACGGGCTCGGCATGCTGCCGTTCGCCGACACCGACGTGTACATGCCGCTGACGCCGATGTTCCATGTGCACGCCTGGGGAAACCCTTACAACGCCACCGTGCGTGGGCTGAAGCAGGTGTATCCCGGCCGTTACCAGCCGGAGATGCTGGTCAAGCTCTTCGTGACCGAAAAAGTCACCTTCTCGCATTGCGTGCCGACGATCCTGCAGATGTTCCTCGCCGGCGCCAAGGACGTTGACCTGAACGGATGGAAGCTGATCATCGGCGGCTCCGCCCTGCCGCGTGCCCTCGCCCAGGCAGCGCTCGACCGCGGTATCGACATTTTCGCCGGCTACGGCATGTCGGAAACCGGGCCGATGGCAACAGTCGCGATCGTGCCTACGCATTTGCGCGACGGCGGGGAGACGGAACTCACCTATCGCACGCGCGCCGGGCGGCCCTGCGCCATGGTGGACATACGCATCCTCGATCAGAATGGCCGCGAACTTCCGCACGACGGACACTCCGCGGGCGAAATCGTCATACGCTCTCCCTGGCTGACGCAAGGCTACCTGCACGACGAGGCCGGCAGTGCCGCTTTGTGGGCCGGCGGCTGGATGCACACCGGCGACATCGGCACGATCGACGAGCACGGGTTTCTCAGCATCACCGACCGCATCAAGGACGTTGTGAAGACGGGCGGCGAATGGGTTTCCAGCATTCAGCTCGAGGACATCCTGCTCGAGCATCCGTCTGTCGCGGAAGCCGCCGTCATCGGGGTGCGCGATATCCGATGGGGCGAACGGCCGGTTGCCGTCGTGGTTACCAAGCCGGGGCTCGAAGATGATGCCGAAGGCCTGCGCGCCCATGTCATGGAACGCGTCGAGCAAGGCGTGATCTCGAAATATGCCGTGCCCGAGCGGGTGGAGTTCGTGCCGGCTATCGCTCGCACTTCTGTTGGAAAGCTGGATAAGAAGGCGCTTCGGGCTACTTTCGGGCCGTAGGAAGGAAGAAGTTCTTTTTTGAAAAAAAGAACCAAAAAACTTTTGCAACTTCAGGCTGGGCGTTCCCGCAATCTCGGTCCCACAATGGAAAAGTTTTTTGCTTCTTTTTTTCAAAAAAGAAGTGCTTCCTTACTGCCGAGGCCCAGCCTCAAGAAGCGCTAAATTCTGTTCAGCCAAATCCGCGGTAGCTGTATCTGGCGCCAACTCAGAGACATGCTCCCAATCGGTGCGCGCTCCGGCAAGATCACCGCGGCGTTGGCGGATGATGCCGCGTTCCAGCAGCAGGTCGGGATTTTCAGGGTCGAGCGCGTAGGCGGCATCGATGTCGGCGGCGGCGGCATCAAGCTTGCCGAGGCGGCGGTAGGCTGTCGCGCGCAGGATCAGGGCGTCGGCGCGCTTGGGGTCGAGGTCGAGGGCGTGGATGAGGTCGTCCACGGCTTGCGCGTTGTTTTCGAGGCTGAGGGCGGCGATGGCGCGGCCGATGCGCAGGTCGGGGTCATCGGGGGAGAGGGCGAGGGCTTGGCTGGCGGAGGCGTCTGCGTGCTGGGCGTTGCCTGCCATCATCCAGGCCTGGTCCGCCTGGCCGAAGATGACGGCGCGGGAGACGGTGGGAGCGGTGCTGGTGGCGGCGAGGTGGTCGAGCAGGGCTGCGCCGGCGGCGGGGTTGCCGAGTTCGACCTGGGCGAGAGCGTGGCAATGCTGGGCGGCTTCGCTGCCCTCGGTGGCGGCGAGCGTGGTGGAGAGTGCGTCGGCGCCGCTCGGGTCGGTCGCCAGCATGTCGAGGCAGCGGCCGTAGCCTGGGCCTTCGGAGATGCGTGGTGGGACGGGAGGCAGCGGCAGCGGTTCGGCCTGGTCCGGCGTTGCGGGTTCGGGCGCCACGCTGTCTGGCGCGTTCTCGCCGCTTTCGGGCGCGGGTGCGGGCGGTGCTGTGACGGTGGCCGGATGGCTCTGCTTATTTCCCTTGGCAGGGGCCCCGGAAGCCGGGGCTTGCTGCGCCTGGACGGCAAAAGGGAACGCCGCTGCCAGGGACAGCGCGATGCCGGCAAGGGCCGCACGCAGGGACATGCAGCTTATGTAGGATGTGAGGGGTTGGTTCGGAAGTTACGAAAGGGTGGGTCGTGCATCTGCTGATTTTTGGCCTAGGCACCTGTGGCGCTGCGGTCGCATCGCTGGCTGCCGCGGCAGGTGCGACAGTGAGCGCCACCAGCAGGCAGCCGGACAGGCGAGGTCCGGCCGGCGTCGGGATGGTGCCTTTCGACGCGGCAATCCCGGCGATTGCCTCCGCAACGCATGTGCTCGTCACGGCGCCGCCTGGCAGCGACGGGGATCCGGTTCTGGCGCGCTATGGCGATGCGCTGGGGGCGGCCGCACTGGACTGGATCGGCTACCTGTCCACGACGGGCGTTTACGGTGACCGCGGCGGCGGGTGGGTGGACGAGGACACCGAACCGGCTCCCACGGCCGCGCGGTCTAAGCGCCGGCTGCAGGCCGAGCTGGCCTGGCGTGAGGTGGCGCACGGGAGGCCGCTGGACCTGTTCCGCGTCGCCGGCATCTATGGGCCCGGGCGGTCTGCCTTGGATGAGGTCCGGTCGGGCCGCGCGCGCCGGGTGATACGGCCGGGCCATGCCTTCGGGCGCATTCATCGCGACGACATTGCCGCCGCTGTCATGGCTGCCATCCGCCGGCCCGGCGATGGCACGCGCGTGTTCAACCTGTCGGACGATGAGCCGGCGGAAAGCGCATTGGTCATAGAGGAAGCGGCACGGCTGCTTGGCGTGCCGCCGCCGCCTGCCGTTCCGTTCGAGGAAGCCTGGGCAGGCATGAGCGACATGGCGCGCAGTTTCTGGGCGGACGACCGGCGCGTCGCCTGCAGCAAGACGAAGGCGACGCTCGGTATGGCGTGGCGCTACCCGACCTTCCGCGAGGGCCTAGCCGGCATCCTCGCCGAGGAAACCGCGAACGGCCTGGAGCAGTAGCGCCAGGTCCTGCGGCCGCGACAGGCGGTGCCCGCCATCCTTGATGAGTGTCACGGTGACCGCCTCGCTTTGCAGCCGTTCGGCGATTTGCATCGCGGTTTGCCAGGGCACATCGTCGTCGCGTTGCCCCTGCAGCAGATGAACGGGACAGGTCAGCGGGATGGGCGCGCCGAGGAGCATGTGGTTGACGCCCTCGTCGATCAGCTTCTGCGTAATGACGAGTTCGCCGCCGTAGCCGCTCGGCAGGCGCAATATGCCCTCCCTGGCCAGGGTGGCCCGCGCTGCTTCGGGAAGCCTGTCCTCGATGGAGGCGGTGAAGTCCGGCCCCGCGGCAATGCCGACCAGGGCGGCGATCCTGTCGGGCCGTGCGAGCGCCACGAGCAGCGCGATCCAGCCGCCCATGGAGGAGCCGACCAGCACGAGCGGCCCTTCGGTGAGGTGGTCGATCAGGAACAGCGCGTCGCGCGACCATTCGCCGATCGTGCCCTCCTCGAACCGGCCGCCGCTGGCGCCGTGGCCGCTGTAATCTAGGCGTAGGCAGGCATGGCCTTGCTCTTCGCAAAGGGCTGCCAGGCGGGTCGCCTTGTCGCCGGTCATGTTGCTCATGAAGCCGGGGAGGAAGACCAGCGTGGGGGAACGGCCTGGGGTGAGGTCGTAGGCTAGGGGGGTGCCGTCGCCGCGGTTTATGGTTTCAGTGGTCATGGAAGGGGGGGAAAAAAGCACCTCTTTTTTGAAAAGAAGAAGCAAAAAACTTTTCGACATTTAGGCACGGCACTTCCTCACACGCGGCACAAAGTCGCAAAGTTTTTTGGTTCTTTTTTTTAAAAAAGAACGTCTTAAAACACCAGCCGACCACCGACCAAAAGCAGCACCCCTGCCAGGATAGGGCGAAGTCCTCGTTCGGGCACGTGCGCTGCCAGCATGCTGCCTGCGATGATGCCCGGGACAGACCCGAGCAGGAGGCCACCGAAGAGGTCCCAGTTCACATCGCCCATCGCCCAATGGCCGATGCCTGCGACCAGGGTGAGTGGCACCGCATGGGCGATGTCCGAGCCGACGATCCGCACCAGCGGCACGTGTGGGTAGAGCAGCAGAAGCACCGTGACCCCTAGTGCGCCGGCACCTACCGATGAGAGCGATACGAGCACGCCGAGAACGATGCCGCTGACGACTGTCAGGCGCGCGGCGACTTCGGGCGTGGGAAGGCCGATGCGTTGCGTCGCGGTGCGAAGGATCCAGCCGCGGAACAGCACCGACACCGCGGTGAGCAGAAGCGCCACGCCGAGAACGTAGGTGATGGCATGGGTGACGTTGGCGTTTCCCTTGCCGACATATTGCAAGCCCAGAAGCGTCACGATCGTGGCCGGCACTGACCCGAATGCGAGACGCTTGACGATGGTCCAATCGACGGCGCGTTCGGAATTATGAACCACTGTGCCGACAGTTTTGGTCGCGGCGGCATAGAGCAGGTCGGTGCCGACAGCCGTGGTCGGGTGGATGCCGAATAGGAGTACGAGGATGGGGGTCATGAGCGACCCGCCGCCAACTCCGGTCAGCCCAACCAGGAAGCCGACCACCAGGCCGGATAAGGCATGAAGGAGCAGCGTTTCTGATACCATCTCTTTAATTCCCGGCCCCGACCCCTGCACCTCAAGTCACGCTACATCGGACGGTGCTAATGACGCTATTACGATGTTTTGCGCGCAATTTGAAAATAGTGCGGCATACCGATGTAGTTCGATGCATGTGAGTTCCGCAACGACGAAAAACCACCTAGAAGCCCGCCCGATGAACGGCGGCGCAGACAACAGCATGGTGATTTTGCAGGTTCTGCCCTCGCTGGAGACGGGTGGGGTCGAGCGCGGGACAGTGGAGATGGTGCAGGCGATCGTCGCTGAGGGTGGCACTGCGCTCGTCGCCAGCGCGGGCGGCCGCATGGTGACCGACGTGGAGCGAGCGGGCGGCCGCCATATCAGCCTCAATCTGATGACCAAGGATCCGCTGAACATCTGGCTGAATGCAGGCGCGTTGAGGCGCCTGATACGGCGGGAGGGCGTGACGCTGGTTCATGCGCGGTCGCGCGCGCCGGCGTGGTCGGCCTGGCGCGCCGCGCGGCGGACAGGCGTGCCGTTCGTGACGACCTGGCACGGCGTCTACGGCGAGGATTTCCCCGGCAAGCGGTTCTATAATGGTGTCATGGCGCGCGGCGACCGGGTGATCGCCATCAGTCAATATGTCGCCGCCATGCTGAAGGCGCGGCAGCGCGTCGAGCGGGCGCGGCTGCGCATCGTGCCGCGTGGTGTCGATGCCGCGGTGTTCGATCCGGCGCGGGCAGTCGGCGACCGCGTTCATAAACTGGCGCAAGCCTGGCGGCTGCCGCCCGGCTCACCCGTGATCATGCTGCCGGCGCGGCTGACACGCTGGAAGGGCGCCGAGCTTCTGCTCGATGCGATGGCGAAGCTTGAGGCGCCAGACGCGTTCTGCGTGTTCGTCGGTGGGAACCAGGGGCGGCAGCGCTTTGCGGATGGCTTGTTCGCGCGTGCCGAACGGCTGGGGCTCGGCGGCCGCGTGCGTTTTGCCGGGCACTGCGACGACATGCCGGCGGCGCTGATGCTGGCCGATGTCGTGGTCAGCGCCAGCCTGAAGCCGGAACCGTTCGGCCGTGCCGTGATCGAGGCGCAGGCGATGGGCCGGCCTGTCGTGGTTTCCGATCATGGAGGGGCGGCGGAGACGGTGGAGCATGGGGTGACCGGCTGGCGTGTTCCTCCCGGTGATGCGGACGCGCTCGCGGAGGCATTGCGGCATGCGCTTTCGCTGGATGAGGATGAGCGCGCCGCGCTGGCGGAGCGTGAGCGCGAGAGCGTGCTCGCGCATTTCACCACCGCGGCGATGCAGCAGGCGACGATCGCCATCTATCGCGAGCTGCTGGATTGAAGCGCATCCTGGTCATCCGCCTGGGTGCGCTGGGTGATTTCTTTCTCTCGTTTCCAGCCTTCGCGGCATTGCGCGCGCACCATGCTGCAGACGAGATCACGCTGATGACGACTGCGCCTTTCGCCGCGCTCGCGAAAGAGAGCCCGTGGTTCGACCACGTGATTGTCGATACGCGGCCGGGCTGGTTCGATGTTGCCGGATTGCTGCGTTTGCGCGCGCAGTTGCGCGGCTATGATTTCACTTACGATCTGCAGACGTCGCGGCGGTCTTCGCGGTATTTCACCATTGCCGGGCGGCCGCCGTGGTCGGGCATTGCGCGCGGGTGCTCGCATCCTCATGCCAATCCGAGGCGGGATTTTCTGCACAGCGTCGATCGGCAGCGCGAGCAGCTGAGGTTCGCGGGTGTTTTCGATACGCCGGTTCCGGATCTCTCGTGGCTGGCGCGGCAGGGTCCTGTTCTGGCGCCGCCCTATGCGCTGCTGGTTCCCGGAACCTCGCCGACGCATGGGGGCGCAAAGACGTGGCCGCTGGAGCGCTATGCCGCGGTTGCCGGCGCCTTGGCACAGCTTGGTGTCACGCCGGTTGTTGTTGGGGCAGCGGGTCAGGCGAGCGTTCCTGGCGCTGTTGATCTCACCGGGCAGACAACGATCCAGGATCTGGCGGGCCTGGCGTCGCGGGCGGCGCTGGCAATCGGCGGCGATACCGGTCCGATCCATCTGGCGGGCATGATGGGTTGCCGGGTGATTGCGCTGTTCTCGCGCTTCAGCGATCCCGTCCAGGCGACGCCGGTCGGCGACGTAGTCCTGCTGCGGGAACCGGACGTGCGGGCTATCGGTGTTGACAGGGTGACAGCGGAATTGAAGTAAGACCGAGGTTACAAGGACTAGTCCTAGGCAGAGTTCAGGGGCAGCGCCCCGGCCTTCCTTACTTCGGAGCACCCATCAATGCCGGCCATTACCCTGCCCGACGGCTCCATCCGCCGCTTCGAAGAGGCAGTCACGGGCACTGCGCTGGCCGCGAGCATAGGCCCCGGCCTGGCACGGGCGGCGCTGGCGATGAAGGTGGATGGCCGCCCAATGGATCTGTCGAGGACGATCGAGAAGGATTCGTCGGTGGTGTTCATCACCAGGCGTGATACGGACGCGCTGGAAATGATCAGGCACGATGCGGCGCATGTGCTCGCGGAGGCAGTGCAGTCGCTCTATCCCGGCACGCAGGTGACGATCGGGCCTTCGATCGAGAATGGCTTTTATTATGATTTCGCGCGCAACCAGCCCTTCACGCCGGAGGATTTCCCGGCGATCGAGGGGCGGATGCGGGAGATCGTGGCGCGCAATGCGGCGTTCGAGCGCGAGGAGTGGGACCGCGAGGAGGCGATCGAATTCTTCACGCGCCGGGGCGAGGCCTACAAGGCCGAGCTGATACGCGATTTGCCGGCGAGCGATACCATTACGATCTATCGCCAGGGCGAGTGGCTGGATTTGTGCCGCGGTCCGCATATGCGCGGCACAGGCGACGTGGGCTCGGCGTTCAAGCTGATGAAGGTGGCGGGCGCCTATTGGCGCGGCGACCATCGCAACGCGATGCTGACGCGAATTTATGGCACTGCCTGGCGCGACCAGAAGGAGCTCGACGCTCACCTCCACATGCTGGAGGAGGCGGAGAAGCGCGATCACCGGCGCATCGGCCGCGAGATGGATCTGTTCCACATCCAGGAGGAGGCGGTCGGCAGCATCTTCTGGCATCCGAAGGGCTGGAAGCTTTACTGCACGGTGCAGGACTACATGCGGCGGCGGCAAAACGGCGGCGGCTACCAGGAAGTGCGCACGCCGCAACTCGTGGACCGCGTGCTGTGGGAGCGTTCAGGCCATTGGGAGAGCTACCGCGAGCACATGTTCATCGCGACGGTGGAGGACGAGGACAAGTCGCTCGCGCTGAAGCCGATGAACTGCCCTTGCCACGTGCAAATCTTCAATCACGGCCTGCGCAGCTACCGCGAACTGCCGCTGCGCATGGCGGAGTTCGGCGCCTGCCACCGCTATGAGCCTTCGGGCGCTCTGCATGGCATCATGCGGGTTCGCGCCTTTACGCAGGACGACGCGCATATCTTCTGCACAGAGGAGCAGGTGCCTGAGGAGACCGCCCGCTTCGTGGCGTTGCTGCGGTCGGTTTACGAGGATTTCGGTTTTCCGGAGTTCCGCATCAAGTTCGCCGACCGCCCCGCAGCGCGGGCAGGGAGCGACGATACCTGGGATCGGGCCGAGGCCGCATTGCGCGAGGCCTGCAGGCTCGCCGGTGTCGAATATGAGCTGAATCCCGGCGAAGGCGCTTTCTATGGGCCGAAGCTCGAGTTCGTTTTGCGCGACGCCATCGGGCGGGACTGGCAATGCGGCACTTTGCAGGTGGATTATGTTCTGCCTGACCGGCTCGATGCCGAGTATGTCGGCGAGGATAGTGTGCGGCACCGGCCGGTGATGCTGCACCGGGCAATCCTCGGCAGCTTCGAGCGTTTCCTCGGCATTCTGATCGAGCAATATGCCGGGCGGTTTCCGCTCTGGCTGGCGCCTGTGCAGGTAGTGGTCGCCTCCATCGTGAGCGATGCGGGCGAGTATGCCGAGGAGGTGGCGGCCGCGATGCGCGCGCATGGGCTGTCCGCTACTGCCGACACTCGCAACGAGAAGATCAACGCGAAGGTGCGCGAGCACAGCCTGGCGCATGTTCCGGTGCTGGCTGTGGTCGGGCGGAGGGAGGCGGAGCAGCGCAGCGTGGCGCTTCGCCGGCTGGGCAGCGATGGGCAGGAGGTGCTGGCGCTGGATGAGGCGCTCAGCAGGCTTGCTGCCGAGGCGCTTCCCCCGGACCTGCGGGAGCCTTCCCTGTGAACCGCACTTTGCGACGGTGCTATGGAGGCGTATTCCTGCGGGTATGAATGCGGTGACGCTGCCACCTGACCTTGAGCGCTTTGCGGATGAGGCCGTTGCTGCAGGCCGATTCAGCGACGTAGCCGACGTAGTGCGCGCCGGTCTGAGCCTTCTTCAGCGCATGGAAGCCAGGCGCGCAGTCCTCGAAGCGTCGCTCGATGCCGCTATCGCCGAAGGCGAGCAAAACGGCTTTTTGACGCTGGAGGAGTCGATGGCGGATATTGACTTGCTTCTCGAAGAAATCGCCGGTTCCGGTTCTTAGGCAACCCGCAGTCTTAGCGCCGCAAGCGCAAGCTAATTTCCGGCAAGCGATGCGATGGATTGCGGCGGACCATCCGCCTGCTGCACAAAACTTTCGTAAGGCCATACAGGACGCAGCGAGACTTCTGGGTCTCCGGCCGCAGGTGGGTAGGCTCGCGCCTGCGCTCCTTTCCGCTCGATACCGCATCTGGTCACTGAAAGGCTTTCCCTACGTCGTGATATACGATGCCTCCACGACACCGCCGCGGATCGCACGAGTACTGCACACGTCGCGCGACTTACCCGGTATTCTCTGGGGCCTGCTGCCAGGCGGGGGATGACAGCTTGCAGGGACGATGTCTCTGCTTGATTACGAGCGACCAACACGCCACAACAGAGGGAGCGACACCGGGCCGGATAGCCCGCGTTCGCCGTTGAGCAACTTCCATAGGAGAGTTCCATAGCCCGAGGCCCCATGCCAGCGTCGCCGAACCGCGACGGTCCACGCGTGAATGAGGAGATACGCGTCCCCCAGGTCCGCTTGATCGACCAGGATGGCGAGATGCAGGGAGTGATGACCGCACGCGACGCGCTGCTGCGCGCCTATGCCGTCGGCCTTGACCTGCTCGAAATCAGCCCGAATGCCGACCCGCCGGTCTGCAAGATTCTCGACTTCGGCAAGTTCAAATATGAGCAGCAGAAGAAGAAGAACGAGGCGAAGAAGAAACAGCGCGTCATCGAGATTAAAGAGGTCAAGGTCCGTCCGAACATCGACGAGAACGATTACCAGGTGAAGCTGCGCGCCATGAAGTCGTTCATCGACGAGGGCGACAAGGTAAAGGTCACGCTGCGCTTCCGCGGCCGTGAGATGGCCCACCAGGATATCGGCGTGAAGGTGCTCGAGCGTATTCGCACCGATCTCGAACTGGCTACCAAGGTCGAGCAGATGCCGCGCATGGAAATGCGGCAGATGGTCATGGTGCTGAGCCCCAAATAGCCGAGGCCGCTTTATGACCGCGATTTCCCTGCAGGGCGCCTCGAACCTGCGGGATCTGGGCGGACTGCCCACGACCGATGGCCGGCGCACCAAACACGGCCTGCTGTTCCGTGCACCCGCCCTGGTGGCGCTCACCGAAGACGATGTTGCCACTATTGCGGCGCTCGGCCTGCGGTCGGTGTGCGACCTCAGGGGGGTTCGTGAGCGCGAAACGACGCCTGTCGGGCTCGCGGTCACCCACGACCTGCACTTCCCCATCGAACCCTCTGTCGGCGCAGGGCTGAAGGATATTCTGCGCACCGGGCAGGTCAGCGGCCACATGACTGGCGACGACATGCGGGCCCTGCTGCGTCAGGCTTACGAGGCCTACGCGCTCGTCAGTTATCCGCAATATCGCCGGCTATTCGAGCAGATCATGGCGCCCGGCGGCTTGCCGCTTCTGCTGCATTGCTCGGCGGGGAAGGACCGGACGGGTTTTGGCAGTGCCCTGGTGCTCACGGCACTTGGAGTGGGATGGGACGATGTGGCGGCCGATTATCTGGCCACCAATGAACAGTGGCGGCGCGAAATCGCCAGCAACTTCGACCTTCCGCCAGCGGTAAAGGACATCCTGCTTGGCGCGCATCTCGATTTGCTGACGGCTGCCTTCGAGGCGGTCCGGGAAGCCTATGGATCGATGGATTCCTACCTGGAACAGGCGATCGGGCTGGATCTCGCGGCAAGGGCAAGGCTGGCGGAGCTTCTGCTGGAAGGCTAGAGCAGCCACGCAAAATGGCGCGCTTGGACACCACCGCAGAACTTTTCGACATCCGGGCCGATAGCAGCACGCCGGCGGCACCCTCGCGCGCTTGCCGCATTCAGGCGCGTTGATGGATTTCTCGGTCTCCCACCTTCTTCAGGACGCTGGCCAATCGCCCCTTTTGCAGGGGGGTGCGATCATCCTTGGCACGTTCATCCTCGAGGATGCGGCCACCGCGGCGGCCGCCCTGAGCGTGCAGAGCGGCATGGTGCCTTTTCCGGTAGCGCTGGTTTCGCTCTACCTGGGCATCGTGCTTGGCGACCTTGGCCTCTACGGTCTCGGCCATCTGGCAGCGGCTTTCCCCTGGGCGCGACGCCTTGTTCCGGCGCCGCGACAGGAACGCGGGCGGGCGTGGCTCGACCGCCACGTCTTCAAGGTGGTTTTCATCAGCCGCTTCCTGCCAGGCGCGCGTCTGCCTACCTACACGACCTGCGGTTTCCTCGGCGTGAACCTGACGAAGTTCACCCTGGCGGCTGTCGGCGCCACGCTGATCTGGACGTCGGCGCTGTTCCTGGTGTCGTTGCGGGTTGGGAAGATCCTGCTTGAGCAGGCGGGCACGTGGCGCTGGGCGGGCGCGGTGGGCTTCCTGGTGGTCATCATCGTCGCGGGCCGTCTGGCAGTGAAAGTGCAGGAAAAGGCTTAATGAGCGCCAGCGGAACCGTTTCCAGTGCTTTCGCCGCCAGCGATGCCGACGCGGACCCGGCACCACGGGGACGCGCGGTCTCGCCTTTCGAGTTCCTGCCTGGCTGGCTCGCCTATGGGCCGGTGGTGGTGCAGTGGATCGCGCTTGGGCTGCGTTACGGCGATTTCAGCCTGCCGACCGCGGCCAATCCCACCATCACGACGGGCGGCCTGTGCGGTGAGAGCAAAGCGGCGATCCTTGATCTGGTTCAGCCGGCCGAGCGCGCGTGGATCGCCCCCTACTCCACGCTTGTGACCGGCGTGAACGACGAGGTGCGCGCACAGGCTGCCCTTTCGGCCGCTGGCCTCGCGTTGCCGATCGTGGTCAAGCCGGACATTGGCTGCAACGGAACCGGGGTTCGCCTCGCACGCGACGAGGCGTCGCTGCAGCGGGCACTCGCAGCATTTCCGCGCGGCGTGCGCCTCGTTCTGCAAACCCTGGTGGAGCATGAGGGAGAAGCCGGCGTTTTCTATGTGCGGCATCCGGACGAGCCCGTCGGCCGCATCACGTCCGTCACTCTCAAGCACGCGCCGATCGTGACGGGGGATGGCCGTAGCACGCTAGCCGCGCTGATCGAGGCCAACCCGCGCCACCGCCGGCTGCAAAGCCTGTATCTCGCTCAGTCGGCGCAACGCCTGGAGACCGTGCCGGCCGCAGGCGAGCGCGTTCGCCTGGTCTTCGCCGGCAATCACTGCAAGGGCTCGATCTTCCGCAACGGCGAGGCTGAGATCACCCCGGCTTTGACCGCCCGCATCGACGCCATCGCTCGAGCTACTCCCGGCTTCCATTTCGGCCGCATCGATTTGCGCTACCGCAGCCTTGGCTCGCTTCGGCGCGGCGAGGATTTCGCCATCATCGAAATCAACGGCGTCGGCTCGGAGGCGACGCACATCTGGGATCCCGATACTTCTCTGCGCGAAATTTTCCTGGCCCAGTTCCGCCACTACGGCGAGGCTTTTGCCATTGGACGCGCGATGCGCAGCAGGGGCGCCCGACCTAGCGGCGTTCGGACGATGGCGCGCGACTGGTTCAACCAGCGGCGGCTGATGGGGTCCTATCCGCCTAACGACTGATATGCGCTTGACCGCATATAGCTGACGTGTCAAGGTACTGCGTGGCATGGGACGTGCGCTTCCATCCCGAACTGGCGAACGAGGTGCTCGTAATGCCGGTCGCTGTCAGAGGCGAACTGCTGGCGCATGCCAGGCTATTAGCCGAGTTCGGGCCGACGCTTGGCCGTCCGACAGTTGATACTCTGAAGGGGACCAAGATCGGCAATCTGAAGGAACTCCGCTTCAACGCCGACGGCGGCGTCTGGCGTGTGGCATTTGCCTTCGACGGGCGCCGGATTGCCGTTCTGCTGGTAGCTGGCGACAAGCGGGGCGTGGCACCGGCGCGCTTCTACAAAATGCTGATCAAAAAGGCAGAGCAGCGATGGGAAAGTTGGACGTGAAGGGAAGCACCCTAGGCGTACCGCTGGAAGACCTTCTGCTGAAGTTGCCCGACGATGAGCAGGCTGCCGTTCAGGCGCGGGGTGACGCGCTGATAGCGAGAGAGATGAGCTTGCGAGACCTGCGCCGTGCTCTTGGCCAAACTCAGGTCGCTATGGCGGATCGGCTTGGGATCAAGCAGGAGAACGTGTCGCGCATCGAGAAACGCTCCGACATGCTGCTGTCCACGTTGAATGCCTACCTCCGCGAAATGGGTGGACGGCTTCGTCTCGTGGCCGAGTTCGACGGCCGGCCAGCGGTCGAACTCAAAGGACTTGCCGACCTGCCTGAGTCGCCGCCTAGAATCGCCGGTGCACGCAAGCGTAAGTCTCGCACGGCGCCGAGTCCGGGCCGCTCAGCCTGACGCCTCGACATTCGCCCTCGCCTACCCCACTTTCCAGCCAATGCGTAGCTGGAGACGCCGCACCTCGATGACCCAATATTACACGCGTATGGACGACGAGCCTGATACCGATCCCGATGTTCCCGAGCCGCTGGGTCCGGATCAGAAGGAGCCAGAAGACAACCGCACGCTCCAGAGCCCGATCAACGAACTCGAGAGCCGGCTTCTCAAGCAGAGGAAGGTTTTGATCTTCGGCGCCATCAACGACCGCGTGGCGCGTGATGTCACGGGCCGCCTTCTGGCGCTGGCTACCGCTTCGTCCGAGCCGATCGACGTCTATGTCAATTCGCCTGGCGGTCATGTGGAAAGCGGCGACACCATCCACGACATGATCCGCTTCGTGGATGCAGAGGCTCCGGTCCGCATGATCGGCACCGGTTGGGTGGCGAGCGCAGGCGCTCTCATCTTCCTGGCCGGCAAGAAGGAGCGGCGCTTCTGTCTACCGAAGACGCGCTTTCTGCTGCACCAGCCGATGGGTGGTGTGCGCGGCCCTGCCGTGGACATCGACATCGAGGCCCGCGAGATCATCAAGATGCGTGAGCGCCTCAACCGCCTCATCGCGGACGAGACCGGGCAGACCTACGAGCGGGTCGCGAAGGATACCGACCGCAATTACTGGATGAGCGCCGAGGAGGCTATTGCCTACGGCATGCTGTCGCGGGTGATTTCCAGCCTCAAGGATCTCTCCTTGTAGAATTGCCAAAATCAGCCGGTGGGATCGTCCTTATTGATCGATTGTGGGGAACCCGCCGGCTGAATATGCCTTAGGCCTCAAGGCTAAGTTGAAGAAGGGCCAAGACCTCGATGCGTAGGATTTTACTTTCCGGGCTCGTGCTGTCGACGATCGTCGCCGGTATCGCAGCACCTGCAGAAGCCATGCCTGGCATGTCGTCCAGCATGGAGGTCGCTACACCGGCGGCTTCGGTGCAGCCGGTTTATTGGGTTTACGTGGGTCACCGCCGGTTTTGGCGCCACCGGTGGCATCGCTGGCATCGCCACTGGTAGCGCGGTCAGCCCGGGTCTTTCGGTAGCCGGGGCTTTTTAGTAGCGGCCTGTCTGGAAGAGGACAGTTTCGTCGGTTCGACGCTGTACCAGGCCGTCAAGCCGCCTACGACCTGAAAAGACCCGGCCTCGTAGCCGGGTCAAGGCAAGTTCGGCATGCCCCATGTTGATCAGCCCGGCGATATCCCGGAAACTGCCGCCGGGATTATAGGCGACGCTGACTAGCGCATCGAACTGGTGTTGCTGTAACGGTATCCGAATCTCGCTTCTGACGATCGCCTCGTAAGGCGGCAAGATTATCAGCATCAGGGCCAGTTCCTGCGCTTCGCTGAGATCAACCAGATCCTTGTTGCCGCAGACAAATTCTTCGGCTGCGCCACCCGCCAGACCCGCCGCCGCTGATATTTCGGTGCTTTTGAAGGAAGGCAAGCCAAGCGAGGTCATTGTCGCGTCGATATTTTCGCGGCTTCTTTGCTTCATGTCGTAGCCGGCACCAAGCGTCACGCCGCTGTTTCCGCCTGGCCAGTATAGCCGGTTGCTGACGCCGCGCTCTGCCTCGTGGGCGTATAGGAAACGCTGGCCCTGCGGTGACATCGTCATATCGTTACAGTTCATGCTCGGCCTCCCGATCTCGAACGTAACATGAACGGAATGACCTGGGCGCGTGGAAAACGAGGGTTCTTTTTTGAAAAAAAGAACGCTTGCTTCTAAAGGACCAAACTCCTGGCCGTCACGGCAGCGACATGCTCCGTCAATGTGGCGAGACGGAAGGGTTTGCGGATGATGTCTTCCGGTGCAGCAAACTCACGCAAAGCATCGAGGTCGGCGTAGCCGGTCATGAAGATGACCGCGGTTCCCGGGCTTCGTTCCCTTGCCAGCCGGACCATTTCGGCGCCCGTCATAACAGGCATGGCGAAGTCAACGATCAGGAGGTCGATGGGCGTTTTATCCATCAAGGCCAGGCCAGCGACACCTCCCTCGGCTTCCAGCACGCGGTAGCCGCAATCCTCCAGGGCGGCGACCGTCAGTTCACGGACGTCCTGGTCGTCGTCCACCACCAGGATGGTTTTAGGGCGCAGGAGCGGCTCAGATGACGCGGGCGGAATTTCGGCGAGATGCAGCGGGGCTCGGGGCAGAAGCACCTCAACCATGGTGCCCTGGCCGGGGGCGCTTGTGAGCCTCAGTGTCCCGCCGGATTGGCGTGCGAAACCGTAAACCTGGCTGAGCCCAAGGCCGGTCCCGCGGCCCAGGCCTTTGGTGGTGAAGAACGGCTCGATGGCGCGCTGCAGAATGTCGTGGCTCATGCCGACACCGGTGTCGGTGACCGCGAAGGACACGTAATCGCCAGGCGGCAGATCGGAAGGCAGGTCTTCGTCCGCAGGCAAATTCCTGGTGGCGACGCGGATCACTCCGCCATCAGGCATCGCGTCGCGGGCGTTCTGCAGAAGGTTGAGAAGGGCAACGTCAAGCTGATTTGGGTCGGCCATGGCAGACCAGAGCAGCGGATCGCTGGTCCAGATGATTTCCGCGCCTTCAAGCAGCCGGCTCAGGTTGGGGGCCGCTATGGCGATCAAGCCGTTCACGTCGATCGCCTGTGAAGCGAGATGCTGTTTGCCGGAGAAGCACAGCAATTGCTCGGTGAGCATGGAACCGCGCTCTATGGCGGCAGCGGCGCGCCGGAGGAGTTGCTGCCCAGCCTCCGCATGTACGTGCCGCCGGCCGAGCAGTTCGAGGCCTCCCGAGAGTGCCTGAAGCAGATTGTTGAAGTCGTGCGCTATACCGCCGGCGAGTTGGCCAATCGCCTCCATCTTCTGGTCGTGACGAAGCAACGTTTCTGCACGGGCTGCGTTCTCGGCCGCCTTCCTCTCGGCGGTGTTATCCTGGCCGCTCGCGAACAGGCCGGGGCCGTTGCTGGAAACCGACCACCTGATCCACCGCAAGCTGCCATCCTTGTGCAGCATTCGGATATCCTCGCCCGGCAGATGCGCGGCCACCGCTCCTGCCAGAGCGGCAGCCATGGCATCGGCGTCGTCCGGATGCACGAAGGCGCGCAATCGTTGGCCGAGCAATTCCCCGGTTTGCAAACCAAGCAAAGCCAGCCAGGCGGGATTAACCGAAAGCAAAATGCCAGTCCGGCTCAGAGTAGAGAGCAGTTCGGGCAAAATGTTCCAGGCACGCCTGCCATTTTCAGCGTCGGAAAATACTGATGGTGTCGTCTCGAGCACGGGCGGGACGGTATGGCCTGGAAAACGGATCCTTTGGCCGCGGTAATTGAACCATCGGCGATCATGCACAGGCTTTTCGCCCACGTGATCCGGCGTATCGTCGTTGATGAAGTCGAGTATCGTCGCAAGTGTCGCGTCGTTGGAAGCCCGGTCGTCACCCGCCCGTTCATCATTGTCGTCGCCATCGTCAATGCGAGATACCGTGCCGACAGCACGAAGGCAGAAGCCTTCAGCGTCGAACACCGCTCTTCCTTTGGCTGCAACCCATCGGGTCAATCCGTCGCCCTTGCCGATGGCGCGGTATCTTACGTCGTAGACCGCCCTGACCTTCGAGTGGGTTGCCAATGCGAAGGCGATGCTCGTCGCTTCCAGATCGTCGGGGTGCAAGCTCGCGAAGAAATCGCCCGCTTTGAACGGCCCGTTCGTCGCAAACCCGAGGAGGACGTGGAGATTGGGCGATACGACGAGTTCGTCCGTGAGCAGGTTGAGCGCCCAGACTCCAGAATTTCTCGTGAGGCTGCGGTATCCGGAGGCTTGGCGGGCATCGAAAGTTGGCGGCAGCGATGGTAAGCGGCGGCCGTCAGAAGACTGCGTCACCTAAACCTCCTCAACAACCGGAGGATGCTTTCCTGTAATTTGTTACGCGGTCAAGTCAGTTTTTCTCCTTATTTTACAGGGGCTTTTGCTGCTATTGCGCATCATAGGTTGTAGATATCGGCAGAATACCCAACGAAGAGGTTTGCTATATGCAAAAGCAACACGCGCGCTCAAAACGCACCTACCCTGAGCGTCCGCTGGTCGGTGTCGGCGTCGTTGTTTTGCGTGAACGGTCGGTTTTGCTCATCAGGCGCGGCCGCGCGCCAGCGTGGGGTGAATGGAGCTTTCCAGGCGGCGCACAAAAGCTTGGGGAGACGGCAGAGGCCGGGGCGCGACGCGAACTTTTCGAGGAAGCCGGGGTGACGGCTGGCCCCCTGCACCTCGCGGCGCACGTGGACAGTATCCATCGCGACGAGGCGGGCGCCGTACGATACCACTATACAATCCTCGATTTCTGCGCCCGGTGGGAGGCAGGCGAGGCTAGACCAGGAGGCGACGCCACCGCAGCCGTGTGGGCGCCCCTCGCGGCGCTCGAACCCTACGAGCTAGGCGCCGAATTTCACAGTGTTATCCAGGCGAGCAAGGTTCTCCTTGGAGCTTAGCGTCTACATCATCAAGCCGCGGCGTTTGGGCGGGCAGGCATCTGAGCCGTTGTCAGGAAGCGCATCACCACCACGCCATCCTGGTTGGTGACGGTCGTTGCATTGCGGATGACGCCACGGTCCGGCTTGGACTCGGAGCGCTTCACGGAGATGATTTCGCGCTTGACGGTGAGGCGGTCTCCTGGTCGGACAGGGTGCAGCCAACGCAGCTCGTCAACGCCCATGCCCAGCAGCGGCGTGGATCCATAAGGTTTGCTGTCAACGAACTGGCGCATGACGACGGCCGCGACGTGCCAGCCGCTCGCAATCAACGAGCCAAAGGGGCCGGCCTTGGCGCTGTCCGGGTCGATGTGGAACGGCTGCGGGTCGAAGGATTTCCCGAAAGCGATGATGTCGGCTTCGTGCATCTCGATCGGTTCACCTGTCCAGGTGTCGCCTACGGCTACATCTTCCAGGTATTTGTCGGGGTTGGGCATGAATTTCCTTTGAGCAAGGCAGTCAGGCTTCTTGGTAAAGTAGAACCACAGGCATGAATACTCGGTATGGTCTTGAAATACGCACGGCGACTGTCACGGATGCGCAGGGTTTATGCACGCTCCTGGCAGCGGCCGGGCACATTGTCGAACCACGCGACATGGCGTCGCGGCTGGAGTCGATGCGGCAGCATGCGGGGGCGGTGCTGATTGCCGTGGAATGGGGACCGCCTAGCGGTATCGTCGTGTTGCACTGGTATCGTACGCCGGAAGCGGCCCAGCCCATTGCGCAGATCACCGGCCTGTTCGTGGCGCCGGACGACCGCAGGCGCGGGCTCGGCCGGCTGCTCGTGAAGGCTGCTGCCCAAGCCGCGCGGGTTGCCAATTGTGGTGCGCTCGAGTTGACAGGATCAGGCGACGGGTTGGCGGAGTTTTGCTTGAACACGGGTTTTCTGGAGAGCGGTGTTCGGTTTGTTCGGCCACTGCGGAAGGCAAGTGGCAGGAAGGAAAGTTCTTTTTGAAAAAAGAACCAAAAACTTCTTGGACGTTTGGGCCGGGCATGAGGAAGTGCCGAGCCTAAACATGCAAAAGTTTTTTGCTTCTTTTTTTCAAAAAAGAAGTGCTTGCCTGAAGGGAACTTGCCAATGGAGCAGCAAATGCCAAGACTCAGCCACATCCTGGAAACGGCGCTTTATGTAAAAGATCTGGGTATCTCAGGTGATTTCTACGAGCGCGTCCTGGGCTTCGAGGATTTCTTGCGTGATGAGAGAATGCGCGCGATGGGCGTACCCGGGGGCGGCGTGCTGTTGTTGTTCGTGTTGGGTGGGTCGGCTGCACCGAGTGTGACGCCTGTCGGGACGATACCGGAGCATGACGGTAGGGGGGTGCTTCATCTCGCCTTTGCGATTTCGAAGGGCGAACTTGAGGCGTGGGACACGCATTTAGCGCAGCAGCAAGTTGCGATCGAGAGCCGGATTACCTGGCCGCGCGGGGGGACGAGCCTGTATTTCCGTGATCCGGACGGGCATTCGGTCGAGGTGGCGACGCCTGGGCTTTGGCCTAGCTACTAGCTAGCAATCGCTTCTTTTTTGAAAGTAGTAAAAAGCTTTTGGGACTTTAGGCCGGGCCTCCCACAATCTCGGTCCCAAGTCGCAAAAGTTTTTTGGTTCTTTTTTTCAAAAAAGAACTGCTTGCTTCCTAAATCCGCAATCCGCTCACGGCAGACGTCGTCGCCCCATCGATGGCGTTCCTGATTCGCGCGTAGAGAGGGCGATCCTGGTCGGTCAGGGTAGCGAGACGCGCCTGATCGTCGGCAGTGAGATCGACGCGTGCCAGGATGGGTTCGGGTCTCGGTGCTGCAGGCTCCGGCTTGGTGTCCCACGTGCGCACGATCCATTCGTCGTAGCGACTGAGATCGGCGATTTCGACGCCGGTGATGAGGCAGGCTTCGAGGGCGCCTGAGAGAGTGCCATCGCCCAGGGCCTGGCAGATCGGATTGGCATGGGGGAAGAGCGCCAGGACGCGGCGGGCGGTGGCTTTGGGGTCGGTGGCTCCGGTGGTTGCCAGGCGTTTGCGCCACCATCCGACCGGCGGCTTGTCGTGCTCAGGGCTTTGCTGAAGGGCAGCGGCGATGCGGTTGACCTGTCCCAGGATGATCTCGTCGGGATCACGAACGATCGTGAACAGCCGGTCGGAGGGGCGGTAGGGCGGACTTGTCATGGTCCAGGGCAGCGATTCTCCTGCTTGCGGGTCGGCTTCCGTGTTGTCGGGCGCGGCTTGGATGGCTGGCTTGTAGAAGGGCTCCATGCGTGGCTGCACGAGCATGACAGAACGGGTGTGCAGATATCGTCCCATGTGCTGGCCGAGTGTCGCGAAATAGTCGCGCGGGGCGTTGCCGCGCGGATTGGCGAGGCGATTGGGGAAGACGGGGTGCATGGTCTGCGCGAGTTGGAGGAAATGCTCGCCGGCGCAGTGCGGCACACGCACGAACAGCATGCGGCGCTTTTCCGGGAAGGCGTGTAGGATGCGCTGTGCCAGGAGGCTGCGGAATTCGGTGCCGACGATGAGTTCGCTCAGATGCCGGCGCGCGTCGTATGGCTCGGGTTGAGCCTGCAGCTCGGCGATCGTGGGCCAGCGGTTGAGCACGACGGCAATGAGCCAGCGTGCAGTTGCCCCCTGAAGCTCGAGGGAGCGCCCCAGGTTGGCCATGCTGGCTTCACCGCCCATGGCGGAGAAGACGTCGAGGAGCTCCCTCGGGCGTTCAGGAAGCGGACGCCGGGTGGGTGCGATCCGCTTGTCGTCCTTGCGCACGACCGAGCCGCCGATGAGAGTTTCGATGAGCGAAGCCATGTTCCGATCTCCTGGGCCGCGGTGGAGCCTGCACACTTATGTCTGCGTCTGGGCTGCCGTAATTTGACACCACCGAAGGGCGGCGCGATATCGCCGCGGCTCCGGTGCCGCCGGGGAAGCACAGGTCTTTCGGGAAAGCACGGGCTCTATCGCCTGTCACCCGGCCGGCCGGTTCCTGTCCTTCACACGCCTGTCGTAGCAAGAGTGTCTCACCGATGTCTGTTTACGCCTTCGTATTTCCGGGCCAGGGGAGCCAGACCGTCGGCATGGGCCGCGATCTCGCTGCGGCGTTTTCGGCCGCGCGGGAGGTGTTTCAGGAAGTCGATGACGTGCTCGGCCAGCGGCTTTCGAAGCTGATGTTCGAAGGACCGCCGGAGGAGCTGACTCTGACGGAGAACACCCAGCCGGCGCTGATGGCCATGTCGCTCGCCGTGGTGCGTGTGCTGGAGCAGGAGGGCGGGATCAAGGTGGCCGACCGGGCAGCGCTCGTCGCCGGCCACTCGCTCGGCGAATATAGCGCACTGGCTGCTGCGGGCAGCTTTTCGGTAGCCGAGGTGGCCGGCCTGCTGCGGCGGCGCGGCAGGGCGATGCAGGCGGCGGTTCCGGCCGGCGAAGGGGCAATGGCGGCCCTGCTAGGTGTGGAACTCGCGCAATGCATGGAGATCTGCAAGGAAGCCGAGGTGCTGCACCGGGATGGCGAGGCCGATGTCCGCCAGGTCGTCTCGCCAGCCAACGACAATGGCGGCGGCCAGGTGGTGATTTCCGGCCATCGTGAAGCGGTGGAGCGAGCCATCGAAATCGCGAAGACCCGCGGCGTGAAGCGGGCGATGCTGCTGCCGGTGTCGGCGCCTTTCCATTGCGCGCTGATGTCGCCTGCGGGCGATGCCATGGCAGAGGCTTTGGACGGTTCGGGCCTGCTCGCGCCTTCAGTGCCGCTCGTCTCGAATGTCACCGCGGCGAAAGTGACCGACCCGGCCGAAATCAAGCGGCTGCTGGTGGCGCAGGTGACCGGGACGGTGCGCTGGCGCGAAAGCGTGCTGGCTTGCGGCGACATGGGTGTGGACAGCTTCGTCGAGCTCGGGGCCGGCAAGGTGCTCGCCGGGTTGGTTCGCCGTATCCTCCCTGAGGCCGCGGCCTATTCGGCCGGTACACCCTCCGAAATTGAAGCGTTGCTGAAAGTTCTCTGATGTTTTCACTGGAAGGCCGCCCTGCCCTCGTCACCGGGGCATCGGGCGGTATTGGCGCCGGCATCGCCCGCGCCCTGCATGCTCAGGGCGCGATTGTCACTCTCTCCGGCACCAGGCGTGAGGCGCTCGACAGCCTCGCTTCCGAGTTGGGCGAGCGCGTGCATGTCTGCCCGGCCGACTTGCGTGAGCCTGGCGCCGCCGACGCGCTGATCGCCGCGGCCGAAGCCGCGGGCGGGCCATTGCACATCCTGGTCAACAATGCCGGGCTGACGCGGGATACGCTCGCGCTGCGGATGAAGGACGAGGATTTCGCAGCCGTCCTAGATGTGGATCTCGCGGCGCCGTTCCGGCTTTGCAGGGCCGCGCTCAAGGGCATGGTGCGCAGGCGGGCAGGCCGAATTGTGCAGATCGGCAGCGTTGTCGGCAGTGCGGGTAATGCGGGGCAGTCGAACTACGCGGCGGCCAAGGCCGGGCTGATCGGCATGAGCAAGTCGCTGGCGCAGGAAGTCGGCAGCCGCGGCATCACGGTGAACGTGGTCGCTCCCGGGTATGTCGATACGCCGATGACGGCTGGGCTGACAGAAGCGCAACGTGAGCGCCTCATTGATGTCATGCCGCTGGGCCGCCTGGGCCAGCCGGCCGATGTGGCGGCAGCGGTTGTTTATCTCGTGTCCGACGAAGCGAGCTGGGTCACGGGAACAACGCTGCACGTGAATGGCGGCGTGACGATGGTTTGATTTGTTATCGTAATATAAGCTGCTAGTAATAAGGTTTCATGGCATCTATGCCGGTAGGCGGGAGAATGGCGATGGCTCCAGGTTCGCAGACCAGCATGTCGGACAAGATGCCGCCAGCAGGCACGCGTGAGATCCTGAGGGATCTCGACCGTATCCTCGATCGGCTCGATGCAGGCATTGAGGCTGAGCGGTCGGCGATGAATGCTCTTCTCGACCGGGTGTCGAAGCCCTCCGCGTAGTCGCTCCTGTGGCGCTTTGGGATGTGCCGGCGCGTCTTTGGGCTATCGGCCGCAAGCTCGAGATGCTGCTTGAATTCCAAAGCAGCACGCGTTTGGCGCTCGAGCGATCGACCTGCGAACGCGCGCCGTGGAAGACCGCATGACCCGGCTCGAAGCGGGGCAGGGCAACCTCCTGACTGAGACAAAGGCCGCGGCAGGCTTAGCGGCAGCCGGCCTTGCAAGCTCCATCATTTCGGACGTCGTGACCCGGGTCACCAGGCTCAAAATGCGCAGAGAGGAGCGTGAGAGGCGTCTGCCGCCGCCACCAGCCTAGTACTCGAATCGGTAGGACAGGCCGATCGTGCTGCCGGTGTCGTTTTCGGGGGTGGAGCCCTGCACGCTGCCACCGCCTGTGCCGACCTGGGCGGTTGCCTTGAGGCGGCGGGTGAGGTCGATCTGGACCTGGGCGAGCGTGCCGCCACCGCCGCCTGTTGCCTGCTTGGCGCCGACATAGACGCCGCGCGCTACATAGCGGCCGGCTTCGACGCTGGCGCCGGTGGTGCCGCTGCCGCCGCTGACGTTGAGGCGGTCCAGGCCAAGCGTGTTTCGCACCGATCCGAGCACGCCAGGGCCGCCGCCGCCGACACCCGAGAGTTCGGCGACGGCGGCGCCGATTTCGGCAATCTGGATGGCGGAGAGGTTGCGTATGCTGGTGCCGAACAGGAGGTGAGCGAGCACTTCGTCCTGCGGCAAGTCAGGGGAACTGCTCAGCTTGATCTTCGGGGCGTCGGCGTAGCCGGTGACGGCGAGTGTGGCGGTGACGCCGCCTGAGGTAGTGTCCGCCTCGAAATCGAGGGTCGGGTCGATGGCGTGGCTCACGCCGGAGCCGTCGAAGCGCACCTCGCCTTTCGAGAACTGCAGCGTGGTGCCGGCGACGCTGATGGCGCCGCGGCGCATTTCAAAGCCGCCGCCGATTTGTGGGGCGGACGTGGTGCCGGCGACGGTGAGCTTGCCGCCGAGTTCCGAGTCCAGCCCATGGCCTCGCACGAAGATGCTGTTTGGCGCGTCGATCGTGAGGTCCAGGCGGACCACGGCGGCGGGGGTGGCTGGCCCGGGCGGTGGTGGTTTGTAGCCTGGCCTGCGGACATCGAGCTTGGCGACGCTCGCGGGGAAGCTGTCGGGAATGTTGATGTCGGTGCGGCGGAGGAACACGCGGCCGGCGACCAGCATGTTGGCAGTCACCTGGCCGGTGACGGCGATATTAGCGTCGATAACGGTGGTCAGGCGGTCGCTGCTGAGGGGCTTGGCGTTGTTCGCGGTGATGTGGAGGTCGATGGGCATGCCTGGCGCGGTGACGCCGACGCTGCCGCTGGCGCCGATGGTGCCGTCGCCTGCGCGGCCCTCGAAGCGGGCGATGTGGACGCTGTCGCCTGTCGCCTGGATGAGGGCCTCGATGTCATGGACGCGGAGACCTTGAACGAAATCCTGGACCTCGCCGTTTGCCAGCGTGAGCGTGCCGCCCAGGGCGGGGGCTGACGTCGTACCGCCGACCGTGCCGTTCAGGTTCAGCAGGCCCCGTGCGCGTTGGCCGGTGGCGCCGAGGATGGGGTCAAGCAGGGCGAGATCGACACGGCCGGTGGTGCGCAGCGACAGCGGTCCAGTTCCCAGGGGCGCTTCGCCGTTCAGGGAGAGTGCGAGTTTCGGGCCGGCCGCGGCGTGGGCGTCGATCTGGGCTGCCCTGCCTTGAAGCGCCACGGTGACCAGCGCGTTTGCGGCTGGTAGCGAGGCGGCTGGGCCGGTGCGCATGCGTATGCCCTGGGCCGATACGCGTATGGTGCCTTCAGGCGCTGCCGTGGTGCCGGTGATACGCGCATCGGCGCTCAGCACACCGGCGGCTTGAAGGGTCGGCGCGAAAGGCTTGGCAAGGTCCGGTGTTACATTGCGCACCGAGGCAGTCAGGGCCAAGGCGGGGGTGATCTTGCCTGCGAGGTCGATGGTCGCCTGGCCGAGGGCGAGGCGCAGGCGGTCGACTGCCACGGCGGTGCCGAAATCGATCCTGGCAGGCGCGGTGAGATGCAGCTTCTCGTCGTGAACGTTGGCGTCTAGGGCGGAGAGGAGGACCTGCTTGCGCGGGGCATCCAGCATCAGCCTTGTGGTCAAAGCGGCCTCTCCCCCCGCCACATTGTGCAGTTGGGCGTCGGCCTGCAGGGCGAGAGCGGCTTGCGGGCCGCGGGCGGTGACGTGGGCGTCGCCTGTGATGGCGCCCGCGGCGATGCCGTTGACGGCGAGAGTCAGGGCGACGGTCGGGTTCGTCGCGGGATCGGCGATGTTGCCGGCCAGGCTGATGCGTCCGGCGCCATTCGCGCCGACCGCGATGTTGGTGCCTGTGAGATCGATCTTGGCGTTCGGCCGGTCGCCGCCTGTGGTCACGACGTTGGCCGACAGGGCGCCTGTGACCGGCTGCCCCAGCAACGGCGCGAGGTCGGCGAGGCGTGTCATCCGGAAGGTGAGCTTGCCGGCCGGCACCTTGGCGCCAGGGGCGAGCCCCACGTCAGCATCGGCGGTAAAGCTCTTCCAGTCGGCATGCTTGAGAAAGGCGTGCATGGCGCCGTCAGCGGTTCTTTGCACCTGCGCCTGGATGGTGACCGGAGCGTTGTCGAAGCGGCCCTGCGCGTCGATGGTGCCGGAGGGGGCGCTTGGCAGGCCGCCTGCGCGAACGGTGAGTTTGAGCGGGCCTTTCGGGATCTGCTTGGTGCCAACATCGCCGCTGACGTCGGCGTCGATCGCCATGCTCGTTTGCGGACCCTGGACGTGGCCGCTCGCCTGTAACGCGCCGATGACCGCAGGCGAGGCGGCCGAGAGGTCTGAGAGCGCGAGCTTCCAGGCAAGGTTGAGATTGCCTTGGAGGTCGCTGCCGGTGACGGAGGTTTTCAGCGCCCTGCCCTGAATGTCGGCGCGGGAAATCCGGAGATCCTGGCCGGTGAGTTTGGCAGTGACTCCGAAAATGGTCGGCCCGAGAAGCGTGGGCACAGGCGCCTGGCCGCCGGTAAAGCCGGTAGTGCCATCGACGGTCACGTCGGTGTCCTGGCCATGCATGGCCAGCGTGGCGACTGCCTCGGTGCGGCCTTGCAGGTCCACGCCGCCGAGGGCTGCCAGAGGGGCGATCTGCGGGACGACCACATGGAGGCGCGCCGCGATGTCGCCGCCGGTCTGTGCCGTGCCGTCGGCCGTGACCAGCGCCTGGGTCAACTTGAATTTCACCGGGCGGGTCGGCTGGTCGAGGTCGATGTGGGCGACGAGATCGAGAGGGCCGCCAGACAGTATGTCGGGTTTCGGGGGTGGCAGGACCACGCCGCCCAGCACCAAATGGACATCCAACGCACCCTGGTTGCCGGTGGCGTCTGCGGTGACCGAGGCAACGTGGGCGCCGCCTCCTGCCAGCCCATCGAGGGTCGCGTGGGCGGAGACATTCGGCTTGGTGAAAGGTCCGCGCACGTCCGCCTGAAGGGCGATCGACTGCCACGACACGTCCGGGCGGGGCGCCATTGCGGGCGCGGAGCCGGTGAGCGTGAGGGCCGCCGCATTGTTAACCAGATCGATCGAGCCCTGGGCAGCGAGTTTCAAAGGGCCGGCCGAGAGGTTCAGCGCGGTTTTCTCGGCGGAACGAGGCCCATCGATGGAAGCATCGAGTGCGATTGCGCCCAGGTCGGGCAAGCCGGCGATGCCGCCCACGAAGCCGCCTGCCGGTTCCGCGGCGGTGAGGTGCGCTGCGATGGCGGCCGGGTCCAGTGTTGCGGTCAGCCGGTATGTT
The DNA here is from genome assembly GCA_965198825.1 of Acetobacteraceae bacterium. Classification (GTDB taxonomy): domain Bacteria; phylum Pseudomonadota; class Alphaproteobacteria; order Acetobacterales; family Acetobacteraceae; genus BOG-908. Next base: position 217,852 of record CBDAQB010000003.1, on the reverse strand, counting down.
CCTGGCCCATCGAGCCGGTCGATGGCGACTGTGGCGCGCGCGTTGTCCAGCGTTTCGACATGCGCGCGGCCGGACAGATGCAGCGAAGCCGCGTGTCCGGCGACTACGGCGCCGAGGTCCGCGCGCGCCACGTCGAGATGATCGACATCGACCGTCACGGGGAGCGAAAAACCACCCTTCGACGGTGGCGCAGGCTTGGCTGGCGCGGCTGCGACAGGCAGGCGCGGCATGGCGATATGGTCCGCCGTCAGCGACTGTATGGAGGCCGTCTTGCCGATCAGCGCCAAGGGCGACCAGTCGAGCTGCACGCCGTCGAGTGTGAGCCAGGCGCCGCGCGCGTCGTGGATTTCGATGTGCCCGACATGCAGCGCGTCCGGGAAGCGGCCGCCGATGCCGGTGAGCTGGACCATGCCGCCGGTGACGCTGCCGATCTCGCTCGCGATCAGGCGCCGGCCAGGGCCGATGTTCGCGGCAACCAGGATCAGCAGAACCAGCACGACCGGCAGGCCGACCAGGATGCCGACGACCCACAGGGCGATCCGGCCGAGACGGCGCATGCTCAAAACGCTTGTCCGAGGCCAAGGTAGAACTCGAAACTGTCGCCGCCAGGCTGGCGGTTTGCCGGCACCGCGACGTCCACGCGTATCGGCCCGATCGGCGTGTAGTAGCGCGCGCCGACGCCGATGCCCTCTTCGAGCCTGCCGCCGAACGGCGCCGATTTCGTGCTGACCTGCGCCGCATCGACGAACACCACGGCGCCCACAGGCCCCCACACGCGCTGACGCAGTTCGATAGTGGCGGCATCGATTGAGGTGCCGCCTGCAGGATTGCTGTCTGCAAAGAGCGGACCGACAGACTGGTATTTGTAGCCGCGCACCGTCGCAGAGCCGCCTGCATAGAAACGCTGGTCGGGCGGCAACGCGAACTCGCTGGCGCCCTGTGCACTGCCGACAAGGCCGCGCAAGGCGATGACGGTCTTGCCGGGACGGGTCAAGCCGAAGCGCGCCAGATCGATGTAAGTCGAAGCGCTGGCCTGCAGGATCACGAAAGTGGCACTCGGGCTGGTGAAGGATTCGGTTGGTGTGACGGTGACCGAGCCGCGCACGCCGTGCAAGGCGTCGTCGAGCGGGTTAGCGACATCGGTGCCGTCGTAGCGGCCGCTGAGCGGTACGGCGAGAAGCGTATAATCGCGCGTCGTGCCCTCCTGGATGATGCGCTCCTGCGTCGCCGTCAGGCCGATGCTTGCTGACCATTCCTTGCTGAACTTGCGGGTGATCGAGGGGCCGGCGATGAGCGCAGTCTGATCGTAGGAATCGAGATTCTGCTTCAGCCCCTCGACATCGATTTCGAGAGTCTGGTCGCGGTGGTAGTAGTCGGGCTTGAGGAACTGCACTTTTGCATCGTAGCCAATGCCGGAGTCGGCAGTGCCGCCGGCGCCGGTGATAGCGGCGGTGATGTTGAGCTGTTCTGCGTTGCCGAACAGGTCGCGGTGCGACCAAGTGACGCCCGCGCTGCCACCGAGGTCGGTCGAGTAGCCCACGTTGAAACTCACCGCATGCAGCGGCCGCTCGACCACGGCGAAATCGAGCGGAATGCGGCCTTGCGCGTCCAGCACCGGCTTGGCGTTGACTTGCACGCTCGAGAAGACGCCGACGGACGCGAGATCCTGACGCGCCGCCTCGATCTTGCTGGGCTGGTAGAGCATGCCCGTGCGGACAGTCACACGACGGCGCAAATAGGCCTCGTTCATCCGCTTCATGCCTGTGAAGCTGATCGGTCCGATATCGACGCGGGGGCCAGTGGCGACTTTATAGTCGATATCCAGTTTGTCCGTCGCCGGACGCAGGACGGCCACTGGCGGATCGACCTTGGCCAGCGCGAACCCCTCCTCCTGGAGCGTTCCCAGCAGCGCCGATCCTGCGCCGAGCACCGCCGCCGCCTCGGCAGGCTGACCGGTTTTCAGCGTGAACTGGTCGGCGGCCGCCTGTGGTACCGCGCCATCGATCCTGACCGAGCCAAGATGAAAAAGCGGCCCCTTTTTGACCGTCACGGCCACCTGCGCGCCTGGTGACGCCGGGAATGCCTGAAGCAGGTCTGGCAAGCCCGGATCATCGACGGCTTTTCCCTCGATAGTGATGTCGATCGATCCGGCATAGTAGCCGAAGCTCTCCAAGGCGGTGACGAGCCGGCCGCGGTCCTGCCTGGCGCGCGCTACCAGCGCGAAGGGTCCGGCAGGGGCTCGTGTGCGAAGGGACGTCAGCTGTGAGCTTCCAGACAGAGCGGCGTCCAGTGCGCCATTGCCTGTCGGGGCGATCTTCACTGAATAGGCGACCGGGTCGGCGGCTCTTGCTGTCTTGCAGAGAAGCAAAGAGCACATTGGCAAGAAGATGAGTGGCAGGGAAAGATGTTCTTTTTTGAAAAGAAGAACCAAAAAACTTCTGTTGTTTTTGGCTGCCGCTGGCGCAGTGCTTAAAAGTGTTTTGCTTCTTCTCGTCAAAAAAGAAGACCTTCCTTCCTGCTCTGCGGCTCAGAACGCCACTGCATAGATCGGGTTGTCCATAAACCGGCTCGGCCCTCGGGGTCTATCGCAGAAAGCAGGTTGGGAGGATGCAGGGCTCCCGTCACAAGAGCTAAATGTTCTTACTTCGTTCTTGACATTGCGCGCTGCTGATACAAAGACTACGCGGAACGGAGGTAGAACGAGGATGCCGCAAACAGCCGCCCAACAGGAGACGTCCCGGCCGCACGGTCAACGCGTTCCGTCCGAGGCACGACGCGGCAGGGGCGCTACCCAGAACCCCGCGAACCGCTTCGAAAACATCAGCCATGCCCCGTTCGACGATGGCTGGAACACCATCGAAGGTTTTGCCGATCTGCCGCCGCTGCCGACGACTTTGACCCGCGACGCCAGCAAGAGCGTCATCTCCTGGAACAGCTCGCCCGACCTCGGCTTCGACAGGTCGGTCAATCCTTACCGCGGCTGCGAGCATGGTTGCATCTACTGCTATGCGCGCCCCTCGCATGCCTATCTCGGCTATTCGCCCGGGCTCGATTTCGAAACGCGGCTTACCTACAAGCCGGACATCGCCACCCTTTTGGACCGCGAATTGCGCAAGCCGGGCTATGAGCCAAAGGCGATGACGCTCGGCTCTAACACCGATCCCTACCAGCCGGTGGAGCGCACCCTTCAGCTCACCCGCTCGGTGCTCGAGGTGATGGAACGCTTTGGCCACCCCGTCAGTATCGTGACGAAATCCGCCGGCGTGCTGCGCGATATCGATATTCTGCAGCGGCTGGCCGCGCGCGGCCTGGTGCGCGTTTGGCTTTCCGTGACGACGCTCGATGGCACGCTGGCGCGTCGCATGGAGCCACGCGCCGCCTCGCCGGAACGGCGCATTGCGGCGATTGCCGGCCTGACGCAGGCAGGCATCCCGGCCGGTGTTCTCGCAGCACCGATGATCCCGGGCCTCAACGACGCGGAGCTGGAGAAAATTCTCGAGCGCTGCTCACGCGCCGGGGCACGCCATGCAGGCTACGTGCTGCTCCGGCTGCCGCACGAACTGCGCGACATGTTCGACGCCTGGCTCGCGGAACATTATCCGGAGCGCGCGGCCCATGTGCTCAGCCTGATCAGGCAGACACGCGCCGGCGCGCTGAACGACAGCCGCTTTCACGAACGCTTCCGCGGCAATGGGCCCTACGCAGACCTGCTGGCGCAGCGCTTCAAGCGGGCAGCGCGGCAGTGGGGTTTTGAGGAACGTGCGCCGCTTGAGACACAGCATTTTGCGGCGCCTCGTGCACCGGTTGCGGACACGCCTCAGCTTTCCTTGTTTTGAGGAAGAAAGAAGTTCTTTTTTGAAAGAAAGAACCAAAAAACTTTTGCGACTTTTGGGCCGTGTTTGCGGAAGTGCCCAGCCTTAAGCGGCAAAAGTTTTTTGCTTCTTTTTTCCAAAAAAGGAGTGCTTGCCTTAATACCCTGGCGGCGCCTGCAAATACCCAGGCGGAGGCGACATCTGCTGTTGCTGCTGATCTGCCGCGCCCGGATCACCGTAGGGCTGCGGCGGCGCCATCGAAGGCTGCTCAGGCGTATAAGACGGTGGTGCAGGCTGCGGCGGTGGAGCAGCGAAGGGCGCCGGGGATTGCTGGAGAGGCTGGGCTTCGACGGGTAGCGGCACGCTGCCTTCAGGGACGAGAAATGCCTTCAACGATTTGCGCACCTGGAACTCGAGCTCGACGTTCATGTCGGCCATCATCTGGCTCGTCAGGTCGTAGAGCGTGCTGCGCAGATCCTCCGCGTCCGAGCCCGGCACGTGTTGCCGCGCAACGCGTGCTTCCGCGTAGCCTTCCCTGACACCGTTGTTCAGCAGCTCGAGGTGGATGGCCAGCAGGCCTGAGAGCGTGCCGTTCGGCGCCCGAAGGATGGAGGCCTGATCTATCGAGAAGATGGCGCGGCCGGAGGTGCCGGCTGCGAACAGGCGATCCGTTGCCATCTGGCGCAGCGCCGCGGCGGGTGGGGTCGGCGCCTGTTGGGACAATTCCTGCCCGCCTTGGTCACCGCCGCCTTGCGAGTGGTCCTCGACGACGACTTCGCCGACGTTCAGGCGGATCTTGGTCAGATAGGCGTAGTCGGGCGCGCTGAAGACTTTCGGCGGACCTGCGGGCTCGTCACCGCCGCAGCCGACGGCGAGCAAGGGAAGGAGCACGGCAAATGCCAGGGGCAGCGCACGGGCCGACAGACGCATGAGTGGGTTTTCCTGGCAAAGAGTGCCCGACCGTGGCGCGAGCCCCTCGCTTCCGTCAAATGGAAGAGGCAGCCTCGTTCGCTCCGGCGGAGCACGACGGAAATAGGGCGGTGCGCCGCTGGCGGGAAGATGCACCGATGGACGATGTCAGTTTCATTTACGTGACCCACCCCGATGTGGCTGGCGCCTCTGCGCTGGGACGGGCGCTGGTCGAGGAAGGCCTCGCGGCCTGCGTGAACATCCTGCCGGGCATGCAAACGATCTATCGCTGGCAGGGCGCCATCGAGACGGGCGTTGAAGCCGTTATGATCATCAAGACACGCTCGGTTATGTTCGAGAACGTCGCTGCGCATGTGCGGGCGAACCATCCGTATGACTGCCCTTGCATTGTGGCACTGCCGGTTTCGGCTGGTGACCCTGCCTATCTTGCTTGGGTGATGTCCTTAGGCAGCTAGGAAGGACTTCTTTTTGAAAAAAAGAAGCAAAAAACTTTTGCAACTTTAGGCCGAGTTTTCCCACGATCTCGGTCCCCAGGTCGCAAAAGTTTTTTGGTTCTTTTTTCCGGAAAAGAACTGCTTCCTCACTACTGGCTATGTGTCGTCGTGGTCGTCGACGACGTACCAGCCGGCACGTCGAGCGAGCCAGCCGGCGCTGTTGTTGTCGTCGTGGTCCGCTCGGTCGTGACGGTGACCGGGTCGGACCCGCAGGCGGCGAGAATAGTTGTTGCGGCGAGAGCGGATGCGGTCAGGAGGCGGGCGCCCCACCGGTTTGATGTGGTCATCGTATCTCTCCCTTTTCGCTGCCTACTGCGGCTGCGACGTGGTGGTGTTTGTCGTCGTGGTCGTGGTGCTCACGGGAGGCGGTGGCGGGGCCACGTTCGTCGTCGTGGTGCGGGTATCGCGGGCAACACCGTTGGCGTCGCGATAGGTGGATGACTCGGAATTATAGCTGTTGCCGTAGCCGTCGGTCGCCTTCTCGGTCTTGGTGATGCTCAGCGTGCCGGGGGCCGGCGCCATAGCGCCGGGCGGCGGCGGTGGCGGAACTGCGGGCGCATAGCCCGGGGCATAGGTCGAGGACTGCGAGGTGGTGGTTTCACTCGCCGTTTGGGCATGCGCCACGCCGCCCACGAGGGCGAGCATCGCAGCAGCCGTTACCAGTTTACGCATCGTGAACTCCGCTGATGTTGCAAGATGTTTCTGCTGGACATTTTGTCCGGGCCTGCAAAACGTCACGGCTGGCGGATCGGTTCCATCATGCAATGGCATAGGCAGCGCGGCATTGGCTGTCAGCGTTCAGCGTCTGCCTTGCTGTGCACCTCGTCGCGGGCGAAGCGGAAATCGTAGCGGCAGAACTCGCAGGTCATGACGATGACGCCGTCCACGACCATGTCGTCGAGATCGTGCGAGCCGAAGCTCTCGAGGATGCCGGAGAGCTTGGCGCGCGAGCAGCGGCAGCCGTAGGCGAGCGCGCGTGGGCGATCGACGGCGACGCCTTCGGCGCTGAAGAGGCGCCAGATGAGCGCTTCAGGCGTCAGCGCACCATCAAGCAGTTCGGCGTCGGTGAGCGTGGCGGCGAGCGTGGTGGCGGTGAGCCAGGCATCGTCGCTGGTTGCCTGGTCGAGCTCGGGATCGACGCCGCCTTCGCCTGCCACCCGCTCCAGGATCAGGGCAGCGGCTCGCCAGCCTTCGGCGGTGTGGTCGCAGGCGAGATGCACGTCGTACTGGGTTTGCTCGCTGGTGCGGAAGTAATGCAGCGCCATGGCAGATAGCGAGTCTCCCTCGATGGAGACGATGCCCTGATAGCGGTCCATGTCGCCGCCCTGGTCCACGGTGAAGGCCAGGTAGCCTTCGCCCAGCAGTTGGGCGGCGGTCGGCTCGGGGCTTTCGGCGAGCAGGGCGGCCAGTTTTTCGGCGTCGGCGCGAGCATAGCCGCGCAGCGCACCGGCTTCGGTGCAATCGGCGAGGAGCATGGAGATCGGACCGTCGCCCTTGGCCTGAAGGCTGAACGAGCCACGGTATTTGAGTGCCGAGGACAGGCCGGCGGCGAGGGCCAGGGCTTCGCCTGTGAGACGGGTGACAGCGGGATGATTGTCGTGGCGGCCCAACAGAGCGGTCGCCAAGGGGCCGAGGCGGACCAGGCGGCCGCGAACGGGACGACCCGGTAAATGGAAGGGGGTGACGCCGCGCGGGACGACGATGTCGGGCACGGGTGGGCGTTCGGTATCGAGAAAAGCTGGGGTCGGGGTCATGGTTGGTGAGATAATGTCGCCCCCACGGCCCGGCCAGTGCCGGTGTCACGCCGCTGCGGCGGCGGCAACTGCCTGGGCGAGATCGGCCATGGCGAAGGGTTTGGAGAGGAAGCGGACGCGTTCACCGGCAAGTTGGGCCCTTAGAGAGGCGTCTGCGTAGCCCGAAACGAGGACAGCAGGCAGGTTTGGGCGGGTTTCGCGCAAGGCGCGCACCAGGGCGGGGCCGTCCATGCCCGGCATGACGACGTCCGACACCACGCAGGCGAGGTGCGCCGGCGCGTCGTCGGCGCCGAGGAGGTCGAGCGCATCCTGGGCGCAGGCGGCGGTGATCACCTGCCATCCCTGCCTGGTGAGCGCCCGTTCGGCGAGGCGGCGGACCGGCGCTTCATCTTCCACGAGGAGGATCTCGCCGCGTTCGGCCGACGGCGACGAGGCGATGGCGACTGGCTTGGGCGCGGATGGCTGCTTCTCCCACCGCGGGGCCGCCTCGTGGCGGGGCAGGACGATCAGAATGCTGGTGCCCTCGCCGACGCGGCTTCTGACAGCCAGGAAGCCGCCGGATTGCCGGACGATGCCATGCACGGTGGAGAGGCCGAGGCCGGTGCCGCCGCTGTCACGCTTGGTGGTGTAGAACGGCTCGAAGATGCGCGGCAGAACGTCCGGTGGGATGCCCTTGCCGGTGTCGCTCACCTCGATGGTGATGTAGCGGCCGGGCGGAATGGTTTCCGGACCGAGCGTCTCCGGGCTCAGGACCAGGCGATGGCCGGTGGAGATGGTCAGGCGCCCCTGCCCCGCCATGGCGTCGCGGGCGTTGACGGCGAGGTTGATCAGGACCTGGTCGAGTTGCGTGGGATCGACCTTGATGGTCCGGCCGGGTTCCTCCAGCAACAGTTCGAGCTTGATCCCGGCGCCGAGCGTGCGGCCCAGAAGGCTCGCTGCTTCGCGTATGGCGTCGTTCAGGATCAGGACGCGCGGCAGGAGGGTTTGCTGGCGGCCGAACGCCAGGAGCTTGGCGACGAGGGCTGCGCCGCGCCTTGCGCAAGCGCGCACCTGTTCCAGGTCCTCGCGGTCGGCGGCCGCGGTATCGCGCGAGAGCACTTCGTCCACGCCGCCGAGGATGACCGTGAGCAGATTGTTGAAATCGTGGGCTATGCCGCCTGCAAGCTGCCCGACCTCCTGGAGGCGCTGCGACTGCGCGAGCTTTTGCTCGAGGCGGTAGGCCTCGGTGCGATCCTCGATACGGAGCAGCGCGCCGACCGGCAGCGGCAGGAACGTGAAGGCGAGGCTGCGCTCGTCGGCACCGGCGCCGACGACGATCTGCTTTGTGGCGATCCTGCCTGAGGAACGGTTGGCGGCAAGAGTTTGCGGCAGCGTTTCGAGCAGGTCGCTCCCCGCGCCGGCCGGTAGCGACGCAAGTGCTGCGGTGTTAGCGCGCAATACGCGCAAGTTCCTGTCGAGCAGCACCAGGCCGACCGGATCGGCATCGAATAGCGCATCCACCAGTTCGCCGTCGCGCGGGATGTCCCGCCGGACCAGCCTCACAGGCGGCCGGCCCGGCTGCGGAGGCGCCAGACATAGGCGATGATCTCGGCCACTGCCTTGAAGTGCTCCGTTGGGATTTCCGTATCGATTTCGACACGATATAGCGCGCGTGCAAGGGGTGGATTGGAAACGATCGGGATGCGGTGCTCGCGGGCGAGGTCCCGGATGCGGGCGGCGACTTCGTCGGCACCTTTCGCCACCACGCGCGGCGCGCCGCGGCCGCCGCGTTCGTAGTTGAGGGCGATGGCGTAGTGCGTCGGGTTGGTGACGATGACTGCGGCGCGAGGGACCGCCGCCATCATGCGGCGCTTGGCGCGGGCGCGGGCGATCTGCCTGAGCTTCTGCTTGATTTGCGGATTGCCGTCGTTGTTGCGCTGTTCTTCGCGCAATTCGTGCCGGCTCATGCGCATGCGGCGGGCGTAGCGGAGCCGCACCAGGAGTATGTCGGCGAGCGCGATCGCCGATTGTGCGCCCAGCAGCATCAGCACAAGGCTCGAGCCTGCCTGCACGAGCTGTCGGTAGAGCTGTTCTGGCTGCCAGAAGGCGGCGAGTGTCAGCAAAGGGATGACGTGGGCGACAGCGAACCAGAAGGCGGTTGCGAGAACGGCGAGCTTTGCGACGGCTTTGCCGGCGTTGGACAAGGTTTCGATGCCGAACAGCCGCTTGATGCCTTTGAGCGGGCTGACGCGCCCGATGTCGGGCTGCAGCGCCTCCAGGCGGACGAGAAATCCGGTTTGCAAAAGCGTGCCCATGGCGGTGCCGGCGATGGCCGCGGCGGCTATCGGCAGCCCTCCCCAGATCATCGCGGGTGCCGCGACGGTGGCGATGGCGCTTGCGTTGTCACCGGCGTGGGCGAGCGCTGCGCCGAACCAGCGCGAGGGCTCCGCGGGATCGCCACGGACCAGCGTGCGCAAGACCAGCGCGCCGGTTGCCACCCCCAGCAGCATCGGCAGTTCGCGGGAGAGCGGGACATCGCCTTCTTCGCGGGCGTTCTGCAGCCGCTTTGGGCTGGCGGCTTCCGTGCGGTCTTCGGCGGCTTCGGACATCTAGGGCGCCAGGCTCGAGAGCTTCAGCCGGGGAGCAATGAAAATCCGGCTTCGACGGCATCGCTCCAGGCGCGCAGGAGCGACTCGCTGAGAAGCGCCAGCAGCAAAAGGCCGCCGAGCACCTGGGCAGGGAGTGCGGCGAAATACACCTGGAGCTGGGGCACCAGACGGGAGAGCAGACCCTGAGCAATCTGCCAGACCATGGAAACCAGGATGAAAGGTCCCGCAAGACGAATGCCGAGGGCGAAACTTGCCGCCACAGCCCGTATGGCGACGTCCGCGAGATCCCCCGCGGGAAGCAGGACGCCGGCTGGAAAGGCGACGTAGCTGCCGCCGAGCGCAGAGAGGGGAATCGCATAGAGGCCGGATGACAGCACGACCAGCGGGACGACCATGCCGTAGAGCCTGCCGATCGGGGCGGCTTGAGCGCCGAGCACGGCATCCGGCGAGAGCACGCTCGACATGCCGGTAAGGAGGGCAATGATCTGCCCGGCGATCGGCAGCGCCAAACCGATGAGCCGGCCGAGCCATCCCAGCACGCCGCCTGCCAGCAGCTCGGCCATGACCATGCCGGCCAGCGGCACCAATCCGCCGGGCATCCGTGGAAGGTCCGGTGCCTCGACGGGCGTCAGCAGCGCGGCGAGGGAGAGCGCCAGACCTACCCTGAGCATCACCGGCGGGTCCTCTTCGCCCAGGCCCGGAAGCAGCATCACCGCCGCACCGCACCTGCATAGGACGAGCACGAAGGCGAAGGCGTACTGCGTGAGGAGCTCGGACACTTGCCCGACCCGGCTTCACTGTCCCCCGACTGCAACCAGCCGGTCGAAGCCCGACTGAGCGAAATCGAACAGGGCGTGGGTGAGGAATGGTCCGGCGAGCCAGCCTGCCAGGCCTGTGGCGATCAGCTTGGGCAGGAACGACAGAGCCGAATCACTGATCTGCGTAACTGCTTGCAAAAGCGCCATGAGGAGGCCGGCGCAGAGCGGCGCCAGAAGCAGGGGCGCGCACATTTTGAGAGTTGTAAGCATGGCGGCGTGCAGGACGGCGACTACGTCTAGTTCCTGCATGCTTTGCTCCGGAAGGAGGGAAGGAAGGAAGGAAGTTCTTTTTTGAAAAAAAGAACCAAAAAACTTTTCCACCTTTAGGCAGGGCTTGGGGGAGTGCTGGGCTTTCAGTGTTGAAAGCTTTTGCTTCTTTAGTTTCGAAGGAAGTGCCGAAGCTAAATTGGCATTTTGATGATGTCCTGATACGCCTGCAGAACACGGTCGCGTATGGCGACGGTCGTTTGCAGCGCCAGCTCGGCACGCGACACTGCGGTGACGACGGAGGTGATGTCGCCCTTGCCTGCGATGGCTTGCATCGATTGCGTATCCGCCTGATGCCCGGTGCTGACGGCGCCGTTGAGAGCGCGGGTGAGCAACGATCCGAAGTCCGTTGAACCGACATCGGAGAGATCGGAAGCGGCGGCGTTTCCGGCCTGGCCGTCGACGCTCTGATAGACAGAAAGCGCCTGCGACACTTGCGGGACGAGACTGGTGGCAGGTGCGAGGATGGAGGCGGTCATTTCAGAAGATCGATGGTGCGGGAGAGCATGGAGCGGGATGCCTGCATGACGTTGAGGTTGGCGCTGTAGGAGCGTTCGGCTTCGCGCATGTCCATCATTTCGATGAAGCTGTTCACGTTTGGCGTGCGTATATAGCCGTTGGTGTCGGCTGCCGGATTGCCTGGATCGTATTTCTGCGGGAAGTCGCTTTTGTCTGTGACGATTGCCTTCACCCGCACCGTATCGGCTTGCAAATTGGCGTCGAGAACGTTGGCGAAAATCGTCGTGCGCCGGCGGTATGGCGTGGCGCCAGGGTAGGATCCTGTGCTGTCCTGGTTGGCAAGGTTTTCGGCGATGACACGCAGCCGCTCGGTCTGCGCCTGCATGCCGCGTGCGGAAATCGTGAGTGCCTGGGCGAGATCCATGAGTTTCGCCCTAGTGCCCGAGCGCTGTCATGAACATGCCCATGTAGCTTTTCCAAAGATTATCCACGAGGCCCTGCTGCGTCTCGTCGTCGCCGACATGCACGAGCTCGTCCTCGAGATTGACGGCGTTGCCGTCCGGTGCACGGCCGGAGGGTGTGGCTTCCTGGGTTTCGAGTGGCGCTGAAAGGCTTACCAGGTGCAGCGGATTGGTCGTCACCGGTTCGATGGTGGATTTCGCAAGAACCTTGTCGAACGGCTCCATGTCGCGCGGACGAAAAGCCGGCGTGTCCGCGTTGGCGATGTTCTGCGACACCAGCCGCTGACGAGCGTCCAGCCAGCCGAGCCGCTGTTCCGCCAGATCGAATATCGCCACGTCGCTCATGAAAAATCCCGCCTCGATGAGTCGATGATGCCGTGGAAACATGGAGGAAGTGCTAAGCGGCGCGGAGTGAGATTGCGTTAATGTTGCGCTGTCATGATGCGGCATGCGCGATGAACAAACACCGTTCGCTTCCTTGCACAGGCACTCGCCAGGCGACGACGAGCGGCGTCTCCACGATCTTGCTGCCAGGCTGCTGCGCACCATCGGTGTCGCGCGGGCACTGGTGCAGAACGGCCGCACGCTGAACCTCTCCGGCATGGATGATGGGATTGGACTGCTGTGCGCGAAGACGCTCGACCTGCCTTCAGCCGCAGGTGCGTCGATGCTGCCGGAGTTGCGCGTGGTGCTGGCCGGTGTGGACAGCTTGATGGCGGCACTGCAGGCTGCGAACGCCGACAAGCACTCTGTCTAGGATGCTGCCTGACCTTGCAGGGGCGGCGGGCGGTGTGGCGGCGCTGGGCTTCGTCCTGCTGCTCATCCTGCTTGCCGCGCGTGGCGCACGCCTGTTGCCGGCGGTGAAGGCCGCGGCTCAAGGCAGCGCATCCATTCGTTTGCGGGGCACGCTAGCGCTCGACGCCCGGCGCCGGCTGTATCTGGTGGAGGCGGACGGACTCCAGGCGCTCGTGCTGACAGGCGGAGCGCAGGATGTCCTGCTGCCCTGGCGTCCTGCGTCGGCGCCGCCTTTGCCGGGCGCGCCATGAAGCGGTTGATAATGGGTGCAGCTTTGGCGGCGATCGCCGTCATGCTTCTGCCTTATGCCGCTTCTGCGCAGGCGGTGAATATCGACCTGGGCCATGCGGGCGATGCCGGCGCGACCGGGCGGCTGGTGCAGATCACGGCGCTTTTCACGGTTCTGTCCCTGGCGCCAAGCCTGCTTGTCATGGTTACGGCCTTCACCCGGATCATCGTGGTGCTGTCGCTGCTGCGCGGCGCTCTGGGCGCGGGCGGAACGCCGCCGAACATCGTGCTCACAGGGCTTGCGCTGTTCATCACCTTCTTCGTCATGCAGCCGACGCTCGACGCAGCGTGGAGCAGCGGCATTCTGCCGATGACGCAGGGGCACATCGGCGAAATGGATGGCATCCGGCTGGCGGCCGAGCCGTTCCGGCACTTCATGGTGGCCAACGTCCGCGCCGCCGACCTCAGTCTTTTCGAAGCGCTCGGCCATCTGCCTGCACCACCGGACCCGACGCACCCGGAATGGCGCGCCCTGGTGCCGGCGTTCCTGATTGGCGAGCTGCGCCGGGCGTTCGAAATGGGCTTCCTGATCTACATGCCCTTCACCATCATCGACCTCGTCGTCTCCAGCGTGCTGATGTCGCTCGGCATGATGATGCTGCCGCCCAGCGGAATATCGCTGCCGTTCAAGCTGATCTTCTTTGTCATGGTCGATGGCTGGCGGCTTGTGTCAGGCAGCCTTGCCCAGAGTTTCGCGCCTGGCTGAGCCAGGAGGGCATCTTCACACGCTTCCGCACGTTTCTGGCGCTTACAGGAAGACAGGGAAGATCATGAAGCAGCCACACACGGAACAGGAACTGGATCACACAGACGGCCAGCAGGACACCGGCAACCACCGCGCGCCCGGCGCCGGGCGAGGCGCCGACGAGGTTGGGGCGACGCGCACAGGCGCAGACAATATCGAGAAGCCGAAGACGAACATCGAGTCAGGACCCGACGTCAGCAAGGTTGGCGATCTTGAGGATAATCTGGACGAGAGCTTGAGCGTGAATGGGCCTGCGGAGCGTGCGCCTGAGCGGGATGAGCGCGGCAGGATGTAAGCAAGGAAGAATGTTCTTTCGGAAGAAAGAACCAAAACCCTTTTGCAAGTTGGCGCCGCGATCGAGGCAAGGCGCGGCCCAAATTTGCAAAAGTTTTTTGCTTCTTTTTTTCAAAAAATAAGTGCTTGCTTAGTCTATTATGCGGTCGAGAAGACTCGAACTTCCACGAGGTTGCCCCCACAAGCACCTCAAGCTTGCGCGTCTACCATTCCGCCACGACCGCACGGTAGGAGCGGGCGTATAGCGGATGGCGGATGGCGGTTCAACACCCCTGCCCATCAAGTGGCATGTCGAGGCGTGTCAGGTGCCATACCCAGCCGCAATCGCCGCCATGACCGCGCGTGTCTCAGGGATACGCGCGGGACTGGCGCCAGAATGCGTCTGGCTGCTGGAGCACCCGCCGCTCTATACGTCCGGCACCTCGGCCAAAGCCGAAGATCTGTCGCAGCCTGATCTCTTGCCGACGTTCGCGACCGGTCGAGGCGGTCAGTGGACCTATCATGGACCCGGGCAGCGGGTGGCTTACGTCATGCTGGATCTGACGCGGCGGCACGGCACCGTGCCGCCGCGTGATCTGCATCTTTATGTCTCCGGGCTGGAGGCGTGGCTGATCGCGGCGCTGGCGCGCTTCGGAATCAAGGGCGAACGCAGGGTCGGCCGGGTCGGCATCTGGGTGACCGGCGAGAATGGTACGGAATGCAAGATCGCAGCGCTCGGGGTGCGCATCACCCGCTGGGTGAGCTGGCATGGGGTGTCGATCAACGTAAACCCGGATCTCTCCCATTTTGACGGCATCGTGCCCTGCGGCATACGCGAGCACAGGGTCACGAGCCTTGCAGCGCTAGGCGTGGCCGCCACCATGAACGATGTCGATCAGGCACTGCGCCTGGCTTGGACCGAAATTTTCGGCGGCGCGCTTCAGGACTCCGCCAGCACCATGAACCGGGCAGCGTCTGCGATATCCTGATGGATGTGCGCGCGGCGGGCCTCCGCTTCCGCGTCGCGGCCCCAGCTTTCGACTTCGAAGAGTTCGTCCAGCAAGGCTAGGGCATGGGCGTCGTCCGGCTCGATCCGCCGTTCGGCGAGAGCCAGCCCCAGGACCAGGCTGCCCATGGCGGGCACTGCGATACCCAAACCTGCCAGGCGCCAAGGTGTGCTCGCGGCAACGGCCTTGTGCAGCATGGCCAAGGCATGCGGCGACTGGGGATGGTGCATGACGCCTGCGAAGGCGACAAGGCGGGCGTCGAAGCGGGCGTCCGCCCACTCGAGCCATGGCTGCCACAGCAGGGCCTGCCTGGCTGCGAGGGTGGGAGGCGAAGGCGCGCGGTAGCAAAGCAGGTCCGTTTCGCCATAGCGCGCAATGGCGTCGATCGTCGGCCCCGGGTCGGGCGCTATGCGGGTTTGGGCGGTGCCGGCGAGGCGGGTGAGCGGAAGGGCTTCGGGCAGGACGATGCCGTCTATCCCTCCGCCGGCTTCTTGCCACTCCTGCGCTATGGCGTCGGCTAGCTGGCCTGGCGGCAGGGTGAGGACCGGTCCGCCGGGGAGGCGCATCGGCTTGCCGTCCAGCAGGATGGTGACCTGGCCGTTTCGTTCCTCGGCTACGGCTTTGGTCCAGAAGCGTTTCAAGGAAGGAAGGACTTCTTTTTTGAAAAAAAGAAGCAAAAAACTTTTCCGACCTTGGTGACGTAATGGCGCGGCATTCGCGAAAACATCCAAAAAGTTTTTGGTTCTTTTTTCAAAAAGAACGCGCTTGCTTCAGTGGAACAGCCCCTGCAGCAGATCCTTGGGCTTCTTGAAGTTGAAGTTTTGCGACGGCGCCTGCGTGACCTGCGTGGGCATCGGTCCGGGCGCACCGCCGCGGGCGATAGAGAGCTTGGCATCGCAGGCGCTCGGCGCCGCATCGTCGGGATTGGTGTTCAGGGAGAAGCCGACGCGGCCGCCCATGACCGGGTCTAGCGCTGCCTTTGGCGCCGCGAAGGGACCGGTGAGGGAGACGGGAGCTGTGGCGGCTATGGCGCCCGTGTGCAGGCTCGGCTTGAGGTGGAGATCGAAGGTTTCGGCGGCTAGGTCGATCTCGCCGCTGCCGTCCAGCGAAAGGCGGGAGGTGTCGGCGGCCAGCGCGCGCATGTCGGCAATGCCGTGGGAGAATTCGGCGCGAAGGGCGAGGCAGCGGACCGAGGCGTTCCCGGTGCCTATGGAGGGCACGCCAGCGGCGTTGAGGCTGTCGCCGATGAGGGTCTGGATGAGCTCGCCGTCGAGCATGCCGTTCACCATGGAGAGACCGGCATGGCCATCAAGCGAGGCGGCGAGGATGCGCGGCGTCTGGCCGGCGCCGCTCAGCTGAAGGTCGAGTTGCAGCGCGCCGGAGGCGCCGTTGGGAATGCCGGCAAGCGAGGCGATCAGGCTGGCTGGAAAGGCGGAGGCACGTAACGAGATAGCGACTGGCGGCTGGTCGGCGTTGGCGTCGATGGAGGCGCCGCCGACGAGAACGCCTGTTTTCACGCTGACCCGGAACGGGTTAAGCGCGGCCTTGCCGTCGGCCAGGGTCAGGTGGCCCGAGACGTCGCGGTAGTGCTCGCCTCCGGCGATGACGGTGCCGGCGGTGAGGGTGAGGTCGGCGTCTGCGTTGCGGAAAAGGGCGAAGTTCAGCGGCCGGTCGGAGATGACGGTGGGCACCGGCTGTGCTGCGGAGGGATCGGCGGGCGGGGTTGGTGGCACCAGGGGCGCGGCGGCGGGCGCTTGCGCCGATGTTGCTGCAGGAGGAGTCGACTCGGGAGACGTAGCCGGGGAAGGCGGCGCCCAGATGGCGTTCGCGAAGGAGAAATCAGGAAAGAGCGCGTCGAGGTCGAGATGGCTTGCGACGAGCGTGCCTTTCAGGCCGGGGCGTGGCGACCAGAGGACGGTGGTAGTGCCGGAGATCTGGGCGACCGAAGAGGAAAGGCTCAGATCGCGTAGGGTGACGCCGCGCAGCTTGAAGCCGGCGTCCTCGACATGGGCGTCGAACTGCAGGTCGTGGGCGGGCGGCAGGGTGCGTCCGACAAGGGCGGAGAGTTCGGCGAGATCAGGAGCACGCGCTGAGACGATGAGGTCAAGGCCGCTGGCGTTCAGGGCCGGCGGGATGGAGCCCTTCGCGGAAAACTGGGCGTTGCCAGCCTCGCCGCTCAGGGTGACGGGAATGGGGGCGTTCTGTGCCAGCACGTCGGGCTGCATGGCGGTGCCTGCGAGGTGCAGCGGTGCGTCGGCGTAGAAGCCGTCCACGTTCAGTTGAGCATTCTGGCCGGGCCCGGGCGCCGAAAGGCTGGCACTCTTGATCGAAAGGCCGGTGGCCCAGCTCGTGAGGTCGGCGGCGCCTGCGTGCACCGAAAGCTGCGAGGTGCGGAGGTCGCCCGCGGTGCTGTCGGAAAGGCGTGCGGAGAGGGTGACATCCTTCAGTGGCGGGATCGAGACGCCGGGGAAGAAAGGGGCGACGACGGCCAGGTCGGGGAAGTTGCCGGTGAGGGTAAAGAGATAGCCGCGCATCTGGTCCGGATGCGCGATGCCGCCGTCGAGCTTGGCGACCGCCTCGCCAGAGTTCACCTGTAGAGTCAAAGGCCACGGGCCTGCCATGGCGCTGACCGGGCCGCCCTGCAGGCGGTCGAGGGCGCCGCTGGTCGCCTCGACTGTCAGGGGCGTGCCGTCGTGCTCGGCCTTTAGTTCGATCCTGAGCGGTGCGGCGGGGTTCTCGTTGCTGGCGGTGAGCGTGTCGATGCAGAGGACGAGCTTGTTGCCGTTCGCCGGCTGCCAGGTCAGCTGGCCGCCTTTGACGTGCAGGGTGTGTATCTCGACGTGGGAGCCGCCGCCGCCGCCGGAGGGCTCGCCCGGCTGGCCCTGGTAGATCGCCGCGCGGCGAACCGGGGTGAATTGCCAGTTGGGCGTGCCGTCCGGGGCGCGCTCGAGCAGGATGTCGGGGTCCTCGATGGTCAGGCTTTCGACCACTGCGTCACCGGTCAGGAGAGGCAGAAGGGCGACGTCTGCGCGCAGGCTTTTGGCGGTCAGCATCTGTGGCCGCGAGCCGCCCGGCACGTTTGCCAGGGAGACGCCTTCGACGACGAAGCTTGGCGCCAGGCCAAGGGCGAGGTGGACGGAGCCGGTGACGGTAAGGTCGCGGCCGGTGGCGCGCTTGACCGAACGCTGGAGTTCCGCGGTGAGCTTGGCGGGATTGAGCGCTTCGGCCGCAGCGACGTAGAGGCCGACGCCGATCACGAGCAACAGCGTCAGGCCGACCAGGGGAAGGATAAATCTCGAGCGGCGCTTCGGCATGGGCGCGGCTTTAGCCGATGCTGGGGAAGGGTGCCAGCCGGTGCCGATCAACCCTCGCGGCGGCAGGGCGCCGGCGGCGGCGCCTCGAAGCCGATCGAGGCGAAGGTCTCGCGCATGTGCGGCGGGATGTCGGCTTCCAGTTCAAGCGTGCCGCCGGAGGGGTGGGGCAACGAGAGAGCCCGGGCGTGCAGGTGGAGACGCTCGGGGAAGCCGTCGAGGCGGACGGTTTCGCCGCCATATTTCCGGTCGCCGAGGATGGGCGTGCCCAAGGAGGCGCAATGCACGCGCAACTGGTGGGTGCGGCCGGTATGCGGGGACAGGCCGAGCCAGGCGAGCTTCTTCCCTGCGTGGTCGAGGGTAACGTAGTCGGTGATCGCCCTGGCGGCATCCTCTTCGTCCGGGGCAGCGACGGCGGTGCGTTCACCGCCGCGCAGGCCGCCGAAGCGTACGAGGGAGCGATCGATGCGGCCTTCGTTCGGCTCGGGACGGCCGACGACCACCGCCCAATATGTCTTGTGGACGTGCCGGCTGCGGAAGGCGCTGGCGAGCTTTGCGGCGCTGCCCGGGGAGCGCGCAAGGAGGAGCAGGCCGGAGGTGTCCATGTCGATGCGGTGGACGAGGCGGGGGCGGTCGAGCGCACCGTTCCGCAGGCCGTCGAGCATGCCGTCGAGGTGGCGGATGATGCCCGGGCCGCCTTGCACGGGCAGGCCCGCGGGCTTGTTCACGACGATGACGCTGTCGTCCATGTAGAGGACCATGCCCTCGAGTTCGCGCAGCGTGTTGGCGTCTAGCTCTGGGGCGGGCGGCGGTGGCGGCGGGCTGCTGGGTAGCGGGGGAATGCGTACGGACTGACCTGGGCGCAGCCGGAGCGAGGTTTCCGCCCGCGCGCCGTCCACGCGCACCTGTCCGGTGCGGCAGAGCTTTTGGAGCATGCCCTGGGTGAGCACGGGGAAGTGGCGGCGCAGCCAGCGGTCGAGCCGGATGTCGGCTTCGTCGGCGGTGACTTCGACATGGACGACGCTCATGGTTTTTGATCCGCTGCCCGGGCGCGGAGTTCGGCCCAGTGGTCGAGGCGGCGGCGCAGCTCACGTTCGAAGCCGCGGTCGCGCGGGGTGTAGAAGGCCTGGCGCTCTATGCCGTCGGGAAAATAGTTCTGGGCCGAGAAGCCGCCGGGCGTGTCGTGGTCGTAGGCGTAGCCGTCGCCGTAGCCGAGTTTCTTCATGAGTTTCGTGGGGGCATTCAGGATGTGGGCCGGCGGCATCAGGCTGCCGGTCTGTTTGGCGGCGGCGACCGCGGCCTTGTGGGCGCGGTAGGCGGCGTTCGACTTGGGTGCGGTGCCCAGATAGATCACCGCCTGCGCCAAGGCGAGGTCTCCCTCCGGGCTTCCGAGGCGCTCGTAGGCATCCCAGGCTGCCAGCGTCTGGGTAAGCGCCTGCGGATCGGCAAGCCCTACGTCCTCCGAGGCGAAGCGAACGAGGCGGCGCGCGATGTAGCGGGGGTCTTCGCCGCCTGCGAGCATGCGGGCAAACCAGTAGAGCGCCGCATCGGGGTCAGAGCCGCGCAGGCTTTTATGCAGAGCCGAGATGAGATTGTAGTGCTCCTCACGGTCGCGGTCGTAGAGCGCCGCGCGTCGGGCGAGCAGGTCGGCGAGCCCCGATGCGTCGAGGTCGGGCAGGTCTTCCGGCAGGCTGGCGAGCTGTTCGGCCATGTTCAGCAGGTAGCGCCCATCGCCGTCCGCCATGGCGCGAAGGGCGGCGCGGCCGTCTGGGCGCAGCTTGAACGGCTTGCCTGTCAAAGCCTCCGCACGCGTCAGCAGCGCTTCCATGGCGTCGTCGTCGAGGCGGCGGAGGACGAGCACCTGGCAGCGGGAGAGCAAGGCGCCGTTCAGGGCGAACGAGGGGTTCTCGGTGGTGGCGCCGACCAGCACGACCGTGCCGTCCTCGACCACCGGGAGAAAACCGTCCTGCTGGGCACGGTTGAAGCGGTGGATTTCGTCCACGAAGAGAAGAGTGGCGCGGCCGGCGCGTCGCCGGCGTCCGGCCTCCTCGAACACCTTCTTGAGGTCGGCAACGCCGGAGAACACGGCCGAGAGCTGGACGAAGTGCAGCGACGCCGCTTCGGCCAGCAGACGCGCGATGCTGGTCTTGCCGACGCCTGGCGGCCCCCAAAGGATCATGCTGGCCAGGCTGTTCCTGGCGAGCATGCGGGTGAGCGTGCCTTCCGGCCCGACCAGGGCCGACTGGCCGATGACCTCGGCGAGACTGTGCGGGCGCAGGCGGTCTGCCAGCGGCCGTAACGCCTCCGCACCATCGTTGTGGCCAGCACGGCGCGGCTGCTGGTCGGCCTCCGCGAAGAGGCTGGGATGAAGGTCGTCTTCAGGCATCCGTGACAACTGTGTGGCATTCGGGCAAAAGCTGCATCTTCTCTGCAACAGTCTGAATGAGAAACGCGGAAGTCTCTCATTTGGCTTGTGATTGCTGTGGCACCAAACCACTTTTGGCTCGTTATGGCGTCGGATCGGCTCAGCCGGGCCATCATGTTCTGAAATTCAATCGAGGAGTGTCGGCCGTGCGTAAGACAACCACATTTGGGGCTGCTGTTATCGCCCTCGCAGCAAGCGGCTGGATTGCCACTGCTGCAGCCCAGGCGCCGGCGCCAGACGCAGCTCCCCCAGCCCCCACGACGGACGCAGCCCCCCCGGCCGCGGCCCCTGACGCCAGCAGCAAGCCTGACGACAGCAGCAAGCCCGCCAAGCCGATGCATCATCATAAGAAGATGATGTCGTCGAAGATGGATAAGATGGGCAAGGGCAAGCTCAAGGGCACGGTCAAGGGCGACGAAGCCGTCGATGACCTGAACTCGAAGAGCCTCGATGCCGCCAAGAGCGGCAAGAGCTTCGCGCCGCCGACGACGCCGATCTCTGAGCCTGCGGCTCACGAGAAGGGCGACAAGATGTCTTCAAAGCATATGATGAAGATGAAGCATCACATGGCGAAGAAGGCCAAGGACGCGACGCCGGACGCGTCGGCTCCTGCGCCAGACGCCTCGGCTCCTGCTCCGGATGCGTCCGCACCTAAGTAAGACTTTGTGAAGGGCCGGGGGCTTTTGCTCCCGGTTCTCTAGTGGGTTTAAGCAAGCACGTTCGTTTTGAAAAAAGAACCAAAAACTTCTTGGAAATTTGGGCCACACACGCGGCAAGGCCGAGCCTGAAGGTCCAAAAGTTTTTTGCTTCTTTTTTTCAAAAAAGAAGTCCTTTCTTCCTTACTCAGTAGACAGAATCAAAAAGGCCAGGAGCAACGCCCCTGGCCTTTTTTGTTGTGTTTAGTGCCGGCCTCTACTCAGCCTCAGCTTCTGCCTGCTCCTGACGCGGGCCGCTGTCCTGTCCCTTGGCGTTGAGATCACGATCGATGAGCTCGATAACGGCCATGTCGGCTGCGTCGCCGTAGCGAATGCCGGCTTTCATCACACGGGTATAGCCGCCTGTGCGTCCCTTGTAGCGGGTCGCAAGGCTGTCGAAAAGCTTGGAGACGATCGTATCGTCGCGGAGCTGCGCGTAAGCCTGGCGTCGGGCGTGCAGTCCGCCGCGCTTGCCAAGCGTGATCAGCTTTTCGGCGACCGGGCGGAGTTCCTTGGCCTTCGGCAAAGTGGTGGTGATCTGCTCGTGCTTGATCAGCGCCACGGCCATGTTGCGGAACATGGCGAGGCGATGGGTGGATGTAACGCCGAGCTTCCTGCCCGATACCCCGTGACGCATAATGAACTCCGAATGACGCTTATCGAGTGATTGGTTTAGAAGGGCTCGTCGAGACGCTTGGCGAGATCTTCGATGTTCTCCGGTGGCCAGCCAGAGACGTTCATGCCGAGAGCAAGGCCCATGTTGGTCAGGACCTCCTTGATCTCGTTCAGCGACTTGCGGCCGAAGTTCGGGGTGCGGAGCATTTCCTGCTCGGTCTTTTGAACCAAGTCACCGATGTAGACGATGTTGTCGTTCTTCAGGCAGTTCGCGCTCCGGACGGACAGTTCGAGTTCGTCCACCTTGCGGAGAAGGTTGCGGTTGAACGGCAGGTCGTCCTGCTGCTCTTCGGCGCGAACGGCCTGCGGCTCGTCGAAGTTGATGAAGAGCTTGAGCTGGTCTTGCAGAATGCGGGCGGCGAGAGCGACCGCGTCCTCGGGACCGACAGCGCCATTGGTTTCGACCGTGAGAAGCAGCTTGTCGTAGTCGGTGACCTGGCCGACGCGCGTGGGCTCCACCTTGTAGGAGACGCGGCGGACTGGCGAGTAGATCGCGTCCACGGGGATCAGGCCGATCGGCGCATCCTCGGGACGGTTGGCGGCGGCGGCGACGTAGCCGCGGCCGAGCTGGACAGTCAGTTCCATGCTGAGCTTGGCGCCCTCGTCGAGGGTGCAGATCACCAGGTTCGGGTTCATGATGTCGATGTCGTGGCCGGCGGTGATCTGGCCGGCGCGAACTTCGCCTGGGCCGGTCGCCGTCAGGGTCATGCGCTTTGGGCCTTCGCCGTGCATGCGAAGGGCGAGCTGCTTGATGTTCAGAACGATATCGGTGACGTCCTCGCGCACGCCGGCGACAGAACTGAACTCATGCAGAACGCCGTCGATCTGCACGGCGGTGACTGCGGCACCTTGCAGAGAGGACATCAGGACGCGGCGGATGGCGTTGCCGAGCGTCATGCCGAAGCCGCGCTCGAGCGGCTCTGCAACGACGGTGGCGATCCGGTGCGGATCGGTGCCTGGTTCGACTTCGAGTTTTTCCGGCTTGATCAGCGATTGCCAATTCCGCTGGATGACGACGACTGCTTCTTTCATCATTACCGCACTTGATCCTTCGTGACCCGCGCCGGAAATGGCTTTGAGGCCTCGCGGCCTCTCCACCAATCAGCGCCCTTGCGGGCAATTAAAGTGCGGGGCATCAGCCCCGCGGTCTTTGTCTCAGACGCGCTTGCGCGCGTGCGTTTCTAGACGCGACGGCGCTTGCGCGGCCTGCATCCGTTGTGCGGCACCGGCGTGGTGTCGCGAATGGCGGTGATGGCGAAACCGACGGCCTGCAAGGCGCGCAGTGCGCTCTCGCGGCCGGAGCCAGGACCGCAAACCTCGATTTCGAGCGTTTCCATACCGTGCTCGCGCGCCTTCTTGCCGGCGTCCTCGGCTGCGACCTGGGCGGCGTAAGGCGTGGACTTCCGGCTGCCCTTGAAGCCCTGGCTGCCGCTTGACGACCAGGCGATGGCATTGCCCTGCGCATCGGTGATCGTAATCATCGTGTTGTTGAACGAGGCGTTCACGTGCGCTACGCCAGAGATGATGTTCTTGCGCTCTTTGCGCTTCGGCCGTGACGTTGCTGGCTTAGCCATTACTTCGTCACCTTCTTCTTGCCGGCGATGGCGACGGCCTTGCCCTTGCGTGTGCGGGCATTGGTGTGCGTGCGCTGGCCGCGGACAGGCAGGCCACGGCGATGGCGCAGGCCGCGGTAGCAGCCAAGGTCCATCAGGCGCTTGATGTTCATGGCGACTTCACGGCGCAGGTCGCCTTCGACGCGGAACTCGCGGTCGATCAGTTCGCGAATGCGCAGCACTTCATCGTCGCTGAGCTGATTCACCCGGCGGTCGTCAGGGATGTTCAGCCGCGTGCAAATGTCTTGTGCCTTTGCAGGGCCGATGCCAAAAATGTAGCGCAGGCTGATGGTGACGCGCTTGTTGGTAGGGATATTTACGCCGGCAATACGCGCCACGCCCGTGTCTCCTTAGCACCGGTGTTACCCAATGCGACTGATGCCCTGAGCTAGGGCTGTGATACCGTAAAATGCACTGGAAGCACGCGTCCCGAGGTGGGGCGGTGCCGAGGGGTGGACTTATAGTCGCCCGGCCCCTCGAGTCAATGTTCCGCCTTCAACTTGTCGTGAGCGGGCTCCCGCTTTTCATCGGTGTTAGCAGAGCTTCCAATTCGGCCGTGACAGCGTCCATGTCCGCCATGCCGTCCACCGTGTGGAGGCGCCCTTGCGCTTCGTAGTGTGGCAGGATCGGCTTGGTCTGCTCGTGGTAGGCCTGCAGGCGGGCAGTCACCGTTTCGCGACGGTCATCGGCGCGCCGAACGAATTCGTGGGCGCCGCAGACGTCGCACGCGCCTTCGGCGCGTGTGGGATGGTAGGTGTCGTGGTAGCCGGCACCGCATTTGGCGCAGGTGAAGCGGCCGGCGATGCGCTCGACCAAGGCTTCGTCGTCCACCCGCAGCTCGATGACAGCGGTGAGTTCGAGCGAGAGCGAGGCGAGCAATTCGTCAAGCGCACCCGCCTGGGGGATCGTGCGCGGGAAGCCGTCGAGGATGAAGCCGCGGGCGCAATCGGGCTGGCGTATACGATGACCGAGCATGGCGATGATGATCTCGTCAGGCACCAGCGAGCCGGATTCCATGATCGCCTTGGCCCGCGTGCCGATCTCGGAGCCGGCCGCGACTTCGGCGCGCAACATGTCGCCTGTCGAGACCTGGGCAATGCCGTAGGCTGCTTCGAGGCGCTTCGCCTGGGTCCCCTTGCCCGCACCGGGTGGCCCGAGGAGGATGAGGTTCACCGTCCCCTGCCCTTCACCCGGTTCTTGCGGATCAGCCCTTCATACTGGTGGGCGATGAGATGCGACTGCATCTGCGTGATGGTGTCCATGGTCACCGACACGATGATCATCAGGCTGGTGCCGCCCAGCGAGAAAGGCAGGCCGTAGCGGGTGATGAGGATCTGCGGCAGCAGGCAGACGGCGACCAGGTAGAGGGCGCCGATTGTGGTGAGGCGGGTGAGGATGTGGTCGAAGTAATCGGCCGTGTTGCTGCCCGGGCGGATGCCAGGAATGAAGCCGCCGTATTTCTTGAGGTTGTCGGCCGTCTCCTGCGGATTAAAGACGATGGCCGTGTAGAAATACGAGAAGAAGACGATCATCGCCGCATAGACGACGAGGTACCCGGACTGGCCGGGTGCGAGCTGAAGGCCGACCGTCGAGATCGTCGAGGCGAGCCAGCCCGGCATCCAGGCTGGCGCCTGAAACGTGCCGGTGAAGCCGGACAGGGCCGCGGGCACCAGCAGGATGGAGCTTGCGAAGATCGGCGGAATGACGCCGGCCGTGTTGATCTTCAGTGGCATGTGCGTGCTGTCGCCGCCAAACATGCGGCTGCCGACCTGGCGTTTCGGATACTGGATGACGATACGGCGCTGCGCGCGCTCCATGAACACGATGAAGGCGATAACGGCGGCGCCGATCACACCAAAGGCGACGATGAAGATCGGCGACAATGCGCCCGTGCGGCCGAGTTCGAGCAAGGTGCCGATGGCGTGCGGCAGGTTTGCGACAATGCCGGCGAAGATGATCAGGCTGGTGCCGTTGCCGATGCCGCGCGCGGTCATCTGCTCGCCGAGCCACATCAGGAACATGGTGCCGCCGACGAGCGTGATGACGCAGGAGGCGCGGAAGAAAAGGCCGGGGTCGATCACGGCCGGCATGCCGTGGGCGTCGTGCATGCTCTCGAGGCCGATGGAGATGCCGTAAGCCTGGAACAGCGCGATGAACACGGTGAGATACCGCGTATACTGGTTCATCTTCTTGCGGCCGGTCTCACCCTCCTTCTTGAGGGTCTCCAGCGCGGGGATAGCGGTGGCCATCAACTGCGTAATGATGCTCGCGCTGATGTAGGGCATGATGTTCAGGGCGAACACCGTCATGCGGCCCAGCGCGCCGCCGGTGAACATGTCGAACATGCCCAGGAAGCCGCTGCCATGGGTCTGCATCATTTGGCCCATGACGGCCGCGTCTACACCCGGCACCGGGATGTAGGTGCCGATGCGGTAGACGATGAGCGCGGTCAGGGTGAACCAGATGCGCTTGCGGAGTTCGGTCGCCTTGGACAGCGAACCGAGGTTGAAACTGGCGGCTAGCTGTTCGGCGGCGGAGGCCATTCGTTTCCCTAAGTTAGTTAGGCCAGGGGCGTTGCCCCTGGACCCCGCTGGGGACTAGTCCCCAGACCCCATCTCTTAGGCCTCGGGCGAGGCTTCGGCTTTCTTGGCCAGCACTGTGACCGTGCCGCCGGCTTTTTCAACCGCGGCAACAGCCGAAGCGGATGCGCCGGTGACGGTGATGTGCAACGCGCGGGTGAGTTCACCCTTGGCCAGCAGACGAACGCCCAATGGCGACTTCTCCTGGCGCACCAGACCAGCCGTGCGCAGGCTCTCCTCGGTGACCGGCGCGGATGCATCGATGCGGCCGGACTCGACGGCCTTTTCGAGGGAGCCGATGTTCACCGGTGCCCAGGCAACACGCGAGTGGTTGAAGAACCCGCGCTTAGGCAGACGGCGGTAGATCGGCAGCTGGCCGCCTTCAAAGCCGTTGAGGGCAACGCCTTCGCGCGCCTTCTGGCCCTTGACGCCCTTGCCGGACGTCTTGCCCTTGCCCGAGCCAATGCCACGGCCAAGCCGCTTGAACTTCGGACGCGCGCCAGGATTGTCGCGCAACTCGTTGAGCTTCATCTCAGACAGCCTCGTCCACGCGCACGAGATGCGCGACCTTGCGTATCATGCCGCGGACCGCCGGCGTGTCTTCCAACACGCGTGTGCCGCGGATCTTCTTGAGGCCCAGCCCAAGCAGCGTCTCGCGCTGGCCAGGCTTGCGGCCGATCGGCGAACCGGTCTGGGTGACCGTCACCGTCTTGCGTGTGCTATCCGACATCGGTGGCAGTCCCCTCGGCGCCGGCTTCCCGCTTGCCGAGAATGTCGTTCACCTTCTTGCCGCGGCGGTTCGCCACGGCGCGCGGGCTGGCGGCAGCCTGAAGTGCTGCGAACGTCGCCTTGACCATGTTGTGCGGATTGCGGCTGCCGAGCGACTTGGCAACCACGTCGCCGATGCCGAGTGATTCGAAAACCGCGCGCATCGGGCCGCCGGCGATGATGCCGGTGCCTGCTGCCGCCGAACGCAGAATGACCTTGCCGGCGCCGAAATGGCCGTAGGAATCATGGTGTAGCGTGCGGCCTTCCTTCATCGGAACGCGGATCATGCCGCGCTTCGCACGGTCGGTCGCCTTGCGAATGGCTTCCGGCACTTCGCGCGCCTTGCCTGCGCCGTAGCCGACGCGGCCTTTCTGGTCGCCGACGACCACGAGAGCGGCGAAGGCGAACCGGCGGCCGCCTTTCACCACTTTGGCGACACGGTTGATGGTGACGAGCTTGTCGATCAGTTCGTCGCCGCCGTCGCGATCTCGCACGGGATCGCGGTTGCGGTCGCCGCGGCCCTTGCCGCCGCCGCCACCTTCTCTTGGCTGATGTGCCATGTTGCGGACCCCTTAGAAGGACAGGCCGCCCTCACGGGCGGCTTCGGCCAGCGCGCGGACGCGGCCATGGTAAAGATAGGACCCGCGGTCGAACACGACCTGGGTGACGCCAGCAGCCAGCGCACGCTCGGCGACCAGCTTACCGACCGCGGTTGCCGCGTTCTTGTCGGCGCCCGTCTTGAGATCGGTGCGCAGGCCGGCATCGAGGCTCGACGCGGCAGCCAGGGTGCGGCCTTCGCGGTCGTCGATGACCTGGGCGTAGATATGCTTGCCCGAACGGAAGACGGAGAGCCGCGGGCGGCCAACCGACTTCTGGCGGAGCTGGTAGCGAAGACGCTGGCGCCGACGCTCCCGGAGATCGATACGAGCGCTCACTTCTTTTTGCCTTCCTTGCGCCGGATCGTCTCGTTGTCATACCGGACGCCCTTGCCCTTGTAGGGCTCCGGCGGACGGTAGCCACGGATCTCGGCGGCGACTTGCCCAACCTGCCTCTTGTCCACGCCTTCGACGGTGATCGCCGTAGGGCGCGGCGTGGTGATCTTGATCCCCGCGGGAACAGGATAGACCACATCATGCGAGAACCCGAGGTTCACCACCAGATTGGCGCCCTGCACGGATGCACGGTAGCCGGTGCCGGTGATCTCCATGGTCTTGGCATAGCCGGTGGAGACGCCCTTCACCATGTTGGCGATGTTGGCACGCGTGGTGCCCCACATCATGCGGGCCTGCGGCGCGTTGCTGCGCGGCTTCACCGACAGCTTGCCATCTTCCATGGTGGCTTCGACATGTTCGGTGATCGGCAGCTTGAGTTCGCCAAGCTTGCCTTTCGCCGTCAGCACGCCGTCGGCAATGGCGATGGTGACGCCGGCCGGGATTTCGACGGGATATTTGCCTACGCGGGACATGTTTGCCTTCTCCCCGTCAGAACACGCGGCAAAGCACTTCGCCGCCAACATTGGCAGCGCGCGCTTCTGCATCGCTCAGCACGCCACGCGGCGTGGACAGGATGGACACGCCCAGGCCCGCATAGACGCGCGGCAGTTCGCGTATCTTGGAATAAACCCGGCGGCCCGGCTTGGACACGCGGTGGATCTCCTTAATGACGGCTTCGCCCTCGCTGTATTTCAGCTCGATGCGAAGCTGCGAGACGCCTGGGCGCAGTTCCTCGGCGGAGTAGCCGCGGATGTAGCCTTCGCGCTTGAGCACATCGAGCACGCTGGCGCGCAGCTTGGAGGCCGGCGAGACGCAGGAGCTGTGGCGTGCGCCCTGGGCATTGCGGATACGGGTGAGCAGGTCACCCAACGGATCGGTCATCGACATGGCGCGATCCTACCAGCTTGCCTTGACCATGCCCGGGATCTGTCCCGAACTGGCGAGGTCGCGCAGAGCAATGCGGCACAGCTTGAACTTGCGGTAGTTCGAGCGTGAACGGCCGGTGAGCGCGCAACGCAATTTCACGCGCGTGCGGCTGCCGTTTCGTGGGAGCTGGGCGAGCTTCAGGGATGCCTCGAAGCGCTCCTCGACGGGCGCCTCGCGGTCCATGATCTGCTCCTTGAGCTTCTTCCGCTTCGCGTTGTCGCGGGCGGCCATCTTCTCGCGCTTGATATTGCGGTTGACGGCGGACGTCTTAGCCATCGTTCAAAAATCCTCCGGAACCTGCCGGCTTGCGCCGAGGGTTTTCCAAAATAGCCGGTTTAGGGTCAGGCGGTCGGCAAGGCGAACGGGATGTCGAAGGCTTTCAGCAGCGCCTTCGCCTCGGCATCCGTCTTGGCGGTGGTGACAAACACGATGTCCATGCCGCGGACGGCATCGACCTTGTCGTAGTTGATCTCCGGGAAGATGATCTGTTCCTTCAAGCCCATGGCAAAGTTGCCGCGGCCGTCGAAACCCTTGCCGGTGATGCCACGGAAGTCGCGCACGCGCGGCAGGGCGATCGTGACCAGCCGGTCGAGGAACTCGTACATCTTGGCGCGGCGCAGCGTCACCTTGGTGCCGATCGGCAGGCCTTCGCGGATCTTGAAGCCGGCGATGGCCTTTTTTGCGATCGTCTTCACCGGACGCTGGCCGGCGATAAGCGTAAGATCGCCGACAGCGGCATCGAGCTTCTTCTGGTCGCCTGCGGCTTCGCCGACACCCATGTTGATGACGATCTTCTCGAGCTTGGGCACCTGCATCGGGTTCTTGTAGGCGAACTCCTGCTGCATCGCCGGGCGGATCTCCTCGGCATAGCGCTTCTGCATGCGCGGCAGAGGGCGGCCGTTGTGCTCGTTAGTGTGTTCAGTTTCGCTCATGGCCCTAACCCTCGAACACGTTGCCGGTGGCCCGGGCTACGCGCACCTTCGTCTTGTCGTCGAGCACGCGGAAACCCACGCGCGTCGGCTTGTCCGTCATGGGGTCCAGCAAAGCGATGTTGGAGAGGTGGATGGTCGCCTCCTTCTCCACGATGCCGCCCTGCTCGCCCACGCCGCGTGCCTTCACATGGTGCTTGGCGACATTCACGCCACGCACCAGCGCCCGGTTCTCCTTCGGGATCACGCGCAGGACTTCGCCGCGCTTGCCGCGGTCGGAGCCGGTGATGACGACGACCTGGTCGCCCTTGCGGATACGCGCAGCCATCACAGCACCTCTGGGGCGAGGGAGATGATCTTCATGAACTTGCGGCCGCGAAGCTCGCGTACGACCGGGCCGAAGATGCGCGTGCCGATCGGCTCCTGCTGCTTGTTGATCAGCACGGCAGCATTGGTGTCGAAGCGGATGGCGCTGCCGTCAGGACGGCGCACGGGGAACGACGTGCGCACGATCACCGCCTGGTGGACGTCGCCCTTCTTCACCTTGCCGCGCGGAATGGCTTCCTTGACGGACACGACAATGACGTCGCCGACGGAGGCGAACTTCCGCTTGCTGCCGCCGAGCACCTTGATGCACTGCACGCGGCGCGCGCCGGAGTTGTCGGCCACTTCGAGGTTGGACTCGGGATGGATCATTTTTCTTCGCCCCTGCTCTACGCGTGCGTTTCAGCGGGAGCATCGGCGGTGCCGATGTGCGAGTGGGCGCGCGCTTCGACGGACGCAACGGCATCGGCGGCGGCAGCCGATAGCACGGCACCGTTGCGCTCGATCACGGTCCAGGTCTTGCGCTTGGAGATCGGCGGGCACTCGACGATACGCACGAGGTCGCCGGTCTTGCACTCGTTGGCTTCGTCATGCGCCGCATACTTCTTCGAGCGGCGGATGAACTTCTTGTAGAGCGGGTGCATGATGCGACGATCGACAAGAACGGTAATCGTCTTGTCCATCTTGTCGCTCGTCACTCGCCCGGTCAGGACGCGCCTTGGCATCGCAGACCTCCTTTCAGGCTTTGGCGGCGGAGGATGACTTCTCCGCCAGGATGGTTTTCACGCGGGCGATATCGCGGCGCACTGCGCGCACGCGACCCGTCGCTTCGTTCTGGCCAGTCGCGCGCTGGAAACGCAGGTTGAACTGCTCCCGGCGCAGGTCGAGCAGAAGGGTGCCCAGCTCATCAGGCGATTTCGCACGGATGTCGGAAGGCTTCGACATGGCCTAGCCCTCCCCGAGACGCGTGATGAACTTGGTCTTGATCGGCAGCTTGGCCGCACCAAGGGCGAGCGCCTGGCTGGCGATCTCGGCAGGGACGCCATCGATTTCGAACATGATGCGGCCTGGCTTGACGCGCGCGACCCAAAACTCGGGCGCGCCCTTGCCGGAGCCCATGCGGACTTCGGCAGGCTTCATCGACACCGGAACATCAGGGAAGATCCTGATCCACACACGGCCGGCACGCTTCATGGCGCGCGTGATGGCGCGTCGTGCAGCTTCGATCTGGCGCGCGGTGATGCGCTCCGGCTCGAGAGCCTTCAGGCCGAACTGGCCGAAGTTCAATGCGGTGCCGCCCTTGGCGAGGCCATGGATGCGGCCCTTGTGCGCCTTGCGGAATTTGGTTCGTTTAGGAGAGAGCATTTCTCAAATCCTTACCGCTGCGGCGCCTGTTCGGCGGCCCGCCGGTCCTGCGACAGCGGATCGTGTGCGAGAACTTCGCCCTTGAAGATCCATACTTTGACGCCGCACGTGCCATAGGTCGTCTTGGCTGTGGCAACGCCGTAGTCGATGTCGGCGCGCAGCGTGTGCAACGGCACGCGGCCTTCACGATACCATTCGACGCGCGCGATTTCGGCGCCGCCGAGACGGCCGCCGCAATTGATGCGGATGCCCTGGGCGCCAAGGCGCATGGCGGACTGCACGGCGCGCTTCATCGCGCGGCGGAAGGCGACGCGGCGCTCGAGCTGCTGGGCGATGTTCTCGGCCACCAGCGTCGCGTCGATCTCCGGCTTGCGGATTTCGACGATGTTGAGCGACACGTCAGACTTCGCCATGCGCGCGAGATCCTTGCGCAACACTTCGATGTCCTGGCCCTTCTTGCCGATCACCACGCCGGGGCGTGCTGCGTAGATGGTCACGCGCGGCTTCTTCGCGGGACGCTCGATGACCACGCGCGACACGCCTGCACCGGACAGCTTCTTGCGCAAATGCGTGCGCAGCTTGAGGTCATCGTGCAGCAGCTTGGCGTAATCGTTGCCAGCGAACCAGCGCGAGTCCCAGGTGCGGTTGATGCCGAGCCGGAGCCCGATCGGATTGACTTTGTGACCCATCAGGCCGCCCTCTTCTCGTTCTTCGCTGCAGCCGGCTTGCGCGATGCAGGCTTGCGGGCACCGGGCTTCGCAGAAGTGGCCTTCGGCGAAGCCTCCTTCTCGGCAACTGGCTCTGGCTGCACTTCGCGCTCGGCCACCACGATCTTCATGTGGCTGAACCATTTCTCGATGCGCGCCGCGCGGCCGCGGCCACGCGCATGGAAGCGGCGCATGACGACCGAACGGCCAACCTCGACGCGCGATACGACCAACTGGTCCACGTCGAGCTGATGGTTGTTCTCGGCGTTTGCAATGGCGCTCTCAAGCGCCTTGCGAACGGCGTGCGCAATGCGGCGCTTGCTAAACGTCAGCGTGGCCACAGCCTTGCTGGCAGGCTCGTTGCGTATCAGGCCGGCTACGAGATTCAGCTTGCGAGGGCTGACGCGCAAATTGCTGAGGATGCACTGCGCCTCGGTATCAGCGATGCGGCGCGGCTGCTTCTGCTGGCTCATCCCCGCCTCGCCTTCTTGTCGGCCGCATGGCCGGTGAACGTGCGTGTGGGCGAGAACTCGCCAAACTTGTGGCCGACCATGTTCTCGTTGACCTGCACCGGCAGGAACTTGTGGCCGTTATAGACCCCGAAGGTGAGGCCTACGAACTGCGGCAGGATCGTCGAGCGGCGCGACCAGATCTTGATGATCTCGTTGCGACCGGACGCACGCGCCTTGTCTGCTTTGCCGAGGAGGTATCCGTCAACGAACGGACCTTTCCATACTGAGCGTGCCATCCTACTTGCCCTTGCTCGCGCGACGAATGATGAGCTTGTCCGTCCGCTTGTTGACTCGGGTCTTGTAACCCTTCGTCGGTTTACCCCATGGCGTGACCGGATGACGGCCACCGGACGTGCGGCCTTCGCCACCACCATGCGGGTGATCAACCGGGTTCATGACGACGCCGCGGTTATGCGGACGGCGCCCGAGCCAGCGGTTGCGCCCGGCTTTACCGAGATGCTGGTTCATGTTGTCGGCGTTCGACACGGCGCCAATGGTCGCCATGCATTCGGCACGGACGACACGCAGTTCACCAGACTGCAGCTTGACCTGCGCGTAGCCGGCATCCTTGCCGACGAGCTGCGCGTAGGTGCCGGCCGCGCGCGACATCTTGCCGCCTGCGCCCTGCTTCAATTCGATATTGTGCACGATGGTGCCGACAGGGATCGTCGCCAGCGGCATCGCATTGCCGGGCTTGATGTCCACGCGCGCACCGGCAATGACGCTGTCACCCACGCGCAGGCGCTGCGGCGCGAGGATGTAGGACAGTTCGCCGTCCTGATACTTGATCAGGGCAATGAAGGCGGTGCGGTTCGGATCGTATTCGAGCCGCTCGACGACAGCAGGAATGTCGAACTTGCGGCGCTTGAAATCGACGATGCGGTAGGACTGCTTGTGTCCACCGCCGCGGAAGAAGGAGGTGGTGCGGCCGTGATTGTTGCGGCCGCCCGACTTCGACTTGCCTTCGGTCAGGCCCTTAACGGGCTTGCCCTTCCAGAGTTCGGCGCGGTTGATCAGGACAGTGCCGCGAAGGCTCGCCGTGACCGGTTTGAATTGCTTAAGAGCCATTTATCTCTTCCTCAGGCCACGCCGCTGGTCAGGTCGATCGACTGACCATCCGCGAGCTGCACGTAAGCCTTCTTCACGTCGGACCGAACGCCGGGCCGGCCCTTGAAACGCTTAGTCTTGCCCTTCTGGACGAGCGTGTTCACGCCAGTGACCTTCACGCCGAACAGCGTCTCGACAGCAGCCTTGATCTCCGGCTTGCTGGCGTCGATCGCAACGCGAAACACTACCTGGTTGCGCTCTGTCAGAAGCGTCGCCTTCTCGGTGATCACCGGAGCGCGGACCATCTCGTACATCGCTTCGCGCGACATGTGCGCCGCGCGGTGGCGGCTTGCAGCGACCCGGTTCATGCCAGACGCTCCCTCAGACCTTCAATCGCGGCCGTGGTCACCGCCAGCACGTCATGCTGCAGGATGTCGTAAACGTTCGCACCGATCGTCGGCAGCACGTCCACTCGGTGGATGTTCGCGCTGGCGCGTAGGAAATCCGCGTGCACCGTGTGATCGATGATCAGAACCGAGTGCCAGCCGAGCACCTTCAGGCGAGCAGCGAGATCCTTCGTCTTCGGGCCGCTGGTTGCGGCGTCGAGGACGATGAGCTTGCCTTCCGCCTGTTTCTGCGACAGCGCGCTGATCAGGCCTAGGCGGCGGATCTTCTTCGGAAGATCGTAGCCATGGTCGCGCACGACGGGGCCGTGAACGACGCCACCAGTGCGGAACTGCGGCGAGCGCAAGCTGCCCTGACGCGCGTTGCCCGTGCCCTTCTGCTTGTAAGGCTTCTTGGTGGTGCCTGAGACTTCGCCCATGCCCTTGGCCTTGTGGTTGCCAGAGCGACGCTTGGCCAGCTGCCAGTGAACCACGCGCGCCATGATGTCGGCGCGAGGCGTGGCGGCGAAGATCTCGTCCGGCAGGTCGGCTTCGCCGGCGGTGCCGTTGTCGAGAGTGGTGATGTTGAGCTTCATTGTCCGTTCCTCAGCCCGCGAGCGCTGCAGGGTAAGGCGCATCGGCATGCCGGGCCCGCTTGACCGCATCACGCACGAGGACAAAATCGCCGGGAGCGCCGGGGATCGCGCCGCGCACCATGATCAGGTTCTTCTCGACATCGACGCGGGCGATTTCGAGGTTCTGCGTCGTGATGCGATCCTGGCCCATGTGTCCGGCCATCTTTTTGTTCTTGAAGGTCTTGCCTGGATCCTGGCGGTTACCAGTCGAACCGTGGCTACGATGGCTGACGGACACGCCGTGGCTCGCCTCGAGGCCGCGGAAGTTCCAGCGCTTCATCGCACCGGCAAAACCTTTGCCCTTCGAGGTGCCGGTAACATCGACCTTCTGGCCGGCGACGAAATGCGCGGCTGTCACGACAGCGCCAGGCTCTAGCACGGCATCGGCCGCCACGCGGAACTCCACGAGCTTCTTGCGTGGCTCGACCTTGACCCGGGCAAAGTGGCCGCGGTTTGCCTTGGAGACGTTCTTCACTTTCGCCATGACGGTGCCGAGCTGAACGGCGGTGTAGCCGTCGCGCTCCTCGGTGCGCACATCCACCACCTGAACCTCGTCGAGGTGCAGGACGGTAACGGGGACATGGGTCCCGTCATCCTTGAAGATGCGGGTCATGCCCAGCTTCGTTGCTATCAAACCGGTGCGCATGATGCGTTCTCGTCTCGATACTTCAGATCTTGATCTCGACGTCCACGCCAGCGGCGAGGTCGAGCTTCATCAGCGCGTCCACCGTTTGCGGCGTGGGTTCGACGATGTCGAGGAGGCGGCGGTGGGTTCGGATTTCGAACTGCTCGCGGCTTTTCTTATCCACGTGAGGCGAACGGTTCACCGTGAACCGTTCGATATGCGTCGGCAGCGGGATTGGACCCCGAACCCGCGCACCCGTACGCTTCGCCGTGTTGACGATCTCCTTCGTGCTGTTGTCCAGCACGCGGTGATCATACGCCTTCAGGCGAATGCGGATGTTCTGGTTGTCCATGGTCTTCTACTTATCCAGGTTCGGGGCCAGCCAGCGTCAGTCGGAAATCTTGGCAACCACGCCGGCGCCGACGGTGCGGCCACCTTCGCGGATAGCGAAGCGGAGGCCTTCGTCCATGGCGATCGGCTGGATCAGCTCGACATCCATCGACACGTTATCGCCAGGCATCACCATCTCGACGCCTTCGGGAAGCTGCACCACGCCCGTCACGTCGGTCGTGCGGAAGTAGAACTGCGGACGATAATTGGTGAAGAATGGCGTATGGCGGCCGCCCTCTTCCTTCGTCAGCACGTAGGCTTCCGCCTTGAACTTCTTGTGCGGCGTAATGGTGCCGGGCTTTGCCAGAACCTGGCCGCGCTCGACGTCCTCACGCTTCGTGCCACGAAGCAGCGCGCCGATGTTGTCGCCGGCCTCTCCGCGGTCGAGCAGCTTGCGGAACATCTCGACGCCGGTGACGATCGTCTTGACGGTGTTCTTGATGCCGACGATTTCGACTTCGTCGCCGACGTTCACGATGCCACGCTCGACGCGGCCGGTGACAACGGTGCCGCGGCCGGAGATGGAGAACACGTCTTCGATCGGCATCAGGAACGGACGGTCGATCGCGCGCTCTGGCTGCGGGATGTAGCTGTCAACGGCTTCCATCAGCTTGAGAACGGCCTCTTCGCCGATCTCCGGCTGCTTGCCTTCGAGGGCGCACACCGCGGAGCCGTGGATGATGGGGATGTCGTCTCCCGGGAACTGGTAGCTCGTGAGCAGGTCACGCACTTCGAGTTCGACCAGCTCGACCAGTTCGGGGTCGGCGAGGTCCATCTTGTTGAGGAACACGACCAGCGCCGGCACGCCCACCTGGCGGGCGAGGAGGATGTGCTCGCGTGTCTGCGGCATAGGACCATCGGCGGCGGACACAACCAGGATCGCGCCGTCCATCTGGGCAGCACCGGTGATCATGTTCTTCACGTAGTCAGCGTGGCCCGGGCAATCGACGTGGGCGTAGTGGCGGTTTTTGGTCTCATACTCCACGTGCGCCGTGGAGATGGTGATGCCGCGCGCGCGCTCCTCAGGGGCCTTGTCGATCTGGTCGTAGGCCGTGAAGGTGGCGCCACCGGACTTCGCAAGCACCTTGGTGATTGCTGCCGTCAGCGATGTCTTGCCATGGTCCACGTGACCAATGGTGCCGATGTTGCAGTGCGGCTTGTTCCGCTCGAATTTAACCTTCGCCATCGTCGTCTCTCCGTCGCCCGCCTGTGCGGGTCAGGGGTTTAATTAACAGCGCCTCATCTACCAGCGGTAATGGCTGAACGCCTTGTTGGCTTCGGCCATACGATGAGTGTCTTCACGCTTCTTCACCGCGGAACCGCGGTTGTTCACCGCGTCGAGCAGCTCGTTAGAGAGCCGGTCTTCCATGGTGTGCTCGCCGCGCTTGCGCGCCGCATCGATCAGCCAGCGGATCGCCAGCGCCTGGCGGCGCTCGACGCGAACTTCGACAGGCACCTGGTAGGTGGCACCACCGACGCGTCGCGAGCGCACCTCGACGGCCGGCTTCACGTTGTCCAGCGCCTCGTGGAACATGCGGACCGGATCGGCGGCGGCCCCGCCGCGCTTCTTCATCACGTCGAGCGCACCATAAACGATGCCTTCGGCGGCGGACTTCTTGCCGTCATACATGAGCGCATTCATGAAGCGCGTGATGACGACGTCCCCGAACTTCGGATCGGGCAGGATTTCGCGCTTTACGGCGCGGCGGCGGCGGCTCATCGGTCCCTCTCCTACTTCGGACGCTTGGCGCCGTAGAGCGACCGGCGCTTGCGGCGCTTCGGCAGGCCCTGCGTGTCAAGCACGCCGCGCAGGATGTGGTAGCGCACGCCGGGAAGGTCCTTCACGCGGCCGCCGCGGATGAGCACAACGCTGTGCTCCTGCAAATTATGGCCTTCGCCGGGGATGTAGCTCACGACCTCGTAGCCGTTCGTCAGGCGCACCTTGGCGACCTTACGGAGGGCGGAGTTCGGCTTCTTCGGCGTCGTTGTGTAGACGCGCGTGCAGACGCCGCGCTTCTGCGGGCACCCCTGGAGGGCGGGAACCTTGTTCCGCTTCGCCGCCGGTTCGCGCCCGTTGGCGATCAACTGGTTAATCGTCGGCATACGCGCTCGTTCCAATCCTCAACGATCATGGCCCGCACCTGATGGGTCGCCCCACCCTGCCCGGGTTGTGGTAAGTGCGTCCGGCCTTGGCCACCTTGCGGGGTGACGGCGCCCGATGCTCTGGTATCCAAATCTGGTAGCCGCCCCGAAACCGGGGGTGGCCGAGGGCGCAGTCTCTAGTCGGGTATCAAAGCTTAGTCAACCTGTAGCGGGCTAATTTGAAGGCCATGTGAGCCCGACTTCGAAGTGTTCGAGCATCTGCGCTGATCACCCCTGCAAAGCCCGCTTGCCTATAAGAAAGGGGGTCTGGGGCCTCCAGGCCCCAGCGGGGTCCAGGGGCAGAGCCCCTGGCCTTCTCTCCCTACTCCGCAGCAGTGCCAATCCGGGCCGGTGCATCGCGGCTGACGCCACGCTGCTGGTCCCGGCCGGCCGCCACCGCCTTGAGCCGGTTCATCACGCTGCCGGTGCCGGCAGGGATGAGGCGGCCCACGATGACGTTCTCCTTCAGGCCCGTCAGCTGGTCCACCTTGCCCGCGGTTGCGGCCTCGGTGAGCACCCGTGTCGTCTCCTGGAAGGAGGCGGCGCTGATGAAGCTGTGGGTCTGCAGGCTGGCCTTGGTGATACCCTGGAGCACAGGCATCGCGGTTGCCGGACGCTCGTCCACCTTGAGGCGCTTGAGGTTTTCCGCATCGACTTCCATGCGGTCGACCTGTTCGCCTGTGAGGTAGGTAGTGTCGCCTGGCTCGATGATCTCGACCTTCTGCAGCATCTGTCGAACGATGACTTCGATGTGCTTGTCGTTGATCTTCACGCCCTGGAGCCGGTACACGTCCTGGATCTCGTTCACGAGGTAGTCGGATAGTGCCTCGACGCCGAGCACCTTGAGGATGTCGTGCGGAACGCGTGGGCCGTCCACCAACGGGTCGCCGCGGCGGACGAAGTCGCCTTCCTGCACCGAGACGTGCTTGCCCTTAGGGACCAGGTATTCAGTCTCCTCGGTGGTCTCATCGTTCTTCACGATGATGCGGCGCTTGGCCTTGTAGTCCTTGCCGAATTCCACGCGGCCATCGTTTTCGGCGATGATCGCGTGATCCTTCGGACGCCGTGCCTCGAACAGTTCGGCGACACGCGGCAGACCGCCGGTGATGTCACGCGTCTTGCTGCCTTCGCGGGGAATACGTGCCAGCACGTCGCCCGCATGAAGAATGGCGCCGTTCTCGACCGAGAGGATCGAATCGGGCGACAGGAAGTAGCGGGCATCGGTGCCGTTCGGAAGCTTAACGACCTCGCCTGCGTCACTCTTGAGCTGAAGGCGGGGACGGAGGTCCACGCCCTTCGCCGTCTGCTTATAGTCGACGACAACCTTCGAGGTCAGGCCCGTCACTTCGTCCATACGCTCGACGAGCGTGATGCCTTCGATGAGGTCGAGGTATTCGACCTGTCCGGCGAGCTCGGTGATGATCGGCAGGGTGTATGGATCCCACTCCGCCAGCTTCTCCGCGCGCTTGACGGCCTTGCCTTCGTCCACCAGCAGCCGCGCACCGTAAGGTACGCGGAAGCGGGCGCGCTCGCGGCCACGGTCGTCGGCCAACACGATTTCGCAGTTACGCGACATCACCACGGGAACGCCCGAGCTGTTGGTGACGACGTTCCGGTTCTTGATGGTGACGGTGCCTTCGTGCGACGCCTCCACGCTCGACTGCTCCGCACCACGCTGTGCTGCGCCGCCGATGTGGAAGGTGCGCATGGTCAGCTGCGTGCCAGGCTCGCCGATAGACTGCGCGGCAATGACGCCGACGGCCTCACCGATGTTGACTGGCGTGCCGCGTGCGAGATCACGGCCGTAGCAGCGTGCGCACACGCCGATCTGGCTTTCGCAGGTCAGCACGGAGCGGATCTTCATCACCTCGACGCCGGCGCGCTCGACCTGCTCCGCCTCGGTTTCTTCCACCAGCGTGTTGCGCGGCAGGAGGACTTTATTGGTGGCGGGATCGAGCACGTCTTCAGACGTGGTGCGGCCGAGGATACGCTCGGACAGCGAGGAGACGATGTCGCCGCCATCCATCACCGGGCGCACAGTCAGGCCGCGCTCGGAACCGCAGTCGATTTCGACGATGATGCAATCTTGCGCCACGTCAACGAGACGGCGGGTGAGGTAGCCCGAGTTCGCGGTCTTCAGCGCCGTGTCCGCAAGGCCCTTACGGGCGCCGTGGGTGGAGTTGAAGTATTCGAGAACCGAAAGGCCTTCCTTGAAGTTGGCAATGATCGGCTGCTCGATGATTTCGCCAGACGGCTTGGCCATCAGGCCGCGCATGCCGGCGAGCTGGCGCATCTGCGCCGGCGAGCCGCGCGCACCGGAGTGGCTCATCATCCACACCGAGTTGGTCTGACGGCCGACCTCCTGCTTGGAGATCTCCTTCATCATGGCGGCCGCGACCGAATCCGTGCAGCGCGACCAGGCGTCAACCACCTTGTTGTAGCGCTCGCCGGAGGTGATCAGGCCGTCCTGATATTGCTGCTCGAATTCCTTGACCTCGCCTTGGGTCTTGCTGATCAGCTCGGGCTTTTCGGCCGGGATGATCAGGTCGTCCTTGCCGAACGAGATGCCGGCCTTGGCGGCCTGTGCGAAGCCGAGACCCATCAGACGGTCTGCGAAGATCACGCACTCCTTCTGCCCGCAATGCCGGTAGACGGCATCGATGACGTCGGAGACGTTCTTCTTGGTGAGCTGCTTGTTGAGCAGCGAGAACGGCACGTTCGGGTGCTTGGGCAGGATCTGCGCAATGAGCATGCGGCCAGGCGTGGTGATGACGATCTGGCGCTTGCGCGATCCGTCCGGCTCGATGAGTTCCATGCGCGCACGGATCTTGTCGTGCAGATGGATCGCCTTGGCATTCAGGGCAAACTCGATTTCGCCGATGGTGCCGAAAGCAGGCGCCTTGTTGTCCTCTGTCGCGCGGAAGTCTGCAGTCTCGAGCGAGAGGTAATAGAGCCCGAGCACAATGTCCTGGCTCGGCACGATGATCGGCTTGCCGTTCGCGGGGCTAAGGATGTTGTTGGTGGACATCATGAGCACGCGCGCTTCGAGCTGTGCCTCGAGGCTCAGCGGCACGTGAACCGCCATCTGGTCGCCGTCGAAGTCCGCGTTGAAGGCGGTGCAGACCAGCGGGTGGAGCTGGATTGCCTTGCCTTCGATCAGCACTGGCTCGAACGCCTGGATGCCAAGACGGTGCAGGGTGGGCGCACGGTTCAGCATGACGGGATGCTCGCGGATGACCTCCTCAAGGATGTCCCACACCTCGGGACGCTCCTTTTCCACCATTCGCTTTGCAGCCTTGATGGTGGTGGCGTGGCCGTATTTCTCGAGCTTGCTGTAGATGAAGGGCTTGAACAGCTCGAGCGCCATCTTCTTGGGCAGGCCGCACTGGTGCAGCTTCAGCTCGGGACCCACCACGATGACCGAGCGGCCCGAGTAGTCCACGCGCTTGCCGAGAAGGTTCTGGCGGAAGCGGCCCTGCTTGCCCTTCAGCATGTCGGACAGCGACTTCAGCGGACGCTTGTTCGCACCTGTAATGGCGCGGCCGCGTCGGCCGTTGTCGAAGAGGGCGTCAACCGACTCCTGCAACATGCGCTTTTCATTGCGAACGATGATGTCAGGCGCACGCAGCTCAATCAGGCGCTTCAACCGGTTGTTGCGGTTGATGACACGGCGATAAAGGTCGTTCAGGTCGGAGGTGGCGAAGCGGCCGCCGTCGAGCGGCACGAGTGGACGCAGCTCGGGCGGAATGACGGGCACCACATCGAGGATCATCCACTCGGGCTTCGAACCGCTTTCGCCGAATGCCTCGATCAGCTTCAGGCGCTTGACGAGCTTCTTGCGCTTCGCCTCGCTGGTGGTTTCCTTGAGGTCGGCGCGCAGACGCACCTTCTCGGCATCCGTGTCGATGCCATGCAGGATCACCTTGATCGCCTCGGCGCCGATGGCGGCGCGGAAGCCGTCTTCGCCGAACTCGTCCTGCTTGGCGGCCATCTGATCCTCGGTCAGAAGCTGATGCAGCTTCAGGTCCGTCAGGCCGGGCTCGAGAACGACGTAGCTCTCGAAATAGAGGATCTTCTCGAGTTCCTTGAGCGTGAGGTCGACCATCAGGCCGATGCGGCTCGGGAGCGACTTCAGGAACCAGATGTGCGCGACGGGCGAGGCGAGCTCGATATGACCCATGCGCTCGCGGCGCACTTTCGCCAGCGTCACTTCGACGCCGCACTTCTCGCATATTATGCCGCGGAACTTCATCCGCTTGTACTTGCCGCACAGGCACTCGTAGTCCTTGATGGGACCGAAAATCCGCGCGCAGAACAGGCCGTCACGCTCCGGCTTGAAGGTGCGGTAGTTGATCGTCTCCGGCTTCTTGATTTCGCCATACGACCAGGAGCGGATTTGCTCCGGCGAGGCCATCTGGATGCGGATCTGGTCGAACGTGACGGCCTGGCCGGCTTGGCCGAGGATTTTCATTAGCTCGTTCATGGGAGCTCCTTATGGGGAGATAAGGAAAGCAGTTCTTTTTTGAAAAAAAGAACCAAAAAACTTTTGCGACCCGGGACCGAGATCGTGGAAACGCCCGGCCTTCGGTCCAAAAGTTTTTTGCTTCTTTTTTTCAAAAAAGAAGTTCTTCCTTTCTTAAACTGCGCTTTGATCCAAATCGACATTCAGGCCCAAGGACTTCAGTTCCTTGACCAGAACGTTAAAGCTCTCCGGGATACCGGCCTCGAAGTTGTCCTGCTCGCGCACGATCGCCTCATAGACCTTGGTTCTCCCGGACACGTCGTCCGACTTCACCGTCAGCATTTCCTGCAGCGTATAGGCGGCGCCGTAAGCTTCGAGAGCCCAGACCTCCATTTCGCCGAACCGCTGCCCGCCGAACTGCGCCTTGCCGCCAAGCGGCTGCTGGGTGACGAGGCTGTAGGGACCAATCGAACGCGCGTGGATCTTGTCGTCCACCAGGTGATGCAGCTTGAGCATGTAGATGTAGCCGACCGTCACCTTGCGTTCGAACGGCTCGCCGGTGCGGCCATCGACGAGAACCACCTGGCCGGACGTGTCGAGCCCTGCCTTGGTGAGCATCCGCTCGATGTCCGACATGCGCGCGCCGTCGAAGACGGGCGTTGCGATGGGCACGCCCTTCTTCAGGTTCTCGGCGAGCTCGATGAGCTGGTTGTTGTCCAGGCCAGCGATCTCGTCGTCGTAGACGGCGTCACCGTAGACGTCGCGCAGCTTGTCGAGCAGCTCCTGCTTGGCGGCGCCGCTGCGGCGATACTCTTCGACGAGTTCACCGATTTCGCGGCCGAGGTTCGCGCAGGCCCAGCCGAGATGGGTTTCGAGAATCTGGCCGACGTTCATGCGGCTTGGCACGCCAAGCGGGTTCAGCACGAGATCGACCGGCGTGCCGTCCTCGAGGAACGGCATGTCCTCGACAGGCACGACGCGCGAGACGACGCCCTTGTTGCCGTGGCGGCCTGCCATCTTGTCGCCGGGCTGCAGCTTGCGCTTCACCGCAACGAACACCTTGACCATCTTCATCACGCCAGGCGGCAGTTCGTCGCCGCGCTGGAGCTTCTCGACCTTGCTCTCGAAGCGCTCCTGCAGGCGATGCACGGCAGCGTCGAACTCACGCTTCATGGTCTCGATCTCGACCATGATCGCATCGTCCTGCACGCCGATGTTGCGCCAGGCGCCGCGCGGATGCTCGCCGAGCACCTCTTCGGTGATGATGGTGCCCGACTTGATGCCCTTGAAGCCGCCCGCTGCCTTGTGGGTCAGCAGCTTCTCGCGCAGGCGGTTGAGGAACGCGCGCTCCTGAATGGCCCGCTCGTCGTCACGGTCCTTCGCGAGACGCTCGATCTCGGCGCGCTCGATGGCCATGGCGCGC
The DNA here is from genome assembly GCA_965198825.1 of Acetobacteraceae bacterium. GTDB lineage: Bacteria > Pseudomonadota > Alphaproteobacteria > Acetobacterales > Acetobacteraceae > BOG-908. The sequence continues at coordinate 174,232 of CBDAQB010000003.1, read as the reverse complement.
TCGTCCTTGTCCACGCCGCGGCGGCTGAAGACGCGAACATCGACGATGGTGCCGGCGACGCCCGGAGGAAGCTTCAGAGACGTGTCGCGAACGTCGGAGGCCTTCTCGCCAAAGATGGCGCGAAGCAGCTTTTCCTCAGGCGTCATCGGGCTTTCGCCCTTCGGCGTGACCTTGCCGACGAGGATGTCGCCAGGGTTCACCTCGGCGCCGATGTAGACGATGCCCGCTTCGTCGAGGTTCTTCAGCGACTCTTCGCCGACGTTGGGGATGTCGCGGGTGATTTCCTCCTGGCCGAGCTTCGTGTCGCGCGCCATCACTTCGAACTCTTCGATGTGGATGGAGGTGAACACGTCGTCGCGCGCGATGCGCTCTGAAATCAGGATCGAGTCCTCGAAGTTGTAGCCATTCCAAGGCACAAACGCGCAGAGCACGTTGCGGCCAAGGGCCAGTTCGCCCAGTTCGGTGGACGGACCGTCAGCGATGATCTCGCCGCCTGACACGATATCGCCCACGCGCACCAGAGGACGCTGGTTGATGCAGGTGGACTGGTTGCTGCGCATGTATTTGCGCAGGCGGTAGATATCGACGCCTGCCGTCATGCCGTCTTCGCCCGACGCACGCACCACGATGCGTGCGCCATCGATCTGGTCCACGACGCCTGCGCGACGGGCAACGATCGTCGCACCGCTGTCGCGTGCGACGGCAGCCTCCATGCCTGTGCCGACAAGCGGCGCATCCGCCTGGATGAGCGGCACGGCCTGGCGCTGCATGTTCGAGCCCATGAGCGCGCGGTTCGCGTCGTCGTTCTCGAGGAACGGGATGAGTGCCGCGGCGACGGAGACAAGCTGCTTCGGCGACACGTCGACGGCTGTCACATCCTCCGGGCGCACCAGGCGGAAATCGCCCTGGCGGCGCACGGAGACGAGTTCGTCCGTGAAGCGGCCATCAGCATCCTGCGGTGCGTCGGCCTGCGCCACGACGAGGCGTTCCTCCTCCATGGCGGAGAGGTATTTCCAGCCGTCCTGCACCTGGCCGTCCTTCACCAGGCGATACGGCGTCTCGATGAAGCCGTATTTGTTCACCTTGGCGAAAGTGGCGAGCGAGTTGATCAGGCCGATGTTCGGGCCTTCAGGCGTTTCGATCGGGCAGATGCGGCCGTAGTGGGTCGGATGCACGTCGCGCACTTCGAAGCCGGCGCGTTCGCGTGTCAGACCGCCTGGGCCCAACGCGGACAGGCGGCGCTTGTGCGTCACTTCCGAGAGCGGGTTGGTCTGGTCCATGAACTGCGAGAGCTGCGAGGAGCCGAAGAATTCGCGCACTGCGGCGGCTGCGGGCTTTGCGTTGATCAGGTCGTGCGGCATGACCGTGTCGATATCCACGGAGCCCATGCGCTCGCGAATGGCGCGCTCCATGCGGAGCAGGCCGACGCGATACTGGTTTTCCATCAGTTCGCCGACCGAGCGGACGCGGCGGTTTCCGAGGTTGTCGATGTCGTCGATCGTGCCGCGGCCGTCCTTCAGCTCGATCAGGATCTTGACGGTCTTCAGCACGTCCTCCTTGCGGAGGGTGCGGTGCTGGTCGTCGCACTCCAGGCCGAGGCGCATGTTCATCTTCACGCGGCCGACTGCGGAGAGGTCGTAGCGGTCGGGATCGAAGAAGAGGCCGCGGAACAGAGCTTCCGCCGTCTCGGGGGTTGGCGGCTCGCCTGGGCGCATGACGCGGTAGATGTCGATCAGGGCGTCGTCGCGGTTGCCGTTCTTGTCCACGGCAAGCGTGTTGCGAATCCAGGGACCGTTCTGCTGGTCGATGGCGAGCGTCGGCAGTGTGGTAATGCCCGCCTCTTCAAGGGCGGCAAGACGCGCTTCTGCAAGTTCTTCGCCGGCTTCTGCGTAGATTTCGCCGGTCTCTTCGTTGACGAGGTCCTGCGCCATGTAGCGGCCAAGCAGGTCGGCGCGGCCGATGAGAACTTCCTTGGTTTTTTCGGCAATCTTGCGCGCGCTGCGGGTAGTCAGCTTGGCGTCCGCGTCCGCGACCACTTCACCGGTGTCGGCGTCGATCAGCGGCTCGAGCAGCTTGAGGCCGCGGAATGCGTCGGGATCGAACGGACGCGCCCAGCCCTTGTCGGTGCGCTTGAAGATCACCTGGCTGTAGAAGAAGTTCAGGATGCCTTCGGCGTCCATGCCGCGAATTTCGATCGTGTCGGGATCTTCACCGTTGGCAATGCGGGCGAGGCGGCTGGTCTCGCTGGCTTCGCTCTCGAGCGCATAGAGAAGCGTGGTGACAGGCAGCTTCCGCTTACGGTCGATACGGACATAGACCATGTCCTTGCTGTCGAATTCGAAATCGAGCCACGAGCCGCGGTAAGGGATCACGCGTGCGGCGAACAGGAACTTGCCGCTGCTGTGCGTCTTGCCCTTGTCGTGGTCAAAGAACACGCCGGGGGAGCGGTGCATCTGGCTGACGATGACGCGCTCGGTGCCGTTGATAATGAAAGTGCCGTTGTCGGTCATGAGCGGCATGTCGCCCATGTAGACAGGCTGTTCCTTGATGTCGCGGATGGAGCGGGCGCCGGTATCCTCGTCTACGTCCCACACGATGAGGCGGAGAATGACCTTGAGCGGAGCGGCATAGTTCATGCCGCGCTGGATGCATTCCTCGACGTCGTATTTGGGCTCTTCCAGTTCGTAATAGACGAACTCGAGCCGGCCGCGGCCGGCGAAATCGTCGATCGGGAAGACGCTGCGAAACACTTCCTGAAGGCCGGTGTTGGTGCGGCTGTCAGGTGCGATATGCATCTGCAGGAAGCCCTCGTAGCTGCTCCTCTGCACGTCGATCAGGTTGGGCATCGGGGCGACTTCGGGGATGCGGCCGAAGCTTTTGCGAATGCGCTTGCGCGGCACGAACGTCTGGGTGATTGCGTTCATCAGATATCTTGCCCCATCCTGTTGATCCGCCGGCCACCGGCCGGAAGATCGAGTATCGAATTACGCAACGGCAGAAGGGGCGGGGATCATCGCGATCCCCGCCCGCCTCAGCTCAAAACCCGCCAGCCGCCGAAGCGGCCCGCAGGCAATGCAAACTACTTGATCTCGACAGAAGCGCCCTGCTCTTCCAGCACCTTCTTGATCTTCGCAGCGTCGTCCTTGGAAACGGCTTCCTTGACCGTCTTCGGCGCGCCTTCGACCAGGTCCTTGGCTTCCTTCAGCCCGAGACCGGTGATGGTGCGGATTTCCTTAATCACGTTGATCTTCTTGTCGCCGGCCTTGGCGAGGATCACGGTGAACTCGGTCTGCTCTTCGGCAGGGGCTGCGGCAGCGCCACCGCCGGCAGGAGCCGCTGCGGCAACGGCCACAGGAGCGGCGGCGGAAACGCCCCACTTCTCTTCCAGCATTTTCGAAAGCTCGGCAGCTTCGAGCACGGTGAGGGTGGACAGCTCGTCCACAAGCTTGGTCAGGTCGGCCATTATCTTGCTCCACTAAGTAGCGTTTGGTTGGTTCCATGCAAGACGGGGGCCCTCAGGACGAGGGTGCCCGTCCATAATTCAGGCTGCTTCCGCCTCGTGCGTCTCGTCGTCTCGCTTGGCATAGGCCGCGAAGACCCGCGCGAGCTGGCCGGCCGGCGCCTGGAGCACGCCTGCGATCCTGGTCGCGGGGGTGGCAAGCATCCCCAGCAGCCCGGCACGCAGCGTATCCAGCGACGGCAGATCGGACAGCGCCTTAACCCCAGCCGCATCGAGCGTCTGAGTTCCGAGCGCACCGCCGATCACCACCAGCTTCTCGTTGGTCTTGGCGAACTCGATAGCGACCTTGGCCACAGCCACGGGATCGCGCGCCCAGGCGAGCGCGGTAGGTCCCTTCAGCATGGGGGCAATGCTATCGAATCGGGTCCCATCCAGAGCGAGGACGGCCAGACGGTTCTTGGCGACTTTGAAGTTCGCGCCAGCCGCCCGCATACGCCTACGCAGATCGGTCACTTCGGCAACCGTCAGCCCGTTATTGCGGGTGACGACAACCATCGACGTCTCTGCGAAGACGGCCGCGAGTGACGAGACGAACTCTCGCTTCTCCGTACGGTCCAAATCCCGTCTCCTTCGTGGTCTCCTGCAAGTGCAAGAGACCGGGTTGCCCAAAGGCCGGCCTTTCGACCAGCCCGGTTCGCCTGTCCTGAAGTCGGAACCACCATCGGCCTTTCGGCATCCGGTCCTCCCGTCTCCCGCGCGCGGAGCAGAGCCCCTTTACTGTCTCCTGGGAGACGACGTGCGGTCTTGGACAGGTTGCGAGATGGCCGAAACCATCCCTGTCCGCCTGCCGACCTTGCGGCTGGCAGGCGTATTTCGTTCAGCCGGCGAGCGTCGCCACGTCCAGGCGGAGGCCTGGACCCATCGACGAGCTCAGCGAGGCCTTCTGCACATAGGTGCCCTTGGCGCCGGTCGGCTTGGCCTTCTGGATGGCGTCCACGAAAGCGTGGATGTTCTCCAGCAGCTTCTGATCGTCGAACGAGGCCTTGCCGATGCCGGCATGCACGATGCCAGCCTTCTCGGCGCGGAACTCGACCTGGCCGGCCTTGGCTGCGGCGACGGCGCCTTTGACGTCCATGGTGACCGTGCCGAGCTTGGGGTTCGGCATCAGGCCGCGCGGGCCGAGGATCTTACCCAGGCGGCCAACGAGGCCCATCATGTCGGGTGTGGCGATGCAGCGGTCGAAGGCGATTTCACCGGCCTGCACCTTCTCGGCGAGGTCGTCCGCGCCGACGACGTCGGCGCCTGCGGCGAGGGCTTCCTCGGCCTTGGCGCCACGGGCGAACACCCCGATGCGGACCGTCTTGCCCGTGCCGTTTGGCAGGCTGATGAGGCCGCGCACCATCTGGTCGGCGTGGCGCGGGTCGATGCCGAGGTTCATCGAAATCTCGATGGTCTCGTCGAACTTGGCCTTCGCATTGCTCTTCACGAGGCTCACCGCTTCGGGAAGCGGGTAGTTGCGCGCGCGGTCGACGGTCTTCTCGGCTGCGGCGAGACGCTTGTTGTGTGCCATGGCTCTAGCCCTCCACCACCGAAAGGCCCATCGAACGGGCGGAACCGGCCAGCATGCGCACGGCGCCGTCCACATCGTTGGCGTTCATGTCCACCATCTTCTGGGCGGCGATCTCGCGCAGCTGGGTCATGGTCACGCGGCCGACTGTCGCACCCTTGCCTGGGGTCGTGCTGCCCGCGGTGATGCCGGCGGCCTTCTTGATGAAGTAGGTGTTCGGCGGCGTCTTGGTGATGAAGCTGAAGGTGCGGTCACCGAAGGCGGTGATCACGACTGGCACCGGCATGCCTGGCTCCATGGCCTGCGTGCGCGCGTTGAACTCCTTGCAGAACTGCATGATGTTCAGGCCGCGCTGGCCGAGCGCCGGGCCGACCGGCGGCGACGGGTTGGCCTTGCCGGCCGGTATCTGCAACTTGACGTAGCCAACAATCTTCTTGGCCATGGTATCCCGGCTCCTCGAGCAAGCAGGACCGTGGTGCAAACGATCTTTGCAACGCTGGGCATGGGGATGCCTGCGCCGCGAAAATCTCCCGCGTTCCAAATGAGCGCCGGCCTTTAGGCCTGCGCCGAACTGCTGTCAAGGAAGAAGCCTGCCGTGAATTGCACGACATATGCCTGAGGGCCATACGGTCCATCGCCTCGCCCGGGCTTTTTGCGCGCAGTTCGCCGGGAAGCAGGTCGATGCCTCCAGTCCACAAGGTCGTTTCGCCGAGGGCGCCGCCGCCATCGACGGGCACATCCTGGAGAGCGCGGAAGCACAGGGCAAGCAGATGTTCATCGGTTTCTCGGGCGATATCTGGCTGCGCGTGCATCTGGGCCTCTACGGCATGTGGCGGTTTGCAGGCGAGGGCCTCGAAGGGATCGGCCGGCGTAACCGCGCCGCGACAGACGATGAGGCGGCGTTTCCGCCAGAGCCGCGCGGCGCCGTGCGGCTCCGGCTTGTCGCCGGCCGCCATGTCGCAGACCTCAGCGGGCCCACCGCCTGCGCCATCATCACGGCGCCAGAAAAGGCAGGGGCCATGGCGGCATTGGGCGAGGATCCGCTTCGCGCCGATGCCGATCCCCCTCACGCCTACCGCACGCTGCACGCCTCCCGCACGGCATTGGGGCTGCTTCTCATGAGGCAGGACATCATCGCCGGCATAGGCAACATCTACCGCGCCGAACTGCTGTTCCGCGCACGCCTCAATCCGCACCACCCGGGCAACAGCCTGAAGCCGAAAGCCTGGAAGGCGCTCTGGAAGGATCTGACCTTGCTCCTCGAGGATGGGGTGCGCACCGGCCGCATCGTCACCGTCGAAAAGTCAGGCCGAATGAAAGGCAAGGGCCGGGTAGGCAACACCTATGTTGCGCATCGGGCCGGAAAACCGTGCCTCGTCTGCGGAGACCCGGTGCTGGCGGAGGCCATGGGCGGGCGCACCCTATACTGGTGCGCGACCTGCCAGGTGCTCTGACGAAGCCGCCGCCAGCCGCCCAGCTAACCAAACGTGAAGGTGAAGGCTTCGAAGCCGGCCTTGTCGATGGAGACAGACACGGTGTGCTCGCCGTAGTCGGTGCTGTCGAACAGCGTGTAGAGGCGGCTGTCCTTCACAACGACGGGAGGCTGCGGCTTGCCGTCCACGGTGACCGACAAGTTGGCCGGCTGTGGGCTGCTCGCGACCATGAACACCTTGCCCGAGCGGCAGTGCAGAACAATACGGCCGCCGTCTTTCGCCAGTGTCGCGTGCTCGCCCGAGAGGTCCCACGCGCCCTCGAGCGCGAAGTTGTTCAGGTGCAGCGTCTTCGGGGCGGTGTAATCGTGAACACCCTGCTGCGGGCTCTCGGGACTGGCCAATGCCTCCACTCGCTCGAGGCCGAAATACATCTCGGGCGAGCCGATCTTGTCGAGATCCATGCCCGCCTCGGCGCCGACGGCAGGGCCTGCGTTAAGCAGGGTGCGGATCGCGTTCTCGGTGACGTCGTATTCGCCTTCGCCGAAATGCTTGTAGACGATGTGCCCCTGGCGATCGATTAGATATTCGGCCGGCCAATATTCGTTGTTGAAGGCCTTCCAGGTGGCGAGGTCGTTGTCCAAGGCCACCGGGTAGTTGATGTGGAACCGGTCGATCGCGTTCTGCACATTCTTCGCGTCGTGCTCGAACTGGAACTCTGGCGCGTGCACGCCGACGATGACGAGGCCGCGATCCTTGTAATCGTGCTCCCAGCGGGTGAGGAAAGGCAGGGTGCGAATGCAGTTGATGCAGGAATAGGCCCAGAAATCGACGAGCACGACTTTTCCGCGCAACGCCGCCATGGTGAGCGGCGGCGAGTTCAGCCAGCCGGTTATGCCTGTGAAGGCCGGAGCCGCGCCCATGTCGTGCATAGGATCAGCCGCGTAACCAGGCGCCATGGATCCGAGCACCAAGCCAGCGCCCGCAACCAAACCACGAACCCACCCTGTTTGCTGATAACGCACGCTGTTCTCCCGGGGCCAAATCTGGCCATCTCAACGCCATGGTTCGCCAAGCGTCGCCTCGGGTTACCTGGGAGCCAGTTCGGCGCCGTCATCCTAGTGCTATGGCGAAACGGAGCGGACCGCCCCAAGTGAGGCTTGCCGCAAGACAGGGAGCAAGAAACAACCATGCGCGACTACACGAAATTCTACATCGATGGCGCCTGGGTCGAGCCCTCGCACGCCAAGACGCTCGACGTGATCAACCCGGCGACAGAGCGTTCGGCCGGCCGCATCAGCCTCGGCGACGCCAGCGACGTGGATCGCGCAGTCATCGCGGCCCGGCGAGCCTTCGACGAATTCTCGCGCACCAGGCGCGAGGAGCGCCTCGCCCTGCTTGGCCGCATCGTGGAGGTCTATAAGCGCCGCTACAACGACATGGCGGAAGCCATCACCGAAGAGATGGGCGCTCCCGTCAGCCTGGCGAAAAACTCGCAGGCTGCCATCGGCCTGGCGCACTTTCAGACGGCTCAGGCTGTTTTGAAGAATTACGTGTTCGAAGAGCTGCGCGGCAGCACCCTGATCGCCCACGAGCCGATCGGCGTTTGCGGCTTTATCACGCCGTGGAACTGGCCGATGAACCAGATGGCCTGCAAGGTCGCCCCTGCGCTCGCGGTCGGCTGTACGATGGTGCTCAAACCTTCTGAAGTGGCGCCTTTCTCCGGACAGATCCTCGCAGAAATCCTTCATGAAGCAGGCGTTCCTGCCGGCGTGTTCAACCTGGTCAACGGCGACGGCCCGGGCGTGGGCGCGGCGCTGAGCGCGCATCCTGAAATCGACCTCGTCTCGTTCACCGGATCGACGCGTGCCGGCATCGAAGTGGCCAAGGCCGCGGCGCCTACCGTCAAGCGCGTGCACCAGGAGCTCGGCGGCAAGTCGCCAAACATCATCCTGGCTGACGCTGACCTGAAGTCGGCGGTCACCCGGGGCGTGAAGCACGTGATGCAGAACTCGGGTCAGAGCTGCAACGCGCCTACACGCATGATCGCGCCGTTTGCCCAGATGGATCAGGTTGTCGAAATCGCCCGCGTGGCGGCCGAGAACACGACCGTCGGTGATCCGAAGGGCAATGCCGAGCTCGGTCCTGTGGTTTCCGAAGTGCAGTGGAACAAGATCCAGAGGCTAATCGCCAAGGGCATCGAAGAGGGCGCCAAGCTGGTAGCCGGCGGCACCGGGCGTCCAGAGGGGCTGGAGACCGGCTATTATGTGAAGCCGACGGTGTTCGCCGGGGTCACCAACGACATGACGATCGCACGCGAGGAGATCTTTGGGCCGGTGCTCACCATCCTCGGCTACGACACGGTCGAGCAGGCGATCGAAATCGGCAACGACACGCCCTATGGCCTAGCTGCCTACGTTCAGGGGACCGATCCGGCCAAGATACGCGAGGTGGCGTCGCGGCTGCGGGCGGGGCAGGTGACGATCAATGGCGCCGGCATGGACATCATGGCGCCGTTCGGCGGCTACAAGCAGTCGGGCAATGGGCGCGAGTGGGGGGATCTGGCTTTCGGCGAGTTCCTAGAGACCAAGGCTCAGATCGGATATGGGGCTGTGGCCGCCGAATGAGAAAGCGGGTCCGGGGGCTCTGCCCCCGGACCAAGACTGGGAAACGATCCCGACCCCTATGTGTGAAATCCATCACAACGCAACTTGGAGTTGCGCGCACTCTGCATCTGGTGCGGAAGTCTCCTCGTTTGCCTGGTATGTGAGCGTTTAGTGTCAAACGCCGTCACAGGCCGGGAGCCAACGCGATGGGACCGTCTGCGAGTGCATCTCCGCCTCCGTCAACGAACGAACGCTGGCCCGGCCGTGCGCCGCGAGAGGTTCGTAGTGTCCAGCCAACAGCGGAGGAAGACACGCTAGTCGTCATCTACGGCGCAGGCGAATACATCACCGGATCCGCCGACTAGCCTCGGCAAAAGACGGAGCAACCAAAAGTTTTTTGCTTCTTTTTTGCAAAAAAGAAGAAGGCTTGCCCTGCCTTACTTTCTTAGAAACTTGCCTAGCCAATCAAGAACAGTGGTCTGCCATAGCTCGGAGTTCTGCGGCTTCAGCACCCAATGGTTCTCGTCCGGGAACGTCAGAAACTCGCTGTCGATGCCCTTACGCTGAAGGGCCGTAAAGGCGCCGAGGCCTTGTTCGAGCGGAATGCGGTAGTCGTGGCTGCTGTGGATGATCAGCATCGGCACGTGCCAGTCGGCGACGTGGTTGGCGGGATTGAATTTCTCGTAGTTGCCTGGATTTTCCCAGGGCGTCGCGTGGCCGTTCTCCCATTCCGAGAACCAGAGTTCCTCGGTGGAGTAGCCCATCATCATGTTGTCGAAGACGCCGTCGTGGTCCACGAGGCATTTCCAGGGCGTGCTCCAGTTTCCGGCGATCCAGTAGACCATGTAGCCGCCGTAGGAGGCACCCAGCGCGCAGGCTCGGCTGCCATCGAGGAAGTCGTAGCGGGCGAGTGCCGCTTTCCAGCCGGCTTGCAGATCGGTGAGCGGCCGGTCGCCCCAGTGGCCGCTGATGGCGTCGGTAAAAGCCTGGCCGTAGCCGGTGGAACCGTGAAAATCGATGAAGACGGCCGCGTAACCGGCGGCGGCGTAGGTTTGCGGGTTCCAGCGGTAGCTCCAGCTGTCGCCAAAGCTGCCTTGCGGGCCACCGTGGATGAGGAAGGCGACGGGGTAGCGTTTGCTGGGCTCGGCGCCGGCCGGCTTCATGACATAGCCGTGCACCGCTTCGTTGTTCCAGCCGGGGAAGGAAAACTGTTCGTAGGAGGCGAGATCGACGCCAGCGAGTTTGTCGGCATCGGCGTGGGTCAGCTGGACGGGAGCGGGGGTGGCCAAGCGGAAGAGTTGCGTCGGGCCTGACAGGCTGTCCTCGGCGAACACGACCGATGCTCCAGCTACGTCCACTTCCGAGACGTGACCCAGCTTGGTTAGCGGAGTCGGTTTGCCGCTATCGGCGTCCAGCGAGAAAAGCAGGTGGCGGCCGGTGTCATCTGCCGTGGCGTAGAGCGTGCGCCCGTCGGCGGACCAGCGGATGACATCGGGGGAGCGGTCCCAGTGCGGCGCCAGTTCATGGGTCTGGCCGCTCGCCACGTCGCGCAGCATGATGCCGAAGCGGTCGGCCTCGAAGCCCGGGCGACGCATGGCCTTGTAGGCCAGCGTTCGGCCGTCAGGCGAAAAGAGCGGCGCAGCGTCCCACGCCGGGTTGGCCGCGGTTAGGTCCTGCGGCTGCGTGCTGCCATCCGTGGGAACCTGGTAGAGGTCGAAGTTGGTGCTCCAGGGCTCGCTGCGGCCCGCCTTGCGGGCGGAGAAAACGACGGCCTTGGAGTCGGGCGAGATGGTGTAGTCGTCATCGCCGCCGAACGGCTTGCTGGGACAGTCGCCGTCGAAGCCGCGCATGAGCGGCTTCGCGTCGCTGGAGGCCACGCCGTTTGAATCGAGCGCCATCGCCCAGAGCTGGTTTCGTGTGCCGTCCGCCCACTCGTCCCAATGCCGGACGAAGAGTTTGTCGTAGAGCACGCCGGAGCCCTTGTGAGCGGCGCGGGCGTCGAGCCGCTGCTTCGTGCAGGCGGGCGTGTCGCAGTCAGGGAATACCGCCATCGACAAGACGATCCCGTGGCCATCGGGCGTCAGGCGGAAGGTGCCGACGTCCAAGGGCAGATGGGTCACCTGGACAGGGGCTGCGCCGGCGTGGGCGGACGTGACATCGGTTCGCCACACCTGCGCCGATCCCGAACGGGACGACAGGAAATATAGCGCGTGCCCGTCCGCGGACCAGCGCGGGTTGCCCGCTCCGCCATCTGAAGCGGCGAGACGCCAAGGCGTCGCGTCGGCGCCTGCACAGGCGGTGCACACCAGCCAAAGCGAATGAACGCCCTTGTTGGCGGTGAAATCCGTGCTCCTGACGTCGTAGGCGACGCGGGTGCCATCCGGAGAGAGATGAGGGTCGGAGACGCGGTCGAGCATGACCAGATCATGCGGCGTCAGCGTTCGGGCGGCGGCACTTGTTGCCAACAGAGCAGTGAGAGCGGCGGCCAGGGTTAGCTTCATGCTGGGTCCCGGGAGGAAGGAAGGATGTTCTTTTTTGAAAAAAAGAACCAAAAAACTTTTGGATGTTTGGGCCGGGCTTATCCGCAGACGCAGCCTCTAGGTCGTAGAAGTTTTTTGCTTCTTTTTTTCAAAAAAGAAGGCCTTCCTTCTCACTTTGCCACGCGGAAAACTGGCGCACCCGGAAAGACTCGAACTTCCAACCCCCAGATTCGTAGTCGTGAGATCGGGCATAACGCGGCATAACCATCGTAACCGTAATTGCCCCGATTCCAGTGAAGATGCAAGCTTCTAACTGCAACGTTATGGATTGTGCGTCACACACCATAACATGCCATAACAGGGCAATCCGTTACCCCAGTGTTACCCCACGGAGTGGCCCCCCGGTGCCGAAGGTCAAGCTCACCGACGCGGCCGTTCAGAAGTACAAGGCCGGCCCGGGCGTGCGCGTGGAATACTTCGACGTCCTGCTGCCGGGCTTCGCACTGAGGGTCGCGGGACCGACGAAGCGGACCTCCGAGGTGCGAAAGACCTGGGTGATCTTCTACCGCCACGAGGGCGTGCAGAAGCGCCTCACGCTGCCAAAGCCCTACCCCAAGCTGGCGCTGGTCGACGCGCGCCGGCAGGCCGCGGCGGCATTCGAGCTGGTCGCCAGGGGGATCGACCCGGGCGCGGAACCCGTCCAGGAAGCCGTGGTCGAGGCGCAGGCGAAGCCGACCTTCGGGGACGTGGCGGAGGCCTACTTCTTGGGCGGCATGAAAGGGCGGAAGGGTCGGCCGCTGGCGGTCCGCTACGTGGAGGAGACCCGCCGCAACATCGAGAACCACGCGCTGCCGGCATGGCGCGAACGGCCGCTGGATGCCATCACGCGGCGCGACGTGATCGCCCTGCTCGATCGCGTCGCCTCCGTCGCCGATCCCCAGGACGCTACCATCGGCCGGCGGAAGGGAGGGCCGATCGCCGCGAACCGCACGCTGGCCGCCGTGCGCGCCACCTTCAATTGGGCGATCCGGCGCGACCTGGTCCAGGCGAATCCCTGCGCATTGGTCGAGCCGCCCGGACAGGAGACGGAGCGCGAGCGGACGCTTTCCCCCGAGGAGATCGTGGCGGTATGGCGCGCCCTGGACGCGGCCGCGTACCCTTTCGGCAACTACCTGCAGGTGCTCCTCCTGACCGGGCAGCGCCGCACGGAGGTGGCCGGGATGAGCTGGGACGAGATCGACATGGCGACGCTCGACTGGGCGATCCCAGGGAACCGGACCAAGAGCAAGCGCGAGCACGTGGTCCCGCTCTCGCCGCAGGTCATGGAGATATTGCGTCAGCTTCCCCGCAAGTCGATCGTGGTCGACGGCAAGACGCGGCCCAGCCAGTTCGTCTTCACGACCGACGGGACACACCCGATCAGCGGCTTCTCCAAGGCGAAGGCACCGCCGGCGAAAACGCGAGAGTTTACTGAGAGCGGAAGACGCGGCGCCGGTCGGCCTCATGCCTCTTTGCAGCGCGCCCGAGCAGCGAATTCGACTCTTATGAGCGCCTTCTTGAATCCCCACACTCGAACAACCGTCCTACTCATTGTTTGAAAATCGAACACGCAGCTGCTACATGGTGGGATAGTCGGACGGAGATACCGGGCCATGGACGCAGAGGACTACTCGGAAGATGCGCTTGCCGATGACCTACGGGCCTGGTGGGACGCCGAGGTCGGTGGAGCTGACGATCCGTTCGCGGACCCCAAACCGACCTCGGGTACGATCTTCGACGTGCTGCCCGCCATCGACTCGCTCGGAGTCGTCAACGGCCTGCTCACGATCGAGAAGCACGTCGGCTTCGAGGTACCGTCGCGGATCATTAGGCGCGGCGGCTATAGCAGCTTCGAAGACATGACATCCGACCTCCTGCCCAAAGTACGGGCGATGGTTGAACGGCGTCGCCAAACCCCACGTAGGAAGGAAGCCGCATGACCCAGGCCAGACGCATCGGACGTGCTCCCCCGACCACCAGCGAGACGGGCGGCGTTGATCGGCAAACGCTCGCGGCACGCCTGCGCGAAGCGCGCGAGTATCTTCGCTTGTCGCAGGACGAGGTGGCCCGGGCTCTCGACGTACCACGATCCGCTGTCTCTTTGATGGAGACGGGGCAGCGAAAGGTCGACGCTATCGAGCTCAAGCATCTGGCGGAAATTTACCAGCGGCCCATCGCGTTTTTCACAGGCGAGACCGGCAATCCGGCCCCCGTGCCCGAGGCCGTGCAGCACTTGGCTCGCGCCGCGGCAAAGCTAACCGATCGTGACCGGGAGGAGCTGTTGGCCTTCGCTCAATTTCTTCAGACGCGAGGCCGCTGATGACCCGGCGCGAGGCCGTTCTCGAAGGCGCTCAGAGCGCCGTTCGTCTTCACGAGCGGCTGAACGTGCGCGCCGAAGTGGAGGCGCGCGCCGGTTCAATCGACGTGTTCGGGGCAATCATTGCGCTCGATACGCCGCTTATCTTCCGGCCGCTGCAAGGCCTCCTCGGCGCCTGCATCCCTGGCCCTGGGATCATTATCTCCACCGAACGCCCACTGCCGATCCAGCGCTTCACCGGCGCGCACGAGCTCGGGCATGTCGCGCTGGGCCATGACATCAGCCTAGACGGCGAAGAGATCCTCACCCGGATTGGCCACAATAGCGGGCGGTCACGCCTTGACGATTTAGAGGTCGCCGCCGACAGCTTCGCCTCGACCTTCCTGCTTCCCAAGTGGCTGCTTCAGATGCATGCGCGACGGCAGGCATGGAACAGGGCCAGCATGGCCGACCCCCATTGTGTCTATCAGCTCTCGCTGCGCGTCGGCGCAAGCTATCAGGCGACTTGCGTCGCGCTGGAGCGGCACGACATCATCGACGCCGGGACGCGCGAGACGCTGCTGGCCAAGCCGCGTCGCACCATTAAGGCCGAGCTGCTCGACGGGGTCGAGATCGACAACTTCTTCCCCGACGTGTGGCTGCTCACCGAACGCGACGAGAATTCAACGATCGAAGGCCAGCCCGACGATGTGTTCGTGCTTCGGTTGGCCGAGCAGGGCGGCGCAGGTTACCTCTGGACGACGGCGGGGCTGATCGAGTCAGGCTTCGGGATCCTTCGCGACCAGCGCGAGATCCCGCATCCCTCCGTCGCAATCGGCGGACCGGTCACGCGGGCACTTACTGCTCGCCGGAGCGAGCCCGCCAAGGGCAGTTTCTCTCTCGAGCTCCGCCGTCCTTGGCTGAAAACCGGTGTCCCGCTGGCCGCTTTGCGCGTCGCCTATGATCTCCAAGGCAAGGAGGTCGGCTTGCCGCGCGCCACCCGACGTCACCTGCGGCTCGCGGCGTGATGGCCGTCATTATGGTGCGCGATCTCCGCCCGCAGCTAGGACCGGCGAGAAACCAGGGAAGCCGGCCGACCTGTATCGCTTTCGCGTTCAGCGATGGCCATGCCGCTGTACGCGGCGTTCTGGAACCGCTCTCGATCGAGCACCTCTACTTCAACGCCGTCCATCGCACACCGGGACGCAATCAGCACGACGGCGTGAACATGCCGACCTGCATCGCGGCCTTGTCGGCCGACGGCCAGTGTGCGGAAGCCGGCTGGCCGTATCTGGACGCCGCTCCCGCCGGCGAGCATTGGGCTCCGCCGCCCACCGCAACACCCACCTTCAAGCGCCACTCGGAGATCTCGCCTAACGTGATCGCGGCAATCATCGCCGAACTCGATGCGGAGCGCCCCGTCGTCCTCGCGCTCCTACTCGGCGAACGATTCTACGCACCCGGTCCGGACAGCGCGATCGTTCCCGGCTCCGGCGACAATGACACGGATTATCACGCCGTGCTCGCCGTCGGTCACGGCCGTGACGAGACACAGGTCTACCTGCTCGTGCGCAACTCCTGGGGCGGCGAGTGGGGCGTTGGCGGCCACGCCTGGGTCGCGGCCCCCTATCTTGAGCCGCGCCTCTACGCGCTCGCCCGCTTTCCGTCGGAGGATGTCGCCTGATGAAACCGATCCAAGCCGCAACTTGCGTCGACGCCTGGCTACAGGGCTGCGACCACCTTCTCTCGCAGGAGCAGGACGCCTGGCGCGACTACAACATCGTCAGCGAGATCGCGAACCCGTTGGCTTTGCCGCCAAACGATCGCGCCGTCGTGGACATCCTCAGCCAATTCTTCGTGGAGCGCGGCGGCTTGCCTTTCAGCACGGTGGTGAACACCATTTTCCCGGCACAGCTCTACCAGCGTCACGGGGCCTCGGGCGTTTACGAGCGCTACGTTTCCGACGTGCTGCCCCAAGTTCTTAAGCACCCCGACTGCGCTTGGGGCACCTACGCCCAGCGCATCCTATGCCGCGTCGATCCGGACGGGAGCGAGTTCAGCCCGCTCAAGGTTCTCATCCATAAGTTGAAAACGCAGCTTACGATCAGCGGCACGAACCGTGGCACCTATGAGCTCGGGACCGTCGATCCCCTACTTGACATCCCGATCTACGATCCGGCGAGTAGCGATCGTAACCGCCCGAACGGGGGTCCCTGCCTCAGCCATATCAGCGTAAAGCTGACCGCCGATCACCGCTTGATGCTGACCGGCTTCTATCGCTCGCAGTACTGGATCCAGCGAACGCTCGGCAACTTGTTCGGCCTTGCCCACCTGCAGAACTTCATCGCGCAGGAGGCCGGGCTGGAGCTAGGGCCGCTCGTCTGTCACTCGTCCATGGCGCAGCTTGAGCTTGCCTCGAAGAAGTGGGGGACGGGCCAGGTTCGCGACCTGATCGCGCGCTGCCAACGCGCCAATTCCCGGGCCATCGCCGCGTGAGGACCTGCATGACCACGTCGCCCCTCCTCGATCTGCAATGGACGCAGCTCTCGCATGACGAACGCTACCATAAGGACGTTGTGATCCTCCCGCTCGGGGAGCGCGTGAAGCACATGGCCCTGCATATGGCCAAATATCTCGGCTACGTCGCCGAGATAGAGGGCGATGATCCCGAGCGCGTTGCTCGCGTCCTCACCGACGCCTTCATCATCACGTTGGCGACCGCCAACGCGCTGAATCAGGACCTTGCGCGCGATCTCGATGCTCCCTCCGGCGGGTTCGACCTCACGGGCGCCGGACAGCAGCTCGCACGCGATCTCGGGACGACAAACGACGTTTCGGGCCTGCTCCGGGCGTTCGCCCGGCACGCCGGCGCGCTCGCGAAAGCCTGCGAGTCCCTCGACCACATCGAACGGTTCCCGTTCCGCAAAGCCATGCAGGAGAGCAACCTCGCGCTCTTCAAGCTGGTCATCGCCGCCGCCGCCGCCTGGTCGCTCGACCTGGGCGCACTATACCCAGCTCGGCTGCGCGTGGTCGAGGAGCGGTCGATCTTCGACGATCGCCTGCGGGCCGCCACTCCGGCATTTGCACCGTGACCTTCTGGAGCGGTGAAAAGCTGGGAGAGCATCTCGGCGATCTGATTACGCCGTTCGATGCCCGGCAGATCGACTGTGCAGCGTACCGGTTGCGCGTCGGACCCGAGGTCTACATTTCTCCCAGCGAGGACGCGGACGACGCAAAGACACGGACGAAGGTTCAGCTAGCAACGGGTCAGAGCTTTCCGATTCCACCGGGCCAGTTCGCTTTTCTGCTCACGGAGGAGCGCGTGTCGGTGCCCAAGACCGCGCTCGCCTTTATTTCCGTGCGCGCGACCGTGAAGTTCGGTGGCCTCGTCAATGTGTCCGGGTTCCACGTCGATCCCGGCTATCGGGGACGCCTTGTATTCTCGGTCTTCAACGCTGGCCCCGCGCCGGTTCACCTCGCGCGCGGGGACGACTGCTTCCTGATCTGGTACGCAGACCTCGACCGGGAGACCGCGCTCGCAAAGACGGGTGCCGGCTTCGACAACATCCCGAGCAAGCTGATCAATCCGATCGCCGGCGAGATCCAGTCGTTCGAAGGACTGCTGGCCAAGATCAAGGCCAACGAGAAACGGATGGACGGCATCGACCGGGAGCAGTCCATCGTCAAGGCGATCGGACTGCTGATCGCGGCGGCGATCCTGGCCTGGATTTTCAGGGAGCTCGCACCCACCCGGCCTGCCCAACCAGCAGCGATGACGGCATCGCCAGCGGCTCACCCTATGTCGCCTCCGACCACACCCGCCCCACCACCCCAGACCGTGCCAGCTCAGCCTTTTACCGCTCCCCCTGGCTCGACTACAAAGGGCGAGCCGCCTGTGCCGCAGCCGATTCCGCCAAACCAGAGGTGAGCGGCTCCAGCTCGCCGGCTACTCTCATTTGGCGAGTGCGATGGTTCCGACTGCGGTTTTTGACACATATTGGCGGTTCGCGGCGGAACGGCAGGCTATTTTCTATCGTCGGCTGGTGGGTCGCGCCGGCCCTCTGACGGTTGACCCCGTACTTCGGGCGCACCGCTTTACGAACGCCTATCGTGTGCTCGACCGCGTCAGCCAGTTCCTCATCGGTGAGGTGCAATACCGGCCGGATCGCAGTCAGCAGCCGCCGGAGCTGTTCTTCCGCACGATGCTGTTCAAGATTTTCAATCGCATCGATACCTGGAAGGCGATCGAGGCGCGCCTTGGCCCGATCACTTGGGCGACCACCCCGCTCGATAAGATCAAAGCGGTTTTGGAGGACCGTCGCGCCCGCGGCATTAGGAATTACTCACCCGCTTACATCATGCCCTCACCGCCATTCGGACACGCGCGCAAGCATGCCAATCATCTGGCGCTGATCGCGCGCATGATGGGCGACCGGCTTCCTGACCGCCTTCGGCAGGCGCCCTCGCTGCACGTAGTCTACGAGCGGTTGCTCGCTTACCCCGGCTTGGGGCCGTTCCTGGCCTTCCAAGCGGCGATCGACCTCAACTACTCCGACCTCCTCGACTTCGACGAGAACGACTTCGTCGTCGCCGGCCCCGGCGCGCTCGACGGCATCGCCAAGTGTTTCACTAACGTGAAAGGACGCTCGTCCGAGCAGGTGATCGCCTGGATGGTCAGACATCAGGATCGCGAGTGCGAGAGGCTAGGGCTACGATTTCAAGCGCTGCCTGGCCGCAAGCTGCACCTGATCGACTGCCAAAATTTGTTCTGCGAGGTCTCTAAGTACGCGCGTGTCGCGCACCCCGAGGTCGCCGGCACGTCGGGACGGCTGCGCATCAAGCAACTCTACCGCCCCAGCAACGATCCGATCACCCCACTAGTCTTTCCTCGTCGTTGGAGAATCGAAGTCCAAGCCGCCACGCCCTTGACGCAGCTGGAGAGTCAGGTGTTTCGGACCGTGTAGCGGAGCGGAACCTTAAGCTCGGCCGCCGCTGCTCGGGTGCCGTGTGGGCAATTCTAGCGAGCGACTGGGCACAACCAGCTCGTAAGCGAAAGCCCATCCCCACCTTCCGCGGCTTCGCTGTAGGCGCCGACATTGCTGCCGGATCGTTGGGTCAGCGGTGCAGGCATGGACGAGTGCTCATACGAGGCGCGTAAGAGCGCTCCAAAGGAACGGGTTGAGGGTTGAGGGTTGAGGTGACGATGCGCGCGGAGCGCCGTCGCCGGTGGAGTAGCGAGGAGAAGTTGCGGATCGTGCGTGAGACGCTGCGGCCCGGCGCCGTTGCCAGTGTCGTTGCCGATCAGCATGGCATTGGGACCGGATTGCTCTACACTTGACGCAAGCAAATGCTGACCGCGGCGATGACTGAATTTGCGGCGGTCGAGGTCACGCCCGAACCGCAGGCGGCGCTCCTGGATGGACCGTCCTTCCCTCATGTGCCTGCGCAGGTGCCGAATCACGGCAGCGCCGCGATGGACGCCGTAAGTGCTCGGTGCTGACACATTGACGCGTTCGATTCTATTGGACCGAGGTCAGGCGGCCCGAGCCAGCCGGATGTGGCCGGAAGCAGAACGTGCGAAAGCGAGCCGCTGCCAGAGTTGCCACTTACCGCCGCGTGAGTTAACTGGCTGGTGGCGGTTCCGAGAGGATGTCGACTGCGTATTTGGCTGATCTTGGCCCTGCTCGGATGGAGCGCGGGCCTGCTCACGGTGCCGGGCCGACAAGCGTTCGCGAGCAAGAGAGCGCCCGATCGGCCTTGGACTTTAAAGCTGGAAGCGCTGCCTGGCGACGCCTTGGGGTTGCGAGCAGAGATCGCCGGTCACACAGGTCTGTTCCTGTTCGACACGGGAGGCGGGGTCACGGTCGTGACGCCTGCGACGGCTACCTCGTCCGGGTGTCATGTGTGGGGAAGGCTCACAGGTTTCCGCGCCACCGGCGAGCGCCTCGACACGCCGCGCTGCGATGACTTGCACGTATTGCTCGGCGGCCGGGACTTCACGGCACCGATCGCCTCCGTGTTCGACCTCGGGAAGGTCGTCGGCCCCGACATGCCGGTGCTGTCCGGTCTGATCGCGCTCGATCTGTTCGCCGGCCGGACGATCACCATCCGGCCGCTCGCGCGCGAACTCATTGTCGAGACCGCATCAAGCCTGCCCGAGCGGATCCGGGGAGCTACGGCCGTGCCGGTTCGTCTCGTGCGCGACGTCGAAGGTGTTGCGCTCACCGTTGACGGCGCGGTGGGCACCCCCGCCGGGCAAGCCTGGATGGAGCTCGATACCGGCAATCTTGGACCCCTCATGGTGGGCGAGCACGTGGCGGCACTGCTGGGCCTCGACGCGACCCGACCTAACCGCCAGGCGTCGTCGTTCGCGTTGGTGGGGGGCGTGCCTGTGAAAGGCTCCGCGCGGGTCAGCCGGCTGACGATGGACGGCGATATCGGCCAGAACGTACTCGCGCAATGGGACGTTACTCTTGATCTAGGTGGCGGTCGGGCATGGTTCCGACCAGCTGCCGCCGCCGTGCCGAAGTGATGATCAGTCAGAGCAGCTTTGCTCAGGGTGCCAGTCATTCGTCCGCGCTATGCCGGAGCAGAACAGGCCGGACGCGCGGCCTTGCAGTCTGGCTCGTAGATGAACACGACGGCTGGCGGCACGGCGCTGCCGTATGGCCGGTCATCGCGTGTGTAGGCCCAGAGCCGACCGGTCTTGGTCCGCCGGCGGCCGGGATCGAGCACCGGCAACGGCGTGTCGTCGGCAAACACCCGGTCGCCCGACATGACGTGCGCCATGAGGCGAGCATGCAGCGCCTCCAGCCACCAGCAGGCGGCGCCGACCCAGCCGGACAGGGTGGAACGGCTGATCTCCAGCCCAGGCCGGGCGAAAATCTGGCTCTGCCAATACAGCGGCAGGTGGTCGCAGTAGCGGCTGACCAGCACGTGGGCGATCAGCCCCGATGTCGCCAGGCCACCCGCCAGCACTCGCTCCGGCGCGGGTGCCTGGTGCAGTGTGCCGCAGCACCGGCACGCCTTCTTGGCCCGGGTGGTGCGCACGACGCGGACGGATGCCGGAACCCAGTCCAGCATCTCGCTGCTGGTCGCCCCGACATCGTGCAGGGCCTCGCCGCACTCCGGACAGGCGTTGCAAGGTGTCGGTATAACCGTCTCGGCCCGCGGCAGATGCGCAGGCAGCGGTGCACGGTGCGGCGGCTTGTCCGGGGCGGCCGCGTTGGTGTCGGCTGGCATGGGTGCTGCGGGCCGCCGTGCCTCGGCACGGGCGAGGTCCGCCTCCAGTTCCTCCCGCCCGAACGCAATCTGGCCAGGATTGAGCTGCTCGGAGCGGCGACCGAACTAAGCACGCTTGAACTGCCGGATTATCAGACGCAGCCGGTCGATCTCCGTTTGGCCCTCGCTCAGCGCCGCGGCCAGATCGCGGACGAGCTGCTGCAACGCGTCCGTGTCGGTCGGCAGGGCATCGAGCGCGATCCGCATGGCGACACAATAGCCGCTCAGGCGGAAGGGTACAACGTCGAACGCCGATCAACCGGCAACCATCAGCCGTCGTGTCTGCACCGGCGTTCGCCACTCCAACCCTTCCAATAGCATCGACATCTGTGCAGTTGTCAGCGTAACCGACGCGGTGCCGTCCGGTGCGGGCTGCGTCGTGGGCCACGTGAAGGCGCCCTGGTCCAGGCGCTTGGCGAACAGGCAGGTGCCATTGCCATCATGGAACAGGATCTTGACCAGCCCGGCTCTCTTGCCACGAAAAATGAACAGGTGCCCGCTGAACGTGTGGGACGTCACGTATCTCTGCACAACCGACAGATATCCCTGCACAGCCCGGCTGCACCATTCGGCAGGATACCGCAGGGCGGCTCGGTCACTTAGCAGGGTCGACTTCTGTCGTGACGGTGTCCCCGTCTCCTCGTCCGACCGCCTTCCGCGATCCTTTCCAGGATGGCCTCCGGGCGCGGCGCTCCGCGATCGACTCTCGGGTCCCATGTCGACGCAAGCCGCCTCACGTGACAGATGTCGCCTTGCGGTCGCGGAGCGTTTCGATCGAGCGCTGGACGTCTGTCGGACGCCTGCCGACCCTCCAGGATGTCCGAATGTCGATCACGCATGAGATCGTTCGGCCTCGCATGTCCGGACCGTTCGCCCGGGAGGCTGTGCCGAGCTGGCCTCGACACGGTCGCACGACCGGGTCCTGCGTTCCCAATGAGGCGCCGGTGCCTCATTTATATAAGGTGTCGTTCGAAGGCGGGCACCCTCGGATGGGTTCGAGCCGACCCGGTGCGGCGACCTTCGCCGGAAGTCGCCAACGTGGGCGGCGCGGGCTCCTCTCGGGCCTGGTCACCGAGGCCTTCGCGACCACAGACTGCGGCGAAGTGCCGGAGTACGATCGAACTCGACGTCCCGACGGCCGGGCATCGAGAACGAACGGCCGGTCCATCGGTGCAGGCGCCCGGCACGACCCCGCGGACAACTCACGGCCCGATGTGGATCCACCTGACGGCGGTGAGCAGGACTTGGTCGTAGTCCTTGGAAAGAGCCTCCGCGCAGAAGCCCTCGATCTCGTCCGGCGACGCTCCGCCCTTCCGAAGAGCCCGCGACACCGCGGCAACCACGCAGAAGGCGTTGCCGTCCATCCTCCGGCTGCTCAGCCTTATGTCGGGATACTTGGGCTTGGCGTCCGTTATCTCAGGGTGCTTGGACTGCGCGGTCATGTGCGTGCCTCCTGTTCGGTAACCTTAGAGAGAAGGGTAACACCGCGTCGTTCGGCACCTAGCGAAATTGACGGCCAGAAGGGCACGGTCGCGATCGACCGATCGTCCGCTCCGATCGGCGGCCTCCGAACGCTTCCGACGGCTGCTGATCCGCGCAATCGCACGACGCGGACGCCTCGCCGCTTTTCGAGTGGCGGAACCGAATGGTCCACCGGATCAAGCCGTGAGTAAGATCACGGACACGTATGAGCACGAGGATGCCAACGGGGGAACGACCCCGTTCGGGCGACGGTCCGAACCGGGTGTGACGCTCCGCGGGAGCTGGCGGAGCGCCGATACACGAGGAGACCGGCACAAGGAGGTCGCTTGAGTTGGATATAAACCGCCCTCGGGTTGCGGGCCTCCGCTAGCCTACGCCGCACTCTCCGCGTCCCGCAGCGATCCGTTGATTTCATGCTGCATGAGGTTCGTCGAGAACGTGTGAAAAGCGAGTTTTCTCCAGAGCCTGCTTCGTCTCCTCTGCGGTCGTGCCGTCACGTCCACCGACGTGAGACAGCGCTGGCATCGCTTCATCTGCGACGAAGGCCCAGCCAGATCCAAGCTGGCCTATGAGGTCCTAGTGACCATGCGCTAGGCGCATGGCAGACAAGCCCTTTCCGAAGATCTGTCGAGCATACATGCTATAGGTCGCACGCAACGTCGGTGACTATCATCGTCCACATTGGGGAGACTTCCATGTCAATCACTTTTCAGCATGCTTTTCCGTTCCTCCCGAAGGGTTCGCGAATGGAGAAACCGGTAGAGCCGTCGGGTCGTCGCCCGCCGAAATGACAGCGGAGCTTCCTCGGCCTGTTTTCGGCATGCCTTCTGGTTCGGCGAAATACCCGTAACCGGCCACCGCGAACTTCACCTGTATCGGAAGTTCTTCGTGAAGCCATATGAAATTTGCGTAGACCGTGGTTGCCCTGTCCACGTTTCCTCTGCGCCATACAACGTGTGGCAGCAGGCTGGTGATACAATAAGTCAGGCTGCTCCCGATGTTATTCGCCACATCCTTGATGTCCAGATATTCCGCGCGGCAGAGATAACCCGTTTCCTCGATGAAGCCGAGTAATTCAAGGAATTCGCTATATTCGGGTAAATTCTTGTTTCTTAGCTGACGCAGCAAGAGGTCAAGCTGGTTAGCAGCGTTACTTGGATCGAAGCCACCGAGCAAGGAACGCAACTTATCGCGCGAAGCCACGAGTTCCGGCGCGTCCCACTTCCTGAATATGTCCATATAGACACTTATCACTCGGGCTTTCTGTGCATGGATCGATTGCCGCCTGGTGACGAACAGGGCTACCGCAGCGACTACCACCAGAAGGATGTTCGCGACGAAGTAGGCGCCCTCCAAGCTTCGGTGGGAGATCAATCCCTCACCGCCACCACCAAAGCTCGCCACATCGCTTGTTTTGAAGGGAATCTCGAGCCGCGTGCCTTGAATGGCCTGCATGGTGACCTCCGGCAATCGGATCCGGACTTCATGGTGGGAGAGGCCGACTTCGCTGGTCGCTGCCGGAGTCTTGGGGGTGGTGTGCCTAAGTCCCGCAGGTGCGGGATCACGGTGGTGATGTCGGTGACCATGCAGTCGCGATCCGTAGTTGGTCACCGATAGGCTCCTAAGCGCTGCAAGTTCGGGGCGGTAGTCGAGCACGTCCTTGAGGAGAACGCGACTTCCCGGTTCGTAATGTCTCCCGCGCAACGAAGCTCACCGGCTGCATTGGCCGCATGCCATCAGGGAGCACGCAGGCAAGATGATCAGGCACGTAACGTCAAACCCTTGTGTCAAAAACTCATAAGATCGTGATCGCGCAAAGTACTTTGTTGCGACGGTAGAAAATTAATTGACGCCCTGCATACAGTCGCATTACGATACGATCGTGTACGAATAGGGGGAAGAAATGAAGTTTTCCGCGACTAGATATCTACTCTCGGCAGTTTGCGTTGGCCTGTCGTTCTTACCGGCAAACTCGTTTGCATCTCCGGCCGGTAACTTGACGTTGAGCGGCCCGGGCGTGAGTGCCGGGTCCACGCTTTGCGGACCGGCACTTGCGGGGACATACCCGATGCAAGTCAATATGTACGGGAGCACGTATTACGTGGTCGTCACGCAAGCGTTTCCGTCAGGTTATGCGCAAGCTCCCCTTTCGATCTATAAGATCGAGAATATCGAATTCGTCTTCTATTCGGACGGAACGTATTCTCTGCTTGTTCCTGGCGGTAGCGGTTCGAAGAGTGGGAATTGGAGCGGGTCGATATCAACGGGTGCTTACGGAGGATACAACGTCAGCGTGACCATTCCGGGCTGTAACGCGACACTATCGGGCGTGGCGGCATTCGGAGTGTGACCATTCCATGTGGTGACCTGTAGTCAAAGGTCACACAGCGTTCGTTGACGGCCGAGAAGAAGATCGACTGGCGGCCATACTTGTCGCCAGTCGTTCGACTGGATGACGGGCGCGCCCGAGCGAACCGCCCCACCGAACCTGTGCGGCAGGCTGCCGGAGCAGCCATTTCCGGACCGGTCGACGATATGTTGGACGACGCACCCGGCGACGGCGTCGACGAACGGCGCCAGCTGGTCCCGAAATACATCCGCCCTGTCGCGTCACCGGGCGGCCGCCTCGGTCGGCATAATCCAAGTCCGGCTCGTAGTCATCGGGCAATTTGTAGGATCGCTGCCGTTCGGGGTCTGAGCACCCGGCAAAACGCCATCCTCCTATTGATGCCGACCTCGTCGTCATAGGACAGCTGACCCGACAGGTGAATCGCCTTGGCTGCGGCGATCGACTTGCCGAACTTGGTTCCGCGAAGCGCGACTCGAGGACTGAAGTTGCTCGATACCCAGTTCGGGGAGAGCGTATCGCGACCGAGAACCGCGACCCACTGGGCACCGGGGGCTATCCGTTGCCGCCCTAGCTCGTTCCAGCGTTCGATGGATGGATGGGCGAACATCCTCACGACACCTTCGGCGACGACTTCTATCCGGACGAGACTGTTGACGATCTCCGCATGGGTGTCGCCGACGCTCGCGAAAAGCATGACCACCTCGATTTCCACTTCTTCCAGCAAAGTATTTACGGTCGCTTCCCGAAGGATTATTTTAGGACGATGCGTGGACAGGAATTCCGTTCTTGCGAGTTCCGTCTGGACGGCTGCCGTGTTGGCGCTGCAAACGGCCGCGTTCGTGGCGCGAAACGTGAACAGTAAGGTAGCCAATATCGCGGCGGTTCCCGCGCACCCGAGGAAGAAGGTCCAATTGGCCCAGAAAGCCTGATCTCTCGCCGCGACGGCTGCCTGCCATTCCATGCAACGGGACTCTTCCGCAGCGGGCTGTATGCCCCCGCACGTAGACGAGGGCGACGGGACAGGAAGTGAGGGCAACGAGTGCGGATACGTGACCCCGACCGTTGTGTCGGCGGTCAGCGCCCGCTTGGTCATTTCCTGCTTTTCCGACAGAGCGTGCAGGCAGGCCCAACTTAGGATCAGAACGAGTCCCACATGCGCCAAGTAGGCGCGCCAATGGCATCCGGCCTCACGCACAGCCAACATCGTTTGTCGCCAATGGCTTCCGTGCGATGATAAGCTGACTTTTCGGAAACGCATCGTCGAGAGCCGCCTTGACGCGCGGTCCGTCGGGTGTTGCGAGAAGGGAGCTCCAGACCTCGTCCCACGCGACCAGCGCAGGGTGCCGCGAGGCGCCGGGGGCACCCGAGCAGGCCCAGAACATCGCCCATAGGACCGAGTTGTAGAACCCGTAGCTCGACCGCTTCTCGATCGTCAGACCCGCATCGGTCACGAGAGCCGCGAATTCGTCGTGCCCGAAAACCCGCAGGTGATGGGGCTTGCGCCACAGGAGATCCGGAGCGACTGCCATCTGCACCTTTTCGGCCAACGGGGCCGGGACCGTCAGCAGGAGAAGCGCGCCCGGTCTCGCCACGCGGACCAGCTCGGCCATGACGACCGTGGGATCGTCCACGTGCTCGAGAACCTCGGTGCACATGATCCGGTCGAAGGTATCGTCGGGATAGGGTATGGGAACACAGTCGCTCGCCTTGCCTTCGACGGTCGCACCGCCGATCGCCCGCACGTACGTCAGCGCGTCCGCAACGTTCGCCGGTTCGATGTCGATGAGGGCGAGCCTGTCCGCGAGCTCCGCCGCGAAGCCAGCCATCCGACCGTCGCCGCAGCCCGCGTCCAGCATCGAAGTGCCCCTGGGGATGTCGAAGCCCGCGACCATCTCCCTCGTGGCCTTGTTGAACCAGCCGCCCATCAGGGCGTCGCGCAGGCCTATCGGGAAGCCGCCATCCTCGTTCATGGGCACGGCTCGTCTCGGTCAACTCCGTCCGAGCGGGGCAGGTGGTGCATCAACGGGTCGGCATCGGGCCGTCCAGGCGCGCGGCGTATGGCGAGGCGTCGGGCTCGTCTCCGGCACCATGAAGCTGGACCCACCTGAAGCCATCCTTTGCCGAGGGTCCTCCGGCCGGTGCGGACGCGTCCTGCTCCAGCATCCACGTCCGTCCCGTGCACCTGTCCAGAAGCAGCGAGCCGGGTGCCGTCGCCCCGCGCGACGGATAGATCTCGTAGCAGGGCTTCCTGTCCTGCTCGGCCGCCGCCGCGGGGAACGATACGGCCGACAGCAGGGCGAGCGCGATGATCTTCTTCGGGAAGTTCTTCAAGTGGTCCACCTCGTGGTTCAAGGGCCGACGTCGGCCTCGAGTCTAGCAGGGTATTCGGGTGCTGTCCGCGTGAGCCGTACGCCGACGTCGCGCAGCGGGCGTTCGACTAGGCGGTAGGTTCCTTCCGCGGCCGTTGCCAGACCGATCAAGGCCAGCAGCGTGCTGAGCGCATCCACGCTCGTCCCAGGGATCGGGTGTCGGAACATCAGCTGTCGGGACAGCTCGGAGGCGCATTGGAAGATCGGTACATGGCAGAGGTAGAGCGCGTATGACCTGCTGCCGAGCCACATGACCGCAGGCTGCAGAGGCCCCGCGTGGAACAGGTCGCGGTCCGCCGCCGCCAGCCACACCAGCAGCGCGCCGACCTCGGCGATGCACCCGAGCTCGAACGGCGGCGCGGCTTCCCTCGGTGCAGCGAGCTGGCTCATCGCCAGGACGGAGCCTACCAGGACGACCCAACCGGTCATCGGAATACGGGCGATCCGGGCGGCCACAGCCGCTCCCCGACCCGCCAGGAGGGGCGACCCGGCGAGAAGGACTCCCCAGAGGAGCCCTTCGCTCCTGAGGAAGAAGTAGAGACGCGGGTGAGCCAGCGGCAGCTGGACCAGGATCAGCATGCCTGCCGCCAGCGCCAGCCACCGGCGCGTCACCATGATGAGTAGGGGCAGGAGGAGGTAGAACTGCTCCTCCAGCGACAGGCTCCAGTAGGGGTAGCTCGGGCCGTAAGGCTGAAGCGGTCGCAAGCCGAACCGGAAGTCGGCGTAGCCGAAGACGCCCGCAAGGCTGCTGGCGGCGTTGACCGGCACGTCTCCGAACACTGCCGGGTCCCGCATGACCAGGCTGCCCGCCATCATCAGTGCCAGCCACAGCCAGGCGGCTGGCCAGATCCTGAACGCCCGCCTTCCCCAGAAGCGAACCAGGAACAGCAGGCGACTCGAGCCGGACGCGAACGGAGCGGCGAGCATGGCCGGGAGGAGCCGCCGGGTGATGACGAAGCCGGAGACGACGAAGAACAGGTCCACGCCGCACCACAACGGCGCCCTGTTGAGGAGTGTCGTTAGCCACGGCTGGCCGGTCAGCAGGTTCCACCAGCTGTGCTCGACCAGGACCAGGGCGATCGCGACGGCGCGGAGCGTCTGTATGTCGGCGATGATCGCCCGCGGAGGAACGGGCGTATTCTCCGCGGGAAAGGCGGCGGCCCCGACCGTGGACGGCAATGGTCGAGTTCCCCGTCCCGAAGGACGATCGTCCGAGCGGGTGTCACTCACCGTCTTGCCCGTCTCGGGTGCATGCGCCATCTGGGGACATGCAGGGTTCTAACCCGCCGGTCGCGATCCGCGAACGGCAATCGTATCCCGGTCTTCCATGCTGAGAGGGGAGCCAAGGTCCGTCCGTCCCGAGACCGGCGGCCTACTCGACGACGTGCAGGTGCTCCGCGCCTACGCCGTCACCCTCGTCGTCCTGCAGCACGCGGCGGATCACGTGCAGTCGTCGATCCTGCACCGCGCCTCCCAGTGGGGTGGCTTCGCGTCCGGCGTTGACCTCTTCTTCGTCATCTCCGGCTTCGTCATCTCCCGCTCCCTGCTGCCGGAGCTCGATCGCGCACGTGACCGGCGTTCCCGCATCGAAGTGCTCCGTCGCTTCTGGATAAGGAGGATCTGGCGGATCTGGCCCGCCGCATGGCTCTGGCTGGCGCTGATCCTGCTCGGCAGCGCGCTGTGCGATGCGTCCGTCCTCGGCTCGGTGCGCACGAACGCCTGGGCCGCGGTCGCCGGGGTGCTGAACTTCGCCAACGTCAGGTTCGCGGCGACCTTCGGCACCTCCTTCTACGGGGCGTCCTTTCCTTACTGGAGCCTTTCCTGCGAGGAGCAGTTCTACGTCCTCCTGCCCCTCATGGCGCTGTTCGCGAGGAGATGGCTGCTGCCGCTCGCGTGCGTCTTCATCGCTCTCCAGGTCCGCTACAACAATTCAATCTTCTATCCCTTCTCCCGTGACGCGGAACTGTTCTACGGCGTGCTGCTAGCCATGTTCTCCAGGACGTCCATGTGGCGTCGCGTCGAACCGTTGGCACTCCGCGGAGGCTTGCCGCTTGCCTCGCTCCTGAACGCGGCGCTCTTCCTGCTGCTGCTGAAGGGCGCGAACTTCGACCCGATCGCGCACATCCGCTACAGCGTCCTGCCCCTCGTCTCCGCGGCGATCGTCTGGCTCGCCAGTTACGATCGCGGCTACGTCGTCTCGTTCGGTCCGGCGAAGCCGGTCCTCATGTGGCTCGGCAGTCGCTCCTTCGCGCTCTATCTGATCCACGTGCCCGTCCTGCTTTCGGTCGGCGCCGCGACGGCGGCTCTGTCGGTGCCGCCCCGTGATCCGAACCTCGGCATGGGACACGTCGCGGCCCTCGCGGCTTTCGCCGTCATGCTGGTTCTTTCGGATCTTACCTATCGAATGGTCGAGCGACCGCTCCGCGACGTAGGCAAAAGGCTCGGAGGCCGCGCTCCGGCCTAGCAGGCCTGGGTTGGGCTGCTGCTTTCAGCCCTGGGGTTGAGCGAGACCGGGAAGGATGTCGCAGCCCGACTTCAGGCCTTGACGCTTGAAGCTCAAGTCAAATTTAAATAAGAGCTTTGGAAACTCATCGCTGTCGCAGGCGACCCGCCAGGTGCTCGGGCGCAATGGCAGAACCTGCGTGACGCTGTGGCGGACGATCGTGTAGCGGGCACCGACTCTACGAAGGTCGTCGAGGAAGAAGCATTCCATCCCCGTCCAGCCGAAGTCCACCGTGTCGCCCGACTTCAAGGTCGATATGAACCGCCTGACCTTCTCGATGTCCGACGAGGGCACGACGCTTCTGGTCAGCATGGCCGTCGTGGGCAGCAGCGGCTTCAGGATCGGCGTCGTCCTGATGCAGAAGGCGAGTGCCATCGCGCCCGACAGGGCCGCGGGAAGCAGCGCCGCCACCCTCGTTCGCGTACTCCAGGGCGCGGGGGCGGCGGAGAGGCAGGCGACGGCGAGCAGGGCGAACCCCAGTTGTTGGCCGTAGTCGTACCAGATCTCGTGGCCCTGGTTCGCCATCGCGACGAAGCCCACGCCGAACAGGGCGACGACCGTGCTCGAGTCGAACCGCTTGGCCAGGACGGCACGCCAGACGAACAGGCCGACGGCGATATAGACGACCCATAGAGGATACAGGGGATCCCCACCGGTCAGGCGTTTGAACGCGAACTGGAAACGCATGTCCGCGAGGAAGCCCGACCAATGGGTGGCGATCAGGGCGGCGTATGCGCAACCGGCCGCCGCGCAGGCGGCTAAGGCGATCCAGCCGCCGCGGCCGGGCAGGCGCAGCGTTCCCGACGATGCGCGTGCGACGAACACGATCGGAACGATGGGCAGGAAATAGATTGCGTTCGGATGGACGAGCGCGCCGAAGCCTAGCAGCGCGGTCATGACGTATAGCCGGTCGGCAAGCGCGGCGGAGAGCGCCAGCAGCATGAGAAAGCAGAAGAGGCTTTCCATGCGCCCGATGTTCCCGCTCATCAGCATGTCGGGTGACGCGAACGCCCCCGCGACGATGCCGATGGCCAGAAGCCGCGCCCAGCCGGTTGTCGTCCGCCAGGCCGCGGCGGCGGCTAGGGCGAGCGACGCTAACACGAACCCGGCCGAGATCCACCGGACCAGAGCGAAGCTATAGCCGAACACTCGGAACGCCCCCGCCAACAGGACCATGTATCCGGGAGGCATCCACATGACGATGCGATCCGGGTTCATCCCTGCGTCGAAGAGGCTGCCGGTGAACGCCAGGTTATAGGCGGGCGAGACGAAGCCGGTCTCGTCCGGCCAGGGGACCGGAAACTGGAAGCCGAAGCAGGCGCGGCACAGGATCATAATGGAGGCGGTGATCGAGACCAGGAGAATACTTAGTGGACCGGAACCCATCGGCTGTTTGCTCATCGCGTCGACCTCTTGGAGCCGCCTTCGATGTCTGGCGCTGCCTTCGACTGGAGGGAAGCGTCGATTGCGTGTGAAGGCAAGTGAGCTGCCTGCTAGGGCGACTTGATCCTCGAGCTCGGTGAGGAAACCTTTAGAGTGAGAGCGCGAGTAGAAGTCGACGCATATAGGTGCAGCGGCTCCTCGCGCATAAACTGCCGATAACGTCATTGGCTGGGCGGTCTCTAGTGGAAATCAACGTCGACCGCTTGTGCGGGATTGATAACTCATGGGACTCGGCGCCCTATCGTTCGACGACCGACTTCGTCGTCTTGACCAGTTGGAGTCGGATGGCTGGCCTTGGAAGGTCCGCTTCCTTGTTTGAAGATACCGAGGCGTTGTGAGCGCGACCGAGCCCCGAATCGAACTGATGCTCTTCCTGCAGGCCATGCCGCATGTCGGCCACGGCGGCTTCGAAGGCTTCGTGGCGGCCATCCTAGGCGCCGAGACCAGACATCGGTTCCGAGGCGTCCGGTCCGGTTCGCAGCACGGGAGAGACCTCGAGTCGGAGTCCGGGCCGCTCCGTATCAAGGTAGAAGCGAAGCATTACTTCTCCTCGAGCTTGAATCAGCGTGAACTTATCGCGGAGGTGAGGCAGGCCGTGAAAGGTCCCGATCGACCCGATCTCTGGATACTCGCCACGCCGGTAGAGGTGGATCCGGACAGGTGGCGTGAGCTGCGCGCGGAGGCAGCGGGGGAAGGTGTCGATTGTTTAGCTCTGGATGGGTCCGACAACGGCATCGGCCGCCTACAGGTCCTAGCGGCGGCGCATCGCGCCGCGGTCATGGCGTTCGCGGATGCCATTTCTTCACCGGCGGACCGGCAGAGGCTCGACGCAGAACTTGCCTCCGTGGCGGAGGATCCGAGGTACGCCGCGGCGCTTGCCCAGGTTAGGAACGCCCTGGAAGGAACGCTGCTCGGGCATGCGGATGCCGCGACTCGTGCCCGGCGCGCTTTGGTTTCCGTACTTTCATCCGAACGCGAGGCCTTCGCCCGATTCCATCAGAACGTGGCGGTTAGGGCGCCGAGCACCGCGACCGTTCCGCGCAGGATTATTTCCGATTTCTTGACGGCTTGGTTCCAAGGACCGGCGATCACGGGCCGGAACGTCGTGGTCCTCGGGGAGGAGGGCACGGGAAAGTCCTGGGCCGTCTTCAATTGGCTGGCTCACCTGGCCGCCCAAGGTCTCGAGACTGTGATCATACCGTTTTCCGCGGCGGCGGAAACGCTCGAGCCGGGCACGGACATCGAAATGGCGCTTCCGGCGCTGCTGGCGAAGTGGACGGGAGTACGAGGCGAGGACGACTGGCGCATTAGGCTGCAGCGTTGGTTGAGCGGAGACGACCGAGGTCGAAGTCCTTCTATCCTGCTCGTCGTGGACGGATTGAACGAACGTTCCGAAGTCAATTGGGCGACGTTCTTCGCGCCCGCTTTTCGAGAGGCCTGGGCGGGGAAGGTCGCCATCGTGGTCACGGATAGACCCGCCCATTGGCAGGATAGTTGCTCGAGCTTGAACGACCTGTCCTTCACGGATAGGTTGCTCACGGACGGATATTCCGCAGAGGAACTCTCAGACGCGTTGACCAGGAACGCGGTGAGGTTCGACGACATTCCCGAAGAGCTCCGATGCCTTCTTCGGATACCCCGATACTGTGGGCTCGTTTGCAGAAATATCGACGCCATGCTCGAGAGCGGCGATTTTAGCCGGGCGCGAGTACTGTATATCGACGCAATGGAAGCCAAGCGGAACAAGCTCGGCTATCCAATGACGCCATCGGAATTCGAGGACATCATAAGGGCCGCAGCGGCCCGTCATCGCGTCGCCCAAGGTAGATTTTCCCGCGCCGAACTCGCCGCTCTCCTACCGTTCCGAGACAAGGAACGTGACGTCGTGGGAGAGCTCACCTCGGGGGGTACGTTCGTCGAAACGCGACCCGGCCGTTTTGCCGTGGAGCCAGGGCGTCTCGCTTACGCGTTGGGCATGCTCCTCGCCGAAGTGGTTCAAGAAGCCGCCGAGGACGGTGCCGACGCCGCGCGCCTGACCGAGGAGATCTCGGCATGGTTCGAGCCCGAGCCGAACGCGGACCTCAAGGTAGAGGCCGCCGCGGCCGCTCTCTTCCACGCCGTCCTCGAACCCAACTTCCCTCTGCTCGGACGGAAATCGCTTCTGATCTATTGGGTCGGGCTTCGAAATTGGCAGCGAGCCGCCGAAGACGCTTTGACGGCTTACGTCATGCGCGTTCCCGAGGACTTCATCGCGGCGGCGGAAGACTTCTGGGCGCGCAAGGGAGAGAACGGGGCGGCGCAATCCTTCCTGGCAAACGCGTTCGCCCGATTTCGAAATCATGCCAGGGTCGCACCGGTCCTCGAGCCCGCTATGACAAGGTGGCTAGGCCTCGTTCATACCGACGGCTTTTCCGAGATGAGGGAGCGCGGGACGCAAGTTCGCTGGGGCGCGACGAAGAACGAGATCCTCGAGCGATTGGAGCCGATATCGGCGGACGGATCGTGCGTAGCTTTTGGGCATCGGCTCACCGTCACCGACAGCGACGAGCTGATGAGGATACGCAGGCTCGCTCTCCTGCTCTCTTCCGTCGGGGATAAGGAAGCGCTAGCCGAAGCCTTCCTGGGTTGGGCCGTCTCTTCTGCCGTGATGGGAGTGGCCGTCGAAGCGGAGGAGGCGGCCTGGGTCCTGCGGTTCTCCGGACGCCAGCTGGCCGAACGGCTCCTTGAAGGATGCGGATCGTTGCTCAGCTTTCAGGATCCTGTCGCCGATGAGGCTGCCCGTTTCGTATCGGAGGCGCTCGGCACGCGGGAAGCTTACGAGCTGCTCGAGCGGCATCCGCGGACGCCCGATGAGGGCTGGGTCGAGGCGATGCGCAAGCACGATGAGTCCCCTTGCGACAGCGTGTTCGAGTTGACCGAGGCTCAGTGCCTCTGTTGCATGGCGGGGGAGAACGCGAAGAGCTACGGTTTGCTGGACCGCTGCGAGACCTATCTGCTCGATCCGGACGTGGCGGTCCCGGCAACTTTCCTGGACAGGTGCATAGAGGAGGTAAATTACCTCGATCCGTCCGCGATCCAAAAAGGCTTATCGTCCACTCAAGAGCAATATCAACTCGACAGATACGAGAAGCTGCTCGCGGGAAGGCGGCCGGAGGCGCTCGCGAGCTACTGGAAAAAGGTGATCGCGACGATCGAGGAACGGAGTCTGGATGAGGTCGAAACCTTGTCGAACGTGGTTCGGCAGCTCACGCCCATAATTGGAGAAAGGGAAGTCAGCATCTTTCTGGCCGCTTCACAACGACTGGATAGGGCTACCTTGGCGACCGATCGTGGAGCGGAGGGCGGCGGACCATACGATCAGCGGCAGCTCGCCGCTTCCAATCTCGTCCAAGCGGCGTTGGGCGCTCTGTCCGCGGACGAAAGGTGGCTTGCCGTGCTCGATCGTCCTGAAGGCGCCTTCGAGAACCTGGAGTTCGAGCGATGGTTCGAGATGCCGTCTCCCGAGACGATGGCGAGCATCCTGGCGATCGTCGTCGCGGAGGACGCCCCGCGCAGCCGACGGTCGCGGGCCCTCTGGTTTACGGGGGAAGCCGACCCCGTGCTCGACGACGGCGTGCGGCGGGCCATCATCGAGATGGCTCGAGGCGATGACGCGCTCCTGCGCTCTCTCGCTTATCGCTTCGCAGGTCGCTCGACGGATGCGGTCCTGGTCGCGCGACTTCTAGGTTTGAGCGGGGACTTTTCGGGGGAGGACTCCTGGCTAGCCACCCAGGGCACCATCTTCCTGGTCGATCGCGGTCACGACGTCCCGATCGAGGATCTGGTCGCCCGTCTCCATCCCGCCTCCTTTACCTTCGTTCCTTCAAGGCAGCTGAGGTCGGAAGCGGACGTGCGGTATCTCGCGGCGGCGTTCGAGCGCGCGTGGCAGGCTGTCACCGCGTCCGCTCCGTCCGATCGTCCCGCGTTGCCGACCGTGCTCGTGCCAGCCTCTCCGGACGATGCCGGGAGGGGGCGCCCCTTGCTCGGTGAAGGCTCCGAAGCGGGCTCGCCTGGCCGTTACGACAGTGTCTGGTTGAGCGGTACACCGCCCGATCAAGTGGTGATCTCCGACCGGCTGCGACGCGAGGGCCCCGGGGAATACGCTCGTCGCTCGGAAGCTCGGATGGATGCGCTGAGGGTCGCTTGGGGTATGCCGCATGCCGCGTGGTACGCCCGTGCTTTCGACCCGGCTGGTCTCGGACGTCTTCTTGACGCCCGTCCCGGTCTCGCGCGGCTCCTGGTATCGCGCGCCGTGGCGGAGGGCCCAGCCGGGTCATCCGTTCGCAGGCGCATGGCTAGCTTCCACGTGGCTCTGGTGGCACCCTTGTTCGAACGCGATGCCGCGGCAGCGGAGGGATTATGGCGGACGATGGCGCGAGAAACCCAGACGCAGCTCGCGATGTCCGCCGTCGCGGACGTAGCCTTCGCCGCGACAGATTGTCCAGAGAGCTTCGGGATACGCGAAGCCGTGCTTTCCAGCTGCAGCAGCGACGCGGAGATCAGCTATGTCTCGGCTTTCGCCGAACGGCACGAGCGCTACGAATGGCTGCGCGAGACCGTACAGACGCTCGTGCGCGCCGAACCGTTGACGGAGAGGGCCCTCGGACTGACCCTTGCCAGCTTCTCTTCGATCCGACGATCCTGTTTCGAGGCTCATATCGTGGCGGCGGACGTCGGCGGGACTTGGGTCGAGGACAAGTTGCCTTCGTTGCGGGAAAACCACGCTCTCGGCGTCTGCGCGCGTCGTTGGCACGAGAGGTTCGTCTCCGAAGAGAGCGACACCGCGGCGTGGGGGGCCTTTCGCATGTTCCTCGCTTGTGTCGATTCTCGAAGCGGCTACGGGCGCGGCTTTCCTGAGGAAGGTGGATTACGCGCGCGGACGAGAAGGGCGTTCGAGGAAACTAACCGCAACGAGATCAGGCATGCGATAGGTAAGCGGACGACGGAACGCGGAAAGACGTTGTT
Source organism: Acetobacteraceae bacterium (assembly GCA_965198825.1). Taxonomy (GTDB): domain Bacteria; phylum Pseudomonadota; class Alphaproteobacteria; order Acetobacterales; family Acetobacteraceae; genus BOG-908. The sequence continues at coordinate 137,922 of CBDAQB010000003.1, read as the reverse complement.
CGGGATACGCCGATCCCAGGCGAAGGTGCATCCTTTTTTCTGATCCCATAAATAGACGACCCTGGCGGCCCGTCCGATGCGCTCGGCGTCGGACGGCGGTAGCTTAGGGGCAGTGACATGTTCCGTCCGCCCGAACTCTACTCGATCTTCAAAAACCGGTAGCTCTTCGAGGACTCGACCAATACCTCGGCCAACGCTTCAGCCCAAGGCGGGTTGGGGTCAAAAAAGCCTATGCCGTCGAGGGTGTGGGAACTTCTCCATGTCAAGTTGGCTGTCGGCTAATACCGTTGGGCGTTTACCCGGGAGTGCTGGTTCATGGCCAGTAGCCCCGACTTCAGTTGGTGAATGTGAGAGCGCATCCGCTCAGAAGCCGTTGACCCATCGGTGTCGCTGACCTGCCCCCCTAGAAGTAGCCCGCCAGGGATGAGACTCTGGCGGTCCTAGAGGGAGGGAGCGAATGGCTCGACGGCATCACAAGCCTGAAGAGATTGTTTCGAAGTTGCGGCAGGTTGAGGTTCTGTCCGGCCAGGGCAAGTCGATTGTCGATGCGGTCCGGACGATCGGTGTGACGGAGGCGACCTATTATCGCTGGCGCTCCGAGTATGGCGGACTGAAGCTTGACCAGGTCAAGCGTCTGAAGGTGCTGGAGCAGGAGAACAGCCGGTTGCGGCGTGCGGTGTCCGACCTGACGTTAGAGAAGCTGATCTTGAAGGAAGCCGCTTCGGGAAACACCTGAGCGCCGCTCGTCGTCGTGCTGCTGTGGACCATGTCACCGCGGCGCTGAAGGTTCCTGAGCGTGTTGCGTGCCGTGTGCTGGGTCAGCACCGCTCGACGCAGCGCAAGGCACCCAGGAGGGCAGACGACGAGGCGGCGCTGACGAGCTCGATCATTGATCTGGCGCGGCGATATGGACGCTATGGCTATCGTCGGATCACGGCTTTGCTGCAGGACGACGGCTGGCAGACCAACCACAAGCGGGTTGAGCGGATCTGGCGGTCGGAGGGGTTGAAGGTGCCGAAGCGGCATTCCAAGCGTGGGCGGCTTTGGCTGAATGACGGCTCCTGCGTTCGCCTTCGCCCACAGCGACCGAACGACGTGTGGGCCTATGACTTCGTCGAAGATCGCACCCGTGACGGTCGCAAGTTCCGCACGCTGAACGTGGTGGACGAGTTTACGCGCGAGGCTTTGGCGATCCGGGTGGCTCGTCGTCTAAAGGCTTCCGAAGTGATCGACGTGCTGGCGGATCTGTTCCTCACACGCGGCACGCCGTCGCACATCCGCTCGGACAATGGTCCTGAGTTCGCAGCGACGGCCGTGAAGGCGTGGATCGCCGGGGTCGGTTCCAAGACGGCTTACATCGAGCCTGGCAGTCCGTGGGAGAACGGCTACGTCGAGAGCTTCAACGGCAAGTTCCGGGACGAGCTGCTGGCGTGCGAGGTCTTCAACACGCTGGCTGAGGCGAAGGTGCTGATTGAGCAATGGCGGGTGCACTACAACACTGCTCGCCCGCACTCCTCGCTTGGCTATCGGCCGCCTGCGCCGGAGACCATCAGTCCAGCCTTGCCGCAGCGGGTAAAACCCAGTTTGCCGACAGGCTTAGCGGGACAAAATGCCGCAGCCCACTAACATTCTGTGTGGATCACTCGATGGGGGCTGGTCAGGAGGGGTTGAAGGTGCCGAAGCGGCATTCCAAGCGTGGGCGGCTTTGGCTGAATGACGGCTCCTGCGTTCGCCTTCGCCCACAGCGACCGAACGACGTGTGGGCCTATGACTTCGTCGAAGATCGCACCCGTGACGGTCGCAAGTTCCGCACGCTGAACGTGGTGGACGAGTTTACGCGCGAGGCTTTGGCGATCCGGGTGGCTCGTTGTTTCAAGGCTACCGAAGTGATCGACGTGCTGGCGGATCTGTTCCTCACACGCGGCACGCCGTCGCACATCCGCTCGGACAATGGTCCTGAGTTCGCAGCGACGGCCGTGAAGGCGTGGATCGCCGGGGTCGGTTCCAAGACGGCTTACATCGAGCCTGGCAGTCCGTGGGAGAACGGCTACGTCGAGAGCTTCAACGGCAAGTTCCGGGACGAGCTGCTGGCGTGCGAGGTCTTCAACACGCTGGCTGAGGCGAAGGTGCTGATTGAGCAATGGCGGGTGCACTACAACACTGCTCGCCCGCACTCCTCGCTTGGCTATCGGCCGCCTGCGCCGGAGACCATCAGTCCAGCCTTGCCGCAGCGGGTAAAACCCAGTTTGCCGACAGGCTTAGCGGGACAAAATGCCGCAGCCCACTAACATTCTGTGTGGATCACTCGATGGGGGCTGGTCAATGGCGTCCCGTGCGTTGAGCGCGAGGTTCAGCACCGCGCTCTCCAGCTGCGCGGGATCGGCCATCGCGGGCCAAAGCCCGGCGGTCTCGACGTAACGCACGTCGATCCCTTCTCCCAACGTCCGGCGCAGCAGCTGGACCATGTCGGGCAGCGTGTCGGACAGGATGACGGCAGTCGGGGCCAACGGCTGCTTGCGCGCGAAGGCCAGCATCTGGGCCGTGAGGGTCGCCCCGCGCTGGGCCGCGATCGTCACCCGCTCGACCCGTGACGCCAGGCGCACGTCCTCTGCGACCTTGGAGCGTACGTATTCGAGGTTGCCGAGGATGACTGTCAGGAGATTGTTGAAGTCGTGCGCGATGCCGCCGGTTAGGTGCCCGATGGCCTGCATCTTCTGGGACTCCCGCAGAATCCCCTCCGCCTGCGCGCGTTTGGTTATGTCCGTCACGGTGAGCACGAATCCGCCCCTGGGCATCGGCGTCCGGCGTAGTTCGAGGAGGTGTCCCCCCGCTCGCGAGCGCTCGTAAGTGATCGGGACCCCGTTCTCCGATCGGCCGTGCTCGATCTGGTCCTCAGTCTCGAGAACCGAGCCGCCGCCGGCGATCTCGGCGTGCGCCGCAACCTGCGCATAGTGGCTACCAGCCCGGAGGATCGTGTCCGGCAAGGAGAGGAGCACCCCAAAGCATTCGTTCCAGTGCACGAGGAGCCGCTCGGCATCGAAGACGCCGACACCCTGGCTAAGGCTGTCCAGCGCCCTGCGAAGACGGGTGGCGAGTGCGCGCTGCGCTGTTTCCAGCCGGACCGCTTGCGACCAGGCGCCATTCAGAGTCCGGGCTGCAAGCAGGAGCGCCGCCAGGACCACAGCCGCGGTGCCGAGGAGGAGCCAACGCACCACGGCGCCGCGCTTGTCCCCGGCGGCGAGGCGACGGGACAGGAGTCCCTCCTCCTCGGCGACCATGGCGGTCAGGATCGCGTCGATCCGGCCTTGAAGGTCCCGGCCGAGGTTCGTCCGCAGGACGGGCAGCGCGGCGTCAAGGCCGACTGTCCGCCTCAACTGGATCGTCTGCGCCAGTTCCTCCAGCTTCGACTGCACGATTGAGGACAAAGTCAGCAGCCTATCCTGCTCGATGGGATTGTCGGCAGTCAGCCGCTGCAATTCGCCTTCGATGAAGGCGACGCGTCGGAGCGCGCCGATATACGGCGAGAGGTAGGATTCGTCATCGGACAGGAGGTAACCCCGTTGGCCGGTCTCGGCGTCGCGGAGACCGATCTGGAGGTCCTTCAGCTTGTCGAGGACGTCGTGGGTGTGTTCCGCCCATGCGCGTGCTGAATTGGTGGCGGTCGATCGCTCCCACGCCAAGCCTCCGGGCAACGCGACGATGGCCGCCAGCACCCCGAAGATCAGCCGGTTCGCGCCGGTGACGGCATCCTTGGCCAAAGTCGTTCAATCCCGGCTTGAGTGCGGGCAGGCGGAGCGCGACGGCCCCGCGAACTCAGAAATCATACTCGATCATGGGCGCCTTGTCAGGGTCTCGGCACCGCATGCCCGCTTCCGTTCATGGCGCCGGGGACTGGCGCCGGATGGTCGGATGCCCGTCTCTCGGTGATCGACCCCGCCCGACTTCCGAGATGAGGTTGCGTCCGCTCTCGGTAAGCTCGCACGAGCCCGCCAACGCATCGGCTGCTACCTCGAGATCTCCCGCGATTTCCCGGCGCCGCGCTTCGACGTGGGCCGTTTCCGTCGAGTCTAGCCGTCTCGTCTCGTAAAGCCGGGCCAGGAATGTATTGAGGGCGGAAAATACGAAGAACCCGTGCAGGAGCCCTTGCGTAGGGCGATGGCAGCCCATCCAAGGCGACTGGTGGAGTTCTCCACTCCCATGAACGAGGGGATTCTGCGCTTCGTGGAGGGTGAGCTGCAGGTGCATGCACTCGTGCACCAGCTCCTCGGCGAGCCGGAGCCTGTCCAGCGGTCGCGGCTCCGGTTGCACGCCCACGAAGGCGGAGAACGGCACGCCAGGATCGCTGTGACTGACATCATAGTCCGGCCCCTGGGGCTTCAGGATATGGATGGCAGCGAGCACTTCGCCGAGGGCCGCGGCCAAGTCCGGGAGGGCGACGACGACGTCGAGCGCGGCGGACAGTCGGGGAACGGCGTTCATTCGAACGACGTCTTCTGCGGTGGCGAACACCAATCCCATTGCCCGATACGGCGCCGCGGTCCCCGGATCGAGGTCCTCGATCACGATTGTGCCCGACCGCCCGAACTCGGGTGGCGAAGGGATGGCGCCGAGCACGCGCCGTTGCGCCGATCGATCGCGCCGCGCATGCCTTACGGTTCCGTAGGTTTCGCGGCTGAGCCCGAACGCATGCTCGATCCGCATCAATTCGCGCGGCGCCAAGCCGGTCGCTACATGCATCCATGGCGCCTTGTGGGCGCTCACAGGCGGAGGCGACGTCATTCCTGCTCGCCTCGGGAGGCGCGGCGGAAGGTGTAGACGAGGGTGAACCGATCGCCCTCGATGGTCGACGACACTGCATGGTGGGAGCGCTCGCTTATTTCGAAGGCGAAGCCGCTGCCGTGGACAGGGAGATGGACGCCATGCAGGTCCGAGGGGTCGGCGCCGGAAAACAACATGAGCAGACCGCCTTGCTCCATGCTCCAGCCGGCGTTCAGCTGTATGAGCAGGCGATGGCTCTCCTCGTCGCCGATGAAGTCGTTGTGGACCTTGATCGTCTGTCCGCCGCTCAGCCGATGTGCGCTGGCGTTCGCCAGGACCAGGCCGTGCGGTTCATCGAAGAGCCGGGCCAGCGCCCCGGCCGCGGCCGATGCGAACGCTTCGGAGGCGAGGCATGCGATTGACGGAGGGAGCGCGGCCTGTCCGAGGCAGATCTCGTGCTGCTCGTAGAAGCTCTCGACCCTCAGCTCCCATCGCGCTTCGTCCCTCAGCCAGGCGAGGATCTCATCTGCGAACGCGGTAGGGAGTATGCCGGGCACCGGTGCGTGCGGGAACGGCTCGGTGCGAAGCGACGCGCGCTCGAATCGCGGGACCATCAGGCCGCAATCCCGTGGGCGGCCAAGCGACGACGCATCGCCGCGACCAAGTGGCGCTGGTCGGCGCAGAAGACGCTCGGATTATCGAACCCGCGGGCGGCGGTCCAGCGATGGGCCGGCGTGCCGCCCCCGCAGGGCCCGAAGTCGGGGCAGGCGAGGCAAGCCTCGCTGCTGGGCGGCTGGGCCAGGCAGTAACGCTCGAATTCCGACGAGCCCAGGGCATCGACCAATTCGCCGTCGTGGACCGACCACGCGCCCTTGAAACGGTCGGCCCCCTCGTATGCGCCCTTCAGCGTATCGTTCTTGCTCAAGGAACCGTCCGTCTCGATGACCAGCACGGCGTCGTCGGGCTCCCTGGGCGAACCGGCGCGCCCCGGGGGCGCCATGAGGCGTTTGAGCATCTCGTCGAGCACGCGCACCGGGGTCGGCTTGCGATCCGCCAGGTAATGGCCGAGCAGCCTGGCCATCCAGGCGCCGTATTCCGTCGAGTCGACGCTGGCCTTCCCGGGCGGCAGGACATCGTGGTTGCCGTCCCTGAACAGGAAATCGATGCCGCCGGGCTCGAGCGCCTTGAGGAACCCGTAGACCTCGACGGGATCGCTCTCCAGGTCGATGACGGCCAGCACGCCCGCCAGGAGGCCCCGCGCCCCGGGATGGCGCCGGAGGCGTTCGATGCCCGCCAAAACGGCCGCGTGGCTCGGGCGTCCCCGCTTGTCGGGCCTGTGCCGGTCGTGCACCGATGCGGGTCCGTCGATGCTCACGGAAACCGATATGCCATGCCTGACGCACGTGGCGGCGACCTGCTCGGAAAGCAGCACGCCGTTCGTTTGGATCCCCAATCCCACCCTCGCCGGCAGGGCCTCGCGCAACCGGCGGCAGATGGCTTCGAACCGCGTCGGACCAACGAGGAGCGGCTCGCCGCCGTGGAGCACGACCTCGAATGGCTCCTCCTGCGCCGCCGCGACGGCCGAGAGTTGCCGGACCAAGGCGCGGACGGTCTCTTCGGACATCGCCTTCGGCTGTTTGGACCAACCCGAGTCCGCCATTTCGTAGACGTAGCAGTAGCCGCAACCGAGGTTGCACCTGCTCGCGACCTTCACGAGGACGGTGCCGACGCGGACCATTCCGGCCGGACCTAGGGCATCAAGTGCGGTTGTGGCGGTTGTGGGTCCGGTTGTAGGCGGTCGGTTCGACGGGAGAGTTGCGGACCTCCTCGATGAGCCGGGCCAGCGTCACGCTGTCCAACCGGGCGGAGCCCCCCTCCTCGCACTCGCGACTCGCGGCACCGCCGATGATCGCTACGTCCGGCCTCGTGTCCAGATCCATGGCTTCAGCCCCGATTCGTCCAATTCCAGTTTTCAAGATAGCGCACGCGGTTCAGCCTGGGCAAGCGACGATCGCCGTCGATGGAAAAGGACTTATACAGTAAAGTAGTCGCATTCTTCCTGGTCTCCGATGTAATAGCGGGATCAAGATGAGAATCTATAAATTCCTGTGATGGATCGTGGGTCAATACTTAGGTTTGACAATGACGGACGGCAGAATGAATGTGAATCGTTGCTGATGAAAAAGGCCATGCTCGTCGTAGTTGCCATTCCGTGCCTTGATGAGGAAAGCCTCGTGGAGGAGGTCTGCAGATCCCTGGGGTTCGGGCCCGACTCGCAGGATCCCGGCGTCCAGGCCGTCCTGGTCCTGGTGGACAATGGTTCCCGCGACGGGACGCTTCCGGCGATGGGTCGAGTCGCGGCCGGATCGTCGACCGGCGCCGTCCGCGTGGTGCGGGAGTCGACGACGGGGTTCGTGCCGGCTCGCCATCGTGGAGCTCTCGAGGCGCTCAGCATCGCCGGCGATCTCGGCGTCCGCGAGGACGAGGTCCTCCTGGTCCAGGCCGATGCGGACACCGCGTATATGCCGGGATACCTGGCGGCGATGGCGCGCTGCAGCGCTGCGGCCGGTACGGGCGCCCTGATCGAAGGGTATTCCGAGATGGGAGCGGCGGCGGAAGGGTTCGCCGCCTACCGTGCGCTCGAGGCGAAGGTGGACGCGGCGGTCGAGGACGCGCTGCTCGACGACGAGTTCGACGTGGTCGTGGACGACAAGGTCGCGGCCCTCCGGTTGTCCGACTACGTGGCCTGGGGCGGACACCGACGGGAGTGGGCGCCCGACGGCGATGAGGTATTGGCGGAGACCACGCGGCTATACATGCGGGGACGCCTTCTCGGCGGCAGGCGGTGCCGCGCCGAGGCCTTCGCCTGGACGTCGCTGCGACGCGTCGTCCAGGATCCTGGCCTGGCATTCGCCACCGCCGGATACCCGCGAGGCCCCCGCTGGCGCGCCGCATGGCTCGATGCCTACGTCGGGCCATCCACCCTGTGTGACTTCGAGCTGCCGCTAACGTCGGCGGCTGCCATCCAATTGGTCCACTCGCGCGTCTTGCACCTCTTAGGACTGTTCAAATTGCTGCCTGCGTGGATGGAGGCGAGCCTCGCAACCGCCGTTCGAGAGCGGCCCGAATACCTCCATGGAAGTCCGAGCGCCGAGTTCGGCACCACTTCGCCGGGCGCCGTCGTCGCGTGGGCGACGTCCCGCCCTTGGGAGGTAGCATCGGCGGATTTGCCCGACAGCGCCATCAAGGCGGAGCGGGTCGCGCTGGCAGCGACGGAAACGAAGGAGTGATGCATCACGTGCATTGGCACGGTCAGCGCTGATTGGGGACGGCGATGGGAGCTGGACCATTCCCCAGCGGATACCTTGGTGCTCGATGAGTGTTTCGATGGACCAAGCTCACGAAGCGGGTGGCGGAGGCGACGCGTTGTGCAACCCTGCGAAACTTGCTCGCTGAGCGGCGTTAATCCGCCGCGAACAACAACACGAGTCAGGCTCCTTCCTTGCGTTTCGCATTCGGCCGCCCGACATTGGGGCGAGCGCAGGGTGTCGGTGGAAGCGAGGGGACAGAGCGCCTTTGCCCTCTCATTCAGGGCGACGTCGACGCTAGGAAGTCGATCACCATCGAGCTAAATTCCTTCGTTGGTTCAGCCACCGATTCCAGGTGGGTCTCGGCGGTAGTCCGAGCAGGGTCGGAAGGCGCCAGGCAGATGGTGACATCACGCAGAACCGTGAGCGTCGAGAGCAGTTCCTTGCGCGCCTCCCTGAGATCGCCTCGACGAAGTCCCAAGCGATCGATAGTAGCCTGCCCACGCTGCGTGAGTGCATACGGAGCGTCGCCAGCGTATCGGATGTGGTCTCGCGGGTCTTCGGCTGCTGGGTCCACGAGCATCGGATGTTCGCCCGCGATCGGATCTCCGTGCCAGCGCGACCTGTGGCGCTCGTTCCGGAGTGGGAAGTACGTCTGTTTCCAAGCCGTGTTGCATACACCACAGCTGACCAGCAGGTTGCTCCAATCATACGCGAGCCAGTAGTATCCGGGTTTGATCAACTTCTTGACGCCTTCGCGCTTGACGCCAGCCTTCGGCCGGAAGTGTTCCACGTCGCCGAAGTCGGAGGGAAGAATCTTGCGCTCGCAATAGCAGCATTTCCGGTGTTGGGCGGCCAGCAATTCGTCCTTCACCGACCTATGTGCATAAATCCCGGAACTGGCGTCGAATCCCTTTCGGCCATCGCGGTAGTGCCGGGGGTATGCGTCGTAGGCATCGCAATCCTTCCTGGTCTGTAAGACGCCGCGCGTGGCCAGGACCGCGGGCAAAGACGTGGGTCGCATGACCTTGATCATGTTCAGGCCGATGCTTTGCCGATCCGCGCTGCGGCCAGGCGAATGATGTCCATGGCTGTCCGGTCGGCAACGGGATCAGGTGCGGAGAGACCCGCGATCCGCGCTTGCAGATCCGCCAGCAGCATGTCCTCTGCCGCGGTGCGGCCAGGATTGTCCAACAGCCGATCCCGCTCGTCGAACAAGGCATCGATCTCGCGCCCGCGTCCACTCGAAAGGCCGAACAACGCGGTGACCACCTGATCCAACCTCCAATCGAGCAGGCGCTCGGCGTCGTTCCATATGGTGATCTCGCCGGAGGTTTCGTGGAAGACCACGATGTTGGCGTCAAGCGACGCCTGCGCCATGAGCGGGCTGTGTGCCGTGGCGATGAACTGGGTAGCCGGGAAGTGTTGCCTCAGGTAGCCGCGCAGGTTCTGCTGCCACTTCGGGTGCAGGTGCAGGTCTATCTCGTCGACCAGCACGATGGCGGGCTCGCACATCGGCCGTTTGCTGTCCGGATAAAGGCGGACGAGCCGCCAAGCCAGATCGAGCGCCCACGCAATGGTCGTCTGCTGGCCGAGGCTCATTCCTGAGAATGGAACCAAGCCGGAACGGGTCTGGAACTTTATGCCGGTGGGGTCTGCCGCATCCGCGTTGATCGAAGGACCCGAGAACCTGATGTTCGATGCGGCGCCGATAGCCGGGGCGATCGTGGCGATCAGCTCCAGGAACTGCATCCTACGCGCACCAGCCCCTCGCTTCTTCATCCGGAACGCGTAATCGAGGTCCCGCAAGATCGATTCTGGATCATATAGCACGGTCGCCGGAGAGAAGAGCATTGCGACAGGATCTGTGAGCACCGGATCACCGAGGTTCTTGGCGCCGATCTGGCGATTGGCCCCATAAGCTATGAGGGGCAATTCCGGCGCCGGGCCCGACGAATTCTTACGACTACCAAGCTTGACGTCCGCTAGTTTCGCGATGTCGCCCTCATGGGGATCGCCGCTCTTCGTCGAGACATCGAGATAAGTTTGAACTTGGGCCCTATCGGTTTGTTCGCGTCCATCGAACGTAGCCTGGATGGTCATGTGGGTGGCGCGCGAGGATTGCCGGACCAGCCCGAGAAACAGGTAATTATCAGGCTCACTGAACAATGCCGGTTCGATCGTCCGCCTCTCCTTGGGTGGTTCGACCGGCCGCATCCATGCAAGCATTTGCAGGATCGTCGTCTTGCCGACCCCGTTCTCGCCGAGAAGCAGGGTCCAGAGGGAAGGCCGCTCGTCCCGGCCTCGGAAATCCACCCGATGCTGCCCCCGAAAGCACTTCAGGTTCGAGAATTCTAAGGTCCGGTAATAAAGGGGCTTCGTCAAACCGGCTTTCTCCACCGTCCTCGTGCCGCGCTGCTCGGTCGTGGGTGCCATGGCGCTCTCTACCTTCAACCGCCAAGCCCGCAGACTTGCCGCCGGCGGAGATACCACCATTCAGACCGCCGTTGCCATGCGTCGGTCAGCACGCTGCGGCGGGACCTCGCGTCACGCTTCGATGCGACTGCCGCGGCGGGTTGGCGGCCCGTGCATTGCATCGGCCGTATCAGGCGATGGACGCCCATCCAATCTGCGGACCGAGGATGGCCCATTGACTTCGAAGCATACGGCGGGGATCGAACGTCATGAACTCGTCAGGACGGTATCCAAGTCCCATTCGAGACCTCGGCGCTTTGCGATTGATCAAGACGAGAAACGACCCCGGCCATCCTGGCGGGTGTTTGACCGTTCCTCATCCAGGCTTTCGACAGACTAAGATATTTCGTTGCATGCCGTGAAGGGCGGCTGCGCAGCCGCGCCTCGCATCCAATTCGCTCCACGCCCGTCGACGGGCGGCCATGACCCCCAACTCAGCCGGCCTTGGCCCCGCTCAGCAGCATGCGGCCTAGCACGCCGTTTAGCTTGACCACTGCATGATACAGGGCGCCGGCAACGTGCAGGGCGATCAACGCGAGCAGCGCCCAGGGCAGCAGGCCGTGCACGCCGCCCACCGCCTCGGCTGTCGGCTTGTCCTTGGCGATCAGCGCCGGAAGCGGGATGACGCCAAAGAGGTAAGGCGTCGCCCCGAAGCCCGAGGCCGCGACCCAGCCGAGCAGCAGGAGCACCATCAGAGGGACGTATAACGACCAGTGCGTCGCCCGCGAGTGCAGGCGCAGGCCGGGCGATAGGTCCGCCGGCGACGGCGGACGGCCGATGCGTGAGGCGCCAGGCGAGGCGTAGCAGCATGAGCGCGAGGATGCTCGGCCCGACCGAGACGTGCCACTTGAGCGCGCCCTTGCGCGCCCATTCCTCGGGGATCAGCCACCACCTGACGATAGCGATGTCGTGTTGCACGGCGGAAAGCGTTGCACGGGCTGGCCTCACACGGAACCTTCGAAAAGACTCAGTTGAGGAGCGTTACGCGAGATCGTCGCGGGAGCCGTGCCGGGTCGTTCAGCGGGTGCATCGGAGATCAACCCGCGTGGCCGCTGGCCCGATCCCGCACCTGGCCATCGAGCTGTTCGCGGCGACAACGGATCATCGTTGCGCACATGATGTGAACGGTCGCCGATGTCCACGGCAAGGATTGCGCGGAGCAATGGTAGGATGCGCAATGCGGGACCAATCGCTCCCGTCGAGGAGACGAACGCCATGAAGCAGATGCTGCCGAGGGGACCGGGTGAGCGCGATTCCGGCGCCTATGAACGCCGACCTCTTCGGCTACCTGGGTATCCGGGATTTGGAGGCGCGTCGGCTTTGCTGCGAGGCCATGGAGGCCGCCCGGAGCTCGTCGCCTTGGGGCAGAGATAGTCTCGGCTGGCGCGCGGTATACCGAATAGCGCAAGCATGGCGGCGGTCGCCCCCCTGTGGTCGGCCTTCCGCTGCCGCACAGGCCGCTCGCGCCCGCGATGCCGCCGGTCGGGGGCATGGAGCACGCGGGCTGGTACTCCCGCCACCACGTATTGCTCGAGTTCCTGCACGTTTCCCGGCAAGCCGGTGACATCGGGCGCGACCCGGCCCTTCTCGTCGAGATCCTGACCTCCCAACTCGAATCCTGGACCGAGAGCCGCATCCGGACGCTGCCGCAAGCCATCGCGTACGCGATGTCCGGCCACCCTGAGTGGCGCAGCAAGGCCGTCGAGTGGTTACTGCCATTCCGGCACACTTGGCTCCGCGACTACGTCGCGCGCGCACCTTGGACGCGGACGCTTGCCCGTACCGCCGCCAAGGCCGTTGACGGCGTCCCGAGTTGGATCTGACCCCGCAGGTATGGATCGCGTCGCCCTTGTCGCGAACGATGGGACACCGCTCAGCCTACGAAGAAGTCCGACCGCCTGTTCCTCGGTGACCTGTCCAGCCATCGCGGACGTGCATCCCAATGTCGTATCGTCCGTGCACGCGCATGGTGCTGACGCGACGATGCACGGGTGTAGGATCCCATCCGCGCTTCCTAAGCACCGAATTGAGACTGGTCGTATGTTTCGTCGCCGGCTGTTGCTGGGATGCAGCGAGAAAACCATCGAACCTCTCAGTAGCCCATTGAAGATCGCTGACGAGCCACGCATGTGGTTGGTCGCGTATAGTGGCTCGCCGATCGCAACCGCTCTGTCTCGGCGACATTGCACGTTACGGCCTCGCACCGCGTGAGTCAGGCAGCTCGCACACGTGCATCACTCCAATCCTCGGGTTGGGTGGTGCATGACCGTGTCCGCGCCCTCGACGCGTAGCATGGCTTGCCTGCCCCTCCCTCGTACGGGACCGGCAGATGCACCAGAAGGACGGAAGATCAAGTGTCGGCGCCACCGGCCGGGGAACACCCGCCGGCGGACAGGCCGCTGATGAGGGACGGGCGCGTCGGAACGGCGGCTCCCCCATTGATGCCCCATCCGGCGCGACGCCGCCCATACCATCCGACCCGTGGGACGGCGCGCCCGTCGGTCCGCCATTCGATGGCGCTGACGCCGAGGGCCATCCGAACCGGCGCGACGGGACTCTAGTCACCAGTCGGCAAGTCCGCGCGCGAATCGGCGGGATCACCGCGATGTGCCTGTGGCGCTGGATCCGTGACGGGAAGTTCCCGCTCCCGATCAAGATCAATGGCCGGAACTATTGGGGCGATGGTGTCGTCCGGGACTGGATCGCCGCCCAAGCGGCCGGGTTTCACAACCCCGGCGGGACTGAACGGGAAGATGCGTAGGCCAACCCTGCCGAGGCCGCACCGGGTAAGGCGCGTTGATCAGCAGGCAACCGGAACGAGGCTCGAGAAGGGACTGTCGCTTGTTCCGGCTCGAAACTCCGCGCTGACACAGCGACTATCCTTGGGACCGGGCGAACGCCACGTGGGGGCCGACCTGCGGTCACGTGGCATGGGGCTGTTCCACCCGCTCGGTCCTGACTATTCCGATGCCGGTCTTGCCCGTCCGGCCCTCCTCCGGTCGCCGGCGTACCGGGCATCCCGCATCGGGACATCGCGGTCAATGCGCGCGGCGCCCGGCTCGTGGTCGCGTTTGACCGGGTTCCAAGGCCTTGAGAACCTCCTCGTAGGCGTGGCGGAACGGCGGTGGGACTGGATGGCCCGGCAGACCCCATCGGCGTCTGGACAGGGTCAGCTGGTCCAGTCCGCCGTCCTCATCGTAGCGGGCCACTGCCACCCCGTCGGCGCGCAGGCGGCCCAGAATGGACGACAACCAGTCGGCGTCGTCATCCGAACCGACCAGCAGCACCACGCCGTCGAAAACGTTCGTCGCGGCCAACCCGCGCATCAGCGCCTCCCCGGCGCGCGGCCGCGCTGCCGATCCGGGGATAGTCACCAGCACCTCTACGGCAATGAAGGTGTTGGTGTCGAAGAGCACGATGGCGTCCACCTTGAAAGGTGCGAAGCTTGCGCGCGATGGCACGATGGCGACGCGGCCTCCAGCGGCTGCCATCCTCTCCGAAAGCGCTTTGAGTGCCGCCTGCTCGAAGCCCTTGGCCTCCAGCCGGGCGAGGTGCCGATTGGGATCGGTCGAGCGCTCCGCCTTGATGCGCGCTTCCGTTTCGAGTCTCGTGACGCTCGAGCCGGACATCGAGGGTTCCGCCAGGACGGCCGCCACGACGGGACCGACCGCGTCATTGCCATACCGTATCAGCCTCTGGAAGGCTGATACGGTCTTGAGCGGCAAGGCGGCCATTTCGGGAACCGTGCCCATGCCCATCCCCGCAAGCTTCCGCACGGTGGCCGCACCGCTGAGGCACCGCCTGATCGTGTTGGCCGCGATGTGGTTGTCGGCGGCGAACTGCTCGAGCGCTGGCTCGATGTCCCCATGACCTAGTCTGTCCCGAGCCGCTCGCCAGCGTTCGCCGATCTCGTACCAGTCCACGTGCCGACGCCTCACCGTTAACTTGCGGCGACGTCCTACCATTGATGTTGACATGGATTAGTTCTGATCCCAGATGTCGGGACGGACTGCTGCCGTCGATTTGCTGCAGCTCGTGCCGCGGTGGCGACCCACGACAAAGGATCGGACATGAATGAGAACAGCGGCCGCGCAGAGCTAAAGTCTTTACAAGTATCACCTGTGAATACCGGCTCTAATTCACAGGTGCCACTCAAGCGTAAACATAGATTATACAAAGTCTATACTTGCAGAATATCCTCGTTAAGGATATTTACTTTCGAGAGCGGCCGGGGCTTCTTTACATCTCGGCCCGCGTCGGGGGACTTGCCGGTGATTACAAGAGTTTCGAGTTCGCGCAGGGTCCTGAGCTCCAATCACCCGGCTTCATGCCTGGGCGGCCCGGACCGCCCGCCGGATCGGCAAGCCGAGCGCGTGAGGCGTGCCGAGCGCCTGCGCATCGAGGCCTGGTTCCGGCGCTTCGGCCGATCCGGCGGGGCGGTATGATGACCTATGCCGTCAGGGTGGTCGTGCGCGCCACTGGGGAACGGCTGCCGCTACTGGTGGGCCCGGACCGCATGGCCGATGCGGATGGCGCCCTCTACGCCACGTGCAAGCTCCGCTCGGGCGCCTCCTTCAACACGCGGGTGGCGGCGCTCCGCGGCGTGGCCGCGCTCAGGCAATTCTCGGACCATCGGGGCATCGACCTGCGCCACCGCTGCTGCACGGGGCTTCTCCTGACCTCCGCAGAATGGTCGGCATTCCAGGTTTTCATCGGCTCAGGCGTCCAACTCGAGACCAGGGTGGCGCTCGAACGCTCCGCGCTCGCCTACGTGACGTTCTTCGCGCGCCGGTCCATTCCGTCATGCGCCGACCCGACGCTGGTCGCCGCGCACATCCTCAGGGCGGACGCCTCCGCCCTGACGTGCGAGGCTTTGATCCCCGAGGTGGCCCGCGTCGACGGCGCCCGGGACGGCTTGAAGGCCGAGCAGCTCCAGTTGCTCGGCGCGGTGCTGCGGGATGAGGCCGCGCTGCGCGAGCTCTGGCCCGGCCCGGCGGCCAGGTCCCGCAACCACTTGATCCTTCTGTGGCTGCTGCTGCTGGGCCACCGCGCGGGCGAGGCCTTGTCCTGCCGGATCGGGGACGTTGCGCTCGGCGCCGAGCCGACGCTGAGTGTGGTGAAGCGCCCCGACGACCCGACCGACCCCCGTCGCCTCGCGCCCCGGGTCAAGGGCCTTGGCCGGGACGTGTCCGTCTCCGACGAGTTGTCCGGCGCGCTCGCGCGGTGGCTCGCCGCCCGCGCCCGGCTTCCGTTCGGCGTCGCGAACGACTTCCTCCTCGTCTCGACCATCGACGGGGCGCCGATGTCGCGATCTGCGTTGGCGCTTGTCTTCGAGCGTTTGGGGGAGGGCTACCCCGCCCTGCGGGGTGTGACGCCGCACGTGCTGAGGCACACCTGGGTGTCGGTCTGCCGGCGCATCGCGGGCGCCGGATCGCCTGCGGAACAGGCGGAAGCAGCCAAGGTGATGGCGCTGGCGGCCGGCTGGGCGGATCCGGCGAGCGAACGGTTCTACGGCAAGCGCCAGCGTGACGAGGCGGCGGACGCCGTTCGGCGGTCGTTGCAGGAAGCGCTCCTCGAGGCGGCCGGCTTCGGGGTCGGCGCATCCCGGAGGCCGGCATGATGCGCGGGGACGAAGGGGCATTCCGTGGCGTGAGGACGGCGTCACGGCGGGGTGGCGGGTGGGAACCCGCCATGATCAAGGATCCACAACAGGAAGGCATGACATCATGACTAATGAGGATAACCAGGGGACGACGTGGTTCACGACCCGCGATGGCGCCAGGATACGGCGGGAGGATCCGGTCTGGGTCGCCGTCGGGCCGGCGCACCGCGCGGTTATGGAAGTCGGCTCGCTGCCCGCCTCCGACGAGGGGCTCCGCCTCCGGGTGCTCGACTTCATCCAGCGCAGGCTCGAGACCGTCTCCGCGGCTACGGCCGGTAGCGAGTGGCGCGTGCTGCTCACGATGTTCGGCGATGCGGCGGCAGCCGGCCACGGACCGGCCAGCGAGGTGACCATGGACGCGGTCGGGGCATTCGGTCGGGCGCGGGCCTCCGCCCACAGTCAGCTGCACCGGCTTGCCAGGACGCTGGATACCTGGGCCGCGTCGGGCCTTCCCGGGCTCGGGGCCGATGTGCTGGCGGCACTGCCGCTGGAGGCGCCCCTCGCGCCGTCTCCGTCGCCGGTCCGCCTTAGATGCCCGGACAGCGGCGCGCTGACGGTGGCCGAGGCGGCGGAAGCGATCTCCTCCCTGCTCGGTGCTTGGGAAATGGGTTCGATCAAGCTCGAGGACGTGGTCCTGGCGCTGCTCGTGCTGGTCGGGGGCCTCCGCACCGGACAGGTCGCCTTGCTCAAGGTGACCGACCTCTCGGAGCCGCACGCCGATGGGCAGCGTCGCCTGCGCGTGCTGAAGTTGAAGCAACGCGTACCCCTCGGTACTTCGTTCACCATGCGCGCCATGACGTCGTTGATCGGCGATGTGATCGCCAGCCAGGCTGAAGCGGCACGGGCAGAGGCTGCGGGAAGGGGCATCCACCCGGACGCGGCGCCGCTCCTCATCCACCGCTTCCCGCGTAAGCGAGGCGATGAAGGGCATCGCGCGGCCCTCGATCTTTGGGCCGGGCACCGGACCGGGAGCGAGATCGGCACGCGCTTCACCACCGTGATGAACCGTTTGGGCCTCGCGTCGCACCGGACGGAGCGCCTGCAGCGGTTCACCGGACGCCGGGCGCGGCGCACCCTCGCGACCATAGAACGGCGGCGTGGCGGCACGCTCCTCGATGCCGCGCGGATTCTCGATCACTCCGGTGTCAGGACAGTTCGCACCTACACGGAGTCCACGCGGGAGGCGGTCGACCGGTGGGAGGCGGCCCTGCGGGGGCAGCTCGAGGCGGTGGCCCGGCTGTTCGCCCGCAAGCGTCGCGACGACCGGGGCGGCGATCGATGAGGGGCCGCCCGCGCGGCCTGCGGTTCGGCCTGCCGAGCAAGGCGAAGGGTCTCGGGATCGAGCCGCCGAAGCGGCGGAAGGGAGGCAAGGTCCCCCGCTTCAAGCGCCGCGGCGACGACCCGGCCGAGCGCTGCACCGCCTTCGTCGAGGAAGCGCGCACGCGGCCCGCCTGGCTCCGCGAGCTGCGCTTCGAGGACGATTGCTGGGATGTGACGGGGCTGGTGCCGAGCAGCCCCGGCAGTCCCGCACTGGGCAGCCAACGCCTGTATTTCGGCACTGGCCCAAAGGTTTGCTCGCTTCCCGAGCTTTCCCTGCTAATCCGCCCCTTTGCGAAGGCTGTCGTGAGGCAAACGACCGGTGTTCGCCTGGGACTCCTCAACGAGCGCATACAGGGTTGCCGTTTCATGGGCGAGGCCCTCGATGCAGCGGGCCTCATGGCGGTCTCCGACTGCACCCCAGCCGTATTGGACGACGCTTGCAAGCGCGCGCAGGCCCGCTACGGGGCAGGATCGGGGAAAATAGAAGCCCAGCTACGGCTGATCGCTCGCTTCCTCGGCGCGAACGATATGACGGTCGTTCCAGTGGGTGACTGGACGCCGACACACGCCGCGTTGCCGCCATCCACGAACGCCGGCGGCCGTGCGGTGCGTGCGGCTGCCCTCCTTCCGGCCGACTGCTACGTCGATGACCTGGCCGCGGCGGCGGCTGCGGCAAAAGACCCGGGCGACGTCGCGCTAACGTCATTGTTGACCATCCACTTGCTCACTCTGGGCCCGCGCATCGGGACCGTG
Organism: Acetobacteraceae bacterium; assembly: GCA_965198825.1. GTDB lineage: Bacteria > Pseudomonadota > Alphaproteobacteria > Acetobacterales > Acetobacteraceae > BOG-908. The sequence goes on along the minus strand of CBDAQB010000003.1, from coordinate 119,646 downwards.
CTCGACCTCGAGGAGGATTGCGACGACGGCCTCGACGATGGCGTCTCGCTCGCCCTCCGCTGGTCCGGGTCAAAGGGCCGCGGACCCGAGGTAATCGACGTGCCCGCCCCGTTCGCCGCCGTCGTCCGCGAGGCGTTGCGGCGGGCGCGGGAGGCGACCGCGGCCGGACGCGCCATCAAACGGTGGTACGATGCCCATCCAAAGGAGATTTACCTACCGCCGGGCGTCGGGGACTTGCGCGGCCATGAATGGCTGTCCTTCGAGGAGGCCGAGTCCCTGGTCGGCGCAAGCACCGACCCGACAGCGATCTACCATCGTATGAAGGGGCTTGGAGTCGAAGTTCATGGGCGGCGTCGCGGTCGCACCGAGTTCGTCCGCTTCGCCGACCTCGAACGCGTGATCGTGGCGCGGTCGCTGCTTCCCATGCGCATCGCGAGGGGCAGCGACTTCCACCCGTTGTTCGTCATTGAGGAGGGCACTTTCACGCGGACTTCTTCGGTCCCGTGCCCCACGCTGTTCCAGAAGGTCACGCACCAGGTGCTGGGCGCCGGTATGCGTTCGGGCCTCTGGCGCCGGACGGGCGTCGACCGCGACGGTGCCCGGGATAGGACGCACTCCGTCCGGCACTTCTGGGCAACCCTCGGGATGGCGTTCGGCATTCCCGAGGATGACGTGGCCGAGGTGCAGCGGCGGTCGAACGTCGAGCAGAACCGGCATTATCAGCATGCGCCGGAGCCCGTCGGGTCGCCGCTGCTGGCCGCCACCGCCAAGGTGCTGGCTGCCGGCGGTGACCTCTCCGCCGCGGGCTCCATGCCCGATGCGGATGTCCTGAAGCGCCGTGCGGCCGCGATCCTGCGTTCGCAGGGCATCGAGCCGGAAGGAGGCACGATTTATGGCGCGTAGCCCCAACTTGGACGCCGCCCGCGTGCGGACCGTTATGGCGATCATCAAGGCGCTGCCGGGTCTGGTCACCTGGGACCGGATCGTGCGCGCGATCGGCGAGGAGAAGGGCTGGCTCTACACCCGGCAGGCGCTGCAATCGCACGGCCCGATCAAGGCGACCTATGAGGCGCGCCGCGCCGCGCCCGGCATCATCGGCCGCCGTCCGTCAGCGCGCGCGCGTGCCGCCTCGGAGCGAGACGCCCGGCAGCGGTTGCGTATCGCGGAACTGGAGGAGACGGTGGATCGCTACCATGAGCGGTTCGCCGCGATGATCTACAACGCGGAGGCATTGAAGGGCATCACGCCCGAGCAGCTGCTCGCCGACCTGCAGTCCCAGGCTACGGGCCGGGAGCAGCGTGGCGGCACCGAGGAGGTGAAGAAACGCGGGCTTCGGTGAATCACCCTTTCGGCCGCCTGCGAGGCACGTCCCCATGCTCGCGACAGGGCGCCTAGTTGAATTCGCCTGATGTGTTGATAAATCGGCAGGATCGCCGCGCGACTCGCGGCCAGTGGTAGAATGGTAGTCTGGCCAGTGCAGCGCCCGCGCGTCGAACACGAGTTCGACCTCAAAGGTTCCAACCTGGAGGTTCTCAATTTCTGTCCCCACCACCGATGAGGCGACCGTATCGGAGGACCTTCAAAGGCGGAGCCCGCTGGAATTGTGACGCGCGAGCGACCTGAAGCCGGAACACCAGACATGCACCATGGCATCCGCGTGTGCGGGGGCACTCCCGGAACTTGCCGAAGTGACACGACGGGCCGACGCCCCGGCTGCTTCGGCACTGCGACGCCAAGGCCGGCGAACTCAAACATCGCCGATCTGTTATGTTCATCAAACCGTCAGCCCGCGCCAAACTAGAGCCAATGCAGGCACCGTCGTACCTAGTCCGAAGGGAGGGCGGAGGGAATAGAGAGCTGCTTCAGCTACGGGACAAACCGTAGAAGGCTCTATCAACGAAAGGTTTGAACGAGGGGCGCTGGTGCCATCTTCAGGACGATCCGGCGCTACTTTACCGGTTTTTCTTCACCGGCAGGTTGGATGTGTCCTCGTGGGAAGGAGACCCATGCATTATTGATCGGCGTCCGGCGTCTCGACCTCGCCGCCGCCGCCGGTGAGCACTTTCGATGAGATTGCTTCCGCCTCGGGCGCCCCAGCCGGCTTCCTCCTGATGCGGCGCCCCGCTACCGGTGGCGCCGACAGTAGTTCCGCGACCATGTCCCTCGCGTCTCGCCCGAGCGCGCGGGAGATGATCACCAATTCCACGGCGGTCACCCGCCTGTCGCCCGCCTCGATTTTCGACACGAAGCTCTGTGGCCGCTCCAGCCGTTTCGCCAGGTCGACCTGCGTCATTCCTGACCCTACGCGGGCGGCGACGATGATCCTGGCGAGCAGCCTGTCCATCCCGGCGACATTTCCGATGCTGGTTTCCGGCGCTTGCACCATTTGTCACTCCAAACCATTCCGGGCACGACCCCGCCATCTCGGCCGCCCCTCGCAGGAACGCCGCGGGCGTCGAGCGCGTCCACCAGAATCCTCCGCGATGGTAACACAGGCCCGCCTCCGGCGCCGAGCCGGTCAGGCGCGTTCCCGGACCGCCCGCCGGGGGAGGGAAAGTCGCCGGGGTGCTTCGCGGATCGGGTCATGCCCCACGCGCCAAGCCCCCGCAGGCCCAAGCGTCCATCGTCGCCGCAAACCAGGAACGATTGGGAAGGGCGGGATCCGGTGACCGCCGGCTCCTGTCGTCGGCCCGCATGCAGGGGGCTTGAAGCGGGTGGTCGCTGACCGGTCTGGCGCAGGACGGCACATGGCGGGACCCGGGATTGGAGCTTCTCACCCGCCGCGCCGACGGAGACCACGCCACCGGCATGGACGAGAGCGCGCCCGACGCGTCGCCACTATCGATCGATCGTGCCGCTCAAGGTTCGCGAGCACCGGGATCAGGTGCCGAGCGCCCTATTCGGGAGACAACCGCCGCTCGCGCTCCCACCGAAGCGGAGGGGTGATCACCGGTCTTGCCGTATCACATGACGTGCGACGGCCCTTGCCCGCGTGCCGCGGCAAGGTAGTCGTCGTTGATCGTCAGCGTCCCCTTTCCCTCGACGATGATGTACATCCGGCCCCAGCCGTCAGGCGCCTGCTCGCGAATGCTCACATTGATGGTGCCCTCGGCGCGCAGGAGGAGCCTTAGCTGGAAGCTCCGGCCCGGCACGGCGGGCCCGACCGGCGCCAACGGTCCGAGGAATGCGTAATTCTCCCAGACGATGTCCTGGGCGTCTTCCACCACCACGGCGACGTCGACGGGATCCGCATCCTGATTGGTGAGGCAGTATGCGATGGCGTCGACCACCTTGCGCGAGAATTCGTCGACCCCGCGGGCTTCCCGCAACATCCGCAGGACCTTCGGGCTGGGACAGCTCTTCAGGCTCGCCAGCCCATCCACGTAACTGTCGTGACCGAACGGGACCGTTCCGCGATGTTCATGAGTCATTCAAGTCTCTCCTGATCGATCGGGCTCGCCCGGCTTTCCGCGTTTCGCCCTTGGGGTGACCGTGACCAGCCTTCCCGCACGGGCGTTCAGCGGTCGCGATGGTCAGGTGGGATGCCGATGGCGAGGCGAACCGGGGAGGCAGCAGGCGCACGCGACCGCGAGATCGTCGCGCACGTCCGGTGATCCGGTCGCGTGGCCGGCTCCTCGGGCCATCGCTCCCGCCGCCTCGACGCGGATGTGGACGCGACTGTGCCCGGACGGCGGAGAGTAGTCCGTCTCGACCCTGAACCCGCCCCCCGCGCCGAAGACCAGGCGGACGCTGTAACTGGCCGATGGGCGGGGCGCTCCCGCCGGCGGCACGACTCCCAGGAAGGCGTAACCGTCCCAATCGATGTCCTGGGCGTTCTCGATCACCACCATGAAGTCGGCTGGTCGGAGGTCCTGGGCGTGCGATCCGAAGACCACGGCGTCGACCACCCATCGAGCGAACCTGTCCACGGTCCTGGCCCGCCGCATCATCCGGATCGTGGATCGGAGCGGTGGCCGCCCCAGGCGCGGCAAGTTGTCCAGGTGTGCTTCGTCGCCCAGCGTGGCGGAATGACAAGAACTCATCGTTCGACCCCTAAATCCGTCGTTCAGCGGTGCGCGTGCGCCGCATCGAATGGGGATGCCGGTCCCAACGCGCTCGCAGCGACGGGCGGCGACGGCGCGCCTGCGGCCGGGCCGGGCGCACGGCCGCGTCGCAACTCGCGGGAGGCTGGCGATCACCCTCATCAACCCAACCCCTTGGCGGAGGCCGTCGGTGCGCCCGAGCCCTCCCGCTCATCGATGAAGGACCGGGTGCACGCGGCTCCTTCCTCAGGAAAACCTCTTGACCCTTCGCGACGCCATCCCCCATCGACCGCCACCTTCCCGTTTTCGATCAAACATGCCGATTGCATAACATTATCAAGATTGATTCATTACCTTCCTTGGGGGGAGTGGTCGCTCTCCCTCTCCCGGCGACATGCTAATTGCTTCCTCTCCCCGCGGCGGCTAGCGCTATCCGCATGGGATCGAACGGCGATGTCGGCTTGGCATGGTGGGATTGGGCGACGGCATGGCGTCTGACTTCCGAGGGTCTTCGCCATGGCGAGGTCGAGGATGCCCTCGCGATGTTCGCCAAGGAGCGTCGTCGCGCCCCGAGCCGGATCCGGCGGGCCGCCGCCGCCCAGGCGGCGGCCGAGGCGATGCAGCTGGACGGGCTCATCAAGGCGGCCTCCATGCTTGCCCGGGTGCCTCTGGACGACGTCGAGCCGCTCAAGCGCTTGCACAGGTTCGGCGCCGATCGCGTCCGCGAGCCCCTGCGGCGCGTGCTGCACGAGGGGCTGACCGGTCGGCACCTGACGAGGTTGGAGCGCGAGGTCCGCCGCGAGGCCGGCATGACGCCGGAGGCCAATCCGACCAACCAACACGCCTGGCGCCTCACCGCGACCGCCTTCCGGGAGGACGTGTTGCTGGCCACCGCAGGTGCCTTACGGGAGATGGGCGGGGCGATGGCCCGTCCCGGTCAGTTCCCGGATGTCCTGGCCTTCCCGCTCGACGCCCTGGCGAGGATGCCTGACGGGAGGTTCGTCGGCGTGCGGGCCGTCGGCGCGCGACCCGGGGGGGACCCGAGGGCGCGGAACCGGGAGGTGCTGCTCCCCGCGCTGGCGGCAGCCAGGTTCCTCGACGCCGTCTCGTTGCACTTCCAAGATCCCGCGGATGCGGATCGCATGGAAGCCGAGATATTGCCCTTGCCGGCCTCGGGCATCGCGGTAAACGGGGCTACGGCCGCACGTCCACCGTCGTTGATCCCGATCCCCGTCAAGGTCGGGGGGAGCGGTCCGGCGATGCGGATCCCTGACCTGGGCGGTGCGGTCCGGGATTGCCTGGAGGAGCTCTTTGCGGAACTGGCCGACCGGACCAGGAACCCCGATCGCATCCGGCCCATCCGGTCTTGCTAGCCGGGCTCGGTGACATGCCCCATCCACCCCGGCCGTCGGGCTTACCGAAACCCGATGTGCGCGCGAGGTGCGTGCGGGCGAATCGCGGATGGCGGTTCCTCGTCCGAGGGGATACGTTTGGGTCCGACCATCTCTGCCCGGGAACACCGACCATCGCCGGCCCGGGCCAATCGTTCCGATGGGAGCCGAGCCGATGCCGCCAAGGACGCTGTTCACCGGCCAGATAGCTGCAGGAGAGGGCGAGGCCGAAATGCTGAGGTTCGAGGTGAACGAAGCCCTCCTCGAAGCCCCGCGGCTCGGAGCGCTGGGCGTGGAGTGGGGGACGCCCACCACGCTGACGGGCATGTTCGAGCACTTCGACCTCGTGGGTTTTGCGGTAACGTCGTCACAGGGCATCGCGACCAGCCTGCTCGCGAGCTACCTCTACGCCAGGCTGTCGCGCAGGCGGCCGTCGGCGATCCTCCACGCGAGCGAGAGCACATTCAAGATCACCATCGGGAACTGCTCGGTCCTCCTCTCCAAGGTCGAGAGGAGGTCCGAGGACGCCGTGGTGGTGATCCCGCCGGAGACTAGCGTCAGCTCATGAAGCCCGCTGCGGTCGAGCGGATCGCGGGCATCCTCGCACTGGGCGCAGAAGCCCGGACGGGCGTGCTGCTGCCGTTCATACAGGAACGGGGCGAGCCGATCGACGCGCTCGGACTGAATTGCACCGCCACGCCGCAGGAGGTGCTCGCCGGGACCGCCCGGTTCATCGCCACGCTGATCGCGACGATGAACATCGGCGCGATGCGCGAACTGCTGCACGGCTTGCACATGGAATTGGTCGTCCTGCCGGATCCCTCGATCGGCGCCTACGTGATGGCGAAAGAGGGCGTGGTCGTACTCCATGCGGGGTTCGGCACGTTCGTGCGCGAGTTCGCCTCGACCTGGTGCTGGTTGCAACGCATCGCGGGCCTCCAGCGCAGGATGGTCGAGGAGCGCGGCCCGACACTACCCGCGATCCTTTCCGGGACGGCCCTGGAGGAGTTGTCCATCGCGTTGATGGCGCGGCTCTTCGCTTACGCATTGGGACACGATCGGCTTCCCGCGATGGCTTGGCCGTCCGACGGCGATCTATCGAAATCCATCGACGTCGTCTTCGCGGGCGTGATGTCGTTCGTCATTCTGCACGAGTATGGGCATCTGGTGGGCAAGATGGATTGGCCGTTCGACGAGGGCTTCTCCTTCCCGCCCGATCCGGACTTCCAGGTGGTCCCGGAACGCATCGATAGGCACCGTTTCGCGGAATACCTAGCCGATCGGATCGCCTTGGAGACTGCACCTGAGTTCTGTCGGCCCTGGCTGGTGTCATCCGCAGCGTTGTTCCTTTCCGTACACAGCGTCCTCGAGGACCTGTGCTACGACAACCGGCGCGCCCACCCACGGGCCGCCAACCGACTGTCCCTCCTCCTCAAGGCCGCGGGTCTCGACGAGAGCGGCATGGACCGATTGTCGTCGTTGTTGGAACTCGGGAGCGCAGTGCTGGAGCGACGGACTGCCCTTGAGCGTCTGGACGAGCCCTTGCCGTCGAGGCGGGAGCGGGTGCGGAGGTTCGTGGCGATGTCGAACCAGGACGAACTCGCGGCGCGCCTATCGGCGGTCGCCTCGTCCCTTGCCCGTGACTTCGTCGGCACAACCCGGGCAAGCGGATCAGCGCCTGGCGGAGGGGGCACCGCCTGACGCGATCCGGCGGGCGACCGAAGCGGCCGGCGAACCGAGCATCGACGATCACCCTGGATCCATGGGTCACCGCGATGCCGTGCGCCGTCCAGGAGCACCACCCGCAGCGTCCGGAACCAGGCGGCCGGCGGCCCGCGCCAATTCGTGCAGCACCGCGTGATGGCATCGTTCGCCTTACCGTGCCTGGCATGAACGCCGAACGGGCAAGTGAACGGCACACGCCATCGCGTCGAGGGCCTGCATCAGGCCGGCAACCGCGCCCAGCGCCGTGATCGCCGCAGTCGAGCCCGTGCGGACAGCGAGGAGGCACACGCAGGCAATCGCCAGCCTGGGTCCGGCCGCCTGCATGGCGGTGGCGAGGGTTGCCGTGCCGGGCGGAGTTTCATTTGGGGCGATCAGGTCGGCCCGGAACAGGCCATCGAGCGAGAGACCGGCCACGACGAGCAGGTTGGCCATCGTGGCCGTTGCCGCGATGCGGAACTCGAAGGTCCGCCCGTCCACTTCCCCCGAGGCACTCCCGCCCTGGCAGGCGAGACGGGGGAGCCTCCCGCGTCGCCTGCCTCGCCCTCCCTTGAGTGGCTCATCGATCATCCTTTGTTCCCCGGTGGCCGATGTCAATCCGAAGCGGCGCCGTTGAGGGCGTCCACGTCGATCATGGTAGTCCGTCAGCAATCGCGCGCGCCGGACGCGACGTATCGCCTTCCGTCCCACGAGTAGGTTCGAGTGCAGGTGCCCGCACCCTGCTGCTCGATGTCCGCGAAGCCGCGGTGGCGCGTGGCGGCTACGGACAGCAATCCCGACAACAGGGTGCCGATGGCTACCGCTACGGTGTCCGCCCAGCCCGGAAGCACGGCGCCGGAGGACTCGATATTCGACACGGCGCTGATCCACGTCGCGCTCGGCCGCGTCCGGCGGTGGCTCCCGGCGCGCGATTGGGTGTCGAGGTGCCAATGCGGGGGCTGAGGCGCAAGCGCGATCTCGGACGCCGATACCGTCGCCGCATCCGGGCGGCGGTGCGCATAGGATTTTCGGCGGCACGATCGTCGCCATCGCCGGCCGGTTTTCGTCGAAGGCGCGATTTACCCGGCAGGGTGGTGGAGGATGTCCAAGACGATGGCGGCCAGGATCTGGTCCTCCGGGAAGCACAACTCATCGGCGCGCCCCATCAGGTCGCCTTCATCCCAGGCCAGGAATGCCGCCGCCCGGGCCCTATGGCCGTCGAGGCTGGTCGCCCGCATCTCCGTGACGCGCGCGAGCATCGCACTTGCCCCCTGAGCGAGGGCCTCGACGGCACGGGAACGCCCTACATCATCCGCAGCCTGGGCTACGCCCCCGGCCGACAGACGGTCCCTGCGTTGCTGCATTCCGATGTATTCCCGGCATGCGGCAAGGAGGGCAGCGTCGGGATGGGCATCGGACCCGCTTCCGCCTTCCGGCAAGTCCGCCAGGACCGCGGCAGCCAGCGCGATCGGGCGTAGCACATCGAAGCGGCGGCTCACGGCGGCCCTCGGCTGCATCGCTGGATCATCTCACCACGCTTCACCGCTGGAGACCTGCAAGCGGGAGCGCCCCCTTCAAGCGGAGTGACCTCACGAGCGCCGCCCGGACCGCCCACTCACTTTACCTATATAATTGGCAAGCGCTGCGACTGTAAAGTCGGATGGTGCCTGCATGACCCCCGGAGCCGTGGTTGGCCTCAATCTGACTCGGCTGCGGCGCGAAAAGGGGCTGACGCAGGAACAGCTGGAGGAGCGTTCCGAAGTCAGCCAACAATACCTCAGCGGGCTGGAGGCTGGATCGGTGAACCCGACTGTCGTGATCCTCTTGCGCCTCGCGAAGGCGCTGGGCGTGACCGCCGCTGATCTCATCGCCGGTGTGGACGAGCAAGCAGTCCTGCCGAAGAAGAAGCCGCGGAAGGCTCGCAGGTCAGCAGCTTGTCATGACGATCGGCAGGTCCCGGACGCGCTTGCCCGTCGCGTGATAGACGGCGTTGGCGACCGCGGCGGCGGTGCCGACGATGCCGAGTTCGCCAATCCCCTTCACGCCCGACGGATTTACCTCGCGATCCTCCTCGGGAACCATGATCACGTCGACCCGGGGCACGTCGGCGTTGACGGCCGTGAGTTACTCGCCGAGGCTGTCGTTGACATACCGGCCCCGCTTCTCGTCGCTCTCCGTCGCTTCGAGCAGAGCGGACGCCATTCCCCAGATCATCGCGCCCATATACTGGCTGTGGGCCGTGCGCGGGTTGACGATGCGCCCGGCGGCGAACGCGCCGGCCATGCGCGGCACCCGGATCTCGCGCGTCAGCCGGTGGACGCGCACCTGCACGAACTCGGCCCCGAACGCGAACATCAGCGGCTTGCCCTCCTTTGACTCGTCGCCCCGCGCTTGGCTCGCGAACGGAACCTGACCCTTGCGCAGCTTGGCCAGCGCATCGGGCTTCTTGCCCGGTGGAAGGAACTCGTCGAGTTCGCTTATCTCGCTCACGCCGCGTTTCGCGAACGCGGCCGCGCGGTCATGTCATCGGGAACAGTGTCGCCAAAGTGGCGGCGGATCTTGTTGGTCGTCAGCATCACCGCCGATCCCAGCGACGCGGTGCCGAGCGAGTTGCTGGAAGCAGGGCCCGCCGACAGCCTGGAATTGCCCATGACCACCTCCACCCGTCGCGGGTCGAGCCGCATCGCGCGGGCGGCAATCTGGCCCAGCGCAGTATAGGTGCCCTGCCCGGTGTCCTGCACCGCCACCTCGACCCTGGCGTCCCCGTCGGCGCGCAGCGTGACTCGCGCGGTCGCGGGCGCCAGATGGGTCGGGTAGGCAGCGGTCGCGCACCCGTAACCGACCAGCCAGTCGCCGTCGCGCATCGACCCCGGCCTCGGATCGCGCTTGCTCCACCCGAAGCCGGCCGCCGCCTCGTCGTAGCGGCGCATCAGGGAGCGGCTCGTGAACCTCGCGCCGTCGACCGGGCTCTCGCGTATGTCGTTGACGTGGCGCAGCTCGATAGGGTCTATGTCGAGCTCCACCGCGAGTTCATCCATCGCGCTCTCGAGCGCGTACATGTATGGCATTTCGACCGGCGCGCGCATGAAGCCGGAGGTCTGCCGAACGCCCCGCCGATGTACGGGTTGACGACGTGGACCATGTCGGCAGCTGATCGTCTGTCGCCGTGGCAGCGACAGCGGCGCGGCCAGTCGCGACGCCGGTCCGAATCCAGTTCGGCGACGGCACCGGTCACGGTCAGGCGCACGCTTCGAGCGCTCGGCGCCGAGATGGTTCGAGCGTCAGGTGCCAGCCCGCACCCTGCGGCTAGTGCCCGGGAAACGCCCACGGGATCCAAGATGCTGTTCACAGGATGTTCCCGTGCTACGATGGCGTCACTCAGGGGGACGAATCGGTGGCTGAAGACCTCAAGCTTGACGACCTTCTCAGCGGTATCCTGCCCTTCGATGCGTGGGTGAAGACACTGCCTCCGAAGGATGGGGTCCGCGTGCAGGAGACGGCCGCGATCCTGCGGTCGCTCGGCTGCAAGACGGCCGAGGCGCTAGCCAGGGCGGACTTCCATTCACCCTATGCATTGGCGCAGCGTTGGATGGTCCTCGGACGAAGCATCGAGAATGTCAGGGCGTTCTGGCTGCGGGAGCCCGGCGGCCAGAACCTCGTCGACATGGCCCATCGCGGGGAACGCCTCATCATCGGGTTCAAGGAGGTGGGGCGTGAAATACGGACGGCGCTAGCCGCCGGATTGGGCCTGGAGCAAGTTTCGGAATTCGCGGCATTCGTGGCCAGCGTCACGATCGACAACCTGGTGTACCACATCGACGCCGAGCGGTTCCCGAACTTCACGGTCGGTTGGCTGTTGCTGGAGATCGTGGACGGGATGCCCACTGGGCGACCGGCCTCCGGCGGCCGCTTCAATGATCATTTCGGCCGGCGTCCCATCGGTAGCTCGGCACCCTTCCTCTCGCGGGAAGACATTTTGCAGAAGTTCACGAGCGCGAAACAATCAATTCAAGAGGCTAGACGTCGGGAGGACCTGCATCCCCTTCTGCCCTTCAACGAGTGGGTCGAGTCGCTCGACGACGCCGATGGCGAACGTGTCTGCGACGTCGCCGCCAATTTGAAGGCGCTGGGTTGTGGGTCAGCCGAGGCGTTGGCCAGGGCGGACTTCTACTCGACCTATGCCTTGGCTGCCCGCTGGATGGCCGTGGATAGGACCATGGAGAAGACGGAGGCGATCTGGCGGCCGACGATGGAGGGGCGCAGCATCGCCGACATGAGCCATGCGGGAAAGGGATCGACCTCAATTGTCGACGAAGGCAGACATCATCTCGAAGTGGCATTGAGAGCGGGGTTGACGAGGGAACAAGCATACGGCTTCGCGATGGCCGTGTTCCGGTTCACAGCGCGTGACTTCATGATCGCCATCGACAGCGAGAGCAGCTGCACCCAGTTGACGGACTACTTGTTGATGGAGGTCGTGGGCGGCAGGCTGACCGGGCGGCAAGCGTCCGGTGGCGGATTTGATCTCATGATGCCATGCATGCCTCTCATCGTTCCCGGAATGATTTCATAGCGGCAACGCCGCGGGAGGAGGGGCGAGCCGGATCGGCACCCTGCCCATTCCCGGCCTCCCCCACCAATCACAGGCACGGTAACCCGCGGCGTTCCCGACCGGCGGCGGCACACGGGAAGCCACCCCTCGCAGCGCGTCTCGAGCTCGCTTGGCGATGCGGAACCCGGTTTCGGAGAAGGGTTCAGTCAATCGAAGGGCCGCTTTTCGTAAGCGTCCGAGAACCGCAGGACCGCAAATCGTCGGTCATGTGACAACATGATCGGCAGCAATTGTCTGCCGGGGGGACATGTGTGTCGGTTCGAGCGGAGATGTGGGCGAAGCACATCGAGCAGCAGCGTCGCAGCGGCCAGACGCAGCGTGCCTACTGCGCCGAGCATGGCCTCCAACCGCGGGTCTTTAGGCGCTGGGCGAAATGAGCGGCTCGCTTGAGCCCGTCGCCGTTTTCCCGAGTCCGCCCAAGCGACAGTGCCGGTCCCAGTGCTGGCACTATCGCTTAGGAGACCCCCCCTGCCTCATCCTGTGCAGGAGATACTGGTGCGCGCCGAGCCGCGGCGGCGCTGGACGGAGGATCAGAAGCTTCTGCTGGTGGAGGAGACGTTTGGAGCGGGTAGCTCCATATCGCGGGTGGCGCGGAAGTATGGCGTGCATACGAGTGTTCTACTCCGTTGGCGTCGCCAGCTTGCAGGACCACCATCCGGCCATCCTCCAGCGGCCATAAAGGCTGCAACATTTGCTCCTGTGCAGATTGTTCCCGAGCAGCTGCAATTGCCAACTCCTGCACCTGACCCGGTGCCGTCAATGCCTACAAGCCCGCCAGCATCGGGGCTCATCGAGATCGAACTCGCAAATGGGCATCGTGTCCGTGTCGACCGTGAGGTCGATGCCGATGCGCTCCGCCGTGTGCTATCTGTTTTGGCCGCTGTCTGATGCTGACAATCCCTGCTGGCGTTCGAGTATTCCTCGCACTTGGTCCGACAGACATGCGAAGGCTTCGACGGGCTCGCAATGCTTGTGCAGGATCTACTTCAGCAAAATCCGTTCAGCGGCCATATTTTTGTCTTCCGAGGACGGCGCAGCGACAGAGTTAAAATCCTTTATTATGACCAGGACGGCATGTGCCTGTTTGCCAAGCGGCTCGACCAGGGCAAGTCCACATGGCCCACGACGCGCGACGCTCCTGGCGGCACCGTTACACTGTCCCCGGCCCAGCTATCGATGCTGTCAGAGGGGCTGGAGTGGCGCACCCCCGTCAGAACCTGGGAGCCAGTAATCGCCGGGTAGCGCCGATTTGGCTGGTACGGCTTCGCGCAGATTTGCAATGATCGGGCGTGCGCCTCGCTTGATGCCCTGCCGCGCGACGTCGATGTGCTCCACCAGCTCATGCGCGATCTGGCCAGTGCCATGGATGAGAGCCGCGTCGAGGTGGATCGGCTGCGCCTGATCATCAAGCAATTTCAGCGCGCCCAATCCGGCGGCCGATCCGAGAAGCTGGATACCGATCAGTTCCACCTGGGCCTGGAGGACCTCGACGCCGACCTTGCTCGCGCTGAAGCTCGTCGGCCCGCATCTGAGCCTGCGCTAGAGCCCGAGAAGGCTGACCCCAAGTCTAGCCAACGTTGGCTATCGACGGGATGTTCGCGCTGCAATACAGTCGCTCCGCAGCATTCGGTTCAGATGGGTTCCCACCGCCCCGCCAGATGTCAAGATTAACCCGCGCCCAGGCGGGCCTGACCGCCGTTCGGGGTCCTCGTGCAGGACCTTCATCAGGAGCTGCCCGAACCGGTCAAGGCCGGCGGATACCGCCGCTTCCGTGGCGGGGCTGACGTTGTCCATCTCGACCAGGAATACCCGCGCAGCGGCGGGATTGCTCCGGAGGTCGTTGAAATAGACGAGCAATCCGGCCCTCACCGCTCGACGATCGACGAGGGTATATCCGCCGTGCAGCCTGCCGCATGCGGGCGAGCAAGCCCTGTGTCACCTCCAAGAAGCAGGCCTGGAGCAAGTCTTCGCCGTTTGCGAACAACTCGTAGAAATACCGCTCTGTCAGGCCCACCGCGGCACACACGGCCTTGACGCTCGTGGCGTGATAGCCGCTGCGCACATATGCGGCGATCGCGGCCAGCATGATGGCCGATCGTCGGCCGGCCCTGAGCTCGTCGGCCGTCTTGGTGTCCCGCGTCCGCACCGCGCTCGCGTTCCGAGCCATGGCGTCTTCCTGGCGCGGCGCCGTCGGCCGGGCAAGGTCCGGCGCAGTCAGCGCCGGGCTTGCAACCGACACCGCTCCGCGTCAGTCCGAGCGGTGACTATCACCGACGGCCCGATAACCCCCGCGCCGCGGGCGATGCGATCGCACTGCTGAAGCGCGTCCGCACCGGACGGGATCGCCGGAGGCCGAACGATGCGGAGCGGCAATCCCGGGACACGGCGGGCATGACCGCATGGACGCCACCACGGCGTCGAGGTCTTCCACGCGTCCCGCGATCCCGGCGGCATCTTCGTGCGCGGCGATCGCGAGATGATCGAAGCGTTCGACACGCCGCGCGGAAGACCGCGGCATTTGCGGGATCCGTGCTCTCCTGACGGTGGAAGACCGGACGGACCGAGTCCCGATCCCGCCGAGAGGCTCAGGCCGTGCACGACCTCGAACTCATCGGGTTGTCCGACTTTCCCGGGCTCGTCGGCCCGATCGTCATTATGCGGCCCTTGCCGAAGCGCCGTATAGGCGAATGGTGCGCCTCCTGGTATTGGCGGGACGGGTGGGCCTCACCAATTGGGCAGCTCTCGCTGGCCCCGGAAGGGATCGAGCGACACGGGCAAGGTCGTTGCAGGATGCAAAACCAGATCCCCCCAACTTGCGTCCATCCGTGCAGGAGAAATCATTCCTTCCACGCAATCGCCAGTACCGGGAATGGCAGCTCTGGAACGAAGGACTCTCAGCGTTGGGCTCTCCGCGTCACGACACCACTGAACCTCGGGGTCGCCCGGATGCACCCCGATGGCAAATCGAACGTGTTGATCGAGGCGGCGGCGATCGGGCCACGACATCGCACGGATGCGTGGGGCGCGCGGGCGTTGCCAGGATCCCGGACGCGACGCGCAACTCATGTAGCGGAACGTCCGGCGCCGCTTTGCGCGCCGTGGCCTCTGCCGAAAGCATGGGTGGGAGTATCAGGTAGCTGGGCGGCCGAGGCTGGTGTTCGAGACCCCACGGGCCGTTGGCGCGCGGGGTCCGACGCGATACCGACCGGGGATGATGATCTATAGCGCATTGATCACCAATGCATGCATTTTCGGCTCTGATCGAAGGGCCTGATCGGGACGTCGCCGCCAGGATGGCGATCGCCTCTGCGGTCGCGACCGACCGCGTCCGCGCGACGAATTCGATGGCGTCGCCGTGCGCGCCGCACCCGAAGCAGTGGAAGCCGTGGTCGTACGCGTAGAATGACGGGAGGCCGCCTTCGTGGAACGGGCACCTTCCCTTCAACACCCGACCGGATCCCTCGAAATCGATCGATTGGCCGACGAGGTCCGGCATCGACGTCCGCTCCCTCAGCAGATCGAGGAAAAGGCTACTGCTTGCCATGCGATTCCGCTCCTCCCGTCGTCCCGTCCGCGTCGTCCGCAATCGCGACACCGTCGGGTGGGGCCCGCTGCAACCGGGCGCCTGGCCACCGCCGGGAAGGGCTCGACCGAACGCCCGACCGCCGACCGTCGGAACTCCTGATTCGTCACCGCGAGCCATGGACTATATCCCGCTCTAGGATTATCCTTTATTGGGATAAAACAGGAGCTCACCTTGTCGATGCGCTGCTTCCAGGATCGCTCGTTCGGCCCCGAGCGTCGGGCGACGTCGCGATGACGCAAGTGCAAGGGGACGGCCCGGAGGGGCAAGGCCAGCCTCCCCGCGCCACGGTAGGGCTCGCGCTGACGGATGACGGATCGGAGGGAGCGACCTGGGCGCTCGCGTTCCTGCCCTTCGCTACCTTGCTGGGCTACGCCTTGGCCGCCGCCTGGGGCGTGAGCCTGGGACCGATCTCGGTCGCGACCCTCGTCGCGTCGGCCGCGCTGGTCGTCGCAGACAAGCGGCGGTTGGTCCGGACCGGGAGGATTCCGTCCTCGTCGACGCCGTCGACCGCGTGGTTTCTCTTCCCGCCGGGCTATCTCCTCCGGCGCGCCAGGGCGCTGGGAGCCCCGCGTACGCAGGCTTGGATCGCGGTAGCCTGCTTCGTCGTCGCGTTCATCGGCCGCACCGCGCTCGTCGCTAAATACACCGATGCGCCGACCAGCGCGGATCCGGTCCTGCCCGCCTGCGCCGAGCGCGCGATCATGCAGGACGTCCTGAACGTGTTCGACGACCTCGGGGCCATCCGGACCACCGGCGTCCGCGGGGTGACGCTTACGGAGCAGACCGAGATCGGCCAGGGGCCCGGTCCCGTGCCCGTCAAGAAGTATTGCACCGGCAAGGTGGAGGCATCGGACACGCAAGGCTACCAGATCGAGTACGACCTCGAACTCCAGCAAGGGCAAGTCATCGTCCGCGTGGAATTGCAGCAGTGAGGCACGGTTTCACCCTGGCCATGCGGCGACCGTCCGGCCGCGCGCTCAGGGGCCGGGCGATGATTTCCGCGGCCGTCATCCCGGCCATGCTGGCTTGCGCTTGCACCACAGCGATCGGGCCCCGGATCACGGCGGGACCGGGATGGGGCAAGTCGGCCGGGGAGTGGGAGGCCGACAAGAGGGAGTGCATGGCCGAGACGGACGCGGCGCTCCAACCCGTCGCGGACGCAATGAACACCGGCGCGGTCACCATCGGCCGGATGGAGGCCGTCAACGCCCGGCTGCAGGAGATGTACGACGAGTCGTATGGTCACTGCCTACTCGCCCGGAACGACCTCGTGCCCGCGCCCGCGATGCAACTGCGAGGCGTTCCGGTGCCGCCCACCCCGGAGGCGGCCCTGGTGGGCGGCCAGCGGGCGATCGACGCGTCGACCACGCCGGGGCTTTCCGATCGCGAATCGCTGGACGCAGGACGCTTCGTGGCCCGTGAGACCCGTGACCTGCGCGCGGCCTGTCCGGGCGACACCCTCCGGCTCGACGTGCACGACGCACCGGTCTCGCCCGGCACCGTGGCCCGCCTGGTCGGCCTCACCGAACCGCACGGGGGCGACTGCCTCGGATCGATGGGCGAATTGGACTACCTGGTCGCCAGGCGCCCCTCGGGCTGGGCGACGTTGCTGTCCGGCTACCTCGGGATCCTGGAGACTAGCCACGCCGGATACCGCGACGTCGAATCGCGGTCGCGTGGGGTCTGCGTCTTCGAATTCACCTGGACCGGAACAGCCTACGCGAGGGCCGGGTCCAACGGCTGCGATGCGGACGAGCCGCCCGCAGCCGGCGGCCCCGGCGGCAGGTCGCTAGGCAAGTAGACCGTGCGCCCGATAAGATCACGCCACGGGTCGAGCCCGCGTCGGCCAAGCCCGGCGGGATCACGACGATGAGACTCCCGGTCGACCGTGTCCGGCACGACGCCGATCGGTTGTCGATCGGGCCGGCGGGCGATCCCTGGCTCGGGATCTTCGGGACACGCGATGGCGAGGAGTTCGCGTGCCTGCTGGTCGCGAGCCCGATCGTCGTCAACCTCATGGTCCTCTGCGGTCCCGGCGGCCTGCGCGAGGAGGCCGTCCCGCTCCTGGTCGCGGTCCAGGCCCTCCTGGTGCTCGCCGTTAGGCGATCGCTCGCACGGTCGAACCCGGGCGGTATTCCTATGCCCTCCCCGTTGTGGTCCCTCCTCCCATTCGGTTGGCTATATCTGCGCGGACGCTTCCGGACGCCGTCACGGCCATTCGCGGGCGCATGGTGCCCGGCATCGCTGGTCTTCCTCCTACCCTTCATCAGCATGGTGTCGAGCTCCAGCTGCGGGCTTGAGGGTCGCGGTTGCCGCATAGGCGCGAGCATCACGACCGAAGCGCCGGTCGGGCAGCCGACGGCGGGATCGTTCCCCGGCGCCCTCCCGGCACCGATCGAGAGCCCCGGGTCCCAACGCTCGTCCGCCCGTGTCGCCGACGGCATCATGGCCCACACGGCGCGAGACGTCGACGGAAGCGGCCGGAGTTCCGCGGTTCCCAGGATCAGCGGGGCACGTTGACCGTTGGCGACCACGATCCCAGCACGCGAATGCACGATGCGTGTGCTCGCATTCAGATCGGAGCTGCTCGACGCCGGGAAATCCACCATTCGCGAGGTCGCACGAGTGGACGTCACTCTGCAGACCGCCTCGCCATGCGGCATCGGCAAGCTCATGTCGGCCCGGCACGGCTGCCACGAGCAACCGCTTCGTCCGTTCGCCGGGCGCAGGCTCGAGAACGCGGTCTGGAATCCCCGTCCTCCCGACGTCCTGGTCTCGGCCGATGCCTGCACGGCGGCGGGGCTGCCCGACGGGATACGAAGGGGACTGCCCTGGATCGTGGTGCTCGCGGCCTGGCGACAACTGCGACCGGTAGTGCCCCCTGTCCTGCAGGAGGTTTGCTGGGAGCACGTCGATGACGCCTTCGTGCCGAAGCCATCGCCGAGCCGCTCCGAGCGCGAGGCATGGTTCACGGCGATGACCCTGCGCAGGCTGCTAGCCTACGCGACGCCCGAAGAGCTCGTCGCCCTGTCGACGCGAGCGTGATCGACGAGTGACCCTATAGCTTGGCACCCGACGCCCTGGGGAACGGTTCCGCGGACCTGCCTGTCGCCGTCCAGCGGAACTCCCGCATCGTCACGGTCTCACCCTTGGCCCAAAGATTCCAGCTCTTGATCATGAGGGCGAACCGCTCAAGCTGGCCCTCGCGCGTGCCGACCGGTGCATCGACGCCCCGCATCAGCCGCTCGCGCAGTTGGTAGGCCGGGTGGTCGCGGGCCACGTCCAATCCCGTCGCCACCGCGTCGAGCCAGCGTTCCAGCTTACCCTTCTGGGGCGTGCGCGACGCCAGGAACGCGGTCGCGTAGAAAGGGGTGCTCCGCACCGCCTTCGGGAAGGCGTGCTTGTTCACCTCGGCCACCACCTGCTCGACATCCTGCCAGCGATCGTAGGCGCGCGACACCTCGTCGTTGCTGACGAAGCCGCGTATCGATTCCGGCAGCCCGCGCTCGTAGAGGACCAGCAGCCTGACGGTCGAAGCAACCTGGGATCCGGCCTGCACGCCCTTGATGGAGAGCACGTCGGCACCCGTTCGGGGTGCGCCGGTATCGGTCTTGGAGAAGGCCTTCCGCGGGATGCCGAAGCGCACGTCCATGTCGAGCACCGCGTCGGCCTCGACGACGGCCATGAGACGGTGCTGGCCATTGTTCACCACGCCCTCCACTGACACGATCACCGGCTCCCCGGTATTCTCGAATTCCCCGGACCGCATCTGGTCGATGAGCTGCTGGAGCTTTCGCTTGTTCACCCTGCGGTTGCCGGTGTTCATCGCGAGCAATCGTTCGGCGACCTCGCGGTCGATCATCAGCGTCTTCGTGCCGTAATGGTCGCGCACGAGCGCGGCCAGCTCCGCCGCATCGACCCACTTCGCGTGCGCATTCGTGACGGCCCGGCCGGAGCCCCGGCGAGAACTCATTGCATGCGACCTCCCATTCGGCACATCCATGCGGTGTTGATCGACGTTTCGCAAGACCGACGAGTTGGCAGGCTATCCCGACCGAGTCCGCGTCGACTCCGCGGTCAGCGGAGGGGTGTCCCCGTCGGTACTCCATGAGCGAGCCCGCATGTCGGATCGCCGTGCCGTTCATTTCCAACCGCTCAAGGTCTAGGACATGTCCGGGGATGATGCGGACTTCGCGGACGGGGCTGTTTGTTGAATCGAACGGGCGATGACATCGTTCGTGGCGCTGCTGCGCGCGGTGAACGTGGGAGGCACCGGCAAGCTGGCCATGCGCGATCTGGAGGCCCTTTGCCAAGCCGCGGGGCTGGACGACGTGCGCACGTACATCGCCAGCGGCAACGTCGTGTTCCGGAGCGATGGGTCCGAGGCGGAGGTGAGGGCGGCGATCGAGGCGGGCCTCCTGGCCATTGCCGGCAAGAAGGTGGGAGTATCGGTGCGCACCGCCGCCGAAATGGCCAGGGTCGTGGCGGGCAACCCGTTCCCGGATGCGCCGGGCAAGCGCGTAATTGCGATATTCCTCGACGGCCCGCCAGCTCAGGCCATGCTGGATTGCGCGGTTGGCCGCGCTCCAAACGAGGAGCTGGCCCTCGGCAAGCGGGAAATCTACGTGCATTACGGATCCGGCATGGCGACCACGAAGCTCCGGATTACGGCCGCCACCACCGGGACGGCGCGCAACATGAACACCGTCTCCCGGCTGGCCTGGATGGCGGCCGGAGGACGGGTGGGCCGCACAGCGTGAAAGCCGCGGGATGAGCACCTTGCTTCCAATTTTCCGGAGTCCCGGCCGCCGTGACGTCCTCGCGGGCTTGTCGTCCGCGCTGTTGCCGGTGGCTGCCCGCCCGGCCGACCCGGTGGATGCGCTGACGTTGCTTGAACGGGCGAGCGGCGGCCGGCTCGGCGTGCACGCCTTGGACACAGGCAGTGGGCGTACCCTCGACCACCGCGCCGACGAGCGCTTCCTGATGTGCAGCACCTTCAAGCTCCTCCTCGCCGCCGCGGTGCTGGCGGGGGTCGCGTCTGGCGTGGAGAGGCTGGATCGGCGGGTGCCCTACACGGCCGCCGACCTCCTCGGCAACGCGCCGGTGTCGCGTGCCCACGTCGCCGAAGGCGTTCTGTCCGTTGGCACCCTGTGCCGCGCGATCGTCGAGGTCAGCGACAACACGGCCGCCAACCTCCTGCTCGCGGCGTCGGGCGGCCCCGCGGGCGTCACCCGGTTCGCCCGCGGTATCGGCGACGGGATCACCCGGCTTGACAGGATCGAACTCGCCCTGAACGATCCTGATGGGGAATTCGACACCACGACGCCACGCGCGATGGTCGGCTCGATGCGCGCCATCCTGCTCGGCCGGGCGCTGGGCCCCGCGCTGCGGACGATGCTGGAGGACTGGATGAGCGCTTGCACGACCGGCCGCCACCGGCTGCGTGCCGGGCTTCCGTCCGGCTGGACCGCCGGCGACAAGACCGGCACGGGGAACACGCAGACCAACGATCTGGCCATCATCCGCCCACCTGGACGCGCCCCGCTCCTCGTCGCCGCCTACTACCAGGACGGCCCGACTTCCATGGAGGGGCGCGAGGCGGTGCTGCGCCGGGTCGGATCGATCGTCGCATCGTGGGCGGCATGAGCATCGACCGGGATCGGGACGGCGTCTGGGTGATCGTGCTGAACGGCGTCGGCAGCGTTGGCAAGACCTCGACGGCCAAGGCGATCCAGGCGATCGCAGCGAAGCCCTTCCTGCACGTGTCCATGGACGTCTTCATCGAGATGCTGCCGGAGGGCATGCTCGGCCATCCCGATGGGATGGTGTTCCAACCCGGCGAAGCCGATGGACGGCCGTGCATCGCCGTGCGGACCGGGGCCGTGATGGCGCGGGCCTTGAGGGGCATGCGGCACGCGGTGGCTGCCCTCGCGGGCCAGGGCAACGACCTCGTGGTCGACGACGTAATGTTCGAATCCGCGGAGGCAGCGGAATACCGCGCCTTGCTGGCTCATGCGAACCTGCGCTTCGTGGGTTTGTTCGCCCCGCTGGACGTGCTCGAGGAGCGCGAGCGCGCGCGGGGGGATCGGGTGATCGGCTTGGCCCGGGGCCAGTTCGATCGGGTCCATCGCGGGATCGCCTACGATCTCGAGATCGACGCATGCGAGGCCACGCCGACCGAGAGCGCCGCGCTCATTTGCCGCACGTTCGGCCTGGAGGTTGCAGGTCCGGGCTCCAACGACGCTGAGTCGTATAGATTTTAGCCTCGCTGCTGCTGGCGGCGCTCGTCATTGCCGCAGCAGCGCCGGAGCCGTTCGTTTCCGGGCTGGATCACCTCACCCTAGGCGGTCTCCGATCTCGAAGGAACCGTGCTAGATCTCACGCGGATGTGTTTCACGATCAAACCGGGTCTGCCGCATGGTGACGGGATTAGGGACGAACACGTGAATTTCCCCGACGGGACGAAGAGGGCGTTAGGGGGCGTTGACCTTCGACGAGGCAATCAGGAAGGAGGCGCGCATTCGTTGTCCAAGCCGGTCAGGGTGGACTACAGACCGCCCGCCGCAGCGGTTTCCCCGCCCGGGAGCGCTTGCCGCGATTTTCCGTCATTTGCACGGACAACGCGCGGTCGTTGACGATGAGCCGGGCGACTGAGATCGGAAGTGAGAAGCGCACTGGCTCGGCGCTCCCTGGATTGACGTAGAGGACGCCGTTGTTACCCTGGTCGTCATCCCGTACGCTTGATCGGTCGCCACCGTGCCGCATCGCGGGATGGCAAGCGGGTCGCGGTCGATGCACGGATGATGGGTTCCATCCATGTGGCGAACCGGGTCAGAACGGACTACATTGCATCGCGCGACCGTGAGGAGGTTACCGGGACGATGGTGATCAAGGCTGGAGGTCGCGCCCCTCAAAACGAAGGCGGGCTCGAAGGTGGCGGTGCGGAAATCGGCCAAGACGAAGAAGGTGTCAGCTCGGTCGGCGAAGCGACAGCAAGGCTTTGGCATCCCACATCCTTTCGCGTCCCAAGGGACCGCGTGAGGCGTCGCACGGCCGGATCAAGGAAGCCGTCGAGAAGGTGTTCCGGGAGCGCGAACGGGCGCATGGCTAGGCGCTCCATCAGGCGTGTTCCGACCGACTACGACCAGATTGTCTCCATAAACTGCCCATTCTAAGACACGTATTTCCCGCTCTCCCGCGCGTTGACCTTCGCCGTTTTCGAATGCGGCCTGTGGCTCCGTTGCGCGCAGGAGGTTTACGACGGTGGCGAAGTCAGGATCGACAAGATCGCCCATATCATCCGCGGTTGCCGGTGGGGCATTCATGGCATCTCGCGCACTGAGTTGAACATCCATCAGCGATATCGCCGGGCAGGACATCACCGCCCATGGGGACGATTGCGCCAAGGCCATCAAGGCGGTGCGAAACTGGGCTGGCGAGTTCCAGCCCGGGGCTTTCGAGGCCGCCAGGGCCAGCGGCGATCGTCCGCCGCTTCGAACGGTTTTTGATCGATCTGCCGGCAATCTGCTCCGACGCCGACTTGCTGGTGGAGGACATCACCTTCACCGACTTTTGCGACACTGCATCGACGTGGCTCCGGCGTGAACTAGCCACCGGTGTCCATTAGTTCCGGGATCCATCATCTGCGCTCGGATGCGGCGAGTCCCGCATCGTCGAGCGGGCCTTCGGGCTCGGCGCCTCTGCTCTGGTCGAGGTTATCCAGTTTGTCGACGCCCGGCTCCAGGTCGAAGCGGCCTGACAGCCAACGATCATCAACAGCCAGCTCCGCGCGCCTTCGACCACAATTTGCAACAGAGCCCTTCACGCAAGGACGCGATCAGTTCCCCGGCCCCGATATGTTCGGCTGGATCGAAGCTCGCCTTCATCTAGAGCTGCACCAGCGGCAGCATAGCCTCTGGGTAGAGGATGTGCATGAGGCTGAAGGTGCCGTGATCGTAGCCGCGCAGTGGATCGAGGACTATGGGCATATCGCCATGATCCACCAAGGCCCGGACAGCCTCAGCCAACTCTGGTTCGCCGGGTGCATCGCATCGAATCCGATAGGTATGCTCGGGAAATCCGGAATAATCGAGGACCATCGGCGGTCGGGCGCCGGACGACAGCAGGAAGCAATCCGCCTCCCAACAACCGGAATCGTCAACACGGCGCGGCGAGTCACCCAGCTCCTCGCGGATATCGTCCAGCGACTTCTCGAGGCGATCGTACGCACGCGGCCGAAGCTCTATCATCCACGGCCAAGGACCCCCTCGGGGGAGAGGAAATATGTCGGGAGCCGACGTTTTATCATGATCGCGGCCCAGGCAAATCGAGGTCTCAACCTGCTTGGCGCACGCGGCTCGGCCGGCAGATTCGGCCGGACCGCAAGTCCATCAACGTCGGCTCACGCGGCGAGCATGGTGACGGCGCCGCGCGCGGAGGCAATCGCGTGGTCCCGCCCGTCCGCCACGTTGAGGCCCTCGGCGATGACTACCTCGATGTCTTTAACGCCTATGAAGCCCAGCACCAGGCGGAGGAACGACTCCGCATGCTCCGCGGACGCAGCCGCGGATCCGGGTCCATAGACGCCCCCTCGTGCGATCGCGAGAATGACGCGCTTGTCGCCGACCAGGCCCTCGGGACCATTCGCGCCGTATCGGAAGGTCGTGTCCGGCACGATGAGGCGGTCGATCCAGGCCTTCAGTTCGGACGGGAGGGTGAAGTTGTACATCGGCACCCCGATGACGACGGCGTCGGCGCCGACGAACTCCCTCAGGATCGCGTCGCTGTTGTCGCGCTTCGCCTGCTGCGCCTCGTCCAGCGTCGGCATGGCCTTCGACAATGGATGAGCGGACGGCGCTGTAACCGCTGTGAAATGCGGCAAGTCCTCCGCGACGATGTCGCGATAGGTTACCTCGTGCTCTCCGCTGCCCCGGAGTTTCCCGACGATGAGCGCAGAAAGTTCGCGCGAGACGGACCGGGGGCCGGTGATGCTGCTGTCGATGTGGAGGATCTTCATGCGCCGCAGGCTCCTTAAATTACCTGGGTTATGGTATGTGCCTGCCCCGAGCGAGGCTCAAGAACGCACAAGTTTGTTACCGGAGGCACACGGATGTGACCGATACGGCTTTAAATGCCTTCCCCGCTCGCCGAGATGTCGACGCCTGCCTTAAAGTCACGCAGGTGCTTGGTCGCATCGGCGACAAGTGGACGGTTTTGATCATCATCCTGCTACGAGAGCGCGGATATCGGTTCAACGACCTCAAGCGAGGGATCGACGGCATATCGCAGCGGATGCTTACTCTGACGTTACGGAACATGGAGCGGGACGGTCTGGTGACACGAACCGTGTCTCCTTCCATCCCGCCGCGCGTCGACTATGAACTGACCGGCATGGGTAGGTCACTGGCAGGACCGGTGAAGATCCTGGGCGACTGGGCCTTTGAGAACCTCACGAGCATCGCCGGTGCGCAGGAGTCTTATGACTCCAAGAAGCCCCGCGCTTGATTGCGTTTGCTCCAGTCGTCTTCAGCGCTGGGGTCCGGGCTGCAGGGTGGCGCAAAGGGGCGCTACTGCCAGCTTCCGTAACTCGTAGCCGGGAGTTTATCGGAGTTCAGGGTGTCCCGTTGAAAATCCATTATCATCTGACTAGCCCCCATCGAGTGATCCGGACAAAATGTTAGTCAGCTGCGGCATTGTGTCCCACTGAGCTTGTCGGCAAACTAGGTTTGAGCCGCAGCGGCAAAACTGAACCGATCGTCTCTGGCGCAGGCGGCCGATAGCCAAGCGAGGAGTGTGGGCGAACCGTGTTGTAGAGCGCCTGCCATTGCTCGATCAGCACCTTCGCCTCAGCCAGCGTGTGGAAGACCTCGCATGCTAGTAGCTCGTCCCGGAACTTGCCGTTGAAGGTATCCATCCGGTGAGCACCGCGGCGGCGCTCAGGCGGCTTGGCGGGTCGGCGTATTTTGAGGCTGCCAATTTCCACGGTAGCAAATCATCCAGTCGGCGGGACGGCTGCTGAGCGATGCTGGCCAATGCGTGCGCAAGCCACACCTGTGGATCAACATCATTCATTTTGGCGCTGACGATCAGGCTATACATGACCGCAGCCCTCTGTCCGCCGCAGTCGAAGCCGCCGAATAGCCAGGACTTGCGGCCGAGTGCGATGCCGCGCAGCGCGCGTTCTGCGGCGTTATTCGTCAGGCAAATACGGCCATCGTCGAGGAACCGGGCAAACACAGCCCAGCGCTTCAGCATGTAGTCCATCGCCTTGGCAACATCGTTACCGCCAGAAAGCTTTCTGCGTGTCTCATTCATCCACGCGTGCAGATCGGCGCCTAGGGACGCGCTGGATTCCTGGCGGATCGTCCGACGCTGCTCTGGGCTGTATCCGTTGATGCCGCGCTCGATATCGAACAGCTTATCGATACTCTGAATCGCTTCCAGACAAAGCGGCGACAATACGGCAGCCTGCTTGCCTTGCTCCTTCTTCTTTGCAGCGGCTTCGACGTCGGCGAGCGCAAAGAATTTTCGGCGCGCATGGGCCCAACAGCCGGCTTCCAAAATCAAATCCGGACTTCGGCCAGCCTCATAAAGCTTGCCGTAGCCGCCAAACGCATCGGCCTGCAAAATACCCGCATATCCCGCCAGATGGGCCTGCGGATGCTCGCCGCTGCGGTCACGCGAATAGTAAAATATTGCCGACGGCGGTTCTGGTCCGCCGAAGGGCCGGTCATCGCGCACATAAACCCACGCGCGGGCGATGTCAGTTTTTTCGCGAGCGAGCACCGGCACCGTTGTGACGTCGCCATGCAGCGCTCGGCCGCCATCACGTGACGGCGCAGCCGCTCGAACAACGGCATCAGCGCCGCCGTGCAGGCGCCTACCTGGTCGGCCAGGGTGGACAAGCTCAACGGCACGCCCTCCCGGGCATAGCGCTCGGCCTGGCGGTTCAGCGGCTGATGCTGGCCGAACCTCTCGAACACGATCATAGCCAGCAGGCTTGGGCCGGCCCAGCCACGCGGCGTGACGCGGAACGGCGCCGGCGGCTGGCTGATCGCCTCGCAGTCACGGCAGGTGAACTTCTCACGGACATGCTGGATCACCTTCCAGCGGCGCGGGATCACCTCCAGCGTCTCGGTGACGTCCTCGCCCAGTCGGCGCAGCCGGCTGCCGCCACAACACAGGCAGGCGGCGGGTGCGGGCTCGACCACGCGCTCGCTCGACTGGCACGCGCTCGAGAAAAGGGGGCGCGGCAGGTGCTCGGGAAAAGGCTGGCGCGACGGGCGCTTGCGAGAAAAGGGGGCCACGTTGGTTGTGCGCGCGGCGGCCTGCTCAGCGGCGGTCTCGTCTTGGCCCGACTCTCATTGCCGCAGACGCGTCTGCGGGCAGCTTCGTAGCGATTGTAGAGCCTAGATTCGATCAAGCCACTACCAGGGTCGCGCGCCCTGCCTCGTCTTCGAAGGCCGGCGCTCCCACCATCTCACCGGACCGCGCCGGATGCTTGGGCTCGCATGAGCGGCAGCTGCACCACTGCGTCCTGCTTCACGGCTTCCAGGCGTCCACTCTGCAGAAACGTTCCGTCGGCATACATGTGCATAGGTGGTCGATAAAGCCCTGCCCTTTGACGCAACAATCATTTGCCAGTCAGGGGCTCGATCGGTGCTGGGACAGGGCACATCGTGTTAGGGAGGCGCCGCCCCGACGGCCCATTGAGAGGATATCCCATGAACATTCTTGCGATGCAGCCCGTCGAGATCGGTCCGATCGAGCCATCCGCGACGCCGCTGGCCCATACCGAGGCTGCACAGTATTTCGAGTATAGCAAGGCCGCCAATCCCATCCGTTCCAGCCTGACGCCCCGGGTGCCGTTCCATCTCTTTCCGCGTTCGCTGTATTCGGACGGACCCACGCGCAACATTCCGCTCGACCTGAGCCCCGCCTTGAAATGCGACGGGCCTGCGACAGGCCCGACCTTATGCGCCAACTTCGTCCGTATCCTGGGCGACGATGCAGTCACCTTGAACCCGAACGCGACGTCGCTGGTTTTCTACGTGATCCGCGGGCAGGGACGCGCAAATATTGGCGGCGCCAACCTAAATTGGAACGCTGGCGACTTCTTCACCGCGCCTGGCTCTGTGGCCACGCACCTCACGGCAGCAGTCGACGCCGAACTCTACTACGTGAACGACGAGCCATTGCTGACCTACCTGGGAGCCAAGGTGAGCCACCCCCGCTTCAAGCCCACTCTCTATCCCGCCGCACGCGCCGACCGCGAGCTGAGGCTTGTTGCCGACGACCCGGCCGCGTCCGACCGAAGCCGGGTCAGCGTTCTGCTCGCCAACAGAGAATTTCCATTGACGCGGACCGTGACCCACGTGCTGTGGGCCATGTACGGCCTGGTTACGGCCGGAAGCGAGCAGAAGCCGCATCGTCACCAGTCGATCGCCCTCGACTTCATTGTCGATTGCGACCCCGGCTGCTTTTCGCTGGTCGGAAAGGAGCTCGATTTGAACCAGAAAATCATCAACCCGACGCGCGTGGATTGGCATCCGGGGTGCGTCTTCGTGACCCCGCCCGGTTACTGGCACGCCCACTACAATACGTCAGCGCGGGAGGCCCGGCTGATCCCCGTGCAGGATGCGGGCCTGCAGACCTATATGCGGACGCTCGATATCCGCTTCTCATAGTGCGCAAGTGGATCAGGCTTTACAATCATCCTGGAGGGGGCTGAGGCGGGCCGACGCCAGCTAAGGGCCAGCAATGTTTCCGCGCTGAATTGTTGGGAGTTGCCGTGGATTACTTTGCTGGGATGCGGGCCTTCGTTCGGGCTGTAGAACTCGGCAGCTTCTCCAAGGCCGCAGCGGAAGAGGGGATGAAGGTGTCTACCGTCTCACGCTACGTGACCGCCCTAGAGACGGATCTGGGTGCCGCGCTGTTCAATCGCTCGACACGCCGGCTGCACCTGACGGAGGTGGGATCGAGCTTCTACGACAACGCGGTGCGCATCCTCGCCGATATCGCCGAGGCCCGGACGGCCGCTTCAGCCCTGAACTTGCGGCCGCAGGGATTGCTGCGCATCAACATTCCCAGTGCTTTCGGCCGCAGGCACATCATTCCGCACTTGCCGCAATTCCTGAACGAACACCCTGATGTCCGGATCGATGCAACGCTGACGGACGAGACGGTCGATCTGATCGCAAGCGGGGCCGATTGTGCGATCAGGATTGGCGCGCTGGCCGATTCGGCGTTGATCGCGAAGTGTCTGGCACCTCAACACCGGTCTTTAGTCGCGAGCCCGGTCTACCTTTCCGGGCGACCCGCCATCACCTCTCCCCCGGATCTCGAAGGTCACGACTGTCTTAGCTTCGCTCTCCAGCCCAAGCAGGCGTGGTATTTCCGGCATCGCACTGCGCAGGAGGTTAAGAATGCGCCGCTCGAGATAATAGTGGGCGGTCGGCTTCGAGCAAACGACTCCGAAGCCTTGCTAGGACTGGCCCTGGCCGCCGTTGGCATTGCATTATTGCCGACCTGGCTGGTGGGCGAGGAAATCATGGCGGGCCGTTTGGTTGAAGTTCTCTCCGTTTGGGAGGCGTTCATCACCCCAGGTGTCAAACGCGCCATCTGGGGCGTCTATGCCCCCAAGAAGGTCGTATCGCCAAAGGTGCGAGCTTTCCTGGGCTTTATGGAGCTAACGATCGGAAAGCGGCCGTATTGGGATGTGGTGGCAGGCCGTTAGCGCAATCCGTTAGCAGGTCGTTCGACAGGCTATGGTAGCGGACTGGCACCTAGGGCCTTTACCGTCGTATCGCGAGCCGATTGAGAGCTCAGCTCTCCAGAATTGATCCCATTTGGCGTGCGTCAAAAATACCCGCTGAGGCCAAGGCGTTGATCCAGCAAACGTATTCAGAGGCAGATTAATTCAGCCCTGACAGCCCATCGAGGATCTCAGGTCACCACCTCGTCCGCCTTGCGGGCTCCGCGCGCACCCAAGGGCCTAGCCGGACCGGTCGTGGTATCGATCTCCGTCTGGTGCTCCATCTCAGCATTAAGCTCGGCGCCGGTCAGCAGGATGATGGTGGATATCCAGATCCAGGTCATGAACCCGATTGCGGCACCCAGGGAGCCATAGGTCTTGTTGTAGCTGCCAAAATTGGCGGCGTAATAGGAGAATGCCGCCGAGCCCAGCACCCAGAAGAGGGCGGCGAAGGCGCTGCCCCAGCTTACCCAACGCCATTTCGCCGGTGCCCGGCTTGGGCCGAAGCGGTAGATCATGGCGAGCACGAAGGTAATGGCGGCGAGCAGAACCGGCCAGCGTGCAAGCTTTATCAGCAGATCGGTGCTTGATTTCAGGCCGGCGTAGTCGAGCGCGATCGGTAGAACAACTACGCCGGTCACGGCTAGCACGACGAACAGGATGCCGCCGAGGGTAAAGGCCAAGGATAGCAGCACGCGATGCACGAAGCCGCGGGCCTCCTTTTCCTCGTAGACGGCGTTCAACGCATCGAACAGCGAGCGGACACCGGCACTGGCGCTCCACAACGAAACGAAGATGCCGACGATCGCGCCAAGGCCGAGCGCCTTGTTCCCCGAGGAGGTGAGGCTTTTCACCTGATCGGTGATGATCTGCATGCCACCCTCGGGGATGACGCCGGCCGCCATGGAGAGGTGGGCACCGATCGTGGCCGGGTCGGCGACCAAGCCATAGAGCGAAATCAAGGCGGCGATGGCCGGGAAGAGGGCCAACAGCGCGTAGAAGGTTACTCCAGCGGCTTCCGCCATGACGCGATCCGCGCCAATTTGGCCGAACACGCGTTTGCCGATGGCGACCCAGCCTCGAGGCGGGATTTGCAGCGGGCTATCGGCATCTCTTCCGGAATGACCGTCGCCGCTCGGAATGTGCATCTCCTCGCATGAGACTGAACCCCGCAAGCGGGATCGTCGGGTAAGCCGAGTCGACTTGCCGTCATTGCTAGCGACGAGCGTGAAGCCCAGGCCTGCAAACAAGGTCAGCAGCATCATGTTCAGGGTGCGCTTCATACCTGGGACTCTCCTGATTTTCATGGAATCTTCACTCGTTTAACGCGCGAGCGACAGGATGGACCCGCGCGACACATCCATTGTCTACCGTGGGCTCTGCCATATGCGTTGTTGCTCTTGCACAATGGCGCCCCTACTTTTTGGGGGCGGCTTCCTTCGTGGCAGTCTATGGGCATGAACACATACGCGGCCGCCAAGATCGAAGACTTTTGGCGTGCTGGAGGCTCATCTGGCCGAGATCTTGTGGATGCTCATAGGTTCGAAAACTAGGACGAGGCCGAGCAGATGGCCGAGATCCTAAACGGCAAGCTGTCGGGAGAGCTTGCGGGCGCTTGATTTCAGGCGCCTCACTTAAGAGCGGACTTCCACCATCGTGTTACCACCTCGGCTCGCAAAAGCTTTGGGTGAGGAGGTCATCACTCATCCATAAGCCTCGATGTTGAGTTCCACCAGGAACTGACCCGGCGGGGATGCGGACGAAAACTTGGACTGCGTTAAGCCGTAAGTGCGAGGCTCTCTCGGTATTCGATGGGGCTGAGAGAGCCAAGAGAGATTTTGATCCGCTTCTCGTTGTACCAGCGGATGTAGGAATTTACTACCTGAATGAACTGCTCAATGGTCGTGGCCTTCCAGTCCCGAGGGTAGAACAGCTCCGTCTTCAGCCGTCCGAAGAAGCCTTCGCATGCAGCGTTATCTGGTGAGCATGCCTTGCGAGACATCGAGCGAATCAGCTTCGCGTCACCGATCCTCGATAGCCAGCCGGGCCAGCGATAGTGGGCGCCACGATCCGAGTGAACGATGGGTCGGGCATTGCTGCCAGCTACCGTCTCGATGGCTGCATCCAGCATCGTGTTGACCAGTTCAGCATCCGGACTCGCCCCAATGGACCAGCTGATGACCAGGCCATCGAAGCAGTCGATGATGGGCGAGAGGTACACCTTACCGGCCGGGATCTGGAACTCGGTAATGTCGGTCAACCACTTCTCGTTCGGGGCCGCTGCCCGGAAGTTGCGGTTGATGAGGTTTTCGGGCGCCGGACTGATCTCCCCCAGATAGGAGCCGTATCGGCGCCGCTTTGGTTTGGAGACGACCAAGCTCTCTTGTTTCATCAACCGCTGCACCACCTTCTCAGAGATGGTGATGCGCTGTCTGGTCAGTGACGCTTGTAGCCTGCGGTAGCCGTAGCATCGGTGGTTCAGTTCGAAGATGTCGGTGATGGTTTGCCGTAGTGCACGATATTTGTCTGCCAATCTCAGACGGGCTCGATGGTAAAAATACGAGCTGCGCGCTAGATCCAACTGAGTAAGTAGCTCTGGAACGGCATAGAGCTCTTTGAGGGCATCAACCAGCAATGTCTTCTCCCGGTTGGTCAGGAGTTGCAGATCGACGCCCAGGTCTTTTTTTACTATTTCATTGGCCTTCTTCAGCAGATCGCGCTCGAGTTGCAGATGCCGGATGTCACGCTGCAGCGATTCGAGTTGCCGCTCCAGCTCTGCCCGCTCTGGTGCCGGCGGTGACTTGTTGTTGCGTTTCATGGATGCGGGAGCCTCGGGGCCGAGTAGCTGGTTTTTCCAGTTGTACAACGTCGGCCTGCATACGCCGAGCTTTTCAGCCACAGCCTGCGCACTTTCATGTCGACTGCAAAGGCCGATGACTCCGGCCTGCTTCAATGCCTCGGGATAGCGTGGACGACCAGCCCTCCCAACGATGGTTTTCCTGGCCTCGGGCAGTGCCTCACGAACCCACGCAGTCAACGTCCCACGACCGGGATAGCCCAATGCCCTCATCGTAGCAGCAATGCAGCGATCGTGAACGAGATAGTGCTCAACAGCCGCCTCCTTCTGCGCCTGCGAGTACTTTGGACCCCGGCCCGCATAATCCACCGGCAAATCGAGACGCTGCTCGTATTCCCGGTGCCAGCCCTTCAAGGCATTCTTGGTTGGGTAACCCAGCTGACGAATGGTCGCCCTGACGCGTTTGCCGAGCTTGATGAAGAGTTCGACCGCCCGAACCCTGTCTTCGTAAGAATACATGAACTGCCTCCTGGCAGTCCAAGTTTTCGTCCGCATCCCCGGCTCTACTGGCCAAATTTCCACTGAGAATTGACCCATGTTTTGACTTCACCCCGGCTGTTTTCGGCTGGGGGCACCGGAGTGATCTACATGGAGTTATTGAGCGTGATCCGCCGCTGGGCGTCTCGAGACCGGCTATCGATCAGAGAGATTTCACGACGAACCAACCTGTCGCGGAACACGATCTGCAAATATCTGCGGTCCGATGTCGTGGAGCCCGTGTTCAAGGTTCCAGATCGTCCCAGCAAGCTGGATGCATTTGCTGACAAGCTGTCTGCCTGGTTGAAGCTGGAAGGCAGCCGATCGCGCAAGCAGAACCGCACTGTGAAGCAGCTGCACGCCGATCTTGTGGCGTTGGGTTTCGACGGCTCCTACGGCCGTGTTTCAGCCTTTGCTCGAGCCTGGAAGACGGCGACAGCGAGAGCAGCAGACAGCAGGCCGGGGCGCGTTTGTTCCTCTGGTTTTCCAGCCCGGAGAAGCTTTCCAGTTCGACTCGAGCGAGGACTGGGCGATCATCGGCGGCGAGCGGACCAAGTTGCAGGCGGCGCATTCCAAGCTTTGCTATAGCCGCGCCTTCATTGTGCGGGCTTATCTCCTGCAGACGCACGAGATGCTGTTCGACGCACATGGCCAGGCGTTTCGGGTGTTCGGCGGCGTGCCCTGGCGCGGCATTTACGACAACATGCGCACCGCCGTTGACCGGGTTGGTGTGGGCAAGGCGCGCCAGGTCAACGCCCGATTTTCGGCCATCGCCAGCCACTACTTGCTGGATACCGACTTCTGCAACCCCGCCTCCGGTTGGGAGAAGGGGCAGGTTGAGAAGAACGTGCAGGATGCGCGGCACAGGCTGTGGCAACCGACGCCGCGTTTTGCAACACTTTCGGACTTCAATGACTGGCTCGAGCAGCGATGCAGGACGTTATGGGCAGAGATCTCCCATGGCAACCAGCCGGGATCCATCGCCGACGCCTGGGCGAGCGAGGCCACTTGCCTGATGCCGCTGGGGCGGCCGTTCGACGGCTTCGTGGAATACGGCAAGCGCGTATCGCCGACCTGCCTCGTTCACTTCGACCGCAACCGCAACAGCGTGCCTGCGCCTCTTGCCAACCAAGCTGTCAGCGTGCGGGTTTACCCGGAACGCATCGTCGTCGTCGCTGAAGGGCATGTCGTCTGCGAGCATGCGCGGATAGTTGCGCGGTCCCATCACCAGCCGGGACGGACGATCTATGACTGGCGCCACAGAGCATTTTCCCGTCTGACTGAGTCGATAGGGATTCCCTAAACGGCTGTGATTTGATTCAAGCTAAGGGCTTCTGGCTCGTCAACTAGAGTACGCGCCTGAGCCGAGCTTAGCGACTGCGCCTACGCTTTGCACCATCTTCGTCCTGGCTTCCGGAGAATGGAAGCCGTGACGAAGCACCAATCCCATGGCACCGCGGTCAAGCGACTGGTCGCTGAGGAGTTCATCGCGGGCGAGACGCTTCACCCTCCGTCCAAGCAGCACGACATTTGGATGTCTGGTCGCGCAAAGTCGTTGGTCGCGCGATCAGCCGCTCATCGGCGCCGCACGAGGTCAGGACGAGGCTCGTCACCGATGCCGGGGCGATCGATTTCCGCGGACACCGTCCTGCAGCCGACCCGTCGAACGCGTGTCGAGTCTCGCTCGCGCCGTGAGGCAACGCCAGGCGTGCGGCGCTCATTGGAGCGCCACATGGACGATCAGCCGTCCCTCAACGATCTCGAACATGTGCTTGATCGCGTAGCCCTCCTCAATAAACGATCGCATCCTCCCCGCGCATGGGAGCGCGGGTCGCTCCAGCTCGCCCTACGGAGTCTCGGCCCGGTCGGCTAGGACCACAACCTGCACGTCGGCGTCCCGCATCGTCTTCGGCTTGCCGAATAAGTCGATACGTCCTCTGCGGTGTTGCCTCAGGCGGCATCGAACCGGCAGCAATCGCCGTGGCCGAATGGGCGTGATCGAACGTTGTCTTCGACGACTTTGCTTGGGTGTGCTAGAGCGAGGCCTGAGCCGCATGCGCAACCGGCATACGAGGCGGGGATGCGGGCTGCGTTCCGGCGCACGGATGGGAGAGGCATAATGTTCAAAAGCTCACAAGCGGCCAAGAACGGTGTTGCGACGTCACGTTTCCTCCCTGCGGCGTTTCTCGTCTGGAGCGGGCTGGCGCACGCACAGGTCAACGTCCTCACACAACACAATGACAATTTCCGGGACGGAGTGAACGCGGGGGAAACCATCCTCACGCCCGAGAACGTCAACGCGACCCAATTCGGCATGCTGTTCAAGCTCTCCGTAGACGACCAGGTCTTCGCCCAACCGCTGGTCGCCGCCCGTGTCGCAATCGCCGGCGGTCTGCACGACGTCCTCTACGTCGCGACCGCGAACAACAGCATCTATGCTTTCGATGCCGATACAGGCTCGCTTTACTGGCATGTTAATTTCGGCACACCGATGAGCAAGTCCGTCTCCACCTGGAACTGCAACGACGTGCTCGGGTCCTCTGGCGTCATGAGCACGCCGGTTATCGCGAATGGTCGCCTCTATGTCGTGGCGCAGACCTACATCAACGCCACGTCGACCCACGCGCTGCACTCACTGGACATCACGACTGGAGCCGAGGAGCCAGGCAGCCCCGTACAGATACAGGCGCCGGAATTCGTTTCCCTTTACCAGATGGAGCGCCCTGCGCTGCTCTACACGAACAGCAGCGTCTATTTCTCTTTCGCCTCGCATTGCGACAATGGTTCGTGGAAAGGGCTGACCTTCGCGTACAACGCGGCAAACCTCGCGCAGACCGGTGTCTTCAACGCTTCCCCCGACGACAACGGCGACGGGATATGGAACTCGGGTAACGGCGATGCAGCCGATCCGCTCGGCAACGTCTTCGTCGTGACGGGTAACGGTGGCTGGGACGGAATGACCAACTTCGGTGAGAGCATCCTGAAGATCGGCCCTACTTTGACGCTAGAGGATTGGTACACGCCGTCCAACTGGGATGACCTCAACCACGGCGATGCCGACCTTACGGCATCCGGTCCCCTCTTGCTTTTGAACACCGACTCCATCGTCGCCGGAGGCAAGGACGGGTACCTGCGCCTGGCCAACACGACGGACATGGGCCATCTCGGCGACAACAAGACCGCGCAGAGCTGGCACGCGACATCGTCGCACATCCACTCGCTCGTCTACTACAACTCTAACCTTTACATGTGGGGCCAGAGCGACTACCTGCGCGTTTTTCACTTCAACGGCACGAATTTCGTCACTTCGCCGAGCTTCGTCGGCAGCCTACAGGCTCTTGGCCATCCAGGCGGCACGCTGTCGGTTTCTGCCAATGCCAACACCAACGCTATCCTTTGGGCGTCCACGAACAGCAAGGGCGATCCGAGCGACCCAAGCTTGGGAGCGTGGCACATGACCCAGCCGGGCATACTGTACGCCTACAACGTGGCGAACATGGCGCAGATCTGGACGAACGAGCAGAACCCGACCCGTGACGACTGCGGCAACTATGCCAAGTTCACTGCCCCCACCATCGCCAACGGCAAGGTATACCTCCCCAGCTTCGGCACTGCGCAGACGCAGAGCGGCCAGGTTTGCGTCTACGGCCAACTGCCCTCGGGTCCACACCTGCTACCCAATGGGACTTATACCGTCACCAGCGTCAACAGCGGCAAGCTGCTTGCCGACCCCGGCGCCTCGCAGCAGCCCAGCGTCGTGATGCAGCAGGAAGCAGCGGCCAACACGGCGAACCAGCAATGGGTGCTGAACAACATCGGCAACAACGTCGTGACGCTGACCAACGCAACCAGCGCGCAGGTGCTCGACGTCACGGCCGGTTCCAAGAACCCGAGCGCACTGCTGGACCAATACCCCTACAAGGCGGTCACGTGGCAGCAATGGGCGCTGAAGTCGCTCGGCTCCGGCATGTTCGAGGTCACCAGCGTGAACAGCGCCGAGGCGATGGACGTGGTCGGCGGAGCTACGGGGGCCAACGCGAACATCGACCAGTATCCGTACTCCAGTAAAGCCTGGCAGCAATGGAAGTTCGCGAAGGCGGGGACCGCCGGGCAGCTGATACCGAACGGCACCTACGTCGTGACCAGCGTCAACAGTGGCCTAGCGCTCGACGACCCGGGCGCTTCAAAGACCGCGAACACGGTGGTTCGGCAGGTCACCGTCAACGGCGCCGCTAGCGAGAAGTGGATCATTAATAACATCGGCAATAACGTTCTCACCCTGATAAACGTTGCGAGCAGGCAGGTGCTCGAGGTCGCGGGCGGGTCGAACAAGCCGAGCGCGCTGGTGGATCAGGTTCCCTATCAAGGCGGCCAGTGGCAGCAATGGGCGGTCACCGCGGTAGGCGCCGGCGCCTACCAGCTGACCAGCATGGTCAGTGGCCAGGCTCTCGACGTCGATGGCGGCTCGATCAGCTCCGGAGCGGCGATCGACCAGTGGCCGATATCCGGCGCCGCGTGGCAGCATTGGACGTTCACCTTGTCCAAGTGAAGGCCGGATGCCCGACTTCAGGGACGGGCTGGCGCGAAACGGGCGCCTTCCGGCTCCAATCCACCACTCGCGGCTGCGCCAGGAACTCCAATGAGCACGTCCCGACGCGATTTGCTGTTAAACGCGGCATCGACCTCCGCCGCGCTTGCGATCGGGCTGGCAGACCAAGCGAAGGCGCAGCCAGCCATGCCGATGCCGGATCATGCGATGCACAATCACCCCAAGCCGGAGCGGCCCAGAGTGCCGCGGCTGCCGGCGATCCTGTGCAGGCATGCCGACACGCTTGGCATCGACAATGCCTACAATATGGCGAAAAACGGCTGCAACACGCTCGACGCCGTGCTGAGGATCACCGAGGCGCAGGAGGACAATCCGCACGATTTCACCACCGGCATCGCGGGTCTGCCGAACGAGCACGGCGCGGTGCAACTCGACGCTTGCTGCTACCACGGCCCGACCGGCCGGAGCGCCGCCGTGGGCGGGGTGACAGCCATACGCAATGCCTCCCGCCTGGCACGCGTCGTGATGGAGACAACCAATACCCCGTTGCTGATCGGGCCGGACGCGCAGCGTTTCGCCGTGGCACACGGTTTTCCGGAGGAGCGGCTGCTGACGGAGCAGAGCCGGAAGATGTGGGCCGTGTGGAAGCGCGTCCAGGCACTGCCCAAGCCTCTGGGGCCGGGCAGTTACGATCCGGGCTGGCCGGGGCCCGACGAGGCCAGGCCCTTCCTGCCCGCGTCCCGCAGGGAATTCGAGACGCTGATCCGCAAGCACGAGGCGCTTGCGAAACTAGAAGGCCTGGAGCCGCAATGGACCTGGGTCGCCGCCTACGACGCGCTTTTCCCTGTGGCAACGCCGCTCCACGTAGCCGCCATCAATGCAAAAGCTGAAATGTCCTGTGCCACCACCACGAGTGGGCTGCCTTGGAAGATGGTCGGAGCAGTCAGCGACGTCGCCATGCTCGGCACTGGCTGCTACCTCGATCCAGCGGTCGGTTCGGCGGGCGCCAGCGGCAGCGCGGAGGCGAACGTCAGGGTCGCCGGCGCCTGGGCGATCGTGCAGAACATGAATCGGGGCATGTCTCCGGCCGCCGCGGGGATGGAGGCCCTGCGCTCCATCGCCAGCTGCTACAAGGGCGACATGGCCGCGCTCCGCTTCGTCGAGATCATCTACTACGTCCTGCGCAAGGACGGCGCCTATGCAGGAGTCTCGCTCTGGCGCGGCGACCGCACCGGCCACGTGCGCACCTTCACAATCCATGACGGCGTGAGGCGCTCGGAAGACTGCCTCTTCCTGTTCGACGGCAGCCCCGTCATGGGTGCTTGAGGGCATCCGGAGCCTGGCCGCGGCGGCTGGCTGATGTCGGTGGTGGATCATGGGAAGGCGTCCCCGCCCCGACATCCTCTCGGCTCCCGCCTGTCCGCTTCCAGCGGTCGCCAATCGCTCACGGGGACGTGGAGTAAGCGCTGGCGCATTGCTAGCAGGAGGTCCGCTCGACCAAGCGCGCGCTCGACGGGTTTGGCCGCATTTCGTGATCGCCAGCCTCGGCCCGCGCACCGCGACCGCCGATGGCGACTGCCGGTGAACTGCTTTCTTTTCTTTAGGAATCCACACTCCTGAGCCGCAGATGACTAACTTGATGGTCTCTGGCGCAGACGGCCGGTATTTCAGCGAGGAGCGTGTGCAAGCGGTGTTGTGATTCGTCCGCCATCGCTCAATCAGCCCCTTGGCCTCAGCCAGCGTGTTGAAGACCTCGCACGTAAAAAGCTCGTCCGGAACCTTCCGTTCGCAAGACTGCCGCGTGTTTGTACGCGGTCGTAGTCCCAGCGGCTCCTTGAGCGTTTTTGTCGACGGGATGCGCGCCGCGATGCCTCGCAGGCCGAGTGCGACAGGGAACCGGTTCCCGTAACGCGCTGTCGCCGTTGAAGGCACATGCTCGCCTGCCGGAGAAAGCCAGCCCTTCTATTGAGCGCCGGTCCCGATGAACCCAACACTGCGTTGAGGTAAGACAGTCTCGTGGAGATCTGACGCATGGACAAGGCCGATGTTCATGTTCATCAGGGGTTTGGCCGCGCCGCCGAGGTCGGGCCAAAACACCGCACTCCTCACCTTGAACTTCAACAACAGCTTCGGTTGCCACGCACGACTCGCGGCAGCACGATGCCGACGCTGCTCCCCGTATGCGGCACGATCAAGGGCGTCTGCAATGCGCTCGCCAGCCGGGCGGACCGCTTGTCATGTGGCAGAGCTTGGACCGCGCTTCACTACAGATTCAAGCTGTCGGGTCACACTGGCAAACGATGACGGAAGCGATCGGAATGCGCGACGGCCAGAGTTTCACCTACG
This sequence comes from Acetobacteraceae bacterium, assembly GCA_965198825.1. Lineage (GTDB taxonomy): Bacteria > Pseudomonadota > Alphaproteobacteria > Acetobacterales > Acetobacteraceae > BOG-908. The sequence continues at coordinate 80,331 of CBDAQB010000003.1, read as the reverse complement.
TCATCGTTGGTGGTGGGACCGCCGGCTGTGTGCTCGCCCGCCGCCTCAGCGATGATCAACGAAACACCGTGCTTCTGCTGGAGGCAGGTGGAGCGGCGCAGCCCACGACTGCGGACAAGCCGGCGCTCTGGATAGAGGCCAGCGGCAGCGCATTCGACTGGCGTTTCTCAACCGTGCCGCAGGGGCGGGCCGGCGGGCTCGTCATGCCCGTCCCGCGCGGCAAGCTGCTTGGCGGATCAAGCGTCATCAACGCCCTCGCCCATCACGCAGGGACGGCAGACGATTTCGACCGATGGGTCCAGCATGGCGCCAGCGGTTGGAGCGCCGCTGCCATGGCGCCGTTGTTCCGGCGGATCGAGTCTTGGCATGGCCCTGCCGATCCGCGTCGTGGAACGGACGGACCAGTGGTTGTGATGCCGGTGACCGGTTCTTCGCCCGCCGTAGCACGATTCATCGGGGGTGCGACTTGTTTGGGCCACTCCTTTGTAGACGATCTGAACGCCGATCCCGGGTTGGGAGTGTCACCCAATCAGCTGGCCTTCGACGGGCAGCATAGGATGTCGGCGGCGCGCGCCTATCTTGGCCCGGCTATGCAATCGGCTAACTTGACGGTTTTAACGGAGTCCGTGGTGCTCGGACTGGACCTCGTCGGCGGCCGTTGCGTCTGGGTGCGCTACCTGCGTGACGGCCAGGCGTTCCGTGCCGGCGTGGAACGGGAGGCGATCGTCTGCGCCGGTGCAATCCAGTCGCCGCAGATCCTGCTGCTCTCCGGCATCGGCCCTGCTTCGGCCATCCGATCTTCCGATATTCATACTGCGCTCGATCTTCCTGGCGTCGGTGCAGGCCTGCAGGAGCACGTGCTGTTTGCGGGCCACGCGATCGAGACCCGCGTGGCGCTGCCGGGGTCTCGCTTCATGGGGACGGATGTCGTTCTATACGCGCGATCCCGACATGCAGGGCCGGCGCGCGACATCCTGCTGAACTTCGCCACTGGCATCCCAGGCGAGGGCATGCCGGCCGGATGCCGCACGTCGTTCTCGTTTCTCAAGCCGAGAAGCCGGGGTCGGGTAACGCTACGCTCAGCCGATCCGCTTTCGCCGCCCGACATCGATGCCAACGTCTTCGACGATCCGGTCGACTTGGATGGTGCAGCGGACGCGCTGGAGCTCAGTCGGTCCATCCTAAACGGCCCCGCCTTCGCCGACCTGTTCGTGCGCGAGATACGGCCGGGCCCGGAAGCGGCGACACGCGGCGCCGTGAGAGAGGTGCTGTCGCGAAGCCCGCTCTCGTTCGGCCATTGGGGCGGCACTTGCCGCATGGGCGAGGACGAGCACGCAGTGGTCGATCCGTCGCTGCGTGTTCGTGGCACGGACAACCTTCGGATCGCTGACGCCTCGGTAATGCCTGATCTGCCTGCGGCGCCGACCAACGCCACAGTTCTGGCCATCGCCGAACATGCAGCCGACCTCATCATCGATGATAATCGGTAAGTCGGCAAAGCGTGTTCACCTGCCGAGCAAATCGATCTCAAAGCGGGTGGAAACTGTCCGCCCGGGCTTTCTGCGCATCCTAGGCGGAGGATAGTCGGCTGTGGGACATACTCGACATGGACGGACGTTGACACCGCGGTCCGAGATCGATCGGACCGGCCTGATATTCGGCCCCGGGCCGACGGGGCGGTGCGACGATTTTCGGGTCGGCGGCGCTGTTGTGGCGCGCGATGAGGCATCCGCTCTATGGCGGATGTGGTACTACTGCCGCGACCGCGCTTACGACCGTCCCGCGCCCGCCACACTCGGCAGCGGCCGGGTGGCTCTCGCCGTATCGGCCGACGGCATCGATTGGACCCGCGTGGACGGTCGTTCGGAACGCTCCTCGGTGTTCGCTCCGTCCGGCGACCTGCACCGCTTCGATTGCGGCCATGTCGGCCTGACCGACATCACGCGTCGCGGCGGGCTCTGGCAGATGTGGTATTTCGGCGGCGACCAGACGTTGACCGACAGCGGCCACCCGGTCATCGGCGCGATGACAGGACTCGCCCTGCGCTGCGGGCTCGCGGTGAGCCAAGACGGGCTGCACTGGCACCGGCAGGAGTCTGGCTTACCGGCCGGCAAGACCGCGCATGGTGCGCTATTCGAACGGCGCGACGACGAATTGTATGCGGCCTGGCCGACGGTCATCGACCACGACGGGCACTACCTTCTGCTGTACACCGCCCCCCCTTTCGGGATGAGCCGAATGCGGATGCGCGCCATGCGCTCGGACGATGGGCTTGTCTGGACACGAATGCAGGATCCTGTCCTGGATGGCGGAGCATCGGCGCATGATGTCGGCGGCGTGGTCACGCGCAGCATCATCGCCAACCCACTTCCGAATGGCCGTGCCTGGCTTATGGCCTACACCGGCCTCGACGCGCAGCACGGGCGCACGATCCTGCTTGCGGACTCCGCTGATGGTCTACGCTGGTATCGCCTGTTCGAACAGCCCGTGCTGGCGCCCAGTGCTGCCTGCAGCTGGGATGACAAGGGTGTCGCCGTCAATCGCATCGTCGCCCGTGATGGCGCGCTATGGCTGTATTACTACGGATTTCGCTCGCTCGGAGACGATGACGGGCCGCGGGGGATCGGGCTCGCCATCGCGTCGCTCCACCAACTCGGCCGCTTCGAGCGTCACCGGCGCAACTGAGCGGCGTTCAACTCGCAGGAGGCGGTAACGGGCTCGACCGCGCCATACCGCCCAACACGCGCCACGTGCCGTTCAGCAGCACCCAGCTATGGATAACGTCGAAATGCTCGTCCACCGGCGTGCCGTCGGGCCGACGCGTGCGGTGGGTGCGGTAATAGATCACCGCCGCACCGCCCTCGCGTGAGAACCCCATGTAGCTCGCCTCAAGCTGCTCCTGGTTGTCCACAGCGAGCTGGGCATCGACCTCGCGAAGGCCGGAAACGCCGGCGGGACGATCCCTGAAGGGAGGCCAAGCGAGAAAATTTCCTGCTGCACTCTCCAGGTAAGGTTTCAGGTTACCCACCGCCCGTTGCGCATAGATCTGAAGCTCAAGCGCCCAGATCGCGGCTGCATCGGGCTCGGTCGGCATCGTAATCATGCTGCTTGCCATGTGCGAAAGGACTCCCAAGTGAATTCACTCATAGCGCCAGCCGCGAAACGTCTGGCCGGGGATGCGCGGCGGCAGCAGGTGATCGAGCCTCGCCTCCCGGCCAATCGCGTTCAGCACACGGGCGGCATCCGTCACAACCTGTTCCTCGTTCCAGACGGTGGAGCGGCCATAAGCGAGCAGCTGCTGCCCTTCCACGAACACGCTTTCCACCAGCCTTGTGCCTCCACCCCAGACTAGCGCGCCGACATCGCGCCGTCCGTCCCAGCCGGAGGCGATGCTCGCCTCGTCGCGCCGGACGATGACGAAATCAGCTGACTTGCCGGCCGAGAGCGAGCCGGAAACCTGGTCCATGAACAACGTGCGCGCCGATCCGAGCGTGGCCATCTCAATCACGCGTTCCGCAGTGAGCCAAAGATCGCGCGGCGGCGGCGCACCTCCCGCTGCGACCTCGCGCTTCACGGCGAGGTTCTGCGCCAAGATCGTCATCCGCATCAGTTCGAACGGGCTCTGGCTATCGGAGACCAGCGGCGCGTCGGTGCCGAGCCCGGGCAGCATGCCATGCTGCAGCATTTGGTGGACCGGGAGCCCGGCCGCATCGAAGAAGCGAAGTACCGGCACCAGACCGAGCCTGGCGTCGGCTTTCGCGAGAAGCGCGAACTCCTGCGGGAGCAGATTGACGCCCTTGCCCGCATAGAGCGGTTCGACCAGCAGGTCATGGCGCTGGTAGTAAGCGACCTGACCGCCCTCGAAGCCACGCGCGCGCAGTTTTGCGCCGCGGCTATTATCGGTCATGTCGATGTCGAGGCGCGCGCCCATGCGCCGCGCGCCCTCACCGATACGGCGCATGTCCTCCGGGTCGTCTAGAAAGGAGAAATTGAGGATCCCAGGCGCCACTTCGATCTTTTCCGAAGCGAAGCGCGACCGCAATCGCTCGGTGTCGGCCAACCCTTCATCGACCTGCTCGCAACCTTCAGGCGGGATCATGGTCGTGTTCAGGATGCAGCGCGCGAGGAAGGCCCGCATCCCGGATTCGACCACCGCCGACCACGAGCCGTCCACCGCACGCTCGCCGACATTGGTGAAATGCTCGTCATGCGTCGCAACATACCCGGCCTTGATGAGGTCGAGCAGATGCAGCCTAGTGAGGATGCAGGCTCGCTCCTCGTCGAGACGACCAGCGACAAGGAACAGCTGGTGCAGAAGGGCCGTGACCGCGGCGGGGATGGCTAGCACCGGCCATCGATCGTCATTGTAGCCGCGAAACGCAATCTGCACGAGGTGGTTATGCGCGTTCGCAAAGCCCGGCATGAGTATTCGTCCGGACGCGTCGATGGTTTCGGTGGCGACCACGTGACAGGCCGACATCGGGCCGATCTCCAGCACCCGGCCGTCGCGAACGGCCAGGTAGCCGTCGGTAAAGACCCGGCGCGCTGCGTCGACGCTTATGACATAGGCGTTGCAGACCAGGAGATCGGCCTGCACCGGCGGCTCAGCCATGATCGCCGGCCGGCAGTGCGCCGCTGGCGTCGCGATAGCGGGCGAGGACGTTGCGCGGCTGGCCGGACCGGCGGCGCACATCGAGCTTGTCGGGCGCGAGCCAGATAAACTCCCGGCCGCTTTCGCGATTGGTCTCGATGATGTCCGCTGCCCAATGGGCAACGGTCTCCACATGGTCGCCCAGCAGGTTGACGGCAGCCTCGCGCGCAACGCGTTCGCTCCGCGGCACCCGCGCATGCTCGCGGAAGAACCCCTCGGTCATCACCAAGCCAGGGCTCAGGCCGCAGACGGTGATGAGCGCCGGGTCGAGCTCCTGGGCTAGAGCTTGGGTGAAGAACTGCACCGCGCGCTTGGTCGTCCCGTAGCCGATCATGCCTGGCACGGGACGCCCATCCGAGCCGGCGCCGTGGATGTTGTAGATCGCACCGCCTAGAGCGCCCATGTTGGCGGCAGCGACGCGACATCCATTCATCGTGCCGAGCAGGTTGACCTCAGCCATCAGGCGCAGCTCCTCGCCCGATGTCTGCAACAACGTCCGGCCACCCAAAGCCAGCCCGGCGTTGTTGATCCAGACCGAAGGCGTCCCAAGACGCAACTCCGTGTTCACCCATAGCGCCTCGAGTTGCGTTGGATCGCGCACGTCGCACGTTGCCCAGCCGAGCCGAGCCTGAGGCCATTCCTGGCGCAGTGCGGCAGCAGCAGCAGCAGCCTCGCTGCCGTCCCGTGCCGACACCATGACGGCGCTGCCACGCGCCATGAGCGCCACCGCGAGCCCACGCCCCAGCCCGCGCGTAGAGCCTGTTATCACCACGACGCGTGACGCCGTGGCGCTGGCTTCCCTGTCGGGCGAAAAAGGCGCTCTCAATCGGGCACGTAGGCGATCAGATCAAGCAACGCATTCGCACCTGGCACGACGAGCGGCCCACCGATCCTCATCGTGGTCGAGGCGGGACGAACGCCGGGGAAGTGGCGCGCCCACTCCTCGATCGAGTCTGCAAAGTGGTCGCCCGTATCGTGAAAACACGCGCGCCTGACGACGTTCTCCAGCTTCGTGCCGCCCGCCTCGCAGATGGCGGCCACGTTTTTCAACATGAAACGCATCTGGTTCTGTCCCGGCAGGCCATACCAGGGGAACTCCGGGTGACGCAGCATTCCCGGCGCCAGTTGCCCGCTCGAATCGCAGGCCATCTGCTGGCTCAGGAAAAGGAAGTTGCCGGCTCGCATCGCCTGCGGCTCGTGGCTGAACGGCTCGGGCGCCTCCGATGTCTCTACGGGCGTGAGCGACAGTTTCGAATCTGTCGCAAGCAGAATGAAGGCGATCTCGACACGGCTGCCCTTGGTCCCGAGTCCCATGTAGGGAATGACGCAGCGCGCGGGAGGATCTTTCGGGAACCAGCGCTTCCAGACCCGGTCCATGCCGGAATAGTCGGACGGATCGCCAATATACACGTCGGCCTTCACCGCGCGCTGCAGCGAGGAACCGGCCGCCTCGGCGATCGCCGACAGCTTGGAGAGCGTGTATTCGGTTTGCGCCTCGATCGAGGAGCCATACCAGACAAATGGGTTTATCCGCGCCTGCTTGGCAAGCGCACTTGGTTCACCCATGCTGCGTGCCTCGCCGAAATCGCCGACCCAATCGGTGGGCACTTCGCCGGCCAGGAAAACCCAGTCGCCTCGACGCACCGCCGGCGAATAGCCCGCCAGGGGAGAAGGCACGCCGGCAGGGGCTTCGAAACCCTCGGTCACGTGCGCGCCCGTCATCGCGATCATGTCCACCTCGATGCGTGCGCCACGCACCGGCAGGTCACGGATGCTGACAGCGGTGGAGGCTGGCCTCGGCTCAGCAATGAAATCGTTACGCACGTCTAAGTAGGGCGTGATGCTGAGCCCGGGCCAGCAATCGCCTTGCGCGAACTGCTCGCTGGTAGGCCTGCTCCAGGGAAACCACTGCCAGATCCGCACGACGTCTCGCGCGATGTCGCAGCCGGCGGCAGCCAGGGTGCGTTGCAAGGTCTGCATCACGTAGCGGGACTGCAGCGCCTGCTCCTCCTGCAGGTTGGGATTTTTCGCACGCGCCTCATGCGCGATGCCTGTCTCGAAATCGCTTGCAAGCTGACCTGAGACAAACACCCAACCTCCTGCCTTAACCGCCGGGCTGTAGGGCATCAAAGGTTTCGGGATGTCCGGCCAGATCGCCTCGATCGTCGCCGCGCAAGCCTGATCAGTCATGCGTTTTTATTCCCTCTGTTGCACGCTGAAGCATCCGTCGTCAGACAAGGCCGCCATCGACGATGAGACTGCGCCCGGTGACGAACCGGGCGGCGTCGGACGCGAAGAAGGCGACGGCGGATGCGACGTCTGCCGGTTGGGCGATCCGGCCCAGCGGAGTCGCCTCTGCAATGCTTCGACGCGCATCCTCATCCAGCCACGAGAGCATGTCAGTGTCCGTAGCGCCCGGCGCGACTGCATTGACCCGGATGCAGCGCGCACCGAGTTCCTTTGCGAAGCCGGCGGTCACGGCGTTCACAGCGGCCTTGGAGGCCGCATAGATGGCCGTCCCGGCGAGCGGCGAAGCCGCGATGTTGGTGGAGAGGTTGATTACCGCGCCCCCGTCGGTCGGAAAATAAGGAATCGCCGCCTGCATCATCAGCACGACGGAAAGGACGTTATCGTGGAATTGAGAGTCGAACGATACCGCCGTGACGCTGCCGAACGGCAGGTTCTGCAACGAACCGGCAGTGTTCACCAAGATGTCGATCTTGCCGAAGCGACGAACGACGGCTTCGACAATCGAGGCGCATTGCGTCGCTTTGGTCGTGTCACCGCTCACGCACAGGGCTTGGCCGCCGGCGGCCGTCAGTTCGTAAGCCAGCGTCTCCGCGGCGGCCGCATTGCGGTGATAATGCAGCGCGACCCTCGCGCCTTCTCCAGAAAGGACGCGGGCGATGGCGCCGCCAATGCCGCCGGAGGCGCCGGTGACGAGGGCAACCTTGTCGTCGCAACGCCTGGCGTTCATGAGTGCTTCCTAAAGCGGTGAGCCGACGACGAAGGACAATGCCGCGCTTCGTCTCGTTCAGCTCCGCTCAGGACTTCACAAGCGAGCATTGACCAGCATGAGCCGCGTATGCTCGGCTAGCCCGAACTCGGCATAATCACAGCCGATCCCGGACTCCTTTGCAAAGGCCATTGGGAGGCTTGCGGTGAAGGCGCCATGTTGATTGATCCAGGCAGTTCCAACAACCAGCCGTTCTGCCATTGCCACCGCATGATCGACGTCGCGGCTCCAGACCGACCCGCCGAGGCCGTATTTCGTGTCGTTCGCCTGGGCAAGCACTGATTCCTCATCTGTAAATCTCATGATCGGCAGCACCGGTCCAAACTGCTCCTCATCCACCAGCTTGACACCGTGTGAGATGCCGTCCACCAGGGTTGGCGGGATGAAGAGGCCCGGCCGATCGAAGCGCTTGCCGCCGGCGATCACCCTGGCGCCATGCGCCATCGCATCGTCGAACAGCGACCATACCCGCTCGAACTGAGGTCGGTTCTGAACCGGTCCCATCGTCACCTCAGGCAGAAAACTGGAACCCAGAACGGCCGCGTCAATCTGAGCCTTCATGGCATCGCACACCGCGTCGTAAACGCTCGCATGGACATACAGCCGTTTTATGGCTGCACAGAAGTGTCCTGCATTCCCCAGTGAGACGTTGAATACCGTATGCGCCAGAGCATCCACGTCGGCATCCGCTAGCACGATCGCCGCATCGTTGCCGCCAAGCTCTAGGGTCAACCGCTTAAGCAAAGGCGCCGAAGTGGCGGCGATCAACTTGCCCGTAGCGGTGGACCCGGTGAAGGAAATCTTCGCAATCGACGGATGCGCGGTCATTGCGGCTCCCACGCCGGCATCACCGGTGATGACGTTGAAGACACCTGGGGGAAAAACCGCCCGCCCGATCTGGCCCATGTAAAGCGCCGAAAGCGGTGTGAACGGAGAGGGGCGCAGGATGATCGTGTCGCCGACGATTAGAGCATTCGCGATCTTTGCGACCGCCAGGACCACAGGACCGTTCCAGGGCGCAATCGCGCCCACCACCCCGAGAGCCTTGTAATTCAGGACGATCCGGAGGCCTGGCCTATCAAGCTGGCGTGACGGCAGCATTTGCGCCGCAAGGATCCTGACGTAGTCGACCGCGAACCTGACCTCCGACCAGGCTCGGCGAAGTGGACGGCCGGACTCGCAGGCAACAATCATGGCCAGCTCGAAACAATGTGACAGCAATAGGTCGGCAAATTGCTCCAGGGCGGCGCGCCGTGTTCCCCAGGTCTCCGTCGACCAGGACCGGAATGCGGCGAGGGCCGCTGCTGCGGCGCTGTCGAGATGGGAAAGGTCCGCTTCCGGGCTGGCCGCGATCGGTTGCTCGCTGCATGGATCGATGACTTGGCGGTGTTCCCTGCTCGGCGCGTCCACGCCGTCGATCGTCATCTCCAGCCTCAAGCTTGCAAGCCATTCAGACACGTCCTTTGGTACGGAGGCGTAGGCAGCCTCGGCTGTTTTGGCGCTGACGAACATGCTGTCCCTGAGCGGTGAAATGGTCCGCTGTGCATGATTAGTGTAGAACGCGTCGACTGAGCTGACATTCTCGCAAATATCCACGTAGCGAGGAGCCGGGAAAAAGCCGTTCCTTTGAGTGGGGCAACGGTGGCATGTTTCGACACTGTTCGCTCCGTGGCTCCTGGAACTGGATTGCAAACTTGCGGCTCTCCTCGCCGACCGACAACAACAACGACGCGGTAGCCGGGCAGCTTGGATGAAGGCCTCTGCCAAGGACAGGCTTGGATGGCGTGCGAAGTTCGGTGTTCTTGGGCCATCGACGAACACGATCGTCCAGCCGGACTTCGACGACATGCGCCCTGCGGGCGTTACCAACCACTACAGCCGGATATTCACGCCAAACACTCGGGCGCTCAGCGACGAAAGCTTCATGGCTGGCGCCAGGCTGATCGGCGCCAACACGCTGGATGCCGTAAGGAGCGTGCTGACCTGCGCGCCCGGCCATCTGGTTATGGGCATGTCGGCTGTAACTTTCTTCGGCGGCGTCGCTGGTGCGGGTGCGTTCCAGGCCGAAATTGAACGGGAAAGCGGCCTTGGCGTAACCATTGGCAGTCATGCGGTCGCTGCCGCCCTGCGCGCGCTGGGCGGGGTCAGCCGAATCGCCTTCTTTTCGCCCTACTACCCTGTGGCCAATGCCGAGGTCCGCCGTTACTTCGAGGAAAGCGGCTTTTGCGTCGTTCGGGAATCCTGCCTGCGCTGCCCGACCTGGACCGCCATCGCCGAGATAGAGGACGGTCAGATTTGCCAAACCATCGCGGCGCTGGACGGCACGGATGTGGACGCCATCGTCCAGGTCGGCACCAACCTCAGCATGGTGCGTCTTGCCGCAGCAGCCGAGCTTTGGCTCGGCAAGCCCGTCGTGGCGATCAATACGGCCACCTACTGGCACGCTTTGCGGGCATGTGGCATCGACGACAAAATTCCCGGTTTTGGCAGGCTCCTGCTGTGACACGGGCGTGTTTCAGGCCGGGCCGAGGCATCGCACGCGCATGAGCATCGAGCCTGCCCATGCCATCAAGGCCGAGCTTCACGTGCCTATCGTCATCGTGGGCGGTGGGGCCGCTGGCCTGATTGCTGCCCTGGCCGCACGCGAAGGGGGCGCGGAGGTCCTGATACTGGAACGCGACCGCACGCCAAGCGGGTCCACTGCCCTGTCCGCGGGCCTGGTGCCGGCCGCCGGCACGCGCTGGCAGCGGGAGCACGGGATAGGGGACAGCCCGGCTCGCTTCGCGGACGACATCATGGCCAAGGCGCATGGCGAGCCCGACCCCATGATGGTCGATCTCTTCAGCCGTCGCAGCGGCCCAGTGCTGGAATGGCTCGCCGACAGGCATGGTCTGGCGTTCTCCGTAATCACCGATTTCACCTATCCGGGCCATTCAGCCTACCGCATGCACGGCCTGAAGCGCCGCCACGGTGCCGAGTTGATGGACCAGCTCAGGACCGCCGCCGAGGCCGCTGGCATCGACATCCTCTGCGACGCCCATGCCACTCAGCTATTTGCTGGACCCGACAGTCACATCGCCGGCGTGGGCTACCGCAGGCCAAACGGCACGCAGGAGAGCGTCAGCTGCGACTGGCTGGTGCTTGCCTGCAACGGCTACGGCGGCAACTCCGGCTTGGTCGCCAGTCACGTGCCGGAATTGATGGGTGCCCTCTATTTCGGGCACCCCGGCAATCAGGGGGACGCGTTGCTTTGGGGCACAGCACTCGGCGCAGCTTCGCGCCACCTCAGCGGCCACCAGGGACACGGCTCCGTCGCCCATCCGTTCGGTATCCTGATCAGTTGGGCCACCATTACGGCAGGCGGTGTGCAGGTGAATCAGCATGGAGAACGCTTCAGCAATGAAATGCAGGGCTATTCCGAACAGGCGGCTGTGGTTCTGCGGCAGCCGGGCAGCGTCGCCTGGACGGTGTTCGACGCGCGCATTGCCGGCATCGCCGCACAGTTCGAGGATTTCCGCCAGGCCGAGGCGCAAGGCGCGATCCTGCACGACGCCGACCTGGAGAGTCTGGCCTCCCGCATGCACGTGCCGCCGGACGCCCTCCATTGCGCGGTGGCACAGACGAGCGGCAGCGCCCCGGACCCGTTCGGCCGCGATTTCTCTCTCACGCCGCCATTGGCCTCCCCATTTTGCGCAGTGCGCGTGACCGGGGCCTTGTTCCACACGCAAGGCGGCCTGTTAGTTGATACGATGGCTCGCGTGCTGCGACCGACCGGCACGCCACTGCCCAACCTGCTCGCTGCCGGAGGAGCCGCCTGCGGCGTTTCAGGCAGCCAGGCGAGCGGGTATCTGTCCGGCAATGGACTGTTGAGCGCGGTCGTTCTGGGTGCTGTTGCCGGGTGCACGGCGAGCGGCACAGAGTTTTGACGACTTCCCTCACTCGCCAGGTGGATAAACTCGCTGTTCTGGTTGTAGGGACGGTCAGCTGTAGGCAGGCTATCGTTCCGATAGGAGCGCCGGATGACCGACTCCGCTAATGTTGCGCCTGACACCAAGGCATCGCTTCGCACGTGTCTGACGTTCGGCCTCGGCACCACGGGCACCGCCATCCTGCTCAACACGGTGGTCGTCTATTTTCCGGCGCTTATGACTACCGTGCTCGGCCAATCTGCCGCCTCTGCCGGGCTGCTGCTGATGATTTCCAAGCTCTACGACGTGGCCGCGGACGTGGTGATCGGAATTGCCAGCGATCGCACGCGCTCCGCTTGGGGTCGCCGCCGTCCTTATCTGCTGGCGGGAACGCTGATTTCCACGGTCGCCTTCGTTGCCATCTTCGCGCCGCCTGCGCTGCATGGCGCTTGGCTGTTCACCTACATGGCTGCCGTATTAATCGCCTATTCCACAGGGTATTCGCTGTTCAACGTGCCTTATACGGCGATGCCGGCGGAGGCGATCGCCGGGTACCACGAGCGAACGCGCGTGCTCTCTTGGCGTGCCTTCTTTGCGTCGATCGGTCAGTTGCTGGCGCTGACCGGCGCGGCCATTATAATCAATCGCGGCAGCGGCGGGGCAGGCTTCAACTACGCCATGATGGGGCTGATTGGCGGGCTGCTGATCGGCGCCACCATGGGCCTCACCTTCCTCGGTAGCTTCGGTCTGCCTTCGACGCTGCCGGATGCTCCTAGCGCCGCCCGCGTTCGCGTGCCGCCGCTGCAGTCGGTGACCACGATGCTAGCCAACCGCCCGTTTGTGCTGCTGATGTCGTCCAAGACGTTGCAGTTCATCGCCATCTCAGGTCTCAGCAGCACCTCCCTGCTGTTCCGGCTGGAGGTGCTCAAGGTCGGCTACCAAGGACAGATCGTCTTCACCCTGGCGCAGAACGTCACCAGCGCCCTGGTGATGGTGCTGTGGGTGAAGCTGTCCCGCCGCATCGGCAAGCGCTGGACCTATATTGCTTCGTTGTTGGGGTTCGCCGCCGCGAATGCCTCTTGGCTGTTCGCGGCGCCGGGCGATCCGGTTTGGACTCTTTGGGTGCGCGGCGCCTTTACTGGGGCTGCCGCGGCAGGCGCCATCCTGATGAGTTTCGCGATGTATCCGGACGTGATCGAGTGGGACAGGCGCATCACCGGCCTGCGGCGGGAAGGCATGTACGCCAGCGCCTATGCCGTGCTGGAAAAGGCCGGCTTTGCTGCGGGGCCTGCCTTGTTCGGAATTTATCTCACTGCCTCAGGCTACGTGCCATCGGTCAGCGGCCATCTCGCCACGCAACCAGCGAGCGCCCTCACTGCGCTTTACGCGGGTGCTGGCGTCATCCCCGTCATCCTGCTGATCGCGGCCGTGGCTATCCTGCTGTTCTACGACCTGGATGAAAGCGCCTTGGCCGCTGGTCCTCTCCCGGTCGAACCAGCCCTGGGCGCCGCTGCGCCGCTACCCGCGCCAGCAACACTGCAGGATGCCTGACGCCGCGTCCGCTGCAACCGAGCAACTGCACTAACTGCTTTGGACGCGCGAGATCGACATCTAATCGGTCCGCGGCGACCTGTCGCCTTATGCCGGCCAAATCACCGAGACCCATCTTGCGTGGCCCCACCACAGGCGCGCCCCGTCGGTGTTGCCGCGTTCCGCAGCCAGGTCGCGCAATTTTCCACCAACATCGCCGAAATGCTCGAATCGACCTTCGCCGACTTCACTGTGGGTGGCACACCGCACTTATCTTCCATGCGACGCATCGGACGCGGCTCCCCGATGGTGGGCTTGCCGACGAGTGCTTCGAACTCGTGCATGTCAGGCTTAGACGCGCGGCGGAATGGCGGCTGTTCGGCGGGGGCTAGGAAGTCGTCAGAGCGCAAAATTATCCACAAAGCGATTAAACTAGGCGCAACGATTGCGGCAACACGATGGCAGCCGCACGCTTTGTTTCAGTGGCGCGGGAGGTTCGCATGAGGAGCGGTTTCACAGTATCTTGGCTGACCGATTGTCAAAGGACCGGATTTTTGAAAGCTGGGTTGTTCGCCAGCACAGCAATGCTTGCAACGTTTGGCAATGCAACGACCGCTTTGGCCCAGCAGGCCACCTCCCAGCCGCCGGCTCCGGCCTCCACAGGAGCCGGGCCGGAAAATATCGTCGTAACCAGCCGCAAACGGGCAGAGTTGCTTCAGAAAATCCCTGTTGCAGTCGCAGTTGTCAGTCACAAAGAGCTGGTTCAGCAGGGAGTGAAGTCGCTTGAGGACATCGCGAGGCTTACGCCCAGTATCACCTTCGACGAAGGCATATCCTCGGTGGACAGCCGCCCCACCATTCGCGGATTCTATGACGAACGCGGGCGCCCCAGCGTCGCGACGCTCATCGACGGCTATGACACCACTTCTGAATCGATCGTCTCCGCGGGCGGTGGCTTCCCGGTGAACCTCAACCTGCTCAACCTCGACCGAGTGGAAGTGGTGGAGGGCCCCCAAGCAGCGCTCTATGGCCGCAATGCCTTCGGCGGCGCGATCAACTACATCACTGCTAAACCCACTTATCAGCCGAGTGCCGAGATCTCCACCGAGGTGGGCGATTATGGCGACTATAAGGTATTCGGGACTTACAGTCAGGCGATCAACGACAAAATTGCGGCCCGAGTCTCGTTGGAGAATGACGGGCAAAACGGCTTTTACAATAACACGACCACAGGCAAGGCGCTTGGCGGCCACAACACGCAAGGCGGATCTTTGGATTTTCTAATCCATCCGACCGATGATCTCACCATTCGCATTTATACCGAATACGACCACGTAAACCAGCAGCAGGATGCGGCCGTCAACATCGCCGCTGACGGTTTTGTGAGGAACGACAGCCTCTCCACAGCGGACGTACCGGCCATTTCGGCCGTCCTAGGCACACTTCATGCCAATCCGTCGCAGGTTGCCTACACGGCAAATTACCCGGGCACTCGCGAACAAACCCTGCGCCAATTCATCAGCATCGACTACGATCTCGGCTGGGCGGCGTTCGAATCGCGCACCGGCTTCCAGACTAATCACACTCGCCTCACGCAGGACACCGATTACCAAGCGGCGGCAGAGCCAGAGCCGACGTTCCAGTTCTCTTTCGAGAACGAGTTGCAAGATTTCACCTATGACACGACGCAGGTATCGCAGGAATTCCGCCTGGTCTCGCAGACCGGTGAACGTTTCAAGTGGCTTGCTGGCGCCTACCTGTTCTACGAGGGCGCGAAACTCGACGATGACACGCAGTATACGATCGATCCTAGCTTCTTTACCTTCCTCTACCCGCACGCCCGCTCAACGCCGACCCAGAACAACGCCATTAACCCGTTCACCGACATAACGCGGGACACCTACCATGCTTCCCTTTACGGATCGGTAGGCTACGAGATTCTTCCTCGTCTAAACGCCACAGCTGAGATACGGCTGGCCTACGAGGATGTCGACGCGACGAAGCCCAACGTAAGCCGGACAGCCATCAGCGAGTACAATGGTGGCGTCACCTATGGGCCGGGCGGGATACCGCTCGGTATTACGTATAGCAGCGCCTCGGTGGCCACTCGTTACGTCAACCCGAAGTTTTCACTCGATTACGAGCTGAACCAGAATCAGAACATCTACATCGACATCTCACACGGCACCAAACCCGCTGGTTTAAGCCTGCTCAACATCGAAGGCGGCGATTTCACCGGCCAGACCTACAAGCAGGAGCGGGTCTGGGAGTACGAGATTGGCGATAAGACCAGCTGGCTGAACAACCGGCTGCTGGTCAATGCCGATTTCTATTACAACGACTATCGCGACCAGCAGGTCTCCTTCAGCAATCTTACGGTTAACCCACCGCTCGTCGGCGTGGCGAATGCCGGCGCAGTCACTGCGTTTGGTGAGGAGCTGCAGGTCGCTTTTCGCCCGATTAGGTCTCTCGTCCTCGAAGCTGCTTACTCGCACATCGACGAGTATTACAGCGACTATCTCAGCACCCAAGGCAGCGACCTGGAATACGTGGGCGGAAATTTCAGGGGCAAATACGTGCCTAGCGTGCCGCCGCATAACGTCACCGCTCATGTTCGCTACGAAGTTCCGGTAACGGAGCAACTCAATGGCTTTTTCGACGCCACGGCACATTATGAGTCGGCGCGTTACGGTAATGATTACAACACGTTCAAGCTTGGCGCTTTCTGGGAGCCGCGGATTCAGATCGGCGTAGAAAACGCCCGCTACTCCATCTTGGCCTTTGTCAACAACCCGTTTGACAATCGGACAATCGAAAGTGCGATCGGATACTTCGACCTTCATAACAATTTGAGCCCGACAGCACTTGCTTTTTTGCCCAATCCGCGCACCTTTGGAGCAAGGTTCACCTACAAGTTCTAAGACAGGCGGGATGAGACGGAGCAAGCATCTTTGTTGTCTTGACCTAATGTTTTGGATACCCTGAGCAGGAGGCTGTATTGACATTCTTCACGTCTGATGCACCGGCGAGTGTACGTCCGGCTGCGAGTCTGGCTCAGCGTGGCCGGGCGGGGCTAGAATTGCTGGGTGCTACTCAGAAATATGCCGCGAGCAATCTGCGGCCCACAGCGCGCCGTAATTTCGAACGCACTGCAGAGGCGAAGTCGCTTGCTGAGGCGCATGCCGCCGCAGGAACACCGTCCGACATGCGTCATGTCGTCGCCGAAACCACATTGGTTGTAGAGCGCGATCCGATCTGGCGGATGGAAAGGTTCCTGCAGCGCTATGTCTGCGAAGAGACCTTTAGCCAAGGCATCCAAGCCGTTGAGGAACGCCGGGAGGCGTTTGCAGATTTCCTGGAGCCTCCTACCCCGCCGACACAAGGCAGCCTCGAACTCGACGCCGATCTCACAATGCCGAAATATTACACCGCCACCGAATGGCATCTCGAGCCGGGTAGTTGGGATGGCTATGACCTCTACGGCGCTGTTTTCGCTTTCGGCATCGGTCCGCTGGTGTTCAAGCACGGCGGCTACGCAGCGGTGGGTGTTGGGGACGACATCATTGCCCAGCGTCTCCAGACCATCAAGCAACTGCCGAAATCGAGCTATCAGCGCATCTACGAGCCGGGCTGCGGTTCGGCGACGACGCTGACCACAGTTCACCGAGTTTTCCCCGAGGCCGAACTGCATGGCTGCGATCTTTCTCCGCTTCTTTTGCGCATGGGCCATCGCGTTGCGGAACGCCTTGGTATCCCGATCGCGCTCAAGCAACGCGACGCGACACACACCGGGGAGCCGGACGCGAGCTTCGATGCGGTCGTCACCTATGCCCTGCATCATGAACTGCCCCCCCGTGAGAACGTAGCCTTGTTTGAGGAGATGTTCCGTATCCTAAAGCCCGGCGGCGACATACTGATCAGCGATCCGCCACCGTTCCGCGCTGTTTCACCATTTCACGCGGCTATCCTCGATTGGGACACCAAACATCGCAACGAGCCTTTCTTCTCGGCCGCTTGCCTGTCCAATTGGGACGAGACCTTACGCGAAGTCGGATTCACGAATGTGGAATCCTATCCTTTGGGGCAGGATGCGTATCCCTGGATCACTCGCGCCAGCAAGCCAACCTGACAATGGCGGACACCTATCTGGCTGATGGTAATGTGGATGATCTCGGCCGCATGCTGATGGCGCTACTCAGTGAACACTGGATCCTGCGTGACCGTTTTGCGATCCTGGAACATCTGATGATCGAGCGTGGGTTGATTGCCGCTGGCGAGCTCGACGACCACGTGCCTTCGCAGGAAGTCGCGGCTGAAATCTCGATACTTCGCGAGCGTGCGGTCACCGCCGTCGTTGGGGCTCCGCTGGCTGCGGCGGATCGCAGCGTAGAAGCTATACTTGCCCGCGCAGGCTTTGGAAAGGCCTCGCCAGCCGCAGTGTCGTCGCCCGTTACATAGCAGCACATCGTCAAAAGAAATATTAGGAGGGCTCGGTCATGCAAATGCCAACAATGTCATCGCCGCATTTAGCCCAGCGCGGTCGCGCCGCCATCAGCTTCCAGGCTGGAATTGGTATGGCCTCCAACCGCCTAATGGCAAAAACCGAAGAGACCCTTAGGCAGGCAGGTCTAACCGGCGAGGCGTTGCCCGAGGACATGGAAGCGCGCCATGCCGCCGTGGCAGAAGCTGTCGGTGGAACGCTTGCCTTCAAACTCAACCAGCTACTCTCCGAATGGCGCGCCAAATCCCACGCGGCCGTCGCCTATGAAGCTTTTGCCGAGATCCGAGGAGATATCGAACCCGCCCTGCGCGGCCTCGATGAAGGCGCCTCGACGTTGGACGCCAGTACAGCCGAACCGCCTGCCTACTGGTCGGAAACTGAGTTCCATCGCACCTCCGGCGGCTGGGACGCGTCGGACTTCAACGGCTATGTGCACGGTGAGGTGCTGCACAAGCTGATGCTGGCTAAGATGTTTCCAGGCGACATCTTCGCGCAGCGGCGTGACGCGGCCCGCCACGCGCCGCGTCGCGATTATGCCCGCATCCTCGATATGGGTGCGTCTTCTGGGCACTACACGGTTGCATTGTCGGAGGTGTTTCCGGACGCCGAGATTTGCGGCATCGATCTCTCGCCGCGCATGCTCGAGCATGCCCGTCGCAGCGGAAACGCCAGAGGTGCGGCGTGGAAGTTTTTCGTTCGTCCGGCCGAAGACACCAGCCTTCCGTCAGAAAGCTTCGACTTCGTCACTTCCTTCAACCTTTTCCATGAGCTGCCACCACCGGTGATCGAGGCCGTGTTTGCCGAGGCATACCGGCTTCTTAAGCCGGGCGGCGACGTGCTGATGTCCGATGTGCCGAGGTTTGCGGAACTTGACCGGCTGACAGCATGGCGTTTTGACCACATCGCGAAGTGGGGTGGCGAACCTTTCTGGCGGGCTTCAGCCTCCATGGACTTGGCCGCTGCCGCCCAACGTGCTGGTTTCGCGGATATAGTGGCTGGCGGGATCGGGAAAGCCCCTGTTCGGCATCCCTATCTCGTGCAGGGTCGCAAGCCATTGTCGTGACCAACCATGCTCAGTATGCCGTGGCTGGCGATCCAGCCAAGCGGCGCATCCTCTCGCCTGATCAGCTTGACCAGCTTGGCGAGGCGCTAGTCGCATTGACCGGCGAGATATGGATCCTCTCCGATCGCCTCACCGTGCTCGAGAACGTTCTTGCGGCCCACGGGATTGATGCACAATCTGAAATTGATCGATTTGTGCCATCGCCAGATTTAGAGAAGTCCCTCAGCTTGAAACGGGACAAGCTGATCGGAACGATACTCGCAGCGCTCGAAGCTCGGCTCTAACATCCTGAGAAGCATCAGAAGCCAAGGGTATACCGTCAGGTTCGAGGAAGATGAAGAAATATCAGGTGATCATTGCGGGCGCTGGTCCCAGCGGCACCGTTGCCGCTTATGCTCTTGCGCTCCGGGGTATAGACGTGCTTCTCGTCGAGTCTCACCCTGAGTGCCCGGAGGATATGCGCGCCTCCACGTTCCACCCTCCCACTCTTGAAATGCTTGCCGAGCTTGGCCTGCTCAATGAGTTGGATTGCATGGGGTTACGGGCGCCGATTTATCAGTATCGCAACCGCCGCAGCGGCGAAATCCTGGCTTTTGACCTCACCGAAGTGGGTGACGTCTTGAAATATCCCTATCGCCTGCAATGCGAACAATGGAAGCTATCCCGATTGATTTGCGCCAGAATAGAGGCGCATCCAAACGCCGATTTGCTTTACAACCGCCGCGTAATCCATCTATCGCAGGACGGATTTGGCGTAAACGTAGCGTTAGAAGGTCCGAACGGCATCACGTCGGTGCATGGCAAGTTCCTGATCGCCGCAGACGGCGCCAACTCCGTCATACGCAAATGGCTGGACATCGGCTTCGACGGGTTTACCTATCCAGAGAAGTTTCTCACGCTCACCACGCATCTTCGAGCCGAGGATTATTTCCCCGATTTGTCTTACGTCAATTACGTTGCAGATACGGCGGAATGGTGCGTGCTGCTCCGGGTGCCTTCTCTCTGGCGCGTTCTGGTGCCCGCGCCCGAGGTTGAATCGGATGCAGATTTGCGGTCCGACGCCAAGAAGAACGCCGTTTTCAACGGTCTTTTTGGCGCAGACGGCCTGGCGGCAGAGACAGTGCACCGGACGGTCTATCGGGTGCACCAGCGCGTTGCACAGCGCTTCCGGGAAGGCCGAGTCGTTCTGGTTGGAGACTCCGCTCACCTCAACAATCCGCTCGGCGGTTTGGGCATGAACTGCGGTATCCATGACGCAATCAACCTCGTTGACAAGCTCACAGCCATTCTGCTTGAAAGCGCCGACTTGGACCAACTCCTGGAGCGCTACAACCGCCAACGTCGAGCGGTGATGACGGACTTCGTTCAGCGCCAGACAATTCGCAACAAGCAGTTTATCGAGGCGGGCACGGAAGCGGCGCAGATCCAGGGACAGGCACAAATGGCGGCCATTCTCGCTAACGATGAAGCCAGGCGACACTATTTGCTGCAGCAATCCATGTATAACAGTCTGCTTATGGAAAGGCAGATAGCCTGAATAGTGGCTGCCTTTTACCGGAATGAGAACTCCTCGTTTAAAACTCTTCCAGCAAGCGCCCGAAACCGGCCATCTTGTCCGTCATCCCCTGGCTACGCAGAGCGTGCCAATATGTCGCTGTGTTAATCGCAATCACCGGCATCTCCAACCAGAGTTCCGCCTGTGCTGCGACTGCTGCAAAAGCCAGGTTGGTGCCGCATTGCACTATCGCATCCACGCCGGCGCTGACTTCCGTCACCGCGCGCCGCAATGTTTGCGGTGTTTCATGAGCTATCAGCATCGGCGAGGCGCAGCGTAGACCCTTAAGTTTTACGACCTCGTAACCGATGTCGGTAAAAAAGCGCCGCACCTGTTCATCGGCTACGGGCATGTACGGGGTGATGATGCCAAGACGCCTGATCTCGCCGAGGGTCTGTAAAGCGGCCAGCACCGCCGTGGAGCCCATGATCACGCGACGCCCTCCCGTGTGCGCCTCCATTCGCTCCTGCAGCCTAGCGGCACCGTCGCTGCCGTCCCAAAACGTTTCTGCGGACATGCCCATCACCACACAATCGGGCGACATGCTCATCGCAACATCCAGGGCTCCCATGGTAGCATCACGAATGTCGGTCAGCATCGCCATAAACGAATCGTCGTCGTCCACCCGCCGGTCCGGGATCGGAATTCGGCAAAAGTGGTTGGTTACACCTAGCGGTCGCATACCGTCATATTCAGGTTGCACAGAGGTGTTCGTAGAGGGCGCCAGAACGGCGAATTTGGCACGCCAGCCGAGCGAGTCTACCATCTACCTCTCCCGCGATCCGGGGCAGAGTGCGCGCCGGCGGGACCGAGTTCAATCTAGACTGCGCTGCTATCCACTCTGCGGCTACTCTCGCGATGTGGCTGCTTTTCCTTCAAGCCCCAAGCTGCGCCAAATCCTCGGAAATCGCCTCCGCGCAGGCCTTGAGATCGGGCACGTAAGCCTTGACCGCTGCGGGGAGCGTCATCGCCGAGGAGAACACGGCCAACGTTAGAGTGCCCTCGCAGATCCGATCCAGAAGCACGGGCACCGAAATCGCCGAGGTCTTACCAGGGTTTGCCGTGTGGCGTATCCTATCATAGCTCGCATAGCCCTGCTCGCGTACTCGCCTGAAATCCGCTTGCAGCCTTGCAATGACCCGGCTGAGGTTTGGGTCGTCCGTGCGCCGTAATCTTTGTAGTATGGCATCGCGATCCTCATCGCTGCTGAAGGCCAGGTGTACCTTGCCGCTGGACGAGCCGAGGATTGGCATCGTGTAGCCCGGATGATAAAGATTTAGCGTGAAGGGCGCGATTGCGTGGGTTGACTCGCGTATCATCATTGACATGCCGACACGCGTGCACACGCTTATCGGCCAGCGTAGTTCTCGCGTGAGGCGGGTGATGTGAGGACGCGCCGCGGCAGCTAACTCGTCGTTCGGCTGGTAGCCGGCACTCAACGTGCGTACTAGGGCGGTAGGCCGGTAATGCTTGCGCGTCGTTTCGCGTTCCACCATCTGTTCGGCGATCAATGTTTCCACGATGCGATAGGCTGTTGGATAGGGTAGCCCGCATAGAATGGCGATAGACGTCATGCTTAACGAGCGATGTTGATTGATTGCCTGAAGCACCTTCAAAGCACGTCCGACAGCGCGAATGCTGCCGTCGTCGGCTGGGTCATGTTCAACACGGGCGTCCCTGGCGTTCATCGATCTGCCACCCTCATCGCCTCATTTCCAATCAGCCTCCGAGCCCGATGCGTTGTCCCCCTGACTATACGCACGCTCTCTCCGCCAGACGAGCAAATTTCGTGCTAACGCTTGTGACGACGGACCGCTGCGATGCAGCGTTCCAATATAGCGACAGGAATATCGATGATGGATTACGACTACGTCCCGCTTCCCCATCGGCAGCCCTTGCGCTGGCCAAACGGCGCGCGATTGGCCTTGATCCTTACCTTCAACCTGGAAACCTGGGATCTCACCAAGCCAACCGACAAGCCCTATTATGCCGGGGGACCGGCTATACTGCCCGACATCCTGCCCGGCGATACACCCGACTTCCCGAACTATACCTGGCGCGAGTATGGCCAGCGTGTGGGCATCTGGCGTCTTTATGAGCTGTTTGACAAACTCGGTGTTCGCGCTTCCTGCACCACCAATGCAGTCACCTTCGATCGCAGGCGGGCCATGGTTGATGCTTGCCTGGAACGCGGTTGGGAGCTGCTGGCGCATAATTGGGAGCAGGGCGAGCTCCTTACCAGCTTTGCGCAGGAGCCCGAACGCGAGCGCGAAATCATCGTGCGCTCGCTTGAGAAGTTCGCGGCCGAGACCGGCCGTAAGGCCAAAGGGTGGCTGTCCTCCAGCCTGCGCGGCACACTGCAGACAGCCGATATTCTCGCGGAACAGGGCTGCCTGTTCTACTGCGACATCATGAACGACGACCAGCCTTTCCTATTGCGCACACAGCACGGCCCGATCGTCGCCGTCCCCTATTCCAACGAGATAAATGACTTCACCTTCATCACCCGGAAGAACTTTACCACCGACCAGTTTCGCGACGCGCTGATCGAGGAGTTCGACGTGCTCTACGATGAAGGGGCTACGGCCGGCAGGCTGATGAACGTCGGTTTACACCCTCATGTGTCCGGTCGAGCCCATCGCGTACGCGCTCTGCGCCAATTCATCGAGCACGTCCAGTCGAAGCCCGATGTTTGGTTGCCGACACGCGAGGAGATCGCTACCTGGTACATGCAAAACCACGAGGCGCATTTCCCGCGCCAACTCGGCGCATGACATCGTCGGCACCGGACTATGCCGACCCGAGATACTGGTTCGCCCAACCGGATCTTGCCGCCGCAACCCTGCCGACCGTCTTCTACGTCCATCCTACCACCTACTCAGGCGAACTTTGGAACCAGGATTTCACCCCCTCGCCAGGCACCCAAACTGCCGCTTCCGAAATCGTCTCACGTCAGACTGCATGCTTCACCTCATCTTGCCGCATCTTCGCCCCGCGCTACCGCCAGGCATCCAGCCGCGCCTTTCAAGAACGCGGCGCCCGCTCGGATGCGGCCTACTGCTTCGCCTATGCCGATGTGTGCGCTGCCTTCCGCCACTATCTTCGCCACTGGCATCGCGGCCGCCTCATCCTGGCCGGCCATAGCCAAGGCGCATTGCATGTGGGTCGCCTCCTCGCCGAAGTCATCGAGCCGGAGGGTCTGGTTCCAGATCTGATCGCCGCCTACGCCATCGGCATCGGCTTCAGCGAGGCGCTTTTCGGCAACCGCTTCCGGATCATCGTCCCGTGCGCACAACCAGACCAAACGCGGTGCCTCATCAGTTGGAACACGTTCCTCACCGGCGGTGATCCCTCAACCTTCCTGCAGCGCACCGGCGAACGGGATGCGGCCTACCTTGATGGCGGCTCGCCGGGCAGGCCAATCTGCATCAATCCCAGCAGCTTCGCTTCAGACCGCCCCGACATGCCGGGCGTCCGCGTCCAAGGCGGTGTCGTGTGGATCGACAATGCGCCGACTGGCATGCCTGCATTGCCAGGCGGCAACATGCACATGCACGATATCGCGTTGTTTGAGCCTTCGCTTGCCGAGAACGTGCGGCTGCGCACCACTGCCGGGAGACAGGACGTTGTTTCCTGGAATGCCATCATCCTGCCCGGCGGCCGTGATGAACGGCCTTGAGGGACAATGGACTTCCACGGGGATGCTTCCTTTCGGCGGGGGCGCCCTGCGCTACGCCGCGCAAGGCGAAGGGCCTCCGCTCTTGCTTCTCCCCAAGCTAGGCGGTTGGGTTGCGGATTGGCGTCACGTGGCGCCGCTGCTCGCTGGCCGCCATAGGGTGATTGCAATTGACCCGCCAGGCCACGGTGGCTCCACCATGGCCGCCGCTGCGCCCTACCTGCACACCGTCCCCGAATCCGCAGCCGCAATCATGGCGGCGATGGATGCGCTTGGCGTCGACCGCTTCAGCCTCGTCGGCAATTCATTGGGAGGCTGCATCGGCATAGCCATTGCGGCGATGTGGCCTGCCATGCTGGACCGCCTCGTGCTGGTCAGCGTCAGCCTCGCTCCGCGGATGAGCATGGCGGCGCTCGCCGCCAGCGACGCTGCCCAACCGGAAGGCACCTACACCACAGCCGGCCATCCCGCCCCCCGGAGCGGCGCCGATCTGCGCCGCTTCGGCCCGATCAGCGAAGAGGTCGTGGCCGAACAGAACCTGAGCCGTGCCGCAAGCGGCCTGTGGCTGCGCCCCAGTGAGCGCGGGGTCGGCCGCATGGGCATCGAAGACTATCTTCCCCGTGTCGTTGCCCCCGTCCTGGTCATGAACGGTGCAGCCGGCCACTACTTGAAATACATCCCCGTCGCCGAGCGGCTCATCCCGTCGGTTCGAACCGTCCAGCTTCCTCTTGGCGGACCGTTCCTGCACCAGGAACATCCTCAGCCCGTGGCTGCCTGCATCAACGAGTTCCTCGGCGCGGCATGACAGCACCGCCATCCAACGGCCCTCTCATCTCCACGGCACGCCTGGACGTAGCGCACCAAACCGATCCTCTGCGTGTCCACACCGTCCGCCCCCGGCGCCAGGACGCAGCGATCGTCCTGTTTTCCCACGGCGCCGGCCTAAACGGGGCATCCTACGCCCCTCTCTTCGACATCTGGGCGCAGCACGGGCTGGCCGTTCTCGCACCACACCATTCAGAAAACGCCTCCCCCTCTTGGTATACGCGCGTTCAGGACGTGCAAGCCCTATGGCGCTCCATCCCGCTCATCGAGGCCCAACTTCCCGAGCCGGAATACCGGCTTTGCCGCGAAGCCCCGCGCGTAGCCGGCCATTCCTTTGGCGGACACACTGCCGCCATCCTAATGGGCGCCCGCCCGCGGATCGCACCGGCACACGGCATCCTCAGCCTGGACGAAGCCGTATCCGGCCTGTTGCTGGCACCACCCGGCAATGGTGGCCCAGAAAACCTCACCGTCGAGTGGGTCAGGCGGGCACCTTATCTCGACATGGATTGGTCCGCCCTTCACCGGCCCGTCATGATCGTTGCCGGCATGCGCGACGTCTCGCCGCTGTCGTCCAAAGACTGGCGATGGCACACCGACGCCTTCCACAACGCGCCTCCCGGCAACAAGGTCCTGGCGGTAGCACCGCAGGGCGACCATTACCTTGGGGGCATCGCCACAGACCGCGGCGCACGCGACCCTGCGCTGCTGAAGGACGTCAGCGAGGCGACCGCGTTCTACCTTGAGGGTCGATCGGAGCTGAGAAACGCGCCCACGCTACGCATCCACGCCAAATAGTCTGGCCGCCGATGGCGTGACATTAAGGCAGGCTCCGACGCCCGCACGCTACAGACAAGCGCGGCACGCCCAAGGGCGTGCGGCCCTGTCCCGTAACACGTAGGTGTCGATAGCCGCCTGGCAACTCATGGTCAGATCGATGTCGTCCCAGCCGTTCAGCAGCTTAGTGCGAAACACCGGCTCGACGGTGAACGTCCAGGCTTGGCTGCCGACGCGGACGGTGCAAGCCTGCAGATCGACGGTGGCCGCTTCGTCCACGCAAAGCGCCGACAGGATCGCCTCGCCATCCTCTTCCGTGACCTGCGCGGGCAGCAAGCCTTGCCCTGCAGCATTGGCGGCAAAAATGTCGCCGAAACTCGGCGCGATCACGCAGCGAATGCCGAAATCGGCCAACGCGTAGACGGCTGCTTCACGCGACGACCCGCCGCCAAAATTCCGCCGCGCCGCCAGTATGACGGCGCCAGCACGTCGCGGATCGTTCAAGGCGAACGAAGGGTCTTGGCGCAGATCATGTAACAGCAACTCGCCGTAGCCGGCGCTGCGCGGTCGCTTCATGAAGCGCGCGGGGATGATCTGGTCGGTATTGATCCCTGACTGCGCCAGCCCGCATGCCGGCCCGGACACAACAGTGAAAGGATGCATCAGCAGTCCCTGCCCACCAGCATCGGCCGAACGTCGTGCAGCCGCCCTGCGATGGCCGCCGCGGCGGCCATCGCAGGCGACATCAGATGCGTGCGCGCGCCAGGTCCCTGCCGGCCCACGAAATTGCGGTTAGTGGTGGAGGCGCAGCGTTCGCCCGGGCGTGCCAAGTCGCCGTTCATGCCCACGCACATGGAGCACCCGGCATCCACCCAGTCCAGCCCGGCGGCGATGAAGACCAGGTGCAACCCTTCCTCCTCCGCCTGCCGCTTCACCGGTCCAGAGCCAGGCGAGACCATGCCCGGCACCCGCGCATGCCGGCCCGCCAGCACCCATGCCGCCGCCCGCAAATCCTCTATCCTGCTGTTGGTGCATGAACCGATGAAAACCCGGTCAACAGCGATGTCCTGCAGGCGCTGCCCCGCATGCAGGCCCATATAGGCGATCGCGTCCCGCGCGTGATCCGCGCGCGCGGCGTCCGCAATGCGCTCCGGATCGGGTACGCAGCTGACGATCGGCAGCGCGTCCTCCGGGCTGGTGCCCCAGGTGACGAACGGTGCGACCTCTGCGCCGGAGATCGTGACCTCGCGGTCGAACGCGGCGTCCGCGTCCGAGGGTAGGCATCGCCAGGCTTGCGCCGCCACCTCGAAATCGCTTGGCACATCGGGCCGCCCACGCAGGTAGTCGATGGTTTTCTCGTCCGGCGCCACCATGCCGCACCGGGCTCCGCATTCAATGGACATGTTGCACAGCGTCAAGCGGCCCTCGATCGAAAGAGCCCGGATCGTGTCGCCGGCATATTCGATGGCATGATGCCGGCCTCCATCGGCGCCCAGCCGCGCCACCACGGCAAGCGCCACATCCTTTGCTGAAGCGCCAGCCACCAATTTCCCGGTCACGCACACGCGCATCAGCTTCGGCCGGCGCTGCCACAGCGTCTGGGTCATCAGCACGTGAGCCGCCTCCGAGGCGCCGATGCCAAGTCCGATGGCGCCCAGCGCACCGTGAGTCGAGGTGTGGCTGTCGCCGCACACGATAAGCAGCCCAGGCAGCGTCAGACCACGCTCAGGACCCACCACGTGCACGATGCCTTGCCTGCGGTCGTGCAGCCCGATTAGCGGGATGCCGAAATCCTTCGTGTTTGCCGCCAGACGTTGCATGATCTCCCTGATCGCCGGATCGCCCACGCCGCTCTCGCGCCCTCGCGTCGGTGCGTAGTGATCGGTGACTGCAAGGCTCAGTTCCGGGCGGGCGACTGCGCCGCCGCGTGCGCGTATCTGGTCAAACGCGTTGAACGAGCCTTCGTGTAAAAAATGCCGGTCAACCCACAGCAGGCTTTGACCGTCCTCGTGCGAGAGGATGCTGTGCCCATCCCAGATCTTCCCAAATAACGTTTTCGGTCGCGTCATGCCGCCCAACCTTCTCGTGTTTCGGGCGGAGCGGCAGGACGAAGGAGTTCAGGTTGTTCTTCCAAGCGCCTTCTCACGTCATACACATGGGCGGTCCATCGCGAGCGGCAGCGTTACGGCAAGAACACGCTTGACGCAAGAAGTTGTTCTATAGAGAGTACATATTAGGAGACTGAAAAAGGACAATCTAGTTGAACGCATCGGCCGAACCATCGAAGGCTAGACGGCTCTATCTCGCGCTCAGCGAACGCATTGCGCTTGGCGAGCTTGTGCCGGGCGAGCGGCTCCCTGGCGAACCCGCTCTGGCAGCCGCCCATCACGTTTCACGCATCACCGTAAGGCGTGCACTGGATAGGCTGGCGGAGGAAGGCTGGGTTCGTCGCCACGTCGGCGCCGGCACGTTCGTCTCCGGCAAACGGGTCGATCCGGTGCTGCATGCCGACTTGACCGACATGTTCGCCCATCTGCGTGAAATGGGCGCCAAGACGGAGATCCGCCTGCTGTCCTTCGCCTACATCCATCCTGCCCCGGTCATCGCCGCCGCTCTCGGCCTGAAAGCGGGCGAGCGCAGCCAGCGCTCGGTGCGCATACGCTCGCTGAACGGCGCGCCGTTCTCCTACCTCACCACTCACGTGCCGGAGCATATCGGCAGGACCTATTCGGAAGCGGATCTCGCCTCCATTGCCCTCCTACACCTGCTTGAACGCGAGCACATCGTCGCCGACCGCGCTAGCCAAAGCCTCAGCGCCACCGTCGCCGGTCCAGATGTCGCCGAAGCGCTGGGGGTGCCGGCTGGCGCGCCCCTGCTGAGCCTGACGCGCATCATCGCCGCGTCAGACGGATCGGGCATCGAACACCTGCACGCGCTTTACCGCCCGGACCGCTTCGCCTTTCACCTGGACCTGCAGCGTACCGGCACCGTCGGTCAGGCAAGCTGGCGCCCTGCGGCACAGGCCGCAGCTTGACCGGCAGGCTAGACGCCCTGTTCGGCACATCCACCATCGTGGCGCCGGGAGTATACGATCCGCTCACCGCCGCCTTGGCGGCCGCTGCGGGCTTCGGCGCAATGTATTTATCGGGCGCCGGGCTGGCCTACACGCGCCTCGGCCGCCCTGACATCGGCCTGGTGTCGATGAGCGAAGTCGCCGACACCATCGCCCTCATACGGGACCGCGTGCCCACGCCGCTGTTCGTGGACGCCGATAACGGCTACGGCAATGCGCTGAATGTGCAACGAACCGTTCGCGCCTTCGAACGCGCGGGCGCGGACGCCATCCAGCTCGAGGACCAGACGCTGCCCAAGCGCTGCGGCCATTTGCGCGGAAAGACGCTGGTCACCACAGGCGAAATGCTGGGCAAGATACGCGCCGCCCTGGATGCTCGCGCCCAGGCAAGCACTTGGATCATCGCCCGGACAGACGCGGTTGCGGTCGAGGGGCTCGAGGCGGCTATAGACAGGGCGCATGCATACGCGGACGCCGGCGCGGACATGCTGTTCGTCGAAGCACCGCAAAATCACGAGCAGCTTGCCCGGGCAGCGGCCGCCTTGCGTGGCCGCTGCAGGCTTATGGCCAACATGGTGGATGGCGGCGACACGCCGCCTCTGCCCGTCGATACGCTCGCAACCCTGGGTTTCAGCCTGATCATTTTCCCGGGGGGTGTCGTGCGTGCCATCGCCCTGGCCGCGCGGGACTACTACGCGTCACTGCGCGCGCATGGCAGCAACCTGCCTTTCGGCGATCGCATGTTCGACTTTGCAGCCCTGAACGACATCATCGGCACGCCGCAGATGCTCGCTGCGGGCGAGGCCTACGCGGCCACCCCGCGATGATCGATCCTGTCACCCTTGCCATTCTCGACGGCCGACTCTCGCAGGTCGCCGACGAGATGGACGCGACGCTGTACCGCGCCGCCTTCAATCCGATCATCGCCGAAGCCCGCGACGCCTGCCACGGGCTCTACGATGCAATTACCGGCGACACTCTCGTGCAGGGTGCCTCCGGCCTGCCGATCTTCGTCGGCGCCATGGCCTTCGCCGTGCGCGCCGTCATCGACAAGGTGGCGGCAGACGGCGGCGCCCAGCCGGGCGACATCTTCCTGTTCAACGATCCTTATGCCGGCGGAACCCACCTGAACGATTTCCGCCTGGTGCAGCCCTTCTTCCGCAACGACGAACTGTTTTGCTGGATCGCCTCCGCAGGCCATTGGATCGACATCGGCGGCAACGTCCCGGGCGGTTACAACCCGCAGGCCATCGAAAGCTTCCAGGAAGGCGTGCGCATCCCGCCCGTCAGGCTGTGTGCCGCTGGCCGAATGAACACCGACATCACCGACATCCTGGCCGCAAATGCGCGCCTGCCTCTGTCGAACTGGGGCGACTTGCAAGGTCAGCTCGGCGCTTTGGCATTGGGCGAACGCCGGCTCCATGGCCTGCTGGACGAGTATGGCGACGGAACCGTCGCGGGCGCCTTCGTCGCCTTGTCGGATCGTGCGGAAGCCCTCATGCGCAACGCTATCGGCGCGCTGCCGGACGGCAAGTATCGTTTCGACGACGTGCTCGATAACGACGGCATCACCGACGTCCCGCTCGCCGTCGCACTCGACCTGACGATCGCCGGCGACACGATGGTGCTCGATTTTTCCCGTTCCTCGCCGCCCGCCCAGGGGCCCGTGAACATCGCCTACGCCACCGCGGTCGCCGCCTGCTACGTGGCCCTCAAACACGTCTTCACCGGCGTGCCCGCCAACGCCGGCTGCCTGCGGCCGATCAGGTTCGACATCCCGCCCAGTACCTTGCTGGCCGCACAGGCGCCACGGCCGATGGCCGGCTATACGGAAACCGTCCTGCGCATGATCGGCACTATCCTCGGCGCCCTCGCCCAAGCTGACCCCTCGCGTGCCACCGCCGCTCCTTGCGGCACCATCAACGCGCTCTCGATGTCCGGCGCCAGGGCTGACGGCACGCCCTGGGTCATGTTCAACTTCTTCGGCGGCGGCCTCGGCGGCAACCCGGAGACCGATGGCCTGAGCCATGCTGGCAATCCGATCTCCACCGCCACCATGCCGCCGCTGGAGATCCTCGAAGCCGCGTATCCCGTAGTGTTCACGCAATGGGCGCTGCGCCCCGACTCTGGCGGCATCGGCGCACACCGCGGCGGCTTGGGCGCGATCTATGAGATCGAGACGCTGACCGAGGCGCGCGTCTCGCTGCTGGGCGAGCGCGGGCGCGCCGGCCCGTTCGGCGTTGCCGGCGGTGGTTGCGCGGCGCTCAACGAATTCGCCTGGCAAGACGGCGAGCTCTGGCAGTCCCCGCCCTTGGTCTCGAAGATCACCGGCGTGAAGCTGCAGGCG
The DNA here is from genome assembly GCA_965198825.1 of Acetobacteraceae bacterium. Lineage (GTDB taxonomy): Bacteria > Pseudomonadota > Alphaproteobacteria > Acetobacterales > Acetobacteraceae > BOG-908. The sequence continues at coordinate 49,409 of CBDAQB010000003.1, read as the reverse complement.
GGGCGCCGCGTGCGCTTGAAAACTCCGGGCGGCGGTGGATGGGGCAACCCGGCGGACCGAGACCCGGCTGCCACAGCTCGCGACCTCGCACTCGGCTATGTCGGTCGGGAACCTCGGCCGTGACGGACCGATCCGCCAGGCAGACCGTCGTCGGCGTCGATGTCGGCGGCACATTCACCGATCTGTTCGGCTACGATGCCGCGGCGCGCCGCTTTGCTGTCGCCAAGTTGCCCTCCAACCGCGGGGATGAAGCCCTGGGGTTTATTGACGGACTCGAAACCTTCGGCGCGCTTGCCCAGCTCGGCGCCATCGTGCACGGCACAACGGTCGGCACGAACGCGTTGCTGGAGCGCAAGGGGGCACGCGTCGGCCTGATCACGACCGCCGGCTTCCGCGACGTGCTGGAGATGCGCCGGCGAGACCGCAGGCAGACCTGGGGCCTGTGGGGAGACTTCACGCCCGTCATCGACCGCGACATGCGCCTGGAAGTCAGCGAGCGGACGCTGGCCGACGGCAGCGTCCGACACCCTGTCGACGCGGGCGAAATCCGCAACGCCGCGCGGCGCCTGCTGGAGGCCGGTGCCGAAGCCCTCGCCATCGTCTTCATCAACGCCTATGCCAACCCGGCCAACGAACGCGCCGCCCTGGACGCGGCTGTCGAAATCTGGCCGAACGCGCACGTCTCCTGCTCGTCCGGCGTGCTGCCCGAAATCCGCGAGTTCGAGCGCTGCTCCACCAGCGCGCTCAACGCCTACCTCCAGCCGGTCGTCGGCGCCTACCTCGCCAAGCTGGACACCGCCCTCGGGCAAGGCGGCTTCACCGGCAAGTTCCACATCGTGCAATCCAACGGCGGAGTCATGTCCACCGCCGGCGCGCGCAGCCTGCCGGTCCGCACCGCCCTTTCGGGCCCCGCGGCGGGCGTAATCGCAGCAGCCGCCATCGCAGCCGAGGCCGGGTTCGCCAACGTGGTCACCGGCGATCTCGGCGGCACCTCCTTCGACGTCTCTCTTGTGGTGGGCGGCGTCGTCTCCATGGCGGCCGAAACCCGGATCGATTTCGGCCTCGTCATCCGCATGCCGATGATCGAGATCACAACCATCGGCGCTGGCGGCGGATCGATCGCCGGGGTCGATCCCGGAGGGCTGCTCCGCGTCGGCCCGCACAGCGCCGGCTCGCGCCCCGGCCCGGTCTGCTACGCACAAGGCGGCACGGAGCCCACCCTCACGGACGCCAATGTCGTGCTCGGCCGCATCAACGCCGAACGCCCGATCGGCGGCGCACTCGAGCGGCTTGACGTTGAGGCCGCACGCGCGGCCCTGCTCGCCCGCGTCGGCACCCCGCTCGGCCTCACCGCGGAACGCGCGGCCGAGGCAGTGCTGCGTGTTGCCAACGCCCGCATGGCCGGCGCCATCCGCCTCGTGTCCATAGAGCGTGGGCATGACCCGCAGCGGTTCGCGGCGTTGCCCTTCGGCGGCGGCGGCGCGCTGCATGTTGGCGCCTGGATCCGGGATGTCGGCATGCAGGCCGCCCTCGTGCCGCGCTTCCCAGGCGTCACCTCCGCGCTCGGCTGCGTCATCGCCAACATCCGCCACGATCAGGTGCAGACTCTCAACCTGTTCATCGACGAAGTCGATCCGCGGGTCCTGCAGACGCGCCTGCTGGAACACGCAGAAGCTGCGCGCGTCGTCGTGCGCCAGGCCGGTCTGCCGATCGAGGCGATCGACACGCTGTTTTCGGCCGACATGCACTATGCCGGCCAGACCCACACCGTTGCGGTTTCCCTGCCTTCTTGCGAGCGAACTTTCCTTACCGAGGCAATGCTGCGCCAGGCTTTTGAGACCGCATACCGGGGTGCCTTCGGCCGCATCCTCGCCGGCTCGCGGGTCCGGCTGGTCAACATCCGAGTGGCCGCAATAGGCCTCCGCCCGCGCTTTGACTTTTCCATCCTGGCACCGGATGCTCACGCCTCCCTAACGGACGCCATGCGCGGCAACCGCCTGGTCTGGTTCGAAGGCTGGCGGGACACCGCAATCTACGATCGCTTGGCGCTGCCCGCAGGCGCCGAGATAACCGGCCCAGCCATCCTGGAACAGCCGGACGCCACTACCGTGATCGACCCTGGCCTTGCCGCCAGGGTCGACCGCCTCGGCAACGTCATCGTCACCATCGGATGAACCTTGCCGACACAGCCCTACTCATCTGCGACCTGCAGAACGATTTCCTCCATCCTGACGGTGCCTACGGTCGTGCCGGACTTTCCACACAAGCCATCGCCGCCCTGCCTTCCCACATTGCGCCGCTGGCGCAACGCGTGCGCGACCTCGGCGGCTGGATCATCGCCACCCAATTCACCCTGGTTCCCGGCCGAAGAGGGGCGCCGTTGATCTCGCATCAATTGCAGAAGCTGCGCCCTTTCCTCACCACCGGCGACTTCAAGCCAGGCGGCTGGGGCCACCAGATCGTCGATGCTCTGCAGCCGATGGATTTGGCAGTGGAGAAGATTGCCTACTCAGCATTCTATATGACGCGTCTTGACTGGACGCTGCGTCGCTGCGGAATAAAAAAGCTCCTGGTCTGCGGCATCGTGACAAATGGCGGTGTTTCTTCAACGGTGCGCGACGCCCATACGCGCGATTTCGACGTGACGGTTCTAGAGGATGGTTGTTCCGCCTTCTCCGAAGGCGTTCACACTAGCGCCATCGAAGCCCTTCGAAGTGTCTGCCGTGTCATCCGGATTGGCGAGTGGTTGACAGGATCGGAAGCGGAGTTCGATGCAGGGTAGTTCACGGCGAGCCCTGCTGCTCTATCGCGCGCCTCAGCGTGGCAACTCGGTGCCCAGGCATGCAATCGGCTTGCGATCTTCATGATACGGCGGGGAAGCCTCGGCAGCATCTCTAGGCAGCGAATGCAAGACGGAGGAGAGCGGCATGAAGGACGACCTTGGGAAGGATTATGAGCAAGCTGGCTTTGGCGGCAAGTTGCGGTTTGGCAGACGGCCCGCACTGCTTTTGATCGATATCGTTATGGCGTATCTCGACCCTCAAAGCCATTTGTATGCTGGGGCAGAGGGCGTGCTCGATGCGAATGTCAGGCTGGCGCAGGCATTTCGCGCTTGCGGCGCGATGGTGGTGTTCACCAGAGTGACGTATCAGGCGGACGGCCTCGATGGCGGACTCTTCTTCCGCAAGGTTCCCGCCTTGCGAGCGTTTCTGCCAGATTCGCCGTTTGCCGCCTTCCCCGATAGTCTGCGGCCGACAGCGTCAGAAATCGTCGTCGACAAGCAATATCCATCTGCGTTCTTTGGAACATCGCTAGCCAGCACATTGCATGCGTCCGCGATTGACACCGTTGTCATCGGTGGCTTCTCCACATCCGGTTGCGTGCGTGCAACCGCGCTTGATGCCCTGCAAAATGGCTTCGCCCCGTTTGTGGTGAGCGATGCTTGTGGAGAACGGGACCGGCGACCGCACGAAGCCAACCTCTTCGACATAAAGGCAAAGATTGGAGAAGTAGTCTTGGAAGCCGACATACAGGTGAAATTACGCGAAGCGCAGTTGCGCACCGGCTGAAATGGACCAAACTGGTTGAAGTTCTGATGGCTCCGAGTCTGCGGTCTCGCAAACAGTCCCAGCACATTGTTAACAATCCGGCGTCTGGATCGAAGGTGCAAGACAGACTATAGCTGCCGGCTTTCAATAGATATGAGCAGCCACACAGCACGTTCGCTCGAGCATCGCCGACGTCAACATCTTGGCACGCCGATCTTCTACACCGCCACCCGGCACGCGATCGGTTAATCCATCAATGGCGCTGACGGATGTAGTGCCCGGCGCCACGTTACCGCCGTTCCGCTTTTCTGCCTCTCAGCTTTCACAGGCGACGCTCTCGAATTCCAAACGCTCGAGGCGGTATTGCGGTGATGCCGGCGGCGCTCATGGCGCCGATGCCGCCGCTACCAAGCGGGCGACTCCAGAACTGGGGAATGACAAAGCATTCAACGCCAGCACTCATCCCACGCGTCAATGCTATCGCCCTTGGAAGGCCGCTTCCGGCATAACGCCAGGAGCGCCAGGGCCAACGAGGTGAAGCCGAACATGGAAGCAAGCAGCCGAAGGAATGGGGCGGCCTCGCTGCCATCTAGGGCGAGTGATGGAGTGGCGGACATGGTCAAGAGGATGACGCGCCACAGGAATACTGGGGTGCGCGTTATCGCTGAGCGTTATGTAAAGTTATCATTGAGCGTTATCGTAGCCCGTTATCAGTGAAGTAACGTAACGTTATCGTCCCTGTAGGGCGTGACGCTTAGCCGAAAGCCCCCTTTGGCCTATGTTCGGCGGAATCCGGGGCAAAATCAGGTGTGGCTGCGTTGACGGCAGGCTCCATCGGCCCATTCGAAGGCTTGCGGGCAGAACGCGACCGAAGTCGCACCGCGGCGTAATCCGCTCAAGCGGCAGTCGTGCTCGACTTGAGGTGTCGCAGCCAGCCGGTCGCCGTTCGATCTGGGGAGGGGGGAACATCTTCAGCAGCTAGAAGTTTGCCCCGTCTGCCACGTCCTGTTCGTCTTCAGGAACGTGCCGCCGCAGCGCGCCCGCAAGGCGTGTCAGGACGTCGGCTGCCAACCTGACTTCCTGGAGGCTTGGCGCACGTGGACCAGGGTCACTCGCGAGCGAGAGGTGCTCCCCCTGCCCTATCAGGGCCGTTGCCAAGCCAGGTAGCTCTTCTGCCATGCCCTCGATCTCCCGTATGTGCCAGGAGATTGGCTTGCGGTCTGTCACGCCCTGCCGTTCCGATCAGGGCTCAGTCGATGCGGTGCGCTCACCGCCAGACGCTGTTTCAGAAAGCTGGCGCGAGCCTCGTGGAAGAGGCCCGCATCGTGGTCGTGATCGGAGTGATCCATGCGGGCCATTGCCTCATGGTGCTGAATCAAAGCCTCAAGCTCCAAAACCGCTATTTCCAGCGTTAGCACGGGCGGCGGTAGCATCTTGGTTGGCCACGGATTGCCTTCCGGCCAGACTGATATGTTCTCGCAGTCAGACCCCATGTGCGTCTTTCCCTTTTGAGATGCTGCCAGTTTGGTGGACACGCTGTTTAGCTCGCGGCGGTGATCCGCTCGAATTCCATAGGGCTGATGTAGCCGATGGTCGAGTGGCGCCGCTGGGGATTGTAGAAGCGCTCTATGTAATCGAACACGTCGGCGCGGGCCTGGTTGCGGGTGCGGTAGACCTTGCGTGCCGTGCGCTCGGTCTTCAGCGAGGAGAAGAAGCTCTCCATGGCGGCATTGTCCCAGACATTGCCAGAGCGACTTATGCTGCATGCGACACCATTGTCGGCCATGAGCTTCTGAAACTGCTCACTGGTATATTGGCTACCCTGGTCCGAATGATACAGCAGTGTGTGTGGCTTACCACGCCGCCAGATCGCCATCATCAGCGCGTCGGCCACCAGCCGCGCTGTCATGGCGGCCTTCATCGACCAACCCACCACCCGGCGTGAAAACAAATCGATGACGGCCGTCACGTAGAGCCGCCCTTCGGCGGTCCAGATGTAGGTGAAGTCTGCCACCCATCTCTAATTGGGCGCGCTGGCTTCGAACTGACGATCCAGCACGTTAGCCGCGATCGCCGCGCGGGACCGTTCGCCCGTATCCGCCGGAACCCCACGCCTGCGCGGCCGCGCCCGTAAAGCCTCTTCTCGCATCAGCCGTTCTACATGATGTAGGACGCAACAGGCGCCTTCGGCAAGCACATCGTGCCACACCCGCCTAGCGCCATACGTGCGGTCACTGGCCACGAAACTGGCCCGCACGCGCGCCGTCAGCGCCTCATCTGCGACAGCCCTGGCACTGCGCGGCCAAGCCAGCCACGCATGAAAGCCGCTACGCCAGACCCCGAGCGTCTCGCAGAGCCAACGCACCGGCCAGGCCCCTCGATGCTTCGCCACAAAGCCGAACTTCATATCAGCTCCTTGGCGAAATAGGCCGCGGCTTTTTTAGGATGTCACGCTCCGCCTTCAGCTTGGCGACCTCGCGACGGAGCTGCGTCACCTCCTGCTGCTCCGGCTTGCTTTGACCATGGCCGGGAAAGGCATGCTGCGGATCGGCCACGCCCTCACGAAGCCAACGCCGCAGAACACTCTCTGCGACATTGATGTCCCGCGCCACCTGTGCGACCGCGACACCTCGCTCCTTGATCAGCTTCACCGCTTCGAGCTTGAACTCGCGGCTGAATTTTCGACGCTGCATCCTCGACCTCCGATCGGGTGGGAAACCTTAACTCGGTGTCCACCAAACCGGCAGCAGCTCAGGTGAAGCGGTTGCCGCGCACGCGTAACTTGGGTTTGGGCGACGAAGTATGGCGGCGCGACGGCGGTCAGGAAAGCGGCGCCTGGGCAGATTGGGCATGGCTTGCTTACTTCGGCTCGAGCGGATCAAGGGCTTCGGGCTTGTGATCCGGGAATTCTTATGCTTTTCGGCGTCGCCTTGCGCTTCTTCCAATGTGCACTCGGGATCTCCGCTGGCCCCGCATAAAGGGCATTTGAACCGGTAGAGGCGCGTGTCGCATTCGAGCTCGGCAGCCATGGAAATGACGAACCCGATCACGCCGCTCCCAATTCTAGAACATGGACGATCTTGTGTGCGGCGAAGTGCCAGAACACCATCGCAAAACCCTCCTTTGCGACCTCCTCGGCCGCCTCGTCGAACTCGACGATTTCAACATGGCGAAGCCGGCTTCATAGCCGGCATTGTAGGCCTCCAGGGCTGCACCATCCCTGGGCGTGCCACCCTTGGGATCGCAGGCAGCCCCGTCCTTGTATCCCGTCTTATAGTCGGCGGAATCAGGGTCGGCCCCGGCCGACTTGTCCCGTTGTCCCGCCTGATAGCCTTCGGTGTAGGCGGCAAGCGCCGCGCCGTCGCGCGGCGTGCCTTTCTGTTCGTTGCCGCCTGCCCCATCCTGGTAACCGGCCTTGTAGTCAGCGTTGGCGGCGGGGTCGCACTGGGTATTAGGGTCCGCCGAACTGCCGGGCGCTGCGATCGGCGCGGCATCGGATACCGGAGGCGGCGATGCGACAGGGCCGCCGCTAGCCGGTTGAGCGCCGTCGGCATTGTCCGCTAGCGCCGGCCCTGCTCGCGTGGATGCCACGGCATGCGCTTCCGGATCAGTGTCGAATGGTCCATCTCTATGCGGCCATCCTCAAGGAACGCGGTCAGGCCGGGCCATTGCCGAAGCGCGTAGCGCATGGCCTTCGCCAGGCCCGACGCGCCGGAGAGCCGGTGTTCGGCGGATGGCCGGTATGTCTATTTCAGTCGCATACAGGGCTGCCACCAGTGCCAGCAGTTCAGCCGCGATCGGCGACTTGGTGGAGGCATGGAAGTCAAAGTAAGCGCGCCGCGATGTGCGCCAAACAGAACGCGAGTTTATTCGATTAGTCGACCCGCTCGCCTGCCAATCCAGGAGCCGGCGAGACGCGACGGACTGTTTGCCGAAAGGAAGGGTTCGGCTCTGAGGGGACTTGGAGATGGTGCCTCGGCATCCTTATGCACGGCCCACATAGGACGTCAGTAGCCGGCCCGCATCCGTGCTGCTTCTTGCCGCGTCGGCGGAGCCTCCGGTGGCCTGCCGGTGCCGCCCGAGTGAGGCTGACCCCTGAGCACTCAGAGGCCAGCCTGACATCACTACCTGGCGTAGACGCCAATGCAGCCCTGCGGGCAAGTCGTGTTGCTGCCTCCGGCCGTAAGCGGAACGAATATCTCGTTGTTGATCGGGTCCACCGCAACCGAATGTGAGTTCGTTGCAGTAGGGATGGCTCCGATGAGATTTCGCGTGGTCGCATCGATGATCCCCAGAACGGGGCCGCTCGCATTGTTTCGCGCCGCAAGATCATAGGTCTGGTTGGCAGAGTCGTAGGATACCTCGTCAGAACCGCCCACGGGGAGGGTTGCAAGCACCCTGCCGCTCAATGCAGAAATTATCTGGGTGGGAAGCGGCGTAGCCGCTGGCGTATTCGCGACGCTGCAGCCGAGCAGGAGGTTTTGCTTGGGGCCCAATGCCAGGCCGTTTGGCTGACAGTTGCTGACCGGAAGCGCTCCTATCACGCGGCCGAGCACCGGGTCGACGATGGCGATCTCGCCGTTCTTTTGATTGGCGCCGATCTGCGGGACGCTGATGTAGAAGACGCCACGCGCGGGATCGAAGCGTGGCTGCTCGATGCCGTTCGTCGCGTTCGGAAAGGCGATCTTTTTAAGGATTTGGCGGTAGCCATCGCGTGTGTAGATCAGGCTCACGAAAGGCGGCACATCTGCGTCATTCACGGCGGCCGCTATGTGGTCCTTCGGGTCGTAGCCAATCGAGTCCACGCGAGCGGAGCCACCGGTTGAAATCGTCTGGACGACGAGCAGGGACCGTTCGTCGATGATCTTTACCGTGCTATCGCCGTCTCCGGCCCAAAGATACCCGTCGCCGGTTGGTTGCGTCCCGTCGGGGCCGGCCACATTGTTGTCGCCATTAGCCGCACCCGCGAAACCTGCCACACGGCCGATATACCGGTGGTTCCTCGCGCTGACGACATCGACTGCGCTATTGGAGCGATCCGGGACGAAGTAAAGGCCGAGCGTCGGATCTATCGAGCTAATGTCATAGACAGCCAATGGGTTGCCGGGGAGCGCTACAGTGGCCACCAATCGGTAGGGCGGGGCAGCAGGGCTCCCTGCGTGGGCGGGCGTCGCTGCCGAGAGGGCGACGCTGGCAAGCAGTAAGGCAATATGTGTTAAACGCATGACGGTAGTCTCCCTGTGTATTTTGCAATTTTCTTTAAACGCGGCGTGTCGTGTGGTCGCAATCCTCCTTCGAAGCCGGGCCACACTACCCATCTTCTATGAATATGATGTCGACGATTTTCGACGCTACAATCTTGTTGAACATGTTTATTATTCCGGCAACGCCTGGCCCTTTGTCTCCAAAGCCAATGGGATCACCAGCAATCCCAACGCGAAGGCGATGGCGGTGAGTGCGACCGGTGTACCAAGAGTGCCCATGTGCTGCACGCCGGCTGCAAGCGCGAAATTCACCCCGGCCCCGACAAACCGGCCGATGGAGGTGCAAAAGGCGAATGCCGTCGCACGCACGTCCGTGCTATACTGCTCCGGCAGCCATAGGCTGAAGAGCGCGAAGTTGCCGCCGAAAAAACCAAGGAAGAACAATACCGTCATGAATGCGGGAAGCGCGCTATGAGGCGGAAGGTAGAAGGCCCAGCCAAACGCAGAGGCAATCGTCAGCGCCATTCCAGTGAAATACAACGCGAGGCACCAGCGCCGGCCGATACGATCTGAGATCGACGGTAAGACGAGGCAACCAATGATCGTGCCGATAGAGAGAAGCGCCGTTGCGTAGGAGGCCATCTTGACCGCAGCCGCGGGCGTCGCTCCCCTTGCGATCGCAAGCTTTATGACTGCCGTCGGCTCGTATACGGCGCCTGCCCACAGACCGACTATAGCTACGGCCACCAGCGTCGTATTCACGACCGTCCGCTTGAGAAGAACGCCGGACAGGATGACTGCAAGTGGCGAGCGGCGTAGTGTCCCATGAGCCTCCTTCCAACGGGCTGGCTCCTGCACACGTAAAAGCGTCACGATGGAAACGATCACTGGCGCCAAGCCACACAAGAACATGGCTCGCCATCCAAATGCTGCACCAACTGTGAAGTTGAGCATCGCAGCCACGAAGAACCCGGCATAATAACCGGTTTGTAGGTATCCGGCTCCTTGGCGTCGCCGATCCTCGGGCCAGGCTTCGGCGACGTAGGTGCCCGCCATCGCCCACTCGCCACCGATGCCGATGCCGGCCAAGAAGCGGAAGAGTCCGAGCTCCCACACGTTGTGCGCCAGAGCGGCTGCACCGGTGAAAACGGAGTAGATCAGTATTGTGCCTGCCAAGGTGCGCGTCCGCCCGAAACGGTCTGCGATTGGTCCCCAAATAAAGGACAATCCCCATCCTACGAGAAAGAGGCCGAAGAGGATTGAGCCCGCGAAAGCCACATCGCCGGGGCCGGCGGCATAGCCGGTGCGAGGCAACAGCTCCCGCATGGCCGGCGCGAGCACGAGTGCATAGATGAAGCTATCCATTCCATCAAGCATCCACCCGGCCCATGCGGCCCAAAACCCTATGATTTGCTGGCTGTTCAATGGAGTTTTGCAGATGACCTGCACCTCCGCAGAAGCGGATTGCAAACGCGACATTCGAACTCCCGTTTTTATCGTTTATGTTTTTTCAGACACGACAAGGCACGACGAGCTGATTGAAGTCGAGGAGACGAGCAAACCGCTAATGCGAGTGGACGAGTTTCTTCTTTCGAAGCCGGCCCTCGCGAAGCATTTCGGAAGCGGTTGAGTCGGGCGTATCAAGCAGCGCTTCTACAGCTTGTGAACGCACGACTATACCTCGCACCAAACTCTCATGATTGGCTTCGATGTCCTCGGGCTTGTAAAGGTAGTTCACCATCATGCCGAAGGACTCCTTCGACCCCCGCGCGCCTACGTTCCCTTTCCAATTGATGCGTTCCAATCGCGCACCATTGCTGAGGTGAAAACGCGCAACCAAATCGAGCGGGCTCTTCTCGTCGGACAGGCTGATCAGGTAAGAAGCACAAAGCCGCGTCAGGGGTGTGCGAAGTTCCTCGAGCAAGGTCGGATATTGCAGTGACAAGTCCTCTTTGATGCGATCTTCGAGGCTTGGCACGGGATCGCCACCATGCCTCACGCCCACCGTACTACGTAACGATGCCCTCTCACTCATCGTAAGAACTGTATCCAGGCCACCTTGGTCGAGGCGCTTCGCAAACCAGGGCCGAAAGCCGGGAACGGGAGATAGCGTGGAGAAGCGAACGAGCCGAGGAAGCTCAGCCCTCAACTCTTCGACAACCTGCTTTATGAGGAAGTTGCCGAAGGAAATGCCTCTAAGGCCATCCTGGCAATTCGAAATGGAATAAAAAATCGCAGTGTCCGCGTTAGATTCGTTGTCTCGTTGCGACGCAACGTCATCGGTCTTCTCGAGTAGCGGTTGGATCGATGGGGCCAAGCCCGACGTCAGTGCGACCTCGACAAAGATGAGAGGTTCTCCAGGCAATGCAGGATGGAAGAACCCGAAGCAGCGTCGATCCCGAGCCAACCGACGCCGTAGGTCCTCCCATCCATCGATGGCGTGAACGGCCTCATAAGCAATGAGCTTTTCGAGCGTAGCAGCCGGCGTTCCCCAATCAATGCGACGAAGTTCCAAGAAGCCCGGGTTGAACCAGGACGTGAAGAGATGCCGGAGATCAAAGTCCAGCGCCCGCAGGGCCATGCTCTCGCCCCGATGACTTAGAATTCGTTTTCGCATCTGCACGAGCGCGCTGGTACCGCCTGGTGCTATGTTCATTCGGCGAATGAGTTCTTGGCGTTCAGGCTCCGCGGCGGCGGCGACTTCGGCCGCCCTTTCCGGCGTGGGATCAGCCAGGTAAAGCTCCGCAGCCCTACGCAGGAGTTCTCCATCCGGATGAAAATTCTCAGCCAAGAAACGGCAAAAAGCGATCGATTGCTCACCATCGAATGTTAACATCACTGCCAGGAGTTCTCGAGCGATGGCGGCGCCTGATGCGTCTCCACGCTCTGTCAGCAGTGCACGAGCGTAGTTCGATGCCGCGTCCAAGGGCTTGGCGGCATTTTCGGGCCTCAAAACCTCTGCGAACGCTTCGCCACGGTCGGCAATCGAAGACCAAATACGCTCGACCCAGGATAGCGGCATCATTCTGATCACTCCGCCCGTTGGAACCACGTTGATGCCCTGATCCGGAAGCTCTTGTGAGCCGGGCCCGCACATTACCGTGCATACATTTCGGAAGGGAAAAGGCTAATTCGTATACTAGGGACTGTCTACTGCGCGGTCGGGCATAACGAATGCGAACGGTTCACGATGTTGTGAATAATTCGTCTTGGCAACCCGCAATGCTGGGGCCAGACACTCTGCTTAGAACATCAAGAAGTCATCGGCAGCACTCCACATGGCAGTCCTCTCAACACAAGCCTCTACACTTGCGGAAACGATTAGGGTCGGCCTGGCCGACGAGATCACCTCCGGCCTGCTCGCGCCCGGGATTGTCATCGATGAGGCAGACCTGGCGCGTAGGTTCGGTGCCTCTAGAACGCCAGTGCGGGAGGCACTGCGGGCCTTGGCGGCCTCTGGTCTTGTCGAGATAGAGCCGCGGCGTGGTGCCCGCGTGGCTGTCCTCACGGCCGATCGCCTGGGAGACCTTTTCGAGTTGATGGCGGAGATTGAGGCGTTGTGCACCCGACTCGCGACGCATAGAATGAAGGCGTTCCAGCGCATACGCCTACAGGCGCTGCATCGCGAGGAGGGCCGTATCCTCGACCAAGGTGACATCGGCTTGTATGACGAGCACAATCGCCTCTTTCACACGACGATATACCAAGCGAGCCACAATGCGGCTCTGGCCGACCACGCATCAAGCCTGCGTTTCCGCCTTGCCCCATTTCGTCGCGCTCAATTCAATAGCAATCATCGCCTTCATGAGTCGCATCAGGAGCATGGTGCGGTCCTCGCGAAGGTTCTACAAGGCGACGGAGATTCTGCTGCTCGCCTAATGCGAGCGCACATGTTGAATGCTAACGCGTCCTTGTCGGAGTATCTCGATCTTTCCCCCAGAGAGAAGCCACCTGAGTAGGAGCAAATTCCGCCAGGCCTAGACGGTTATGCTGACCGCTCCTCCAGAGGAAGCCGCGAATGAGCGTTGCGCCCCGATCCAGCCAAGCAATAATGTGAGGTATTTCGTGCTCAGGCCAATTAGGCAGGGCGTTAAGTCGCCCAGACGCTTCCTTGCCAATCATGATCCGGCCGGTCTTAGCGGATCTCCTGTTCCCGGCGTTTCGCCAGCAGCAGCACGACGCGAGCACCCGGACAATCCGGCAATCGCTATCCTCGCTGGTGGTATGGCATCGCAATTCCCCGGCCGACTTACCGAGAGCGGCCCACCTTGGTCACTGGGCAAGTGAGCGGGTTCAAGCCCATCGCGACCCATAAGCCTCCAAATTAAGGACAGGCATGAGACCGCTTTCGCGGGGAACGCGAGGCACATCGAAGGGAGATACGCAGCGCAAGATTCCGACTTTTAGGGAGCGCTTGGCGGGTTGGCCTTCGCTAGACGAAGGGAGGGGCATTGGCCACTCCGCCGGTCGGGCACACACCGCGGTGGTGATGCAGGGCGTGCCCAGTTGTCCTGCTTGCCGCCCTGTTCCGGTCATGCTGCGCGCAAGCCAAAGTGCCAGCATCAAACCTGGATGATAGCTGATAGCCATGCCGCGGTTCAAGCTAAGAGCCTGCTAAGAGCAGCCAACGCGCAATAGGTGATTGCTTCGTCCCAACTGTTCAAACTTGCGCCGCCAAGTGGTCGGCGACGGATTATCGCGTAGTAACCGTAATTACTGAAAGGAACGAAAATGCAAATGAGAGTTGCGTCGAAATACGGACGAGAGAGAAAGAACCGTGCAGAATAGAAAGCGTGGTTGTGGCCAAGATAAGTGCCACAGATCTTAGCTTGCAGCGTTGTAGCACTGATCTCGATGCGTGATCGATCCTACGTGGCAGATTCATCCTTGAGATGGCTCCGAGGTCTGGCGTAGTCGTTTACAACGGACCTTCGTCCACAAAAACCAACACCAATGCTTCAGTCGAGGCCTTGTCAACGTTTTGTCAGAAAGCTCTCGTAAGATGAGATATCCATGATGCGCCGACATCCTTCCGCCCCGCTTTTTCTAAACGCTATGATTGAGATACTCAGGTCGGCCGCTTCGTATAAAAAGTCCATATGAGTTTTCCTGGATTAGAACCACAGCTCGACTTACGGCAATCGAAAACCGATATGGCTTTTCTACGGAATTATGGAGCAGACTCAACATTAATACAGCCTCCCGCCTGGGCCGGTTTCGCCCCATGATGGCCGGTTCACCTATGGAGCCGGACCTTGGCCGAAAGTCATCTCGTAAGCGCCCTGAAGCAAAGACGCGCGGACTGCCTCGGAGAACTGCAGGGGCTTCGACGGCGCATGGCGGAACTCGAGGCCAAGGAGAACGCCGTCGTCGAACGGCTGGCGCACGTCGACGCGATCCTGAAGGACGAGCAGCCCGGCATTGTCCTGGAGACGATCAGGCCACGCAAGCCGCGGGCGCCGCATCCGCGTAGCGGCAGCGCGGGTCGCGATCCTGCCGACAAGCGCATCCCCATCACACAGGCCATCTTGCGTGTCCTGCGGACGAATGGCGTCGCCATGACCGCGGCCGCAGTCGTCGAGGACCTGAAGGCGGAATACGGCGATGTCGAGCCCAGGAGGCTCGCGCAGAACGTCACGCAGTTCCTGTCGGTCAAGAAGAAGGCAGGCCTGCTGGTCGCAGCCGCGAGCGACGACGGCCTGCTGGCCTACGCCATCGCCGGGTAGGCCGCCGATCTCTCTTGCTTGCATTAACGGCACTATGAGACATCTTGTGGAGGGACACGATGCTGAACGAGTTGGGTCGCGAGCCACGCGTTGGAGATGTATTCTTTCGCTCCATGGAAATGGTCCTGGCTTCCGGCCAACTCGATTGGCTGGAAAGAATGCTGGCGCATAGGATCACGGACCGCATCTCGGCAAGAAGTTCGGATCATGCCGTCCGCGTTGTTCGCATCAAGGACGCCCTTGCCGAAGCGCGCGTTCGCGAGTCGCTCGGAGGACCCGGAAGTCTGGTGGACCCACAGCACTACTTCAGCAAAGCCGTGGAAAGACACGTCAGGTCCGCCGTCGCGAACTAGCGCGTCGAATAGGGCTTCCCAGGAAGGATTGCGACGACCGCTTCGACCGTATCGTGGATGTCAGTCACGGGGTCGCCTTTCTTGCCGATGCCGATGTAACGCTTGGTCGTATCGCCCAGGTGGACCTCCAAGATCGTGAGATCGAGCAGCTCGACGACCTCGATGACCTCCTCGTCCAGCGCCTCTTCCGGATCTGTCACCGTTCCCTGGAAAGCCCCCTTTGCTTTCATGTCCGCGAGATGCTCGGCGTCGAGAGCATGCAAGTAGGGTCCGGCGAACGCTTGTGTCGCAAATGCGACTGCTGGACCGCCGACCGAGCTTCTGACGAAAACCTCGAAGACGTCGCCCCCCGCGGAGTAGTTGATTTCGGTCCAGATTTCCGGTCCAGCATTATTCATGATCCTCGCTTACCTGACCGCGGGTAGCGACGGCGAACCCGGCCGTCATGAGGCAGATCAGGACGGGCCGGACGTCGTGGTCGCGCTCCGCGGTCCTCCGATCCGCCGTCGCTAGTCAGCCGAGGCGGGCGACCACCCGGTCGAACACCCCTTCGGCCGCGCAGGCATCGTAGAGGCGGTCCGACTTCTTCCCCTTCATCCTGGCCAGCAACGCGAACGCCGCCCACCAAAGAGGACAACGAGGAACGCTTTTGGGCACCACTCCACCATACGCATACCGGCGACAGCGCGGGAAGCCAGCGGCAGGCCGCGGCCGTGACGGCTCATCCCCGGGGCGGCAACGGTGTAATTTGCTTGGCTCCCCCGGGGCTCTGGATAGACGCACATCACAAGAAAGCGAGCGCGGTCAAGATGCCGCATCCGATATAGTTTCGCCTTCAGCTTCGTAAGCTTCCTCATCGTTGTCGCGCATCCTGAGCAAGCCGTTGGTGCCGTTGAGAAGCGGGCTACCATCTCCGTGCGGGGTCAGTCCGAAAGGTCGAGAAAGAGGCAGCGGCAAAAGCCGACGGTTCGAAAAACCACTCATTTCTCTACCACTAATGTCATGCAACGGCCCGGATGCGCCTGCGTATGTCCGCCGCCGGTATATCCGGAGCATATCGGGGCGAGGACGATGCAAGGAGCCGGTCAAAAGGGATCAAGGAAGGTCGACCGTATCGTGAGCTACGCGAAGGTCGGCTGCCTCTCCTCACGCGCCGACCCGTCGTCATCATCAGGTGAGACTTGGTCGTAGGCGGCGCGGATACGGTTGGGGATGCCGCCGAGGACCCGCCGGGCCCGGCCGAAGACCGCTCGATCCGCCTCCACGCCGAAGAGGCGGTCGTATCCAAGCACCGAGTGGAGACAGGTGTCCTTCGTGTGGAAGTGAACACCGCCGTCAGGGAGCAACCTGTCGAAGAGGTGCTCGAGACCGAGTCCATCGAGGTTCGGCACGTGCCGATCGGTAGGATGGTCGATGTCGCTCCGGAGACACGTCAGGAAGATGACGTGACGATAATTCCCATCCTGGAGGAGGTGCTCGTCGTCGAGCGGCGTCTCTTCCTGAAGGAGGAGGTCCGGATCAGGCGTGTCCGGACTTCGGAGGTGCACCGCTGGACAGTGCAGCTCCGCGAACAGGCCGCGACCATCACCCGTCGCAAGACCGGCGACGCGACCGATAGCGCCATACCGACCGATCATCAATCCGAAACCTGAGAGACATCCAATGACCCAACAGACCATAGTCGCGATCTACGACACGGCGGCGCACGCCGAACTCGCCGTCCACGACCTCCTCGCCGCCAGCATTCCGGAGAGCGCGATCGATCGTCATGCGCAGGGAGGCACCTACAGCGGGACCTCCACGGCCATGACGTCGCGGCCGCCCGAGCACGAAGGCTTCTGGGCGAGCATATTCGGGGGCGAGCACGACCATGACTCGACCGTCTACGACCGGTCCATGGAAGGCGGATCCACCGTCGTCTCGGTGAAGGTCGATGACGGCCACGTGGACACGGTCATGGACATCCTCGAGAAGCACAATCCCATCGACATCGACGAGCGTGCGGGCTCCTACGGCCTGACGCAGACCACGACCGAACGCATGCCGCTGGCGGGCACCGCTGCGGTAGGAGGCACGGTCGCGGAAGGCGGCACGCTGCAGCTCTCCGAGGAGTCGCTCGCCGTCGGCAAGCGCGTCGTGAACCACGGCACCACGCGCATCCGCCGCTTCGTCGTCGAAACGCCGGTCGAGGAGCAGGTCACCCTGCACGACGAGCGCGTGACCCTCGACCGTCGTCCGGTCACCGATGGCCGCGCGGTTCCTGCCGGAGCCTTCAGCGACAAGAGCATCGAAATGACCGAGACCGCGGAGGAAGCGGTCGTGTCCAAGACGGCGCGCGTCGTCGAGGAGATCGACCTCAAGAAGACGGCGACCGACCGCGTCGAAACGGTGCGCGACACCCTGCGCCGCGAGGACGTCGAGGTCGTCAAGGTGCCGGGCGGCGAGATCGAAGGCGTTACGGAGAAGTCCGTCATCTAAGACCCGAGGGTCCACCGAGGGCCCGGTGCGGACGCACCGGGCCATTCCTTCAGGAACAAGAACAATGTCAGCAAGCAGTTACGACGATCCGGCGATGCGCCCGCCGGGCTACCTCGAGACGACCACGACCATGGTGGGCGGCGGCTCCCACACGCACCGCCGCATCTCCTGGGCGGCGATCTTCGGCGGAGTGATCCTGGTCGTCGCCGTCCAGCTGTTGCTCAGCATGCTGGGCGCAGGGATCGGCCTCGGCACGGTCAACGTAAACGCGGGCTCTACGCCGAACGCGAGCAGCCTCGGCATGGGCGCCGGTCTCTGGTGGCTCGTCAGCAGCATCATCTCCCTGGCCTTCGGCGGCTACGTCGCGGCCTGGCTGGCAGGCATAGAGTTGCGCTGGGACGGCATGCTCCACGGCCTGATCACCTGGGCCATCGCGACGCTGCTCACGATCTATCTTCTCTCGTCGGCCGTCGGCAGCATCATCGGCGGCGGTTTCTCGGCGCTCGGCAGCGTGACGTCAGCCGCGGGCAGCGGCATCAAGGACGCCGCTCAGCCGCTTGCGCAGGCGTCCGGCGTGTCGCCCGACATGGTGCAGCAGCAGGCGCAGGCTTACCTGAAGCCCGCCAATCCCGATCCCACGACGATGACACCCCAGGATGCGCAGAAGCAGGTCGCGACCGACCTCGTGACCTACGCCAAGGGCGGTCAGGACGCCCCGGCGGCGAAGGCGCACATCATCTCCATCATGGCGGCCCAGCAACACATCAGTCAGGACGACGCGGCCAAGCAGTTCGATGCCAACGAGGCCAAGGTGAAGCACACGAAGGACGAGGCCATCCAGACGGCGAAGAACGCCGCCGACGAGAGCGCGTCCGCGGCTTCGAAGACCGCATTCGCGGGCTTCGGCGACCTCCTGCTCGGCGCCATCGCCGCGGCCATCGGCGGATCGCTCGCGGTGCAACGCCGCCTGCAGGTCAGCCAGCGGGTCGTTCGCTAGTCAGTCCACCGCCGGGCGTCGCATGCCGCGGCGCCCGGACCTAACTTTCTGAAGGGTTTCGAAATGTCCCTCATCGCCTGGTTGGTCCTTGGACTCGTCGCTGGCTTCATCGCGAGCAAGCTCATCAACAAGAGTGGCGAAGGCCTGATACTGGACATCTTCCTGGGCGTCTTCGGCGCGATGGTCGGCGGCATCCTGTTCACGACGCTTGGCGCGGCGCCGGTGACCGGCCTGAACATCTACAGCCTGGAGGTCGCCGTCGTCGGCGCCGTCGTCGTGTTGGTGATATTCCATGCCATCGCGGGCCGTCGGCGGATCTGACGGCTACATGCCGATTACACAATTCACAAAGGGATTACGGATATGGGGTTACTGGATCAGGTTCTAGGCGGCCTTCTCGGTGGCGGAGCAGGCACGAGCTCACCTATCGGCGGCATATTGTCGACCCTGCTGAGCGGCAATACTCAGCAGGGTGTCGCGGGCGGCGTCGGCGGCGTGGGCGGCCTCGTCTCCATGTTCGAGCAGGCGGGCCTCGGTCACATCGCACAGTCCTGGGTCGGCAACGGCCCGAACCAGGCGGTGTCGCCGCAGCAGCTGCAGAACGTCTTGGGGCAGGATAGGGTGCAGAGCATGGCGAGCCAATCCGGCATGGAGCCGCACGACTTCCTGTCGCAGCTCAGCCAGCACCTCCCGAACGCGGTCAACGGCATGACGCCGAACGGGACCGTGCCGGACGAAGGCACCGTGTCGGTCTGAGGGAATGACAACCCGTCTCGTCGCGGTGGCGCTGGCCGCCGTCCTCCTACTTCCGCTCGCGCCGATTCCGGCGCGGGCGGACAACCCGATGGGTTACCGCCTGCTCACCCAAGAGGAGGCGTCCACTCTTCCACACAATCGAGGTGCGCTCGGCCTCGACATCGAGCGGTTGCAACGCATCGACGATGACGGCCTATCCTTCGACATCATGCGGGTGAAACAGGTGCGACGGAATACGCCCGGCGCGCAGGCGGGCTTCAAGGACGGTGACCAGATCGTGGCCGTGGACGGCCATGTCTTCCAGAGCCTGACGACCTTCGCCGCCTACGTCGGGTCCATACCGCCCGGCGGTCGCATCCACGTGGACTACATCCCGGCGGGCGGCGGCCCGCAGCAAGCCCAACGGCTTGAGGCGACGGTCGGCGCGGCCGGACAGCCGATGACCGCGGCGCCGGGCATGTCCACGGGGACGAAGGTGGCGATCGGCGTCGGAGCGGTCGCCCTGTTCGGCTGCTACGAACTAGGCTGCTTCAAGCACCGTGCGGCGAGCCCTCCGCCCGGCGCACGGCAACCGACTTCAGCGCCCCTACCGACCTCCCGGCCCTGAGGAAGGTTGGCGAGACGCCGAACCGGAGCGAGTTTCGGACGCTAGGCCACCGGATTCACGCCGCACCCTCCATCTTGAGGAATGAACATGCTCGACGATAACCGGGTCGAGGGCTTACGGCTCCGATTCTGCAGCTCGTTCCTCGCCAGCAGGTTCACCGGATGGTAGGGCCTTCCGGCGCCGGTCAAGCACCTCCGGGACAGGCGTTCCTCCGCATGGACAACGTGCCCGACCATCCGCCGATCAGGTTCGGCGACGTAGCCCCGGTCAGTCCGTCAGAATCGGAAACACGAGCCGGATCGTCGTGCCCTCGCCCGGCGCGGTCTCCACTTCAAGCTTCCCGCCGGATTGCTCGACGAAGCCCTTGACCATCGACATGCCCAAGCCGGTGCCCTTGCCGATCCCCTTCGTCGTGTAGAAGGGCTCCATCGCGCGGTCCGCGACCTCGGGCGTCATGCCGCAACCCGTGTCGGTAATCGTGATTTCGAGCGTCCGTCCGCCGTCCACGTCGGCCGACGAGCGGTGCCTCGTCGCGACGACGATCTCGCTGCCCGGCGAAGAGGCATCTGCGGCGTTCCGGACGAGGTTGAGGAGCGCCATCTCCAGCTGTCCGGCATCGACCGACGCGAACAACGGACTCTTCTCCAGATCCATCCTAACCTTGGAACCCGAACCTGCCATCTGGTCCAGGATCGCGTCGCACCCCGCCAGGAGCTGGTTCACGTCGACGGTCCGGTCGTCGTGGAACTGACGCCGGGCGAACGACAGCATCTGGTCCGTGAGCCGGGTAGCCCGCTGCGCGCCCCAGGTGGCGCGCTCCACCTGCTTGGCGCGACGTTCCGGGTCCTTCTCGGTCCCGACCCGTTCCAGATTTGCAAGTACGATCGTCATCAGGTTGTTGAACTCGTGGGCCAGGCTGGCGGCCATCGAACCGAGCGTGTCCATCCGCTGTGTCTGGAGCATCGCCGCCTCGGTTTCCCGCCTGCGGGTGACGTCCGATTGGCTAGAGAAGAAGTAGACGAGCCTGCCGTCGGCGTCGATGACCGGGCTCAGGAACAGTGCGTTCCAGAACGTCGAGCCGTCCTTGCGGTAGTTGGGGAGCTCGAGATGGACGTCCTCCTGCATCCTCAGCGCGCGGCGGATCTCATCGACCGCGGCGGGGTCCGTCCCTTCTCCCTGAAGGAAGCGGCAGTTCCGGCCGATGATCTCGTCCTGCGTATAGCCGGTCAGCTGCTCGAAGGCCCGTTGCAGAACACTATCGGCTGGTCTTCGAGGTGCGGGTCCGAGAGACACATCGGCATCCGCGTCATCTGGACGGCGGCGAAGAAAATGTCCGTGCCAGCCGTGCCGCGGGTCGGCCCGACGACGTTGCGGTCCCAGGCGACGTGGTGGCCGCCGTCCGGCACTCCATAGGAGGGTTCGTCGGGAGGAAGGCTCATGCGGTTCCTTGTCCTCCCGGACGGGCCGGGCACGCGCCCCGCTTCGTTCAACTCTCCGGCAGGCAGGTAGCACGTCGGAACGCCCCCGTCTGCACGACGCTTGTTGACCTCATGGATCGGTTTGTTCAACCGTGTGCGTCCTGCTCGTCGAAGACGAACCCCTGATACGCGAGATCATGGCCGAAAGCCTGCGAGATGCGGGCTACGAGGTCCTCGAAGCCGAGGACGGCGTGCAGGCTTTGACTTGGGTGGCCAATCCGCCGAAGCCGCTGTCCATCCTGGTGACGGACTTCCACATGCCCGGTGGCATCGACGGCGCTCAGGTCGCGGCTCGAACAAGGGAGGCGAGCCCGGACATACCGGTCGTCATCGCTACGGGGCGGCCCGACGTCTTGCGGCGGACCTGGCGGGACCATCTAGGATACGGTCTTCTGAAGAAGCCATACATGCCGAGCGACCTGGTAAAGCTGGTGAGGCACCTGGTCGGCGAGCCAAGCCATGGCTAGGCTCATGGCCTTTCGATCATCATCAGGGCCTGGTGGCGCTCGCCGGGCGTGCCATACTCAGCGCAGCAGCGGTAATACGTCGCCTCCGTCACACCGATCGTCCAGACCGCATCGACAATCGACTTGCCCTGACCAGACAGAACCTCGACCTGCCGCAACTTCGAAACAATCTCTTCAGGCTTGTGATGCCGTCGAGCCATTCGCTCCCGCCCTCTAGAACCGCCAGGGTCTCATCCCAGGCGGACTACTTCTAGGGGGTCAGGTCACTGCGACAGTTCAAGACTGCTGTGCGCCATTTGGCGCCATTAAGCCGGATAAAGTCCGCTCTCGAAAGCCGCCGTTCGATCAGTGTGACGGCGCGCGCTGCTGGCGAGACCCGACCGGCGAGACGTGGTGGGCTTCTGCCTGTCTCCTTCCTGAGGATACGATGAAAACAAGACATTGAGCCGTCATCGCGACTTAACCCACAACCGTCGCTTGAAGCCAAAACTGCAGCTCAGTCTTCGCCAAAGCGTGAAACGGTCACCGTTACCACAAAGATCCTCTTAACCTTTCCCTTCAACTTCGGCGCAGGAGGGTACAGAGATGGATCGTGGCAAAGACTGCAAGAGCCATGTCTGCCAGCGATCGCATCCATGATCAAGTTCCGTGCTGACGGGTCCAGGCCAATGAAAAGCTGAGCCCACAAGGGAATCGAGTAGAGGCGCGGTTGGGAAGGCCCGAAAAGATTCGGTGGCGCTTGATATTTTCGTAGAATTCTTTGAACCTCGTTGCAAAGACCACTCCAATCGGCAGGGGGACCGGCTGTGCCCATTGGCGCCAGCGCCATCTGTCGTGTGAACGGGGTGCCGACCATCAGCGTAGAAGACGATGGAGCGAGGAACCCGACAAGAAGTTCTCCGATCGTAGTTGCACATCCCGCAGTCGGATGCGGCTTTCCCGCCATCCACCAGCACGGCCAGCTTGGCTGAGCCGAAGCGGACAAAGCACGGCCCGGCGCTGCGATGAACCAAGCCTCGGACGGCGGGACTGAGCTTGCCTGCACAGTGACGCTCGGCAGGCAAGCCGACGCGTTGCCGGCTGTCTCATACAAATCGAATTTCGGCCATCTTGAAAGTAACGCGAACTCGTTCCTTGAGGATTCGCCCGTTCCAATGGGGACCGAGGGTGTCCCAAGCTGGAATGTGGATCTAGCAACCTTTGCTTGCAAAATGACAGCTCGGGCACTTCCGGTAAGAAGTTTGCCATTCCAATCGCGCCTCTCGTCGTAGGCGAAAAGGATGGCATCGCCGAGCTCCGTTCCTTTGCTCAGCTTGGGGGACCGCGCAATCGGTATCTTGTCGATCCAGCCAAGCTGAACGTCACATACAGCTGGTCGACCGGCACGCTGTAGAGAGCGGTTGAGCAGTAGTTCCAACGTCCTGCGGGACCGCAACGTGAACAACTGATGCAATTGGCTTAGCTCTGCGTAGCTACTTGGATTTTTACAATGGCGATTGATATAGCGATCGATAAGGGCCCCTTCAGTTGAGCCGAGATGGACGAACATGAACGGTCATATGCATCCGCTACTTAATACAACCAGGGCCAGCTCGGACCGGTCCTCGTTGATGAGCAGATTAGGATGCGTAGGGCTCTGACTACCCGACACTCGGATGCGTTCGCCCTGCTTCCAGGAGCGCGACGTCTCGAAAAACTTAGTGGCGACCCGCCAGACCGTGCCATCGCTCAGGAAAACCTGACCGCCATTATTGATGCGCTCGAAGGTCACTGCCTTATCGTGCATAGCTTTCCTAATCCTCGGGTGTGTGTTTGGACGAAGACGTCCTGGCACAGCTGTCCAAGGCTATCAGGATTATACCGGAAAACCAGCGGGGGGACCGGATTGCTGCTGGAACTGGACGGACATTGAACGTCAGCGTCCTAGCTCACCTTCGGGGTCGGTCCGATGCCCGACTTTGGTCGATACCGATAACAGCCTCTGGTCCATATGAACGGCAGCTTTCTCATTGATGCCGCCTTGAACCTGCCAGTCCGGAATCGGCCAGATGTGTCAGAAGCAGCGAGGATGAGTTGGACGTTGGTGACTTTGCCGGTCCGTCCCGCAAGCTCGTCCACAGCCGCCACATGCGAGCGGCGCGTAGCGGCCGCACCCAGACGCAGCGGTCGCAAAACTTTAGCTGCCCGCAAGCCTCTATTCGGCGATTAAGCGAAGGCGTCGGAAGCAGATCCACCGTGGAGCGATGACCATCCGCGCCAAGCGCCTGCATCGGCGGTTCGTCACGGCAGAGCAGCCAGCGCGCCAGCGGCGGCGCGGCAACACCATCAATCGGCGCCACGCTCGGCAAGCCGGTCATTGAGAGGAGGCGTTGACAGGTCCCCACGTGATGAAGTCTCCGGTGATCAAACTGCGCCCGGCATGTCTCCCGCGCCCGGCTTCCCGCATATCGACACGAGGCAACGGTCATCCCCGAGGCGATCTACGAGACCGCGGTGCAGGACCCGGACTTCGATTACCCGACGCGCTTCCCACTGCGCGGCGTGATGTCGTTCAAATCCGCGCGCCCTGATCCGGTTGGGAACGGCGGAACCGCCGCTTCTCGGGTCAACGTCCCAAGGATGCGATTGGGCGATTTGCGCGGCTGGAAGTCTGGTGTTTGGGCGCCGGGTTCGTAGTACGATCCGGTCTCCCGAACGGATCGTACTGCGGAAGGCGGGCGTGACCCGGTCAGGCGGTGGTCAGCCCCGCCGAGATCATCAGGCGGCGCACGGCCGGGTCCACCAGCATCCGCTCGTGACGAGTAAGGACGGCGAGATGCGTGCGCAACCAATCCTTCAACGGTGCCACGGCCGAGCTCAGGCACCTCCGGATTGGAAGCTGCCCACTTCGCCCCTGAGCTCATTCACGCCACCGCTCCTCCAATCGTCGCGGCCCGCAAGAGCATTCGCCGACTCCGCTGGAGTGCACCGCACGACAAGTGCCCGAATTAACGCTTGCGGGGCGATGGGTCTCATCAAGTAGCTTGACTGCGGTCAATGACCGCGAACGGCTTCGTGTGCCTTCGACCATCAATGACGAATGTCGCCTTATGCATCCTCCGTGGCTTGATGCCCTTCGTTCTGAGGACTGCATCGATCTTCGCGCCGAAAGCGAGTTGGTCGGCCCCATCTTCGGGGATCGGCACGTGCGACCGCCTCAACGGCGTGCTGCTTGCCCTAGCCGGTCCAACGATAT
Source organism: Acetobacteraceae bacterium (assembly GCA_965198825.1). Taxonomy (GTDB): domain Bacteria; phylum Pseudomonadota; class Alphaproteobacteria; order Acetobacterales; family Acetobacteraceae; genus BOG-908. The sequence goes on along the minus strand of CBDAQB010000003.1, from coordinate 24,560 downwards.
CGGCTTTCATGGCCTCGATGAAGTCCTCGGGTATGTCGTCCACGGAGCCGCTGAATTCGACGTGGTCCTCATCCGGGAACGCCACGCGGGTCACCTCCAGGCACCCGCCGTGGTCGGGAACCCAGGCCGCATCCAGCCACGCAATGCTTTCGAACGGATCCAACGGGTAGTAGCGCTGCCACATGGCGGGCGCGACGGACTCGATGCAGTTCGTGTGCGACAATCCGCGGCCCGGATTGACGTGACCGAGCGCGAACAGGATGCGGTCACCCTCGCGCCGGTGCGTGACGTGGCATAGTCCAGTCGCGCCCCAAGGAGCTACGAAGCGGACAGGCATTGATCTGTCGACCGCGAGCTTCGGCATCGGACTGCTCCTGTTTGCGGGCCCGAATCGCAGCGGCCCGCCTTGCTGCATAACACGGTCGGCGTTAAATTCGCGACGCTGCAGACTGCATCGTTTGTCGATGCGTCGGCGCATCGCATGCCGAACCGCTTGGGCCATCGTCTCAGGACACCCGCCTTGGCGCCGTCCCGCGAGGTTTCCTGGGCTTCTTCATCGGGAGGACGGTGAGCTCGTCCAGTCCCGCCATCAAATCCGCGCTTCGGACACCCATGGCCCTCGCCAAGCGCAGCACGATCACGACGGTCGGATTGACCGTCCCGGCTTCCAATCCGCTGAGATATTGCTGGCTCACTTCGGAGAGCTCCTCCAGCCGCTCCTGGGTGAGACCCTTCTCGCGTCGGATTCGCGCGAGATTCAGGCCTACCAATGCTCCGGGCGTCATACCCCATCATCGGGCTTTACAGCGCCGACGCTTACCAACTATATAGGTAAAATCATGTCGCGGCCAGAACGCGTCGCTTCGTGACCCGACAGGCGGCCGATCGGGGCTGGCACCAGGCTTGCTGATGGGGTTTTCCAATGACCGATCCAGGGGAGCACGTGCCCAGGTCACGCCGTCGGTTCATCGTGCCTGATCCGACGGCGGCGGCCGTCGCCGCGTTGGGGAGCGTACTGACAGGGTCGCTCACCGTTCCGGACGACCCGGACGGTGCACTCGTAGCGGCATGTCGGCGATACGTGCAGCTTGAACAGCGCAGGGCGGAGCTGGCTCGGAAGATCGGACCCGACCTCAACGAGGGCGAGGTCGACCGGCAATCGAACGCTGCGTTTCGTTCGACCAGGGCAGTCTTGAGACGGATCGTGGAAACGCCCGCGACCAGCCTGGCGGGACATCGGGCGCGCGCCGCGGCCTTCCTGGCGTGGGACGACGGCGACCTGATGGGGAGGTCCGACGACCGAAGCTTTTCGGAGGACCGCATGCTGGCCGCCCTGGTCTTCGACCTCGTGAACAGTCCACGCAACGAGACATAGGATCACAGTAGTCATCAGGTTCGTGGCAGCCGGGGAGGTGGCCCAGAACCGGGACGCGAGCCCGTCGTCGCAGAACCGAACCGACCGCGGCGAGGTGCCAATTGTCGTCCTCGCCAGGGATGGCCGTTCAATCCGGCGGCCTCACCGAGCGGAGAATGGCAGCGAGTTCATCGGGCGCGGTCAGCATCGCGTCGTGACCTGTTCTGATCTCGTAGTAGTCCCAGTCTGGCGAGGCCTTCGCGTTGGCGGCGAAGCTGTCGAACAGAGCCATCGGATCGAGCGTCGAGCGGACGAACGTGCGGCGCGCCACGGGCGGGTTCTGGAGGCGAATTTTCTCGAAAAAACTCGCCATCGGGTGCTTCACCAGCTTCGCGGTGAAGCGTTCTTGCGCGTCGGCGTCCGCGAACGGCCCGAACTTAGACATCGGGAAGAAATTGCCGACCTGCCAATCGCCATTCGCCGCCGCCAGGCTCGCTTGCGTCAGAGCCGGGCCCGCGTAGTCCGCAGCCGACATGCCGTCCGCCGGCACCGTGGCGTCGGTATAGACGATGTGGGCGACCCGGCCGCTCAGCTTGTCAGCAGCGCCGGTGACCACCATGCCTGAGTAGCGGTGCCCGACCAGCACCACGTCATGCAAGTTCTCGCCCTCGATCACCTTAACGACGTCGCCGATATGCGTTGACAGGTTGGTTTGGGGCGTTGCGAGCTCGGTCTTCGCGCCTTGCCCAGTCAGATCGACAGCATGGGCAGCATGTCCTTCGGCCTCAAGCAGGCGCTGAACCCTTTCCCATGCCCAAGCGCCATGGAACGCGCCAGCCACCATCACGAACGTTGTCATGCTCGGGGTCCACGGTCTCCGCGATCCGGATCCCCGGCGGCTGGTGCGCACGTTTCGCAAGACGGGCGACCCCCGCTGAGCGTCTCCACGAGACCGATCGTCCAGCACATCGGGCAACCACGAAGGAGCACCAGCGCCGAGCCTCCCAGAAGAACGATGGCAGGCATCGAAATCCAGGCGGGTGCAATCGCGGGTAAAGTTGCGGCTGTCGTAATCGCCAGCACGGCAGCAAGGCCCCGCACGAGGTGTTCCACAAGCGTACGGCTGGCGAACATGGAGGTCTCCTTGGTCATTTGAGGATGTACTCTCGGACGAGCTGCCGGGCCCGGTGCAGCCGCGCCTTCACCGTGGGCCGGGTGACGGACAGTTGCTGCGCTATCTCATCGACTGTGAGCTCGTTGACGTCGCGCAGGACGATCACGTCACGGTAGTGCTGCGGCAGTGACTCGATGGCGGACACCAGGTCCATCCGCATCGACGCGTCGTCTGTGACGGCAAGGACATGGTCTTCGAGTTCATCGATGGCGGTCCGCACTCCGAGCAGCCGGCGCCCGAGCCGGAGGCAGACCCTGTCGACGACCCTGAACAGCCAGTATGAAAAGGACTCGACCGCTCGCAGTGACCCGATCCTGCGGTAAAGCAGGATTAGGGTTTCCTGCAGCGCGTCGTCGATGTCGCTCGCGTTGCGGCAGTTGCGCCGTGCATAGCGGCGGATGTCCGGCTGTGCCACCTGTAGGAGACGGGTGAGTGCCTGCGGATCGCCCGACTGCGCCGCGGTCAGCAGCACGGCCGAAACCGGTCCCGTGGGCCGCGTGGTCATCGCGCATCGAGGCGTCGCCTGCCCGAGATCGCGCACATGGGGCAGAATGCCGCAGCGCCCGTTGCGAGCAGAACGAAGCCCACGCAAGCGAGGCCATACCCAGTCCAGCTAGTTGGGAACATGAGGAGCCCGATCGCGACGAGCGCGGCGCCACAGCAAATCCGTAGCGCCCGTTCCCAACTGGGCAAATTCTTCGGCATACTTGTCCACTCCGTAGGTTGGCTTGCTTGATAGAGCCTCCCGCACGCCCATTGGATTCGCGGCCTCGCGATGTTTTTCATCAGGCTGCCTGGAAATGGCAGCCCCGCCGCCGGCGCGCCGCAACCGCATGGACTGCCCGTGCGACCCAGACGCGCGCCGGACGAGGCGGAACCGTTCAATGGCACACCGGCCATTCTCTATTCGGACGATGGCCCGGTCGAGAAGCCAGCCGTCCTATGACTTAAGCGGGCGTGGTCGGTCCTCGGGGCCATGCACGAGTCCGCGCGGAGTGCGATCGGGTTAGCGTGCACGCACCCTGCACGCACGTCGCGGCTGATGACGCCCTCTCTCTCCTCCGCTCGCGAGCCGCAAGCCTCCTAGCACCCGCGCTCCCCATGAACCCGCACGGGACGCTCCTCCCGATAAGACCATGATGACTGGCCTGAGGGTCTATTGGCTGCCGCAAGCTTTCGCCCAGGTTCCCCCCTTTCGGCGAGCGAGGCGCGTACAGATGGCGTGCGCTTGGGTCTTCCGTCATCCAAACTAGATGCAGGCGCGCCCACGTCGGCATGTAGGATCGATGATCAGCAGCTCAGCAGCGAGGCTCGGCAGAGATAGTGGATGCGTTCTCGTAACCCACCTCGATACACTGGCGAGGAGCCCATCTGCAAGTCTGCAAGAGTGCCTGCTGCGCTCATTGCAACCGCGAGATTTCCCTATACACGAACTCGGCAAACGTCGTTGGCCGCCGGCCAAGCAGCCAGGTGAGAACGTTCGAGTTACCGATAAAATCGCAACGACTGTAACGGGCGCTTATCATGCGCGCCACTCCCACTTCGTATGGGATTTCGCTTATATCTTTGACACCTAGATACTGTTTGACAAAGATGTCGGGGTCGATCCGCTCAGTCATGATTCTACGGCCGAGTACCTCAGAGATGATTTTAGCAAGGTCGTGTGCGGTGTAGCGGCCTGGCCCCACAAGTTCGTAAGTGGCGCCCGCATGACGGGCGCTGTCGATCAGCACGGCCGCGGCCACCTCCGTCACATCACCTAGATCGACCAACGACTGATAGCGATCCAGCGCCCAGGAAAGACGAAAAACGCCGCTCTCGAAGGCGGGCCTCAGCCGCATGGGAAGCATGAAATTGGCTGGCTGCAGAATGGTGAACTCCAGTCCGGAACTAATTAGATACTCCTCGATATCGCGTTTGACCTCGTGTTGCGCGAGGTCGGTGATGATCGCGTGAAGCACCGAACTTAGGACGAAATGCTGCACGCCGGCCTTACATGCCGCATCAATGGCGGCAAGACCCATTTCCCTTTCCTTCGGATTGAGGGTGGGTCCTACGTGATAGACCTTCTCGACCCCCGTCATTGCGCGTCCCAACACCTCTGGATCGGTGATGTCGCCCACGACGATGTCAGTTACGCCAGCCTCGCGGAGAGCCTGTGCTGACGAGTTTGAGCGGACGCAGGCGCGAAGGTCGGCTCCCGCAGCTAGAAGCCTGGGTATCAATAGCTTGCCCTGATTGCCGTTGGCTGCAGTCACCAGAATCACTGATCACATCCTTCGGAGCTTACGCCAGGGCAGTTGCTGTCGATGTCAGTTCTCGACATCCAAGGGAGCGAAGCTGCCGTACGCACCCCTGCAAAAAAGGAGGGGCGGCTGCGAACGTTCGACGTCAAGGGCGCGAACCTCCCCGATCGCTATGACATGGTCGCCTGCCTCGTGGACCGCATGCAGCGCGCAATCGATCCAGGCAACTATATCGTTCAGGATCGGCAGGTCGGAGTCGGACATTCGATAGGACAGGGTCTGGAATTTATCCGTCGCTTTTGCGGACAGAGCCCGGCAGACAGCCAATTGCCGATCTGACAGGACGTTCACGCAGAACTCTCCGGCTGCTGCAATTGCCGGCCACGTCGTGGATTTCTGATCGGGCATGAAAGCGACGAGTGGCGGGTCGAGCGAGACGGATGTGAAGGAGCCGACGATCATACCCACCGGATGTCCTCCACTCATGGCGGTTATGGCGCAAACGCCTGTGGGATAGTGTCCCAGCACCCGCCGGAATTCGCCGCTATCGAGGTAGACCACCGAGCTCGTCTCCCTCTACAAGCGGAGGACACTAAGTCACCTGGCGAGTCTGTCAACGTCTGGTTTTGCTTGGTGCCGTGCCATTTCCGACCTCCTTCTAGGGGTAACACCTGCTGACACGTTTACCAGAGCGCAACCCGCTCTCCTTAGGTGCTGTTATGCTGAAAAATGGGCCTGCCGCTCGATGGCCGTGCCTTGCGTAGTGTGAACGTGTCGCCAGAGAGGCCTTTCGGATTTCTTGGCGAAAGACACCATGTCACTGGGTGATTGACGATGCCGTTGGGCGACCTTATCAGTTGACGGCAAAGCAAGACAGAACGTGAGGGAAGCATGACTCTCGAGGAACTGAGCGCCCGGACGCAAATCCACGACGTGCTGCTGCGCTATTGTCGCGGCCTCGATCGCGTCGATATGGATCTGGTGCGCGGCGCTTTCCATAAAGACGCATGGATCCAATTCCCTAAGAGCCTGCACGTTGGGACAGCTGACGGATTTTTCGAATTCCTGACCAACGAGATGCCGCGCTTTGTGCGAACCCAGCATTTTCTCGGGAACAGCCTGATAGAGTTCGACGGGCCGGATGTAGCTTACGTCGAGACTTACCTGCATGCCGATCACCAAGGATCTGACAAGCATCATTGGACCGGCAGCTTCGTGAAGCTTTGGGCACGGTATCTCGACAGGTTCGAGCAGCGTGACGGCGTCTGGTTGATCGCCCGCCGGGAGTTGCTCGTTGATTGGATGTACAAATACCCACTCGAGGGCTGGTTCGATGATCATCCCGATGCGGCGGCACGGCGCGATGGTACCGACCCAAGTCAACGTCGTGTTGCGGGCTTCGGTGGGAGACAGGCGGCCGAGTGATCCGCGTGGCACCACACGTGCCTAAGCGATCAGCTTGCCGGTGAAGCGCCTTTCTTTGACATGCATCGTCTCCCTGAACTGATGCGCAACAAAGCAGGGAAACAGAGGGGGCTTATTCCTTCGACTGACGAACCATGTCTGACACGATTGTCACCAACCGTTGGCTGGAGAGGTCAACTGACCTCAGGGACTTATCATGTTCGAAGAGGGCGCGTTGTGCCTCGAAGTAACAGTCCATCGCCTTGCGCGCCGTCACTGGGTTTCCGGAACGTATGCCAGCCAGTATGGCGATCCGGTGCGGCTGGAACTCCAATGCTCTAGCCCGCCAAAACCGGATGGTGCGACTCGTTAGGGAGTTGACCTGCACCTCATTGAGTAGGGCGAGGAGAAACGACTCCAGGGAGTGAAGTAGCGGTCTATGTGACGCGGCGGAAACCGCCCGCTGAAATCCAAGAATGCATTCGATGACCCTATCTATGTCCTTCAGCTCCGCAGGGCGCTCGAACGGAACGAGTGATGCGGCAACTGAATCGATGTCCTCTTCAGTCGCGTTCAAGGCTGCGGCCTCGATGGAGTAGCGACCCAAGACCTGCCTTACCTCGAGCACTTCCATAATGCCGACGTTCTGAAGTTGCAGGAGCGTCTGGAGAGCCGACGCGAGAGCATAATCGCCCTGACTTCGTACGTATGATCCGCTGCCGTGCAAGATCTCCACGAGCCCGAGCGTCTCGAGCGCGCGCATGGCCTCCCGCACTGTCGGCTGGCTCACACCGAAGCGGTCCGACAGCTCCTTTTCGTTGGGCAGACGTTCGCCGTTCGGCAGCCGGCGAGTGACGATGTCCTGGCGTAGTGTCTCGATGATCTCATCGACGATTTTCACGCGCCGGCGTGGCTTGGTCGGCTCGACGTGTGTCAAGGCATTCGCGGCTACTCGGGTCCTCATATCACCTGATCAATCGTTCAAAATTCTGCAAGGGCAGCAGTGGTCGACTCGCTTGAGGGTCTGACGGATTTCCCCGTCGGGGCAAACGCTACGGTGCCGGTATTATCGGCAACTGGACGTAGCTTTGGTGGTCAGGTCCGGTGTATATCACGTTTCGTGCTTGGTCGTGATAGGATGCGTCGTAAGCATGCCGCGTTCCATGATGGAATCCATCGAACGGCTGAATGTCGACACGAATGCGGTGCCCCTTCCGTAGCAGAGCCGTATTGGGAATGATCTCAATCTCGACCGGAACGATCTCCCCGTCCTCGAGTGGCGCATAGTCGGCCTTCAGGTGCGTGTGCTTGACCGTGTAACCGTTCGAACGCGACGCATCGATCTTCCTATGCGAGACTTTCAGCCAACCCTTTGCAAGTGGAAAGTGCGTTGTGGGCATGCCCATCGTCGAAGCTCCGACATAATTCACCTCCCGGCCTTGCTCGTCATAGATGCGCAAAGCGATGAAAATGTCCATGTCCTTGCTAGTGGAAGATACCCATAGCTTAGCCTTGCTGTATCCTGCAAAGACCATGTCTTCGCGGAGGGGCTCACCGATGAAGGACACCCCCGTCTGCCAGGCGAGCATCGCCGTAGCCGGAGTCGGGGGGCCGGTGCGACTTTCAACCGGTATTTCGGCCGAATATTCGGCGCAGTTTGCCTGGTCTGCTTCCATCGACGACAGGCGCAAAAAGTCGCTGCGCCGTCCGTCTCCCGCCCAGTCCGATGGTGCGGCGTCTAGGAACCATTTCACATAGGTGGTCTCCGCGATCGGCCAAGCGTTCGCTTCCAAGAGATAGGAGCAACCATCGCCACCACGGATGTCGAGCCTAACGGGCGCCTTCTGCATTATGCCGTTCTCGACACCCTTCAACCAGTGATCGAAGAAGGCCCTATGGTCGGCTACGGCGGCCTGTGAGTAGGACCTGGTGAACCAATCTTCCCAAAAGTCGATCTTCTTCGCAGCCGTTCTTGTGTTTAGATAGGCTTCACTGGCGCCAACGTGATGGAAATGGGCCGGGTGGGTGGTGCAGGCCACTGCCCACAACGGAACAGTCACGCCGCTCATGTCGGGGCTCATCAGAACCTCAGACTTCGGTCCGAAGATCGCCGGCAGGTTGGAATCCTTGAACGGCGCTGCTCGCGCTAACGCCATGAAATCAACGAAGTCCGGTTCACCGCAAACAGCGGGAAGGACGCCCCCCCTGAACCAGAAACCGAAGAACTCGTCGTTGAGGATACCGCCCGTGTAGGCCACCTCCTCATACAGATCGACGTCAGTGCCGATCGCGATCATCGCCTTGAGATGCGACGGATGAAGACTGGCCACCGCATGCTGGGTCATCGCGTAGTAGGACATGCCCCATAGGCCTACGTTACCGTTTGACCGGCTGCACGCCCGCCCAATCGATCGAGTCACGGAAGGCCTCAGCCGTGCTGAAGCCCCAAGGTGCAAGCCTGCCAGGACTTCTGCCTGTGCCCGGCCCGTCGACCCGGACGACGGCGTAATCGTGGGGGACCCAGTCGGCGGTGTTCACCGTCTCATGGTTCTCAAAGATGAGGCCGTCGGCATTCCCTTGGAAGTACCGCTCCTCCTCCTCCTCGTGCGCTTCGAAATCGCTTTCACTGCAGATGGTATGATGATGGAACGCCCGGCCATACACTCCGCAATTCATGACCACTGGAAACTGCCCGTCCTTGTCGGGCCGGAAGACATCCGCGTAGACGTGAGAGCCGTTCTGCAAGGTGATCTTAACATTCCGGAAGCGCAGGATGCCAAGGATGTGGCGACGAACCTCATTGCGAGCAGCGGCGGCCGAACAGAGGGGACGAGGGATGCGGTCGGTGAAGGCGCCTTCGCGGCCAAGCTCGTCGAGCAGCGCAGCGATGGCTGGATCATTCTGAAAGTCGCTGACGTGGTCCGCCTGCGGCCCGGCGAAGGAAACATCCCTCCGGAAGTCAATGGAACGGCCGCGGATGACGTCGTGCACTACAGGCGCGATCCTGATCCCGCCATCCAGGTCGCCGTCGCTGTCCAGACTACAAAGGAAGCGTGCGATGTTGGTCAGTCCAGGGTCGAGCAGCTTTTGGATGTTCCCGTCCACTCGGCTCACCGTTTGCGCCAGGTTGATCCTTGGCGAGCCAACTGCGTGACCGAAGGCGACGCCGCCAACCAGGAAAGCAACTCGTTCGCCCGCCCGGTAATTGAACTCGCCCCGCTCGTTCGTCAGTCCGCGGCAACTTGGCGTCCGGTATTGCAAGCCCTCGATCGGCCCCGCGAAAACACCTGTGAGTAGCATCCGGGTTCCCTCTTGATCTTCTCCCCCTTAACCGACGAGCCAAGGCTACCTTTCCGTGACTTGCGGCGCTGCGGAAGACGAATAATGTTGTTCGTTGAGGCTTGATCTTGAAGAATGGCAACCTGGCCGCTGCGCTCGCCAGCCGCTCGAGGCATAACGTCGCCCATACGCCAGTTGTTGAAACGGGTTGAAACAAATTCCTGAACTGAATTCATATACGCGGCACTCGAAGCCCCGCTGGCGAGTCGGCCGCCTCTGTCCCCGCCTTCGGTCTCAATCGGGACCGATCGTCGGGAATTGACTAGGTCACCAAGTCTTTGTAGTCAAGAGTGCGGCGAGGCCGGGTCCGCTCTGCCATGCCCCTCCCGACGATCACCACCGGCACCGATCTGGCGGCCAATCAATCGACCGCCTGACGCGCACCCGATCTTGGAGCAACAACATGCTAGCTGATGAGCCGGTCTTCGTTCCCGCCGCTCCATATGACCCGGCAAGCGAGGAGGGTGTGTTCAGCCGTTTCGAACCGGGCACACGCATCCTTCCTGCCGGATTCCAAGTTGAGCCACGCTTTCTGAAGCTGCCGGTGGACATCGTGCTGGAGAAGGACGTCGCTGTCACGCTGCGCGACGGCGTGAAAATCTACGTGGACGTCCTGCGGCCGGCCGGAACCGACAAGGTGCCGGTGATCGTAGCGTGGAGCCCCTATGGCAAGAGCCGGGGAAACGCGCCGCGATACATGGACCTGTTCGCGTTGCTCGGGATGGATCCCGCCACGGTTTCCGGACTGATGAAGTTCGAAGGCCCGGATCCGGCTTTCTGGTGCGCGAACGGCTACGCTATCTGCAACCCCGACCCGCGTGGCTCTTTCGACTCCGAGGGAGATATCCGCGTTTGGAGCCATCAGGAAGGCGAGGACTACCATGACCTGATCGAGTGGCTCGGCGTTCAAGAGTGGTGCAACGGCAAGGTCGGCACGAGCGGGAACTCATATCTGGCTATCTCTCAGTGGTTCGCTGCGGCGGAGCAACCACCGCACCTCGCGGCCATCGCCCCGTGGGAAGGCATGAGCGACATCTACCGGGATCTCGTCATGCGCGGCGGGATTCCTGATTTTCCTTTTCCGCGCATGCTCTCGCAGAGCTTCGTCGGCAAGAACCGGCGTGAGGATCTTATTGCCGAGGCCGAGCGCCACCCGCTATTCGACGACTTTTGGCGGACGAAGGTTCCAGATTTCGGGAAGATTACGGTGCCCGCGTACGTCGTGGCGAGCTATTCGAACAGCATCCACACTCCTGGCACCTTCCGCGGCTGGCGCAGGATCGCCTCCGAGGAGAAGTGGCTGCGCATCCACAACACGATGGAGTGGCCGGACTATTACGAGGACGAAAACCTCGCCGATCACCTGCGCTTCTTTGATCACTTCCTCAAGGGCGTCGACAATGGCTGGCAGCAGACGCCACCCGTGCGCTACGCGATCCTCGATCTCGAGGGCCATGACCGCATCAACCTTCCGGCGGGGACCTTCCCGCCCGAGGACGTGTCAGAAGTCAAGTACTACCTGGACGCCGCGTCCCTCGCGCTGACGGCCGAGACGCCCGCTGCCGCCACCGTGAGTTACGATTCCTTGTCCGAGGAGGGCGTTGCGTCCTTCGTCTTTCGAATAGAGCAGCCCACCGAGTTCGTGGGTTACCCGAAGCTGCACCTGTGGGTGGAGGCGGACGGTTCCGACGACATGGACCTTTTCGTGTTCCTGCAGAAGCTCAATGCCGCCGGCGAGCAGCTCGAGCAGTTCAACGTTCCGAATCACGGCCCCGCAATGCAGGCGCTGACGCGGCGAGGCGCCGCCATACTGAAATACAAAGGTTCCAATGGCCGCCTGCGTGTTTCCTTGCGCCATCTCGACCCAGCAAGCTCGACGGACACCATACCCGTGCACAGCTTCGACCGCGTCGAGAAGCTCGCACCAGGGGAGATCGTCGACATTGACATCGACCTGTTCCCGATCGGATTGGCGTTGCAGCCAGGCGAGCAACTACGGCTCGTCGTCAGCGGAACCCATCTCCTGGGGGGCGTGATGCCCGGAGCGGATAATGTTCCGTCGAGCAATCGCGGCCGGCACATCATCCATACCGGGGGCGCCCATGCGTCCTATCTTCAGCTCCATACGAGACCGGCGGTGCGGTCAGCCTAGGCGCTTACGTATGCCGACGTGGCTCGTGTCCTCAGGCGCTATCAGCAGTCGCGACCTCAATCGCGTCGGCGCCGCCGGGATGGACACGACGTGCGTCACCGGCGAACATGATCGTAAATGACAACACGCTTTGCATACCGTTTTCGCGTGCCTCGGATGTGCTGAGTCATCAGCCGACGCAACGCCAACATCAAGGAAGCACAAGCCGCCTCCATTGTCGGTTTGACTCCTGCAGCTGCACCCAAACTCGCTGTCAATCTTGAGCTTCGCGATCGAGTGCTGGAAGAAGTCTGTCCTGTTTGGCCAGGTGATGCTTTCGGCTCAGAGCGCCGTCGCTGCCTTACCGCTGGCAGGCCTCTGTGTCGAGCCTGGCTGAAGTGGACAAGGCAGCAGCGCATTACGTCCCGGCGCAAGAAGCAAATTGCGCACCCCACGAGATGAACCCGACGGGCGCAGCCGTGCTTGAAACAGCATGGCCTGGAGGTTGTTCCAGAATGAAAAGCTCTGCCGTTGGCAGTAAGTGGGCCAGCTATACGAGAAGCTTGGGCGACTAGGCACATGCCGCGCCTGGGCCTCCAAAGGGCCATTGACAAAAGACACTTGGTGACCTACCGACTTGATCGCCTAAAACGAAACATGAAAGGGATGATGTGGGTTGGCGTCGCGCCTAAGCCGCACCGATTGTGCCGAGCAGCCAACCTTGAAGACTTAGCCTTTTGCCGACTGGCCTCAGGCTAGACCGTCAATACCCAGCGCCGTCCTGAAAGCGCCGTAAACCTTTTGACGTCCAGCAAACAAAAACTCGGAGCAGCCGAGAGCTAAAATAAGGGGGATCTGTCTTATGACAAGGATTTGCCAGCCAGCTGGCCGGCCTGATCGGGCCAAAGTCGCGTCGTCCAGGATGGTTGGCTACGTGGTCGGAAGTACGATCTTGGCCGGTTTGCCAACGTCGCTAGCCCGAGCGCAAACTCCCACTGCCCAGGAGACGCATGCCGCCGCTGGAGCTGTGAGCAAGGCAACTCAGGCAAAGGCGGGGTCGAACCAACTCGAGCAGATTGTCGTAACTGCTCAGCGTCGTAACGAAAAGCTCGAGAAGACGCCGGTCACGGTAACGGCGCTCACCACAGCAGCGCTGAGAAAGCGCGCAATCACCACGGAGTCTGACCTACAGACCGCGACGTCAGGACTACTGGTGAGGCAAGGGACCAGTTCCAATCAGCTGAACTTCGCAGTCCGAGGTCAATCGATCGACGTGTTCAGCAACTCACAGCCAGGCGTCTTGCCTTATTTTGATGAAGTGCAGGACGACACCCATTCGGCATCGGCCTTCTATGATCTGCAGTCAATCCAGGTCCTCAAGGGTCCCCAGGGTACCTTGTTTGGACGAAACGACACTGGCGGCGCCGTTCTGATCACTAGCGTCAAACCGGCAAATGACTTCGGCGGCTTCATTACGACCCGCGCGGGTGATTACGGATACACCGAGACCCTCGGCGCTTTGAATGTTCCCATCATCCCAGACAAAGTCCTGCTGCGGGTCTCGGGTGACTACGAGCACCGATCCGGCTACGTGAATGACGTGTATACAAACACAACGCCAGGCACCGTCTTGCACGAAGCCGGGCGGATCAGCCTCGAAATCAGACCGAACGATTGGCTGCAAAACACCACGGTGATCGACTACATCCATTCTGGTGGAACAAACACGCCCTCTGAAATCTACAATGTGTATGAGCCAGGTAGCACACACAACGGTGTCCCGCTCAATGCCACTGCCGCAGAGTTCTACAGTCCTTTCCTTGATAAGCTGCTCGGCTTTCCTGGCGCATATGGACTTTATCTTTCCGCCAATCCAAAAGCAGATCCGCTAGGGATCGCTAATTCGGTGCAGCAGCAGGCCCTTCATGGTCCAAACTGGGTCAATTCCCCCGGCACCTTCTTGCATCGCTCGGACAACACCATCGTGTCGAATGTCACCACAATGGATCTTGGCGACGGTGTTACGCTAAAGAACATATTCGGCTTCGATCGGGCTGATGCGGTTGATTACACGGACGCGGGAGGAGCGCCTTACGCTCTCGAGCTAGCGCGTTACGAAGGCCTTAACAACGACACCACGGATTACTCTGAGGAACTGCAGGTACTCGGCAAGACACTGGGAGATAAGCTCAATTACGTCGCGGGCTTCTACTACCTGAACTCGCAGAACTACGGCGGAGTGGGGCTGAGCATCCTAGGTTTACCACCGCTCATTCCGGCGACAAACGCTTTTTACTACTACAAACTTCCCACGCAATCCTATGCCGGATATGCACAGGGCACTTACGACCTCAGCTCGCTCACTGGAATCCGCGGTTTGGGCTTCACTGCCGGATTGCGTTACACCGGAGAGGACTATTCCGAACAGCAGCTCCCCGGTTCTGTGGTGTATGGATTGCCCGGACTGTCGAATAATCTGTCGCAGTCGGAGACCAAGCTGAGCTGGCAGTTCGGCGCGCAGGAGCAGCTGAACCCCAACCTTCTGCTCTACGTGGTGTCGCGGCATAGTTTCAGGAGCGGGGGCTTCAACCCGACGGTGCCGCCTTTGTCTGGCACGGCCAGCACGGGAGGCGCTGCGTTTTATCCCGAAACGACCACTGACGTCGAGGTTGGTGCCAAGTATGAGGGCCATCTTGGTTCGGTTCCAATCCGGATGAACGCGGACGCTTTCAATCAGTGGGTCAGCAATGCGCAGCGTATCGACTATGTCTTGAATCCGACGACGATGTCGATCGCTGGCCTGACGGTGAATGTTCCGCAAGCGGAGATTTCGGGTTTTGAGGTGGACGGTGAAGTTCGACCGCGGGAGTGGCTGGATCTGGGTCTGAGCGTGACGTTCACCGACGCGCGCTACACGAATGGCCTGACCAACGTCTTCGGTCAGCCGACGCAGTTTGGCCCCTACGCCGATACGCCGAAGTGGTCCGGCTCGGCCTATGTCGAACTCTCCCAAGACTTGCCAAGAGACTATGGCCGCGCATCGTTTCGCACCGACGTCTTTGCGCAGTCCAAATTCTATTTCAGCAATCTCAACAACACTCTCTCACCAGGAACGGCCATCCCCGGATACGGACTTGTTAATTTCCGCCTCGCCTTGGAGAACATCAAGAAAAGCAACTTCTCAATTGCCGGATATCTTCGTAACGCTTTCGATCACCCTTATTATGCTGGTGGTATCGCGTCCGGTCCAGCCCTGGGGTTTAACAGCGTGCAACCCGGTCTACCCCGCATGTTCTTTTTCGAAGGCACTTACAGCTTTTGAGAACAATGAATGGGGCAGGCCAGCTTTTTGATGACGACGCCGTAGCGGCCCGAGTTGGCGGGCCTCTCGGGCCGAAATACCATCAGCTTGAGAACACGTCAGCGCTGCGGATAGGAAACATGCGAGAGCATACCCTTACTCGGGCAACCACCCTCGTAGTCGGTGCGGGCCCAGTTGGCTTGATGGTTGCAATACTCCTCGCTAGACAAGGATTGCGATCGATCATCGTCGAACGCTTCAGGACTCGGCACGGGGCGCCGAAAGCGCACGCGCTTAACCCGCGGTCGATGGAGATTTGCCGCGCCGCCGGCCTCGATACCGATGCCATGAAGCGGCGCGCCACGCCCGTAGCAGATGGTGGGTGGGTAAGGTTCGTAACGACCCTTGCCGGTGAAGAAATCGGCGTGCTTCCCTACGAGCGCCAAGACGATCAGGTGCGGGACATGACCCCGGAACCCCTGATTAACCTCGCCCAACCTCTTTTCGAGGACTTCCTGCTTGAGGAAGTGGCGCGTTCTCCCTTGATCGAGCTGCGGCGCGGAGTTCTGTGGCGCGGCTGCGAGCAGACCGCCGACGCGGTCACGTCGATGTTGGAGGATACGGACACGCGGGAGCCGACGAGACTGACCACCGGCTACGTGATAGCGGCTGACGGTGCGGGAAGCGCCGTGCGGCACGAACTCGGCATCAGCATGGTCGGCGACGCCGCGTCTCAGGCCTTTATCACCATCCACTTCGAAGCGAACCTGCGCGGCGTTGTGGGCGATCGGCCCGGTATACTCTATTGGATCATGCAGCCGCCGCACGCCGGCGTCCTGATCGCCTACGATATCGACAGGAACTGGTGCATGCTCTACCCGCACGATCCGGCGCTGTCGCCGCGGGAGAGTTTCACGCCGGAGGTGTGCGAGCGGATCCTGCGTCACGCGATTGGCGACAGCGACGTTGCAATCGAGATCAAGCACGTGCTTCCCTGGGCATTGATGTCGGAAGTTGCCGAACGCTACCGGTCGGGGCGGGTGTTCCTGGTGGGTGATGCGGCGCATCGGTTCCCTCCAACCGGCGGCCTCGGTCTGAACACGGGACTGCAGGACGCGCACAATCTCACCTGGAAAATTGCCGCCGTCGAACAGGGACATGCCACCGACAGGCTGCTCGATACCTACCACAGCGAGCGCCATGCGGTGGCGACAATCAACTCCGCGCAAAGCTACAAGAACGCGCAACGCATCCTCAAGCTGCAGATCGCACTCAAATCCGGTGACGCGGACGATGCCGGCGCGCTGCTTCGGCGGCTACACGACCCCTTGGCGCAGGCAGACATCCAACAGCAGATTGAAAACCAGCGTGAGCATTTCGATAGCCTCGCCTTGCAGCTCGGCTTCCGCTATGGCCCGGATGGCTACGAGTTCAGGGACGTATCCGACTTCAAGCCAGCCCTCCTCGCCGGCGGCCGGCTGCCGCATGCGTGGCTCGAACGCGACGGGAAGATCCTCCCGCTTCTGGACCTCCTGGATGACAGGCGCTTCACCTTGCTCGTTGGCAGGAGTCACGCAGCCGCGTTGGTCGACTCCAACATAGCGGAGACGCACGTCAAGCTGGTGACTGAGGGTCTGGACTTCGAAGATCCCGGTGGCGCGCTGCGGCGCTTCGTCAATCTGGCCGATGGTGAGTCGGTCTTGGTGCGCCCCGATGGCCATGTGGCGGCTGTCATTGCTAAGTCGCAGGCCGGCAGTCTCGCAGCCCTGCTGCGTGATGCGTTGTTTGCTGGGGCGTCATAGAGCATGGCCTGCGAACTATTGTCGAGAAGATGCCG
The DNA here is from genome assembly GCA_965198825.1 of Acetobacteraceae bacterium. GTDB lineage: Bacteria > Pseudomonadota > Alphaproteobacteria > Acetobacterales > Acetobacteraceae > BOG-908. The sequence continues at coordinate 7,774 of CBDAQB010000003.1, read as the reverse complement.
GGCGGCGCCTTCGAGAAGAAGCAACAGCGCTTTCAAGGCATCTTCCTGCTGTTCCGGAGGCACCCGTACGGCCGGTGCATGCGGAAAAGCAGGTTGCCGACCCACTTCACAAACGGACTCCTTGCGTACGGGAGTGCCGTTGAAACGAACAAGACGTGACATGAGGCGCTGCTGCAAGCGGGCGCGGGAGGTAGCTTCGGAATGGTCACCCACATCGTTATCTTCAGTTGGATCGCCGGGGTGACCAGCGAGCAAGTCGATCGGTTCAGACAGGCACTCGACGCGTTGTCGTCCGAGTTGCGTGACGTCACCGAGATACAGCACGGTCCGGACCTGCGCTTTCGCGCGGGCAATGGCGACTACGCCATCATCGCAACGTTCAACGACAAAGCGGGTTGGGGTGTCTATCAGGCACATCCAGCGCACAAGGCCTTCATTCGTGATTTCGTGACCCCGATACAGGCGAGCCGCCTGACGATCCAGTTGTAGCGCGACAGATGTTGAGCATGACCGACCCTGATCGGGCGCCCGGGCGGATGGCGGCGAACGAAAACGTCTTCGCATTGTTCGATGCCACTGCCGTTGCGCATGCCGGGCGCCCGTGTCTGCTGATCGACGGACGGCCGCTTTTGACATACGGCGCGATGCTGGCGGAAACAGGCCGGGCCGCCGCTTGGCTGCGGTCGGCCGGCGTGCGGCACTCCGACCGTGTCGTACTTCAGGCGCTTAAATCTCCCGCCGCTATGATCCTCTATCTGGCCTGCCTGCGTGCCGGCGCTGTGTTCATCCCGCTGAACACTGCCTACCAGGGTAGCGAGGTTGCCTACTTCCTGGCCGACTCCGAGCCCGCTTTGCTGGTGGCCAGCCCGGGATTGGCAGGCGAGACCGTGCCGTTCACCGGCTTGCGCGTGCGCCTTGCCGGTGATCTGGCGACCGCGCCGTGGGCTGGAATCACCGAGCAAGAGCCAGTTGTGCCGTCGGGCCCCGCAGAAGCCGCGGCCATCCTTTACACGTCCGGAACAACGGGCCGGTCCAAGGGCGCGGTGCTGACCCACGGCAACCTGTCGTCCAACGCCATCGTTCTTGGCCAGTCTTGGCGTTGGCGGGATGATGACGTGCTGCTTCACGTCCTGCCGATCTTCCACGCGCACGGCCTGTTCGTGGCACTGCACTGCGCCCTGCTGCATGCCTCGCCAATCCTGTTTCACGAGCGCTTCGAAGTGGACGCCATCATTCGCGACCTGCCTGCCGCGAGAGTCTTCATGGGAGTGCCCACATTCTACACGCGTCTGCTTGCCGATCCGAGGTTCAACGAACCGCTCTGCAAGCACATGCGGCTTTTCATCAGCGGCTCCGCGCCGCTCCTCGCAGCAACGTTCGAGGAGTTCAAGGTCCGCACCGGGCACGCGATCCTCGAACGCTATGGCATGACGGAAGCACTGATGGTCACGTCAAACCCATATGACGGACCGCGGGTTGTCGGCAGCGTCGGACCTGCGCTGCCGGGTGTCTCGGTCCGCATCGTGGCCGAGAACGGCCAACCAGCAGCAACGGGTACGCCCGGCATGTTGGAGATCAAAGGCCCAAATCTTTTCGCCGGCTACTGGCGCAATCCGGAGAAGACCGCGCAGGACCACACGGCGGACGGCTATTTCATCACCGGCGACATCGCGACCGAGGATGAGGCTAACCACATCCGCATCGTCGGGCGCGCGAAGGACCTCATTATCTCTGGCGGCTACAACGTCTATCCGAAGGAAGTCGAGATGGCGATCGACGCCCTGGATGGTGTGGCCGAGAGCGCGGTGATCGGGTTGCCCCACCCTGATTTCGGCGAAGGCGTGGCTGCGGTGGTGACCCGCCTGCCGGGCTCCCTCATCGAGGCGAACCAAATCGCCGAGGCGCTTGCCACCGAGCTGGCGGCGTTCAAGCGCCCGAAGAAGATCATCATGGCCGACGACCTGCCGCGCAACGCCATGGGCAAGGTGCAGAAGGCCATGTTGCGCGAGCTGCACAAGGATGTTTTCGCGATCACCTGAGCAGGTGCGCTGCTGCCTGGCAATCATGTTGGAGTTGCGCTGATGGAGCTACCCAAACCAGTCTACAAACCCCCCTTTTTGATAACGCGCGCGAGCCATGCCGTGGTGCGCGTGCGCGACCTGGAGGCGAGCCGCGCGTTCTATTGTGATCTTCTCGGTATGGTCGTGAGCGACGCAGACACCGCCACGCTGTGGCTGCGAGGGCTGGAGGAAGCCTGCCATCACAGTCTGGTGCTCAAGCTTGGCGAACCGGCCGTCGAGCGCGTGGGCATGCGCGTGTTGACCGAGGAAGACCTCGACTTGTTGCAGGCGCATTTCGCGGCTGCGGGCTTTCCGACCGACTGGGTGGAAGTCGCCTATCAGGGTCGAACGCTGCACACCACCGACCCGGCCGGAACACCACTCGAGTTCTGTGCGACGATGCAGACGCGCGAACGCTTGTTCTCCTGTATCGACCGCTACCATGGCGCCTGCGTCCTGCGTCTCGATCATTTTCAGATCGTGACCGACCGCATGCGGGAAAGTCTCGATTTCTACGTGGAGATGGGATTTCGTCTGTCGGAATACGTCGTCAAGGACGGTGATCTCGAGCTGATCTTCCTGCAGCGCAAGGGCAACCCGCATGACATCGTTTTCGCCCATCGCGAGGGACCGCGCCTGCATCATTGCGCGTTCCAGGTGCCGGAAACCCATCATCTGATGGATGTGTGTGACCTCCTCGTCCTCAAGGATCACGAGGCGCAGGTGGAGTTCGGCCCGGCACGGCACTTCAGTCCCGGATTGGCGCGCTTCCTCTACCTACGCGATCCTGACGGCCATCGGGTGGAGCTCTTTCCCAGTCACTATCATACCGTGGACATCGAGGACGAACCCGTCGAATGGGAGGTACCCGCGTTCAAGATAGGCGGCTGGTCCGTTCCGCCCGACCGTTGGTGGAATGACACCATGCCGTTCGTCGCGCCGGGCCGATAAGAAGAGGAGCTTCCTATGCGCATCGTAACCTTCGAGCGAAAAGGCCGCGTCCAGCATGGAGCGCGGGTCGGGGACCGGATTTTGGTGTATCCAACGGCAATGTCCGCAGTCGAACTCGCGATCAATCCGAACGGCCACGAAGCCGGTGAAGACATCGCGCGCTTTGATGTCATCTTGCTTCCACCTGTGCCGCGGCCTGGCAAAACCATTTGCATAGGGCTCAACTACCGTGCGCACGCCGTGGAAGGCGGCAATCCGATCCCCGATTATCCGGCGGTATTCATGCGCGGAGCCACGTCGCTCACCGGTCCGGGCGCGGAAATGATTTACCCGGAATGTTCAGACAAATTCGACTATGAGGCCGAGTTGGCCGTCATCATTGGCAAGACCGCGGCGAACGTCGGCGCAGGCGCGCTGGATCACGTCGCCGGCTACTCCTGCTTTAACGACGGTTCGGTCCGGGACTACCAGCGCAAGTCAAGTCAATGGACTATGGGGAAGAACTTCGACGCGACCGGCGGCTTCGGCCCCGAGTTGGTTACGTGGGACGAACTTCCCGCAGGAGCGTCCGGCCTGCGCATCGTCTCCCGGCTCAATGGCGAAATCATGCAGGATGGCAACACGGCCGACATGATCTTCGACGTCGCCTCGCTGATCGCAACCTTGTCCGAAGCGATGACACTCGAGCCCGGCGACGTGATTGCCACTGGAACGCCATCGGGCGTCGGGTATGCAAGAAAACCCCCCGTGTTCATGCGCCCCGGTGATCGTACCGAGATAGAGATCGAGTCTATCGGAACCTTGGTCAATACGGTGGCGCGGCGAGCAGGTTACCGGTGAGTATTCAGCGAACGTCTCGCGGCCTCGGCATGCGGGGGAACATCATCGGATGCCCGTGACATATCGCTTGCTGGGCATTTCCGGGAGCATCCGGACCAACGCCCACTCAAAGGCGATCCTCGCAACACTTGCCGAGACTGCCGCATCGAACACTAGATTCGATTACGTCGACATAGGACAAATCCCACATTTCAACCAGGATCTCTACGTCGATCCCCTACCGGAAGTAGTAGTCAGCTTCCGTAACCAGATAGAAGCTGCAGACGGCCTGGTGATCTCCTCGCCGGAATATAATCACGGCATGCCCGGCGTGCTGAAGAACGCATTCGACTGGGCTTCACGCCCGCATAATGGGTCGCCGCTCCGCAACAAACCGGTGCTCATCATCACCTCGTCGCCGGCTTTCACCGGAGGTGTCCGCGCCCAATACCAAATCAGAGAGACGCTGGTATCGGCACTCGCCCGACCGGTGAGCACGCCCGAGATCGTCATCGGCAACGTTGGCGGGAAGATCGCCGCGGGATGCCTCACTGATGAGCCAGCCGTTGCATTTGGAATGGCCGGCCTGGCAATGATGTTCGAAGATATCGAGATGCTTTGGAGGCGGTGAGGCGCGCGGACGAGTGGAGGCAAGCCGTCCGCAAAGTTGAGCGCTCGAACCAATCAGGAGAAACAAGATGGAATTGGTGAGGTTCGCAGACGCTCCCAGGTACGCATTGCCGAACCATGACGAGGTCACCGCAAGGCGGCTTCAGGGCGGCGAAGCGACCACCGCCGATTTCGTCCTCGTTGGCCACTCTGAATTTCCTGCTGGCGCGATCGTGGCCATGGAAGTAGCACCTGTCGGCAGGATCTATGTTGTGGCCAAGGGAGTTATTTCGATCGATCAGGCGGATGGCGTGCGCCACGTCCTGCAGGAACGGGACAGCATCTTTGTCCCTGCTGGCGAAGCTCGGGCGGTCGTGAACGACAGCGGCGCGCCGGCAGCGATCATCGTGATCACGCCACCCCCTCCGTTATGAGCGAGGCCTACTGATTTGGTGATACTCATCTGATGGCGGATGATCCTCGAGCTTCCCGACCGACACTTCTTCAATGGAGCGACCTGGCTGCCAAGGAAGTGAAAGGCGCCGACCTGATCTGGCGTACGCCGGAAGGCATTGACGTCAAACCGCTCTATACGGCTGCCGACACGGCTGGGACCGACCCCGGCCTGCCAGGGTTTTATCCTTTTACCCGCGGCGTCAAAGCAAGCATGTATGCCGGCAGGGCTTGGACTGTTCGCCAGTATGCCGGCTTTTCTACGGCCGAGGAGTCGAACGCCTTCTATCGTCGCAATCTGGCAGCCGGACAAAAGGGGTTATCCGTGGCCTTCGATCTGGCCACGCACCGTGGCTACGATTCCGACCACCCGCGTGTCGATGGCGATGTTGGCAAGGCCGGCGTCGCCATCGACACCGTCGAGGACATGAAGATTCTGTTCGACGGGATTCCGTTGGACGAAATGAGCGTGTCCATGACCATGAACGGTGCGGTCCTGCCATGCCTCGCTTTCTACATCGTCGCGCAGAGGAGCAGGGCGTCAGCTCCGACAGGCTGGAAGGCACAATCCAGAACGACATCCTGAAGGAGTTCATGGTCCGCAATACATACATTTATCCTCCCGGGCCATCGATGCGGATCATCGCCGACATCATCGCCTTCACCGCCGAGAAGATGCCGAAATTCAATTCCATATCGATCTCCGGCTACCACATGCAGGAGGCCGGGGCGACACAGGTGCAGGAACTTGCCTTCACCATGGCCGACGGCATGGAGTACGTGCGCGCGGCGCTGGCCAGGGGCCTCTCGGTTGACGCCTTCGCCGGCCGGCTGTCCTTCTTCTTCGCCATCGGCATGAACTTCTTCATGGAAGTCGCCAAGCTGCGTGCCGCCCGCACCCTGTGGGCTCGTATCATGAGGGATTTTGGCGCTACCGATGCGCGGTCGATGATGCTGCGCACCCACTGCCAGACCTCCGGCGTCAGCCTCACCGAGAAAGATGCCTACAACAACGTGATACGCACGACGGTGGAGGCGATGGCGGCGGTCTTCGGCGGGACCCAGTCGCTCCACACCAACGCTCTGGACGAGGCGATCGCCCTGCCCACCGACTTCTCCGCTCGTATCCCCCGCAACACCCAGCTGGTGCTGCAGGAGGAGACCGGCATCACCAAGGTGATCGATCCGCTGGGCGGCTCCTACTACGTCGAGGCGCTGACCAAGGAACTTGAGGAGGCCGCCTGGGCGCTGATTGGGGAAGTCGAAGCGTTGGGCGGTATGACCAAGGCGGTGGAGCTGGGCTTGCCCAAGCAGCGGATCGAAGAGGCTGCCGCTTCCCGCCAGGCTCGCGTCGACCGTGGCGACGACGTCGTTGTCGGCGTCAACAAATACCAGCTGTCGAGCGAAGAGACCATCGACATCCTGGACGTGGACAACGCCGTCGTGCGCCTGGCCCAGATCGCACGCATACAAAGCGTGAGAGCCGCACGCTGTGCGGCCAGGGCTGAGGCGGCGCTGGACGCCCTACGCAATGGCGCGCGCAAGGATGGCAACTTGTTGGCTCTCTCGGTCGAATGCGCCCGCGCCCGCTGCACGCTGGGCGAAATCTCCCACGCGCTGGAGGACGTGTTCGGTCGCCACGTCGCGGTGGTGCGCGTCATTTCCGGCGTTTACGGGGCCGCGTTCAAGGAGGATGCCGGCGCGCAACGCGTGCGCGACGGTTTGGGATCAATCGAGCGGCGCACCGGCCGCAAACCCAGGATATTGATCGTCAAGCTGGGCCAGGACGGTCATGACCGAGGTGCCAAGGTCGTCGCCAGCGCATTGGCCGACTTTGGGTTCGACGTGATCATGGGCCCACTGTTCCAGAAGCCGGAAGAGGCCGCTGGCCTGGCGATCAGCCACGATGTGGACGTCGTCGGCGCTTCCAGCCTTGCCGCCGGGCACAGGACGCTCGTGCCGGATTTGATCACCGCGCTGGCCGATGCTGGCCGCGCGGACATCCGCGTCATCGCCGGCGGGGTGATCCCGCCGCAGGATTACGCTTTCCTGCGCAGCAAGGGTGTCGGTGCCATTTTCGGGCCTGGCTCGAACATTGTCGAGGCGGCGGCCGATATCCTGCGCCTGCTCGGTCACAACCAGCCACCTGCGGAGATGGCGGAGCCGGCGGATCAAACCTCCCAGTCTTGAAGCTGACACGCGGGAAGTAAGCAGTCCTCTTTGAGGGAGGACAAAAACTTTGAAACTGCTGGGCAAGCCGAATCTGAGAAGCTTCGGTATGATCGCTTCTGCTTCTTCCCTGTCCCAAGAAGGAGGCTTGCCTGCTTGTGCAGTGTTCATGCCGTGCACGTATGAGGTCCTGATCTTTACACCTAATCGGGCGTCTGCGCCCAAAGTCATCAGGTCTCTTGGTCACCCCTTCACAACTGCACCTGCTCGTGCAATATCATCGCAAGCAGCAGTCCGAATGACGGTTTCTCGAGCGCTCGGCCAAACCCGGCAGATAAGGTCCGGGGGCGGGTTCTCTCCCAGGACGACATAGGAGATGGCAGATGACGAAGTTCTACAGCAAGGACCTGACGGCAAATGCGGTGTCGGCAGCCAGTCAGGCGGCCCAGCCACCGGCGCAGGCCATTATCGAGCGGCTTCTCGCCTTGCGCCCGTGGTTACGCGGCATGCAGAGCGAGGCCGAGCGGCAGCGCCGTGTCCCACAGGAGACGGTCGAGCGCCTCAGCGAAACCGGTGCATATAGCCTCGCGGTCCCTCCGCGGTTCGGAGGGGCGGATTATTCTGCGCGGGACCTCTTCAGCATCTACGAGGCATTGGGTGGCGGGTGCGGCGCCACCGCTTGGACGCTTTGGACGTCGACGGGGCGGCAACAT